>NZ_JCAQIE010000001.1:0-2433684 GCF_059621125.1 Nocardioides sp. Z35_8 | reverse complement strand
CCTTTCCGCTCGACTTGCATGTGTTAAGCACGCCGCCAGCGTTCGTCCTGAGCCAGGATCAAACTCTCCATCGAAAACACGCACCCACACCCACCACCAAAAAGCAGCAGACACAAGCACGACAATCAATAAGAGCCACATCCATGACAAAAAACGAAACTGACATGTTGTCAGAATCATCGTCAAAGAAACCGCGACACCATCCCCCAACCCACACCCAAAGGCACAAGCCAGAACATGACGTCAACGGGGCAAAACAAACTAATTCGTCGACTAATCAAACACACTGTTGAGTTCTCAAGTATCAGACGCACCCACATCGCGATCCGGTGAGGATCTCGGTTGCGTGAGGCAACTGGTCAAACCTAGCGAGCGACTTTCTGCCGTGGCAAATCCTCGGCTGTTTCGCTCTGACCCGGTGGTGTCACCGTGACCGATGACCGCTTCGGGTTGTCCTGCCCGGGGCCGGGAGCCCGACCTGACCGGTCTTGCTCCCCGCCGCTCCCTGGCGACAAAGAGAACATTATTCACTCCGCACCGATCGCGCAAATCGAAACGGTGTGACCGCGCGCACATCTGCGTTTCCGCAGGTCAGCGGCCTGTTGGGGCCCCTGGGGCGGGTGGGAGCGCGTCCCCACACCCCGTGGGAGGGGTCCGCGAGCGCCCGCCCACCGCGTCCTCAGGACACCTCGACACCGGCGAAGTTCTTCTTCCCGCGCCGCAGCACCAGCCACGATCCGGCGACGAGGTCGGCGTCGGTCGGCCGGAGCTCGGGGTCCTCCACGCGGACGTTGTTGAGGTAGGCGCCGCCCTCGGCGACGGTGCGCCGGGCCTCCCCCTTGCTCTTGGCAAGGCCGGCTGCCACGAGCAGGTCGAGGATGCCGGGCAGCTCGCCGGCGGGGAGCGTCGTGCCGCCGGCCTCGCGCAGGGCGGCGGCGAGGGTGTCGGGCTTGATGGCGGCGAGGTCGCCCCCACCGAACAGCGCGGCGGCGGCGGCCTTGGCGTGCTCGACCTCCTCCTCGGAGTGCACCAGCGCGGTGACCTCGTCGGCGAGCCGCTTCTGGCCCGCGCGCAGGAACGGCTTGTCGACCGTCTGCTGCTCGAGGTCCTCGATCTCCTCGCGCGAGAGGAAGGTGAAGATGCGCAGCAGCTCACCGACCTTCTCGTCCTCGACGTTGAGCCAGAACTGGTGGAAGGCGTAGGGGGAGAGCATCTCGGGGTCGAGCCACAGGGCGCCGCCCTCGGTCTTGCCGTACTTGGTGCCGTCGGTCTTGGTGATGAGCGGCGTCGCGAAGCCGTACGCGTTCTCGCCCGTGACCCGGCGGACCAGGTCGGCTCCCCCGGTGATGTTGCCCCACTGGTCCGAGCCCCCGAACTGCAGCCGCACGCCGTGCTCGCGGAAGAGGTTGAGGTAGTCCATCGACTGCAGCAGGACGTAGGAGAACTCGGTGTAGCTGATGCCCGACTCGAGCCGGCGCCGCACGGTGTCGCGGGCGAGCATCCGGTTGACCGGGAAGTGCTTGCCGATGTCGCGCAGGAAGTCGATCGTCGACAGCGACGCCGTCCAGTCGTAGTTGTTGACCGTGGTGGCGGCGTTGTCGCCCTCGAAGCTGACGAAGCGCGAGACCTGCCGGCGCACCCGCTCGGTCCACTCCTTCACCGTGTCGAGGGAGTTGAGGGTGCGCTCGCCGGAGTCGCGCGGGTCACCGATCATCCCGGTGGCCCCGCCGACCAGGATGTACGGCGTGTGACCGGCGTCCTGGAGGCGCCGGGCGGTGACCAGCTGGACCAGGTTGCCCATGTGGAGGCTGGGGGCCGTGGGGTCGAAGCCCACGTAGAACCTGACGCTCCCCTCGCCCAGCGCGGCGCGGAGCGCATCGCGGTCGGTGGAGTGCGCGACGAGGCCGCGCCACTCCAGCTCGTCGAGGACATTGGGCGTCGTCACGGGGGTGTTCCTTCTGCTGGGGCGGACTCGGGTACGGGCACTAGCCTAGGGCGACGACGCAGGAGGGACGGCACGTGATCGCAGGCAGGTACACGCTCGAGAGGCAGATCGGGCGCGGCGGGTCCGGCACGGTGCACCTCGCCCGCGACGAGGTGCTGGGCCGGCTGGTGGCGATCAAGCGGATCGGTGTGATCCCGGGCTCCGACAGCGCCGGGGTGGAGCGTGCCGAGCGCGAGGCGCGGCTGGCCGCGGCGCTCAACCACCCCCACGTCGTCTCGGTCTTCGACCTCGTCGACGAGCAGGACGTGCGCTGGCTGGTGATGGAGTACGTCGACGGCGAGACGCTGAGCGAGCGCGTGGCGACGTCCGGGCCACTGGCCGCCGAGGAGGCCGCCGCCCTGCTCGCCCAGACTGCCGACGCGCTCGTCGAGGCCCACGCGCACGGCATCGTCCACCGCGACGTCAAGCCGAGCAACATCCTGATCTCCGGCGGGTCGGCCAAGCTCAACGACTTCGGGATCGCCCGGTCGGAGGACGACCACTCGCTCACCCAGACCGGCCTGGTCACCGGCTCCCCCGCCTACCTGGCTCCCGAGGTCGCCTCCGGCGCGTCGGCCACCCCCGCGAGCGACGTGTGGTCGCTGGGCGCGACGCTCTACCACGCCGTCACCGGCACGCCGCCCTACGACGTCGGCGACAACCTCATCGGCGCGCTCTACAAGATCGTGCACGAGGACCCGCCGCGACTGCCCGACGACCACCCGCTGGCCGGCCTGCTCACCATGATGATGAACCGCGACCCCGACGCCCGCTGGCCGATGGCCCGCGTGCGCGACGAGCTGGCCCGCGTCGCGCGCGGACAGGCCTCCACCGTCGCCCCGGCGCCGGTCACGACCACGGCCCGCCGTGAACGCACCGGCGAGCTGCCGACCCTTCGCGAGCCGGCACCCGCACCCGGCCCGCCGCGGCGTCGGCGCGCCGCCCGCTGGGCGTGGCCGGTGGCCGCGGCCGCGCTGGCGCTCGCCGCAATCGCCGCGGCGTACGTCTGGGCCGGCCGCGGCACGCCCGAGGCGCTCCCCGAGGAACGACAGCGCACGTCGCCGGAGACCTCGCAGACCCCGGTCGGCAGCGCTCCCCCGGCCACCGCCGAGGACACCCGCAAGCAGATGGACGCCTTCATCGGCTCCTACCTCTCCACCGTGACCAGCGACCCCCGGGACGCGTTCGACCAGCTCACCCCGGAGTTCCAGGACGCCAGCGGGGGCTTCGAGGGCTACATGGGGTGGTGGAGTCAGGTGCGCTCCGCCTCGCTGGTGGACGTCACCAGCGATCCCTCCGACCTCACGGTGGGCTACACCGTCGACTACGTGATGAAGTCGGGAGAGCGCAGCACCCAGCGCGTACGGCTCCAGCTCGAGCGGCGCGACGACCGGCTGCTCATCGCCGGCGAGGGCTAGGGCGCCGCAGGGCTGGTCGACGGCCCGTCGCGGTCGTGACGCTGGACCCACAGTGCTGCCTGGGTCCGGTCGGCGACCCCGATCCGCTGGTAGGCCGAGGTGAGGTGGGCCTTGACGGTGCGCTCCGTGATGCCGAGGCGTTGGGCGATCTGCTTGTTGAGCAGCCCCTCGACCACGAGGCGCAGCACCTCCGCCTCCCGCGGGGACAGCTCTGCTTGCGCCGTGCCCTGGCCGGTCGCGCCGGGCGCCGAGCGGCGGCGCGACAGCACGCGCCTCGCGGCGCGGGGGTCGAGGGGGGACTCCCCGCGTGCGACCGCGCGGATGCCGTCGAGGAGGACGTCCGGCTCGGCGTCCTTGAGCAGGTAGCCCACCGCACCGGCCTCGATGGCCGCGTCGATCCGCGCGTGGTCGGAGAACGATGTCAGCACCAGCACCTCGGTGCTCCCGCCGGCCCCGACGATCGCGCGGGTCGCGGCGACACCGTCGAGTTCGGGCATCTGCAGGTCCATCACCACCACGTCCGGGGTGTGCTCGCGCACCTGCTCGACCGCCTCGTTGCCGTCCCTGGCCACGCCGACGACCTCGAGGTCGTCGGACGACTCGATCAGGCCGGCCAGGCCGCGGCGCACGACTGCGTGGTCGTCGGCCACCACCACACGGATCATCCGACCGGCACCTCCACGCGCACCATCGTCCCCGAGCCGGGTGCCGACTCCACCTCCCAGGTGCCGCCGTGCTCGCGCACGAGGCTCTCGGCCGCCCGCAGGCCGAAGTGGTCGTCGTCGCCGCTGGCGCCCGGGTCGAACCCGACGCCGTCGTCGACCACCTCCAGGACCAGGCGGTCGTCCTCCCGACGCACGGTGAGCGACATCCGGTCGGCGCGGGCGTGCCTTGCGACGTTGCGCACGCTCTCCTGCGCCACCCGCCACACCAGCGCGAGCGCCGAGCGGGGCACGTCGCCGGTGCCGCTCACGTCGACGTCGACCCGGGTGCCCGACGCGGCGAGCGGGGCGACCAGGTCGTCGATCGACGCCGCCAGGCCCGCGGTGTGCAGGTCGGGCGGGTAGATGTCGACCAGCAGCGAGCGCAGTGACCGCATGCTGACCCGCAGGGACCGGCCGACGTCCTCGAGCTCGCGCCGGTGCTGCTCGTCGGACCGCGCCGCCAGCGCCGAGAGCGCCATCGACGAGCCGGACAGGTCCTGGACGACGCCGTCGTGCAGATCACGGGCGATGCGCAGCCGCTCGGCGTCGGAGGCGCGTACCGCCGCCTCCAGGAGGCGCTCGCGCTCGCGCGCCGCCCGTGTGAGACGCCGCGACAGGAGCACGACCAGCGGGGTGCCGAGCGCCACCAGGGCGACGAGGGCGCCGATGGTGATCGGCAGGAAGCGGTCGAGGATCTGCGCGCGGCTGGCCCGGATGTCGTCGACGCCGAGGTAGGCCTCGAAGAGCAGGGGCTCGCCCTCGGGGGACCGGACGCGGGTGTAGACCTCCAGCAGGTCGCCACCGAGGTCGCGCTCGTAGCGGTTCTCGGGGCGGGAGAGGTCGGACAGCTCGGCATCGGTGCCGCCCTCGCGCAGCACCTCGAGCTCGTCGTCGCCGAGCGGGTAGACCGTGCCGATCAGCTCGGTGCGGTCGCTGTAGACCACCGTGCCGTCGGCGTCCCAGAGCTTGATCCGCAGCACGTCGTCGACGAGCAGCCGGTCGAGCGCCGTGCGGTCCATCCGGTCGATGGCGGCGGCGTCGTCGTCGCGGAGGCCCGGCGGGATCGCCGGCTCGGCCACCGACGCGGCGAGCACGCGGGTCAGCGAGCGGGCATCGGCGACGGCCTCCTCGTCGGCGGCCGAGCGGCTCAGGGCGCTGGTCGCGACGACGACGACCACGAGCGTGGCGAATCCCGCGGCCAGGAACTGCACCACGGGACTCGTGAGCCATCGCATGCGGATCGTCCCCCGGGGAGATCAGTGGAAGGTCAGTAGTTGACCACACCAGCGCACGTCTGCCCGGCACGGACGGCGCGGAACGCGAGGGTGTCGGTGCCGCGCAGGTCGACGACCTTGCGCTCGACCTCGAAGGAGCCGCTGCGCGCGGTGGTGGTGCCGACCCCGCGGTCGCTGACCGAGCCGTTGTGGCGCAGCGTCCAGCGCCACTGCTGGCCGGCGACGAAGCTGTCGATCTCACCCTCGACCTCGAGCCGGCCGTCATCGGTCTTGACCTTGAGCTTCCAGTCCGCACCGGCGCCGCAGGCGCCGGTGCGGATCACCCGGTCGTCGTCGCGCCCGCCGCTGTCGCCGCTGCCGCCGTTGTCGTCGCCCGGACCGTCGTCGGTGCCGCCACCGTGACTGCCGTGGTCGTCATCGTGGTCGTCATCGTGGTCGTGGTCGTCACCACCGCCGCGCCACGACGTCGGGTGCTCGGCGCTCGCCGGGTCGACGGCGTCAGCCGCGTCGGCGGCCACCGTCGTGAGCGACCCGAGCAGCAGGGCGGCCAGGGCGACGGCCGCGGCGAGCAACCCGGCGAGGAAGCCGGCGAGGTCGCGGGTCGCCGACGTGGGAGGGGTGGGACGGGCTGGGGTACGGGCGGTGGTGCGGGTCATGGGTCCTCCTCGGTAGGTGTGACCCAGCCTGCGCGAGCGCCGCAGCGCCGGCGAGATGGCCGATGGTGCTAGTACCCCCTGGACGGGCCCCGTGGGGTGAGGACGCCGCCGCGCAGATGACTAGCCTTGTGCGTCAGCCACGAGAGGGGGACACGTGATCGCAGGCAGGTATCGCCTGGAGAGGGAGATCGGCCGCGGTGGAGCCGGGGTGGTCCACCTCGCGCACGACGAGCTGCTCGACCGCCCGGTCGCGGTGAAGCGCATCGGCCTGCTCCCGGGCACCACCGACGACGACGTCGTACGAGCCCAGCGCGAGGCGCGCCTGGCCGCCGGGATCAACCACCCCCACGTCGTGTCGATCTTCGACCTGGTCAAGGACGAGGACTGCTACTGGCTCGTCATGGAGCACGTCGACGGCCGCACGCTGGCGGAGCTGGTCGCGAGCGAGGGCCCGCTGCCCGACCGTCGCGCGGCGGCGATCCTCGCCCAGGCCGCCGACGCGCTGCTGGAGGCCGGGTCGGCCGGCATCGTGCACCGCGACGTCAAGCCCAGCAACATCATCCTCACCGGCGCCGACCGGGCCAAGCTCGGCGACTTCGGCATCGCCCGGTCCGCGACCGACACGGCGCTGACGCAGACGGGGCTGATCACCGGGTCGCCCGCCTACATCGCCCCCGAGGTCGCGTCGGGACAACCGGCCAGCGAGGCCAGCGACGTCTGGTCGCTCGGGGCGACGCTCTACCACGCCGTCGTCGGGCGACCTCCCTACGACGTGGGCGACAACGTCCTCGGTGGCCTCTACCGGATCGTGAACGAGGACCCGCCCCGCCTCACCGGCGACCACGCCGTCGCGGGTCTGCTGTCGGTGATGATGGTCAAGGACCCCGCGCAGCGCTGGCCCGTGGCGCGCGTGCGCGACGACCTGCGACGGATCGCGCGGGGCGAGCCGAGCACCGCCCCGCTGCCCGCGACGCCCGTCCCCGTCTCCGAGCAGACCGACCCCGACGCGACCGTCGCGATGGCGGCCCCGACGGGGACGTCGGGCCCGGGGTCCGCCCGGGGGGACGCCGCGCGGACCGCCGCGACCACCCCGACCACCCCGGCACAGGCGGCCGCCGCGTCGACACCGGTCACCGACCACGACCCGCCACCGCCGCAGGGGCCGACCCCCACTCCCCCGCCGGCCACGACCCCGGCCGGGTCGCGCGGCCGGTCGGCGGGGTGGCTGGCCGCGGCGCTCGCGCTGGCGCTGGTGGCGGGCCTCGGCGCATGGCTGCTGTGGCCGCGCGACGACGAGCCGTCCGGAGCCACCGGCGACGACGGGCCGAGCGCCTCGGCCGACCCGACGTCGGAGGAGCCGTCGGGCTCGGCGTCCGAGCCCATCTCGGAGCCCACCTCCGAGCCCACCTCCGAGCCCACCTCCGAGCCGACCGAGAGCCCGTCCGAGGAGACGACCACCGACCCCGGCGCGTCCGGGGCGACGCCGGCCGCCGCGCGGGCGTTCGTCCGCGACTACTTCGCGCAGGTCACCTCCGACCCCGCGTCGACGTTCGAGCTGCTGACCCCGGAGTTCCAGGCCGCGAGCGGCGGCCTCGGGAGCTACACGGGGTTCTGGAGCACGATCGAGTCGGCGACACCTCGTGCCGTCCGGGTGGATCCGCAGACCCTGACGGCGTCCTACACGATCGACTTCGTGACGACGTCCGGCCGGACCATGACCGAGCAGGGCCGGCTGCAGCTCGAGGAGCAGGGCGACCAGCTCGTCATCGCCGGGGAGGGCTGATCGCCGCGACGCGAGCCTGCGTGGGGCGGGTGGGGCTCGAACCCACGACCTGAGGAGTGCTACGTACCCCAACATCGCGCGTCACGAAGCGTCACGGTGCTCGTGAAATCGCTCCGGAAGCGTCTTCGAGCCTCACTGACGTCACCACCGTCGCCCACATTGCTAGGGGCTCGTGGGGACAGCGGGCTCGCAACCTGCCGCCTCGTAGCCGTCGCAGGCGGTCCCGGTCCAGGGCGCGCCGACGTGCGGCCAATCGCCCGGCCCGCCCCGTGACCGGCTGGGTTCAAGTCAGGTCCCGCCGTTACCAGGCGCTCTTCCCGTCGAGCACGCCGTTGCCGTCGAAGGACAGTTGGTACATGTCCCCGAGGTCGCCGCCCTCGACGTTGTAGTAGATGAGCGTGCTCTTGTAACCGCCACTCTCCGTGGTCTGCCGGTCCTCCGGCTTTCCGTACTTGGCAATGATGGACTTCAGGGTGTCACCCTGCTTGATCGACTTGAACTCGGCGGGCGTGATTGCGTGCTCCGTCTGCTGCTTCTCGATCTCCTTGTCCACATCGCTCGCCACTCCCCCCACCACTGCCACACAGCCTCCTACAAGGAGGGTGACGGCAATGACGATGCCGAGGACGATCTTGCCAACTGTCTTCATCGTGTCCTCTCTCGTGTCGTGACCGATCCCCTATGGCCGGTCGCGGTGCCCGCCGGGGGCTCGAACCCCGGTGCCAGCCAGTCAGGCTTGCGCTCGGTCGCGCTCGATCTTCAGTTGCAGGCGTCCCAGCGGGCTGAGGGACTCGCGGCCGATGCCGGTCAGGGCCTCTTATCCCTCTGGCGCAGGCCCACCTCGTGACTCACGTGCACGTAGTCCGGGTCCGGGTCGTCGGTCTCGATCATCAGTCGCTGGAAAGCCCTCAGGCGCGGTCGAGTGGTTCTTGCTGGGCTCGCGGGTGTACGTCGCCCCCTCGTTGCGGCCGTTGACGATGCGCTCGACTGGTGTGGGACAAGGCGTCGCGCTGTCACGGCCAGCCAAGACAGGCGCTCGCACCACCCGCACACGAGCGCCCCCGGATGGGTGGCGACCCGGATCGCCTTGGGCTCGACCGTCGGCCGCACACAACTTTACCGAAGGCTGCAAAAGGGACCACCGGTCGGCAAGGGCTGATTACCGCTGCCCGGCACACCCGACTCCCTCACTCGGAGACTCACTCATCAACCGGTTAGCCGTCACCCATCAGGCGAAGTGACACAGGTGCTTGTAGGGCGGGTGGGGCTCGAACCCACGACCCAAGGATTATGAGTCCTCTGCTCTGACCGACTGAGCTACCGCCCCTCGGGGCGCACCCTAGGCGATCCGCGCCTCGACCTCGTACATGTGCTCCACCACCCGGAAGCCGAGGGCGGTGTTGGTGCGGTGCATCGCGGTGTTGGAGGGGGCGGTCCAGGTGTGCACGAGCCGGACGTGCGGGGGCAGGCCGGCGTAGTTGGCGGCCTTGAGCGCCGCACCCAGCCGGTGACCGCGGTGCTCGGGCATCACCAGGGTGTCGTCCTGCCAGCCGTAGTCGGTGCCGTGCGGGACGAAGAGCAGCGAGTAGCCGCCGAAGGTGCCGTCCGAACGCCGGCGAGCGGCGGCCACCCGGACGTCGTACGCCCGCATCAGTCGCTCCTCCGAGGAGGCCAGCCGCTCGTCGTCGAGGACCTCGGGGTCGAGCTCGAGGTCGCCGGTCGGGACGTCGGAGTTCATCTGGTTGCGCATCGCCAGGTAGGCGGCCCGGTGCTCGTCGGGGCACCGGCCGCGCCAGGTCACCAGGTCGTAGGCAGGGTCCGCCGGCGAGGCGGTCACGGGCAGGTCGGCGACGAGGTGGTCCTCGCGGTGCTTGTCGACCGCTCCCATGGCGGCGGCGAACTCGTGGGCCGGCCCCGGCTCGGCGACGTCGACGGTGACCTCTCCCCCGAGCCGGGTGCGGCCCGCAGCGCCGGCGCGCTCCACGAGCGCCTGCCAGAGCGCACGGCCGATGCCGGCGCGCCGGTGCGCGGGGAGCACCTGCACCTCGCCCCAGGCGACATCGGTGTTCTCGGTCAGGGGCAGCTCGAGCTCGGCCACGCCGATCACCTCACCGCCCGCCACGGCCTGGAGCCAGGTGCGCGCGTAGTGGGTGCTGGGCGAGGTGGCGGTCACCTCGAACGCCTGGAGCGTCGTGGTCAGCGCGTGCGGGCGGTCGGCCCGGACCGCGCGCTCCATGACGTCGTGCCACGCAGCCCTGGCCACCGGGTCGGTCGGGTCGAGCTCGACGATCTCCACGACCGCATGGGACCGCACGCGAGCGTCCGCACGCAAAATGGGATCTCGGTTCGGCTTCGCAAGGGGTCCTCGGCGTGGGACAGTGGCCCGTCGCAGAAGCGGCGCGGGTAGGGGAGGACCTCGGTGGCCAAGGATCGATCTGCACTGCTGCCACCGTCGCAGCGCCACCTCGTGACGCGCTTCGGCTACGGCGTCGACGCCACCCTCGCGCGCGACGTGCAGCGCGCAGGCGGCGCGTCGGCGTGGTTCGAGCAGCAGCTCACCGCGCCCGGCTCCTTCCCCGACGGGTCGGCCGACGCCGTCCGCGGGTGGTGGCCCGACCTCGACCGGAAGCCTGCCGACCTGTGGAAGCGCCAGGCCCAGGAGATCCGCGGCGGCTGGCAGGTGATGGAGGACTACGGGCGCTGGCTGCTGCTCCGGCGCATCCGCACGCGCCGCCCGGTGCTGGAGAAGATGACCGAGTTCTGGGAGGCGATGCTCCACGTCCCGGTGACCGGCGACGCCCAGTTCACGTGGCGCGCCGACTACGGCGACACGATCCGGCGCCACGCCCTCGGCCGCTTCGACCAGATGCTGGTCGAGACCACCACCCATCCGGCGATGCTGATCTTCCTCTCCGCCGCGACCTCCACCAAGCGAGCCCCCAACGAGAACCTCGGGCGCGAGCTGCTCGAGCTGCACACCCTCGGCGCGGGCAACTACGACGAGGACGACGTCAAGGCCTCCGCGCGGATCCTCACCGGCTGGCACGTGGACCTCTGGAAGACGTGGAAGCGGTCCTACGTCAAGGAGGACCACTGGACCGGACGGGTCACGGTGCGCGGCTTCCGCCACGACAACCGCAAGGCCGACGGCCGCGAGGTCACCCGCGAGTACCTGCGCTACCTCGCCCACCACCCGTCGACCGCGCAGCACGTCGCGACGCGACTGGCGACCAAGTTCGTCCACGACGAGCCGCCGCCGGCGCTGGTCCGCCGGCTCGCGAAGGTCTACCTGCGCAACGACACCGCGATCGTCCCGGTGCTCCGCGCCCTCGTGGCGAGCAAGGAGTTCCGCAGGTCGGCCGGCGACAAGCTGCGCGACCCCGGCGAGGACGTCGTCGCGACCTACCGCGCCCTCGGCGTCGAGGTCGGGCGTCCGCGCCGCAACGACTCCGCCGCCAACGCGATCCTGTGGCAGGCCGGAAGCCTGGGCCTCACCCCCCACGCCTGGCCGCGACCCGACGGCACCCCGGTCACCGACACCACCTGGGCGTCCCCGTCCCGTGCGCTCGGCTCGATGAGCATGCACTGGTCGATGGCGGGCGGCTGGTGGCCCTCCGAGGGCCTGCGCCACCGCAGGCCGAGCGCCTGGGTGCCGGCCAAGAAGCCGATCCGGTTCGAGGACCTCGTCGACGCCGTGAGCCGCGACCTGCTGCACCGGCCGGCCACCGCGCGCCTCGTCGAGACCGCCTGCCTGGCCACCGGCTGCAAGGCCAGGGAGAAGATCGACCGCGAGCACGGCCTCTACGAATGGGGCTTCCCGCGGCTGCTGGCCGCTGTCCTCGACTCCCCCGACCACCTGGCGTGCTGACATGACTGATCCCCACACCCCGTCCGGCGCGGCGTCGCCCCGCTCGTGCGGATGCCCCGACTACGACCAGGCCCGGATGGCGCTGAGCCGGCGCTCGCTGCTGGGCACCGCCCTCGCCGGCGGTGCCGTCGCGCTCGGCCCCTCGCTGTCCGGCGCGGGTCCCCGTGCGTACGCCGTCACCGGCCGGTCGGCGTCGTCGCTGGCCATGCCCGGCGGCTCCGTGCTGGTGCTGCTCTCGCTGCGCGGCGCGGCCGACGGGCTCTCGCTCGTCGTCCCGCACGGCGACCCGGTCTACTACGCCGCGCGCCCCCGGCTCGCCATCGCCGCCCCGTCGCTCCTGGCGGCCGACGCGATGTTCGGGCTGCACCCCGCCCTCGCCCCGCTGCTGCCGATGTGGGAGGCCGGATCGCTCGCGGCCGTGCACGCCACTGGCATGGCGACGCCCAACCGGTCGCACTTCGCGGCGATGGAGGCCATCGAGGACGCCGCCCCGGGATCGAGCGAGCGCACGGGGTGGCTCAACCGGCTCCTCGGCGAGCTGCCCGGCACGACGCCCCTGCAGGGCACCGCGATGGGCAACCAGGTGCCGACGTCGCTGTTCGGCACCCAGCCCGCGTTCGTGGTCAGCCGCGTCGACCAGGCCAAGGTCGCCGGTGCCGAGGCGGACGGGCGCCGGCTGGCCTCGCTGTCCCACGCCTGGAAGGGCAGCAGCCCCATGGGACGAGCCGTGCGCGACGCGATCTCCGGGGTCCAGTCCTTCGGTGCGGCGCGCGAGACCACGGCCGGCACGCCCACCCCGGCGTTCCCGTCCAGCGGACTCGGCAAGGCGCTCTCCGACGTCTCCCGGATCGTGCGCTCCGGCGTCGCCGCCGAGGTGATCACCGTCGACCAGGGCGACTGGGACATGCACACCGACGCCGGCACGCTCGAGTGGGGCGACATGCGGCGCAACGCCGGCGACCTGGCGAGCTCGATCGCGGCGTTCTTCGCCGACCTCGGCCCCGCCGCGGACCGGGTCACCCTCGTCACCCTCAGCGAGTTCGGCCGCCGGGTGAAGGAGAACGACGACTACGGCACCGACCACGGCTTCGGCAACGTCATGTTCGTCGCCGGCGCCGGCGTCCGCGGCGGGCAGTACTACGGCTCCTGGCCGGGCCTGCAGGACACGCTCGACGCCGACGTGCTCGTCACCACCGACTACCGCAGCGTGCTGGCCGAGGTCGTGACCAGACGGTTCGGGGTCTCGGTCGCCCAGGTGTTCCCCGGCTTCGCCCCGCAGGCAGTCGGCGTGATGGCCTGACCCGCGGGCGGCGGGCTCACGCGACGCGTACGGGGTGGCGCACCACGGCGTCGAAGAAGTAGCCCTGCGTGTTGTGGACGGCCGCGAGCGGCTGCGTGCGCCCCTGGTCGTCAGTGGCACGTGCGAGCAGCTCGTGGCGCCCGGGCCGCGGGCGGGCCCAGCGCACCGACCACTGCGTCCAGCCCTCCTCCTGGCGCGAGCGCCGGTCGAGGACGGCGGGGCGCCAGCTGGCGCCGCCGTCCAGGCTCACCGAGACGCGACTGATCCGGCCGGCGCCGCTCCACGACCGCCCGGTCAGGGTGACCGGGCGCGCCGGCAGCACCTGGTCGCGGGCGAGCTCCCACGCCGAGCGCACCGGGTTGACGGTCAGCGGCGGGGAGTCGGCCGGCCACTCGGGCCCGGTCATCCGGTAGAAGGTGGTGTTCCACGGCGACGTCAGCTCGGTCGTGGAGACCTCGAGCGAGCCGAGCCACTTGATGCTCGCGATGCCCACCCACCCCGGGAGCACGAGGCGCAGCGGGTAGCCGTGGTCGGGCAGCAGGTCCTCGCCGTTCATGCCCCACGCCAGGAGGGCGTCGTCGAGCGCCTTCGCGACCGGGAACGGGCGTCGCACGCGGCCGTAGTCGGTGCCGCCGGAGACGAACGGGTCGTCCAGTCCCGTCGCCTGGATCGACACCGCATCCGGGGACAGCCCCACCGCGGCCAGCACGTCGCGCAGGCGTACGCCGCTCCACCGCACCGTCCCGACGGCACCCAGCCCCCACGAGGTGCCGGACACCGACTGCCCCTGCTGGTCGCGGAACAGGCTGCGGCCGTTGCCCGTGCACTCGAGCACGGCCGTGAGCTCGTGGCGCGGCAGCCGCCGGAGGTCGGCGTAGGAGAGGCTCAGCGCCTGGGCCTCGGTGCGCGGGGTGGCCAGCCCGTCGCCGTGCACCCGGAGCGCGTAGGTCGAGCGGTCGATCACGGGCGTGCGCGTGTGGTTTCGCACGAACAGACGCGACTGCGGCGTGAGGTAGCGCCCGGGGTCGACCGAGCTCCAGAGCATCTCGGCGTTGGTGCCGAAGTCGGTGAACCAGGCCGGCGGCGTCGGCTTGAGCACGAAGGGGGACGCCGCGAAGGCGGAGCCGGTGCGCCAGAGGGCGGGCGGCGCGGCCGCGAGGCCGGCGGCCGCGGCGGCGGCGGTGAGGAAGCCACGACGGGTGGGCGTGATCGAGGTCATGGACGGACCATATACGAGTAAGTGACCTATTTGACTAGACAACACGTCGCGGTGTCATGCTCCCCCCATGACCGACACCCGACCCGAGCCCCCCGCCTACGAGCCGCTCCCCGAGGACTGGGAGACCGCGTTGTTCGTCGTGGCGCACCCCGACGACATCGAGTACGGCTCGGCGGCGGCGGTCGCCCGCTGGACCGGGCAGGGCAAGAAGGTCGTCTACTGCATGGTGACCAGCGGGGAGGCCGGGATCGACGGCCTGCACCCCGACGAGTGCGGTCCCCTGCGCGAGGCGGAGGAGATCGCCTCGGCCGCCACGGTCGGCGTCGACGAGGTGGTGTTCCTCCGCCTCCCCGACGGGATCCTGGAGTACGGCGTGGAGCTGCGGCGCGCGCTGGCGAAGGTGGTCCGCGAGCAGCGACCGGACGTCGCCCTGACCATCAACTTCCGCGACACCTTCGGCGGCACCCGGCTCAACCAGGCCGACCACATCGCCGTCGGCAAGGCGCTCCTCGACGCCGTGCGCGACGCGGGCAATCGGTGGGTGTTCCCCGAGCAGCTCACCGACGGCCTCGAGCCGTGGGGCGGCGTCGGGGCGGTGTGGGTGGGCGGGTCACCGCAGGCGACGCACGCCGTCGACGTCACCGACACCTTCGCGGCGGGGGTGGCGTCACTGAAGGAGCACAGGGCCTACATCGAGGGCCTCGGGTGGGAGGGCTGGGACCCCGAGGAGTTCCTCGACGGCATCCTCCGCGCCGGCGGCCAGGGCATCGGCGTCACGCACGCGTCGACCTTCGAGGTGTTTGCGATGGGGTGGGGCTGAGCGACTGGCGGCCGAACCGCCGGCGGCGCGGCGCGCGGGGCTCGCGTTCCCCCGCCCCGGCGAACCGGGCGCCCACCAGGGGCGGCGGGCTCGGCGCCACCGGCGCGGCCTCCTCCTGGGCTGGCGCAGCGGCCCCGCTGTCCGGGACGACCGGCGCCGACGCCGTGGACAGGTCGTGGCCCGCGAGGACCGCACGCACCTCGTCGACCATCGCCAGGAGCGCGTCGTCGTCGGTGACGTCCGTCTGGGCGACCAGGGCGTGGCGCCCCAGCGAGGCGCCCACCACGGCGCCCTGCTCGAAGCGCAGCCGCACGAACCCGGCGGCGCTCTGGTCCTCCAGCGAGCGCAGGATGGCGAGCATCCGGTTGCCCACGTCGGCGAGCTGGTCCGACCCGTCATGGCCGGACACGGCGACGACGCGCGAGGCGGCCGTGACGACAGCGCTCCACCGCACCCCGTCGATCGCCGTCATCCGGGAGACGCAGTGGGCGAGCGCCGACGACGTGTCGGCGGCTCCCACCACGGTGTAGGTCGGCACCTCGCGGGGCCCGGCGGGAGTCGCCACCGCCCGGTAGGTGCCCTCCCCGGCGGGGGTCCACGTCACGCCGACGACGAGGCGGCGCAGGCCGGACGCCTCCATCGCCCGCAGGTCGCCCACGTCGAGGAGCTCCCCCGCTCGCCGCGCCAGCCGCCCGGTGTAGGGCAGCGCGGCCGCCACCGCGCCCGCGGCGCCGTCGTCGCCGACCAGCGTCCCGTCGGGGCGTACGACGAACTCGGCCGTCCCCTGCCCGCTCGGCACCCGGTCTGCGCACATGGCACCACCCTGACGCAGCGCGCGACCCTCCGCGAGCGGCGTAACGCACAGTTCACACGGGGCGGCGAAAGCGTTACGCCACGGCAACCGGCGCTAGGTGGTCGGGGTGGCGGAGGCCGTCGAGGTGGTCGGGGTGGCGGAGGCCGTCGAGGTGGTCGGGGTGGCGGAGGCCGTCGAGGTGATCGAGGTGGTCGAGCCCGGCAGGGTGCCCGTCTCGACCACGTGCTGGGCGACGGCGAAGAGCTTGATGTTGTGCTGGGAGGAGAGCCGCTTGAGCACGGCGAACGCCTGCTCCGAGGTCAGCGAGAAGCGCTCGCGCAGGATGCCGGTGGCCTCGCCGATCAGCTGGCGGCTGCTGATCGCCGTGTGCATCTGGTCGTGCTGCACCGTGGCGCTGAGGGCCACGGCCGCGTGGGCGGCCACGACGAGGCCGTCGAGGCGGTCGTCGTGGTCGAACGCGCCGGGCTCGTAGGCGTAGAGGTTGAGCATCCCGATGCTGTCGCGCTCGACGAACAGCCGGAAGCCCAGGTAGGAGCGGACCCCGGTGCGCTCGACCACGCCGGCCGCCCACCGCGGCCACGGCGCGTCCCCGGCCAGGTCGGGCACGGCGACCACGTCGGCGGTCGGGGCGTCCTCCATGGCCGGCCCCTCGGCGAGGTCGTGCTGCAGGTCGTCCATGAGCTGGAGCGAGACATGGGAGTGCGCGCAGGTGTCGTGGCGCGACGAGCGCAGCACGCAGACACCGGCGACGTCGCAGGCATCGATGAGCTCGACGGCCATCTCGGCGATGCGCCGCACCGTGTCGCCGGGTCCCTGGGTGCCCGACATCCCCCTGGCGGCGTCGGCGAGGCGTCGGCCGAACTCCTGACGATCCATGTACGGCCTTCTCTCCGAGTCCCACGACCCCTCACGCATCGTATCGACGGACCGGTGATGCGGGCCTCGCCGCGCCCGGCCACTCGTCCCGGGCCGGACGCAGAACCGCCTCCGACCTGTCGGAACAGGTCGGAGGCGGTGGACGCTCCCCCGGTTGGACTCGAACCAACAACCCTCCGGTTAACAGCCGAATGCTCTGCCAGTTGAGCTACAGGGGATCGCTTGTGCAGCGAGGCGAAACCTTAGCAAGCCCAGAGTACGCGGGCGAAATCAGGGCAGGCCGACATCGCGCCGAGCCAGCTCCAGGGCCTCGCGGGCGGCGACGCGGACCATCGGGTCGTCGGGGTCGACGCCCTCGTCGTACTCGTAGACCCACTGCACGCCCCCCGCCCCGGACGGGGCCCGCCGCGCGATCACCCGCAGGGCACGACGCCCGTCGAGCGAGACGTGGCGCTGCAGCACCACGCTCGCCGTGACCCGCTCGTGGACCAGCTCGAGGAGCCGTCCGGGCTCGTCGAGGACGGCGGTGTGGACGGGCCGCTCCTCGCCCCAGCTGCCCACCTCGGTGAGCCGGAACGTCTCGGTGTCGAGGTCCCAGCCGGCGGCCTCGACCTGCTCCCACGGCACCCGACGGGACCCGCCCGAGCCGTCGACGACGTAGAACGCGTCGCGGGTGCCGGCAAGCACCGTGCCGTCGGTCGCGATCGCCGTGGCGAGCACCCGCTCCCCCGGCGCGACCTCGACGGACGCGCGCGGTCCGCGGCGGCGCCACCTGCTCACGACTGTCCTCCCGGCTGGCCGACGGCGCCCTCGCGCAGCCGTCGGCGGTGCTGCTCGAGGACCACGAGCTCGCCGAACATGCGGTTGTAGTCGAGCGCCTGCTCGACCGGGTTGGTGCG
Organism: Nocardioides sp. Z35_8; assembly: GCF_059621125.1. Lineage (NCBI taxonomy): Bacteria > Bacillati > Actinomycetota > Actinomycetes > Propionibacteriales > Nocardioidaceae > Nocardioides > Nocardioides sp. Z35_8. The sequence continues at coordinate 2,416,108 of NZ_JCAQIE010000001.1, read as the reverse complement.
CTGGAGGCGGGCCTTGACGTCGGCGATGCGGCGGGACGTGGTGAGCTCCTGGAGTCGGTAGACGTAGGCCACGGCGAACGTCGGGGTGGGGTCGGAGGTGCCGCGCACCGGCTCGACGCCGAGCTCGGTGACGGCGGCGATCACGGCGGGGTCGGTGGCCGCCGCTCGCACCCGGGCGGCCCACCCCGGGTCGTCGCCGGCGCCGGCCGGGCCGCCTGCGGCGGTGACGGCGGCCCACACGCCCTGGAAGGTGGGGTGGGTGAAGTCGTCGGTGGTCACGTGGGCGGTGGTGCGCCCCACCCCGGCGGGGTGCTGGATGACGAGCTTGAGCATCTCGCGCTCGATCAGGAACCGCGGGTCGGACAGGCTCGGCAGGGCGGGCCGGGCCGGCTCGGCCGGGGCGGCCTCCGGGACGCGGGAGGTGCGCCGGTCGTCGGTGCGCGGGGGCCGGCTGGCGGCCCGGCGGACCTCGGCGCGCACCTCGTCGACGTCCATGCCGACCATGTGGGCGAGCTCGCGGGAGAAGGAGTCGACCTTGGTCCGGTCGCGGATGCTCGCGACCAGCCCGGCCGCGTCGCGCAGCGCGTCGACCCGGCCGTCGGCGCGGTCGAGGTCGTAGCGGGCGAGGATGTTGCCGAGCGCGAAGCGGTAGAGCGGCTGGCGCTTGGCGACCAGCTCGCGCACCGCCTCGTCGCCCTCCCGCAGCCGCAGGTCGCAGGGGTCCATCCCCTCGGGCGCGACGGCGACGTAGGTCTGCGAGGCGAAGACCTGGTCGCTCTCGAGCACCTTCATCGCGGCCTTCTGCCCGGCGGAGTCGCCGTCGAAGGTGAAGATCACCTCGCCGCCGGAGGAGCCGTGGTCGCCGAGGAACCGGCGCAGCACGCGGGCGTGGTCCTGGCCGAAGGCCGTGCCGCACGAGGCGACCGCCGTCGTGACGCCCGCGAGGTGGCACGCCATCACGTCGGTGTAGCCCTCGACGACCACCGCCTGCTGGCTGTCCTTCATCGCGGTGCGGGCCAGGTCGATGCCGTAGAGCACCTGGCTCTTCTTGTAGATCGCGGTCTCGGAGGTGTTGAGGTACTTCGCCTCGATGCGGTCGTCGTCGAAGATGCGCCGGGCGCCGAAGCCGATGGTGTCGCCGTTGGCCTCGCGGATCGGCCACACCAGCCGGCCACGGAAGCGGTCGTAGGCCGAGCGCCCGAGCGCGGCGAGACCGGCCGCGACCTGCTCCTCGTCGGTGAACCGTCGCCCGCGCAGGTGGCGCACGAGCGCCTCCCCGTCGCGGGGGGCGAAGCCCACACCGAACATCTCCGCCGCGGCCTGGTCGAAGCCGCGCTCGTGGAGGAACTGGCGCGCCACGACGGCGTCGGGACCGCCCAGTTGCTCGGCGTAGAACTCCTGGGCCACCTTGTGCGCCTCGATCAGCCGGCCGCGCGAGGGCCCCCGGGGGCGGGCGGGCTGGTCGTCTCCGTCCTCGCGGCGCAGCTGGACGCCGAACTTCTCCGCGAGCCGCTCCACCGACTCGGTGAAGGTGAGCCCGTCGACCTTCATCAGGAACGAGATGACGTCGCCGCCCTCTCCGCACCCGAAGCAGTGGAAGAACTGGCGGGCCGGATTGACGTTGAACGACGGGGTCTTCTCGTCGTGGAACGGGCACAGGCCCTTCAGCGAGCCGCCGCCGGCGCGCTTGAGCGTGACGTAGCCGGACACCACGTCGTCGATCCGCGCCTTCTCGCGCACCTCGGCGATGTCGTCGTCGCGTATCCGGCCTGCCACGCCGGGGAGTCTACGGGCGGGCTCCCACGCCCACCGCGGGGTCTCCACAACCCCCGCGGCGGGCTCGCGCGCGGGACCGGCCACCCCTTGGGGCGTACGGCGCTGGTGTGGGCCCGGTGGGTCTGCCAAGGTCGACGCATGACTGCTCAGCACGGAGCGCCAGAGAGTCAGACTCTCGGAGCGCTCGTCCACCAGCTGTCCGAGCAGATCCCAGAGCTGGTCCGCTCGGAGATCCGCCTTGCGCAGGCCGAGGTCACTCAGAAGGGCAAACGGGCCGGCGTCGGGATCGGCATGTTCAGCGTCGCCGGGCTGCTCGCCTTCTTCGCCCTCGGCTCGCTGGTCGCCACCGCGATCCTCGGCCTCGCCCACGTCGTCGACGCCTGGCTCGCCGCGCTCATCGTGGCGCTGGTCCTGCTCGCCGCCGCTGCCGTGGCAGGGCTGATCGGCAGGAGCAAGGTCGCCGAGGCCGGGCCGCCGGCCCCCGAGAAGGCGATCCAGGGCGTCAAGGAGGACATCGCGACCGTGAAGGGTGAGCACCGTGGATGATCAGCAGAAGACGCCCGAGGAGCTGGAGGCCGAGATCGCGCTGCAGCGCGAGCAGCTCGCGCACACCGTCGACGAGCTGACGGCCAAGCTCGACGTGAAGTCGCAGGCGCGCCAGAAGCTCGCCTCGCTGAAGGACTCCGCCACCACCGAGACGGGCGAGCCGCGCACCGAGGTGCTCGCGGCCGCCGCGTCGCTCGTGGCGATGGCCGTGGTGCTGCTGCTCTGGCGGCGCCGCGGCGCCCACTGACCGACCAGGGAAGGGAGAACCATGAAGAAGCTCATGCTGCTCGTCGCCGGAGGTGTCGGCTACGTGCTCGGCGCCCGCGCCGGCAGGGAACGCTACGAACAGATCAAGAGGACGGCCACCCGGGTCAAGGAGGACCCGCGGGTGCAGGAGAAGGCTCACCAGGCCGCCGACCTCGCCAAGGACAAGGCTCCGGTGGTGAAGGACAAGGTCGCCTCGGTCGCCGGCACCGCCGCCGACAAGGTCACCCCGTCGAACAACGGCGGGCACCGCTCCGACCTCGAGGACCAGCTCCACCCCGACAGCACCGCCCGGCAGGACGACCCCTACCCGCAGGGCGACCTGCCGTAGCCCGTCCCCGACCCGCCGCGCAGGCCGCTCAGCCGAGCGCCGCGTGGCGGGTCACGGCACTGGCGTCGGTCAGCGACGCGACCTGGTCGATGACCACGCGTCGCCGGCCGGCGTCGTCGCCTGCCCGCTCCCAGTCCTCGACGAAGACCCGGTCGAGCGCGGCGGCGCCGCGCACCCAGATCCGCTCGACGAGCTCGGCGACGAGCTCACGCTGGCGCTCCATCAGCACCACCCGGTCGTCGGCCTGCATCACGTAGTGGGCCGCGATGCCCTTGAGCACCCCGATCTCGACCTCGGTCGCCTCCGGGACGACGAGGTCGGCGCGGTGGCGCACCGGCGGCTCCCCGTCGGTCGCGGCGAACGTCGCCTGCTGGACGCTGCCGCAGAAGCGCCCGATGAGGTCGCTGGTGAGGTTCTTGATGGCGGCGAGGCTGCGCCGGCTCCCGTCGTAGGACGACCGCGGCCAGCTCCCGACGGCGCGCAGTCCGGCCAGCGCGGCGTCGAGCGCCGCGTCGTCCGCGCCGGGGAGGTACCACGAGCGCACGGTCTCCCACAGGGCGTCGCGGTCGAGGCGGGTGAGGTCGAGGCGGCCCGCCACGATGCCGTCCTCCACGTCGTGCACCGAGTAGGCGACGTCGTCGGCGAGGTCCATCACCTGCGCCTCCAGGCAGCGGCGCCTGCCCGGCACGCCGGCGCGCACCCAGTCGAAGACCGGCCGGTCGTCGTCGTAGACGCCGAACTTGACGACCACCCGTGGGGTGCCGTCGGCGTGCACGCCGTGCGGGCCGGTGGCCTCCGTGCGAGACCACGGATACTTCGTGCAGGCGTCGAGGGTCGCCCGGGTCAGGTTGAGGCCGACCGATCGGCCGTCGGCGTCGAAGGTCTTCGACTCCAGCCGGGTCAGCAGCCGCAGGGTCTGGGCGTTGCCCTCGAACCCGCCGCAGTCGCCGCTCAGCTCGGCGAGCACCCGCTCGCCGTTGTGGCCGAACGGGGGGTGGCCCAGGTCGTGGGCCAGCGCGGCCGTCTCGGTGATGTCCGGGTGGGTGCCGATGGCGCGGGCCAGGTCACGGGCGATCTGCGCCACCTCGAGGCTGTGGGTGAGCCGGTTGCGGACGAAGTCGTCGGTCTGCGGGCCGACCACCTGGGTCTTGGCGGCCAGGCGCCGCGACGCCGCGGCGTGCACCACGCGCGCCCGGTCGCGCTCGAACGCCAGGCGCACGGGCGCGTCGACCCGCTTGGGCGGCTCGGCGACGATGCGCTCGCGCGCCGCGTCGTCGTAGAGATCCTCGATGCTCATCGGCCGGTCAGCCTAGCGACGCCCCCTGACGTCCGCCGACACCCGCCCACACCGAGGGAGGCGACCGCGTAGGCTGGCGGGGAAGGACCGGTGACCCGGCTGCCACCAGGCAGGCCTTCCCGGTCGAGAGGCGGACGTCATGACGACGCCGGACAGTTCCCAGCACGCGCGCGACACCCTGGACCAGATGGTCGAGGAGACCGAGGCACCGGTGCGGCTGCGGCTGGCCCAGCACCTCGGGCGCAACGCCCTCGACGGCGGCTGGTGGCCGCGCACCCGCGACCTCGGCAGCGAGCTGCGCCTGCTCGTCGACCAGTTCCCGGTCGACCTGGGCCGGATCACCCAGGTGCGCGTCTCGCCCTCCGACTGGGGGACGCGACCGCGCACCGTCCAGGTCGCCCGCGGCCTGGTGAGGGTCGGCTCGTTCACCACCGACGACAGCCACGTCGCCCACCTCAGCACCTCCAACCGCACGCTGCTGCGCGTGCTGGTGGTGCCGGCCGAGCTCACCGACTACCAGGGCGAGGAGGCACTCCTCGCGGCCGCGACGGCGGGCAACGCCCACTCGGCGCTCGAGCTGATCCGCACGGTCACCGACAGCCCGGACGTGGACCCGCGCGACCGCTGGACCTGATCCCGGGCCGAGCCTCGCGGCCGGACCCAGGTGCCGGGATCCGTCAGTAGACCGTGACGTGCACGTGGTCGTAGTGGTTGGCGGTGACCGACCCGCGGTCGGACATCGCGCGCCACCCCTCGCCGGAGCGCTCCACCGACCAGATCTTCTGGGCGTAGATGATGTACTCGATCCCCAGCGCGCCGTAGTTGGCGCGCAGGAAGTCGGCGATCGCCCAGCCGGTGGCGCCGCTGACCATGATGTCGATCGCGCGGCCCTGGCCGTGCTCGCCGTCGCCGCGCCACGTGCCGTAGCTGGTGATCGAGGGCCAGTTGGCGCAGACCACCTCGTGGATCTCGTGGAGCGACGCGCGCCCGGCCTCGATCGAGGAGCCGTTGGCGCAGGATCCGCCCAGGCTCGGGCCGGAGGCGGCCCGCTTGGCCTCGACGACCTTCTCGGGCTTCGGCTTCTTCTGGCTGAGGTAGTCGGCGGTGACCCAGCGCGACTGACCGTCGACGACGATCTGGGCGCGACCGAGCTGCTGGCGACCGGTGATGGAGACCCGCTTCAGCGCCGCCACCAGGCCGAGCTTGTCCGCCTTGTCCGACGGGCCCTCCCAGAGGTTGAGCGGCGCGGTGGTCCACATCGTGTCGTCGAGCTTCTTGGCGAGCCGGCGGGCCTTGCGGTCCACGCTCATGTCCTCGCGGGCGGCAGCCTCGGCCCTGGCCGCGTGACGGATCTGCGAGCGGGACACGGGGGTCCCGCTGCGGCGGCTGAGCGCCGTGGCGCCCGCCGCCGAGGAGCCGGCCGCGGCGTTGTCGGCCTGGTCGGTGGTGGCCGACGACGTGCCGGAGGCCGCGAGCAGGCTGTCATCGGGGCTCGCCGGCGCTGCGGCGAGGACGCCCATGGTCACCGCGGACAACGTCGCCACCACGGCGAGCGGCGCGGACACCAGGACGGAACGGGGGACTCGGGACGGACGGGGGGAGATAGCAGGGGCTTCCCGCTTGTGGCGATGCTGAGCCACAGCGCTGATCCTTTGCACTTGCTGACGGGGGACGGTGCGCCGAACCACGAGGTGGAACCAGGGGAAGGACTCGTGCCCACGTCGACGCGGATCATCGAGTGAAGCACAGGATTCTCGGCCTGTCCCAATCTCCCCCAGTTAATTTCGGCGTGTTCCGACTCACCCCTACGGATGCGCGCGTACGCCGACCCCACCGGGGCTCAGCCGCCGGTGGCCTCGTCGGCGTCCTCGCGCAGCTGCGCCCCGCGCCCGTCGGTGTCGTCGAGCCACCCCTCGGGGAGCACGACCTTCTTGCGTGGCGCACCCTGGCGGCCCCGCGGCGTGCCCAGCTCGCGAGCAGGGAACGGCGCGTCATCGTCGAGGCCGTCGAGCAGCACGTCGAGCGAGGCCAGCGAGTCGACCAGGGCCAGCTGGTGGCGCAGCTCGCCCCCGGCCGGGAAGCCCTTGAGGTACCAGGCGATGTGCTTGCGGAACTCCTTGCAGCCCCGCTCCTGGCCCATGTGCTCGGAGAGCAGCTCGGCGTGGCGGCGCATCATCGCCTTCACCTCGCCGAGCCTCGGCAGGGTCGCGACGGCCTCGCCGTGGAAGGCAGCGGCCAGGTCGCGGAAGAGCCAGGGTCGCCCGAGGCAGCCGCGGCCCACGACGACGCCCGCGGCGCCGGTCTGCTCGACCATCCGCAGCGCGTCTGCCGCCTCCCAGATGTCGCCGTTGCCCAGCACGGGGATGTCGACGTGGTCGACGAGCGCGGCGATGGCGTCCCAGTCGGCCTGGCCGGAGTAGGCCTGCTGGACCGTGCGCCCGTGCAGGGCGATGGCCGCGACGCCGGTCTCCTGGGCGATGCGCCCGGCGTCGAGGTAGGTCAGGTGGTCGTCGTCGAGGCCCTTGCGGGTCTTCATCGTCACCGGGACGTCGTACGGCGCCGCCGCGGCGACCGCGTGCTCGAGCACCTCGCCGAGCAGGCCGCGCTTCCACGGCAGCGCTCCCCCGCCACCCTTGCGGGTCACCTTGGGCACGGGGCAGCCGAAGTTGAGGTCGACGTGCGAGACCCCGAAGTCGGCGCAGAGGATCTCCACGGCCTTGCCGACGTAGACGGGGTCGGTGCCGTAGAGCTGCACCGAGCGGACCGACTCGAGGTCGTCGAAGACGAGCATCTTCCTCGTCGTCTCGTCACCCTCGACGAGACCCCGGCTGGTGATCATCTCGCAGACGTAGAGGCCCGCGCCCTGCTCGGCGCACAGGCGGCGGTAGGCGGCGTTGGTGATGCCGGCCATCGGCGCCAGCACGACCGGCGTCTCCACGCGCAGCGACCCCAGCGTGAGGGAGTCGGGCACGGCGGGCATAAGCCCATTCTCCGAGCGCGGGCCGTCCGGGCCCAAATCAGGCGGCTTCGGCCCCGGCCATGATCGCCACCCCTACTGCGAGGCTCACCACCACATGAAGGACTCGTGCGGGAACGAGATGTTGCCCCCGACGTCCGACGCGCGCTGGCACGACTGCGCGAGGTCGCAGCGCACGAGAACCGCACCACCGCGCGCGGGCAGCTGGAAGACGAAGCGTCGGTTGCCCTCCCACGCGGCCGTCTGCTCGTGCTCGGAGGTGATCGACCAGCTGTCCTCGGTGATCCTGCGCCCGAAGGCGATCGAGTCGAGCAGGGCACCGTCGCTCATCCGGCGCACATCGAGGACGGCGGGGCTGTTGAACCCCGAGCCGGAGATCCGCAGCCCCACGGCGGTCTCGCCGTCAGGCGAGATCGCGAGCGGCGAGAACGGCGCGGCCCACGCGGGCTCGACGGGCGCCGAGATCGGGCTCGGGCCGTAGAGCCGCCCGGTCGTGCGCACGAACATCAGGTCGTCGCGCAGCGAGACCCAGGTGGCGTTCCGTGCGATCTCGGTGCGCGACGTGCGCGGCACCCAGTCCATGACCCGCAGGCGGTAGTGCTTGTCCTCCCCCCAGGTCGCGATGTGGCCGGCGTCGGCGTCGAAGGGGGTGAAGTAGCTGCTGCTGTAGCGGCCACCGAGGTAGTCCCCGGCCAGGGTCAGCACGCTGCTCGTGCCGCCGCCGCGGTCGTACGTCGTGGAGACGAGCATCTCGCCGTCGCGGGACAGCAGCCAGCCGATCGCCGCGTCACCTTGGCCGTAGGTCGTGGTGCGGGTGTGCCGCACCTCCTGCGGGGCCTTGCCCTTCCGGATCGCGACGACGCGGCCGAGGTAGCCCTTGCGCACGGCGACGAGCCAGCCCATGCGGCTCTCCCCCAGCAGCATCCGCTGCTCGCCGTTGGCGGGCGTGCGGATCGACAGCGTGTCGCCGCCGGCGGTGTGGATCACGCCGTCCTGCATGTGGTCGAGCCGGGCGTCGCTCCCGCGCGGGAGCCGCATGGGCGTGATCGTGCGGGTCGGCGGATCGTCCGCGCGGGCCGTCACGACCTGAGGCGGTGCCGAGGCCGCGGAGGCCACTGCGCCGGGCGCGAGCCCGACGAGCAGCGTGAGTGCGAGCAGTCGCGCGCGAGCTCCCATGACATCCCCCGATGCGTGCGTGTGGGTCATCGCCCACACTGCCACACCTCATGGGCGCGGGGACCCTCAGCAGCCGAGCAGCTTCTCCGCGAAGTAGCGGCTGATGCCGTCCAGGCTGACCCGCTCCTGCGCCATGGTGTCGCGCTCGCGGACGGTGACCGCGTCGTCGTCGAGGGTCTCGAAGTCGACGGTCACGCAGAACGGGGTGCCGATCTCGTCCTGGCGGCGGTAGCGCCGGCCGATGGCACCGGAGTCGTCGAACTCGACGTTCCAGTTCTGCCGCAGCTCGGCGGCGAGCGCCTTGGCCTTGGGCGAGAGGTCGGAGTTGCGGCTCAGCGGCAGCACCGCGACCTTCACCGGCGCCAGGCGCGGGTCGAGCTTGAGCACGACGCGCTTGTCGACGCCACCCTTGGTGTTGGGGGCCTCGTCCTCGGTGTAGGCGTCGATGAGGAACGCCATCAGCGACCGGGTCAGGCCGGCCGCGGGCTCGATGACGTAGGGCACGTAGCGCTCGTCGGCGGCCTGGTCGTAGTACGACAGGTCCTTGCCGGAGAACTCGCCGTGCTGCTTGAGGTCGAAGTCGGTGCGGTTGGCGATGCCCTCGAGCTCCTCGAAGTCACGACCCGAGAACCCGAAGCGGTACTCGATGTCGGTCGTGCCCTTGGAGTAGTGGGACAGCTTCTCCTTCGGGTGCTCGTAGTGGCGCAGGTTGGCCGGGTCGATGCCGAGGTCGACGTACCAGCGGGTGCGCTCCTCGATCCAGTAGCGGAACCACTCCTCGTCCTCGCCGGGCTTGACGAAGAACTCCATCTCCATCTGCTCGAACTCGCGGGTGCGGAAGATGAAGTTGCCCGGCGTGATCTCGTTGCGGAAGCTCTTGCCCATCTGGGCGATGCCGAAGGGCGGCTTCTGGCGGCTCGAGGTCACCACGTTGGCGAAGTTGAGGAAGATGCCCTGCGCGGTCTCGGGCCGCAGGTAGTGCAGGCCGGACTCGTCCTCGATGACGCCGAGGTAGGTCTTGAGCATCATGTTGAAGTTGCGCGGCTCGGTCCACGCGTTGCGGGTGCCGCAGTTGGGGCAGGCGACCGACTCGTTGATGTCGACGGTGTCGGGGTCGTCGATGCCCTTCTTGGCCGCGTGGTCCTCCTGCAGGTGGTCCTCGCGGAACCGCTTGTGGCAGGACTGGCACTCCACCAGGGGGTCGCTGAACGTGCTCAGGTGGCCGGAGGCCTCCCAGGTGCGCGTGGGCAGGATGACGCTGGAGTCGAGGCCGACGACGTCGTCGCGGCGGGTGACCATGAACTTCCACCACTGGCGCTTGATGTTCTCCTTGAGCTCCACGCCGAGCGGGCCGTAGTCCCAGGCCGACTTGGTGCCGCCGTAGATCTCACCGCACGGGTAGACGAAACCGCGGCGCTTGGCGAGGGAGACGACGTTGTCCAGGGCGGTCGGGGCGGGCTTGGCCACGGTGGGTTTCCTCGGGGTGGGAGCAGGTCGGGCCGGCTGGCTGCCGGCTCGCGCGAACGAGCGCTCAGCCTATCGAGCGCGGCTGCGCCTCGTTGAGGTCGGTCCCCTCCTCGACCACCTCGTACGCGTTGGGCTCGTCGACCGCGTGCACCATCAGCGGCTGGATGTGCATCTTGCCCTCGTAGGAGCCGAGTGCCCGCCGGTAGGAGCCGACGTTCTCCCAGCGGGTGGTGAGCACCCACAGCGCCGGGTCGTCGACGTTGCGGCCCACCTCGCCGCCGATCCACCCGGGCTTCGCGGCGAGGATGTCGCGGGCGCGGAGCAGACCGCTGCGCAGCTCGGCCTCGGCGGCGGGGTCGGGACGTGGGACGCGGAGGCGGGTGACGACGAGCACGCCACCAGCCTAGAGGTGCACGGTTTTGACAACGGTTCTCAACCGGCGTGAGAATCGTTCTCATGTCGCCTCGGCCCCTCGCCCTCGTCGCCACCCTCGCCTCCACCGCCCTGCTCGCCGCCTGCGGCGGGTCGGGCGACACGAGCGGGAGCGACGGGAGCAGGCACTCCGCCGTCGCCGCGTTCTACCCCCTGGCGTGGGTGACCGAAGAGGTGGCCGGCGACGACTGGGACGTCACCAACCTCACCGCGCCGGGCTCGGAGCCGCACGACCTCTCCCTCGACATCCGGCAGACCGCGGCCGTCGCCGAGGCCGACCTCGTCGTGCTCGAGCACGACTTCCAGCCCGCCGTCGACGCCACCGTCGAGGCCAACGCCGGCGATGCCGCGGTGCTCGACGCCGCCGAGGTGCTCGAGCTCATGCCGACCTCCGACCACGACCACGCGCACGACGAGGCCGGCCACGACCACGGCGAGCTCGACCCGCACTTCTGGCTCGACCCGCTCCTGATGGCCGACCTCGGCGACGCCGTGGCCGAGCAGCTCGCCGAGATCGACCCCGACCGGGCGGCGACCTACCGGGACAACGCGGCGGCGCTGCGCGAGGAGCTGGAGGCCCTCGACCAGCAGTACGCCGACGGCCTGGCCGAGTGCGCGCGCACCACCACCGTCGTCAGCCACGAGGCGTTCTCCTACCTCTCCCGCTACGGCCTGCAGTTCGAGGCGATCGCCGGCCTCTCCCCCGACGCCGAGCCGACCCCCGCCGACCTGGCCCGGCTGCAGGAGCTGATCCGGGAGGACGGCATCACCACGGTGTTCTCCGAGCGGCTCGCCAGCAGCAAGATGGCCGACTCCCTCGCCGGCGACCTCGGGCTCGAGACCGCTGTGCTCGACCCGATCGAAGGGCTCTCCGACGACACGGCCGACGACGACTACCTTTCCCTCATGGGCGACAACCTCGAGGCACTCCGCAAGGCCAACGGATGCCGGTGAGCGCAGGGGCCCCTCCGGTCGCGGTCCGCGGCGGGTCGGTCGCCATCGGCGGCCGCCCGATCCTGCGCGGGATCGAGCTCATCGTCGAGCCCGGTGAGTTCGTGGCGCTGATGGGCGCCAACGGCTCCGGCAAGTCGACGCTCGTACGCGCGATCACCGGCCTGCTGCCGCTGACCGGCGGCGCCGTCGACCTCTTCGGCACGCCGTTCGACGACTTCCGCGACTGGCACCGCGTCGGCTACGTGCCGCAGCGGCCGTCCGCCGCGAGCGGGGTGCCCGCGACCGTGTGGGAGGTCGTCGCGTCCGGGCGCATCACCCGCCGCCGGCTCTTCCGCCCCATGTCGCGCCAGGACCGGCAGGCCGTCACCGACGCGATCGACGTCGTCGGCCTCGCCGACCGCGCCGGCGTCGGCGTCTCGCAGCTCAGCGGCGGGCAGCAGCAGCGCGTCCTCATCGCCCGCGCGCTCGCCGGGCAGCCCGACCTCCTGGTGCTGGACGAGCCGACCGCGGGGGTCGACCTGGAGAACCAGCGCGCCCTGGCCGACGCGCTCGCCACCTTCAAGGACCGGGGAGCCACGATCGTGCTGGTCGCCCACGAGCTCGGCCCGATGGCGCCGCTCATCGACCGCGCCGTGGTGATGCGCGACGGGCGCATCGCCTACGACGGCCCCGCCCTCGACGAGGAGGACGCACACGGCCACCACCACCCGGTGGACGGCACCCACGACCACGTCCCCCACGTGGGCTCACCGCTCGACGGGCTGGGCGGCGGACGATGAGCGAGTTCCTCGACCTGTTCTCGTTGCCCTTCATGCAGCGCGCGCTGCTCGCCGCGCTGCTCACGGGCCTGGCCGCACCCGCCATCGGCACGTTCCTCGTCCAGCGGCGCCTCGCCCTCCTCGGTGACGGCATCGGCCACGTGGCCGTGACCGGCGTGGCCATCGGCCTGCTGACCAACACCTCGCCGACCTGGACGGCCGTGCTGGTCGCCGTTCTCGGCGCGGTGCTCATCGAGTTCATCCGCGAGCGCGGCCACACCAACGGCGACGTCGCCCTGGCGCTGCTCTTCTACGGCGGCCTGGCGGGCGGCGTGCTGATCACCGGGCTCGCCGGTCAGGGCGCGGCACGGCTCCAGGAGTTCCTCTTCGGCTCGTTGACCAGCATCACCGCCGGCGACGTGTGGTTCACCCTCGGCCTGACCGTGGTGCTGCTCGGGGCGACCCTGGGCCTGCTCCCCCAGCTCTTCGCCGTCGCGAGCGACCCCGACTTCGCCCGGGTCGCGGGTCTGAGGGTGCGCTTCTACAACCTGCTCGTCGCCGTGCTGGCCGCGGTGACGGTCACCGTCGCGATGCGCACGGTCGGCCTGCTCCTGGTCTCGGCACTCATGGTGGTGCCGGTCGCCACCGCTCAGCAGCTCGCCCGCTCCTTCCGCACGACCATCGCCGGGGCGATGGTGGTCGGCGTCCTGGCCGCCCTCGGCGGACTGCTGCTGAGCGCCGCCCTGTCGTTCCGCGCGACGGTGGCCCCGGGGCCCACCATCGTGCTGCTGGCCCTCGTGATGTTCGCCTCGACGTGGCCGATCGGCGTGTGGCTGCGACGCCGGCGGCGGCTCCACTCGCCGTTCCCCAGCGTGACGGTCGCAGACCACACCGTCACCGACGAGCACCCGCACGAGCACGGCACGGACTGCGGCCACCCCGCGGTGCCGCACGACGACCACGTCGACTACGTGCACGACGGCCACCGCCACGCCGCCCACGGAGAGCACTATGACGAGCACTGACCCGAGCCCGCGGCCCTCGGTGCGGCCCACCCGCCAGCGTCGCGCGGTGGCGGCCGCGCTGGCCGGGTTCGACGACTTCCGCAGCGCGCAGGAGATCCACGACCTGATCTCACGACAGGGCGACTCGGTGGGGCTGGCGACCGTCTATCGCACCCTGGCCGCGCTGGCGGACACCGGCGAGGTCGACATGCTGCGCAACGAGGACGGCGAGGCGATCTGGCGCAGGTGCTCCGACACGCACCACCACCACCTCGTCTGCCGCGCCTGCGGCGCGACCGTGGAGGTCGAGGGCCCGGCCGTGGAACGCTGGACCAACGCGATCGCGACCGAGCACGGGTTCGCCGACATCAGCCACACGCTGGAGATCTTCGGGACCTGCCCGGCCTGCCGCTAGCCCTGCTGCTCGTTGGGCAGGGCGCCGCCGTAGCGCCGGTCCCGGCTGGCGTAGGTCTCGATGGCCGACCACAGGTGGCGCCGGTCGACGTCGGGCCACAGCACGTTGGTGAAGACCATCTCGCTGTAGGCCGCCTGCCAGAGCATGAAGTTGGACAGCCGCTGCTCCCCCGACGTGCGCCAGACGAGGTCGGCGTCGGGCAGCTCGGGGACGTAGAGGTGACGAGCGAAGGTCCTCTCGTCGATCTTGTCGGGGTTCAGCCGTCCAGCGGCGACCTCGCGGCCGATCGAGCGGGCGGCGTCGGCGAGCTCGGCCCGGCCGCCGTAGTTGACGCACATCGTCAGGGCCAGGACGTCGTTGTCCTTGGTCATCTCCTCGGCGACCTGGAGCTCCCTGATCACCGACTTCCACAGCCGCGGCGCGCGGCCCGCCCACCGCACGCGTACGCCGAGCTCGTGCATCTCGTCGCGGCGGCGTCTGATCACGTCGCGGTTGAACCCCATCAGGAAGCGCACCTCGTCGGGCGAGCGCGACCAGTTCTCGGTGGAGAACGCGTAGGCGGAGATCGCCTTCACTCCGATCTCGATGGCTCCCTCGACGACGTCGAAGAGCGTGCTCTCGCCCTCCTCGTGCCCCTTGGTGCGCGGGAGCCCGCGCTGCTTGGCCCACCGGCCGTTGCCGTCCATGATGATCGCGACGTGCTCGGGCACCAGGTCGCGCGGCACCTGCGGCGGCGTCGCCCCACTCGGATGCGGTGTCGGCGGCCTCACCTCTCGCTTCACGGTGGAGAGCCTAGAACGGCGGCCCGTCCGAGCGCCGAGCCGGCCGGGCTGGACCCTGAGTCGCCCAGAGACTCAACGCGCATCCCGGGCGTGTCGCGGGCCGCCCCTGCCGCACGCTGGACTCTGAGTCGCCCAGAGACTCAACGCGCATCCCGGGCGTATCGCAGAGTCGCGCAGCCGGCACTGGGCCTTGAGTCGCTGGGAGACTCAAGGGCCAGCGCCACGCGGACGTCATGAGATCTCGCGGTTCGCACCGCGGATTCCCCTGACTTCAGCCCAGGCGAGTCGATCGGCCGGTCAGCGCTCGACATAGGCCATCGAGCGCAGGCCGCGCTCGAGGTGCCAGGCGAGGTAGGCCGAGACGAGGTTGCTCGCCTCGCGCAGGTGGCGCGGGTCGGCGGCGTGGACGACCGGCCAGTCGCCGACGAGGAGGGCGCCCAGCACCAGCACCGTCTCGGCGGCGGGGGTGGCCGAGCCCGGCAGCCGGTCGGAGGCGCACAGCACGCCACCGGCGGAGGGGTTGAAGAAGCGGTGCGGGCCCTCGACGCCGCACTGGACGCAGTGGTCGAACGACGGCGCGTAGCCGGCGACCGACAGCGAGCGCAGGAGGTAGGAGTCGAGCACCTGCTTGGCCGGGTGCTCGCCGCCGGCCATCGCGCGCAGGCCACCCACGAGCAGCAGGAACTGCTGCACCGCCGGCTCCTTCTCCTCCGTGACCAGCCGCTCGGCGGTCTCGAGCATCACGGTGCCGGCGGTGTAGCGGTCGTAGTCGAGCCCGAGCCGGGCATGGAACGGGTCGAGGGTCTCGGCCTGGGTGATCACGTCGAGGCTGCGGCCCTCGGCGAGCTGGAGGTCGACGTGGGTGAACGGCTCGAGGCGCGAGCCCCAGCGCGACGTCGTACGCCGCACGCCCTTGGCGACCGCGCGCACGCGCCCGTGCTGACGCGTCAGCAGGGTGATGATGCGGTCGGCCTCGCCCAGCTTGTGGGTGCGGAGCACGACCGCCTCGTCGCGGTAGAGGGGCACCCGTCCATTGTCCCCCACCGGCTGCGTCCGGAGCCTGCCGGACGCCGCGCGGCGCGTCAGCGTGTCCGGGAACCGGAGTCGCTCGTGGCCGGCTGGTCGCTCCAGCAGTCCAGGGCGAAGTCGGTCGCGGCGGCGGTGAGCCGCTCGGGGCGCAGGCGCCACTCGAGGATGGAGGACGCCCGCTCCAGGCGTGCGTGGGGCAGCTCGGCGGCCAGCATGTCGGCGTCGACGAAGGGGTGGATCGGGTCGACCGGGTGGCCGATGAGGAGCACCGGGGCCTGGATCCGGCGGCGCTGGCTCGACGACGGGGCGATGCGACCGAAGATGACCCCGTGGAGCACCGAGGCGACGGCATCGGCGCGGTGGTCGAGGGTGTCGAGCCCGATCCCCGCCCAGAACGGGACGATGCCACGAGGCACCGACCGCGCCAGCCGCTGCACCGTGTTGGCGGTGACCGGGAGGTAGCGCGCGGCCAGCATGATGGGGACGAACGCGAGGACGCCGGCCACCAGCGCGTTGTTGAGCACCGGCATCTCCACGAGCAGCCCCCGCACCCGCTCGGGCGCGATGACCGCCACCTCGAGCGAGACGTTGGCGCCCAGCGACGTGCCGCCGATGACCGCCTGGTCGGCGCCGAGGTGGTCGAGCAGCTCCACCACCTGCTCGCCGAAGGACGTCATCGAGTAGACGAGCGGGTCGGCCGGCTGGTCGGAGCGGCCGTGGCCCAGCAGGTCGAGCGTCACCACGTGCAGCCCCCGCACGGCCATCGCCCGGGCCAGCGGCTGCTGCATCCGCCGCGGCATGAGCAGCCCGTGCAGCAGCACCACCCAGTCGTCGCCCGAGCCGTACTCGGTGTACTCCAGTCGGTCGCGCCCGCCCTCGGACTCGACGAAGAACTGGCCGACCCGCTCGCTGACCACCATGGCGCGAATCTAGCGCCGCCGGCGCTCAGGCGCGGTTGATCGCGCTGATGACGGCCTTGAGCGAGGCGGTGACGATGTTGGCGTCGAGCCCCACGCCCCAGAGCACCTTGTCGCCGACCGCGCACTCGACGTACGCCGCGGCGGTGGCGTCGCCACCGGCCGACAGGGCGTGCTCGGCGTAGTCGAGGACGCGTACGTCGCCGCGGCCGACGTAGGCCGGGTTGCCGGCCGCCTGCTCGGCCTCGACGAGCTCGTTGAGCGCGTTGGTGAAGGCGTTGATGGGCCCGTTGCCGGAGCCCGTGAGCTCGCGCCGCTCGCCGTCGACGTAGACGTGGACGGTGAGCTGGTCCTTCTCCCCCGCAGCGCTGGAGGTGTGGACCGAGTCGAGCTTGAGCGGCGCCTCGCGGTCGAGGTACTCGCTGCGGAAGGCGGCCCAGATCGCGGCCGGGGCGACCTCTCCGCCCTCGGCGTCGGTGCGCTGCTGGATGACCCGGCTGAACTCGATCTGCGCGCGACGCGGCAGGTCGAGCTTGTGCTCGTGCTTGAGGATGTAGGCCACGCCGCCCTTGCCCGACTGGCTGTTGACCCGGATGACCGCCTCGTAGGTGCGGCCGACGTCCTTGGGGTCGATGGGCAGGTAGGGCACCGCCCACTCGTGGTCGTCGACCGGGACGCCGGCGCGCTGGGCGTCGGCCTCCAGCGCCTCGAACCCCTTCTTGATCGCGTCCTGGTGGGAGCCGGAGAACGCGGTGTAGACGAGGTCGCCCCCGTAGGGGTGGCGCTCGTGGACCGGCAGCTGGTTGCAGTACTCCACCGTGCGTCGGATGCCGTCGATGTCGGAGAAGTCGATCTCGGGGTCGATGCCCTGGGTCAGCAGGTTGAGCCCCAGCGTGACCAGGCAGACGTTGCCGGTGCGCTCGCCGTTGCCGAACAGGCACCCCTCGATCCGGTCGGCGCCGGCCAGGTAGCCGAGCTCGGCCGCCGCGACCGCGGTGCCGCGGTCGTTGTGCGGGTGGAGGGACAGGACGACGTGCTCGCGGTGGTGCAGGTGGCGGCTCATCCACTCGATGGAGTCGGCGTAGACGTTGGGCGTGGCCATCTCGACGGTCGCGGGCAGGTTGATGATCACCGGTCGCTCGGCGGTGGGCTCGAACACGTCGAGGACGGCGTTGCAGACGCGGACCGCGAACTCGAGCTCGGTGCCGGTGTAGGACTCGGGCGAGTACTCGTAGAAGACCTCGGTGCCGGGGACGAGCTCCTCGTACTTCTTGCAGATCTCCGCACCGCGCACCGCGATGTCCTGGATGCCGTCCTCGTCGAGGCCGAAGACCACCCGGCGCTGCAGGGTGGAGGTCGAGTTGTAGAGGTGGACGATCGCCTGCTTGGCGCCGCGCAGCGACTCGTACGTGCGCTCGATGAGCTCCTCGCGGGCCTGGGTGAGCACCTGGATGACGACGTCGTCGGGGATCAGGTCCTCCTCGATGAGCATCCGCACGAAGTCGAAGTCGGTCTGCGACGCGGCCGGGAAGCCGACCTCGATCTCCTTGTAGCCCATCTGGACCAGGAGCTCGAACATCTCCCGCTTGCGCGCCGGGCTCATCGGGTCGATGAGCGCCTGGTTGCCGTCACGCAGGTCGACCGCGCACCAGCGCGGCGCCTGGGTCATCCGCTTGGTGGGCCAGGTGCGGTCGGCCAGGTCGACCGGGATGAAGGGGAGGTAGCGCTGGGGCTTCATGCCGCTGGGGCGCTGGGGGTTCCGCTCGTGGGGCGGGGTGCTGCTCAGGGTGGTCATGAGTTCCTCGGTCTGCTCGAAGGGGCGACCGGCACGCGCCACACTCCGCAACGAGGGGGCCGGGTCAGGCCTCGCTGCGGCGGCGAAGGAGAAGGCTGCGCATCATGACGCAGACATGCTAGCCCGTCTCCACGACGGCGCGCCGCCCGGCTCCCGGGTCGTGAGACGGGGGGTCAGGCACGGCCGCGGGCGGCGTGCGCCACGGCGGTGATCTCGAACGGTCCCGCGCCGAGGCGACGACGCAGCACCGACTCGAGGTCCCGGCGCCCGTCGGGGCCGAGCGCGGCGACCGCCTCCCCTGCCGGACCGACGCCGTGGAGGTAGGGCTCCCACCACTGCTCGAAGCTCGGATGGGTGACGCTCACGTCGATCTCCACCGACTCGACGTCGTCGAGCCCGGCGTCGGCCAGGATCGCCACGAGCGACTCGCGGGAGCTGCCCGGGAGGTCGCCGCGCTCGCCCGGATGGTCCGGCCTGAGCTCGGCCACCGCCTCCCACAGCGGCCACATCGGCGCGCGCGAGCCGGCCAGGTCCCACACGGTGGCGCCGACCCGGCCGCCCGGCCGGGTCACCCGGGACATCTCCGCGACGCCCGCGACGGGGTCGGTCATGAAGTGCACCACCAGACAGGCGGCGGCGACGTCGCACGTGTCGTCGCCGAACGGCAGGGACTCGGCCGTTCCCAATCGCACGTCCACGCCGGGGAAGCGCTCGCCGCACGCCGCGACGAAGGGCTCGGACGGATCGATCGCGCGGACCCGCTCGACCCCCAGCCGCTCGACCAGCACGCCGGTCAGCGCTCCCGGCCCGGAGCCGACGTCGACGGCCTGCTGCCCGGGCGACACCTCGAGCCAGTCGGCCAGACGCGCCGCCAGCGGCCGCGAGTACCGCCCCATGAAGCGGTCGTAGGTCTCACCCGCCACGTCGAACGTCATGCCTCGACGGTACGCCGCGCACAGGCTGGGTGAGTAGCCTCAGCCCCGTGCCGCGTCTGCTGATCGTCCACCACTCGCCGACGCCGTCGGTCGCCACGCTGACCGAGGCGGTCGTGGCCGGCGCCTCGGACGAGGCGATCGAGGGTGTCGAGGTGGTCGTCCGCCCCGCGCTGGAGGCCGACGCCGACGACGTGCTGGCCGCCGACGGCTACGTGCTCGGCACCACCGCCAACTTCGGCTACATGAGCGGCGCGCTCAAGCACTTCTTCGACTCCATCTTCCTGCAGGCCGGCGGTGCGCTGACCGACGACGGGTCGGCGGCGACGGTCGACGGCGGCCCGAAGCCGTTCGGCCTCTACGTCCACGGTCGCTACGACACGACAGGGGCGGTGCGCTCCGTGCAGTCGATCGTGGGCGCCCTCGGCTGGCGGCAGAGCGCACCGGTCCTCGAGGTGCTCGGCGACGTCGGCGAGCCGGAGCGCGAGTCGGCGTACGAGCTCGGCGGCACGATCGCCGCCCTGGTGATGGGATGAGGCGCGTGCTCGTGGCCGCGGCCGCCGCGCTCGTGCTGTCGGGATGCACGTCGGGGCCGACCACGCCCGACGACGATCCGACGCCCTCGGGATCGCCGACCTCCGCCGGGAGCGAGCCCCGGGCGGACCCGGGCCCACGGCCCAAGGTCGGCGAGTGCCACGCGCTCACCTTCCGCCAGGCCGTCGCGGTGGTCGGCCGCACCGCGCCGGTGGCGTGCCGCAAGCCGCACACCGCCCAGACCTACTTCGTCGGCCGGCTCGACCTCACCACCAAGTCCGGCTTCACCCGGCGCGTGGACTCCGGTGCCGCCCAGCGGCAGATGAGCCGGGCCTGCACCCGGCGGCTCCCCGCCCACCTCGGGCGTACGCCCCGCGAGCTGCGGCTGCGGATGGTGCGCGCGGTCTGGTTCAGCCCGAGCCAGGCACGTGCCGACGTGGGCGCCGACTGGTTCCGGTGCGACGTCGTGGCGGTCGCGGCACCCCGCCGGCTGCTGCGCCTGCCGCGCCGGACCACGGGGTGGGCGGGCCCCGCGATGTGCGCCACGGCGCCACCCGGCACCCCGCGCTTCGAGCGGGTCGCGTGCAGCGCGAGGCACTCGTGGCGGGCGGTCGCCACCGTCGACATCCCCGGCAAGCGCCTCCCCCGGCGCCCCGCGATCACCGACCGGATGGAGCCGGTGTGCCGCAACGCCGCCGCCGGCCGCACCGACGACCCGCTCGACCTCACCTGGTCGCAGGAGAGCCCGACCCGCGCCCAGTGGGCCGCCGGCCAGCGCTACGGGATCTGCTGGGTGCCCGCCTGAGCGCGGGCGAGCCGGTCAGAAGCCCAGCTTGCGCAGCTGGCGCGGGTCGCGCTGCCAGTCCTTGGCGATCTTGACCTGCAGGTCGAGGTAGACCGGGGTGCCCAGCAGCGCCTCGATCTGCTGACGAGCGGCCGTCCCGACGGCACGCAGGCGCGAGCCCTTGTGGCCGATCATGATGCCCTTCTGGGAGTCGCGCTCGACGTAGAGGTTGGCGACGATGTCGAGCAGCGGCTTGTCGTCGGGGCGCCCCTCGCGCAGGCCCATCTCCTCCACCACGACGGCGATGGAGTGCGGCAGCTCGTCGCGCACGCCCTCGAGCGCCGCCTCGCGGATCAGGTCGGCGGCCAACGCCTCCTCGGGAGCGTCGGTGAGGTCGCCGTCGGGATAGAGCGGCGGACCCTCCGGCAGCAGCTTGACGAGCAGGTCGGCGAGCAGGTCGACCTGGTCGCCGGCGACCGCCGACACCGGGACGATCTCGGCCCACTCGGTCTTCGTCTCCTCACCGAGCGCGGCGATGTCCATCAGGTGGTGGGCGAGCTGCTCGGGCGTCACCAGGTCGGTCTTGGTGGCGACCGCGATGCGCACGGTGCGGCGCACCTTGGCCAGCTCGGTGACGAGGAACCGGTCACCGGGCCCGATCTTCTCGTTGGCCGGGAAGCACACCGCGACCACGTCGACCTCGGCCCAGGTCGTGCGGACGAGGTCGTTGAGCCGCTCGCCCAGCAGGGTGCGCGGGCGGTGCAGGCCGGGGGTGTCGACGAGGATCAGCTGGGCGTCGTCGCGGTGCACGATGCCGCGCACGACGTTGCGGGTGGTCTGCGGCTTGGAGGACGTGATGACGATCTTCTGGCCCACCAGCGCGTTGGTCAGCGTCGACTTCCCCGCGTTGGGGCGCCCGACGAAGCTGGCGAACCCGCTGCGGTAGCCCTCGGGCGCCTCGTAGAACGCGCCGGCCGGGGCGACCCCGGAGAGGTCGAAGTCGTCGTCCAGCTCGTCGTCCAGCTCGTCGTCGTCCTCGTCCGGCTGGTCGTGCGGCTCGTCGTTCGGCTCGTCGTGCGGCTCGTCGTGGTCAGCCATCGGTCGTCTCCCTGGCGGCGTCGTAGTCGGCCCAGATCTGCTCATCAGTCTTTCCTGCTGCCGTGCCTGCGCGCCAGATCGGGCCGGGGTCGACGGCGCGCGGCTGGCGCCCGGCCGTGGCGCGCCAGTAGCCCATCACGTCGTAGTGGCTGGTCGGCAGCGCGACCTCGCGCATCAGGTGCTTGCGGATCGCGCGCATCTGTGCCGACTCGCCCGCCATCCAGAAGTAGCCCTCGCCCTCTGGCCAGTCGATGCCTTCCACGACCTCCGCCAGCGCGCTCTGACCGGGGGCGGGCGGGGTGAGCCAGGTGACGTCGACGTCGGCGGGCAGGTAGCCGGCGAGGTCGTCGGGCACCTCCGCGAGGACGCGGGTCGGCAGCTCCGGGTGGGACTCGGTGATGCGGGCCATCGCGGGCATCGCGGTCAGGTCGCCGACGAGCAGCAGCCACCCGGCACCGGGAGGCGGGGCGAACGACGCCTTGGGCTCCGTGACCGTGACCGTGTCGCCGACGCAGTCGCGCATCGCCCACTCGGTGACCAGGCCGACGTCGTGGACGACGACGTCGAGGGTCAGCTCGCCGTCAGTGAAGGACCGCACGGTGTAGTAGCGGCTCTGGAACTGCCCGGGCACCACGAGGCCGACCCACTCGTCGGGGACGCCCGTCGAGACGAACCCGTCGAGCCCGTCGAGCACGAGGCGCACGAGGTGGTCCGACAGCGACTCCCGGCGGCGCACGGTCGCCTGGAACTGCGCTGCGCGGGTGCTCACCAGAGGAGGCTATCGGTGGCTCACCAGTGCGGACGCATCGGGAAGTCGGAGCGGCCGTCGTCGTGGTTGCGAGTGGCGAGGACCTGGTGCAGCTCGACCTCGTCGCGCTCGAAGCCGAGCCGCGAACCGGCGATGTAGAGGCCCCACACCCGGGCCGTGCCCTCCCCGACCTCGGCCACGCACTCGTCCCAGTGCTCGACGAGGTTGCGGTTCCAGTCGCGGAGCGTGGCGGCGTAGTGCGGGCGCAGGTTCTCGCTGTGCTGCACCTCCAGGTCCTGGTCCTGGGCGGCCGCGATGATCGTGCCCGAGGCGATGAGCTCACCGTCGGGGAACACGTAGCGGTCGATGAACCGCCCGGTCTCCCGGCGGGTGTTGTGGCGCCGGGTGATGCAGTGGTTGAGCAGCCGCCCGCCGGGTCGGAGCCGGTCGCGCAGGTGGCGGAAGTAGCTCGGGTAGTTGCGCACGCCGATGTGCTCGGTGAGCCCGATCGAGCTGACCGCGTCGAACCCGGTCTCCGCCACGTCGCGGTAGTCGAGGTGGCGCACCTCGGCCAGGTCGCCCAGCCCCTCGCGGTCGATGGCCTCCTTGGCCCACTGGGCCTGCTCGAGCGACAGCGTCACCCCCAGCGCGCGTACGCCGTGCTCGCGGGCCGCGTGGCGGACCATCGTCCCCCAGCCGCAGCCCACGTCGAGCAGGCGCTGGCCGGGACGGAGGTCGAGCTTGCGGCAGACCAGCTCGAACTTCGCCGCCTGCGCCTCCTCGAGCGTCGCGTCGGGTGTCTCGTAGAGGCCGCACGTGTAGGCCATCGAGGGCCCCAGCACCATCTCGTAGAAGCGGTTGGACACGTCGTAGTGGTGCGCGATGACCTCGGCGTCGCGGGTCATCGAGTGCCGCAGCCCCTCCACCGCGCGCCGCCACCGCGGCAGGTGCTCCTGCGGCGGCGGGGCCGGCGGTCGGAGGTGGGCGAGTCCGAGGTCGCGGGCGATGTGCAGCGCCTCGGACGGCGTCGGCACCCGGAACCGCGTGTGGTCCTTGAGCAGCGCCAGTGCGTCGTAGGGGTCGCCGGGGTGGACGCCCGAGAGGTCGAGGTCGCCGCTGACGTAGGCGCGGGCCAGGCCGAGGTCGCCCGGCGCCGTCATCACGTAGGCGAGCCCGCGCTCGCTGCGCAGGTGCATCCCCACGCCGGCGTCGGGCGGGCCGGCGCTGCTGCCGTCGTAGGCCGTGAAGAGCAGCGGCAGCCCTCCCCGCACGAGCCGGTCCATGGCGTCGCCGATGGACATCCGTCCACGCGCGCCCGAGCCGAGGTCGGAGCTGGTCATCGTCGTCGCACCACCTTGTCGTAGAGGCAGGTCAGCCGGTCGTCGGGGTCGTGCACGGCCTTGACGCGGGCCAGCTGCGCGCCGCCGTAGAGGCGGTCGAACTCGTCGGGCGGGTAGAAGGCCTCGGAGTAGAGGCTCTTGTGGCCGCCGAGCTCGGAGACCTTCGCCTCGATGGCGCGGTTGCGGGGCGACGAGGGGGCCTCCGGCCCGACGTTGACGATCCCCCAGAAGCCCACGTTGACGTAGGTCGTGCCGGCGCTCAGCGGGTAGCCCGGCCACGGGCGCTCGCCGTCGGCCTCCCCCGAACGGCGCAGCCGCAGGGGGCACAGCCACACCGGCCGCATCCCGACCTCGCGGTCGAACCAGTCGAGGAACTCCGCGAGCCGCTCGACCGGCACCTCGACGTCCTGCACGACGCGCTCGCCCTGAGGCCGGCCCGCACGCCGGTCGAGCCGGTCGGCGACGCCGAGGCGGCGGTCGAGCGCGACGAGCTTCCAGTAGACGTCGGAGCGGCGCAGCCGGCGCGGCCACACCCGGCGCACCACCGGGTGCTGGGCCCCGAACGCCCGCGAGCACCAGAACCAGTCGGTGTCCCAGCGCCAGAGGTAGTCGTGGACGGTGAGCCGGTCCGTGGTGCGCTGCTGCAGGGAGCGGTAGAAGACCTGCCGGCCCGTGTAGTCGCTGGTCGGGCCGGGGGCGTCGGTCCACCGGGCGAGGGTGAGGTAGAGCTCGTCGGGCGCGAACGCGACCCCGTCGAGGGCGTCGACCCGCTCGCCCTGCCACGCCCGGTCGCGGACGACCTGCCCGACCCCGTCGGCGAGCGCGGCGGGGCCGTCGAAGCGCACATGGCGCAGCGCGACGTACGACGGGACCGGCTCGAGCTCGATGCGCAGCCGGGTGGCGTAGCCCAGTGAGCCGTAGGAGTTGGGGAACGCGTCGAACAGCTCGTCGCCGGGCTTGGTCGTCACGATCTCGCCGGCCCCGGTGAGCACGTCCATCTCGAGGACCGACTCGTGGGGCAGGCCGCTGCGGAAGCTCGTCGCCTCGATCCCGAGCCCGGTGACCGCGCCGCCGAGCGTGATGGTGCGCAGCTGCGGGACCACGAGCGGGATGCGGCCGCGCGCCAGCGTCACCTCGACGAGGTGCTCGTAGGTGCACATGCCCTGCACCTCGGCGACGTCGCCGTCGACCTCGATGACGCCGGTGAGCCCGGAGACGTCGAGACCCGGGCCGGCGTCGGAACGGCCGCGGAAGAGGTTGCTCGTGCGCTTGGCCAGGCGGACCGGGGCGCCGGGCGGCACCGCGGCGTACGAGGCGACGAGCCTCGCCGTCCCAGCGGCGTGCTCGGCCCATCCGACGGGGGTGCGCACGCGCCCAAACTAGCGAGACGAGGCGACGTCCGCGAGGCTCACGGGCCGATCGGCAGGGGCCCTCAGGTGGCGAGGGTGCGGGCGAGGTCTCCGCGGGCGTTCCCCACGTGGACGGGCACGCCCGGGCCGGCGAGGTCGCGGACCGCGTCGAGGCCGGGGTCGCCGTCGAGGAGCACCACCGCCGCCTCGAGGCCGCTCGCCCCCGACGAGAGCGCCATCGCCACGCACACCTCCAGCGCGGAGAGGGAGAGGTGCTCGAGCCGCACGCTCGCCGCGGCGTAGGTGCGGCCGTCGAGGTCGCGCACCGCGGCTCCCTCGTCGGAGCGTGCCCTCGCCCGGGTCGCCCGCGCGAGGGTCACCAGCTTGGCGTCCTCGGCGCTCAGCGCGTCCGGGGAGCCGGCGGGCTGGTCGTTGCTCATGGCAGCACCCTAGTGAGCGCCCGAGCGTCCCGCCGAGGTGACCGGGTGGTCGTCCTCGGCCCCCTGCTCCTCGTCGGCGAGCACCGTGACCAGGACGGTCTCGATCTTGTTGCGACGTCCGGTGGCGCGCTCGGCCTCCAGCCGCAGGCCGTGGCACTCCACCACGGACCCGGGGATCGGCACCTTGCCGAGGTGCTTGGCCATCAGGCCGCCGACACTGTCGACGTCGTCGTCCTCGACCGCGAAGCCGACCAGCTCGTCGAGGTCGTCGACCGGGTAGCGCGAGGAGACGCGGATGGCGCCGCCCTCGACGTGCTCGACCTCCACCTCGTCGTCGTCGTACTCGTCGGTGATCTCCCCGACGATCTCCTCCAGGACGTCCTCGATGGTGATCAGCCCGGCCGTGCCGCCGTACTCGTCGACCACGACGGCGATGTGCTGGCGCCGGGCCTGCAGCTCGCGCAGCAGGTCGTCGACCGGCTTGGAGTCGGGGACGTAGTGCACCGGGCGCATCACCTCGTCGACGCGCTGGGTGAACTCCACGTCGGGCGCCTCGAAGTCGCGGCGGACCAGGTCCTTGAGGTAGGCCATCCCCACGATGTCGTCGAGGTTGTCGCCGATCACCGGGATGCGGGAGTAGCCGCTGCGCAGGAACAGCGAGAGCGTCTGGCGGATGTTCTTGTGGCGCTCGATGTAGACCACGTCGGGGCGCGGCACCATCACCTCGCGGGTGATCGTGTCGCCGAGCTCGAAGACCGAGTGGATCATCCGCCGCTCGCCGGACTCGATGATCGCGCCGGCCTCGGCGAGGTCGACGAGCTCGCGCAGCTCGGTCTCGGTCGAGAACGGGCCCTCGCTGAATCCCTTGCCGGGCGTGATCGCGTTGCCGAGCAGGATCAGCAGCGCCGGGATCGGGCCGAGGATCGTCGTGACGAGGGAGAGCGGGCCCGCCGAGGCGAGCGCCACGCGTACGTCGTGCTGGCGACCCACGGTGCGCGGCGCGACGCCGATGACGACGAACGAGACGACCAGCATCACGCCGATGGTGGTGAGGAACGTCGGGACGGGCGAGCCCTGGTAGGCGTCGCGCGCCCACGTGGCCACCAGGACGATGGCGCTGATCTCGCACAGCAGGCGCATCAGCAGCGCCGTGTTGAGGTAGCGCGCGGGGTCGTCGAGGAGCTTGACCAGGCGCACCGCGCCGGGTCGCCCCTCGGCCTTCAGCTCCTCGGCACGCGCCCGGGAGAACGCCCCCAGCGCCGCGTCCGCCGCGGAGAACAGGCCCGCGAGGACGACGAGCAGGGCGGCCGAGCCGAGCTGCCAGATGTCAGCGGTCATGTCAGGCGGGATCGGCGGTGGAACGCCACTTGTCGAGCAGCTCGCCCTGGAGACCGAACATCACCGCGTGCTCCTCGGGCTCGGCGTGGTCGTAGCCGAGGAGGTGCAGGATGCCGTGCACCGTCAGCAGGTCGATCTCCGCCTCGCGGCCGTGACCGGCCTCCTCGCCCTGCCGCCCGGCGACCGCCGGCGCCAGCACCAGGTCGCCGAGCACGCCCTCCTCGGGCTCCTCGTTGACCTTGCCGGGGCGCAGCTCGTCCATCGGGAAGGCGAGCACGTCGGTCGGCCCCTCCTTCTCCATCCACTGGCCGTTGAGCTCGGCGATGGTGTCCTCGTCGACGGCCTTGATGCACAGCTCGGCCTGCGGGTGCACGCGCATCTGGTCCATCACGAAGCGCGCCAGCTGCGAGAGGCGGCGCACGTCGACCTCCTGGCCGGACTCGTTGAGGACCTCGATGCTCATCGCTGGCTCCGCGGGCCGGACGTCGCGCCGCCGGACTTCGGGCCCGCCTGCGGGCGCGACTTCGGCGCGCCGGTCCTCGGACCGGGGCGGGTCGCCTCGCGCTCGGCGTCGAAGACCTCGTAGGCCTCCACGATGCGTCCCACCAGGCGGTGGCGCACGACGTCGGTGCCGGTGAGGCGGCAGAACGAGATGTCGTCGACGCCGTCGAGGATGCCCTCCACGACGCGCAGGCCCGACTGCGTGCCCGAGGGCAGGTCGACCTGGCTGGTGTCGCCGGTGACGACGATGCGCGAGCCGAAGCCGAGCCGGGTGAGGAACATCTTCATCTGCTCGGGCGTGGTGTTCTGCGCCTCGTCGAGGATGATGAACGAGTCGTTGAGCGAGCGGCCGCGCAGGAACGCCAGCGGGGCGACCTCGATGGTGCCGGCGGCCAGCAGCTTGGGGATCGTCTCGGGGTCGACCATGTCGTGCAGCGCGTCGTAGAGCGGGCGCAGGTAGGGGTCGATCTTCTCGCTGAGCGTGCCGGGCAGGAACCCGAGCCGCTCCCCCGCCTCGACGGCCGGCCGGCTCAGGATGATCCGGTTGACCTCCTTGGCCTGCAGGGCCTGCACGGCCTTGGCCATCGCGAGGTAGGTCTTGCCGGTGCCGGCGGGGCCGATGCCGAACGTGACGGTGCTCTTGTCGATCGCCTCGACGTAGCGCTTCTGGTTGAGCGTCTTGGGCCGGATCGTGCGTCCGCGGTTGGACAGGATGTTGAGGCTCAGCACGTCGGCCGGCCGCTCCTGCGTCTCCGTGCGGAGCATCTGGATGATCCGCTCGACCGTCTCGCCGGTGACGCCCTGGCCGGTGCGCACCAGCGTGACGATCTCGTCGAGGAGCCGCTCGGCCGTCGCCACCTCGGCGGACTCCCCGGCAAGCGTGATCCTGTTGCCGCGCACGTGCACGGTGGCCTCGAAGGCCCGCTCGATCAGCCGGAGGTGCTCGTCACCGGGCCCCAGGACGGAGACCATGTCGATGCTGTTGGGGACGACCACGGTGTGGGTGGGTCGGTCCTGTGGGGTGCCGGGTTGGTTCGTCGCAGTCATGGATGCCCGTGCGGGCGGCCTTCCGGGTCGATGGCGGAGCCCTCCCATGCTACCGACCGGGAGGCGTCCGGCCCACCTCGTTGTCGCCCCGCCCCGCGACGGCGCCCGCGCGAGGGGGCGACGCGGGGGTCAGACGAGGGACTCGGACAGCCGCGAGGTGCCGCCGAGCACGTGGAGGTGGGTGTGGAAGACCGTCTGGCCGGCGCCCGCACCGGTGTTGGCGACCAGGCGGTAGTCGTCGTTGCCCGACGCCCGCGCCACCTCGTCGGCGAGGGACACCAGCCGACCGATGACGGCGGGGTCGGCGGCCGCGGAGGCGGCGGCGTTCTCGTGGTGCTCCACCGGGACCACCAGCACGTGGAAGGGCGCCTGCGGGTGGAGGTCCCGGATGGCGATGGCGTGGTCGTTGCGGGCGAGGACCTCGGCGGGGATCTCCCCGGCGACGATCCGGCAGAAGACGCAGTCGTCGGACGTGGTGCTCATCGCCCCAGCCTAGGGTCTGCCCGGGCGTGCCCGTGGGCGGCGTGTGACCCGTCGTCCGGGCCGTCGGCCCCACTACCGTGAGCGCCATGACCTCCCCCGGACCCGTACGACGCTGGGTCGGCGCGGCCGCCGTCGTCGTGGCGAGCACCCTGTCGCTGGCCGCGTGCAGCGCCGACCCCGCCCCGGTCTCCGGAGAGGCGAGCCAGCCCACCGCGACCGACGACGCGCAGCCGTCCTCCCCGGGGTCGCCGACCGGGTCCCCCACCTCGTCGGGGTCACCGTCCGGGTCGTCCGGGTCGCCGTCTGCGCCCTCCGCTGCCGGCACGGCCGTCCCGGTCTACTTCGCCGGCGACGGACCGGGCGGGCGCACCGTGCTGTTCCGCGAGTTCCACCGGGTGCAGGGCGACCCGCTCACCGAGGCGGCCCGGCTGGTCGCGGGCGGCGGCCAGCCCGCCGACCCCGACTACCGCACGCTCTGGCCGGGGGTGGAGATCTCCTCGGTGCGGGCGACCGACGGTGTGCTGCTCGTGGAGGTGCCCGCCGACGGGTTCACCGACCGCCCGGACGGGATGTCGCGGCGCGACGCCCGCCTCGCGCTCCAGCAGCTGGTCTACACGCTGCAGGGCGTGCAGCAGGAACGGGTGCCCGTGGTCGTCCGCCGCCCGGACGCCGAGCCGCTGCTCTTCGGCCTCCGCACCGACCGCGAGCTCACCGCGGCCAACGCCCTGCGCACCCTCAACCTGGTCAGCATCACCTCGCCCGCCGAGGGCGACACGGTCACCGGCGACACCCTGACCGTGACCGGGGTCGCCAACTCCTTCGAGGCCAGTGGGCCGTGCCGGCTCCTGCAGGGCGGCACGGAGATCGCGCTCGAGGGCTACCGGGCAGAGGCCTGGATGGACAAGCGGCTCTTCCCGTTCGAGGTGGACCTGCCGCTCGGCGACGTCTCCGGTGAGGTCGTGGTCCAGTGCGAGACCGACGACCCCACGGGTGGCACCGAGGGCCCCGGCCCGGCCGTCGACACCAAGACGATCACGGTCACGTAGCCGTCACCCGGGCGGCGTCCCGCGCGGCCGGCCGATGCGTCCCGCGCGTGTCGGACAGGAGGAAGTCGCCGAGGTCGTACGCCGGGAGGCGCTGTCGTACGCCCGCCCGGCGGGTTCGTCCTGTCGGACGCGCCGTCAGGCCCAGCGGTTGGTGCGGGCGAGCACCGCGGCCACGGCGACGACCCCGGCGGTGGACGTGCGCAGCACCTCGGCCCCGAGGCGTACGACGTGGGCGCCGGCGTCGGCCAGCACCGCGAGCTCGTCGGGGCTGATGCCGCCCTCCGGTCCGACGACGAGCACGATCCGGCCTGCTTCGGGGACCTCCAGCGCACCCAGGGGCAAGGTGGCGTCCTCGTGCAGCACCAGTGCGAGGTCGGCCTCGGTGACCAGGGCCGCCAGGTCGGCCGTGGTCGACAGCGGGGCGACCGTGGGCAGCCACGACCGGCGCGACTGCTTGGCTGCCTCGCGGGCGGTGGCCTGCCACTTCGCGTGCGACTTCGTCGCCCGCTCGCCCTTCCACACCGCCACCGAGCGCGACGCGGCCCACGGGACGATGCGGTCGACGCCGACCTCGGTGAGCACCTCGACGGCGAGCTCGCCGCGCTCGCCCTTGGGCAGCGCCTGGACGACGGTGATGGCCGGCTCGGGGCGCTCATCGTGGGAGACGTCCTCGACAGTGACGGCGAAGACCCGCTTGCCCGTCGACGCAACCGACCCCGTGGCGCAGGTGCCCCGGCCGTCGGTGAGGACGACCCGCTCACCCTCGCGGAGCCGGCGTACGGCGACCGCGTGGTGCGCCTCGTCGCCGCTCACCTCGACGAGCGTGCCGGGCGCTGCTCCGTCCAGCGACTCGACGAGATGGACCGGGAGCGACACCCCGGCTCAGCCCTGGAAGGCGTCGCGGAGCCGGCCGAACATCGACTTGTGCGGCGCCTCGTTCTTGCCGTCGGGCTGCTCCTCGCCGCGGATGGCGGCCAGCTCGCGCAGCAGCTCCTCCTGGCGGGGATCGAGACGGGCGGGGGTCTCCACGGCGATGCTGACGACGAGGTCGCCGCGACCGCCGCGCAGGCTGGGCACGCCGAAGCCGCGGATCACCTGCTCGCTGCCCGACTGCGTGCCGGGACGGATGTCGACGTCGTAGGTCGTCACGGTCTCCGAGGACTCCTCGGACGACGCGGGCAGGTCGGCCTCGAGCAGCGGCAGCGTGAGGTGCGTGCCGAGGGCGGCCGCGGTCATGGGCAGCGAGATCGTGGTGTGCAGGTCGTTGCCGTGACGGGTGAAGGTCGGGTGCGGCTCGACGTGGATCTCGACGTAGAGGTCGCCCGCGGGGCCACCGCCGGGACCGACCTCGCCCTGACCGGTGAGCTGCACGCGCGTGCCGTGGTCGACCCCGGCCGGGATCTTGACCGTCAGCGTGCGCCGGGAGCGGATCCGGCCGTCGCCGGAGCACTCACGGCACGGGTCGGGGATGATCGAGCCGTAGCCGCGGCAGGCCGCGCAAGGGCGCAGGGTGCGGATCTCGCCGAGGAACGAGCGCTGCACGACCGCGACCTCGCCCTGACCGTGGCAGGTCTCGCAGGTGACCGGCTTGGTGCCGGGCGCGGTGCCCTCGCCGTGGCAGGCCTCGCACCGCAGCGCGGTGTCGACCTTGAGGTCGCGGGTCACGCCGAAGGCGGCCTCGGCGAGCTCGACGTCGAGCCGGATCAGCGCGTCCTGGCCGCGCCGGGCGCGCGAGCGCGGGCCGCGGGTCTGCGCGCCGCCTGCGGCACCGCCGCCGAAGAACGCGTCCATGATGTCGGTGAAGCTGAAGCCCTGCCCGGCGCCGAACCCCTGGCTGAACGCGTCGCCGCCGCGGTCGTACGCGGCACGCTTGCCGGGGTCGCTCAGCACCTCGTAGGCGCGCGAGACGTCCTTGAAGCGCTCCTGCGTGGCCGGGTCGGGGTTGACGTCGGGGTGGAGCTGCCGCGCGAGCTTGCGGTAGGCCTTCTTGATGTCGTCGGCGCTCGCGTCGCGCGAGACGCCGAGGATGTCGTAGGGATCCTGGGTCACTGGTTTCCTTCATCGAGGATCCGCGAGACGTAGCGCGCGACCGCGCGCACGGCTGCCATGGATCCGGGGTAGTCCATGCGGGTGGGGCCGACCACGCCGAGGGAGCCGAGGTGCAGCTCCTGCGGGCCGTAGCCGGTGGCCACGACGCTCGTGGCCGCGAGCTCGGAGTAGGGGCCCTCGTGGCCGATGCGCACCGTCAGCGCGTCGACGCCCGACTCCCCGAGCAGCTTGAGCAGCACGACGTGCTCCTCGAGCGCCTCGAGGAGCGGACGGACGGCGGTGTCGAAGTCGCCGTAGCGGGCGAGGTTGGCGGTGCCGCCCACGGCGACCCGCTCGTCGCTGCGGTGGTCGGACATCGCCTCGGTGAGCACGCCCACGATCGCCCGGGCCGAGTCGGCCTGCTCGGGGCGCAGTCCGTCCGGGAGGTCGGCGAGCGCGGCGGCGGCCGCGGCGATCTGCACGCCGGAGCTGGCCTGGTTGACCGCCACGCGGAGCTCGGCGAGGTCGCTGTCCACCGTGGGCTCGTCGAGCTCGACGAGGCGCTGCTCGACCCGGCCGGTGCTCAGGATGAGGATCACCATCACCCGGGTCGGGGTCAGCGACACCAGCTCGATGTGGCGCACGGTCGAGCGGGAGAGGGTGGGGTACTGGACGATGGCGACCTGCCGGGTCAGCTGGCTGAGCAGCCGCACCGAGCGCTGCACCACGTCGTCGAGGTCGACCGCCCCGTCGAGGAGGGTGGCGATCGCGCGCCGCTCGGCCGCGCTCATCGGCTTGAGCGTGGCGAGCCTGTCGACGAAGAGCCGGTAGCCCTTGTCGGTGGGCACCCGCCCGGCGCTGGTGTGGGGCTGGTGGATGTAGCCCTCCTCCTCCAGCGCGGCCATGTCGTTGCGCACCGTGGCCGGTGAGACGCCCAGTCCGTGGCGCTCGACCAGCGCCTTGGACCCGACCGGCTCCTCGGTGGCGACGTAGTCCTCCACGATCGCGCGGAGCACGTCGAGCTTGCGGTCGTCGACCATCTGCTCTCCTCTCGCATCGGATCCGGTTTCTGGCACTCGTTCGCCCTGAGTGCCAAGACTACTCGCACTCCGTAGGCTCGCGCCCATGCCCGACGACACCCCGCGGTTCACCGAGGTCGCCCCGCGCGTGTGGGTCGCGCACTACGACTGGATGCACGTCAACATCACCCTCGTCGGCGGCTCCGACGGCCTGCTGATGGTCGACACCCACGGATCCGCCGCGCAGGCGCGCGCGGTCGCCGACGACGTACGCCGGCTCGGCGCCGGACCGCTCACCGCGCTGGTCAACACCCACGAGCACTGGGACCACCACTTCGGCAACGCGACCATGGTCGAGCAGTTCGGCGACCTGCCCATCCACGCCACCGACTGGGCGGTCGAGCACATGGAGGAGTCGGCGGCCCGCACCTTCGAGAAGTTCGAGCAGGACGCCGACGACCCGCGACGCGACGAGGTGCTGGCGACCACGCTCCGGCTGCCCACCCGCACCTTCTCCTCCGCCGTCCAGCTCGACCTCGGCGACCGGGCGGTCGAGCTGATCCACCCCGGGCGCGGGCACACCGCCGGCGACCTCGTCGTCCGCGTGCCCGATGCCGACGTGCTGCTGGGCGGCGACCTGGTCGAGGAGTCCGACCCGCCGTTCATCGGCGACGACTCCTGGCCGCTGGAGTGGCCGCTCACGCTCGACCTGGTCCTGGGCCTGATGACCGATGCGACCGTCGTCGTGCCCGGGCACGGCGCGGTGGTGGACAAGGCGTTCGTGCAGGACCAGCGACTCGAGCTCGGCGTGATCGCCGAGACCATCCGCGACCTCGCCGGCCGCGGCGTGCCGCAGTCCGAGGCCCTCGCCGCCGGGGAGTGGCCGAGGGACCCGGAGCGGCTGGTGAGCGCGGTCCGGCTGGGCTACGAGCACCTGCCCCGCAGCCAGAAGCGACTGCCCCTCATCTGAGCCCCCACCCCGCGGGGGCTGGTCTCGGCGGCGCCGGGCCAGTAGGACTGGTGCATGAGCGAGAACAGCGAGTCCCAGACCGACAACACCGAGTCGACCGACACGCCGAAGGCGGGCAGCCGCACCAGCCCGGCCGACTCCGACCACTCCGGCGGCACCGCGTCGCCCGACGAGGCCACCCTCGGCGGCATCTCCGACGACCAGCTCCCCGACGACCTCCAGCCGGGCGAGGACAACCCGCTGGCCGAGCCGCTCGACCCCGACGACGAGGCCACCAAGAGCCGCGACGAGCTCGAGATGGACGCCACCCAGGAGGACCTGGGCAACAGCGACAGCGGGGACGGCGGGGAGACCGGCGACGACGCCAACAGTGGCGACGGCGCCCAGGGCGCCGGCATCGCCGGGGGCTGAGCCCCGTCAGGTGCGGTGTCGCGGGTGGTGGCTGACGACCGCTCGGCGTGCCACCCCCACCTCGGGGCGTCGGGCCCCTACCGTGGTCCGGTGCCTCAGGATCGCTACGGAACCGACGTCCTCTCCGGTGACTGGCGCGCGCCTCGCAACGGTCGCGCCACCGAGGTGCCGACCGCGCTCGGCATGGTCGTCGAGGAGGTCACCACCGACTGGTGCGGCGAGGTCGTCGCCGTCGACCGCGACATCGACACCCTCACGCTGGAGGACCGCCGCGGCAAGCGACGCACCTTCCCGCTCGGCCCCGGCTTCCTGCTCGAGGGCAAGCCGGTGATCCTCACCCGACCCGTCCGCGCCGGCGCGCCCGCCGCCCCCACGCGTACGGCGTCGGGCTCGGTGGCGGTGCCCCACGCACCGGCCCGCGTCGCCCGAGCGAGCCGCATCTTCGTCGAGGGCCGCCACGACGCGGAGCTGGTCGAGAAGGTCTGGGGCGACGACCTGCGCATCGAGGGCGTGGTGGTGGAGTACCTCGGCGGCGTCGACGACCTCGCCGAGCACCTGCGCGACTTCCGGCCCGGCCCGCAGCGCCGCGTCGGCGTACTGGTCGACCACCTCGTGCCCGGCTCGAAGGAGGCGCGGATCGCCGAAGGCATCGCCCGCTCCCCCATCGGCAAGCACGTCCTGGTGGTCGGGCACCCGTTCATCGACATCTGGCAGGCGGTCAAGCCCGACCGGCTCGGGATCCCGGCGTGGCCCAGCGTCCCCCGCGGCATCGACTGGAAGACCGGCACCTGCCAGCAGCTCGGCTGGCCGCACCGCGACCAGGCCGACATCGCCCGCGCCTGGAAGCACATCCTCGGCCGGGTGAGCTCCTACGCCGACCTCGAGCCGGCCCTCCTCGGCCGGGTCGAGGAGCTCATCGACTTCACGACGGCCCCGTAGCTGCGCATCCTGTGCCGATGGTTCATCAAGGTATGCAGGCGAACCCGCACTTCCCGGGGTGAACTCATCGAGGGAAGTGCAGGTTCGGCTACATACCGTGATGAACCGTCAGCGGGAGTGACGGTTCAGTCGACCAGGTCGCGGACGATGGCGTCGGCGAGGAGACGGCCGCGCTGGGTGAGCACGAGGCGCTCGGTGGCCAGCTCGACGAGGCCGTCGGCGACGAGCCGGGCCACCTGCGAGCGGCCGGTCGCCTCGAGCGCGGTGACCGGGAGTCCCTCGACGAGGCGGATCTCGAGCAGGATCCGCTCGACCCGCTGGTCCTGGTAGCCGAGGACCTCGCGAGCGAGGGCGGGCGAGACGCCGCGGGCCAGCCGCGCGGCATAGGCCGCCGGGTGCTTGACGTTCCACCAGCGGACACCGCCGACGTGCGAGTGCGCCCCCGGCCCGACGCCCCACCAGTGCCCGCCGGTCCAGTAGAGGAGGTTGTGGCGGCACCAGTGCTGGGGCGAGGTCGCCCAGTTGGACACCTCGTACCAGCTCATCCCCGCGGACGAGAGCTTCTCGTCGACGAGGTGGTACTTGTCGGCGAGGTCGTCCTCGTCGGGCATCGGCAGCTCGCCGCGGGCGACCTGGCGGCCCATCGCGGTGCCCTCCTCGACGATGAGCGAGTAGGCCGATACGTGGTCGGGACGGCAGGCGAGGGCGGCGTCGACGGAGGTCTCCCAGTCGGCCAGCGACTCCCCCGGCGTGCCGTAGATCAGGTCGAGGCTGACGTCGTCGAAGCCCGCCCGGCGCGCCCACTCGACGACCGCGGGCACCCGCATCGGGTCGTGGGTGCGGTCGAGGGTGCGCAGCACGTGGTCGACGGCCGACTGCATGCCGAAGGAGATCCGGTTGAAGCCGGCGGTGCGCAGCTCCTCGAGGTCCCAGACGGCGACGCTGTCGGGGTTGGCCTCGGTCGTGATCTCGATGCCGTCGGACAGGCCGAACTCGGCGGCCGCGCTGGCCACCACGGCGCCGAGGTCGGCCGGCTTGAGCAGGGTCGGCGTGCCGCCGCCGAAGAAGATGGTGTCGATCTTGACGTCGCGGTGGCCGAGCACCTGGCGGGCGAACCGGATCTCGCGGATCGCCGCCTCGGCGTAGGACGAGCGGCCGGCGCCGACCTCGTCACCGAGCTCCTCGGCGGTGTAGGTGTTGAAGTCGCAGTAGCCGCAGCGCACCGAGCAGAACGGGACGTGGACGTAGAGACCGAACGGCTTGGTGCCGAACTGGGCCCACGCCTCGTCGGGCAGCAGGCCGTCCTCGGGGGCGACGTCGCCGTCGGGCTGGGCGGGGGGCACGCCGGTATCCAACCATGTGGGCCACGTGCGAACGGGTGCCAGTGGTCTCCCACCGGCACCCGTTCACCAGTACGCGCGTGCGCCCGCGGCCGGGCGCGCCGGATCCGTCAGGCGTACATCTCCTCGATGATCGCGCGGTGGTTGTCCTGCACCACGTTGCGCTTGACCTTCATGGAGGGGGTCAGCTCGCCCGACTCGATGGTGAGGTCGTGGTCGAGGAGCCGCCACCTCTTGATGGTCTCCCAGCGGTTGAGGTGGCTGTTGAGCTCCTCGACGTAGTCGCCGACCATCTTCTGCACCGCGTCGGAGGTGACGATCTCGGTGTAGGAGGCCCCGCTCATGCCGTTCTCCTCGGCCCAGCCGGCCATGGCGTCCGGGTCGAGGGTGACGAGCGCGACGCAGTAGTTGCGCTCGTCGCCGAACACCATGAACTGGCTGGCGTAGGGGCACACGGCCTTGAACTTCGACTCGATCGCCGGCGGGGCGATGTACTTGCCGCCGGACGTCTTGAAGAGCTCCTTGATCCGCCCGGTGATGACCAGGTGGCCGTCCTCGTCGATGGCGCCCTTGTCACCGGTGTGCAGCCAGCCGTCGGAGGTCAGCGTCTTCGCGGTCTCCTCGGGAAGGTTGTGGTAGCCGTCCATGATGCCGGGGCCCTTGATCATGACCTCGTCGTTCTCGCCGAGCTTGACCTCGCTGCCCGGGAAGACCGAGCCGACCGTGCCGAACTTGTTGTCGTCGGGGTGGTTGACGAAGGACCCCGCCGAGCTCTCGGTGAGGCCGTAGCCCTCGAGGATGGTGATGCCGGCGGCGCCGAACCACTCGGCGATGTCGCGGTTGAGCGCGGCGGCGCCGGAGATGAAGAAGCGGACGTTTCCGCCGAACCGGTCGCGGATCTTGCTGAACACCAGCTTGTCGAACAGGCCGTGCTGCACCTTGAGGCCCAGCGGCACCGGCTTGCCCTCGCGCTTGCGGCGCTCGACGTCGAGACCGACCTCGAAGGCCTTCTTGAAGATCTTCTCCTTGGCTCCACCCTCGGCGGCCTGCATGGTGACGATCCGGCCGTGGGCCTTCTCGAAGATGCGCGGCGCGGCGCCCATGAACGTCGGCTTCACCACGCCCAGGTTGTCGACGATCTTGTCGACGCGACCGTCGATCGCCGCGGCGAACCCGCACGCCATCTGCGTCGACATCAGCACCTTGCCGAACGAGTGCGCCATCGGCAGCCAGCGGAACTCGAGGTCGTCGGGGCCGAGGATGCCCTGCGCGCGGATCGCCTCGCCCTCGTAGACCCAGGACGAGTGCCGCAGCCGCACGCCCTTGGGGCGTCCGGTCGTGCCGGAGGTGTAGATGAGGGTGGCGAGCTGGTCGGGACGGATGGCCTGCGACGTCGTACGCACCACGTCGGGCTCGGTGGCGAGCCGCTCCGCGCCGAGCGCGGCGAGGTCGTCGAGGGAGATGATCCAGTCGCCGTCGGTGGCGCCGTCGAAGACGACGACCTTGGTGACGTGGGGCAGCTCGCCGCGGTGCGCGGTCAGCTTGGCGACCTGCTCGTCGTCCTCGGCGAAGACCACCCGGCTCTCGGAGTCGGCGAGGATGTAGACGGTGTCCTCGGCGTTGGTGGTCGGGTAGACGGTGGTGGTCGCCCCGGCCGCGCACATGACGGCGAGGTCGGCCAGGATCCACTCGTAGCGCGTGCCGGAGGCGATGCCGACGCGCTGCTCGGGCTCGACGCCCACCGCGATCAGGCCGGCGGCGAGCGCCTCGACCTTGTCGCCCGCCTGCTTCCAGGTGACGGACTCCCACGCCTCCCCCCGCGGGAAGCGGAACGCCTCGGCGTCGGGAGTGGCGCTCACGCGGTCGAAGAACTGCACGGCGACGTTGGGCGGCATCTGGTCGAGGAAGGCCGTGTCGATCGTGGTCGGCATCTGTTACCTACTCATTCGTCGGGACGTGGCGGCGGGCGCCACAGGGGATGCTTGGGGGGCGTGCTGGAGGGGGATGCTGGTGACGTGTGGGCTGTAACCTAGATCACTGCGTTTACCGAGCGGTAGCAAATGGGGGGAATGTCCAGTCCTGCCGCCGACTTTCCGACTTTCGACCCACTCCGACGCGATCGCGGGACACGTCCGTGGGCCGTCGCGTCGCGGCCCGCGCGCAGGGCCGAGACGCTCCCGTCAGTCCTGCACGGCCTTGATCACCGCGATGCAGCGGGTGATCCAGTCCCGTTCGTCACCCGTCAGCCGGCGCCCGGCCCCCTGGGCGTCCTGCACCGTCCAGCCGGCGTTGAGCACCATGCGGACCACGACCCAGTCACGGGCGCGCGCCTCGTCGAGGCCGCCCGCGTCGACGAGCGCGTGGAAGCGCCGGCGCAGCCCGTCGCGCACCGACCCGACCGCGAGCGGGCCGCTGAGCTCCTCCATCCGGTTCCAGAGCATCGGCGCCGGCTCGTAGTGGGGGTCGCCGGCCATCGGCTTGGGGTCGATCGCGCGCCACTCCCCCGTCTCGTCGGCCATCACGTTGGCGTAGTGCAGGTCGCCGTGGACGACGACCGGGGGCGCGTCGGTGGCGAGGAGGTCGGGGCCGAGGGACAGGGCCTGCTCGACGTAGCGCCGCGGCACCGGGATGTCGAGGCCGAGCGCCTCGAGCTCGCTCAGCCACCGCTCGACGTACGACGTGACGCTCGCCAGCTGCGGCAGGGCGGGGATGTGGAGCCGGGTGTAGAGCTCGCCCACCACCTCGCACGCCTCGACGTCCCACGCGTCGGTGAGGTCGGGCCCGGGGAGCCAGTCGAGCAGCAGTGCGCGCCTGCGCGGGTCGGCCGTGCGCAGCCGGACGGCACCGCTCCCGCCCCAGTGCTGCAGCGCCAGCCCTTCGTGGAGGGACTCCTCGTCGCCGTCGAAGCTGATCTTGAGCGCCCCGGTGAGGCCGTCGGCGTCGCGCACCGGGACGACCAGCGAGCACCAGCCGTGGAGCGGGTCCCCGTCCGGGCGCAGCCCCCAGTCGGCGAGCAGCTCGCTCGTCAGTCGCGGCAGCCGGTCGAGCCAGCGCGCCCAGTCCTCCCCGAGCGCACGGCGCGACTGCAGCCCCGAAGGGATGGTGACCGGCATGCGGGCGAGCCTAGGGTGGCCCGCATGGGTGAGCGCCAGCAGCCGTGGTCCGACGACAGGGCCGAGCACGGCCGCATCCTGGTCCTGACCGACAACCCCATCTCCCGCGCCATCGCCGCCATCGCCTCCGCGGCCGGTCGCAACGTCGTGGTGGAGGCCATGGACGACGGCGGCCCGGGGCTCGACCCGCAGCCCGGCGACGCCGTGGTGCTCTGCGACCACGACGCCCCCGACGCCCCCGCGGTGCTGCGCGCGGCACTGGCCTCGGACGCCTCCTACGTGGCGATGATGGCCAGCCGCGCCCGCGCCGCCGGCCTGCTCGACGAGCTCGCCGCGGAGGGCGTCGACACGTCGACCCTCCACGTGCCGGCCGGCCACGACCTCGGCGGCAAGGGGCCGGGCGAGATCGCGCTCTCGGTGGTCGCGGAGGTCGTCGCCGAGTCCTACGGCCGCCCCGGCGGTCCGATGCGCGGCTGAGGTGGCGCTCGGCTGGGACGACCTCGCGGCAGCCGCGCTCGCGCGTCAGTTCCCCGACGACCCCGGCACGGTCGCGGAGCAGGTGCGCGCCATCGGCGCCATGCAGACCCAGACCGCGCGGTCGGCGTTCATCGGCCTCGGGGCGCGCTTCCCCGGCGTGCGCCACGCGGCGATCAGCGAGGCGTACGACCGTGGCGAGATCGTCCGCGGCAGCACGATCCGCGGCACCGTCCACACCGCGACGCCGGAGACCCACACCGTGCTCGCCGAGGCGACCCGCGTCGGGCAGCACCAGCGGTGGGCCCGGATGCTCGGCATCACCGACGAGCAGATCGCCGACCTGTGGGCGTCGGTCGAGGACCACGCCCGGGAGTGGCGCAGCCCCGACGACCTGCGCGAGCACGCGCGTCGCTGGCTCGACGAGCACGCCCCCGCGTCGGCGGGCGTGGTCGACGACGGCCCCGCCCGCCACGTGGCGCTCGCCCATGGCGGCCTCGTGCGGCGACCGGCCTCGGGCGACCGGTGGGAGGGCCAGGGCACGCCGGTCTACGGCACCTTCCACCCCACGGGCCCGGCCACGCTGGCCGACGTCGTCGCACTGCACCTGCGCGCGCACGGCCCCGCGTCGCGCCAGGACGTCGGCTGGTGGGCCGGGCTGCCGCTCAGGGCGGTCGAGGAGGGCATCGCCGGGCTCGAGGTGGTCGAGCACGAGGGACCCGGCGGGCGGGCGTACGTCGACCTGCCACACGCGCCGCCCCCGCGCGACCTCCCCGGGGTGCGCCTGCTGCCGGAGTTCGACGCGCTGCTCTGCGGCTACGACTCCAAGGCGCGGGACCGGTTCGTCACCCCGGAGCACCACAGGCGGCTGTGGAGCGAGTCCAACGGCATGCTGCTGCCGCCGCTGCTCGTCGACGGCCGGATCACCGGCCACTGGCGTGCCGGCGGGACGGCACGACGCCGGCCGCTGGAGGTGACGTGGTTCGCCCGCACCCGTCGTCCACGCCGCGCGGAGCTCGAGCAGCCGGTGGCGGCGCTCGAGACCGCGCTCGGCATCACGGTGACCGAGGTGGGGATCACGCGCGAGTCCGTGTGAGCGCGCGACCCGGACCGGCGGCCAGCGGCGAGGGCTAGGGGCGAGCGGGCTGGTCGAGCGAGGGCTCGCCGCCGCGCTCCTCGCGCAGGGTCACCCAGGCCGCGCGGACGTGGGCGCGCATGACCGACTCCGCCCACACGGCGTCGCCCGCCCGCAGGGCATGCACGATCTCGTGGTGGTGGGCCAGGCTGCGCTGCATCGCCTCGGCCGAGTAGTGCGAGAACGTGCGCCACACCAGGGGCACCTCCACCACCGACGACACCAGCCCGACCAGGCGGGTGTTGCCCGAGGCCTCCAGGATCGCGCGGTGGAAGCGGTTGTTGAGCTCGGTGATGGCGTCGAGGTCGGGCGGCACGCGCCGGGCCTCGCGGTCCATGCCGTCGGCGAGCCCGGCGAGCAGCTCGAGGTCGGCACCGCCGGTGGTCGCGGCGAGGCCGCACCCCCACGGCTCGAGCTGCGAGCGGAGGCTGAAGATCTCGTCGAGGTCGCCCACGCCCCAGTCCTCGACCTGCACCCCGCGATTGGGCTCGTGCCTGACCAGGCCCTCCGCGGCCAGCCGGCGCAGCGCCTCGCGCACCGGCGTACGGCTCACGCCGATCACCGCGGCGAGGTCGCCCTCGCGCAGCCACTCGCCGCCGGCCCGCTCGCCGCTGAGGATCTGGCGGCGGATGGTCAGGTAGGTGACCTCGGCGGCCTTGCCGGCGTCCGCGCCCGCGTCGAGGGTCATGGTCGCGAACCCTAGCAGCGCCGCTCGCGGGGGACGATTGTATGCAACTTTCTGCACGGCCGTTGACGGGTCGCCGGACACAGCGCTAGCGTCGCGTCATCGCCGTATGATCTACCTCACACTCGGCGCCGCGTTTGCATACGAAAGGCTCCGCTGTGCCGGATCCACGCCCCCTCCCCCTTGACGACCTGCGCGTGGTGGAGCTCGGTCAGCTGCTGGCCGGGCCCTTCTGCGGCCAGCTGCTCGGCGACTTCGGTGCCGAGGTGATCAAGGTGGAGGACCCCGCCCACGGCGACCCCATGCGCCAGTGGGGCCGGGAGAAGCCCTACGGCCGGTCGCTGTGGTGGCCGGTCGTGGCCCGCAACAAGCAGTCGGTGACCGCCGACCTGCGCACCGAGCGCGGCCAGGACCTCGCGCGGCGCCTGGTGGACAGGGCCGACGTGCTCATCGAGAACTTCCGCCCGGGCACCCTCGAGCGCTGGGGGCTGGCCCCCGAGACGCTGTGGGAGACCAACCCCGGCCTGGTCGTCACCCGGGTCACCGGCTTCGGCCAGACCGGCCCCTACGCCGCGCGCGCCGGCTACGGCTCGATCGGCGAGGCGATGGGCGGCATCCGCTACGTCACCGGCGACCCCGACCGCCCCCCGGCCCGCGCCGGGGTCTCCCTCGGCGACTCCCTCGCCGCCACCTTCGCCTGCCTGGGCACCCTCGTCGCCCTGCACCAGCGCGGGCGTACGGGCCGGGGCCAGGTGGTCGACTCCGCCATCTACGAGGCGGTGCTGGCGATGATGGAGTCGCTCGTGCCGGAGTGGCAGGTGGCGGGCTACCAGCGCGAGCGGACCGGCACGACGCTGCCCAACGTGTCGCCGAGCAACGTCTACCCCACCGCCGACGGCGAGATGGTGCTCATCGCGGCCAACCAGGACACGGTCTTCCGTCGCCTCGCCGAGGTGATGGGGCAGCCCGGGCTCGCCAGCGACGAGCGCTACGCGACCCACGGCGCCCGCGGCCGGCACATGGACGAGCTCGACGGCCTGATCGCCCAGTGGAGCAGCACGATCGCGGCCGACGACCTGCTCGAGCGGCTGCACGCCGGCGGTGTCCCGGCGGGCCGGATCTTCCGCGCCAAGGACATGCTGGCCGACGAGCACTTCGCCGCCCGCGAGGCGATCGTGCGGCTCGCGCACCCCGACCTGGGCGAGTTCGCCATGCACAACGTCGCCCCCAGGCTCTCGGAGACCCCCGGGTCCGTCCGGCACGTCGGACCGGCCCTGGGCGAGCACAACGACGCCGTCTACCGCGGCCTGCTCGGCATCAGCGACGACGAGCTCTCGTCCCTGCGCGCCGCGGGCGTCATCTGATCCGCACCACTCCCTCCGACCCCACTCCCCCGACCCCGGCACCGACCACCAAGGAGAGCACCCATGACCTATCGGCTCGGAGTCGACGTGGGCGGCACGTTCACCGACATCCTGCTCATCGACGAGGACTCCGGCGCGACCTTCCGCGCGAAGACCTCCTCCACACCCGAGGACCAGTCGGTGGGCGTGCTGCGCGGCATCGACCAGGCGTGCGCCGCGGCCGGGATCGACCGCGGCGTCGTCGGCGACGTCTTCCACGGCACGACGGTCGCCACCAACGCGATCCTGGAGGGCAAGGGCGCGCGGGTCGGCCTGGTGACCACCCACGGCTTCCGCCAGGTGCTGCAGATCGGACGGTCGTTCGTCCCGGGCGGGCTCGCCGGCTGGATCATCTGGCCCAAGCCCGAGCCCCTCGCGGCCCTCGAGGACACCGTCGAGGTGCGCGGTCGCATCGCCAGCGACGGCAGCGTCGTGACCGAGCTCGACGAGGACGACGTCCGCACCCAGCTCCGCAGGCTGGCCGGGCGTGGCATCGAGGCGCTGAGCATCTGCCTGATCAACTCCTACGCCAACCCCGCTCACGAGCAGCGGGTGGGCGAGATCGCCGCCGAGGAGCTGCCCGACATCGCCGTGTCGCTGTCCTCGGAGGTGCTGCCCGAGCTGCGCGAGTACGAGCGCACGATCACGACCGTCGCCAACGCGGCCGTGCAGCCGCACGTCAAGAGGTACGTCGCCAACCTGGCGGGCCAGCTGCAGGACTCCGGGGTCGACGGCTCGCTGTCGATCCTGCGCAGCGACGGCGGTCTGGTCTCGGCGGGCGTGGCCGCCGACAACCCCGTCAACCTGCTCCTGTCCGGCCCCGCCGGAGGGGTCACCGGCGCCGCCTGGGTGGCCGCGCAGACGGGCCACCGCGACTTCCTCACCTTCGACATGGGCGGCACCTCGACCGACGTGGCCCTGGTCGAGGACCTCACCCCCCGCGTCGGCCGCGAGACCACCGTCGGTGACCTCAAGGTGCGCGCGACCTCGGTCGACGTCCGCACGGTGGGGGCCGGCGGCGGCTCCGTCGCCCACGTGCCGGCGCTGACCCAGGCGCTGCGGGTCGGCCCGCAGTCGGCGGGCGCCGCGCCCGGGCCCGCTGCGTACGGCGCCGGGGGCGTCGAGCCCACCGTGACCGACGCCAACGTCGTGCTCGGCCACCTGCCCACCGCGCTCGCGGGCGGCGAGGTCACCCTCGACCCCCACGCCGCCAGGACCGCGGTGCAGACGATCGCCGACGCGACCGGACTGGACTCGGTGGAGGCCGCGGCGGCCGGGATCATCGACATCGTCAACGAGAACATGTTCGGTGCGCTGCGGCTGGTGTCGGTCCAGCAGGGCTACGACCCCCGCGACTTCGCGCTCGTCGCCTTCGGCGGCGCAGGCCCGCTGCACGCCAACGCCCTCGGTCGGCTCACCGGCTCCTGGCCCGTGATCATCCCGCCGTCCCCGGGCGTGCTCTGCGCCTACGGCGACGCCACCACCAGCCTGCGCGACGAGTCGGTCCGCACCCTGGTCCGCCGCTTCGGCGACCTCACCGACGGCGCCCTGCGCACCATCCTCGACGACCTCGCCACCGC
Organism: Nocardioides sp. Z35_8; assembly: GCF_059621125.1. Lineage (NCBI taxonomy): Bacteria > Bacillati > Actinomycetota > Actinomycetes > Propionibacteriales > Nocardioidaceae > Nocardioides > Nocardioides sp. Z35_8. The sequence continues at coordinate 2,371,451 of NZ_JCAQIE010000001.1, read as the reverse complement.
GGCCCGGGCGACGCTGAGCGCCGAGGGCGTCCCTGACCACCAGCTGCGGGTCACCTACGCGGCCGACCTGCGCTACCACGGGCAGGGCTTCGAGATCCCCGTCACCGTCGACATCGACGGCTTCGACGGCCGCGGGGGTGGGCTCGAGGCGCTCGGCAAGGCGTTCGACACCGAGCACGACCGGCTCTTCTCCTTCGTGCTCGACACCGAGCACGAGCTGGTCACCCTCAGGGCCACCGCGGACGCCCCCCGCCCCGACGTCGGCGCCGTCGTGCTGGCCGAGGGCGGCGACGACCCCTCGGCGGCGCGGGTGCAGCAGCACCGGATCTGGTCGGACGGCGCGATGGTCGATGCCGACGTCTACGACCGCTCGCTGCTGCGGGCCGGCAACGTCGTCGTCGGCCCCGCGGTGATCACCGAGATGGACTCCACCACCCTCGTGCTGCGCGACCACGCCGCCACCGTGCATCCCAGTGGCAGCCTCCTCATCCGACCCGTCGACCAGGCCCAGGAGGGCTGAGCCGTGGCACACCTCATCGAGACCAACACCTCCCCCCTGCAGCAGGTCGACGTCGACCTGGTCACCCTCGACCTCGTCGAGAACGCCCTGCGCAACGCGCGCTACGAGATGGACGAGGTGCTCTTCCGCACCGCCCTCTCCCCCGGCATCCGCGAGCAGCACGACGAGTTCCCCCTCATCGCCAACCGCGACGGGAAGATGATGGTCGGCCAGTTCGGGCTGTCCATCCCCGACTTCCTCGACAACTTCGACGGCACGATCGAGGAGGGCGACGTCCTGCTCACCTCCGACCCCTACTCGTGCGGGGCCGCGATCAGCCACGCCAACGACTGGCTGGTGGTCATCCCGGTGTTCTTCGACGGCCGCATCGTCGGGTGGACGTCGATGTTCGGCCACATGTCCGACGTCGGGGGCAAGACCCCGGCCTCGATGCCGACCGACGCCCGCACCATCTTCGAGGAGGGCGTCGTCATCCCGCCCTTCCGCCTCTACAAGAAGGGCGTCCTCGACGAGGACGCGCTCCGGATCATCCTCAACCAGGTGCGCAAGCCCGACTGGAACCGCGCCGACCTCAACGGCATCGTGGCGGCCTGCCGCACGGCCGCCCGTCGGGTGCAGGAGCTGTGCGCCCGCTTCGGCGTCGACACCTACAGCTCCGCGCTCGACGCGCTGCTGGAGCGCAACTACCGCGCCATGAAGACGCTGCTGGCGATGGTGTTCGAGGAGGGCCGGACGCTGTCGTTCACCGACTACATCTGCGACGACGGCCTCGGCTACGGCCCCTACGAGCTCCGGCTCAGCCTGACCCGCACCGGCGACAAGGTGCTGCTCGACTTCACCGGCAGCAGCCCGCAGGCCCAGGGCCCGATCAACTACTACATCAACGAGAACCTGGTGCGGATGTTCTTCGGGATCTACATGATCACCGTCGCCGACCCGCAGATCCTCTGGAACGACGGCTTCTACCCACTCGTCGACGTCGAGATCCCCGACGACTCGTTCTGGAAGCCGCAGTACCCCGCCGCCCTCAACGCCCGCAACCACGGCATCGGACGGGTCTTCGACCTCTTCGGCGGCCTGCTCGGGCAGACCAACCCCGACCTGCTCAACGCCGCCGGGTTCTCCTCCTCCCCCCACTTCATGTACTCCGGCACCTACGGCGAGGGCGACCGCAAGGGCGAGTGGTTCCAGCTCTACTCCATCGGCTTCGGCGGCATCCCGGGCCGGCCGATCGGCGACGGCCCGGACGGCCACTCGCTGTGGCCGTCGTTCGTCAACATCCCGTGTGAGTACCTCGAGTCCTACTACCCGCTGCGGATCGAACGCTGGGAGACCGTCACCGACACCGGTGGGGCCGGGCTGCACCGCGGCGGCAACGGCGTCGACGTCACCTACCGCTTCCTCGAGGGCGGCACCATCGCGATCCACGACGACCGGTGGCTGACCTACCCGTGGGGCGTCAACGGCGGCGAGCCCGGCGCGCGTGGGCGCAAGTGGCTCGTGCGCGCCGACGGCACCACCGAGGTGCTGCCCAGCAAGGTCCACGACGTCCCCGTCGCGCCGGGAGACCTGCTGCACTTCGTCACCTGGGGCGGCGGCGGCTGGGGAGACCCGCTCGCCCGCGACCCCGCGCTGGTCGGGCTGGAGGTCACCCGCGGCCTGGTCAGCGCCGAGGGCGCGCGCCGCTACGGCGTGGTGTGCGACGAGTCGGGCACGGTGGACGCCCCCGCCACCGAGTCGCTGCGCGCCGAGCTGGGCGCCGGGCGCCCCAGCCCGCTGCCGACCTTCGACATGGGACCGCCGATGGAGACGATCCTCGAGCGGGCGCTCGAGGAGACCGGGCTGCCCGCCCCGCGTCCCCCGGTCCCCCGGTGACGCCCGTGGGCGACCAGCCCTCCGATGCCGGGACGCCGCAGCCCTTCGGGGGCTCGCTGCGTCCCGGCGCGGTCCCGGCGGTGCTCGCGGTCGACATGATGCGCGCCTACTTCGACCCCGCCAGCGCACTGTGCCTGCCGTCGGACGCGTGCCTGGACTCCGCCGCGCGGGTGCTGGCGTGCGCCCGGCAGCAGGGGGTGCCCGTGGTGCACACCCGGGTCCGCTACGCCGCCGGCGGCGCCGACGGGGGCGTGTTCTTCCGCAAGGTGCCCGCGCTGCGCGACCTGGTCGGCGACGGACCCATGGGCGAGCTGGTGCCGCAGGTGGCGCCCTCGGACGACGAGCTGGTGGTGGTCAAGCAGTACGCGAGCGCGTTCTTCGGCACCACGCTCGCCTCGACCCTGCACGCCTGGGGCGTCGACACCGTCGTCGTGGTCGGGGTCAGCACCAGCGGCTGCATCCGGGCCAGCGCCGTCGACGCGGTCCAGCACGGCTTCGTGCCGCTGGTGGTGGCCGACGCGGTCGGCGACCGCGAGCCCGGGCCGCACCACGCCAACCTGCACGACCTGTCCACCAAGTACGCCGAGGTGGTCGACGAGGCGACGGCGCTCGCCTACCTCGCCGACCGCCCCGCCCCGGGAGCGCCCGCGTGAGCGCCCCCGGCTCGGTCACCGTCCTCGAGGTGGCACCGCGCGACGGGCTCCAGAACGAGGAGACGATCCTCTCCACCGACGACAAGGTCGAGCTCGTCGAGCGCGCCGTGCGCGCCGGGTCGAGGCGCATCGAGGTCACCAGCTTCGTCAACCCCGCCCGCGTGCCGCAGATGGCCGACGCCGACGAGGTGATGGCCGCCCTGCCTCGCCCCGACGGCGTCAGCTATGCCGGGCTGGTGATGAACGGGCGCGGCCTCGACCGTGCCCTCGCCGCCGGAGTCGACGAGGTCGACGTGGTGGTCGTGGCGACCGACACGTTCTGCCGGCGCAACCAGGGCGTCGGCACGGCCGAGGCGTGCGAGCAGGCGGCCACGATCGTGGCGCGGGCCCGCGACGCCGGCGTCCTCACGACGGTCACGATCGGCGCGGCGTTCGGGTGCCCGTTCGAGGGGGAGGTCGCTGAGGGCAGGCTGCGCGAGGTGGTGCGCCGCGTCGCCGACGCGGGCCCCGACGAGCTGGCGCTGGCCGACACGATCGGGGTGGCGGTGCCCAGCGACGTCTCGGCCCGGGTGGCCCTGGCCGCCGAGGTCGCCGGTCCGGGGGTGTCGCTGCGCCTGCACCTGCACGACACCCGCCACACCGGAGTGGCCAACGCCGTGGCCGGGCTCACCGCCGGCGTCACCACCCTCGACGCCAGCATCGGCGGCACGGGCGGGTGTCCCTTCGCCCCCGACGCGACGGGCAACGTCGCCACCGAGGACCTCGTCTACCTCCTCGACCGGATGGGCGTGGCCACCGGCATCGACCTGGCCGCCACCACCGCGACGACGGCCTGGCTGGAGGAGCGGCTGCACAAGCGTCTGCCCGGCGCCCTGCTCAGGTCCGGCGGCTTCCCCGACCAGGAGCGCTAGGTGTGATGCCCAGCGAGGTTGTCCGACTTGGTGATGGGTGATTGCTTGCCGGTGGCCGAGTGGGGCCAGTGGTGGTTGTCCTCGTGGAAAGCGTTCGATCTTGCCGTCGGTCTGCGGGCGGTAGGGCCGAGTGCGCTGCGGGTGATGGCAAGCTCGGCACAGGTGTCGCGCCACAGGTGCGAGCGGTGGCAGCCGCCGTTGTCGGTCAGGACTCGCGGACGGTGACGCCGCGCCCGGCGAACCACGCCACCGCGTTGCGCAGCACTGCGGCTGCGGTCTCTTTCGTCTCGTCGTCGTGAGCCTCGACGTAGGCGACGCGGGCGTGTCGTCACACGATCTCGACCAACGTGCCTGAACATCACAACTAGACACGTCCCGTCCCCGCTAGGACACCCGGATCCGGGCCGTTGAGCGGGGACATCCCCGCTCAACCCCGGGGGTTTCCACCTTCCGAGCTCATTCAGATCGTGTCGGCACCGTCCCCGGTCGACGCCTCCCGGGCGCGGGTGGCGGCGGGCGTCAGCACGCCGGCGAAGACGAACCCGACCGACCAGAACGCCGCGTTGCCGTCGCCGACCAGGTACATCGCGTAGCCGAGCGCCAGGGCGACGGCGGCCGAGACGGCGTAGTGGCGCAGCTCCACGCGCCCCGTCCCCTCGCCGGGCGGACGGCCGAAGGAGCCGAGGAAGAGCATCATCCAGAGGGCCAGCGCGAGGACGGCGCCCACCAGGAAGTGCCAGCCGCCACCGGAGGCACCGCCGACGACGAGCGTGACGGCGAGCGCGACGGCCAGGTGTCCGGGGAGCGGGCGCACGCCCGCACCATGCCCGCGAGGACGCGGTCTGTCAACCGATGGTTGACGGCGGGGCCGGCTGGTCGCGGAGGTACTCCCCCGGCGTCATGCCGGTGACGGTGCGGAAGTCGTGGGTGAAGTGCGCCTGGTCGGCGTAGCCCAGGTCGGCCGCGACCTCGGCGAGGGTGCCGGCGCCGGCCTTGAGCGCCTCGACGGCCCCGTGCAGCCGGCGCCGCTGGAGCAGCCACTTGGGGCTCAGCCCGACGCGCTGCTCGACCAGGCGCTGGAGGCTGCGCTCGGACAGCCCCACGGCCCGGGCGAGCTCGTCGACACGGGTCACCTCCGGGTGCTCGCCCAGCCACGCCACCAGCCGGTTGACCAGCAGGCCCGGGGCGTCGACGGGCAGGTGGGTGGCCAGCCACCCCTCGACGTGCCCGATCGCCGCGAGGTGGGCGGCCGGGCCGTGGGGGTCGGCGGCCATCGCCGCGCGCACCTCGTCGACGAGGCCGGGGTCGGGCAGCAGGCCGCGCAGCTCGATCCACGTGTCGGTGACCTCGGCGACCGAGCGCCCGAGCACGAGCCGCCCGGCGGCGGGGCTGAGCATCGTGCCGACCGCCCAGCCGTCGCCCTCGAGCGTCACGCTCGACCGGCCGCGCGCGACGCCGTAGAAGCGGGCGTAGGTGTTGCTCACCACCACCAGGCAGACGGGGTGCTGGAGGGTGCTCTGGGTGGACGGCTCGGGCAGCGACCAGACGGGGATCCAGTGGCGGTCGACGAGGTCCGTGAGGCGCTCGCTCGGGGCGTAGCGGTGGATCGGCGGCGAGGGCCGGCTCACCCCCGTCAGGTGGGCCCGGTCGATCGGGTCCACCGGCCGGGGACCTCCCGCACTCGTCCGGCTGCTCATCTGTCGGATTATTCCAAGCAGCACCGACAGCGCGGCGGCGAGAGTGGGCGCATGACCCAGACCACCACCTCCTCACCGACCCCGTCACCCGCCCACCAGCTCTCCCTGTTCCAGCAGCGCGCCGACCGGTTCGCCCGGGTCCTCGACGCCGTCGAGGTCGCGGGCGGCGACTGGGACGTGCCGTCGCCGTGCGAGGGCTGGACCGCCCGCGACGTCGTCGGGCACGTGATCGAGACCCAGCGCGACTTCCTGCGCCAGCGCGACCTCGACGCCGGCCCGGATCCCGACCTCGCCGACCCGGCCGCCGCCTGGCGACGCCAGCGCGCGCACGTCACCTCGGTGCTCGCCGACGGCGTGGCGGCTCGCGAGTACGACAGCTACTTCGGTCCCACGACCATCGCCGCCACCATCGCCGACTTCTACGGCTGGGACCTCGTGGTGCACGGCTCGGACGTCGCCCGGGCCACCGGCCAGGAGTGGACCGTCAGCGACGAGGAGGCCGCCGCGCTCCACGCCACCGCCGACGGCTGGGGCGACACCCTGCACTCCGAGGGGATCTGCGCCCCGGCGGTCGAGGTGGGCCCGGACGCCTCGGTCACCGACCGGCTGCTCGCGCGGCTGGGCCGCGACCCCGGCTGGCGGCCGGCGCGCTGACCGGCCCGGTCCGTCCAGCCGGTCCCGGCGGGCCGCTCAGCCGATGCGCTCGAGGGTGACGACCGCGACGGTGCAGCGTCCGGTGACCTCGCCGGGACCGATCACGAGCGTGCCCGTCGCGATCGCGTCGCGGGTGCCGGAGACGACGTACGCCGCCTGGTCGGCCGCGAGCGGCAGCGCCGAGGACCGGCCCAGCTCGAGCACGGTCACGAACGGTCGCACGAGGGTGGGGTCGACGACGACGTCGAGCGCGCGTACGGCTCCCTCGGGCACCGACGCCACGGCGGCCGCGTCGCCGGGGAGGGCGAACGGGCGTTGCGGCTCGACGACGTGCGCCTCGTCGTCCACCTCGAGGTCGAGGACCGGGCCGTCGACCACGGTGAGCACGCGCAGCGTGCCCGCCGACGTCGGGACCGGGCCGTCCGCGGTGACCTCGGCGAGGCCGATGCGCCACGCTCCGTCGTCGCCGCGTGCCAGCTCGCGGATGGTGCTGCGGCCCGCGGCCCACGGCTGCGGCGCCACGTCCTCGCTGCGGACGACGGATCCCACGTCGAGTCCTCCCTCTTCGACTCCTACTTCTTGCCCGGCTTGTCGGAGGGCTGCGTGGTGGACAGCGCGGCGACGAACGCCTCCGGCGGCACCTCCACGGACCCGATGTTCTTCATCCGCTTCTTGCCCGCCTTCTGCTTCTCCAGCAGCTTGCGCTTGCGGCTGATGTCGCCGCCGTAGCACTTGGCGAGCACGTCCTTGCGGATCGCGCGGATGGTCTCGCGGGCGATGACGCGGGCGCCGATGGCGGCCTGGATCGGCACCTCGAACTGCTGGCGCGGGATGAGCTCCTTGAGCTTGCCGGCCATCATCACGCCGTAGGAGTAGGCGGCGTCGCGGTGCACGATCGCGCTGAACGCGTCGACGGGCTCGCCCTGGAGCAGGATGTCGACCTTGACCAGGTCGGCGGCCTGCTCGCCGGAGCGCTCGTAGTCGAGGGACGCGTAGCCCTTGGTGCGCGACTTGAGCTGGTCGAAGAAGTCGAAGACGATCTCGCCCATCGGCAGGGTGTAGCGCATCTCGACGCGGTCCTCGGAGAGGTAGTCCATCCCCTGCAGGTTGCCGCGCTTGAGCTGGCACAGCTCCATGATCGTGCCGATGTAGTCCGACGGCGCGAGGATCGTCGCCTTCACGACCGGCTCCCGCACCTCGGCGACCTTGCCGTCGGGGTACTCGCTCGGGTTGGTCACCTCGACCTCGGTGCCGTCGTCGAGGACGACCTCGTAGACCACGTTGGGAGCCGTCGAGATGAGGTCGAGGTCGAACTCGCGCTCGAGGCGGTCGCGGGTGATCTCCATGTGGAGCAGACCGAGGAACCCGCAGCGGAAGCCGAAGCCCAACGCGCCCGAGGTCTCCGGCTCGTAGGTCAGCGCCGCGTCGTTGAGCTGGAGCTTCTCCAGGGCGTCGCGCAGCGTCGGGTAGTCGTCGCCGTCGATCGGGTAGAGACCGGCGTAGACCATCGGGTTGGGGTGCTTGTAGCCGCCCAGCGACTCGGTGGCCCCGTGGTGCTGGGAGGTGACGGTGTCACCGACGCGCGACTGGCGCACGTCCTTCACACCGGTGATCAGGTAGCCGACCTCGCCGACGCCGATCTCGCGGGCCTTGACGGGCTCGGGGCTGATCACGCCGACCTCGAGCATCTCGTGGACCGCGTTGGTCGACATCATCTTGATCCGGTCGCGGTGGCTGAGCTTGCCGTCGACGACCCGCACGTAGGTGACCACGCCGCGGTAGGTGTCGTAGACGGAGTCGAAGATCAGGGCACGGGCCGGGGCGTCCGCGTCGCCCACCGGCGCCGGGGTCTGCTTCACGATCTCGTTGAGGAGCGTCTCGACGCCGACGCCGGTCTTGGCGCTGGTGAGCAGCACCTCCTCCGGCTCGCAGCCGACCAGGCCGGCCAGCTCGGCGGCGTACTTCTCGACGTTGGCGCTCGGCAGGTCGATCTTGTTGAGCACCGGGATGATGTGGAGATCGGCGCCCATCGCGAGGTAGAGGTTGGCCAGGGTCTGCGCCTCGATGCCCTGTGCGGCGTCGACGAGCAGGACGGCGGCCTCGCAGGCCTCGAGGCTGCGGGAGACCTCGTAGGTGAAGTCGACGTGGCCCGGGGTGTCGATCATGTTGAGGACGTAGGTGCCGGGCTCGGCGCCCTCGGCGTTGCCCGCCGGCACCGTCCACGGCATCCGCACGGCCTGCGACTTGATGGTGATGCCGCGCTCGCGCTCGATGTCCATCCGGTCGAGGTACTGCGCACGCGACGCCCGCTCGTCGACGACCCCGGTGAGCTGCAGCATCCGGTCGGCCAGGGTCGACTTGCCGTGGTCGATGTGCGCGATGATGCAGAAGTTGCGGATGATCGACGGGTCGGTCGAGCCAGGCTGCGGCGCGTTGGTGAGGCTCACGGACTGCTTTCGGGGGTACGACGGCTGGGGCGGCTCATTCTTCCACGCGCGCCGCGGGCCGCCGAACCGGCGACGCGGCGCGGGCGCGAGCCCGCAGCCGGCCGCTGCGCGCCGGGCTACCGCCCCGTCGCCACCCAGTAGCGCCGCTTGTCCCCCCGCACGTCCTCCAGCACGCCGCCGGCCGCCTCGATGACCCCGATCGAGCCGAGGTTGTCGGTGTCGCAGGTGACCAGCGCGGGGTCGATGCCGAGCCCGCGCGCCCACGGCAGGGCGTGTCGCAGCATGGCCGTCGCGTGCCCCTCTCGCCGCCGGGTGGGGCGCACGTCGTAGCCGATGTGCCCGCCCACCTCGAGCAGGAAGTCGTTGAGCCGGTGCCGCACGGCGATCCGGCCGAGGTAGTGCTCGCCGTCGACCCACCACAGCGTCGTGCACGGCACGTGCGCCCGCGGACGCGGCGTCTCCTCCAGCGCGTCGGCGCGCACCGCCTCGACGAAGGCCGCGAAGACGCCGGGGGCGGTCCAGCCCGGGGCGCTGCGCGCGATCCACGCCGCCGTCTGGCTGTCCCGGGCGTCCTCGGCGACGAACTCGTCCATCGCCTCGAGGAAGGACTCACGGACGGCGGTGGTCGGCAGCACGAGCTCGGGCATGGCGTCAGTCTGGTCCGCACGCCGCCTGCCCTGTCCAGCGGATATCCCGTCGTGGTCCGCGTCGGGGTGGGCAAGGATGGCGCCATGGCCCGCTCCCCCTCGATCGCCCCCTACCCCGCACCGCACGGCAGGACCGCGCGTCGCCTCGAGTGGGCGTTCCTCCCGCCCGGCCTGCGGGCCTGGATCGAGCGGAAGTGCGGCTCACCGGTCGCGTCGGCGATCTCGCAGACCAGCGGGTTCACCCCCGGGTTCGCGTCCGTGCTGGTGTGCGAGGACGGCTCGCGCCACTTCGTGAAGGCGGCCTCGGTGAAGGCCCAGCGGATGTTCGCCGACTCCTACCGCGAGGAGGCGCGCAAGCTCGCCGCACTGCCTCCGGAGGTGCCGGCCCCGAGGCTGCTGTGGCACCTCGACGACGACTGGGTGGTGCTCGGCATCGAGTACGTCGCCGCCCGGACGCCCGAGCGGCCGTGGCGGGCCGACGAGCTCGACGCCGTGCTCGACGCGCTCGAGCAGGTCGCCGACGCGCTCACCCCGCCGCCCGCGGGGCTCGACCTCGACCCGGCCGAGTCCGACTTCGCGCCGCTGCTCGAGGGATGGCCGGCGCTTCGCGACCGGCGTACGGACCTCGGCGCCGCCCGGCTGGAGGAGGCCGAGGCGCTCGCGCGCCGCTACGCCGAGGTGGTCGGCGGCGACACCGTGGTCCACACCGACGTCCGCTCCGACAACGTCCTCATCGACGCCGACGGTCGCGCGCTGGTCTGCGACTGGAACTGGCCGGTGCGCGGAGCCGCGTGGTTCGACTCCCTCGCCGCCCTCATCGGCCCGCGCGGGGAGGGCATCGACGTCGAGCCGGTCATCGCCGGGCGCCGCCTGCTGGCCGGGGTCGACCCCGAGACGATCGACATCGCCCTCGCGCTCTACGTCGGCTACTTCCTCACCCAGTGCGAGCTCCCGGTGCCGCCGACGTCGCCGCACATCCGCGACCACCAGCGCTGGCAGGGCGAGGTGTGCTGGGACTGGCTCGGCGAGCGCCGGGGCTGGTGGTGACCGCACCGCGCGCCGTCGGCGTCCGCCTGGCCTACGACGCCGTCCCCGCCGCGGTCCGTGCCTGGGTCGAGGACACCCTCGGCTCGCCCGTCGTGGCCACCGCCGAGCAGGTCGGCGGCATGTCGCCGGGCTGCGCGACCCGGCTGACGTGCGCCGACGGCACCCGCGCGTTCGTCAAGGCCGTCGGCGCCGAGCTCAACCCCGACACTCCGGGGTTGTTCCGGCGCGAGGCCGGGGTGCTCGCCCACCTCGGCGCGCACGAGCTCTGGGCACGGCTGTTGGCGTCGTACGACGACGGCGCGTGGGTGGCGCTGCTGGTCGAGGACGTCGAGGGGCGCCACCCCGACTTCGGCGATCCTGCCGAGCTCGATGCGGTCCTCACGGGCGTCGACCGGCTGGGCGCGGTGCTGCGGCAGCGTGACGTGCCGGCCTCGGTCGACCTCGTCGACGTCGGCCGCGTGCTCGGAAAGTGGGCCGACACCCTCGCCTCGCTCGCCGACGCCCCGGCCGCCGCCCCCGTGCCGCACTGGCTGCGCCGCGACCCGTACGGCTGGGCCGACGTGCTCCGCCACCACGCCGCCGCTCCGATGCCGCACGTCGTCCACTGGGACATCCGCGTCGACAACCTGCTGCGCCGTCCCGGTGGCGAGATCGTCTTCGTCGACTGGGGCACGGCGGCCCGCGGCCCCGCCTGGGCCGACCCGCTCCTCGCCCGGCTCGAGCGCGTCGACGAGGCGTGGTTCGACGCCTCCGTCCCCGCCTCGCCCGCCCTGCGCGCGGTCGGCGACGACACGGTCACGGCCTTCCTCGCCGGCTTCGGCGCGCACCTCGCCGTCCGCTCGGTCGTCGCGGTGGACGTCAACCTGCCCACGCTCAACGATTTCCGCATCCGGGAGTCGGAGCGCATGCTGGGGGCCGTCGCGCGCCGCACGGGCCGGTGAGCACCGGCCAGGGGCGCGGCAGGCGATTTGGGCGCCCGCGGAGGGTGACGGTAGAGTTCACCACTGCGTGTCCGGCGCCCGACCCTGTCCGGGGTTGCCAGGCAGCCGACAGCACCAGACTTCTCATCCTGACCAGTTCGAGCATTCGAGGATCCGCACGTGGCGAACATCAAGTCCCAGATCAAGCGCAACAAGCAGAACGAGAAGGCGCGCCAGCGCAATCAGGCCGTCAAGTCTCGCCTGAAGACTGCCGTGCGCAAGTTCCGCGAGCTGTCGGAGGCCGGCGACAAGGACGCCGCCGTCGCGGCGGGCCGTGACGCCATGAAGGCCCTCGACAAGGCCGCCTCGAAGGGCGTCATCCACGCCAACCAGGCCGCCAACCGCAAGTCCTCGATCGCCAAGAAGGCCGCGTCGCTCTGACGTCCCGCTCTTCACTGTCGACACCCGCCCTCGTGGCGGGTGTCGTGCATTTCGGGGGCGTACGCGGTGGTCACGCGGGCGCGGGTCAGCGCCCGTCGCGCAGGCCCGCCACGGTGAGCACCAGCCGCTCGAGCGTGTAGGACGCGTCGTGGGCGCGGCCCTTGATGTCGGCGTCGGCCAGGGCGACCGCACGCACCGCGGCCGCGATGCCCTCGGCGCTCCACGACCGTGACTGGTCGCGCACCGTGCGCACCTTCCACGGCGGCACGCCGAGGTCGCGGGCCAGGTCGCCGTCGCGGGCTCCGCGAGGAGCGCCGAGGTAGCGCGCCAGGCTGCGCGCGGACGCCGCCATCGCGGAGGTGACCAGCACCGGCGACGTGCCGGAGTCGAGCGCCCAGCGCAGCTCCTCCAGGGCGGCCGCCCGCCGGCCGGCGAACGCGGCGTCGGCGACGGTGAACGACTTGGCCTCGGCCCGGCCGCCGAAGTAGCGCTGGACCTTGTCGACGGTGAGCTGCTCGCCGTGGAAGTCGTGGGTGAGCTGGTCGGCGGCGGCCGCCAGCGAGCGCAGGTCGGTGCCGACGGCCTGCACGAGGAACGCCGCGGCGTCGGGGTCGATGCGCGCGCCGTGGGAGGCGACCTCGGAGGTCACGAAGCCCGGCATGTCGGTGGCCCTGATCTCCTCGGACTTCACCTCGGTGACGGGCGACAGCTTGCGCAGCTTGGTGAGCACGCCGCTGCCCTTCGGCCCGCCGGAGTGCACGAGCACGAGCGCCACGTCGTCGGCAGGGGCGGCGCAGTAGGCCAGCAGGCCGTCGACCGACTCGTCGGGCAGGTCCTCCAGGCCGCGCACGACGACGCACCGGATCGAGGAGAACAGCGACGGCGCGGACATCTCGCCGAGTGACGCGAGCGTGAGGTCGGCGGCCGCCGACTCCGCCATCTCCGCCTCGGGGTCGTGGGCGCGGACGGCGTCACGGACCGAGACGACGGTGCGCGCGGAGAGGTATTCCTCCTTGCCCGTCACCAGGACGACGTGGCCGAGGACCTGCGCGGCGGAGGGGGTGCGAGCCATGGTGGCCACACCCTATCCGCGGCCCACGACACCGGGCGTCCCGTCCTCGACCACCACGACCACGTCGCCGCCCACGTCGGTGCGACGTACGTCGGAGCCGGCCGCCCCGAGCGCCTCCAGCAGGTCGGGGGCGGGGTGCCCGTAGTCGTTGCCCTCCCCCACCGACACCAATGCCAGGCGGGCGCCCAGGGACGTCAGCCAGTCGAGGTCCTGGTGCCGGCTGCCGTGGTGCGGCACCTTGAGCACGTCGACCTGCACCCCTGCGAGGTCGCGCGCGAGCGCCGCCTGGGCCGACGGCTCGAGGTCGCCGGTGAGCAGGATCCGGACGCCGGCCACCTCGGCGAGCAGCACGACGCTGGCGTTGTTGGCCGCGCTCTCGCCCGCGTCGCCCGCGAGGGCGCCCGGGCGTGGCCACACGGCCTGCAGCGTGACCTGCCCGATCCGACGGGTGACGCCGTACGCCGTCGCCACGGCCGAGCGGCCGGTGACCTCCTCGACCGACCTCGCCCCGACCTCCGGGTCGCGCAGGGCCGTGCCCTCGACGACGTCGATGCGCCGCCCGTCGGCCACCCCGGCGACGCCGCCCACGTGGTCGGCGTGGAAGTGGGTCAGCACGAGGAGCGGCACCGACGCGACGTCGAGGCGGTCGAGGCAGGCGTCCGTCGCCGCCGGCTCGGGGCCGGCGTCGACGACGACCGCGCTGTGCTCGCCGGCCCGCAGCACGAGGGCGTCGCCCTGGCCGACGTCTTCCCTACTGGCTTCGTGTGTGTTGCGCACTGCGGTGTAAGTCTGGTCTTCCTGCTTGCGGGAGACGTTTGCTGTACGTGGTTAGACGGCGCCGGCTTCTGTCAGGGCAACCCTCGCGCAGTCGGGCGGCGTAACGTGATCGCATGGAATCGGAGCGCATTGGCGCTGACGAGCCCCTGACGCCAGGGGAACGTCAGTTCCTTATTGACTCCGGCGTCCCAGCCGACTCATTCGATCCAGAAGTTAAGGCGGCCGCCCGCGCCCGTTTGCGGGCCCGGGCTGAGGCGACCAGGCGCAAAGCATCGCGCGAGCTCAGCGTCCATCAGGTCGCGGGCTTGCTCGGCTGCCCAGAAACTCAGGTGCTGGAGTGGGTAGGCAGGCAAGACCTCTACGCGTTCCTCGCCAGGGACGAACTCCGCTTCCCCGAGTGGCAGTTCCCCGACGCCCAGCGACTGCCCTCGCTTCGGCTTGTGCTGCGTGAACTCGGACCTGAGATGCACCCGTACAGCGTCGAGGGGCTTCTCGCGGATGTGCGGCATGAAGAACTCGACGACATGACTGCGGTCGAGTGGATGGCCCAAGGCAACTCGATGGACCCCGTCGTGGCGCTCGCAAGGTCAAGCGCTTACGGGATGTGACCGGTCGCTTGACATTGGACCGTGCTGACAGCTCAACTGCCCCGGCGCTGACGGGTCACTTGAACTGTCCCGGCCTTGGGATGCGACAACAACCCTCGTCGCTCAGGTCCGGTGAACGTCTCCGTCCGACGGACGGATGATGACAAACACCGAGCGCTGGCCGGCGCGCTCACCTCGGCGTCGTGGCTGGCGTCAATCCTCGTTCGGACCAAGGACGAAGTGCCAGAGTGGGAGGCGATCGGAACGGAAGTCCGTCGGAACGAGTCTCGGAAGAGTGCCTGGCTCGATGTCGATCGTGAGATGTGTCGTCTTCTCGTCCCATGAGGTGCTCGCATAGAACATTCGCGTGTACAGCTCACTCAGTCGACCAACGATCTCGAAGCCTTGTCCCGTTGGTTCATCTGGGGCCATCTCGAAGATCATCTCGAACTGTCGCTCGCCCACCTGATCGACTCGCTCCTCGACCGGCCAACGAGCGTGCTGCAGCAGGAACCAGATGAGGTCCTTCTCGCGTTGGTCGACCATCGTGCGGCCTCCACAAGTCAGAAAGACATCTGCAATCGTCGCTGCGAGGCCCGTCGTATCGCTGGGTGGCGACCCTGGCGATACTGATTCGCTCGATTCGACATCACCTTCCAACACAGCCTTGAAAATGAGCGGTGGGTTGAGACCTAGGAGCCGGTCGTTCAGAAGGGATCCCATGCGATCCAACTTCATGGCTTCCTCCAACCCGATCTCCCAGTGATCGTCCACGCGGCTGAACGCCTCCACGGGAACGAGCGACCAGAGATCCAGGACGACCCAATGGATCGCGACGAAGAGAGGGTTACCGTCGAGTTCCGCATAACGGGTTAGGCGTGCGACCTCTGACGGCCGCAGAGTCGCCCGCTTGGGCATCCGATCGTCGATCGCCTTTACCTCGACGAGCAAGACCTCGTTGGACTTCAGTGTGAGCCGCCAGTCAGGCAACTTGACGGGGTCCTCGAAGAAGAGAGTCCCGGAGTCTTCCTGCTTCACCATGAGGCACCCGTCGAGGTCTGCGGCGATCAAGCCGAAGAGCTGGTCACTGACCCAGCCGCGTAGGCGCGAGGGAGTAGAGAGGGAATCGCGGAGACCTAGCGCGAACTGGTCGATCGTTGCGTTGACCCTGTCCGGGTCCGACACCAGCTTCCTATCGCCGGGCACCGGCCTGTCGACGGCAGCGTGGAAGTTGAGGGTCTCGATCTCGGCTGGCCGCCGCGGAAGCCTCCTCATGGCGCCGATACTCCCACCAACAGCCTGAAGAAGCTGGCGATACGTCCGGTGCCCCTTGGCCGTCCGGTCGTCGGGTCGGGCGAGACTCCTATCAACCCGATCGCTGTCCGGACTGGACGAAGTCGCCCACTGGCCCAGGGCTGCCTGATGAGCGCAGGTTCGTCGCCGGCGTGCGTGGCGTAACCGCACGCGATTGAGTGGGCGCGAGCCACTGCATGCTCTTCTCAGTGTGTCGTCGCCGTCGAGGCCACATGGCCGAGGACCATGGTGCGGTGAGCGAGACGGGGATTTGGACGCTGGCTGGAATCGCTGCGACCGTCGTGGTCGGCCTGCTCGCCCTGTGGGCTGCACGGCGGTACGGCACGCGACGGGGGAAGTTGCGCGTCACCGTCAACCGGGCCGAACTGCTGATGCTCTCCGGTTCGATGAACAAGGCCATTGAGGTGCACGCGAACGGGCGACTTCTAACGAACCCGATGCTCTACGACGTTACGATCAAAAACGTCGGTCCCCGGGATCTGGCCTCGGACGCATTCGACTCAGGCGAGTCCATCGTGGTCACGTTCCCCGGCGTCATCGCGGCAGCGAACGTTCACCACCGATCGGAAGGCGTCCGAGTGGACGACGACAGCCATCCGACGAGCGTCCGACTCGAGCCTGCGCTCCTGCCCCGTGGAAGCGCATGGGTGCTGCAGGTACTTGCCGATGTTCCCGAGCCAGCGACTCGGGTCACGGTAGAGACCCCGATCGTGGACTTCGACGTCTCCTATGGAGGAGCAACGATGCTTCGAGGCCCGGCCGCGCCCCGATAGGCGTCGCTTCTGGGCTACGCGGTGGTGTCCGTGCCGCGTCGCGGCGTCGTAGGTTGTTGGGGTTGAATGCGGCTGGTGGCGATCGAGTTCGAAGAAGTGGAAGTGGAGCCCGCCCAAACCGGGACCGTGTGGCTAGTCCGGCAGCGTGCATCGGCGGCGGCGCCATCGTTCACAGGGGTACGTCACGCGGACTTCGACTGCCCTGCTGTGCGCCGCTGGATCGAGCAACGGCCGTTCGAGTCGAACCTGGTCGAAATCGAGCAGGACGGTTGGGGATTGTTCGAGTGGTCCGCAAGCAACCGCGGAACATGGGGTCGCGAGGACGCTGACCAGGAGCGGTTCGATCTGAGCACGTGGCGCTCGTGTCTACGGTGTGGATCGTCGCCGCCACCGTCCGTGGTCACTTGCCAGAGGTGCTGGCTCACTCCCTGCGACTGCGACGACTGACCGGCTACATACTCGGGTCTTCACCACGGCACCCCGGGCGCTGCGCTACGGTCCTGAGCACGGGTCGACGTGCACGTTGTGCAGACCGCTTGTTCCGAGCGCCGCTCGGCCGCGGCCCCCCGCAGGCTCCGGGCAGCAGCCCCGTTTCTAGGGAGTTGAGCCCACGACAGCTTCATCCAGTGACAGACCCGTCGGTGAGAAGAGAAGCACGCGGCGCCGACGGTCGCGGTGAATGCGCAGCAAGCCGACCACCTCCATCGTCTCCAGCCAAGCAATCAGCGTCCTGAACACTAGTTTCGTGTCGGGATGGCGTCGGATGTCGTGCCGATCGAGTGCGGCGAAGACGTCTCGCCACCTGAAGTCGACGGTCCGACGGTGAAGGAGGTCCTCGTAAATCGCGCCGTGCCAGTGAGGCAGGACGGCTAGCACACCGCCACCTGCCCCCGCATCGCGCGCCAGCACGTCGGGAATCGTGCCCCACCTCGCCAGCATGGTCGCGCGCAGCGGGCTGCGTTCCCACGCGCGGAGGTCGTCGCCCCGGAACACTGCGATTCGGTGCCTGGCCTCGACCTCGCGTGCTTCCTGCAGCGCGAGCTCGCGGACCACCTCCTCCTCGGCCTCGGCGATGCGGCGCAGCGTTGGCGTGATGATGCCGCCGTGAGGGCTGAACTCGCAGTCGTCCAGGCCGTCGACAGCCAGCCATGCGCCGCTGGTGCCGCGGTAGCGCTCATCGAACCGCGCGCTGCCCGCGAGGGTCCCGATTTGCTGGGTCACCGGGTTCACCACCATGACGGGGTGCCCTGCGCGTGCGATGACAGTGGCTAGTTCTGGAAGGCGAACGGCGGCCGCATCGGCGTCACCGGGGCTGGAGGAACCAGCAGCCAGACGCACCTTTGTGTGTCCAATCAGCCACGCGCACACGATGCCCTGGGCGTCGTAGTCGGCCTGCTTAGCCTGCCACGCCTCGATGGCGTACGACTTGTACTCGATTTCGTAGGCAACCTGCCGGCCTGAGCGCCCGGTGACCATCACGTCAGCGCGCCGCAGCAAGCGGGTGTCTGGGTCCTTGACGGTGTGCTCCTCGCGCACCTCGGCGCCTTCGGGGATTCGTGACGCGGCCCACTGGGTCAGCATCGCCTTGCCGGCCAAGTGGAACTCGGACTCGCGGCCGGTCTCGTGTGCCGGCTTGGCGACGTGGAGGAAATGGTCGCGCTTTGAGCCGCCGCGGGTGGAGATCTCTGCGGCGCAATCCGGGTGAGGGCAGCGCAGCGACGCCTTGGTGAAGTCGCGCAGCTGGGTGGCTTGACCTTCGGCGAGGAAGTGGGGCGCGCCCGTCTCGCGGTGCAGCGCCCAGACCTGTCGGCGCTCCCCGTTGAGGAAGGCGGCGACGTGGCTCATAGTCTGGCGAAGACCCTGGCTGGCGGCCCACCGTCGACGGTCGCGCACATCGGCAAACCGACAACTTCGCTAGCGCGCCGTCGATCCGGTCGTTTGCGTTCGCTCACCCTGGCTCCTCGTCGAGAACCCATGCACGCTTCATGGGGATCCGCACCCGCATGGACTCGGGAAGTTGCTCGTAGACGTCGAACAGCTGATCCAGGACTTCGTCGGCGTCCCACACCCGCATGGTGAGCCGGTCAGAGGCGATGCTCCGCCGAGCCTCCTTGGTGATTCCTCCCCACGCCACCAGAAGACCTTGGTCGGACCGGTTGGAAAGCATCGCCCCTTGTAGCTTTCGAACTACGTCGACGCCCTGCGGCGTCGGGGAGGATTTGACCTCGCAGATGAGGGTCGGCGAGTCCAAACCCAACGGACCTGAGCCAGCGAGTATGTCCACGCCGCCGTCGGGGCCGGGAGGGCTCACGTCGCAGCGGAAGCCACGCACGCGGAGGATGTCAGCGACCAGATTGGTGAGCTCGTGCTCACGAAACGACTCCGTAACGTGGGCGAGGACGCGGTCGCGTATCGCCGCGAGGGTCGGGACCGTCACCGGGTCGGTGAAGACGCCGGACTCATCTTCATCGTTGCCGTCGCGCCCGCTTGTATCGAGTTTCGTGGGGCTCCAAGGCTCCTCGAGTTGCGGGTCCACACCGGTCTCGATGACGGTGCGGAACCGGTCTTCGGCGCCGTTCCGCTTGGCTTTGAAAACGGTCGCGAGTGAGCCGAGCGTGTACAGCAGGTCCTGCCGGATCGCCGACCTAGAGACGTCGTCACGCTTCCACTCCACGCCGATTCGATGCCTACGGGTGGGGTCGGGCTCGTCGGCGACGTAGTGATAGGCCCTCGTGCAGACTCCTAGGGCGACCGTCTGTGTCGTCTTCATCGGCATTACAACCAGATCTCCGGGCTCAATGGCCAACAGGGCCCAGAGCTGCGTGGACCACTGCGCCCGAGCGCCGGCCGTGTCGTCGGGACGTGCCGCATCCACGCGAGCTCGCATCTCATCGCGGGAGCGCACGTCCGAGATATCCCCGAACTCGCGCCATCCGACACCTGCGAGGCCGTGATCGAGGCACCACTGCTCGTTCTCGCCGTCACGGCCAGCGCGGATAACCCAAGCGGTCATCAGTACGTCACCCCTATGGTCTTGAACAGCGACTCCGCGGACTCGCCCTTGCCTGCTGCGTCACGGATCTTTCCGCGAACGTCCTTGTCCAGCATGTCCAGGACCACAAGCGCCGGGTCTGCGCCGGTAGCGACGCGACTGACGGCCGCCATCGAGTCAATGCGGAGAAAATGGTCGCCGTAGTCCTCCGCGTAGTCGGCGAGGGCCATTAGCTTGGGCATCGCGTCAGCGAGGTGGGGTCCGTGCGGGTCGAGGATGGAGGGCCGGATCGTCCCTTGACCGTCACGCTCAAGGAAGACGAAATCCGGCTGGACGGACTTCCACGCATCGCCGTCGCGGTAGGCGATCCGCACGCTGTGCTTCCCAGCGGACGAGGGGTTCCGGTACCAACCCACGAGGTTCGGGCGATCCTTGCCGTCCAGCTTCAGGCCGAGTTCCTTGCGGAGGACCGCCATCTCCCACGTGTTGTCGGCCATCTTCTCTTCGACGGGCCAGTTTCGGTCCCCGTCGGCAAGTAGGTGGAACTTGGCCGTCGGGAGGGAGACGTGGGACTTGTCGACACTGTCGACCCGTTCGTCGGTCTTGAGCTCGGTGTCGACCTGCTCGCGGTCCCGCGCACGCGAGCGGATGCGGTCGTACTCGGCTTTACGGCTGTCTGGAAGTCCTCGAAGCGCTACACGGTTGTCGTTGAGCCAGGTCTTCAGGAGGGCGTCGGCTGCATCCTCTACCCGCTGCTGGACGGTGCGCTCATTTGCGGGGGTCTTGAAGGTCGCGAGTGCGGCCACCACGGCACGAACGTCGATGAGTGGGTGGTGCAGGTCCTTCGCAATGGCCTCTTGGTACTTGCGCTTCAGGTAGCGGTTAACAAGCGAAGTGGACAGCATCCGTCGAGCTGCACGAAGGGCATCGTCAACGGTGTTTATGTCTGCTGCATCTGAGTCCGTCTCGACCTGGACGTCCCTTTCGCCGAACGTGGCCGAGAGGCGGCGGATGGCCGCGGTCTTGATCTGCTCGGCCTCCGCGGCAACCTCGGTGGCGTATTGCGCTGTGATGCCATCGAGGACGGACATGAGGTGGTTGTGCGCCTTGTCGTTGGCCTTCTCAACCAAACCGTCCTGCGAGAAGGCGACGGCGGCAGCCAAGAGTCGCTTGATGGGCTTGGGGTCGGCTGCTGGCTTCGGCAGAGACGGGAGCGTCTCGATGACCAACCGCGCCTCTGTCTGGACGTCGGGGTTCCAGGCAAGGTCGACCGGCCTGAAGAGAACCTTCGGTCCCCCGCCCTCCCGCGCGATGATCGCGCCGGAGGGGTCCTTCAGTCCCATGATTTCCTTGACGACGTTCTCCGCCTGCTCTTTGTTGAACCGCGGCAGGTACGTGGACGCGGAGTTGAGCCGGTCGTCGCTGGTCTCGCGAGCAAGCGGCGTGCGAACCATGCGTCCCAGCAGCTGCGTGATGTAGGTGTGGTCCTCGCCTGGGCGGAGCGACACCAAGACCTCGGCACGCGGGCAGTCCCACCCCGTCGAGATGGCGTCCTTCGCGATAAGCACCCGGACGGTGAGGTCGTCCTGGATGTCCTCCGGGGCGACCTTCGGGATCCTGTAAGACGCTACGTCGATCGTTCCACGGTCGCCCAGTACGTGGGCTACGCAGTCGTCGGTGAAGCCGTTCCAGGTGGTGCGCACCACGTCGAGGTACCGCGCGATGAGCGCATCTTCGTCGGCGAAGTCCTTGTCGTCACTGGACTTGTTGGGGATTTGAATGACAAGCAGCGGCAGGACGGGTTTCTCGAGCGACTGCTCGGCGGCGTACTTGTCCCACAGGTCGCACGTGGTCTCGAACTGCCTGGCAGCCTTGCGCACGAAGGTGGTGTCGAACTCGCCCTTCTCGTCCGGGATCTCTGCGGAGAGGGTCTTCTTAATGATTCCCGACTCCTGGACGTCGCGGGGGTCGACCCACACGTCGTCATCGTCGTAGCGCTGCTTCGCTGCGGCCATGGCTTCCTTGAAGCGTGTGACGGTGGCCGAGATGCCCCATACGACCGGCACGGCTGCGTTTGAGCCGTTGCCGTTGATCACCTTCATGACGATCGTCTGGTTGGCGTCCGCCTCGGACCTTCGCATCGGCGTGACGCCTTCGTGTGCCTCGTCGAGGACAAGGTAGAGGGTGAGATTTTCGTCCTTGATGGTGTTGTCGAGGATGTCCCAGAAGGTGACGGGCCGCGTGTTGGTGCGGCGGACGAAAAGGGCCGTCTTGCTTAGCTTGGCGGGGTTGATGAAGTAAACGTTGCCTGGCTGAAGGCGGTCACTGCCGAAGTCCTTGTCGAGCAGCACGAGTTCGGCGACGTCGATACGGTCGGCGGCCTCGATGAAACGGTGGCGGGTCTGCGCGTTCAGCGCAGGATCCTTGCTCATCCAGAGAACAACTGCCCCGGGGTCGGGGTCCATGTCGAACTCGTCGGAGCCGTGGATGAGCGCTTCGATGACCGCTGCAGCGATGACCGTCTTGCCGGCGCCCGTGGGAGCCGTCAGTGCGAACGACGAACGCACAGGTTCGGCAGAGTGCCACCTGTTCTTCGCCGAACTGAGTCTGCGCAGGACGTCACGGATGGCCGCTTCCTGGTAGGGAAACAGGTCGAACTTCATCAGGTGTTCTCTCAGTCCTCGGCTGCGCCGGTGTTGATCGTGAACGTGTGGAGGTACGACGAGTAGAGGCGCGCCGAGTTGATGCCTTCGGGGAGTTGACGGTCGACAGCCTGGTATTGCGGCTCGTCGTCGGTGACGACATAGACGAGTCGGACGCCTACTGAACCGCGGAGGGCCTTCAAGAAGGGCGCTGTGGCGTCCGGATCAAAGAGCACTGCATAGGTGTCGGCGATCTCGAAGTCGTCTGTCGGAGTGTCGATGCGACGGCCCTCTGCGCCAGCTTTCAGCCAGAGCAGGGGCGAGATGCGCTCGAAGGCAAGGTCCATCTCGACGAGCTCGGGGTTCTCGTACGTCAAGTTGAAGAACTCGACGTTGACGTCGAGCCCCGGCGCGTACGTGGAGCCGTTGCGACGCTGACCTGTAACGACGGTGGAGATGCGTGGACGTGTGACGTGTTCGAAGACGCCCTTCGCTTCCCATTCCGGATCGCCGTCGCGGTGTCCGGCCTTGGTCAATGCCTTGGCGTCCTTCGAGGCCAGCTCGTTGTTCGTGACGAGGATGCACTGACGGCTCCCACCGTCCTGGGCGTTGAGACGGAGTACGGCCTCTGCCGTAGTTCCGGACCCGGCGAAGAAGTCCAGGATGACGGCATCGCGCGGGGCCGCGATGGCAAACCACCGCATAAGGACTTCATGGTCCTTCGGGTACGGGAAACGCTTGTCGCCGAGGATTTTGGCTACGTGTTGTGCTGGCGCCTTGCGGGAGGAGTAGAACACCGACTCGGGTTTCTCGTTCAGCTGTTCGGCAAGGAAAGTCTTCGGACGCGGCAAGGACGTGTGATCCGCTCGGAAGTGCACGAGGCCGTCCGCGATCATCTGCTTGAACTTGTCCTCGTTGAAGCGCCACCCGTTCTCCGGAACACGACAAGGAAGCCCCGTCTTCGGGTGGACCACGTCGTATCTGGGGCCCTTGCCGTTTGGGAATCCGGGGTCAGCTTCTGAGAAGACGCGGCCTTGGTCGTCTACCAAGTTGTAGTGCTTAGCGCTCGCAGAAAACTTGCCCTTGGGCTGCTTCGCGAACCAAGCTTTCAGACGCTTCGTTGCTTCCTCGCTGACCCCGCCCGAGGCTTCCCAGGCATCGGCGCCTGCGTTCAGGACCTCTTCGGCCCAGGCTTTGGGCTGGTGCCACCTCCCTCTTGCAGCGAGGCTGGTCATGTCTCTCGCGTAGAACAGCATGTAGTCGGCAGCGTTGGAGATGAAGGTGGCGTCGTTCTTGCGACTGCCGTTCCACACAACGTCAGAGATGAAGTTGTGATCTCCGAAGACCTGGTCCATCAGCATGCGGAGCCGATGGTGCTCATCGTCGCCGATGGCGACGATGATGACGCCCGAATCCTTCAGCAAGCGCCGGGCCATCTTCAGCCGGCGCTCCATGAAGGCGAGCCACTTCGAGTGCTTGTCGCCATCTTCAGCCGAGACGTAGCGGTCGTTGTAGATCCACCCCTCGTTTCCCGTGTTGTACGGCGGGTCGATGTACACGAGGTCGACGGCCCCACCGTGCGTGTACCGCAGCGCGTCGAGGACGTGGTAGTTCTCCCCGTTCATGATCGCGTGAAAGGGGCCGTTCCCGTTCTCGATTCTCTCGACGGAAGTGAGCCCGGGGAAGATCGGGTCGCGGAAGTCGGCCGCGAACACAAGATTCTCAACGAGGCGATCGGCCCTTTCCCCGGTCTCGGTGTTGCGCAACTCGGCAGTCGCTCGCGTGCCATCGCCCGAGACGGCGAGAACGATCCACGAGTCCGACGACTCAAGCTTGGATTCGCCGCGTGGCGAGATGAACATGACCTTGTCGCCGACAGAAATGGGGCGTCCAGGCAGCCCCACACGTTCTGGCGTGTGGCGCTCGAAGTTGAGGCCGAACTCACGCCGCTTAGAAAGCAAGCCGACATGACGCCGGAGCTCCTTCGCGGTTTCGGGGTCCTTGCGCTCGATTCGCGCGAGGATTGAGTCCAGCTCGCTGCTCAAAGGGTGACTCCTCGGTACTTGGCGGTGAGGCTTCATCCTGCCTGAGCCCACGGCCAAATCTCAGTGCTTCGATGAGGCTCGGCGCGGTGGCGCCGCTCCACCTGCGTGTGCCACTTGCCAGCCGCGGCCGGTCCAGGCATGAGATTCGCGAGACCTGCAATCACGCGGGCTGGTGGGTCTCGCGAGATGTCGCCCCGATTGGGTGGACGGAGATCCGGGGGTAGTTGACGGTCTGCTTCGAACTACTCCGGAAGCAGTGCCACCGCGGCGCAATCAAGTGCGTCGGCCAATGCGTACACGGTGGCCAAGGTCGGGTTGCGGTTGCCTCGTTCGATGTCGCTCAAGTACTGCGGCGTGAGCCCCGCCGAGGCCGCAGCGGCCTCCTGCGTGAGACCCACCTCAACCCGACGCTGGCGGACATTGAGGCCGAACCGTGTCGCACGCGTCACTGACAGCTTGGCATGGGCGCTTTTCGGGCTCTTCGGCACGTAGCGACACGGTGGTGTGGCGGCGCGTCGAAGACCACAAGATATATCTTGTGTTTGCGTTGCGACTATCTGAGCGAGGCATGATGCGAAACGACCCAATCTGCTCGTGCTGGATCGTCGAGACCGAGGGCGGCCGACGCGTGCCGATTGCATGGGTTGCGCTCCACACTGAGGTGCGGCTCGTGTGCCGTGATGGTCGAATCGTGGAGGGCTTGACTGCCGGCCCAACGCAGAGCCTGCGGGAAACCGACACGCCGCCTTACCTGTTGGTTGAAGACCTGGAGTGGGCCGTCGCAGTAGAACGCGATGAGATCGCAACACTCACTCCCCTCGGCGGCTACGACGACCCCGGCGACTTCCGACGCGAGATCGACAGAATCCTGCGCATGGACGTGCAGGGGCTTATCGAGTTAGCCGACGACTCGACTGAACGCACGTTGGTGGTGGACGCCCACACAACCCTCGAAGTCACCGTCAGAGCGAGAAGGCACGCCTGCATGCCTCAGCCGCGATGAAGCAGGCTGTTGCGTGACCGTCGAGTCGACTCCTGATTGCACAGTAGCCGCGCGGACCTCTTTGCCTGAGTGCACGTGTCGCCGCCACGAAGTACGAAGTAGTCACCGCGCTCAGCTCGGTGAATCGAGTCGTCTCGTTCTTGTCACTTCTTGTGCCCGCACGGCCATCTGCACCAGATCGCGCCTGAACCAGCGTGTGCCGTCGTCGCCAGTCACATACGGCAACCGGCCACGCCTGGCCCGCTGATGCACCACCCATGGCCCGCCTACCCCCATCTCCCGCGCCAGCTCCGCCGCCAACACCCAGTCAGGGTGTTCATCCGGCGGCACCGGCGCACGCGAAGGCAGCGCAGGCTCTCTGGCGAGTGCGCGCCGACGCGCCGATTCCGCGCGGGCGTCACGGAGCCGCTCCACCTCGGCGCGTTCGAGGCTGGGTCGTTGCGGGCGGGGATGAAGCAGCCCTCGCCGGATGAGTTTCGGGATGGCGCTTCCGCTGGCCCCGAGTCCAAGGATGCGTGCGGCCTCGAGCTGTGTTACCCACTTCTGCTCGCGGGAAGCGTCCGAGACCACGTTCGGCACATTACTGCCGATGATCCTCCAACGGCCCGCACTCCACAGGGCAAGAGCCAGCGCTACCATATCGAGCAAGTGTTCGACTGCTGGAGGGCTTGTGACTGGCGGCATGGGACAGAAGGAGGACGGCTTTCCTCGCGAGACGCTCGCCGAACGTGTCGCCAACACACGCGTCCGCCTGGCGGCGTCGACGAATGACGGACCTGCCGTAGGCACGCACAGCACTGCCGCTTTCCACGGCAAGCGCCCCAAAGCCCCCGATTCGTGGACTGCTCCGACGCCGGAGCAAGCGTCCCCCGTGACGCCGCCGCCCAAGTTCAAGCACTGCTGGTACGCGTCGCCGTGGGGCCGCCTACCGGCGCTCCTGGTCAAGTGGCGCTGCATCGACGGGCACTACGACGGGCTGATCATCTGCGCAGCGCTCGACGAGACCGATCGGGCGTGGACAGTCGCGGAGTTCTGGACGGATGCGTCGCTCCTCTCGCCCGCCTGACCCCGCTCCGCTTCCGCCAGCCAGACATCAGGACGAGTCAGGGCTCGGCCAACATCGATTTCCTTCTGAGCGGCTCGCCCGCTCGACCATCAGCAGTGTCGGCGGCCGCAGCTAGTGTCCGGGCTAGGCACCAGAAACGGGGAGGGAACCAGTGAACGTGACCGACGCCTTCGAGGCCTACCAGACCACCGTAAACGCCGACACGAAGCAGGTGAAGACGGCCCGGGAGCGCCGCGATCTGTTCAAGAGCGCTTTCGCCGACGACGTCGACGTCATCGAAGTTAAGCCGTCTGGATCGCTGGCGCGGGGCACTCATAAGGACCCGATCCACGACGTCGACACCATCATCGTCTTCGACACGCATGCTCACCCCAACTGGGGACAGCCAGGCGACTCCGCAGCGGAGGCCCTCAACCACACTCAGACGAGAGTGCGTGAGCTCCTTGGCAGGGACGGCACTCATTCGGCAAACCAGGTCCGGCTGACCCGGTGGCGCAACCACGCCGTCAAGTGCTTCCTTGACGACCCCGACGACCCCGACGCCTTCACTGTCGACGCGATGCCGGCCCTCCTCTCCGAGGGCCAGTTTTTGGTTCCTGAGTTCTTGACCAAGACCTGGATCCGCACCGATCCCCAGCACCTAATCGACGAGGTTGCCGCCCGGCACGCCGCGTGGGGGAAGTACGCCGGCACCATTCGCATGCTCAAGGCTTGGGCCGCGGCGCACAGCACCGCTGACGCGCTCATCAAGTCGCTGGTCATGGAAGTCCTCGCTTTGGACTTCCTGCCCACTAACCACACCCGACCGGTCGCACTGCGGGACTTCTTCACTGCCGCGACCTTTCAGATCGAGAACCACGCAAGCGTCTCCGATCCAGCAGATCTGTGTGGCCCGATCCAGCCAGACCTCGACTACGCCACCTTCGCCGACCGGCTCCGAACGTCGCGCGACGAGGCGATCTTGGCCTGCTCTGCGTATGCCCGAGGTGACGACGCCGCCGCGATCGCTCACTGGGGCAGCGTCTTCGGCAGCGCGTTTCCCAAACCGCCCAAGACTAGTCCCGGGCCTGCGATCGTCCCGCCTGTCGTCCCCCGCCCGGTCAAGGACACCCCACAGGGGTGAGCGTCGTCGGCCCATCGAGAGTGGAAGAGCTTCGATCCATTGGCTGGACCGAGGCGGAGCCAGCGCGCCTCGAACGGGATCTTCGCGATGTGGAAGCATTTAGTACCGCGTTCGGCGCCACCATGCAGTACGCACCGCCCGGTACCAGCGTCCGCGCGGTCCTCGGCGCCTCAGGAGAAGTCTCGCGAGCGGCCTCCACATCGAGCGCCGTGCCAGACGAGACCGCCTTCATCCATGGCGGTTGGTACGGCATCCTCCCCTTGTGGCCGTTCGACCGAGCCGCGCCCGTTGGCCTAGATGTCTTGACCGGCGGCAGCGGACTTGAGTTCACCCTCAGCTACCCGGCTGCATACCCCATGGTCCCGCCGACGGTCTGGCCACTTGCGCCCGAGCCGGAGATGGTGGAGCGGACACAGGCAACGTGGCACGTCCTACCCAGTGGGGGTCTCTGCCTGCTCCAGTCCGATGGTGCGTGGCAGCCCGAGGCCAGCGTCGTCGATCTGCTGCTTAAGGCGTCCGGCTGGCGGGTTGAGTACGCCTTGATGAAGGCGCAAGTCATCGAGGCCATGGCGATCTCGGGCATCGTCTCCGACCCCTCGTCGGACCAGCTCGTGACACGGGCTGCGTCCGCCCAGATGGCAGGGCTGACGATGGACCCGATGTCGAGCGGGGCCGACAGACGACTCGAGGGGCCGACGCCCGAGGAGCCCACGCAGGTTGGTGACACGAAGTCGTGAGTAAGGACCCATTCGTCATGGTCCCTCGGGACGCGGCCAATCGGATGCTCGCGGCTGAGAGCAACAGCGGCGAGCTCACCATGACCCACCTCGAATCGGAGGAGCTGTACGTCGTCACCCGACTCGCACTCGGCTCCGGCGTCCGCATCCCGGTCGACATCCCGACTGAGTACGAGACGCTTCGCTGGACCGGGACGGAGTACTCCGGTCAGTGGTTCAAAAGGCCCAGCGAGCACGTCAACCTCGCACACCTTGACCTCATCCGGCGACCGGGCTCAGCCGTCGCGTTCGAGACCTTCAAGACATGGGTGCCCGGTGTCCACGACCCTGGCAATCGGATCGGGCTCGCAATCACCATCGACCCCGAGCTTACTGAGGAGCAGCGCCGAGCCCGGGCCCGGGAGTACGCCGGATGGATCGTGACCCGTGAAACCGTCCACGCCATCGACATTGCCGTCGAGCCGACACAACTGGGGCTACCGCAGCTGGCCGTCCAGTGGCCGATCGACCGGCTCGCCCGGGACACCGTTATGGTCGTCGGACTGGGCAGCATCGGTGGGGCCGCTGCCGACCAGTTGGCCGCCATGGGCATCGGACAGACGATCCTGGTCGATCCAGACCGGTTCTTGTGGCACAACGAGGTCCGGCACGTCCTCGACCAGCGGCGCGTGGGTCGGCTCAAGGTCGACGCTATGAAGTCGCATCTCGGGGAACGGTGGCCGGAGCATCAGGTCTCGCCAGTGCCAGCCGACATCGTCGAGGCCACCGATCTCATCCGGCCCCTCGTCCCGTCGGTTGACCTGATCCTCTGCGCGGCAGACGGCATCGCGCCGCGCCGCGTAGTCAGCCACCTGGCGAAGCGAGCCGGGCTTCCCTCGGTGCAGGCCTGCGTCCTCAACGATGGCGGGATCGGCGAGATTCTCCGGCTGCGCCCCGGACCGCGGTTCGGGTGTCTGCTCTGCCAGCGCGCGAATCTCGCCGCCGAGGGCGGCATCGACCCTGAGGCCGACCAGGAACTTGCTTACGGAACTGGTCTCGCGCACAAACCGATGACCGCGATCCCCACCGACCTGCACCTCGTCGGCAACTTTGCCGCGAAGGTCGCCGCTGCGACGCTCCTGGAGGGCAAGCACGGTCAGCTCTTCAGCCTGCCAGGCGAGCACGCAGTTATTGGCCTGCGCTCGGCCCAAGGGCTCGCGTATCCCTTCGATGTCTCAGCGGTCGGGGAGGTCATGTGGCACGGTGTGCCGCCACCACGACGGGACTGCGTGACATGCAATACGGCCTGAGTGACCGTATGACCCTTCGGGCGCGCGTCGTCACCATCCAGGCATCCGCGCTTAAGACGATCTCCGCTGAAGTCTCAGGCAGCGCCCCCCACCTTGAGACCGGCGGGATCCTCCTCGGCCACGCCGCCACCTCCAGCGTCGACCTTCACGTCACCGTCGCGGGAGACCCTGGACCACACGCCCTGCATGAGCCTCGCCGCTTTCTGCGCGACCCGGGTCGCGCGCAGACCCTTGCCGACCAGGCATGGGCGGACCACAGGGGGATGTGGATCGGTGAGTGGCACACCCATCCCTCTACCGGCCCGATGCCCAGTGACATCGACCTACAGTCCTATCTGCGGCATTTGAAAGACCCCGAACTGCAGTTCACGGAGTTCCTCAGCTTGATTGTCGCCAATGCCAGGACCGGGCCCGCCGTAGCCGCATGGATCATCACCGACACGCATCTCATTGAGGCATCCATAAGTGTGATCGGAACCGATCAGACCGGTGCCCCGCCATATCAGCAACCGCCGGCCCAGCCGCTACGAGGCCAGCGGCGACCAGACGAGCCATCAGACCGTCGAGTGCAGGACGAGGAGACCCCGTGACCACACCCAAGTTCGACATCGCCGCCGCCTTCCGCAATAAGGAGACCGCGATGAGGGCAAGCTTCATGGCCATCCGCGACGTCACCGCGCACGGCCCGACCAGAGGGGACGAAAGCGAGGCAGACTGGATCGGACTGCTGCGCGACTTCCTGCCCACCCGCTACCTGGTCGGCCCGATTTTCGCGGTGGACCACACCGGCGCCATGAGCGAGCAGATTGACGTCGGCGTCTTCGATACTCACTTCTCCCCGCAGTGGTTTGGTGCGGCCAACGGCACCCGCTTCGTACCGGTGGAGTCCGTCTACGCAATCTTTGAGGTGAAGCCAGCGTTCAACAGCGAGTACATCAGAGCCGCCCGGCAGAAAATCGCGAGCGTTCGGCGTCTCGAGCGCACATGCGAGTCAGTCAGTCACAAGGGCGGCACCTATCGGAAGACCGAGATTGCGCCCGCCCCCATTATCGGAGGGATTCTCACTACCCGCAGCGAGTTGAAGACCGACCCAGTCGGCACGATGGCCGAGACCCAGCCTGATGACCCAGGGGCCGACGACTTCCTCAATATCGGAATCTGCCTGGACGCCTTCACCTTCGACTACACACCCCAGGTCGGACCAGAGGGCGAGGTCACAATCCCGCTAGAGGTCAGCCCACCGGACCTGCAGTTGATCCACTTCGCGATCCGGTTCTTCCGCCAACTGCAGCTGGCCGGCTCGGTTCCGGCGGTCGAGATGGACAAGTACGAAGCCAGCCTCACAAAGCCCTAGGCATCGGGCGTGGGCGCCTACCAGGTGTCCGGCCCCGATTGAGTGAGTTTGCGGCCTGCACGTTCCTCGACGGCGAGCACCATGGGATCACGGTCAGGCTCTAATCCGAGAATCTCAAGGAGCTCCTCGGTGATGTCCCCGCGCGACCCGACCCACCGGTCGCGAATCAAGCGAGCGAAGACTTCGCCGTCGATCGAACGCCACTCGCCAACCCGGTGTACGACGCCGCCACCTGGACCTACCTCGGGGGCTCTGAGCATCTGCGCTACGAGGTCGGCAGGATGGTAATGCCCGGAAAGCCGGATGCTGCGTGCCGAAGTTGCGCGCTGCTCGGCCGGATCGACGAACTTCACGAACCCGACGGTCTCTCCCAGCCTCAGGTCGGAGCTGTCCAGGGGAGACCCTGAGTTCCGGCCTAGTCGCAGCATCCTGGCGACCTGATCAGAGAGCCGGCCATCCGGCCGGTAGATGAGTTCATCCGTCGACTTGAGGCGCTCAAGGAGCTTGTACTGAACTAGGACAACGGCAGGTGGAGCGACAGAAACGTAGACCAGGTCAGCACCTGTCTTGCTCTCTGCGGTCGACACGTTGATGTTCTTCGTTAGAAGCTGGCGTTCCCCCTCCTGAAACTCGAACCAACCCCCGTAGGACGGACCGCTCAGTTCCCAGTCAAGGAAGCGTGTCGCGTCATCGGTGATGAAGTCGTTTTCGCTGGCGCGCGCAAGGCGCTCAACGCGTGCCGCGGCTTGGGTGGGAGGTACGTCCTGCCGCGACGGTTCAATCTCCCCCCACTTGCGAGTGAACAGCCTTAGTGCAGTCTGTCCGGCATCGAGAAGTGGTAGTTCCGCCGACGGGACCAGCCGGCGCGTGGGCGAGCCGGGTTCAGGCAACTGCTCCCACAACTCGGCGAACTCTGGGACGAGCGTTCGCAATCGGTCAGCAACTTGAACCCCTGTGGCTTCTGGGAGGGCCCGACTTTCCTCAGCTTCGACAACCCGGGCCAAGTGGCTCCTCAACTGCACATGGATCGACGCAAGCCGAAGCGGGCTCTTGAAGAGCAGCCATGGGCCGACGTCTAGAAGGGCAGTCCGCTCTGACTCGTATCGTGCGCGAGTAGTCACGCTCGCGACACCAATGATGTGCGGTTCGCCACGATTCCGCGTATCACGGCCCACCAGGAGCGCTCGGTAGCGAGAGCGGCGGCGCCAGTCCGCCATGGGCGCGTTGACCTGAAACGTCTGGCGGTGTTGGCGGCCGTCGTCGTAGTCGTCTCTCTCCTGGATCCGGCGAGCGTCGAATGGACTAAGGAAGACGACGTGCATGGAATGAGTAAACGCACCTCGTCAAGAGCAGGCCCTTGTGCCCGTCTCTGGTTCTAGGGCACTGGTCGCTTCGACTCGCCCTTGCGCTCTTTGGCGTTGAGGTTCCGGAGCTTGGCTGAGAGGTCGCCCTGATCGGCCAGCATCTCGTCGAGTGTCCAGGCGGGAACGAAGAGCGACAGCGCCTCCGGACCGTGCTTCTCCCGAGGGTGGCCGCAGTTGATCCCTAGGATCTCGACGGCCAGGGTCGCTGGATCGCCGTCGTCCTCTCCCCAGCCTTCGCGCGTGATCGTGGTCAACACGGGTGACCCGGACATTCCGCCGCGACTGAACGCATGGCACATGCCCCGACCCTCGTAGACGTTTCCCCCGTACTCAGCGGCATGGTGAAGATCGCTACTGACCAGCCCGGGAACAAGGAGCGGACGGGTCGAGGCTCCGTTGTCGAGCGTTGGAAAACCGGCCATGACGACCTCGGAGCCCACACCAATGCGGTCCTGCAGGACGGCGTCACGACTCACCAAATCAGTGGTCGAAAACGCCATGCGTTCTACTGAGCGCGGCAGGCTTTCAATGTCGAGACCGACTATCCCCACATCGACCCCGGGGTCCGCCGGAAAGAGGGGCGAGGGAGACGGGACGGTGAAACTGATTGCTGAGTCGTCCGAGCCGCGCCGACCAACGGAGGTCCCCTCGACGCGAATCGCCTCAAGCATGTGCCCTGCGCCCTCTGGGCCGAACGACGGATCGAGCACGTGCCGGTTGGTGACCAGCCAAAGACGGCGCTCCGTCGACGCGCGCTGCGAAAGGAGGAAGCCGGTCGCTGTGAACGATCGGTCTCGCGCGGAACTCTTGTCCACGACTGTCGCGGTCAGTCTCATGGCAGCGTAAAGGTGGCGTCGCGTGTACAGACGCGCCACGTCGGGAGTCACGGAGCTACGTCGCACGACACCTACGCTTTCACACAAGGATACGACCGACGAGCCAACCAAAGACCTGGCATCAGCGTCGGCATCCTCGCGGCCATCCACACTGACACCTCGGACCTCATGCGGGGCGCCTCGATGCGCTCGGCCCTAGGAGCGAAGCACTCATGGTCCGAGAAAGCGCACTTCACATGCGTGCTCCCACCTTTGTACCTCTTTGTACTTCTGTGGAGCTTGGACCACTGACCCGCCGTGTTCGCACGTCGTTACTGCCATCACGGGCCGGGTGACCACATCCGCATCCGCCTAGCTGTGGGCACTCTTGCGATGTCACTGATCAGCACCACACCCGTCAGCGGATCGGAACCACTCTGCCCGACCCTGACTCAGCTTGTTGGCGGAAGGCTTCGTTCTCTGCCGTTAGCACGTTGATGACTCGGGCCATCTGCTCAATCGTCGAGTTCAGTTCGACCACCTCCGCCGTGGCCGCGTCGAGACGCGTCTGGGTTTCGGCGAGGGTCTCGCGGAGCTTCACCTCGCTGGCCGGCACGTGGCCCTGCGCACGGACCTTGGCGTAGAACTCGTCTTTCAGATCGGTGTGGCGATGAGTGAGGACGTGCCGCTTTACCTGCGCCTCCTGAGCGAGAGATACGACCGTCAGTGCCCCATCGGAGTGAAGTGGTTTCCCATCTAGCAGTCTGCTCATGGCTGCCCTGATGGCGTCCCGCTCACTGGTGCTAGTCATCGCTCATCTCCGTCACAGTGACGCGGTTCTGGCGGTGGCGGCCGACTCTCTGCTGTAGGTCGTGCGCGTGTTCCCTGATCCGGTCGGCAATGGGCCGTGGCACCAGTCCGCTGTTCGCTTGAGCCAGCAGCGTTGTCGCGTCTTCGCTAATGCGATCGGCTTGTGTATCGGTACGACAGATGTTGCTGCACGCCTCGTCACAACGATCCAGCGATGGAGTGTTCATCGCCGAACTCTTCCGGTTCACCTGACACAAGGCCTTCGACCGATCGAAGTTGCATAGGGAGTGTGCCGCTTCGTTGACATATACCGTCAATGTGGGATCGGCGAGCAGGGACTTAGCCTGACGAAGGGTCAGGACGACGCCCCCGAACCTCTCTTGTTGGTGAGTGGCCGAGTAGATCGTCCGCCGAGCTGCAGGCCCTGATATCCCTTCCCCATTCTGAAGCGCCTCGTGAAGGTCGCTGAGGTTCTCAGCTACTACACGAGCAGTCTCAACATCAAGGAGGTCGTGGATGCCGCCCCGGGCGCGCGACGCGTAGCCCTCGCTTACGATCGTGCGCATATGGCCATACTGAAGCGCGAGTGCCACCAACCCTCCGGGTCGACGCGCGATGTGCCAGGCCAGGGTGCGTCGGAAGCGCGCGACACCAATCCGCCCGTCGGGGTCCGGCGGGATGGCCTCGTACGGGCGGTCGAGGCTGTGGGCTAGGTCGTTGAACCAGGTGATCGTTGGTTCGATTCGATTGGCGACCGTCGTGGTCGCCATCGAGCGGCCGGCGCGTTGAGGGTTTCGGTCAATGTCGTGAGTCATGGCGTCGAAGAGCAACTGTCCGGGGCCGACAATCTCCTCCAGAACCCGAATGGCGCGCACCACCTGCGGCACGGCTAACCAGGGGGTGTCACGGACCTCACCTTCTGAGAGGTGGTTGCCATCCTGGTCGCGAGCATTCTTGTAGTGCTTTGCCCAGATCAGATGCCGCCGAGACCCGTCGGTTTCGTCCGCCGGGTCAGGGCAGCAGCCCTCTTGCAGCCCGAGGATCTCGCCCGGCCGCATCCCGGTCAGGTAAGCGATCACGATGAAGCACGCGTCGACGAGGTGCTTCGTCAGACGATCGACTTCTCCAAAGTCGATGAAGGTACGCCAGGCCTGGCCGCCGATCTGGCCTTTCAGTTCGATGTTCAGAGCGGCTGGGCCCGGGTTGGCGCGGAGCAGTTCACGCCAGCGT
Organism: Nocardioides sp. Z35_8; assembly: GCF_059621125.1. NCBI lineage: Bacteria > Bacillati > Actinomycetota > Actinomycetes > Propionibacteriales > Nocardioidaceae > Nocardioides > Nocardioides sp. Z35_8. The sequence goes on along the minus strand of NZ_JCAQIE010000001.1, from coordinate 2,336,646 downwards.
GTCTGCCGGAGCACTTGATACGCGACGCCGATGGGCGTATCAGTCACCGCGGCGATGTACACGGTTGCCGGTCCCAACTGGCCAGTCCGAATGCTGCGGCTTGGGAGCGGCGCACCGCTGCTGGTCAGAAGCTCGAGGTAGCGCACAAGGCCATCGCTGGACTTTGAGCCAGCGGGGCTTTCGACCTTATTCATCAGCCGACTGCGTTCGGTTCGCGCAGCAAGGATGTCCGGCGAGAGGTCTTCGACCATTCGCAGTGACCAGATCAAGAGAGGTCCGAGGGTGTCGGGACTGATCGGCTCAGTGAGGTTCTCCCCGCCCGGAGTCGCCGCGGGAAGGTAGTCGTCCATTCCCTCTACGAGCCAAGGCGGCTCGGTGAGCCGCTGCGCTGGCGGCAGGTGCTCGCTGGAGTACGCGTAAAGCCGCGACAACGCCGCGAGGTGTTGAATCACGGTGTTGCGACTGAGCCCGGCCTGGGCTAGATCCAGGCTGTAGCGGGTGAGGTCGGCTGTGTCGACGACGGCGATGCCGCCGATGCACTGCTCGTCGAGCCAGCGGGCGAACCGAGCCCAGTGCAGGACTGTTCGCGACATGCGACTCACGCTGAGTCGTGCGCGTGCTGGTGCGCCGAATCGCGCAAGCAGGCGCGGCGGCAGGGGAAAGTTGATCAGCGCCCACGCTGCATGCCGGAACTGCTCGCGATTAGCCTCTGGGAACTTTGACCACCAGATGTGCTCGTTAGCCGCCGACGGGTTGTTGTTGAGCGCTAAGAGAGACCACGTCGCGTCACCGTAAAGCGGAACCATCCAACGCCGGTCCTTGGCGATGAGCTGCGGGTCGAAGAGCCACTCGTCGGCCCTGGGTGGTGTGAAGACGGCCCTGCGGGAAGCCAGACTCATCTCGACTCCAGCTTTCTGCCGAGCAGCATGTCGATAGCACTTCGGTCATCGGGGGTGACCGCAGCCAGCGCCTGCTTCCATTCTTGATCCGTGAAGTCGTGACGCTGGCGCAAGTCCATCAAGCGCGCGTAATGGGCCCGCCAGTCCCGGTTCCAGGCGTCCCGAGGGACGACCCCGCGCAGATCGTCCAGCGCCAGCAGCAGGTAGGCAAGCCGTGGCAGGTGCCTGGGGGTGATCACAGCGTTTGGACAAGCCGTGCAGAGCAAGAATGACGCTCGACACGACGTCCCGGCGGGCGTGAAGGGGCTCGCGTCGTAGTCAGTGCACGAAGCGGTGATGGTGTCGTCACCAGGTGGCTGGTTTTCGCGGCTCGTTTGTGCCGCGAAGGTCGTTACCGCGGCGGCCAAGGCTGAGTTGACGCCGTCGTGGATGACGGGCAGGGCTCGGTCAATGGTCTGCGGGTCGGGAAGAACGTACGCCTCGTCGTGCGTGTCTTGGTTGTGCTGGATGGGCTCGCGCCTCGCTAGCACCACCGTCTTCCGTAGCCGGCGCAGGTTCACGGTCCTGAGTCCGTGTCGTGCTTCCCAAACACGCCCGAGGTTGCGGTATCCGGACGCGCTTACGCCGGCGCAGAATACGTCCGACGGCGGCTTCTCCGGGTGGAGAAACTTGTTCCTGTGCCACACGATGAGCCGATCGGTCGCCTCGCCGCCGATAGCCAAGCACTCGCGCGCCGGGGTCGTTGCCTCGATAGCCTGAGCCATCAGACGCCCAGGTGAGTCGGCTCCCCAGTCCGTCAGGTTTCTCGTTTCATGCGCGTTCGCCGTCGCGCGTCGGCGTTTCACCAAGCTGACCCTGTAGACGGTCTGACCGCCTAAGCCCGGGTTTGGGGTGCTGTCAGGCACGCGAAGCTCGTTCGTCGGCGTTGCGTTCCAGCCGTACGTAGCGATCAGCAGGATCGTCAGCGATGCCGCCTCCTCGCCGGTGAGGAACAGCCGTTGCCACGTCGCGCCGGTACCCATTGCGGTCGGAAGCCCCGATCGTTGACGCACCCGTTCCTTGCCGTTTGGATCGAGGCTGGCGTAGGTGGGAGCGTCTCCGTGGCTTGCGATGTAGTCGAGCGTCCGGCCAATCAGCCAGTCATCTGAGCCCTCGCGCAGATCGCCGGTCCTATAGGCCTCAAGGAGCACCTTGTTCTCTCGGATCCGATGTAGCGCCGAGCGGAATGTTCGCTGCGCGGTCTTCTTGAACGTGTCGAACTCAGCTGCCGGGTAGGCCGTCTCCTTGGGCTTCACCTTTCGGCTGCGCTGCATCATCGCCTCCCGAACCGAAGGCGCGATGAGTCGGTGGTCGCGAAGGAACTGACTCGATTTCCGAATCTCCATCACGCCCGTCGTCGATGGTGAGCGGCTAAGCCGCCAAGCACTCCAGTGGGACACCGTCAGGTCGGCAAGGGTCGCAGGCGCAGCGGGCTGACGAGATAACCACTCGGAGAGGACGGACAGAACGCGCCACCCTTCAGCGCTGGTCGCAAGTGCTCGCCACGTCCCCGTAGGCCCTACGAAAGATGCGAAGTGTTGCGCCAACTCTCTCTGCATCGTCTCGGCCACCGGCAACAGTGAGAAGTCGTACTGCGATTGACGGCGAGTGTCTTCCTCGACGTGGACAACAACAAGCGTCCCTTCAGCGATCACCGGTGGACGGACGTGATCACCGATAGGTAGTTGTGCGTGGTGTCCTCGGCGCTTAGTCACGGCACCACGTCCTGGATTCGTTCAGTGCTTCTTGCCAGCGCGGCCAAGAGGTCGTCAATCTCCTCCTCGGCGTCGTCCAACAACAGCGAGCGAATCTGAAGGTCGGACACAGGAGCAAGGTAGATCTGCTTCGTTGTGTCCACGCTTCGGTGCCCCAGCAGGTCCTGCACCATCTCCCAAGAGTTCCGGTAGATCATGCGCAGGTCTCGACGCTCCTCCGGCGTTAGGCCAAACCGGCGGTCCAGCGCGTGATGAAGGGCAACAAGCATGTGCAGCGCGAACGAGTGGCGAGCCATATGAGGAGTCATGAAAAGAGGTGAGGACATGTTGTCGCCGAGCACCGTGCTGCAACGACGTGACGCCACCTGGTAGACGTTCTCCCATGAGTGCGGCGAGAACGGGAGTCCGTTCTCGCCAAGCCAGAGCCACATCGGCTCCAGCCCGTTTGGGCCCTCGATGAAAAGGCGACTGCGATCGACCGGACCGATCTTGCCGATGGGCTCTGACCCAGGACGTCCGCGGCTGTCTACCCAGTGCAGGACTGGGGTCCTGTTCCCCGTCCGTCGCCCCACGATACGAAGGCCCTGAACCTGTTCGTACCGCCCCTGTGACTGCGCCCGCCGGATCGCGGCCCGTCGGCTGGTATCGCAGTACGCGTGAAGCGACCGCAAGACATCTGCCGCCACGTAAAACGTCCTACCGCGCCTGTTCTTAGTCGTTGCGGGCGCCAGCCGGCCGTCGAAGTAGCTTCCACTTCCCACGAGCGTTGGGAGCTCGTCGACGAGAAGTGATCCACCCTCCGTGCGCCTCATGCCCGAAGAGAAGAGCAGATCGGAATAGGCCGCGTTGCGGTCGTCGTTACGGCCGGACCAGCGCGGGTCTCGAATGCTGTCCGCTCCATAACCCCGCAAGCCGATGTCCCTCCATAGCCGATACGCCCGCGGCGTCAGCCAACGCACGTCGGAGGACTTTCTAGATGCTGCAGTGGTGGCCGCAACCCTGACCACTCGACCGCCGGGGGCGATCACCGATCTGTGCGGGATCGGATTCCGCGGGATCCAGTTTCTTCGCTCGGCCCACACATAGAGCCTGTTCAGAGCAGCTTGCTCGCGATCCCACTTCGAGTCGCTGATCCGGCTCGGATTCCTATTCGACCAGCGTCGCCAGTCTTCCCAGTCCAGCCAGTCGTCCTCGGTCGCCTCGTCCCAGTTGCGGCCGCGGCCCCACAGAAAGTTGAAGAACAAGCGGCAATCGCTCGTGTAGTTGCGCTTGGTCTCGGCGGCGAGATGGGAGAACGACGAGCGCGTCAGAAAGCTTGTCAGGCGCGGGTCGGCGTGGTGGGTGGGGTCGAGCATGATCGGATCACCGGGTTCGATACGAACCGCTGCCTCGCGCTCTTCGAGATCTCCCCAGCCGCGTAGTACGTCATGCCGCGACCGCGGCGGCGGGGCTTCCGGGACCCATAACACTCGCCACCCCGGGACCATGCTCATGACGCTACAAGCGCAACACCGCTGGTCATAACAGCAACACGCAGTAGGGAAGAAGCTGCACATCGCGAGCACCCAGCCCTCCGGCGGCCAGCCGGGCGACGGTGGCCGGACGAGCATCACCACCACGAGCAGGCCGGTGCAGGCGACGGTCGTGCCGGCGCGGCCGAGCACCCGCGGGGCGAGCGGCACCGCCAGCACGCACAGGAGCGTGAGCAGGGCGAGCGGCACCGGGCCGGTGCCCCAGTCGACGGCGGCGGTCGGCACCCCCGCGCCCCACCGGGCGACCGAGATGATCCACTCCGCCGACCACGCCGCCGGGGCGGCGACCACCGCGCCGAGCGGACCCCACACCAGCCCGAGGAGTCCCCCGGCCAGTCCCAGCACCGTCGCCGGGGCGACCGCCGGCGCCGCCAGCAGGTTGGCGCCCACGGCGACCAGGCTGACCTGACCCGAGAGGGCCGCCACCACCGGCGTGCAGGCGACCTGCGCGGCCAGGGGCACCGACACCGCCTCCGCCACCCACCGGGGCGTCCAACGCATCAGCGCGTCGCGCCACACCGGCGCCAGCAGCAGGATGCCGGCCGTGGCCAGGGCGGACAGCGCGAACCCGGGCGTGAGCGCCAGTCGCGGCCACACCAGCAGCAGCGCCAGCACCGCCACGCCCAGCCCCCGCACGCCCCGCGAGAGGCCGTTGCGCCCCATCCCGACCAGCGCGACCGTGCCCATCGCGGCGGCGCGCACGACGCTGGGCTCGGCGCGCGCGGTCAGCACGAAGCCGACGATGCCGAGCACGCCGAGGGCGTAGAGCCAGGGTCCGCGCACCCCGGCCCACCGCCCGAGCACCAGCAGCGAGCCGACGACGAGGGTCAGGTTGGTGCCGCTCACCGCGAGCAGGTGGGTGAGCCCGGTCGTGCGGAAGTCGTCGGCCAGGTCCGAGTCGAGGCCGCCGTCGTCCCCGACCACCAGCGCCGGCACCAGCTCACGCGCGTCGACGCCGCGCCCGGAGACCGCGTCGCGCACCGACCGTCGTACGGCCGCCGCGGCGTCCCACCACGGGCCGGGCCGGTCGAGCACCCTCGGCTCACCCGTCGGCCGGACCAGCGCCGCCACGTCGTCGTCCGCGGCGACCAGCCGCGCCGTCGTCTCGAGCGTGGTGCCGAGCGGCAGCCGGGGCCAGTCGGCGGCGGCCATCACCACGACCGGCGCGTCCAGGGTCCACGCCGTCCCGCGACCCGCCACCTGGGTGGCATCGGCCCGCACCACCTGCAGGTCGCCGTAGGCCCCGCTCACCACGCGCACGTCGGAGGTCAGCTCCAGGCGCACCGACACCACCGCTCCCTCGGCGGCGAGCGCCGTCAGCGGCGAGGTGGCGACCAGGGCGTGGTGGAGCGCGGCGACGCCCGCCACCGAGACCAGCGCCGCCAGCGGCCCGAGCCACGCCGGAGACCACCACCGGCGCCACACGCCGGCGACGAGCACGCCGGTGACCAGCGCGACCGAGCCCAGGGCCGGCCGGGCCGGCAGGACCAGCACGAGCAGCGCCCCGGCCCAGGCCCCCGCGCCGAGCGCCACCGCGCGCAGGTCGGGCACCGGGCGCCCCGCTCAGAGGGTGACGAGCGGGGCGAGGTCGGCGAGCGTGGCCTCACCGATGCCGTCGACCTCGAGCAGCTCCTCGACCGAGGTGAAGGCGCCGTTGGCGTCGCGCCAGGCCAGGATCGCGCCGGCGGTCACCGGCCCCACGCCGGGCAGGGTGTCGAGCGCCGCCTCGTCGGCGGTGTTGAGGTTGACCAGCGCCGTCCCGGCCGGTACCTGCGAGTCGATCGTGCCGGCGACCCCGGCCGCCGGGGCGACCCCGACCAGGATCTGCTCGCCGTCGACCACCGGTCGGGCGAGGTTGAGGGCGGTGAGGTCGACACCCCGCCGCGCCCCACCGGCCGCCTCGAGGGCGTCGACCACCCGCGAGCCCGGGGGCAGGACGGCGATGCCCGGGCGCCGCACCTTGCCGGCGACGTCGACCACCAGGTCGGCGCCGTCCTCCCCCTCGGCGCCAGCCCCGGCCGTGCCGGGCGGCCCGACCGGCACCAGCGGGGTCGCCGCCACGGCAGGGGTCTCGGAGGTGCCGGTCGCGGCCGTCTCGAGCGGCACCACCCGCGCCTGGTCGCGCACCACCCACCAGGCCGCGAGGCCCACGGCGAGGGCCGCGACCACGGCCACCACCGCGAGGTGCACCGGTCCGAGCCGGAACGTCCCGACCCGCAGCCGCCGAGAGGCGTGGCGGCCCGGGAGCGGCGCGACGAGCGGCGCGGGCGCCGCCGCCCCGCCGGTGGGGCCGGCGCCCGCGGACGTCCGGTCGACGGTCGGGTCCGGGCGCTCGCGCACGCGGGTGTGGCCCTCGACGGGGCCGGGTGGCTCGTGGCGCACAGCGGCGAGCTCGGCGCTGAGCGTCGCCAGTCGCCGCGACACCGCCTCGGCGTGCTCGGAGGAGGACTGGGAACGGCGCATGCCTCCACGCTAGGAACGCCGGAGCACGGCCGACAGGTGGCGTCGGCAATCTGTGGAGAGCCGACGGACGACGCGCGCCGAGACCGGCCGGAGCCGGGGCGGCGTCAGCCGGCGGGTCGCGGGGAGACGCAGACCGCCACCATGCCGGGGCCGACGTGCGCCCCCAGCACGGCACCGAGCTCGCCGCACATCACCTCGCGACCCTCGAGGCCGTCGGAGAGCCGCTCCCCCAGCGCCTCGGCGAGCTCCTCGGCGCGAGCGGCGTTGGCCAGGTGCGACACGCAGACGTCGACGGGGCGATCGCCGGCCGACTCGACGGCCAGCTCGGCGAGTCGGGCCAGGGCGCGCGAGGCCGTGCGGACGCGCTCGCGGGGGGCGACGCGGCCCTCGGCGATCTCCAGCAGCGGCTTGACCGACAGCGCACTGCCGACGATCGCGGCCGCGGCGCCGATGCGCCCACCCCGCCGCAGGTGCTCGAGCGTGTCGACGTAGAACAGCGAGGTGGCCGCCTGGCCGCGAGCGAGCGCCGCCTGAGCCGCCTGCTCTCCGGTGCCACCGGCGTCGAGGACGTCTGCGGCGGTCAGGGCGGCGTAGCCCGTGGCGATGCCGACCTGGCCGGAGTCGACGACGTGCACCGGCAGGTCGACCTCGAGCGCCGCCAGCTGCGCGGACTCGAAGGTGCCGCTCATCTCGCGGGAGAGGTGGACCGAGACGACCTCCTCGGCCCCCTCGGCCGCCAGCGAGCGATAGAGCTCGGCGAAGAGCGCCGGCGCCGGGCGCGAAGTGCTCACCGGGACGAAGTCGCGCAGCGCCTCGGCCACCACGTCGGGCGTCGCGCCGTCGGGGCCCTCGTCGAGCACCTGCGCCCCGATCACGACCTGGAGCGGGACGACCCGGATGTCGCGACCCTTCACCAGCTCGGCGGGAAGGCTCGCGGTCGAGTCGGTCACCACCACCACACGGGACATGGGCGTGACCCTAGCCTCCGGGCGGCCGCGGCCGGCCCGCCTCCTCCCCGGTCCGCGTCGATGGGCGGGCGCGCCCGGACGCCGTACCGTGGGAGCACGCGCCGTTCTCCAGGGGGGCCGATGGCCGAGTCAGCGATCCGAGTGCTCGTGCTCGAGGACGACCGTGACGCCGCCCACTTCATGCGGGCCAGCCTGAGCAGGCTCGGCGGCATGGAGGTCGACCTCGCGGGCACGGCCGACGAGGCCGTCGCGGCGATGCGACGCCAGCGCTACGACGTGCTCGTGACCGACATCCGGCTCCCGGGCCGCTCCGGGCTCCAGGCGCTGCCGGAGTTCCGCGCGATCGACGCGACCGTGGCGGTCCTCGTGCTCACTGCCTACCCGACGTTCGACCACGCCGTGGGGGCGCTGCGCGAGGACGTCGACGACTTCCTCGTCAAGCCGGTCGGCGCCGAGGAGCTGGTCAGCCGCGTCGAGGAGCTCGCCGACCTGGCCCGCCGTCGTCGCGCGCCGTCCCGGCTGCGGGTGCTCGCCGTCGGTGCGCACCCCGACGACGTCGAGCTGGGGGTCGGGGCGACGCTGGCGGCCCACGCGGCGGCCGGCGACGAGATCACCACCCTCGTGCTGTCCGGGGGCGCGGTCGGCGGCAGCACGGACATGCGCCACGGGGAGGCCGTGAGCGCGGCCGCGCTGGTGGGCGCCCGCCTCATCCACCTCGACTTCGCCGACACCCACATGTCGCCGGCCGACGGCCTGATCACCGCGGTCGAGCGGGCCGTCGCCGAGGTCGCCCCCGACCGCATCTACACCCACGGCATCCACGACCGCCACCAGGACCACCGCGCCGTGCACGAGGCCGTCGAGATCGGCGCGCGCTCGGTCGGCGACCTGTGGTGCTTCCAGAGCCCGTCGTCGACCGTCGACTTCCGGCCCAACCGGTTCGTCACCGTCGACGGCTTCGTCGACACCAAGCTCGAGATGCTCGCCGCCTTCGCGTCCCAGGCGCACCGCGACTACATGCAGCCCGACGCTGTGCGGGCGAGCGCGCGCTACTGGGCGCGTTTCACCACGGCCCGGGAGGTCGAGCCCCTCGAGACCGTCCGGGTGACCCAGACGGTGCGCGTCGCGACCAGCGTGCAGGCGCCGCAGGCCGTCGACGACCCGGCGGCCGACGCCGCGCACGGCGGCTGCGGCTGATGGTGCGCACCTCGGTGGGCGCCCGGGCGCGGGAGCTGTCCAACCGGATGATGATCGCCTGGCCGACCCCGGACGCCTCGGGCTGGCGCCACCTGCCGTTCTCGGTGCTGGTGCTGGTGGTCGCCTACATCCTCTACGAGATCCCGCTGCACCACCGACCGCTGCTGCTCGCCGCCGGCGTGGCCGTCGCGCTGGCGGTCCAGGCAGCCGCGAGCCTGGGCAGACCGGCCCGGTGGCCCCCCGGCTGGCGCCTGGCGCTCCCCCTCGGCCAGATGCTGGCGGTCGGCCTGCTCGACCTCGGCAGCGGCGATCCCATGGGATCGGTCATCATGCTGCTCTTCGTGCCAGGAGTGAGCCTGGCGCTCGCGCCCGGGGGCCGCCCGCTGCTGGCTGGGCTGCTCGGCGTGGTGGTGGTGTCCCTCGTCCCGGTGATCTTCACGACCGGCCGTCTCTACCCGGGACTGCACAGCACGATCAACGCCGTGCTCATCGGCGCGGTCATGCTCCATGTCCACGCGATCATGGAGACCACGCGGCGCCAGGAGCGCCAGCTCCTCGCCGCCTACGACCTGTTGCGCAGCATCATGCTCGCCGCCACCGAGCAGGCGATCATGGCCACCGACGAGACGGGCCGGCTGCTCACGGCGAGCAGCGGCGCCGAGCGCCTCTTCGAGGTCCCGCGGGAGCAGCTGAGGGGCACCGACCTGACCGAGCTGGTCGACGGCCCCTCGCTGGGCGAGCTGGTCGGGGCGGCCGCCGACGGTGGCTCGCACGTGTCCCTGTGGCGCCGCTCCGTCGGCAGCTCGCCGCGCATGGTCGAGTACGTCGTGACGTCCCGCCCGTCCATCGGGCCCGCGGACGAGCCCGACCCGATGCGCGGCTACCTCGTCGTCGCCACCGACGTCACCGACCGCGAGGAGGAGCTGCGGCGCCAGGAGCAGCTCATCGGCCTGGTCAGCCACGAGCTGCGCACCCCGTTGGTGTCGATCCTCGGCTACGTCGACCTGCTCCGGCTGGATCCCGGTGGGCTCACCGACGAGCAGCGCGAGTACGTCGACGTGCTGACGCGCAACGCCCGCCGCCTGCGGTCCCTCGTCGACGAGCTGCTGATGAGCGCCCGCGTCGTCGCCGGCGACCCGATGTCGCCCGAGGAGGTCGACGCCGTGCAGGTCGCGCGCGCCGCGATCGCGAGCGTGCGGCCCATGGCCGAGGCCGCGGACGTGAGGGTGGCCCTCTCCGGCGACGAGGTCGTGCCGCTCGTCTCCGACCCACAGCGGCTCGGGCAGGTCGTCGACAACCTGCTCACCAACGCGATCAAGTACAGCGACGCCGGGGGCGAGGTCCGCGTCGAGGTCGTGGCCGAGCCCTCGCCCGAGGGGCAGCGGGGGGTGCGGATCCGGGTCGCCGACGACGGCACCGGCATCACCGCCGACGAGCTGCGCCGGATCACCCAGCCGTTCTACCGCACGCGCGACACCCGGCGACGCCACATCGCCGGGGTCGGCCTCGGCCTCACGCTCGTCCAGGCACTGGTCTCCGACCACCGGGGCACGCTCGTCATCGACAGCGAGCCCGGGCGTGGCACCGAGGTGACCGTCCGGCTGCCCGACGTACCTCTCGCCGCAGACCCCGAGGCCGCCCCTCCCCGCTAGGTGCCGTCCGGGTTCCACACCGACGCGAGGGCGCTCCAGTACTCCGGCGACATCAGCGACAGGGGCGTGACGTTGACCGAGGTGATGCCGTGGGTCTCCGCCGCGCGCAGGGCGGCGACGAACGGCGCGAGGTCGATCGGCCCGACCGGCGGTCCGGGCGGGCGCTCCCACAGGCCGACCGACACGGTGAGCCGCGACGTGTCGAGCCCTTCGGCCTCCAGGCGCCCGAGTATCCGCTCGACGTCCGCCGGTCTCCGGGTGCGGTAGAGGTAGGCCCACAGGACCAGGCGCTCGACCTCGCCGAGCAGGACGTCGTATTCGTGCCCGCTGGCCAGGTCGCCCCGGGCCGGGTACTTCCAGTTGATCCGTACGTCCATGGCGAGGTCGACGCGCGCCCCGTCGCCGCCCCGGGTCGCGTCCATCCGCTCCCGCATCCGCGCGAGCAGGTCGGCGATCACCGCCGCCCGCCAGGCCTTGATGCTGGACGCGTCCTCCTTGATCGACCCGTCGCTGGCGCGGGGCCAGTCGGGCAGTCCGGTCATCCGCCGGAAGAGCCGCAGGTCGTCGTCACCGAACGTGAAGTCGCTGAGGAACAGCTCGGTGATCGAGATCTGGCTTGGGTGATAGCGCTCGCACAGCGTGCCGACGAGGTCCACCAGGCGCCTGCCGACCTCGCCGTCGACGAGCTCGCTCGCCGAGGCCTGGTAGACCGCCCGCCGACCGTCGGCGGCGACCCCGGCAGCCTCCGGGTGGTCGGCCAGCCAGTTCGGCGCCATCGTGTCGACGATGAGACCGACCTGGCGGTTCGAGCCGTCCGCCGCCCGGTGCAGCGCCCGGGCCGCGCGGGTGAGGTGGTCGGTGCCCGGCTCCGCGGCCGCGTCGGGGTGCGCCTCCCAGTCGAAGGCGGTGAACTCGATCCGGCCCGCGTTCAGCTCGACCGCGTTGGCCCCGGCCTCGTCGAGGCGGGCGTTCACCGCCGCCCAGTCGGTGTCCCGGTCGACGACGCTCGCGAAGTCGATGCTCACCGACCTGGTCCGGTCGGGGAGCTGCGCGGGGCGCATCGTCGGCGGCGTCTCAGCCGTGGGCGGCGTGCCCGACTCGCCCGACTGCCACGGCCGCGAGATCGCCAGCGCAGCCACCAGCGAGGTGACCACGATGCCGGCCACGATCAGGAGCCAGGGCCGTCGTCGTCGCTCAGGCCACGCACCGACACCGTCCCGGTCCGCTCCAGCTTGTTCCATCGGTTCTCCGCATTCCCGAGCTCGAGCCGGACGGCATCGAGCACGACGAAGGTCATCAGGGTCGAGTAGAGCGGCCACAACGGGACGGTCCACAGGTGGCGCAGGTCATCGGCGGCCCGGTCGAGCGCGAGGGCGAGCGCCAGCAGCGCCAGCGACGCCGGCACCCCCAGCAGGAGCACCCACGACCACCAGGTGCCGGGCAGCCAGCCGGAGCCGTCCACGGCGACCAGCCACCCCACGTTCACCGCGGCTGCGAGCTGGAGGAAGGGGGCGATCACCTGGGTGACGGTGTTGAAGAGCAGGTAGACGCCGAACGCGCCGTAGCGCGGGTTGCCGATCATCGACCAGTGCATCTCGGTGGCCTGCAGCAGCCCACGCGCCCAGCGGACCCGCTGCCGCCACAGGCCACGCAGGGTGGAGGGAGACTCGGCGTACACGAGCGCGTCGGGGGCGAACGCCACCTGGAAGCCCGCCTCGTGCACCCGCCAGGTCAGCTCCAGGTCCTCGCCGAGCGTGTCCGTTCGCAGCGGACCCACCCGCTCGAGCACGTCACGGCGGAAGGCGCCGATGTTGCCGGAGACGACGGGCAGGCAGCCCAGCACGTCGAGGGCGCGACGCATCAGGCCGGTGCCGACGTGGCTGATGACGGAGAGGAGGCGGGTGAGCGTCCGGTCGAGGTTGACGGGCTTGTCGTTGCCGCAGACCGCACCGATCCGCGGGCTGCGGAAGCCCCGCAGCAAGCGGGCCAGCGTGTCGGGGCGGAACACCCCGTCGGCGTCGACGAGCACGAGGACCTCGCCTCGGGCGGCGGCGATGCCGGTGTTGAGGGCGGCGCCCTTGCCGGCGTTGTCCTGCCGCAGCGCCCGCACCATCCCGGGGTGTGCGGCGGCCAGCTGCCGCATCCGCGCGAAGGTGTCGTCGGACGACCCGTCGTCGACGCACACGATCTCGAGGCGTGGGTAGTCGCTGCGCGCGATCGAGCGCACGCACTGGTCGATGACGCGTGCCTCGTCGAAGGCCGGCACCACCACGCTCAGGGAGGGGGCCTCGGCGAACATCGGGCCGTATCCGGCCCGTCCGGACCGGCTGCGCCGGGCCCGGACCTCGAAGACCAGCGCGAACGGCACCATCGCGAGGCGCACGACTCCGGCGACCGCGAGCGGGACGAGCAGCACGAGGACCAACGCCGCCATGAACGCGACCACGGGTCACCCTGTCCACTCGGCAAGCACGTCGGCGAGGAGCTCCGGGGCCTGCGCGGACAGCGCACCGAACCTGCTGTTGACCTCGAGCACCACGGGGGTGCCGTCGCTCGACCTGCGTACGTCCAGGTCGACCGGTCCGACCAGGTCGAGTGCCTCCACGGCACGCACGGCGAGCGCCTCGACGTCGGGCTCGGCACCGTCGCCGAGTCTCTCGACCGCCGCGGCGTTGCCCACCCGGCCCTGCTTGAGCTCGGTCTTGCGCAGCACCACGACCCGGCACCTGCCGCTGTGCGGTGAGCGGTAGACCTGGGGGCTGTACTCCACCCCCGGCGCGTAGCCCTGGACCAGCCAGGTGGCGTCGAGGGAGTCCCACACCGGGTCGCCACCGTCCTCGACGACGTGCACGCCGCGACCACCGCGGCTCACCCGCGGCTTCACCACCACGGGCCCGCCGCCCCAGGCCACGGCGTCGGCGGCGGAGCCGGCCTCGGCGACGGTGGCGTGCGGAGGCACCGCGACGCCGCTCGCGGCCAGCGCCCACATCGTCAGCAGCTTGTCCGCGGCGACGGCGACGGGGCCCGGCGCCGAGAGCACCAGTCCCGGGCCCATCCCCGCCGCGAGCCCGAGCACGGCGAGCCGGGGCAGCTCCTCGGCCACGGTGGGGACGACGAGGTCAGGGTCGAGGCGAGACACCAGGTCGCGCATGTCCTCGTCGTACGCCGGGTCGGGCGCGCCCGGCACCGGCAGGACCGTCTCGTAGCCGGGCACGGGGGCCGGCGCGAGGTCGACCCCCAGCAGGCGCAGCCCACCACCGCGCTCGGCGCGCGCCAGGACCTGCGCGCCGAGGGCCCGCCCCGCGGGTCCGGCCGCACCGGTGACGAGGATGGCTGTGCGCTCCGAGGCGGCACCCATCCGCCGAGTCTAGGCGCGGCGCCGCTCCGGGCGGCGCCGCGCGCTCAGACGACGATGTTGACGAGCTTGGGCGCGCGCACGATCACCTTGCGCACCGTCGCCCCCTCGAGCGCCCGCTGCACGGCGGGATCGGCCAGCGCCGCGGCCTCGAGGTCGGCGTCGGAGACGTCGGGCGAGACCTCCAGGCGCGCCCGGACCTTGCCCTTGACCTGGACGACGGCGGTGACGGTGTCCTCGACCAGCAGCGCCTCGTCGACCTCGGGCCAGCCGGTGCGCGCGACGGTGGGCTCGTGACCCAGCCTTTCCCACATCTCCTCGGCCGTGTAGGGCGCGACGAGCGACAGCAGCACGGCCACCGCCTCGGTGGCCTCCCGCACGGCCGGGTCGGCCGGACCGCAGCCGGAGTCGATGGCCTTGCGGGTGGCGTTGACCAGCTCCATCACCCGCGCCACCATCACGTTGAAGCGGTAGGTCTCGACCAGCTCGGCGGCGTCGTGCACGGTGCGCGCGGTCGTACGCCGCAGCGCGAGGTCGCCGGTCGACACGTCGGCACCGGGCGCCGAGGTGACGTCGCCCGAGAGCCGCCAGGCCCGCTGCAGGAAGCGCAGCGACCCCTCCGGCGACATGGTGGCCCAGTCGATGTCGTCCTCGGGCGGTCCGGCGAACACGAGGGTCAGCCGCACCGCGTCGACGCCGAAGGCCGACAGCTGCTCGCCCAGGTTGACGCCGTTGCCCAGGGACTTGCTCATCTTCTTGCCCTGGTTGATCACGAAGCCCTGGTTGAGCTGCGCCGACCACGGCTCGCGGAAGTCGACCAGGCCCATGTCGTTGAGGACCTTGGTGAAGAAGCGGCCGTAGAGCAGGTGCAGCACCGCGTGCTCGACGCCGCCGACGTAGAGGTTGCACGGCATCCAGGCGTTGACCTTCGCGCTGTCGAACGGCGCCTCGGTCTCGTGCGGGGAGCAGTAGCGGAACATGTACCACGACGAGTCGACGAACGTGTCCATCGTGTCGGTGTCGCGGGTGGCCGGGCCCCCGCAGGTCGGGCAGGTCGTCTCGACCCACTCCGTCGCCCCGCCCAGCGGCGAGGTGCCCTTGGGCTTCAGGTCCGCGCCCTTCAGCATCGGCAGCGTCACCGGCAGCTGGTCCTCGGGCACCGGGACCTCGCCGTCCACCGGGCAGTGGACGATCGGGATCGGCGCGCCCCAGTAGCGCTGGCGGCTCAGCAGCCAGTCGCGCAGGCGGAAGTTGACCGCCCCGGAGCCGCGGCCCTCGGCCTCGAGCCGCTCGATGATCGTGCGGATGCCCGACGCCTTGTCGCTCAGCCCGTCCAGTGGCCCGGAGTTGACGTAGGTGCCGTCGCCCGAGGTCGCCACCCCGGACTCCGCCGGGTCGTCCTGCCCGGGCACGTCGATGACCCGCCGCACCGGCAGTCCCATCGCCCGGGCGAAGTCGAGGTCGCGCTGGTCGTGCGCGGGCACGGCCATGATCGCGCCGGTGCCGTAGTCGGCCAGCACGTACTCGCTCGCCCAGACCGGGATCTCCTCGCCCGACACCGGGTTGGTGGCGGTGATGCCCAGGTCGACGCCCGTCTTGGGGCGGTCGGTGGCCAGCCGGTCGATGTCGGAGGCCTTGCGCACCTCCACCAGGTAGTCCTGCAGCGCCTGCGCGCGGTCGGGGTGCACGATCTCCGCGGCCAGCGCCGCATCGGCGGCCACCACCATGAACGTCGCGCCGTACAGCGTGTCGGGACGCGTGGTGTAGACCTCGACGTCGCGCTCACCGCCGGCGGTGTGCAGCGTGAAGGTGACGTGGGCACCCTCGGAGCGGCCGATCCAGTTGCGCTGCGCGGTGACGACGCGGTCGGGCCACGTGTCCTCCAGCTCGTCCAGGCCGTCGAGCAGCTCCTGGGCGTAGTCGGTGATCTTGAAGTACCACTGGGTCAGCTCCTTCTTGGTCACCTCCGCCCCGCACCGCTCGCAGGTGCCGCCGACGACCTGCTCGTTGGCCAGCACGGTCTGGTCGACCGGGCACCAGTTGACCGGGCTGTTCTTGCGGTAGGCCAGCCCGCGCTCGTAGAACTTCAGGAACAGCCACTGCGTCCAGCGGTAGTAGTCGGGGTCGCTGGTGTTGAACGTGCGCGACCAGTCGAACGACGCGGCGTAGGTGCGGCACGACTCGATCGAGCGGGCGATGTTGGCGCGGGTGTAGGTGTCGGGGTGCTCGTCGTTGCGGATGGCGGCGTTCTCCGCCGGCAGGCCGAAGGAGTCGAAGCCCATCGGGTTGAGCACCTCGTAGCCGCGCTGCCACCAGTAGCGCGCGACCACGTCGTGCAGCGCGAACACCTCGGCGTGGCCCATGTGGAGGTCGCCGCTCGGGTAGGGGAACATCGTCAGCGCGTAGCGCTTCTCACGCGGGCTGTCGTCGTCGGCCCGGAAGGGCTCGAGCTCCTCCCAGACCCGCTGCCACTTCGTCTCGGTGGCCTCGATGTCGTACGTCGCGCGCGCCTCGCTCGCGTCGTGGGCTCCGGTGTCGGTCGTCATCGCGTGTCCTCGTGCTGGCTGTTGCTGTGGCGGGGGTCGGGCATGAAAAAACCCCTCGCATGGAGGGGTGGCCGCGTGTCGGTCTCCGTGGGTGGGAGGACTCGATCAGCGCGGCTGGGCAAGAAGGAGCTGCTCGTGCACGGCACCAGCATACTCGCCCCCCGGGCCGCCTGCCGATCAGGTGGGGCGGCGCCCCGACCCCGCTGGGGCCCGGTCGGGATACCGGGCACCGGAGCCCTGCCTCCGCGGCGCCGGCCGGCCCGACGACAATGTCTGTCCAAGTCTTCCCACCGGTCCCCCACCGGGGTACAACGAGATTCCCACGTTTCTCGGACACGGCGGCCGCGGTCGCCGGAAGGGACCCACCGATGCACCTCAGTTCTCGGGTCGGAGGAGTCGGCGCTGCCCTCGTGACGCTCTCCCTGGCAGCAGCTCTCGCACCGTTCGCCTCGCCGGCCTCCTCGGCCGGCCCACCACCAGGGGGTCCGCCCGGCGCCGGCGCCGGGTTCCAGGGAGAGGACTCCACCTCCCGCGACAAGGACGTCCGCGACGGCCGGGCCGCGCCGACCGCGAAGCAGCGGTCCGCTGCCGCGGACCTCGACGCCACGGCCCGGTGGAACAAGCTCGGCACGCCGGCCGTGCTGATGGCCACGGACGCGCCCCTCGCCACGGGGCTTCCCGCCGACCCCGAGGCGGCCGCGCTCGCGTTCCTCGCCGGGTCCCGCGACGTCCTGGGCCTCACCGCCCGGGCCGCCGAGTCCGTCGAGGTGCTCGCCAGCCGCCCGCTGGGCGAGGACGCCGACGTGGTGATCGTGCGCCAGCAGTTCGGCGACCTCGCGGCGGGCGTCGACGGCATCGCCGCCGTGGGCCTCCGCAACGGCAAGGTGCTCTACGTCAGCTCGTCGCTGGCACGCGACGCGGCCGCGCCGGCTCCGGCCACCCTGACGGCGGCCGACGCCGAGCGGCTCGCCGCCCGCGACGCCGGCATCGCCGCGCCCGTCGTGCTCGGCACGACCGAGGTCGCGGTGCCTGTGCCGGGCGCCGCGGTGCGCGCCGCCTTCCAGGTGGTGCTCCGCTCCGAGGGCGACGAGGCCGTCGGCTTCGCCAGCTACGTCGACGCCCGCTCCGGCGAGGTGCTGGTCCGCGAGGACCTCGTCGACCACGACGCCGACAACCCCGAGTGGGAGGTGTTCCCGAGCAGCCCGCCGGTGGACTACTCCTCCCGCGACGCCCGGGCGACGTGGTGCTGGACGCCGCTGACCGGCTGCGAGGAGACGGTCGGCACCAGCGCCTCGCTGCCCTGGGACGTCGACCCGGCGACCAACCTGCCGACGTTCACCACGCTGGGCAACAACGCCATCGCGGTCGAGAACCGCAACAGCAACAACTCGCGGACCGTCGGCACCGAGACGGCGACCGCGTCGCCGACCCGTGACTACGCCTACCCGTGGACCAACCAGTGGTACGAGGAGGGCTGCAACCCCGCGACGTTCGGGTCCCCCGACAACGTCGACCTCGACGCCGCCCGCGCCAACCTCTTCGCGATGCACAACCGCATGCACGACTGGTCCTACCACCTCGGGTTCGTCGAGAGCACCTGGAACATGCAGAAGGACAACCTCGGCCGGGGTGGCCTCGGCAACGACTACGAGCAGGGCAACGCCCAGGCAGGCGCGATCTCGGGCGGTCCGCCGACCTTCGCCGCGCGCAACAACGCCAACCAGTTCACCCCGCCCGACGGCCAGGCGCCGATCACCAACATGTACATGTGGCAGCCGATCGCCGGCTCCTTCTACGCCCCGTGCGTCGACGGCGACTACGACATGAGCGTCATCGGCCACGAGTACGGCCACGCGATCAGCAACCGGATGATCGCCGGCCCCAACGGCGGCGTCAGCTCGCCGCAGGGCATGAGCGAGAGCTGGAGCGACCAGCTGGCCATGGAGTACCTCCACGAGCACGGCTACGCCGCCTCCGGTCTCCAGGCCTTCACGATCGGCCAGTACACGACCGGCGACCCGGTGGCCGGCATCCGCAACTACAACATGAGCCGCAGCCCGCTCAACTACACCGACATCGGCTACGACGTCACCGGCCCGCAGGTGCACGCCGACGGCGAGATCTGGACCGCGACCAACTTCGACATCCGGCAGGCCTTCATCGATCGCTACGGTGCCGGCGACGCGGCCCTCAACAAGTCGTGCGCCAACGGCCAGACACCGGTCAGCGGGTGCCCGGGCAACCGGCGCTGGATGCAGCTGGTGTTCGACTCGTTCCTCCTGATGGCCAACAGCCAGGTCAGTCAGGTCGACTCCCGCAACGCGATGCTGGCCGCCGACCTGCTCCGCTTCAACGGGGCCAACCAGGACATCCTCTGGAACGCCTTCGCCCGTCGCGGCCTCGGCGAGGGTGCCACCAGCGCCGGCAACGCCGACGCCGACCCGGTGCCGAGCTTCCGCTCGGCCTACGCCGACGAGTCGGCGGTCACCTTCGCGCCGCGCGACGAGCAGGGTCGCCTGGTGCGCGGAGCCCAGCTCTTCGTGGGCCACTACCAGGCACGGGCCGTGCCGGTGGCCGACACCGACCCGACCACGGCGCTGCCCAACCGGGTGGAGCTGGTGCCGGGCAACTACGAGTTCGTGGCCCGCGCCCCCGGGCACGGCCACGCCCGCATCCCGCTGACGGCGTTCGCCGCCGGCCGGGCCAAGACCCTCAAGCCACGGATGGACACCAACCTGGCGTCCGTCACCAACGGCGCGGCGGTCGAGGGCACGGGCACCGACCTGGTCAGCCTCGTCGACGACGAGGAGGGCACCCAGTGGGCGGCCCTGGGCGCTCCGGTCGCGGAGCAGCACGTGATCGTCGACCTGGCCGGCACCAAGCGCCAGGACGTGCGGCGGGTGCAGGTCAGCACCCACCTGCGACCGGCCCGGACCAACCCCGACGGCACCCCGGCCGAGCCGAGCCAGAGCCGCTACTCGGCCCTGCGGCAGTTCGAGGTCTGGTCGTGCTCCATCGCCCGCGGGGTCGACTGCGACGAGCAGGACGAGTTCACCCGGGTGTTCGTCAGCCCGGAGGACGCGTTCCCGGCCACGGCCCCCCGGCCGCGGGCGCCGGACCTGATCCTCCGCTCGTTCGACATCCGGCGCACCAAGGCGACCCACCTGTGGCTCCAGGTCGTCACCAACCAGTGCACCGGCGGGCCCGACTACGCCGGTGAGCAGGACCAGGACCCGCGTGCGGTGAGCGACTGCTCGGCAGGCAGCGACCAGGACCTCAACGTGCGGGCGACGGAGTTCCAGGCCTTCGGCCGCTGATCGACACGGCTGCACCCCCGAGGCCCCGGCACGTGAACGTGTCGGGGCCTCGGCGCGTCGGCTCGCTCGGGTGGGCTCGGGTGGGATCAGGTGGGCCCAGGTGTGGTCAGCGGACGAACTGCGGGGTGAAAGGCGGGTTCCACCACTCCCCGTTGTAGGCCTTGACCGCTCCGATGACGTGCAGGACGGCCGCGACGACGAACGGGACTGCGAACACCGGCAGGAACACGACGAAGCCGATGCCGAGCGTGATGACGCCCAGGACGACGTAGATCACCCCGGCGACGAGGAGCCAGATGAACATCGAGATCTGCACGTTGATCGAGTTGGCTGCGTGCGCCCGCACGAACGGGCCCCGGTCCTTGTGGACCACGTAGACGGCGATCGACGCCAGGAACCCGAGGAAGCCTGCCGAGCACACCATCGCGACCACCGCGCCGGCGTGGCTGATCGCTCCCCAGGTGCGCTCGTCCTGCGGCGACATGGTCGTGGGCGTCGCCCGGTAGGCGGTCGTGGGCTGCTGGGGGTCCCGCTGGTAGCCCCCCGGGTCGTACGGGCTCGGGTACTGGTCGGACATCTGGCTCACTCCTCGGCGGGCCGGGCGCCCGCTCTCATCAAGGCAAGCCAAGCACGTCGAGGGCGCCGAATCACGTGGTTCGACCCGGTTCAGGGCCGGATTCAGGGCCGGATCCAGGGGTGGATTCAGGGTCGGGTCAGGGGTGTGCCGGAGGCCTCCGGCGCAGCCGAGCCATAGTCGGCCGGCCAGACCACCCAAGAAGTGTTTGACAGTCGAGACCCACCCGCGCAGACTTGCCCCCCAAGACTTCTTGGAGGGTGAGCCTTGACCGACGACCTGACGGACCCGGAAGCGGTCTCGGCACTGCGCGCGGTGGCGCACCCGGTACGACTCCGGATCCTCTCGCTGCTGACCGCGGAGGCGATGAGCGCGGCCGAGGTCGCCCGCGAGCTGGACCTGACCCACGCCAACGCGTCCTACCACCTCCGGGTGCTGCACGAGGCGGGCGAGCTGGTGGTCGAGAGCGAGGAACGCATCCGCGGCGGCGTCGCGAAGCGCTACCGCTACGTGGTGGTCGACGCCCCGCCCGCCACGCGCGCGAGCAACGACGACCGCATCGCCTACGTGCGTGCCACCGCCCGCGAGATCACCCGACGCCAGCTCTCGCACCGGTCCGGGGTCGGGCAGATGTCCGACATCGAGACCTGGGTCGATCCCGAGACCTGGGCCCGGGCCGTGGACCTGTTGCGCGAGGCCGGCGACCTCCTCCACGCCGAGGCCCGAGCGCCCCGCTCCCCCGGCACCATCCACGTCAGCGCGTCCCTGTTCGCCTTCCGGATGTCCGACCCGGGCCAGGAGTCGTCGTGACCTGGTCGAGCGCCCTGGCTCCGCTGCGCAACCGCAACTTCGCGTGGTACTTCGCCTCCCGCACCACCAACACCCTCGGCACGATGATGGCCAACATCGCGCTGACCTTCGCGGTGCTCGACATCGACGGCCGGGCCGTCGCCATCGGCCAGGTGCTGGCCGCCCACACGATCCCGATGATCCTGCTCCTGCTGTGGGGCGGTGTGCTGTCCGACCGCTTCCCCCGGGCGGTCGTGCTCCAGGCCTCCAACATCGCCTCCGCCCTCACCCAGGGCGTGATCGCGGTGCTCGTCCTCACCGGCACCGCCGAGCTCTGGATGGTGATCGTGCTGAGTGCCGTGCACGGCGCGGTGTCGGCGATCTCGATGCCGGCGATGGCCGGCATGGTCCCGCAGCTGGTGGCGCGCGAGCAGCTGCAGCCGGCCAACGCGCTGCTGTCGCTGACCCGCAACGGGCTCACGGTCCTCGGGCCCACCGTCGGCGCGCTGCTGGTCGTCACGGCCGGTGCCGGCTGGGCGCTCGCCATCGACGCGCTCGCGTGGGCGCTGGCCGCACTGTGCCTGACCCGGGTCCGGATCCCCCCACTGGAGCGGGCCGCGTCCGACAGCACCATCGCGGAGCTCCGCGAGGGCTGGACGTTCTTCCGCCGGACCACCTGGCTGTGGGTGGTCGTGCTCGGCTTCGGTGGTCTCAACGCCATCCACCACGGCGCGATCTTCACCCTCGGGCCGGTGGTCGCCGAGGACACCATCGGCCGGCAGGGCTGGGGCTACGTGCTGTCCGCCGAGGCGCTCGGCCTGCTGGTGATGACGGTGATCCTGCTGCGGGTGCGCCTCGAGCGGCCGCTGCTGTGGGGCATGCTCGCCTGCGCGTCCATGTCGTTGCCGATGCTCATGCTCGGCCTCGACCCGGTGCTCGTCGCCCTCGTCGTCGCCGCCTTCGTCGGCGGCATGGGCCTCGAGGTCTTCGGCATGGGGTGGAACCTGGCCATGCAGGAGAACATCGACGACCACCTGCTGTCGCGGGCCTACTCCTACGACATGCTCGGCTCCTTCATCGCGATGCCCATCGGCCAGCTCGCGTGGGGTCCGCTGGGCGA
The DNA here is from genome assembly GCF_059621125.1 of Nocardioides sp. Z35_8. Lineage (NCBI taxonomy): Bacteria > Bacillati > Actinomycetota > Actinomycetes > Propionibacteriales > Nocardioidaceae > Nocardioides > Nocardioides sp. Z35_8. The sequence goes on along the minus strand of NZ_JCAQIE010000001.1, from coordinate 2,314,480 downwards.
GGTGTTCGGCAACGACCGCGTGCTCGTGGCCTCGGGGGTGGCCTACGCCGTGATCTGCGCGCTCGTGCTGTGCTCGCGGTCGGTGCGCACCCTGCCGCGCGCGCCCGTCGCACCGGCGGCGACGGCGAGCGGCCCCACGCCGTAGGGTCTCGACATGACCGTCATGGACCTCTTCCGTCTCGACGACAAGGTCGTCATCGTCACCGGCGCGTCGAGCGGGCTGGGCGTGGCGTTCGCCCACTGCTTCGCCGAGGGCGGGGCCGACCTGGTGCTCGGAGCCCGCCGCGCCGACCGGCTCGAGCGGGTCGCCGACTCCGTGCGCTCGACCGGCCGCCGCGTGCAGACCGTCGTGACCGACGTCGCCGACCCCGAGCAGTGCCAGCACCTCGTCGACGAGACGATGGCGACGTTCGGCCGGGTCGACGTGCTCATCAACAACGCCGGCGTCGGCACCGCGGTGCCGGCCACGCGCGAGACGCCCGAGCAGTTCCGCTCGGTGATCGACGTCAACCTCAACGGCTGCTACTGGATGGCACAGGCGTGCGGCCGGGTGATGCAGCCCGGATCGAGCATCATCAACATCTCCTCCGTCCTCGGCATCACCACCGGCGCCCTCCCGCAGGCGGCCTACTCCGCGTCCAAGGCCGGGCTCGGCGGACTCACCCGGGACCTCGCCCAGCAGTGGACGGGCCGCAAGGGGATCCGGGTCAACGCGCTCGCGCCGGGCTTCTTCGCCTCCGAGATGACCGACACCTACCCCGAGGGCTACCTCGACCTCGCCCTGCAGCGCGTGCCCGCCGGACGCACCGGCCGCCCGCACGAGCTCGCCGCGACCGCCATGTGGCTGGCCTCCGACGCCGCCGGCTACGTCACCGGGCAGATGATCCCGGTGGACGGCGGCCTCACGATCGCCTGAGCCCGGCCCGAGCCGGCCCCGGCCGGGGTCGGGCGCGTCAGAGCCAGGCCGCGCCCGCGACGACGCCGTCCCTGCGCCGTCCCTGCGCGGCGTCGGCGAGCCACCGCTCGCCGTCGTCGACCCCGGAGCTCCCCCAGCCGTCGAGCGAGCGGCGCACGACCCGCTCGCCGTCGCGGACCGCGTAGACGCCGCCGGACAGGGCCAGCACGAACGCGTCGTCGACCCTCTCGAGGAGGTCGGCGGACCCGGTGTCGCACGCGTCGCAGCCGCAGTCGGGCTGGCTCACCAGGACCTCCGCGGGGTCCCCGACCCCGATGGCGACGAACGCCTCGGTGGCGCCCGGCGACGGCGCGACGCCCACGACGACCGGTTGCGTGCCCGCTCGTCCGCGGACCACGGTGACCCGGCTGGACTCGAGCACCGGCGCGCCCCACCGCACCGACCGCGGGTCGACCTGCTCGGCGACGCCGAGCCCGGCCGACACGATGGCCTCCACCCACGCGTCCGCACGCACGGCGAGCAGCCGGTACTTCCCCGGGTCGAGGCAGCGCGAGTACTCCTCCTCGTCCGCGGGGGCACCCTGCGGGTGCGGGTCCGGCCAGTCGGCGAGGTCGCCGCGCAGCCGCGCGAACACCTCGTCGACCGCCGGGAGCAGCGCGGCGGCGGCGAACCGCCGACGATCGGGGCGGGTGGTGACCACGACGCCGTCCAGGGTGAGGCGGGTGGACGCCTCGACGGGCAGCGCGAGGGACAGCTCGGCGAGCTCCCCCCGCCCGTCGTCCGTCCCCACGATCGCCCACACGACGCCCTCGCTCCGCTCCGGGCGCCCGAGCGGCAGCAGGGAAATGTGGGTGCCGCCGGGCTCGAGGAAGACCCGGCGCGGGAAGTGGCGGTCGGCGTGGAGGCCCAGGGCCAGCAGCAGGTCGGCGAGCCGGTCCGGGTCGGGCGGGGTCAGCTGAAGGTGCTCCACGACCGGCCCGTCGCCCGGCCCCGGGCCCATCGGCGACGTCCACTCGATGAGGAACGGCAGGAAGCCCTCGTCCGACCCTCCGTCGACCTCGCACACGCGCCACTCGATGAGCTCCCCGTCGGGGGTGCGGCGCGAGCCGGGCATCGGCGGATCGGGCGCGAAGCCCGCGGCGAGCAGTGCCCGTCGCGCGTCGTCGAGGTCGTCGACCGCGATCGCCCACGCGATCGGTCCACGGCTCGCACGGAGCCGGTCGAGCCACGGGCCGGTCGCGTGCCTCCCCGGTGCCACCAGCTCGACGTAGGCCGGTCGTGGGCCGCGGACAAGCAGGTTCTCCGTGCCGCCCGGGTGGGCTCCCCCGCGCTCGGCGCGGATGCCGGCCGCGCGCCACCGCTGCGCCGCCTCGTCGAGGTCGGCGACGGCGATGACGAGGTGGTCGAAGCGTGCCTCCATGCCCGACAGGCTAGGAGCACCGTCCAGCCATTTGGCGGGTCGTCAGGCGGTGAGGACCTCGGTGACGGCGGCGACGAGCACCGCGACGTCCTCGTCGCTGGCGACGAGCGGCGGGGCGAAGCGGACGGTCGAGCCGTGGGTGTCCTTGGCCAGGATGCCGCGCGCCATCAGCGCCTCGGACATCTGCCGGCCCGTCATGAGCGTCGGGTCGATGTCGATGCCGGCCCAGGCACCGCGGACCCGGACCTCGGACAGACCCCGACCGACCAGCGGCGAGAAGCCCGCCTCGAGCAGCTCGCCGATCTCGGTCGAGCGCCTCTGGAACGTGCCCTCCTCGAGCATCGCGACGACCTCGGTGCCGATGGCGGCGGCCAGCGGGTTGCCGCCGAACGTCGAGCCGTGGGAGCCGGGCGTGATGACGTCCATGACCTCGTGGTCGGCCGCGATCGCGGAGACCGGGTAGAGGCCGCCGCCGAGTGCCTTGCCCATCACGTAGATGTCGGGCACGACGTCCTCGTGGTCGCAGGCGAAGGTGCGCCCGGAGCGGGCCAGGCCCGACTGGATCTCGTCGGCGACCATCAGCACGTTGCGCTCGGTGCAGAGCGCGCGGAGGTCGCGCAGGAAGCCCTCGGGCGGCATCACGACGCCGCCCTCGCCCTGGATGGGCTCGAAGAGGACGGCGACCGTCGTCTCGTCGATGGCCGACGCCACCGCCTCGATGTCGCCGTACTTCACGCCGCGGAAACCGGTGGTGAACGGCGCGTACCCCGAGGTCGCGACGTCGTCGTCGGAGAAGCTGACGATCGTGGTGGTGCGGCCGTGGAAGTTGCCCTCCATCGTGATGATGGTGGCCTGCCCGGCCGGCACGCCCTTGACCTCGTAGCCCCACTTGCGGCTGACCTTGATCGCGGTCTCGACGGCCTCGGCCCCGGAGTTCATCGGCAGGACCATGTCCTTGCCGGTCAGCCGGCACAGCGCCTCGGCGAACCCGCCGAGCTTGTCGTTGAAGAACGCGCGGCTGGTCAGGGTCAGCCGGCCGAGCTGCTCGCGCGCGACCGCGACGAGGCGCTCGTTGGAGTGACCGAAGTTGAGCGCGGAGTAGCCCGCGAGGCAGTCGAGGTAGCGGTTGCCGTCGACGTCGACGACCCAGGCGCCCTCACCCTCGGCGAGGACGACGGGCAGCGGGTGGTAGTTGTGCGCGGCGTAGCGCTCGGTGGCCTCGATGTGGGCCCGGGTGCGCTCGGAGACGGCGGGGGTGGTGCCGTGCGGAACGTCGGTCGCGGTCATGGGCCCATCGTGCCACCGGGTGTTTCAGTTCGCCGACTCGGCGGACCGGTGCTCCGGAGTCGCTGGCTGCTCCGGTCGCGACCGGCCCAGCGACAGGCTGGCGAGCAGGCCCAGGATCAAGAACATGGCCGCGGCGGCCGCGGAGATGCGGGTCGCGTCGGTGAACGCCTCGCGCGCGTCCTGCGCCGCCGACGCGGTGGCCGGGTTCTTGCCCAGCTCCGGGATCGCGGCGCCGGCGCTGCCCTTGACCGCCTCGACGATGCGGGTGCGTTCCTGGTCGGGCACGTCCTGGTCGGCGAGGTGCGCGTCGAGCCGGGCGCCCAGCACGGTGAAGAGGATGGTGCCCAGGATCGCGATGCCGAATGCCGACCCCACCTGCCTGGCGGTGCTCTGCGTGCCGGATCCCTGGCCGCTGAGCTCGACCGGGACGTCGACCAGCACGACGCCGGTGAGCTGGGCCGTGGCGAAGCCGACGCCGACGCCGTAGACGAACAGCAGCGGAGCCGTGACCCACCACGGCGAGTCGGTGCGCAGCAGCAGCGCGATGCCCGCGATGCCCGTGATCTCCAGCGAGATGCCGAGGCGCACGATGAAGACCGGCGAGTGGTTGCGTCCGATCACCGTCGTCATCCCGCTCGCCGCGAAGCTGCCGACGGCGAGCGCGAGGAGCACGAGTCCGGTCTGGAACGCCGTGTAGCCCAGCACGTTCTGGAACCACAGCGGCAGCGCGAACAGCAGCCCGAACTCGCCCAGGCTGACGATCAACGCGGCGATGTTGCCGTTGCGGAACGAGGTGATGCCGAACAGCGACAGGTCGAGCATCGCGACCCGTCCGGCCGCGTTGCGCCGCCGCTGGACCGCGACGAACATCCCCAGCAGGGCGAGGCCGATGACGAACGAGAGGGGGATCGGCGAGACCTCCCACGGCCAGCGGCGGCCGAAGAGGGTCAGCGTCTCGTCGGTGCGCAGCCAGCCGTAGGTGCGCCCCTCGATGAGGGCGAACACCACCGCGCCGAAGCCGAGCGTGGCGAGGAGCGCACCGACCCAGTCCAGGCCCTTCTTCGTGCTGGGCTCGCGCGACTCGCTGACCAGGAGGTAGAGGCCGGTGATGACGACGATCGTGAACGGCACGTTGAGCCCGAACGCCCACCGCCAGGAGAAGTCGGTGGTGAGCCACCCGCCCAGGAGCGGGCCGAGGGCGGCCGTGCCGCCGATCGTCGCGCCCCACACGCCGAACGCGATCCCGCGCTCACGGCCACGGAAGGTGGCGTTGAGCAGCGACAGGGAGGTGGGCAGCATCATCGCGCCACCGAGGCCCTGCAGCGCGCGGGCGCCGATCAGCCAGGCGCCGCTCTCGGCGGTGGCGGCCAGGATGCTCGAGAGCCCGAAGACCAGCGCGCCGATGGCGAACAGGCGTCGTCGTCCCCACTGGTCGGACAGGCGGCCGAAGACGAGCAGCAGTGCCGCGAAGACCAGCGTGTAGACCTCCTGCACCCACTGCGCCTGCGTGGAGGTGATGCCGAGGTCGTCGATGATGGACGGCACGGCGACGTTGACGATCGTCGAGTCGACGATGATCAGCGAGACGCCGAGGCTGATGACGACCAGTCCGTACCACCGCCGCCGGTCGGGCGGAGCAGCGGCGACGTCGGGCTGTGCGGTCGGGTCGGTGGCCATGCCATCCACGGTAAGCCGCCCGCCCGCGCGTGGCGGCGGCGCGCCGCGCGCCACCGCGATCGGCGCGGCACCCCCCGAAAGAACGAGAGGCCGGGCCCTCAGGCCCGGCCTCTCGTGTCCATCTCCTCCTGGTGGAGCTGAGGGGACTCGAACCCCTGACCCTCTGCATGCCATGCAGATGCGCTACCAGCTGCGCCACAGCCCCAACAGCCGAGAACACTAGCCGACGCCCGACGGCAGGTGAAATCCGGGGGGTCCTGCTCAGGTCAGCCAGCGCCAGAGGAACCAGATCCCGAGCACCGTCGCCACCACACCGGCGACGACCGGCACCAGCATCAGCGCCACGGCGCCGACGACGTACGCCGTGCTCGGGGGCTCGCGCAGCGGCTGGCGCTCGATCTCGCGCATCAGCAGGCGCACGTTCTTGCGGTTGGCCCGGTGGGCGACGTCGAGCAGGTCGCCGACCCCCGGGACGAGGCCCAGCAGCGCGTCGACGAGGAGGTTGAGGCCCATCCACGCCAGCACCGGCATCGGCACCCGGGCACGGATGGCGTCGCGGACGATGATCCCCGACAGGGCGCTGCCGACGGCGTCGCCGATGCCCGGCACGAGCCCGACGAGGGCGTCGAGACCGACGCCGATGCGCGTCCCGGGCACCGTCACCGCGTCGTCCATCACCCGCGCCAGCTGGCGGCTCAGGGTGACGTCGACCTCGCGGGCCCGCTCGCTCACGCCACGACCCGGTTCCACGCCGTGAGCCGCCAGCGCACGGCGCCACCGGTCCACGCGGAGGCCGAGTGGGTGAGCTCGACCCACCCGCAGTTGGCCAGCACGCCCAGACCGTCCCCGGCGTCGTCGCCCCAGCCGAGGAAGGCAGGGACCGCGGTGCGCAGGGCGGCCCCGTGCGAGACGACGATGCCGGTCTCGCCCTCCCCCAGCCCGTCGGCGTACGACGTCAGCGCCGGCAGGAGCCGCGCCACCACGTCGGCGCGGGTCTCCCGGCCCGGGATCGCCGCGATGTCGCCGGCCAGCAGGGCGGCGTGCTCGTCGGGGTGGGCGCCGGCGTACTGCTCGTCGGTGAGCCCGACGCGGTTGCGCCCGACGTCGTACTCGCGCAGCCGCGGGTCCAGCACGGGCTCCAGCCCGGCCTCCGCGGCCACGACGGCCGCCGTCGCGGCCGCCCGGGCCAGGTCGGAGGACCACACCGCGACGGGCCGCAGCGCGGCCAGGACGGGTGCGACCGCCTTGGCCTGCGCCTCACCGACCTCGTCGAGGGGGACGTCGGCGTGGCCCTGCGCGCGCCCGGTGTCGTTCCACTCCGTGCGGCCGTGGCGGAGCAGGACGAGGCGTCTCACGTCAAGGTCAGCGGGATGAGCGGGCAGTCGCTCCACAGGCGCTCGAGGGCGTAGAAGGTGCGCTCCTCCTCGTGCTGCACGTGCACGACGATCTCGCCGTAGTCGAGCAGCACCCACCGCCCCTCCTTGTGGCCCTCGCGCCGGATCGGCTTGGCGCCCACCTCGCGGAGCTTGTCCTCCACCTCGTCGACGATGGCGCCGACCGCGCGCTCGTTGCTGGCGCTGGCCAGCACGAAGGCGTCGGTGATCGCGAGCTGGTCGCTGACGTCGAACGCCAGGACCTGGTCGGCCTTCTTGTCGTGGGCGGCCTGGGCCGCGACGGCGACGAGGTCGAGGGCGTGGTCGGTGGCAGTCATGCCGTGTCCTTGCTGCTGGAGGTGCTGCTGGAGGTGCTGCGGGGAGTGCTGCGGGGAGTGCTGCTGGGAGTGCTGCTGGTGACGCGGGCGGCCCCGGGGCCGGAGCGGCCGGGAGCCGACGCGCCGTCGGTGTAGAGGCCGTGCTTGGCGATGTACTGCACCACACCGTCCGGCACGAGGTACCACACGGGCTCGCCGCGACGCTTGCGCTCGCGGCAGTCGGTCGAGGAGATCGCCAACGCCGGGATCTCGACCATGGTCACCCGGTCGGCCGGGATCTTGGCCAGCGCGCTGGGGTCCATCTCGTAGCCGGGCCGGGTGCAGCCCACGAAGTTGGCGAGCGCGAAGAGCTCGTCGGCGTCGCGCCAGGTGAAGATGTCGGCGAGCGCGTCGGCACCGGTGATGAAGAACAGCTCGGCGTCGGGCATCTCCGCCTTGAGGTCGCGCAGCGTGTCGATCGTGTAGGTCTTGCCCGCGCGGTCGATGTCGACGCGGGAGACGTTGAAGCGCGGGTTGGCGGCCGTGGCCACCACGGTCATCAGGTAGCGGTGCTCGGCGCCCGCGACCTCCCGGTCGCTCTTCTGCCACGGGTCGCCGGTGGGCACGAAGACGACCTCGTCGAGGTCGAACCAGGCCTGCACCTCGGACGCCGCGACCAGGTGGCCGTGGTGGATGGGGTCGAAGGTCCCACCCATCACCCCGACGCGACGCTGCCCCACCGGACCGGCCACGGGCTCAGCTGTGCTCGCGACCGCCACCGAAGGAGACCACGGCGAACAGCAGGACGAGCAGCAGGCCCAGGGCGATGGCCCCCACGGCGTAGGGGTGGATCGCGGGCGAGTGCTCGCCGGTCTCGGCGGCAAGCGGGATGACGGTGCTCAGCATGGGCTCACCCTACCGGCATCACCGGACGTGGCCCTCGCCGACCACGACGTACTTGCTCGACGTCATCTCCGGGAGCCCCATCGGGCCGCGTGCGTGGAGCTTCTGGGTGGAGATGCCGATCTCGGCCCCGAAGCCGAACTCACCGCCGTCGGTGAACCGGGTGGACGCGTTGACGATCACCGCGGCGGAGTCGACGGCGGCGACGAAGCGGCGGATCGTGGCCTGGTCGCGCGCGACGATCGCCTCGGTGTGGCCCGAGGACCAGCGGCGGATGTGCGCGATCGCGCCCTCGACGTCGGTGACGACGGCTGCGGAGATCTCCGGGCCCAAGAACTCGGCGGCGTGGTCCTCGTCGGTCACCGGGACCACGTCGTCGTACTCCGCGAACGAGCGGTCGCCGTGGATCAGCACCCCGGCGTCCTGCAACGCCTCGACGACGGTCGGCAGGAACTCGTCGGCGACGTCCTCGTGCACGAGGAGCGACTCGGCCGCGTTGCACACGCTCGTGCGGTGGGTCTTGGAGTTGAGCACGATCGCGAGCGCCTGCTCGAGGTCGGCCGAGGCGTCGACGTAGACGTGGCAGTTGCCCACCCCCGTCTCGATGACGGGCACGGTCGACTCCTCGACGACGCTGCGGATCAGCCCGGCACCGCCGCGCGGGATGAGCACGTCGACGAGGCCGCGCGCCCGCATCAACGCCTTGACGCTGTCGTGCGACTCCCCCGGCACGAGCTGCACGGCGTCCTCCGGCAGGCCGCTGCCGGCCAGCGCACCGCGCATCGCGGCGACGATGGCGCCGTTGCTCGACCGGGCGCTCGACGAGCCCCGCAGCAGCACCGCGTTGCCGGCCTTGAGGCAGATCCCGGCCGCGTCGGCCGTGACGTTGGGACGCGCCTCGTAGATCATCCCGACGACCCCGAACGGCACCCGCACCTGACGCAGCTCCAGGCCGTTGGCGAGCGTGCTGCCGCGCAGCACCTCGCCGACGGGGTCGGGCAGCGCGGCCACGTCGCGCAGGCCCTGCGCCATCGCCTCGAGGCGGGAGTCGTCGAGCCGGAGCCGGTCGACGATGTGGGCGGGCGTGCCGGCCGCGTCGGCCCGGGCGACGTCCTCGGCGTTGGCGGCCAGGATCTCCGGGCTGGACGACACGAGGGCGTCGGCCATCGCCCGCAGCGCGGCATCCTTGGTCGCCCGTGTCGCCGTGGCCAGGTCGTGGCTCGCGGTCCGGGCGCGCTGGGCCGCCTGCCTGACGTCGTCCTCGCTGCTCATGCGCACGAGGGTAGGCCGAGCCGGCCGGCCCGCGGACGGCGTCTCGCATCACGACGGCGGGGTCGTGGCCCGGACGCGCAGCGACCCGGCAGGAGTCCTGCCGGGTCGCTGTGCACGGTCGGGCGTGCGGGTCGCTCAGCCCTTGCGCTCGGCGATCTTCTCGGTGGCGGCGGGCAGCACCGTGTGGAGGTCTCCGACGACACCGAAGTCGACGAGCTCGAAGATCGGGGCCTCCGGGTCCTTGTTGACCGCGACGATGGTCTTCGAGGTCTGCATGCCGGCGCGGTGCTGGATCGCACCGGAGATGCCGTTGGCCACGTAGAGCTGCGGCGAGACGGTCTTGCCGGTCTGGCCGACCTGGAACGCGTGCGGCATCCAGCCCGAGTCGACCGCGGCACGCGAGGCGCCCACCGCGGCACCGAGCGAGTCGGCGAAGCCCTCGATCGGGTCGAAGTTGCCGCCGGTGCCACGACCGCCCGAGACCACGATCGCGGCCTCGGTGAGCTCGGGACGACCGGTGGACTGGCGCGGCTGGGTGGCCACGACCTGCGCACCCTTGGCGGCGTCGGACACGGTCGCGGCGAACGCCTCGACCACACCCGCGCCCTCGGCCTCCTCCGGAGCAGCGGAGTTGGGCTTGACCGTGATGATCGGCGTACCGGTGGTGACCTTCGCCTGGACGGTGAAGTTGCCGGCGAACACGCTCTGCGTCGTGACGCCGCCCTCCTGCACGTCGACGGCGTCGGTGATCAGCCCGGAGCCGATCTTGATCGCCAGCCGCGCGGCGACCTCCTTGTTCTCGAACGTCGAGGGCAGCAGGATCGCGGCCGGGTTGCTCTTCTCGACCAGCTGCTGCAGCGCCTCGGCCTTGGGCGCGACGAGGAAGCCCTTGATCGGGGCGTCGTCGATCACGTAGACCTTCGCGGCCCCGTACTTCTTGACCTTCTCGGCCACCGCGTCGCCCTGCTCGGGCGAGCCGAAGAACACCGCGGACGGCTCGCCGAGGCGGCGCGCGATGGTGAGCAGCTCGTAGGTCGGCTTCTTGACCTCGCCGGCGGCGTGGTCGATGACAACAAGAACCTCAGACATGTGGTGTCTCTCTCCAGTCTCGGCAGCCGGCTCAGATGAACTTCTTGGACGCGAGGAAGTCGACCAGCGCGCCGGCGCCCGAGCCGTCCTCGTCGGTGACGATCTCACCGGCGGTGCGCGGCGGACGCGCGGTGGTGTCCTCGACCCGGCTGTAGGCCACCGACAGCCCGACCTGGTCGGCATCGAGCCCGAGGTCGGACAGCGACCACGTCTCCAGCGGCTTCTTCTTCGCCGCCATGATGCCCTTGAACGACGGGTAGCGGGCCTCGCCCGACTGGTCGGTCACGCTGAGCACGATCGGCAGCGTCGCGCCGATGACCTCGGTCGAGCCCTCGTTGTCACGCTTGATCCGCACCTGGTCGCCCTGCGACTCCACCACCGAGGCCAGTGTCACCTGCGGCAGGCCCAGGCGCTCGGCCAGCATCGCCGGCACCACGGACCCCGCGGCGTCGGTCGAGGCCATCCCGCAGATCACCAGGTCGGCACCGGTGTCGGCCTTGACCTTCTCGATCGCCTTGGCCAGCACCAGCGAGGTGCCGAGGTAGTCGGAGCCCGCGATCGCGTCGTCGACCACGTGGACACCGGCGTCGGCGCCCATCTGCAGCGCCTTGCGCACCGCGTCCACGGCCTTCTCCGGCCCCACGGTCAGCGCGGTCACGGTGATCTCCTCACCCTCGCGCTTCTCGCGGAACTGCAGCGCCTGCTCCACGGCGTACTCGTCCAGCTCGGACAACAGCCCGTCGACGCCGACGCGGTCGACCGTGAAGTCGTCCTCGAACTTGCGGTCGGCCGTCGCGTCCGGCACGTACTTCACACAGACAACAATGTTCATGGTGGTGTGGCCTCGCGGCCCCTCCTGTGCACTCGGATGTGTGGGTGAGGCTACCGGCCGGTCATGACCGATCGGAATGGTCGTGCGGGTGCGGTGGCTCACAGTGGCGCACAGTGGCGCACAGTGGCACCGACGGCGTCAGGGTCGGACGATGCGCTCGAGGATCCGCCCGGCGACCAGCCAGGCCACCGCGCCGAGGCCCCAGTTGAGCAGCGCGTTCTTGACCTCCGCGCCCCGCCCGCGGAAGTCCTTGATCCCGTCGTGGCGGGAGAACACCCCGAGGTCGGCGAGGTCGGCGGCGCGGAGCACGACGTCGACGAGGGCGTTGGACCTGTTGGCCTCGAGGGCGATCAGCAGCGCCCCGACCGCCAGCAGCAGTGCCGCGAGCGCGCACGCCAGCCAGATGAGCTGGGCGAGCGTCGCCCGGATCTTGGTGACCACAGCGCAGTGCCTCCCCGTGTCTTCCCGTGTCTTGCCGGCGTCGTTCAGCGGCCCACGAACGTGGCCTTGCCGGGCCCGTTCTCGACGAACGACGTCATGCCGCGGGTGCGGTCCTCGGTGGCGAAGATGCCGGCGAACTGCTGGCGCTCGATCTCCAGCCCCGTCTCGAGGTCGACCTCGCTCCCCCGGTCGATGCACTCCTTGGCGGCGCGGATCGCCAGCGCGGCGGCCCCGCGGAACTGCGCGGCGTAGGCCACCGACTCCTCCAGCACCTTCGCGGCCGGGACCACCCGGTCGACCAGGCCGATGCGGAGCGCCTCGTCGGCCTTGACGAAGCGGCCGGTGAAGACGATGTCCTTCGCCTTGGCCGTCCCGACCAGGCGGGCGAGCCGCTGCGTGCCGCCCGCGCCGGGGATGATGCCGAGCAGCACCTCGGGCTGGCCGAACACGGCGTCCTCGGCCGCGAAGCGCAGGTCTGCGGCGAGGGTGAGCTCGCAGCCGCCGCCCAGGGCGTAGCCGTTGACGGCGGCGATGACGGGCTTCGGGATCCGGGCGATGGCCGTCGTGGCCGAGCTCACCGACGCGGAGAGCTTCACCATCTCGGCGTGGGTCATGCCCGCCATCTCCTTGACGTCGTTGCCGGCCGCGAAGACCCGCTCGCCGCCCCACAGCACCACGGCCCGTACGTCGTCGCGCTCGGTCACCTCGGCGGCGGCCTCGCGCAGGTCGGCCTGCACCTGGCTGCTGATCGCGTTCATCTTCGGACGGTCCAGCCGCAGCACCGCGACCCCGTCGGTCACGTCGATCGAGACGAACTCCATGGTGGCTCCCTGGTCGAGTGGTTGGCGCGGCCCGTGCGTGGCGCATTGTGCCGTGCCGCGGCGATGGCACCACAATGGCCCGCGTGACGCCACCCCCGGAGACGACGCCCGTGTGGAACCACGACGGCGAGACCCGGTCGGTGTGGCCGGGTCGCAACCACCCGCTGGGGGCGACGTGGTCCGCTGAGTCGACCAACTTCGCCGTCTACGCCCCGGAGGCGACGGCGATGTGGGTGTGCCTGTTCGACGAGGACGGCTCCGAGACCCGCCACCGGCTCAGCGAGCACTCGCTGGGCGTGTGGCACGGCGCCCTGCCCGACGTGGCGCCGGGCACCCGCTACGGCTACCGGGCCGACGGTCCGTGGAACCCCGACGCCGGGCTGAGGTTCAACCCCGCCAAGCTGCTGCTCGACCCCTACGCCAGGGCCGTCTCGGGCGACCTGGTCGTGGACGACGCCATCTTCGGCTACGTCAAGGGCGAGCCGGCGAGGCGCAGCGACCTCGACTCGGCGCCCTACGTCCCGCGCAGCGTCGTGGTCCACGACGACTTCGACTGGGGCGACGACCGGTCGCCGGACCGGCGGTGGCGCGACACGGTCATCTACGAGCTGCACGTCAAGGGCATGACCGAGCTGCACGACCGCGTGCCCGAGCACCTGCGCGGCACCTATGCCGGCCTCGCCGCCCCCGCGGTGACCGACTACCTCAAGGACCTCGGCGTGACCGCGGTCGAGCTGCTGCCGGTCCACCAGTTCTTCTCCGAGCCCGCCCTCTCCGCGCGTGGGCTGGTCAACTACTGGGGCTACAACTCGCTGTGCTTCTTCGCCCCGCACAACGCGTACTCCTCCTCGGGCGACCGCGGCGAGCAGGTCGCCGAGTTCAAGCAGATGGTCAAGGACCTCCATGCCGCCGGGCTCGAGGTCATCCTCGACGTGGTCTACAACCACACCGCCGAGGCGGGCCCGTCGGGGCCGACGCTGAGCTTCCGGGGCCTCGACGACCGCGGCTACTACCAGCACGTCGTGCCGCGCGAGCCCGCGACGGGCAAGGCGCCGGAGCCGGTGCGCTACTGGGACGTGACCGGGTGCGGCAACACCGTCGACGCCACCCGCACCCAGAGCCTGCGGCTGATCCTCGACTCGCTCCGCTACTGGGTCGACGAGATGCACGTCGACGGGTTCCGGTTCGACCTGATGAGCGCGCTGTCACGCACCGACCAGGCGGTCGACATGGGCTCGCACCTGCTCACGGCGATCGGCCAGGACCCCGTGCTGCGGCACGTGAAGCTGATCGCGGAGCCGTGGGACGCCTCCATGGAGGGCTACCGGGTCGGACAGTTCCCCCCGCCGTGGATCGAGTGGAACGACCAGTTCCGCGACACCGTGCGCGACTTCTGGCGCGGCCACTCCGGCGGCGTACGCACGGTCGCGACGCGGCTGGCCGGATCGAGCGACCTCTACGCAGACGACGGCCGCTCCCCCTACGCGTCGGTCAACTTCATCACCGCCCACGACGGCTTCACGCTGCGCGACCTGGTGTCCTACGACGTCAAGCACAACGAGGCCAACGGGGAGGACAACCGCGACGGCAGCGACAACAACCGGTCGTGGAACTGCGGCGTCGAGGGCGAGACCGACGACCCCACCATCCTCGCGCTGCGCCGCCGCCAGGCGGCCAACCTGATGGCCACGCTCTGCTTCTCCAGTGGCGTGCCGATGCTCACCGCCGGCGACGAGCGCGGGCGCACCCAGCACGGCAACAACAACGCCTACGGCCAGGACAACGAGACGTCGTGGATCGACTGGCGCCCCGACGACGCGTGGCTCGACGTCTACGAGATCACCAAGGCCGCGCTGCGACTGCGCCGGGAGCACCCGGTGCTGCGCCAGCGGCACTGGTTCGCGGGCCGCCCCACCATCAAGGGCGGGATGAAGGACCTCGTCTGGGTGCACCCGAGCGGACGCGAGATGACCGTCGCGGACTGGAACGACGACTCCATCCGGACCATCGGGATGTTCCTCAACGGCGCCCCGCTCCGCTCCCCCGGCCCACGCGGGGAGCAGGTGCGGGACCGCTCGTTCATGATCTGGCTCAACGCCGGGGTCGACGACGTCGAGCTGGTCCTGCCCGCCAACACGTGGGTCCACCACGGCGAGGTGGTGCTGTCGACCAACCCCGACGTGGCGGTCGGCACGCCGGTCGTGGCGGGCGGGACGCTCGGGCTCCAGGCCCGCTCGGTGCTGGTGCTGCGCGAGACCTGAGACCCCGGCCAGGTACGGCTAGGCGGGTGCGCCCACCCACTCCATCGGGTCGCCGGCGTCGAGGTCGGTGATCCCCAGCTTCTCCAACGCGCCGAGCACGACGAGGCGTCGTACGGCCGCGAAGGTCAGCACGTGCGCGATCATCCCGCCGTAGGTGAAGACCCGCGGCGTCTCGCAGGTGACGTCGACGAAGGTGTCGTCGAGACGCCCCTCCTCGACGGTCGTGCGCACCTGGCTGAGGAACGCCGGGCCCTCCTCGGCGAGCTCGTGCCGCAGGGCGCGGGGCGACTTGCCCCGCTCCTGGGCCCAGTCGTAGGAGCGCTGGTCGACGGCGGCGTTCCACTGGGCCAGCTGGCCGACCAGGCGGCCGAGCACCGACCGGACGGTCATGTCGTCGTCGATGGTGCCGATGGGCACCTCGATCGGGGCGTCGAGCTGTTCGTCGGTCAGGCGCGAGGCCCGCTCGATCATCTCGCCGGTCAGCCAGATGTGGTGCTCGATCATGCGTGTCACCAGGTCCATCGGTGTCACCTTTCGTGAGGTCGGCAGCCGCAGGCTGCCGGGCGGGTGGAAGTGCACTCCGCTCGCGCCCTCGATCTGGGTGCGGGTGGGGTGCAGACGCCAGCGGCTCGGCGGGGTGCCGTACTCCCGCGCGAACGCCCGGGTGAACGCCTCGTGGGAGCCGAAGCCGGCCTCGAACGCGATGTCGACCACCTGGTGGTCGCTGGTGATCAGGCGGTGGGCCGCGCGCTCGAGCAGCAGCCGGCGACGCATCCGCTCCGGTGCCTCCCCACCGGCCGCCGACACCACCCGGGTGAGGTGGAACCGGGACAGGTGGAGCCGGCGGGCCCGCGCCTCGCCACCGAGGTCGAGGGTCTCGGCCAGGGCGTCGAGGAAGGCCGCGAAGGTGTCGGCCGCTGTCGTCATGACCACCACCTTCGTCCGTGGCGGGACGGGGCGCTTGATCGCACGTGCGCAGTCTGCACCCGTCAGGCCGGCGCGGTCTCCGTCGCTGCCTTGGCGGCGCCGATGACCTCGGTCAGCCGGTCGCGCAGGTCCACCAGATCGGCCAGGTCCATCCCGAGCCGGCACAGGATGGTGCCGGGCACCTCGAGCGCCTGCGCCCGCAGGCCGCGGCCCTTCTCGGTCAGCGCCACCGCGAGGCTGCGCTCGTCCGCCGGGTTGCGGTCGCGGCGGACCAGCTCGGCCGCCTCCAGCCGCTTGAGCAGCCGCGACAGCGTGCCCGGGTCGAGCTCGAGGCGGCGGCTGAGCTCGGTCACCGACAGCGGCTCCTCGCCCCACAGCGCCAGCATCACGAGGTACTGCGGGTGGGTCAGCCCCATCGGCTCCAGCACGGGCCGGTAGACCGAGATCACCGTGCGGGACGCCACCGCGAGCGCGAAGCAGACCTGCTGCTCGAGGGCGAGGGGATCCTCGATTGGGCGCGGCGTGGACACCTTGTTAGCCTAGCAATCGTTGTCGCAACAACCGATTCGTCGAGAGAGGCACCTCAGATGGCTGGCAGCGTCCCCGCGCGACGTACCGAGAAGGGCCGCGGCCACCTCCTCGACCTCGACGCGCCGCGCCGGGTGGTCGCCGATCCCGAGAAGGACGCCCGCGACCTCGCCCGCGTGCAGCGATGGGTGATGTCCACCCTCGCCGTCAGCACGATCCTGCACCTCGTCGTCGGCCTCGTCGCCGCGGCCGTGATGCTCGACGACGTCCCCGACTCCTCCAAGATCGGGCTCACCATCATCGCGGGCATCTTCGGCGCCTTCGCGGTCGCGGCCGGCCTGGCGATCCACGGCCGGCGCATCGTGTCGCCGTGGCTGCTGCTGGGGCTGGTCCCCACCGGCGTCGGGCTCTGGCTGACCTTCGCCTGACCGTCGACGCGGCCCTACAGACCCAGCACCCGGGCGGCGACCAGGTAGGCCGCGCGCACCCCGTCGGGGTCGTGGGCGCCGGCGTGGCCCTCGACGCCCGCCGCGCGCGAGCGCACGGCCGCGCCCGGGTCGGACGCCACCAGGTCGGCGGCGAGCGCCGTGACAGCGATCGTGCGGTCGTGCTCGTCGAGGTGGTCGAGCGCGAGGCTGTCGTGCAACCGCCCGGCCGCCTCCGCCATCAGCTCCCGGGCGAGCTCCCCGTCGACCTCGGGCCGGGCAGCGGCCGCCGAGTCGGCCGCAGCGAGGAAGGGTGCCAAGAGGTCCGGGGGCGGCGGCGCGGCCATGGGGCCATCGTCGTCGCGACGCCCGGCGGTGGCAACGGGGTGTCGCCCGCCCCGCGCGCGACGCTCAGGCGGGCTCGGCCACCAGGCCCAGCTCGGCCACCGAGGCCAGCGACGGGTTGCGCGGCACCACGCGGACGGTGTAGCCGAACGGTCCGGAGACCGCCAACGGCACCGAGGCGTCGAAGCGGTGGCGGTTGCCGTCGTAGGACTCCCCCACCTGCATCGGCGTGACCGTGGTCGCGGTCAGCACGTCGTCGGCGCCGGTGCGGCCGTGCACGACCTGGACCTCGACGTCGTCCGGGGAGAGCGAGCCGAGCGCCACGTAGGCGCGCACGCCGAGCGTGGCACCCACCACCGCCTGGTCGCCGACGCCCTCGGAGTCGACGTGCTCGACACGGACGCCGGGCCACGCGGCGCGCACCTCGGCCTTCCAGTGCGACAGCGTGCGGGCGCCGGTGTAGTCGGAGTTGAGGGTGCGCGCGGTGCGCGCGGCCGGGGCGTAGAGCTCACGGACGTAGTCGCGCACCTGGCGGGTGGCGAGCACCTTGGGGCCGAGCGACTTGAGCGTGTGGCGCACCATCTCCAGCCACCGCGGGGGCACGCCCTCGTCGTTGGTCTCGTAGAAGCGCGGGACGACCTCGATCTCGATGAGGTCGTAGAGCGCGGCGGCCTCGAGGTCGTCGCGCCGGTCGGGGTCGACGATCCCGTCGGCCGACGGGATCGCCCAGCCGTTGTCGCCGTCGTACCACTCGTCCCACCAGCCGTCGAGGATCGAGAGGTTGAGCCCGCCGTTGAGCGCGGCCTTCATGCCGGAGGTGCCGCAGGCCTCGTAGGGCCGCAGCGGGTTGTTGAGCCACACGTCGCAACCGGGGTAGAGCGGCTGCGCCATCGCGATGTCGTAGTTGGGCAGGAACGCGATGCGGTGGCGGACCTCGGGGTCGTCGGCGAAGCGCACCATCTCCTGGATCAGCCGCTTGCCGGTCTCGTCGGCCGGGTGGGCCTTGCCGGCGATGACGAGCTGGACGGGACGCTCGGGGTCGAGCAGCAGCCTCTTCAGGCGCGCGGGGTCGCGCAGCATGAGCGTGAGCCGCTTGTAGGTCGGCACGCGCCGCGCGAAGCCGATCGTCAGCACGTCGGGGTCGAGTGCGGTGTCGATCCACGTCGTCTCGGCGGGGGCGAAGCCCCGCTTGGCCGCCGAGCGACGCATCCGGTCGCGGGCGTCGTCGACGAAGCGCGTGCGCAGGCGGCGCTTGAGGTCCCAGATCTCGCTGTCGGCGACCTGGTCGACCAGCGGCCACAGGGCGTCGGTGTCGTCGCCGTCGATGTCGGCGCCGCGACTGGCGGCGAGCTCGACGACCTCACGTGCGATCCACGTCGGTCCGTGGACGCCGTTGGTGATGGAGGTGATCGGCACCTCCGCCTCGTCGAACGCCGGCCAGAGCCCGTTGAACATGCCGCGCGAGACGTGCCCGTGCAGCTCGGAGACGCCGTTGGCGCGCTGGGCGAGGCGGAAGCCCATCACCGCCATGTTGAACACGTTGGCGTCGCCGCCCTCGTAGTCCTCGGCGCCCAGCGCCAGCACGCGCTCGACCGGCACGCCCGGCGTCGGGGAGTTGCCCCCGAAGTACTGCGAGACGAGCTCGCGCGGGAAGCGGTCGATGCCGGCGGGCACCGGCGTGTGGGTGGTGAACACGGTGCCGGCACGGGAGACCTCGAGCGCGGTGTCGAAGTCGAGGTGCGGTCCGTCGTCGGCGACGGTGAGCTCGCGGATGCGCTCGATGCCGAGGAACCCGGCGTGCCCCTCGTTGGTGTGGAAGACCTCCGGGACCGGGGCGCCGGTGATGCGCGACCACGCCCGGAGCGCACGGACGCCGCCGACGCCCAGCAGCAGCTCCTGGCGCAGCCGGTGCTCGGAGGTGCCGCCGTAGAGCCGGTCGGTGACGTCGCGGTAGTGGGCGCTGTTGTCCTCGATGTCGGTGTCGAGCAGGAGCAGCGGCACCCGCCCGACCTGCGCGACCAGGATTCGGGCGATGAGGTCGGGGCCGTCGGGCAGCGCGATCGACACCGAGGCGCGGGTGCCGTCTGCCTCCCGCAGCTGCGAGAGCGGGAGCTCGTCGGGGTCGAGCACCGGATAGCTCTCCTGCTGCCAGCCGTCGCGGTCGAGGGACTGCTCGAAGTAGCCGTGGCGGTAGAACAGCCCGACACCGATCAGCGGGATGCCGAGGTCGGAGGAGGCCTTCAGGTGGTCGCCGGCGAGGATGCCGAGGCCGCCGGAGTACTGCGGCAGCACCGAGGTGATGCCGAACTCGGGCGAGAAGTACGCGATCGCGCGCGGGGCGTCGGCGCCCGCCTTGCGGGCGTACCACCGGTCCTCGGAGAGGTAGCGCTCCAGGTCGGCGTGGGCGGCGTCGAGGCGCGCGCGGAAGTCGGCGTCGCCGGCCAGCTCGTCGAGCCGCTCGCGACCGACGGCGCCGAGGAAGCGCACCGGGTCGCCGGACACCTCGCGCCACAGCGCCGGGTCGATCGAGGAGAACACGTCCTGGGTGGGCGGGTGCCACGACCAGCGCAGGTTTCCGGCCAGGACGGACAGCGCCGTCAGCGGCTCGGGCAGGACGGGACGGACAGTGATTCGTCTGAACGCTCGCACCGGCATGACGCTAGGGCATTTGTTGGAACGCTCAAAGGGCGCCCCCGCTTCGCCGGACCGCGTCGCCACGACACCGTCGGTCGCGTGCGTCACACGCACGCCCCGGCCGGCCACCAGCGAGCCGTCCCAAGGGGTGGCCTCGACCCCGGTCGGCTTGCGTGCGCGGGGTCGGGTTCGCAAGTGTGGGGCCATGGTTGGACGGATACCCGTGATGGATGTCTCGCCCGTGGTCGACCTCGGTCGGCAGTCGGCCAAGGCCACGGTCGGCGAGCCGATGCCCGTACGCGCGTCGGTGTTCCGCGAGGGGCACGACCAGCTGTCCGCCGAGGTGGTCGCCATCGATCCGTCGGGCCGTTCGCGCCCCCCGGTCCGGATGACCCCCGAAGGCGCGGAGCCCAACCGCTACGTGGCGCACATCACCCCGGACGTCGAGGGCGAGTGGACCTTCGAGATCCACTCCTGGTCCGACCCGATCGCGACCTGGCAGCACGACGCCGGTCTCAAGATCCCTGCCGGCGTCGACGTCGAGCTCATGTTCACCGAGGCCCGGTTGCTGCTCGAGCGCGTCTCCAGCGCCACCGGGGCCGACGCGCTCGACGAGCACGCGGCAGCGGTGGTGGCCGGCGCCCACGCGGCCGCGAGCGACACCGAGCGGCCCGTGGCGGCTCGGCTGGCCGCCCTCCAGGACCCCGAGCTCGACGCCGTGCTGCTCGCCCACCCGGTGCGCGAGCTGCTGACCGTCACCGGCCCGTTCCGCTTCCGCGCCGACCGCACCCGCGCCCTCTACGGCAGCTGGTACGAGTTCTTCCCCCGCTCGGAGGGCGCGACCCGCGACGAGAGGACCGGCAAGGTCACCACCGGCACCCTCCGCACGGCCGCCGAGCGGCTCGACCGGGTCGCCGAGATGGGCTTCGACGTCATCTACCTCCCCCCGATCCACCCGATCGGCGAGGTCAACCGCAAGGGACCCAACAACAGCCTCGACCCCGGCCCCGACGACCCCGGCTCGCCGTGGGCGATCGGCAGCCGGCACGGCGGTCACGACGCCATCCACCCCGACCTCGGGACGTTCGAGGACTTCGACGCGTTCGTGGCCCGCGCGCGCGAGCTCGGCCTGGAGGTCGCCCTCGACCTGGCGCTGCAGGCGGCGCCCGACCACCCGTGGGTGACCACGCACCCGGAGTTCTTCACCACCCGGGCCGACGGCACGATCGCCTTCGCGGAGAACCCGCCGAAGAAGTACCAGGACATCTACCCGGTCAACTTCGACAACGACCCCGCCGGCATCTGCCGCGAGGTGCTGCGCATCGTCAAGCTGTGGATGGCGCACGGGGTGCGGGTCTTCCGCGTCGACAACCCCCACACCAAGCCGCTCGCCTTCTGGGAGTGGCTGCTGGCCGAGGTCCGGCGCACCGACCCCGACGTGGTCTTCCTGTCCGAGGCGTTCACCAAGCCGGCGATGATGCACGGCCTCGGCGCGGTGGGCTTCCACCAGAGCTACACCTACTTCACCTGGCGCACGGCCCGGCGCGAGATCGAGGACTACCTCCTCGAGCTCTCGCACCGGTCCGACCACCTGATGCGGCCCAACTTCTGGGTCAACACCCCCGACATCCTCCACGCCTACCTGCAGTACGGCGGCCCGGCGGCGTTCAAGGTGCGCGCCGCGCTCGCGGCCACCGGCTCGCCGAGCTGGGGCGTCTACGCCGGCTACGAGCTCTTCGAGCACGTGGCCGTCAAGCCCGGCTCGGAGGAGTACCTCGACTCGGAGAAGTACCAGATCCGCATCCGCGACTGGGAGCGGCACGACGCCGAGGGGACGACCCTGGCGCCCTACCTGACCCGGCTCAACGAGATCCGTCGACAGCACCCCGCGCTCCAGCTGCTGCGCAACGTGACGATCCATTCCAGCGACGACGAGCAGGTGCTGGTGTTCTCCAAGTCGCACACCCTCCCCGACGGGCAGCGAGACATCGTCATCAGCGTCATCAACCTCGACCCGCACGGCACCCGCGAGACGATGGTCCACCTCGACATGCCCGCGCTCGGCATGGACTGGCACGACTCCTTCATCGCCCACGACGAGATCACCGGCGCCGACTGGAGCTGGACCGCGCACAACTACGTACGCCTCGACCCCGGTTACGAACCCGCCCACGTCATCTCCATCAGGAGGACCCCTTGACCGACCACCCCACGTCCGCCGCGATGCCGACGGACGCCACCCGTGCGACCGCCGTGCTCAACGCGGAGCCCGAGTGGTTCCGCACGGCGGTGTTCTACGAGGTGCTGGTGCGGTCCTTCCACGACTCCAACGGGGACGGGACGGGCGACTTCAAGGGGCTGATCGAGAAGCTCGACTACCTCGAGTGGCTGGGCGTCGACTGCCTGTGGGTGCCGCCGTTCTTCACCTCGCCCCTGCGCGACGGCGGCTACGACGTGGCCGACTACAACAACATCCTCCCCGAGTGCGGCACGGTCGAGGACTTCCACGAGTTCATCGACGCCTGCCACCAGCGCGGCATCCGGGTGATCATCGACTTCGTCATGAACCACACGAGTGACGCCCACCCGTGGTTCCAGGCCAGCCGCAGCGACCCCGAGGGCCCCTACGGCGACTTCTACGTGTGGTCCGACACCGACGAGCTCTACCAGGACGCCCGCGTCATCTTCGTCGACACCGAGCCGTCCAACTGGACGTGGGACCCGGTGCGCCAGCAGTACTTCTGGCACCGCTTCTTCCACCACCAGCCCGACCTCAACTTCGACAACCCCAAGGTCCACGACGCGATGCTGGACGCGATGGCGTTCTGGCTCGACATGGGCCTCGACGGCTTCCGCCTCGACGCGGTGCCCTACCTCTACGAGCGCCCCGGCACCAACGGCGAGAACCTCCCCGAGACCCACGAGTTCCTCAAGAAGTGCCGCCGCTTCGTCGACGAGAACTATCCCGGCCGCGTGCTGCTGTGCGAGGCCAACCAGTGGCCGGCCGACGTGGTGGAGTACTTCGGCCCCGAGCGCACCGAGGACGGCCGCTGGGTCGGCACCGAGTGCCACATGGCGTTCCACTTCCCCGTCATGCCGCGCATCTTCATGGCGGTGCGGCGCGAGTCGCGCTTCCCGATCTCGGAGATCCTCGAGCAGACGCCCCAGATCCCCGAGGGCTGCCAGTGGGGCATCTTCCTGCGCAACCACGACGAGCTCACGCTCGAGATGGTCACCGACGAGGACCGCGACTACATGTGGTCGGAGTATGCCCACGACCCGCGGATGAAGGCCAACATCGGCATCCGCCGTCGGCTCGCGCCGCTGCTCGACAACGACGTCAACCGGATGGAGCTGTTCACCGCGCTGCTGCTCTCGCTGCCCGGCTCCCCCGTGCTCTACTACGGCGACGAGATCGGGATGGGCGACAACATCTGGCTCGGCGACCGCGACGGCGTCCGCACCCCGATGCAGTGGACGCCCGACCGCAACGCGGGCTTCTCCGCGGCGACGCCGGGCAAGCTGCACCTGCCGGCCATCCAGGACCCGGTCTACGGCTACCAGTCGGTCAACGTCGAGGCGCAGCTGGAGAACACGTCCTCGCTGCTGCACTGGACCCGGCGGCTCGTGCACGCGCGGCGGCGGCACCCCGCGTTCGGCCTCGGCGACTTCGTCGACCTCGGCGGCTCCAACCCGAGCGTGCTGTCCTACATCCGCGAGCACGACGGACCCGACGGGCGCGACGTGATCCTCTGCGTCAACAACCTGTCGCGCTTCCCGCAGCCGGTCGAGCTCGACCTGCGGCAGTGGGAGGGCATGATCCCGGTCGAGCTGCTCGGCGGCGTCCCGTTCCCGGCGATCGGCGAGCTGCCCTACCTGCTGACGCTGGGCGGCTACGGCTTCCTCTGGCTGAGGCTGACCGATCCGAGCACCACGAGGGTGGAGCCATGAGCAGGACAGAGATCAGGAGCTGGATCGACGGCGCGCGCTGGTTCGGCGGCAAGGGGCGCGACTGGGAGCTGGGCGACGTACGCCGCGTGGGCGTCCTGCCCGGGGCGCCCGACGGCCTGCGCGTGACCGTCGAGCTCGCCGAGGTGGCGTTCGACGACGGGTCGAGCGAGCTCTACCAGCTGCCGCTGGCGTTCTACACCGAGCCGCAGGAGCGCATCGCGCACGCCCTCATCGGCGAGTGGGACGACGAGGAGGCGGGACACGCCTTCGTCTACGACGCACTCCACGACCGGCAGGCGATGGCCCTGTGGCTGGCCGGGTTCGCCCGCCACGGAGTCGCCCCGGCACCGCCGTCCGACGCGCGCGGCGACCTGATGTTCCACCGGCTCCCGGGCCACGAGCTCGACCTCGAGGCGCACTCCACGCTCTTCTCCGGAGAGCAGTCCAACTCCTCGGTCGCCTTCGGCGAGGACGCGCTGATGAAGGTCTTCCGCAAGGTGACCCCGGGCGTCAACCCCGACATCGCGATCCACCAGGTGCTGACCGAGGCCGGCTCGACCCACGTCGCCGCGCTCTACGGGTGGCTCGACCTGGTCGACGAGGAGACCAACACCACCATCCAGCTCGCGATGCTCCAACAGTTCCTCCGCACCGCCAGCGACGGGTGGGACCTCGCGCTGGCCAGTGTGCGCAACCTCTTCGCCGAGGCCGACCTGCACGCCGACGAGGTCGGCGGCGACTTCGCGGGCGAGGCCGCCCGGCTCGGCGTGGCGCTCGCCGAGGTGCACGCCGACCTGGCCGCGCACTTCCCCGTCGAGCGGCGCGACGCCACGGCCATCGACGAGCTCGCCAGGGCGATGGAGGAGCGGCTGGTCGCGGCCCTCGACGTGGTGCCCGACCTCGCCCCCCACGAGGCCGGGCTGCGTGAGCGGTTCGCCCGCCTGCGCGAGCTCGACGCCGTCGAGGTGCAGCAGGTCCACGGCGACCTGCACCTGGGGCAGACGCTGCGGACGGTCAAGGGCTGGAAGATCGTCGACTTCGAGGGCGAGCCGGCCAAGCCGCTCGCCGAGCGTCTCCGGCCCGACTCGGTGTGGCGCGACGTCGCCGGCATGGTCCGCTCGTTCGACTACGCGCCGCGCGTCGTGGCCCTCTCGAGCACCGGCGCCGAGGCGCCCGGCGAGGCCGAGCAGCGTGCCTACCGGGCCTCGGAGTGGGCCGCGCGCAACCGTGCGGCGTTCCTGGACGCCTACACCGCCCAGCTGGGCGAGGACTCCCAGGACGCCAACGGGGTACTGCTCGACGCCTACCTCGCCGACAAGGTCGTCTACGAGGCGGTCTACGAAGCCCGCAACCGTCCGGGATGGATCTCCATCCCCCTGGCAGCGTTGGAGGAGACGTCATGACCCAGACCCCCCGCACCCCCCGCACCCCCCGCTCGGGGTCCCCGAGCCAGGCGCCCGCGGCCCCCGCCGCTCCCCCCGTCACTCCCCCGGCCTCGCCGGTCTCCCCTCCCGCCTCCCCTCCCGTCGAGGCCCCTCCCGTGTCCCCGCCTGCTCCCCCCGTCTCCGCCCCCGGGACCCCGGCCGGCGACCCGCACGCCCCGGGCGAGCTCGACCTGCACCTGATCGGCGAGGGCCGCCACGAGCTGCTGTGGACCGTGCTCGGCGCGCAGGCCGGCGCCGACGGCACGTCGTTCCGCGTCTGGGCCCCCAACGCGCTCGAGGTCCAGGTGGCCGGCGACTGGGCCGGCTGGGACGGTGCCGCGCACCCGATGACCCGGCTCGACGGCTCGGGCGTCTGGCACGCCCACGTCGAGGCCGCCGGCGTCGGCTCGCACTACAAGTACCGCATCCGTGGCGCCGACGGGCAGTGGGTCGACCGTGCCGACCCGCTCGCCCAGTACGCCGAGAAGCCGCCGCGCTCGGCCTCGGTCGTGTGGAGGTCCCAGCACGAGTGGAACGACGACGCGTGGCTGGAGAGGCGCCGCACCGCCCAGCCCGTCGACGAGGCGATGTCCACCTACGAGGTGCACCTCGCGTCGTGGCGCAAGCACTACTCCGGCGAGCTCTACTCGTGGGACGAGATCGCCGACGCGCTCGTGCCCTACGTCTGCGACCTCGGCTTCACCCACGTCGAGTTCATGCCCGTGATGCAGCACCCGTTCGGCGGCTCCTGGGGCTACCACGTCACCTCCTACTTCGCCCCCGACTCGCGCTTCGGCGACCCCGACGGCCTCAAGCGGCTCATCGACCGGCTGCACCAGGCCGGCATCGGCGTGATCCTCGACTGGGTGCCCGGCCACTTCGCCACCGACGAGTGGGCGCTGGCCCGCTTCGACGGCACCCCGCTCTACGAGGACCCCAACCCGCAGCGCGGGTGGCACAAGGAGTGGGGCTCCCACATCTTCAACTTCGGGCGCAACGAGGTGCGCAACTTCCTCTACGCCAACGCGGTCTACTGGCTCGAGGAGTACCACGCCGACGGTCTGCGCGTGGACGGCGTCGCCTCGATGCTCTACCTCGACTACGCCCGCGAGCACGGCGAGTGGTCGCCCAACAAGCACGGCGGACGCGAGAACCTCGAGGCCGTGCAGTTCCTCCAGGAGATGAACGCCACCGTCTACAAGCGGGTGCCCGGCATCGTCACCATCGCCGAGGAGTCGACCGCGTGGCCCGGGGTCACCGGACCCACCAGCGAGGGCGGCCTCGGGTTCGGCTTCAAGTGGAACATGGGCTGGATGCACGACTCGCTCAACTACGTCGCCAAGGACCCGCTCTACCGCAGCCACCACCACGGCCAGCTGACCTTCTCCCTGGTCTACGCCTACGCCGAGAACTACGTGCTGCCCATCAGCCACGACGAGGTCGTGCACGGCAAGGGCTCCCTGCTGCGCAAGATGCCGGGCGACCGGTGGCAGCAGCTGGCCAACCTGCGCGCCTACCTCGCCTACATGTGGGCGCACCCCGGCAAGCAGCTGCTCTTCATGGGCTGCGAGTTCGGCCAGGAGTCGGAGTGGGCGGAGAGCCGGGAGCTGGACTGGTGGCTCCTCGAGCACCCCGAGCACGCCGGCGTCCACGCGCTCGTACGCGACATGAACCACGCCTACACCGAGACCGCCGCGCTGTGGGGCCGGGACAACGACCCGTCCGGGTTCCAGTGGATCGACGCCAACGACGCGGGGCGCAACACCTTCTCGTTCGTGCGCCGCTCCCCCGGCGAGCCCGACCTGGTGTGCGTGGCCAACTTCGCCGGCACCCCCCACGAGGGCTACCGCCTCGGCATGCCGTCGGCCGGCACGTGGACCGAGATCCTCAACACCGACGCCGACGCCTACCACGGCTCCGGCGTGGGCAACCTCGGCTCGGTGACGGCGGTCGCGGGCGACCACCACGGGCAGCCGGCGTACGCCGACATCGTCGTACCCCCGCTCGCCACCGTCTGGTTCCGCAAGGCCGACTGACCCCCGCGCTCGCCGCTGGTTCATCAAGGTATGTCGTCGAACCCGCACTTCCCATGGTCAGCTCACCGTGGGAGGTGCGGGTTCGTCTGCATCCCTTGATGAACCAGCAGACGGCGACACGGAGAGGTGCGCGGACCACCAGCCGTCCCCAGACCCCCTTCCATGGTGGTTGTCCACAGTGAGGTGGACCGCCACTGCCGGCGTGCGCGTTGCGCGGTCGAGGGTGCTGTCATGGATGACCCGCTTCGCGCCGTCTCCCGGGAGAGCGGCTTCTTCACGCGTGCCCACGCCCGTGAGGCCGGGTACGACGATCGCGCGGTGGCGCGCGAGCACCGGTCGGGCAGATGGGTGCGGATCCGGCGCGGCTACTACGTCTTCCCCGACGTGTGGCACGCCGCCAGTGCCGAGGAACGACACCTCGTGCGCTGTCGTGCGGTCCTCGACTCGTTGGGCGACGTCGTCGCCCTGAGCCACGTCTCGGCGTGCCTCGCGTGGGGGATCGACGTCTGGGGCGTGCCGCTGGACCGCGTCCACGTCACCCGGCTCGACGGTGGCCCCGGGCGCGTGGAGGGCGATGTGGTCCACCACGAGGGCTTCGTGGCCGACGACGAGGTGACCGAGGCTGGTGGCGTCCGCGTGCTGACGGCGCCGAGATGCGTCCTCGAGGCGGGTTCCGCGGCGACCGCGGAGGCGGCGCTCGTGCTGCTCAACTCAGCGCTGCACCGAGGAGAGTGCACGATCGCCGACATCGGCAACCAGTTCGACCTCATGGCTCGGTGGCCGCGCATGCGCCATCTCCACGTGCCGGTGCGCATGGCGACCGACCAGGCGGAGTCGGTCGGGGAGTCCCGCGGGCTGTGGCTCTTCTGGGTCGAGCACCTGCCCGCGCCCGTCCTGCAGCACGAGGTGTACGCCGGCGGACGGCTCGTGGGGCGTACGGACTGGGCGTGGCCGCGTCACCACGGCCTGGGCGAGTTCGACGGCAGGGTGAAGTACGGCCGGCTCCTCCGGCCGGACCAGGAGCCCGGCGAGGTGGTCTTCCGCGAGAAGCGACGTGAGGACGAGCTCAGGGAGGTCACCGGCGCCTGGATGGTCCGGCTCGTCTGGGCCGACCTCGACCAGCCTGCTCCCACGGCCGCACGCCTGCGCCGGCTGATGTCTGCGGCCAGCTGACGTCGTACGCCGCGCTCGCGGGCCGCATGAGCGGTGACGGTTCATCAAGGTATGCAGCCGAACCGGCACTTCCCGTCCTCAGCTCGCCGAGGGAAGTGCAGGTTGGCCTGCATACCTTGATGAACCAGCAGCAGCAGGGACCCCGCCCCCACCCCGCTCTGGCTAGGGTGGTCCGGTGCCTGCCCCCCAGCCGACGCTGACTGACGGGACCGTCACGCTTCGACCGTGGCGCGACGACGACATCGAGCCCGCCGCGGCGGGACACGACGACGACATCGACTTCTGGTTCGGCAACG
Organism: Nocardioides sp. Z35_8; assembly: GCF_059621125.1. NCBI lineage: Bacteria > Bacillati > Actinomycetota > Actinomycetes > Propionibacteriales > Nocardioidaceae > Nocardioides > Nocardioides sp. Z35_8. Next base: position 2,286,132 of record NZ_JCAQIE010000001.1, on the reverse strand, counting down.
CCGAGCGCCCCACGGTCGAGGCGCAGCGCGAGATCGTGCGCGGGTGGCGCGAGCGCGCCGCGAGCGGCGACTTCGCCAGCTTCGTCATCGAGGAGGCGACGACCGGCGGACCGGCGGGGGTGGTCGAGGTGCGCCGGATCGCCGAGCGGGGCGTCGAGCTCTCCTGGTGGTTGTACGCCGGCCGGCGCGGTCGCGGGCTGGCGACGCGTGCCGTGCGCGTGGTCACCGACTGGGCGCTGACCGGCGCCGACCAGGGCGGCTGGGGCGCGACCCGCGTCCAGGCCCGGGTCGAGCCGGGCAACCGGGCGAGCATGCGCGTGGCCACCCGGGCCGGCCTGCGCCAGGAGGGTGTCCAGCGGGTCGAGCCCGGGTCGGGCGACCGCCCGGAGACCACCGAGTACGTCGTGCTGGCGCGGCTGGCCGGCGACCCGCCGCTGTCGGACCCCGAGAGCTTCCGCTCGCTGCTCAACTCCTTCCTGCCCCGCAAGCGGGCCATCTCCCAGATGCTGCTGCGCGACCCCGACGGCCGCGTGCTGCTGTGCCAGCTCACCTACAAGCGCGACTGGGACCTCCCCGGCGGCGTCGTCGAGGTCGGCGAGTCCCCGCGGCTCGCGGTGCAGCGCGAGGTGGAGGAGGAGCTCGGCCTCGAGGTGGAGCCCGGCGCCCTCGTGCTCACCGACTGGTTGCCGCCGTGGGGCGGCTGGGACGACGCGCTGTGCCTGGTCTACGACGGCGGCACCCACGCACCGGAGGTGCTGGAGGACGTGGTGATGCAGGAGCGCGAGATCCGCGACGTGCGCTTCTGCACGCTCGAGGAGGTCGACGAGCTGGCCGCGGACTTCACCGCCAGGCGGGTGCGCGCGGCCGTTGAGGGGACACTGCCGTATACGGAGTCCGGCCGCTGAGGCAGGATGCGACCATGACCTGGGTCTACGACTTTGCGGACGGAAACAAGGACCAGAAGGACCTCCTGGGCGGCAAGGGAGCCAACCTGGCGGAGATGACGAGGCTCGGGCTGCCGGTCCCACCGGGCTTCACCATCTCGACCGAGACCTGTCGCGCCTACCTCGCCGAGGGTGGCGAGCCCGAGGGCCTGGCCGAGGAGGTCACCGCCCACCTCGCGGCGCTCGAGGAGGCCATGGGCAAGAGGCTCGGCGACGCCGACGACCCGCTCCTGGTCTCGGTGCGCTCGGGCGCGAAGTTCTCCATGCCGGGCATGATGGAGACCGTCCTCAACGTCGGCCTCAACGACACCTCCGTCGCCGGTCTCGCCGCGCGCAGCGAGTCGGACCGCTTCGCCCAGGACTCCTACCGTCGGCTCCTCCAGATGTTCGGCAGCACCGTCCTGCACGTCGACGCCGAGATGTTCTCCGACGCGCTCGACGAGGCCAAGCGGGCCAAGGGCACCGACTCCGACCTCGACCTCGACGCCGACGACCTGCGCGGGGTCGTCGAGGCGTTCAAGGCGATCATCGTCGACCAGACCGGCAGCGCGTTCCCGCAGGACCCCCGCGACCAGCTGGACCTGGCGGTCCGGGCGGTCTTCGACTCCTGGAACACCGATCGCGCCCGCCTCTACCGCCGCCAGGAGCGCATCCCCGAGGACCTCGGCACCGCGGTCAACGTGCAGGCGATGGTCTTCGGCAACTTCGGCATGGACTCCGGCTCGGGCGTGGCCTTCACCCGCGACCCCGCCAGCGGCGAGCAGGGGGTCTACGGCGACTACCTCCAGAACGCCCAGGGCGAGGACGTCGTCGCCGGCATCCGCAACACCGTCCCCCTCGCCGACATGGCCGAGATCGACCGTCGGTCCTACGACGACCTGATGGGGATCATGACGCGCCTGGAGCGGCACTACCGCGACATGTGCGACATCGAGTTCACCGTCGAGCGCGGCAAGCTGTGGATGCTCCAGACGCGCGTGGGCAAGCGCACGCCGGAGGCGGCCTTCCGCATCGCGGTGCACATGGTCGACGAGGGCCTGATCCAGCTCGACGAGGCCGTGCTCCGGGTGAGCGGTGACCAGCTCGCCCAGCTGATGTTCCCCCGCTTCGACGAGACGTCGGAGCGCACCCTGCTCGCCACCGGCATGAACGCCTCCCCCGGCGCGGCCGTGGGCAAGGCGGTCTTCGACTCCGACACCGCGGTCGAGTGGGCCGAGCGCGGTGAGGACGTGATCCTGGTCCGCAAGGAGACCAACCCCGACGACCTGCGCGGCATGGTCGCCGCCCGCGGCATCCTCACCAGCCGCGGCGGCAAGACCTCCCACGCCGCGGTCGTCGCGCGCGGCATGGGACGTACGTGCGTGTGCGGGGCCGAGTCGCTCGACGTCGACGCGCGGGCCAAGGAGTTCCGCGTGCGCGACGGCGAGACCGTCCGCGAGGGCGACGTGATCTCGATCGACGGCACGACCGGCGAGGTGTTCGCCGGTGCGGTGCCCGTCGCCGACTCCGTCGTGGTGCGCCACTTCGAGGGCGAGAGCCTCGACGACGACCTCGCGCACGCCGTCGCCCGCATCATGGCCCACGCCGACGGCGCCCGGCGGCTGCGCGTGCGCACCAACGCCGACACCCCCGACGATGCCGCCCGCGCCCGCCGCTTCGGCGCCCAGGGCATCGGCCTGTGCCGCACCGAGCACATGTTCCTCGGCGAGCGCCGCGAGCTCGTGGAGCAGCTCATCGTGGCCCAGGGCGAGGACGGCGTGGAGGACGCGCTGGCCGCGCTCCTGCCCCTGCAGCGCCAGGACTTCACCGAGATCCTCGAGGCGATGGACGGGCTCCCGGTGACGATCCGGCTCCTCGACCCGCCCCTGCACGAGTTCCTCCCCGACCTCACCGACCTGAGCGTCGAGGTGGCGCTCGCCGAGGAGCGGGGCGAGGTCGACGAGCGCGCGGCGACCCTGCTCACCCACGTGCGGCGCCTGCACGAGCAGAACCCGATGCTCGGCCTGCGCGGCGTGCGGCTCGGCATCCAGATCCCCGGACTGTTCCGCATGCAGGCCCGGGCCATCGCCGAGGCCGCGGCCGACCGGATGGCCGCCAACGGCAGCCCCCGCCCCGAGATCATGGTGCCGCTGGTCGCCAGCGTCCGCGAGCTCGAGATCGTGCGCGCCGCGATCGAGCAGCAGATCGCCGCGGTCGAGGAGGAACGCGGCATCACGCTCGACATCGCGATCGGCACGATGATCGAGCTCCCCCGCGCGGCGTTCCTCGCCGACCGCATCGCCCAGGCGGCCGACTTCTTCTCCTTCGGCACCAACGACCTCACCCAGATGGCGTGGGGCTTCTCCCGCGACGACGTGGAGTCGTCGTTCTTCTCCCGCTACTTCGAGCACGGCATCTTCGACGTCTCGCCGTTCGAGTCGCTCGACCAGCGCGGCGTGGGCGGCATGGTGGAGATGGGCACGACGAAGGGCCGCGAGACCCGTCCCGACCTCAAGGTCGGCGTCTGCGGGGAGCACGGCGGCGACCCGCGGTCGGTGCACTTCTTCGACGACGTCGGCCTCAACTACGTCTCGTGCTCGCCCTTCCGCGTGCCGGTGGCCCGCCTCGAGGCCGGACGCTCGGTGCTGGCGAAGCGCGACTCAGAAGAGCGCTGAGGCCAGGTTGCGACGACCCGCCAGCACGCGCGGGTCGTCGTTGCCGACGGCCGCGAACAGACCGAGCAGGTGGTCGCGGGCGCGCTCGCGGTCCTTGTCGCTCGTGCGGGCGACCAGGCCGACCAGCCGGGCGAAGGCGTCCTCGACGTGGCCGCCGAGCATGTCGAGGTCGGCGACCATGGTCTGGGCATCGACGTCGTCGGGGTTGTCGGCGGCCGCCGCACGCGCGGCGGCGAGGTCGACCCCCTGCGTACGCTGCATGACCTTGGCGATCGCGAGCCCGCCCGCGGCCTCGACGTCGGCCGGGTTGGCGTCCACGAGCTTCTGGTACTCCGCGACGGCGGCGTCGATGTCGCCGGCGGCGAGCGCGTCCTGGGCGGGCGCGTAGCGCGGGTCGACGGTCTCCTCCTCGCCCTCGGCGTCGGGCACCGCGCCGGTGCGCGGCTGGTGGCGGCCCGTGATGCCCTGGGCGGTGAGCTGCTGGGCGACCTGCGTGAGCGCGGTGCGCAGCTCGTCGATCGGCAGCGGGTCCTGCAGCAGCGGCATCGGGCGGCCGTCGACCACGGCGACGACCAGCGGGATCGACGGGATCTGCATGGCCTGCGCGATCTGCGGCGTGGCGTCGATGTCGACGAGGCCGAGCAGGTAGCGACCCTCGTGCTCCTCGACCACGGTCGCGAGGTCGTCGGCGAGCTGGCCACTCTCGGGCATCCGGGAGCGCGAGTAGAAGGCGAGGAGCACGGGCGCGGTCATCGACTGCTCGAGCAGGCCCTGGAAGCTCTGCTCGTCGACGGTCACGCTGTAGGAGTGCGCGCCGGTGGGCGAGGTGGGGTGGGGAGCGGGTGCGCCCGCCTGGGGTGCGGGCCGGCCGAGACCGGACAGGTCGATGGCACCGGGGCGGCTGAACGGCTGCTGCGTCATGGGCCCAATCCTAGGGAGCGCGACCATGCTCGCGCGCCCGGGTCGGTAGCCTCACGGCATGGGATCCCGGGCGGCCGCCCTGCTGACGCGGCACCGGCGCAACGTCGGCCTGCTCGCCCGCTTCGGTGTGGTGGGCGCCTCGGGCGTGCTGGTCAACCTGCTCACGCTGGTCGTGCTGCGCCGCCTCGGCCCGCACTTCGACGACGCCGTCGTCGCGATCGGCTCGTCCGGCTTCAACCTGCGCTGGTACCACGTCTACTCCACGATCGCCTTCCTCGTGGCCAACCTGTCCAACTTCCAGCTCAACCGCACGTGGACCTTCAAGAGCAGCGGCGCCGCGCCCTGGTGGCGCGAGTACTGGCCGTTCTTCGTGGTGGGCGTCGGCTGCCAGGTGGTCGGACTCGCGCTGCTCACCCTCCTCATGCATCCCCACTCCCCGATCGGCCTGTCGCGCGAGCTGCTCGACGACTCCTCGGGCCTGCGCAACCGGCTCTACTGGGCCCAGCTGATCGTGATCACGCTGGTGACCCCCCTGTCGTTCGTGGTCAACAAGCTGTGGACGTTCGCCGCGGTGCGCACGGCCCGCGTCGACCTGGGCGAGCCGCGTCGGGCCGACGACGTACGGACGCGGTGAGCGTCGGCGGGCGACGGGGCTGAAGAGGCCCCCTCCAGCACCTGTCACTGGGGGGCTACTGCGTGGTACAACAAGCCGGGGTCCGACGGGAGGGGTGCGACGGGCATGACGACATCCGGGTCGTACGACTTCACCGGCTACCAGGTGTTGGTCGTCGGTGGCGCGCGCGGCGAAGGGCACGCCATCGCCTCCGACTTCGCGTCCTCCGGCGCCTCCGTGACCGTGACCGGCACGATGATGCTGCGCTCCCTCTACGACACCGATCTCTCGGCGTTCGACTACGAGTCGGTCAACCTCGCTCGGCAGGACTCGATCGACCACCTCGCCGCGTCGATCACGCACATCGACGTCCTGGTGCTGGCGGCGCCCTGCGCCCTCCCCCACGGCCTTCCCCCCGACGAGCAGGCCTTCATCGCCCAGGCCGTCCGGTCGGGGCTGCTCGGACCGACGTTCCTCACCACGCGGCTACGGCTCAAGCTCGGGCAGAGCCCGGCCCTGGGCGGGGGGTGCGTCGTCCACACGGGGGCGGTGACGAGCTGGCTGCAGCTCTCCGGCACCCCGGAGGCGGCCCGCCGCGACCTCGTCGAGACGACGGCCCGCGCCGGCCACAACTGGGCCGGCCTCGGCGTGCGCGTCAACGCCGTGCTCCCGATGTCGCCGTCGGTGCTGCCGCGCCAGTACGCCCCCGGCCCCGCGTCTGGCGGCGGCAGCCGGACCGCCGGCGGCACGCTCGTGCGGGCCCGCTCGCCGCAGGTCGCCGACGCCGTCGCCGATGCGACGCTCTTCCTGGCGAGCAGTGCCGCCGCCCGGATCACCGGCCAGACCCTGCTGATCAGCTGACGCCGCAGCCCCGGGCGGTTCCCGCTCAGTCGGCCAGCAGCTCGTCGGCCGCCGCGTAGGGGTCGACGTCGCCCGCGGCCACCCGCCGGGCCAGGACGTCGAGCTCGGCTCCCGCCTCGGTGCGCCCCCAACGCTCCCGCAGCGCGGCGAGCGCGATCGCCTCGACCTCGTGCCGGGCACGGAGCGTACGACGGCGCGCGAGCTCGCCCGACTCCGCGAGCCACGCGGCGTGCCGGTCGACCTCGCCGAGCAGCGCGTCGACCCCCTCGCCGGCGCTCGCCACGGTCTGGACCACGGGCGGACGCCACGCCCCGTCTCGACGCTCCGCCATGGACAGCATGGTGCGCAGCTCGCGGCGGGTGCGGTCGGCGCCCTCGCGGTCGGCCTTGTTGACCGCGTAGACGTCACCGACCTCGAGGATCCCCGCCTTGGCGGCCTGGATCCCGTCACCCATTCCCGGGGCGAGCAGCACGAGCGTCGTGTCGGCCAGCCCGGCGACCTCGACCTCGCTCTGCCCCACGCCGACGGTCTCGACGACCACGACGTCGCACCCGGCCGCGTCGAGGACGCGGACCGCCTGCGGCGTGGACCACGCGAGCCCGCCGAGGTGGCCGCGGGCACCCATCGAGCGGATGTAGACGTCGCGGTCGAGGGCGTGGTCGCCCATCCGGACCCGGTCGCCGAGCAGCGCCCCACCGGAGAACGGCGACGAGGGGTCGATGGCCAGGACGCCGACGCGCCTGCCCGAGCGCCTCAGCCCAGTGACGAGCGCGTTGGTCGTGGTCGACTTGCCCACGCCCGGCGCGCCGGTGATGCCCAGCACGTGGGCGCGCCCGGCGTGCGGGCCGAGCGCGGCCATCACCTCCCGCAGGAGCGGGGACGCGTCCTCGACGAGGGTGATCAGCCGGGCCACGGCGGCCGGGTCGCCCCGGCGGGCGCGATCGACGAGGTCGGGCACCGTTACGGCGCCACGCCTCGTCATGCCGCCGGACACGCCCCCGCCGCCGCGCCGGTGCGCTCAGGCAGAGGGGACCCGGACGATCAGGGCGTCGCCCTGGCCGCCGCCGCCGCACAGCGCGGCCGCGCCGACGCCCCCGCCGCGGCGCTGGAGCTCCAGCGCGAGGGTGAGCACGACCCGGGTGCCGGACATGCCCACGGGGTGGCCGAGGGCGATCGCGCCGCCGTTGACGTTGACCTTGGCGTCGTCGATGCCGAGCTCGCGCGCCGAGGCGATCCCGACGGCGGCGAACGCCTCGTTGAACTCCACGAGGTCGAGGTCGGTGGGCGAGATGCCCTCCTTCTCGCAGGCCCTCGCGGTGGCGGCCGCCGGCTGCAGCTGGAGGGTCGAGTCGGGCCCGGCGACCTGGCCGTGCGCGCCGATCTCCGCGAGCCAGGTCAGACCGAGCTCCTCGGCCTTCGCCTTGCTCATCACGACCACCGCGGCGGCGCCGTCGGAGATCTGCGAGGCCGAGCCCGCCGTGACGGTGCCGGCCTTGCTGAAGGCGGGCCGCAGCTTGCCCAGCGACTCGACCGTGGTGTCACCGCGCACGCCCTCGTCCTCGGCCACCACGACCGGCTCGCCCCGGCGCTGCGGGACCTCGACCGGCACCACCTCGTCGGCGAAGACGCCGTTCTTCCAGGCGACGGCGGCCTTCTGGTGCGAGTAGGCGGCGAAGGTGTCCTGCTCCTCGCGGGTGAGGTTGGCGCCCGCGGCGTTGCACTCCTCGGTGAGCAGGCCCATCGCCTGCGAGGTGAACTGGTCGAACAGCGCGTCGTAGGCCATCGAGTCGACGAGCGAGACGTCGCCGAACTTCACGCCCTCGCGCGACTTGGGAAGGAAGTGGGGCGCGTTGGTCATCGACTCCATGCCGCCCGCGACCACGATCTCGCACTCGCCCGCCCGCACGAGCTGGTCGGCCAGCGCGATGGCGTTGAGCCCGGAGAGACAGACCTTGTTGATCGTGATCGAGGGGACGTCCATCGGGACCCCGCCCTTCACCGCGGCCAGGCGGGCCGGGTTCTGGCCGGCGCCGGCCTGGATGACCTGGCCCATGATCACGTAGTCGACCTGGTCGCCCGTGACCCCGGCCTTCTCGAGGGCGCCCTTGATCGCGACGCCGCCGAGGTCGGCGGCGGTGAGGTCCTTCAGCCCGCCGAGCAGGCGGCCGATCGGGGTGCGGGCCCCGGCGACGATGACGGATCCGGACATTGAGGTGCCTCCAGTCGAAAGGATCGAGGTGCTGCTCCTTCGGACCCTACCCACCTCGGTGACGGCGCCGGGAGGGTGTGGTGCCGGCGTCCCGTGAGGCACGCGTCACACCCCGGGTCGGCGCTCTCGTTCCGGGACCCCCGCTCAGTCCGCGTGGTGACGCTCACACCCCCTCGCCCCCGGGCGCCGCGTCGGCCACCATGTGCGCATGAGCCCCGACCTGCCCGGACACCCCCTCGGTGACGTCCAGCACCTGTTCACCGCCATCGACCACGTGGGCATCGCCGTCCCCGACCTCGACGAGGCGATGGCCTTCTACCGCGACACCTACGGCATGGAGGTCCTCCACGAGGAGGTCAACGAGGAGCAGGGCGTGCGCGAGGCGATGGTCGGGGTCGGCGACTCCGGCTCGTGCATCCAGCTGCTCGCCCCGCTGACCCCCGAGTCCACGATCGCGAAGTTCCTCGACCGCAACGGCCCGGGCATCCAACAGCTCGCCTTCCGCGTCGACGACGTCGAGCACGTGGCGGGCGTCCTGCGCGAGCGTGGGCTGCGCCTGCTCTACGACGCCCCGCGCCGCGGCACCTCCGACAGCCGGGTCAACTTCATCCACCCCAAGGACGCGGGCGGCGTGCTGGTCGAGCTCGTCGAGCCCGCCGCGTCCGCGCACTGACGCCCCCGCCCACCAGCACCCGCGGGCTCGCCCCGGGCCCCACCGCGACGTACGTCACACCACCCACCACCAGTGGTTACTCGCCGGTATCGTCCCCGGCACTCGTCCCCCCGATGCCGCACCAGGAGACACCCGTGCACCACATCCTCGACGCCATCCAGTCCGGCAGCGCCACGGCGGAGGACTTCGCCAGCCTCGACCTCCCGGAGTCCTACCGCGCCGCCTTCGTCAAGAAGGACGAGGTCGACATGTTCGAGGGGGTGGCGTCGAAGGACAAGGACCCGCGCGCGTCGCTCCACGTCGAGGACGTGCCGCTGCCCGAGCTCGGACCCGGCGAGGCCTTCGTGGCCGTGATGGCGAGCGCCATCAACTACAACACCGTGTGGACCTCCATCTTCGAGCCGGTGTCCACCTTCGGGTTCCTCGAGCGCTACGGCCGCAACAGCGAGCTGACCAAGCGCCACGACCTGCCCTACCACGTGGTGGGCTCCGACCTGTCCGGCGTCGTGCTCAAGACCGGCCCCGGCGTCACCAAGTGGAAGCCCGGGGACCGGGTGGTGGCCCACTGCCTCTCCGTCGAGCTCGAGGGTCCCGACGGCCACAACGACACCATGCTCGACACCGAGCAGCGGATCTGGGGCTTCGAGACCAACTTCGGCGGCCTGGCCGACGTGGCGATGGTCAAGGCCAACCAGCTCATGCCCAAGCCGGAGCACCTGACCTGGGAGGAGGCCGCCTCCCCCGGCCTGGTCAACTGCACCGCCTACCGCCAGCTCGTCAGCAAGAACGGCGGCGACATGAAGCAGGGCGACAACGTCCTGATCTGGGGCGCCTCCGGCGGCCTCGGCGGGTTCGCGACGCAGTACGCCCTCAACGGCGGGGCGACACCGGTGTGCGTGGTCTCCAACGAGGAGAAGGCTTCCATCGCCCGCAGCATGGGCGCAGAGCTGATCATCAACCGCTCCGAGGAGGACTACAGGTTCTGGAACGACGAGGGCACCCAGCAGGACCCGCGGGAGTGGAAGCGCTTCGGCGCCCGCATCCGCGAGCTCACCGGCGGCGAGGACATCGACATCGTCTTCGAGCACCCCGGCCGGGAGACCTTCGGCGCCTCGGTCTTCGTCACCCGCAAGGGCGGCACCATCACCACCTGCGCGTCCACCTCGGGCTACATGCACGAGTACGACAACCGCTACCTGTGGATGAACCTCAAGCGCATCATCTCCAGCCACTTCGCCAACTACCGCGAGTCGTGGGAGGCCAACCGCCTCATCGCCAAGGGCAAGATCCACCCGACCCTGTCGAAGACCTACACCCTCCAGGAGGTCGGGCAGGCGGCCCTCGACGTCCACCAGAACGCCCACCAGGGCAAGGTCGGCGTGCTCTGCCTGGCCCCCGAGGAGGGCCTCGGCGTCCTCGACCGCGAGATGCGCGCCCAGCACGAGACCGCGATCAACCGCTTCCGCGGCGTCTGAACGCCCCCCGCCCGCACCCGGCCTGCGAGGGTCGTCACACCCCGGTTCGCCGACCAGATCCCGGTCGCCCGCGAGCCGGGGTGTGAACTTGAGGACCCATCGGAGAGACTGGCCGGGACGCAGTCCGTACGACGTGAGAGTGGGTGCCGCAGCATGGCTTCCGACCAGGGCCTGTCCATCTTCGACGAGCCGGAGCCCGCCGACGGCAAGGCCACCCCTTCCGGCCCCGCCGGCGCCGGCACCGAGAGTCGGACGACCCCGGACTCCGCCGCCGAGGAGACCCAGGTCCTCCCGGTGACCCCGGAGGAGACGCCGGACGACGAGCCACGCCGCGCCCCCGCCGGTGGGGCGACGACCCCCGCTCCCCCGCCGGCCACCCCGCCGGCCACCCCGCAGGCCACCCAGCCGGTCCGCGCAGCGGCCCCGGTGCCGCGGGGCGAGACCACCCGGCGCGCGCCCGTGGTCCCCCCGCCCGCGCAGCTCCCCCCGGTGCCCGCACCGGCAGCCGGTCCGCTGCCGGTGGTGCGGCGCGGTGGCTACGACAAGGCGGCCGTCGACCAGCGCCTCGGCCAGCTCCTGAGCGAGAAGTCGGGCCTGGCCACCAGCCTGGCCAGCAGCGAGCAGCAGGTCATCGAGCTCGAGGCCGAGCTCGAGCGGCTGCGGGTCGAGGTCGCGGAGAACGCCAACCCGACCTACGCCGGACTGGGCGGCCGGGCGACCTCCATGCTCAAGATGGCCGAGGACGAGGCCGCCGACGTGCGCGCCGCCGCCCGCCGCGAGGCCGACGAGATCCGCGCGCAGGCCGAGCGCGACGCCCACAGCATCCGGGCCGACGCGGCCCGCGAGGCCGACGACATGCGGATGGTCCAGCTCAAGGAGCTCGACGAGATGCGCTCGCGCCTGACCACCGACGCCGAGACCGAGCGCGCCCTCGCCAAGGCCGAGGCCGACGACCTGCTCGCGGCCGCCCGGCGCGAGGCCGACCAGCTCCGCCTCGCCGCACAGCAGGAGACCAACGAGGTGCGCGTGACGGCGACCCGCGAGGCCGAGCAGGCCCGCGCCGCCGCCGACCGCGAGGTCCAGGAGGCGCGGCGCACTTTGGCGGTGGAGAAGGAGCGCCTCGCCCGCGAGGCCGCCGAGCACCACAGCAACGCCACCGCCGAGACCCAGCGCCTGGTCGCCGAGGCCGAGGCACGCGCCAACGCCGCCGAGCAGCGGGCGCGCGAGGCGACGGCCCAGGCCACGGCCCACCGCCAGCAGGCCCAGTCGGAGTCCGAGGGCCTGCTCTCCCGCGCCCGGCGCGAGGCCGAGCAGATCGTCGCCTCGGCCCGCACCCAGGCCGACTCCATCGGCGCCACCCGCATCGCCCAGGCGGAGCGGGAGCTGGCCAACATCCAGGCGGAGGTCGATCGCGCGGCCAAGCGCCGCGACGCGATCACCGCCCAGCTCGGCGCCCTGCGCGACGTGGTCGCGGGCTTCGCCGAGGACGAGTCCTGAGCTGGCGCGACCGGCTCCGGGCGCTGGTCGCCTCCGGGTCCGGGAACTCGCCCGACCACTCGGGCCGCATCTCCGTGGACACCCGGACCGCCGAGACGCCGCGCTCGCTCGACGGGGTCGCCGCACGGGTCGCCGAGCAGGTCGCCGATGACGCCGACCGCGCCGAGGCGGCCGCCGACGCGGCAGAGGGGGCGGCCCACGACTCCGCGCGCTCGGCCGTCGACATCGCGGAGCGGATCGACGACGCCACCGATCTCGTGGTCGACGAGGCCCTCGACGTGCCCTACGTCCCGGCCGAGCCGGTCCCCTCACCGATGCTGTTGCGGCACTCCCCCTTCAACATCGGGTTCTTCGGCGCGCTCGGCGCGGTCGTCGCGATCTTCCTCAGCCAGCAGCTGTTGAGCATCTCCTCGATCCTCGTGCTGCTGGTGATGTCGATGTTCCTGGCCATCGGCCTCAATCCCACGGTCGAGTTCTTCATGCGGCGCGGCGTGCGGCGCGGGCTGTCGGTGCTCCTGGTCCTCGTCGTCGTGCTCGGCGTGCTCGCCCTCTTCGTCGTGGCCGTCGCGCCGGTGATCAGCGAGCAGATCGCCGCGATCACCCGGAGCGCCCCCGGCTGGCTCGACGACCTGCAGTCCAACGCCCAGGTGCAGAGGCTCGACGACAAGTACGACGTGATCGCCAAGGTGCGCGACTACATCCAGAACGGCGACTTCGGCCAGCGCGTCTTCGGCGGCGCGCTCGGCGTCGGCCTGCGGGTGCTCTCGGTGGTCACCAACAGCCTCATCGTCCTCGTGCTGATGATCTACTTCCTGGCCTCGCTGCCGAGCATCAAGCACGCGGCCTACTCCCTGGCGCCGGCGTCGCGGCGTCGGCGCGTCAGCGAGCTGGGCGACGGCATCATCCGCTCGACGGGCGCCTACGTCGCGGGCGCCTTCTTCGTCGCGTTGTGCGCGGGCATCAGCACGCTGGTGTTCTCGACCCTCATCGGGCTGGGTGACTACGCCTTCGCGCTGGCCTTCGTCGTGGGCCTCTTCTCGCTCATCCCGATCGTGGGCGCCTTCGTGTCCGGCGCGATCATGACGCTGCTCGGCCTGACGGTCTCCCCCACGGTCGCCCTGGTGGCACTGGTCTACTACCTGGCCTACCAGCAGTTCGAGTCCTACGTGATCTACCCGCGCATCATGAAGAGGTCGGTCGACCTGCCGGGCTCGGTCACCGTGGTCGCGGCCCTCGTGGGCGGGTCGCTGATGGGCGTGGTGGGCGCGCTGCTGGCCGTCCCGGTCGCCGCGGCGCTGCTCCTGCTGCACCGCGAGGTCTTCCTCACCCGGCAGGACGCCCGCTGACGGGGTCAGGGTCCGCCGCGGGGAGCGGCTCCGCCAGGAGCGGCGCCCGCTCCTCCCCCAGCTTGACCACGACCACACCGGCCAGCACCAGCAGCCCGCCGGCGAGCTGGATCGGTCGCGGCAGCTCGTCGAGCAGGAGCCAGGCCCACACCACCGCGGCCAGCACCTCCCCGAGCGCGACGAACGACGCCAGCCGGCTCCCGAGCCGGCGCCCGGCCTCGATGCCGGTGACGTAGGCGAACGCGGCCGTGACCAGCCCGAGCGCCAGGACCGTGACCCACCAGGGCACCGCGACGCCGGCGTAGGCCGCGTCGGCCGTCGAGGTGCGGAACGGCAGGACGCCGATGGCCCCGGCCGCGCCGAGGACCGCGGTCGCGACGAACAGCCCGCCCGCGGCGAGGCTGATGCCGGGCAGCCCGTTGCCCTCGTCGGCGGAGATGACGAAGTAGCTCGCCGCCCCGACCATGGCGCCGAGCGCCCACAGCACCCCGGCCGTGCTCAGCTCGGCGCCCGAGACGACGTCCAGCACGAGCACCAGTCCGACAGCGGCGATCGCCGCGCCGATCACCGTGAGCCCCGAGGGCCGGTGGCCGTGGCGCACCCAGAGCCAGACGACCACCGCGACCGGCGCGGTGTACTCCAGCAGCAGCGCCACGCTCACCTGCATGTAGGTGACGGCGTAGAAGTAGCACAGCTGGGCGCCGGCGACCGCCGTGATGCCGTAGACGGTGACGAGCCCGGCATTGGCCCGGAGCACGTGGAGGCGCCCGCGCAGGGCCAGCAGGCCGGGCACCAGCAGGACGAGCGCGGCGATCGCGGTGCGCAGCGTCACCGCGGCGCCCGCGCTCCAGCCGGTGTCGAGCAGCCCGCGGGCGAGCGCGCCGGAGAGGCCGAAGGTGAGCGCCGACGCGAGCGCGAGGAGCAGGCCCGCTGCGGTCCGGGACGATCGCGCGTCATGGGTCAAAGCTGTCACACCCATGACGCTAGGCGCGGTGACTGTAATGTGTCAACGTGCATTTCACCGATGACACGGACGCCGCGCTCCAAGCGGCCGTCGCCCTCGCCAACTCCACCGACGAGCCCGGAGATCCCCTCGGCTCGATCGACGACCTGTCCGCCTTCCTCGCCCGGTGGACCTACACGGGCCGCCACGACGCGACGACCGCCGAGCTGGAGGCGGTGCGCCGGCTGCGTCCCGACCTCCGCTCCCTGCTGCTCGCCGAGCGCGACCGGGCCGCAGAGATCGTCAACGACATGCTCGCCCGGTCCCGTGCGCTGCCCCAGCTCCAGCGGCACGGCGACTGGGACTGGCACCTGCACGCCGTCGACCCCGACCGTCCCCTCGACGAGCGGGTGGTCGTCGAGACGGCGATGGCGATGGTCGACGTGATCCGCGCCGACGAGATGTCGCGCCTGGCCACGTGCGCGGCCGACGACTGCGAGGACGTCGTGCTCGACCTCTCGCGCAACCGCTCCCGCCGCTTCTGCTCGACGACCTGCGGCAACCGCGAGGCCGTCGCCGCCTACCGGGCGCGCCGGCGCAGCTGATCCACGCCGAGGTCAGGCGAGGAAGCGCCGCAGCACCTCGAGGAAGACCTCCGGCTGCTCGGAGTGCACCCAGTGCCCGGCGCCCTTGACCAGGACCCGGCGGTTGCGCGGGAACCGGCGGTCCATCTCGGCGGCGTGCTCGTCGGAGATGTAGTCCGAGCGCGCGCCGCCGACCCACAGCACCGGCCCGTCGTACGTCGCGTTGCCGAGCTCCTCGTCGGGCCAGCCGACGAGCTGGTCCATGTGCTCGCCCAGCAGCTCGAGGTTGACCTGCCAGTGCCAGCCGTCGTCGGTGCGGCGCAGGTTCTGCAGCAGGAACCCGCGCACCGTCGGGCTGGGCACCGCCTCCGCGAGGGCGGCCTCGGCCTGGTCGCGGCGCTCGAGCGAGCCGAGGTCGAGGGCGCGCATCGTCTCGATGTAGCCGACGAACTCCCGCCCGCTCTCGTACGCCACCGGGGCGATGTCGACGACCGCCAGCCGGTCGACGAGCTCGGGGTGCCGCAGCGCGACGCACATCGCGATCTTGCCGCCCATCGAGTGCCCGACCAGGGCGACCGGCTCGTCGCCGAGCTCGGCGGCGACGAGGTCGGCCAGCTCGAGGAAGTCGAAGCGCTCGGTCCACGACGACCGCCCGTGGTTGGGCATGTCGAGCAGCAGGACGCGGTGGTCGGCGCTGAGCGCCTTCGCGACCTGCGTCCAGTTCTTGCCCTGGCCGAAGAGTCCGTGGCAGAACACGACGCGGGGTCCGGACTCACCGAGCTCGGTGCGGTGCAGGCTCACGCGGCCATCCTGACGCACCCCGCCCGACCGCCCGCCACCGACCCTTCGCCGGTCGGTGCGGGTGGTGACCGGACTCAGAAGTCGAAGCCGTCGAAGAGGTCGCCGATGCCGTCGCCGATGCCGCCGAACAGGTCGCCGATCCCCTCACCGATCGCCCCGATCCCCTCACCGAGGCCGTCGAAGCCGCCCCCGAACAGCATGCCCATGAACATCCAGTCCATCGGCGAGAAGGCACCGAAGTAGCCCTGGGCGTAGGGCTGGTAGGCGCGCCCGCCCTGCCAGTAGGGCACGCGGCGCGAGCCGACCATCACCTTGCGGATGTCGGGCTCGGCCCCGGCCCGCACCCGCTCGATGTCGAGCGCGCAGGCCGGCACGTCGCGCGGGGCGCCGCCGGGCGGGGTCCACGGAACGTCGGCGACCGACAGGCCGTGCCGGGGGTCGAAGAAGCACGGAGGGCGGCGCTGGGGCAGCGGCTCGCCCGCGACCCGCGCTCGCACGCACGCCATCGCGTAGCGCCCGTCCTCGAGGATCTCGGTGACGTGCTTGACGTCCTCGGCGCGGGTGAGTCCCGCGGCAGCCGTCTTGGCCGACTCGTAGGAGTCGAGGGCGCGCTGGTAGTCGGCGTTGGCACCGGCGTCGAGCGGCTCGCCGGCGAGGTCGATGTCGAGGTCCTGCAGCTCCACGCCGAGGGCGGTGACGTCCTCCTCGGCGAGCCTCCTCACGGGGGCGACCTCCGCCTCGGCGCGCGCCAGCTCACGCTTCTTGCCCGTCCGCCCCGCGGCGACCGCGACCGCGGTGAGCCCGCCGAGGACGATCAGCACGAGCACGAGTTCCATGGCTCAAGCCTACGCAGTCGCGACAACGTGCCCGCACCGGATCCGGCGCCCGTTCGCGGCGGCCCGCGAAGGCGGGGCGAGACCTGCGAGGGCAGGCCGCCCATCGACCCCCGACGATGTGCGACCTGCCCTGACAAGCGGCCGGTGGGCGGCGGGGCCATCCCCTCGCGCGGCCCCGTCCCCTCGGCGTACGCCAACCCTCCCGCGACGGAGGCCGGCCCGGCATCCGTAGTCCTACCTAACTGCGGTCCCCGGGGGCGATAGATTCGTACCCGTGCTGTCCCCCTGTCTCGGTCGCGACGACGTCCAGCGAGCACTGGAGGAGGCCCTCGGGGAGGCGCGGTGGGTGACGGTCGTGGGCCCGCCCGGCAGCGGCAAGACCCTGCTGGTGCGCCACGCGGCCGCCGGCGTGCCCGTGTCCTGGGTCGACGCGCGCACCCTCCGCACCCTCGACGAGGTGCTCGTGGCGGCGCTCGAGAGCCTGGGCGCGGAGACCGCCCCGGGCGACTCGCTGGTCGGCGCGCTGGGGCGCGCGGTCGACGGCCGCGACTGCCTGCTCGTGCTCGACGGGCTCGACCTCGACACCACCGGCGCCGGCCCGGTGCTGCAGTCGGTGCTGGAGGGCACCACCGACGCGCGCGTGGTCGTCACGGCGCTGACGACGGCCGGCCAGCCCGCCGAGTCGGTCGTCCGGGTCGGACCGCTGCCCGTCCCCTCTGTCCGCGGGCCGCTCGAGGGACCCGCGGTGGAGCTGTTCCTCCAGCGCATCCGCGCGGCCGGGGGCCAGCGGGTCGACCTCGACGTGCAGGCGCCCGAGGTACGCCGCCTGCTGCGCGCCACGGGTGGCCTGCCGCTGCTGATCGAGCAGGTCGCCGTGCAGTCGGCGCTCGTCGGGCTCAGCAACGCGATGGCCACCGTGAGCCTGGACCAGGCCGTCGACTCCGCCCACGACCTCCTCGACCCCGCCAGCGCCACCGCGCTGCGCCGCATCGGCCTGCTCGACTTCGGCGTCGGGCTCGGGGTGCTCGCGCAGGTGCTCGACGTGCCGGTGCCCGAGGCCGCCGAGCTCGCCGGCAACCTGGTGCGCCGCAGCCTCCTCGAGGTCGACGCCCAGGGTCGCTTCGACATGCTCTCGCCCATCCGCGGTCGGGCCCGCGTCCTCGCCGGGCCCGACGACGAGGCGGCGGTCCGAACCGGCCTCCTCGCCTGGGCCCAGGCGCACGCGCCCGCCCACGACAACTACGGCGCGGCCGACGCCGAGTGGCTCGGCGACCTGCCCGCGATGCGCCAGGCGGTCCTCGCCGCGTGCGCCGACCCGGCCACCCGGGCCGAGGGCTACTCCGTGGCCAACCGCATCTTCTCCTCCCTCTACACCTCGATGCGCGCCCGGGAGGCCGTCGAGATCCTCGAGGGGGCCCTCGCGAGCGGCGACGGCCCGCCCGCCATCGGCGCGCAGGTGGCGCGTCGCGCGGGCATCGCCGCCTCCGAGATGCGCGGCACCTACGAAGGGCTGTGGCTGCTCGAGCGCGCCGACCAGCACGCCTCGTCGGCCCCCCGTCCCGAGGAGCAGCTCGCCAAGACGGCCTCGATCCGCGCCGAGATGCACCTCGACGCCGGCGACCTGGCGAGCGCGGAGTCCGAGGCCAGGCGCGCCATCGAGCTCGACCCCGACGGGTCGATCGGCCGGCAGGCCACGCGCACGCTGGCCGACCTCTACGCCTCGCAGGGCCGCTTCGCCGAGGCCACGCGGGCCGTGGCGGACGCGATGCCGTCTCGTACGACCCGCGACGAGCGCTGGATCGACCTGTCCGCGCGCACCATCCTGGCCCGCATCGCGCTCGAGCAGGGCCGCATCGCCGAGGCCGTCGCCGGCACCCGCGCGGTCGTCGTCGAGGCCCGCGAGCTGGCCGAGGACCGGGTCGGGCTGCTGGCCGAGACACTGCTGCGCGGTCTCGATCCGACCTGGGTGCCCAGCGACGTCGTGCGCGAGACGCTGCCCTGGGCGGTGCGGCTGCCGGTGCTGGCCCAGGACGGCCGCGAGCTGCTGGCCCGGGGCGACGCGCGCCAGGCCGCCGGACTCGCCGCCGACGTCGTCGCGCTGGCCGACTCGGCGCGGCTCGGACGCGACGGCGTCGACGCCCGGCTGCTGCTCGGGCGGGCGCTGGTCCAGCTCGACGACCTCGACCAGGCCACCACCACCTACCTCACCGCGCTGGAGCAGTGCGCCACGATGCGCCTGCCCCTCCGCGCCGCCGACGTGCTCGACGGCCTCGCGGGCGTGGCCCGGGCACGCGAGCTGCCCGAGGCGCGCTCGCTCGCGGCGGCGGCGTTGGCGCTGCGCAGCCCGCGGATGGCGGTGCGCTGGGGCTACTCCGCCGACTATGACGTGGTGCCCGCGAGCAGGCCGCCCGCGGAGTGGCTCGACGGCGACGACCTGTCCGCGCACGCCGTCGCGCTCGTGACGGAGATCTTCGTCGGCGCGCCGTCCCTGCGCCCCTCGGTGCTCGACGTCCTGACCCCCGCTGAGCGGCAGGTCGCCGACCGGGTCGCCCACGGCCTGACGAGCCGCCAGATCGCCCAGGAGCTCTACGTCTCACCGCGGACCGTCGACGCGCACCTGACCCACATCTACCGCAAGCTCGACATCAACACGCGGGCGCGGCTCGCGGCCCTGGTGGTCGACAACCGCTGACTGTCGGTGGGCGGGTGCAGGATGACGGGATGAGCCGGACCATCCAGGTGACCTTCGACGCCCACGACCCCGAGACGCTCTCCCGCTTCTGGGCAGCCGCCATGGGCTACGTCAACCCGCCACCACCCGGGCGCGAGCTCGCGCCGGGCCAGGACGTCTTCGAGGCGTGGCACGACTTCCTCCGCGAGGTCGGCGTGCCCGAGTCGGAGTGGAACTCCGCGTCCGCGGCGCAGGACCCCGACGGCGTGGGGCCGCGGCTGTTCTTCCAGCGCGTGCCCGAGGGCAAGGCGGCGAAGAACCGCGTGCACCTCGACCTGCGCGCCGCCCCCGGCCTCGAGGGCGAGGAGCGGATGTCCGCGCTGGAGACCGAGTCCGAGCGTCTCGTGGCCCTCGGCGCGACGCGGGTGGAGCGTCACGAGCCGTCACCCCCGATGGACGCGGGTCACCTGGTGATGACCGACCCCGAGGGCAACGAGTTCTGCCTCGACTGAGGTGCCGGCCGGCTCAGCGGCTGCTGTAGTCGCGGAAGCCGCGACCGGCCTTGCGCCCGAGGTAGCCGGCGGTGACCAGGTGCTCGAGCAGCGGTGCCGGGGCGAAACCCGGCTCGCGGAACTCCAGGTAGAGCTCGCGCTGGATGGCCAGCGACACGTCGTTGCCCACCACGTCGAGCAGCTCGAACGGCCCCATCGGCAGCGCACAGCCCTGCTTCATCGCGGTGTCGATGTCGTCGGCCGTGGCGTAGTGCGCCTCCAGCATCTTGACGGCGTCGTTGAGGTAGGGGAAGAGCAGCGCGTTGACGATGAAGCCCGAGCGGTCCCCGCACCTCACCGGCACCTTGCCGACCTTCTCGGCGATCGCGAGCACGGTCTCGGTGACGGCCTCGTCGGTGGCCACGGTGGAGACCACCTCGACCAGCTTCATGACCGCGGCCGGGTTGAAGAAGTGCATGCCGATGACGTCCTGCGGGCGCGAGGTCGCCCTGGCGATGGAGATGATCGGGAGCGACGAGGTGGTCGTCGCCAAGATCGCGCCCGGCTTGCAGATCTCGTCGAGGTTCTCGAACAGGGTGGTCTTGACCGCGAGGTCCTCGGCGATGGCCTCGACCACGAGGTCCACGTCCTTGAGGTCGTCGAGCGAGGTGGTGCCGCGCACCCGGGCCAGGGCGTCGGCCTTCTGCTCCTCGGTGGCCCGGCCGCGCTGGATCTGCTTGTCGAAGCTCTTGGTGATGCCCGCGACGACGCCGTCGACCTTGTCCTGCCCGCGGCCGGTGAAGACCACGTCGTAGCCGGCCTTCGCGAAGACCTCCACGATCCCCGACGCCATGGTGCCCGTGCCGACGACGCCGACGAGCTCGACGTCGTGGCGCAGCTGGGGCTTGTCCTCCGAGCTCGGGGTCTGGGCGTCCGCGACGACCACCGGGCTGTCGGGCGCCTCGTAGGTGTAGAAGCCACGTCCCGACTTGCGGCCCAGCAGGCCGGCGGTGACGTACTGCTTGAGGATCGGCGCGGGGGCGTGCAGGCGGTCGCGGCCCTGCTTGTACATCGTGTCGAGGATCTCGTAGGCCGTGTCGAGGCCGATCAGGTCGAGCAGCGCCAGAGGGCCCATCGGGTAGCCGCAGCCGAAGCGCATCGCCGCGTCGATGTCCTCGCGCGAGGCGTACTTGCCCTCGTACATCGACACGGCGTGGTTGAGGTAGCCGAACAGCAGGGTGTTGGCGATGAAGCCCGCCTTGTCGCCGCACACGACGGGGTTCTTGCCGACGCTGCGCAGCAGTCCCTGCACGCTCGCCAGGACGTCGGGCTCGGTGACCACGGTGCGGACGATCTCGACGAGGTCCTGCACCGGCGCGGGGTTGAAGAAGTGCACGCCGACGACCCGTCCCGGCCGGGAGCTGGCCGTCGAGATCTCGGTGACGCTCAGCGACGAGGTGTTGGTGGCCAGGATCGCGTCGGGGCGCACCACGTCGTCCAGCGCGCGGAAGATCGACTTCTTCAGCTCCAGCGACTCCACCACTGCCTCGACGACGAAGTCGGCGTCGGCCAGGTCGGCCATCGAGGTGGTGAAGGTGACGCGGCCCAGCAGCTCGGCCTGCTCCTCGGGCGTCATCTTCTCGCGCTTGACCGCCCGCGCCGTGGAGTGCTCCAGGTGCTCGCGTCCGCGCTGGACGGCGGCCTCGGTGACCTCCACGCCGACGACCGAGTAGCCGTTGCGGGCGAACACCTCGGCGATGCCGGCGCCCATGGTGCCGAGGCCGATGACGCCGACGGTGGTGAACTCGCGAACGGGCGTGTCAGTCATGGACGCATGCTCCCACGGCGCGGGGCCCGCGGGGCTGTGGGAAGCGTCACGCAGGCGGGTGCCCCGGCACCCCGGGTGCTCCCCCACTCCGCATCACGGACGCACGGTAGATTCCCCCGTCGTGAGGATCGTCGTCGCGCGCTGCCAGGTGGACTACGCCGGACGGCTCACCGCCCACCTGCCGCTGGCCACCCGGGTGCTGATGCTGAAGTCGGACGGCTCCGTGCTGATCCACTCCGACGGCGGCTCCTACAAGCCGCTCAACTGGATGTCGCCGCCGTGCACGGTGCGTGAAGGGCTCTCCGAGGACGGCCGCGCCGAGTGGCTGGTGAGCGCCACCAAGTCCGACGACACCCTGCGCATCCTCATCGACGAGGTGCTCCACGACAGCTCGCACGACCTCGGCATCGACCCCGGCCTGCAGAAGGACGGCGTCGAGAAGCACCTCCAGGAGCTGCTCGCCGAGCACCCCGCCACCCTCGCCGACGGGCTGACCCTGGTCCGCCGCGAGTACATGACCGCCATCGGTCCGGTCGACCTGATGTGCCGCGACGCCGACGGCCTGTCGGTCGCGGTCGAGATCAAGCGCCGCGGCGAGATCGACGGCGTCGAGCAGCTCACCCGCTACCTCGAGCTCCTCAACCGCGACCCGATGCTCACCAGCCGGGGGCCGGTCCGCGGCATCTACGCGGCGCAGGAGATCAAGCCCCAGGCGCGGGTGCTCGCCACCGACCGCGGCATCGCCTGCGCCCTGGTCGACTACGACGCCCTGCGCGGGATGGACGACGCCGAGCACCGGCTGTTCTGACCACCGGGCCCGGGCGCGGACCTCGTGGAAGGTCGGATCCTCCACGATCGTGCGTCGGCGCTCGCCCGGGGTCGTGAGGGCGTGGGGCTCGCTACGCTCGCACGGTGACCGCCACCCCGCCCGAGCGCATCTTCCACATCGCCACGGCGGCCGACTGGCGACGGGCCCTGGCCACCGGGACCTACACGACCTCGACCCTCGGGCGCAGCCTCGAGGAGGAGGGGTTCATCCACGCCAGCCGGCGTGACCAGGTGCAGGGCGTCTTCGACCGCTACTACCGCGACGTCCGCGAGCACCTGGTCCTGCTCACCATCGACCCGGCGCGCCTGACCGCGGCGGACGTACGCGTCGAGCCCGTCGGCGACGACACCTATCCGCACGTCTACGGACCCCTCGACCGCCGCGCCGTGGTCGACGTCGTCCCGCTGGATCGCCGCGGGCGCAGCGAGAGCCTGATGTCGCTGTGGGTCAAGGGGATGGCGGTGCGGATGGGCGTCGCGCTGCTCGTGATGGCCGCGATCGTGGCGCTGCTGTGGGCGCTCGGCGTGACGCGCTGACCGAGGCCGGCGGGCCGGCCGGCCGTCAGTCGAGCGTGCGCCCCGCCCACGACCGGGCGACCCAGCCGTCGGCGTCGGCCTCCAGCGCGACCAGCTCGCAGTTGCCCAGCGGCAGGTCGAGGGCGTGCTCGGGGGCGAGGTTGCGGGCCAGCACCGGCAGCGCCAGGCACGTCGCGCCGCCGTGGCTGACCACGAGCACCGCCTCGCCGCGGTGCGCGTCGGCGACCTCGTCGAGGACGGCGCCGTAGCGGGCCAGCACCTCCAGACCCGTCTCGGCGCCGGGGATCCGGGCGGACAGGTCGCCGCCGAGCCAGGCGGCGAACGTCTCGGCGAACGGGTCCGGGTCACCGGTCGTGCCCGCCGCGTGCCCGACGCCGAACTCGCGCAGGCCCTCCCGCACCACCACGTCGACGCCGAGCCCCACGGCGGCGATCTCGGCCGTCTGCACGGCCCGCGACATCGGGCTCGACCACACGGCCGCGACCCGCTCGCCCCCCAGCCGGGCGGCGAGGTCGCGCGACTGCTCGCGGCCGCGCCGGGTCAGCCAGCCGCCGGAGTCGCTGAGCAGCTCGCTCTCGTAGGACGCCTCGCCGTGCCGGGCCACGAACACCCGGGCGGCGCACTGCAGGTCAGTCACCGGCGAGCCCCACCACGTCGTCGGCGCAGCCCCACGACAGGGTCACGCCGGCGCCACCGTGGCCGTAGCAGTGGATGACCTCGCCGACCCGCTCGAGGCGCACCTCGGGCCGCGCGGGCCGCAGCCCGACCTTGTGCCGCAGCACGCGGGCGCCCTCCAGCTCGGGCACCAGTGCGCAGGCCCGGTGCAGCACCTGCTGGGCGACCTCCGGGTCCGGCGTGCGGCTCCACTCGCCCTCGACGTCGGTGCCGCCGAGCACGATCTCGGCGCTGCGGGGCACGACGTACGTCAGTCCGCCACCGTCGAGCGTCCAGCGGTCCAGGCCCACCTGCTCCACCACCACGACCTGGCCACGCACGGGTGTCACCGTCGGGTCCGCGCCGAAGTGCCGTGCGCCGAGCCCGGTCGCGTTGACGACGAGACTGCCGTCGTCGGGCAGCGTCGAGAGGTTCATCCGGGTCAGCGTGCCCCCGAGCTCCTCGATCCGAGCGACCAGCCAGCGGAGGTGGACCGGCATGTCGATGACCGGCGCGACGAAGGTCCATCCGTCGTCGTAGCCCGGCGGCAGCGCCGTCTCGCGGTCCAGCGACGGGACCGCCGAGCGCCACCACGGGTCGGGCTGCGGTGAGCGGAGCACCTCGGTGCCGGTGAGCATCCGCACGCCGCTCTCGTCGTCGGCGGCGAGCTCCGCGAGGACGCCGTACGACGTCGCGGACCACGCGGTCACGTGGTCCTGGGGCAGCGCACGGTAGGGGTACCAGAGCGCGGCCGCGATCGCCGACGTGGTCTCGAGCGGCAGGTCGCGCGCGACGACGTCGACGCGGTGCCCGGCCTCGAGCAGGCGCACGGCGCAGGTCAGCCCGACCACGCCCGCCCCCACCACGATGACGCGTCGCGGGAAGGTGGCCATGGCCGCAGTCTGCCAGCGTCAGGCGCCGGCCTGCCGCGGAGCGGTCGGGTCGACGCCCTCGGCGCCCTGCTCGCGCGCGACGTACTCCTCGATGTCCTCGATGTCGTCGCGGTTGCGTGTGGTGACGGCGAGCAGGTCGGTCATGGTGGCGACCTCCTCGACCTGCTCCTTGATGAACCACTGCATGAACTGCTCGGAGGCGAAGTCGCCTTCCTCCCGGGCGATGCGCAGCAGGCCGTTGATCTGCTCGGTCACCGTGCGCTCCTGGTCGAGCGCGAGCTGCACGGGCTCCACGACGTCGGCGAAGTCCGAGCGCGGGGCCGGGACCGCCGGGACGACGACGTCGGCGTCGGTGTCGAGGAGGTACTGCACCATCATCATCGCGTGTGCCCGCTCCTCGAGCGCCTGCTCGTAGAAGAAGGCCGCCATCCGGGGCATGGTCAGCGCGTCGTAGTGGATCGCGCAGGCGAGGTACTGGTTGTGGGCGGCCAGCTCGTTGCCGATCTGGGTGTTGAGCTGGTCGATGAAGCGGGGTGCCGGCACGTGGGCTCCTGGGTCGGGGACGAACGGGGTGGGATGAGGCTCAGGCGGCCTTGGCGAGCTTCTTCTTGGTGACCTTCTTGCCGTCGAGTCGCACCAGCTTGCGCTTGTGGACCGTGTAGCCGGCGGGCAGCGTGCCCTCCTTCAGCATCCGGAGCGGGCACCGCTCGCAGCGCTTCTTCGACACGCAGCACTCGGTCTTGGGGAGCTTGCGCGGGGTCGTCCGGGCGGCGGCCTTGGCCGTGGCCCGCGCCTTCTTGCCCTCCTGCTTGCCCTCCTGCTTGCCCTTGCCCACGCCCCGGACCCTAGCATGTGGTTAGGGTTGCCTTACCTCTGGTTCGAGCCCGTGGGCGCGACGGATGACGTCGACGAAGCCGTCCATGATCTCGGTGAGCCCGAAGTCCTTGGGGGTGTAGACCGCGGCGACCCCGCGCTCGGCGAGCGCCCGGGCGTCCGAGGCGGGGATGATGCCGCCGACGATCACGGGCAGGTCGCCCAGCCCGGCGGCGGCGAGGCCGTCGAGCACGTCGGGCACCAGCTCCATGTGCGAGCCGGACAGGATCGACAGCCCGACGAGGTGGACGTCCTCGGCCACCGCGGCGGCGACGATCTGCTCCGGCGTGAGCCGGATGCCCTGGTAGATGACCTCGAACCCGGCGTCGCGGGCGCGTACGGCGACCTGCTCGGCACCGTTGGAGTGCCCGTCGAGCCCCGGCTTGCCGACGAGCACCCGCAGCCGGCCGCCCAGCTCCTCACCCGTCCGGCGCACCCGCTCGCGCACCGCGCCGAGCTCGGCACCGGCGTCGGCCACGCCCACCGCGCCGCTGACGCCGGTGGGCGCGCGGAACTCGCCGAAGACCTCGCGCAGGGTGCCGGCCCACTCCCCCGTCGTCGCGCCAGCGCGGGCGGCGACGAGCGTGGGGTGCATCAGGTTGGCGTCGGTCTTCGCCGCCTCGGCCAGCGCGGCCAGCGCCTCGGCCACCGCGATCTCGTCGCGCTCGGCCCGCCACGCCTCCAGGCTGGCCAGCGCCGAGCGCTCCGCCTCCGGGTCGGCGGCCTGGATGGCGGCGTCGAGGTCGGCGGTCAGCGGGGACGGCTCGGTCGTCTCGAACCTGTTGACGCCGACCACCACCTCCTCGCCCGACTCGATCCGGGCGCGGCGCGCGGCGTGCGCCGAGACGAGGTTCTGCTTCATGTAGCCCGACTCGACGGCGGCGACGGCGCCACCCATCGCCTGGACCCGTTCGATCTCGGCCCGGGCGCCCTCGACCAGCTCGGCCACCTTGGCCTCGATCACGTGGCTGCCGGCGAAGATGTCGTCGTACTCCAGCAGGTCGGACTCGTAGGCGAGCACCTGCTGGAAGCGCAGCGACCACTGCTGGTCCCACGGACGCGGGAGGCCGAGGGCCTCGTTCCACGCGGGGAGCTGCACGGCGCGGGCGCGGGCGTCCTTGGACAGGGTGACGCCGAGCATCTCGAGCACGATGCGCTGCACGTTGTTCTCGGGCTGCGCCTCGGTGAGGCCGAGCGAGTTGACCTGGACGCCGTAGCGGAAGCGGCGCATCTTCGGGTCCTGCACGCCGTAGCGCTCGCGGGTGATCTCGTCCCACAGCCGCACGAACGCGCGCATCTTGCAGGTCTCCTCGATGAAGCGGACACCGGCGTTGACGAAGAAGGAGATCCGGCCGACGACCTTCTCGAAGTCGTCCTCCGAGACCTGCCCCGAGCCCCTCACCTGGTCGAGCACGGCGATCGCGGTGCACATGGCGTAGGCCAGCTCCTGCACGGGCGTCGCGCCGGCCTCCTGCAGGTGGTAGCTGCAGATGTTGATCGGGTTCCACTTCGGGATCTCGTGGACGGTGTAGGCGATCAGGTCGCCGATCAGCCGCAGCGACGGCTCGGGCCCGAAGACGTAGGTGCCCCGGGAGAGGTACTCCTTGATGATGTCGTTCTGGGTCGTGCCGGCGAGCAGGTGGGCGACCTCGTCGGGCGCGAGGTCGGGGTTCTGCTCCTCGGCGACGACCTGGTACATCGCGAGCAGCCACATGGCCGTCGCGTTGATCGTCATCGAGGTGTTCATCTCCGTCAGCGGGATGTCGCGGAAGAGCTTGCGCATCTCGCCGAGGTGCGGGACGGGCACGCCGACCTTGCCGACCTCGCCGCGGCTGAGCGGGCTGTCGGGGTCGTAGCCGGTCTGCGTCGGCAGGTCGAAGGCGACGCTGAGGCCGGTCTGGCCCTTGGCCAGGTTGGTGCGGTAGAGCGCGTTGGAGGCCTCGGCCGTGGAGTGGCCGGCGTAGGTGCGCATCACCCAGGGGCGGTCCTTCTGGTGGACCGGAGCCGCAGATTCCGTCATGGCGACACAGTAGGGCGGCGGTTACCCGTCAGTCACCGCCGCGGGCTGTGACTGATGCCTCACCTCGGACCGTCAGGCGGTCGCGGCCACCCGCTCGACCTCGATGGCGTGGGCGAGGCGGGTGAGGTGGGCCATCCGGCGCACGGCGGGCCCGGGGTTGCGGACGGTGAGGCTGTGTCCCGACAGCCACGCGTGGCGGGTGGCGACCACCAGGACACGGAGGGCCGTGGCGTCGATGGTCGACACGTCGGTCATGTCGATGACCACGTCGTCGTCGAGCCCGTCGAGGTGCTCGTAGATCGCGTGGCGCACCTCGCCGGTGCTGCGCACGTCGAAC
The DNA here is from genome assembly GCF_059621125.1 of Nocardioides sp. Z35_8. Classification (NCBI taxonomy): domain Bacteria; kingdom Bacillati; phylum Actinomycetota; class Actinomycetes; order Propionibacteriales; family Nocardioidaceae; genus Nocardioides; species Nocardioides sp. Z35_8. The sequence goes on along the minus strand of NZ_JCAQIE010000001.1, from coordinate 2,258,643 downwards.
GCTCCGTGCAGGACGAGCGTGTGACCGTCCGAGACGATGTCCATCCGGTGCTCCTCACCGGCGTCCCCCGACGCCTGCTGTGACTGCTGTCACCTCTCCTGACGTAGTTGTACCTCGCGAGGTTGCCCCCGTGCCTCATCTTTTCCGGCGAGTCCGGCCCGTTAGGCTCCGCCCATGGTCAACCTGACGCGCATCTACACCCGCACCGGTGACGCCGGCCGCACCCGGCTCGGCGACATGAGCGAGACCTCGAAGACCGACCCGCGGCTCGAGGCGTACGCCTGCGTCGACGAGGCCAACGCCCACATCGGCGTCACCCTCGCCCACGGCGGACTGGAGGACGACGTCGTCGAGGTGCTCACCCGGGTGCAGAACGACCTCTTCGACGTCGGCGCCGACTTCTGCACCCCGGTGGTGCCCGACCCGGAGTACCCGCCGCTGCGCGTGGAGCAGGACTACGTCGACCGCCTCGAGGCGTGGTGCGACCACTACAACGAGCACCTGCCCGCCCTGCGGTCGTTCATCCTCAACGGCGGCACCGTCGCCGCGGCCAACCTGCACGTGGCGCGCACGGTGGCGCGACGCGCGGAGCGGGCCGCGTGGGCGGCCTGGGCCGAGCACGAGGAGACCATGAACATCCTCGCCATCACCTACCTCAACCGGCTCTCAGACCTGCTGTTCATCCTCGCCCGCCACGCCAACCGCGCCAACGGCGACGTGCTCTGGGTGCCCGGCGGCGACCGCTGACCCGACGGGCGCCCACAGGCTGACGCACTCCGAGGAGGACGCCCCGGAGCCGACCCCCGACTCCGCGCGCTGGGCCTAGGGCCCCTCGCCGGCGGCCGGCCGCTCCCCCGTCCGCTGCTCGCGGGCGGCGGGCACGACGAGGGCGGCGGGCACCAGCAGCAGCGCGACCACCAGCAGCGCGTCGAGCGTGCCGACCCGGTCGCCGACGAACCCCAAGAGCGGCGGTCCGGCGAGGAACGCTGCGTAGCCGATCGTCGACACCACGCTCACCCGCGCCGCGGCCCGGGCCGGGTCGTCGGCGGCCGCGCTCATCCCGACGGGGAAGCCGAGCGAGGCACCGATCCCCCACAGCACGATGCCGGTGACCACGAGTGCCGGGTGGTCGGCCAGCACCATCAGCAGCACCCCCACGGCGGCGACGACCATGGTGGCCCAGAGCACCGCCACCCGGCCGAACCGGTCGATGAGCCCGGTGCCGGCGAACCGGCCGGCGGTCATCGCCAGCACGAAGACCGCGAAGCCCGCGACGCCGACCGCGTGCGAGACGTCGTGGCCGTCGACGAGCGCGACGGCGAGCCAGTCGTTGGCGGTGCCCTCCGTCATCGCCAGCGCCAGCACCATCACGCCGATGAGGAGCGTGCGCGGCTCGAGCCACGCACGCGCCGCCGACGCGGCGCTCTCCTGGTGCCGATCGGCCACGGGCAGGAACGACGGCGAGGAGCGCCACACCAGCGCGACGGACACCGCGACCACCGCGACGAGGTGGACGGCGGCGGGCACGCCGAGCTCGATCAGCAGCGCGCCCGCGAGCGCGCCGACCACGGTGCCCGCGCTGAACCCGGCGTGGAAGCGGGGCATGATCGTGCGGCGCAGGCCCCGCTCGACCTCGGCGCCCTCCACGTTCATCGCCACGTCCCACACCCCGATGCCGAGGCCGTAGACGAACAGCCCCGCGACGGTCACCGCGAGCAGGTGGCCCAGGCCGAGGGCGGCGGCCGCCATGCCGAGCGCCGCCGCCGTGGCCCCGAGCCGCACGACGCGCACGGTGCCCAGCGCGTTGATCGCGGCGCCCGTCGTGGGCAGGGCGAGCACGGAGCCGAGCGCGATCGCGAGGAGCACGAGCCCGAGCTGGCCGTTGGTGAGGTCGAAGCCGGAGCGGACCTCCGGGATGCGCGAGACCCAGCTGGCGAAGACGAGCCCGTTGAGGAAGAACGTCAGCCCGACCGCGTTGCGGGCGACCCTCAGCGCGGGCACGCTACTGGCGCCGGTTCCAGTCCGTGCCGGGCGGGCCCGACTCCAGCCACGACTGGAAGCCGGTGAGCGACGCCTCGCTCATCGCGATCTCCAGCGGCTCGCCGTCGTAGCGGCAGCTCGCCACCAGGTGCCCGGCGTAGAGCGACATCTCCTCGGCCCCCTCCGGCGAGCGGCGGCCGGTGTACTCGAGGTGGTCGCGCGCCCACACGCGCTTGGGGCGCGGCGACAGCGAGAAGATCCGGAACCACTCCAGCGTCTGGCCCGAGTAGCGACCGATGCCCAGCAGCCAGCCGCGACCAGGGTGATCGGTGCGCGCGCGGTAGCTGAGCTCGAAGGTGCCGCCGTGGCGCGCGAGGAGGCGGCGGCGGACGATGAGGGTGATGCCGTAGAGCAGGACGAGGAGAAGGCAGAGCCCGACGATGTCGAGCGCCCATTCCCAGACCGCCATCCACACCCTCCGAAACGCAGTGAGCGCACGAACCGGTCGGTTCGTGCGCCCACCCTAGCGAGTCAGCTCGGAGGCCTCGTCAGGAGGCCCGCTCCACGGCGCGGATCCGCGCCTCGGCACGCCTCACGGCCTCGTTGGCGGCGTCGTCGTTCTCGCCGGAGGCCTGGGCCCGCTCGAGCTCCTGGCGTGCCTTCTCCAGGTCGATCTCGTGCGACATCTCGGCCCGCTCCGACAGGATCGAGACCCGGTTGTCGGCCACCGACAAGAAGCCGGCGTCGACCGCGGCGATCCAGGTCTCTCCGTCCACCGTCTGCACGTCCACCACACCCTCGATGATCGAGGACAGCAGCGGGGCGTGGTTGGGCAGGATGCCGACGTCGCCCTCGGTGGTGCGGGCGATGACCATCGTGGCCTGGCCCGACCAGACGAGCCGGTCGGCGGCGACCAGCTCGACCTGGAGGGACTTGTCGGTGGAGGCCATCAGAGGCTCTTCTGGATCTCGGCCCACTTCTTCTCGACGTCGTCCAGACCGCCGCACATGAAGAAGGCCTGCTCGGCCACGTGGTCGTACTCGCCGTCGGCGATCTTGTTGAACGCCTCGATGGTGTCGGCCACCGGGACGGTCGAGCCCTCGATGCCGGTGAACTGCTTGGCCACGTAGGTGTTCTGCGACAGGAACCGCTGGATGCGACGCGCCCGGGAGACGATGATCTTGTCCTCCTCGGAGAGCTCGTCGACACCGAGGATGGCGATGATGTCCTGGAGCTCCTTGTTGCGCTGCAGGATCTGCTTGATCCGCACCGCGCAGCGGTAGTGCTCCTCGCCGATGTACTGCGGGTCGAGGATCCGCGAGGTCGACGTCAGCGGGTCGACGGCCGGGTAGATGCCGAGCGAGGCGATCTCTCGCGAGAGCTCCGTCGTGGCGTCGAGGTGCGCGAACGTCGTGGCGGGCGCAGGGTCGGTGTAGTCGTCGGCGGGCACGTAGATCGCCTGCATCGAGGTGATCGAGTGACCACGCGTCGAGGTGATGCGCTCCTGCAGCTGGCCCATCTCGTCGGCGAGGTTGGGCTGGTAGCCCACCGCCGACGGCATGCGGCCCAGGAGCGTGGAGACCTCGGAGCCCGCCTGGGTGAAGCGGAAGATGTTGTCGATGAAGAGCAGCACGTCCTGCTGCTGCACGTCGCGGAAGTACTCCGCCATCGTCAGCGCCGACAGGGCGACCCGCAGGCGGGTGCCCGGCGGCTCGTCCATCTGGCCGAAGACCAGGGCGGTCTGGCCGATGACGCCGGCCTCCTCCATCTCGACGATGAGGTCGTTGCCCTCACGGGTGCGCTCGCCGACACCGGCGAACACCGACACGCCACCGTGGTCCTTGGCGACGCGGGCGATCATCTCCTGGATGAGCACGGTCTTGCCGACGCCGGCACCACCGAACAGGCCGATCTTGCCGCCCTGCACGTAGGGGGTGAGCAGGTCGATGACCTTGATGCCGGTCTCGAACATCTGGGTCTTCGCCTCGAGCTGGTCGAACGCCGGGGCCTTGCGGTGGATGCCCCACCGCTCCTTGACGTCGAGGGTCTCGCCCTCCGCCAGGTTGAGGCAGTCACCGGTGGTGTTGAACACCTTGCCGAGGGTCGCGTCGCCGACGGGCACGGTGATGGACTCACCCGTGTCGGTCACCTGGGCGCCTCGGACGAGGCCGTCGGTCGGCTTCATCGAGATGGCACGGACCATGCCGTCACCGATGTGCTGGGCGACCTCGAGGGTGATCGTCGTGGTCTCGCCGCTCAGGGTCAGGTCGACCTTCAGGGCGTTGTAGATCGCCGGCATGGCGTCGGTCGGGAACTCGATGTCCACGACCGGGCCGATGACGCGCGTGATGCGACCGACCGAGCCGGCGTTGCCGCTCGTGGTGGTCTCTTCAACAGTGGCAGTCATTTCTCTCACTCACTCCCGGCGTTGGCGTCGGCAAGGGCGTTGACGCCACCGACGATCTCGCTGATTTCCTGGGTAATGCCGGCCTGGCGGGCCTGGTTGGCGATTCGGGTGTACTTCTTGATGAGCTCGTCGGCGTTGTCCGTCGCGGACTTCATCGCCTTCTGGCGGGCGGCCAGCTCGGAGGCGGCCGCCTGCAGCAGGGCGAAGAAGATCCGGCTCTGGACGTAGCGCGGCAGCAGGGAGTCGAGCACGTCGGACGGAGACGGCTCGAACTCGTAGAGGGGCAGCAGGTCGCCCTCGGCGGGCGGCTCGGTGCCCTCGACGACCTCCAGCGGGAGGAGTCGTACGGCCGTGGGCTCCTGGCTGAGCATCGAGCGGAACCGCGTGAAGACCACGTGGACCTCGTCGACCGGCCGGGCGTCGGTGTCGTCGTCCTCGTCAGCGAGGAACGCCGCGATCAGCGTGGCGCCGATCTCGGCCGCGACGTCGTAGGTGGGCTGGTCGGAGAAGCCCGTCCAGGCCCGCACGACGTCGCGCTGACGGAACTTGAAGTAGGCCTCACCCTTGCGACCGCTGGTGTAGAGGTCGACGTCCTTGCCCTCGCCCTTGAGCTTCTCGACGAGGCGCTCGGCCTCCTTGAGCACGCTCGAGGAGTAGGCGCCGGCCAGGCCGCGGTCGGAGGTGACCACCAGGACGGCGGCCCGCTTGGGGTCCGCCGGCTCGGTGGTCAGCGCGTGGTCGACGTTGGAGAACGTCGCCACGGCCGACACGGCGCGGGTCAGCTCGCGGGCGTAGGGCGCAGCCGCCTGCGCGCGCTGCTGGGCCTTGATGATCCGCGAGGCAGCGATGAGCTCCATCGCACGCGTGATCTTCTTCATCGACTCCGTCGACTTGATCCGCGCGCGGTACTCGCGTACGGAGAGGGCCATTGCGTCAGCTCCGCTTCTGCTTGACGATCTGCTCCTGCTCGACGTCCTCGTCCGCGAGGGCGACGTGCTCTTCCTTGCCGGCCTTGATGCTCTGGCCGTCGGAAGTCTCGAACTGGTCGAGGAAGGAGTCGTAGGCGCTCGCGAGCTCGGCGTCGGCGTCGTCGTCGAACTTCGTGGTCTCACGGATGCCGGCGAGGATGCCCTCGTGGCTGCGCCGCAGGTAGTCGAGGAACTCGTGCTCGAAGCGCAGCACGTCGTCGGTCGGGACGCGGTCGAGGCGGCCGGTGGTGCCGAGCCACAGCGAGGCGGTCATCTCCTCGACCGGGTACGGCGAGTACTGCGGCTGCTTGAGCAGGGCCATCAGCCGCTGACCGCGATCGAGCTGCTGGCGCGAGGCCGCGTCGAGGTCGGAGGCGAACATGGCGAACGCCTCCATCGCGCGGAACTGCGCCAGGTCGACCTTGAGCGAGCCGGTGACGGCCTTCATCGCCTTGGTCATCGCCGAGCCGCCCACACGCGAGACCGAGACGCCCACGTCGATGGCAGGGCGCTGGTTGGCCGCGAAGAGGTCGGACTGCAAGAAGATCTGGCCGTCGGTGATCGAGATGACGTTGGTCGGGATGAACGCCGAGACGTCGTTGGCCTTGGTCTCGATGATCGGCAGGCCGGTCATCGAGCCCTTGCCCATCTCGTCGGACAGCTTCGCGCAGCGCTCGAGCAGCCGGCTGTGCAGGTAGAACACGTCGCCCGGGTAGGCCTCGCGGCCCGGCGGGCGGCGCAGCAGCAGCGACACGGCGCGGTAGGCCTCGGCCTGCTTGGTGAGGTCGTCGAAGACGATGAGGACGTGCTTGCCCTCGTACATCCAGTGCTGGCCGATGGCCGAGCCGGTGTAGGGGGCGAGGTACTTGAAGCCCGCCGAGTCGGACGCCGGGGAGGCCACGATGGTCGTGTACTCCAGGGCGCCGGCCTCCTCGAGCGCGCCACGCACGGAGGCGATGGTCGAGCCCTTCTGGCCGATGGCGACGTAGATGCAGCGGACCTGCTTCTCCGGGTCGCCCGACTCCCAGTTGGCCTTCTGGTTGATGATCGTGTCGATCGCGATCGTGGTCTTGCCGGTCGCGCGGTCACCGATGATCAGCTGGCGCTGGCCACGGCCGATCGGGGTCAGCGCGTCGATGGCCTTGATGCCGGTCGCGAGCGGCTCGTGCACCGACTTGCGCTCCATCACGGACGCGGCCTGGAGCTCCAGGGGGCGACGACCGGAGGTCTCGACGTCGCCGAGACCGTCGATCGGGGTGCCGAGCGGGTCGACCACGCGGCCGAGGTAGCCGTCGCCGACCGGGACGGAGAGGATCTCGCCGGTGCGGCGGACCGGCTGGCCCTCCTCGATCTTGTCGAAGTCACCGAGGACCACGACGCCGATCTCGCGGGTGTCGAGGTTGAGGGCGATGCCCAGCGTGCCGTCCTCGAACTCGAGCAGCTCGTTGGCCATGACCGAGGGCAGGCCGCTGACGCGGGCGATGCCGTCGCCGGCCTCCGCGACGGTGCCGACCTCCTCCGTGGTCGCCGTGTCGGGCTTGTAGTCGGACACGAAGCGCTGGAGCGCGTCCCGGATCTCGTCCGGACGGATGGAAAGCTCCGTCATCTCATCTCACCTGTTCCTGGTCTGGTCTGCTCGAAGGTTCTGGGTGGTGCTGGGTGGCGTGCCTGGCGCCGGGGTGCTCAGCCGGCGAGGCGGCGGCGGGCTTCGTCGAGACGGCTGGAGACCGTCCCGTCGATCACGTCGTCACCGGTCTCGACGCGGATGCCGCCGATGACCTCGGGGTCGACGACGACGTTGAGGTGGATCTCCCGACCGTAGTTGCGGGAGAGGGCGTCGGCCAGCCGCTGGCGGTCGGCGTCGGACAGGGGACGCGCGACGCGGACGGTCGCGACTCCCTGGCCGCGGACCTCTGCGGCCACCTTCTGGTAGTCGGCCAGGGCCACCCCGACCGTGCGGTAGCTGCCGGACAGCGACTGCTGCACCAGCGCCACCGTCGCCGGGAGCACCTTGTCCCCCAGCAGGTCGGCCAGCAGGCGCGACTTGTCGTCGCGGCTGCGGGCCGGGTCGGACAGCGCGTCGCGCAGCCCGGGGTTGTCCTTCACGACCTGTCCGAAGGCGAACAGCTCGTCCTCGAGCCGACCGGCGTCGCCGCCGGCCGACGTCACCACCGAGACCACGCCGAGACGCTCGAGGGCGTCGGCGAGGTCGCGGCCGTTGGTCCAGCGCTGCCCGACCGCGATGGTCACCACGGCGAGCGCCAGCTCGGAGACCTTGCCGGCCAGCACCTCGCGGAGCAGGCCGGCCTTCGCGTCGCCGTCGATCGACGCATCGGTCATGACCCGCCGCAGCGCGGGCTCGGCGCGGAGCAGGTCCGCCACGCCGAACAGCTCCCGACCGACGGTCCCCGCGTCACCGGCGCCCGTGAGGGCACCGGCGGTGGCGGCGTACGCGTCGGCAGACGCACCTCGGAACATCAGTTGACACTCCCTGCGGTGGTGCCGCCGCGCGCCTCGAGCTCGGAGAGGAACCGGTCGACCACGCGGCTCTGGCGAGCCTCGTCGTCCAGGCTCTCGCCGACGATGCGACCGGCGAGACCGGTCGCCAGGGCGCCGACCTCGGCCCGCAGCGAGGTGACCGCCTGCTGGCGCTCGGCCTCGATCTGCGTCTTGCCGTGCTCCACGATCCGGGTGGACTCGGCCTGGGCCTGCTCCCGCATCTCGGCGATGATCGCGGCGCCCTGCTCGCGCGCCTCCTCACGGATGCGCGCCGCCTCGTGCCGGGCGTCGGCGAGCTGCTTCTCGAGCTCGGCGAGCTTGGCGTCGGCCTCGGCCTGCTTGGACTCGGCCGCGCTGAGCCCACCCTCGATGGCCGCCGTGCGCTCCGCGAACGTCTTCTCGAACATCGGGACGACGAACTTCGTCACGAGGACATAGAGGATCGCGAAGACGATGAGGGCGAGGATGACCTCTGACCAGACCGGCAGCACCGGACTGTGGGTCTCGCCCTCCGCCGCCGCCAGGACGATGTGGTCCATGAGTCGAACTCCTACGGTCTAGAGCTGGGGTGCGACGGTCGTCAGAGAGGCAGGACGAACGCGAGCGCGACGGTGATGATGAAGAGCGCCTCGGCGAGAACGAAGCCGAGAATCGCGATCGACTGCAGACGGCTCTGGGCCTCGGGCTGGCGGGCGACACCGGAGATGAACGCGGCGAAGATGAGGCCGATGCCTACGCCGGGACCGATGGCGGACAGGCCGAGACCGACCAGGTTGATGGAGCCTTCCACGGCTTTTCCTTTCGTCGGCGACGCGTCTCTCGCGCCGCTGTTTGGCGAAACTTGTGGGTGGTGCGGATCAGTGCTCGTCGGCGAGGGCCTCGCCGATGTACATCGAGCTCAGGAGGGTGAAGACGTAGGCCTGGAGGAACATGACCAGCATCTCCAGGAAGCTGACGCCGATGCCGAGCCCGAAGGACAGCACGCCGACGGCGCCGTAGAGGATGTTGCCGCTGGCCAGCAGGGCCGCACCGCCGGTCGCGAACAGGATCAGCAGCAGGTGGCCGGCGAACATGTTGCCGAACAGACGCAGCGTGAGCGTGACCGGGCGGATGATGATGTTGGAGAAGAACTCCAGGGGCACGAGCAGGAGCAGGATCGGACCCTTGACGCCGCCGGGCATGGTGGCGTGCTTGAGGTAGCCGAGCGGGCCGTGCTTCCAGATGCCGGCACCGACGTAGATCAGCCAGCTCAGCATGGCGAGCGGCACGATGAAGCCGATGCGGGAGAAGCTGGGGAACTGCAGGAAGGGGATCACGCCGTAGTAGTTGTTCACCAGGATGAAGGTGAACAGCGTGAAGAGGTAGGGCACGAACTTCATGTAGTGCTCGCTGCCGATGTTGTCGCGAGCCATGTTGTTGCGCACGAAGCCGTAGATCATCTCGCCGGCGAACTGCAGGCGGCCCGGCACGAGCGAGGCCTTGCGCGAGGCGGCGTAGAAGAACCCGAAGACCAGCACCGCCGACAGGACCAGCAGCACCATCGGCTTGGTGACGTCACCGAAGATCGGCGGCAGCTCGAAGCTCCCGGGGCCGGGGGCGTGGAATCCCGAACCGCCCTCTGCCGCGACAGGCTGGCTGATGATCACTCCGACTCCTCGTTGTTCGTGTTGCTCGTGGTGTGACGCGTGTTGCTCGTGCCGCCGTCGTGCTCGTGCTCGGCGGCCGTCTGGCGGTTGAGCTGCACGACCATCATGTAGGTGCCCAGCGCGCCTCCGAGCAGGACCCCCGCCGCCACGAGGAAGCGGGTGTCCAGCCACTGGTCCAGCAGCCAACCGACCGCCCCGTAGAAGAGCACCCCCGCCACCAGGTAGCTGGGGGCACTGATGCGCGACGGCTGGGAGGAAGAGGCACCGGACTCGGCCATGGCGCTGCGGACTTTAGCAGTCGTGGCACTCACGACTCACCCCCGGGGAGGTCGAAGTAGGGCGTGCGCTGCCGCGCGGTCAGCACGAGGTGAGCGGCGGTCCACACGACGGTGGCGAGCACCATCGAGGCGGCCAGCCAGCCACGGGCCTGGTCGCCGGGGAACAGCCCGCCCCGGGTGATGGCCACGAACACCAGCAGCACGATCGCGAGCTGCGTCGCGTAGGTCGCCAGGGCGACCAGCAGGGACGCCGTCGGCATCGCGCTGGCGACGACGTGCAGCGACAGCGTGCCGAAGGACACGACCAGCACCACCAGGCCCGCCCCCACGGCGGCAGCGGCAGCGGCCTCCGACCCGTGCACCACGGCGGCGAGGGCCACCAGCACGGCGCCGGCGAGCACCGTCGCGACCGCGGCACCGGCGACGACTCGCGCGCCCGCCGCGAGGCTGCGGCGGCGGGTGGCCGCGCTGCTCTCGCTGGTCTCGGTCGTCATGTCGGCGGCCTGTCTGGTCTGGTGCGGGCGGTGCGGGTACGCTCGTGAAAACTATCACAAAGTCGTCGAACGGCTGAATTCAGGGACCCGCCGCGGGCTCGTCGGCCCGCCCCTCCACGGTCGCGTTGTGGGGCAGTCCGGTGTCGCCGAGGCCGGTCTTGCGCGGGCGGTGCATCTTGGGCAGCACGAACGTCAGGGCGACCGCCAGCGCCAGCATCGTGCCCACGCTCCACCACACCCACGCGGCGTCGAACAGGCTCACCACGACCGCGCCGGTGGCGATCGTGAACGCCCACGTCCACATGATCAGCACCGCGCGGCGCTGCGAGTGGCCGATCTCGAGGAGCCGGTGGTGCAGGTGCTGCTTGTCGGCGCTCATCGGCGAGCGGCCCGCCCGCGTGCGTCGTACGACCGCCAGCACCAGGTCGACGATCGGCACCATCAGCAGGGAGATCGGCAGCAGCACCGGCAGCACGGTCACGAACAGGCTGTTGCCGGTCGTGACGGGCATGCCGACGAACTGGCCGGTGAGCGTCAGCGCGCTCGCCGAGAGGACGAGCCCGATCAGCATCGACCCGGAATCGCCCATGAACAGGCGCGCGGGGTGGAAGTTGTGGGGCAGGAACCCGGCGCACGCCCCCGCCAGCGCGGCGCTCAGCAGCGCCCCCGTGGTCGCGAGCGTGAGGTTGGCCTGCGCCGAGGCGAAGTAGCAGTAGAAGAAGAACGCGGCCGCGCCGATGCCCACCACGCCGGCCGCCAGCCCGTCGAGGCCGTCGACGAAGTTGACGGCGTTCATCGTGCCGATCACCACGACCAGGGTCAGCACCGCGCCCTGCACGTCGTCCAGTGAGAACTGCGTGCCGTCGGCACCCGGGAAGTAGTAGAAGCGCACCCCCATCGCGACCAGCAGCCCGGCGGCGAGGACCTGCCCGCCCAGCTTGGTCAGGGCGTCGAGGTCGAAGATGTCGTCGATGACGCCGACGGCGCAGACCAGCGCCCCGGCGAGGAGCACCACGCCGGCGTCCTTGAAGACGAAGCCCTCGCTGCGCTGGCCCAGGAAGGGCAGCTCGCGCGCCACGAGGTAGGCGGCGGAGAGGCCTCCGAGCATGGCCAGGCCGCCGAGGTAGGGGATCGGCTCGGCGTGCACGTCACGGTCGCGGACCGCGGCCACCGCACCGGTGCGCAGGGCGATCTCGCGGGCGATGACGGTCAGCAGGTAGGTCACCGAGAGGGCGACCAGGAAGACGAGGAGGTACTCCCGCATCCGCCTATCCCTGGTCCTGGAGCACCACGCCGTGCTCCTCGATCGCCGCGTTGAGCTGCTCCAGCGAGAGCGCGCCGAGGCGCAGCACCCGTCCGTCCGGGACCGTGACGTCGACGATGGTGGACGCCTCGCCGCCCGGCGAGGGGCCGGCGTCGACGATGACGGCCACCGCGTCGCCGAGCATCTCCTCGGCCTGGTCGGCATCGGTGGCCGCGGGACGGCCGGTGAGGTTGGCCGAGCTGACCGCGAGAGGGCCGGTGCGCTCGAGGACGGCGAGCGCCACCTCGTCGTCGGGCATCCGCACCGCGACGGTGCCCCGGGTCTCGCCGAGGTCCCACATCAGCGAGCCCTGCTGGTGGCACACGAGGGTCAGCGGGCCGGGCCAGAACTCCTCGACCAGCGTGCGCGCCCACGGCGGCACCCGCTCGGCGAGCGCGTCGAGGGTGGTGGCGGCCGAGACGAGCACCGGCGGCGGCATGTCACGGCCGCGCCCCTTGGCCTCGAGCAGTGCCCGCACGGCGTCGTGGGAGAACGCGTCGGCGGCGATGCCGTAGACGGTGTCGGTGGGGATGACCACCAGCTCGCCACGGCGTACGGCGGCCGCGGCGGCGCTGACCGCCGCCTCCCGCTCCTCCTCGGTCGAGGTCGCACGCCTGTCCACGACGCTCATCGTGCCAGCCGAGCCGTGAGGAAGCGCGCCCGACCCGCGAGGTCGGTGTGGTCGCGGACCTCGACCCACCGCCCGGTGGCGGCGAAGACGCCCGGAGCCGACTCGCCCTGGACGTCGGCGTGCTCGGCTCCCACCACTCCCCCGGGCCGCAGCAGCACCGCCGCGCGCCGCTCGAGCAGCCGCATCGCGTCGAGGCCGTCCTGGCCGGAGAACAGTGCGAGGTGCGGGTCGTGGTCGCGGGCCTCGACGGCCACCGACTCCCATGCCTCCAGCGGGATGTAGGGCGGGTTGCAGACCACCACGTCGACGGTGCCGGCCAGGTCGTCGAAGGCGGCGAACGCGTCGCCGAGGCGCAGGTCGACGTCGGCGAGGTTGGTCCGGGCGTAGGCGTGGGCCTCCGGGCTCAGCTCGACGGCGTGCACGTCGGCGTGCGGCACCTCGTCCTTGACGGCCGCGGCGATCGCCCCCGAGCCGGTGCACAGGTCGACGACGACCGGCACGCCGGGGACGGCGCTCGCCTCCTCGACGGCCCAGCCGGCGAGGAGCTCGGTCTCGGGTCGCGGCACGAAGACCCCGGGGCCGACGGCCAGCTCGACGTGGCGGAAGGCGGCGGTGCCGGTCAGGTGCTGCAACGGCTCGCGGGCGGCCCGGCGCGCCACCAGCGCGTCGTACGCCGCCTCCTGCTCGGGAGCCAGGGCGTCGACCAGCGGCAGTCGACCGAGCGGGACGTCCAGGACGTGGGCGAGCAGCAGGTCGGCGTCGCGCTCGGGCGAGGCCACCCCCGCCACGCGCAGGCGCTCGGCCGCGGCGCGGCGCAGCTGCCTCACGACTCGAGCGCCGCGAGCCTGGCGGCCATGTCGGTCTCCACGCACGAGTCGAGCACCGGCTGGAGGTCGCCGTCGAGCACCTGGTCGAGGTTGTAGGCCTTGTAGCCGGTGCGGTGGTCGCTGATCCGGTTCTCGGCGTAGTTGTAGGTGCGGATCCGCTCGGAGCGATCGACGGTGCGCACCTGCGAGCGCCGGGCCTGGCTGGCCTCGGCGTCGGCGGCGTCCTGCGCGGCCTGGAGCAGCCGCGCGCGCAGGATGCGCATGGCCTGCTCCTTGTTCTGCAGCTGGCTCTTCTCGTTCTGGCAGCTCACCACGATCCCGGTCGGCAGGTGGGTGATCCGCACGGCCGAGTCGGTGGTGTTGACGCTCTGCCCACCGGGCCCGCTCGAGCGGAAGACGTCGATGCGCAGGTCGTTGTCGTCGATCGTGACGTCGACCTGCTCGGCCTCGGGCATCACGAGCACGCCGGCGGCCGAGGTGTGGACGCGCCCCTGCGACTCGGTGACCGGCACGCGCTGGACGCGGTGCACGCCGCCCTCGAACTTGAGGAGCGCGTAGGGCGCGCGGCCGGGCTCGACCGCGCCGCGGGCCTTGACCGCGGCGGTGACGGACTTGTAGCCGCCGAGGTCGGACTCGGTCGCGTCGAGGATCTCGACGCTCCAGCCGCGGGTCTCGGCGTAGCGGGAGTACATCCGCAGCAGGTCGCCGGCGAAGAGCGCCGACTCCTCGCCGCCCTCCCCCGACTTGATCTCGAGCAGCGCGTCCTTGCCGTCGGCAGCGTCGCGGGGCACCAGCAACCGCCGGAGGCGCTCGCCCGCTGCCTCACGGCGAGCCGCGAGGTCGTCGGCCTCGGCCGCGAACGCGGGGTCGTCGGCGGCGAGCTCGCGCGCGGCCTCGATGTCGTCGCCGAGCCGCAGCCACTCCTGCCAGGTCGAGACGACCGCCGTCAGCTCGGCGTAGCGCTGGTTGAGCTGCTTGGCCAGGCGCTGGTCGGCATGGGTCTCGGGGAGCGAGAGGCGCCGCTCGAGGTCGGCGTGCTCCTCGCGCATGCCCTCGACGGCCTCGAACATCGGGTGGGCTCCTCGGGGTCGGACGCGTGGCGGGGACGGTGTGGCTGGTCTGGCCGGGGTGCGAGACGGCAGACGGCAAGGCGCCGGCCACCCGCTCGAAGCGGGCGACCGGCGCCTGACGTGGGCTACTTCTTCTCGGCCGGGGCCTTCTTGGCGTAGCGGGCCTCGAAGCGGGCGACGCGGCCGCCGGTGTCGAGGATCTTCTGCTTGCCGGTGTAGAACGGGTGGCACTGCGAGCAGACGTCGGCGTGGATGGAGCCGGAGGTCGCGGTGCTGCGGGTCGTGAACGACGCGCCGCAGGTGCAGGTCACCTGGGTCTCGACGTACTCGGGGTGGGTGTCCTTCTTCATGGGTGTCCTCTCGAAGTGTTCCGGGTCGCCCGCGTGGATCGCGTACTGACGTGAACCGGAACCGGCGCACAAGTGTGCCACCGGTCTGAACAACAGCGCCAATCCCGAGATTCCCGGCCCGGGGCCGGCGCCGCCTGCGATCGTCAGCGGCCGCTGACGACCTTGGCCACGGCCTGCTGCGAGTCGGCCGCGGCCAGCTTCTTGCGGATGTCGCCGACCACCGCGCCCTCGGCCGGGGCGAGCAGCCGCTCCTCGTGTCGCGTGCCCGAGGCGGTCACGTCGACGGCGGGGACGATGCCCTTGGCGGCCCGCTCGGCGCTGAGCGCGAGCTCCCAGTTCTCGGTGCCGGCGATCTCCTCGAGGAAGAACTCGTCGGTCGCCGACCCGGTGCCCACCGCCACCGTCGCGAGGACGGTCAGGGAGCCGGCGTCCTCGATCGTGCGGGCGGCGCCGAAGAACTCCTTGGTGGGGTGCACGGCGGACGCGTCCACGATGCCGGCCAGCACCCGGCCGTTGGCGGGGGCGGCCAGGTTGTAGGCGCGGCCGAGGCGGGTCAGCGAGTCGAGCAGCACGACCACGTCGTGGCCGAGCTCGACGAGTCGCTTGGCCCGCTCGATCGCCAGCTCGGCCACCAGGGTGTGGTCGGCGGGCTGCCGGTCGAACGTCGACGCCACGACCTCGCCCTTGACCGCGCGCTGGAAGTCGGTGACCTCCTCGGGCCGCGCGTCGACCAGCACCACCATCACGTGGCACTCGGGGTTGTTGGTCGTCACCGACTGCGCGATCGACTGCAGCAGCGACGTGGCGCCCGTGCGGGGCGGGGTCAGGATCAGCCCGCGCTGGCCCTTGCCCACCGGCGCGGCGATGTCGATGACCTTGCCGGTGAGGTTGTCGTCGGCCGTGGCCAGGCGCAGCCGCTGGTGGGGGTGCACCGGCACCGCGTCGGAGAACTGCGGCCGCTCCTTGGCGCCGTCGGCCTCGGTGCCGTTGACGCTGTCGATGCGGACCATCGGGTTGAACTTCTCGCGGCGCTCTCCCTCGCGGGGCTGGCGCACCTGGCCCACGACGGCGTCACCACGGCGCAGGTGGTACTTCCGCACCATCGACAGCGACAGGTAGACGTCCTCGGGTCCGGGGAGGTAGCCCGAGGTGCGCACGAACGCACAGTTGTCGAGGACGTCGAGGATGCCCGCGGCCGGCACGAGCACGTCGTCCTCGAGGATCGTGGTGTCGGGCTCGTTGCGGCTGCCCTGGCGCGCGACCGTCCGGTCACGCCCGCGACGGCGCCGGTTGCGGCGGCTGCCGCCCTCGCCGTCGTCGTCGTCGTCGGGGTGCTGGCCCTGGTCCTGCTGGTCCTGGCGGTCCTGCCGGTCCTGCCGGTCCTGCCGGTCCTGCCGGTCCTGTCGGTCCTGTCGGTCCTGGCGGTCCTGGCGGTCCTGGCGGTCCTGCTTGCCCTGGCCCTGCTGGTCCTGCTGCTTCTGCTTGCCCTGGCCCTGCTGGCCCTGCTGGCCCTGCTGCTGCTTCTGCTTGCCCTGCTTCTGGTCCTGCTTCTGGTCCTGCTTCTGGTCCTGCTGCTTGCCCTGCCGGGCGCCCGCGCGCTGCTCGGACCCCTGCTCGGACCCCTGCTCGGACGACTGCTCGGACGACTGCTCGGACGACCGGCCCGGCTGCTCCGGTGCCTGCTCGGACTGCTGACGGTCGGCCTGCTGCTCGGCCTGGCGCTGCTTGCGGGTGCGGGTGCGCACGGTCGTCTGCACGGTCGTCGGGGCGGCCGACTCCTCGCCGCCGGCGGTCTCGACCGTGCGCGCCTCGGGACGCGACTGCGCCTGCGGTGCCTGCTCGGCGCCATCCCGCTCGGGCCGGGTCTCGGTGCGGGTCCTCTCGGCGGGCGCGCCTCCCGACTGGTGGGTCCGGATGGCCTCGACGAGCTGGGCCTTCTTCATCGCACCGGCGCCGGGGATGCCGAGGCCGGCGGCCATCGACTTGAGGTCGGCGAGCAGCATCGAGCTGAGGCCGCCCGATCGCTTGGCGGGCTTGGGCGCCCCGGTGGTGCCGGCCGTCTCGGGGGCGGCGTTCTCCGCAGGGGTGGCGGGGGTCTCGGTCACGTGGATCCTTCGCACGTTGCGTCGCCCGCGACGCCGCGAAGGCGGTGCGCGAGGCGGATGGTGGGCGCCCGTCCACGCGGACCCCGAGGAGGCACGGGATCCGGGACGAGCAGGTACGCCGAGCGGCGCGCGGTCAGGTTAGCAGGAGCGCGCCGTGGGGCTCGATCGACAGGGCGTGGCAGGCCCAGCCGTCCGGGCAGGCGGCGGTGAGCGCCGAGGTGTCGGCGGTGCCGAAGGCCAGCACCGTCGGCCCCGCTCCCGACACCACGGCCGGCACGCCGGCGGCGCGCAGGCGGCGCACCAGCGCCAGCGTGTCGGGCATCGCCGGCTCGCGCTGGTCCTGGTGCAGCCAGTCGCGGGTCGCGGCGAGCAGGTGCTCGGGCTGCCCGGCCAGGGCGGCCACGAGCAGCGCGGCCCGACCGGCGTTGGCGGCGGCGTCCGCGTGGGGCACCGTCGCGGGCAGCAGCCCGCGGGCGACCGACGTCTCGACCCCGGTGGGCGGGACGAAGACGACCGCGGTGACCCGCGGGTCGACGCCCACCCGCACGGCGTACCAGTGCCCGTCCTCGCGGCCCGAGACGACGAAGCCGCCGTAGAACGCGGGCGCGACGTTGTCGGGGTGGCCCTCGAGGTCGGCGGCGAGGTCGAAGAGCGCGTCGTCGGAGGCCAGCAGCTGCCCGCCCGGCACGAGCGCGCGCGCGAGCACGACGCCGGC
The DNA here is from genome assembly GCF_059621125.1 of Nocardioides sp. Z35_8. NCBI lineage: Bacteria > Bacillati > Actinomycetota > Actinomycetes > Propionibacteriales > Nocardioidaceae > Nocardioides > Nocardioides sp. Z35_8. The sequence goes on along the minus strand of NZ_JCAQIE010000001.1, from coordinate 2,241,370 downwards.
GACGATCGCCGCCGAGGAGGAGCCCAGGCCGCGGGCGTGCGGGACGACGTTGTGACACGACAGCCGCAGGCCGGGCGGCTGCTGGCCCATCAGCTCGAACGCCGCCCGCATGGAGCGGACCACCAGGTGCGACTCGTCGCGCGGCACCCCGTCGGCACCGGCCCCGTCGACCTCGACGACCAGGCCTTCGGGCAGCACCTCGGCCTCGAGCTCGTCGCGCAGCGACAGCGCCAGGCCGAGGGAGTCGAAGCCGGGGCCCAGGTTGGCCGACGTCGCCGGGACCGAGACCCGCACGGGACCGTCGACGAACCGTCCCATCAGGCCAGGCCGGCGGCTGCGGCGGCGGCGTCCACGTCGGCGTCGATCACCGTGTCGACGATGTCGCCGCAGGACTCCAACGCGGTCGCGGTGTCCTTGAGGCCGTGCCCGGTGACCGTGATCGCCACGGTGGCGCCGGTGAACACCTGGCCGGACTCCAGCGCTGCGAGCAGCCCGGCGACGCCCGCCGCCGAGGCGGGCTCGACGAAGACGCCGTCGTTGCGGGCCAGCTCGAGCTGCGCGGCGAGGATCTGGGCGTCCGAGAGCGCGGCGAAGCCGCCCTCGGACTCCTTGGCCGCCTGCTCGGCGAGGTGCCACGAGGCGGGGTTGCCGACGCGGATCGCGGTCGCCCTGGTCTCGGGGTCGGGGAACGGCTCGCCGGTCACCAGCGGGGCGGCGCCCTCGGCCTGGAAGCCGAGCATCCGGGGCCTCCGGGTCGCGCGGCCGAGCTCGGCGTACTGCTGGTAGCCCAGCCAGTAGGCGGAGATGTTGCCGGCGTTGCCGACCGGCAGCAGGTGCAGGTCGGGGGCGTCGCCGAGGAAGTCGACGATCTCGAACGACGCGGTCTTCTGCCCCTGCAGGCGCACCGGGTTGACGGAGTTGACCAGCTCGACGGCGTAGCCCTTCGACAGCCCGATCGCCATCGCCAGGCAGTCGTCGAAGTTGCCCCGCACCATGATCACCTGCGCGCCGTGCACGACCGCCTGGGCCAGCTTGCCGGCCGCGATCTTGCCCTCGGGGATCAGCACCAGCGGCTTGAGGCCCGCCTTGGCTGCGTAGGCGGCCATCGACGCCGAGGTGTTGCCCGTCGAGGCGCACACGACCGCCTCGGCCCCGAGGTGGCGGGCGTGGGAGATCGCGGCGGTCATCCCCCGGTCCTTGAAGGAGCCGGTCGGGTTGTCGCCCTCCACCTTGAGCCACACCTGGCCACCGGTCAGCCCCGAGAGCCACTCGGAGTGCACCAGCGGCGTGCCGCCCTCGCGGAGGGTCACCGCAGGCATGTCCTGGGGAAGGTCGAGCAGGTCGCGGTACTCCTCGATCACCCCGCGCCACTGGTGGGTGGTCGTGCTCGCCTGCGTGCTCATTCGTCTCCTCCCTCGACGCGCATCACCGAGGTGACCTCGCGCACGATCTCCATGCTGCGGAGCTGGTCGACGGTCGCCCGGAGGGCGGCGTCGGGTGCGGTGTGCGAGACGACGACGAGCTGCGCGTCGGCGCCGCGGCCCTCCTGGCGCACCGTCTGGATCGAGACGTCGTGGTCGGCGAACGCGTTGGCCACGGCGGCCAGCACGCCGGCGCGGTCGTCGACGTCGATCGCCACGTGGTAGCGCGTGAGGGTCTCCCCCATCGGCTGGACGGTCCGGTCGGCGTAGGCCGACTCGCCCGCGCCGCGGGTCTCGGCGAGCCTGTTGCGGGCCACCGTGACGAGGTCGCCGAGCACCGCGCTCGCGGTCGGCGCGCCGCCGGCGCCCGGCCCGTAGAACATCAGCTGCCCCGCGGCCTCCGACTCGACGAAGACCGCGTTGAACGCCTCGCGCACGCTGGCCAGCGGGTGGGAGCGCGGGATCATCGCCGGGTGGACGCGGGCGGCCACCTGCTCCTGCCCGTCGGGCCCCCGTCGCAGCTCGCAGATCGCGAGCAGCTTGACGACCGCGCCCATGTCGCGGGCGCTCGCGACGTCGGCCGCGGTCACCTCCGAGATGCCCTCGCGGTGCACGTCGGCCGCCGTCACCCGCGAGTGGAACGCCAGGCTGGCCAGGATCGCGGCCTTGGCCGCGGCGTCGAAGCCCTCCACGTCGGCGGTCGGGTCGGCCTCGGCGTAGCCGAGCTCCTGGGCCTCCTCGAGCGCCTCGGAGAATCCCGCGCCGGAGGTGTCCATCTTGTCGAGGATGAAGTTGGTCGTGCCGTTGACGATGCCCAGCACGCGGGTCACCCGGTCGCCGGCGAGCGACTCGCGCAGCGGCCGCAGGATCGGGATGGCGCCGGCCACGGACGCCTCGTAGTAGAGGTCGCGCCCGGCCTCGGCGGCCGCCTCGAACAGTGTCGGCCCGTCCTCGGCGAGCAGGGCCTTGTTGGCCGTCACCACGCTGGCGCCGTTGTCGAGCGCGGCGAGGATCAGCGACCGGGCGGGCTCGATGCCCCCGATCACCTCCACGACGAGGTCGACGTCGTCACGCGCCACCAGGCCGTGGGCGTCGGTGGTCAGCAGTCCTTCGGGCACGTCGACCTCGCGGGGCGCGTCGAGGCGTCGTACGGCCACCCCCACCAGCTCCACCGGCGCGCCGACGCGCGCGGCCAGGTCGTCGTGCTGCTCGGCCAGCAGCCGCACCACCTGCGACCCGACCGCACCGCAGCCCAGGACCGCGACGCCGAGCCGCCGCTTGTCACCCTCACTCATCAGAGAACACCCACATCGGTCGCCAACAGGTCGGCCACAGTCTCTCGTCGCAGCACGGTGAAAGTCTTCCCGTCCCGCACTCCGATCACCGGAGGACGCAGCACATGGTTGTAGTTGGACGCCATGGATCTGCAGTAGGCGCCCGTGCCGGGCACCGCGACGAGGTCGCCGGGGCGCACGTCGGCGGGCAGGAACTCGTCCTTGACGACGATGTCGCCGGCCTCGCAGTGCTTGCCGACGACCCGCGACAGCGCGGGCCGCGCCGCGGAGGCCCGGGAGGCGAGCGTCGCGGAGTAGTCGGCGTCGTAGAGGGCGGTGCGGATGTTGTCGCTCATCCCACCGTCGACCGAGACGTAGGTGCGCCGGGCGCCGCCGTCGAGGGCGACCTCCTTGACCGTGCCGACCTCGTAGACGGTGCACATCGACGGCCCCACGATCGCCCGGCCGGGCTCGATCGACAGGCGCGGGACGGCCACCCCGTGCGCGCGGCACTCGTGCTCGACGATCGCGGTGATCTCGGCGGCCAGCCGCGCGGGGTCGGACGGGTCGTCCTGGGTCGTGTAGGCGATGCCGAAGCCGCCGCCGAGGTCCATCTCGGGCATCTCGACGCCCAGCTCGGCGCCGATCCGGGCGTGCAGCGCGAGCACCCGGCGGGCCGCCACCTCGAAGCCGGACGTGTCGAAGATCTGGCTGCCGATGTGGGAGTGCAGCCCCAGCAGTCGCAGCCCCGGGGCCTCGTGGACGCGTCGTACGGCCTCGAGGGCGTCGCCGCTGGCGATCGAGAAGCCGAACTTCTGGTCCTCGTGGGCGGTGGCGATGTACTCGTGGGTGTGGGCCTCCACCCCCGCGGTGACCCGCACCATGACCCCCGTCGTGCGGCCGAGCTCCGCGGTGACGGACGCGAGCCGCTCGACCTCGTGGAAGGAGTCGACGATGATCCGGCCCACACCGAGCTCGACGGCGCGCTCGAGCTCGCCCAGCGTCTTGTTGTTGCCGTGGAAGCCGACCCGCTCCATCGGGAAGCCGGCCCGCTCGGCGACGGCCAGCTCCCCACCCGAGCAGACGTCGAGCGAGAGGCCCTCGTCGGCGAGCCACCCGGCGACGGTGGTGCAGAGGAAGGCCTTGCCGGCGTAGTAGACGTCATAGCCGGAGAACGCGTCGCGGAACGCAGCGGCGCGGCTGCGGAAGTCGGCCTCGTCGAGCACGTAGGCCGGGGAGCCGTGCTCGCGGACGAGCTCGGGCAGCGGCACGCCCCCGACGCTCAGGACGCCGTCGGCCTTGGCCGCGGTGCGCGACCAGAGCAGCGGCACGAGGGCGTCAGGGTCACTCGGCTCGCGCAGCCACTGGGGCCCGCGGAGCGCACCGTCAGCGTGGGCCCAACCGGACGGGTGCGCGGTGGGCACGCCCGCTCACATCCTCTCGGGAGCCGAGACGCCGAGCAGGTCGAGGCCGTTGGCCAGCACCACCCGGGTGGCGTCGACGAGCATCAGGCGCGCCCGGTGCAGGTCGCTGACCTCCTCGTCGCCGCGCGGGAGCACCCGGCAGCTGTCGTAGAAGCGGTGGTAGGTGCCGGCCAGCTCCTCGAGGTAGCGCGCGACGCGGTGGGGCTCGCGCAGCTCGGCGGCCGCCTTGACCACGCGCGGGAACTCCGCCAGCGCGCGCAGCAGCTCACCCTCCTTCTCGTGGGTGAGCAGCTCGGGGTGCGACTCGGCCGTGACCCCGAGGTCGGCGGCGTTGCGCATCAGGCTCGAGACCCGGGCGTGGGCGTACTGCACGGTGTAGACCGGGTTGTCGTTGGTCGCGCGCGACCAGATGTCGAGGTCGATGTCGATGGGGCTGTCGCTGTGGTAGCGCGCCAGGGCGTAGCGGCTGGCGTCGACCCCGATCGCGTCGACCAGGTCGTCGATGGACACGATCGTGCCGTTGCGCTTGGACATCCGCATCGGCTCGCCGTCCTTGAGCAGGTTGACCATCTGCCCGATGAGGATCTCGAGGTTCTTGCCCGGCTCGTCGCCGAACGCGCTGCACATCGCGTTCATCCGGCCGACGTAGCCGTGGTGGTCGGCGCCGAGCATGATGAAGCAGCGGTCGAAGCCACGCTCGCGCTTGTCGAGGTAGTAGCCGAGGTCGCCGGAGATGTAGGCCGGGGTGCCGTTGGACCGGATGATCACGCGGTCCTTGTCGTCGCCGTACTTCTCGGTGCGCAGCCACAGCGCGCCGTCGTCCTCGTAGGTGTTGCCCATCTCGGTCAGCCGCTCGATCGCGCGCTCGACCGCGCCGGAGTCGTGGAGCGACTTCTCGTGGAAGTAGACGTCGAAGTCGACGCCGAAGTCGTGCAGCGACTTCTTGATCTCCTCGAACATCATCTCGACGCCGACCTCGCGGAAGACCTCCTGCGCCTGCGCGTCGTCGAGGTCCTTGACGTCGGGGCGCCTGGCGACGACCGCGGCGGCGATGTCGTGGATGTACTGCCCGCCGTAGCCGTCCTCCGGGGGCGGCTCGCCCTTGGCGCTGGCCAGGAGCGAGGAGCTGAAGCGATCGATCTGCGCGCCGTGGTCGTTGAAGTAGTACTCCCGCGTCACGTCGGCGCCGGTCTTCTCGAAGATCCGGCCCAGCGCGTCGCCGACCGCGGCCCAGCGCACGCCACCGAGGTGCAGCGGTCCCGTCGGGTTGGCGGAGACGAACTCGAGGTTGATCTTCTCGCCCGCGAAGGCGTCGGAGGAGCCGTAGTCGGCCCCGGCGGCGACGATGTCGGCGGCCACCTGGCCCTGCGCGCCGGCCTCGACGGTGATGTTGAGGAAGCCCGGCCCGGCGACCTCCACCTCGGCGATGCCGTCGGACGCCCGGAGCCGCTCGGCCACCAGGTCGGCGAAGGCACGGGGGTTGGTGCCTGCCTTCTTGGCCAGCTGGAGGGCCACGTTGGTGGCGTAGTCGCCGTGCCCCTTCTGCCGGGGTCGCTCCACCGTGACCTGGGCCGGCACGCCGTCAGGCAGCGTGACCGCGCCGTCGGCCACAAGGGCCTCCAGCGCATCGACGATGGTCGAGGAGAGCTGTTCGGGGTTCACCTGACAAGCCTATCGGCGCCGCCTCCGGCGAGCCGATCGGGTTTCCCGCCCTGGCCCGCGGAGCGCCCACAAGGCTGGCCTAGGCTTGCCGGCGTGACGACGCACCCGACCTACGACCAGCTCCTCGAGCTCCCCGCCTACGTCGAGCAGCCCGTGCCGATGCCCTTCGAGGACATCAACGGCCACCTCAACGTCCGGCACTACATCGGCATCGCCAGCGAGGGCCTCGACGAGTCGCTCGTCGAGGTGGGCATCCCGCAGATGTGGCCGCTCACCGACGGGCACGCCTGCTTCACGGCCGAGCACCACGTCACCTACCTCCACGAGCTGCGCACCGGCGACACGATGTCGGCGCGGGTGATCCTGCTCGGCCGCTCCGAGCGCGCGGCGCACGTGCTGATCTACCTGCTCGACGAGACCCACCAGCAGGTGGCGTGCGTCGTGGAGGAGATCTTCCTCCACATCGACCTCGAGACCCGACGCACCGCGCCCTGGCCCGAGGACGTCGCGGCCAAGCTCGACGCCCGGATCGCCGAGCACAAGGCCCTGCCCCTCACCGTCGCGACCTCGGGGTCGATGGCCCTGCGCTGAGGCGGTTTCACCACCGCGACCGAGGACCGGTAGTCTTCACCGCGCACCGGCCCCGGGTCACCCCGGACCGGTGCGGGCCTCCGTAGCTCAGGGGATAGAGCACTGGTTTCCGGTACCAGGTGCCGCAGGTTCGAATCCTGCCGGAGGCGCTTTCCGGACGGACCCACGAGACGTGGGTCCGTTCGTCATTTCGACTCGCGCCAGGCGGGGACGAACCCGCTCAGCACCCGCGGAGGGTGGCGTCGGGCCGGGCCGCGCCCCCGAGGCGCCGCGCCTGCGCCACGTCGGGGAAGACCACGCTCGCGGCGCCCACGAAGCCGACGCGACCGCGTACGACGCACGTGGTGATCCGACGCGGGTCGACCTGGGCGACCGCCTGGGCGATCTCGAACAGCTCGGCCGGCGAGGCGTTGGTGTCGGTGTGGGCCATCACGGTCATCACGCCGCGCTCGATGAACCCGGGCACGGCGGCCTGCGCGCGGATCCGGGCGTGGATGCCGCGCAGCGTGCGCTGCTGGTTGGCCGAGCGGTCGAAGTCGCCCCCGGCCAGCCCCTTGCGGATCCGGGAGAACGCCATCGCGTTGTAGCCGTCGAGGTGGATGCGACCCTGCTTGAAGCCCTCCTTCTTGAGGTAGGGATCGGCGAAGCGGCGCGGGTTGGTGACGGTGATGCCGCCGATGTCGTCGACCATGTCCTCGAAGAACGGGAAGCGCGAGACGACCACGTAGTCGGGCTCGATGCCGACGAGGTTGCGCACCGCCCCGGCCATGCCGCGCGGTCCTGCGAAGTAGAGCGCGGAGTTGATCTTCTCCCGGCCGTGGCCGGGGATGGCGACCCAGGAGTCGCGGGGGACGCCGATCGCGGTCGCGGCACCCGTGCGGGTGTTGATGCCGACGAGCTGGATGGCGTCGCCGCGGGCACGGGTCATCGCCTGGCCCGGACGGGCGTCGGAGCCGACCGCGAGGATCCACACCACGTCCTTGCCGCCGGTGGCGACGCCCTGGGCGTGCCGGATCCTGACCAGGCTGACGTCGCTCGGCTGCACCGCCGACGGGGGCACGACCAGCGCGGTCACCGCGAGCACGGCCGCCAGCACGGTCGCCTTGACCAGCCTCATCGACCGCTTCATCACCGGGCTCCCTTCGCGACGTCGTAGCCGAAGATCCGCCATGCCCCGCGCTTGTGGGTCAGGAACAGGCGCCCCCGCACCGTGGTGGTGCCGGTCTTGGGCCCGGTGGTGTCGAACGCGAGCACGAAGTGGGCGGTCACGGCGCGCGCCCGGCCGCCGGTGGCGAGGATGTCGAGGGTGATCCTGCGCTTGCGGGGGGCCACCGACTCGATGCGCGGCCCGCCGGTCTGGTTGGCCAGCAGCGCCTTGTCGGCGCGGGCGCGCTGCTCGGCCGCGGCGGTGAAGCCGGGGAACGCCGCGGGGAACCTGCTGCGGGGGTAGGTGCCGCCGAGGTAGGACGCCTCCCACCACCGGTCGACCACGGCCCCGACCTGGCGACGCACGGCCTTGCGCCGGGCCACCGGCAGCCGACCGTGGACCCGGTGGATCCCGGTCCTGGTGGGCGCCGGGTGGGAGGTCAGCGTCGCCTGGGCGTCGTTGCGGCTGAGCCGCTCGGGTGCGGACGCGGGCTCGTCCGCCGCCTGGCAGGAGGCGAGGGGGACGAGCAGGACGAGCGCGAGTCCCACGAGGGGACGACGGGCCCGGTGGGCACGGCCCGGTGCGGGGCGGGGCATGAGGACTCCAGCGGTGCGTACGACGAAGGATGAGCGCGGAACGGGGCAGACCCGGGAAGAAGGATGAACGAGCGACGGACGGGCGGTGCACGCGGGGTGGACGAGCGGCCGGTGCCTGTGGTCCACACCATGCCCCAAAGGTCGAGCCCGCTCCTGCATTTGCCTGCGTGTGCGACTAGCCTTGTCGGCTACGTGGTCTAACTCTCGCGCGATGAGATCTGGAAGAGGCGAAACAAGCGTGGCGCAGTCCCCCAACGGGCAGTCCGGCAACCAGTCCTCGGTTGCACCGTCATCTGACCTGGGAGCCAACGAGTGGCTCGTGGAGGAGATGAAGGAGCAGTACGACAAGGATCCCTCGAGCGTGGGTCCGGAGTGGGCACGCTACTTCGGCAACGGCAGCTCGGCCGCCGTGTCGAGCAGCGCCTCCGGCGCAGGCTCCGCCACCGGCGCGCGGACCGCCTCGGCCCCGACCGCCTCGAAGGCGCCCGCCGCGGCTCCCCCGCGCGCCGCGCAGCAGGGCCAGCAGCAGGCCCCGAAGCCGGCCGCCAAGCCCGCCGCGACCGCCACCAAGACCGACGCGAAGCCCGACAGCAAGGCCGACACCAAGCCCGACACCGAGCCCGCCTCCGCGACCCCGCGCCCGAAGGCCACCGCCGACGAGCCGGCCAAGGGCACCAGCAGCCCGGTCGCCAAGGACGCCAAGCCGGCCGCCTCGGCCGACGAGCCGACCTACACCGTGCTGCGCGGCGCACCGGCGCGCACCGCCGCCAACATGGACGCCTCGCTGTCGGTCCCGACGGCGACGTCGGTGCGCTCGGTGCCGGTCAAGCTGCTCTGGGACAACCGCACCGTCATCAACAACCACCTCGCCCGCGCCCGCGGCGGCAAGGTGTCCTTCACCCACCTCATCGGCTACGCGCTGGTCAAGGCGCTCCGGTCGATGCCGGAGATGAACGTCGGCTTCGAGGTCGTCGACGGCAAGCCCAACCTGATCACTCCCGCGCACATCAACCTCGGTCTCGCGATCGACATGAAGAAGCCCGACGGCACCCGGCAGCTGCTGGTGCCGAGCATCAAGGGCGCCGAGGCGATGGACTTCGCGGCGTTCTGGACGGCCTACGAGGACGTGGTCCGCAAGGCCCGCGACAACAAGCTCACCGTCGCCGACTTCCAGGGCACCACGATCTCGCTGACCAACCCCGGCGGCATCGGCACGGTGCACTCGGTGCCCCGCCTGATGGCCGGCCAGGGCGCGATCATCGGCGTCGGCGCGATGGAGTACCCCCCGGAGTGGCAGGGCGCCTCCGAGGAGGCGATCAACCGCAACGCGATCAGCAAGTCGATGACGCTTACCTCGACCTACGATCACCGCGTCATCCAGGGCGCCCAGTCGGGCGAGTTCCTCAAGCGGGTGCACAGCCTGCTGCTCGGCGAGGACGGCTTCTACGACGAGATCTTCCGCTCGCTGCGCATCCCCTACGAGCCGATCCGCTGGGCTCGCGACGTGGTCGCCACGCACGACGACGACATCGTCAAGCAGGCGCGCATCCTCGAGCTCATCCACGCCTACCGCGTGCGCGGCCACCTGATGGCCGACACCGACCCGCTGGAGTACCGCCAGCGCACCCACCCCGACCTCGAGATCGAGTCGCACGGCCTGACCCTGTGGGACCTCGACCGCGAGTTCGCCACCGGCTCGTTCGGCGGCGAGGGCCGCCGGTTCATGAAGCTGCGCAACATCCTCGGGATCCTGCGCGACTCCTACTGCCGCACCACCGGCATCGAGTACATGCACATCATGGACCCCGAGCAGCGCAAGTGGATCCAGGAGCGCGTCGAGCAGCCGCACGTCAAGCCGCCCCGCGAGGAGCAGCTGCGCATCCTGCTCAAGCTCAACCAGGCCGAGGCGTTCGAGACGTTCCTGCAGACCAAGTTCGTCGGCCAGAAGCGCTTCAGCCTCGAGGGTGGCGAGACGACCGTCCCGCTGATCGACGAGATCTGCGAGGCGGCGGCCGAGACCGGGCTCGACGAGGTCTGCATCGGCATGGCGCACCGTGGCCGGCTCAACGTGCTGGCCAACATCGTGGGCAAGAAGTACAGCCAGATCTTCCGCGAGTTCGAGGGCAACATCGACCCGCGCACGGTCCAGGGCTCCGGCGACGTGAAGTACCACCTCGGCGCCGAGGGCGAGTTCGTCGCCGGCTCCGGCGACAAGATCAAGGTCTCCGTGGCGGCCAACCCCTCGCACCTCGAGGCCGTCAACCCGGTCCTCGAGGGCATCGCCCGCGCCAAGCAGGACATCCTCGACCAGGGCGAGAAGTTCCCGGTCCTCCCGCTCCTGGTGCACGGCGACGCCGCCTTCGCCGGGCAGGGCGTGGTCGCCGAGACGCTCAACCTCTCGCAGCTGCGCGGCTACCGCACCGGCGGCACGGTGCACCTGGTGATCAACAACCAGGTCGGCTTCACGACCGCGCCGGGCTCGTCGCGCTCGTCCCTCTACGCCACCGACGTGGCGCGGATGGTGCAGGCGCCGATCTTCCACGTCAACGGCGACGACCCCGAGGCGTGCATCCGCGTCGCGCGGCTCGCCTTCGACTACCGCCAGACCTTCAACAAGGACGTCGTCATCGACCTCGTGTGCTACCGCCGCCGCGGCCACAACGAGGGCGACGACCCGTCCTACACCCAGCCGCTGATGTACGACCTGATCGAGCAGAAGCGCTCGGTGCGCAAGCTCTACACCGAGTCGCTCATCGGTCGTGGCGACATCACGATCGAGGAGGCCGAGCAGGTCCTCAAGGACTACCAGCAGCAGCTCGAGCGGGTCTTCACCGAGGTGCGCCAGGCCAGCTCGGAGGCGCCCACCGAGTGGACGACCGTCCCCGACTACCCGGACAAGCCGGCCGGCGACTTCTCGACCGCCGTCACGCCGGAGGTGCTCAAGCGCATCGCCGACAGCTACATCACGCCTCCGCAGGACTTCACCGTCCACCCCAAGGTGATGCCGCAGCTGCAGCGTCGCTCCGCCGCGATCACCGATGGCCCGATCGACTGGGGCACCGGCGAGATCCTCGCCTTCGGCTCGCTGCTCATGGACGGCCGCCCGGTCCGCCTGGCCGGCCAGGACTCGCGCCGTGGCACGTTCGTGCAGCGGTTCGCGACGATCATCGACCGCACCAACGCCGACGAGTGGACGCCGCTGACCAACCTCACCGAGGACCAGGCGAAGTTCCACGCCTACGACTCGCTGCTCTCCGAGTACGCCGCCCTCGGCTTCGAGTACGGCTACTCCGTGGCGCGTCCCGAGGCGCTGGTGCTGTGGGAGGCGCAGTTCGGCGACTTCGTCAACGGCGCCCAGACCATCATCGACGAGTTCATCTCCGCCGGCGAGACCAAGTGGCGCCAGCAGTCCGGCGTCGTGCTGCTGCTCCCCCACGGCTACGAGGGCCAGGGTCCCGACCACTCGTCGGCGCGCATCGAGCGCTTCCTGACGATGTGCGCCGAGGACGCGATGGTCGTCGCGCAGCCCTCGACGCCCGCGTCCTACTTCCACCTGCTCCGCCGCCACTCCCTCGGCGAGGAGCACCGCCCGCTGATCGTCTTCACCCCCAAGTCGATGCTCAAGCGCAAGGAGGCCGCCTCGCAGCCGGCCGACTTCGTCGGCGACACCACCTTCCGCCCGTTCATCGGCGACGACGCGGCCGACCGCGACAAGGTGGAGACGCTCATCATGTGCTCGGGCCGGGTGACGTGGGACCTCATGGTCGACCGCGCCAAGCGCGAGAACGGCGAGAAGTTCGCCATCGGCCGCGTGGAGCGCCTCTACCCCAACCCGGTCGAGGAGATCCGCGCCGAGCTGGCGAAGTACCCCAACCTCAAGGCGGTCCGCTGGGTGCAGGACGAGCCGCGCAACATGGGCCCGTGGCCGCACTACCAGCTCAACGTGTGGCCGCAGCTCGACGTGGAGGTCGAGCCGGTCACCCGCCCGTCGTCGGCGTCCCCGTCGGTGGGCACGGTCAAGCGCCACGTCGAGGAGCAGAAGACGCTGCTCGACGCCGCCTTCGAGTCGCCGCGCAGCGTCGGCAACGACTACTGAGGCGGAGCGGGCGGTGTACTTCACCGATCGGGGGATCGAGGAGCTCGAGCGGCGCCGGGGTGACGAGGAGGTCACCCTGGCGTGGCTCGCCGAGCAGCTGCAGGCCTTCGTCGACGCCCACCCCGACTTCGAGGTGCCGATCGAGCGGCTCGCCACGTGGCTGGCGCGCCTCGACGACCCCGAGGACTGAGGCCGGTGCGACCCCCTGACGCGGGCCTGGCCGCGGAGCTCGGCTACGCGCACAGCACGGCCAACCCGATCCACCGGCTCGTCCGCTGGGGAGCCGGCACCGCCGCGGGCGGGTGGCTGTTCGCCCGCACGCTGCGCCACCTCGACGACCTGGTCGCCCGGTTCTCCCGCGGCCGGCACAGCGCTCCGGGCCTGCTGGCGGGCCTGGCGGTGCTCGACGTCACGACCACCGGCCGGCGCTCCGGCCAGCCGCGCACCAGCCACCTCATCGCGACGCCGTACGCCGGCGGGCTGGCGCTGATCGGCAGCAACTTCGGCCAGCAGGCCACACCGGCGTGGGCGCTCAACCTCGAGGCCGACCCCCGGGGCCGGGTGTCCTACCGCGGCACGTCGCGCGAGGTCGTGGCCCGGGCGGCGACACCGGCGGAGGCCGAGGAGGTCTTCACGCGGGCTGAGCGGTTCTACCCCGGCTACCTGCGCTACCGCGCCCGGGTCGGCCAGGCCCGGCGGATCCGGGTGTTCGTGCTCGAGCCGGCCCGATCAGGAGCCTGATCAGGAGTCCGGTCGCGGCGCGACCGGGCGCAGGGTCACGTCGGGGATCGTGGCGCCGGCCGGCAGGTCGACGACGTGCAGGATCGTGTCGGCCACGGCCTCCGGGCTGAGCCACCGGGAGGCGTCGTAGTCGCGGCCCTCCTGTCCGTGCACCTTCTCCTGCATCGGCGTCGCGGTGCGGCTGGGGTAGATCGTGCTGACCCGCACGCCGTGCTCGGCCTCCTCGGCCCGCAGCGCGTCGGCGAGCGAGCGCAGGCCCGACTTGGAGGCGGCGTACGCCGACCAGTCGGCGTGGGCGACCAGGCCGGCGGAGGAGTTGACGAAGACGACCGTGCCGCGGCCGGCGCGCACGTGCGGCAGCATCTCGCGGGTCAGCACCGCCGGCGCGGTGAGGTTGACCGTGAGCTGCTCCTCCCACTCCGCCAGCCGCAGCCGCTCGACCGGGGCCAGGTCGACCACCCCCGCCACGTGGACCACCGAGTCGACGGGACCGTCGACCAGGCGGCCGACACCGTTGAGGGTGCCCGGGTCGGCCAGGTCGGCGACCAGGAGCTGGGCCTGGGGGAAGGTGCGCGCGAGCTCGGCGGCACGTGCCTCGCTGCGGGCGAGGAGCACCAGCTCGTCGCCGCGCCCGGCGAGCCGGTGCGCGAGCGCGAGCCCGATGCCCGAGCCCGCCCCGGTGAGGACGTGCCGGCGCGTCATCGCGTGAAGACGACCTTGCCGAAGACGTCACCGTCGGCCATCGCGGCGAACCCCTCCCGGGCCTGCTCCATGGGCAGGGTGCGGTCGATGACCGGCCGGGCGCCGGTGGCGTGGAGGAACTTGACCAGCAGGTCGAGCTCGCCGCGGGTGCCCATCGTCGAGCCGATCACCGAGAGCTGGGTGAAGAAGATCCGGGTCAGACCGGCGTCGTCGACGTTGGGGCCCGACGTCGTGCCGCTGATGACGATGCGGCCGCCCGGGCGCAGCGAGCGGACCGAGTGGCTCCAGGTCGCCCGGCCGACGGTCTCCATGACCGCGTCGACCTTGACGGGCAGGCGGGTGCCGGACTCGAAGACCTCGTGGGCGCCGAGCTGGAGCGCACGTGCGCGCTTGGCCTCGTCGCGGCTGGTCGCGAGGACCCGCAGGCCGCCGGCACGGCCCAGCGTGATGAGCGCGGTGGCGACGCCGCCTCCGGCACCCTGCACCAGCACCGTCTCGCCCGGCTTGCAGGCGCCCTGCACGAAGAGCATGCGGTAGGCGGTGAGCCACGCGGTGGGCAGGCAGGCCGCCTCCTCGAACGACAGCGACTCGGGCTTGGGCACGAGGTTGCGCCGCGGCACGACCACCTGGTCGGCGAAGGTGCCCTGGTGGCGCTCGGAGAGCAGCGACCGGCCGGGGTCGTCGGCCTCGTCGCCGGTCCAGCGCGGGTCGCCGATCACCCCGTGCACCACGACCTCGTTGCCCTCGTCGTCGACGCCGGCGGCGTCGCAGCCCAGGATCATCGGCAGCGCCTCCTCGCGCAGTCCGATGCCGCGCAGCGACCACAGGTCGTGGTGGTTGAGGCTCGCGGCCTTGACGGTCACGGTGGCCCACCCGTCGGGGGCCTCCGGTGCGGGCCGCTCCCCCACCACCAGGCCGCTCAGGGGGTCGTCAGGGGAGAAGGACTCGGCGTAGACGGCGAACATGCACCGACCCTAGCGAGTGACCCCCGTTAACCGGTTGCAGGTCGGCACCGGCGCAGATTGGCTGGGCCGGTGAGCATTGTCGTACGCCCGTCCGAGGACGCCGCGAAGTACCTGGCCACCGACCAGCTCGTCTGGTTCGGCGAGGTCACCGACGACGACGCCGAGCACCTGCGGCTCGGCCTGCCCGAGGACCAGCGGTTCGTCGTCGACCTGCCCGACGGCCCCGACGACCTGCACAGCGGGATCTACGGCGTGCGGCCGATGTCGATGTCGCTGCCCGGCGGCAGCGTCGTCCCGGTCGCCGGCCTCACCTGGGTCGGCGTCCACCCCGACGCGCGGCGCCGCGGCGTGCTCGCGGCGATGATCCGCGACCACCTCGACCGCACCCGTGCGGCCGGCACCGCGATCTCGGTGCTGCACGCCAGCGAGGCGGCGATCTACGGCCGCTTCGGCTACGGCAACGCCGTGCTGACGCACCAGGTCGACCTGGGCCGCGGCACGACGTTCACCGCGCCGCACCTCGAGGACGAGGTCGCCGGCGTGACGACCCACCTCCACGACATGGCCGCGCCCGGCATGGCCGAGCGGATGCGCGCCTGCCAGCTGGCGTCGGCACCCCACTTCCCCGGCACCGTCGTCGGCTCCCCCGACTACGTCTCGCTCCTGGGCCACGAGGCGCCCGAGCAGCTGCGCGACAAGGAGCCCCGTCGCGTCCTCATCGCCCGCCGCGCGGGCGCCGACGTCGGCTGCGTCGGCCTGCGCCGCCAGCACAAGTGGGACAACGCCCGGCCCGCGGGCACGGTGGTGGTCGGCACCTTCTTCGGCGACCCCGCGGCCAGGCTCGCCCTCGCCCGCCGCGTCGTCGAGCTCGACCTGATGGGGACGACCAGGTTGGAGAGCATCGGCCTCGACGACCCGCTGCTGGCCTGGATCGGCGGCCACCGCAGCACCGGTGACCTCAAGACCTGGGACAGCACCTGGGTGCGCCTGGTCGACCTGGAGGCCGCGTGGGCACTGCGGTCCTACGAGGCCGACTGCGACGTGGTCGCCGAGGTGGCCGACCGCCACGTGCCGGGCAACGCCGGGCGTTGGCGCCTGACGGCCTCCGCGGGCCGCGGCACGGCGTCCCCCGCCGGCTCCCCCGCCGGCACCCCCGCCGACGTCACCCTCGACATCGGCGTGCTGGGAGCGGGCTACCTGGGGCACGGGATCGGTGCGCTGCTCCGGGCCGGCCTCGTCGCCGAGCACCGCGCGGGGGCCTACGCCGAGCTGGCCCGGGCGATGCGCACGCTGGTCGCGCCGGAGCCGTCGATCGGGTTCTGAGCGATCAGCCAGATCGCTCAGCCCGACCGCTCAGCCAGCCGCTCGAGGTCGCGCCGGACGTAGCGCAGGTGGGCCCACTCCTCCTCCAGGACCACGCGCACGCAGTCGCCGACGCTGGGGTGCCAGTCGAAGCCCCACGGGTCGTCGCGCTCCTCGGCGAGCACCTCCGGTGTGACCGTGGCCAGGAAGTCGGTGACCAGCTGCTGCCGCTCGGCGCGCACGGCGAGGACCTCGTCGTAGTCGGGCGGATCGGTGCGGAAGGCGGAGGTGTCGACGCCCATCTCCTCGGCTCCGGTGAAGAGCAGGCCGACCTCGTGGAACGGCTGCTCCACCCGCAGGATCGCGCCGCGCAGCCAGGTGTCGGTCGCCAGCACGAGGTGCCGCAGCGTCTGGGCGAGGGACCACTCGTCCTCGACGTGGGCGTCCACCAGCTCGGGCGGCGTGCTCGCCACCGTGTCGGCCCACGCGGCCTGCACCGCGACCCACGCGTCACGGAGCCCGTCGGGCGTCTGGGCGTTCTGCAGCTCGCGGCCCGGGAAGCGGCGGTTGAGCTCGGCGTCGACCAGCGGCACCACGTCGACCCCGTTGACGACCAGGCTGCCCGTGAACAGGTCGTGGCTGTCGATGTCGAGCCCGTCGACGTCGACGCCGCGCATGGTCACGCCGCTGACGTCGGAGAAGCGCAGGGTCGCGCCCTTGAAGCTCGTCCCGGTGAAGGTCACGCCCTCGAAGTCCTGGGGGTCCGCAGGGGTCGTCATCGCCCCATCATGGCCCGAGCGCGCGCCCACCGGAACCGTCCCGCACGCGGGCGGCCGGGACGAGTGCCGCAGCGCGGATCAGCGCCGGGCGACCCCGTCGCGCCTCGCCGCGTCGGCGACCGCCTGCCGCACGGCGCCGGGCACCCGCGGGTCGAACGGGGACGGGATGACCAGCTCCTCGCTCAGGTCGTCGCCGACCAGCTCGGCCAGGGCCGTGGCCGCGGCGACCTTCATGCCCTCGGTGATCGCGGTGGCGTGGACGTCGAAGGCGCCGCGGAAGATGCCGGGGAAGGCGAGCACGTTGTTGATCTGGTTGGGGTAGTCGGAGCGCCCCGTGGCGACGACGCGGGCGTACTTGTGCGCCAGGTCGGGGTGCACCTCGGGCGTCGGGTTGGCGAGGCCGAAGATGATCGCGTCGTCGGCCATCGAGGCGACGATCTCCTCGGGCACCTGGCCACCGGAGACGCCGATGTAGACGTCGGCTCCGGCCATCACGTCGGCGAGCGTGCCGCGGCGGTCGAAGTGGTCGGCGGTGTCGCGGGCGAGGGCCGCCTTGACCTCCGTGAGGTCGGAGCGCGAGGAGTGGAGCACGCCCTTGCGGTCGAGGACCGCGATGTCGGTGATCCCGGCCTCGAGGAGGATGCGCGCGACCGCGACGCCGGCGGCGCCGGCTCCCTGCACCACCACCCGCGCGGTCGCCGCGTCGCGACCGGTGAGCCGCAGCGCGTTGGTCAGCGCGGCCAGGGCGACGACGGCGGTGCCGTGCTGGTCGTCGTGGAAGACGGGGATGTCGAGGCGCTCCTTGAGCCGCGCCTCGATCTCGAAGCAGCGGGGCGCCGAGATGTCCTCGAGGTTGATGCCGCCGAAGCTCGGGGCGAGCCGCACGACGGTCTCGATGATCTCCTCGACGTCGGTGGTGTCGAGGCAGATCGGCACCGCGTCGACGCCGCCGAACTGCTTGAAGAGCACGGCCTTGCCCTCCATGACCGGCATCGCGGCGGCCGGGCCGATGTCACCGAGGCCCAGGACGGCGGTGCCGTCGGTGACGACGGCGACCGTGTTGGGCACCCACGTGTAGTGCTGGGTCATCGACGGGTCGGCGGCGATCGCCTCGCACACCCGGGCGACGCCGGGGGTGTAGGCGAGGGACAGCTCGTCGGGACCGGTCAGTGCGACCGTCGAGACGATCTCCATCTTGCCGCCGACGTGCAGGTCGAACACGGGGTCGCCGGCGTGCGGGTGCGAAGCCATGCTGGCGATACTCGCACAGCTCAGTGGCCCCGAAGCGCGCGTCCCACACGTGGGGAAGGCCACACCCGCAGTCGTACGACACCCAGCACGTCGCCCTCCGGCACGGTGCCGCGGTGGCGCGAGTCGACGCCCTCGGCGGGGTTGTCGCTCAGCAGCCACCAGCCCGCCCCGCCCGATCGAGTACGCCGCTCCTCCACCGCCCGCTTGACCGCCACGGTGCCGTCGGGGAAGCGGGCGACCACGAGGTCTCCCGGGCGGGGCGGGACCCCGTGCCGGACGAGGAGCAGGTCTCCCTCGCGCAGCGTCGGGAGCATCGAGCGACCACGCACGACGGCGGTCCCGAAGGGGGGTCCGGACCGCCCACCCCGCGGGGCGAGACCCCGCTGCCGACGCCACTCCACGCGGAGTAGTGTCGCAGCAGATGCACATCTTCCCGATCGAGAGGAACCCGATGCTTCGCCACCTGCTCGCCCCCACTGTCGAGGTCTCCGCGCACTGCGACCTCCCCTGCGGCGTCTACGACCCGGCCCAGGCCCGCATCGAGGCGGAGTCGATCAAGGCGATCATCGCCAAGGTCGCCGACAACGACGACCCCGACTTCCGCACCCGCGCCATCCTGATCAAGGAGCAGCGCTCGGAGCTCGTCAAGCACCACCTGTGGGTGCTGTGGACCGACTACTTCAAGCCCCCGCACTTCGAGAAGTACCCCCAGCTGCACACGCTGGTCAACGAGGCCACCAAGCTGGCCGGCGCCTCGGGCACCAAGGGTGAGCTCGACGCCGCCAAGGCCGACGAGCTGCTCGCCAAGATCGACGAGATCGCCGAGATCTTCTGGGAGACGAAGAAGGCCTGAACGAAGTGAAGGCCTTCGAGTCATCCAGCGCGAGCGAGCCTGCGAGGTCGCGACCGCGGAAGAAGGCCTGAACGAAGTGAAGGCCTTCGAGTCATCCAGCGCGAGCGAGCCTGCGAGGTCGCGACCGCGGAAGACGGCCTGAACGAAGTGAAGGCCCTCGAGTCATCCAGCGCGAGCGAGCCTGCGAGGTCGCGACCGCGGAAGAAGGCCTGAACGAAGTGAGGGCCTCGAGGCCTGACCCGCACCCTCCGACGCCGCCCCGGTCCCCTGTGGACCGAGGCGGCGTCCGGCTTCTCGCCGCTGGCTAGGCTCGAGACGAGGGACGGAGGCCCGATGATCGAGCAGGTCGCGCTGCGCGACGGCACCGACGCGTTCGTCGTGCCGCTCGAGCGCACCGACCGGGCGACGCTCGCGGCCGAGTTCGACTCGCTGTCGCCTGAGTCGCAGCGCCGCAGGTTCCTGGCGCCCGTGCGGCACCTGTCCGACGCCATGCTGGCGCACCTCGTCGACGACGTCGACGGCATCAACCACATCGCTCTCGTGCTGTGCGCGGAGACGAGTCCCGACGTCTACGACCCTGTCGCCCTGGCGCGACTCGTGCGCTACACCGACGCCTCCGAGGCCGCCGACCTGGCGGTCACCGTCAAGGACGCGTGGCAGGGCCGCGGCGTGGCCACGGCGCTCCTCTCGGTGCTGATGCGGCACCGACCCGCGGGCGTGCACCGCATCGTGACCGAGGTGCTGCGCGACAACCCGGCGTCGCTCGCGATGCTGCGCAGGCTCGGCCGGCTGAGCCTGCGCGCCGACGGCAGCGGGGTCTACAGCGTGGTCGTCGAGCTCGAGCCGCTGTCGGACGAGGAAGCAACCGGGGAAGCGCGCCCGGCAGCGACGTACGCGGTCGCGCAGGCAGGCCGACCGGCGCCCCCGACGGCGCCGCCCGAGGAGGAGGCCCGAGCCCCCGCGCTCGTGGGCGACGCCGAGCAGCGCCACGCGTTGCGCACGCGCGACCAGGTGTGTCCGTGGTTCGACTGAGCGGCACGGCTAGGGTGTGCGCAGCATCGGCCTCGAGGATGGGACATTGACGCAGATGGCAGACAACACGGGGGATTCGCGCGCCGACGTGGAGCTGAGGCTGCCCGCGGAGAGTGCGTTCGCGACGATCGTGCGTACGACCGCGGCCGGGCTCGCGGCGCGCCTCGACTTCACCATCGACGACATCGAGGACCTCCGCATCGCCATCGGCGAGGCGACCGCACTCGTCATCCCCGAGGCCGACCCCGGCACCGACCTCGTGGCCTCCTTCTGGTTCGGCCGGGGCTCGATGACCGTCGAGCTGCTGGCCGAGGCGGTGGACGACCCGCCACTCGACACCGAGAGCTTCGCCTGGCAGGTGCTCGACACGATGGCGCAGGAAGCGTCGGCGGGACCGGAGGGAGGACGCTTCCGCGTCCGCTTCACGGTCTCGTCGGCGGTCGGCGCGGGAATGACAGGTGCCGAGCTCTGACATGAGCACAGACACGGGGGACACGGGGGGCGAGACGGGGCTCGAGGCCACCGTCGACCACGGGCTCGACGACGACGTCGTGCCTCGTGGTCTGGAGCACGTGCGCGCGCGCAGCGCCGAGCTCTTCGCGGTGATGCGCGACGACGAGGCGAGCAGCGCCGAGCGGGCGGCGGCACGCGACGACCTGGTGCACCTGCACCTCTCGCTGGTCGAGCACTGCGCGCGCCGCTTCCGCAACCGCGGCGAGCCGTTCGAGGACCTCGTGCAGGTCGGCACGATCGGCCTGATCAAGGCGGTCGACCGCTTCGAGACCGACCGCGGCGTCGAGTTCTCGACCTACGCCACGCCGACGGTGATCGGCGAGATCAAGCGCCACTTCCGAGACAAGGGCTGGGCGATCCGGGTGCCGCGCCGGCTCCAGGAGCTGCGGATGCAGATCGGCGGGGCGACCGGTGAGCTGACCCAGAGGCTGGGCCGCTCCCCCACGCCCCGTGAGCTCGCCGAGGTCATCGGCTGCACGGTCGAGGAGATCATGGAGGGCATCGAGTCGTCCCACGCCTACGCGACGCTCTCCCTCGACGCCTCCGACGACAACGACGAGGGCCCGCCCGCGATGCTCGCCACGCTGGGGATCGAGGACGCCAACATCGAGCACGTCGAGATCCGCGAGTCGATCAAGCCGCTGCTCGACGGCCTCGGGGAGCGGGAGAAGCGGATCCTGCTGCTGCGCTTCTTCAAGAACATGACCCAGTCGCAGATCGCCGAGGAGATCGGCGTCTCCCAGATGCACGTCTCCCGGCTGCTAACCCGCACGCTCGCCCAGCTGCGCACCTCTCTCGAGGCCGACTGAGCATCCGTCTCCCCACGCCTGCCTGGCTAGACATCCCAGCTAGGCGTCGAGCCGGTCGTTCTCCTCCAGCACCCGCGTCGTCGCGGGGTGGAGCAGCCCGCCGATGACCAGCAGCGCGGCCAGCGCGAGCCCTCCCGGCAGCACGACCGACCAGACGTCGCGGAGGTTCCAGGCCATGCCCAGCTGGATCAGCTGCGCCATCACGACCGGCCCGCGGGCCGAGCGGCGTGCGTTGCGCAGCGCCCACGCGCACCAGGCGAGCGCGGCCGCGCCGGCCACGAAGAACGCCGCGGTGGTGACACCCATGGCGAGCCGGACGGCGCGCAGGTGGAACAGCTCGACGACGCCCAGGCCCAGCAGCAGGAGTGCCTCGAGCCCCACCAGCGCCGCCGCGACCAGGAGCGGGGGCGGGGCATCGAGCGCGGGACGGGAGGGACCTGGCGGGGGCGTAACGGTCACCGGACAACAGTAGTTGTGACGGACGCGACGGGTGGTGGGGGTTGTGGGAACGTTCAAAGGTTGGGAGTCTGGACGTTGCGCACATCGGCGCCCGGGCCAGCTGAACGTCCGTAAACAGCAACCGACGTGATGTGAAAGAGGGATTCCCCGACCCATGGATTGGCGCAGCCGCTCAGCATGCCTCGACGAGGACCCCGAGCTGTTCTTCCCCATCGGCAACACCGGTCCTGCGATCCTCCAGATCGAGGAGGCCAAGCAGGTGTGCCGTCGATGTGAGGTACGCGAGCAGTGTCTCGCGTGGGCCCTCGAGGCCGGCCAGGACCACGGAGTGTGGGGTGGCCTCAGCGAGGACGAGCGCCGCGCGCTCAAGCGGCGCAACGCCAGGGCGCGCATCCGCACCGCCTGAGGACGGTCAGTCGACCGGCAGGTCCGCCTGCACCCGCGCGCCCCGGCTTCCGGGGCCGATCTCGAGCACGCCGCCGAGCTCGGACTCCACGAGCGTGCGCACGATCGACAGCCCGAGCTGGGTGGACGCCTCGGGGTCGAAGTCGTCGGGCAGGCCTCGGCCGTCGTCCTCGACCACGAGGTGCAGCCGGCCCGTGATGCGGCGCGCCGTGACCACCACGCGCCCCGGCTGCTCGAGCGTCGCCGGGTCCTGGCCCGCGTAGCCGTGCTCGACGGCGTTCTGCAGCAGCTCGGTGAGCACCATCGCGAGCGGCGTGGCGGCCTCCGAGGCCAGCTTGCCGAAGGAGCCCTCACGCACCACGCGCACCGGCACCTCCACCCCGCTGACGTCGACGACCATCGAGCCGAGCCGGTCGGCGATCTCGTCGAAGTCGACGGTCTCCTCCACGGCGTGGCTCAGCGTCTCGTGCACGATGGCGATGGAGCCCACCCGGCGCACCGCCTCCTCCAGGGCCGCCCTGGCGTCCTCGGCGCGGGTGCGCCGCGCCTGGAGGCGCAGCAGCGCCGCGACGGTCTGGAGGTTGTTCTTCACCCGGTGGTGGATCTCGCGGATGGTGACGTCCTTGGTGACCAGCTCGCGGTCGCGGCGACGCAGCTCGGTGACGTCGCGCACCAGCAGCAGCGCGCCGGTGCGCTCGCCCTGCGGGCGCAGCGGGATGCTGCGGACGATCAGGGTCACCTCGTCGGTGCCGACCTCGGTGGCCCGGCCGTCGCGACCGCCCAGCACGGCGCTGAGCGTCTCCTCGTCGGGGCGCTTGCGCGCCGGCACCAGCTCGCGGGTCAGGTCGGTGAGGACGAGCCCGGCGAGGTCGCCCTGCAGGCCGAGGCGGCGGTAGGCCGAGAGGCCGTTGGGGCTGGCGTAGACGACGCGCCCCGTGTCGTCGAGCCGGACGAAGCCGTCGCCCACCCGCGGCGAGTCGGCGTGGTCGCTGCGCTGCCCGCTCAGCGGGAAGCGGCCCGCGGCGATCATCTGGGTCAGGTCGGACGCGGTCTGCAGATAGCTGAGCTCGAGCCGGCTCGGGGTGCGTACGCCGATGAGGTTGGTGTTGCGGGCGATGGTGGCGATCACCCGACCCGCGCGGCGCACCGGGATGACCTCCACCCGCACCGGCACGTCGTCGCGCCACTCGGGGTCGCCCTCGCGCACGACGCGGCCGGTGCCGAAGGCCTCGTCGAGCATCCGGCGCCGGCCGACGGGGACGAAGGTGCCCAGCACGTCGTCCACGAGGGCGGTCGGCCCGGTGGTCGGCCGCATCTGGCCGCCCGCCCAGTAGCCCTTGCCCTCCCGGTCCGGCAGCCAGAGCACGAGGTCGGCGAACGACAGGTCGGCCAGGATCTGCCAGTCCGCCATGAGCCGCTGGAGCCAGGCGATGTCGTCCTCGACGAGGTCGGTGTGGGCTCGCACGAGCTCGGGGAGGGAGGGCACCCGCCCAGACTAGGGCGGTGCGGGAGGCGGCTGGCAGGATGTCCCCCATGTCGCTCGGGTACTGGAACCAGGTGCAGGCCACCGGGTTCGAGGTGCCCTCGGACCGTCCGCTCGACGACCTCACCGCCGAGCTGACCACCATGCTCGGCTCGACCCGGGCCGAGGTCCGCGACGGCACCGCCTACCCCGCCCTGGCGACCTGGATCGACAACGGCGTCTACGACGACCTGCTGGCCGGGCTCGGCGACGGCATGGTCGCGGGGCTCGCGGTCGGGCTGGGCGAGTCCGGCACCGACACCGTCTTCCGCCGCAGCTTCAGCGCGCTCATCGTCGCCGAGTGCCTCGAGCGCGACACCGCGCACCGCCTCCTGCCGGCCGCCAGGATCCTCGACTGGGGCGACCGCATCGCCGTGTGGTTCCTCGCCGAGCGCGACACCCGGGGCTTCGTGCCGGGCAAGGGCTGGGCGCACGCGGTGGCTCACGGCGCCGACGCGATCGGCGCCCTCGCCGAGTCGCCCCACCTCGGCGGGCCCGAGCACGAGGTGCTCCTCGACGTCCTGGCCGAGCGCGTGCTGCGGCAGCCTGCCGACGAGCCACTGGCGTCCGGCGAGCTCGACCGGATGGCCCACGCCGCGATGCGCGTCCTGCGCCGCGACACGCTCGGCAGCGACGCGCTCGAGCCGTGGGTGCACCGCATCGCCGCGGCGAGCAACGCGTTCGGCAAGGGTGGCGACTCCGACCCGTTCCTGACGACGGCGATGCCCCAGGCGTACCTCCGTGCCCTGTTCGTCCACCTCTCCCTGGCGCCCGACCCGCCCGAGGTGCGTTCCGACCTGCTGCTCACGGTCATCGAGGCGCTGCGCCTGACCAACGTGCACTACCTGCAGGCACCCACCCACTAGCCTGCTCGCATGACCGAGATCACCGGCCACAGCGGCGAGCTCGCCGTCCATGTCGCCCGCGCCCACGGCGTCCAGACGATGTTCACCCTCTCCGGGGCCCACGTGTTCCCGATGTACGACGGCGTGGTGCGGATCAACAAGGACGGCCAGGACCCGCCGATGCGCCTGATCGACGTGCGCCACGAGCAGACCGCCGCGTTCGCCGCCGAGGCCACGGGCAAGCTCACCCGCGTGCCGGGCCTCGCCGTCCTCACCGCCGGCCCCGGCGTCACCAACGGCATCAGCGCGATCGCGCAGGCCCAGTTCGCCGGCTCGCCGATGGTCGTGGTCGGCGGTCGCGCCCCGCAGAACCGCTGGGGCACCGGCTCGCTCCAGGAGCTCGACCAGCCGCCGATCATCGCGCCCGTCGCGAAGGCGGCGACCACGCTGATGACGGCCGGCGAGGTCGCGGCCGGCATCGACGAGGCGTTCACCCTCGCGCGCTCCAGCCACCGCGGTCCGGTCTTCGTCGACGTGCCGATGGACGAGTTCTTCAACTCCGCCTCCGGCACCGTCGGCTCGGGCGAGGGCACCCGCATCGAGCCCGACGGCGACGCGATCGAGACGGTCGCGCGCCTGCTCGCCCGCGCCGAGCGGCCCGTGCTGGTGCTGGGCACCGACGTGTGGGCCGACCACGCCGAGGCGGCAGCCCTCCGCTTCGTCGACGACCTCGGCATCCCCACGCTGACCAACGGCATGGGACGCGGCCTGATCCCCGGCGGGCACCGCAGTCTCGTCGCCAAGGCCCGCGGCGCCGCCCTCGCCGGTGCCGACCTCGTGGTCGTGGTGGGCACGCCCCTCGACTTCCGCCTCGGCTACGGCGTCTTCGGCGGGCCCGACAAGAGCCCGACGGGCGCGTTCGCCCGGGTCGTCCACATCGCCGACTCCCCCGGCCAGGTCTCCCACCACGCCGACCTCGCGGCGTCCGTCTCGGGCGACCTCACCACGGTGCTCGACGGCCTGCAGGCCGCGATCGAGCGCGGCGACAAGCCCGACTGGCGGGCCTGGTCCGACCAGCTCGCCGACCAGGTGAAGGCCGCCGCCGAGCGCGACGCCCGGCTCCTCACGGCCGAGGCCGACCCGATCCACCCCGCGCGGATCTACGGCGAGCTCGTGCCCCGCCTCGAGGACGACTCGGTGGTGATCGGCGACGGTGGCGACTTCGTGTCGTTCGCCGGCAAGTACGTCGAGCCGAAGCGTCCCGGCGGCTGGCTCGACCCCGGCCCCTACGGCTGCCTCGGCGCCGGACTCGGCGCCGCGATCGCGGCCCGCATCGCCCGCCCCGACGCCCAGGTCACCCTGCTGCTCGGCGACGGCGCGGCCGGCTTCTCGCTGATGGACGTCGACACCCTGGTCCGCCACGACCTGCCGGTCGTCATGGTGATGGGCAACAACTCCGCCTGGGGCCTGGAGAAGGGCCCCATGCAGATGCTCTACGGCTACGACGTCGCCGCCGACCTGGCCCAGCGCACGCCCTACGACCAGGTGGTCACGGCGCTCGGCGGCGCCGGGGAGACCGTGACCGACCCCCGCCAGATCGGGCCCGCGCTGGACCGGGCGTACGCCTCCGGCGTGCCCTACCTCGTCAACGTCATCACCGACGTCGACGCGGCCTACCCGCGCAACACCTTCGGCATCTGAGGCTGCGTCGGTGACCGGGCTGGAGCTGCGCAGGATCCACCGCCCGGAGACGTCCGCCGCCGGCGACGTGTGCGTGGCGGCCTACGGGCCGTTCCTCGCCCGCGCCGGCGACGACTACCGCCGCCGCCTGCACGACGTGGCCACCCGCGACGAGCAGGCCGAGGTGTGGGTGGCGCTCGACGGCGACCAGGTGCTCGGCAACGTGACCTACTGCCCGCTCGGGTCGCGCTGGCGCGAGATCGCGCGTGACGACGAGGGTGAGTTCCGGATGCTGGCGGTCGCCCCGGCCGCGCAGGGCCGCGGGGTCGGCACGGCGCTCGCCCGCCTGTGCGAGGACCGCGCCCGCGAGGACGGTGCCACGTCCATGGTGCTGTCGTCGCTGGCGGTCATGTCGGCGGCGCACCGCGTCTACGAGCGCCGGGGCTACGCCCGTGACCCGGGCCGCGACTGGTCGCCGCGGCCCGGCGTGGACCTGCTCGCCTTCACCAAGCCGCTCTGAGGCCTCAGCAGGAGCGGGCCGTCGTCGGGTCGTCGACGTCGTCGAGGCAGACGGTCCCCCACGGCAGCGCGGCCATCTCGGTGCCGGAGACCATCTGCCACCGCCACGCCCCCCAGGTGCCGTCCTCGCCCTCGACGGTCGAGACGAGGTCACCGTCGGTGGTCAGCCACGTGCGGGTGCCGTCGGCGGTGAGCGCGATCTCGCCGGTCGGCACGAGGACACGCAGCCGGTCGCCGTCCTGCACCACGACCTGGACCCGCGACGGGTCCGAGGCCGAGGTCACCACCAACGCGGCACCGTCGGACAGGACCGAGGCCGGCTGCACCGTCGCGACGCGCGGGTCGGCCACGTCGAGCCGGTGGCGGACGGTGCGGCCGTCCTCCGCCTCGACGACGAGCACTGGGGGGTCGCCCGCGTCGATGCGGGCGGTGAAGCGGTAGCCGATGTCGAAGGCGGCGCCCTCCCCCGGCCCGAAGGTGTCCTCCGACGCAGGGGCCAGGTCGGGCAGCGCGTCCTCCGTGTCGTCGCCGCACGGCCGGTCCGGCGACGGCTGCCCGAGCCCCATCCGCAGGCACCCGGCCCCCGTCGCCCGGAGCACCCCGTCGTCGTCGAGGCCCCACCGCCACGCGTCGACCACGATGGTCTCGGGCCGCAGCAGGCTCATGCCGCCCTCGGCGTAGGCGTCGACCGACCGGCTCGACCACAGCTCGCCGTCCTCGATCCAGTAGTCGTGGAGGTGGACCATCCGGTAGTGCTCGGTCTCGCTCCCCCCGACGGGGACGTAGCCGCGCACCAGCAGGTCGGGCTCCTCGGGCACCGCCTGCACGAGCAGCCCGGCGCGCAGGTCGAAGACCAGCGGGTGGCCCAGCCCTCCGGGGCCGCCCTCGCCGAGGTCGTCGTAGTAGAGCACCAGCTCCTGGTCGCCGTCCCCGTCCGCGTCGATCGGGTCGAGGGCGCTCACCCCGATCGTCGAGCCCGGCTCGGCGATGCCGTACGCCTCCTCGCCGGTGCTGCTGAGCGTGGTCTGCATCCGGACCCGGCCGTCGAAGTCCTCGGACCGCTCGGACAGGAAGACGACCTTCTCGCGGGAGCCGTCGCCGTCGAGGTCGAGCCGGGCCGGGCTCGACAGGTCGTCGGCCTTCCAGTCGCGCCCGACGTCGGCGGGCAGCTCCACCTCCGGCGCATCGGGCCTCGGCGCGACGTCGTCGGACCGGGTGTCGCGGCCGAGGCCCTGGACGACGATGCCCAGCACGAGCAGCACCGCGGCGGCCGTGGCCAGCAGCACCCACGGCGAGCGCCAGCGCGGGCGCAGCGGCGCCACCGGGGCGGGTGGCGCGAGGTCCTCGGGGCGGACCAGCTCGGCGCGAGCGGCCAGGGCGGCGCGCAGCCGGTCCTCGATGGCGGGGCCGGCGCCGGGTGTGGTGCTCATCGCTGCTCCTCCCCCAGGTCGTGGGCGGACGTCATGGCCTTCTCGAGCGCGACCAGCGCACGGCTGGCGGTCGACTTCACGGTGCCCGGGCTGATGTCCAGCGTCCGGGCGATCTCCGCCTCCGACAGGTTGGACCAGTAGCGCAGCACCAGGACCTCCCGCTGCCGCGGGGCGAGCCGCTGCAACGCCTCGATGACCTCGCGGTGCTCCTCCGCCAGCACGGCGCTGTCCTCCGGCGTCGGCGGCGAGGGATCGTGCGGTGGCGAGTACGCCCGCGCCGTACGCCGCCGGCGCAGCGCCGACCGCGCGGTGTTGACGACCGAGACCCGCAGGTAGGCCAGCGCCCTCGACGGGTCCCGGACCGCGTCGGGGCGACGGGCGAGCGCGGCGAAGGCGTCCTGCACGACGTCCTCCGCGGACGCGAGGTCGTCGACGAGGAGCACGGCGAGCCGCACCAGGCCGAGTCGGTGGGCGGCGTAGAGCTCGGTGATGTCCACGGACGGCTCCATCCCCATCCCCACCCCTGCGGTCCTCGCGCTCATGTCTGGTAGACGTGTGTGTGCTCCTCAGGTTGCCGCACCGACCTCACGTTCCCCGGAAGGCCTGCCCATGCCCGACCTCGCGCCCGCCACGCTGACCTACACCGTCACCGACGACGACACCGCAGCCGCGGTGGGCAGCGGGTCCCTCCCCGTGCTCGGCACCCCGCGGCTGCTCGCCTGGCTGGAGGCCGCCACCTGCGCCAGCCTCGACCCCGCGCTCGACGAGGGGTCCACCAGCGTGGGCACGCGGGTGCAGGTCGAGCACCTCGCAGCCAGCCCCGTCGGCGCCGAGGTCGAGGTCAGCGCCTCCAGCGCCTACGCGGACGGCCGGCTGCACCGCTTCACCGTCAGCGCCCGCGACACCACCACCGGCAAGGTGCTCGCGGCCGGCGAGATCACCCGCGTCGTCGTCGACGCCGAGCGGTTCCTCTCGCGCCTCTGACGACGGAGGATGCGGGCTCAGGCGGTCAGTGCGACACCTCGGCTGCGACAGTGGTCGATAGCCAGCCCGCACACGCGGATCAGCCGATGCCGAAGAGGTCTTCCCGGATCTCACCGATCAGCGCCACCACGGAATGATCGATGGGGCACACCCACGCCGCATTCGACGCGGCAACGCTCGCGCGCAACGGGTGGCTTGCGGGATGGATCGGACACGGAGGCCAGTTGGTGGGCGCCGAGGTCCACAGCCGATTCTCGATGGCCCACTCCTGCACCTGGTCGGCCGCGTGCGCAACGCGTTCTTCGCGGGATGCTGCCCGTCGCACGGACAATCCCGAACCGCTGCCGTCTGCGCTCCACATCATGCACGACACGTACTCGCGGTCGCCGATCCAGTCGTGGTCGTCGAACCTCGGCGCGTCCACCTGCGTGCGGGCGAGGTCCCGCAGGACGGGCTCGACCGACTCGGACAGGACTGGATCCATGGCCGCACCATGTCAGGTCGGGGTCCTCGACGTCCGGGCATGCGCACTGGTGGTGCGCGGATCTGCAGGTCAGCGGGCCCCGGGTGATCGAGTGCCGCCGGAGCGCGGCGTCACAGGGCGGTGCGTGCGAAACTGGCCCACGTGCGCCGTGCCGCAGTCGTGCTCACGCTGGCCCTGGCAGGGTGCAGCACCGGTCCGTCTGTCGATCAGCCCCCGGCCCCGTCCCTCCGCCCCGACCACGTCGCTCCACCGCGCCAGGTCTTCCACGAGGACCGCCCCTACCGGCTTCAGAACTCGATGCGCGGCCTGCGCCTGGCCGCTCGGACAGCCACCTGGATCGACATCGACTCCAACTACTGCTGGGACGCTGCCCGACGACACCGCGTCCCCCTCGCAACGCATTGGCCAAACGTCGCCCGCGAGCGGTTCCGCGACCCCCTGGGCCTCATCAGCCCGGACGCGGCCTTCGCCGACCTGACCCTTCCGGAGGTCCGCCGGCTCAGGTCGGGCGACCCCGTGCCCTACCGGATCTCGACGATGGTGGAGATGGTCCGCGCGGCGGCCCGCGTCGGGCTGACGGGGATCGAGTGGGAGGTCAAGGGTGGACGGGCCTTCGAGCGGCCCGGCACCTACCGCCGGGTCCTCGATGCGGCGGACGAGGTCGGCATCGCAATCAACGTCAAGACGCTTGCCCACATCGGCGGCAGGGACGCCGCCCTGCGCCGACTGCGCGCCGCCAAGCGGGCAGGGGCCGCGACGATGCTCCTCGGCAGAGGCGACCGGCCACCCCGGATCACGGACTCGCAGTCCCGCTACATCGACTTCGTGCGTTGAGCCTGCACGTCCGGGGTGGCCACCCGGGACACACCGACCGAGGCCGACGGCGCCCGTCAGAGCTCGCGGATCACCCGGGCCGGAGAGCCCACCGCGACGACTCCGGAGGGCAGGTCGCGGGTCACGACCGACCCCGCCCCGACGACCGTGTCTGCCCCGATCGTCACTCCGGGGCACACGATCACCCCGCCGCCGAGCCAGACGTTGTCGCCGATCGTGATGGGCTCCGCGGCCTCCCACTTGTCGCGCCGCGGGCCGGGCTCGATCGGGTGCGTGGCGGTGAGCAGCTGGACGTGGGGGCCGATCTGCACGTCGTCGCCGATCGTGATCCGCGCGACGTCGAGGAGCACCACGCCCCAGTTGATGAAGGTGCGGGCGCCGATCGTCGTCTGGTAGCCGAAGTCGCAGTGCAGGGGCGGGCGCAGCTGGCTGCCCTCCCCGAAGCCCTCGAACAGCTCCTCCAGCAGCTCGCGACGCCCCACCGTGTCGTTCGGGCTCAGCGTGTTGATCCGGTGGGCCAGCAGCTGGGCGCGCCGGGACTCCTCGGCCAGGACGGGGTCGTCGGCGATGTAGGGCTCGCCGGCGAGCATCCGATCGCGCATCGTCTTCTCGCTCATCTCGCCACCGTACAAGCCACCCGGCCCGTGCCCGGACGTGCAAAAGTCCCCGCCGCAGCGGGGACTTCTACGAGATGACGGCGCGGGTGCGCGTCAGGCGTTGGGGCGCTTGCCGTGGTTCGCGCCCTTCTTCTTGCGAGCGCGGCGCTTGCGTCCGGTCTTGCCCATGGTGGTCCTCCTGGAGTCGGTGCTCGGAGCAGTGTCTCAAATCCGCCCGGAGGCGGCGAATCGGGTCGGCCTCGGGGCCTGTCGGCTCAGGCGCCGGCGTCCGTGATCCGGACGTGGACCTGGTGCAGCTGCAGTCGTACGCGGTCGCGCAGCGACTCCGGCGCCGACTCCGAGCACGACCGCGCGACGAGCTGCTTGACCGCACGCTGGAGGTCGTAGCGCTCGAGGCAGGGACCGCACTCGCGCAGGTGCATCTCGACGACGGTGCAGTCGGCCTGGTCGAGCTCGTTGTCGAGGAGGTAGACGATGCGCTCGATGTAGTCGACGCAGTCGTCGTCGCTGTCGTCGGGGCCGTGGTGCTCGTGGCTGCTCACGCCTTGCTCCCCTCTCCCGGTCCGGGCACCGTGGACGCCGGCAGGAGGTCGTTGGTCCGCACGTAGTCGGCCAGCATGTCGCGGAGCTGGCGACGACCGCGGTGCAGGCGGGACATCACGGTGCCGATGGGCGTGTCCATGATCTCCGCGATCTCCTTGTAGGGGAATCCCTCGACGTCGGCGAGGTAGACCGCGAGGCGGAACTCCTCGGGAAGGCGCTGCAGGGCGTCCTTGACCTCCGAGTCGGGCAGGTGCTCGAGCGCCTCCATCTCGGCCGACCGCAACCCGGTCGAGGAGTGCGACTCCGCGCGGGCGAGCTGCCAGTCCTCCACGTCCTCCGACATCGACTGCTGCGGCTGCCGCTGCTTCTTGCGGTAGGTGTTGATGTAGGTGTTGGTGAGGATGCGGTAGAGCCAGGCCTTGAGATTGGTGCCCGGCTTGAACTGGTGGAAGGCGCTGTAGGCCTTGGCGAAGGTCTCCTGCACGAGGTCCTCGGCGTCGGCGGGGTTGCGGGTCATCCGCATCGCCGCGCCGTAGAGCTGGTCCAGGTAGGGCAGCGCATCGCGCTCGAAGCGCGTGGTGCGCTCGTCGGAGCTCTCGTCCTCGACGGCGATCTCGACAGGGGGGGACGTCTCGTCCCGGAGCGATTCAGTCATCGCGTCCCAGAGTACCGCCGTGGGTGGATCCAGGGTCGTCGCAGTCACACCGACCCAACACCTCACCCCGCCCGGGGATTCCCGACGATCTCGCGCACCAGCCACTCCAGGGTCGACTCGACCACGATGCCCATCGCCTCGTCCTGGCTGATGTCACCCCGCGCGGGGACCTTGAGCCCGTGATCGGCCCCCGGGACGACGACCAGGTCGAGCCCGCCGAGGTCGCCGGGGAACTCCTCGGGCCGCCCCATCGCGTCGCGCTCGCCCTGCACCACGAGCGTCGGCAGGCCGACGGACCGCAGCTCGGGGAGGCGGGTGGGCTCGGCGCGACCGGGCGCGTGGAGCGGGAACGACAGCGCCAGGCAGCCGCTGGCGCCGAGCGAGCGGGCCGTGCGGGCCGCCGAGCGGGCGCCGGCGGAGCGTCCGCCGACCACGAGGGGCGTACGCACCCGCATCGCGTCGGCGGCGCACGTCAGCGCGACGTCGAGGGTCGGCGGTGCGGTGGCGATCTTGCGCCCCGCGACGCGCCACGGCTGCTCGAACAGCACGACGGAGAAGCCCTGCGCGGGCAGCGCGCCGGCCAGGGCCCACAGGTCGCGGGCGTCCACGCCCCCGCCGGCGCCATGACTGAGCAGGAGGGTGGCGATCGGCCGGTTGGCGCGCCGGGTGTGGAGGCGGCCCTCCCCGTGCGGGGTGGCGACGGTGCGGACGGAGGCCTTCTTCACTCGTCCTCCAGGGGCAGCGGCTCGATCAGCTCGGGGCCGTTGTTGCGCACGTTGCTGACCAGCCTCGGCACGGCGTAGGCCTCGAGGCGGCCCGGTGCGGCCGGCACCAGGAGGGAGGTGTCGCCCGGCGTCGTCGGGTCGAGCCACTCGTGCCAGCGCTCGCGCTCCACCATCAGCGGCATCCGGTCGTGGATGTGCCCGAGCGAGTCCTCTGCCTCCGTGGTCAGCACCGTGCAGGTCCAGCGGAAGCGGTCGGGGTCGTCCTCGGCCCTCGACGGGTCGCGCCAGATCTCGTAGAGCCCCGCCATCGCGAGCACCCCGCCGTCCTTGGGACGGATGAAGAACGGCTGCTTGACCGGCTTGCCCTTCGCGTCGGTGCGCGAGGTGGGATACCACTCGAAGTAGCCGTCGGCGGGCAGCAGCGCGCGACGGGACGCGAACGCCTTGCGGTAGGCCGGCTTGTCCGCCACCGTCTCCATCCGCGCGTTGATCATCCGGTTGCCGATGGAGGGGTCCTTCGCCCACGACGGCACCAGGCCCCAGGTGAGGACCCGCAGCTGGCGCTGCGGGGGCTCGTCGGAGTCGCGCGACGGCGGCCGCTCGACGACGGCGTAGACCTCCTTGGTGGGCGCGACGTTGTAGTCGGCCGCCAGGGGGGCAGCGATGCGGCTCTCGACGACCTCGAACTCCTCGACGAGGTCGTCGGCGCTCCGGGACGACGCATAGCGACCACACACGTGGCCCACCCTAGGGGAGCCGGGCGTCGGCCTCAGTGGCACGGCGCGAGTGGCACCGCGCGGCACCGGCGCACCCCTGCGGGCGCGGCAGCGCCGCGAGGACATCGTGTAGACAGGGCGCATGACGATCACCCGGTTGCTCGCACGCCCCATGTTGGCCACGATCTTCGTCGCGGGCGGCATCAACGCCCTCCGCAACACCGAGGGGCACGCTCAGAGGGCCAAGAAGGTGGTCGACCAGGTCGTGCCGGTCGTGGAGCAGGTCGCGCCCGGCGCGCCGATCCCCACCGACCCGGCCACGCTGGTCCGGATCAACGCCGGCGCCCAGATCGTCGCCGCCGCCGCCCTCGCCACCGGCCGGGCGCCGCGCCTGAGCGCGACCGTGCTCGCGGCCTCGCTCGTGCCGACCACGCTGGCGGGGCACGCCTTCTGGAACGAGACCGAGCCGCAGGCCAAGAACGCCCAGCGCCTGCAGTTCTTCAAGAACACCTCCGTCCTCGGTGGCCTCCTGCTGGCCGCGGTCGACACCGAGGGCAGGCCCGGGCTGGCCTGGCGGGCCCGGCGCGCCGCGTCCGACGTGCGCCGCGAGGCCCGGCACGTCGCCAAGAACGCCCGCCGCGAGGCCAAGCTCGCCAGGGCCCAGTTGACCTGAGCTCTCGGTAGGGTGCGCGGGTGAGTGAGCTCTGGCCGGCCCCGCGCCCCCACGCCCCCGTCGACCGGGTCGTGTCGCTGCCCGGCAGCAAGTCGCTGACCAACCGCGCGCTCGTGCTCGCGGCGATCGCCGACGGCCCCAGCGTCGTACGACGTCCGCTGCGCTCGCGCGACACCCTGCTCATGGTGGGCGCGCTCACCGCGCTCGGCACGGAGGTCCACGACACCAGCGGCCCCGGCTCGGGCGACTGGGCCGTCTCCCCCGCCCCCTGGGACCGCGACGCCGACGTCGACTGCGGCCTGGCCGGCACGGTGATGCGCTTCGTGCCGCCGATCGCCGGCCTGGCGCGCGGCACGGTGCGCTTCGACGGCGACCCGCACATGCGGCAGCGCCCCGTCGGCCCGATGCTCGCGGCGCTGGGCGCGCTCGGGGTGCGGGTCGACGACGGCGGCCGGGGAGCGCTGCCCTTCGCGGTGGCGGGCACGGGATCGGTGCCCGGCGGCACGGTCACCATCGACGCCAGCGCCTCGTCGCAGTTCGTATCCGCCCTGCTGCTCGCCGGCGCCCGCTACGAGCACGGTGTCGACGTGCGCCACGTCGGCAAGCCCGTGCCGTCGCTGCCCCACATCGAGATGACCGTGCAGATGCTGCGCCGCCACGGTGTCGAGGTCGACGACGGCGACGCCAACCGCTGGGCGGTCTCCCCCGGCCCGGTGCGGGCGGTCGACCACGACATCGAGCCCGACCTCTCCAACGCCGCGCCGTTCCTCGCCCTCGCGGCCGCGACCGGAGGCCGCGTGACCGTCACCGACTGGCCTTCCTCGACCACGCAGCCAGGCGACGAGCTGCGCGAGATCCTCACGCTGATGGGCTGCGAGGTCGCCCTCGGCGACAACGGCCTCACCGTGGTCGGGCCGCCGCGGCTCTCGGGTGTCGACCTCGACCTGCACGACGTCGGCGAGCTGACTCCCGCCGTGGCCGCCCTCTGCGCGCTGGCCGACTCGCCCTCCCACCTGCGCGGCGTCGCGCACATCCGCGGCCACGAGACCGACCGGATCGCCGCGCTCGCCGCCGAGCTCGGCCGGCTCGGGGCCGACGTGACCGAGCGCGAGGACGGACTGACCATCCGGCCGGCGCCCCTGCACGGCGGCACGTTCCGCACCTATGCCGACCATCGCATGGCCCACGCCGGCGTCATCCTCGGCCTCGCCGTGGACGACGTGCTCGTGGAGGACATCGCCACCACCTCCAAGACCTTCCCCGACTTCGCCGGGGCCTGGAGCCGGGCCGTGGGCGCCGCCCCGAGCGGCGTCGGGGCGAGCTCGTGACGGGTCGCTACTCCGAGCACGACCATGAGCACTACGAGCGGCCACGGCGCCGCACCCGTCCCCGCACCAAGGACCGGCCCACCTACGACGACGCCGTCGAGGCCCGGGTGGTCACCGTCGACCGCGGCCGCTTCACGCTGCTCGTCGACGGCCACCGCGCGATGGCGATGAAGTCGCGCCCGCTCGGACGCAAGGGCGTCGTGGTGGGCGACCGGGTGCGGGTCGTCGGCGACACCAGTGGCGCCGACGGGTCGCTGGCCCGCATCGTCGAGGTGGTCGAGCGCACCACCACGCTGCGCCGCACGGCCGACGACGACGACCCGGTCGAGCGGGTCATCGTCTCCAACGCCGACCAGCTGGTCGTCGTGACCGCCCTGGCCGACCCCGAGCCGCGCCCGCGGCTGATCGACCGTGCGCTGGTGGCGGCCTACGACGCCGGGATGGCGCCGCTGCTGTGCCTGACCAAGGCCGACCTGGCCGACCCCGAGACGCTGCTCTCGACCTACCGGTCGCTGGGGGTGCCGTGGGTGGTGACCCAGCTCAAGGGCGAGGGCGCCGGCGACCTCACCGAGCTGCGCGAGCGGCTGAGGGGGCGCACGAGCGTGCTGGTGGGCCACAGCGGCGTCGGCAAGTCCACCCTGGTCAACGCGCTGATCCCCGACGCCGGCCGCGAGGTCGGCATCGTCAACGCCGTGACCGGCCGCGGGCGCCACACCTCGACCAGCGCCTACCTGCTCGAGCTGCCCGACGGCGACGGCTGGATCATCGACACCCCCGGCATCCGGTCCTTCGGGCTCGCCCACGTGCGGCCGGAGAACCTCATCGAGGCGTTCCCCGACCTCGACGAGATGACCGAGACGTGCCCGCGCGGCTGCACCCACGGCGGCGACGAGCCGGAGTGCGGCCTCGACGAGGCGATCGCGGCGGGCGAGGCCGACCCCGACCGGGTGGAGTCGTTCCGGCGGCTGCTCGCCGCCCGTGAGGCCTCCACCGACTGGTGAGCGCCCGGCGCCGGACCGGAGCGCCTAGCCCCAGACCGCCGTCGTGCCGGAGTCCCCGGCGAGGTAGACCGTGACGAGGACGGCCACCGACGCGGCGACGAGCAGCACCGCCACCGGGACGCCGAAGCGGGTCTCGCGGGCACCCCGGCCGGAGGCGAGCGCCGAGGCGCCGCCCAGGGCCCAGGCGGCGAGTCCGGCGACCACGACGTAGCCGAGGACCACGTTGCGCAGCATCCCCCCCGCATCCTCGTGGTCGGCCACGATGGGCGCGAGCTCGGGGCGCGACGCCAGCAGGTCCTCCCCGGCCTGCACCGCGAGGAGCGCCGCGCCGGCCACCACGACCGCGAGGACCACGAGCGGCCACCGCAGCAGCCAGCGCCACCGCGGCACGGCGGCGTACGCCAGTCCCGTCAGGGCGGCCAGCGGCCCGAGCACGACGACGGCGTGGACGACGAGCGGGTGCAGCGGCACCCCGTTGAGCTCCATGGGGTGCAGGCTAGGGCGCGAGGCTGGGAATAGCCTGTGAACATGCCCCGCACCGGCTCGACCGATCACACCGACGACCTGCGCCTGGCCCACGTCCTGGCCGACGACGCGGACTCGCTGACCCAGTCCCGCTTCAAGGCCCTCGACCTCCACGTCATGAGCAAGCCCGACCTGACCCCGGTCACCGACGCCGACCGGGCCGTCGAGGAGGGGATCCGGCGCACCCTCTCGCGGGTCCGCTCGCGCGACGCCGTGGTCGGCGAGGAGCAGGGCACGACCGGGCACGGACAGCGGCGGTGGATCGTGGACCCGATCGACGGCACGAAGAACTTCGTGCGCGGCGTGCCGGTCTGGGCGACCCTGATCGCGCTCGCCATCGACGACGAGGTCGTGCTCGGCGTGGTCTCCGCGCCCCAGCTGCAGCGCCGGTGGTGGGCCTCGGCGGGCAACGGCGCGTGGACGGGCCGCTCCCTGCTCAAGGCCACGCGGTGCGAGGTGTCCGACGTGCGACGCCTCGAGGACGCGTCGCTCAGCTACTCCTCGCTGTCGGGCTGGGACGAGCGCGACCGCCTCGACGACTTCGTCTCCCTCTCCCGGCGCTGCTGGCGCACCCGCGCCTACGGCGACTTCTGGTCCTACATGCTGCTCGCCGAGGGGGCCGTCGACCTGGCGGCCGAGCCGGAGCTCGAGCTCTACGACATGGCCGCCCTCGACGTCATCGTGCGCGAGGCGGGCGGCCGGTTCACCTCGCTCGACGGCACCGACGGGCCGTGGGGCGGCAACGCGCTGGCCTCCAACGGCCACCTCCACGACGCCGCCCTGTCGTTCCTGGGCGCGGCGGACGACGACACCGACCCCGACGTGCCCCGTCGCGGGCCCGGCTCGGTCAGCACCCTGCGCACCCGGCAGGCGCCGCCGGTGCTCGACTGACGGGGACGCGGCACCCCTGTCCCTCGGTGCCGGGCTTGGCTACGGTGACCTCTCACCCGTTCTGCCGGACGAGAGGTCGAGACCATGAAGATCAAGGACGTCATCCAGGGCAAGGGCAGCCAGGAGGTCGTGACGATCGGCCCCGACGCCTCCGTGCGCGAGCTGGTGGCCCTGCTGGCCGAGCACAACGTCGGCGCCCTGGTGGTGAGCGAGGACGGCGAGCACGTGGCGGGCATCGTCAGCGAGCGCGACGTCGTACGCCGCCTGCACGACGACTCCGGCGTGCTGGAGAGCACCGTCAGCTCGATCATGACCGCCGACGTGCGCACGTGCACGGCCGACGACGGGCTCACCGAGCTGATGCAGACCATGACCGAGCACCGCGTCCGGCACGTCCCGGTGGTGGACTCCGGACGGCTCACCGGCATCATCAGCATCGGTGACGTGGTCAAGAGCCGGATCGGTGAGCTCGAGTTCGAGCGCGACCAGCTCGACAGCTACGTCCACCAGACCTGACCCACCTGCCTGACTCGAATGGAGAGATCGTGAGCGAGAAGCCCGACGTCGACCCCCACATGGGCGACGCGCCCGCCGACCTGGAGGTCACCGACCTCGTCGAGGGAGAGGGTGCCGAGGCCACAGCCGGCTCCACCGTCTCCGTGCACTACGTCGGCGTCGCCCACTCCACGGGCGAGGAGTTCGACGCGTCCTACAACCGCGGCACGCCGCTGGAGTTCCGCCTCGGCATCGGCCAGGTCATCTCCGGCTGGGACACCGGCGTGCAGGGCATGAAGGTCGGCGGCCGCCGCCGCCTGGTCATCCCGCCGCACCTGGGTTACGGCGACCGCGGCGCCCCCGGTGCCATCAAGCCGGGCGAGACGCTGATCTTCGTGGTCGACCTGCTCGACGTGCGCTGAGCCCCCGACCGCTCACCCAGCCTGGGCGTCGTGGACCGGGATCGCGACCTGCACCCGGTCCTCGACGCCCAGCTCGGTGAACACCGCCCGACAGGGTCCTCCCCGACGGACGCCTTCGGTCCGCAAGACTGGGCCCATGATCAGAGTCGAGAACCTCACCAAGCGCTACGGCGGGTTCACCGCCGTGGACGACATCTCGTTCGAGGTCCGCCCGGGCAGCGTCGTCGGCTTCCTCGGACCCAACGGGGCCGGCAAGTCCACCGCCATGCGGATGATGACGGGCCTCACGCCGGCCACGTCCGGACGCGCCACCATCCTCGGTCGCCCCTACCGCGACCTCCACAACCCCGGACGCCAGGTCGGCGTCATGCTCGACGCGTCCGCCCAGCACCCCGGCCGGACCGGCCGCGAGGTGCTGCGGGTCGCCGCGATCTCGCTCGGCGTCTCCAAGGCCCGCGTCGAGGAGGCCCTCGCCCTCGTGGGGCTGACCGACGAGGAGGCCGGCCGCCGGGTGCGCAACTACTCCCTCGGCATGCGCCAGCGCCTCGGCCTCGCCGCCGCGCTGCTCGGCGAGCCGCAGGTGCTCGTCCTCGACGAGCCGGCCAACGGGCTCGACCCGCAGGGCATCCACTGATGCGCGGCCTGCTGCGCCGCTTCGCCGACGGTGGCGGGACGGTGCTGCTCTCGAGCCACCTGCTCCACGAGGTGCAGGTCGTCGCCGACGACCTGGTGATGATCGGCCGCGGGCGGATCGTGGCGATGGGCTCCAAGGACGAGCTCCTCCGGCGCGGCGGCACCTCGGTCACCTCGACCGACGACGACCGACTGGCCCGGCTCCTGCAGGACGACGGGGTCGACGTGACGCGGACCGGCGCCGGCCTCGTCGTCGACGCCGAGCCCCGGGTGGTCGGCGAGATCGCCGCCCGCGAGTCCGTCGTGCTCCTCGAGCTGCGCAGCGGCGGCTCGGACGGCCTGGAGGAGATGTTCCTCGACCTCACCGCCGCCACCTCTCGTGAAGGAGACGCAGCATGAGCACCGACACCGCCACCACCACCCCCGCCGTCGGCGACGGGTCCACCGGCCGACCGGGCGACCCGACGCCGCTGGCCGGCCGCCCCGGCGTGCCGTTCTCGCGCACCCTGCACGCCGAGGTGCGCAAGATGGTGGACACCCGCGCCGGCCGGTGGATGGTCATCGTGATGGCCGCGCTGACCGTGCTGATCCTGGGCGCGTTCGTGATCTGGGGCCCGACGGACGACGCGTCGTTCACCGACCTCGTGCAGATCGCCATCCAGCCGCTCGCGATGCTGCTCCCGGTGATCGGCATCATGGCCGCCACCGCCGAGTGGTCCCAGCGCACCGGCCTGGTCACCTTCACCCTGGAGCCGCGCCGCGGGCGCGTCGTGCTCGCCAAGGCGCTGGGCGCACTGGTGCTCGGGCTCGTCGTCATGGCCGTAGCCTTCGCCGCGGCCGCGCTCGCCAACCTGGCCAGCGGCGGCACCTGGGACCTCGGGGCGGGCGCCGCCGGCAAGCTCGTCCTGGCCCTCCTGATCTTCGTCCTGCAGGGCGTCGCGTTCGGGCTGCTGTTCCTCAACACACCGGTCGCCATCGTGACGGTGCTCGTCCTGCCGACCGCGTGGACCATCGTCACCCAGGTCGTCGGCTCGCTCTCCGGCGTCGGCGCGTGGCTCGACCTGAACGCTGTCACCCGCCCCCTGCTGAGTGGGGACATCACCGCCCGCGACTGGGCGCAGCTCGGCACCGGGGTCGGCGTGTGGGTGCTGCTGCCCCTGGCCGTCGGCACCTGGCGGGTGCTGACGCGCGAGGTGAAGTAGCCCGCTACCGGCGACGACCGCAAGGGACGTCACAGGGGACGTCACCAGGGGACGTCGATCTCGACCTCTCCGGTGGCGAC
The DNA here is from genome assembly GCF_059621125.1 of Nocardioides sp. Z35_8. Lineage (NCBI taxonomy): Bacteria > Bacillati > Actinomycetota > Actinomycetes > Propionibacteriales > Nocardioidaceae > Nocardioides > Nocardioides sp. Z35_8. The sequence continues at coordinate 2,200,544 of NZ_JCAQIE010000001.1, read as the reverse complement.
CCGGGCCGCCTGCCCGCCCAGCGCGACCACGTCGCCGGGGGCGAGCTGGCGGCCCCGGCGCGTCTCGACCTCCCCGTTGACGAGCACCGCGCCGTCGGCGAGCACCGGCTTGGCATCGGCACCGCTCTCGACGAGGTTGGCCAGCTTGAGGAACTGACCGAGCCGGATCGACTCGTCGCGGATCGGCACGTCGACCGGCTCGGGCTGTGCGGACGGGGACGACGGCGACTCGGGCGACATGAGGCCAGTGAACCAGCCCGGGCGCGTTCCGTGCCAAGGTGTGCGGGTGGTGCGACGTGTGGGACTGGTGGCCGGGATCCTGTCGTGCCTGCTCGCGCCGCTCCTGGCGCTCACCGCACCCGCCAGCACCGCACCCGCCAGCACCGCACCCGCCAGCACCGCACCGGCCCCGGGCGAGCGCCCGGTCGCCGCGCCCGGGCAGAGCGGGTGCCGGGCCGAGGGCGGCATCGAGGTGTGCTTCACCTCGCCGCCGACCGTGCCGCGCGACCCGACCGTGCTCGACCGGCCCAGCCGGCTCTTCGACACCGCGGGCCCGGGTGACACGATCCGCATCGCGATGTTCCGGTGGGACATCAAGCCGCCGACCGACGCGATCCTGGCCGCGCAGCGGCGCGGCGCGACGGTGCTGCTCGTCGGCGACGACGACCTGCGGCTCAACAAGCAGGGCCGCCGGCTCATCGAGACGCTCGAGCAGCAGGACCCCACGATCCGCAACGTGACCATCTGCAAGGGCGCCTGCCTCCCGTGGCGCGCCCCGGGACCCTTCCCCGACAGCCAGGACGTGCAGCACCTGAAGTTCTTCCTGACCGACATCGGCGGGGTGCAGTCCTTCATCACGTCCTCGGCCAACCTCGAGGACCGTCAGTACCGCCAGTACAACTCGTTCATCAAGATCGACGACCCCGGGCTCCACGCCTTCGGCGTCGACTACTTCGCCCGGCTGCAGGCCCAGCGGCTGACGGTGGACGGCGAGCGCTGGGACGACCGACGCAAGGTGTGGTCCAGCGGGGACGTCACGGCGGCCGTCTACCCCAACCGCAGCGACCTGCTCCTCTCGACGCTCAGGTCCCTCCGGTGCACCCCGGGCGCCCGCGACGTGTCGGCGATGATCGCGGTGATCCAGCGCGCCGACGTGCGCGCCCAGCTGGCCCGGCTCTCCGCCCGCGGCTGCCGGGTGCGGATCGTGACCTCGCGCGACACGGTGGAGAACTGGGTGCAGCGCGCGCTGCCCAGCGGCGACATCCCCGACGGCCGGGTCCGCACCGTCCTCACCCACGACAAGATGCTCGTCGCGCACGCGCGCTACCGGGGCAGGACCACGCACCTCGTGGTGACCGGCACCTCCAACACCACCTGCGGCGGCCTGCTCTACAACGACGAGGTCATGCTGCGCGTGGTGGGCAACCGATGGCTGCACGACCAGTACCTCGCACACTTCGACGACGCGTACGCCCGTGCGCACCAGAGCCGCTCGCGGGTCATGCCGGTCATGAGGCCCTGCCGGCGCTGACCCCCCGCCGACCGCGGGTGGGTTGCCGGAGGCCCGGTCAGTGCACCGCCAGGCTCACCGCGTGGATCACGACGCCCACGAGGCCGCCGACGATCGTGCCGTTGATGCGGATGAACTGGAGGTCGCGCCCGACGTGCAGCTCGATGCGCCGCGCCGCCTCCTTGCCGTCCCACCGCTCGATCGTCGAGGTGATGACCGTCGTCACCTCGGCGCCGTAGCGCTCGACCGCGAAGACCGTGAGGTCGGCCGCGACGCGGTCGAGCCGCTCGCGCAGTGCCGCGTCGTCGCGCAGCCGCTCGGCGAACACGCCGAGCTCCTCGAGCACCCGCTGGCGCACGGCGCCCTCGGGGTCGCGGATGGAGCCGAGCAGCGCCGAGCGCATCGCCTTCCACAGCGAGATCGCCGTCGTGACGACCTGGGGGTGCTCGAGCAGGCGCTCCTTGAGGGCCTCCGTGCGGCGCACCGTCTCCTCGTCGTTGAGCAGGTCGTGGGCGAGCTGGCCGAGCATCGAGTCGAGTGCCTCGCGGGCCCGGTGGTGCGGGTCGTCGCGGATGTCCTCCAGCCAGGCCATCGCCTGCACGTGCATCCGCGAGGTGACGACGTCGTTGAGCCGGGGCGGCGCCCACCAGGGCGCCCTCTCCTCCAGCACCCGGATGAACGTGTCGGGGTTGTCGCGCAGCCAGGTGTGCAGCTCGTCGACGGCGAGGTCGACCAGCCCGTGGTGCAGGTCGTCGCGCAGCACCTCCATCAGGGTCGTGCCCAGCAGCGGCGAGATCGGCTCGTCGCGGAACCGCGGGACGAGCGCCTGGCTGACCAGGTCGGCGACGTGGTCGTCGCGCACCTTCCCGAGGGCGATCACCGCCACCTCGGCGGCCTCGTCGACCACGCGGCGCGCGTGGGCGGGGTCCCCCAGCCATGCGCCCACCCGCGCCGAGATCGTCGCGGCGGCCACCCGCTCGCGGATGATGTCCTCCTGGAGGAAGTTCTCCCCGACGAACTCCTGGAGCCCCCTGCCCAGCTCGTCCTTGCGCTTGGGCACGAGGGCGGTGTGCGGGATCGGCAGCCCCAGGGGGTGCTTGAACAGCGCGGTCACGGCGAACCAGTCGGCGATCGCGCCGACCATCGACGCCTCCGCGCCGGCGTTGACGAACCCCCAGAAGCCGTCGCGACCGAGAGTCGCGACGTAGACGCAGGCGGCGAGCAGCAGCAGCCCGACCGCGACCGTGCGCATCCGGCGCAGCCCTCGTCGCCGGGCCTCGTCGGCGCCCGGGTCGGGGGTGATCAGCGTGATCGGCGGGGGGCTCGGGGACGAGCCGGCCGGCGAGGTGGCGGAGGTGGCGACCATGCGGGCCATCCTCCCCCACCACCCGTCACGCACCGCGTGCCAGAATGCCGCGCATGCCTCGCACCGTGATCACCTTCGGCACGTTCGACGTGTTCCATGTCGGACACCTGCGCGTGCTCGAGCGTGCCGCCGAGCTCGGCGAGCGACTGGTCGTCGGCGTCTCCGCCGACGCGCTCAACGAGCGCAAGAAGGGTCGTGCGCCGATCTTCAGCCAGCGCGAGCGCCTCGCGATCGTCGGGGCGCTCAAGGTCGTCGACGAGGTGTTCGTCGAGGAGAGCCTCGAGCAGAAGCGTGACTACCTCCTCGAGCACGGCGCCGACGTGCTGGTGATGGGCGACGACTGGGCCGGGAGGTTCGACGACCTGGCCGACGTCTGCGAGGTCGTCTACCTGCCCCGCACGCCCGCCATCTCCACCACGGCCATCATCGAGCACATCGCCGACCTCTGAGCCGACCTCTGAGCCGACCTCTGAGCCGCCGAGACCCCCGGCCACACCCGCCCGTCGACACCCTCGTCGGGTCGCGGCGGGGTTAGGGTCGGGCACGACATGATCGACACGAGGGGAACCATGCGCAGATTCGTCACCACCGCTGTGGCCATCGCACTGGTGGGCGGGGCGCTCGGCGCTCCGGCCGTCGCGGCCGCCAACGACCGTCCGGGCAGCACGCCCGGCACATCCGGGGTCCTCGACCCCTCTGACCTGTTCGAGCTCACTCCGGAGCCGGCCCTGCCCGTGCTGGAGGAGGACCTCGAGCCCACCGCCTCCGAGACCCTCGCGACCGCTCGCCGTGTGCTCGCCGGCGACGCCCGGGCGGGCGACCCGTCGGCGACCCTGGTGCTGCGCGACCTCTGGATGAAGCGCACCCAGCTCGAGGGCGACCAGCGTCGCCAGGCCGACGCGCTCCTCGCGCGCCCGACCGACGGCGTCACCGACCCCCAGGGGTTCGGCTACACCGAGGCCGAGGCAGCGCCGCTGTGCAACACCCGCATCTGCGTCCACTACGTCCCGACCGGGATCGACGCCCCGCCGTCGCCCGACTGGCCGGCCCAGAACCTCGCGGTCATGGACTCGGTGTGGTCGACCATCGTCGACCAGATGGGCTTCCGCGCGCCGGTGACCGACGGCAGCAGGGGCGGCGGCCCGCAGTTCGACGTCTACCTCAAGGACCTCGGCGGCTCCCTCTACGGCTTCTGCGCCGGCGAGAAGCGGGCCAAGAAGCGCACCGCGTCGGGCTACTGCGTGCTCGACAACGACTTCGCCGCGTCGCAGTTCCCCAACGGGACGCCGCTGGACAACCTGACCGTCACGGCAGGCCACGAGTTCTTCCACGCCGTCCAGTACGCCTACGACTACGCCGAGGACCCGTGGATGATGGAGTCCACGGCGACCTGGATGGAGGAGCGGATCGCGACCGCGGTCAACGACAACCGCCAGTACCTCCCGGTCAGCCAGATCTACGCCCCCAACATCCCGCTCGACGCGTTCAGCCGCACCAACGGGTTCCAGTACGGCAACTGGGTGTTCTGGGAGTACCTCACCTCGCGCTACGGCAACGGGCTGATGCTCAAGACCTGGAAGCAGGCCGGCAGCCTGAAGAAGGACGGCAAGAAGTACAGCCTCCAGGCCCTGCAGAAGGTGCTCAAGCGCAAGGGTGGCTTCACCAAGAACTACGCCCTGTTCGCCGCCGGCAACCTCACGCCCGCCGCCAACTTCCCCGAGGGCGCCGAGTATCCCGGCCCCAAGGTCCGCGGCGCCAAGCTGCTGAGCAAGCGCAAGCGCGCCAAGCGGTTCGGCACCAAGATCGACCACCTGGCCTCCGCGTCCTACGTCTACGGCCCCGGCAAGGGCCTCGACGGCAAGAAGTGGAAGCTCGCGCTGCGCATCACAGGCCCGGACAAGCGCACCTCGCCGGCCGCCGTGGTGGTCGTCCACCGTCTCGACGGCAAGCGCAAGGTCAAGCTGGTCAAGCTCAACCGGCGCGGCGACGGCACCACCAGGGTGCCCTTCGACAACCGCAAGGTCGCCGCGGTGTCGGTGACGCTGGTCAACGCCTCGACCCGCTTCCGCTGCGGGCGCAACACGGTGCTGGCCTGCGCGGGCAAGCCGCTCGACGACCGGCTGCGCTTCGCGGTGAAGGCGCGCGCCACGAAGTGACGCGCCGATGATCAGGAGCTGATCAGGAGCTGATCCGCAGCAGGGCGTGGAGCGCGGCGACGCACTCCTCCACCAGCTGCGACAACGGGACCGGGCGCTCGTCTGGCGGCACAGCCGACCAGGTGAGCGCCCGGTCCTCCGTGTAGGCCCACCAGGCGTGCACGACGATCCTGGTCGAGGAGCGCTGCGACTCCGGCACGCCGAGCGCCGCCACGACGCGGTCCGTGCTGACGTCGCGCACGGAGTCCATCACCTCGCTGACCCGCGGGTCGGCGACCCCGTGCCCGTGGACGAGCGCGAGGTAGGACCGGCGCCGGCGGTCGATCTGCTCGATCATCAGGCGCGTGGTCATCTCGACCTGCGCCTCCCCCGCCAGCGACTCGTCGGGAGCCGTGTTGCGCAGGATCCGGCGACCGGCCGCCGCGATGCAGGCGAGGTAGAAGTCGGTCTTGGTCGGGAAGTAGTGGAACAGCAGTCCGCGCGAGATGCCGGCCTCCGCGGCGATGTCGTCCATCGACAGGTCCTGGATCGGCGTCTCGACGATCATCGCGAGGCCGATGCCCACCAGCTGGCGGCGCCGGTCGTCGGCGCTCAGCCGTCGTCGTACGACGGGCGCGTCGGCGGGCGGCACCGGGGCGTCGGACATCTGTTGAGCATTGCTCAACAGTGTGCGAAGGTCAACGCCATGGACTTCTCCCTCTCCCCGCGCGCGGACGACCTGCGCGAGCGCGTGCGCGCGTTCGTCACCGACGAGATCGAGCCCGTCGAGGCCGAGGCGCACCGCCGGATCACCCGGCTCCGCGAGTCCGGCGGCGACAACTGGACCCCCGACCCCGTCATCGCCGAGCTGCAGGCCAAGGCCCGCGCCCAGGGTCTGTGGAACCTCTTCCTCCCCGCCTCGCACGCCGGGCGGTACGCCGCCGACTTCGGCACCGACGGCGGCGACGGGCTCACCAACGTCGACTACGCGCCGGTCGCCGAGGCGATGGGCCGCTCGTTCCTGGCCCCGCTGGTCTTCAACTCCAACGCCCCCGACACCGGCAACATGGAGGTGCTGCTCAAGTACGGCACCGAGGAGCAGAAGCAGCAGTGGCTCGAGCCGCTCCTGCGCGCGGAGATCCGCAGCGCCTTCTGCATGACGGAGCCCGACGTGGCGTCGTCGGATGCCACCAACATGGCCGCCACCGCGGTGCTCGACGGCGACGAGGTCGTCATCAACGGCCGCAAGTGGTGGTCGACCGGCGTCGGCAACCCCGACTGCAAGGTCTTCATCTTCATGGGGCTCTCCGACCCCGACGCCGACCGGCACTCGCGCCACACCATGGTGCTGGTGCCCCGTGACGCCGAGGGCGTCGCCGTCGAGCGGATGCTCACCACGATGGGCTACTACGACGAGCCGCTGGGCCACGGCGAGGTCTCCTTCGACGACGTGCGGGTCCCGGCCTCCCACGTCCTGCTCGGCCCGGGACGCGCGTTCGAGATCGCCCAGGGCCGGCTCGGTCCCGGCCGGGTCCACCACTGCATGCGAGCGATCGGCCTCGCCGAGCGGGCCCTCGAGCTCGCCTGCGCCCGTGCGCTCTCGCGCACCGCCTTCGGCAAGCCGATCGCCAGCCTCGGCGGCAACCGCGAACGCATCGCCGACGCGCGGATCGCCATCAACCGCTCGCGACTGCTGGTGATGCACGCCGCCTGGCTGCTCGACCAGGGCATGAGCCGGGAGGCCTACTCCGCGGTGAGCGAGATCAAGGTCGAGGTGCCGGCGATGGCCCTGGACGTGATCGACATGGCGATCCAGCTGCACGGCGGGGCCGGGATGTCCGACGACTTCCCGCTCGCGGCCGCCTGGGTCGGGGCCCGCACGCTGCGGCTGGCGGACGGACCCGACGAGGTGCACCGCAACGTGGTCGCCAAGATCGAGCTCGGGAAGCACGCCTCGTGAGCGCCCCGTCGAGCAGCAGCGCGCGACGCGTCCTGGTCACCGGTGCCGCCTCGGGGCTCGGTGCCGCGCTGGTCACCGCCTTCCGCGAGAGGGGTGACGAGGTGCTCGCCACCGACCGGGTCGACGCCGACGGCATCGACCTCGTCCTCGACATCACCTCCGACGCCGACTGGGACGCGGCCGTGGACGCCGTCCGGGAGCGGTGGGGCGGTCTCGACGTGCTGGTCAACAACGCCGGCGTCGCCGGTGGCGGGCGGGTCGACCGCTGCACGATCGAGGAGTGGCAGTGGATCACCGACGTCAACCTCTTCGGCGCGGTCCGCGGCACCCGGGCGTTCGTCCCGATGCTCAAGGAGCGGCGCTCGGGCCACCTCGTCAACGTCGCCTCCCTCGCCGGGCTCGTGCACCCGGGCGGGATGGGCTCCTACAACGCGGTGAAGGCTGCTGTCGTGGCCTTCACCGAGACGTGCGGCCACGAGCTGGCGTCCCACGGCATCCGCGCGAGCGTCGTCTGCCCCTCCTACTTCCGCACCAACCTGATGGACTCCCTGCAGGGCAGCGACGAGGCCGTGGGCCGGGTGGTCGCCGGGCTGGTCGAGCGCTCGACCACCACCGCTGACGACATCGCCGCCGCGGTCCTGGCCGGCATCGACGCCGGCGACGACGTGATCGTGCCGGACGAGGCGGCCCGGCAGGCCTTCTTCCTCAAGTGGGCCGACCGACCGGCCTACGACGCGATCATGCGCGACCAGGCCGCCAAGCTCGAGGCGGGAGCGGGCTCGTGAGCGACGTGCCGGGCGCCCGCGAGGTGCGCGCGGAGGACGCGTTCGACGTCCCCCGGGTCGCGGCCTGGCTCCGCGACCACGCCGAGCACGCCGACGGGCTCGACGGCGAGCCGGAGGTCCGCCAGTTCACCGGCGGCGCGTCCAACCTCACCTACCTGCTGCGCTACCCCTCGGGCCGCGACCTCATCGTGCGACGCGCCCCGGCCGGCACCAAGGCGCGTGGGGCGCACGACATGCACCGCGAGCACGCCATCCAGTCGGCGCTCGCGCCGGTCTTCGGCTACGTCGCCCCGATGGTCGCCTTCTGCGACGACGCCGACGTCATCGGCGCCGACTTCTACGCGATGGAGCGGATCCCCGGCGTGATCCCGCGCAGCGAGTGGCCGGGCGACGTGCCCCTGTCCGCCGAGCAGGCGCGCGAGCTGTGCCTGCACGCCGTCGACGTGCTCGCCGAGCTGCACGGCATCGACCCCGGGGCGGCGGGCCTCACCGGTCTCGGCAAGGGCCGCGGCTACGTCCGCCGCCAGGTCGAGGGCTGGTCGACGCGCTACCGCAACGCCCGCACCGACGACGTCCCCGACCTCGAGTCGGTGATGGCGTGGCTCGACGCGCACCAGCCCGACGACGTGGCCACCTGCGTGATCCACAACGACTACAAGCTCGACAACCTGGTGCTCGCCGAGGACGACGTGACGCGCGTGGTCGGGGTGCTCGACTGGGAGATGGCGACCCTGGGCGACCCGCTGATGGACCTCGCGGGCTCGATGGCCTACTGGGTGCAGGCCGACGACGACGAGGAGTTCCAGCTGATGCGGCGGGTGCCGACGCACCTGCCGGGGATGCTGACCCGCGGCGAGTTCGTGGCGGCGTACGCCGAGCGCACCGGCCGGTCCGTCACGCCCGAGCAGTGGCGCTTCTACGAGGTCTTCGGGCTCTTCCGGATGGCCGTGATCGCCCAGCAGATCTACTACCGCTACGTCCACCGCCAGACGACCAACGAGATGTACGCCCTGTTCGGCGCGGCCGTGCAGGTCATCGGCCGCCGCGTCGACGGACTGATCGTCCGGTGAGCAGCATCCTCCTCGTGCGGCACGGGCAGGCCTCGTTCGGCGCCGCCGACTACGACGAGCTCTCCTCGACCGGCCACGAGCAGTCGCGGCTGCTGGGCGCCGCCCTCGCCGCCCGGGGGGTCGTGCCCGACCTGGTCGTGACGGGCGGGATGAGGCGGCACGCCCAGACGGCGGCCGGCGTGCTCGACGGCGCGGGCTGGTCGACCCCGGCGGACGTCGACCGCGGCTGGAGCGAGTTCGACCACCTGCAGGTGCTGGCCGTCCACGACCAGCCCACCACGGCCGGCGGCGAGTCGGAGAAGGCCGCCTTCCAGCGGTGGTTCGAGGAGGCGACGCGCCGCTGGACGTCGGGCGACCACGACGAGTCCTACGACGAGTCGTTCGCGGCGTTCACCGCCCGAGTGGGCGCGGCGCTCGACCGGCTGGCCGACGCGCTGCCCCGCAGCGGCACGGCCGTCGTGCTGACCAGCGGCGGACCGGTGGCCTGGGCGGCGGCCTCGCTCCTCGCCGACGGCGAGCCCGCGCGGACCGACCTGTGGCTGCGGCTCAACCCCGTGTCGATCAACACCGGCACCTCGACCGTCGTCCGTGGCTCGCGCGGCACCACGCTCGTGACGTTCAACGCCGCCGACCACCTCTCCCCCGACCTGATCACCTACCGCTAGGACCCCCGTGCCGACCACCCTCATCACCGGAGCGAGCAGCGGCCTGGGCGCCGAGATGGCCCGCCAGCTGGCCGCCCGCGGCCACGACCTCGCGCTCTGCGCGCGGCGGACCGACCGGCTCGACGCGCTGCGCGACGAGATCGTGGCCGCCCACCCCGAGCGCCGCGTGGTGGTCAAGGCGCTCGACGTCGACGACCACGACGCGGTCTTCCGCGTCTTCGGCGAGCTCCGCGACGAGCTCGGCGGACTCGACCGGGTCGTCGTCAATGCCGGGATCGGGAAGGGCCAGCCGCTCGGCACGGGCCGCTTCGACGCCAACCGCCAGACCGCGATGACCAACTTCGTCGGTGCGCTGGCCCAGACCGAAGCGGCGGCGGCGATCTTCCGCGCCCAGGACTCCGGCCACCTGGTGGTGGTCTCCAGCTTCTCGGCCCTGCGCGGCATGCCGCGCAACATGACGACGTACGCCGCCTCCAAGGCCGCGGTCGCCCACCTCGCCGAGGGCTTCCGCGCCGACGTCCACGGCACGCCGATCAAGGTCACCGTGCTCTACCCGGGCTTCATCGTCTCGGAGATGTCGGCCACCGCCACCGCCACTCCCCTGGTCGCCTCGACCGAGAAGGGCGTGCGCGCCATGGTCGAGGCGATGGAGAAGGAGAAGGGCTCCGCCGTGGTCCCCGCCTGGCCCTGGGTGCCGCTGGGGTTCCTGATCAGGCGCGTGCCGGTGTCGGTGCTGCGACGTCTGGCCTAGCGCCGGCTCAGGTGCCTCGTTCGCCCGGGTGAGCCCGAGCCTGCTCGGGCCATGGCGGGGTGGATGTCGGTATGGCGGTGCAGAGTGTCCGGCATGGTCACATTCGAGGATCAAGACATGACTGGTGCCGAGTTTCGCGAGTGCGACATGACCCGGGCTCGTCTGATCGGCGTGGTGATGCAGGACGCGGTCATCGACGGGCTGGTCACCAACCTGGTGGTCAACGGAGTCGAAGTGACGGCGTACGTCGAGGCCGAGCTGGACCGGCGGCACCCGGTGCGAGCGCTGATGCGATCAACCGACCCCACAGACCTACGCGGGGCCGAGCGAGGCCTGCGGGACAGCTGGGCATCCACGGTCGCGCGACTGCGCGGCATGCCCGAGGGGTCAGAGCACCGGCGCGTCGGCGGCGAATGGTCGGCGGTAGAGACCCTGCGCCACCTGGTGTTCGTGCACGACTCGTGGTTCCGTCGCTGCTGCCTTGGGGTCACCTCGACGGTTCACGGCAATCGGGTTGGCACCGGCCTTCGTGCCTGACCAGGAGGAGCAAGGCCTGGACCGAGCGGCTGCGCCTGGCCTCGACGAGGTGCTGACGGTGCGCGAGGAGCAGGCCGCCGAGCTCGAGCGTTGGTTGGCGAGCGTGACGACCGATGAGCTGTCGGCGCCCGCGCCCGTGCCTGCTGGGCCGGGCTGGCCGCCGTACGCCGCGGGGAAGACGGTGCTCGAGTGTCTGCGGGTGGTCTTGAACGAAGAGTGGGCGCATCACGGGTTCTGCGAGCGCGACCTCGACCTGCTGGGGGGTGATCGTCGGACGCGATGAGCCATCGGTGGGTACGAGCGGGGGCAGACCCGCGAGGTTCCCCTCCATCTCGACGGCAGGTCGACGAACAACGGCTGGGAAGCCGCCGCCCTTCTCCGTCACGCGGCGATGACGCACCCTCCCGACGCACGCCCAGCGGCAGCTCCGGATGGCCGACGCCTCGCACGCCATGGGCATGAGCGGGCGCCTTGAGTCGTCCTTGCCACACATCAGAACTGGTAGTTTCGCCAGGTGCGTCGTGGCGAGCTGTGGTGGGCAGAGATCGACGGGAAGCGACCGGTGGTTGTGCTGTCGGACGAGGCGCGCTCTGAGGTCCACGTCATGCAGATCGTCGCACCGGCCACGTCGGCCGAGAAACGCGGCTTCCTGATCATGTCCGGCGACCAGGCGGTCGACGCCGACAACCGGCGCCGCATGGTCGCCGAAGCCGGTCAGGTTCAAGCCATCGGGATCGAGGTCTGGTTCGGCAGCTCGGAGGGGCTGGCCGAGGAAGGTGTCGTGCGAGTCGCGCTCCCGCAGAACGCGACGGTCTTCTGCACCTGGGGTACGCGCCTCGGCGAGGAACTTCTTGTCGAGCGGATCGGCGCCTGTTCGCCGGAGAAGCTCCGTGAGCTCGACGCCGCCATCCAGTTGGCCGGCCCCTGACGTTCACAGGTGCAGCGTTGTCGGCAACCGGATGGCACAACCAGACCATGCAGGAGGCGGACAGCGGCTGTCCGGGTGCTTTCCAGGTGGCGCGGACAGGCGGCCGAACGGCCAAGGTCGGGGCCGGCACCGATTCGTGCAGCGGACCCCACCTGGTCAGGGCAGCGTCACAGGCGCGTCGTACACGAACCAGGCAAGTGCCACGCAGTTGGCGATGACCGTGAACCAGAAGATCGTGCGGAACGGTTGCTTGGTCGTCTTGTGTCGGAAGACCCGTCGCGCGACCAGCGCACCCGGCCAGCCACCCAGGAGGGCGATCGTGTGGAGGGTGGACTCCGACGTGCGCCACCTCCCCTGTTCCGCTGCGGACTTGTCGGCGCCGTACATCAGGAACGCCACTCCGCTGCACAGGCCGTAAGCAGCCAACAGCGTGACTGGCAGCTCGTCCAGCACGAGAAGGCCCACCAGGAGGGTGAAGAACAGCGTCGCTGCGGCGAGCGCCAGGGGCATCCCGGTGACGCCTGGACGGCCGGCCCAGACGGCGCCGACGTATCGCACCTCCGATGCACGCGCCCGGTTGCGCTCGTCTCGAAGCTCGGCGTAGGTGACCTCGCACCCGGTGACGGGCCGCCGACCACGAGGGAACGCACTTACGTGCACGAACACACGCGGGCCTCCAACAGCGGGCGTGATGAAGCCGAAGCCCCGGTCGTCGTTCCAATCCGCCAGGACCCCCTGCTGCCGCCCGACGACGGCGTCAGAAGTCACGTCTTCGGCTCCTTGGCTCGGGTGTCGCCAGGCTGGTCAGCCTGGATCGCGGCACAGGTGGCTCCCGCCCTCGGAGCACCGAGCACCTGTGATCGGCATTATGCGACGTTCGATCTCGCGACGGGTCGAACTCCGAGAAGACGTGACACGAGCGTGCCCAGGCGAGCGGAGACATCGTCGGTCAAACGGCGGTGACCCTCACGTCCGCCTGGTGAAGCGGACGTCGCCGTTGGGGAGGCGCGCGGCGTTGTAGGCGGGGTCGTGGGCGCGGTGGTGGTGGTGGCTGCAGAGCAGGACGCCGTCGTCGAGGTCGGTGCGGCCGCCGGAGAGCCAGGGGTTCCAGTGGTGGGCCTCGGCCCAGGTGCCGGGGATGTCGCAGCCCTCGCCGCGGCACGTCCGGTCCCGGATCAGGAGGGCGCGCTGCTGGGCGGGGCTGAACAGGCGGCGGGTGCGGCCGAGGTCGAGGACCTCCGAGGGGCCGCCGAGGACGGCGGGCACGATCCTCGCGCTGCACGCGAGCCGGCGGGCCTCGGCGGCCGTGATCATGTCCCCGGACCCCGCCGGGCCGTCGGAATCTCCGGGCACGGTCGGGGCGATGAGCCCGGCGGTGGCGAGGTCGGCACGCAGTGAGTCGAGACCGATCGTGACGACGAGGGTGGTGGCGTCGCCGCCGTGGACCGGGAGGCGGCGCGGGTCGACGGCCTCGAGGAGCCGGCAGAACGCCTCGCCGAGCTTGCGCGGGTGCGGGAGCCGACCGAGCGCGTCACCAGCGGCAGGGGCGGTCGTGCCGTCGTCGCGGCGGGGGTTGGTGTACGCCGTGAGGTAGGTGACGAACCGGTGCGCGACGGCGTCGGGGACGAGCGAGGTGATCCGGGTGGTGCCGTGACCGAGCCGGCGCACGGTGGTGCGGGTCTTGCGGTGCGCCTCGGCCTCGAGCTCGGCCAGCCGCCGGGCCTCGGCGTCGTCGACGAGCTCGGGGGCGACGGTGGCGAGGATGTGTCGGCCGACCTTCGCGAGCCGCTGCGGGTCCAGGGTCGCGGCGTGGCGGACCAGGGCGCCCTCGGCAGCGGCGAGGACGTCGCCGGGGACGGTGTCGGGCAGGTTGTCCAGCGCCCGCACGATGACGCGGGCCTGGGCGAGGTTGGCCGACCCCTCCCGCAGCGCGGCACCGACCACCGGCCAGCGCCGGTCGACCGCCGACGCGAGGCGCAGGTCGGCGCGGGCGTCCTCGGGACGCGACAGCGTGGCCCACGCGAGCCAGCCGGCGGCGTCGCGGGCGGCCGCACCCGCGGCCACGTCACCGGCGTCGGCCAGCACCCGCAACCTCAGCTCCGCCAGCCGGGTCTCGAGCCGGATCAGCTCGCCCAACGCGGCGGCCTTGTCGGACGTCGACATGAACGTCGGGTTGGTGTCCGCGACGCTCTTGAGCGTCTCGTCGATGACGCCCGCGGCAGCGAGGATCGGGTGGGTCACAGGTGGTCCCCTTCCCGTCGGCGTCGTGCGAGCGTAGCTCGATCCTACCGCCCTTCTGGCGTTATTCGAATACATGTTCGATCAAGGAATCCGCAAGAGATGCCCCCATCCCAGGGACCTTGCGCGCGCCGGTCGCTCGGAGGACGGCCGGCAGCGGCCAGCGCGGTGACGGTGCCGACCTGGCGCGCCGCACGTCGTCGTACGGGCATGGCGCTCCCGATCAGGGGTAGGTTCGCGCGCATGGACATGCTGCGCGGGCCCCAGATCGCCGGGGCGGAGCTGACCGACTGGCGCAAGCTCGCCCAGGGACTGCACGCGCGCTACCTGACCGACGACTTCGGCGCCGCCGTCCGGTTCGTGACCACGATCGGTGAGGCGGGCGACGCGATCGGCCACCACCCGAGGGTGAGCATCGGCACCGGGAACGTCGACCTCGAGCTGGTCACGGGCGACGCGATCTACCGCGACGACGAGGGCACCGAGCACGTCGTCGAGTGGGTGACCCAGCAGGACATCGACCTCGCCCGCCGGATCACCGACATCGCCGCCGACCACGGGCTGACTGCCGACCCGGCGTCCGTCAGCGAGGTCGAGCTCGGCCTCGACACCTCGCGCTCGGCGACGGTCGCGCCTGTGTGGGCCGCGCTCCTCACGGGAGATGCCGACTCACAGGGCAGGGGCTCGCCCGGCGACGAGGTCCGCGACGCCACCGGACGCGTGCCCAACCTGTGGTTCGACGACAGCGCCGACGAGGGCGCGTCCCACCAGCGGCTCCACGTCGAGGTGTACGTGCCGCTCGAGGTGGTCGAGGAGCGGATCGCCGCCGCCGTCGCCGCGGGCGGGACGGTCGTCGACGACACCCAGTCGCCCGGGCTCACCGTCCTCGCCGACCCCGACGGCAACACCGGCGTCGTCTGCGCCGACGTGTCCGCGGCCGGCAGGGGCTGACGCAGTCGATCGCCCGTCGTCTCGCCTGAGCCCGTCCAGGAGCCGGGTCAGGACAGTCCCACCTCCCTGAGCTGGCGGCGGCGAGAGCCGATGTCCAGCTTGCGGAAGATGTGGCGCAGGTGGGCGTCGATCGTGCGCGGGCTGAGGAACGGCTGCGAGGCCGCCTCCCGCGAGGTCGCCCCGGTGGTCATCACCGACGCGACCCGGACCCGCAACGCCTCCCGTCCCTGGAGGCCGACGATCCGGCGAGCACATCGGTGACTTTCACCGACGCGGTGGTGCCGTCATCAGCACGAGCCTGATGACACACCACCACCTCGACCCGAAGGATCCCCATGTCCACCAGTCCCGTCATCGATGTCGCCGACCTCCACGTCACGTACGGCGACTTCACCGCCGTCAAGGACCTCTCGTTCCAGGTCGGACAAGGCGAGCTCTACGCCCTCCTGGGCACGAACGGGGCCGGCAAGACGTCCAGCCTCGAGGTCGTGGAGGGTCACCGGCCGGCCGCCTCCGGCGCGGTCCGGATCTTCGGGCAGAGCCCGATGGACAGGCGCGCGGTGCGGCCGCGGATGGGCATCATGCTGCAGGAGAGCGGCTTCTCCGCCGACCTGACGGTGCGGGAGTCGGTGGGCCTGGTCGGCTCGTTGAGCGGGCGGCTGGACGACGTCGACCGGTTGCTCGACGTCTCCGGTCTCACCCGCCGGGCCGACACCCGCGTGGCGCAGCTGTCGGGGGGCGAGAAGCGCCGCCTCGACTTCGCCACGACGATCTACGGCGGGCCCGACCTGGTCATCTTGGACGAGCCCACGACGGGTCTGGACATCCAGTCCCGCGACGCGCTCTGGGACGCCGTCGAGCGGCTGCGCGAGGACGGCGCCACGATCGTGCTCACCACCCACTACCTGGAGGAGGCGCAGGAGCGCGCGGACCGCATCGGGCTCATGCACGAGGGCACCCTGCGACGCGAGGGCACCGTCACCGAGCTCACCGAGTCCCTGCCCTCCGTCATCACCTTCACGCTCCCCCCCGGCGCGCCCGAGCCGCCCCTCGTCGGCGCGCTCAACGGCGCGTTCCATGTCGAGACCTTCCGCCTGCAGGAGGACCTCCACCGGCTGCTGGGCTGGGCGGACGACTCCGGGGTGGAGCTGCGGGAGCTGGCCGCCGGGCCGACGCGGCTCGACGACGTCTTCCGCACGCTCGATGCGGCCTGAGGCCTCTGCGCCGCCACCCACCGCACCCGCGCCCGCCGACCGGCGTACGCCCCCACACCCGAAGGGAACCACCCATGCTCGAGATCGCTCGCAGCGAGCTCATCCAGATCTTTCGCAACCGGCTCGTCCTGGTCACCGGACTCGTCATCCCGGTCGCCGTCGGCGGCTACTTCGTCCGCCAGCACGAGACCTTCTCCGAGCTCGGCAGCCTCGGCTACGTCGCCGGGATCGTGATGTTCACCGTGCTCGCGTTCGGCCTCTACACCACCGCCGTGACCACCCTGGCCGCGCGCCGGCAGAACCTCTTCCTCAAGCGACTGCGCTCGACCGCGGCGAGCGACCGGAGCATCCTCGCCGGGCTGGTCCTGCCCATCACGGTCATCTCGCTCATCCAGGTCGTCGCCATCCTGGTCGTGCTGGGGGCGGTGGTCCGCAGCCCCGCGCACGTGCCGCTGCTGGTCGTCGCGGTGCTCGCGACGACGGCGATGATGCTCGCCCTCGCGCTGGCCACCGCCGGGCTCACGAACTCGCCCGAGCACGCCCAGGTCACCACCCTGCCGGTCAGCCTCGCGGTGATCGCGATCGCGAGCTGGGTGGGGATCACCGGCACGGAGGAGCTGGCCTACCTCAAGCGCCTCCTTCCCGGTGGCGCGGCGACCGAGCTGGTCGTCGACGCCTGGAACGGTGGGGTGCCCCTTCGCGACTCGCTCCCCCTGCTGGCGCCCACGCTCGCCTGGGTCGCCGCCTCCGTGGCGCTCGCCGAGCGATTGTTCCGGTGGGAGCCGCGCCGATGATCGCCGAGTCGGTCGTCGACGGCCGCTACGCGGTGGGTGACGTCATCGGGCGGGGCGCCACGGCCGAGGTCCACCGCGGCCACGACCTCCGCTCGGGGCGCCCCGTCGCCATCAAGGTGCTGCGCCAGGACCTCGCCCGCGACCCTGCGGCCCGGTCCCGGTTCCGGCGCGAGGCACGGACCGTGGCTCGCCTGGACCACCCCGCCATCGTGTCGGTCTACGCCGCTGGCGACAGCGCCGACGAGGGGCTCGGGGGCGAGACTGCCGGCGGGGTCCCGTTCCTCGTCCTGGAGTACGTGGCGGGGCGCACCCTGCGCGAGCTCCTGGCGACCCGCGACCTCGGGCGCGACGAGGCGATCCACTACCAGACCGGGATCCTCGCCGCGCTCGACGCCAGCCACCGGGCGGGCGTCGTCCATCGCGACGTCAAGCCGGCCAACGTGATGATCACGCCCGAGGGCGCCGTCAAGCTGCTGGACTTCGGCATCTCGAGCGCCGGGACCGACCCCGCCGCGACCCAGACCCACGGGCGGACGTTCCTCGGGACCCCGTCGTACACCTCCCCCGAGCAGGTGCGGGGTCACCCGGTGGATGCCCGCAGCGACCTCTACGCCGCCGGCTGCGTGCTCCACGAGCTGCTGACGGGGCGGCCGCCGTTCGTCGGGGACGACGCCGTCTCCGTGGCCTACCAGCACGTCCACGAGGCGCCCGCCGCCGTCAGCACCGCCCTCGCCCCGCTCGACGCGGTGCTGGCGAGGGCCCTGGCCAAGGAGCCGGACGACCGGTTCCAGGACGCGTCCACGTTCCGCGACGCGCTCCTGTCCGCGGCGTAGCAGCGACGCGAGGGCGGTCGTTCCTCGCCCGAGGGGCTGTCAGCCGCCGCCCGGCGAGGCGCTGGTCGGCCGGGCGTCAGGGTCGTGGATCGGGTCACCGCGCTCGTCGAGGTGCGCGTGCACGGCCCGCTGCGCGTACGTCGTGGGTGGGCCACCGACGCGCAGCCTCGAGTGACCGTGGCCCGTCGCCCCCGGCGGGCCGACCTCGACGAAGAGGTCCTCGTGCTCGGCGGCGTAGAGCTGCTCGCACGTCTCCAGGTCCGCCAACGACCACAACTCGCCCAGCTCGTGGTCGAGCGCGGCGGCGACGGCGGCTCGTCGCTCGTCCCACCGGCCGCCGTCGGCGAAGAGCCGCAGGAACCGCGAAGGGGTCATGTCGGCGAGGAGCGCCCGCACCGACTCGCGGGACACGACACCCGCGCCGCCGCCGACGGGGTCGGGCGCGGGGCCGGGGCGGGCGGTGGCGAGGAGGACGCGCGCCACCCAGTCGGCGCCGGCGTCGAACGCCACGGGCACCTGCTGCGCAGCGGCATGGTCCATGACCCGGCCCAGCCACCAGATCCGGCGCATCGTCGCTCCCGCGTAGATCACCGAGCCGGCAGGCGAGATCCCGCGGCCCTGGCGAAGCGCGACGAGCGCGTCGACGTCGTCGCGGGAGAAGTCGCTGTCGACGTGGGCGAGCCGGGAGGGCGCCGGCATCTCGGCGAGCCGCTCCCCTGCCCGGGCGGCGCTCGCCTCAGCGGCCAGGCACTGGAGCATCGAGCGGATCCAGACGCAGAGGACCGCGACGCGCGCGGCGGCCAGGCCGGTACCCGGCCTCGCGGGGCCGGTGGGGTCGGTCCCGTCCGCGGTCAGGGTCGGTCGTGCCCCGTCGACGGTGCCGCGGCTCGAGCAGTCGAGCAGCAGCCCGTCCGGCGTGCACCCGGCCACCGCGATGACGCCCGGGGCGCGGGCGAGGTCGTCGAGGGTGCCCGGGCGCGGACCCCAGTCGCCCGCGGCCGCCACCACGAGCCGGTTGCTCTCGCGCAGGAACCGGGTGGCGTGCGCCAGCGGGTCGGACTCGGGATCCCGCGAGCGGGTCACCCCCAGGCTGAGGCGGTAGACGTGCGCGTCGTGGGCCTTGGCGGCATCCAGCGCGTGGAGGAGGCGCAGCCGGGTGCGCGGGTAGCGCGGCCACGTGCGCAGCACCTCGAACCTCGGGTCGGGAGGCACTCCGGCGGGCCAGGCCAGGAGGGGCAGCCCGCGGAACACGATCCCGCCGTCGGCGGTGTCGTACGGGTCGCCGTCGCGCAGGTCCGGAGGGGCGGGCAGGAGGTGCACGTCGAAGCGTCGTGCCATGCCTGCCTCCCTCGGTCCCCCGGCCACGTGGCGGGACCGCCCTCACTCGTGGGGCGTGGACGTCACCGTGGCGGTGCCGCGGACCTGCCGGTCCCGGGCCATGGCCCGGACCCCGTCGGTCACGCCCATCCGCTCTCCCGTTCCTGCGGCTCCCCCTGCTCGGGGCGCCTACGTCCACGGTGACCCCTGCCCCGCGCCACGGTCAAGGCCGGACGGCCCGGGTCGCCGACGCCGATCGGGGAGGATCCGAGCCACCTGGTGACCGACCCGGATCCGCCACGATCACGCGGGCGCGGTCAGTAGTCGTCGGGCTCCGCGGGCTCGGGCTCGCGGGTGAGGTGCATCGCGGCCTCCTCGGCCGACGCGCCGGCGCCGTCGATGCCGATGTCGTGGGCGATCTCCTGCTTGTCGCGGTCCTCGCCCAGACCCTGGTCGGGAGCGACGAGGCGGCCGGTGCGCTCGTCGGGCTCGTCGAGGCCGAGCTGCTCGTCGAGCGCGTTCTCGTCCTCGCTGTCGTCGTCGGCGTCGTCCTGGGCGTAGGGGTCGGGGTCCGGCTCCTCCTCGGCCAGCCGCTCGTCGAGGGACTCGCCCTGGCGGCGCTCGGCCTCGGTCGGGTAGTCGTCGTAGCCCTTCGGCGCGCGGTCGGGCGGGGAGTAGCCGCGGTCGAGCACGTCGTCGAGGTCGGTGTCGTCGAGCGTGTCCTCGGGCTGGAGCTGGTCCTCGTCGTCGATGGACATGTCGAGGTAGGTCTCGCGGTCCTCCGTCATGCCTACAGGCCTACCCGACCCGCGCGGGGCGGGCAAGGGCCGGACGGGACCGCTCAGCCGAGCTCGCGCTCGAGCGCCTCGGTCAGCAGCGTCACCAGCGCCTCGGTCTGGATGTTGGCCGAGGACGACACCTCCTCGTCGGAGCCGTCGAGCGCCCGGGCGGCGAGGCCGGCCTTGGAGTCGATCAGCTCGGCGATGCGGGTGTCGATGGTCTGCGCGGCGATGATGCGCCACGCGGTGACCGGGTCGCTCTGGCCGATGCGGTGCACGCGGTCGATCGCCTGGGTCTGCTCGGCGTCGGTCCACGACAGCTCGGAGAGCACGACGTTGGAGGCGACCTGCAGGTTGACGCCGACGCCGGCCGCGGCCAGCGAGCAGACGATGACCTGGACGTCGGGGTCGTTGACGAAGGCGTCGATCGCCTTCTCGCGGGCCCGGGGCGTCTGGTCACCGCGGATCGAGGTGTGCTTGAGACCGCGGCGGGTGAACGTGTCCTCGGCGATGTCCATCACGTCGACGTGGCGGGCGAAGAAGACGACCTTGCCGACGTTGCGGGCCAGCTGCGCGGCGTAGTCGGCGGCCAGGCCGGCCTTGGCGCGCCCGATCCTGCGGAACATCGAGAAGACGTTCTCGCCGCCGGTGCCGGAGTCCATCTCCTCGCGCTCCCACGTCGCGACGCGGCGGACGAGCTCGTGGTCGATGCCGTCGACGACCGAGCCCGTACGACGTGTCTCGAGCGCGGCCCTGTAGCGCTGCACGAGGCGACGGGCGAGGTCGTCCTCGGCCGCCCGGATGGAGCGGGTGTCCTCGTCGTCGAGCTCGACGGGGATGTCGGCGATGCGGCGGGCCGGGATGTCCTCGGCCACGTCGACCTTGCGGCGACGCACGATGCCCATGTCGATGACGGCCTTGCGCGCCGCGGGGTAGAACGGCGGGTCGGCCGGGGTCAGGTCGGTCTCCTCGAGCGCCTCCATCAGCCGGGCCAGCGGCTTGGTGTCGTCGATCCAGCCCAGGAACTGCCAGATCGCGCGGAAGTCCTCGATGTCGTTGATCAGCGGGGTGCCGGTCAGCGCCATGAGCAGCGGGCGGGCGGTGCGCGCGCGGAGCTGCTCGGAGAGCTCGAGCACGTGGCGCGAGCGCTGCGAGGTCTTGTTCTTGATGAAGTGGGCCTCGTCGACGACCATCCCGCGGAAGCCGAAGGAGCCGAGCCAGCCGACGTGCCGGTCGAGGATCTCGTAGTTGACGATGATGACGTCGGCGAACGCGTCGACCTCGTCGCCGTCGCCGTGGATCACGGTGGCCCGGCGGCGGGGCGTCCAGCGCTCGGTCTCGCGGGCCCAGTTGGTCTTGACGACGTTGGGGCACACCACGAGCAGCGGGAACGCGTCGGCGGCCTGCGCGGCGAGCAGCGCCTGCGCGGTCTTGCCGAGGCCGGGCTCGTCGGCGAGGAGGAAGGTGCGGTGGCCCTCGGCCGCGGCGGCGATGAGTCGCGCCTGGTGCGGCATCAGCTCGAGCTTGCCGGGGGCGCTGAGCGAGGTGGCCTCGGGCAGGTCCATGCACGAGGAGGCGCCACCGAGCTCGAAGGAGCGGAAGAGCGGGCCGAGGAGCTCCCACGACGACAGCCGGCCGTGGATGCTGCGGCGCTCGCGGCCGATGCCGAAGTCGGGCACGAGGAACGGGTTGGCCAGCTGGTGCTGGACCACCGAGCGGGGCACCACGCGGCGCTCGCCGAGACCGGGGCCGGCCTCGTCGTCGGGCTTGGGCTCCTCGGGGGCCACCTCGACGCCGGCCCGGCGCAGCATCTCCAGGCGCAGGTCGCGGGCGCTGTCGGTGACCACGGCCTCCTCCGAGAGCAGGCCGAAGAGCGAGGGGTCGCGGGTGGCGGTCTTGGCCAGGATCGTGGCGATGCCGTCGAGGCGCTTGAGCTCGTCGGCCTTCTGGGCCTCGCTCAGCTCGGTGGAGGCCCGCACGTCGGTGCGGTGCTCGCGCACCAGCAGCGCGACGACCTGGAAGCGCACCCGCTGGCCGGGGGCGAGCGGGCCGCGCTGCACCGCCGACTCGAGCTCGCGCACGGCGCGCGCCAGGACCGGGACGATGCCCTCGTTGTCCTTGTGGCGGGCGTGCGCAGGGGTGCGGCGACTGCCGCGTTGGCGCTGGCGCTGGGCCAAGGTGGTCCTCCCGGACTGGGTACGCGTCGTGGAGCAGGCGACCCGTACGGCTCTGCCTGGCACGCCACGGCGTGGAGGTGTGGAGCGGGCGTCAGGTGCGCGGTGGCGACGGATCAGGGGCGATCACTGCGGCACGGCGTCTGGACGCTCGGACCACTGTACCGCCCGCGCGCCGGTTGCCGGTAAACGCATTGCCTCAGCGCGCCGCGCGGTGGTCGACGATGCGGCGCATCTTGCCCACCGAGCGCTCGATGGAGGCCACGTCGACGACCTCGACGCCGACACTGACGCCGATGGAGGCCTTGATCCGCTGCTGCAGCTCGGACTGCGCGTGGGCGGCCTCGGTGTCCGTCGTGGCGTCGCGTCGCTCGACCCGCACGGTGAGGCTGTCGAGGTTGCCCCGGCGCTCGAGGTGGCACTGGAAGTGCGGCGAGAGGGTCGCGATGCCGAGCACGATCTCCTCGATCTGCGTGGGGAACAGGTTGACCCCGCGCAGGATGATCATGTCGTCGGTGCGTCCGGTGATCTTCTCCATCCGCCGCATGCTGCGGGCGGTGCCGGGCAGCAGCCGGGTCAGGTCGCGGGTGCGGTAGCGCAGGACCGGCATCGCCTGCTTGGTGAGCGTGGTGAGGACCAGCTCGCCCTCCTCGCCGTCGGGCAGCACCTCGCCGGTGACGGGGTCGATCACCTCGGGGTAGAAGTGGTCCTCCCAGACGTGCAGGCCGTCCTTGGACTCCACGCACTCGCTCGCCACCCCGGGACCGATCACCTCGGACAGGCCGTAGATGTCGACCGCGTGCATGTCGGTGCGCTCCTCCATCTCCCGGCGCATGTCGTTGGTCCACGGCTCGGCGCCGAAGATGCCGACCTTCAGCGACGTCGAGCGCGGGTCGACGCCCTGCGCCTCGAGCTCGTCGAGGACCGAGAGCATGTAGGACGGGGTGACCATGATGATGTCGGGCTCGAAGTCGAGGATCAGCTGCACCTGGCGCTGCGTCATGCCGCCCGAGACGGGCACGACGGTGCATCCCAGCCGCTCGGCGCCCGCGTGCGCGCCGAGGCCGCCGGTGAAGAGCCCGTAGCCGTAGGCGTTGTGCAGCACCATCCCCCGCCGGCCGCCCGCGGCCCGGATCGAGCGGGCCACGACGTCGGCCCACATGTCGAGGTCGTCGCGGGTGTAGCCGACGACGGTCGGCTTGCCGGTCGTCCCGCTGGAGGCGTGCACGCGCACGACGTCCTCGCGCGGCACCGCGAACATCCCGAACGGGTAGTTGTCGCGCAGCGTCGCCTTGGTGGTGAACGGCAGCCGGCCCAGGTCCTCCAGCGACCGTACGTCGTCGGGGACGACGCCGGCCTCGTCGAGGGCGCTGCGGTAGTGCTGGACGTTGTCGTAGGCGTGGCGCACCGACCACTGGAGCCGCTCGAGCTGGAGGGCGCGCAGCTGCTCGACGGGTGCGGTCTCGATCGGCTCGAGGTCGCCGGGCTGCGGAGTCAGGTCGTGCACGGTGGGGTCCTCAGGGTGGCGGGTCGGGTCGCGGGTCGGGTCGTGGGAGGCTGGGGCTCATGACGGAGGGAGCGACGCGGCGCGGACGCCCGGGCCACGACCAGCACTCCGTGCTGCGGGTGGCGGTCGAGCTCTTCAACCGGCAGGGCTACGACGCCACCAGCGTCGGCGACGTGGCCCGCGAGCTGGGGCTGACCAAGTCGGCGATCTACCACCACGTGCCGAGCAAGGAGCACCTGCTGCAGAGCGCTGTGGACGAGGCGCTCGACGCGCTCACCGCCGCGCTCGACGAGGTGGCGGACGCCGAGGGCCTCGACGCCGGCCAGCGGCTGCGGGTGGCCGTGCGGGCCAGCGTGACGGTGCTGGTGCACCACCTGCCGGCGGTCACGCTGCTGCTCCGGGTGCACGGCAACACGCCCGTCGAGAAGGCGGCCCTGGCGCGCCGGCGCGCGATCGACGAGCGACTGGCCGACATGGTGCGCGACGCGGTCGACGAGGGCGTGCTGCGCGACGACCTCGACCCGCTCGTGATCAGCCGGCTGCTGTTCGGGATGGTCAACTCGCTGGTCGAGTGGGTGCGTCCCGGCATCGACGCCGACGCGCTCGGCGACGCCCTGGTGGCGCTGGCCTTCGACGGTCTCACCCACGGGACAGCACCCGGCTCCGGCCGCGGAACTGCGCGATGACCTCGCCGGCGTCGGGGTCGTCGGCACGCACGGTCACGTCGTAGAGCCCGGACCGACCGCGCAGCCACACCTCGCGCGCCCCGGCGTGGAGCGTCTGGCCCAGGCGCGCGGGCGCCAGCAGGTCGACGGAGAACCCCGCCGCCACCGTCACGGGCCCGCGGGAGTTGCAGGCGAGCGCGAACGCCGAGTCGGCGAGCGACGCGACCAGGCCGCCGTGGCACAGGTCGTGGCCGTTGACCATGTCGGGACGCACGACCATCGAGACCCGCGCGGCGCCGTCGCCGACGTCGGCGAGCCGCATCCCGAGCATGGCGCTGGCCGCGTCGGCCGCCCACATCTCGCGCGCCGGGTCAGGCATCGAAGTCGATGGTCACGGCGTCGCCGACCGGATAGGTCTGGCAGGTCAGCACGAACTGCCGGGCGACCTCGTCGGGCTCGAGGGCGTAGTTGCGCACCATCTCCACGTCGCCCGCGACGACCTTGGCCCGGCAGGTGCCGCACACCCCTCCCTTGCACGCGAACGGCAGGTCGCTGCGCACGGCCTGGGCGGAGTCGAGCACCGTCGCGCCCCGCGGCATCGGCGTGGTCGTCGTACGCCCGTCGAGGACGACGGTGACGTCGCTCGTCACGCCCTCGACCACGCGGTCGGCGTGGTGCAGCTCCGGGGGCGGCTCGTCGACGTAGAACAGTTCGAAGTGCACCTTGTCCTCGGGCACACCCAGCTCGGCGAGCACGGCGCGGGAGTCCTCGATGAGGCCGAGCGGGCCGCAGAGCCACACGTGGTCGAGCGCCCCCAGCGGCACCTTCAGCGGCAGCAGCCGGCGCAGTCGGGCGGCGTCGAGGCGCCCGCTGAAGAGCTCGACGTCGCGGGGCTCGCGCGAGAGGACGTGCACGAGGTCGAAGCGCGGGCCGTGCAGGTTCTTGAGGTCGCTGAGCTCCTCGGCGAACATCACCGACGTCGTCTCGCGGTTGCCGTAGAGCAGGGTGACCGAGCTGGCCGGGTTGGCCAGCACGGACGCCGCGATCGAGAGCATCGGGGTGACGCCCGACCCGGCGGCGATGCACAGGTGGCGCCCGGCCATCGCCGGGTCGGCACGGAAGCTGCCCGACGGCGCGGCGACCTCGATCCGCTCCCCCGGCCCGACCTCGCGGATGAGCCAGGACGAGAACATGCCCCCGGGGATCTCGCGCACCCCGATCCGGGGCGCGGCGCCGGCCGGGGCGCAGATGGAGTAGCTGCGGCGGTGCTCGACCCCGTCGACGACCCGGCGCAGCGTCAGCGACTCCCCCGGCTCGAAGGCGAACACGTCACGCAGGTCGTCGGGGACCTCGAAGGTGACGGCGGCCGAGTCGTCGGTGAGCGGCTCGACGCGGCTCACGGTCAGCTCGTGGAAGGCGGTGGCCACGCTCAGATCTCCTTGACGTGGTCGAAGGGCTCGCGGCAGGCGGTGCAGCGGTAGTGCGCCTTGCAGGCGGTGGAGCCGAACTCCGAGACCAGCTCGGTCGCGGCCGAGCCGCACTGCGGGCAGCGGACCTGGCGGGCCGTCGGCAGCAGGGTGAGCGGGATCGGCCCGGTCGCCGACGGCGCGGGTCCGGGAGGCGAGATGCCGGCCGCGGCGAGGGCGGCGCGGCCGGCGGGCGTGATCCAGTCGGTCGTCCAGGCCGGGGTGAGGCTGACGCGCACCTCGACGCGGGCGAAGCCCGCCGCCTGCAGCTCGCGCACCAGGTCGTCGCGCATCGTCGCCATCGCCGGACAGCCGGAGTAGGTCGGGGTGATCTCGACGACGACGTGGGAGTCGCCGACCACCTCGACGTCACGCAGCACGCCGAGGTCGGCCAGCGTCAGCACCGGGAGCTCGGGATCGGTGACCCGCTCCGCCACGCGGCGGGCGCGCTCGGTCGTGCGGCTCCTCAGCCTCACCACAGCCCCCTCGGGTGGGCCCGCGCGACCGACTGCATCTCGGCGAGCATCCGGCTCAGCGGCTCGCCGTGCATGCCGTCGCGCCCGGTGCGGCCGAGCACCCCGGCGCGCCGGGCGACCTCGGGGCGCGGCACGTCGGCGGCGGCCAGCACCTGCCCGAGGACGGCCTCGGCATCGTCGCGCACCGTCGCGGGGTCGACGCCCACCCCGCCCGCGGCCGCGGCTGCCTCGACCGGGTGGGTGTCGAACAGCTCGGGCCACAGCGGCCACAGGGCGTCGAGCGCGGCGACGAGCCGGCGACGCGACTCGTCGGTGCCCCCGGCGAGGGTGACGAACCACCGGGCGGCGTAGTCGCGGTGGTAGGCCAGCTCCTTGACGCCCTTGGCCGCGACGGCCGCGAGCACGTGGTCGCGGCTCTCCCGCAGCCGCTCGAAGGTCGCCAGCCGCCAGACCGAGAACAGCAGCACCCGCACCGTGGCCTCGGCGAAGTCGCCGTTGACCAGCTCGACGAGCCGCACGTTGCGGAACTGGTGGGCGTCGCGGAAGAACGCCAGCGCGTCGTCGGGCGGGGCAGGCGAGCCCTCGGGGAGCGTCGGCACGAGTGACGCGTCGGCCTTCGCGGCGCGGGCGAGCAGGAGCCGCGCCTGGCCGAGCAGGTCGAGCGCCAGGTTGGACAGCGCGATGTCGTCCTCGAGGTCGGGCGCGTTGCTCGTCCACTCCGAGACCCGGTGCGACATCACCAGCGCGTCGTCGCCGAGCATCAGCGCGTACGCCGCCAGCTCCGCGGCGTCGACGCCCTCGGGGACGGTCGTGTCGACGCCGGCGAGCGGGTCCTCGCCGTGTCCGTCAGGAACGGGGGCGGCGCCGAACGCCCAGTGGGCGTCGTTGACGAGCAGCCCGGAGTAGGCGCTGTCGTGCTCGTCCTCGTCGGGTGTCGCGATGTGGGAGTCCATGGCCTCGATCCGTCGACTGTCGGCAGGGGGTGGGACGACGTCACATGTGCGGGACGTCGGCGGGGATGTCGTAGAACGTCGGGTGGCGGTAGACCTTGTCGCCGCTCGGAGCGAACATCGGGTCCTTCTCGTCCGGGCTCGAGGCGGTGATCGCGGCGGCGCGCACGACCCAGATGCTCACGCCCTCGCTGCGCCGGGTGTAGACGTCGCGGGCGTGGAGCAGGGCCATCCGGTCGTCGGCGGCGTGCAGCGAGCCGACGTGGACGTGGTTGAGCCCGCGCTTGCCACGCACGAAGACCTCGTAGAGCGGCCACTCCGGCTCGGGGGCGGGCACCCCCTGCCCCGTCGGGACGCCCTGGAGCGGGACGGCGCCGTGGCCGCCCTCGGCGGAGAGGTCGGCCCCGGTCGGCTGGTCGCTCATCGGGCGCCTCCCTGCGTGCGGGCGTACGCCGTCGCGGCCTCGCGCACCCAGGCGCCGTCCTCGTGGGCGCGGCGCCGGTGGGCCATCCGCTGGGCGTTGCACGGGCCGTTGCCCTTGACGCCCTCCATGAACTCGTCCCAGTCGGGCTGGCCGAAGTCGTGGTGACCGCGCTCGGCGTTCCACCGCAGCTCGGGGTCGGGCAGCGTGACGCCGAGCGCTTCGGCCTGCGGCACGGACATGTCGACGAACTTCTGGCGCAGCTCGTCGTTGGTGTGGCGCTTGATCCCCCACGCCATCGACTGGGCGGTGTTGGGCGAGGCGTCGTCGGGCGGGCCGAACATCATCAGCGCCGGCCACCAGAAGCGGTCGACCGACTCCTGCACCATCGCGCGCTGCTCGTCGGTGCCGCGCATCATCGTGGCGAGCAGCTCGTAGCCCTGGCGCTGGTGGAAGGACTCCTCCTTGCACACGCGGATCATCGCGCGGCCGTAGGGCCCGTAGGACGTGCGGCACAGCGGCACCTGGTTGCAGATCGCGGCGCCGTCGACCAGCCAGCCGATCGTGCCGACGTCGGCGTAGGTCAACGTCGGGTAGTTGAAGATGGAGGAGTACTTCTGCTTGCCGGCGACGAGGAGCTCGGTGAGCTCGAGCCGGGAGACGCCGAGCGTCTCCGCGGCGGAGTAGAGGTAGAGCCCGTGGCCGGCCTCGTCCTGCACCTTGGCGAGCAGGATCGCCTTGCGGCGCAGGCTCGGGGCGCGGGTGATCCAGCTGCCCTCGGGCTGCATCCCGATGATCTCGCTGTGCGCGTGCTGGGCGATCTGGCGCACGAGCGTGCGGCGGTAGCCCTCGGGCATCCAGTCGCGCGGCTCGATGCGCTCGTTGCGCGCGACGGTGGCCTCGAAATGGCGCTCGAGCTCCTCCTCGGACGCCCCGGGCGCGGTCTGGGTCAGCGTCATCCGTCCTCCAGCCTGGGCAGTGCGGCCACATTTACTGACCGATCGGTCTGTATTAGTGTGGCATCCATCACCCCCTGGAAGCAAACACCGATCGGCGAGGAGCCCACCGTGACCCGACTGCTCGAGAGCTATGCCGCCGGCCGGTGGTACGCCGCCCCCACCGAGGGCGATCCGCTGCTCGACGCCGCGACCGGCGAGGAGGTCGCCCGGATCTCGAGCGCCGGCCTCGACCTCGGGGCGATGACGCACCACGCGCGCGCCGTCGGCGGGCCGGCGATCCGCGAGCTGACCTTCCACGAGCGCGCGCTGCTGCTCAAGGAGCTCGCGACGCACCTGAACGGGCTCAAGGACGAGCTCTACGAGGTCTCCCTGGCCACGGGGGCGACCCGGCGCGACTCGATGATCGACATCGACGGCGGCTTCGGCACGGTCTTCAGCTACTCGTCCAAGGCCCGGCGCGAGCTGCCCAACGACGTCGTGGTGTGCGACGGCGACCCCGAGCAGCTCGGCCGCACCGGGGTCTTCCTCGGCCAGCACGTCTACACCTCGCGCCCCGGGGTGGCGGTGCAGATCAACGCCTTCAACTTCCCCGTCTGGGGCATGCTCGAGAAGCTCGCGCCGGCCTTCGTGGCCGGCCTGCCGACGATCGTCAAGCCCGCCAGCCAGACGGCCTACCTCACCGAGCTGGTGGTGCGCCGCATCATCGAGTCCGGCATCCTCCCCGAGGGCTCGCTGCAGCTGCTCGCCGGCTCGGCCGGCGACCTGCTCGACCACCTCGGGGTGCAGGACTCGGTCGCCTTCACCGGCTCGGCGCACACCGCGGGCATCCTGCGGCAGCACCCCTCGGTCCTGCACGGTGGCGTCGAGCTCCAGGTCGAGGCCGACTCGCTCAACTGCTCGGTCCTCGGCCCGGACGTCACCCCGGACGAGCCCGAGTGGGACCTCTTCGTCAAGGGCGTGGTGACCGAGATGACCGCCAAGGCCGGCCAGAAGTGCACGGCGATCCGGCGCGCGATCGTGCCGTCCGCGGTGGCCGGGGAGGTGACCGAGGCGATCGCGGCCCGGCTGGCCACCATCACCGTCGGCGACCCCGGCGACGAGTCGGTGCGGATGGGCCCGCTCGCCTCCCTCGGTCAGCGCGAGGAGGTGCGCAAGGCGGTCGAGGCGCTGCGCTCCTCCGCGGACGTGGTCCACGGCGACCCCACGGCCACCTCGGGCTTCCTCGGCGACGCCGAGCGCGGCGCGTTCATGCAGCCCGTGCTGCTGCGGGCCCGTTCCGGGGCGCTCGAGCCCCACGACGTCGAGCCGTTCGGGCCGGTCTCGACGGTGCTGACCTACGACTCGCTCGACGAGGCGGTCACCCTCGCGGCACGCGGCAAGGGGTCGCTGGTCGGCTCGGTCGTGACGCACGACCCGGGCGTGGCCCGCACGCTCGTGCTCGGCCTCGCGCCGTGGCACGGGCGGATCCTGGTCCTCGACCGCGACGACGCCCCGGAGAGCACCGGGCACGGCTCGCCCCTGCCGACGCTCGTGCACGGCGGCCCGGGCCGCGCCGGCGGCGGCGAGGAGCTCGGCGGCGTACGCGGGGTGCTCCACCACATGCAGCGCTCCGCGATCCAGGCCTCCCCCGACATGCTGACCGCGATCACCGGGCGGTGGACGCGCGGCTCCCGGCGCACCGAGACCCCGGAGCACCCGTTCCGCCACTCGCTCGCCACGCTGCGCATCGGCGACACCATCACCTCCGAGCCGCGCACGATCTCGCGCGACGACATCGACCACTTCTCCGACTTCACCGGCGACACCTTCTACGCCCACACCGACCCGGAGGCGGCGGCGCGCAACCCGCTGTTCGGGGGCATCGTCGCCCACGGCTACCTCATCGTCTCGATGGCCGCCGGGCTCTTCGTCGACCCGGCGCCCGGCCCGGTGCTGGCCAACTTCGGCGTCGACGACCTGCGTTTCCTCACCCCGGTCAGGGCCGGTGACACGATCCGGGTGACGCTCACGGTCAAGCAGATGACCCCGCGCGCGTCGGCCGACTACGGCGAGGTGCGGTGGGACGCCCTGGTGACCAACCAGGACGGCGACCCCGTGGCGACCTACGACGTGCTGACGCTGGTGGCCAAGGAGGCCTGAGCGCGCCGACCCGGCGCCGGCCCCGGTAGCGTGCGGCCATGGCACAGAAGAAGTCGTGGAGCGACCTGACGCCCACCCAGAGGAAGCTCGTCGCCGCGGCCGGGATCGTCGAGGTCGCCCTCACCGCCTGGTGCGCCCGCGACCTCAAACGGCGCCCCTCCGACCAGGTGCGCGGGCCCAAGCTGCTGTGGGTACCGGCGCTGTCGGTGCAGCCGGTCGGCCCGATCGCCTACCTCGTCCTCGGCCGCAAGGGCTGAGGCCCGCGCCTCATCCGTCGTAGGGGACCTCGGAGCGCCAGTCGGCCTCGTCCGTCCTCACGGCCGACCACAGCGCCTCGGCGACCCGGTCCGGGGCGAACGCGCCCTCGCGCGCCAGGGCGCCGCGCACCGTCACCGAGACGGCGCGGATCCCGTGGGGCGCGAGCGTCTTGTCGATGCTCTGCACGAGGTTGCGCACGCCGGCCTTCTGCACGCCGAGGGACGCCGCGCCCTCCCACGGCTCGTCGGCGGCCACGCTGCCGGTCACGCTGATCCGCGCGCCGGCCGACATGAAGGGCCGCGCTGCCTGCACGGCCGTCAGCAGCGCACCCACTCCCAGCGCGACGTCGGCGAGCAGCTCGGCGACGGTGAGCTCCAGCGGGTCCTTCTGCCGGAAGACGCTGGGGTTGAAGTGCAGCACGTCGATCCGGCCGCTGTGCTCGCCGAACCGGCGTACGGCCGCCCGGGTGGCCTCGTCGTCGGTGACGTCCACGCGGGCGTGCCCGACCGTGGCGCCCCGGCGCTCGAGGTCGGCCGCGAGGTCGTCGAGGACGTGCTGGTCCTGGCCGAGCAGCGCCACGTCGTACCCCTCGTCGGCGAAGCGGCGCGCGAGCGACCCGCTCACGCCCGGACCGGCCCCCACGACGACGATCACCGGTCGGCTCATGGGACGTTCCTACAGGACCAGCGTGCGGGGCCCGGCCAGGGGCCGGTGGGCTCAGGGCTCGTGGGGGTGCTCGCCGGTCGGGTCGTCCGGGATCGCGTCGGGTCCTTGCGCGCCCTCGTCGACCTCGCCGGGGTGGGGGTCGGGCTGCCCGGCCACGGAGTCGCCGGAGCTGATCGGCTCGGGCTCACCGCCGGCCGCGGCCATCTCGGAGACCTGCCCGTCCTGCTGGTCCTGCTGATCGTCGTGTCCGTCGGTGCCGCTCATGCGTGCCTCCTGCTTCGTCGGGGACCCTCCACACAACCAGCAGGCCCGCGCGCACACCTCACCTCGCCGGGTGGTGGGTGCCCTGCAGCGGCTGGCTACCGTCGCAGCATGACGCGTTTCGGCTACACCCTGATGACCGAGCAGAGCGGCCCGCGGGAGCTGGTGTCGTACGCCGTCGCCGCGGAGCGGGCCGGCTTCGACTTCGAGGTGATGAGCGACCACTACTCCCCGTGGCTGACCGAGCAGGGGCACGCCCCGTACGCCTGGACGACGCTGGGAGCGGTGGCGCAGGCGACCGAGCAGGTCGGGCTGATGACCTACGTGACGTGCCCGACCCTGCGCTACCACCCGGCCGTGGTGGCGCAGAAGTCCGCGACGCTGCAGATCCTCGCCGAGGGCAGGTTCGTCCTCGGCCTCGGCAGCGGGGAGAACCTCAACGAGCACGTGGTGGGCCAGGGCTGGCCGGCGCTCGCCGAACGGCAGGACATGCTGGCCGAGGCCATCGAGGTCATCCGCGCGCTGCACACCGGCGACCTGGTCGACCACCGCGGCGAGTTCTTCCAGGTCGACTCCGCCCGGGTCTGGGACCTCCCCGAGCAGGGCGTCGACATCGGCGTCGCCGTGGCCGGCGACCGCGCGATCGAGCGCTTCGCGCCCCTGGCCGACCACCTGGTGGCCGTCGAGCCCAAGGCGCAGATCGTGGAGTCGTGGAACTCCGTCGACGGGGCCCCGCGCATCGGCGACGGAGCCCGCGCGGTCGGCCAGATCCCCATCTGCTGGGACCCCGACGAGGACGCGGCGCTCGCGCGCGCCCACGAGCAGTTCCGCTGGTTCGGCGGCGGCTGGTCGGTCAACGCCGACCTCCCCACCCCCGCCGGCTTCTCCGGCGCGACGACCTTCGTCCGCCCCGAGGACGTCGCGGAGTCGATCCCCTGCGGGCCCGACCTCGACAAGATCGTCGAGGCCGTCTCGGCCTACTGGGAGGCGGGCTTCACCGACGTGGCGCTCGTGCAGGTCGGCGACGAGGGCCAGGACCGCTTCCTCACCGAGGCCGCCCGGCCGCTCCTCGACAAGCTCCGGGCCGCCGCCCCCTGACCCCGCGGGGTTGCTCCGCCCGCCCTCGTCGGAGTCCCCGCTCGGGCGCGCGCCTGTCGGAGTCCCCGCTCGAGCGGGGAGTTCGACACCTGGAGGGGGTTGCGAAGGCCTCCAGGTGTCCGACTCGCCCTCCAAGTCCGGCCCGAGGACGTACGCCGAGCGGCCACGCCCAGCGGCGTCAGCGCCAGCCGAGGCCGGGGGCCACGTCGGTGAGCACCGACTCCAGCAGGTGCGCGTTGTAGTCGACCCCGAGCTGGTTGGGCACCGTGAGCAGGAGCGTGTCGGCGGCGGCGACCGCCTCGTCGCCGGCGAGCTCCTCGACCAGCACGTCGGGCTCGGCGGCGTAGGTCTTGCCGAAGACCGCGCGCAGGTTGGCCTCGATCTGGCCGAACTGGTCGGAGCTGCTGCCCTCGTGGCCGAAGTACATCCGGTCGAGGTCGGTGGTGATCGGCATGATCGAGCGGCTGACCGACACCCGCGGCTCGCCCGCGTGCCCGGCCTCGCGCCAGGCCTCGCGGAACACCTCGATCTGCTTGCGCTGCTGGACGTGGAAGGGCTCGCCCGTCTCGTCGGCCTTCAGCGTGGAGCTCATCAGGTGCATGCCCTTCTCCGCCGCCCACCGGGCGGTGGCGTCGGAGGCGGCGCCCCACCAGATGCGCTCGCGCAGGCCCTCGGAGTGCGGCTCGATGCGCAGCAGGCCGGGCGGGTTGGGGAACATCGGGCGCGGGTTGGGCTGGGCGAACCCCTCGCCCTCCAGCACCTGCAGCAGCACCTCGGTGTGGCGGCGGGCCATGTCGGCCTGGTCCTCGCCCTCGGCGGGGGCGTAGCCGAAGTAGCGCCACCCCTCGATCACCTGCTCCGGTGACCCGCGGCTGATGCCGAGCTGCAGCCTGCCGCCGGCGATGAGGTCTGCCGAGCCGGCGTCCTCGGCCATGTAGAGAGGGTTCTCGTAGCGCATGTCGATCACGCCGGTGCCGATCTCGATCCGGCTGGTGCGCGCGCCGACGGCGGCCAGCAGCGGGAACGGCGAGGCGAGCTGGCGGGCGAAGTGGTGCACGCGGAAGTACGCACCGTCCGCGCCGAGCTCCTCGGCGGCCACGGCGAGGTCGATCGACTGCAGGAGCGTGTCGGAGGCCGAGCGCACCGCGGACTGCGGCGAGTCGGTCCAGTGGCCGAAGTTGAGGAACCCGATCTTCTTCATGACTGGTTCAACGCTCAACCATCGTGGATGTTCCCGGGCACGCGTACGACGCTCGGCGGGCGCCCCGGCGCGGCCAGCGACAGCACCGCCCGCACGATGTCCGGGCGTTGCGCGAGCTCGTCCTCGAGCCGCTGCAGATGCTCGGCGGCCTCGCTCTCGACGTGGTCGCCGACCAGGTCGACCGACCCGACGAGGAAGAGCCGCTCCGGGCCGACGTACTCCAGGTGCAGGGTGTTGACCGACTGCACCTCGGGTCGCTCCTCCAGCCAGCGGAGCACCGAGGCGTAGATGCGCGGATCGGCGACCTGGCCGACGAGGAACGCCATGTTGCGGCGCAGCAGGTAGATCGCGATGAAGCCGAGCAGCAGGCCGACGAGGATCGACCCGATCGCGTCCCACGCGGCGTCGCCGGTGACCTGGTGCAGCGCCAGCCCGGCGAGCGCGATGACGATGCCGACCAGCGCCGCGGCGTCCTCGAAGAAGACCCCCCGCAGCGTCGGGTCGGACGTCTGGTCCACGAACTGCGCCCCGCTCACCTTCGCCGAGAGCGCGCCCCGCCTGACCTCCCGGCGGGCCTGGAGGAACGACGTGCCCTCGAGCACGAACGCGGCGCCCAGCACGAGGTAGGCCCACAGGTAGTCGGCGTCGCGCTCGTCGGCGCCGAGCGACTGGATCCCGTGGATGACCGACACCGCCGCGCCGACGGCGAACAGGCCGAACGCGGCGATCATCGACCACACGTAGGCGGCACGGCCGTAGCCGAGGGGGTGCTCGTCGTCGGGCGGCTTGTCCGACCTGCGCTCGGCCACCACCAGGAAGATCTCGTTGCCGGTGTCGGCCCAGGAGTGCGAGGCCTCGGCGACCATCGACGCGGAGCCGGTGACGACCGCGGCGACGGTCTTGAGCACGGCCAGGATCGCGTTGGCGGTGAGCGCCACGATGACGGTCAGCATGACCTCAGTGTGCGCCCTCCCCGCCCTTCCGCGGCTGGCCCGCGCGACTGCCGACGTACGCACGCTCGCGCACCGCGGCCAGCCAGTGCGGGCCGAGCCGCCACGGCCGCGGCCGGTGCAGCACCGGGTCGAGGTCGGGACGCGGCGCCTCGGACCGGCGCTCCACCCGGACCGTGGCCGTCTGCACGTCACCGCCCGCCCCCACGACGCGCAGGGTGAGGTCGACGGGCAGCCGCCCGACGAGCACGTCGGGCTCCGGCGAGTCCAGGCGCGGGTCGGGCACGTCCACGACGACCTGGAGCCGCTCCCCCGACGGCGAGCGCCACCACATCAGGGAGGTCAGCGTCGCGCCGCCCCACCGCATCCTCGGCGCGAGCAGGTAGCGCTGCCACCGCGCGCCCCCCGGCGCCGTCGTGCACAGCACGTCGACGGGCGGGTCGTGGAGCAGGCGGACGCCGAGGCCGAGCAGGTCCGGCACCCCGCGCGGCGTGCCGATGCCCTTCGAGAGCCGGACCAGGCAGTGCACCACGCCCACCGGCAGCGGCCCGGCGCCGTGCACCTCGGCGCGACCCTCGTACACCACGCCGCGGGGATGGAACGCCGGCGCGGAGCGGGCCGCGGCGAGCGCGGCGAAGGAGCGCACGACGGCGCGGGTGGCGAGCGAGGGCATGGTCGGTGGGTACCCCCTTGACCGGTCCGCCATATTGAGGGACCCACCCCGATGCAGGGAGACCCCGTGATCCTCGACCGGTTCGAGCGCCACCCGCTCACCTTCGGACCCTCGCCCGTGCACCACCTCCGGCGCCTGAGCGAGCACCTCGCCGCCCGCGGTGGCGGGGCGCAGGTGTGGGCCAAGCGCGAGGACGTCAGCAGCGGCCTGGCCTACGGCGGCAACAAGGTCCGCAAGCTCGAGTACATCGTCCCCGACGTGCTGGCCAGCGGCGCCGACACGCTGGTCTCCATCGGCGGCTACCAGTCCAACCACACCCGCCAGGTGGCCGCCGTCGCCGCCCACCTCGGCCTGAAGTGCCGCCTGGTGCAGGAGAGGTGGGTGCCGTGGGACGACCCGGCCGCCACGCAGGTCGGCAACATCCTGCTCAGCCGCATGATGGGCGCCGACTCGCGGCTCGACCCGAGCGGCTTCGACATCGGCATCCGCGACTCGTGGAAGGACGCGATCCGCGAGGTCGAGGAGGCCGGCGGCACGCCGTACGCCATCCCGGCCGGCGCGAGCGAGCACCGGCTCGGCGGCCTCGGCTTCGCCCGCTGGGCCTTCGAGCTGGCCGAGCAGGAGCAGGCGCTCGGCGTCACCTTCGACACGATCGTCGTCTGCACGGTGACCGGCTCCACCCACGCGGGCATGGTCGCCGGCTTCGCGGCCCTCGAGGACCTCACCGGCGTCCGCCGCCGCGTCCTCGGCATCGACGCCAGCGCGACCATCGACAGGACCCGCGACCAGGTCGAGCGCATCGCGCGGCACACCGCCGAGCTCATCGAGCTCGGCCGCGACCTGCGCGACGACGAGGTCACGGTGCTCGAGGGGTGGGCGGGCGACCTCTACGGGATCCCGGTCGACTCGACGATGGAGGCGATGGCGCTGGGCGCGCAGCTCGAGGCGATGATCACCGACCCGGTCTACGAGGGGAAGTCGCTCGCCGGCCTGGTCGACCTGGTGAGCGCCGGCGACATCCCCCGCGACTCGCACGTGCTCTACGCCCACCTGGGCGGTCAGCCGGCCGTCAACGCCTACCACTCCCTCTGGCCGGCGCAGGGCTGACCGACCGCCGCTCCCCGGGGCCGGGGCGACGTCAGGCCAGCGCGAAGTCGACGGCCGCCAGCGCGTGGAGGCGGGTGGTGGCGAAGACGGGGACGTCGACGTCGTCGGGGCCGAGCAGCAGCTCGATCTCGGTGCAGCCGAGCACCACGCCCTCGGCGCCGCGGGCGACCAGCCGCGCGACCACGTCGACGTAGGCCGCCCGCGACTGCGGGCGTACGACGCCGCGGACCAGCTCGTCGTAGATCACCCGGTGCACGAGCTCGAGGTCGTCGCCCGCGGGCACGATCGCCTCCACGCCGTGGCCGGCGAGCCGCTCGCGCACGAACGTCTGCTCCATGGTGAACCGCGTGCCGAGCAGGGCGACCCGGCGCAGCCCGGCGCCGCGGACCGCCGCCGCGGTCACGTCGACGATGTGGATCAACGGGATCCGGATCGCCGCCTCGATCGCCCCGGCCACCTTGTGCATCGTGTTGGTGCACAGCACCAGGCACTCCGCGCCGGCCGACTCGAGCGCCGCGGCCTCGGCCGCCAGCAGCGCGCCCGCCGCGTCCCAGTCGCCCGCCGCCTGGAGTGCCTCGACGTCGGCGAAGTCGACCGAGGCCATCACCACCCGCGCCGAGTGGTAGCCGCCGAGCCGGTCGCGGACGGCCTCGTTGACGATCGCGTAGTAGAGCGCCGAGCTCTCCCAGCTCATCCCGCCGAGGAGCCCGATCCGGCGCACGACCGGTGTCGCTGGTGCGTCCATCGCCCCATTCAACATCGCGCCGTCCACCACCGTCGCCGGCCGCACGATGTCGGCGCGCAGCGCTAGCGTGCACCATGGCCACGACTCCCCTCGTCGCCTCAGGCGACCTCACCGTCCACCCGGCCACCCACGCCCGCTTCGACGACGTGCGCACCATGGTCGGCCCGAAGAACCCAGGCTCCAACGTGTGCTGGTGCCTCAGCCACCGCATCCCGGCCAAGGACAACCGCGAGCTGGTCGGTCCCGCGCGCGCGGCCCGGGTCGAGGCGCTGACCCGCCGCGCGACCAA
Organism: Nocardioides sp. Z35_8; assembly: GCF_059621125.1. Lineage (NCBI taxonomy): Bacteria > Bacillati > Actinomycetota > Actinomycetes > Propionibacteriales > Nocardioidaceae > Nocardioides > Nocardioides sp. Z35_8. The sequence continues at coordinate 2,162,706 of NZ_JCAQIE010000001.1, read as the reverse complement.
GCCGGGCGTGCTGGCGTACGACGGGAGCGAGGTCGTGGGGTGGGCGGCCGTCGCCCCGCGCGCCGAGCTGCCCTTCGCCCGCTCCACCAGGATCCCGGTGATCGACGACCAGTCCGCCTGGTCGGTGTGGTGCATCCGGGTCCGTCCCGGCCACCGCGGCCGCGGCATCTCGCACGTCCTGCTCGAGGGTGCCGTGGCCTACGCCGCCCGCCGCGGCGCGCCGGTCGTCGAGGGCTACCCCGTCGACAACCGCGGGGAGAAGGTCGACCTGACGATGGCCTACGTCGGCACCCGCAAGCTCTTCGAGGACGCCGGCTTCGAGGTGGCCGCTCCCACCACGGCCACGTCGGCCGGGTTTCCCCGCGTGGTGATGCGCCGCACGACGTGATCGCCACGCCGAGACCCGGATGCGCGGGAGGCCGCCTGCTCCTGATATCGTAAGTCGAGTAAACCAGTTGACTAAAGGAGAATGCGCTGTGGTGACGAACGAGGGGGACTGTCGGGTCGTCGTGGTCGGAGCGGGCGCCGGCGGCACGCTGGTCGCCACCCACCTCGTGACGGCGCTCTCCTCCCGCTTCCGGGTCGAGCTGGTCGACCCGGCCCCCGGCACCGGTCGCGGCCAGGCCTACTCCACCACCGACGAGCGGCACCTCCTCAACGTCCCGGCGTCGGGCATGAGCGCCTTCCCCCGCGATCCCGAGCACTTCCTGCGCTGGCTCCGCGCGCACCACGACCCCGACTTCCAGCCCCACGACTTCGCCCCGCGCGCCGTCTTCGGTCGCTACGTCGAGAGCCTGCTGACGACCGCGACCGAGTTCCCGGGCAACGCCCAGCTCGTACGCCGTCGCGCGGAGGTCGCCGACATCGCCCGCTCCGGCGACGGGTTCGTCGTGGACCTCTCCGACGGCGACCGGCTCGAGGCGCGCGCGGTCGTGCTCGCGACCGGCAGCCGCCCCGGCACCGGCTGGGCCCCGCCCGAGCTGGCCGACGACCCCCGGCTGGTGGCCGACCCGTGGACGCAGCCGATCCCGGCTGTCGGCGACGTGCTGATGCTCGGCTCGGGCCTGACGATGGTCGACCTCGCGATCAGCGCCGACCGCCCCGACCGCACCATCCACGTCGTCTCGCGCACCGACGCGATGCCGCACGCCCACGTGCTGCCGACCACCCCGCCCGTCCCGCCGCCGCCCGGCATCACCCGCACCCAGGACCTCGACACGCTGCGCTCCACGCTCGCCGCGCACGTCCACGAGACCGTCGAGGCCACCGGCGACTGGCGCGCCGCCATCGACGGGCTGCGCCCGGTCACCGCCCAGCTCTGGCGCGGCCTGTCGGAGGCCGACAAGCGTCGCTTCATCGCCGAGGACGCCCGAGCGTGGGACGTCCGTCGCCACCGGATGGCCCCCGCCACGGCGCGCCGCCTCGACGCCGTCGCCGCCGAGGGCCGGCTCGTGCGCCACCGGGGCACCCTCGCCGCCGTGCGGGCCGACGACACGGCCCTCCACGTCACCCTCGACGACGGCACGACGCTGCGGGTCGCGGCGGTCGTCAACTGCACCGGCCCCGTCGGCTCCATCGCGGCCGACCCGCTGCTGACCCGGCTGGCCCAGTCGGGCCTCGTCCGACCCGGCCCCGCGGGCCTGGGCATCGACACCGCCGACGACGGCCGCATCCTCGGCACCCTGCCCGACACGCTCCCGTTCCTCGCCGTCGGCTCGCTGCGCCGCGGCAACCTGTGGGAGTCCACCGCCATGCCCGAGATCCGCGAGCAGGCCTACGACGTCGCCCGCATCGTCAGCCGCTCGCTGCACGGCGAGTCGCGCCGCCGCCCGGTCGACCCCTACGGACTCACCCTGTCCACCAGCCAGGACGCCGCCGAGCGCTACAACGCGGCCCTCGGCCGTCTGCTCCGCCTGCAGGAAGGCGTCGAGGAAGGGCTCACCGACGCCGTCGCCGCCGATGAGGGCTTCGTGCTCGCCCACGCCGCCCTGGCGCTGCTCGGTCACGAGTGGGGCACCACCGCCCAGTGGCGGGAGTCCCTGCGCGCCGCACACCGGGCGGCGGCCGAGCGCCACCTCGACGACCGCGAGTCGTCGTTCCTCGACGCCGTCACCACGCGCCTGCGCACCGACGAGGCCACCGGCGCCGCCGCCCTCCTGCGGCACGTGCGCCTGTTCCCCCGCGACGCGCTCGCCGTCAGCGTCGCGGTGCCGACCGTCGCCTTCGGCGGCCTGACCAGCGGCCCCCAGACCGCCGACCTCGTCGAGTCGCTGGGCCGTGCCTACGGCGACGACTGGTGGTACGCCGGCCAGCTGGCGTTCGTCCGGCAGGACCAGGAGCGCTGGGCCGAGGCCGAGGACCTGGCCTCCTACGCCCTCTCGGTCGAGCCGGCCTCGGGCCACGCGGTCCACGCCCGCGCCCACGTCCACTACGAGACCGGCGACCACGCCGCCGGGCTGGCCTGGCTCGACGAGTGGATCCACACCCGCGGTCCGGAGGCCAACCACCGCTCCCACTTCTCCTGGCACGCCGCGCTCCACGAGCTGATGCAGGACGACGTGGAGGCGGTCCGCCGCCGCTACGCCCGCGAGCTCGCCCCCTCGGTCGTGAGCGGCAGCCGGGTCGTGGTGGACAGCGGGTCGCTGCTGTGGCGCGGGCGGATGACCGGCGCCTGGACCGACGACCTGCCCGTCGCCGAGGTGCGCGCCCAGGCCCCCGCCGAGTGGCTCACGACCCCGCCCACGCCGTTCGCGGCGATGCACAGCGCGGTGCTGCTCGCGGCCGACGGCGACGCGTCCGCGCTGGCCGCGCTGGCCGTCCGGTCCCGCGCGAGCGACGACCGGGTGCTCCGCGACGTGGTCGCCCCGCTCTGCGACGGACTCCTGCAGGTCGTCGAGGAGCGCTGGGACGCCGCCGCGACGACCCTCACCGGCATCGTCGGCAGGTTGTCGCCGCTGGGCGGCAGCCGGGCGCAGCGCGAGGTCGTCGAGGACACCCTCGTGCACACGCTCGCGATGGCCGGCCGCACCACGGAGGCCGCGGGGCTGCTCGACCAGCGGCTCACCCGCCGCTCCTCGGCCCTCGACGCGCGGCGCCGGGCGGCGGTCACCGCCGCCCGCGCGGCGGCCCCCGGCACGACCCCGCAGCACAGTCGGTCGCTCGGGCGCTGATCGCGGTGCACCTCGACGGGTTCGGCTCGGTCGCGGCGACCACGATGGTCGCCGTGGTCATGGCCGACCTGCACGTCGAGGTGGTCGCCGGCGCCGCCGCGTGGCTGGCGGGGTGGTGGCTGCTGCGCGAGGCCGGTCCGCCCCGCGCTGACGGCTAGGGAACGGGTGCCGCGGGCGTGCGCGCCACGACCGCGAGGTGGTCGACGTGCACGGCTCAGCCCTCCAGGTCGCCGGTGCGGGCGACGAGGTCGGCGAGCAGGGCCGGCATGCCGCCGGCGGCCACCACCCGGCGCTGGCGGTTGGGCTCGGTCTCCCCCGCCAGCGTCGCGTCCAGCGCGTCGAGCGGTGCGTCGATCCGATCGGGAGCCAGCACCGCGCGCGCCTCGGCGACCACCCGGCCCGCGATCTCGCGCATCGGCCGGAGGTGCTGGTCGACGTCGACCACGCGGGTGTCGAGGCCGTAGCGCGACGCCCGGTGGTCGTTGACGGCCAGCACGTCCTCCTCGAGGTCGTGCTCGTCGGGCGCCTCCACGGCGCGACGTGCGATGCCCTGAACGAGGGCGGTCAGCGCGGCGACGCTCGTCAGGGACGGCACGGAGTCCATCACCCGGACCTCGAGGGTCCCGAGCAACGGGCGCGGGCGCATCTCCCACCACACGTAGGTGTGGTCGGACGCCTCGGCGGCCCGCATCAGCGACTCGGTGCGCGCGACGTAGTCGTCCCACGACCGCAGCAGCGGCGGCATCGTGGTGCGCGGGTAGGAGCGGATGATCGCGGCGCGGGCCGTGGCCTGCCCGGAGTCGAGCCCGTGCCAGTAGGGCGATCCGGCGGCGAGGGCGCGCAGCAGCGGCAGCCGGTTGCGCAGCCCGCGGTAGGCCAGGATCGCGGTGCGCTCGTCTGGCAGCCCGACGTGCACCTGCAGCGCGGCCGTCGGCGTGCGCAGCAGGCCGGCGTACTCGTCGATGATCCGGTCGTAGCGCGGCGACGCGGCGATGTCGGCGACGCCGACCGGGGCGGTCGGGTGCACCCCTGCGGCGAGGACCCGGCCGCCGTTCTTGCCGACGAGGGCGCGCAGCTCGCGCAGCGCGCGCCACGCGTCCTCCGCGGTGGCGCAGACGGGCGTGTTGAGCTCGACCTGGTCGACGTAGATCTCCCCGGTCACCACACCCGCGTCGGGCCTCGACTGCGACATCGCCGCGACCAGCGGGCCCGCCGCCGCGCCCATCAGCGCGTCCTGGTCGTCGACGAGCATCAGCTCCTCCTCGACGCCGACGGAGAACTCACCGCCCGGCACGTGCGCCGGTAGGCCCCCGTCGACCGGGAGCTCCCCCGGCATCCCGCTCGTCATGCGCCCCTCGTGCCCCGCGGGCGCCCTGCGCATGCGCCCTCGTGGCACCCGTACTCCGGGGTCGGCGACGGCGCGGTGTCAGCGACGGCGCGGTGTCAGCGACGGCGCGGGGGCAGCGACAGCCGGAGGACGCGGTGCCAGGCGCTGGCGACCTGCCGCAGCAGCGGAGCGCTCTGGTAGGCCAGGCCGTGCCGCTCGAAGAGGTCGCGGACGGGACCGGCGATCTCGCGGTAGCGGTTGCTCGGGAGGTCGGGGAACAGGTGGTGCTCGATCTGGTGCGACAGGTTGCCGCAGAGCACGTGCAGCAGCGGCGGGCCGGAGATGTCGGCAGAGCCGAGCATCTGGCGCAGGTACCACCGCCCGCGCGTCTCGTGCTCGTCGACCTCCTCGACCTCGAAGACCTCCACGCCCTCGGGGAAGTGGCCGCACATGATCACCGAGTGGCTCCACACGTTGCGGGCCAGGTTGGCGACCAGGTTGGCGGTCAGGGTGGTGCGCGCCGAGCCGGTGGGCAGCGACAGCAGCGGGTGGAGCACGTAGTCGCGGAACGCGCTGCGCGCCACCCGGCGCCCCGTCGTGCGCATCTCCTCACGCTGCTCCGGGGAGAAGCCGGTGCCCGAGCGGAGCGACTCGCCCAGGTCGAGGTCGTACATCGCGATGCCGTACTCGAAGATGCAGGCGTTGACGAAGTTCAACAGCGGCTGGGCCAGGTGGCGCGGCTCCCACTCCTGGGCCTCGTCGACGCGCAGGATGCCGTAGCCGAGGTCGTTGTCCTTGCCGAGCACGTTGGTGTTGGCGTGGTGGCGGTCGTTGTGGGCGCGCCGCCACTGCTCCGGCGCCGAGGCGTGGTCCCAGTCCCAGGTCGAGGAGTGGATCTTGGGGTCGCGCATCCAGTCCCACTGCCCGTGCAGGACGTTGTGGCCGATCTCCATGTTGTCGAGCACCTTCGACAGCGCGAGCGAGGTCGTGCCCAGCCACCACGCGACGCGGCTGCGGCTGCCGAGGAGGACCACCCGACCGCCCACCTCCAGGCACCGCTGCACGGCGATGACGCGGCGGACGTAGGCCGCATCCCGTGCCCCGCGGTCGGCCAGCACCTCCTCGCGCAGCGCGTCGAGCGTGCGGCCGATCTCCTCGATCTCGGCGTCCGTCAGGTCGGCGTACGAGCGGGTGGCCGGCGGCGGCGCAGGGGCGTGCTGGAGGAGGGGGGCCATCGTTCCCAGTGCCCCTCTCCGGCCTCCCCCATGCATCTCGAAAAGTCCGCCCCCAGGGGTGGAGTGTGCCGCAGGTCGATGGGTACGGAGCGCCATGACAGAGGACTCGTACCACGACCAGGACGCCGACCCGCCGACCCCTGACGGCCGAGAGCCCGACCAGGAGCAGCTCGAGCCGGAGTCCGAGCCGGCGAGCGACCCCGACCCGGATCCGGGCGCAGGCCCGGGCACATCCACCCAGTCCGAGGAGGACGAATGACGACCTACGGAAACGAACCAGCAGGCACCACCACCGGCAGCGACCCGGCCAGCACGGGCGGCTACGACGCGAGCGGCTTCACCCCGGGCTCGACCGGCACCGGTGACTCGAGCACGACCGACAAGGCCAAGGAGACGGCCGCCACGGCCGCCGACCAGGGCAAGCAGGTGGCCGGGACCGCCAAGGACGAGGCGCTCAACGTCGCCGGGACCGCGGCCGCGCAGGCCCGCACCGTCGTCGGCGAGGCCCGTCAGCAGGTCACCAGCCAGCTGAGCGACCAGGCCACCACGGGGCGCGACAAGCTGGCCCAGACGCTCGTCACGCTGGGTGACGACCTCGAGCAGATGGCCCAGGGCGAGGGTGCGTCGCAGGGCCTCGCGAAGGACCTGGCCCAGGAGGTCTCCGACCGCGTCCGCGCGCTCGGCAGCCACCTCGAGGACCGCGACCCCGCGCAGCTGCTCGACGACGCCCGCGACTTCGCGCGGCGCCGCCCGGGCACCTTCCTGCTGGGCGCCCTCGCCGCGGGCGTGGTCGCCGGGCGGATGTTCCGGGCCACCGCCGACGGCGCGGCTGCGGCGTCGCTCGCCGACTCCGGCACCACCGGCACGCCGGGCACGACCTACGGCAGCACCGGCGTGGGCACGGGACCGATGGCCACCGCCAGTGGGGACGCGCCGCTCGCCGCGCACTCCAGCACCGACAGCCCGGGCACGACGGGCTACGACACCCCGGCGACGGACCCGGCGCCCTCGTCCCTCGACCCGACGACGTCCGGCCTCCCGGGACAGCGCACCCAGGACACGCCGTGACGGGCGTCCCGGGCGCGGATCCGGTGTCGGGCGTGGGTCCCCTGCCGACCGGCTCACCGGAGCCCGGCCCCCACGTGGCCGGCGCCGCGGACGAGCGCAGCCTCGGCCAGATCGTGGGCGACCTGAGCCACGACCTGACGACGCTGGTCAAGCAGGAGCTCGACCTGGCCCGCACCGAGCTCAAGGCGGAGGCGGCCAAGGCCGGCAAGGGCGCCGGGATGCTCGGTGGCGCTGGCGTCGCCGGCCTGCTGACGCTGATCCTGGCGAGCTTCGCGCTGAGCTACCTGCTCGACAACTGGATGCCGGTGGAGCTGGCGTTCCTGATCACGACCGTGCTCTGGGCCGTCGTGGCCGCCGTCCTGGCGGCCCGTGGACGCGCGGAGCTGAAGAAGACCAACCCCCAGCTGCCGGAGACGCAGCAGACACTCAAGGAGGACGCGGCATGGGCCAGAGCACAGAAGAGCTGAGCAACGACATCGCGCACACGCGCGAGTCGATGACCGCCAACGTCGACGCGCTGCAGGACCGCGTGAGCCCGTCGGCCATCGTCGAGCGGCGCAAGCAGGCGACCCGCAACCGCCTGCTCGGCGTGCGCGACAAGGTGATGGGCACCGCCCAGGGCGTGGGCTCCTCGGCCTCGGGCACATCGGGGTCCGCCAAGGACTCCGCGACCGGCGCCGTCGACTCGATCAAGGGCACCGCACAGGGCGCCGTCAGCGGGGCCCAGGACAGGGTGCAGGGCACGCCCCTCGCCGCCGGCCTGGTCGCCTTCGGCCTGGGGATGGTCGTCTCGGCGCTGATCCCCGCCTCGGAGAAGGAGGCGGTGGCCGCAGGGCATGCCGTCGACGCGGCCAAGGAGCACGGTCAGCCGATCGTGGACCAGGCGAGGTCGGTGGCGCAGGACGTCGCCGACGGCGTCAAGGAGACGGCCACCCAGGCTGCTCAGGAGGTCAAGGACGCCGCCACCGACAGCGCCGGGCGGGTGAAGTCCGAGGGCCAGTCGGGAGTCGACGAGGTCCGCTCGCAGACGCAGTCCTGACCCGACCCCTCCTCCCCACCGGTTCGCCGGCCGGCCCCCACCGGGGCCGGCCGGCGAACCGGTGGCCCAGCCCCTCCCGGTCCAGCTCCGCCCCGCCCCGCCCCGCCCCGCCCCGCCCCATCACAGGAGGCACGCCGTGCGCGCCATGGTCTACCGCGGTCCCTACCGCGTCCGCGTCGAGGACAAGCCCCGCCCGCGGATCGAGCACCCCGCCGATGCCATCGTGCGGGTGCGACGCGCCGCCATCTGCGGCTCCGACCTTCACCTGTTCCACGGGATGATGCCCGACACCCGGGTCGGGCACACGTTCGGCCACGAGTTCGTCGGCGTGGTCGACGAGGTCGGTCCCGCGGTGCGCGACCTGCAGGTCGGCGACCGCGTGATGGTGCCGTTCAACATCTACTGCGGCACCTGCTTCTTCTGCGCCCGCGGGCTCTACTCCAACTGCCACAACGTCAACGCCAACGCCACGGCCGTCGGCGGCATCTACGGCTACTCCCACACCACCGGCGGCTACGACGGCGGGCAGGCGGAGTACGTCCGCGTCCCCTTCGCCGACGTCGGTCCGATGGTGATCCCCGAGTGGCTCGACGAGGAGGACGCCCTCCTGATGACCGACGCCTTGGCCACCGGCTACTTCGGCGCCCAGCTCGCCGACATCCGCGAGGGCGACACGGTCGCCGTGCTCGGCGCCGGGCCGGTCGGGCTCTACGCCGCCCGCAGCGCCTGGCTGATGGGCGCGGGCCGCGTCGTCGTGATCGACCACCTCGCCGAGCGGCTGGCCAAGGCACAGACGTTCGCGCACGCCGAGGTCCTGGACTACGACCAGATCGACGACGTGGTCGTGGCGATGAAGGAGACGACCGGTCACCTCGGCTTCGACCGCGTCATCGAGGCCGTGGGCGCCGAGGCCGACGGCAACCTCACCCAGCACCTGACCGCGGCGCGGTTCAAGCTCCAGGGCGGCGCCCCGACCGCGCTCAACTGGGCGATCGACGGCGTGCGCAAGGGCGGCACCGTGTCGGTCATGGGCGCCTACGGCCCGATCTTCAGCGCCGTCAAGATGGGCGACGCCGTCAACAAAGGGCTGACCCTGCGGATGAACCAGTGCCCCGTCAGGCGCCAGTGGCCCCGGCTGCTCGAGCACGTGCGCAACGGCCACCTCAAGCCCAACGACATCGTCACCCACCGCTTCGACCTCGAGGACATCGCCGAGGCCTACCACGTGTTCTCCGCCAAGCTCGATGGCTGCATCAAGCCGGTCATCGTGGTCGGCGACTGAGGAAGGACGACCCATGCCCTACACCCCGGACAAGCCCGCACTCCCCGAGGACGTCGAGCAGCTCCGCGCGCGCATCCCCGGCTGGGGTGCCGACCTCGACCCCGCGGACCGGCCCTCCTTCCCGCGCGAGGTCCTCGACCCGGCCGTCGTCGGGCGGCCCCTCCCGGAGCAGCAGCCCGGCGGCGAGGGACGCGAGCGCTCGATCGAGCACGCCCGGCTCACCCCCGCCTTCGGCACCGCGCAGCCCATGACCGGACTCTCCGGGACCATCCGCCGCTACGCCTACGCCAGGCACAGCGAGGCCAAGGCGGCGCACTGGCTGCTCCTCATGGCCGCCGACCGCGTCGACGTCACCGAGCACGTGGTCCGCTCCCTCGCGACGACACGGCCCGACAACCCGCTCACGCAGAGCGGGATCCGCGCCGAGGCGACCTACGGCGGCATCCGCTCGCGCCGCGGACGCAGCGACGTGCGCCACCAGGTGCTCGACCCGGTCGTCAACGGACTGCCGTGGGCGCTCGCGACCTACGTCGCCTGGCGGGCGGCGCGGTCCCTGCGCCGGGGGTGACCGGACCGGCCCGCGGGCGCGTGCGAGGGCGCACGCGTGGGTACGACGGAGGATGACCTCACTCGCAGAGCAGGACCTCGACCAGCTCGGCGGCCGGCTGAGCATCCTCACCCGCCAGAAGCGCGACCACGAGCGGCTCGACCGGCTGCTGCACCGCCTCGGCCGGAGCGCGCCGGGCGAGGAGGAGGACGCCACGCTGCACGCGATCGCCCGACTTGTCTTCCCGCACGCGTTCGCGGAGGAGTCGGTGCTGTGGCCCGAGGCCCGGCGGGTGCTCCCCGACGGCGAGGCGCTCACGCTCCAGGTGGAGCGGGAGCACCAGGAGGTCAACGAGCTGTGGACCTCGCTCGAGCGGCTGCCCTCGGGCAGCCCCGATCGCCGCGAGGTACTCACCCGGCTCGCCGCGGTGCTGCGCGAGGACGTCCGCGACGAGGAGGACGAGCTGCTGCCCCGCCTGCAGGACGCCGTCGACACCCGCCGCCTCCAGGTGCTCGGCGTCGCGTGGGAGGCCGTGCGGCGCACGGCGCCCACCCGCCCCCACCCGGTCGTGTCGCGCCGCCCTCCCGGCAACGCGCTGGCGGCCGTGCCGCTCACGGTGCTCGACCGCAGCCGCGACCTGCTCGACGCCGGCGCCCGGCGCTTCCCGCGGGCCCACGAGCCCGCCTCACGGGCCAGCCGCGGTCTGGCCCGCGCTGCCGGACGGGTGGAGCGGGCCGGGGTGCTGCGCCGCGGCGAGCACCCCTCCACGCACCGCGACTGATGCGCCTGCCGAGCGCACCACCGCCCGGCGAGCCGCGTGCTGCGCCGCCAGGACGCCGAGCACGACCAGGGCCATCGTCACGCCCCACCAGGTGCCGGTGAGCGCGCAGCACAGGGCGAGCACCCGCTGCAGCCCGTCGTGGTGGCTCGGGCGGGCGGCGTGGCGCGCATGACGGACGGGCTGAAGGACCGGGGGAACGACGGGCACGGACATGATCTGCCTCCGGGATGAGGTGGTCAGGTGAGGACGAGGAACGCCAGCCCCACGAGCAGCGCGGGGATGGTGGTGAGCACGGTGGCGGCCAGGGCCGAGCGGTGCTCGAGGGCCAGGAGGGGCAGCAGGGCGTCCCCGTCCTGGCTGATGGTGTTGGCGACGAAGGTCGCCAGCGGCATGCCCCCGGCGGCGAAGATGCCGACGAAGACGATCTGCACCGCGCACCCCGGCACGAGGCCGATCAGTGCTCCCACCAGCACCCCCGCGAGGCCCAGCACGGGCAGCTGCGAGCCGTCGAAGCCGGTGAGGTGCGTGAGCAGCGACCACGCGAGGTAGGCCACGGCCACCCACACGGTCACGAACGCCACCTCGTGACCACCGTGGCGCAGCACCGCGGCCATCGACGTCTCCCCCGCGCTGCGCTCGTCGTCGTCGGCGAGCCGGCAGCCGCTGCGCACGAACACCACCAGCGCCACGACGGCGCCCAGCACGCCCAGCGCGAGGTAGACCGTCTCGGGGTCGAGGAGCTGGAAGGTGACCGGGACGCTGACCGTGGCTCCCCCGCCGATCGCCAGCCAGAGCAGCACCGGCAGCACGCCGACCTCGTGGAGCGCGAGCACCGGGCGCGCCCGCACCGGTCGGGCCGCCGTCAGGACGGGCGACGGCACGAGCGCCGCCCGCGCGCCGGCGTCCACCGGGGCGGGCGCGGGGGACGGCGTACGCTGGCGCGGGTCGATGCCGATCGCGTCGACCAGCCATCCGGTCGTGGCCCCCACGACGAGCAGCAGCCCCTTGAGCTGCACCGTGAGCCACGGGTCGTGGGCCAGGAGCACCCACGACGCGTCGCCCATCGTGGCGACCAGCGCCGCGACGGCCGCCCCGTAGGACACGGCCCCTCGGCCGTAGGCGGCCATCACCAGGATCGCCCCGCCGCACCCGGGCGGCATGGTGAGGGCGGCCGCCACCAGCGGACCCGCCGCCCGACGCCGCTCCAGTGCGGCGTCGAGGCGGTGGCCCCACCGGCAGCGGGCCCAGCCGAAGGGCGCGACCATGAGGGCGACGAACACGCCGACCTGCATGAACGCGTCGGCCAGGGGCCGGAGCAGGAGCTCGGTCATCCCAGGCGCTCGCTCGGCAGCTCACTCGCCGGGAGTGAGCTTCTCCTTGGCCTTGTTCATCAGGTTCTGCATGCCCTGTGCGTAGGCGCCACCGGCGGTGCCGGGCTTGCCCGGCCCCTTCGACCCGTCGTAGGTCGCGAAGTGCAGCGGGTCGGGAGCCGGCAGCTCCTGCACGTCGTCGGTGAGCGCGCGGCCCTCCTCGAACCTGATCTCGCCCTCCCCGGTGAGGGAGGCGCCCTGGGCCCAGCGGCCCTCGCCGGCGGTGCTGCCCTCGTGGAAGCTGTAGAACACGGTGGCCTGCTCGGACGCCTCCTCGTCCTTGCGGGAGCTCTCGAAGCCGTCGGTGTGCCCGTCCTCGATGAGCTGCTCGATGCCGAGCAGCCACTGCTGCTGGTGGAAGGTGTCGCGGGCCAGCGCGAACGACAGCGTCTCCTTCACGCCCGGGTCGTCGGTCATGCCGATGAGGCGCGACACCTGCAGCCGGCCCTGGGCCTCGGCGGCGACGTTGTGCCGGAAGTCGGCGAGCAGGTTGCCGCTGGCCACGATGTAGCCGGCGTTCCAGGGCACGCCCTGGCTGTTGGTCGGCATCGCGAAGCCGCCGCTGACGATGGCCTGTTGCGGGTTCTGCCCACCGAGGATCGCCGCGAGCGCCGGGTTGGCCGCGGCCGCCTCGGCCTGCGTCTCCGACGGGGCCCCCTCGAGCAGCCGGGCCAGAAGCGTGGTGAGCATCTCGACGTGGCCGATCTCCTCCGTGCCGATGTCGAGGATCATGTCCTTGTACTTGCCCGGCGTGCGGCAGGCCCAGCCCTGCCACATGTACTGCATCATCACGGTCATCTCGCCGAACTGGCCGCCGATCACCTCCTGCAGCTTGGCGGCGTAGAGGGCGTCGGGGCGCTCGGGCCGGGCGCTCCACTGGAGCTCCTTGGTGTGCCGGTACATGTCGTGCCTCGCAATCTGTCGGGTGAGGCGGAGCGGTCGGCTCCGCTGCGACGACCACGATTCCGGGGGCCCGTCGCGGGGTCGTGACGCCGGCGACCACACCGGCGTACGTCCGTCGGTCCGCCCGCCATTCGACGGGCGTCCGGCCGTCGGCTCCGAGGCGTCACCGTCGCGTCACGCATGCATGCACACCGGGGCGAGGGGCACTGTCTTCGCACGCGATCCTGGAGGCGCACGTGGCGTTGGCGGCACGACTCGACCTGCTGGGCGGGTTCCGGCTGGACCTCGACGGTCAGCCGCACCCCGTCCCGGCCAGTGCGCGCCGGCTGCTCGCCCTGCTCGCGGTGTGCCACCGCGGACGTCGCGCCCCCCGCGCGGCGCTCGCCGAGATGATGCGCCCCGACTCCGACCCCGCGCGGGCGACCTCGACGCTGCGCTCGGTGCTGTGGCGGCTGCCCCGCGACCGCGGGCGGGCGCTGGTGCAGGGCGACGCGCTGGAGGTCTGGCTGCACCCCGAGCTCACCGTCGACCTCTGGGAGGCCGAGGCGGAGGCCCAGCGGCTGTGCCGCAGCGAGGCGCCGCCGGTCGACGAGATGCCCGACCTGTCCCTGCTGGCCCAGGACCTGCTGCCCACCTGGCACGACGACTGGCTGACGGTGGAGCAGGAGGCGTTCCGGCAGCGTCGGCTCCACGCCCTCGAGCGGAGCGCCGACCTGCTGTGCCGCGCCGGTCACTACCACGACGCCCTGAGCGCCGGGCTCGGAGCGGTGCGTGCCGAGCCGCTGCGCGAGAGCGCGCACCGGCGGGTGATCGCGGTGCACCTCGCCGAGGACAACCACGCTGAGGCGCTGCGGCAGTACGACGGCTATCGGCGCCTGCTCGCCTCCGAGCTCGGGCTCGCGCCGAGCCCGTCGATCCGCGGCCTGGTCGCGCCCTTGCTCGGGCGACCGGTCGACCTGCCGACCGGCACCGACTGACCCCCCGGCTCAGGACGGCGGCGCCGACGGGTCGAGGCTCACGACCTCGCCCCGGGCCGGGCAGCGCAGCTCGGCCTCGAGCCCGGCGTCGCGGGCGCGGGTGACGAAGTCGGACAGCGGCGAGCGGAAGACGGTGTAGTCGTCGTGGTGCACCGGCACCACGACCCTGGGCCGCGTCCGCTGGACGAAGTCGACGCCCATCCGGCCGTCCATCGTGACGGTCCGCAGCAGCACCCGGGTGCCGCCGAGGTGCACGACGGCGGCGTCGATGTCGGGGAACCGCTCCCGCACCTCGTCGACGTGCGCGCCGGTCAGCGTGTCGCCGCTGACGTAGACGCGCCGGCGCACCTCGCCGTCCACCAGGTGCTCCAGGACGCTGCCCATCACCGGCGGCAGCATTCGCCCGAGGAGGCCACGCGCGTGCACGGCGGGCACGGCGGTCACCCGCAGCTCCTCGCTCCCCTTGACCAGCATGTGCCGGTCCCAGGTCTCGATCGCCCGTGCGTCGAAGCCCCAGGGGCCGAGGCGACGCACTGCGTGCGGGGTCGAGAGCACGGGAGGCGACCTGTCGAGGCGTGCGCGGGCGACCCGGTCGAAGTGGTCGCCGTGCAGGTGCGAGAGCAGCACCGCGTCGAGCGCCGGGAGCTCCTCCGGCTCGACGGCCGGGTCGGTCAGCCGGCGGCTGGACAGCCCCCAGCCGAGGTAGGCGCGCTGCCCGCGGTGCAGGAAGTTGGGGTCGGTGAGCAGCGTGAAGGAGCCCAACGACAGCACCGTCGTGGCGGTGCCGATGAAGTGGAGTCGGTCGCTGGTCGTCATCGGCTCGCTCCTCAGCGTCCGAGGCCGGTGGTGCCCGGCCGCCCGGCGAGCACCACGGCGAGGGCGATCATGCCGATGCCGAGGACGAAGTGCAGCCAGTCGTCGGCGGTGTTGAGCGGGACGAAGTTGGCCTGCGAGTCCTCGTCGACGACGAGCCCGTAGAGCCACAGGGCGAGGTAGACCGCACCCCCGCCGAGCAGGTAGCCGCGAGCGCTCGCCGCGGTGCGGGCCAGGACCATGCCGGCGACGCCGAACAGCAGGTGGACGACATTGTGCAGCACCGACACCTGGAAGAGGCCCAGGAGCTCCGCGTGCGACTCGTGCCCGGCGGCCTCGAGGCCGTCGTGGCCGGTCGTGATGCCCGGGATGAAGCCCAGGACACCGACGAGGAGGAACGCTGCCCCGACGAGGACGGCGGCCGCCTGGATCGGTGATCCTGTCGCGGTCGACGTCGAACGCAGGCGCATGTCGTCGGTCATCGGAGGCTCCTTCGGTTGCCGGTCCGTTCCGGGAGCGGCGTGGCTGGGGCTCGGTCCGTACCCTGCTGCGGTCGAGGCACACGTCGTCCCACCCGTTGTGACGTGCTCGAACGACGTGCTGGGCCCGTGGTGAAGATCACGGATGCCGGGGGCCGCACCGGGGTACGTGGACCGCGTCCGTCGACGCCGAGAACTGACGAGAGGACCGCAGGTGAACCCGATCCGCCTGGTCTCCGGAGCCATCGCCCTGCCCGCCCACGCCGCTGCCGCCGTGCTCGGAGCGTCCGTCGGGGTCGCCACGACCGGCGCCCTCGCCACCGCGCGAGCCGTGGGACGGGTCATCGAGCGCGCGTCTGCCGCCGACCGCGCCGCTCCCGGCCCGTGGCCGGAGCCTCCGGCCACGGCCCGCGAGGTCGACCCGATCCCCGGCACCCGTACGCACCCGGCGGCAGGCGCCGAGCCGGCCGCGGCCCCCGAGCAGGCGCCGGCACGCACGCAGCCCACGGCGACGCCCGCGACGCGGCCTGCGCGGAAGACCGCCACGAAGACTGCGAAGACGGCTGCGAAGACGGCTGCGAAGAAGGCCCCGTCGAAGGCCCCGAGGAAGGCCTCGTCGAAGCAGGCGGCCGTGCTCGCGCCCGCGCTGGGCCTGAGCGAGACCGAGGTCGAGAAGGCCGTGGCCGACTCGGGCACCGGCTCCGACGACGGACCGACCACGCCGTCCGGCATCCCCGCGGCCGGCGCCGGGGTCAACCCCGACACCACCGAGACCGACCTCCACCAGCCCGGCACGGAGCCCCTCATGGACCCCGCCACGGTGAAGTCGGTGGCGAGCGAGTCCGACGTGCTCAGGCGGGCCGCCGAGGTCGACAAGGGCTGAGGGTCCCGGGAGCGGCCAAGGCCGAGCGCACGGGCCGCCCCCAGGCCGAGGTCGACCGGGTGATCGAGTGGCTGGCCGGATCCGCTCGTGCGGCGGATCCGCTCCCTCGACAAGCTCGTCGACGAGCTCGCCCAGGGACGCCCCATGGAGAAGGTGCTGCGCGCCTGAGCCCCGCCCGCGCGTGCTCCGCCTCGCGCTGGGTACGGGGGCCGCATGGATCCCCGACCCGACCCCGGCGCGTGGCGACGGCGCACTGTGCGCGGCGACGGCGTCGACCTGGCAGTGCTCGAGGCAGGCGACCCGGAGGCACCCGCCCTCGTCCTGGTGCACGGCTGGCCCGACACGCACCGGGTGTGGCTGCCGGTCGCGGAGCGGCTCGCCGCCGAGCTGCGCGTCGTCCTCTACGACACGCGCGGGCAGGGCCTGTCGCCCACGGACGCCGCCGACAGCGCGTTCGCCCTCC
Source organism: Nocardioides sp. Z35_8 (assembly GCF_059621125.1). Taxonomy (NCBI): domain Bacteria; kingdom Bacillati; phylum Actinomycetota; class Actinomycetes; order Propionibacteriales; family Nocardioidaceae; genus Nocardioides; species Nocardioides sp. Z35_8. The sequence continues at coordinate 2,146,369 of NZ_JCAQIE010000001.1, read as the reverse complement.
CCCACCTCGCGGCCGACCTGATGGCCGTCGTGGACGACACCGACCCGGTGCGACCGGTCCACGTGGCCGGGCACGACTGGGGGTCGGTGCAGGCGTGGGAGGCGGTGTGCGAGGACGGCGCTGCCGAGCGGATCGCCTCGTTCACCTCCATCAGCGGGCCCAACCTCGACCACGTCGCGGCGTGGGCCCGCAGCACGCTGCGCCACCCGACGGCGACCGGTCTGACCGGCCTCGTCGGGCAGGCCGTGTCGTCGTCCTACGTCCCGTTCCTCGTCTCGCCCCTGGCGCCTCCGCTGCTACGCGTCCTCGGGCACCGCGACATGGTCTCCGGGCTGCGCTACTACCGCGGCAACGTGCACGGACCGGTACGCCGCCCGCGCCCGCGACGCACGAGCGTGCCGGTCCTCCAGCTCGCGCTCGCCCGCGATCCAGCGATCCGGGAGGCGGCACTCGTCGCCAGCGAGCCGTGGTGCGACGACCTGCGCCGTCACGACCTCCCCCTCGGCCACTGGGCGTTGCGGACCCACCCCGAGGTGATGGCCGCGGAGGTGCTCGGCCACGTCACCGCCGTCGAGGCGCGTCGACCGGTCGGAGGCGCGTGAGCCGGCCCCGCAGCCGCCGCGCGGGCAGCGTGCTCCCGGGCGTCACGTGCCGATCGCGACCTGGCCCACCAGCACCCCGACGAGGCGCGCCAGCACCATCCCCACCGCGCCTCCAACGACGAGGCCCACCGTGACGAGGACCAGCACGGTCATCGTGGTCGCGGTCCACGGCCGGCGCTCGGGGAAGTAGGTGTCCGGGAGGCCGCGCCGGTGCAGGAGAGGCCATCCGGAGAGCCGGACGGTCGGGAGTCTCATTGCGGCAGCGGCGCGACGCGACCCGCGCCCGCCTGCCTCTCGGGACGCACCACGGCGCGAACGGCACTCCGCGCGTTCCCGCGCTCACCGCCCCGGCCGTGGGCTGCGTGGTCGCGGATCAGCCGTCGGGCGAGCGCCTCGCAGAGCGCGAGGGCGTCGGGGCCGCTGGCGGCGATGGGGGCCACGAGGCGGTCGGCGCGGTGGACCATGCGCAGCACCCGCCCGGCCGGGACCGACTCGCCGAACTCCGCGACGAGACGCTCCCCCAGGTCCGCGACGCCCTTGCGGTGGTCGAGCGGGGTCGTCACCAGGTCGGCGGCGTGGTCGTCGAGCAGCCCGCGGGCGACCGCCTCGCAGAGGGCGAGGGCATCCGCCGCGTCGCTCGCGGCCGAGGCGACCAGCCGGTCGGCGCGATGGACGATCCGCAGCACTCGGCCCGCCGGGATGAGTGTCCCGAACTCCGCCGCCAGCCGCTCGCAGAGCTGGTCGATGTCCCTCCTGTGCGTCGTTGCGTCCATCGGTGCTCCTTCGTCGCACATGAGGGGACTGCCCTCAAGCGTCGACGACGCGGCGCACGGAACGCAGAGGCCAAGTGCTCGCTGCCGCGATGACCTCCGCAATGGGACCCCGGCCGGGCGGGCGGGAGCTGCCTTGATCCGCCGGGCGGGCACGGCGCATGATCGCGAGATGTCCCGGACCGCTCACCGTCGGGCCCGGGACCGCTTTCGGCACGATAGACCCAGCGAGCGCAGCGCGGTAGTGCCGAACGTTCGACAACTAGCGTGACTTCTTACCACGTCACGAAGTCGGCGCACAGCGGTACTTTGGTCGCATGGCACAGCCGTCTCGGGCCGCGGCCGGCACGTCGCGTCGACCCGTCTCCGTCTATCTGCTCGACGACCACGAAGTGGTGCGTCGAGGGCTCCGCAGCGTCCTCGAGCACGACGGCGACATCGTCGTCGTCGGGGAGTCGGGCCTGGCCCAGCAGGCGGCGAGACAGATCCCTGCCCTGCGCCCGCAGGTCGCCATCCTCGACGTCCGGCTCCCCGACGGCTCGGGGGTCGAGGTGTGCCGACAGGTCCGCTCGGTCGACCCCGGCATCGCGGCGCTGATGCTCACGTCCTACGACGAGGACGAGGCGTTGTTCGCGGCCATCATGGCCGGGGCGGCCGGCTACCTGCTCAAGCGCGTCAAGCCGGCCGACCTCGCCGAGACCGTGCGCCGGGTCGCCGACGGGCAGTCCATGCTCGACCCGGCGGTGACCTCGCACGTCCTCGCCCGCTTACGCGACACGCGCCCCGAAGACCCCCTGACCCGTCACCTCACCCCCAAGGAGCAACAGGTCCTGGAGCTGCTGGGTGAGGGCATGACCAACCGCGAGATCGCGTTCGCGCTGCACCTGTCCGAGAAGACCACGAAGAACTACGTGTCGTCGGTGCTCGGCAAGCTCGGGGTGAGGTCGAGGACGCAGGCCGCGATCCTCGCCAAGAGCCCGCACCCCAACACCGGCGATCGTCACGGCTGAGGCCATGCAGCCGCGGGTACAGGTGGACCAGGCGCGGCCGCCGCGACGGGCGGCTCGCGAGCTCGCCGTCCTTTCGCACCCCCCAGGGGTGGACGTCAGGGGAGGGAGACGCCTGCAGGGCGCATGATCGTGTGACACAGCCGCACATCTTGGGGGGAGCAGGAATGCAGGAGATCTCGAACAACATCGCCGCCGGCACTCAGGAATGGGGCCCGGAGAGGTCGACCTTCGACGACCTGATGCGCATGGCCAGGCGCGGCGGTCGTGCCGACGACGAGACGGACCGGTGGGAGCGGCTGCTGGCTGCGGCGTCGACCCTGTCGTCCGGCTCGGCTCTCGACGACGTGCTCAACCAGGTGCTCCGGGTGGGGGCCGAGATCACCGGCGCGCGCTTCGGGGCCCTCGCCATCGCCGACTGGGACACGACCCGGCCGATGCGCCTCCTCTTCACCCACGGCGACCTCGGCACCCACGGCACGCGGCTCGACGACCTGCTCACCGACAAGCCCTTGGGCTCGCCCGGCGAGGAAACGTCGCGGGCGGCGAGCGACGATGCCACCGGCCGCCGGCCCCCTCGTCGCGCCGAGGGCGCAGCGCGCGACATCCTCAGCGTGCCGGTGCGGGTCGCCGACCGCGCCGTCGGGACGCTCTACTTCTCCGAGAAGACCAACGGGCCGGCGTTCCTCGACCGCGACGAGCAGGTCGCGCGGGCGCTCGTCGGCGTCGCTGCGATGGCCATCGAGAACTCCCGGCTCCACGACCGGGCATCGCACCGCGAACGGTGGGTCTCGGCAGCCAGCGAGCTCGTCACGTCCAACCCCGACGACATGTCGCTGCAGATCGTCGCCGACTGGGCCCGCGACCTCTCCGGTGCCGATGCGGCCTGGATCGTCCTGGGCGACGACCCGGCCCACCTGCAGCTGCGCGTCGTCTCCGGCTTCGACGCCGACCCGGACGCCATGGCCGAGGTCGACTTCACCACCTCGCTCACCCGCTGCGTGACCTTCAGCGGCCGCCCGCTCAAGGTGAACAACATCTTCGAGCACGACAGGGGGGTCGACGTCTCGGCGGCGCTCGGTCACGGCCCCATGGCCTCCGCCCTCGTCGTCCCGCTCTACAGCTCCGCCGACGGCGACGCCGCCGTCACCCTGGCCTGGCTGGACGAGGTCGACCCGGCACGCCTGCACCACGACGCCGCGCTCCCCACCCTGCTGGCCCAGCAGGCTCCGCTGGTGCTGCACGTCGCCCGCATCCGCCAGGACGAGAGGCGCCTGGCCGTGCTCGAGGAGCGCGACCGCATCGCCCGCGACCTGCACGACCTGGTCATCCAGCAGCTCTTCGCGGTGGGCCTCGAGCTGCACAGTGCGTCATGGGTCGAGGACCCGTGCGACATGGCCGCGCGCATCGACCGCGCGACCGAGGAGATCGACGACGTCATCCGCGAGATCCGGACGACGATCTTCCGGCTCGGCCCGGTGGCCGCGGCCGCCGACCCGCGCGCGGCCATCGTGGAGGTGGTCGAGCGTGCCGCCCGGACGATGAAGGTGCGTCCTGTCGTGCGCTTCGACGGACCCGTCGGGTCCGTGCTCGACACCGACCTGCTGCCCGAGGTGCTGGCCGTGATCACCGAGGCGCTGTCCAACGTCGTGCGCCACGCCCACGCCTCGACGTGCGCGATCGACGTGGCGGTCGACACCGAGGTGGTCGTGCGTGTGCGCGACGACGGCGTGGGGATGCCCGACGGCGTGCACGAGACGGGCGGGCTGGCCAACCTCAGGCTGCGCGCCGAGCAGCGCCGCGGGCGCCTCCAGGTCGCCACGGCCGACGGCCGTGGCACGACGGTGACCTGGTCGGCGCCACTGACCTGACCGCGGCATCGGAGGGTCCGCGAGGCATGGCTAACCTGAGCGCGACGACCCGCCGGGGTAGCACCGGCGGGTCCCGGACGCCCAGGAGGGACGACATGTACGGCGAGGTGGTCTCCACCCGGCAGCTGGGCTCCCACCTCGTCCGGGTGGTGCTGGGCGGGCCGGGGCTCGACGGGTTCACCCCGACCGGGCACGCCGACGACTACGTCAACTGCTTCTTCCTGCCACCCGAGGCCCCCTACGCGCCCCCGTTCGAGGACGAGGCCGTGCGTGGGCTGCCCCGTTCCCAGCGGCCGCGGCCGCGCCGCATCACGGTGCGCGCATGGGACGGCGCGCGTCGCGAGCTCACGCTCGACATCGCCGCCCACGGCGACGTCGGGCACGCGGGCCGGTGGGCGACCCACGCCCGGCCCGGCAACCGGCTGCAGCTGCGCGGCCCGGCGGGCGGCTACCACCCCCATCCCGACGCCGGCTCCTACCTGCTGGTGGGCGACGAGAGCGCCCTGCCGGCGATCGCCGCGTGCGCCGAGGCCGTGCCCGAGGGTCGGCCCGTGACGGCCGTGCTCGAGGTCGAGGACGCCGCCGGTGAGGTGCCGCTCCACTCCCCCGGTGTGCTCCACGTCCGGTGGGTCCACCGCACCGGTCACGCCGACCCCGAGGGCCTGCTCGCCGACGCGGTGCGCGCCCTGCCTCCAGCACCGGGGCCGGTGAGCGCCTTCGTGCACGGCGAGGCGGGCGCGACGCGGGCCGTGCGGCGGGTGCTCCTGGGCGAGGGCGTCGTCGACGAGCAGATGCTCTCCTGCTCGCCCTACTGGCGGCGCGGGCTCGACGACGAGCAGTGGCGCGCGGTCAAGGCAGACTGGGTGCGGGCGCTCGCCGCGGAGGACGTCACCGCCTGAGCGGTGGCCGGAGGCCCGCCCGCCGCACGCAGGGCGTACGCCCGCCCTCAGGCGAGCGACAGGAAGAGCTTCTCCATCTTCTTCACGTCGATGTCGTCGGCGCCGCCGTCGCCGTTGAGCAGGCACTGCTGCAGGCCGTTGGCCACGATGGCGAAGCCCGCGCGGTCCAGCGCCTTGGAGACCGCAGCGAGCTGGGTGACGACGTCCTCGCAGTCGCGCCCCTCCTCGAGGAGGCGGAGGACGCCCGCGAGCTGGCCCTGTGCGCGCTTGATCCGGTTGATGACCGGCTTCATCGAGGTGGGGTCGAGCTCCATCGGTTCTCCTGGGTGCGAGGGTCGGGGCGCTGGGTGCGGCAGCGCCGCCCGGCGTCGGCCGCGATACCCCCCATCGTATGCCGGGGCGCGGGCACCTCCACGGCGCCCGTCGCGCACGTAGCGTCGATCGTCTCGACCGTCGGCTCGTCCCGGCAGCGACGCCGTATGGTGATGGTGAACGCATCAGGCGAGAACGGCCGCGAGGGAGCGAGCGTATGAGCCAGGTAGAGCCGCCGCGGATCGCGGCGCTGCTGGCCCAGGCGGCCACGAGCATCACAGCCGCCCGCACCACCCACGACATGGTCGAGGCGATCGTCGCCGCCGCACCGGACGCCGTGCCGGGCTTCGACCACGCCAGCGTGACCATCCGGGGCAAGGACGGGCAGAACGAGACCTACGCCGCCTCCAGCAACGTGGTGGAGAAGCTCGACCTCATCCAGTACGACTGCGGTGAAGGACCGTGCCTGGACGCCCTGGTCGACGGGGGCACGGTCATCTCGGACCACATGCGACATGAGCACCGTTGGCCCAGCTTCGTACCCCGCGCCCTCGAGGCCGGGGTCACGGCCCAGATGGGGATCGGGCTGCACGAGGTCGACAGCGCCGGCGGCGCCGTGCTCAACCTCTGCAGCACCACCGGTGATGGCATCGGCCCCGAGTCGCGAGACCTCGCCCAGCTCTTCGCGCTCTATGCCGCCACCGCCCTGGGAGGGCGACACAACGAGGAGCACCTCACCACCGCCCTGTCCAGCCGGAAGGTGATCGGACAGGCCGTCGGCATCCTCATGGAGCGCTACCGGATCAACGAGTCGAATGCCTTCGACTACCTGGTACGCGTCTCCTCCACCGCCAACGTCAAGCTCCGCGACGTCGCCGCGGAGGTCGTGACGCAGAGCGACACCCGCTACACGACCGACCCACCGCACTGAGCGGGGCCAGCGCGGCCCAGGCGCGAGTCGAGTGCTGGAGGCGTCGTCGTCCGCGCGAGGGCCGGCACTCGACGCCGGCAGCGGCCGGCCGGGACGCCCGCTCGGGACCTCCCCCGCACGACTCGTGACCCGGATGCGTTGACACCGTGCCGTTCGGAGCGGACCGTGGGCACACATGGAGGTCGTCGTCCTCGGCGCGGGTCCGGCCGGGCTGCTGGCCGGCGCTGCGCTCGCGGAGCGCAGGCACGTGGTCACCGCGGTGGACCGCGACCCCGGTCCGCCGCGGACGGCACGTGGCGGCGCCGAGGCGTCATGCAGTTCGAGCGCGCTCACGGCTTCCGCCCGCAGGTGGCCGAGACACCGGAAGGGCGCACCGTCACCATCGGCAGCCGTTCCCGTCGTTCAGTCCTCGAACGCGCCCTGCGCATCGCCGCCGCGGACACGCCCGCGTTGCGCCTGCGCCTCGGGCACGTCGACCGGCTCCTGGTCGAGGACGGGCGCGTCACCGGTGCGGTCGTGGACCGGGTGCCGCTGACAGCCGACCTGGTGGTGGACGCCCCCGCCCGCTCGAGCCGGATCGACAGGACGACCGATCCCGAGCTGGAGGGTCTCTGCGGCCTGGCGTACGTCGACCGCACCTACCAGCTGCTGCCGGGGGGCCGAGCCAGGTCCGATGGACAACCCGCTCGGCGCCTTCAGCGGGTATGACGGCTACCAGGTCCTGCTGTTCCTGCACGAGGCCGGACACTTCTCGGTGCTCTTCGGCTGCCCGATGGCCGACGACGGGCTGAAGCCACTCCGGCTCGACGCCGTCTTCGACGCTGCCTGTCGCGCCGTCCCCGCACTCGCCCGCTGGACCGACCCGGAGCGGGCGCGACCGATCAGCCCGGTGATGGTGGGCGGCGCCCTGCGCAACGTGTACCGGCCCCAGCGGCGGATCGCCGGGCTCGCATCGGTGGGTGACGTCGTGGCCACCACGACACCCACCCGCGGCCGCGGCATCGCGATGGCGTTCACCCAGATCGACAACCTCCTCCGCCTGCTCGACGACGGCGCGGATCCGGCGTCGCTCGCCGACCCGTTCGGTGCCTGGTGCGACGAGCAGATCCGCCCCTGGGTCGAGGACCACATCGCCATCGACACCGATGCCGTGGCGCGCTGGCAGGGCGCCGAGCTCGACCTGGCCCGGCCGTTGACGACCGAGCGGATCCGCGAGGCCGCCCAGGCGGACCCCCGGATCGGCGAGTACGCCGGACCGTACTTCTCGATGACCGCGCTCCCCAGCTGCCCCACGCCGGCCGAGCCCCTGGCGCGGGCGGTCTACGAGACCGGCTGGCGGGCGCCGTACGCCGCCGGCCCCAGCCGGGACGAGCTGGTCGCCATGATCGAGGAGACCCGAGCGCGCCTGGACCGAGGGAAGTGAGCGGGGGGATCCGGATCCCCGGGGAAGCGACAAGGCCTGATCCGCATCGCTGCAGATCAGGCCTCGTCCTTTGTAGCGGGGGCAGGATTTGAACCTGCGACCTCTGGGTTATGAGCCCAGCGAGCTACCGAGCTGCTCCACCCCGCGTCGGTGAACAGAACCTTACAGGGGTGGTCGGGCGGAGCCCAAATCGGGGTCAGCGTGCCGCTCGGACCGCCTCCTCGATGAGCGCGCGACCCTCGTCCATGAGGCGTGCCCAGCGCACGGTGTCGCCGTTGCGCTGCGCCTCGTCGGCCCGGGAGAACTTGTCCTCGGCCTGCTCCAGCAGCTCGCGGACCGTGGACGGGGTGCCGGGCTCCGTGGTCGGCTGCTCACCCGGCGACTCCGACGGCTCCTCGGTCGGCTCCTCCGTGGGGTCCTCCGTGGGGTCCTCCGTCGGGTCGGTCGTCTCGTCCTCCGAGGCGTCGGAGGTCAGGGCGTCCTCGATCGCGTCGACGAGCGTGGTGCCGATGCCGACCCTGTTCTCGTAGGAGACGAGCACGAACCGCAGGATCGGGAAGTTGGACTCACCGTCACGGCGCGTGTAGACCGGCTGCACGTACATGAACGTGTCGTCGATCGGCAGCGTGAGCAGGTTGCCCGGCACCCGGTCGGCGTCACCGGTCGTGTAGGGCAGCAGCGCCTGGCTGATGTCCTCGTTGGTGGCGAACGTGTTGGCGATCTGCAGCGGCCCGCCCGTGGGCTCGTTGGGCAGCTGCAGCACCCTGACCTTGCCGTAGTCGTCGCTCGTCGCGTCGCTGTTGACCGACAGGTAGGCGGCGAGGTTGTTCTCCTTGCGCCGCGGCACGTAGACCGAGGTCAGCGACCAGGTCTCGCCGTCGCCGGTGTCGGCGAAGAGGCGGTAGGGCGGCTGCAGCCGGGTGGTGCGCTGCGGGTCGCTCGGCACCTCCCAACGGCTGGAGCCCTCGAACCACGCCGACGCGGACGTCTCGTGGTAGCGCTGGAACTGGAAGCGCTGGGCCTTGAACAGGTCCTCGGGGTAGCGCAGGTGCTCGCGCAGCGAGTCGGGGATGTCGTCCTTGGGCTGCACGACGTCGGGGAAGACCGCCTCCCACGCCTGCAGGATCGGGTCCGCCTCGTCCCACTCGTAGAGCGACACGGTGCCGTCGTAGGCGTCGACGGTGGCCTTGACCGAGTTGCGCAGGTAGTTGATCTCGTCGGTCGGCAGGGTCTGGAACCCGGTGTTCTCCTGCAGCGAGTCGTCGGTCATCTCCTCGAGCGACTCCCGCTGCGACAGCGGGTACTTGTCGGTGACCGTGTAGCCGTCGAGGATCCACAGGATCCGCCCGTCGACCACCGCCGGGTAGGGGTCGGAGTCGACGGTCAGCCACGGCGCGACCTTCTCCACCATGCGGCGCGGGTTGCGGTCGTAGAGGATCTTGGAGTTCTCGTGCACGCGGCTCGACAGCAGCAGGTTGGGCTCGCTGAAGCGCACCGCGTAGAGCAGCTGGTTGACGATGTTGCCGATCGGCACGCCCGCCTTGCCGTCATAGGTCGTCGCGACGTCCTCGTCGGTGCGCTCGCCGCGCGGCAGGTCGAACTCCACCGGCTTCCCGTCGGGGTTGAGCCCGACGATGCTGTAGGTCGGGCTCTGCTCGCCGAAGTAGACGCGGGTCTCGTAGCCCTCGTCGCCGGCGAGCCTGGTGAGTGCGTCCTCGTCGGCCTCCTGGCCCTCGGCCCACTGGATGCCGGTCTGCTGGACCGAGTCATCCTCCGGGCGCTGGTTGGCGTACGCGGCGATCACGCCGTTGCCGTGGGTGTAGGCGGTGTGCAGGTTGGACCAGTTCTGGTCGCCCTCGGCGAGGCCGCTCTGGTCGAGCTCGCGCACGCCGAGCACGACGGCGCGGTCCTTGCCGTCGATCTCGTAGCGGTCGACGTCGAGCACGTTGGGCACCGAGTAGTAGGCGCGCACCTGCTGCTGCTGCTCGAAGATCTCGCTGACGATCTGGGGGTCGACCAGCGGGATGCCGGCGGTCATGCCGTCGAGCTCCTCGAGCCGGCCGTCGGTGGCCACACCGGTGCCGGCGACGTTGCGGACCTCGATCTGGTCGAGCTGGTAGGCGGCGCGGGTCGCGTCGATGTTGGCCTTGATGTAGGGGCCCTCGCGGTCCGGCACGTTGGGGTTGACGCGGATCGCCTGGACCACCGTCGGCACGATCAGGCCGAGGATGATCGCGGACAGGGCGAACAACGCGACACCGACCGACGGCAGCAGCCAGGTGCGTCGCCAGATGTTGGCGAGGAACAGCAGCGCGCAGACGATCGCGATGCCGGCGAGGATCTCCTTGGCCGGCAGGACTGCCTTGTCGTCGGTGTAGCCCATGCCGGTGAAGATCGAGCCCGAGTTGGTGACGAGGTCGAAGCGGTCGAGCCAGTAGTCCACGGCCTTGGCGAGCACGAACAGCGCGAGAAGCGCGGAGACCTGGATCTGCGCGGCACTGGTCAGCCGCTCACCGGGGCGGGCGGAGAGCCGGATGCCGCCGAAGAGGTAGTTGGTCAGCAGCGAGGCGATCAGGCCGACGACGGCAGCGGCCATCACGAAGTCGACGAGGTAGTGCCAGAACGGCAGCTGGAAGACGTAGAACCCGACGTCCTTGTTGAAGTAGGGGTCGGTGGTGCCGAACTGCTCGCCGTGGCGCCACAGCGAGAAGCTGCGCCACTGGCCGGAGGCCGACGCGCCCGCGAAGAGCCCCATCACGCCGGCGGCGACCGCGATCACCAGGCCCATCCGCGGGGCGAGGAGCGCGCGGTAGCGGTCCATGCCGTCATCGGGCGTCCCGGGCATCCCCGGCCACAGCAGCGGGCGGAAGCGGTAGGCCATCGCCATGGCGATGGCCACCGCGGCCGCCATCAGCCCGGCGAAGACGAAGAACAGCCCGACGCGGGTCAGCAGCAGGGTGTTGAAGACCTCCTGGTAGCCGACCGAGCCGAACCACAGTCGCTCGGTCCAGAAGGAGGCGAACGCGCTCAGCAGCATGAACCCCACGACCAGGACGATCGCGGTGATGACCAGCGCTCCCGGACGGCGTGACGCGGCTGCGGGCCGTGCGCCTCCTGTGCCGCCGGGTCCGCCAGGCCGCTGGGGGCCGTCGGGTCCGGAGGGTCCTGTGGGTCGGTCGAACGGATTGCTCATCTTGACTAGGCCTGCTCAGGGTTCTCGTCGGGGCGGGGAGGGGTGTCGTGCAGTGTCTCGTGGAGCAGCTGGAGGAGTCCGGGCACCAGCTCGGTGCCGTTGACCACCGACTGCTCGTCGTCGTGGGCCCGCAGCCGCAGGGCGCAGTAGGACGCACCGGCGCGGGTCACGCCCGCGACCATGCGCACCTCCTGGCGGTCGGGGTGCTCGCGCGCGAACAGCTCGGCCGCGGCGGGGTCGTCGGGGATGTCGTCGTCGACGCCGGGCGGCAGCACCAGTCGCTCGATGACGGCGGCGCAGCCGGCCACGCTGTCGGGCCAGGCGATGCCGTGCAGCACGTCCTCGAGGACCTGGCCGGGGGGCAGCCCGTCCTGCTCGATCGGCGTGAGCGAGCCGTCCTCGGCGGGACCGTCGATCTCCATCACCGCGGCGAGCGCCGGCTCCTGCGCGACCAGCTCGGCGGTGTCGACCAGGGCGTAGAGGCGGGCCGGCTGGTCCCAGCCGTCCTGGGCGACGTGCGCCTCGATCTCGAGGACGGCAGTGGCCAGGGCGGGGTCCTCCGGCAGCGCGTCGGGTGCGGCCGCGTCGGCGGGACCGGCGTCGGGCGCCGGTGGGGTGGGGTCGGTCATGAAGCGGTGTCCTCGCAGGTCGGCAGGTCGGTGTCGGGGTCGGCCACCCAGTCGGACAGGGTCTCGACGGCGGCGTGCATCGTGGTGGCCTTCGCCAGGCGCATGTCGCCGGGGTCCACTCCCCCGATGCCGCCGCAGTTGGCGGCCGGCACGAAGAACAGGTCGGCTCCGGCGTCGCGGGCGGCGGCGATCTTCTGCTGGATGCCGCCGATGGGGCCGACCTCCCCGGTGGGGGTGATCGTCCCGGTGCCGGCGATCTCGGCGCCGCCGGTGAGCGAGCCCGGCGTCAGGGTGTCGTAGATGGCGAGCGCCATCATCAGCCCGGCGCTGGGGCCCCCGATCCGTTCGGAGATGTCGACGCTCACGTCGAAGGGGAAGTCGAAGCCGAGGCCGGGCGCGATGCCGATGCGGAGGTCGCCCTCGACCTCCTCGGGGGTGACGTCGACGCTGACCTCCTTCTCGCCGCGGCGCACGAGGAAGGTGAGGGGCTCGCCGGGGGACGCCTCGTCGACGGCATCCACCACGTCCTGGGCCTCCCGGATCGGCGTGTCGCCGACGCGCAGCAGCACGTCGCGCACCTCGAGCTTGCCGTCGGCGGGCAGCCCGGGGGTCACGTCGAGGATCTTCACGACGGGGTCGACCTCCTCGCCGAGCTCGGTGAGGGCCGCCGCCACGGCTGTGTCCTGGGAGGACGCCATCGCCGCCTCCGACTCGCGGTCGGTGGACTCGTCGGTCTCGTCGGGAGCGTAGATCGAGGACCGCGGCCACACGGCGGCGTCGGGGTCGAAGTAGGCCTGCAGCAGCTCGGGCAGGGAGACGTCCTCCTGCGGCGTGCTGACGTAGACGGTGGTCATCCGCAGCTCGCCGTCGTCGTGGTAGGCCTTGCGGCCCGCGACCTGGACGATCTCCTTGCCGTCGTCGTCGGCGAGTATGTCGACGGTCGGTCCTGGGTAGTAGGTGACGTAGGGCAACGGCACGAACGCCGCCGCCGCCCACAGCGCTGCGAGCAGGCAGAGCGCGAGCAATCCCGCACCTGTCCGCTCCTTCATGTCCCCAACTCTCTCAAATGGCGGCAACCGGCCGACGACGAGCCACCCCGGGCGGACTCCTCAGGAGGCGCGCCGGCCCGCGTCGTCGCGGGGCGCGGCGCCGTGGCTGGGGCGGACGGCGATGCCGGTGCTGCGGTCGCGCCCGGGCGCCGGCGTACGCCGGGGGGGCGCCGGCAGGTCCTTCGACAGTGCCCTGCCGAGGCGCTCGGCGGCCACGTCACGGTCGACCTCGCCGCGGCCGTCGCGCCCGGCCCACGACACCCACGCCATGACGGCGACAGTGACGACGGCCGACGGCACGAGCCACAGGAGGATCTCCACCCGACGAGCGTAGGCGCAGGGACCTCCCGGGACCGGGAGGCCTACGGCGTGCCGACCCACTCCTCGCTCTGGTCGTCGAAGACCTGGTGCTTCCAGATCGGCACCTCGGCCTTGAGGGTGTCGATGAGTGCCCGGGACGCCGCGAAGGCATCACCGCGGTGGGCCGCGGTGGTGGCGACGACGACGGCGAGGTCGCCGATGCGCAGCTCGCCGACCCGGTGCACGGCCACCACTCCCCTGACGTCGTGGTCCCGCGCCACCTGCCGGCAGACGTCCTCGAGCCGGGCCAGTGCGGACGGGTGGGCGGAGTAGTCGAGCGCCACCACGCCCTTGCCCCCGTCGTGGTCGCGGACCTGGCCGACGAAGAGGACGAGGCCGCCGGCCCCGTCGTCGCCGAGGGCGTCGAGCACCTCGACGACGTCGAGCGGGGTGTCGCGGATGTCGACGAGGCGCAGCGGATCACGGACGGGGTCACGAAGCGGGTCACGACGCGGGTCGCGGAGGGGGTCGCTCACCCGGGCGAGTCTAGGTCCGGCGCGCCCGTGGGGGCAGGCGTGGCGCAGGCGCGGGGGCTGCTGGGCCGGGTGGGTAACGTTGGCCCCATGAGTGACACCCCCGGCGGACCCGGGTCGTCCGGTCAGGGTCCCGATGACAACAACCCCTTCAAGGGCACGCCCTTCGAGCAGATCTTCTCCCAGATGGGCGGGTTCGGCGCGGGAGGCGGGATGCCCGACCTCAACTCGCTGATGGCGCAGATGCAGTCCCTGTTCGCGCCCCACGACGGGGCGGTCAACTGGGACACGGTCACCGACCTGGCCCGCCGCACGGCCGCGCAGGAGCCCGACCCGACCGTCAGCGCGGCGCAGTCCGCCGCGGTCGACGACGCGGTGCGCCTGGCCGACCACTGGCTCGACACCACCACCGAGTTCCCGTCCGGGGTGAGCACCACCGCCGCGTGGTCGCGGGCCGAGTGGATCGTGGAGACCATCCCCGTGTGGAAGGTGCTCGTCGAGCCGATCGCCGGCTCCGCCACCCAGGCGCTCGGCCAGGCCATGCCCGAGGAGATGAAGCAGCTGGCCGGCCCGTTGATGGCCATGATCGGCAGGGCCAGCGGTGCGATGGTCGCCACCCAGGTCGGCAGCGGCCTCGGCGCGCTGGCCGGTGACGTGCTCAGCGCCTCCGACATCGGCCTGCCCCTCGGCCCCATCGGCAAGGCGGCCCTGCTGCCGACCAACGTCGCGGTCTTCGCCGAGGAGCTCCCCGACGTCTCGGCCGACGACGTGCTGCTCTACCTCGCGCTGCGCGAGGCGGCGCACCAGCGGCTGTTCGCCGGGGTGCCGTGGCTGCGCGACCACCTCATCGGGGCGGTCGCCGAGTACGGCGCCGGCATGGACTTCGACACCTCCGGCATGGAGGCCAAGCTCCGCGAGGTCGACATCGCCAACCCGCAGGCGATGCAGGACGCCCTCACCGGTGGCCTGTTCGACCCCGAGCCGTCGGCCGCCCAGAAGGCGGCGCTGGAGAAGCTCGAGGTGACGCTCGCGCTGGTGGAGGGCTGGGTGGACGAGGTGGTCGGCCAGGCCACCGCCGAGCGGATGCCCGCCGCGGCCAAGCTGCAGGAGACCGTACGCCGCCGGCGCGCCGCCGGCGGTCCCGCCGAGCACACCTTCGCCACCCTCGTCGGACTCGAGCTGCGGCCCCGGCGCCTGCGCGACGCCTCCACCCTGTGGGGCTCGCTGCGCACCCGGCAGGGCACCGAGGCCCGCGACGGCGTCTGGATGTCGCCGCACCTGCTGCCCACCGCCGCCGACCTCGACGACCCGCTGGGCTTCCGGGAGGACTCGGTGACGCCCGACGAGCTGTCGGAGGAGGAGTTCGACGCCGGCCTGCGCGACCTGCTCGGCGGCGGCCAGGACGACCCCGACGACGGCCCCGACAAGGGCCCGGAGGACGGCCCGGAGGACGGCGGGTCCCGCCCCACCGGGTGAGCGCTCAGCTCCACGCGGCCGCGGTCGCCACGCTGACGGGCTGGGTCGCCCCGACCCCCGGCCAGGACGCCCTGCGCCGGCGCTTCCTCGCCCACCTCGCCGCGCACCCCGACGGGCTGGCCAAGGCCTGCTTCCCCGACCACCTCACCGCCGGGGCGATCGTCGTGTCGCCCGACGGCGGCCGGGTGCTGCTCAACCACCACCGCAAGGCCGACGCGTGGCTGGCCTTCGGCGGTCACCTCGAGCCGGGCGACGCCTCGCTCGCCGACGGCGCACGACGCGAGCTCGTGGAGGAGTCGGGGCTGGCGTCGTTCGACCTCGACGAGGAGCCGTTGTCGGTCGACGAGCACGCCGTGGAGTTCTGCTCCGAGCGGGGCACCGTGCACCACCTCGACGTGCGCTTCCTCGCCACGGCGGAGCCCACGGCCGCCCACGCCACGAGCGAGGAGTCGATCGACGTGCGGTGGTGGCCCGTCGACGCGCTGCCGGCGACGTTCGACGACATGTACGTCCTCGTCGACGCCGCCGTGGCGCGCGTGCGGTCGCGTCAGTCGACGTCGTCGCCCGGCGGCGGCTCGAGCCGCGCGGCCGCGGAGTAGCCCTCGAGGTAGCCCTTCGCCTTCTCCGCGCGGGGGTAGCGGTCGACCCACGCCCAGAACGCGGGCGTGTGGCCCGACTCCAGCAGGTGGGCCAGCTCGTGGACCAGGACGTAGTCGACCACCCAGGCGGGCACCTTCTGGAGCCTGTCGCTGAGCCGGATGGTGCGCTCGCCCGGGGTGCACGAGCCCCAGCGCGCGTTCTGGTTGCTCACCCACCGCACCGAGGCGGGGATGGCGAGGCCACCGAAGTAGAGGTCGTTGAGCTTGGCCGCCCGCACCACCAGGTCGCCGTCGGAGCGCAGCCGCCGCTTCTCCTGCCGCTCGATGCGGGCGACCATGTCGGCGACCCAGGTCGCCTCGTCGCGCTTGCTCATCGAGGCCGGGATGAGCACCACGATGCGGTCGCCGTCGCGGTAGGCCGAGACCGTGCGCCGCCGGCGGCGCGAGCGGCGCACCTCCACCTCGGGCGGGCTGGCCGGCGTGCTCATGTGCCGAACCTAGCCTCCTGCACCCACATCGGCAGGCGAACGCGCTGGCCGCCTGCCGGGGCGGCCAGCGCTCAGGACCGCGAGCCGGCCCACTCCAGCAGGCGGTCGCGATCCCACGTGTTGACGATGCGCTCGGGGTCGATCCCGGCCTCGGTGGCCCGGGCGGCGCCGTGGTCGAGCATGTCGAGCTGGCCCGGGGCATGGGCGTCGGAGTCGATGGAGAACAGGCAGCCGAGGTCGCGCGCCAGCTCGAGCAGCCGGGTGGGCGGGTCGCGCCGCTCGGGCCGGGAGTTGATCTCGACGGCCACCCCCTCCTCCGCGCAGGCGGTGAAGACGGCCGTCGCGTCGAACCTGCTCGGCGGACGCACGCCCCGGTTGCCGGTCACCAGGCGGCCCGTGCAGTGGCCCAGCACGTTGGTGTGCCGGTTGCGCACCGCGGCGACCATCCGCCTCGTCATCGGCTCGGGGTCCATCTTGAGCTTGGAGTGCACCGATGCGACCCGCACGTCGAGCCGGTCGAGCATCTCCGGTGTCTGGTCGAGCGAGCCGTCGTCGAGGATGTCCACCTCGATCCCCTTCAGCAGGGTGAACGACCCGCCGAGGTGCTCGTTGACCGCGTCGACGACCCCGAGCTGGCGGGTCAGCCGCTCCGCGCTGAGCCCGTTGGCGACCCGCAGCCGCGGGCTGTGGTCGGTGAGCACGAGGTAGTCGTGGCCCAGCTCCATGGCCGTCATCGCCATCTCCTCCAGCGGCGAGCCGCCGTCGGACCAGTCGGAGTGGGAGTGCAGGTCGCCGCGCAGCCTGGCGCGCAGCTCCTCCCCACCCCGGGCGAGCGGTCCCGCGGTGGTCTCCAGCCGGGCCAGGCGCTCGGGGACGACGCCGTTGCAGGCGTCGGTGATCACGGCGGCGGTGCTCGGCCCGATGCCCGGCAGGTCGGTGAGCGTGCCGTCGGCGGCGCGGCGGCGTACCTCCTCGTCGGGCAGCGGCAGGATCGTGCGGGCGGCCTTGCGGAACGCCTCGATCCGCCGGCTCTCCTCGCGCTGGCGCTCCATCAGGAACGCGATGCGCCGCAGGGTCGCGACCGGCCCGCGCGCGCCGCCCTGCTCCGTCTGGTCCACTACTTCTCCTCCACAGCCCCCGCACCGGCTCGTGCGCTGGTCAGGGGCACAGTACGGCGCGCGGGCCGGGCGTGTCGCGCACAGGCCCGTCCCCATGTGGGAGGCCGTCGTCCACGGCCCGCGGGCCACGGTGCACACGGTCTCCACAGGGCTGTCCACAGGCGTGGACATCGCGCTGTTGACCGCCCGGGGGGTCGGCCCTAGCGTTGCGGCCAGAAGGGCCCCGCGGCTCCTCGACGCCAGCAGGGGAAGGCAGGCGCCAAGGGCCGTGGGGCCCTCCTACGTGCAGCGTGCCTCAGCGGCCGCGGAACTCCGGCGCCCGCTTCTCCCGCGCTGCCGCGATGCCCTCCTGGAGGTCGGCGGTGGCGAGGGTCACCGGCTGGGCGAGCGCCTCCCACTGGAGCGCCGACTCGACGTCGGCGGGTCCGCCGCCCGCCAGCGCGACCTTGGTCAGCCGCGACGCGATGGGAGCCGTGGCCGCGATGCCGGCCGCCGTCTCGAGCACGTCGTCGAGGAAGGTCGCGCGGTCCACGACCCGGGAGACGAGCCCGAGGCGCAGCGCCTCGTCGGCCTCCACGACCCGGCCGGTGAGCAGCAGGTCGCGTGCGTGCGCCGCCCCCACGACGTCGGGCAGCAGTCGGGTGGCGGCCATGCCGGCGTGCATGCCCAGCTTGGTGAAGGGCACGCCGAGCTTGGCACCCTCGGCGGCGTAGCGGATGTCGCAGGCAAGTGCGAGGCAGAGCCCGGCGCCGATCGCGTGCCCGTTGACCGCCGCGATCGTGGGCACCTCCAGGCGCCGGATCGAGAGCCACGAGCGGTAGAACGGCAGCATCCGCGAGCGGAGCCGGTCGACGCCGGCGTCGGGCTCGCTCGCGATCCACGAGGTGTCGCCGCCGGAGCAGAAGGCACTGCCCTCCCCCGTGACGACGACTGCCCGCACCGACGGGTCCGCCGCGATCGCGTCGGTGGCCGCGACCCAGGACGAGGTCATCTGCTCGCTCATCGCGTTGCGCATGGCGGGGTTGTCGAGGGTCAGCAGGACGACCCCCTCTGACGGGCGCTCGAGGCGCAGGTGCGTGAGGTCTGGGGACTTCGCTGGCATGGGCCGAGGGTACTGATCCGGCCGGGGCGCGGCCGGGCCGGGCGGGCGCCCGACGGCGGTCCGGCGACGGTCGGGCGGTGGTCGGGCGGTGGTCGGGAGGGAGCCGGGAGGGGGCCAAACGGCGGCCGAACGGGTGCCGGTCCCGGAAGCGGGTTTCCACGCGTGGCGCGTGTGGTGCGTGAGCGTGGCCCGAGCGTGGCGTAGGGTCGTCCGCGGAGCGCTGGCAACCGCCAGTTATCCCCGGCGGGCTTCCCCTACGACAACCCCGTCGCGACGACCACGAAGAAACAAGCAAGGAGGCCGTCATGGCGGAGACCTGGAGCGGTGAGTTCTACTGCGTCAAGTGCAAGGAGAAGCGCGAGGCGGAGGGCGAGATCAAGGTCAACGACAAGGGCACCAAGATGGCCAAGGGCGTCTGCCCGGTCTGCGGCACCAACCTGAACCGCATCCTCGGCAAGGCGTGAGCCTCACCTCTTGAGCTCACTGCGGCGGCGTCACCCCTGGGGTGGCGCCGCCGCTGTCGTTCCCGGGCACGGATCCGCCTGTGGAGGACGCCCCGACCGGGGCCCCGAGGTGGCACGGTCGAGGGGTGACCGCGCGTCCTAGTCCGCCGTACGCCCACCTGCTGCGGGCGCAGCTCGACTGCCCTGACGCGTGGACCCCGCCCGTGGTCGCGGCGCTGACCGCCGCCGGCGTCCTCCTCGACCGCGAGGCGCCCGTGGGCGTCGCGGTGACGCCGGGGCGGACCGTGTCGAGCACCGTCGATGCGTGGTCGGTCGACTCGCTGCCGCACGTCCTGCTCGCGGTGCACCCGTGGGCGGTGGAGGTGGGGCCGTGGGTGGCCCCGGGCCTGGGCCCGTGCGCGAGGTGCGTCGCCGCGGCGGTCCTCGAGGAGGGCGGCGCGCCGGGCGCCGACGACGTGCCGCGCCCGCTGCTCGCCCTCGGGGTGGGCACGGCCGCGCGCGACCTCGCCGCCTGGTCGCGCGGCGAGCTGCCGCACACGTGGCTGACATCGTGGCGCCTCGACCACGAGCCGCTGCCGGCCGTGCGGCGCTGGCGGCGCCACCCCTATTGCGGGTGCGGGTGGTTCGAGGCCCCGTGAGGCGGGGTCGCGGTCACCACCACTCGCTGTCGAGCTTGCTCTCCATGGCCCGCAGGTGCGTGCGTGAGCACGTGTCGCAGAAGGCGCGGCGGCGGCCGTTCTCGACGGCGACGGTCCAGGTGAGGGTCTGCTCCTGCGGGGCGCTGGCGCCACAGAAGTCGCACGTGACGGGCTCGCTCACGCCCCGAGGCTACTCCGCACGGGCCGCACGGGCCGCTCGGAGACGCCGGTGAGCCGGTGCGGCGTCACCGTGACGACGCACCGGCTCACCGGGTGTCGGCTCACCCGCGATCAGGGCGAGGGGGTCCGGGGCCGAGGGGCCCCGGAGCATCAGAGCGCGCGGGCGAGGGCGAGGCGCGCCTGCTGCGCGGCCTGCTCGGCCTTGCGGCTCATCCGACGGGCCAGGGCCAGCTGGTGGCCGCGTCGCAGCTCGTGCGCCTCTCCCAGGCGCGCGGTCATTTGCGCGCGTGCGAGTTCTTCGTGCATGAGATTCATGTCGTGTCGTCCGTTTCGGTAGGTCTTCATGGGATGTGTGTCCTGTGGTTCCTCGGAGGTGGGTGAGCGGGTGGCGCCTACGCGGCGGCCCCGTCCTTCTGGTTCTGGCCGGCCTGGGTGGCGACCTGCTCGGACTTGCGGGGCCGGCCTCGCGGCCGCTTGCGCGGGATCACCACGCCCTGGAGGAAGAGCTCGCCTCCCCAGACGCCCCACGGCTCGCGCCGTTGGAGGGCTCCGTCGAGGCACAGCGCCTGCACGGGGCAGTCGATGCAGAGGGCCTTGGCCTGCTCCACGTCCGCGGGGGACTCGGCAAACCACAGCTCTGCGTCGTTGACGCGGCAGGGCAGCAACTCCTCATCCACTCCGGCAGCTGCGTCGTGCAGGGCTCCGAGCGGGGCCTGGGGCTCCCTCCCGGTCGCGTCGGCAGCTCGGTTGCGGTCGAGAACGCTGATGGTCATGTGTTCACCTCCTCTTCGTTGACCTGATCGCGGGTGGTTAGGACAAACAGAAAGGCCGCGGATCCCGGGTGTCGGGTTCCGCGGCCTGGAGGCTGCCGATGTAGGTGGATGACCTATGTCGACGGACTCCAGGCGGGAGGACCCGGGAAATCGCCCTTGATGCGCACGATCGCGGCGGCGTCGCCCTGGACAGCCTCCACGCCGGCACCGACAACGCGCGTGTGCGCACAGGGGCGGCCGAGGGCGGACATGCCGAAGGACGGCGACCACGCCGTCATCGTCTTCGTGTAGTTCTCCACGGGGGGCACCTCCTTCGGGGCGTCAGGCGCGGATCGTCGTCAGCGATCCCATGCGCGGGTTGTCGTGAGAGGAAACGTTAGACCCCTCACATCGTGAGGGGCAAACCATTTAATGGGTATTACCGTGATTTCTTCTGCGGAGGCGTCTCGGACCCCGCAGCGGCACCCTCGACGGGCCTCTCGACGGCCCTCTCGGCGGGCCTCTCGACGGCCCCGCCGGCGACGAGCGCGAGCACCTCGTCGCCGTACTTGGCGATCTTGCCGGGCCCGACGCCGCTGATGGCGCGCAGCCCTTGCTCGTCGGTCGGGACGTGCTCGGCGATGAGCTGCAAGGTGGCGTCGGTGAACACGACGAACGCCGGGACGCTGTCGTCGGCCGAGCGCGCCAGGCGCCACTCGCGCAGCCGCTCGAAGAGCGCCTCGTCGTAGGAGGCCGGGCAGTCGGCGCACCGCCCGGTCTTCTTCTCCACCGAGGTCGACAACGCGCCGCCGCACTCGCGGCAGTGCATCGCCGCCCGGTTGCGCCGGGTGCGCTCGCGCCGCTGCCCGGTCAGGCCGGGGACGCCGTCGAGCAGGGGCGCGAGGAACGGCGAGCTCCGCCGGTGGGAACGTCCGCCCGGCTCGCGCGCGGTGGCCCACGAGACGGTGAGCTCGTCGCGGGCGCGGGTCATCGCGACGTAGAGGAGGCGGCGCTCCTCCTCGACCTCCGCCGGCGTCTGAGCCTGGGAGATCGGCATCATCTTGTCGTGCATGCCGGCCACGAAGACGGCGTCCCACTCCAGGCCCTTGGCGGAGTGGATCGTGGCGACGGTGACCGCGTCGGCGACGGGTGCGTGCTGCTCGCTGGCGCGCCGGTCGAGGTCGTCGACGAAGTCGCCGACCCCGGCGTCGGGACGATCGCGGCTGAAGTCGGCGGCCAGGTCGACGAGCGCCTGCAGCGACTCCCACCGGTTGCGCACCTCTCCCCTGCCCTCGGGCGGCTCGGTGGAGTGGCCCATCTGCGACAGCACGGCCAGGACCGCCTCGGACACGGGTCCGGAGGCCTCGCCGGAGCGCGCCGCGCCCCGCACGAGGGTGATCGCCTGGCGCACCTCGGGACGGTCGAAGAAGCGGGCCGCGCCGCGCACGACGTAGGGGATGCCGCGGGCGGCGAGCGCCTCCTCGAAGCGCTCCGACTGGGCGTTGATCCGCAGCAGCACCGCCATCCGGCTGGCGGGCGTGCCGGAGGCACGGAGCGCGGCCACGCGGTCGGCCACGCCGTCGGCCTCCGCGACCTCGTCGGCGGCCTCGCGCCAGGTGATGCGGGCCCCCGAGGGTCGCTGGGCGCGGAGGTCGACGCCCTTGCTGGGCGTGCCGTCGAGCAGCCGGTTGGCCGCGGAGACGATCTCGGGGGTGGAGCGGTAGTTGCGGACCAGCTCGACGCTCGTGGCCGAGGGGAAGCGCTGGGTGAACTCGCGCAGGTAGCGGGCGTCGGCGCCGGCGAAGGAGTAGATCGTCTGGGCGGGGTCGCCGACGACGCACAGCTCGTCGCGGCCGCCGAGCCACAGGTCGAGGAGGGCGTACTGGAGGGGCGAGACGTCCTGGAACTCGTCGACGACGAACCACTTGTACTGGCGGCGCACCTGGGCGGCGACGGCGTCGTTGTCGGCGAGCAGCCCGGCGCCGAAGAGGAGCACGTCCTCCATGTCCATCCGGCCCTGGCCGCGCTTGACCTCCTCGTAGGCGTCGAAGGCGCGCGCCACGACCTCCGGGTCGAGGCCGGACACCGCCCGGCCGCGGCTGCGCGCGACCGCGGCGTAGGTGTCGGGGCTGACGTTGGAGACCTTGGCCCACTCGATCTCGCTGGCGAGGTCGCGCAGCGTGGCCTGGTCGACGCCGAGGCGCTGGCGACGGGCCGCCAACGCGATCATGCCGAGCTTGGACTCGACCAGCTCGGGCAGCTCGCGCTGGTGCACCCGGGGCCAGAAGAACCGCAGCTGGCGCAGGGCCGCGGAGTGGAAGGTGCGCGCCTGCACCCCCGGCGCGCCCAGCGCCCGCAGCCGCTCGCGCATCTCGCCCGCAGCGCGCGTGGTGAACGACAGGGCCAGCACCTCGGTGGGGGCATAGACCCCCTGCGCGACCCCGTGGGCGATGCGGTGGGTGATGGCCCGGGTCTTGCCGGTGCCGGCGCCGGCCAGGACGCGCACCGGCCCGCGGAGTGCCTCGGCGACCTGTCGCTGCTCGGGGTCGAGCGCTTCGAGCAACGGAACAACTCCTGCGAGGTGGTGGTTGGAACTGGTGGCGGGTGGAGCGCACCCGCCTTCCTCACCCTAGACGCCGGAGGGGACACTCCATCCATGACCTTCACCATGTTCACCACACCGTGGTGCGGCTACTGCCACCGCCTCAAGAGCCAGCTCGACCGCGAGGGCATCGAGTTCTCGATCGTCGACATCGAGCAGCAGCCCGACGCGGCGGTCACCGTCGAGCAGGCCAACGGCGGCAACCAGACCGTGCCGACGCTGCTGTTCTCCGACGGCAGCACGCTCACCAACCCGTCGGTGGCGCAGGTCAAGGAGAAGCTGGCCTCGCTCTCGTGAGGCTGGCCTTCGTGTCCGTGAGCGGTCCGCGTTAGCCTGAGCCCGTGTCACTGCTGAACTCGATCGACCGCGACCACGTGCTCACCGCGATGGAGACCTGGGACGCGGCGGGCGGGCACAACTACATGCTCGTGCGCGGCGGCGTCTCGACCCACGTGGTGCTCCACCACGGCAAGGAGTACGACGCCGCGGCCATCGCGGGCATCGCCCACGGGCTCGCGACCGGGCGCACCCTCACCCCGGCGGACATCCCCGGTGGCTCCGAGGGCGCGAGCAAGGCGCTGAGGCGCCTCGGCTTCGAGATCCGCGACGACTCGCCCCCCGGCGAGCGGGTGCCGGGCACCCGCGCGCGCACACCGCGTACGCCGCGGGCGGCCACCACGCGGGCGACCACCACGCGGGCGACGACCTCGCGCCCACGGGTCGCCGCCAGCGACCGGGTCGACAAATTGTGCCCGACCTGCTTCCTCGCACTGCCCGCCACGGGCATCTGCGACAACTGCGCCTGACCGGCGTCTGACCGGCGCCTGGGGCTCAGCCCCAGCCGGGACCGTCGAGCGGGCGGCCGAACCAGCTCTCGATGAGCGACGACGAGATCGAGATGCCGCGCGGCACGACCAGCTCGCCCGCACGGCCGGCCGCCTCGAAGTCGGGGCGCGTCCACCAGCGCGCCTCCTCGATCTCCGCCCCGTCGACATCGATGTCGGTGGTGAGGGCGCGGCCGGTGAACCCGAGCATCAGGCTCGCCGGGAGCGGCCACGGCTGGCTGCCGAAGTAGGCCACCTCGCCGACGGTGACGCCGACCTCCTCGTGCACCTCGCGGCGAACCGCGTCCTCGAGGGTCTCCCCCGGCTCGCAGAACCCCGCCAGCGTCGACCACCGGCCGGCGGGCCAGGCGGTGTTGCGTCCCAGCAGGATCGCCTCGTCGTCGCCCTCGCCGTGGGTGATCGCCATGATCACCGCCGGATCGGTGCGGGGGAACTGCGCGCGGTCGCACTGGGTGCAGCGCAGCTCGTGGCCCGCGGCGCGGCTGGCCAGGGTGCCGCCGCAGCGCGGGCAGAAGCGGGTGGCGTGGTGCCACTCGGCCAGTCCGACGGCGTGCATGACCAGGGGCGCCTCCCGCGGGCTGCCGTCGGCGAGGAGCGTCAGCACCGAGCGCAGCGGGACCCACTCCTCCGGCGGGCCCGGCGCGCGGTCGGGGGGCACGATCACGGCGAGGTGCACGACGTCGTCGCTGGCACCCAGCAGCACCAGGGTGCCGTCGGGAGCCTCGTCGGGACCGACCCAGTGGACGGCGCCGTCCACCGGCCGCAGCCGGTTGCCCGCCACCACCAGGACGCGCGTGGCCGGGTCGGCCATCTGCTCGGCGAGCCACGCCTCGTCGGTCCGGCGCAGGCCCATCCGGTTGTGGGCGTGGGCGGAGAGGGCGACGTGCGGGAGCAGGCGTTCGTGAGGCACGTCGTTCAGGCTAGCGACCGACGTCGCGGGCCTACGCTGTGCGCCATGAGCACGCACATCGGCGCCCAGCCCGGGGACATCGCACCCACCGTCCTGCTGCCGGGCGATCCGCTCCGGGCGAGGTGGATCGCGGAGGCCTTCCTCGACGACGCCCGCTGCTACAGCGAGGTGCGCGGGATGTACGGCTACACCGGCACGTGGAACGGCACGCCCGTGTCGGTGCAGGGCTCCGGGATGGGCCAGCCGTCGATGGCGATCTACGTCCACGAGCTCTTCACCGACTACGACGTGCAGTCGATCGTCCGGGTCGGCTCCTGCGGTGCGCTCACCGAGCGCGTCGGCGTGCGCGACCTGGTCATCGCCTCGGGCGCGTGCACCGACTCAGGGATCAACCGCATCGCGTTCCACGGCCTCGACTACGCGCCGGTCGCCGACTTCGGCCTGCTGCGCGGTGCCGTCGAGGCGGCCGAGGCGCGCGAGGGTGGCTCGCCGTTCCACGTGGGGCTGATCTTCTCCAGCGACTCGTTCTACCCCGCGCGGCCCGAGCTGCTCGAGCGGATGGTCGCCTGCGGCGTCCTCGCGGTGGAGATGGAGGCGAGCGCGCTCTACACGCTGGCCGCTCGCCACGGCCGTCGCGCGCTGGCGATCTGCACGGTCTCCGACCACATCGTCACCGGTGAGGAGACCACCGCGCAGGAGCGCGAGCAGACGTTCGGCGAGATGGTCGAGATCGCCCTCACGGCCGCCCTGGCCGACGACCGCTGACCGGCCCCAGCCGTCGTACGACCCGCGGTGGCCGAGCCGCGTGCGTCAGAGGGCGAGCAGCTCCTCGAGGCCGGCGCGGTCGGGCAGGTCGTCGAGGTGGACCGTGCGACCGGTGCGGACGTAGTGGAAGGCGGCCCGGACCTGCGTCAGGGGCGTGCCGGTGAGCTCCGACCAGGCGAGACGGTAGAACGCCAGCTGGAGGGGGTCGGCGGTCTCGTGGCGTCCGGTCTTCCAGTCGACGACGAGGTAGCCGCCGTCGGGCTCGCGGTAGACCGCGTCGATGCGGCCGCGGACCACCTGTCCGGCGAGCACGAGGGCGAACGGCGCCTCCACGGCGTGGGGTGCGCGGTCGCCGAACGGACCGTCCTCGAAGCGCTTGACCACCTCGCCCAGGTCGGCCTCGTCGTCGATGCCGGCGTCGGCGCGACCGGGGAGCTCGTCGGGCTCGATCAGCGCCTGCTGGCCGAAGCGGTGCTCGATCCACGCGTGGAACGCCGTGCCGAAGCGCGCCGCCGGGGCGGGCGGGCGCGGCATCGGGCGGGCCAGCTCGCGCGCGAACGCCTCGGGGTCCTCGCGCAGCCGGGCCAGCGCCGTCACCGACAGGCTCTCGGGCAGCGGCAGGTCGACGGTGGTCGCGCGCTCGGCGCGCGCCTCGGTGAGCAGCTGGGCGAGGTCGTCGTCCCACTCCGCGACCCGGGCCGCCTCGACCATGTCGAGGCCCTCGTCGGGAGCGGTGCGGTCGACGGTGCGGACGAGCTCGGCCGCGGCGAGGCGACGGCGCGCCTCCTCCCCCGTGCCGGGCACCGGCCAGGGCCGGGAGGTGTCGATGTCGTCGTTGGGGTTGGGCGACTTGGGCGGCGGCTTCTCCAGCCACCGCTCGACGGGCTGGCCCCACTCCTCGAGCTGCTCGCGCACCACCCGCTGGTAGTCGGAGGGACCGAACGGCGTGGACCGCTGGCCCCAGACGTAGGACGTGACACTCAGGTGGTGGGCGGCGCGGGTGTAGGCGACGTAGCCCAGGCGCAGCTCCTCCTCGGCGTCGTGCGCCTTGGTGGCGGCCCGGTAGGCGTCGAGCGCGGCCTTGTCGTGCCCGACCAGCTGGGGCTGGTCGGCGCGATCGCCGCGCAGCGGCGCGGGCAGCACCGCGGGCGACGACGTCCAGAGCGTGCGGGACCGGTTGCTGGGGAAGCGGGTCTCCCCCACCCCGACGCAGAACACCGACGACCACTCCAGGCCCTTGGCCCGGTGGACGGTGAGCAGCTTGACCGAGTCGGCGGCCGTGGGGGTGGCGACGTCGAGCCCGTTGCCCTGGTCGTCCTCGGCGGTGAGGTAGGCCAGCAGCGCCGGCAGCGTGACGTCGCCGTCGACGGACTGGAACTCCGCGACCGCCTTGACGAACAGGTCGAGGTTGTCGCGGCGGGCCGCGGCGGCCGGCGACGTGGCCGAGGCGAGCTCGACGTCGACGCCGGTGGTGTCGATGATGCGGCGCACGACGTCGAGCAGCGGGTCGCCGACGTGGCTGCGGAGCCGCCGCAGCTCGGCCGACAGCAGGGCGAGGCGATCGCGCGCCTCGGCGGAGTAGGCCGCGTCGCCGGGCGACTCGACCGCGTCGCTGAGGGCGGGCAGCTCGGAGACGTCGATGCCGTCGGCGATCTGCAGGAGCTGGTCGGCGATCGTGGCGGTCTCGGCGCGCCCCCGCACGCCGGCGATCTCGGCGGCCCGCTCGGCGAGCAGCCGCAGGTCGCGCGGACCGATCGCCCACCGGGGGCCGGTGAGGAGCGTGAGCATGGAGGGATTGGCCGTGACGTCGTGCATGAGCGTGAGGGTGGCGACGACCTCGGCGACCTCGGGCAGGCGGATCAACCCCGACAGCCCGACGATCTCGACCGGGATGCCGGCCGAGGTCAGGGCGTCGTAGACGTCCTCGGCCTGGGCGTTGTCGCGGCTGAGCACGCCGATCTCCGCCCATGGGGTGCCGGAGGCGTGCACCCGCTGGACCTCCGTCGTGAGCCACGCCAGCTCGTCGACCGCCCGCTCGAACACGTGGGTCTCGACGTGGCCGTCGGCGGCGCGGTCGGCCGCCCGCAGGCGCGCGACCTTGTCACCGTAGGCGGACAGCAGGGGCTCGGCGAGCCGGTTGGCGACGTCGAGGATGCGCCGGTCGGAGCGCCGGTTGACGGTGAGCGGCAGCCGCCCGGGCTCGCCGTCGACCGCCGGGAACGTGTCGGCGAAGTTGAGGATGTTGGACACCGAGGCGCCACGCCAGCCGTAGATGGCCTGGTTGGGGTCGCCCACCGCCATCACCGGGTGGCCGAGGCCGCGCTCGGGGTCAGGCCCGGAGAAGAGCCGCGCGAGCATCGTCGCCTGCGCCACGGAGGTGTCCTGGTATTCGTCGAGGAGGACGACCTTGAAGCGGGCCCGCTCGAGCTCGCCCACCTCCGGCTGCTCCTCGACCAGCCGGGCGGCCAGCGCGATCTGGTCGCCGAAGTCCATCAGCCCGAGGTCGGCCTTGAGCCTGCGGTAGCCGGTGACGAGCTGGAGCAGCTCGGCGCGGCGGTCGATGGCGTTGATCGCCTTGGCCGGCGGGTCGAGGTAGGTCTTGCGGGCCTTGCCGGCCAGCTCCTCCTCGACGGCCCGCTCGAACCCCCGGCGCGCCTCCTGGTCGACGCGGCGGACGTCGTCGGCGTCGACGAGGTGCTCGCTCATCGCGCCGTCGAGGGCGAGGAGGTTCTGGATGGCGGTCGCGGGGTGGTCGGTGAGCAGCTCGATGTGGCCGGTGAACCGCTCGATGACCCGGGCGCCGAGCTGGTAGCGCGAGGCGTCGGACACGACGCGGGTGTCGGGCTCGTGGCCGATGCGCAGCCCGTGGTCGGTGAGCAGGTTGGCGGCGTAGGCGTGGTAGGTCGCGACCGTCGGCTCGAGCACGTCCTCGCCCTCGACGACCACCGACCGGTCGAGCAGGCCGGCGGCGCCGAGGGCGGCGGTGACCCGCTGGCGCAGCTCGGCGGCGGCCTTGGTGGTGAAGGTGAGGCCCAGCACCTCCTCGGGACGCACCTTGCCGGTGGCGACGAGCCACACGACGCGCTGCGCCATCAGGGTGGTCTTGCCGCTCCCGGCGCCGGCCACGACGACCGTGGGCCGCAGCGGTGCGGTGATGGCGGCCCACTGCTCGTCGCTGGCGGCGTGCTCGGCGCCCATGAGGGCCCGCAGGTCCTCGGGCGAGTCGAGCCGGACCGGCGGACGGTGACCGGCGGGCAGGACACCAGATGGTGCGGTGAGGTCGCTCACTGGACGGTCACGCTCCCGGCGCCCCGGGCGGGGCAGATGGCCGTGAACGGGCAGTCACGGCAGTGGGGTCCCGCCGTGGCGGGGAAGGTCTCGGCCCGGACCAGGTCGGCGGCGCGGGCCAGGCCGGCGCGCAGCAGCAGGCGCTCGGGACCCGTGTCGGCGTGGGCGGGCTGGGCCTGCACCTTGGCCGTGGCGGAGTCGTCGTCGATGCCGAGCTGCACCAGCTCGGCGCCGCCGGAGGCCATCGGGCGCCCGGCGGCCTCGTCGAGGGCACCGGAGTCGACGGCGTACTGGTAGAGGGCGAGCTGGAGGTTGCCGGCGACCGCGGGGCCGCTGGGGGCGGTGCGCGCGCTCTTGAAGTCGACGACGACGACCCGGCCGTCGTCGTCGATCTCGAGACGGTCGGCGAACCCCGTCAGCCGCACGGGCCGGCCGTCGACGTCGACGACGCTGTGGAAGCGCTGCTCGGCGCCGAGGAACTCGCGCGGGTTGTCGAGGTGCCACCGGACGAACCGCGCGACGGCCTTGCGGATCCGGGCGAGCTCACGCTGGCGCGACCACGGGGTGCGGAACGCGAGCCGGTCCCACACCGCCTCGACCTCGGCCATCAGCGGCTCGACCTCGGCGGGCAGCTCGCCCACCGCGACCCGCTCGGCGAGCGCGTGGAGCACCTGCCCGAGGTTGGCCGACTGGTGGACGGCGGAGACCCCGCCCGCCTCGCGCTCGAAGAACCACTGGGCCGGGCAGACGAGGATCGACTCGAGCATGCTCGCCGAGACCGGCACCGGCCGCTCGGGGTCGCGGATCGGCTGGATCGAGCGGGTCGCGCTGCGGGTGCCCCACCAGGTGGACGGGTCGGCGGTCGGCACGAGCTGGCGGCCGTCGACCTCCTCCGCCGCCAGCGCGGCGAGCCGTCGAGCGGCCGCCTCGCGCAGCGGCGGGCTGACCTCCGGGTCGGCGGCGGTGCGGCGCAGCTCGGCGACGAGCCCGCCCAGTGACAGCGGCCGCGGCGGCCGGCCGTCCTGGTGGTGGACGGTGACGCCGAGCTCCTCGAGGAAGCGGGAGGGCTGCTCGCCGTCGTCGTCGGGTGAGCGCACCGCGGTCACGACGAGCCGTCGCCGGGCGCGGGTGCAGGCGACGTAGAAGAGCCGCCGCTCCTCCATCAGCAGGGCCCGGCTGGTCACGGGCGGGACGAGGTCGGGGTGGCCCGCGGCGTCGACGCCGATGCGGTCGGCGCCGAGCAGGGTGGTGCGGCGACGCAGGTCGGGCCAGCCCTCCTGCTGCACGTGGGCGACGACGACGAGGTCCCACTCGAGGCCCTTGGAGCGGTGGGCGGTGAGGAGGCGGACCGCCGAGCCACGCACCCCCTGCTCGGCGAGGGTGTCGGCCGGCAGCTGCTGGGCGACGACGCTGGCGAAGAACGCCGCGACGCCGACGTGGTCGCGCTGGTCGACGGCGCGGGCCGCGAGGTCGAAGAGCGCGACCACCGCGTCGAGGTCACGGTGGGCGCGGCGTGCGCTCGCCCCTCCGGCGTCCACCTGGCGCCGCAGCCGCTGGGGCCAGGAGGTGCCGGACCACAGGTGCCACAGCACGTCCTCGACGCCGGCGCGGTCGGCCAGCATGACTGCCGCCTCGCGCACCAGCCGGGCGAGCGCGGCCGCGCGCTCCACGTCGGGACCCGCCAGGCCGTCGAGGAAGCCGGGCTCGACGACCGAGAGGCGGAGCAGCTCGCGCGAGGTGCGGCGCACGGCGGGGTCGGAGACGGTCTTCTCGCGCGCCCGCAGGCGCCGGACGAGGGCGCGCAGGTCGGAGGCGTCGAGGCCGCCGAGCGGCGAGAGCAGCAGCGACTCGATGCGGCCGGGGTCGAGGTGGTCGGGCGAGTCGGGGTCGTCGTTGTCGAGGTTGACCACGGCGCGCAGGCCGTCGAGGAGCGGGACGACGGCGGGGTCGCGCACCAGCGGCAGGTCGTCGGAGGCCACCTCGACGGGGACGCCGGCCGCGGCCAGGGCGCGGCGCAGCGGCGGGATGCTGGTGCGGCCGGACCGCACGAGGACCGCCATCCGGTCCCACGCGATGCCGTCCTCGAGGTGGGCGCGGCGCAGCAGGTCGGCCAGCCGCTCGGCCTCGGCGCGCTCGGTGTCGTAGGTGACGACCTCGACGCGCCCGTCGCCGTGCGGGCCCGGGACCGCCTCCGGGGACAGGAAGTCGCGGCGGGCGTCGGCGGTGATGCTGCCGGTGAGGGTGAGCCGGTCGGCCACCCGCCCGGCGGCGAGCAGGATGCGCGGACCGAACCGCCGCGTGCGCCGCAGCACCACGACGGGCGCGGGCTCGCCGATCGCGGTGGGGAAGCTGGCGGGGAAGTCGAGGATGCCGCGGACGTCGGCGCCGCGGAAGCCGTAGATCGACTGGTGCGGGTCGCCCACGACCGTGAGGTTGCGGCCGTCGCCGGCGAGCGCCCGGAGCAGGGCGACCTGCCCGGGGTCGGTGTCCTGGTATTCGTCGACGAACACGTGCTGCCAGCGTGCGCGCAGCTCGTCGCGGTGGGTCTCGGCCTCGATCACGGCCCGGCGGATGAGGTCGGAGTAGTCGGTGGCGCCCAGGCTGTCGAGGACGGTGAGGTATTGCTCGAGGAAGAGCCCGGCCGCCACCAGCTCGGGCAGGTCGTGCTCGATGCCGAGCGCGCGGAGGCCGGCGGGGTCGAGGCCCTTCTCACGGGCCCGCGCCAGGACCGCCTGCACCTCCCGCACGAAGCCGCGCGTGCCGGCGGCGCGGCGCAGCGGCTCGGGCCACACGACCGACTCGGGGTTGTCGCGGAGCAGCTCGCGCAGCACGACGTCGGCCTCGGGCGCCGACAGCAGCCGGATGGCGCCCTCGTAGAGCTCGGCGGGCGCGTAGGCCCGGACGAGGGCGTAGGCGAAGGAGTGGAACGTCGAGCAGGAGGCCGCCCCGGTCGTGCGCGCGACCCGCGCCGTCACCCGGTCGCGGAGCTGCTCGGCGGCCTTGCGGGAGAACGTCAGCGCGAGCACGGCGTCGGGTGAGGCGCCCCGGTGCTCGACGCGGTCGACGATCGCCTCCACGAGGGTCGTGGTCTTGCCCGTGCCGGGGCCGGCCAGCACGAGGAGGGGGCCGCCCTCGTGGTCGACCACGCGCTGCTGGTGCTCGTCGAGCTGCGGGACCACGACCTCGCGCTCGGGCCGCACCAGCCGGTAGCGGGTGGACGTGTCGTTCATGGGAACACCTCATCACGCGGGACCGACAGCGCGCTGCCGGCCCCGCGGACGGATGTGGGACGACGCCGGCGGGCCTCAGCCCAGGTCGACGATGGCGGCGACCGGGCCGCCGCCCTCGGGGCCCTGGTGGGCCGCGGAGACCGAGACGAAGACGGCCGGGTCGCCCGTCACGGCCGCGGTGACGCCGCCGACGCACGCCTTGATCTGGCGGTGCCAGTGCACGTCGGAGTCGTCGAGCATGGCGTTGCGGCGCCCGCGGACCATGCCGTCCTGGCTGGCCTCGCACTTGAGGAACACGTTGACCAGCCGGCCGTCGAGGTCCTCGGTGCGGGGACGCTCGGGCAGGTCGAGGCCGGCGGAGCGGATGGCCTCCCAGATGCCGTCGGCGTCGAGGGCGTCCTCCATCACCGAGTGGCCGATGCGGTAGCGCCCACCCACGCCCGTGGCGTTGCCGACGACGACGATCTGGGCCTGGTCGAGCTCGACGCCCGACGAGCACGAGGCCACCGAGGAGTAGAGCTCGCGGTTGTGCATGACGTCGGCGTCGGTGGGCATGTCGATCTCGCCGAGCGCGACGGCGATGCCGAGGCCGGTGGTGCCGTTGGAGAGGTCCATCGACTCGTGGGTGTGCTCGGTCCACACCGTCCTGCCGCGCGACTTGGCGTCGCGGATGGTGTGGATGGTCAGCAGCGGCGTCTTGGTCTGCACGTAGTGCACGTCGGCCGGGTCGGTGATGCCGGCGCGCTCCATGGCGACCTTCACGCCCGCGGCGACCTTCTCGATCATCGCGGTGTAGCCGATCTCCTCCGGCAGGAGCGGCTCGCTCATCGCGAAGCCGGCTGTCAGCCGCAGCTCCTCGCGCGACGGGTCGCCCTCGGGCACGTCGGTGGTGGCGAAGATCGTGGCATGCGGGCTGATCACCCCGTCGGTGCCGCCGGACCACACGATCGGGATGCCCTTGACCTCCTCGGCGTCGGCGCCCGCGGCGACCAGCGCCTCGCGGAACGCGCGGTCGGCGATGATCCGGGTGTAGTCGTTGACGCCGCCGTTGCCCTCGGTCTTGCCGATGATCGCGAACACGCGGTCGGCGGCGATGACGCCCTCGTCGATGAGCCGGGTCAGCTCGGAGGCGTCGGCGACGGAGTGGATGGGGACCTTGCGGACCTCGATGGCGGAGGGCATGGGCAGGCTTCCTTTCGTTGCGGTCAGGTGGGTACGACGACGGTGCCGACCTTGCCGGCGACGGCCGCGGTGATCTGGTCGAGGCTGGTGATGACCCCGGTGCCGCCGGTGGCCTCGACGAAGCGGCACACGGCGTCGACCTTGGGGCCCATCGAGCCGGACGCGAAGTGCCCGTCGGCGGCGTGGGCGCGCAGCTCCTCGACGGTGACCCGGCCGAGGGGCTCGGCGTCGGGGCGCCCCCAGCGGATCACGGCGTGCGGGACGTCGGTGGCCACCACGAGCACGTCCGCGCCGGTGGTGCGGGCCAGCAGCGCGGCGCCGAGGTCCTTGTCGATGACCGCCTCGACCCCGGCCAACGAGCCGTCGGGTCGGCGTACGTGCGGGATGCCGCCGCCTCCGTTGGCGACCACGACGAAGCCGGCCTCGATCAGGGCGAGGACGGCAGGGGCGTCGACGATCTCGCGCGGCTCGGGCGAGGCGACGACCCGGCGCCAGCCCTTCTCGCCGCGGTCCTCCCACGTCTCGCCGTGGCCGATCAGCACCCGGGCCTCGGCCTCGGGCAGGTGGCGCCCGATGGGCTTGGTCGGGCGCGTGAATCCGTCGTCGTCGGCGTCCACGACCGTACGGGTCACGAGCGTGGCACTGCGCCGGTCGATGCCGCGGGCGCCGAGCTCGCGGTCGAGCGCGTCCATCAGCACGAAGCCGAGGGTCGCCTGCGTCTGCGCCCCGCACCAGTCGAGCGGGACGGGCGGCACGACGCTGGCGGCGAGCTCGTTCTTGACCAGCAGGTTGCCGACCTGGGGGCCGTTGCCGTGGGTGACGACGACCTCGTGGTCGTGCTCGACCAGCCCGGCGACCGCGGCCATCGCGACCCCGGCCGCCTCGATCTGGGCCTCGGGTCGGGCCCCGCCGTCCGCGCTGGTCATGGCGTTGCCACCGAGTGCGAGCAGGACCCTCATGCGGCAACCGTAGTGATCCGCACCGCCCGCACCCACCGTCAGGAACGGCCAACCGATCGCGGCATCGTTGGCAAGGTGTGCCAACGGTCCGGCGTCAGCGGCCCCCCGCGACGCGCAGCGTCGTCCCGGTGACGTAGGACGCCTCGTCCGACATCAGCCAGCCGACCGCGTCGGCCACCTCCTCGACCCGACCGGCCCGGCCGAGCGGCACCCGGGGCCCGACGCGCCCGACCCGGCCGGGGTCGCCGGCGTCGGCGTGGATGGTGGTGTCGATGATGCCCGGGGCGACGCCGACGACGCGGATCCCGTCGTCGGCCACCTCCTGGGCCAGGCCGAGGGTGAGGGCGTCGACCCCCGCCTTGGCGGCGGCGTAGTGGACGTACTCCCCCGGCGAGCCGAGCGTGGCCGCGCCCGAGCTGACGTTGACCAGCACGCCCCCGGAGCCGCCGCGCGAGCGACCCATCGCCAGGACGGCGGACCGGGCCACGAGCAGCGCGGAGGTGAGGTTGAGGTCGACCGTGGCGCGCACCACCTCGGGCGGGGTGTCGGCGAGCGCCCCGAGGTGGAGCGTCGCGCCCGCGTTGTTGACCACACCCGTCAGCGCCCCGGCTGCCGCGAACACCTCCTCGACACCGGCCGCGGTGGTGAGGTCGGCGCGCACGGTGGTGCACTCCACCCCGAGCGCCCGGCACTCCGCGGCCGTGCGCCCGGCGGCCGCGTCGTCGCGGGCGTAGCCGAGCACGAGGTCGTGACCGTCGGCAGCCAGTCGGCGGGCGACGGCGGCGCCGATCCCGCGGGTGCCGCCGGTGACCAGGGTGCGCATGCGCCCTGTCTACCGGATGTGGCTAACGGATGTGGCCACGGATGTGCCCACCGGACGCTCACGCCCAGGCGAAGTAGCGCAGGTAGACGTAGACCCAGGCGACCAGCAGCGTCATCACGGTCACCACGACGCCGTACTTGGTGAAGCCCCAGAAGCTGATCGGCTCGCCCGCCTTGGCCGCGATGCCGAGCACGACGACGTTGGCGCCCGCCGCCACCGCGGTCGCGTTGCCGCCGAGGTCGGCGCCGAACACGAAGGCCCACCACAGCGGGCTGTCCGCTCCGGCGGTCGCGGTGCCGGACACCATCTCCTCGACGACGGGCACGGTCGCGGTGGTGTAGGGGATGTTGTCGACGAACGCCCCCACGACGCCGGAGCCGAAGAGCAGGGCGGTCGCGCCGAGCAGCTCCCGCTCGCCCATCGCCTCGGCGGCCCACTCACTGATCGCGCCGATGACGCCGACCTGCACAAGCGCGCCGACGAGGACGAAGAGCGCCATGAAGAACGCGAGGGTGGCCCACTCGACCTCCTCGAGGAACTCCTCGGGCTCGGTGCGCGAGACCAGCACCATCGCCCCCGCGCCCATCATCGCGACCACCGACGGGTCGAGGTGCATGACCGAGTGCAGGCTGAAGGCGACCATCACCAGCAGGAGCACGACGAGCGAGCGGCGCAGCATCCGCACGTTGGTGATGGCGTCGACCGGACGCAGGTCGTCGAGGCCGTGCACGTTGCCCATCCGCGTCATGTCCTTGCGGAAGAGCCAGCGCGCCATCACCACGAACAGCACCAGCAGGATGATCGTCAGCGGCAGCGAGTGGACCAGGAAGTCGGTGAACGTCAGGCCGGCCCGGCTCGCGATGATGATGTTGGGCGGGTCGCCGATCAGGGTCGACATGCCGCCGATGTTGGAGGCGAGGATCAGCGAGATCAGGTAGGGCGCCGACGGTAGCCCGAGGCGCCGGCAGACCGACAGGGTGACCGGGGCGACGAG
Organism: Nocardioides sp. Z35_8; assembly: GCF_059621125.1. Classification (NCBI taxonomy): domain Bacteria; kingdom Bacillati; phylum Actinomycetota; class Actinomycetes; order Propionibacteriales; family Nocardioidaceae; genus Nocardioides; species Nocardioides sp. Z35_8. The sequence continues at coordinate 2,110,435 of NZ_JCAQIE010000001.1, read as the reverse complement.
GAGCACGCAGGTGACGTTGTCGAGGATCGGCGCGACCGCCGCGCCGACGAGGACCAGCAGCACGAGCAGCTTGTAGGGGTGGCCGCCCGACTTCTTGGCCGCCCAGAGCGCGAGGAACTCGAAGAGCCCGGTCTGCTTGAGCACGCCGACGATGATCATCATCCCGAAGAGCAGGAAGATGACGTTCCAGTCGACGCCGGTGTGGTGGTCGAAGAACGCCGTCTCGGCGTCGACGAGGCCGATGACGACCATGCCGGCGACACCGCCGAGGGCGGCGGCGACGCGGTGGACGCGCTCGGTCGCGATGAGGGCGTAGGCGATGATGAAGATCGCCAGCGCCGCGGAGGTCAGGATCACGCGATCCGCCTGCGCACGCCGAACGCGCGTGCCGAGCCGGAGCCGTCGTCCATGTCCTCGGCCCAGCTCGCGAGGCGGCCGTAGCGACTGACCGAGCGGAGCCGGTCCTCTACCCGCGCGACCTGGCCGAGCGCCGCGACGACGAGGACCTGGTCGCCGGTGCGCAGCACGGTGCGCGAGTCGGGGACGATGACCTCCTTGCCGCGGGCGAGGATGGCGACCCCCGATCCGACGGGGAGCCGCAGCTCGCCCACCTCCACGCCCGACAGCCGCGAGGACGGCTCCACCTCGAAGCGCAGCAGCACCGCGTCGAGCCGGTCGAGGGTCGCGAAGCCGATCGAGACCTTGTGGACGAAGCTGCCCTTCTCCTGCCAGCGGGGCTGGCGACCGCGACCGACGGCGAGCCCGATCGCGAAGCCGATCGCCGAGGCGATCAGCGCCACCGACACCGCGACCTCCAGGAGGTACTCCGTCCCGGTGCTCACACCGCACCCCCCGTCAGCCGGGCCTCGACCTCGGTGACCGACAGGGCCGTGGCCTCGGTGCCCAGCGGCAGCAGGCGGGTGAGCTCGGCGGGCCAGCGGTCCTGCAGTTCGTCGAGGTCGTCGACCAGCGTGCCCACCTCGAGCTGCTCGACCGCGCGCGCGACGACGTCCTCGGCCGACCGGGCGGCGTGCGCCGAGGGGGCGTACGCCGTGCCCGGCTCGACGTCGTGCACCAGGAGCGTCAGGTCGGCGAGCGCGACGACGTCGACGCCGTCGCAGGTGCGGGAGCGGACCACCAGCGGCAGGACCCGCGGGTCGGTCGGCACGGCCTCGAAGCGCTCGAGCCCCGGCCACCGCGCGACGAGCCCGTTGCGCCGCACGCGGACCACGGTCCCGCCGCGAACCACGAGGACCAGCTCGCCGGGCGCCACCCGGCGCAGGCAGAGGAGGGTCACGAACAGCAGCCCCGGTCCGACGATGACCAGCCACACCACCCAGGCGGCCCCCGTCGGGTCGACAGTGGCGTTCTCGTCCGGCGGGGGCATGCGAGGAGTGTCGAGGTGGCGCACGGTCGGCGACCATGGGTGCCGGACCCCATCTGCGGGATGGGAGGGTTGCCGCATGCGCCTGCCCAGCCACCTCCCGCTGTTCTGGACGATCTGTCTGATCAACGGTGTGGTGCTCGTGGCCGCGGCCCTGCTGCTGGTCCTCTCCCCCGCCCGCGTCTCCGCCGACGCGGTGCCCTCGGAGATCCTCGTCATCGGCCTGGGACTGGTCGTGATCATCCTGACCAACGCCCTGCTCATCCGCTGGGCGCTCGCACCGCTGCACCGGCTGATCTCCCGCCTGGAGGGCATCGAGCACCTCGAGCCGACGGAGCTCCCCGAGGAGGGGTCCGGCCCCGTGCTCGGCATCGCCCGCAGCGTCAACGGCCTGCTCGACCGCCTGGGCGAGGAGCGCCGCACCGGCGATGCCCGGGCGCTCGCCGCGCAGGAGGCGGAGCGGCACCGCATCGCCCAGGAGCTGCACGACGAGGTCGGCCAGAGCCTGACGGTCGTGCTGCTGGGACTCAAGCAGCTGGAGTCGCAGGCCCCGCCCGGGCTGGTGCCCGAGCTCGCGGCGGTCCGCGAGAGCGCCCGCGCCGGCCTCGACGACGTACGACGGGTGGCGCGACGGCTGCGTCCCGGGGTGCTGGAGGACCTCGGGCTCGCGAGCGCGCTGGCCGCCCTGGCCACCGAGTTCGCCGACCACAGCTCGGCGTCGGTGCGCCGCTCGTTCGCGCCCGGCCTCCCGCCGCTGAGCCCGGAGGCGGAGGTCGTCGTCTACCGGGTGGCCCAGGAGGCGCTCACCAACGCCGCCCGGCACGCCGACGCCGGCGAGGTCGAGCTGTCGCTGCACCGGCTCGGGTCCCACGTGGTCCTCGAGGTCCGCGACGACGGCCGCGGCTTCACCGGGCTCTCCGAGGGGTCCGGGCTGATGGGGATGCGCGAGCGCGCCGCGCTGGTGCGCGCCGAGCTGTCGGTGATCAGCCAGCCGCGGCACGGTACGACCGTGCGGCTCAAGGTCCCCGTCGACGCGATCGAGGAGGTGCCCGCGTGATCCGGATCCTGCTGGCCGACGACCACACCCTCGTGCGCCGCGGCGTACGCCTCATCCTCGAGCAGGAGCCCGACCTGACGGTCGTCGCGGAGGCCGCCGACGGGACGGAGGCCGTCGAGCGGGTGCGCGACACCGAGGTCGACCTGGTCGTGCTCGACATCGCGATGCCCCGGATGACCGGGCTGCAGGCGGCCGCCGAGATCGCGCAGCGCCGCGACCCGCCGAAGATCCTGATGCTGTCGATGCACGACAACGAGCAGTACTTCTTCGGCGCCCTCAAGGCCGGCGCGAGCGGCTACGTCCTCAAGTCGGTCGCCGACGAGGACCTCGTCGGCGCCTGCCGCGCGGCGATGCGGGGCGAGACGTTCCTCTACCCGGGCGCCGAGAGCACGCTCGTGCGCGACTACCTCGACCGGCTGCGCCGCGGCGAGCGGGTGCCCGCCTCGGTGCTGACCGCCCGCGAGGACCAGGTGATCAAGCTGATCGCCGAGGGACGCTCCTCGCGCGAGATCGCCAAGGAGCTGCACATCGCACTGAAGACCGTGGAGGGCCACCGCGCCAACATCCTCGCCAAGCTCGGGATGCGCGACCGGGTCGAGCTGACCCGCTACGCGATCCGCGCGGGGCTCATCGAGCCCTGACCCGCCTCCTGCGAGGGTGGACCCACACCCGGACCCCACAGCCGGACCCCACAGCTGGACCCACAGCTGACCCACGAGGAGGACCCGTTGATCATGCGCACCTGGCGCGGTGCCGTCCGACCCGAGGACGCCGACCGCTACCTCGACCACCAGTCCGGCACCGGGGTGCGGGAGTACCGCGCGACCCCGGGCAACCTGGGCGTGCTGGTGCTCAGGCGACCGGCCGGCGACCTGGTCGAGGTCACGACGGTCTCGCTGTGGGAGTCGATGGAGGCCATCCGGGCCTTCGCCGGCGACGACCCCGCGGTCGCCCGCTTCTACCCCGGCGACGACGAGCTGCTGGCCGAGAAGGACCTGCACGCCGACCACTTCGAGGTCGTCAGCACCGACCTCGACCCCGACGTGCTGGCTCAGACCCGGTCGACCTCGGCGAAGGCGGCGCCCCCGGCCAGCGAGGCGTAGCCGGGGCCGCGGTCGAAGAACGCGTCGTCGTCGCGGCTCCATGCCGCCCGCGACGACCGCTCGGCGGCGGTGGCTGACTCGTCGAAGCCCAGCGTCCCGTCGCCGGTCGAGCCGGTCAGCACCACGCCGTAGTCGCGCAGCGCGGCCTCGGCCGACACCTTGCGCCAGACCACGTCGCGGACGACGGACTCCGGGTCGCGGGCGAGCGGGTCGCCCCAGCCGCCGCCGCCCGTCGTCCGGATCCGGACGAGCTGGCCGGCCTTGATCTCCTCGGCGTCGGCGAGGGCGTCGACCTCGCGCTCGTCGGGGCCGCCGGGGTCGATGACGACCTGGAACGGCGCGCCCGCCTTGCCGCCCCGTACGCCCCAGCAGGCCAGGATCGAGCGGTCGGCGATGGACATGAAGCGGGCGTCCTCGAGCATCCGCAGGTGCTTCTCGTAGCCCAGGCCCCCGCGGTGCTCCCCCGCGCCGCCCGAGTCCATCGCGAGGCCCAGGCGCTCGACGATGAACGGGAAGCGCGACTCGGTGAACTCGGTGGGCAGGTTGCGGGAGTCGGGGACGACGTGGATGGTGTCCTCGCCGTCGGCGTAGTAGCGCCCGCCCGAGCCGCCGCCGAGCACCTCGCGCATGAGGTAGTCGTTGCCGTCGCGGTCCTTGCCGTAGACGCCGGTGTAGCGGATCGTCTCCTGGTCGGCGGGCATCCTGCCGTCGACCGCCTTGGCCACGACGCCGGCGAGCACGCCGAGCAGCCGCAGGATCACGAAGGTGCGGGCGTTGGTCGGGGCGGGGTGGATCGGCGTGAGCAGCGTGCCCTTCTCGGGGAATCGCATCTCGATCAGCGGCACGATGCCCTCGTTGACGTCGAGCTCGGCCATCCGCTCGGGGGTGTCGGCGAGGTTGCGCAGGATCGGCGCGAGCCACTTCTTGAGGAAGTTGCCGCCGACGTAGTCGCCGCAGTGGTTGATCGGGCCCTTCGCCTGGGCGCTGGTGCCGGTGAAGTCGATGATCAGGCGGGGCCCGGCAGGACGGCCGTGGTCCGGGTCGGCGGGGGCGTCGCTGACCTTGGTGAGGGTGATCCGCTGGGTGTGCAGCTGCGGCTCGTCGATGCCGTCGTGCTCGGCGTAGTCCTCCCAGACGTAGGTGCCGTCGGGGATCTGGGACAGGATCTCGCGGCGGTAGGTCTCGGTCGTCGCGTCGAGGATGGCGTCGAACGACGCCTCGATCGCGTCGCGGCCGTAGCGCTCGAACAGCTCGCCGAGGCGCCGCGCGCCCATCAGGCAGGCCGAGCACTCGGCGTCGAGGTCGGCGGCGAGGCTGTCGGGCATGCGCGAGTTGCGGGTCATGATCCGCAGCGCCGCCTTGTTGGGCACCCCGGCGTCCCACAGCTTGATCGGTGGGACGGCCAGCCCTTCCTCGAAGACGCTGGTCGCGTTGCTCGGCATCGACCCGGGGACGGCGCCCCCGATGTCGTCGTGGTGGCCGAAGGCCTGCACGAAGGCGACGACCTCGCCGTCGTGGAAGACCGGCACGGTGACGCACAGGTCGGGCAGGTGGCCGATCCCGCCCTCGGACTCGTAGACGTCGTTGTGGAAGAAGACGTCGCCCTCGCGCATCTCCTCGATCGGGTGGTCGCGCACGACCGGGTGGACCAGCGCGCTGTAGGAGCGCCCGGTCAGCTTGCGCAGCTGGCGGTCGTGGATGCCGGCGCGGAAGTCGTGGGCGTCGCGGATCATCGGCGAGCGGCTGGTGCGCCCGATGGCGGTCTCCACCTCCATCTCGACGCTGGCGAGCGTGCCCTGCACGATCTCGACGAGGATCGGGTCGACGGTGGTGCCCTCGGCGGTCAGCCGATGGCCGTGCTCGTACGCCGTGGGCAGGCCGGCCGGGTTGACGGGCGTCGCGGTGACGTAGGCCGGGTCGACGGGACGGGTGCTGAGGTCGGTCATCGGGCCGACTCCTTCCGGATCACGAGGTTGGCCCAGTCGTCGACCACGACCTCGAAGCCGGGGTGGACCGGGATGGTGGAGCCGAACTCCTCCACGATGGCCGGGCCGCCGAACGTGTCGCCGGCACCGAGGTCGGCGCGCCAGAGCACGGGCGTGTCGACGTAGCCCTGCTCGGCGTCGAAGCAGACGGCGCGGCGGCCGCGGACAGCCCGCTCCTCCACGGTGCCCGCGGCCTTGTCGAGGGTGGGGATCTCCGGGCGGGTGATCGGGCCGATGCCGCTCACGCGCAGGTTGACCCACTCGACCTGCTGGTCCGGGTCGCCGCGGAAGTCGTAGCCGTAGAGCTGGCGGTGCTCGGTGTGGAACGCGTCGGCCACCTGCTCGACGTACGCCGCGTCGACGCCCCGCCCGTCGCCGGCCTCCGGCGCGGCGACGCGGACCTCGAAGGCCTGCCCGACGTAGCGCACGTCGATGGTGTGCTGGAAGCGGTGCTCGTCCGGGGCGAAGCCCTCCTTGGCCAGCGCCGCGCGGGCCCGGTCGGTCAGGTCGTCGAGGATCGCCTGCACGGTCGCGTGGTCGAGCGCCGACTCCTTCGCGACGTGGGTCTGCACGTAGTCGTTCTTCACGTCGACGGTCAGCAGCCCGAACGCGCTCACGTTGCCCGGGTTGGGCGGCACGACGACGCCGGCGAGGTCGAGGATGTCGACGAGCCGGCAGGCCAGCAGGGAGCCGGAGCCGCCGAAGGTGGTGAGCATGAAGTCGCGCACGTCGAGGCCGCGCTTGACGCTGACCTGGCGCAGGGCGTTGGCCTGGTTCCACGCGGAGATCTCGAGGATGCCGGTCGCGCAGCGCTCGAAGTCGAGGCCGAGCCGCTCGGCGAGGTCGGCGATGCCCCCGCGGGCGGCCTCCACGTCGAGCGGGATCTCGCCGCCGAGCAGGTGCGGAGGGATGCGGCCGAGGGTGACGTGGGCGTCGGTGATGGTCGGCTGGGTGCCGCCGTTGCCGTAGCAGAGGGGGCCGGGATCGGCGCCGGCCGAGTGCGGGCCGACCTTGAGGGTCCCCTCCGGCGAGAGCCAGGCGATCGAGCCACCGCCGGCACCGACGGTGACGACGTCGATCATCGGGATCTTGCTCGGGTAGGCGCCGACCGTGCCCTCGGTCGTCAGCGTCGGCTCGCCGTCGAGGACGACCGACACGTCGGTCGACGTGCCGCCCCCGTCGCAGGTGAGGATCCGTGGGAAGCCCGCGACCTCGGCGATCAGCGCGGCGCCCAGCGCGCCCGCCGCGGGGCCGGACAGCACGGTGGTGATCGGCTGGTGCACGACCTCGTCGGCCGACAGCACGCCACCGTTGGACTTCATCACGTAGAACGGGATCGGCTGGGTGTCCCGGCCGGCGCCGGTGAAGTCGCGCAGCCGCTCGGAGATGTTGGAGACGTAGCGGCTGACGTTGGGCTTGACCGCCGCGTCGACGAGCGTGGTCATCGAGCGCTCGTACTCGCGGTACTCGCGCAGCACCTCGCTCGAGATCGACACGACGGCGTCGGGGTGCTCGCGGCGCAGGACGTCGCGCATCCGCAGCTCGTGGGTGTCGTCGGCGTAGGCGTGGAGGAAGCAGACGCCGATCGTGGTGATGCCCTGGGCCTTGAACCACCGGGCCGCGGCCACGGCCTGGTCCTCGTCGAACGGACGGACCTCGGCGCCGGTGAAGTCGAGGCGGCCACCGACCGTGCGGACCCGGTCGGCCGGGACGATCCGGTCGGGCTTGACCCAGAAGTAGGAGTTGCCGTAGCCGTCGGGCACCGACTGGCGCGCGATCTCGAGCATGAACTCGTAGCCCTCGGTGGTGATGAAGCCGAGCGCCTCGACCTTGCCCTCGAGGAGCTTGTTGGTGGCCACGGTGGTGCCGTGCGAGACGGCGGTGATGTCGCTGCCCTCGCCATCCACGAGGGCGAGGATCTTCTCGATGCCGGCGATGAAGCCGTCGGCGGGGTTGCCCGGGGTGCTCGGGGTCTTGGTGGTGACCAGCTCGCCCGAGTCCTCGTCGAGGGCCACCACGTCGGTGAAGGTGCCGCCGGTGTCGATGCCGATCCTGATCCGCCGCGAGCTCATGGGCTCGATTCAACCGAGGCAGCCGCCGCGGCGGCCACGGCAGACCTTGCCGACGGAACGCACGTCCAGCGTCAAGAGTTGCGGCGCCGCCCGAGGACCTGCGACACAAAGGTGAAGGGCCCTCGGCGGTATGAGCGCCAAGGGCCCTTCGGGTGGCCGGTCGAGTGATGCTCGCGGCCGACAGCCCCGTCCTTCCGGTCCCAGCCACCGCATCACCCGGTGTCTGCGACTCGTCCCCAGCGGACTGGTTCGGAGTCGGGTGGACCATCTCTCTGGAGCCATCCCGCGGCCCCTTGCGGGGCTGCGTAAGGAGAGTTCTATGCCGTGGACCACGCTCGCCGCAAGAGCTGGAGGCCACGATCGTCGACATACTTCGGGTTCCGGCGAGTCGTCCCCAGGAGAACGTCGGTCATCCCCAGCGGTCGGTCAGTTGTCCACACCGTCATGCACAGCTCAGTCCCCGCCCACGAGCTCCTCCAGCGCGGCCGCCACCTGCAGCAGCTGACGATCCGTGCCGTGCCGCGCGACGAGCTGGACGCCGACGGGCAGACCGTCGGCGGTGCGTCCGGCGGGCACGGAGATCGCGGGGCAGCCGGTGACGGTGATGAAGTAGGCCGAGCGCATCCAGGCGAGGTAGTCGGGCATCTGCTCGCCGTTGATCGTCTCGGGATACTCCTGCTCCACCGGGAACGGCGGCACCTGCGAGGTGGGAAGCAGCAGCACGTCGTGGTCGCCGAAGAAGAGCCGCATCGTCTCCGACAGCGAGGTGCGCTGGGTGTAGGCCCGCGCGACGTCGGCGCCGGTGAGCGGCTCGCCGGCGCGGATGTTGGCCTCCAGGGTGGGCTTGAACGACGTCGGGTGCTCGGCGAGCAGCTCGGCGAACCTCGCGTGGAAGTGCCAGGCCCGCAGCGTGCGGAAGGTGTCATCGGCCAGCGACAGGTCGGGGTGTGCCTCGGCCACCGACGCACCGGCGTCGGACAGCCGCCGCGCGGTGGTGCGTACGACGTCGGCGACCTCGTGGTCGACCACCAGCGCGCCGCCGAGGTCGACCGAGCACGCCACCCGCAGGCCGGCGAGCGGCGCGGGCGTGAGTGGCGGGGCCAACGACGACCCGGGGTCGCCGAGCGCGAGCGGGGCGCGGGGGTCGGGCCCCGCGATGACCGACAGCAGCAGGGCCAGGTCGCCGACGTTGCGGGCCAACGGGCCGCCGACCGACGTGCTCTCCCACTGGTTGTAGAGCGGCCACTCCGGCACGCGTCCCAGCGAGGGGCGCATGCCGACGACGCCGCAGAACGACGCCGGGTTGCGCAGCGAGCCGCCCATGTCGGAGCCGTCGGCGAGAGGCACCATGCCAGAGGCGAGCGCGGACGCGGCGCCCCCGCTCGACCCGCCGGCCGAGCGCGAGGGGTCGACGGGGTTGCGGGTGACGCCGAAGACCGTGTTGAAGGTGTGGGAGCCGGCCGCGAACTCCGGCACGTTGGTCTTGCCGATGAAGACCGCCCCCGCCGCGCGGATGCGCTCGACGAGCAGGTCGTCGTGGTCGGCGACGGCGTCGGCGAAGATCGGCGAGCCGTAGGTCGTGCGCCAGCCCCGGAGGGCGTGGGTGTCCTTCACCGCGAAGGGCAGCCCGTGCAGGGGGCCCACCTCCTCGCCGGAGGCCTGCGCCTGGTCGGCGACCGCGGCCCACGCCCGCGCGCGCTCGGCGTCGAGGGACACGATCGCGTTGAGCTCGGGGTTGCGCTCCTCGATCCGGTCGAGGTGCAGCTCGAGCAGCTCGGCCGCCGAGATCTCGCCCGAGCGGACCGCTGCGGCCTGCTCGCGCGCGGTGGACTCGACGGTGAGGCCGCTCACCGGCGACGCCCGACGATGCCGCCCACGATGACTCCCGCGAGCACCAGGCCGGCGCCGACGGCGACGCCGGTGAGGAAGTCCTGCCGCGACCCGGCGGCGGAGGGGGCCGGCGCGTCGAAGACCTGGCCGACGGCGGCGGGCTCGGCAGCCACCGGTGCGACGCCGTCGGCCGTGGGACCAGGGTCCGGACCACCCGCGAGGGCCGCGTCGACGTTGCCGAAGAACTCCCCCGCCATCCGCTTGGAGACCGAGGTGAGCATCCGCTGACCGACGCCGCCGATCATCCCACCGACGACGGCGTCGGCGTCGTACGAGACGCGCGTCGCGGAGCCCTCCGGCGCGAAGCGGACGTTGACCGTCGCGCCGATCGTGCCGGGGGCGCCGGCGCCGTCGAGCCTCATCACCAGCGACTCGTGCTCGACGAGGTCGCGCAGCTCGCACGAGCCGGCGTAGGTCCCCTTGATCGACGCGACGCCCGCGGTAACGGTCATCGCGTAGGCGTTCTCCCCGGTGGCCTCGAGCCGCTCGCAGCCTGGGATCGTCCGGACCAGGACCCCCGGGTCGAGCAGCGCGTCCCACGCCCGCGCGACGTCCGCGGCCAGGACGTTCTCTCCGGTGAACTTCATCTCGGGACTCCTCGGGTGGGCTGGGTAGTGAGGGACGGGGTGGCGGGGGTGGCGGGGGCGTGCGCGAGGCGCAGGTCGAAGAGCTCGGACGGCGAGATCGGCATCGACGTGATCCTCAGCCCCGGGCTGGAGGGCAGCTCGGCGTCCTCGATGGCAGCCGCGAAGACGGCGGCCGACGGGATCACGCCGGCCTCTCCGGCGCCCTTGATGCCGAGGGGGTTGAGCGGCGACGGCGTCTCGAGGTGGTCGATGTCGATCGAGGTCGGGACCTCGGTCGCGTAGGGCATCAGGAAGTCCATGAACGACGCGTTGAGCAGCTGGCCCGACTCGTCGTAGGCCATCCGCTCGTAGAGCGCGCCGCCCACGCCCTGCGCGACGCCGCCGTGGATCTGGCCCTCCACGATCATCGGGTTGATCAGGTTGCCACAGTCGTGGACCACGGCGTACTTGAGGATCGTGATCTCGGCGGTGTCGGGGTCGGTCTCCACGATGACGGCGTGCATGCCGCTGGCGAACGTCGAGCGCGGCGGGGAGAAGAAGTCCTTGCCCTCCAGGCCCGGCTCGTCGCCCTCGGCCACCGGCGGCTTGCCCGGGTCGCCGACGGAGAACTGGGTGGCGGCCTTCGACGCCTCGTCGAAGGCGTAGCGCAGCGGGTTGGACAGCACCGCCACGGTGCCGAGGTCGATGCGCGTCTGCGGGGACGCGTCGGTGCCGCGCACCGACACCACGCCGTCGGTGATCTCGAGGTCGTCCTCGGCCGCCTCGAGCGCCTCGGCCGCGATGCGCAGCGCCTTCTCCCGCGCGCGGAGGGCGGCGAGGTGGATCGCCGAGCCGCTCATCACCGCCGCCCGGGAGGCGAAGGTGCCCACGGCGTAGGGCATCTTGCGGGTGTCGCCGGTCGTGACCTCGACGTCCTCGAAGCGTACGCCGAGCGTGTCGGCCACGATCTGGGCGAACGCCGTCTGGTGGCCCTGCCCCTGGGTGGTGAGGCCCGTGGCGACCTTGACCTTCCCGGACGTCTCCACGTGCACGTGGGCGCCCTCGTAGGGCCCGACCCCGGTGCCCTCGACGTAGCAGGCCAGGCCGATGCCGACCCGGCGCCCCTGGGCGGCCATCTCGGCGCGGAACTCCTCGAACTCGTCCCACCCGACGAGCTCCTTGAGCCTGGTCAACGACTCCGGGTAGTCGCCCGAGTCGTAGGTCAGCTCGCGGCCGTCCTGGAAGACCAGGCCGTGCTCGAACGGGAATTCGTCGGGCTGGATGAAGTTGGTCGCCCGCACCTCGGTGCGGTCCTTGCCGAGGTAGGCCGCGATCGCGTCCATGGTGCGCTCCATGACGAAGCATCCCTGCGGACGTCCCGCGCCGCGGTAGGGCGTGACGATGACGGTGTTGGTGTAGAGCGACTCGAAGACGACGCGGTAGTTGGCCGGCTTGTAGGGCCCGAGCAGCTGCGTGGAGGTGATGATCGGGACGATCAGCCCGTAGGGCGTGTAGGCACCGTGGTCGTGCCAGAACTCGACGTCGAGCCCCAGCAGCCGCCCCTCGTCGTCGAAGCCGACCTCGACGTGGTGGTGCTGGGCGCGCTCGTGGGCCGACGAGATGAAGTGCTCGCGCCGGTCCTCGGTGAACTTGACCGGGCGTCCGAGCGTCATCGCCGCGAGCGGCACCAGCAGCTCCTCGGGCCAGGGGTGGTTGATCTTCACGCCGAAGCCGCCGCCCACGTCGGGCGTGATCACGTCGACCTTGGCCAGGTCGAGGCCGAGCTTGGCGGCCACGCAGCCGCGCACGCCGGTCGAGGTCTGCGTCGAGGACCACACCGTCAGCCGGGACGTGTCGGGGTCCCACCGCGCCACGGTGCCGCGGCCCTCCATGGGCGTGCACGCCGAGCGCTCGACGTCGAGCTCGAGGGTCAGGGTGTGGGGCGCGCGGGCGATGGCCGCGCGGGCGTCGCCGTTCTCCTGCTCCATGCGCGCACCGACGTTGTCGGGCACGTCGTCGTGCACGGCGGTGCGTGCCGCCCGCGCGGCCTCGATGCCGACCACGGGCGGGAGCACGTCGTAGTCGACGCGGATCCGCCCCACGGCGTCCTCGGCGACGTAGCGGTCGACCGCGACGACGAACGCGACGGCCTCGCCGGCGTAGTTGACCTCGTCCTTGGCCAGGGCGTACTGGGTGCGGCCGTGGGTGAGGCTCGGGTGGGGGATGAGCAACGGCAGCGGCTCGGCCATCGGGCCCTCGAGGTCGTCGTGGGTCCACACGGCCACCACGCCCTCGACGTCGAGCACGTCGGCGACGTCGATGTCGACGATGCGGGCGTGGGCGTGCGGCGAGCGCAGCACCGCCGCGTGCAGCAGCCGCGGGTCGTCGGTGAGCAGGTCGTCGACGTAACGGCCCTGGCCGCGCAGGAAGCGCTGGTCCTCCACCCGCGGCACCTTGGCGCCGAACATCTTGGTGGTCATGCCTCACCCCGCGTGATCTCGGCCGCCCGGAGCACCGAGCGCACGATGTTCTGGTAGCCCGTGCAGCGGCACAGGTTGCCGGCGATCATCTCCCGCGCCTCGTCCTCGGAGGGGTCGGGCGTCTCGCGCAGCCCGGCGGTGATGGTGGTGAGGAAGCCCGGGGTGCAGAAGCCGCACTGCAGGCCGTGGCAGTCGGAGAACGCCTGCTGCACCGGCGAGAGCGACCCGTCGTCCTCCGTGAGCCCCTCGACGGTGGTGATCTCGGCGTCGACCGCCGACACGGCCAGCATCAGGCACGAACGCATCGGGGCGCCGTCGACCAGCACCGTGCACGCCCCGCACACGCCGTGCTCGCACCCGACGTGGGTGCCGGTGAGGCCGCAGTCGTGGCGCAGCGCGTCGGAGAGCAGCCGGCGCGCCGGCACGCGTACCTCGTGGACGGAGCCGTTGACGTGCAGGCGCACCTCGTGGAGCTGTTCGGTGGTCACGGGTGGGACGCCTCTCCTGCCCGCGAGCGGGCGTGGTCGGTGGCAGCCGCCAGGACGCGCGGTGCCAGCACCGTCACGAGGTGGGCGCGGTAGGCGGCCGTGGCGTGGATGTCGCCGGCCGGGTCGAGCTCGGCCAGCGCGGCGCCGGCGGGGTCGCCGGCCGGGTCGCGCACGGCGTCGGTGACGTCGACGACGACGGGCACGTCGCTCACCGACACGAAGCCGACCCGGGCCCGGGTGACGGCATCGCCGTCGGTCTCGACGTGGGCGGCCACCCCGACGAGGGCGTAGTCGCCGTGGCGGCGGGCGATCTCCTGGAAGGCGACGCCGGCGCCGGGCGCGAGCCCCGGGAAGAACGCCTCGACGGCCACCTCGTCCTGGGCGAGGGTGCTCTCGAGCGGCCCGGCGAACAGCTCGGCCGCCGGCACCGTACGGCGACCGCGCACCGACGCGACGTCCACCGATCCCTCCAGCAGTCGCAGCACCATCGGCATCTCGGCCGCCGCGTCGGCGTGCACGATCGAGCCGACGGTGGTGCCGCGGTTGCGGATGGTCGGGTGGGCGACGTGGCTCAGTGCCATCGCGAGCAGCGGCTGCGCCTCGCCGGCCTCGGCGGACCCGAGCACGTGGGCGTGGCGGGCCAGGGCCCCGACCCGGACCCCGTCCTCGTCCACGCGCACGTGGTCGAGGCCGGGGATGGCGTTGATGTCGACGAGCATCGACGGCGCGGCCAGCCGCATCGACAGCAGCGGGACGAGCGACTGGCCGCCGGCCAGCACCTTCGCCCCCTGCTCCCCCGCGAGCGCCGCGAGGGCTTCCTCGAGGGTGGAGGGTCGCAGGTAGGCGAAGGGTGCCGGCTTCATCGCTGGTGCGTGCCTCCGGAGGCTGCGTCGTCGACGCCCTCGTCGTAGTCGGGGTGGCTGAGGTTGCGGGTCGCGCCGCCCGGTCCCCCGGTGCCACCGCGGCCACGGACCATGTGGAAGAACACGATGACCAGGATCGTGCCGAGGGCGATGCCGCCGAGCTCGAAGTCGTCGCCGAAGGTGAGGGTGACGCCGCCGATGCCGGCGATGATGCCCGCGGAGAGGCCGACCAGGTTGACGGGGTTGCCGAAGTCGATGTTGTTCTCCACCCAGATCTTGGCCCCCACCAGCCCGATCATCCCGTAGAGGACGACGGTGATGCCGCCGAGCACTCCGCCGGGCGTCGCGTTGACGATCGCGCCGAACTTGGGGCACAGCCCGAGCAGGATCGCCACGAGGGCGGCGACGTAGTAGGCCGCCGAGGAGTAGACGCGGGTGGCGCCCATGACACCGATGTTCTCGGCGTACGTCGTGGTCGGGGAGCCGCCGAACGCGCTGGCGAACGCGGTGGCCAGGCCGTCGGCGCCGATCGCGCGACCCATGTAGGGGTCGAGGTCCTCGCCGGTCATCTCGGCGACCGCCTTGACGTGGCCGGTGTTCTCCGCGACGAGCGCGATCACGCCGGGCAGCACGAGCAGGATGGCGGTGAGCGAGAACGACGGCCCGTGGACGACCGAGACGCCGTCGGCGAGGGTGCCGCTCGGCAGGCCGATCCAGTCGGCCGCCTGCACGCCGGCCCACGACACCCGGTCGTGCTCGGTGGCCTCGGTCGCACCGCCGAGCACGGACGTGATGGGGCCGAAGACGCCGTCGAAGATCCAGGACAGCACGTAGCCGAAGATGAGTGCGAGGAAGACCGCGATCCGCGACCAGAAGCCCGGCAGGGCGACCGCCGCGAAGACCATGAAGGCCGCCGTCAGCAGCGCGACCCACTGGTCCTGCGGCCAGTAGGTGCCGGCCACGACGGGCGCGAGGTTGAAGCCGATGAGCATGACCACCGCGCCGGTCACGGCGGGCGGGAGGATGCGGTGGATGAGCCCGGCGCCGGCGAAGTGCACGAGCACGCCGATCGCGGCCAGCACGAGGCCGCCGACCAGGATCGCGCCGGTGACGTAGGACGAGTCGTTGCCCTCGTCGAGCGCGCGGATCGCGGCGACCGACGCCACGAACGAGGCGCTGGTGCCGAGGTAGCTGGGCACCCGGTTCTGCACGATCAGCAGGAACAGGATGGTGCAGAGGCCCGAGAACATGATGGCGAGGTTGGCGTCGAGCCCCATCACCAGCGGGAAGACGAAGGTGGCGCCGAACATGGCGACCACGTGCTGGGCGCCGAGCCCGATCGTCTTGCCCCACGGCAGGCGTTGGAGCGGGAGCACCGGCTGGCCGGGGGCGGGATCGACCACGTCCCACTTGAACATCGACATGCGCTGGCCTCCAGATTCGCAGGGGTGTGGTGCCCGAGGAGCCACAAACTAGTGCGGCTCATCTCACACCCTCACTGGCGACATCTGCCGAAGGAACGCCGCGCCGGCTGACAAGTTCTCGGCTGCAATGCCCGCACTCCCTACCCTTCGAGCATGGCCCTGGCCCTCACCGACGACGCCTGGCCGGCCGGGTCGTTGCGCACCGAGCGGCTGCTGCTGCGCGCGCCCGAGGCGCGCGATCGCGAGGCGTTCCTCGACCTCGGCTCAGACCCGGTCGCCAACCAGCACCTCGGCGGCGGCCAGGACCGCGCCACCCTCGACGCCAGCCTCCCCGAGGTGCCCGCCGACCGCCCGGCCCAGTACGTCCTGGAGCACGAGGGCCGCTTCGTGGGCTGGATCGGGCTGAGCCGCCGGGAGGCGGAGCGCCCCGGCCGGCTGGTCGCCACGGACGGGTCCGAGCCCGCCGTCGCGGGGCCGGGCGTCGTCGAGCTGAGCTACGTGCTCCCGGTCGACGCGTGGGGCCGCGGCTACGCCGCCGAGGGGTGCGCGGCGCTGCTCGACCTGGCCGACGAGCGCCTCGGCGAGGACGTCGTGCTGTGCACGCAGGTCGCCAACGCCCGCTCCCGCGCGCTGGCCGATCGCCTCGGCTTCGACGAGGCGGACCGGTTCGAGGAGCACGGCGCGGAGCAGTGGTTCGGTGTCCGGCACCCGGCGCTGCGCCGCGCGGTCGCGACGGACGCCGAGGCGGTGCGGCGCGTCGCCGAGGCGGCGTACTCCCCCTACCTCGCCCGGATGGGCGGCCTGCGCCCCGGCCCCCTCGAGACCGACTACGCCGCTGCGATCGATGACACGGAGGCCTGGGTGGCCCTCGACGGCTCCTCGGTCGTCGGCCTCCTGCTCCTGGTGCCCGAGGACGACGGCGTCCTCCTGGACAACGTCGCCGTCCTCCCCACCCACCACGGACGCGGGGTCGGGCGGCGCCTCCTCCGGCTCGCCGAGTCGCGCGCCCGCGCACTCGAGCTCCCCCGCGTCCGCCTCTGCACCCACCACACGATGGTGGAGAACCAGGCGCTCTACGCACGGGTGGGCTACGTCGAGACCCACCGCGCCGATGAGGCCGGTCTCGTCCGGGTGTTCTACGAGAAGCTGCTCTGAACCCGGCCCGTCAGTCGACGATCTCGAGCGCCCGCAGCGCCACCGCCACGTCGAGGCGCAGGTGCGGGTCGGTGGCGACCGGGCCGAGGATCCGCTGCAGCTTGCCCACGCGGTAGCGCATCGTGTTGTAGTGGAAGAACTGCGCGCGGGCGGCCTCCGCGACGTTGAAGTTGGTGTCGATCAGCACCTGCAGCGTCTCGCGCAGGTCGGCGGCCTCCGGGGTGCGCGCGGCGAGCGGCCCGAGGACGTCGGCGGCGAACGCGCTCAGCTCGGCGCCGTCGGGCACCAGGGCGAGCAGCCGGTGCAGGCCGAGCTGGTCGAAGCGGATCACCGAGCCCCCGCCGTGCACGCGCCGCCCGATCTCGACCGCGCGCTGGGCCTGCCGGAACGCCTCGGGCAGGTCACCGAGACCCTCGGCGACGCGGCTCACCCCGGCCGAGAACGCGACGCGCCCACCGCCGCGGTCGCCGCGCACCGCGGCGATGATGCGATCCACAGTGAGCTGCGCGCCCTCCGGCCCGGTCGACGGGTCGACGGGCACGAGCGTGACCACCTCGCGGCTGAACGCGACCGAGGCGATGGTCTCGTCGACGGTGGCGGAGACCTGGCGCCAGGCGTGGGCGAAGCGGTCGTGCCACGCGCGCCGGTCGTCGGGCTCGGGGGCCAGGACGGCGATGGCGTCGGGGTCGAGCACGGCCACCACCACCATCACCGGACGGTCGAGGTGCCAGCCGAACGCCTGGGCGTGCTCGGCGACGTACTCCTCCTCACCGGCCCGGCCGAGGAACACGTCGCGCAGGAAGTCGCCGCGGTACTTGTTCTCCACCGCGGTGATGGCCTCGACGCGGGTGACGAGCAGCGCGGCCACGATCGCTGCCCGCTCGAGCGCGTGCACGTCGGAGGCGTGGATCGTGCCGTCGGGCTGCAGCGCCACGAGTCGGGCCAGGTCGACGCCGGCCGCGACGACGCGGCGTACGAGCGCCTCCCCCTGGCCCACGGCGGTGCCCGCGGGGTCGATGCGCTCGACGCGCACCCGGCCGGTGGGGTCGACCAGGTCGGCCCGGGCCAGCGCCTCGCGCTGCGCCTGGTCGAGGTGGGCGGCGCGCTCGCGGCCGTCGGTGGAGGTGAACACGACGCCGTAGCCGAGCGCGTCGCCGACCGCCTCAGCGATGGCGTCGAGGTCGCCACCCTCGAGCACGATGTGGGTCAGGGCGGTGTGGAGCGCGTCGGCGCGCTCGAGGGCTGCGACGGCCTCCGGGTCGCTTATCAAGTCTTGGCGCACATCCACCTCGCGGTCCGACAAGTTCTCACATTCGCGAGTGTCCCACGAGCCGTTAGCGTCTGTGGCGTGACGACCGGACCGATCCCCGTGGCGGCACCACACCGGGTCCATGAGCGGCTGCGGGCGGCGTCCGACGGTCCGCGCGAGGTGGTCCACGCGAGCGGAACGGCGATCTACGTCGACCTCGACGGCTGGTGCCTCGGCCTGGTGTCGGGAGCCGCGACGCGCGTGCCGTGCGCGCTGTGGTCGACGCTGCCCAGCCTCGACGTCCTCACCGGCGGCCTCCCCCGTCCGGCGGTGCGGGTGCGGGGCGGCGAGCTGGTGGTGGGCGAGCGGGCGGTGCGGGTCGCCCGGGTCGTCGACGTCACCGCCCCCGCCCCCGGACGCCATGAGGATCCGCGGTCCGCACCGGAGGTCCTGATGACGTCCGGGCTGGACCTGGCACCGGGCCACCTCGACCGGCTCGTCGGCCGCGGCCCCGGCCTCACGCCGCTCGGCGACGACGTGCTCGCCGGGTGGCTCACCACCCGGGCCGCACTGGGGCGCCCCGACGACGCTCTCGCCGGGGCCGTGCGCGACCGGGTGGGAGCGACGACCCTCCTCTCGGCCACACTGCTCGAGTGCGCGGTGCGCGGCGAGGCGCTCCCCGAGCTGTCCGCCTGGCTCGCCGACCCGACCGACGCCGCCGAGCGCGCCCTGCTGGCCGTCGGCGCCACCTCGGGCGCCGGCCTCCTCGCCGGGGCCGCGCTGGCCCTGGCGTCCACCACGTCCAGCACGCCTCACCCCACTCCCCGGAGGGCAGCATGAAGGACCACGTCGAGCTCCGCAGCGGCGCCTACGCCGACTCCGTGACCCTGCTCCAGGTCAGCCGGGCGGTGCAGGCCACGCCCGGCGTGGTGGCCGCCCAGGTCGCGATGGCCACCGGGCTCAACCTCGAGGTGATCGAGGGGATGGGCTTCGACGTCCCCGCGTCGTCGCCCAACGACATGGTCGTGGCCGTGCGCCTCGACGACGCCGGCGACCTGTCCGCCGCCCTCGCCGCGGTCGACGCCGCCCTCGCGCCGACCCGGCCCGGCGACGGCGGCACCACGCTCGCCCCGCCCCGCACCACGGCCAGCGCGCTGCGGCGCGCGGACGCCGGCGCCGTCGCGCTCGTCTCGGTGCCCGGCGCCAGCGCCACCGTCGAGGCGATGGACGCCCTGGAGGCCGGCCACGACGTGATGGTCTTCAGCGACAACGTGCCCGTGGCCGAGGAGGTCGCCCTCAAGGCGTACGCCGCCGCGCGCGGCGCGCTCGTCATGGGGCCGGACTGCGGGACGGCCGTTCTCGACGGCGTCGGGCTGGGCTTCGCCAACACCGTGCGCCCCGGGCGGATCGGGCTGGTCGCCGCGTCGGGCACCGGCTGCCAGCAGCTGCTCGCCCTGCTCCACCACGCCGGCGAGCGGCTCGCCGCCGACGGCCACGACGGCGTCGGGGTGCGGCACGCGCTGGGGGTGGGCGGGCGCGACCTGTCCGCCGCGGTCGGCGGTGCCTCCACCCGCGAGGCGCTGCGCCGCCTCGACGCGGACGCGGACGTCGACCTGGTGGTGGTCGTGTCCAAGCCGCCCGCCCCCGAGGTGGCCGAGGCGCTGGCCCGCGAGGCCGGTGCCCTCGCCACGCCCGTCGAGCTCGGGCTGCTCGGCCGCGGACAGCGCGACCTCACCACCGTCGCGGACGACGTGCTCGCGCGGCTCGGCCACCCTGCGCCCGAGTGGCCGGTGCACGGCGCCGACAACACCGGCCCCGCGACGGGCCCCCTGCTGCGCGGACTCTTCGTCGGCGGCACCCTCTGCGACGAGTCGATGCTCCTGGCCACCGAGGCGCTCGGCCCGGTGCGCAGCAACATCCCGCTCTCCGACGACCTCGCGCTGGACCCGGGCGAGACGGGTGACCTGCTCGCCGACGACCACACGATGGTCGACTTCGGGGACGACGCGCTCACGCAGGGCCGGGCGCACCCGATGATCGACCCCACCCTGCGCACCGAGCAGCTCGCCCGGGCGGCCGCCGACCCGGCGACCGGCGTCATCCTGCTCGACGTCGTGCTCGGCCACGGCGCCGAGCCCGACCCGGCGGCGCGCCTCGCGCCCGCCATCGAGGCCGCGCGCAGCGACCGCCCGATCCCGGTCGTGGTGAGCCTCGTGGGCACCGACCTCGACCCCCAGGGCCTCGCCGCCCAGCGCGATGCCCTCGTCGCCGCCGGCGCCGAGGTGCACCTGTCCAACGCGGGCGCGACGCGCCGCGCCATCGCCCTGCTGGGCGCACCCGAGGGGAAGGACGCCCGATGAGCCAGCCCACCGTCGTCACGGTCGGAGCCGACATGCTCGCCGACGCCGTCGCCGACCAGGCCGTCGAGGTCGAGCGCGTCGACTGGCGCCCGCCGATGCCCGGCACCGAGGCCGACCTCGCGACCGTCGCCACCGACCCCCGCCGCCCCGGGGCCAACCGCCGGGCGGTCGAGGCGATGCTCGGCGTCACCGCCCACCTCGTCGACGTCGCGCCGGCCTCGGAGGTGCTGGGCCTCGAGCCGGGCCAGTTCCTCCACGCCGGTCCCCCGATCGGCTGGGACCGGGCGTCCGGACCGCTGCGGGGCGCGCTGATGGGCGGCGCCGCGCTCGAGGGGCTCGTCGACGACCCCGAGGACGCGGTCGCCCTCTTCGAGTCCGGCGGCAGCGTCAGCCTCGAGCCCTGCCACCACCGCAGCGCGGTGGGACCGATGGCCGGCGTCGTCACTCCGTCGATGTGGATGTGGGTGCTCGAGGACCGCGAGACCGGGCGGCGCACCTACTGCTCGCTCAACGAGGGCCTCGGCAAGGTGCTGCGCTACGGCGCCTACTCCCCCGAGGTGCTGACCCGGCTCCGCTGGATGGGCGACGTGCTCGGCCCGCTCCTGCAGGCCGCGGTGCGCGGCACCGAGGAGGCCACCGACGTCACCGGCATCCTCACCCAGATGCTGCAGATGGGCGACGAGGCCCACAACCGCAACCGCGCCGGCACGCTGATGCTGCTGCGCGACCTCGCGCCGGCGATGGTCACCGCCGGCTTCTCCGGCAAGGACGTCGCCGACGCGCTGCGCTTCATCGGCGGCAACGACCACTTCTTCCTCAACCTCGCCATGCCCGCCTGCAAGCTCGCGCTCGACGCGGGCCGCGACGTCCCCCGCTCGACGATGGTCGTCGCGATGGCCCGCAACGGCACCGACTTCGGCATCCAGGTCTCCGGCACGGGCGACGAGTGGTTCACCGGGCCGGCGCAGGTGGCCGAGGGCCTCTTCCTCGGCGACTACGGCCCCGACGACGCCAACCCCGACATCGGCGACTCCGCGATCACCGAGACGGCCGGCATCGGCGGCTTCGCGATGGCCACGGCCCCGGCGATCGTCCGGCTGGTCGGTGGCTCGGTGCCCGACGCGCTCGCCACCACCCGCCGGATGCACGAGATCACGCTGGCGGAGAACCCGCGCTGGACCGTCCCGGTCCTGGAGTTCCAGGGCACGCCCACGGGCATCGACGTCACCCGCGTCTGTCGCACCGGCATCCTGCCCCAGATCAACACCGGCATGGCCGGCAAGGTCGCGGGGGTCGGCCAGGTCGGCGCCGGGCTGGTCACCCCGCCGGCCGAGATCTTCCCCCGGGCGCTGGCCGCGCTGGCGGCTCAGGCCGACGCGGGCCGCTCGTTGTAGATCCCGGCCTGCTCCTGGCCGGTCAGGTCGGCGATCGCGTCCATGATGCGGTCGGTGAGGTCGCGGCGCGCCCGGCCGGTCGGGACGCCGTCGTACTCCCCCGCGACCGTGATCGGCTCGCCGAAGCGCACCGTCACGGCGACCTTGCCCAGCCGCGGCCGGCTCGCGCCCACCGGCTGGATGTCCGGGGTGCCGACGAGGCCGACCGGGACGACGGGGCACCCGGCGGTCAGGGCGAGGTGCGCCACCCCGGTGCGGCCGCGGTAGAGCCGGCCGTCGCGCGAGCGGGTGCCCTCGGGATAGATGCCGAACGCCTCGCCGCGACGCAGCACGTCGAGCGCGGTGTCGAGGCTCGCGATCGCGGCCCGGGTGTCGTCGCGGTCGACGGGAAGCATCCCCAGCCCCTCGAACCACGCCCGCGTCAGCGTGCCCCGCACGCCGGTGCCGGTGAAGTAGTCGGACTTGGCGAGGAAGACCACCTTGCGCGGCACGACGACCGGGATGACGACGCTGTCGAAGAACGAGAGGTGGTTGCTCGCCACGATCACCGGACCCGTCGCCGGCACCCGCTCGAGGCCCTCGACGCGCGGGCGCCACATGGCGCGGGCGAGCGGGGGGATGACGCCGTGCGCGACCGTGTAGAGCATGGCGGTCATTGTGCCCCGAGTCGCGGCGGGCAGAACGCCCGCGCCAGATCCACGGACCCGCCCGGGAGCAGCGGGGTGCCCTCCTCGAGGTAGGCCTGCCGCGCCTCCTCGCCGTGCGACGGCGGCAGCGAGCCGTCGGCGCGCACCACCCGCCACCACGGCACCCCGCCGCCGTGGGCGGCGAGCACCGAGCCGACCAGCCGCGGACCACCGCGGCCCAGGCGCTTGCCTACGACGTCGGCGATCGCCCCGTAGGTCGTGGCCCGCCCGCGCGGGACCGACTCGGCGCACTGCAGCACCAGCTCGGCGTAGAGCTCGCGCTCCTCCTCGGTCGTCACGGCACCTCCGCACGGGTCAACCGGCCCGTGACGAGCAGCAGCCCGACCGTCACCAGCCCCGTCGCCAGCCACACCCACGACGGCGCCAGCGCAGGGTCGAGGCCACGGACCGCCACCCAGGTGGGGAGCACCGGCACCAGCGCCAGAAGCCCTCGGCCCAGCCAGAGCCTGGCCAGTCGGCGGTCGAGCGCGAGGGTGGGCGGGCCGTACGACGCCAGGGTGGCCGCGACGTGCGCCGCGACCAGCAGCACGGCGACGACCAGGATCCGACCGTCCACCACCCCGTGGGCGGCCCACCACCCCCCGACCAGCACGAGCGGGACCACCCCGATCGCGTGGTCGGGCAGCAGCGCCCACCCGGCGGCGCTCAGCACCACCCCGCCGACCACCGCCCAGTGCGGCACCTCGGGCAGCGCCAGGGCCAGGGCGGCGCACGGCAGCACGAGGACGAGCACCCGCAGCCCGACGGCGGACGCGGCGGCACCGCGGGCGTACGGCCGCATCAGGCACGCACCTTCGGCACCCGCGCGCGCCGCGCGAGCTGCTGGAGCACGGTGTCGAGCGTGCCCGGCCCGCGCCACGGCACCACGGGCGTGCCCAGCGCCGCCAGCCGGCGGAGCCGGTCGTCGCGCTCGATCCGCTGCATCCGGGCGGCCAGCGCGGGCAGCGACAGCCGGTCGGCCTCCCGGCCCGCGAACGCCTCGCCGAGGGTGTCGATGACGACCACCGAGGTGCCGCCGCGCTGCAGGCCGGCGGTCGCGGTGACGAGCGGCGTGAAGAGCATCGGCGACAGCACGTGGACCACGCTGCCGGCACCCGCGCCGAGGTCGAGCCGCTCGGGCGGCACGCTCCGAGCCTCGGGCCGCACCCGGGCGAGCGTGCCGAGGAGGCGCTGCAGGTGCCGCGGCCCGGCGCCGAGCGGCACCCGGGCGCCGTCGGCGGCCACGACGAGCATCCCCACGCGGTCGCCGGTGCGGACGTGGTGCTCGGCCAGCGCGGCCGCCGCGCGGACGGTGAGGTCGAGGGTGCTCGCCGGGCCGTCGATGCCGCCGGAGGTCCCGATGTCGCGCAGGCCGTCGACGACGAGCCACACCCCCGCGTCCTGCTCGGCGCGGGTGGTGACGACGTGCAGCTCGCCGGTGCGCAGGGAGACCGGCCAGGTGATGCGCCGGAGCCGGTCGCCGGCGGCGAAGAGCCGGATGCCCTCGAACTCGGTGCCGCTGCCGAGCCGGCGCGAGCGGTGCCGCCCGACCAGGCCGTCGGGCTGCGGCACCTCCGCGCGACTGTCGTACGGCGCCGTCTGCGGCAGCACGGTCAGCCCGTTCTCCGGCAGGTCCACGGGTCCCCAGCGCCAGCCCGCCCACGCGCTGGTGAGGGCGACCCGCTCGGCCCCGATCGCGCGTCGTCCCCACCGGCGCGGGCTGAACCACAGGACCGGGAGGCCGTCGGCGACGAGCGACCCGGCCGCGCCCTGGGTCGGCGAGGCGGCCACGTGGGCGGTGGCGGCGGCGACGCGCGTGCAGTGCTCCACTCCGGTCAGGTCGTCGACGTCGACCCGCGACGTCGTCCCCTGGCCCTCGTGGAGCCGGTGGTGGTCGAGGCGTGTGCCGACGCGCACCGGGCCGCGGGGGCGCGACGCGAGCCCCATCGCGGCGAGCACGACGAACGGGGCGGCCAGCACCACCAGCACCTCCTGGCCGAGCGCCACGCCCCCGCATATGCCGCCGAGCGCGAGCAGGCACGCGCGGACCAGGGCGGACGTGGGCCGCCAGCCGGTCACCGCGACTCCAGCGTCCGGGGGGTCTCGACCGACGACAGCACGGCGTCGACGACGCGGGCGCCCGATGCCTGGGTCATCCAGAGGTCGGGCTTGACGGTGATCCGGTGCGCCAGGACCGCACGCGCGACGACCTTGACGTCCTCCGGCACGACGTAGTCGCGACCGCGGATCGCGGCCCAGGCGCGCGCGGTGAGCACGAGGCCGAGGCTGCCGCGCGGCGAGGCGCCGGTCAGCACGTCGGCATGGGTGCGGGTGGCGGCGACCAGCGCCACGCAGTAGCGGGCCACCGACTCGTCGACGACCACCCGCTCGACGGCTGCCTGCGCGGCCGAGAGCCCGGCGGCGTCGGTGACCTGGGCGAGGTCGACCTCCTCGCGCCGGCGGTCGAGGCGGCGGCGCAGGACGTCGTACTCCTCGCCCGCGCTCGGGTAGCCGAAGCCCACCCGCAGCAGGAACCGGTCGAGCTGCGCCTCGGGCAGCGGGTAGGTGCCCTCGTACTCGACGGGGTTGGCGGTGGCCAGCACGTGGAACGGGCTCGGCAGCCGGTGGGTCTGGCCCTCGACGGTGACCTGCCCCTCCTGCATGGCCTCGAGCAGCGCGGCCTGCGTCTTGGGCGGGGTGCGGTTGATCTCGTCGGCGAGCAGCAGTCCGGTGAAGACCGGGCCGGCGCGGAAGTCGAACTCCGCGCGGCGCTGGTCGTAGACGTAGGAGCCGGTGAGGTCGGCGGGTAGCAGGTCGGGGGTGAACTGCGCGCGGGCGAACTCCAGCCCCAGCGCCGACGCGAAGGACCTCGCGGCGAGCGTCTTGCCCAGCCCCGGGTAGTCCTCGAGCAGCACGTGGCCCTTGGCCAGGATGCCGGCGAGCACCAGCGACAGCGCCTCCCGCTTGCCGACGACGGCTCGGCCCACCTCGTCCAGCACCTGCTCGGCGAGCCGGGAGACGTCGGCGGTGGGGGTCTCAGCGTCGGTCACGGAGGTCCTCGATTCGGGTCAGGATGCGGTCGATGTCGCCGGGCGAGAGGCGCCCGCCGTCGGTGGTCTCGTGCTGGATCTCCTCGGCCAGGCCCGGGTCGCGGGCGCGCGCGAGCTCCACCAGCCGGCGGGCGAGGGCGTCGGAGGGGTGGTCGGCGCTGCGGTGGCTGGTGAGGATGCGCAGGTCGGAGGTGACCTCGTCGACCCGGTCCGCGGGCGGCGGGCCCGTGCGCCACTGAGCCGCCGGGACGTCGACGGTGTCGACGACGAGGTAGGTCATCGCCAGCACGACGACCGCCCACACGACGTACGGCAGCGGCCGGGGGTCGAAGTCGAGGGCGATGGCGAGCCCGTAGCCGATCGCGGCCAGGACGACGCCGCCGGCCGCGCGTCCGCGCCACTGCGCGAGGAGGCGGCTCACGTCCGCACCCCCAGGCTGCGCCGGATGCCGGCGAGGGCGGCCACCGCCTCGGCGCGATGGTCCTCGGTGATCGGGTGCCGGGAGAACCTGGCCTCGCGGTAGAGCTCGGCGAGCCGGTTGACCGGCGCGGTGTCGGCGTCGACGAGGTCGAGGATGCGCAGGGCGTACTCCGACGACGTCTCGGAGGCACGGCGCGCCACACCGGCCCGTTCCCCCAGCACCTCGAAGCGGTGCCAGGCCGCGACGATGGCGTTGCGCGGGTCGCCGCCGCGCAGCAGCGCGTCCTGCTCCTCGGCCCCGGCGGCCAGCTCCTGCGCCACCCGGTCCGGCTCGTCGAGCGCGGTGAACGCGACGTCGATGCGCTCGGCGCCACCGCGGCGCGCCAGCACCGCCCGGGTCGCGACGACCAGCAGCCCGAGCACACCGGCGGCCACCCCCGCGAGCAGGGCGCCGAGGAGGATCCAGACCAGCACCTTGACCCACAGGGGCGGCGGGTTGTCCTCGACGATCTCGCGATAGTCGTCGAGCCCGGCCGGGGGTGGGTCGCAGTAGTCGCGCTCGGCGAGGTCGTCGGGGACCTCCACCGTCGTGGACCCGTCGGGCGCGGTGCGCACGGGCAGAGGGATGCACGACTCGGTCGTCGTCGACAGCGGCGCGGGACGCGGGCCCGGCCCGGTGAAGACCCGGTCGGGGCCGACGAGCGTCGCCCAGGCCACCAGCACCATGAGGAGGCAGGTGAGGGCCACCGCGAGCGTCGCGCGCACCGCTGGGGTGAGTCCGGGCGCCCGCATGGCGTGACCCTAGGCGACGCGGTGGCGCGGGCGACAGATGGCGGCGGGCCGCCCGGCCTCAGGCCATCCCGAGCGCCACGCGCGCGTCCTGCAGCAGCAGCAGCCCGATGATCGCGGCGGCCCAGGAGGCCGCGTTGCCGGAGTGGCGGTCGATCCACCCCGAGAGCCGCGCGAGCGGCGCCTCGAGCCGCTGGCCGGCCAGCAGTCGCCCGCCGAGGAGCAGCAGCGCCGGCAGCACCATCACCAGCACGTAGGCACCGACGCTCGCCACCTGGCCGGCGGGCGGCAGCCCCGCGCTCGAGATGATCCCGACGGCCGCCAGGAACGGCAGCATCGAGCCGACCTCGACCAGCGCGGCCACCAGTCCCACCCCCACCACGACGCCGTACGACGCCTCGGGTCCCGTCAGGCGCTCACGCCGCCGCCGCGCCCGCTCGCCGGCGTCCCCGCGCGCGGGGCCGGACGCGCCGAACCAGCGGCGGGGGTCCCCGAAGATGCCGAGCGCGAGCAGGGCTGCGCCGACCGCGAGCTCGGCCCACCTGAGGGTGCGGACCTCGCCGAGGTCCGAGCCGACGTCGAGCAGCCAGCCGGCGCCGGCGACCAGGCCGACGCCCACGAGGGCGTAGAACCCGGCGACCGTGCCGAGGAAGGCGAGGAACCGCCCGACGTGCACGCGCGGCGCGAGCAGCAGCACGACCGGCAGCACGAGTGTCCCCATGCTGGTGCTGTCGATGAGCGCCAGGCCGGTGAGGCCGAGCACGGCGACGATCGTCATGGCCACCTCTTTTTCACACAACTGTGTCGCAAATATGAAAACACAATCGTGCTAGAAAGGCGAGGTGCCCAAGGTCGTCGACCACGAAGCCCGCCGTGCCGAGATCTCGGCCGCGGTCCGGCGCCTCGTGCTGCGCGAGGGGGTCGCCGCGGCGACAGTGCGCGCCGTCGCGCAGGAGGCGGGGTGGTCCCCCGGCGCCGTGCGCCACTACTTCCCGGACCAGGCCGCCCTGCTTCGCTGGGTGATCGCGCAGACCCTCGCGGACGTGCCGGAGCGCCTCGACACCCGCCTGCGCCGCTGGTACGCCGACGCCGAGACCCGGGACCCGGTGGCCGACGCGCAAGGGCTGGTGGAGGAGCTGCTCCCGCTCGACGACGTACGACGCCTGGAGGCCGAGGTGTGGTTGGCGGCGATGGACGCCGCCCGGCGCGACCCCGAGCTCGGGGAGACGCGGGCGCTGGCCTGGAAGGGCACGCGCCAGATCAGCAGGATCGCCGTCGCGTGGCTGCGCGGCCGGGCGCTGGACGCCCACCTCGGACGCCTGCTCGAGGAGCCGCTGACCGACCCGGCCGACGAGCTGGCCGCCACGTCGTTGCACGCCCTGCTCGACGGGATCGCCATGCAGTGCTTCGCCTACGCCGAGCTGGTCGACGTCGACGACCTGCGGGCCACCCTCCACGCACACCTCCAGCAGGTGGCGCGGGGAGCCTGACCCGCCCGGTCGTGCAGGCGGTGGGTCAGTAGGCGGGCTGGCTCGGGTCGATCTGGCTGACCCACGCCACGACGCCACCACCGACGTGCACGGCGTCGGCGTAGCCCGCGCCCTTGACGATCGCCAGCACCTCGGCCGAGCGCACGCCCGACTTGCAGTGCAGCACGATCGGCTTGTCGGCGGGCAGGTCGCCGAGGGCGTTGCCGTTGAGGAACTCGCCCTTGGGCACCAGCCGGGAGCCGGGGATCCGGTTGATCTCGTACTCGTTGGGCTCGCGCACGTCGATGAGCTCGAAGTCGCGGGTGCCCTCCTCGCGCTCCTTGAGCATCGCCTCGAGCTGGGTGACCGAGATCGTCGAGCCGGCAGCGGCGTCGGCGGCCTCGTCGGACACGGCGCCGCAGAAGGCGTCGTAGTCGATCAGGCCGGTCACGGTCGGGTTGTCGCCGCACAGCGCGCAGCTGGGGTCCTTGCGGACCTTGAGCTTGCGCCACTCGAGCTCGAGGGCGTCGTAGATGACCAGCTTGCCGATGGCGGGGTCGCCGATGCCGGTCAGCAGCTTGATCGCCTCGTTGACCTGGATCGACCCGATGCTCGCGCAGAGCACGCCCAGCACGCCGCCCTCGGCGCAGCTCGGGACCATGCCCGGCGGCGGGGGCTCGGGGTAGAGGCAGCGGTAGCACGGCGCGTCGTCGGCGAGGGTGGGTGCGAAGACCGACGCCTGGCCGTCGAAGCGGTAGATCGACCCCCACACGTAGGGGATCTTCAAGAAGTAGGCCGCGTCGTTGACCATGTAGCGGGTCGCGAAGTTGTCGGTGCCGTCGACGATGAGGTCGTAGCCCTCGAAGACCTGCAGGACGTTGTCGTTGTCGAGGCGCTCGGGGTGCACCACCACCTCGACGTAGGGGTTGACCTCGGCGATCGACTCGCGCGCGGACTCCGCCTTGGGCCGGCCGATGTCGGACATGCCGTGGATGATCTGGCGCTGCAGGTTGGACTCGTCGACCTCGTCGAACTCCGCGATGCCCAGCGTGCCGACGCCGGCCGCGGCCAGGTAGAGCAGGGCCGGGGAGCCCAGGCCGCCGGCGCCGATCACCAGCACCTTGGCGTTCTTCAGGCGCTTCTGCCCGGTCATCCCGACGTCGGGGATGATCAGGTGGCGGCTATAGCGGCGCACCTCGTCGGTGCTGAGCTCGGCGGCGGGCTCGACAAGTGCAGGGAACGACACGACTTCTCCTCGACTCGGGTGTCGGTGCAACAGCACCGGCGCGTTCCATGTTCCCCGCGTGCCCCAAGCGCCCCCGACCGGTCCCGCGATGCGGACGTGGCGCTCACGGGGGGCACGCCCGACCCGTGCCGCGACTACCTCCGAGTACGCTGCGGGCTCACCCCCGATGCAGCAGAGGAGCACCCGTGGGCGTTGAACGGTTGGAGTCGAGCGGGCCGCGACCCCGCGGGGGGCGCATGCCCCGACGCGAGCGTCGCGCGCAGCTGCTCGAGTCCGCGCTCGAGGTGTTCGTCGCGCAGGGCTACCACGCCGCCGCGATGGACGACATCGCCGAGCGGGCGGGGGTGTCCAAGCCCGTGCTCTACCAGCACTTCCCCGGCAAGCTCGACCTCTACCTCGCGCTGCTCGACACCTCGTGCGACCTGATCATCGACAACTGCCGCGAGGCGCTGGCGTCGACCAACGACAACCGCGACCGCGTCATCGCGACGATGAAGGTCTTCTACAGCTACGTGGCCTCGGAGGAGGGCGCGTTCCGCCTCGTCTTCGAGTCCGACCTCACCAGCGAGCCCGACGTGCGCGAGCGCGTGGACCGGGTGACGACCGAGTGCGCGTCGATGATCGCCGACGTGATCCGCACCGACACCGGCCTGCCCGACGAGGCCTCCGAGCTGCTCGCGGTGTCGCTGGTGGGAATGGCGCAGGTGTCGGCCCGGTTCTGGCTGGCGGGAGGCGGGCGCATCCCGCAGGACGACGCGGCCTCCCTGATCGCCGGGCTGGCGTGGCGCGGCATCCGGGGCTACCCCATGACCGACGGCGACTGACGTCGCTCCACCCGACCGGGCGCCACCACCCACCCGGCATCATCGACTCGTCACCCAACACCCTGAGCTAGGAGCAACATCGTGGAGGTCAAGATCGGCGTGCAGCACGCGCAGCGCGAGCTGGTGCTCGACACCGACAGCACGCCCGAGGACATCGAGGCGCAGCTCTCGCAGGCGCTGTCCGACGGCGGCGTCCTGCGGCTGGCCGACACCAAGGGCCGCGCGGTCGTCGTGCCCGCGGACAAGATCGCCTACGTCGAGCTCGGCTCGGCGACGTCCAGCGCCGTCGGCTTCCGCTGACCGCCCCGCCGTGGGGGTGGTGACACCTCATCCCTAGGGGCGCACGGTGATTGCTACCGAGACCGGTCGCCGACATCATGGGCGAGCCGGTATACACCATGCCGGTCCTCCCGTCACGAGTTCGTGGCAAAAGAAAGGGTGATCCATCATGGTCGTAGATCTCATCGTCCTCATCATCGTCGGAGCGATCATCGGACTGCTCGGCAAGCTCGTCGCTCCCGGCGACAAGGACAACATCCCCATCTGGCTCACGATCCTCTGCGGCATCGGCGGCGTGCTGCTCGGCTACTGGATCTACTCGTTCTTCGGCGGCGACGGCTCCGACGGCGTCGACTGGGTCCGCTGGATCGTCGCGATCATCACCGCGGCCGTCCTCGTGGTGATCGCCTCCACGGTCACCGGACGCAACGCCGGGAACCGCACGCGGCTCTGACCGCTCGCACGACCACACGAGGCCCCGCATCCCACGGATGCGGGGTCTCGTCTCGTCCGGGGCCTCAGGCCTCCACTCAGGCCTCGAGGCCGAGCTCGGCCATCCGCTCGGTGTGCCGCTCGGTCAGCCGGGCGAACATCCGGCCCAGCGCCGCCAGGTCGAGCCCCGGCCGGTCCACTCCCCCGGCGAGCAGCGCCGTGAGGGAGTCGCGGTCGCCGGCGACCCGCTGGGCCTGGGTGAGGGCCTCGCCCATCAGCCGCCGGCCCCACAGCGCCAGCCGGCCGCCCAGCCGGTGGTCGGCGGCGATGCCCGCGCGTACGCGCTCGACGATGAACGCCGTCTGCCCGGAGTCCTCCAGCGAGCTGATGATGACCTCGCGGGTCTCGGCGTCGAGGTAGGCGGCGATCTCGCGGTAGAAGTCGGCGGCGAGCCCGTCGCCGACGAAGGCCTTGATCAGCCCCTCGTAGTAGTCGGAGGGCGCCGTGTGGGCGTGGAAGCGGTCGAAGCCGGGCCGGAAGACCTGCATCGCCTCGACCGGGTCGGCACCGAGCTGCTCGAGTCGCTCGACCAGCTTCTGGAGGTGCCCGAACTCGGCGGTGGCCATCGCGCCGATGGCGATCTTGTCGTCGATCCCCGGCGCCATCTTGGCGTCCTCGACGAGTCGCTCGAACGCCGAGAGCTCGCCGTAGGCGATCGCACCGAGGAGGTCGACTGCGGCGCGGCGGTAGTCCTCGTCGGGCGATTCCGTCATGTTCGCAGCCTAGCGATAGCATCGGGGGGACCGAGCCGCCGACTCGACGCCGGTGGCCGCCTGTATGTGCGCGGTCGGCACTTGCCCCGCCGGGGCCTCTCGAGTGGGCTGACCGCATACGCGTGGGACAACCCGACTCATCAGAGAGCGACACTTCGTGACCACCTTCCGTGAACTGGGCGTGCTGCCCGAGATCTGCGACGCGCTCGACCGCGCCGGCATCACCACCCCCTTCGCCATCCAGGAGATGACCCTCTCGGTCGCACTCCTCGGCACCGACCTCATCGGCCAGGCCCGCACGGGCACCGGCAAGACCCTGGCCTTCGGCATCCCGGTGCTCCAGCGCTCCATCGCGCCGAGCAACCCGGCCTACGCCGACCTGCCGCAGGGCAAGCCGCAGGCCCTCATCGTCGCCCCGACCCGCGAGCTCGCGCTCCAGGTCTCCAGCGACCTCGCGCTGGCCAGCAAGGACATGGGCCTGCGGGTCCTCACCGTCTACGGCGGCGTGGGCTACGACCACCAGCTCGAGGAGCTCGAGTCGGGCGTCGACATCGTCGTCGGCACGCCGGGTCGCCTCATCGACCTGGCCAACCGCCGCGCACTCGACCTCTCGCACGTGCACGCGCTCGTGCTCGACGAGGCCGACGAGATGCTCGACCTCGGCTTCCTCCCCGACGTCATCACTCTGCTGTCGAAGACGCCGGAGACCCGCCAGACGATGCTGTTCTCGGCGACCATGCCGTCGGCGATCGTCGCGCTCGCCCGCACCCACATGCGCCACCCGATGAACATCCGCGCCGAGTCGTCCTACGACACCACGATGGTGCCGGCGACCGCGCAGTTCATCTACCAGGCCCACGACCTCGACAAGCCCGAGATCATTGGTCGCATCCTCCAGGCCGAGGACGCCGAGAAGATGATCGTCTTCACCCGCACCAAGCGCCAGGCGCAGCGGATCGCCGAGGACCTGCAGGAGCGCGGCTTCAATGCCTCGCCCCTCCACGGCGACATGGCGCAGGTGGCGCGCGAGAAGGCCCTGGCCCGCTTCCGCGAGGACAAGATCCAGGTCCTCGTGTGCACCGACGTCGCCGCCCGCGGCATCGACGTGCGTGGCGTCTCCCACGTCATCAACTACACCTGCCCCGAGGACGACAAGACCTACGTCCACCGCATCGGTCGCACCGGCCGCGCGGGCGCGTCGGGCACCGCGATCACGTTCGTCGACTGGGCCGACCTGCACCGGTGGAAGATGATCAACAAGGCGCTCGACCTGCCCTTCGACAACCCGCAGGAGACCTACTCCACCTCCGAGCACCTCTTCCACGACCAGGGCATCCCGGCCGGCACCAAGGGCCGCGTCGTCGACCCCGCCCCGGTCGAGAAGAAGGAGCGCGCGCCCCGCGAGCGGCGCTCGGGCTCGGGCCGCGGCGACTCGGGGTCCTCGGGCTCCTCGCGCTCCGAGGCCTCCTCCGGCTCCTCGGCCTCATCGTCGGAGAAGTCGGGCGACGCCCCGCGTCGCCGCAACCGCAGCCGCCGGCGCACGCGCGGCGGCCAGTCGGTCGAGACCCCCAACGCCTGACCCGGCGCCTCAGCGCGTCACGCGAGCGGGCCCCGACGCCACTCCTCCGATGTGGCGACGGGGCCCGCTCGGCGAGGCTCCGGTCGGTGGGACGCTAGCCCCTCCCGACCACGACGGTGGTCGAGGCCGAGCTCGGCCGTACGAGCCGGTTGCCGACGTGGCGCACCCGCAGGACGTGCTTCCCGCTCCGGTCGAGACGGTCGAGGCGGACCACGACGCGACCGTCTCGAAGACGGGCTGAGCCCACCTCACGGCCCCCGGACCTGACCACGATCCGGCCGCGTGCCGCGAACGCGATGTCGCGCGGACGCACCACCAGCCGGACCGGCAGGTGGACGCGCGCTCCCCGGACGGTCCGCACGGGCCGCAGCCGCAGCTGCGCGCGGGCCTTGAGCACCTTGACGCGTGTCGGAGAGACGACTCGGTCGGCGCCCGACGCATCCACGTAGACCACGTCGACGTCGTGCCGGCCCGGGCGCAGGCGGGCGGCGGGCAGGATCACGGACCGGACCCCCGGCTGGCCCGAGGTGGTGGCCAGCACCCGCCCTCCGTCGCGGATCTCGACCGATCCCGTGGGCTCGAGTGCGGCCGGCGCCAGGTCGATCCGCACCACGGGCGACTGACCGTAGCGACTCGTCTCCGCCGAGGCGGAGATCCGCGGAAGGGCCGGCGCGGTGCCGCCGTCGAGGGTCAGCCTGACCGACTCGTCACCGGACATCGCGACCTCGCCGGTCACGGTGTCCGATCCCTTGGTGGCGCTCAGCGCGCAACGACCCGACGGGACCCGGGTCCTGGTGACCCCCGCCTCGTCGGTGCGTCCGGCGTCGTGGCTACCGTCGCCGCAGTCCACCAGCACCTGGGCGCCGGACAGGGGCGCTCCGTCCTTCGTCACCGCGGTGACGGTCAGGGCGTTGAGCGCGTTCTCGATGACCGCTCCCCCGATGACGTCGAGGGTGATCTGCAGGCGCGGCTCGCTGACGTTGTTCATCCCGTCGCTGGGCTGGTGGTACTCGGGCTCGGTCCGGTAGCTGCCGCGGGCGATGGACTCGCAGGTGCTGGGCGCGACCGGGTCCTGGTAGTCGAGCCAGATGAAGAGGGCCGCCGGGATGCCGGCGTCGAAGAAGGCCTGGTGGTCCGACTGCCCGAGCTTGCAGTTGTCCAGGCCGCCGAACCCGTCGCGCGCGGCCGCGGCGTAGGCCTGCTCGACGACGTAGTTGCTCCTGCCGTCGGGGGTGAGCGCCCACAGGCGGGCCGGCTCGTGGGTCGTGCCGACCATGTCCATCTGCCACTCGCCGACGAACCGCTTCCGCGTGGCCGGGGTGAGCGTGTCGACGTAGGCGCGGGCGCCCAGCAGGCCGCCCTCCTCCCCGCCGAACCCGCCGATGCGGATCTCCTTGTCGTAGGGCAGCGTGGCCAGCACGCGAGCGATCTCCGTGGAGACCCCGTTGCCGGAGGCGTCGTCGTGACCACCCGGTGCGCCGAGCACCGAGTCGATGTGGGCCCCGACCATCACGATCGGGGCCGTCGTGCCCTGCGGGTCGCCCACCGCGTGCCGGGTGGCGATGATGTTGGTGCCCATCGGGTTGACGTACTCATTGGTGACCAGGCGCAGTGAGACCGGGCCGGCCTGCAGCGCCTGGTCGAGCCACACCGTGTGGTCCGACCCGGCACCGAGCACCGGGATCGCGACGGCGGCCGTGCCTGCCGGAACGGTCGGGTTGCGCGGAGCGGTCTTGCCGCTGGCGGGCACCGGGGGCGCCAGGATCACGGCCACCGCGCCGTTGGCCGCGGCGAGGGTCATCGCCGTGCCGCGCTCGGCCGGCGTCGAGACGACGGCGTAGGCGATGGCACCGGACGCGTCGGCGTAGTCCTCCGCGGTCTGGCCGGTGCCGACCGGCACCACCGGTGCGGTCACGGGAGCGCCGTCGCCGGTGTAGACCCCCGACGGTGAGGCGGCCATCTGCCACTTGGGACCGCCGGGCAGGGGTGCGCCCGCAGTGACGACGTCCGCGGTGCGCTTGGTGCTCACCGGACCCCACGACTGCAGCTCGACCTCGTAGCCGTAGGGCTCGAGCACGTCGCGGAGGTAGGCCGCTCCGCGGCGCTCCGCCGGCGTGCCGTTGACCCGCGGACCGATCTGCTCGACGAGGTGCTTGACGGTCGCGTACGCACGACTGCCGTCCAGCTGCTCGGTCAGGTCGCGCTCATAGGTGGGAGGCGTCGCCGCGGCCGCAGCGACGGGGGTGGCGTCCTGCGCCGGCGTGTCCCCCTGGGCGACGCTCTGGGTGCCGGCGACGAGCCCGGCGACGGCCAGCGCGGCCGCCCCCAGCCCGGCGGTGGCGCGTCGCGCGCGGGTGGTGGCGCGGAAGGTCGTGGAACGCATCGTGGGCAGCCCCTTCGGGACGTCGTGTGGCGACAGTGATCCTCGTCACTGTCACCCATGCGTCCCTGAAGGTAAAGACCTCATCGGGGTGGGTCGCCCGCCCGCACGCCGGCCGTCGGTCGAGGCACCCTGGGCCCGGGCCCCCTACCGGGTCGCGCGAGCGACGAGGTTGCGGGCGACCTCGCGGTAGGCCGTGGCGCCCTTGCTGCTGCGGCTGGTGGCGAGGATCGACCGGCCCGCGGCCGGGGCCTCGGCGAACTTGATGGTCTTGGGGATCGGCGGCTCGACGACCTCGAGGTCGTAGGTCTCGCTGATCGTCTCCAGCACCGTGCGCGCGTGGGTGGTGCGGCCGTCGTAGAGCGTCGGCAGCACGCCCCACACCTCGAGCCCGCGGTTGGTGAAGCGGCGCACGTCGTGGACGGTGTCGAGCAGCTGCCCGACCCCGCGGTGCGACAGCGTCTCGCACTGCAGCGGCACCAGCACGCCGTCGGCCGCGGTGAGCGCCGCGACCGTCAGCACGCCGAGCGAGGGCGGGCAGTCGAGCAGCACCCAGTCGTAGGGGCCGTCCTCGGTGTCGGCGAGGTCGTCGGCCAGCTGCTCGAGCACGCCCTTGATCACGTGCTCGCGACCCGTGCGGGTGAGCAGGTCGGCCTCGGCGCGGGCGAGCTCGATGGTGGCGGGCAGGAGGTCGACGCCGTCCTCGGTCGCGAGGATGACGTCCGCCGGGTCGACGCCCTGGGTCAGCACGTGGTGCACCGACGTCTCGACGTCCTCCGGGTCGATGCCCAAGGAGAACGTGAGGCACGCCTGCGGGTCGAGGTCGACGAGCAGCACGCGGTGCCCGAGCTCCGCGAGCGCGGCGCCGATGGACGCGACGGAGGTGGTCTTGGCCACCCCGCCCTTCTGGTTGGCGACGGCCAGCGTGACGGGGGCCGCTCCCCGGCTCTTGGTGCTCATTGCCTGCAATTGTGCCGGACCGGGGTGCGAGCCGGGGGCCGGTGCTGAAATGCTGTCCGCATGAGCACCGCACTGATCACCGGCGCGAGCGCCGGCATCGGCCACGAGTACGCCGTCCAGCTCGCCGCTCGCGGCGACGACCTGGTCCTCGTCGCACGCGACGCCGCCCGGCTCGAGCAGGTGGCCGAGGAGCTCCGCCGCGCCCACGGGGTGCAGGTCGAGGTGCTGGTCGCCGACCTCGGCGACCGCGAGCAGCTCGCCACGGTCGAGGCCCGGGTCGCCGACCGCGAGCGCCCCGTCGACCTGCTCGTCAACAACGCCGGCTTCGGGCTCAAGCAGCGCTTCCTCGACAACTCCGCCGACGACGAGACCGCGATGCTCGAGGTCCTGGTGACCGCGGTGCTGCGGCTCAGCCACGCCGCGCTCGGCGCGATGGCCGAGCGCGGCCACGGCGGCATCATCAACGTCTCCAGCGTCGCGGCGTTCCTCCCCCGCGGCACCTACTCGGCCGCCAAGGCGTGGGTCAACAGCTTCAGCGAGTGGGCCCACCTGGAGTACCGCTCGCGCGGCGTCACGGTCATGGCGCTGTGCCCCGGCTTCACCAAGACCGAGTTCCACCAGCGCATGCAGGTCGCGCGCGGCGACGGCTTCCTGTGGCTCGACGCCGACTTCCTGGTCCGCACGTCGCTGGAGGACTTCGAGAAGGGCCGCGCCTTCTCCATCCCCGGCGCGCAGTACAAGACGATCGTCGCGCTGACCCGGGCCATCCCCCACCGGGTGCTCCGGCTGACCCAGTCGATCGGTCGTCGGTGACCGCACGCATCGCCCCCGCCGAGGTCGGTGACGCCGAGGCGCTCGGCGACCTGCACCTCGAGCGGCGGATGGTGCGCTGCTAGGCCGGGATCGTGGAGGATCCGAGTCACCTGGTGGCTCGGATCCTCCACGATCTCGTCGCCGCGCCCCGGGAGCGTGAGGTCAGTCGGCCGGCGCGAGGGTGGCGAGCCACGCCTCCAGGTCGCGCGGCCTGCGGAAGAGGAGCACCGGCGGCCCATCGGGAGAGCCGGCCCAGGCCCGCATTCGCGCGCGCTTGCGGCCGAAGGACCGGAAGTGCCACACGAGGATCGAGTCGCGGCGCAGCATGGCCCGCCACGTCTCGACGTTGCCGTTGCACCGGGGCTCGCGCGTGATCGCGCCCGACGCCGTGCGCCGCACCAGCCGGCCGAACGACAGCCAGCGCGGGTAGTCGAGGCCCACCACGAGCTGGGCGCGCGGGAGCACGAGGTCGAGCCACGCGCCGTACGCCGAGTCGAGCAGCCACCGCTCGTCCGCGACGACCCGCCCGATCACCTCGCGCTGCACCTCCGGGTCGACCGGCACCCAGCCAGGCAGCCAGGTGAGCTCGTCGACCAGCGTCACGGGGTGGCCGGTGCGGGCGCCGATGGCGAGCGCGGCCGTGCTCTTGCCCGACCCGGTGACGCCGTAGACCAGGACGCGCTCGGGGAGCACCGTCGGGGGCCCGGTCGGCGGCCCGGTCGTGGGCTCAGCCATCGAGGGGGTTGCGGGCCAGCGAGAGCAGCCGCTCGTACTGCTCGGCGTCGGTGGTGTTGACGCCGAGGTCGTGGTCGACCTTGCCGAGGCCGTGGTGGTCGCTGCTGCCGGTGACGACGAGGTCGAGGTCGGCGGCGATGCCGCGCAGTCGGGCGCGCACCTCGGGCGGGTGGTCCTGGTGGTCCACCTCGATGCCGGCGAGCCCGGCCTCGGCGAGCGAGGCGAGCGCCTCCTCGTCGAGGACCGTGCCCCCGCTGCGGCCCCACGGGTGCGCGATCACGGCCACTCCCCCGGCGTCGGTGACCAGGCCGATCGTCTCCTCGAGCGCGGGGGCCCAGCGGTTGACGTAGCCGGGGCGACCCGGATCGAGCAGCACCCGGAACGCCTCGGTGCGGTCGGCGACCAGGCCGAGGCGCACGAGCGCGTCGGCGACGTGGGGCCGGCCGGCCGCGACGGAGCCGCCGGCCTCGCGGTGCACGTCGTCCTCGGTGATGTCGATGCCCTCCGCGCGGAGGGCCGCGACGATGGCGGGCGTGCGCTCGGTGCGTCCGGCGAGGATCCGGTCGAGCGTGGCGGCGAGCGCCGGATGCGTCGGGTCGGGGAGGTAGCCGAGCAGGTGCACGCCGCGGTGGCCGTACCTCGTGCTGATCTCGAGGCCGGGCACGAGCGTGATGCCGACCTCGTCGGCGGCGCGGCGCGCCTCGGCCCACCCGGACATCGCGTCGTGGTCGGTGAGCGCGACGACGTCGAGGCCGGCCGCGGCGGCCTCGCGCACCAGGTCTGCGGGGGTGTCGGTGCCGTCGCTGGCCGAGGAGTGCGTGTGGAGGTCGATCCGCACGTCAGCTGTTCCAGCTCAGGAGGGTGGGGTGCTCCCGCTCGTAGCCGAGGACCGAGATGGTCGAGGTGTCGAGCTTGAAGAACCGGCCCTCCGCCGGTGACTGCTCGAGCCACCGCGCCGTGAGCACGCGCAGCGAGTGGCCGTGGGCGAAGACGAGCGCGCGGTCGTGGCGCCGCGCGCGGGCGACGACGCGGTCGAGGCGCGCCGCGACCTCGTCGGGCGTCTCGCCGCCGGGCGTGGGGTGCGTCCACACGGTCCAGCCGGGCACGGTCTCCCGGACCTCCGCGGTCGTCACGCCCTCGTAGTCGCCGTAGGCCCACTCGACGAGGTCCTCGTCGACCTCCGCGTCGGGGAAGCCGGCCAGCTCGGCCGTACGTCGCGCGCGCCGGCGCGGGCTGGTGAGCACCAGGTCGAACGCCACCTCGGCCAGCCGCGGCGCCAGCGCGGCGGCTGCCGCCTCGCCGTCCTCGGTGAGCGGCAGGTCGGTGGTCGAGGTGTGCCTGCCGTCGCGGCTCCACTCCGTCTCGCCGTGCCGGACCACCCAGAGCTCGGGACCATCGGAGGACATGTCGCGGAAGTCTGCCACGACAGGTGGGGAGGGCTGCCACGATGCTCAGCATGACGACGGTGGGACGGAGCGGGGCGGAGCCCGAGCTGCGCCGGGCGCGCGGAGCGATCTCGGCGGCGTTCGGCGTGCAGGGCCTGGTCTTCATCAGCCTCACCACCCGGCTCCCCCGATTCCAGGACCGGTGGGACCTCGACGAGCTCGCCCTGTCGGGCGTCCTGCTGATGATGGTGCTCCTCGCCGGGGTCGGCTCGCTGGTCGCCGAGCGGCTCGCCCCTCGCCTCGACAGCGCGGTCGTGCTGCGCGCCGGCCTGCTCGTGGTCGCGGTCTCGGTGGCGGTCGTGGTCCTGGCGCCCACCACGCTCGTCTTCGTGCTCGGCCTCGCGGCGTACGGCGTCGGGCTGGGGCTGGTCGACGCGACGGGCAACATGCAGGCGGTGGCGCTCGAGCACCGGCTCGGTCGCGTCGTGCTGCCGTCGTGCCACGGCGCCTGGACGCTCGGCGGTGTGGTCGGTGCCGTCGGCACGCTCGCCGCGGGCGACCTCCCGTGGTCGGCGGTCGCGCTGGTCGCGGTGCTGCCGCTGGCCGCCGCGGTGGCGCCCTTCCTGGCGCGCGACCACGGCGTGGCCGCGAGCGGCACGCCGGTGGACGTCCCGTGGCGGGCGATCGTCGCGGTCGGCCTGGCCCTGGTCGTCTTCTACACCGTCGACACCGCCGCGGCGACGTGGGGGCCGGTCTACCTCGACGCCGTCTTCGACGCGCCCGAAGGGCTGGTCGCCCTGGCCACGCTGCCCTACCTCGTCGCGAGCGGGCTGGTGCGGCTCGCCGGCGACCGGCTCACCGAGCAGGTCGGCGCGGTGCGGCTGCTGCGGGTCGGGGCGGGGGTGGCCCTCGTCGCGCTCGCGGTGGTCGTCGCGGCACCCTCGTGGCCGGTGGCGGTGCTCGGCTTCACGCTGCTGGGCTGCGGGGTCGCGGTCGTCGCGCCGCTGAGCTTCTCCGCCGCGGCGGCGCTCGCGGGCCGCGACGCCGACCCGGCGACCCGCCGGGCGCGCGTCGACGCGGTGGTCGCGCGGTTCAACCAGTTCAACTACGCCGGCGCGCTGCTCGGCGCGGTGATGACGGGGGCGGTCGGCTCAGGATCGCTGCGGATCGGCTTCGCCGTGCCTCTGGTGCTCGTGGTGGCGCTGTTCTGGCTGGCGCGGGCCTTCGCGCCGGCGGACGAGGTGCCCGCCGGCGCGAGGTGACCGTCCACCTCGGGTCACGCGCCTCCGCCACCGGCCTTGCGACGGTGCATCGGCTTGGCGACGTTCTTGTCGTTGACCTCGGATCCGTGCGCCTTCTCGCGCGACCCGGCCGTGTCGTCGGGGTGGTGGTGGCCCTTCTTGCGATCGAGGGCCTCCCGCATCTTCGCCTTGATGTCTGCGTTGGGGTCCTGATCAGCCATGAGGTCCTCCTGGTCGTGACGGTACGGGTGGTCCACCCTGTCAAACCCGACCACGCGGGTCGAGCGGTTAAGGCCGTCGCAGCACGTCGAGCCGCGCGCCGAGCCCGCCCGTCATCCGGTGGACCTGCCAGCGGCACCGGGCCACCGTCACGTCGTAGGCCGCGTCGCCGAACTCCGCGCGGTAGCGCTCCGGCTCGCGCAGCAGCCGGGCGAGGTGCAGCAGCGCGCGACCGGCGGTGCCGTCGTGCTCCTGCGACCACTCCGCCCACTCCGAGGACAGGTCGATGCTGTCGACCACCTCGAGGCCGGAGCGCTCGATCGCGGCGTCGACCGCCCGCGGGTCGGCGGCGGCCGGCACCACGCCCAGCACGTCGAAGAGCCACGCGGCCTCCACGTCGCCGAGCAGGTCGGTGGCGACCACCTGGTGGGCCACGACGTAGCCGCCCGGGCGCAGCACCCGGGCGAACTCGGCGAGGGCGTCCTCGGGGTGCCCGACGTGCACCATGGCGTCGCGGCACCAGACCAGGTCGAGCATGCCGTCGCGCACCGGCAGGTCGGTGGCGGTGCCCCGCTCGAAGGCCAGGCGTGAGGCGATGTCGGGCACGAGGTCGCGCCGGACGGCGCGGGCGTGGTCGAGGTGTCCTTGGACGACGTCGAGGCCGAGCACCCGGAAGCCGAAGTGGGTGGTCAGCCGGACGGCGTGGTCGCCGTCGCCGCACGCGACGTCGACGACCCGGCTGTCGGGCGGCAGGCCGAGCTCGCGGACCACCTGGAGCAGCATCGAGGGGTCGCGCGGGGCGAGGCTCTCGTCGAGCCGGGCCTCGAACGCCGTCTCGGTCCGCCGGTCGATGTCGTGGAGGAGGTCGCGGTCGCGGTGCACGGATCGAGTCTGCCGTGACCGAGTAGGGTCGCCCGCATGGCTCGCCGTGTGTTCCTCCACGTCGGGACCGCGAAGTCGGGCACCACCTTCCTCCAGGACCTGTGGTGGCGCCACCGCGACGAGCTGTGCACCCGCGGGCTGCTGCTGCCCGGGCGCCGCCGTGACCACTTCGCGGCCGCGGCCGTGGTCAAGGGCATGTCGACGGTGCTCGACACCCTCGACGCGCGCGAGCTGGGCGCGTGGAGTCGGCTGGTCGAGGAGACCCGCGAGTGGCCCGGCGACGCGCTGGTGTCCAACGAGCACTTCTCCGACTCGCCGCACGGCGCCGCGGCGGCCGCCCTCGCCGACCTGGCCGGCGCCGCCGAAGAGGTGCACGTCGTCGTGACCGCCCGCGACCTCGGCCGGGTGCTGCCCTCGGCGTGGCAGCAGCGGGTCAAGATGGGCGCCCGCCAGCCCTACCGGCGCTTCCTCGCCACCGTGCGGCGCGGCGAGGGCGACCAGAAGTTCTGGCGCTACCAGGACGTGCCGGCCATCCTCGCCCTGTGGTCCGCCGGCCTCCCCGGCGAGCGGGCCCACCTCGTCGTCGTGCCTCCTCCCGGGGCACCGCGCGAGGAGCTGTGGCTGCGCAGCGCCTCGGTCCTCGGCGTCGACGTCGCGGGCCTCGCCACCGAGGCGCGACGACCCAACGACTCCCTGGGTCTCGTCGAGGCCGAGCTGCTCCGGCGGGTCAACGAGCGCCTGCCGCGCTCGCAGCGCTCCCCCGCCCTGACCCGCCACGTCAAGGCGACGTTCGTGCCGCGGGCGCTCGCCGGCGCGGCGCCCCGCGAGTCGTTCGTCCTGCCCGCGCGCCACCACGGGTGGGTCCGCGAGCGGTCCGAGGCGACGGTGGCCGACCTCCGATCGCGGTCCTACGACGTCGTCGGCGACCTCGACGACCTGCTGCCCGCCGACCCGCGCACCGGTCGTACGCCCGACGACGCGACGGACGCCGAGCTGCTCGACGCCGGTCGCACCGTCCTGGCCCGGCTCGGACTCGACCCGGCCGGCTCCCTCGACGACGCGCTCGACGCGATCGCGGCCGACCTGCTCCGCACCGGCGGCGGGCCTCAGCGCGGGACGAGCGCCCAGTAGTCCAGGTCGAGCAGCACCCCGTCGGTGTAGGCGCCGTCGTCGCCGCGCAGCGTCATCGACTCGTCGCGGCCCTTGGTGGCCACCAGCCGCAGCCGCAGCGCCCCCACGCCCGGGGCGTCGAGGACGGCCGTGTCGAGCACCTCCGACCACGCGTGCACGGTGTCGCCGGCGAACGCGGGTGCCACGTGGGCGCCGGCGTTGATCGCGGCCACGAGCTGGGCGTTGGCCAGCCCGTTGAACGACAGCGCCCGCGCCAGCGAGATCACGTGGCCGCCGTAGACCAGGCGCCTGCCGTCCGGGCGTGCCTCGGTGCTGAAGTGCACCTTGGCGGTGTTCTGCCACAGCCGGGTGGCCATCATGTGCTCCGCGTCGGTGAGCGTCACGCCGTCGACGTGGTCGATGCGCTCGCCCACCTCGTAGTCGCCGAGCCGGTGCGGCTCGCCCGCAGCCACCACGTCGTACGACGAGAGATCCAGGCCGGCGGGCACCACGAGGTCGCCGGCATCGACCGCGCCGGCCAGCGCCGGCACCACGGTCTCCGGGGCCGGGGAGTCCGCCGAGCGCTTGTGCACCATCACCCAGCGGGCCCAGTCGACGACGACCTCGCCGCGCTGGTTGGTCGCGGTCGAGCGCACCCACACCACGCCGGTCCGCCCGTTGGAGTTCTGCTTGAGGCCGATCACCTCCGAGCGGGTGCGCAGCGTGTCGCCCGGCACGACGGGCAGGTGGAAGCGGCACTCCGCGTAGCCCAGGTTGGCGACGGCGTTGAGCGACACGTCGGGCACCGTCTTGCCGAAGGCGATGTGGAAGGCCACGAGCTCCTCGACCGGGTGGGGCGCCAGCCCGACCGACGCGGCGAACTCCGCGGACGAGGGGACCGCGAAGCGGGTCGGGTAGATCGCGCCGTAGAGCGCCCGGTCGCCCTCGGTGACGGTGCGCGGGGTGGCGTGCTCGATCACCTGCCCGACGGTGAAGTCCTCGAAGAAGCGGCCGGGGTTGGTCTTGACCTGCGTGCCCATGCCGGACATCGTGCCGCAGCCGTGGCGCCCCCGGCGGCCGCGCTCACGTGGGATCCGTCACGCGTCGACGTCGACGCAGCTCCCGCCCCGCGCCGCGCTCTCCTCGATCGCGGCGAGCACGCGCTGCACGGCCAGGCCGTCCTCGAACGACGGGGTGGGCTCCTCACCGGCCGCGAGGGCGGCGAGGAGGTCCGCCGCCTGGTTGGTGAACGTCGCGTCCCAGCCGAGCACGTGGCCGGGCGGCCACCAGCCGTCGATGTAGGGGTCGTCCTGGTCGGTCACCAGGACGCGGCGGAAGCCCTCCGAGCCGTCGAGGCAGAGGTCGAGGTGGTTGAGCGACTCGAGGTCGAAGCGCAGGGCGCCGTTGCTGCCGTAGACCTCGATCCCGAGCGCGTTCTTGCGGGCGGTGGCCATGCGGGTGACCTCGAGGCTGACCACGGCGCCGCCGTCGGTGCGCAGGGTGCCCCACGCGGCGTCGTCGACGCTCACCTCCTCGGGACCGTCGACGCCCTGGCGCTCGCGCACGAACGTGTGGGTCAGCGCATTGACCGCCGTGACCTCCTGGCCGAGCAGGAACCGCACCTGGTCCACGGCGTGCGAGCCGAGGTCGCCGAGGGCGCCCGACCCGGCGAGCTCGCGGCGCAGCCGCCAGGTCATGGGCGCGGCGTCGTCTGCCAGCCAGTCCTGCAGGTAGGACACGCGCACCTGGCGCACGTCGCCGAGCCGGCCCTCG
Organism: Nocardioides sp. Z35_8; assembly: GCF_059621125.1. Taxonomy (NCBI): domain Bacteria; kingdom Bacillati; phylum Actinomycetota; class Actinomycetes; order Propionibacteriales; family Nocardioidaceae; genus Nocardioides; species Nocardioides sp. Z35_8. Next base: position 2,065,920 of record NZ_JCAQIE010000001.1, on the reverse strand, counting down.
GCGATGTGCCGCCGCGCGAGCACCAGCGCCGGGACGCGCCGGTAGTTGAAGCCGACCATCGAGTGCACCCCGTGCTCGCGGGCGGCTCGGGCGGTGGCGACCATCTTCTCCGCCTCGCCCAGGGTGTTGGCGAGCGGCTTCTCGGCGATGACGTGCTTGCCGGCCTCCAGCGCGGCGATCGCGACCTCGGCGTGCAGGTGGCCGGGGACGCAGACGTCCACGATGTCGACGTCGTCGCGCTCGATCACCGCGCGCCAGTCGGTGGCCGACTCGGCCCAGCCGTACTGCCTGGCCGCCATCGCCACCGCCTCCGGGTCGCGACCGACCAGGACCTGCTGGCGCACGCCGGGGGCGCCGGGTCGGAGCGAGGCGACGTTGCGCCAGGCGTGGGAGTGGGCCTTGCCCATGAACGCGTAGCCGATGACGGCGACTCCCGGGGACCCGGCGGCGCCCGATGCGCTGGGGGTGCTGGTCACGTGCTTCTCCTGCCGTGAGGTGGCGGTCGCTCAGGCGAGCGACCGGAGGAACGACAAGCCGTCTCGGGCGAGCTCGTCCTGGGTGGGTGCCAGCGGACGCCAGATGGAGGCGGCCGTGGCGATGGAGGCGTTGTCGGCCGTGAAGCTCTCGATGACGAGCGGGCCGTCATAGCCCACGTCGTCGAGGCCGCACACGAACGCCCGCCAGTCGGTCTGGTCGCCTCCCGGCGCGCCGCGGTCGCTGCCGCAGACCTGGACGTGCGCCAGGTGGGGGCCGGCGGCCCGGATCGCGCCCGCGCTCGAGCGCTCCTCGATGTTGAGGTGGTAGCTGTCGAGCGCGAGTCCGAGGCCGTCGCCGAGCAGCGGCCCGATCGCGTCCAGCGCCTGGTCGACGGTGTTGACCAGGGAGGTCTCGTAGCGGTTGAGCGGCTCGATGCCCAGGCGCACGCCACGCTCGGCCGCGTGGTCGACCACGGGTGCGAGGTGCCGGCGGACGTCGTCGTACGCCGCCCGCCGCGCGTCGGCGTCCATGCGCCACACGCGGCCGGTGGCGGCGTAGAACGGGCCGCAGACCGTCCGCGCGCCGATGCCGGCCGCGAAGTCGATGCAGGCCCGCAGGTAGTCCTGGGTGTCGGCGACGCACGCGGCGTCGACGAGGTCGCGCCCCGGTGCCATCGCCCCCACGACGCACGGCGTCAGGCCGGTCTCGGCGAGCACCTCGGCCACGACCGGGACGGTGAGGTCGCCGGTGTTCTCGAGGGGCAGCTCGACGGCGTCGAAGCCCATCGTGGCGACGTGCCGCAGCAGTCCGGCCACGTCCGCGTCGGTCAGGGGTGAGGTCCAGACCCACGTGTTGACGCCGATCTCTCGCATGGAGGTCCTTCCGGATGCTGGGCAGCGGGGTGGAGGGGACGGACGTCGGTGGGCCGGGCGGCCCGGCCCACCGACGGGTGCATCAGTCGATCATCGCCTGATCAGGGGATCTGGCGCTCCTGCCAGACGTCGGGGTAGCCGACGAGGTCCTCGCCGCCGAACTTGGCGTAGTGGCCGTCGGGCATGCCGTCGTTGGCCTCGAGGTAGTCGCCGCGCTCGTCCTCGGTGATCGGGGCCTGCGGGAGCACCCACTCCCGGGGGACCTCCTCGCCGGCGAAGATCTTCTGCAGCGCGAGGAGCGGGGTGCGCCACTGGAAGTTGGAGTAGACGGGCGCCAGGCCGGTCAGCCCGGTGTCCTCCCACTTGCGCAGGAAGCTCATCTCGTCCTCACCGGTCATCACCGGGTAGTCGGCACCGAAGTCCTCGAAGGCCTCGATCGCCGCGACGGCGCCGTCGCCGGCGTCCATCCAGACACCCTGGACCTCGCCCTTGCCGAGCTCGTCGGTGATGATCTTCTTGATCTCGGTCGGGTCGGCTCCGGTGAAGTAGTCGACCGCCTCGATGCCGTTCTCCTCGAAGAGCTTCTCCGCCGCGGCCCAGCGCTGCTCGAGCACGTCGACGCCGGGCAGGATGCGCAGCGCGACGACCTTGTCGCCCTCCTCGAGGTTGTCGATGAGGAACTCGGCGGTGTCGATGCCCCACGCGAAGCCACCGATCGGGTGGATGAAGGTGGTGGCGCAGTCGGTCTGCACGCCGCGGTCGAAGACGACGACGGGCTTGCCGGTCTCGCACGCGCGCTCGACCGCGTCGGTCATCGCGGCGGTGGAGTTGGGCGAGATGATGAAGGCGTCGCAGTCGCCCTCGGAGATGAAGTAGTCGATGTCGGCGATCTGGGTGTTGTCGTCGTCACCGGCGTCGCGCGTCTCCATCTCGGAGATCACGCCCTCGTCCTGCAGGGCCCTGAGCTGCTGGTTCATGGTGATCCAGCCGGTCTGGCGCCACGGGTTGGAGATGGAGGCGTTGGCGAAGCAGGCCTTCTGGGCGCCCTTGGCCTTGTAGTCGGCCGTGTCGGTCATCTCGCCGTCGATGTACTGCAGGTAGGGCGTCTCGGGGTCGCCCTCGAAGGTCGCCGAACGTTGGTCGAACTGGGTGTCGTAGACCTCCTGGTCGAACCATTCCTGCTCCTCGGCGGGGCTCTCCTCGGAGGCGTCCGGGGACTCGGACGTCTCCGAGCTCTCGTCGGTGCCGGCGGTGGAGTCCGTCGGGTCCTCGGTGCTGCACGAGGTGGCGAACACCCCGAGCAGCAGGGCCGAGGCCACTGCCATCGGCGCGCGGTGGATCGTGTGGCGCATCAGTTGTCTCCTGGTTCGGTGCCCGGTCGGGCAGTGGTGGGGGGTGGTGCGGGTGCTGCGGGGCGAGACGAGGGACGCCGACCCAGCGACCAGGCGCGGGCCGCCAGGGCGACGGCGAGGATGATGATCAGGCCCTGGACGGAGTTCCTCCAGGTCGACTCGACCTCCTGGAAGTTGAGGAACGAGAAGAGCAGCTCGAGGGCGAACGCCCCGGCCGCGGCGGAGAGGAGCCAGCCCCGCCCGCCGCCGAGCACGACCCCGCCGAGCACCACGGCCGTGATCGCCTGGAACTCGTAGCCGGCGCCGACCGAGGGGTGCACGCCGGCGTAGCCGACCAGCAGGATGCCGGCGACGGTGGCCGAGAGCGCGGACAGGATGAACGCCCGCGTCTTGACCCACCACACCTTCGCGCCGGCGATGCCGGCGGCGTCGGGGTTGTCGCCGGTCGCGACCAGCGTGCGGCCGAACGGCGAGCGCATCAGCCAGACGCCGGCCGCCGCGACGGCGACGAGGATGATGACCGAGTAGGGCACCACGTCGAGGACGGGCACGTCCTGGACGCCGCCGCGGCCGATCTCGCGGAAGGCGTCGACCGGGTTGCCGGTGGCGGCGCCCCCGGTCAGGTAGCGCACCAGACCGCCGAGGGCGAGCATCGTGCCGAGCGTGACGATGAAGCTCGGCACCTGCAGGATCGTGGTGCCCAGCCCGTTGACCAGGCCGACGACCACCCCGATGAGCAGCATCAGGCCGATGGCCGGCAGCACGCGTCCCTCGTCGTCGCCGATGTAGTTGCCGGCGATGACGACCTGCGTCGCGATGACCGCGCCCATGGAGAGGTCGAACTCACCGGAGACGATCACGTAGTACTGCCCCATCGCGGCGATCGCGATCGGTGCGGTGCGGCCGATGAAGCGGATGAGCTGCGGCGGCTCCCCGAAGGACGGGTTGACCCACACGACGGCGATGAGGAGCAGGGCGAGCAGGATGAACACCGCCCCGCCCGGGGTCAGCGCACCGCGCAGGATCCGCTGCGGCAGGGAGCCCTCCGTGAGCGGCAGGGTGCGGCCGGCGGCCGTGGCGGCCGGGGAGCCGGAGGTCGCGGTGCTCATGCGGTCTCCTCCTTCGTCGTGGATCCGGTCGTGGAGCCGGGGGCGGGCAGCGTGGGCCGATCGGGGCCGAAGCGGGGTGGCCGGCGTACGACGCTGCGGCGGGCGTAGACCGCGACGGCGAGCACGATGACCAGGCCGCGCACGAAGTCCTTGAGGAACGGGTTGACCTGCATGACGCCCATGACGTTGTCGAGCACGGCGAAGATCGCGACGCCGCCGATGGTGCCGACCACGCTCCCCTTGCCGCCGGCCAGCAGGGTGCCGCCGAGCACGACGGCCGCGATGGACAGCAGGTCGTAGCGCCCCTGCGAGCCGATGGTGGGCAGGCCGACCCCCGTGCGCGAGAGCAGCAGCAGGCCCGCCACGCCGGCGAGGAGCGAGCAGAGGACATGCGCGGCGACCACGGGCATCGTCGTGCGGACACCCGACATGCGGGCCACGTCGCGGTTGCCGCCGATGGCGTAGAGGTGATGGCCCAGACGGGTGTAGCGCAGCATCAGCGTGACCAGCAGCGCGGCCACCAGCAGCAGGATGAACGCCGTCGGGACCACGGCCGCGATGCCGCTGCGGCCGAGCAGCTCGAGCGCGGGCGAGGCGTCGCCGTGGCTGCCCTGGTAGTTGGTGGCGAGGTAGCCGCTGACGATGAGGCCCACGCCCAGGCTGGCGATGAACCCGTGCACGTCGAAGACGCTCACCACCACGCCCATGACCAGCCCGACCAGCGCGCACAGGACGAGGGTGTTGAAGATCGCGGGCCACAGGTTGCCGTCCAGGCCCTTCATCCCGCCGGCAGCGATGACGGTGGCCAGGCTGACGACGTAGGGCACCGACAGGTCGAGGCTGCCCACGAGGATCACCAGGGTCTGGCCGATCGCGATCAGGCCCAGCACGCTCATCGCCGTCAGCACGGCCCAGGTGTTGCCCTGGCTGAAGAAGTTGCGGCCCTCGACCGCGGTCAGCAGCGCCGACGCGACGACGACGACGAGCAGCACCAGATAGATGAGAGCGGTCGAGTCGAGCCGGCGCGCGCCGCGCGGGCGCGCCGCACGACTGCGGCGTGCCGGGTCGCGGGGCTCCCGGCCCGGCGCGGAGGCGGGTATCCGGGCCGGGTCCGGCGTCCGGTCGGTGGTGGCGCTCATGCGGCCTCCTCGCTCGCGGCCCCGGTGGCCATCGCCAGCACGGCCTCCTCGCTCGCCCCCGACGGGAGCGAGCCGGCGAGGGTGCCGTCGCGCATCACGAGGATCCGGTCGGACATGCCGATCACCTCGGGAAGCTCGCTGGAGACCATCAGCACGGCGACGCCCTGACGCGTCAGCTCGCGCATCAGCTCGTAGACGCGGTGCTTGGCCCCGACGTCGATGCCGCGGGTCGGCTCGTCCATCAGCACCACGAGCGGGTCGATGCTGAGCCACCGGGCCAGCACCACCTTCTGCTGGTTGCCGCCGGAGAGGAACTGGACCTCCTGGCCCAGGCTGTGGGCGGCGACGTCCAGGTTGGACAGCACGCCGGGCATGTCACGGCGGGCAGCGCCGGTGCGCCGCGGGAAGACGGCCCGCACGACGCCGAGGGCGTTGTCGAGGATCGACTGGTTGAGCGCGAGGCCCTTGGCCTTGCGGTCCTCGGTGATGAACGCGAGCCGGGCGCGTACGCCCTGGCGGGGGCTGGCCACCTCGAGCGGGGCGCCGTCGAGGGCGATGGTCCCGCGCGCGACGGGGTGCACGCCGAAGACGGTCTCGAGGAGCTCGGTGCGACCGGAGCCCTGGAGGCCGGCGATCCCGACGATCTCGCCCGCGCGGACCTCGAGGGAGACGTCGTCGACGTAGCCGTTGCCGACGCCGGACAGCGCGAGTCGGACGTCGCCCGCGGTGACGTCCGCCGGCTTGTCAGGGAAGTAGGTGGTGAGCGGTCGACCCACCATCAGGCGCACGAGCTCGGCCTCGCTGAGCTCGGCGGCCGGCCGGGTCGCGACCTGCCGGCCGTCCTTGAGGATGGTGATCGTCGAGCAGAGGTCGAAGACCTCCTTGAGGCGGTGGGAGACGTAGAGGATGGCGACGCCACGGTCGGCGAGGCGTCGGATGATCGAGTAGAGGAGCTCGACCTCGTGGTCGGCGAGGGCGGCCGTGGGCTCGTCCATCTGGATCACCTTGGCGTCGAAGCTGACAGCCTTGGCGATCTCGACGATCTGCTGCTCGGCCACCGACAGGCTCCGCACCAGCGTGCCGGCCCGGAGGCCGGACACGCCGAGGCCCTCGAGCAGCTCCTCGGTGTCGCGGCGCATGCGCGCGGTGTCGACCGGGCCGAGGCGGCCCAGGCGCCGGGGCTCCCGGCCGAGCCAGATGTTCTCGGCGATGGTGCGCTCGAGCAGGAGGTTGAACTCCTGGAACACCGTGGACACACCGGCCCGCTGGGCCTGCACGGGGTGGCTGAACGAGACCTGCTCGCCGCCGACGACGATCGTGCCGCTGTCGGGGGTGTGGACCCCGGCGAGCATCTTCATGAGTGTGGACTTACCGGCTCCGTTCTCGCCGACGAGGCCGTGGACCTCACCGGCGAGCAGGGTCAGGTCGACGCGGTCGAGCACGGTGTTGCCGAAGAAGCTCTTCGTCATCCCGGCGGCCGCCAGGGCGGTGTCGGAGGGGGTGTTCGCAAGGGCGTTCGCGGGGGTGTTCACGGGCACGTTCGCAGGCACGGGCCACACTGTGGCACGCGTCACGGGCTTCTGTCGAGAACGTGACAAAAGTGTCTGGTTACGCGTGCAAAGTCGCGCATGTGCTTGACTCCGCATCGTGCGAACCGGCGAGCTCTTCGACCTGCTGCGAGACGGAAGGCCCTGGACCCGTGCCCAGCTGGCCGAGGCGACCGGGCTGGCCCGCTCGACGATCACGGCCCGGATCGACACCCTCATGCGGCTGGGCCTGGTGGCGCCCTTCGGCGGCGCCCGGTCGACCGGCGGGCGCCCCCCGGCGCTGTTCGCGCTCAACCCCACCGCCAAGCTCGTCGTCGGCGTCGACCTCGGCGCCACCCACGCGACCGCGGCGCTGACCGACCTCAACGGCTCGATCCTCGGCGAGGTCGACGCCCGCATCGCGGTCGGCGACGGTCCCGAGGCCGTGCTGTCCTGGGTCGTGGAGTCGGTCCGCGACCTCCTCGCGGCCAGCGACCGGCCGATCGACGACCTCGCGGCCATCGGCATCGGTCTCCCGGGGCCGGTCGAGCACGACACCGGGCGCCCGATCAACCCGCCGATCATGCCGGGCTGGGACCGCTTCGACGTGCCGGCCTACCTCCAGGAGCAGTACGCCGTGCCGGTGCTCGTCGACAACGACGTCAACATCATGGCGCTCGGCGAACGACGCCAGCACCTGCGCGACGTCGACGACCTGGTGCTCATCAAGGTCGCCACGGGCATCGGTGCCGGCATCGTCTCCGGCGGCGTGCTCCAGCGCGGCGCCCAGGGCACGGCCGGCGACCTGGGCCACGTCCGGGTCCCGGGCGCCGACGACGTGATGTGCCGCTGCGGCAACTCGGGGTGCCTCGAGGCCGTCGCGGCGGGCCCGGCGCTGGCGGCCGCGGTCCGCGCGCAGGGTGAGGCCGCGGAGGACGGCGGCGACGTGGTCGAGCTGGTCCGCTCGGGCAGCCGGGTCGCGATGGGCGTCGTACGTCAGGCCGGGCGCGACATCGGCGAGGTCGTGGCCACCATGGTCAACCTGATCAACCCCTCGGTCGTCGTCATCGGCGGCCAGGTGGCGGGGGCGGGCGAGCACCTGCTCGCCGGGATCCGCGAGTCGGTCTACCACCGGTCCCTGCCGCTGGCGACCGAGCACCTGCGCATCGTCACCTCACGAGCCGGCGGCGAGGCGGGCGTGCTCGGCGCCTCGGCGCTGGCGATCGAGCACGTGCTGTCCCCCGACGTCGTCGAGGCCGCCAGCGAGGCGCTGGCCGCGGCCGACGCCGCTGCGGAGACCGCCGGCTGACGCGGCCGCGCCTCCGTCGCCCGCGGCGGGGCTCAGCCCAGCTTGTAGTCCTTGAGCAGGCTGCGACCGATGATCATCTTCTGGATGTCGGAGGTGCCCTCGCCGATGAGCATGAACTTCACCTCGCGCATCAGCCGCTCGATCTCGTACTCCTTGGAGTAGCCGTAGCCGCCGTGGATGCGGAAGGAGTCCTCCACGACCTCGTTGGCGTACTCGCTGGCGACCATCTTGGCCATGCCGGCCTCGACGTCCATGCGCTGGCCGGTGTCCTTGAGGCGTGCGGCCTTGACCATCATCGTGTGCGCGACCTCGACCTTGGTGGCCATCTCCGCGAGACGGAACAGCACCGCCTGGTGCTCGGCGATCGGCTTGCCGAAGGTCTTGCGCTGCTGGGCGTAGGCGATGGCGAGCTCGAAGCCGCGCCACGCCAGCCCGCACGCACGGGCGGCGACGTTGACCCGGCCCACCTCGACGCCGTCCATCATCTGGAAGAACCCCCTGCCGGGCTCCCCGCCGAGGACCTGGTCCGCGCCGATGCGGTGGCCCTCGAAGATCAGCTCGGTCGTCTCGACGCCCTTGTAGCCCATCTTCTCGATCTTGCCCGGCACCGTGACGCCCTGGGCGGTCTCGCCGAACCCGGCCGCCTTCTCCACCAGGAAGGTCGTCATGTTCTTGTAGACGCTCTCGGCACCCTCGTCGGTCTTCGTCAGCACCGCCACCAGCGTCGACGTCGCCCCGTTGGTCAGCCACATCTTCTGACCCGTGATCGAGTAGCTGCCGTCGTCGGCCCTCGTGGCCTTGGTGGACACCGCGGACACGTCGGAGCCGAGGCCCGGCTCGGACATCGAGAACGCCCCGCGCACCTCGCCGGTCGCCATCCGCGGCAGGTACTTCTGCTTCTGCTCCTCCGTGCCGTGCTGGACCAGCATGTAGGCGACGATGAAGTGGGTGTTGATCACGCCGGAGACACTCATCCAGCCCCGCGCGATCTCCTCGACCACCAGCGCGTAGGTCAGCAGCGACTCCCCCAGCCCGCCGAACTCCTCGGGGATCGTCAGGCCGAAGACGCCGAGCTCCTTGAGCCCCTCGATGATCTCGGTCGGGTACTCGTCGGCGTGCTCGAGCTCCTGCGCGACCGGGATGATCTGCTCGTCGACGAACTGCCGCACCGCCTTGAGGATCTCGCTCTGGTCCTCGGAGAGGCCGTCGGTCTGGCAGAGGCGGGGCATGTGATGGCTCCTGGACGCTCGCGGCTGGATCGCACGGAGTCTAGGTCGCCGGCGACGGCCGGGGGCAGGGTCCGGCGCCGAGACAGTCGTCACACGGGACCCGGCCCCGGACGCCCGTGAGAGACTGGCGCGCATGCGACCCATCCGTGTGATCGGACCAGCCCTGGGAGCCTCCCTCGTCCTGCTCGCCGGCGCGTGCGGCGACGACGCCTCGACCCCTGACACCGGCGTCGACCCCTCGTCGGAGACGTCGTCCGCCTCCCCCACCGAGAGCGTGACCCCGGTCGAGCCGATCGACTTCGGCACCGAGCCGGCAGTGTCGCCGCGCTACAAGAAGGCCGCGCTCCGCGCGACCGCCGACGGGCTGATCACGATGGTGCCCTCGACCCTGCCCGACGGCTGGACCGCCGTCGGCGGCGGCTACCAGCCCGACCCGCAGTGGTGGCGCCTGGAGTTCACGGCGCCGGCCGGCGAGGTCGTCCTCGACCAGCTCCCGGGCACCAGCGCCGAGGTGCTCGGCGACCAGCCCGACCTCACCGCGGCCGACGACGTCGACCTGTCCGACTGGGGCACCGGCACCTGGTCGGCATGGGACCACGCCGGCGCCACCGTCCTCGCGCACGACCTCAAGGGCAGCACCGTGGTGCTGCAGGGCCCCGACCTCGAGACCGTCCGCGGGCTCGCGGAGTCCCTCCTGCCGGCCGACGAGGCGGGCGCGCAGGAGGGCTGAGGCACCTCGGTCAGTCGTTCTCCCAGGTGGGGCCGCCGGCGCTCAGCCCGTCGGGCTCGACCGTCACCATCGGCCCGACCCCGACCCGACGGCCGTCGACGGTCTTCCACGACGAGTAGGTCGTGGTGTACGCGTCGCGGCTGAAGGGCTTCTTCCACATCAGGTTGAAGTTCTTCATGTAGTCGCGCACCATCCCGCGCCCGTGCATGCTGAAGAGGATCTCGTCCTGGGGCGTGCCCAGGCTCGACCAGTTGGTCGACCCGGTCCACACCATGTGGCTGTCGATGTTGCCCTTGTAGGACCCGCGCAGCACGAAGTACTTGTGGTGGGTGTAGCGCTCGATGGCCTCGGGCATGTTGTCGATCTCGGGGTCGCCGGTCGGCACGTCGTCCCTGAGGTTGAACCCGGTCGAGCGCAGCGGCACGCGGCCGCGGGCGGTCGGGGCGCCGATGTGCTGCTTGGTGTGGAAGCCCATCAGCCCGTAGTTGACCCGCAGGTTGCACCCGTCGGCGTAGAGCTGGCGCAGCCGATCGGCGATGTAGTTGCCGCGGCCACCGCGCATGGTGTGCATCGACAGCGCGAGCTGGGTGCGCCGCTGCGTCCCGGCCGCGTCGGTGTAGACGCACTGGATGTTGTTGAGGATGTCGAGGATGACGTCCTTGTTGGGCGTGGTGTGGCGGGGGAAGACGATGTTGAAGTACTTGTGCTGGTCGCCGGAGGGGCACGTCGTGCCGGCCTCGCAGAACGCGTAGGAGGCACGGCGCTTGTCCCAGTCGGGGCGCATGTCGTTGAACAGTCGGATGAACTGGTCGTAGAGGGTCTTCTTGCCGACCGTGGTCCACAGGTCGTTCCACTGCCAGCGCACGGCGTTCATCGTCATGTTCTGCGAGCCGAGCATCACGACGTTGCGGTTCTTGCCGGTGCGGCTGAACAGGTAGAACTTGCTGTGCAGGTTGTTGTACTCGTTGTCGTCGGCGCGGCAGCCCGACTTGCAGCGCTTGAGGAAGCTCGACTTCTTGGTCTTGTGACCGAGCACCCGCTGGATGCGCACCTGCGCGTTGGGCACGAGGTGGTCGTTGAGCAGCACCTGCACCTTCACGCCGCGGCGGTGGGCGCGGATGAGCTCGTCGGCGAACACCTGCCGGTCGAGGGAGTAGGCGGAGATGACGATCTTCTCCCCGCGCGGCGTGTTGCGGATCGCGCGCAGGATGTGGCGCTCGATGACGTAGCGGTCCTTCTCGACCATCGGGTTGTTGAACTTGGCCCCGGTGGGGACCTTCCACTTCTTGTTGGGCTTGCCGGGCTTGCGCGCGGCGGGCGCGGCCGACGGAGCGACCTGGCCGACCTGGCCGGCGGGCGCGGGACCGGCGGACGCCGCTCCGGACGTGGGCGCCACCAGGGCGGCCACCAGCCCACAGGCGGCGAGCAGGGCAACGGACTTGGAACGCACAACGACTCCTACGTGGCACCGGATGGCGCCCCGTGGCGCCCGGATCAGGGGTTCCCCCGACGTGGCGGCACATCACCTGTGCTCGCGCGGACGTCGGCCACGATATCAGCGACGAGGCGTGAGGCAGATTCCAGAAGCTCCTCGGCGGTGACCGTGTCGGGCTCTCGTCCCGGTGGACCCGTCGGCTCGGCCGTCAGGGCGGAGAGCTCGCCCAGCACGTGGAATCCCCGCTCGGCGATCAGGGCGGCGGCGGCGCGGTCGAGCTCGGCGAACCGCGCCCGGTGGTGTGCCGGCATGCCCCCGCGCTCGCGGGGCTGGCGGGCCAGCAGGTCCTCGGCGAGGTAGCCGCGGATCCACACGCCGCGCTCGTGCGCGGAGTAGCGGGGCAGGTGCTCGTTGACCAGCCGGAGGGTCTCGATCTGCACGATGCCCAGGGCGGGGTTGACCGCCTCGGCGGGTGCCGGGTAGTCGTCGGGGTCGATGCCGAGCACGTCGGCGAAGTGACGCCAGTGCAGGTCGCGCGGCTGCCCCGCCCCGGGCATCACCAGGACGTGCACCCGCTCGCTCGGCAGCTCGGCGGTCCAGCGCTCGAGCACCCCGGCGAGGTCCCAGGTGCGCATGCTGAACTCCGGACCGCCCGCGGCCCGGCCGGCCATCACCGCGTCGAGGCCGACGGTGCCGCCGTTCTTCACCGACTCCTGCCACCCGGCGGAGACGACGCTCGCGGCGTCGCGCGCGGTGACGACGAGGTGCACCTCGGCCCCCGGGAAGTCCGCGACCGCGCGGGCGGCCTGCTCGGCGCTGGCGCCGCAGAGGAACTCGTGGGTGATCAGCACGTCGCCGGGGTGCGCGGCGGCCTCGTCGACCAGCCGGCGCCAGGTGCCCGGAGCGTCCGGGTGCCGCTTGGCCAGCCTGGGCCGCTCCTGCAGGTCGAGGGCCGCCCACAGGTGCTCGCGGTGCCCGAAGCCGGGCAGCAGCACGCCGTCGGCGAGCAGGCGGTCGCGGTTGCCCCAGACCACCTGCTGGAGGTAGGTCGTGCCCGTCTTGGGCAGTCCGATGTGGAGGAAGACCCGACGCGGTCCGCCGCGGCGCTCGCGCGGGCCAGGGCTCAAGAGAAGTCCCCTCGATACTTCTCGAGCAGCTCCGCCAGCCTCTCCTCGTCGCGCGCCGCGACCGGCAGCAGCAGCTCGGTCACGACGTCGGTGAGCTCGGCGACGCGCACGTTGAGCGCGCGGTTGTCCTGCACGGCCTCCTCCAGCGCCGCGACGCGCCTCTCGAGGTCGCGGGTGTCCCCGGTGACGGAACGGTTCCTGCGTCCGAACATGTCTGCTCCCACCTCACGCGTTCCAGTCGATGATCATGCGGCACACCTGCGAGCTCCCGGGGGCCGACGACACCGGCTCGCGGACCTCCTCCACGATGCGCCCGCCGGACTCGGCCACCTCGGCGGCCACGACCGCGGGGTCGAGGGGCTTGCGGGCACCGGTGCGGCGAGCGTAGCCGTCGCGCCCCTTCTCGCTGAGGAACTGCAGGTGCAGGGCGCCGTCGGTGCCGGCCAGCATCATCCGGGCCGCGCGCAGCATGTTGAGGCGCCCGCGGCGACCCAGCCGCTCGATCACGTGCACGCACCCGACCGCCCGCGGTCCGGGCAGCCGCGCGATCCAGGCGGGGACGGCCAGCACGTGGCGCAGCTCGAGGAGGTTGAAGAGCTGGAAGGTCACGCGCTCGTCGTCGGCGCGGCGCCGCGCCTCCTCGTCGAAGGCGTAGGGCTGGAAGTCCAGCCCGATCGCGGTGACGCCGCGGTCGGCGAACCAGGCGACGTCGGTGCCGCGACCGCACCCGATGTCGACGTAGGTCGCCAGGTCGGGGTGGCGCTCGGCCACCTCGCGCGCGACGGGCGACACCGACGCGGCGTGGTGCGCCGTGCGCTTGTGGTAGGCGTGCCAGCCGGCACGACCGGTGCGCATCCCCCGGAACCAGCCGTTGAACAGCTCGATGGTGCTCTCGGGCGTGGTGAACTTGTAGGCCGGGTCGGGCACGCGCCAGTGCGGGCCGTAGGTGGCGGTGAGGAACTTGTCGGCGTGGGCGGGCACCGGGAACTCCCGGCCCTCCAGCGACGCCGTGCCCAGCGGGTAGATCCACTCGCGCTCGAACGGCACGGCGATCTCGCCCATCAGGTAGAGCATCCCGTCGCGCATGAACCCGCCGAACACGTCGAGCCCACGGTCGAGGCCGTCGCTCTCGAGGACGTGGACCTTGAGGGCGATCGCGCTGTAGCGGGTCACCCGGTAGCCCATGTCGGTGAGCGCCCGCTGGATGCGGAACGACTCCCGGATCACGTCGACGGGGTGGTCGTGGCCGCTGACGTAGCCGAGGTCGGCGTCGCTGTCGTGGCCGATCAGGCCGCCGTCGCGGATGGCGCCGAGTGCGGTGCCGTAGGCGAGGAAGGCATCGAGGCCCACCTCGCGCAGCGCGCCGAGCACCTCCTCGATGGCGTCGAGCAGCGGCTCGACCTGGGCGGCGTCGCGGGTGTCGAAGGTCTCGACGAGCTTGAGCGACTTGTCGAGGGCCAACGGCCGGCCGGCCGGGTTGACGACCTCGATGCGGTCGGTGCCCTCACCGAACTGCACCGTGCGGGAGAACAGCACGGTGTCGGTGCCGGGGTCGGTGAGCGTCACCTCGGTGACGCCGTCGAGGAACGGGCGCAGCGGCTTGGGCCAGGCGAGGGTGATCCCGTCGTCGCCCGGCACGCCGTCGCGCAGCAGCCAGAACGACCAGATCCGCCGACCGTCGAAGGCCACGTCGACCAGCTGCTCGCGTGCGCCGCCGACGAGCAGGCCCGCGGCGTCGATCCGGAGGACCTCCAGCGCGACGGGACGCCTCAGCTGGCTCAGGGACCTCACGGGGCGTGAGTATATCGACGGCTCGGCCGAGCGCCTCGCCCGCTCCTGGGCGCGCGCCCCCGGGCCTCCGGCGCGTCGGCGCCTACTCCCCCGTGCCGCCCTCGTCGTCGGGGACGTCGAGCACCCCGTCGGAGGTGAGCGTGGCCGTCGAGTGGACCATCGCGTGGTCGGAGGCGTTGCCCGTGTCGGTCACCGCGTAGTCGGTGAAGGCGACACCCGTGGACCCGAAGATCCAGTCGACGCCCATCCGCGGCGGTGGCGAGCAGCCGCCGACCCCGCTGCCACCCGCGGCCGCGGCGAAGACGCCGGTGGCGGCGAAGCGGCAGAAGATCGCCTCGCGCTCGTTGTAGTCGCCGGTGGCGATGACCGGCAGCCCCTCGGCCTGGTGGAGCTGGGTCAGGTGGGACACCTCGATGGCCGCGGCCTCGGCCCGCCAGCGCCCGTTGCTGCCCAGCCTCGCGGTGTCGGCCGGGTTGTGGAAGTTGGCGAACCACGCGCGCCGGCCGGTGCTGGTCGACTCCAGCAGCACGACCGGCATGGCGATGCGGCTGCCGCCGGCGTAGGGGATGGACAGCGTGTGGGCATCCACCATCCGGAACATGTCGGAGCGCCACGCGATGTTGAACCGCACCGACTTGTTGCCCAGCGTCATGCCCGGGTAGAGGGAGTACTCCCCCGCCCGCGCGGTGAACATGGCGTACTGGCTCTGCTCGAACTCCTGGAACCCCACCACGTCGATGCCGTTGCTGCGCAGCGTGGAGATGGCCATGTCCATGCGCGGACCGCCGTCGGGGTAGCCCGGCTTGTTGCCGCCCGGGCCGGTGTGGGAGTCGCCGAGGACGTTGAAGCTCGCGACCTGGAACTCGATGGGCTGGTTGCGCCTCTCGGCCACCTCGACCTGGCGCGAGACCCGCTGGGCGAGCCGGCGCTGGGCGGCGCGGAAGCGGCGTACGGACGCCTCGAGCTGCTCGGGCTCGTGGTGCTCGGGCTCGGCACCGGGCGACCCGGCGCCTCCATCGCCCGCGGCCTCGTCGTCGCCCTCGTCGTCGGCCTCGTCGTCGGTCCCCGTGGCGCCGGAGACGGCCGTGGCCCGCGACTCACGGTCGCTCTCGACCGCCGCGTCGGACCAGAACGACGCCCACACCACGGCCGCGACCACCACCAGCACGAGCACCGGCGCCCAGAGCTCGAGGCGCGCGCGGCGACGGCCGGACGCGGGCTCGGGGTCGGTCACGGGGTCGGTCACGGCCACCTTCTGCGAGAGGTGAGCCGACTGCCCCCGGCGGAGACTCCACGCCGGGCGTGGACGGCTCGGAGAGCCAACCCTAACCGGGCGCCGCCACCGGGGAGCAAATATCGCCGATCAGGACCCCGGCACCAGCAGCGGGTCGAAGGCCTGGAAGCGCTGCTCGGTGTTCATCGTCGAGCCCGGCACCGGCGGCACGCCGAGGGCGCGCGTGACGAGGTTGGTGAGGTCGCCGACCCGGATCGGCTGGGCGCCGGAGTAGCCGACCTGCTGCTTGCCGGGGGAGGTGGCCGACGGGTTGAGCCCGTAGAGGTCGCTGCCGGCCGGGACACCCGGGCCGGTCACCCACATGGGCACGCGGTAACTCTGCGCCCAGGTGCGGGAGGAGCCACGCGCCTTCTGCGCGCCGCCGGTGCCGGTGACGACCAGCAGCGTCGTGCCACCCATGGTCGGCGACTTGGCGATGCTGCGACGGATGCTCGCCACGCGCTGGAAGGCCTTGCGCACCGCCTTCTCGTAGTCCTTGCCCCGGAAGCCGCCGTCGAGACCGGCGTCGAGCACGCCCGACAGCTCGATCACGCTCAGCTGGGCGGGCTTGCGCGCGATGGTGTCGCGCCACCAGCCGACGCTGCGCGAGTCGTCACGCATGATCTTGAACCGGTCGATCTTCGCCGGGCCGTCGTCGACGCCGTAGGGGTCCTTGCCGCCCGTCTTGCGGTTCCAACTGCGCAGCACGAGCCCGGTCTCCTGACGGCTCGAGGCGAACATCGTGCGCGCGGAGTTGTTGTGCGCGAGGTCGAAGACGCTCGAGACGTACTGCCCGGCCGAGTCGTGCACCGTCGAGGGCAGCTTCTTCGTGGCACCGACGCCGTGGCCGCCCGCCTTGGGGAAGACGCGTCGGCCGCTGAGCAGCGACATCAGGTTGGCGTCGGGCCCGGTGTTCTCGGTCGCCGTGCGCGCATTGGTGGTCGACGCGCCGTTGGTGGCCATCCGCGAGGCCTCCCCGGGGGCGCTCGTGCCGCGTACCGCGTTCGAGGTCAGGCCGGGCACGGCCACGACCACGACGTGGTCGACGCCGACGGGCGCCGAGGCGGGGACGACCGCATTGGCGTAGTAGAGCGGGTGGTCGCTGGTGCGGGAGACGTAGTCGTTCCACACGCGGGTGTAGCT
The DNA here is from genome assembly GCF_059621125.1 of Nocardioides sp. Z35_8. Taxonomy (NCBI): domain Bacteria; kingdom Bacillati; phylum Actinomycetota; class Actinomycetes; order Propionibacteriales; family Nocardioidaceae; genus Nocardioides; species Nocardioides sp. Z35_8. The sequence continues at coordinate 2,049,408 of NZ_JCAQIE010000001.1, read as the reverse complement.
GTTGAAGAACACGTCCTTGGTGCCCATGATCCAGTCGATCGCACCGCCGCTGGGCGGCTGGCACGTGCTGCCGTCGACGTAGCCACCGCTGGCGGACCACATGTCCGCACCAGGGGCCACGGCGCAGTAGTAGTCGCTGCCGCGCTCGTTCTTGTCGCCGAGGGAGATGAAGGGGGCGTCGGGGTAGGCGGCGCGCAGCTCATTGGCGAGCGCCACCTCCATCGCGAAGCCGGTGTTGCGCCACGCCTGGGCGGGCCCACGGGTGTCGGCGGGGTTGTGGGTGTTGAAGAACCACACCCGGCGCCCGGTGTCGATGTTCTGGAGCAGCACAGCCGGCATCCGGCTCGGCACGCCGTCGAAGTAGGGGATCGGGATGGTGCGGGCCTCGAGGAGGGTCCACACGTCGGTGCGCCAGCCGATCGAGTTCACCGACGGCCCGGCCGGGTTGTCGATGCCCGGATAGGTCTGCCACGAGGTGCCCATCAGCTCCTGGAAGCGCAGCGCCTGCGGCGGCTGGAACTCCTGGAAGCCCACCACGTCGAGCAGGTTCTCCTGCAGGAGGCCGACCACCCGGTCCATCCGCACCACGCCGGACTCCCAGCCCTTGCGCTTGCCGCCGGGAGCGGTGTGGTCGGCGCCGAGGACGTTGAAGTTGCCCACCCGGAACGAGGTGGCCGGCGTGGTCTGGGCGGTGTCGAGCGCGCGCGCGGCCACCGGCGTCGCGGCCGGATCGGCCGCGCGGGCCGTCGCGGGGCCGTCGGTGGCGGCCGGGGCCACCAGCAGCGCGGTCGCGAGGGCGAGCCCGCCGACGCAGAGGCGACGCAGGCTTCGGGGGCTTCGGGCGGAGGAGGTGCGCGCGGAAGCGGTCGTGCCGGACAGGAAACCGGACATGGAACGGGCCTCACAGATGTCGGGGAAGTGGCGTCGTCGAGGTGACCCGACCGCGACCCCTCACCGCACGCATCGCGTGCTTGGCCCGGGCCCCGGTCGATGTGACGGAAGTGACTCGTGCGACTTCAGCGTACACCAACCCCCCGGCGCGGACAGCGGTTCGCGGAGGACGCGGCACGCTACGGTGGCGGGCGTGAGCACCACCCCGACCCGCGTCTTCGTGGCCCGGCTCGTCGGGCTGCCGATCTTCGACCCGCAGGGCGACCAGGTGGCCAAGGTGCGCGACCTGGTGGTCGCGCTCCGCACCGAGACGAGCCAGCCGCGCGTCCTCGGCATGGTCGCCGAGGTGTTCGGCCGACGCCGGATCTTCGTGCCGATGACCCGCATCACCGCCATCGACAGCGGTCAGGTGCACACCACGGGGCTGCTCAACATGCGGCGCTTCGAGCAGCGGTCCACCGAGACCCTCGTGGTGGGCCAGATGCTCGACCGCACCGTGACCATCAAGGAGTCGGGCGTGACGGGCGTGGTCTACGACGTCGCGATGGAGCAGGCGCGCAACCGCGACTGGGTGCTCTCCCGGGTCGCGGTGCAGGAGCCCAGCAGGGGGTTCCGGCGCCGGGGGCAGACCCATGTCGTGGAGTGGCGCGACGTCACCGGGCTGACCCGGCAGGAGCCGACCCAGGGCGCCACCCACCTGATCGCGGCGCTCAACGACATGCGACCGGCCGACGCGGCCAACGTGATCCACGACCTCCCGCCGGAGCGGCGGACAGCCGTGGTGGCGGCGCTCGGCGACGAGCGCCTCGCCGACGTGCTCGAGGAGCTGCCCGACGAGGACCAGGTGGAGATCCTCGAGCACCTCGACTCCGAGCGCGCCGCCGACGTGCTCCAGGAGATGTCGGCCGACGACGCCGCCGACCTCATCGCCGACCTCAGGCCCGAGATCGCGGCGACCCTGCTGGGACTGATGGAGCCCGACGAGGCCGAGGACGTGCGGCGGCTGATGTCCTATGAGGACGACACCGCCGGCGCGATGATGACCCCCGAGCCGGTGATCCTCTCCCCCGACGCGACCATCGCCGACGCCCTCGCCCAGGTGCGCAACCCCGAGCTCACCCCGGCCCTCGCCGCGCTCGTCTACGTGTGCCGCCAGCCGCTCGAGACGCCCACCGGGCGCCTCCTCGGCGCCGCGCACATCCAGCGGCTGCTGCGCGAGCCGCCGTCGACCCTGGTCGCGGCGGCGCTGGACGAGTCGATGGACCCGCTGCGGCCCGACGCCTCCCTCGACGAGGTGGCCGCCCACCTGGCCACCTACAACCTGGTCGCCGCGCCCGTCGTCGACGACGAGGGGCGGCTGATCGGGGCGGTGACGGTCGACGACCTGCTCGACCACATGCTGCCCGAGGGCTGGCGCGACCGTGCCCCGCGGCCCGGGCCCATCGCCGGAGGTGCCCGATGAGCGCAGACCGTCGCCCGCGGCTCGACACGCCCCGCGAGACGCGACGCCCGCTGGTGCGCCGGCCCACGGTGGACGCCGACGCGTTCGGTGTCTTCGCCGAGTCGTTCGCGCGCTACATGGGCACCGCGAAGTTCCTGCTGTGGATGACGATGTTCGTCGCCGCCTGGCTCGCGTGGAACACCCTCGCGCCCACCGACCTGCGCTTCGACGAGTTCCCGTTCATCTTCCTGACGCTGATGCTCAGCCTGCAGGCGTCGTACGCCGCGCCGCTGATCCTGCTCGCCCAGAACCGCCAGGAGAACCGCGACAAGGTGCTCGCCGAGCAGGACCGCCGGGTCAACGCGCAGTCGCAGGCCGACATGGAGTTCCTGGCCCGCGAGGTGGCGTCCCTGCGCATGGCCGTCGGGGAGGTCGCCACCCGCGACTTCCTCCGCTCGGAGCTGCGCGGGCTGATGGGCGACATCGAGGACCTGTCCCGCCGGGCACCCGGCGACGAGCCGGGACCGTGAGGTCACGGGGCGGCTCGTAGACTTCTGCATCATGAGCACCCCCACGCAGCAGCAGGTGATGGACGCCCTGGCGACCGTCAACGACCCGGAGATCAAGCGCCCCATCACCGACCTGGGGATGGTCGACTCCGTCGCGGTCGCCGAGGACGGCTCGGTCGCGGTCCACGTGCTGCTGACGGTGGCCGGCTGCCCGCTCAAGGACACCATCAACCGCGACGTCACCGCGGCGGTGACCAAGGTCCCGGGCGTCGCCTCGGTCGACCTCACCCTGGGCGTGATGAGCGCCGAGCAGCGCGCCGGCCTCAAGGAGATCCTCAGCGACGGCCGCGCCCAGCGCGAGATCCCCTTCGCCCAGCCCGGCTCGCTGACCAAGGTCTACGCGATCGCCAGCGGCAAGGGCGGCGTCGGCAAGTCGTCCGTCACGGTCAACCTCGCGCTGGCGATGGCGGCCCAGGGCCTCAAGGTCGGCGTCGTCGACGCCGACATCTACGGCCACTCGGTGCCGGCGATGCTCGGCATCGCCGACGCCCGCCCGACGCAGGTCGACGACCTGATCATGCCGGTGCCGACGCCGTCCGGGGTCTCGGTGATCTCGATCGGCATGCTCAAGCCGCGCCGCGACCAGGTCGTGGCCTGGCGTGGGCCGATGCTCGACCGCGCGCTCGTGCAGATGCTCGCCGACGTCTACTGGGGCGACCTCGACGCCCTGCTCCTCGACCTGCCGCCCGGCACCGGCGACGTGGCCATCTCGCTCGGCCAGCACCTGCCCAACGCCGAGGTCGTCGTCGTCACCACCCCGCAGGAGGCGGCCGCCGAGGTCGCCGAGCGTGCCGGCACGATGGCCTCGATGATGCACCAGCGGGTCGTCGGCGTCGTCGAGAACATGAGCTACCTCCCCTGCCCGCACTGCCCGGCCGACGACGACCACCGCCTCGAGGTCTTCGGCAGCGGCGGTGGCGCCCGGGTCGCCCGGACCCTCTCGGAGCGGTTCGGCTACGACGTGCCGGTGCTGGCCCAGATCCCGCTCGACATCTCGCTGCGCGAGGGCGGCGACGTCGGCAAGCCCATCGTGGAGGCCGACCCGACCGCCCCGGCCGCGCGCGAGCTCACCCGGGTCGCCGAGACCCTGTCCGGTCGCGGCCGCGGTCTCGCGGGCATGCAGCTCGGGCTGACCCCGTCCAGCAAGTTCTGACCGGGGCCAGGCAGTAGGTTCTGGGGCATGTTCGACGTCGGGCTGCTCGAGCTGGCCGTGATCGCCCTCGTGGCGGTCATCGTGCTGGGTCCCGACAAGCTGCCTGACCTCGCGCGGCAGGCCGCCCAGCTGCTCCACCGGGCCCGCGGGCTCGCCACCAACGCCCGTGACGAGCTGCGCAGCGAGCTCGGCCCCGAGTACGCCGACCTGGAGCTGCGCGACCTCGACCCGCGCTCGATCGTGCGCAAGCACATCACCGAGGCGATGGCGGAGGTCGACCGCGAGGAGGCCCGGTCCGCCCGGCAGGCCTCGCTCCCCGAGGGCCAGGTGCCGCCCTACGACGTCGAGGCCACCTGACCCCTGACCCGGGCTCAGTCCTCTCGGCTCTGCACGGCCACCAGCCCTGCGTAGGGGACCAGCACCGCCCGACCGGCCGGGTCGCGGCACTCCACGAAGTCGGCGCCGACGCGCTCGACGTGCGCCTCGTGGCGGGTGCCGTCGACGAGGTGCACCACGCACCGCTCACCCGCGTCGGCCACGCGGCGCAGGGCCGCGCGCAGGCCGAGCCGGTCGACCGGCGACCACGCCACCTCGGGCACCGAGCGCCCGCTCGCGCCGCGCACCGCGGTGACGGCGCGCAGCGGCACGATCCAGTCCTGCCCCGCCGCGCCCAGCAGGCACCAGTCCTCCGCCACCCGGGACAGCCTGCCCTCCAGCCGCCCGAGGTGGGGCAGGTCGAGCGCGACGTCCTGTCCGCGCGAGGCCATCAGCCGACTGGCGAGGGTGACCGTGCCGTACTCGGTGCGGACCCGGTCGGCGAGCTCGGCCTCCCGGTCGGCCTCCCACGCCGCGGCCGCCTGCCCCTCGAGGTCGTCGAGCAGCGCGAACAGCTCGTGCTCCCAGGACATGACCGCAGCCTAGGGCGGCGCGGGGCTGTGGAACAGCCGTTGACGACAGCCACATCCAGACGTTGAATGAATCAAACACACGCAAACGAAAGGATTGCGATGTCTCGGGGGATGCGTGCAGGCCGGTGGGGCGCCGTGTGGCTGGGGTCGAGCGCTGCCGCCGCCTCGGCGGCATGGTCGCTGCCCGCCGCCTGGCACGAGGCGGGGCAGGGCTCGGCCTCCGCCGACCGCACCGCCGAGGTCGTGGTCGCCGCGTGCGCCACGGCGCTGGCCGCGGCGCTGGCCTGGCTGTGGGTGGTGACGTCGGTGACGGTGGCCGCGCTCGCGAGGGGCTCGGTCCCGACGGGTGGTGGGGCCGTGCGCCGTCTGGTGCTCGCCGCCTGCGGCGTGGCCGTGGTGGCCGGCGGGGCACTTCCCGCCCAGGCCGCGGCAGGCGACGGCGCCGAGGTGCTCGCCGGGCTCCGGCTCCCCGAGCGGGCCGTCACGCCCGCCGTGGTCGCGCGCTCCGGCGCGCATCGCGCGGCGCCCGCGGCCACCTCCCGCGCGGGCCGCCCGGTGGGCGAGGAGGACTACGTCGTGCGGGCGGGCGACTCCCTGTGGTCGATCGCGCGGGCGCACCCCGCGCCCGGCTCCGACACGGAGACCCGGTGGCGCGCCATCTGGCACCACAACCGCGCCGTGGTCGGCGACGACCCCGACCTGATCCATCCCGGCCAGGCGCTCCGCCTGCCCGCCAGCCACCCCGACACCGACATCCCCACGGGCACAGACACCGACACGGACGGAGAACGACGATGAGCACTCCCGACACCGCCGACGCCGAGGTCGTCGTCCTGCGACCGGCCCCGGGCAGGGCCAGCGTCCAGGGGGCGCTCGCGCTCGACCTGACCCCGCGCACCGCTCCCCCGCGCCCCCGGCTGCGCAGCACCCGCGCGAGCGACCTCGTCGACCTGGAGCGGGCCTCGCGGGAGCAGGTCGACGCGTTCGTCGGCCGCTGCCTGCAGGCCGCCGTGGAGATCGCCGCCGGCGACCGGCCGGTCACCCAGCTCCTGCGCCACGCGGTGCCGGAGGTGGTGGACTCGCTGTCCGTACGCGCCCGCACCGTGGCGGCGGCGGGCGGGCTCGCGCCGGGTCGGGTCCGCGCGCCCAACCCCGCGCGTCCCGTCGTGGTCGGCGTGCGCACCGCCCTGATCCGCTGCGACGCGCTCGAGGCGAGCGCGCACGTGCGCTACGGCCGCCGCTCCCGCGCGGTGGCCGCGCGGTTCGAGGTCGTCCGCGAGCGCTGGCAGTGCGTCGCGCTCGAGCTCGGCTGATCCCGCTCGTCAGCCGCCCATGGTCGCGCGACCGCTGGCGCCGCCCGGGGCGCCGTGGCAGCGCTTGAACTTCAGCCCGGAGCCGCAGGGGCACAGCGAGTTGCGGCCCACGCCGGCGAACGGGTCGCCCTCGGCGTCGGGTGCGGCGTGGACCTCGGCCTCGCCGTCCTCCGACGGTGCGCTGTAGGACAGGTTCTTGGGGCGGTTGGGCTTGTCGAGGCCCTTGGCGCGGATGGTCGGTCCGTGCGACTGCGCCTGGGCGAAGTCGATCTGGGGAGTCGCGGCGGAGACCTGCGGCGCCTGCGGAGCGGCCGCCACCACCTCGTCCTGGGCGGGCTCGCCGGCCGCGTCGTCGTCCTCCTCCTCGACCTCGACCTGGAGGTTGAACAGGAAGCCGACCGACTCCTCCTTGATGCCGTCCATCATCGCGGTGAACATGTCGAAGCCCTCGCGCTGGTACTCCACGAGCGGGTCGCGCTGGGAGTAGGCGCGCAGGTAGATGCCCTCGCGGAGGTAGTCCATCTCGTAGAGGTGCTCGCGCCACTTGCGGTCGAGCACGGAGAGGACGACCCGGCGCTCGAGCTCGCGCTGGACCTCCTCGCCCATCTCGTCCTCGCGGCGGTCGTAGGCCTCCTGCACGTCGCGCTGGAGGTCCTCGATCAGCGACTCACGGGTGAGCCCCTCGGGGCCGCCCGCGGCCTTGATGACGCCCTCCTTGGTGAGGCCGACCGGGTAGAGCTGGCCCAGGGCGGTGAACAGGCCGTCGAGGTCCCACTCCTCCGCGTAGCCCTCGGTCGCGCCGCGGACGTAGCCGGCGATCACGTCGTCGAGGAAGCCGCGGATCTGCTCGCCGAGGTCGGCGCCCTCGAGCACGCGGCGGCGCTCGGCGTAGATGACCTCACGCTGGCGGCTCATCACGTCGTCGTACTTGAGGACGTTCTTGCGCGACTCGAAGTTCTGCGACTCGATGTTGGCCTGGGCGCCGGCGATGGCGTTGCTGACGCGCTTGGCGTCGATCGGCACGTCGTCGGGGACCTTGAGGACCGTGAGGATCCGGTCGACCCACTCCGACTTGAACAGCCGCATCATCTCGTCCTGCAGCGACAGGTAGAAGCGGGACTCCCCGGGGTCGCCCTGACGGCCCGAGCGACCGCGCAGCTGGTTGTCGATGCGGCGCGACTCGTGACGCTCGGTGCCGACGACGTAGAGACCGCCGAGCTCCCTGACCTCGTCGTGCTCGGCCGCGACCCGGGCCTTGATCCGCTCGACCATCTCGGGCCACGCGGCGTCGTAGGCCTCGGGGTCCTCGGCGGGGTCGAGGCCCTGCTTGCGCAGCTCCTGGTCGGCGAGGAAGTCGACCGAGCCACCGAGCATGATGTCGGTGCCTCGACCGGCCATGTTGGTCGCGACGGTGACCGCGCCCTTGTGGCCGGCCAGCGCGACGACCTTGGCCTCGTCGGCGTGCTGCTTGGCGTTGAGGACGGTGTGCGGGATGCCGCGCTTCTTGAGCAGGTCGGAGAGGTACTCCGACTTCTCCACCGACACGGTGCCGATGAGGACCGGCTGGCCCTTCTCGTGGCGCTGGGCGACGTCGTCGGCGACAGCGTCGTACTTCGCCTCCTCGGTGCGGTAGACGAGGTCGACGTTGTCGACGCGCAGCATGGGGCGGTTGGTCGGGATCGGGACGACGCCGAGCTTGTAGATCTTGTCGAACTCCGAGGCCTCGGTCATCGCCGTGCCGGTCATGCCGGAGAGCTTGTCGTAGAGGCGGAAGTAGTTCTGCAGCGTGATGGTGGCGAGGGTCTGGTACTCCTCGCGGACGGTCACGCCCTCCTTGGCCTCGATGGCCTGGTGCAGGCCGTCGTTGTAGCGGCGCCCGGCCAGGATGCGGCCGGTGTGCTCGTCGACGATGAGCACCTCGCCGTCCATGACGACGTACTCCTTGTCCTTGCGGAACAGCTCCTTGGCCTTGATGGAGTTGTTGAGGAAGGAGATGAGCGGGGTGTTGACCGAGTCGTAGAGGTTGTCGATGCCGAGGTGGTCCTCGACCTTGGTGATGCCGGGCTCGAGCACCGAGATCGTGCGCTTCTTCTCGTCGACCTCGTAGTCGGTGTCACGCACCAGCGTCCGCGCCACCTTGGCGAACTCGCCGTACCACTTGACCTCGTCCTGGGTCGGGCCGCTGATGATCAGCGGGGTGCGGGCCTCGTCGATGAGGATCGAGTCGACCTCGTCGACGATGGCGAAGTTGTGCCCGCGCTGGACGCACTCCTCGACCGAGTCGGCCATGTTGTCGCGCAGGTAGTCGAAGCCGAGCTCGTTGTTGGTGCCGTAGGTGATGTCGCAGGCGTAGGCCTCGCGGCGCTCGGCCGGGCGCATCGACGGCAGGATCACGCCGGTCGTGAGGCCGAGGAAGTGGTGGACGCGGCCCATCTGCTCGGACTGGAACTTCGCGAGGTAGTCGTTGACCGTGACGACGTGGACGCCCTTGCCCTCGAGGGCGTTGAGGTAGGACGGCAGCACGGCGACGAGCGTCTTGCCCTCACCGGTCTTCATCTCGGCGATGTTGCCCAGGTGGAGCGCCGCGGCGCCCATCACCTGCACGTCGAAGGGACGCATGCCGAGCACGCGCTTGCTCGCCTCGCGGACCGTGGCGAACGCCTCGGGCATGATGTCGTCGAGCGTCTCCCCGTTGGCGAGCCGCTCGCGGAACTCATCGGTCATCCCGCGGAGCTCCTCGTCGCTCATCGAGACGAAGTCGTCCTCGATGGCGTTGACGGCCTTGGACACGGCTTCGAGCTCACGGAGGATCTTGCCCTCGCCGATGCGGAGGAGCTTGTCGATGATGGCAGGCACGAGTGGTAACTGTACCTACCTCGACAACGCCGCTCCCAATGCACGCGACAGCGCGCCCCGCTCCCCCACGATCACGTCGTCCAGGCCCAGCCACCCGGCCAGCCGGCGCAGCTCGCCCGCGAGCTCGTCGGCCGTCTCCGGCGGGGCGGACGCCTCGGCGAAGGCGCCCGGGACGAGCAGGCGCCCCGACGCCCGGTCGGCCTTGAGGTCGACACGGGCGACCAGGCGGTCACCGAGGAGGAACGGCAGCACGTAGTAGCCGTGGATCCGCTTCTCCGCCGGCACGTAGATCTCGATGCGGTAGAAGAAGTCGAACAGGGCCTCGGCCCTGCTGCGCTCCCACACCACGGGGTCGAAGGGGCTGAGGAGGGCCCGGGCACCGACGCGGCGCGGCAGCCGGGCGTCGCGGTGGAGGTAGGCCGCGCGCTTCCAGCCCTGCACCGCGACCGGGACCAGCTCGCCCGACTCCACGAGCTCGTCGACGGCGGCCTTCGCGCTGGCCTTCCCCGGCGCGGGCTGCAGCCGCAGTCGGTAGTAGTCGGCCAGGCACGCGGCGCTCGCCACGCCGTGGGAGCGGGCCGCCCTGCGGACGAGCTCGGTGACCGCCTCCTGAGAGGTCGGCGTGGGCGCGGCGAGGACGGCGGCGGGGAGCACCCGCTCGGGAAGGTCGTAGACCACCTCGAACTGGCTGTTGCGACCGGCCACCGCGACGTCGCCCACGAGGTAGAGGTAGTCGAGGACCTTGCGGGCCTCGGACCAGTTCCAGCCCCAGTGCTCCCTGGTGCGCGGCCCGGTGCTGAGGTCGTCCTCGAGGTCGCGCGCCGTCACCGGCCCGCGCTCGCGCACGGCGTCGAGCACCCGCGGCTCGAGCCTCGGGTCGGCGGTGAACCCCCACTTGCCGCGCTCGCCGCGGTACTTCTCCATCCGGTGGCGCATCAGCGGCCACAACTCGACCGGCATCAGCGCCTGGACGTGCGCCCAGTACTCCACGAGCCGGCGCGGCCGGCGCGCCGTGTGGGTCTGCGCGCGACGCAGCAGCTCGACGTCGTAGGGACCCGTCCGCGAGTAGAGCGGCATGAAGTGCGCGCGCTGGAGCACGTTGACCGAGTCGACCTGGAGCACGCCGGTGCGCGCGAGCGTGCGCTCGAGGGTCGCCATGGACGGCGTGGCGTGCGGGCGATCGGTGAAGCCCTGCGCGGCCAGCGCGATGCGCCGGGCCTGGAGCTTCGTGAGCTGGTCCACGTCGCGCACTCAACCAGACGGCACCGACATCCTCAGCCGCTCGTCAGGGCAGGTCGAGCAGCTTCTCGCGCATCGCGTACATGACCGCCTCCATGCGGGAGTGCAGCTGCAGCTTCTCCAGGATGTTGCGCACGTGGTTCTTGACGGTGTTCTCCGAGATGAAGAGCTCCTTGGCGACCTCGCGGTTGTTGAGGCCCTTGGCCACCAGCCGGAGGACCTCGAGCTCACGCTCGGTGAGCCGCAGCGCCGGGCCCTGCTCGCGCTCGGGCTTGGACATCTGCTTGAACTCGTCGATGAGCTTGACGGCCATCGACGGGCTGATCAGCGACTGGCCCTCGTTGACCACGCGGACCGCCTGGGCGACCTCCTCGATCGAGGAGTCCTTGAGGAGGTAGCCGGCTGCGCCGTTCTTGACCGACTCGTAGAGGTCGGCCTCCTCGTCGGAGACGGTCAGCATGATGATCTTGGTGGCCGGCACGGCCTCCTTGATCGCCCGGCAGGCCTCGACGCCGGTGCGGCGCGGCATGCGGACGTCGAGCAGGATCACGTCGGGCGCCGTGGTGATCGCCAGGTCGGTCGCGGTGATGCCGTCGGCGGCCTCGCCGACCACCTCGATGTCGCTGTCGCCGCCGAGCAGCATGATCAGGCCGCGACGGAACAGCTCCTGGTCGTCGACCACCAGGACACGGACGGGTTCGGTGCCAACTGCTGTTGCCTCGGTCACGCGCGCATCATGTCATGCGCGCGTGACCGGGGGCAGGTGAAGCGTCAGTCGAGCTCGAGCGAGATGACGCCGTAGTCGTAGCCGCGGCGGCGGTAGACGACCGCAGGACGCTCGCTCTCCTTGTCGACGAACAGGTAGAAGTCGTGCCCGACGAGCTCCATCTCGTAGAGCGCCTGGTCGAGCGTCATCGGGGACGCGGTGTGCGACTTCTCGCGCACCACGAGCGGACCCTCGCCGGTGACGGTGATCGGCCCGACCTTGTGCTCGACGACCTCGGTGTCGGCGTCGGCGTCGCTGTCGGTGTCGTCCACCTCGGGCAGCGCGGCCAGCGCCTCGCCGACCGACAGGTGCTCGTTGCGTCCCTTGTGGACCCGGCGCCGGTCGGCGGCACGGCGCATCTGCGCCTGCATCTTGTCGAGGGCCAGGTCGAGCGCCCCCATCTTGTCCTCGGCCGCTGCCTCGGCGCGGATCACCGGGCCCTTCGAGAAGGCGGTGAGCTCGACCCTGGTGGACCGGTCGGCCTGGCGGGGGTTCTTCTCCACGGCCACCTCGACCTGCACGCGGATGATGCGGTGGTCGTGCTTCTCCAGGCGGGTGAGCTTCTCGGACACGTGCTCGCGGAACCGGTCGGACACCTCGCAGTGCCGTCCCGTGACCACAACCTCCATGTGAACCTCCTCAACTAGCGAACGGTCCGCACCCTTCCAGGTAGCCACGGCGGCACACCGCCGCGGCGGGGTGGGATGGAGCCCGCCCGGCCGACCTGGTCTTCGACCCCACAACCGCCTGCTGAGACGTTCGCAACTTCTCCGTCACTACTGGCCTTCTCCCGGCATCCGGCACATCTGGTGCCGGAGACGGGGCAGGACTTACTTCTAAGCCGCACCGTGATCGTCCCTCGGGCAGCGCGCTGCGGAGCACCGCAGTGCCCGGGGACTTACGTGGACCGTTTCGCCTGCGACTGGCATCGGCTTGCCACGGGTCTGGCCTGGCGTCCCACCTCGCGGTGCGGCGCACAGCCCTCTCCGTGACGCAACCACGGACCCGGGCGGACTCCATGACAAAACGCTAGCCCCTCCCCTGTCGCGAACCAACAGTGGGGCCACCAGTCGGGCCGCCACGCCCTCCTCCGCCCGATGGGCCTTCCGACCGGCCCTCCCGGTCACGCCGTCGGGTGCCGGCCACCGCGGCCACGGCGACCGGTGGCAGGCCCACCGCCTCGAGCGCCCGCTGGGCCTCGCGGGCGGTCGACCCCGTGGTCACCACGTCGTCGCAGACCACGACGAAGGCCGCGCGACGGCGACGAGCCACGCGTGCCAGCGCGCGGGAGGGACAGTGCATCGAGCCCGCGACGTTGGCCGCACGGCCCGCCGCGTCGAGCCCGGCCTGGTCCGCGGCACCCCGCGAGACGAGCAGCGGCGCGACCTCGACCGGACGCTCGCCCCGCAGGCGGGACGCGGCCGCCCGGGCGAGCGCGGCGGTGGCCTCGTAGCCGCGCCGGCGACCCGCGCCGGGGCTCGACGGGACCGGGACGAGCAGCAGCGGGACGCGGGGGTCGAGGCCCGCCGCGGCGGCGCCCACGGACCGGGCGAGCAGGTCGCCGAGCACCCGTCGGTGCCCCCACTGGCCGCGGTCCTTGTGGCCGACCACCAGGGCGCGGACGGCGCCGTCGTAGGACTCCGCGACCCACGGCGGCACCAGCCCCTCGGGGACGGGCGAGGGCCACGCGATCCCCGCGGTGCGCGACAGCCCGGCCCGGCACGCCGGGCACAGCATCCGGCCCGGCAGGTCGCACCCCACGCACCGGCTGCCGAGGAACAGGTCGAGCGCCTCGTCGAGCACGCCGCCATGCCAGCAGCCCGAGGCGTACGACGACAACCCCCGTCGCGGCGGCTGTGGATCAGCCGACGTAGGTCAGCGCGCGCAGGCCCTGCGGCAGGTCGGGCACCGCACGCTCGGGGCGGGTCACGCTGGTGACGGCGCGGCCGGCCAGGGCGTAGACCTCACCGTCGGCAGGACTCGACACGAGCACCCGGGTCGGCCCGCGCAGCAGCGTCGCGCCGCCCGCGGCGATCTCGCCGGGGGCACCGTCCACCGCGAGCGTGCGCACGTCGGAGTAGTCGTCGTTGATGACGCTCAGGACCGACACCGTGGTGGGCGAGCGCCAGCCGACGTCGCGGATCCGGGCACTGCCCTCGGCGGGCAGGGCGAGCGTCTGCGGCTCGGTGAAGCCGATGACCGCGCCCGCGGCGTCGTGCCGGAGCCGGACCGACACGACCCTGTCGACCTTGCGCCCCCGGACCACACCGACCAGCCGGGTGCCGTCGCGGGACACGACCAGGTCGGTGACGCGCCGGCCGCTGAGCCCGGGCACGACGACCTCGCCGGCGACCCCGTCGACGACCTGGATCACCCTGGCCCGGCCGTTGCCGCGGTCGAGCACCCAGATCCGGTCGCGGTAGTCCCAGTGCGGGGCCGCCAGGTCGGCGGCGCCGACCACGACGGTCGCGACCTCGCCGGAGGGCGCGTCGGTGGGGGCGAGGACCAGCTCGGTGCCGGTGGCCGTGACCCCGGCGACGCGCGAGCCGGTGAGGCTGACGCCGATGGAGCGCAGGTCGTAGCCGGACTCCTCCTGCCCCAGCGGTCCTGCGGTCGGGACCAGCTCGTCCATCCGGCCGCTGACCACGCGCCCGGTGTCGAGGGCGAACAGGTCGGTGCTGGCCGGCACCCCGTTGGGGTCGTAGGCGCCCCCGAACTGGAGGCTGACCTGCGGCGATCCGCTCGGCCCGGCGATGGCCCGTCCGCCGATGCTGAGCTGCACGGCGCTGATCCGCGGCTCCTGCCGCAGCGTCCACACCAGCTGGGCCAGCATCCGCTGGGCGGTCAGCTCGTCGACGGCGTCCGGGTCGCCCGACAGCGACACCTCGGCGATGCCCGAGGTGATCGGCACGAGGCCGTGGGTGGTGCCGGGCGGGAAGTAGCTGCGCGTGACGTCGCGCAGGTCCTGCGCGGAGCCGGTGAGCAGCCCGCGCACGAGCGAGGAGGCGAACTGCTCGCCGCGCGGGACGAAGACCGGCTCCGGCACGAGCACCTCGGTCGCCGGGTCGAAGTAGTAGAGCGAGGCGCGCTCGTACCAGTCGTCGAACCACGAGTCGGGGACGATCAGCGCGTCGGGCACCTCGTCGATGCGCCACTCGCCGCCCTCCTCGACGAGCCGGAGCGGCACGGTGGTCTCCCCCTGCGTGCGCTTCCACGACCCACGGACGTCGTAGCGGTTGACCTCGGTCAGCGGCACCCGGACCGAGGTGCCGGCGGTGGCGTCACCCAGCTCGGCGTACGTCATGATCTGCTGCTCGGGCGCCCACGCCTCGGCGGCGGCGTTCGAGAGGAACTGCCGCGCCACGGTGGGGCTCACCGGGGTCGCCTTCATCGCCTCGAAGAACCCGTCGACGATCTCCCCGGGCGACTCACCGGCCTGCGGCGGGCGCGGGTCGTAGGAGATGCCGGGGGCGTCGTCGCTGTCGGTGGTGACCTCCGACTCCACGACCGGTCCCTCGACGGGCATGCGCACGCACCCGGCGAGCAGGACCGCCACGGCCACCGCGCCCGTCGTACGCACGGCGCGCCGGGCGTTCACGCCGTCACCCGGGCGTCGAGGGGCACGAGGGGCAGCGGCGAGTGGCGCAGCTGGGTGCCGAGGTGCCGAGGCAGGGTGAGCCGGAACTGGGCGCCCTCGCCGGGACGACCCCACGCCTGGAGCCAGCCGCCGTGGAGGTGGGTGTCCTCGAGCGAGATCGAGAGCCCGAGCCCGGTGCCGCCGCTGGTGCGGGCCCGCGCCGGGTCGGCGCGCCAGAAGCGGTTGAAGACCATCGCCGACTCGCCGGGGCCGAGGCCGACCCCGTGGTCGCGCACCGCGATGGCGGCCGACTGGCCGTCGGCGCCGACGTAGATGTCGACGTCGCGGCTCTCCGCGTGGTCGATGGCGTTGGTGACCAGGTTGCGCACGATGCGCTCCACGCGGCGCACGTCGGCCTCGGCGACGCACGGCACGCCGGGGTCGTGCAGCACGACGCGGGTGTCGCGCTGATCGGCGAGCACGGACGTCATGTCGACCACCCGCCGGGCGACGTCGACGAGGTCGACGTCCTCGGCCTCGAGCACCGCCGCCCCCGCGTCGAAGCGGCTGATCTCGAGCAGGTCGGCGAGCAGCGTCTCGAAGCGGTCGAGCTCCTTCTGCAGCAGCTCCGCCGCGCGACCGGTGACCGGGTCGAGGTGCGGGCGGGCGTCGTGGATCACGTCGCTGGCCATCCGGACGGTGGTGATCGGGGTGCGCAGCTCGTGGGAGACGTCGGAGACGAAGCGCCGCTGGAGCCGGCTGAGCTCCTCGAGCTGGCGGATCTGCTTCTGCAGGTTGGACGCCATCTGGTTGAACGACGTCGCCAGCCGGGCCAGGTCGTCCTCGCCGGTGACCCGCAGCCGCTCCTGCAGCTGGCCGGCGGCAAGGCGCTCGGCGACACGACGCGCCATCCGGATCGGGGTCACCACCTGGCGGGTGACGAGCCACGTCAGGCCGGCCACCAGGAGGAGCAGCGGCACGCCCGCGATGAGCATGGCGCGGCCGACCAGGGCGAGGGTCTCCTGCTGCTCGGCGAGCGGGTAGAGGTAGTAGAGCGTGTAGGTGTTGTCGTCCGCCGGCAGCCGCACCTGGCTGCCCACCACGATGCCCGGGCCCTTGGGCAGCCCCTGGATCGGGCGGGTGGTGCGGATGTCGGTGTAGGTCCACGCCGTCGGGGACACCTCGTCGAAGCGGGCCTCCAGCGTCTCGGGCACGCTCGCGAGGTCGAGCCCCTCGGTGAACTTGGCGCCGCCGTCGGCCAGGCGGAGGCCCTCGCCGATGGGCGGTGACAGCACGACGGCGAAGCCGCGGGTCGCGCCGCGCGCCTGGATGGGCTCGACGAGGGCCTGCTGCTGCGCCGACTCGTCGACGTCGAGCCCGGGGGCGGCGGCCAGCGCCGCGCGCGCGGCCTCGGTCTCGCTCTCGGCCTCCTGCACCACGGCATCGACCCGGTGGTCGAGCAGGCCGGCGCGCGTCTGCTGCATCAGGAACCAGCCGACGATGCCCACCACGGCAGCGGACAGCAGGACCGTGCTCACCACGACGCGCGCCTGCACCGAGCGCCGCCAGAAGACCGGCCCGCGCCGCAGCACCGGTGGGAGCCGGTCGAGGATGCTCACCGCAGGGCGCCTAGGACTTGCCGGCCTTGTAGCCGACACCGCGCACCGTCAGCACGACCTCGGGGTTCTCCGGGTCGTGCTCGACCTTGGAGCGCAACCGCTGCACGTGCACGTTGACCAGCCGGGTGTCGGCGCTGTGCCGGTAGCCCCAGACCTGCTCCAGCAGCACCTCGCGGGTGAAGACCTGCCAGGGCTTGCGGGCCAGGCACACCAGCAGGTCGAACTCGAGGGGGGTCAGGTTGATCGGCGCGCCGTTGCGCGTCACCGAGTGTCCGGCGACGTCGATCGACACGTCGCCGATGGTCAGGCCCTCGTCCTGCGTGACGTCGTTGCGACGCACCCGCGCGCGCACCCGGGCGATGAGCTCCTTGGGCTTGAACGGCTTGACGATGTAGTCGTCGGCGCCGGACTCCAGGCCGACGACCACGTCGACCGTGTCGCCCTTGGCGGTGAGCATCACGATCGGCACGCCGGACTCGGCGCGGATCTCCTTGCACACGTCGATGCCGTCCTTGCCGGGCAGCATCAGGTCGAGCAGCACCAGGTCGGGCCGGTAGTCACGGAACGCGTCGAGGGCCAGGTCGCCGCGGCCCACGATGCGGCTGTCGAAGCCCTCCTGGCGCAGCACGATGGAGAGCATCTCCGCCAGGGACGCGTCGTCGTCCACGACGAGCACGCTGCCCCGCGCGGGCTCGGCGACGTCGGTCATGGCGCCAGTGTAGGGCTGGCGCCATGACCCGACGGGGCGAAGCGGGAACGGCTCAATAGCGGTAGTGGTCGGACTTGAAGGGCCCCTCGACCGGGACGCCGAGGTAGGCGGCCTGCTCCTTGGTGAGCTCGGTCAGCTCGACGCCGAGGGCGTCGAGGTGGAGCCGGGCGACCTCCTCGTCGAGGTGCTTGGGCAGCACGTGGACGCCCAGCTCGTAGGAGTCGGCCTTGGAGAAGAGCTCGATCTGGGCCAGCACCTGGTTGGTGAAGGAGTTGGACATCACGAACGACGGGTGGCCGGTGGCGTTGCCCAGGTTGAGCAGGCGGCCCTCGGACAGCACGATGACCTTCTTGCCGGGCTTGCCGTCCTCGGCGGGGAAGATCCACTGGTGGACCTGCGGCTTGATCTCGTCCTTGACGATGCCGGGGATCCTGGCCAGGCCGGCCATGTTGATCTCGTTGTCGAAGTGACCGATGTTGCCGACGATCGCCTGGTGCTTCATCTTGTGGAAGTGCTCCACGGTGATGATGTCGAAGTTGCCGGTGGTGGTGATGAAGATGTCGGCGGTCTCGACGACCGACTCGAGGCGGCGCACCTCGTAGCCGTCCATCGCGGCCTGCAGCGCGCAGATGGGGTCGATCTCGGTCACGATGACGCGGGCGCCCTGGCCGCGCAGCGACTCCGCGCAGCCCTTGCCGACGTCGCCGTAGCCGCAGACGACGGCGACCTTGCCGCCGATCATCACGTCGGTGGCTCGGTTGATGCCGTCGATCAGCGAGTGGCGGCAGCCGTACTTGTTGTCGAACTTGGACTTGGTGACCGAGTCGTTGACGTTGATCGCCGGGAACAGCAGGGTGCCGTCCTTGAAGCGCTCGTAGAGGCGCAGCACGCCGGTGGTCGTCTCCTCGGAGACGCCCTTGACGAGCGGGGCGCGCTTGGTCCAGCGCTGCGGGTCGGCCTCGAGCGAGCGGGCCAGGACGCGCAGCACCTCCTTGAACTCCTCGTTGTCGGTGGAGTCCTGCGACGGGACGGCGCCCGCCTTCTCGTACTCGACGCCGAGGTGCAGCAGCATGGTGATGTCGCCGCCGTCGTCGAGGAGCATGTTGGGCCCGCCCTCGGCGAAGTCGAAGACCTTCTCGGCCTCGTCCCAGTACTCGGCGAGGGTCTCGCCCTTCCACGCGAAGACGGGGACGCCCTTCGGGTCCTCGGGCGTGCCGTCACGCCCGACGACGACCGCGGCGGCGGCGTGGTCCTGGGTGGAGAAGATGTTGCAGGTGGCCCAGCGGATGTCGGCGCCGAGAGCCGCGAGGGTCTCGATCAGCACGGCCGTCTGGATCGTCATGTGCAGCGAGCCGGCGATGCGCGCGCCCTTGAGCGGCTGGTCCTTGCCGTAGCGCTCGCGCATGGCCATCAGACCGGGCATCTCGTGCTCGGCGAGCTCGATCTCCTTGCGGCCGTAGGCGGCGAGGGTGAGGTCGGCGACCTTGAAGTCCATCAGTTGTCTCCTGGTGTGGTGGAGCCGTTCGCGCCGCACATCTGTGCGTCCTCGGGATCTCCCGCGCGGACCAGAAGAGAGTAGGACCGGCGTCAGGGATTCGGAGAATCCTCGGCGGGCGGCTCGACGGCGGTCGAACCGGCGGTCCTGCCGGGCTCGTCGCGGGCCGTCGTGCCGCTCTTCGCGCCGTGCTCGGCGCCGTGCTCGGCGCCGTCCGCGGTGCCGTCCGCGGTGTCGTCCGCGGTGCCGTCCGCGGTGCCGTGCTCGGCGTCGTGCTCGGCGCCGTGGCCGCCCCCGATGCCGACGGCGTGCAGGGCAGCCAGCACGATCGCGCCGACCACCAGGCCGACGACGCCGGACAGGACGGTGTTGAGCAGCCAGCCGAGGAGGCTCCCGAACGCGCCACCCACGGCGTCGTGGACGGCGACCTCCCAGTGGTGCACGAGGTCGTACGGCGCGTGCAGCACGTCGCCGAAGGTCGTGCCCTCGAGCAGCCCGTCGTGCCCGCCGATCTCGTAGAGGCTGACCAGGAAGATGTGGCCGCCGACCCACAACATCGCGAGCGTGCCGATGAGCGAGATCGCCGTGAGCAGGCGCGGCATGGCGGAGACGAGCGCCAGGCCGAGTCGCTGGGAGCCCTTCGACGGCTTCTCGGCGAGGTGCAGGCCGACGTCGTCCATCTTCACGATCAGCGCGACCACGCCGTAGACCAGCACCGTGATGAGCACGGCGACGACGGCCAGCACGATCGCCCGCATCCAGATGGACGCGTCGGGGTCGGAGCCGACGACCTCCTTGAGCGCGATCACCATGATCTCGGCGCTGAGGATGAAGTCGGTGCGGATCGCGCCGCTGATCGTCTTCGCCTCGTGCTCGGGGCTCAGCTCGCCCGTCGCGGTGAGCTCGTCCTCCGCAGCGGCCGCCACCGGCTCGTGGCCGCTGATCTTCTCCCACACCTTGTGCGCGCCCTCGTAGGCGAGGAAGCCACCGCCGAAGATGAGGATGACCGGCAGCAGCTCGGGAAGGAACTGCCCCAGCAGCACTGCGGCCGGCAGGATGAACAGCAGCTTGTTGCGCAGCGAGCCGATCGCGATCTTCTTGATGATCGGCAGCTCGCGCGCGGCGGGCGATCCGTGGAGGTACTGCGGGGTCACCGCGGTGTCGTCGACGACCACGCCGGCGGCCTTCATGCTCGCGCGGGCCGCGGCGGCGCCGACGTCGTCCACGCTCGCAGCGGCGATCCGTGCCAGGGCGGCGACGTCGTCGAGCAGGGCGAACAGTCCGCCGGCCATGGGTGATCCTTCGAGAGTGGGACGGGTGGTGCGTCGAGTGGATGCAGCCTATCGGCGGCGCGTACGCCGTTCGCTCCCCCGGGCTGCCGTAGTGCTGGCAGGATCCTCCCCATGTCTGCGGTCGACCGTCTGCGCGCGGTGGCGGTGGCGTGCCTGGTCGCGCTGTGCATCGGCGCGACGGCGGGCTGCTCGGGCGAACCCGTCCAGCCGGTCACCGCGGAGGCCTGGGTGCCGGGGGACGGTCCGCCGCCCTACTGCTCGCCGTCGACCGCAGCGGACGCCGACTTCTGGACCATCGTGCACGCCTCCTGCGTCATCGCGCAGGACGGTGACGTCGCCCAGGCCGAGGCCCTGCGCCACCTGCTCGACTCCTACGGCACGGGCCGGATCGAGCGCTTCCACCGGTCGTTGGTCCGGCTCAACCACGAGCTCGCGGTCGCCTCGGACGTGGCCGACGACCTGTGCGCACCGGGACTCGGCCTCGGCGACGACCTGGGCACCGACTACCGGAGCTGGGTGATCGCGCACGGGCAGTCGGCGTACGACGCGGTGCTGGCGGACCCCGACGTGCTCCGCGACTTCCCCGACGCCGAGCTCGGCTGCGGGCTCGGCGAGCCCTTCGGCGCGGCGGCCCTCGACCTCTACCTCGACCGGACCGGCCAGGGTCTCGACGAGGCCGGACTGCCGCTGCTGGCGGGCTGACGGCCACGCCCGGTCATCGTGCCTCCGACGGCGGTCGCCGGGTGTAGGTGAGGAGCTCGGCGTGGGGCGGGAGGGGGCCGCGGATGGGCTCGCCCGTCGGCTGCCACCCGTGCTTCTCCCAGAAGCGTCGCCCGCGCGCATTGCCGGCGTAGACGTGCAGGTGGGGGCGTTCGACGCCACGTGCTTCGAGGTGCTCGACCAGCTCGTCGTGCGCGAGCGTCGCCAGCCCGCTCCCCCACGTGTCCAGGGCGGTGCCGAAGTGCAGCACCTCCTCGTCCCTGACCGCGGCGAACCCCGCCACCCGCCCGCCGGCCTCGACGACGAAGCACTCGATGCCGGGGTCCGCCACCTCGTCCCGCCAGCGGGCCGCGATCACCTCGCGGGGAAACGGGTGGCGCTCCTGCGGGAACACCTCCGACAACCCCGCGACCGCCGCCGGCTCCTGGACGGCGACCACCGCGGGGATGTCCTGCTCGCGCATCTCGCGGAGGATGTGCAAGCGGTGGGCCATGTCGGGACAGTAGCCTCGCCGGATGGCGACACCGGTGCGTCCGACCCCGTCCGACACTGCCGACCACGCCTGGCTCATCGAGGAGCGGGAGCACGCGCGGCACGAGGTGGCCGAGCGATACGCCCGGTCCGGGGGCGACGGCCCTCCGGCCACGCGCCTGGATGCAGGCGTGGGCATGTGTCCGCAGGACCTCGTGGTCGAGAAGACCGCCCGCAGCGCCTACTTCCCTGGCTCCTCGGGACCTTCCCGGCCTCTTGGCGGCACGCGGCGACAGAGGCGCGAGATCCGCCTCGGGAACCGGGTCGAAGTTCCTGACCACTCACCGTCCACAGGCCTGTCCGCTGTCGGTGGCTCGCCGTAGAATCGAACACATGATCGAACTGCTGGCGAAGGCGGAGGCAGGTGGGGTCGACGACCTCACCGCCTCTGGCCTGCTCGCGCTCGCACGGGAGCAGAAGGCGACGGAGGAGCGGGCAGCCGCGGGGCTGCTCGTCACGGCGGCTCAGTGGGCGGACCTCCACCCGCCGGAGTCGATCCACCACGCGGCGACTTTCGCCGTGCCCGGCTGTGAGCACGAGGAGCCCATCGCGGGCGCCGGGACGCCGCTGGTGGCGGAGTTCTGCGTCGCCGAGCTCGGCGGCGTCCTCGGCATCTCGACGACTGCCGCGAAGAGACTCATCGGCCACGCCCTCGAGCTGCGCCACCGCCTCCCCCGGCTGTGGGCCCAGGTCCACGCCGGGCGGGTGCCGGCGTGGCGGGCCCGGGCGGTCGCCGAGGCCACGATCCACGCGACGCCGTCGCTGACGGTCGAGGCAGCTGCGTTCGTGGACGCCCAGGTCGCCGCCGTCGCCGGACGCATCGGGCCGGCGCAACTCGACCGCCTCGTCGCCGAGACCATCAAGCGATTCGACCTCGCCGTCCCCGACCCGGCCTCCGATCCGGAGGACGGCTACCTCTACGTCGACCCCCGCCACGCCACCCTCCACGACCAGGAGGTCCACTTCGCGGGCACGATGCGGTTCGAGGCCGAGCTCGACATGGCCGACGCCCTCGACCTCGACCGGGCACTGGCCCACGGCGCCGCCACGCTTGCTGCGCTCGGCTCGGTCGAGCCGCTCGACGCCAGACGGTCCGCGGCACTCGGTGACCTCGCGCGCACCCAGACGGCACTCGACCTGCACCACCAGGGCACCGCGACCACGCGCACCGCTGACGGACTGCCGGTCGCTCGGGAGGTGGTGCTGCACGCCCACTTCGACGCGACGTTCTCCGGTGACGCCACCGTCTTCGGTCCCACCGGGCGGCTCGAGGAGCGCCAGCGGCTCGTGCTGCTCGACCACATCCGCGACTGGTGCGCCGACTCGCGCACCAAGGTCACCATCAAGCCGGTCATCGACCTCAACACCCAGCTCCGCACCGACGCCTACAAGGTCCCCGACAGGCTGCGCGAGCAGGTCGTCCTGAGGGACCGCACGTGCGTGTTCCCGTGGTGCACCCGCCCCGCTAGGGGCTGCGACATCGACCACGTCATCCCCTACGACCACGACGCCGCCGCAGACGGAAGGCCGCAGCCCGGGTCCACCCAGACCGACAACCTGGCGACGTTGTGCCGGTCGCATCACCGCCTCAAGACCCACACCGCCTGGCACTACCAGACCACCGGCCCAGGGACGTACGAGTGGACCAGCCCCCACGGCCACCACTACCGCCGCGACCACACCGGCACCACCCGGATCGACGAGTCGGACCCACCCGGCCCACCCGGCATCCCACGCCCCCGCCGACCATGACCCCGCCCCGGCCCCCGTTGGAGACGAACAACGGGGTCAGAGTCCTGCCCTTGGGCATGATGGATACATGGAGCACCCCGCGGTGGCCGGACTGCTCGACGCCGTGTTGTCGGTGCGCTGGGTGACCGATGTCTGGCTGTCGGGATCACTCGCCTCGGGCGACCATCGGCCGGGGGTGAGCGACATCGACGTGGTGGCGGTGACGTCACGTCAGACCGCCCCTGGCGACGTCTCGACGATCCGCTCGATCCACGCACGGCTCGACGCGGGCGTGGCGCGTGGGGCGGCGCTGGGCTGCGCCTATGTCTTCCAGGACGTCCTCGACGACGTGCCGGCACGTCATCCCACGTGGACCCACGGCCGGATGGTTCGCCGGCACCTCTCACCGATCGCCCGCGCCGAGCTGCTCCAGCTCGGACGGCCGCTCGTCGGGCGCTCGCCCGCGGAGCTGCTGAGGCCGATGGACGCCGTCGAGGTCGCAGCCGCCGCGCGGGCCGAGCTCACCGGCTATTGGGCGTGGGCCGTGCGCCGCCCGTGGCTGTTCCTCCGTCCCTCGATGGCTGATCTCGCCCTGGTGAGCATGGCCCGCATCCGGCACGCCTCCGACACCGGCGAGCTGATCAGCAAGTCCGACGCGATCCCCGCGATCCGAGCGCCAGCCTCCGTCGTCGCGGAGGTGAGGCGACGACGCGAGGCCCCCGGCCGTCCGGCGCCCCTCCATGCCGGTCAGGGCCGCCACGCTTGGATCGACGCCCGGCGGACCGTGTCCGAGCTGGGCTGGTGACGCGGTGAGTCGCGCCAGCCGATGTCAGACCCCCACGCCAGACTGCGCCCCATGGACGCCCGCGCACTGCTCAGCCGACTCGCCGAGGTGATCGACGCCCACGACTGGGACGGCTTGCCCGCCCTGCTGCGCGACGACTTCACCTGCCGCTACGTGCACACGGGCGAGGTCTTCGACCGAGACGGGTGGGTGCGGCTCAACGCCGACTACCCCGGATTCGAGCGGATGTGCGTGGAGGACCTCGTCGCCGACGGCGACCGCGGGGCGCTGCGGGCTCGCGTGACGTCGACGGACGACGCGGGTGAGCGCCTCGGGTTCGCCGTGGCCAGCTTCGCGACCGTGCGCGACGGGCTGCTCCACGAGCTCGTCGAGGTCTGGACCGACGTCGACCAGCAGCCACCCGCCGGGACCCGCTGAGCGCGGCGGAGCCCCGGGCCGACCCGCGCACGGCGGTCGGCCCGGGGCTCCGGAGGCGAGGGCTCGAGCCCTGGGTCACCGCATGTTCTTGGCGGCGACCTTCGCGAGCTTCTTCATCGTGGAGGCGTCGATCGGTGCGTCGTCGGCCACGACGATGCTGGCGATGCGCTTGCCGTCGCGGATCAGCACGCTCGCGGAGTGGGTGGTGAAGGTGGAGATGGCGGTCTCCTGCACGATCGACAGGGACTCCTGGCCGAGCTTGGAGCCCTTGGTCGGCCGCACGGTGACGGTCGCGCCGCTGGCGGGATCGGTGTAGCTGGCGCACTGCTTGACGTACGACGTGAAGGCCTTGAAGTAGGTCTTGGCCAGGCCGCTGGACTTCACCTCCGCGACGCCGGCCACGACGATCGGGTCGCCCGCGCCGGAGAGGCCGGCGATGCTGACCGCGGAGGTGGCCTTCTTCTGCGTGTTGGCGCCGCAGGTGCCGTCCGGCACGGCGATCTTCTTGGTCCGCTCGGTCTTGAACTCGCCGTCCGTCAGCTCGGGGAAGAGCTTCACGATGTCGGCCTTGCCCAGTGCGTCCTTGGGGCCGACGGCAGCCTGCGCGGCGGGCGTCGACACCAGGAGCAGGGCGGTGGCGAGACCACCGGCGAGGGACAGGGACGTGCGGTTCATGGATGCTCCTGCAGGCAGAGGAAGTGCTGACCGCCCTGTCCTGCCCGGCGCCGCCCGGCTCAAACCTCCCGGCCGCGAGCGTCCCGCGGGTCGGGCTCAGTCGTCGACGAGGCCGATGCGGAGGTACTCGGCGGCGTAGGTGCCGCCGAGCAGGAGTGAGGCGTAGCGCGCCACCTCGGCGTCCGCGTCGGTCTCGAGGGACTCCACGCGTACGCCGTGGCGCGCGGCGGCGGCCCTCAGCTCGCCGGCCTGCTGGCGCACGGCCGGGTCGTCGGAGCGGTCGTCGAGGACGAGCAGCAGCGGCCGGATCTCGCCGGGGTCGTCGGCGAACGGGTCGGCGAACAGGTCGCGGGACTTGGTGGCCTCGATGACGGGCAGCAGGTGCTCGGCGTCGCCGGCGATCGCGGACCGACCGCTCGTGCGGCGCAGCAGCTCGGCGAGCCGGCGGGCCGCCCGCGCGGCCAGGACCGAGCCGCCCCACACGAGCGGGTTGGTGTCGGCCATCGCGATGGCCAGCATCTTGGCCGGGTTGACCGCGAGGTCGCGGTGCGGCGAGCAGCTCTCCGCGACCTGGTCGAGCGAGGCGGCGACGGACTCGGCGTCCGCCCTCGGTCCGAGACGCACCTGGGCGAGGTAGTCGAGCACCACCACGGCCGTCGCGAGCTGGTCGCCCGTCACGGTCGGCAGCACCGTCACGTGCCGCCCCGCCGCGTGCTCGCCCACCAGCGAACGCTCGGGGCAGGCCACCACGACCTGCGCCCCGCGGCGCACGGCCTCGGCGACCGCCGACGCGGACCCGGCGTCGTTGCCCTCGGGCGCCAGCATGACGACGAGGTCGAGCGAGCCCGCCCAGCCGGGCAGGCCCGGGTTGGGCCAGGCCACGAACGGCACCGGGCACCACGGCTCGAGCACCGCGCGCAACAGGCGCGAGTCGGGCCCGGCGGCGATCACCGCGCGCGGACGGGCCTCGTCACGACCCCGGGCGATGGCCTCGGCGGTCGCCGCGGCCGACTCGTGGGCCTCGCGCCGCACGCGGGCACCGCTCTCGGCGAGGGTGCGCAGGCGCAGGTCTACGGTGTCGAGCACGCGGGGGTCGTCCAGCCGGGACTCGTCGAACCAGGTCGCCACAGCCAGCTCCTCAGACGGGCTTGCGGGCCTCGTCGACCAGCAGCACCGGGATGTCGTCGCGGACCGGGTAGGCGTTGCCGCACCCCTGGCACACGAGCTCCTCGGCACCGCCGGACGCGTCCGGCGACAGCTCGCCGTGGCAGGCCGGGCAGACGATGATGCTCAGCAGCTGCTCGTCGATGTTCACGCCGATGATCCTAGGGGGTGCCGGGCGCCGTCAGTCAGTGGAGGTGAGCACCCGCAGGTGCCCCCGCTTGGCGCCGCGGGACGGGTCGTCGGTGGAGTGCAGCGGCGCCGGGGCCGGGGCCGGCCGGGCCGCCTCGCGCACGGCGTCGGCCAGCGCGAGGAGGTCGTCGCTGCTCGGCCCCTGCGCCGCGGGGTCGCCCGCGAGCCGCAGCACCTCCCAGCCGCGCGGGGCGGACAGCCGCTCGCTGTGCAGCTCGCAGAGGTCGTAGGCGTGCGGCTCGGCGTACGTCGCCAGCGGGCCGAGGACGGCCGTCTGGTCGGCGTAGACATAGGTCAGCGTGTTGACCGCAGAACGGCCACACGCCGTCCGCGAACAACGACGGGCAAGGCTCACGGCCCTGACGCTACCCGCCGCACCCACGTGCGGCGCTTAGGCTCGCGGCGTGGACATCGGGGTGGGCAGCGAGGCACGCGGACCGGACAGTGGACCGGAGGGCGGCGAGACCCGCGCGCGCCGCACCCGTGACCGGCGCGGGCGCGG
Organism: Nocardioides sp. Z35_8; assembly: GCF_059621125.1. Taxonomy (NCBI): domain Bacteria; kingdom Bacillati; phylum Actinomycetota; class Actinomycetes; order Propionibacteriales; family Nocardioidaceae; genus Nocardioides; species Nocardioides sp. Z35_8. The sequence goes on along the minus strand of NZ_JCAQIE010000001.1, from coordinate 2,022,846 downwards.
CATGCGCGGCCCGGGCGTGGCGCCCGCCCGGCCCGGCACGCCGGCGCTGCGCACCGCTCGGCAGCGCTTCGACCAGCTCGTGCTCGACGTGGTGACCCCCCTCGACGAGCGGTGGCACCGCCACCTCGGGCTGGTGGAGTACGCCGTCGAGGACGCGCCCATGCTTCCCGACGACTGGGGCGACGAGACGGTGCCGCTGTCGTCGCTGGTGCGCGGCAAGGGCCAGGACCCCACCCGGCTGGTGATCTTCCGGCGCCCGATCGAGCACCGCTCGAGCAGTCGCGACGAGCTCGAGGCGATGGTGCACACCGTCGTCGTCGAGCAGATCGCCGAGCTGCTCAACCTCACGCCCGGGCAGGTCGACGAGAGGTACGCCGACTGAGGCTCGTGGGCAGGAGTCCCGGCTAGCGCTGGGCCGGACGCACGTCGGGCACCTGGCTGGTGGTGTCGAGCTGCGGCAGGGGCAGCACCGACAGGCCGCGGTCGTCCACCTCGACCGACACCACCGCGCTGGTGCGCTCGACGCTCAGCAGGGCCAGCACCGCGTCGTCGGGCACCTTGATCCGCGCCGCGGTCGCCGGGTCGAGCTCGACGCGGCGCTCGCGGACCACGGCGGTCCCGTCCTCGTCCCATGCCCGCAGCGTGACCAGGCCGGGCGCGGTCGCGCCCGTGACGACGAAGCGCTTGGCCCCGGCGGGGAGCGCGACGGCCGCGTCGCCGTCGATCGCGGAGCCGGCAGCGGCGAGCGCGAGGTCGCCCGCCGTGCGGGTGCGCAGCGAGGCGGTGACCGGACCGGTCGCCTCCAGCCGAAGCGCCTGCACGCCCTGCAGCAGGCGCCCACGCAGGACGCCGGTGAGGTCGACCTCGGTGACCGTCGCGGGCGCGAGGGTCACCTCGTCCACGCCCTCGGGCGCGAACTCGCTCTCCTCGCTGACCAGCTCCAGGGCGACCCGGACCTCGCTGTCGCCGGGGTTGGCCAGGGTCAGGAGGCGGTCGGCGCGCGACGTGCCCACCCCCGCGACGTAGGACGTCGCGGCGGGCTCGGCCTGCGACGGCAGCCACTCGCGCAGCGGGCGGGCGCGACCCACCGGGTCGACGACGTCGACGACGCTCGACGCGAGCCGGCCGCGGGTGACGACCACCCGCAGGGCGAGGGCGTCGCGGTTGGGCACGACCTTCGCGAGGTCGAAGGAGGTGGACCGGCCGCCGGGGACGCGCACGCCCCGCAGCGCCGGGACGTCGACCTGCCCGCTGCCGTCCCAGACGGTGACGTCGGCGACGGCCGGGCCGCGGTCGGGGTTGATCAGGGTGAGCGTCGAGGTGTGCTCCGCCGATGCGCCGACGCCGGTGAACCACCGCTCGGGTGCCGGCTGGTCGCAGTCGGTGGCCGAGCCGCCCCCGGAGCGGGACGCGACGAGGCCCTCGGCCAGCTCGCCGGTGCCGTTGACGACGACGTAGCGCCGCTCCTCGCGGGCCGCGACCCCGTCGGTCACGGGCTGGGTCACCTCGCGGCGACCGACTCGCAGCGCCAGGTCGCCCGAGGCCAGCCCGGTGCTGCCGAAGCGCACCTCGTCGGCGCCGGGCAGCCGGGCGGGACAGACCGTCGTGACCCGGTCGAGCGGCGCGTCGGTCGGTGCGTGGGACGCCTGCGGCTCGGCGGCCGGCCGCACCAGGGCGAGCGCGGCGACGGTCAGCAGCGGGATCACCACGGCCAGGATCGTCAGTGGCGAGGGCCGGCGGCTCGTGGTCTCGGCCGCCCTGCGGCGGCCCCCGCCGGGGGTGGGTGCGGTGGGCTCAGGCATCGCGGTCCCCCTGCCGTCGCGTCCGGACGGTCGGGGCGGCGAGCACGAGCGCGAGCACGATGGCGGCGCCCTGCACCACCAGCAGCACGGTGCGCCACCACGGGCTCGGCCCGTCCACCGAGTCGGGGTCGAGGGGCCGGTCCACGCGCCAGGCGCGGGTGGCGCGGTCCTCGGCGCTGGCCTGCTCGAGGCCGGCGGTGGCGTCGAGGAGCGAGGAGATCCGGCCGTCGGCGGGCGAGCTCAGCACGACGTACTCGATGCCGCGGGCACCGAGGTCGGCCACGACGGCGGGCGTCGGCGCGGAGACCAGCGCCTGCACGTCGCTGGTCAGGCCGGGGTCCTCGTCGGCCAGGGTGAGGATCTCGTCCTCGCCGACGGTGGTGCCGTCGTCGCGCCGGATGCGGTAGGCGACCCCGTCCTCGACCGAGCCGTCGATGACCAGCACGCCGTGCTCGTCGCCGAGCAGCGAGCTCTGCTCCATGTAGACCGGCACGGTCTGCTCGCTGTCGTGCGAGAGCACCTCCTCGTCGGCCGACGTGGTCAGCCACCAGCCCAGCCCGCCGAGCGGCACGACCGCGGCGGCGATGGCCAGCGCCGTCGCCACACCGCGCTGCCACCACGGGTGGTGGTCGGTGAGCCGGCGCAGGTAGGCGTCGGCGCCGAGCACGACCGCCACGACCGCCGTGCCCTGCAGGATCACCACGAACAGGCCCAGGGTGGGCCGCGTGGTGACCGCGGGCAGGTCGAGGGTCACGTGCGACAGCAGGCCGGAGACGACCGCCGCGGCGAGCGCCACCAGCCAGCACAGGAGCACCGCCACCCGCGTCCGCCGCGGGACCAGGGCGACGACCGCCAGCAGGGCGAGCACCACGCCGAGCCACCAAGGGGCGCCGAGGTCGTTGAGCCGGCCGGTGACGAGGCCGCCGAAGGTGACCTGGTCGACCGTGAGTCGACCGGCCTCGAGCAGCAGCCCGGACGCCGAGCCCGTCGTCAGCAGCGGCACCAGCCAGGGGGCGAGCAGCACCGGGGTCGCGGCCACGGCGACCACCGGCGGGCCCCAGCTGTCGCGCTCGCGCAGCAGCCGCGGGGCGATGACGGCCGCCGCGCCCAGGACGACGGCGGTGGCGAGCAGGGCGAAGAGCCAGAGGCCCGGGACGAACGCCGCGCCGAGGGCCAGCAGCAGCGCCGTGCGCCACGCGGCTCGCCAGCGCCGGTCGCGGTCGGGGTCGACGAAGCCGAGGGCGGCGTGGGCGGTCCACGGCAGCAGCGCGGCGACCGCGACGATGCCGAACCGGCCCTCGGCCCACGCCCCCGACGTGACCGGGACGAGTGCGTAGGTCAGCGCGCCCCACACCACGAGCCAGCGCGGCAGGCCCAGCGGGTCGACGAGCCGGCCGACGACCTTGAGCAGGCGCCACGCGCCCCAGGCCGCGAACGGCACCGCCAGCAGCATGAGCGCGGACACCACGGCGCTGGTGCTGCCCAGGAGGACGGTGGCGCCCAGCGCGAACGGCAGCACGTAGGCCGGCGCGGGTACGTCGGTGCCGGTGCCGAGCGGGTGCCAGCTCGACACGTGCAGCCGCCACCAGTCGGCGGCGGCCTCGGGCACCGGCGAGAGCGCGCCCCCGGTGATCGACCCGAACGCCTCGCGCCCGGCGACCAGCGCGAGGACCGCGAAGAGGGCCAGCACGACCGCGACGGGGTTGGTGAAGAACCGCGCCACGATGCCCGTGTCGGTGAGGAAGGCGTCCTCGTCGTCCTCGACCGGGCCGCGACGCTCGATGCGCGAGCCCGCGGCCGGGGACGACTCGGTCGCCTTGGCGAGCCGGCGCCGCTCGGCGACGTCGACGGCCTGGCTCGTGGCCGCGGAGGCGAGGTCGGTGACGAAGTCGAGGCCGTGCCGGTAGGGCAGCCACCACGGCGCCAGCAGGCGGCGTACGTCGGCGGCCTCGCCCTGCCGTGCCCGGGCCCGCTCGCGCCGGGCGGCGAGGAGCTGCCCGAGACGCCCGTGCACGGACAGCGTCGCCGCCAGCTCGTCGAGGGCCTCCCCCACCGAGCGCACGGCGAGGAACCCCAGCACCCGCAGCAGCGAGCCGAGGAAGAGCCGGACGTACTGCCAGGCGAAGCCGCGCGTGGACACGTTGGCCAGCGACGTGAAGAGGGCGGCGCGACGCTCCTGGTAGTGGGTGTGGCGCCCGGTGAGCGGCGTGCGCCGGATGCCGCGGTGGGCGGCCTCGGCGTGGAACACGACCGCCTGCGGCACCACGAGGGCATGGTGGCCCGCGAGCGCGGCCCGCCAGCCGAAGTCGATGTCGTTGCCGAAGATCGGCAGCTCCTCGTCGAGCCCGCCGAGCGACTCGAGCACGCGGCGACGCACCAGCATGCCGGCGGTGTTGACCGCGAGCACCTCGCGCACCGCGTCGTGCTGGCCCTGGTCGTACTCGCCGCGCTCGAGGCCCGTCTCGCGCCGGCCGGTGCCGGTGATGGTGAGGCCGACCTCCAGGAGCCGGCGCAGCGAGGGCCACTCGCGAAGCTTGGGCCCGAGGATCGCCACGTCGGGGTGCTCCGCGGCGGCAGCGAGCAGCTCGGCGAGGGCCGTCGGGGCGGGGTTGGCGTCGTCGTGGAGCAGCCAGACCCACTCGTCGTCGTCGGCCGCGGGCGCCAGCTCGAGGCCGTGTCGCACGGCGGCGGGATAGCTCGTCGAGCCGGGCACCACGTCGAGGACGACCCGCTCGCCGAGGGCGGCGCGGACGAGGTCGGCGCTCTCGTCGCGGCTGGTGGTGTCGACGGCCACGACGCGGTCGACCGGGTGGGTCTGCCCGGTCAGGCCGGAGAGGACTGCTGGGAGCCAACGCGCCCCGTCATGACTGACGAGAAGCGCAGTGACGGTCACCGCAGCACCCTAGCGAGGGGCTCGGCGCTCCATGAAACCGTCGGGGCGGTGCCGGTGGTGGGGCCGGTGGTGGGGCCGGTGGTGGTGCTGGGGACGGGCCGGCGGGGGGTCCGGCCGCGGCCCTCAGACCGCGCGCTTCTTGAGCTTGCGGCGCTCCCGCTCGGAGAGGCCGCCCCAGATGCCGAAGCGCTCGTCGTTCATCAATGCGTACTCGAGGCAGTCGTCGCGGACCTCGCACGTCAGGCAGACCTTCTTGGCCTCCCGCGTGGAGCCGCCCTTCTCGGGGAAGAACGCCTCGGGATCCGTCTGCGCGCAGAGCGCGCGGTCCTGCCACCCGAACTCCTCGCCCTCGGGCTCGAGGAGAAACAGTTCTGCTCTCATGGCTGACGCCCTTTCGACCCTGTTTTCAGAACTGACCGACACCGGTTCACTGAACGACACTACTGGAATTACATGCCTGTCGTACCCACGTAGTCAAGCCCGGATCTGATATGGCCGTTCCGCTTCCGGCAGGCTGCTCCTATGTCATCATCCGCAGCCACGCTCCGTCGTATCACCGTCCTGTCCGGCGGTGTCGGCGGGGCTCGCTTCCTCCAAGGACTCCTCCACGGCCTCCGCACGGGCACCGTCCCGGGCGGCTCCGGCGACACCGAGGTCACGATCGTGACCAACACCGCCGACGACTGGTGGATCCACGGGCTCAAGGTCTGCCCCGACCTCGACACCGTGATGTACACGCTCGGCGAGGGCATCGACGTCGAGCGCGGATGGGGTCGCCGCGACGAGACCTGGAGCGCCAGGACCGAGCTGGAGGCCTACGGCGTCGAGCCGACGTGGTTCGGCCTGGGCGACCGCGACATCGCGACCCACCTGGTCCGCACGCAGATGCTCGAGGCCGGGTACACGCTCTCGCAGGTCACCGAGGCGCTGTGCCGCCGCTGGATCACGCCGCTCCACGGTGACCGCGTGCGGCTGCTCCCGATGTCGGACGACCGCGTGGAGACGCACGTGGCCGTGGCCGACCCCGAGAGCCCGAGCGGGCGGCGGGTCGTGCACTTCCAGGAGTACTGGGTGCGGCTGCACGCCGCCGTGCCCGCCGAGGCGGTCGTGGTGGTCGGGCAGGACGCCGCCACGCCCGCACCCGGCGTCCTCGACGCGATCGCCGGGGCCGACCTCGTCGTGCTCCCGCCCTCCAACCCGGTCGTCTCGGTCGGCACGATCCTCGGGGTCCCGGGCATCCGCGACGCGCTGCGCGCCACGCCCGCCCCGGTGGTCGGGATCTCCCCCATCGTCGGCTCCGCGCCGGTGCGCGGCATGGCGGCGCAGATGCTCGCCGGCATCGGTGTCGAGGTGAGCGCGGGTGCCGTCGGCGCCCACTACGGCGCGCGCCGCGACGGCGGGGTGCTCGACGGGTGGCTCGTCGACGAGCGCGACGCCGACCAGGTGGCCGGCCTCGAGCGGGCCGGGATCGCCGCGGCGGCCGTCCCCCTCATGATGACCGACCACGACGCCACCGCGGCGATGGCCGCCGCTGCCGTCTCGCTCGTCACCGCCGACGCGGGATCGCGGTGAACCACCTGGAGGTGTGGGCCCCCGACGGGATCCCCGAGGTCTCGGCGGGCGACGACCTCGCGGCGCTGGTGCTGGACGCGCTCGACCGGGCCGGACCGGACGCCGCCCTGGGCGACGGGGACGTCGTGTGCGTGACGAGCAAGGTGGTGAGCAAGGCCGAGGGCCGCACCCGGGTGGGCGAGCGGGACGCCGCCGTCGAGGAGGAGACCGTGCGCGTCGTCGCGCGCCGGGGTCCGGTGCGGATCGTGCGCAACCGCCTCGGCCTCACCATGGCCGCGGCCGGGGTCGACGCCTCCAACGTCACGGCCGGCTCGGTCGTGCTCCTCCCCCTCGACCCCGACGCCTCCGCGCGGTCGTTGCGCCGGGAGCTGCTCCGGCGCACCGGGACCAACGTGGCGGTCGTCGTCACCGACACGTCCGGTCGGGCGTGGCGCGAGGGGCAGACCGACATCGCGATCGGTGCCGCCGGCCTCCTGGTCGCCGAGGACTTCGCCGGCCGCACCGACCCCCACGGCAACCCCCTCGCGGTGACGCTGCCCGCGGTGGCCGACGAGATCGCCGGGGCCGCCGAGCTCGCGCAGGGCAAGCTGGCCGGCCGCCCGGTCGCGGTCGTACGGGGCCGTGCCGACCTCGTCCTGCCGCCCGGCGAGGACGGCCCCGGCGCCGTGTCACTCGTGCGCCCCGATGGGGGCGACCTCTTCGGCTGGGGCGCCCGGGAGGCCGTCGTACGCGCGCTGGCCGGCGACGAGTCCGACCGCGCGCCGTTCGGGGCGCCCGCGCCGCCGGAGGAGGTGCACGAGGCGCTGAGCCGCGTCGTCGGTGCCGGTCGAGCGCTGTCGTCGGCCCTGATGCTGCGCTTCGACGACGACCCCGGTCGCGTCGAGCTGCACCTGCCCGCGGGCTCGGACCGAGGCGCGGTCGCCGCTGTGTGCTTCGCCCACGGCTGGCGGATCGCCGGCTGGGAGACCACCGGAAGTCGCGTCGTGTGCCACCTGTCACCCGCGACTACGTAGACTCTGCCCGCGCAGGCGCAACCAGCGCGGCGAGCACCACCCCCAGCAGTCGACCGAGAGACACCGAGCACCGTGGCCAAGCAGGCAAAGACCGACCGTCAGGCGGTCATCGACTCCATCCGATCACAGCAGTCCAAGCGCGAGAACCGCCGCGGCCTGGCCATCGTGGGCGTGTGCGTCCTCGTCGCCGTCGTGATCGTGGGCGCCGCGGCGTTCAAGCCCGTCAAGGACTGGTGGGACCTGCGTGCCTACGCCTCCGCCTCGCTCGGCGAGATCGGCGCGAAGGCGTCGGTGTGCCAGGACGTCACGACCAAGTCGGCCGAGGGCAACCAGGACCACGTCGAGATCGGCACGCCGATGACCTATCCCGACGCGCCGCCGGCCTTCGGCCAGCACTGGAACGTGTGGGACAGCATGGACCGCAAGCTCTACACGAAGTCCGACCGCCCGGAGCTCGGCGAGCTGGTGCACAACCTCGAGCACGGCTACACGATCCTCTGGTACGACGAGACGATCGCCGACGACTCCGAGCAGATGGACCACCTGCGCGGCATCGCCTCGAAGCTCCAGGGCACCGACAACCTGCGCGACAAGTTCAAGGCCGTGCCGTGGACCTCCGAGGACGGCAAGGCCTTCCCCAAGGGTCAGCACGTCGCCCTCACCCACTGGTCGCTCGGCGGCGTCGGCGAGACCGACCCCACCAAGCAGGTCGGCGTGTGGCAGTACTGCTCCGAGGTCAGCGGGCCTGCGCTGGAGACGTTCATGCAGGACTACCCCTACATGGACTCCCCGGAGCCCAACGCCGTCTGAGGCGTCCGGCGCCGATGGTCCCTCCCGCCACGTTCAGCGAGGTGCTCGCGGCGCAGCTGCGACGCGAGCCCGGCCGCCCGCTGGTGACGTTCTACGACCACGCGAGCGACGAGCGCGTCGAGCTGTCGGTCACGACGTACGCCAACTGGGTGGCCAAGGCGTCCGGCCTGCTGAGCGACGTCGCCGACCTGGAGCGTGGCATGTCGCTGCGCATCGACCTGCCTCCACACTGGCTCTCGCCGGTCTTCCTGGGCGCCGCCTGGACGCTCGGGCTGCGGGTCACCACGTCCGACGCGCCGGACGCCGTGGTGTGCGGCCCCGACGGCCTGGATCGGTGGGCGCCGCGGGCTGCGACCGTGCCGGTGCTCGCCTGCAGCCTGCGCCCGCTGGGCGTCCGCTTCGCCGAGCCGCTGCCGGCCGGGGTGCTCGACGTGGGGGTGGAGATCTGGTCGCAGCCCGACGGCTTCACGGCGTGGGACCCGCCCACCGGCGACGACCCGGCCACCGACGACCTGTCCCAGCGTGAGCTGTTCGGGCCGCGCGCGGTCCGCCCGGACGACCTGACGGCCGCCGTCGGGAGCGTGCTCACCGACGGCGGCCGTCTTCTCTCGGTGGCCGACCCGGCTTCCCCACCAGGAATGGCCACCTTCACCGAGCCCCTCGCACGAGGCGGCTCGCTGGTCCTCGTCCGCAACCCCGACCCGGCTCGCCTCGACGGCGTCTACGACGCCGAACGGGCGACGGCGCGGGTCTGAGGACGCGGCTCGTCCGTGCCTGCTCACCCGGCCAGGTCGAAGGCCCCCAGTCCCTCGCCCAGCACCCGCGGGTCGGACACGCCCTTCTTGCGGCCGCTGTAGACGTACGCCACGCCGCTCGCGCGGTCGCGCACCACGTAGTCGGCCGAGCCCTTGAGCGTCATCGCCTGGACCTCGAGCACCCAGTCGAAGCCGGAGAGGTCGGAGGGAAGCCCGGCCCGCGACGGCACCGCTCCCCCCTTGATCGGGACGCCTGCGTTGAAGCTGGAGCCGTTGCCGGGCCACACCGTCGGAGGACCGCCGGCCGGGGTCCCCACCAGGTCGGGGAGACCGTCGCCGGTCACGTCGCCGACCGCGGTGAGCCCCTCGGTCCCGCCCCAGCCCTCGGCCAGGACCTGTCCCTGCGCGAGGGCGCCGGTGCCGTTGCCGGCGAAGAGCCACAGCCGGCCGGAGACGTCGCGGGTGAGCACGTCGCCGAAGCCGTCGCGGTTGACGTCGCCCGCGTTGAGGATGCGGTCCATGCCGGCGAACGACACCCCGGTGTCGATGGGCGAGCCGAGCTCGAAGGTGTCGCGGTTGGCGACGACGACGAGCTGCTTGCCGGACACGCCGATGAGGTCTGCGCCCGCACCGCCGACGAGGTTGACGCCGGTGATCCAGCGCATCGACTTGAGGTTGGTGGCGGGTCCCAGCGCGGCACCGAACGTGCCGTCGCCGCGACCCGGCTTGAGCATCATCGTGCCCTTGGACGAGCGGGCGACCAGGTCGGTGCGCCCGTCGCCGTTGAAGTCCCCGGCCACGATGCGGTTGTAGCCGCTCCACGCTCCGGCGACGCGCCGGGGCGCCGCGAACCGGCCGGTGCCGTAGCCGGTCTGCAGGAACAGCCGGTTCTTCTTGCGCACCAGCAGGTCGGCGCGGCCGTCGCCGTTGACGTCGCCGGCTCCGATGAGCTGGCGGTAGTCGCCGTAGCCCTTGCGCGTGACCTTGCGGGCGAAGCCGCCCTTGCTGGTCGCCAGCAGCGTGACGAGGCGACCCTTGAAGCGGGCGGCCAGGTCGTTGCGGCCGTCGCCGTTGATGTCGCCGACCGCGGTCAGCAGCGAGTAGTTGCGCAGCCGCATCTTGCGGGTGGTCTTGCCGAAGTTGCCGTTGCCCTTGCCGGCCCGGATGCGCACGACGCCGGACTTGTCGGCCGTCACCAGGTCGGGCAGGCCGTCGCCGGTGAGGTCCGGTGAGACGAGCACGTCGGCGCGCTTGTCCCAGCCGCGCTTGCCCACCACGATGCGCTTCTGGAACGACGTCAGGCCGCCCGTCGGCAGCACCAGGCCGCGGCCGTCGGACGCGCGGCGCACGACGAGGTCGGGATAGGGCGAGGCGTCGAGGTTGTTCTGCGGGGCGGGCTCGGAGATCGCGAGCTCCGTCGGCGTGGTCACGACCGGCGCCGCCTGCGAGGCGTAGGTGCGGATGAGCGGCAGCTGGGCGTAGAGGTACTTGCCGGGGCAGGCCGTCGACCCTGCGTCGCGGTGGCCGCTGATCGCCGGGAAGGTGCCGCGCCCGATCGTCTGCGCGGTCGAGGCGGGGTTCACGCCGTGCAGCGACAGCTTCCACGCGAAGAGCTGGCCGTAGGCGCGCAGCATCACGTCGGGCGGCTGGACGACGTCGAAGTTGCCGATGGCCGACATCGCGAACGAGTAGTCGTTGTAGTTGAGCGTGTGGGCGCCGACGACGGGGCGGTCGATGCCGCCGTAGCGGCCCTCCCAGATCCGCCCGAAGCGGTCGACGAGGAAGTTGTAGCCGATGTCGCTCCAGCCGCGCGACTTCACGTGGTAGGCGTAGATGCTGCGCAGGAGGGCCGGCACCTGGGCCTCGGTGTAGTTGTTGGCGTTGACCGTGTGGTGCACGAACCCGCCGTTGATCGATCCGTAGCGCAGCGACTTCTTGTTGCGGATGCTCTCGTCGGCGCCCCACTGCGCGCGGGAGTAGATCGTGGGCTGCGCGACCGTCTGCTTGCGCGACGCCACGGTGGCCGACTGCAGCGCGAGGCCGTCGGTCGTCGGGGTGGAGCCGTCCTGCGCGGCGTACTCCTCGTCGTACGACGCGCTCGGGTCGTCGCTGGTCGTCTCGGCCGGAGCCTCGGTCTCGGTGCGCGTCGCCGAGCCGGGGTCGACCAGGGCCAGGGAGAGGTCGTCGGGCAGGGCCACACCGTCGGTGCGGGCCTCGACCTGGACGTCGTCGACGTCGCCGACGAAGGTGGGCTCGGTGCCCGGGCGCGCGCCCGCCGCCTCGGCGCTGCCGGGGTCGGGCCCGTGCTCGTCGTGATACTCCAGGTCCTCCCAGTCGCTCCACTCCTCGCCGGTGCGGGTGCGGACGCGGAGGGTGATCTGGTCCTCCTCGAGCACCTCGCCGGCACCCCAGGTGACGCCCACGGCGCCGAACGCGTCGACCGGTTGCGGGGTGCTGACCACCCGGGCCTGGGTGGCACCACCGGCGACGCTGCGTCCGCGCAGGCCGGCGAACCCACCGGACTCACCGGTGAGCGGCACCTCGGTGACCGTCGGCGTGACCGCCTTCGTCGGCACGGTGGCCGACATCAACGCGGCGGGTGCCGCGGAGGCGGACGGGGCGCCGGGCGCCTCGCCCACGATGTCGAGGGACACGACACCGGAGGCGGGGGTGAGCACGACGAGCACGACACCCAGCGCCAGCACCTGCTGGCAGAGGGTGACGAGACGGGACTGAAGAGGACGCATGGGGATCTCTACTCCTGTGTGGGGGAAGGTCACACAAGGGATGAGTTCACACCAGTCACACCAGTCACGGAAGAGTTTCTGAGTAACTACAACGTTGTAATTTCCACTCGACACGCCGTTGCGTCGGTGTAATTATCGCCGATCGGCGTCGGAATCAGGCCAGGTTCGGCTCGGTGTGTCGTTCCCGGGGTCAGGAGCCCGCTGCGCCCGTGCCCACGAACCGAGCACCGCGACTCCCACGATCGGCACCCAGGCGGCGGCGGTGGCGCCTCCTTGCACGGAGGTGCCGAGGGACAGCAGGTAGGCGAAGACGGCCAGCGGCACCATGACCAGCACCGCAGACACCGCAAGAAGCAGGACGCCTCGCCGGCTCGGCCGCCGCGGCGCCAGGACGAACGCCGCAGCGACTGCCGCGACCATGGCGCCGATCGACCAGAGCCACCACGCCCGACGCCACCTCTCCGGGTCCTCCAGCGTGCCGCACGGCGCCGTCTGGCAGGCGGCGCCTGTGGGGATCATCTCCGGCTGCACGGGCGCCCAGGCGCCAGCGACCGCCATCACGGCGAACCCCACCGCGCCCAGCAACAACCAGCCCCCCGGCCTCATGGAGCGATCCTGCCCCTTGAGGCTCCGCTCCGCGAGGCTCCGATCTGCCGCGACCCGCGCGCCTGCCGTCTCCGGGGCGTCTGCGTGGCACGGTGACGCTCCCGCAGACCGAGGAGTACTGCCCCCTTGTGGGCTGTCGGAGTCCCCGCTCGAGCGGGGACTCCGACACGATCGTGGAGGATCCGAGCCACCAGGTGACCCGGATCCTCCACGATCGCCTCATCCACAGAGGAGGTCGGCCTGCTGCTCAAGGGTCCCGGACGGCCCGCTCATGCCCCGGCCCGGGCATCAGGCCGTTCAGCGCGGGAGGTTGCCGGCGGCCGTCTCGGCAGGGTCTTCCTCGGGTAGCACTCGTCGTAGTCGTGCCAGCCCGTCGCGCGCATGCGACCTCACCGTACGTCGGGCAGCACGACCCGATCCTCGGAACCTGCGGGCCCGACGGACTGGGTGCGCTCGAGGAGTGGTGGTGTCACGGCCATGCCGAGCAGGCCCACCACCGCGATCCCGGCGAGGACGGCACCTGTCCGTCTGCGGTGGCGGCGGCGAGCCTCTCGAGCCGGTCGGCGACGTCGCCGGCGGGTGCGAGCATGCGTGAGCTCCTCGGGTGGGTGGACAGCCTCACACGTCCACACGCCACGACGGTGGGATCCGGTGGGTGCCGCGGTCCTCTTTCTCGGAGCGGGACGCGAGCCACGGATCTGGGCTCGCGCCGGGACGCGTGCGAGGACGCGGACGGCGCGGCGCTCCCCGGTGGGATGTCGCGCTCAGATGTCGGCGCCGAGGCCGTCGTCCTCGCCGGAGTCGTCGTCGCTCTCGTCGTAGTGGAGGTAGCGGATGCCCTCCTCGACGTCGCCGTCGAAGCCGAGCCGCCCGTTCTCCATCACCAGGACGCGGTCGCAGAGGTTGCGCACCGATCCGGGGGCGTGGGAGACGTAGAACATCGTCACGCCCGACTTCACGATCTGGTCCATGCGCTTCTTGCACTTGCGCTTGAACGGCCGGTCCCCCACCGCGAGGGCCTCGTCGGCGATGAAGATGTCAGCGTCGACGTTGACCGCGACGGAGAAGCCGAGGCGGGCCTTCATGCCGGAGCTGTAGTAGGCCACGTCGGTGTCGAGGAACTTGCCGAGGTCGGCGAAGTCGACGATCTCGTCGAACTTGCGGTCGGTCTCGGCCCGCGACATCCCCAGGATGGCGGCGTTGAGGTAGAGGTTCTCCCGGCCGCTGAGGTTGTTGTCGAAGCCGGTGCCGGTGGCGATCAGGCCGGCGATGCGGCCGCGGGTGAGCACCGAGCCGGAGTCGGGCCGCATCACGCCGCTGATGAGCTTGAGCAGCGTCGACTTGCCGGAGCCGTTGAGCCCCATCAGGCCGACCGACTCCCCCTCGCGCACGGTGAAGCTGACGTCGTCGACGGCGTTGAACGTGTCGTGGGTCTTGCGGCCGCGGACCTTGGCCAGCACGGTCTGCTTGAGGGAGCGCTGGTAGGACAGCGTGAAGGCCTTGGTGGCGTTCTCCACCTGGATCATGGTCGTCATGCGGGGTCCCTGCGGAAGCGTGGGCTGGAGGAGCGCAGCGGGGGAAGGCCGCGGTTTCGTGGGGTGCTCATCAAAGGCGCTCCGGGACCTTGGACTCGAGGCGCGCGAAGATCCGCTGGGCCAGCACGAGCAGCACGAGCGAGATGCCCGTCATGACGAGCCCGCGGGTGAACAGGTGGTCGGGCAGGTGCACGGCCGCCGTCGCGTCGGGGTCGCTGGTGGTGCCGACCCAGAAGCCGCGCTGGATGAGCAGCACCGCCTCGGCCATCGGGTTGAGGAGGTAGTAGCTCGCGATCGGCTCGCCGAAGCGCTCCTGGACGAGCGTGAAGGGGTACATCATCGGCACGCTGAAGGTGACGAACTGGGTGAGGGTCTGGGCCACCTTGCCGATGTCGCGCATGAAGACGTTGCCGACGCTGAACAGCAGGCCCAGCGCCAGCCCGAGGGCGGCGGCCAGGCTGAAGCCGAGGAGGGCCGCCGCCATCCCCACCAGGTCGGGGCGCCAGCCGAGGAAGAGGCACGGAATGACGAGGATGACGATCATCGGCACCGTGTGCCATCCGGCGACGAGCATCCGGGCCACCGGGAACATCTCCCGTGGCACGGGGAGCTTGGTGATCAGCGAGCGGTTCTGCACCAGCGACTGGGTGCCACCGTTGAAGGTCTCGGTGAAGAAGTGGACGATCACCATGCCGGCGAAGAGGTGGATGGCGAAGTTCTCCATGCCCGCGCCGCGGCCGATCATGACCTGGAACAGGAAGTAGAACATGCAGAACCGGATGGCCGGCTGGAGGTAGCTCCACAGCCACCCGAGCACGGTGCCCTGGTAGCGCGACTTGATGGTGTTGCGCACCAGCATGCCGAGCAGGTAGCGCCGCCGCACGACCTCGCCGAGGCCCGTCGCGGCGGGCGGCGCCAGCGGCAGGGCCTCGAGCTCGCCCGTCGTACGCCGGACCGGGCCGGATGCGGTGGCGCTCACCGGCGGCTCACTCGGTCGTGCCCGAGGGGCCGCCCCCGGAGCGGTCCGCCGGGTCGGTCCAGGGCGCGAAGGTCTTCTCCCACGCCTCCGGGGACGTGATCTCGCCGAGCGCCTCGCGGTACTGCTGGGCGAGGGCGGGCCACTCGCGGTGGAAGCGCCGGTGGATCTCGATCGTGCGTCGCAGCAGGTCGCGGTAGCGCGCCGGGTCGCGACGGTAGAGCGCGACGGAGGAGCCGTCGTTCATCGAGACCACGGCCGAGTCGTAGCGGGCGAGGTTGTACCAGCTGGCGTCCATCGCGGTGAGCTCGGCCTCGGGGTAGTCCTCGGCCATCCGCCGCACCGGCCGCAGCTGGCGCAGCGGGGCGAGCCCCGCGGCCAGCAGCGTGGCCTTGCGACCGGGGATCTCGATGTCGGACTTGCCCTTCTTGGGCGGCTTCTCGCGGCGCACCGGGGGCAGGTCGTCGCGGTCGGCGTGGAGCTGGGCGTCGGAGAACTGCGCCCGGAACGCGTTGATGTCGGCGAGCTTGGTGGCCAGCTCGCCGTGCAGGGCGTGGGGCCCACGCAGCACGTCCTCCATCGCGAGGTGGCGCAGCTCGGCGGTGGAGTACTGCAGGGAGGCGAGGTGCTTGACCTGGTGGTTGAGGCTCTCGCGCACCATCCGGCCGCCGCGCTCGTAGGGCGAGTGCAGCAGCGCCGCGATGATCCGGTTGCGGTGGTGGAAGTAGGACTGCCAGTCGACGCCGTCGTTCTTGTCGGTCCACGGCACGTGCCAGACCGCCGCGCCGGGGAAGGACACCGTCGGGTAGCCCGCCTCCTTGGCGCGCAGCCCGAACTCGGAGTCGTCCCACTTGATGAAGACCGGCAGCGAGAGGCCGACCTCCTCGAGCACGACGCGCGGGATCAGGCACATGAACCAGCCGTTGAAGTCGACGTCGGCGCGCTTGTGCAGCCAGCGCGCGGAGCGCAGGTTGCGGGCGGCGAAGTCCCACTGGCTGTAGCCGTCGAGGCGGGTCTGCCACCAGAAGCGCCACGGCTGGACGATCTCGCCGAACGAGTGCAGCTCGGCGCGGTTGTAGAGGTTGAACATGTGGCCGCCGACGATGGTCGGCCGCTTGGCCAGGTCGCCGAACGTGACCGCCCGGATGATGCCCTCCGGCTCGCAGACGACGTCGTCGTCCATCATCATCGCGTAGGTCGCGGTGCCCTTGCGGACGCTCTCCAGCTGGCCGCGGGCGTAGCCGCCCGACCCGCCGAGGTTGCCCTGCACGATCACCCGCAGCTTGTCGCCCAGGCCGCGCTCGGCCTCGGGGAAGTAGGGGCTGTCGGTGACCTTCTGCTTGCCCTGGTCCATGACCATCACGGTGTCGAGGTAGGGGTGCAGCTCCTCGGCCGCGCCGAGCTGGCCGAGCAGCTGGGCACTCATGTCGGGCAGCATCGTGGTGATGCAGAGGTCGACGGTGCCGTGCTCGGCGCGGTCGGCCGGCACCTGCGCCGTCCACTCGGCGCCCTCGATGCTCGCGCCGTGGTCGCCGGCGACGACGTCGTACCAGTACCACCCGCCGTCGACGAACGGCTTGAGCGGGAGGGCGAACGAGAACCTCGCGCGCGCGTCGGGGCCCTCGCCCTCCACGACGGCGGACTCGATGCGCTGGGCGTGGCCGCGCGCCATCGACTTGTAGACGGTCACGACCGTGCCGGCGCCGACGACGTCGACGGTGAGGTCGACGTCCGTGACGACGGTGTGCCGGCGCCAGTAGGAGGCGGGGAAGGCGTTGAAGTAGGTGCCGAACGACAGCGGCTGCGAGGGCTGCAGCCGCAGTTCGGTGCGCGAGCGGATCTGGTCGGGGTGCAGCTTCTTGCCGGTCGAGGTGGACTGGCGGATCGCCGCGTTGTTGAGGTCCTTGGCGGCCTTGTCGCCACCGACGGCGTGCCGGTCGGTGTCGAGCTTGGCCTCCTCGAGGTCGACGTAGAGCGGGAACACCTCGGTGAACTTGTCGACCGGCAGGATCTGGCGCTGCAGCAGCCGGGTGACGGTCCCGGCCGCGTGGGTGCCGGGTGTGCTGGTGGCGAGCGTGCTGGCGGGTGTGGTGCTCATGCGTCGATGCCTCCGCTGGTGAGCTCGGCGCCCTCGGTGAAGTGCGGCTTGAGCTTGTTGTCGTACATCGACAGCGCCGAGCCGATGGCCATGTGCATGTCGAGGTACTTGTAGGTGCCGAGCCGGCCGCCGAACAGCACCATGGGCTCGGCCTTGGCGAGCTCGCGGTACTTGAGCAGCTTGGCGCGGTCGTCGGCGGTGTTGACCGGGTAGTAGGGCTCGTCGCCCTCCTCGGCGAAGCGGCTGTACTCGTGGACGATCACGCTCTTGCCGGGCAGGTGGGTCTTCTCCCGCTCGGGGTGGAAGTGCTTGAACTCGATGATCCGGGTGAAGGGGACGTCCTGGTCGTTGTAGTTGATCACGCCGGTGCCCTGGAAGTCGTCGGTGTCGACGACGCTCTCCTCGAGGTCGACGGTGCGCCACGACAGGCGGCCCTCGGAGTTGCCGAAGTACTCGTCGACGGGCCCGGTGTAGACGATCGGGACCGTGCCGCGGTAGTCGTCGGCGACCTCGAAGAAGTCGGTCTCGAGGCGCACCTCGATGTTGGGGTGGTCGGCCATACGGGTCATCCACGCGGTGTAGCCGTCGACGGGCAGTCCCTCGTAGGTGTCGCTGAACCACCCGTTCTCGAACGTGTAGCGCACCGGGAGCCGGGTGATGATGTCGGCGCTGAGCTCGGTGGGGTCGGTCTGCCACTGCTTGGCGGTGTAGCCCTTGATGAACGCCTCGTAGAGCGGGCGGCCGATCAGGCTGATCGCCTTCTCCTCGAGGTTGGAGGCGTCCTCGGTGGCCATCTCGCTGGACTGCTCGGCGATCAGCGCGCGGGCCTCGTCGGGGGTGTGCGAGCGGGCGAAGAACTGGTTGATGAGCGCGAGGTTCATCGGCAGGGAGTAGACCTGCCCCTGGTACTTGCCGAAGACCCGGTGCCGGTAGTCGGTGAACGAGGTGAACCGGTTGGCGTACTCCCAGACCCGCTCGTTGGAGGTGTGGAACAGGTGCGCACCGTACTTGTGCACCTCGACGTTGGTCTCCGGGTCACGCTCGGAGTAGGCGTTGCCGCCGATGTGGTGGCGACGCTCGAGGATGAGCACGCGGAGGCCGAGCTCCTCGGCGCACCGCTCGGCGATCGTGAGACCGAACAGCCCGGCGCCGACGATGACGAGGTCGGGACGCGGTGCGGTGTCTGTGGTGGGGCCCTGGGACAAGGGAGGAACTCCTTGGGTGAGAAACGCGGGGTGAGTCTATCGAGGGGGGCGGGCGGAGGCCGTCAGGCGGCGCATGCCTCGCGCGGACGCCATGGCGCGGGTCACGTTGCGGGCCTCGGCCCGGCCGCCGCGCACCGGGCTGAGCAGCACGACCACGGCCGTGATCAGCCAGGGCTTGAGCCGCACGAGGACGTTCTCCCCGTGGCGCAGGTGCACCACGAAGAGGTTGCGGTACATGTAGAAGCCCTTCCAGCCCGACAGGTCGTGCTGCTGGTTGAAGTCGAGCTGGCGCACCAGCACGGCGTCGCGGACCGCCCAGATGCGGTGGCCCGCGCGGCGTGCACGCACGGCGTACTCGGCGTCGTCGTAGAAGATGAAGAACGACGGGTCGGGGAACCCGATCTCCTCGATCACCCGGCGCCGCGCCATGAAGCCCTCGAAGGCCACGTTGTGGACCTCGACCAGCTCGGGCATCGACGCGCGGTCGGCGTAGGTGCTGTCGACCGAGGCGCGCTTGGGCTTGATGGCGAGCGGGTTGCGCAGGTCGAAGTCGACGGCGGCCTTCTCGACCAGGGCCCCGGTGCGGTCCTCGCGGACCGCGATCAGGCAGTCCTCGTCCACGGCCATCAGCGCCTCGAGACAGCCGGGGGCGGGCACGACGTCGTCGTCCATCAGCCACACGCGGTCCCAGCCCGCGTCGTACGCCGCCCGCACCCCGAGGTGGAAGCCGCCGGCCCCGCCGAGGTTGTCGTCGCTGTGGGTGACGTGGAGCGGGAGGTCGGTGCGCGCCTGCAGCACCTCGCGGGTGTGGTCGGTGCTGGCGTTGTCGACCACGATGACGGCGTCGGGACGCCGTGTCTGGGCGGCCAGGCCGTCGAGCATCCCGACGAGCAGGTCGGCGCGGTTGTAGGTGACCACGACGACCGCCACTGTCTCCGGTGCGGCCGGGGTGGTCACGACAAGAACCTCCGGTGGCCGTCGAAGTCGCCGGCGATGCCCGCGCGCATCGCCGAGGCGCTGAGCCGCAGCCGCGACAGGCTGGGCCGGGTGAAGGTGTAGAACCACGCCGTCTTCACCACGAACGCCAGCGCGTGGAGGGGCCCGCGGTAGTCGCGCAGGTTGACCAGGTTGTTGCGGGCCATGCAGTAGTGCTTGAGGTCGCTCGGCGAGTCGTTGTAGGTCGTGCGACCGAACATCATCGGGGTGCCGAGGTTGCCGACGCTGGGGTGGCGGACCGTGGCGGTGACGACCGTGGCCACCCGGGCACCCGACTCCTCGGCGCGCAGGCGGTACTCGTGGTCGTCGCCCCAGATGAAGAACTCCTCGCGGGGCAGGCCGATCCGGTCGACGAGCTCCTTGGTCACCAGGACGCCGTTGAAGGGGATGACGATCCCGTCGATGCGGTCGGCCCGCGCGGCGCGGCGGACGTCGTCGACGGCGTGCACGACGCGGGTGCCGCCGGGCAGCCGGATCGGGAACACCAGGCGCTCGGGGTCGGCCTCGTCGACCACGAGCGGGCCCCAGAAGTCGAGGTTGCCCGCCTGGTCCAGCAGGTGGTCGAGGCAGTCGAGGTCGGGCAGGCCGTCGTCGTCCATCAGCCAGACCAGGTCGGCGTCGCGGTCGATCGCCCACGCCAGGCCGTCGTGGAAGCCGCCGGCGCCGCCGCGGTTGGTCGTCAGCGTGCGCGCGCTCAGCGGGATCTCGCCGGTGGTGGGACGGGCGGCGAGCCACTCCCCCGTGCCGTCGGTGGAGGCGTTGTCGACCACCAGCACCTCGGCCACCCCGTCGACCTGGCCGAGCCGCGCGACGAGCCGCTCGAGCAGCGGCAGGCGGTTGAAGGTGACCACGACCGCGACGATGCGAGGCAGCGGTCCGGTGGTCACGGCCTACACCCTAGGGGCGGGCGGTGCGCGCTCAGCAAACCGCGCCCAGGTCCTCCGACTGGTTGGCGGCGTAGCCGGTCGACAGCGAGCCGAGGGACCCGCCGGTGACGGCCGGCGGCGGGGTCGGGGTCACCGTCTCGGCGGGCTCGGTCTCGGCGGGCTCGGTGTCGGCGGCCGGCTCGTCCCCGGTCGGCTCTTCCGGGCCCCCGGCGTCGCCGCCCGCGGGGGCGGCCTCGGCGGTGTCGGAGTCGTCGGCGGGGTCCGGCTGGGTCGGGCTCGCCGGTGCCCGGCCCTCGGCCTTGGCGATCGCGGCGGCGACCTTGGCGTGGACCAGCTCGATGTCCGGGTCGGCGGTGTTGATCATCGGCGGCACCAGCGAGAGGGTGGCGATCTTCTGGCTCTTCGCCTTGAGCGCGAGGTCGACGAACCGGTCGACCTCCCCGCGCGGGAGGTCGGTGGAGACCATCGCCGAGCTGGCCCCGGCGATCGCCTCGAAGTTGCGCAGGGCCGCCTGCGGGCTGACCTGCTGCAGCATCGCGCTCATCACGCACTTCTGCCGCGCCATGCGCGAGTAGTCGTCCGAGCCCTCGCGCGCCCGGGCGAACCAGAGCGTGTCGTGCCCGTCGAGCGTGCGCTTTCCGGGCTCGATGTAGTGGAAGGTCTTCTCGTGCGGCAGGCCGACCGGGATCGGCTGGCGGACGTTGAGCTCGACGCCGCCGACCGCGTCGACCAGGTCCTTGAAACCCTCGAGGTTGACCATCGCCCAGTAGTTGATGTCGAGGCCGGTGATCCCCTCGACACCCTGGACGGTCGCGTCGACGCCCGGGTTCTTCGAGCCCTTGAACAGCTCGGCGTGGTCGAGCGCCCACGTCGCGAGGCCGTTGAGGTACATCCCCTCCACGTCGAAGCCGTCGGGGAACTGCTCGTCCATCACCGAGCCCTCGGCGAAGGGGAAGTTCTGCATGTTGCGGGGCAGGGAGATCAGGACGGTCTTGCCGGTCTCGGCGTCGATGCTGGCCACCGTCATCGCGTCGGGGCGAAGGCCCCAGCGCCCGGCGCCGGAGTCGCCGCCCAGCAGCAGGACGTTGTAGCGGCCGTGGCTGGCGCCGACGGCCGAGCCCTCGCCGAACATCGAGATCATGAACTGGCGCTGGACGCCCACCATGTGGGCACCGAAGAGCAGCGCCCCGGCGACGCTGAAGCACAGGAAGCCGTTGACGCCGACGACGGCGAGGCGGTGCTGGCGCTGCAGCGTCAGCGGCTGGCCCAGGCGCCACGCGTCGACGAGCAGGTAGGCCCACCCGACGGCCAGCGCCATCAGGACCAGGCGCAGCAGCTGGAGGAAGGTGGTGCTGGTGCCGGCGCTGAACGCGAGCCCGTGCCAGAAGTACGCCGTCACCGCCCCGAGCACGCCTGCGACCAGCAGCACGAGCCAGGTCCACATCGCGATGCGACCCACCCGGCGGTTGCCGGACACGAGCTGGGCCGACCCCGGCAGGACCAGCGTCATCAGCATGAGCGTCACTGCGCGTCGGAACCGCACGCGCTGGGCGCGGTCGAGCGTGGTGAATCGCGGCTGCGGCGACCCGGAGGGGGTGGCGGGCGGCATCGAAGGGCCTCTCTGCTGGGGGAAGTCAGCCCGCCCAGTATCACCAGTCACACCCGTCACACCGGCCCGCGACGCGCCGTGGCCGCGGGTGCGATCGGGTCACAGCCGGCTCAGTCCTCGCGGCCCTCGTCGATCTCGGCCTTGCGGGCCAGCCGGTGCGCGCGCCGGATCTCGGCCTCCCGCTGACGTCGTACGTCGCTGGGCGTCTCGGTCTCCAGCGGCGGCACGGGACGTGGGTGCCCGTCCTCGTCGATGGCGACGAAGACGAAGTAGGCGCTGGCGACGTGGACCGGCTCGTCGCCGGCGTTGCCCCACGGCTGCGCCTCGACGCGCACGCCGATCTCCATCGACGACGTGCCGGCCCAGTTGACCTGCGCATAGGTCTTGATGATGTCGCCGACGTGCACCGGGGCCAGGAAGGTCATCTCGTCCATCGCGGCCGTGACCGCCGGCCCCCCGCTGTGCCGGTGCGCGACGGCCCCCGCGGTGGAGTCGGCGAGCTTCATGATCTCCCCGCCGTGGACGTTGCCCAGCAGGTTGGCCTCGCTCGCGTGGGCCATGATGCCGAGGCTGACGCGGCTGTAGGAGGTGGGTCGCGCCGCGCCGGGGACCGCTCGCTCGATGCGCTCGCTCATGCGTCGCACGGTAGCGTCTTCGCCCATGGCTGATCGTCCGCAGGGCTCCGGGGTGCCCGAGAAGGGAACACCCGAGTACGACTGGCTCTACGGGAGCCAGTCGTCCACGCCGCCGAGCGACGCCACGCAGCGGATGGAGGCGCAGCAGCCCTCGCGGGCCCGCGCCGACGAGACCCGGGTGATGCCGGTGGCGCGTCGTGAGGCACGCGGCTCGGGCGGCTCACCCCCCGGCCCGGCGCGAACGCCCGCCGCGGCCCCGGCGCCGCGGCCGAAGCGGCGCCGCTGGCGCCCGCGCCTCGCGATGATCCCCCTCGTGCTGGTCCTGCTGCTGGTCTACCTGCTCGGCATCCCGCTCTACCAGTGGACCCGGATCGAGAAGGTCGACGCGATCCCCGCCGGCGACCGGCCCGCCGACCAGCCCGGCACCAACTACCTCATCGTCGGCTCCGACAAGGCCGACGACCTCTCCGACGCGCAGCGCAAGGCGCTGCAGACGGGCCCGCGCGGCGGCACCAACACCGACACGATCATCGTGCTGCACACCGGCCCGGGCGGTCGCACGATGATGTCGATCCCGCGCGACACCCTCGCCGAGATCCCCGGCCACGGCACGCAGATGATCAACGCCGCCTTCGCGATCGACGGCCCGCCGCTGCTGGTGGCCACCGTGGAGCAGCTGACCGGCATCCACATCGACCACTACGTCGAGCTCGGCTTCGGCAGCGTCATCAACACCGTCGACGCCTTCGGCGGGGTCGAGATCTGCCCGACGCAGGACATGAAGGACCCGATGGCCCGCCTCGACATCTCCAAGGGCTGCCAGGAGGTCGACGGCCTGACCGCGCTCGCCTACTCACGCTCGCGCCACGTCACCGCGCTCAGCGACCTCGACCGGGTCGCCCGGCAGCGCGAGGTGATCAGCGCGCTGGGCGACGAGGCGCTCTCGCCGTGGACCTTCCTCAACCCCGTGCGCTACTGGCGCATCACCGACGCGGCCGCCGACGCGATCCGGATCGACGAGGAGATGAACCCCCTCGACCTCGGCCGGTTCGCCCTCGCCATGACCGGCAAGAGCCAGACCTGCACGATGCCCAACCTGCCCGCGCCCAGCGACCCCAACCGCATCATCGCCGACCCCGACCGGGCCCCCGCCCTCTTCGACGCGATCATCGAGGGCACGTCGGTGCCCCAGCAGGCCTGCACACCGACCGGTCGCGCGCGCTCGTAGGCGCGGGGCGCCCTGCGCGCCCGTTCGTGCTCGGACCTTGTCGGGTCCCTGAACTCGGCGTACGCTCGCGATATATCGCGATACGTCACCGATAGATCACGACGTACCGCTCCGACGCAGACACCGATCACCGTCACTCATCCGAGGAGCACCCCATGGGACACCACTGGCCCGGCGCCGACTGGCCCGGCGACGACGACACCGCCCAGCCCGACGACCACGCCACCTCCAACGACACCCCCGGCGACCACCCCGGCGCGCGCGACTACCGGCGCCCGGGCGCCCAGGACTGGGCCAGCTGGGGCAGCGCATTCACCGGCGCCCGCGGCCGCCGCGCCGGCGGCCCGCCGCCGTGGCTCGGCGAGATCTTCGGCTTCGCCTCTGCTCCGCAGCGCCCGCAGCAGCGCGGCCCGCGGGTGCGTCGCGGCGACGTGCGCACGGCGATCATCGACGTGCTGCACCGCGCCCGCAAGGCCGAGGAGCCGATCAACGGCTACCAGGTGATCCAGGAGATCGCCGAGCTCAGCCACGGCGAGTGGCGCCCCTCCCCCGGCTCGGTCTACCCGACCATCCAGCAGCTGCAGGACGAGGGCCTCGTCGAGGCCGACGACGCCCGCGGCCGTCGCACCATCCGGCTCACCGACGCCGGCGTCGCCTGGGCCGAGGACAACGGCAGCGAGCTCGCCGCCGTCTGGGCCCCCTTCACCCCCACCCAGGAGACCGCTCCCGAGCAGCCGTCCGGGCACGCCGACATCAAGAGCGAGATCGGGCAGGTGGTCAGCGCCGTGTGGCAGCTCGCCACCCAGGGCTCGGACCAGCAGAGGAAGGCGGCGCTCGACGTCCTCGTCGACACTCGCCGCAGGCTCTACGGCATCCTCGCCGACGGGCGGGACGGCGAGCGATGACTGCGCCCGACCCTCGGGTGCGCATCGCCGACAGCGACCGGGAGCGGGCGATGGCCGACCTGGCCCTGCACTACACCGACGGCCGGCTCGACCACGAGGAGTACGACGAGCGGCTCGACGCGATCTGGACGGCGCGCACCCGGGCCGACCTGGCCGTCCTGTTCAGCGACCTGCCGCGGCTGCCGGCGCCGCACCCGACCCGCGCTCCGGCGTCCACCGCACGCACGGCCCGCGCACGCACGGCCGGCCCCCGCTTCCGCGTCCCGTTGCTGCCGGTGCTGGTGATACTCCTCGCGCTGAGCGTGCTCCTCGAGGCGCCGCTGTTCCTGCTGATCTTCCCGGTGATGTGGTTCGCGCACCGGCGCCGCGGCCCGGCGCACCAGCGCCGCCACGGGCACACCGACTACCGGCGTCCGGGGCGTTCGCACGGGTGGTGAGCCGATCCCCCACCGGGGACGCGGCTCTGCCATCATGACCGCGTGGAATGGGAGGCGAGGCTCGCGCACGCACGTGCGCCCCACGCCCTCCCCCGCGCCCTGACGGCGACGGTCGCGACCGTCACCGGGGCTGCCGCCGCCCACACCTGGGCCGGCGGCACCGTCCCCACCGGTCCCGGCCTCGCGCTCGTCGCCGGCGTCGTCCTCGGCGCCAGCCTGCTGGTCTTCCGCCGCGGCGTGCCCGGCTGGGCGCTGCTCCCCGCGGTGGCCGCCGCCCAGCTCGGCGTGCACCAGTCCTTCGGCCTGGTCGGCCACCACCACTCCGACGCCGTGCCCGCCCACGCGCACCCCGCCGTCGCCGCGACCTCTGGCTGGTCGTGGCAGATGCTCGCCGCGCACGTGTTCGTCGCCGTGCTGGTGGCGGCGCTGTGGTGGGCCGGGCGCCGCGCCGC
Source organism: Nocardioides sp. Z35_8 (assembly GCF_059621125.1). NCBI lineage: Bacteria > Bacillati > Actinomycetota > Actinomycetes > Propionibacteriales > Nocardioidaceae > Nocardioides > Nocardioides sp. Z35_8. The sequence continues at coordinate 1,997,685 of NZ_JCAQIE010000001.1, read as the reverse complement.
GTCGTATGCCGTACACCTGCGGGCCCGGTCCGCGCCGCCGGTCGCCGTCCGGCTGGTCCGCCCGGCCGAGCCGCCGGCGCACTCGACCCCCGTCCTCCTGCTCGTCCCGCCCCGGCGCGGGCCGCCCCCGGCGGTCCTGTCCGCCTGAGCCCGGTCCGGGCTCGGGTGGTCGACACGACCCCCAGACCCGCACCACATCCCAGGAGAGACATGTCCATCCGTACCCTCGCGCGCCTCGGCGTGCTCCCGGCCGCCACGGCAGCCGTCGCCCTCTCGCTCGTCCAGCCCGCCGGCGCCCACGTCACGGCGACGCCGTCGACCGCGGCCGCGGGCTCCTACTCCATCGTCACGTTCAGCGTCGGCCACGGCTGCGAGGGCTCACCCACGCGCAGGATCGAGATCCAGCTCCCGGAGTCGGTGCTGTCGGCGACCCCGACCCGCCACCCCCTCTACGACGTCGAGGTCGTGCGCGACGAGCTCGACGAGCCGCTCACCGACAGCCACGGCAACGAGGTGACCGAGCGGGTCGGCTCCATCGTCTACACGGCCCGCACCCCCCTCCCCGAGGGCCAGCGCGACGCGTTCGAGCTGTCCTTCCAGGTGCCCGACACCGAGGGCGAGGTGCTCGCCTTCCCGACCGTCCAGACCTGCCAGAAGGGCGAGACCGGCTGGACCCAGGTCCCCGCCGACGGCCAGGACCCCGACGAGCTCGAGAGCCCGGCCCCGTCGTTCGAGGTGCTGCCCGCCGAGGGAGGCGGCCACGGCGCGGCCGCCGAGCCGGCCGCCGACGCGGACGACACCGACTCCGATGACGACCCGGTCGCCGACGACGCGGACGACGACGGCTCGTCCGCCCTCGGCTGGGCGGGCCTCGTCGCCGGGCTGCTGGGCCTCGCCGCCGGCGGTCTCGCGCTGGCCAGGACGCGCACCACCACGTGACCACGTCGGCGCGACCGGCGCGGCGCCGCCCGGCCCTCTCCCTGGGGTCACGGGTGGGCGCCGTGCTGGTCGCGCTCGCGCTCGTCGTGCTCGGCGCGGCCCCCGCGTCGGCGCACGCCGAGCTGGTCGACAGCGACCCCGCCGAGGGGGCGGTCGTCGAGACGGCGCCCGAGGTGGTGACGCTCACCTTCAACGAGCCGGTGCGGCTGACCGCGCAGGAGATCGCGGTCTACGACGCCGCCGGCGAGCCCGTCGAGGCGACCGCCGGCGCGAGCGGCACCGAGGTCACCGTCGAGCTGCCGGGCGCCGCCGACCTCGCCGACGGCAGCTACGTCGTGTCGTGGAACGTGCTGTCCGGCGACGGCCACCCCGTCGCCGGGGCGCTGACGTTCTCGGTGGGCGCGCCCAGCGCCTCCGTGTCCGCGCCGCCGGAGGCAGAGACGTCGTCGGCCGCCGTGACCGTGCTGCGCGACGTCCTGAGCATCGTGACGCTGGTGGGGCTCCTGCTCGCGGCGGGACTCGCCCTCTTCGTCGCACAGGTGCTCCCCCGGACGTGGCCGGGCACCACCACGCGGGCCCGGCTGCGCCGGCTGATGACGTACGCCGCCGCCGCGGGCGCCGTGGGCGCGGTGCTGCAGGTCCCGGTGGCCGCGGTCTACGGTCAGGGCCTCGAGCTCACCGACGTCGCCTCCGCGCTCGACCCCGGCCTCGTCGTCAACGAGGTGCTCGGCGCGGTGCTGGTCGTCGTGGGGATGGGACTGCTCGTCCGGACGACCACCGACTCCCCGCCGAGCCGGGCCGGCGGCGCACTCCTGGTCGGGGCCGCCGTGCTGGCACTGGCGGGCCCCTCGCTCGTCGGCCACACCCGCGCCTTCGCGCCGACGCCGCTGCTCGTCGCGGCCGACGTCCTCCACCTCGTCGCCGGAGCCACCTGGCTCGGCGGCCTCGTCGGCCTGGCCCTCAGCCTGCGCGCCCTGGCCGGGCGCGAGGTGGTCGCGGCGGCCACGCTGGCACGCTTCTCCTCCCTGGCCGCCGGCGTGCTGCTCGCCGTCGCCGCGACGGGGACGCTGCTCGGCTGGCGGATCCTCGGCTCGTGGGGCGCCCTGGTCGCGACCCGCTACGGCTGGCTGCTGCTGGCCAAGGTGGGGGTCGCGCTGCTCGTCGCGGCGCTCGGCGGCTGGAACCGGTGGCGGACGCTCCCCGCGGTCACCCGCGCCGTGGGCTTCGGCGACCGCGAGCGGGCCGCCGCCGCCGTGACCCGCACGGTGCGGGTGGAGGCGGCGCTGCTGGTCGTCCTGCTCGCCATCACCGGCGTCCTCGTCAACCAGTCGCCGCGGGCGGCCTCGGTCGCCCCGGTGTCCGGCACGACCGGCGTCGGCACGGCCACCGCGGGCGACCTCCGCGTGCTCGCCGTGCTGGACCCACGTCGCACGGGCCCCAACACCCTGCTCGTGCAGGTGCAGGACGCCGCGGGCGAGCCGTACGACCCGCCCGTCAACCCCGTCGTCGAGATGCGCACCGACGGCCTCGACATCGGCACGGTGACGGTCACGCCGATCGCCGCCGGCACCTACCGGGGCGAGGTCGTGGTGCCCCGGGCCGGCGAGTGGGAGGTGCAGGTCAGCGTCGCGCTGAGCCCCTTCGACAACCCGGTGACGACGCTCAGGCTGACCGTGCGACCGTGAGCTCGACCGGCACCGTGTGCAGGAAGCCGTCCACGCGCACCTGGGCGAACAGCCGGTAGTCGCCCGGCTCCGGGATCTCGGCGTGGAAGGTCAGCTCCGAGCCGTCCTCGGTGACGTCGGGGGCGGCGAGCGGGTGCAGGTGCACCATCGCCCCGCTCTCGCGGTGGAAGCCGGTGACGTGGCTGTAGGCGCCGAGGTAGGTGCCCAGCTCCACCGGTCTCCCCTCCGCGTCGCGCACGACGAGCCGGAGCTCGCCGTCGCGCCCCGCGACGGGCGCCTGGGAGACCGCGACCGTGACGGCCCGGTCCTCCGCCGCGGTGTCGCCCGGGTCGCCCTCGGGCAGCGCCAGCCTCCTGCCCAGCACGACGTGGTCGCCGTTGCCGCCCTCGTCGACGGCGACGAACTCGGCGATCACCCGGTAGCCGCCGGCGTCGGGCACGTCGAACGGCGCTCGCCAGGTGCCGTCGTCGCCGCGCGCGGGGTGCAGGTGACGGAACACGGTGAGGTCGTCGTCGACGACGTAGAGGTGCAGCTCCTTGGTGAGCTCCTCGACGAACTCGGTGACCGGCTCGCCCCGGTGGTCCTCGATCCGGAAGCGCAGCTCGCCGATGCCGCCGTCCCGCTCGCGCACCCGCACGCCGGTGAGCGAGTAGCCCACCTCGCTCGCCCGGGTGCCGTCGCCGACGGCCAGTGACGTGTGGCCCTGGCCGGGCGCATGGGTGTGGTCCTCCTCGACCTGCCCGTCGCGACCGTCCCCGTCGCCGCCGCTGCACCCGGCCAGCACGGCGGCCGTGAGCGCACCGGCCACGGCCAACGGGAGGCGGAGCCGGAGGCGGGGCGGGCGGGCAGGGCGGACGACCGGGGTCATGGGACGACCATCCCCCGCGGGTCCGGTGCGCCGAGGGCGGTGTCGAGCAGCGACCGGAGGCTGGCGAAGTGGCGCTCACAGGACTCCTCGTCGTACATCGAGGTGTCGGCCATGGCGTAGCCGTGGGGGCCCGGGAAGACCTCGTTGCGCGCCGTCAGCCCGGCCTCGGCGAGGGCGGCGCCGAGGGCCGCGACGGCCTCGGGCGGCATCGATGCGTCGTCGGAGGCGTGCCCGAAGGCGAACGCCGCCCGAGCGGTGCGCAGCGCGAGGTGGGGACTGTCGGGTGCGTCGGTCACCAGGCCGGCGCCGTGCCAGCCGCCCACGGCGACGACGCCGGGGTCCATCCCGGCCGCGCGCACGGCGATGCGCGCACCCATGCAGTAGCCGGTGGCCCCCACCTCCTCGCCCCGCGTCTCGGGGAGGGAGCGCAGCGCGGCGAGGTAGGCCGGCAGGTCGCGGGCGACCAGGTCGGGCGTGAGCGCGCGGACCCGCTCCATCGCGGCGGGCATGAAGGCCTCGCGGGCTCCGGGCTCGCGCAGGTCTCCCCGCGGCGCGAGCTCGGCCGCGGTCCCCGCGCGGTGGAACACGTGCGGGGCCAGGACCGTGTAGCCCCAGGAGGCGATCCGGTCGGCCATCTCCTCGATCCGCGGCCGGAGGCCGATCGCGTCGACGACGAACAGGACGCCCGGGGCGGGCGCGCCACCGGGCGCGGTCGCGAGGTAGGCCTCGGCCTCGCCGTCGGGCGTGGTCAGCATGAGGGTCGGCACGCCCCGAGGCTAGCCACCGGTGCCACCCCGTCGGCGCCACCCCGTCGGGGAAAGAGGTCCAAGGGCCCTGTGCAATCGCGCCGCACCCGCCGTACGGTCCGGGTATGGATGAGCCGATCACCCGCATGGACACCGAGGAGTGCTGGGAGTTCCTGCGCACTCACGAGCTCGGCAGGCTGGCCCACCACCTGGCCGACGAGGTGCACATCACCCCGATCAACTACGCCGTCGACCACGACCCGGCCACGGGTCGCCGGAGCCTGCTGTTCCGCACCGCCGAGGGCTCCAAGCTGCTGGGCGTCGTGATGAACCCCGACGTCGCCTTCGAGGTCGACGAGATCGTGGGCGACCAGGCGACGAGCATCGTGATGCGCGGGCGCGCGCGCAAGCTCGAGGAGGACGAGGAGCACCGGGCCGAGAACGTCCCCCTCCGGCCGTGGGTGAGCACCGAGAAGTGGAACGTCGTCGAGATCGACGTCACCGAGATCAACGGCCGCCGCTTCGAGCTCTCCCGTCCCTGGCAGCACATGCTCACGGACTGACCGGACCGCGTCCTCGTCCACTCTCCGCACGGACCGGCACCTTGCTGCGCTCGGTGGCCCGCGCCGCCGGGGGCTGGCGGCCGTGCGTCGCCCCGCGGGGCTCCGACTGCCCCCTGGCAGCACGTGCTCACGGACCGACCGGGACGCGTCCACTCTCCGCACGGATCGGCACTGCGGTCACCACCTTGTACTTCGTGTAGTGGAAGTGGCCGTTGGGGTAGACGACCCGGTCGCTGCAGCTGATGAGCAGGAGACGGTGCGGGCCCGTGGTCCGGAACAGCCGCTGCGGCAGCTTGCGCGTCCGGTCGTAGGTCGCGACGTCGGACACCCGGTAGCGCTGGGTCTGACCGCCCCTCGTGATGGTGACCGTGTCGCCGCGCTCGGCGCGCCGCAGTCCCCACATCGCGCCCGGACGGTCGCTCCGGTCCGAGACGTGACCGGCGATGACCGACGTGCCGATCGTGTCGCCGAAGCCGGCGGACCTGCGCAGCCAGCTGGTCCGTGCGACCTTCTCGGGCAGTCGCATCCTCCCGCGCACGATCGTGGTGGGCACGACCGGGGCGTTCAGCCCGAAGCCCGGCGCACGCACCTTCGCGCGGGCGGCAGCCTCGCGGTCGGAGCCGGGCAGGACGCCCGCGAACCCTCCGCTCACGATCGGAGCCACGTAGGGCGGCTTCGCGACGGTGGTCGTCTCCGGCGGGAGCCCGCACCGGGTGGTGGCCGCGGCGGCCGTGGCGGTCGCCTGCGTGGTCACCTGCCAGGTGTAGACGCCGGGTTCGCTCACCTCCACGGCTGCGGTGCGACTCCAGCCCGCGCCGGCTCGCCACCGCACGGTGCGGGCGAGCGTCCCGGGCCGGCAGGAGGCGTCCGCGAGGGACTCGAACGGACCGTAGAGGCGGGCGGTCGCGGGGACCGAGGCGCCATCGGGGAGCCCGGTGATCCGGACCCGGTCGTGGAACCGCTCGCCCGGCTCGACGTCGCGGTCGGAGGTGCGGGTGCGGATCGACGGGGTGGCCACCGGGGGGGCCACCGGGTTGATCTCGACCACGGCGCCGTCGGGGGCGGAGGAGGTCGCGCCGCCGCTGGGGCCGTTGCCGGTGGCGCGGGCGACGTTGCGCAGCTGACCGGTGGCCAGGTCGGCGGCGGTGACGACGTACACGCTCGTGCAGTCGACGCTCTCCCCCGGGGCCAGGCGTGCAGCGCTCGGCGGGCAGGTCGGCGTGGGGAGGTCGCCGGAGCCGGTGAAGCCGTCCTCCACGATCGAGACGGCGCTCAGGGGGACGTCGCCGACGTTGGTGACGCGGAACGTGTACTGCACCTGCTGTCCGGCAGCGGTGACCGTGGCGGGGCTCGCGGTCTTGACGATCTGGAGTGCCGGCCGCTCGGTGCCGTTCAGGGTCGCCGAAGCGGAGTTGTTGGTGGTGTCGGGGTCGTAGGGCACGGCGCGCGCGCGGTCGGACGAGGCGGTGTTGGTGAGCGGGCCGGTGCGGGTGACCTGCGCGGTGATCTGCAGGACTTCCTGGTCTCCGGTGGCCGGGAGGTCCGTGGGCGCCAGCTGGCCCACGTCCCAGACGCCGGTGGCAGCGTCGTAGGTGCCGCGAGAGGCTGTGCTGCTGACGTAGGTCAGGCCGTCGGGCAGGACGTCGTTGACGATGACGTCCTCGGCGGTGTCGGGGCCGAGGTTGCGCACCCCGACCGTGAAGGTGACGGTCGCGCCGGGGACCGGGGTGGGGTTGTCGACGGCCTTGGTGACCGCGATGTCGGCGACCGGCACGAACAGCTCCTCGTCGTCGATGTTGTCGTCGGGGTTGGGGTCCTCGACCCGGGTCTGCTGGATCGCCGCCAGGTTGCGGTAGTGCCCGGAGGCGCTGTCGCCGACCAGCACCGAGACCTCCAGCGTCGCCGTCTGGCCGGATACCAGCCGAGGGATGGTCCAGACGCGGGACGTCTCGTCGAAGGTCCCGTCCTCGGTGGTGTGCCCGGTGATGTTGGCCTGGATGAGCGCGGGGTCGTGGGCGATCGTGTCGTCCGTGGCGTTGGGCCCGTTGTTGGTGACGGTGATCGTGTAGACGACCGTGTCGCCCGGCTGGGCGACCGGCTGGTCGACGGTCTTGGTGATGGTGAGGTCGGCGAGCTCGACGAAGGTGGCCACCGCCGAGGCCGAGTTGTTGGTCGGATCGACGTCGCGCTGGTCGAGGCTGGACAGGCTCGCCGTGTTGCTCTGCTGCCCGACCACCGTGCCGGTCGCGGTGATGGTGAGGGTGACCGTGGTCCCGACCGGGATGGACCCGACGGTCCAGGTGCCGGTGTCGGGGTCGAAGTCGCCGTCGCCGGTGGCGGACACGAAGGTCAGCCCCTCCTGGAGGAGGTCGGTGAAGACCGCGTTGGTGACGGTGGTCTCGGGTGCGCCCGAGACCCCGGTGTTGGTGGCGGTGACCGTGAACACCGCGTCCTGGCCGAGCGGGATCTCCGAGGCGGATCCCCCGCCGGCCGCGGCCACGGACTTGGTGACGGCGACGTCGACCGCGGGGGCCAGCGTGGTCAGGGTGGCCGACGACTCGTTGTCCTCCGGCGTCGGGTCGTCGAGCAGCGGCGCGTCGACCGTGGCGAGGTTGACCTTGGTCCCCTCGGAGTCGAGCCGAGCGGTGAGGGTGAGGGTGGCGGACTGGCCGGACGCGAGCCTGCCGACGTCCCATCGACGCGTGGCGAGGTCGACGGTGCCCTGGGAGGGGTCGGCCTCGACGAGGGTCACGCCCTCGGCGCCGGTGTCGGTGACGAAGACGCCGCCCACCGGGTCGGGGCCGCGGTTGAGGACGGTCACCGTGTAGGTGACCGTGTCATCGACGACGGCCTCCTGCGGCGAGACGCCCTTGACGATGACGAGGTCGGCGTTCGGGGTGCGAACCGCGACGGTCGCGGAGTCGGAGTTGTTGGCACTGTTGATGTCGGTGGGCGAGACGGAGGCAAGGCTGACCGCGTTGGTGAACGTGCCCGCGGCGCTGGTGTCGAGGACGAAGTCGAACGTCGCGGTCTCGTCCACGCCGAGGGCGCCGATGGTCCAGATGCTGGTGCTCGGGTCATAGCTGCCGGTGCCGCCCGACTGGCCGGGCAGGTAGGTCAGGCCGGGGGGCAGGTCCTCGCTGATCGTGATGCCGGTGCCGGGCTGCGGACCGAGGTTGGTGACGGTCACCCGGAACGTGACCGGCTCGCCGGCCGCGACCTCCCCGGAGCCGATGACCTCCTTGGTCACGGCCAGGTCGAGGGCGCGCGCGTTCAGCGTCACGGTGGCGCTGTTGTTGGACGGATCGGTGTCGAGCTGGTCGAGCCTGGTCAGGGTCGCGGTGTTCGAGGTCACCCCGTTGGTGTCGACCCGCGCGGTGATGGTCAACGTGACGGCGTTGCCGACGGCCAGCGCGGGGATGGACCACGCCCCCTCCTCGGCGCCGTAGGCGGACGGCTGGGGCCCCGAGGTGGTGGCGCTCTGGAGCGTGAGCCGGCCGGCGGGAAGCAGGTCGGTGACCAGGAGGTCCGTGGCGGCCGCCGGGCCGTTGTTGGTCGCGGTGACGGTGAAGGTGACCGTGTCGCCGACGCTCGGGGTGGGGTCGTCGACGGCCTTGGTGATCGCGATGTCGGTGTTGAGGCCGATGCTCGCCTGAGCCTCGGGCGACTCGACCTCCTGGCCGAAGGGTGTCTCCCCCCTCGCGATGGCGGTGTTGACGATGCTCCCGGCGGCGTTTGCCTGGGCGGTGTCGACCAGGTAGGTGCCGGTGCAGGTGGTCGACGCACCCGGGGCCAGGACGTTCGCCTCGCAGACGAGGGACGCCGGGGAGACGCGATCGTCGGTGACGGCGATGTTCGTCACCGTGGATCCGCCGGTGTTGGTGACGGTGTAGAGGTACTCGACCTCCTGCCCGGCGACGTACGGCGGGTCGGTCTGCACGCTCTTGGCCAGGTCGAGGCTCGAGACCAGCGGGACGGTGACGGTGGCCTCCGGGGAGGTGACCGTCTCGCCTCCGGGATTCACGGCGTTCGCGACGGCGGTGTTGACGACCTCGCCCGTCGAGACGTCAGCCGCGGTGACGGTGTAGGTGCCTCGACACACCGTGGTCGACCCCGGTGCCGGCGCGGGTGGGAGCGTGGTGGCGTCGCAGGTGATCGGCCCGGTGATCGTGTCGTCGGCGATCGCGAGGGTCGAGAGGTTCTCCGCCCCCGCGTTGGTGACGGTGTACTGGTAGGGGATCTCCGTGCCGGCGGTGATGACGGCCGGCAGGGTGCCCGAGCTGCGGTCGACCTGCTTCTCCAGCTGCAGCTGGGGCAGCGGGTCGACCGTCCGGACCACGGCGTTGCGGATCAGGTGGACGTCGGTGACCCCGCCGGTGGCGCCCGACAGACCGAACTTGTAGGTGCTCGGCAGGCCCTCGGGTGCCGGCTCGTCGAGCTCGGTGACCCACGGGCTGGCGGGGTTGGCGGGGTTGTAGCGGACCTGGACGATGACGCGCGGGTCCGGCGCGGGCGTCACCGTGATGTTCACCTGCCGCCATGACGCCGCGAGGGTGCGGCCGCGCAGCGTCCCGGAGAGCGTGGTGCCCGGGTCGTCGGGGTCGTCGGCGTCCGCGGGCGTGGTGGAGGCGAGGTAGCAGTAGCCCGTGAAGCCGTCACCGGGTCCGCGCAGCGTGATCACGTTCGGGGCCACAGCGCCCTCGGCGGTCGACGGCGAGCGTTGCCCCTCGGGGCATCCGTTCCCGCGATTCTCGCCGTCGTCGTAGTAGTTGCCGTACGCGTCCAACCCGACGCCGAGCACGCCGCCCTCGACGCCCGGCTCCGCGACCTCGCCCTCGACCGTGCGCTGTGCGTAGCCCAGGCTGCCGCCCGGCGCGCCGGTCGCGTTCAGGTTGGTGGCGCCGTCGACGAGGAAGAAGCCGATGCCGTCGGCCCCGGTGCCGCCGTACTGGAACTGGTCGAAGGTGATGGTCACCCCGGCCGTCGCCGGGATCGGCTTGTTGTAGAGCACGCTGCCGGCCGTCTGGGTGGTCGTGTCGGTGAGCTGCAGGTAGCCGGGAACGAGGCCGAGAGTGGGCACCGGACCGACCCGATGTGTCGCGCAGGTCGGGATGTTGGCGGCACCCGTCGGCGGTGGGGTGATGGCGCCCGTCAGGCAGCTGTCGCCCTGGGCGGTCCATGCCGGGTCCGCGACGGACCGGCCGGTGAACGTCTCGGTCGCGATCGTGGTTCCACCGGTCGGCGGATCCGCGGAGGCCGGGGCGGCAGCCCCCTGCGCCAGGAGGGCGAGCATGGACACAGTCATGCACCACGCGACGGTGGTGGCGATCAGGCGTCGGGTCATGGCGCGCTTCACCTTCGGGGTGGGTGGACGGTTCTCCACCATGTCCCGGACCACGTCGGCCTCCAAGTGCCGGATGGCACGGGTCTCCGCGACAGCCCCCGGCGTCTGTCCCCGTGCCGCCCGGGCCCGTAGCCTGTACGTATCCCGAACGCTTGTACGCACTGCGAACATCGAGGTAGACCATGACCGCCCACATCTACGCCGCCGCACGCACTCCCTTCGGCAGGTTCGGAGGAGCCCTCGCCGGCTCGCGTCCCGACGACCTCGCGGCGCGCGCCCTGCGCGCCGTGCTCGACAAGGTGCCCGCCCTGGACTCCGCTGAGATCGGTGACGTGGTCTGGGGCCTGGCCAACGGCGCCGGCGAGGACAACCGCGACGTCGCCCGGATGGCCGTCCTGCTCGCGGGCCTGCCCACGTCCGTACCCGGCACCACGGTCAACAGGCTGTGCGGCTCCAGCCTGGACGCCGCCATGATGGCCTCGCGCACCATCGAGTCCGGCGACGCGGACGTGGTCGTCGCGGGCGGGGTGGAGTCCATGACGCGGGCGCCCTGGGTGCTGCCCAAGTCCACCCGACCGTTCCCGGCCGGCGACGTCACCGCCGTCTCCACCACGCTCGGTTGGCGGCTCGTCAACCCCGCGATGCCGAGCGCGTGGACGGCGTCCCTGGGCGAGTGCAACGAGCTGCTGCAGGAGAGGTTCGCCATCTCGCGCGAACGGCAGGACGAGTTCGCGGCACGCTCCCACACCCTGGCCGACGCCGCCTGGAACGACGGCTTCTACGACGCCCTGGTCGTCCCCGTCGACGGCGTCGACCTGACCCGCGACGAGACCATCCGGCCCGGCACCACCGCCGAGACGCTCGCCGGGCTCAAGCCCTCCTTCCGACCCGACGGCACCATCACCGCCGGCAACGCCTCACCGCTCAGCGACGGAGCCTCCGCGCTCGTCCTCGGCTCCGAGACCGCCGCCGACCGGATCGGGGCCGCTCCCCTGGCGCGGATCGCCGGCCGCGGGGCATCCGCACTCGACCCCCGCATGTTCGGGTTCGCCCCCGTCGAGGCCGCCGACGCCGCACTCGCGCGTGCCGGCATCGGCTGGGCCGACGTCGGCGCCGTCGAGCTCAACGAAGCGTTCGCCGTCCAGTCCCTCGCCTGCATGGACGCATGGAAGGTCGACCCCGACATCGTGAACACCAGGGGCGGCGCGATCGCCCTCGGGCACCCCCTCGGCGCGTCCGGCGGCCGCGTCCTCGGCACCCTCGCCCACGTGCTGCGCGAACGCGGCGAGCGCTGGGGCGTCGCGGCGATCTGCATCGGCGTCGGCCAAGGACTGGCCGTCGTCCTCGAGAACGTCGAGACCACCCGATGAGCCGCGCCACCATCCACGACGACGCCCCGAGCTCGTGGAGTCGTCCGTGAGGGACCGACCCAGCGCCGGCGGCGAGTTCGTCCAGTCGCTGGCACGCGGACTGGACGTCATCCGGGCGTTCGACGCCGACCGGCCCGCGATGACGCTCAGCGAGGTGGCCGACGTGACCGGACTGAGCCGTGCCGCCGCACGCCGGTTCCTGCTCACCCTCGTCGAGCTCGGGTTCGTCCGGTACGACGGCAAGCACTTCGCCCTCACGCCCCGCGTGCTGCGGCTCGGCACGGCGTACCTGTCGGGGCTCCAGCTCCCCGAGATCGCACGCCCACACCTGGAGGCCCTCTCCGCGCAGGTCGGCGAGTCCACGTCGCTCGGCGTGCTCGACGGCACCGACGTCGTCTACGTCGCCCGGGTCGCGTCTCGCAGCATCATGAACGTCGCCATCACCGTCGGCACCCGCTTCCCCGCCCACGCGACGTCCATGGGACGCGTGCTGCTCGCCGGCCTCAGTGCCCGCGAGCTCGACGACTGGTTCGCCGGCGCCGAGCTCACCGCCGTCACCCAGCACACGCCCACCGACGAGGGCGCGCTGCGACGCTTGCTGGACGCGGCCGCCGAGCAGGGGTGGGCCGCCAACGACCAGGAGCTCGCACCGGGACTCCGCTCGATCGCCGCCCCGGTGCGTGACCGCTCGGGGCACGTCGTGGCCGCCGTGAACGTCTCCTCCACGGTCCTGCACGACCCGCAGGCCGAGTACCTCGAGTCGTTGCTCGGCACCGCGGATGCCGTCAGCGCCGACCTCGGCCACTCGGGCTAGGGGCCCCAGCCAGCCCCTCGAGGCCCGGAGGAGCCGCAGCTCAGAGCTCGGACTGGACCCCGGCGAGGAGCTGGCGTGCCATCACGATCCGCTGCACCTGGTTGGTGCCCTCGTAGATCTGGGTGATCTTGGCGTCGCGCATCATCCGCTCGACCGGGTAGTCGCGGGTGTAGCCGTAGCCGCCGAGCACCTGCACGGCGTTGACCGTGACCTCCATCGCGACGTCGGAGGCGAAGCACTTGGCGGCGGCGCCGAAGAAGGTGAGGTCGTCGTCGCCGCGCTCGGAGCGGCCGGCGGCGGCGTAGGTCATCTGCCGGGCCGCCTCGACCTTCATGCCCATGTCGGCGAGCAGGAACTGCAGGCCCTGGAAGTCGGCGATCGACCTGCCGAACTGCTGGCGCTCCTTGGCGTAGTCGAGCGCGTAGTCGAGAGCGCCCTGCGCGACGCCGACCGCCTGGGCCGCGATGGTGACGCGGGTGTGGTCGAGGGTCTTCATCGCGGTCGTGAAGCCGGTGCCCTCCTCGCCGATCATCCGCGAGGCGGGGATGCGGACCTTGTCGAGGTAGACCTCGCGGGTCGGGCTGCCCTTGATGCCGAGCTTCTTCTCCGGTGCACCGAAGGACACGCCCTCGTCGGACTTCTCCACCACGAACGCCGAGATGCCGCCGCGGGTCTTCTTCTCGGGGTCGGTGACGGCCATGACCGTGTAGAACTCCGACTCGCCCGCGTTGGTGATCCAGCGCTTCACGCCGTCGAGCACCCACTCGTCGCCGTCGCGCACCGCGCGGGTCTTCATGCCGCCGGCGTCGGAGCCGGCGTCGGGCTCGGAGAGGCAGTAGGAGAAGCCGCCCTCGCCGCGGGCGAGCGCGCCGAGGTAGTGCTGCTTGAGCTCCTCGGAGCCGGCGATCTGCACGGGCAGCGAGCCGAGCTTGTTGACGGCGGGGATCAGCGAGGACGACACGCACGCGCGGGCGACCTCCTCGATGACCAGCACCGTGGCGAGCGCGTCGGCGCCGGCACCGCCGTAGGCCTCGGGCACGTGGGGGGCGTGGAAGTCGGAGGCGAGCAGCGCCTCGGCCGCCTCGTGCGGGTAGCGGGCCTCCTCGTCCACGGCGGCCGCGAAGGGCGCGATCTTGGCCTCGGCGACGGCGCGCACGGCCTCGCGGATGGCCCGGTGCTCCTCGGAGAGGGCGTAGAGGGGGAACTCGCTCATGCGCGAATTGTAGGACGTCCATGCATCTCCACGAGACGCCTGACGGTGTGGTCATCCCCACTCCCCGCCCGTGCGCACGGCAGGAACGACGAACGCCCGGCCGGTGCCGAGGCACCGACCGGGCGGGACAGGCGGGGAGCGGGTCAGCGGACCCGGATCACGACCTTCTTGTCCTTCGACTTCTTGGTGTAGTCGTCACCGAGGTAGAGCACGTTGACCTTGGTCTTGCCGGCCGGCAGCGCCTTCTTCAGCGTGACCTTCGCCTTGCCCTTGCCGTTGAGCACGCCCTTGCCGAGGGTCTTCTTGCCGAGCATGACCTTGACCTTGCCGGTCGGCACCTCGTTGGCCGCGTCCACGACCACCTTGAGCGTGGTCTTCTTGCCCAGCTTGGTGACCTTCTTGGTCGGGGTGGCCTCGGTGGTCGACTCGTTGGCGGCGAGGACGATCGAGCCGAGGCTCGACGGGGAGCCCGCCTTGAAGACGCACGGCACGTCCGCGAGCATCGTCACGTCGCCCTGCTTGGTGGCGGTGAACGTGAACGCCGACGGCACCACGATGTCGTAGGTGCCCTTGCCCGGCAGGTTGACCGGCACCGTGCCGGCCGGGACGGCGCCCGGGGTGGCGAGCGGGTTGGGCGTGTCGAGCTTGACCGGCGTGTTGGCCGTCTCCGGGAGGGCCGTCTGCGGGAAGCGCACGTTCTCCAGGGGCAGCTCCGCCGAGGCGTCGGAGGACAGCTCGTCGAGGGTGGCGACCATGTCGTTGGAGAAGCCGCCGATGCTGGTGGCCTGGAAGAGGCCCTTGGCGGCGTCGACGACGTCGCCCGGGAGCGTGACGCTGAGCAGCACCGGGATGGACGGGGCGTCCAGGCCGGCGTTGGCCGCGGCGGGGAGGTTGGCCGTGATCGCGACGGGGATGTCGCGGGCGCCGAGCGCCGGGAAGGTGCAGGTGTAGGTGGTCGAGGCGGTGGCCGCGGTCGCGGTCGGCGCCGCCAGGGCGACCAGGGCGCCGGCGGTCAGCGCGCCGGCAGCAGCGACGGCGCCGAGGCGCCGGGATGCGGTGTGGAGCATGTGAGTTCCCCTCGTGGGTGTGATGTGACGTGGGTCATCCCACCACATCCGCCACCGGGGCCCCAACACCCCCGCCACTTTCGCTACCTCCTGGTAACCGGGGGGCGCTCCTACGCGCTCCCCGGGGTGGGGGCCGTGCGGCTACCGTGGCGCCATGGGCAGCGAGTGGCAGGACCCCGCGGTGATCGACCGGATGCTCGACGACGCGCACATCTGGGCCGTCGTCGGCCTCTCCGGCGACCCCGGCCGTACGGCCTACTCGATCGCGGCGCTGCTGCAGGAGCGCGGCAAGCGGATCATCCCCGTGCACCCGGTGTTCGCCGACCCGGGCGCGCCGGCCGTGCTGGGCGAGCAGGGCTACGCCACCCTCGCCGACGTGCCCGACGCGATCGACGTCGTCGACGTGTTCCGTCGCTCCGAGGCGGCCGGCGAGTTCGCCGACCAGGCCGTCGCGGTGGGCGCCGGCGGCGTGTGGTTCCAGCTCGGGGTCGTCGACCACGACGCCTTCGCCCGCACGACCGCGGCCGGCGTGCCGATGGTGATGGACACCTGCCCGGCCATCGAGTGGCGTCGGCACCGCCGCTGAGCCCCGCGCGGGCGGCGTCTCAGACGACGCCCATCGCGAGCATCGCGTCGGCGACCCGGACGAAGCCGGCGATGTTGGCGCCCAGCACGTAGTCGCCGGGCCGACCGTAGTCGTCGGCGGCCGCGGCGCACCGCTCGTGGATGCCCGCCATGATCTCGGCCAGCCTCGTCTCCGCGTGGTCGTGGGTCCACGAGTCCCGCGAGGCGTTCTGCTGCATCTCCAGCGCGCTGGTCGCGACCCCGCCCGCGTTGGCCGCCTTGCCGGGCGCGAACAGCACGCCCGCGTCCACGAAGGTCGCCACACCGGCGGGCGTGGTGGGCATGTTGGCGCCCTCCGCCACCACGACGCAGCCCTGCCTGACCAGCGTCCGGGCGGCGGCGTCGTCGAGCTCGTTCTCGGTCGCGCACGGCAGCGCGACGTGGCACGGCACGTCCCAGATCGACCCGCCGGCCACGTAGGACGCCCCCGGGCGCCGCTCGGCGTACTCGCTGATCCGCGCCCGCTCGACCTCCTTGAGCTGCTTGAGCAGCTCGAGGTCGATGCCGGCCTCGTCGACGACGTAGCCCGCGGAGTCGGAGCACGCCACCACGGTGCCGCCCATCTCGTGGACCTTCTCGATCGCGTAGATGGCCACGTTGCCCGAGCCCGAGACGACGACCCGCCTGCCGTCGAGGGACTCGCCGCGCTGGCGCAGCATCTCGCGCACGAAGAAGGCGGTGCCGTAGCCGGTGGCCTCCTTGCGGACCGCCGACCCGCCCCACCCGGTGCCCTTGCCCGTCAGCACGCCCGACTCGTAGCGGTTGGTGATCCGCTTGTACTGCCCGAAGAGGTAGCCGATCTCGCGCCCGCCCACGCCGATGTCGCCGGCCGGCACGTCGGTGTACTCCCCGATGTGGCGGTAGAGCTCGGTCATGAACGACTGGCAGAAGCGCATCACCTCGCCGTCGGAGCGACCCTTGGGGTCGAAGTCGGCGCCGCCCTTGGCGCCGCCGATCGGCATGCCGGTGAGCGCGTTCTTGAAGACCTGCTCGAAGCCCAGGAACTTCACGATGCCCAGGTAGACGCTGGGGTGGAACCGCAGGCCGCCCTTGTAGGGGCCGAGGGCGGAGTTGAACTCCACCCGGAAGCCGCGGTGGATCTCCACCCGGCCGGAGTCGTCGACCCACGGCACCCGGAAGATGATCTGCCGCTCGGGCTCGCAGATCCGCTCGATCACGCGCGCGTCGGCGTACTCCGGGTGGCGGGCCACGACGGGCCCGAGGCTGTCGAGCACCTCCCGCACCGCCTGGTGGAACTCGTCCTCGCCGGGGTTGCGCTGGACGACGAGGTCGTAGATCGAGTGCAGTCGGGAGTCCTCACGGGTCACCACCGCACCCTAGGCACTCACCGCACCCCGAGCGCACCGGGTCCGAGTCCTGAGCCGGGCTCAGACCTCGACCGTGGCCTCCGCCATCGTGATGCCGAGCTGGGCCAGCGCCTCCTCCAGCACCCACATCACGTCGAGGGTGTCCTGCAGCGGCATCAGCGGACTCTCGGTCAGCCCGGCCGCCAGGCAGCGCTGCACCTCCTCGGCCTGGTGGACGTAGCCGCGGCCGCTGGGCAGGCGCTCCACCTCCTCGGGCTCGGCGCCGTTGCGGCGTACGACGACCGTGCTGGGGTGGTAGAACGGCGGGACGATCTCGACGGTCCCCCCGGTGCCCACCAGGAGCGCCCGGCCGGGCGTCTGGCTCGCGAGCGTGCAGGTCAGCGACGCGGCGCGGCCGTCGTCGTAGGACAACTGGATCGCCGCGGAGCGGTCGGCGCCGTCGGGGTAGGTGGTGCCAGTGGCGGTGACCCGGTCCGGGCGGCCGAGGAGGTGCTGGGCCAGGGAGACCGGGTAGACGCCGAGGTCGAGGATCGAGCCGCCGCCGAGCGCGAGGTCGAACAGCCGGCTTCCCGGGTCGTAGTCGCGCTGAGCGCCGAAGTCGGCCTGCACCAGCAGCACCTCGCCGATGTCGCCGGCCGCGACGAGGTCGCGCACGTGGGCCACGGCCGGCTGGAAGCGGGTCCACATGGCCTCCATGCAGAACACCCCGGCGGCGCGGGCGGCGGCGACGACCTCCTCCGCCCCGGCGAGCGTGGCGGTGAACGCCTTCTCGACCAGCACCGGCGTGCGGGCCTCGATCGCGGCCATCGCGAGGTCGCGGTGCTGGGGGTGCGGGGTGGCGAGGTAGACGACGTCGACGTCGCCGCGCCGACCCGCCTCGAGCAGGTCGCGATAGCTGCCGGCACCGGCGCCGTCGGCGGCGAAGCGGGCGGCGAAGTCGGCCGCCGACGCGGGCGAGCGGCTGCCCACGAACGCGATCTCGGCGTCCGGGGTCAGGGCGAGGTCGGAGGCGAAGGCGGCGGCCATGCCGCCCGTGGCGGCGATGCCCCAACGTGTGGTCATGCCCCGACCCTAGACATCACCGCACCCGCGGGACGCGCATCTCACGCGCGGTGCTGCCACACCTCGTCCACCACGTGGGCGGCGATGGCCAGGCTGGAGGTGGCCCCGGGCGAGGGCGCGTTGCGCACGCACGTGACGCCGTCGGCGCGGGTGATGCGGAAGTCGTCGACCAGGCTGCCGTCGCGGTCGACCGCCTGGGCGCGGACGCCGCTGCCGGCGCGCCGCACGTCGGCGACCCCGATGTCGGGCACGTAGCGCGAGGCCGAGCGCATGAACGCGCGCCGGGACGCGGAGCCGACCACCTCGTCGACGCCGGTGCGCCAGTGGGCCCGCGCCATCCGCCAGAACCCCGGCCACGCGAGGGTGTCGCGGAGGTCGGCGGGCGAGACGTCGCGGCGGCGGTACCCCTCCCGCCGGGTCGCCAGCACCGCGTTGGGGCCGACCTCCAACGACCCGTCGACCCTCCTGGTGAAGTGCACGCCGAGGAACGGGTAGCGCGGGTCGGGCACCGGGTAGACCATGCCGCGCACCAGGTCTCGCTTGGCGGCGCTGACCCCGAGGTACTCCCCGCGGAACGGCAGGATCGCCGGGCCGCGCTCGCCGTCCACGAGCGCCGACACCCGGTCGGCCTGCAGGCCGGCGGCCACCACGACGTGGTCGAACCGCAGCGGCGTCGGGTCACCGTCGACCTGGACGAGCACCGCGTCGCCGTCGCGCCGGATGCCGACCACGCGCGCGCCGAGGCGTACGCCACCACCGGCCGCGAAGACGTCGTCGGCGAGGGCCGCGGTGATCGCCGGGTAGTCGGTGATGGCGGTCTCGGGCGAGTGGAGCGCCGCCAGCCCGCGGGCGTGGGGCTCGACCTCGGCGATCTGCTCGGCCGCGAGCCGCCGGAGGCCGGGGACGCCGTTGGCGCGGGCGGACTGCTCGAGGGCGTCGAGGCGGCCCAGCTCGTCGGCGGCTACCGCGACCACGAGCTTGCCGCACGCGTCGTAGGCGATGGCGCGCTCGAGGCAGAAGTCGCGGAGCAGCCCGCGCCCACGCGCGCACAGCTCGGCCTTGAGGCTCCCCGGGCGGTAGTAGATGCCGGCGTGGACGACACCGGAGTTGTGCCCGGTCTGGTGGGCGGCCAGCCGGTCCTCCTTCTCCAGCACCACCACCTCGGTGCCCGGGCGGCGGCGCACCACCTCGCGCGCGATGGCGACGCCGAGGATGCCCCCGCCGACCACGCCGACCCGCTGCTCCCCCATGGCCGAGACGCTCGCCGCTCACCCGGCCGCCGTCAAGCGGGAGGGGGTTTCATCCCACAATGGGGGGATGCGCGACCTCCACGTCCCGGCCGGACCCGGCCTGCCCGACGGGCTGGTCGTGCCGGCGGCCGAGCTGGTCGAGCGGTTCTCGCGCTCGCCGGGACCGGGCGGCCAGTCGGTCAACACCAGCGACTCGCGCGTCGAGCTCGACTTCGACGTCACCACCTCCCAGGCCCTCACCGACGCGCAGCGGGCGCGGGCGCTGCGGCGCTGGCCGTCGGGACGGGTCAGCATCGCGGCCTCCGAGCACCGCTCCCAGCACCGCAACCGGGTGGCTGCCCGCGAGCGCCTCGCCGACCTGCTGCGCCAGGCGCTCGCCCCGCCACCGCCGTCGCGGCGGCCCACGCGTCCCACCCGCGGGGCCAAGGAGCGCCGGCTGAAGGCCAAGAAGCAGCGAGGCCGGACGAAGGCGCTGCGCGGCCGGATCGACGACCAGAAGTCGACCTGACCCGGGGCGGAGGAGCCGGGCTAGAAGCCGACCCGTGGGGTGTCGCCGCCCGCGGCGCGGCGGACGACCTCGCCCTTGGCGTGCGCGGTCTCGGCGAGCCCGGCCTGGTAGTCGACGAGGCGCTGCTGGAGGGCGGGGTCGCTCGTGCCGAGGATGCGCGCGGCGAGGATGCCGGCGTTCTTGGCGTTGCCGATGGCGACGGTGGCGACCGGGATCCCGCCGGGCATCTGCACGATGGAGAGCAGCGAGTCCATCCCGTCGAGGTACGCCAGCGGCACCGGCACCCCGACGACGGGCAGCGGCGTGACCGAGGCCAGCATGCCGGGCAGGTGGGCGGCGCCCCCGGCGCCGGCGATCACGACCGACAGCCCGCGGGTGTGCGCCTCGCGGCCCCAGGCGATCATCTCGGTGGGCATCCGGTGCGCGGAGAGGACGTCGGCCTCCCAGGCCACCCCTAGCTCGGTGAGCACCTCGCCGGCGGCCTGCATGACCGGCCAGTCGGAGTCGGAGCCCATCACGATGCCGACCCTGGCGCCGGCCTGCTGCGTACCGCTCGTCTGCTCGCTCATCTGCTCGCCCTCACTCGCTCTCGTTGCCCAGGTCGCCGCGGAACCACGCGGCCGCGTGGCGGGCCCGCTCGAGGCAGTCCTCGAGGTCGTCGCCGTAGGCGTTGACGTGCCCGACCTTGCGCCCGGGGCGCAGGTCCTTGCCGTAGAGGTGCACCCGCAGGCGCGGGTCGCGTGCCATCGCGTGCGGGAGGCCGTCGTAGAGGTGGCCGGAGTCGGTGGGTCCGCCGAGGATGTTGACCATCACGGTCCAGCGCTCGCGGGGCGCGGGCGAGCCGAGCGGGAGGTCCATGACGGCGCGCAGGTGGTTCTCGAACTGCGAGGTCACGGCGCCGTCCTGGGTCCAGTGGCCGGTGTTGTGCGGGCGCATCGCCAGCTCGTTGACCAGGATCCGGCCGTCGGTCGTCTCGAAGAGCTCCACGGCGAGGATGCCCGTGACGTCGAGCGCGCCGGCGACCCGCAACGCGATCTCCTGCGCCTGCCCGGCCAGCGCGGGCGCGAGGTCGGGGGCGGGGGCGACGACCTCGTGGCAGATGCCGTCGAGCTGGGTCGAGGCGACGACGGGGTAGGCCGCGGCCTGGCCGCTGGGCGAGCGCGCCACCAGCGCCGAGAGCTCGCGCCGGAAGTCGACGAGCTCCTCGGCCAGCACCTCCACGCCCGCAGCGGCGGCGGCGTCGAAGGCGACCTGCGCCTCGTCGAGCTCGCGCACCACCCACACCCCCTTGCCGTCGTAGCCGCCCCGGGTGGTCTTGAGCACGCACGGCAGGCCGAAGGCGGCCACGTCGTCGGTGGAGACGACCACGGCGTTGCGGGGGCAGGGCACGTCGAGCTCGCCGAGGCGGCGGCGCATCACCGCCTTGTCCTGGGCGTGCACGAGGGCGTCGGGGCCGGGGCGGACGGCGACGCCGTCGGCGGCGAGCGCGCGCAGGTGGGAGGTCGGGACGTGCTCGTGGTCGAAGGTGACGACCGCCGCCCCGGCGGTCACCCGGCGCAGGGTGGGGAGGTCGGTGTGGTCGCCGACGAGGTGGTCGGGGATGACCTGGGCGGCCGAGACCCCCTCGGCCTCCGCGAGCAGGCGCAGCGGGAGCCCGAGCGCGATCGCGGGCTGGGCCATCATCCGCGCCAGCTGGCCACCCCCGACGACGGCGAGCGTGGGAGCGCGGTGCGAGCCGGTCGAGGACACGTCCGGAGCCTATAGAAGCCGCGCACGCCGCGCGGGCCGGGGCTTGACGCCGAGACGCGCCAGGTTGTTAAGTGCTTCACAATGACCGATCCCGAGCCCCTCTCCCGACGCTTCGCCCTCGCGCTCCACCGGGCCACCGCCCTCGTCGACCGCGTGGCCGACGCCCACCTCCGTCCTGCCCACGGCATCGGGGTGTCCGAGCTGGCCGCCCTGGCGAGCATCGACGCCCTCGAGCCGGCGCGCCAGAGCGCCCTCGCGGCCGCGCTCGACGTCTCGCGGTCCGCCGTGACCCAGCGGCTGGCGTCGCTGACGCGGGACGGGCTGGTCGTCGTCGTCGCGGACCCGGGCGACCGCCGGGCCAACTCCGTCGCCCTCACCCCGGCCGGACGCGCGCTGCTCACGGCGGCGTGGGAGTCGCTCGCGCGGCACGACGACGGGTTGGAGGACGGGGTCGACGTCGCGGGGCTCATCGCCGCGCTCGACCGCGTCGCCGCCAACGCCGAGCGCCACCTGGCCGGCACCGGCCGACGATGAGCACGCCCGACCTGGTCGCGGTCCTCCTCGCCACCCTCGTGCTGGCGGGGATCGGCGCCGTCCAGGTGCTGGCGGCGGCCGGACGGCCCTGCGGCCGACTCGTCTGGGGCGGGCGGCATGAGGTGCTCCCGAGCGGCCTGCGCGTCGGGAGCGCGCTGTCGGTCCCGCTCTACGCCGCCGCGGTGGGCGCGCTGCTCGTGCGGGCCGGCGCGTGGGGGCGCTCGGGCACGGCGGCCGAGGTGGTGGCGTGGGCGCTGGTCGGCTACTTCGCGATCGGCATCGTGCTCAACGCGATCTCGCGCAGCCGGCCCGAGCGGCTGACGATGACCCCTGCGTGCGTGGTGCTCACGGCGTGCTGCCTCGTCGTGGCGAGCGGCTGACGATCAGCCGGCCACGGCGCTGGAGGCCGGCTCGAAGCGCAGGCCGCGGCCGCGGTGGGTCGTGATCAGCGTGGGACTGCGCGGGTCGTCGCCGAGCTTGCGGCGCAGCCAGCCCAGGTGCACGTCGATGGTCTTGGAGCTGGTGTAGAACGTCGTCTGCCACACCTCGGCCATCAGCTCGCCGCGGGTGACGATGTCGCCCGGTCGCGCCATCAGGGCGTGCAGGAGCTGGAACTCCTTGCGCGAGAGCCTGATCTCGCGATCACCACGCCACACGCGTCGCGAGAGGGGGTCGAGTCGCACGTCCTGCACAGCCAACACGGCCAGAAACGTAGGGATGACCGCGCGCCGGCGTGACCCTTATGGGTGGAATCGGGCGAGTGGTCTGGTCCACGCGACGCGTCAGCGGCGGCGTACGGCGACCGGCTCGACGAGGCCGAAGCCGCGCACCGGACGGGCCGGCAGCCGGCGGTGCTCCCACTCCTCGTGGGGCAGCCGGTCGGCGGTGCTCTGGTCCACGATGAGCCGGTTGCGGCGGGCGACCTGGGTGAGCCGGGCCGCCATGTTGACCGGGGGTCCGAAGATGTCGCCCAGCCGCTGGACCACGGGGCCGCTGGCCAGGCCGAGGCGGACGTCGGGCATCTTCGGGTCGCGCCCGATCACGTTGATGATCCCCTCCGCCACCCCGACCGCCTCCTCGGCGGTGTTGGTGACGAAGAGGACGGAGTCGCCGAGGCTCTTGATGATCCGGCCGCCGAAGCGGGCGACGACGTCCTGGCACCGGCTCTCGAAGACCTCGACGAGGTCGCCGAGCTCGTCGCGGTCGAGGGTGTTGGACAGCGCGGTGAAGGCGACCAGGTCGGCGAACCCGACGCTCACCTCGATGGTGTGCAGGTCCTCGTCCTTGGCGCCCATCGCCTCGATCCGGCCGACCGCGGCGGCCAGGTGGCGACGCCACGCGTAGACCAGGAGCCGCTCGAACGGCGGGTTGACCTCGTCGATGAGCCGCATCGCCGAGCCGACGCGCGAGCCGGTGGCCTCGTCGCCGGCCTCCATCTCCTCGACCCGGCTGACGAGCGTGGAGACCTCCCAGTCGGCGAGGCGCGCCATCGTCTGGCCGACGCCGCGGGTGAGGTTGACGGCCACGTCGAAGTCGACCGCGCCGGAGTCGACGAAGCCCATGAGGGTCGACACCGCCTCGATGTCGGCGGCCGTGTAGGCCTTCTCCCCCGTGAACTCGGGGAAGCCGAGCGCGCGCCACAGCCGCCGCGCCTGCTCGACCGTCACGCCGGTGTGCTCGGCGACCTCGACGGCGTTGAACGCCGGGTCGCTGCGCAGGATCGCCTGGTCGAGCTGCTCGCCGGCAGGCCCCGGGTCGGGGCCGGGGTCGGGGCCGGGGTCGGGGCCGGGGGCGTGGACCGGGTCGGGGCCGGTGTCAGGGTCGGGCCGGCCGCCTCGACGCCTGCGCTCAGGCGCCATCGTCGCGGCGGTCGCCACCCGAGAGGCGGTGGAGCTCGTCGGAGACCTGCAGCTGCACCTTCTCCACCTCGGGGATGTCGTGGAGCCGGGCGCTGCCGTCGGTGCTCGCGTCGGTGACGACCAGCGTGCCGCAGCCGAAGAGGCGGTCGATCACACCGATCTCGAAGTCGACACCGCTGATGCGGTTGAGCGGGATCGTGCGACCGGAGGTGGCGATGAACCCGGTGCGCGTGATGAAGCGGCGGTCGGTGAAGGTGTAGGTGGTGGTCAGCCAGCGCAGCAGCGGCCCGACGACGAACCACACCACCACCGCGGCGAACAGCGCCCACACCACCAGGCTCGCGACCCGCGGGTCGATGAGCCGGTCGAGGAAGACGGCGGCCGCCAGCGCGAGCAGCACGGCGAGGCCGGGGAGGATCAGCGCCTTGACGTGGGTGCGGGTGGAGACGACGACGCGCTCACCGGGGTTGAGGAGCTTGCTCGGGAACGGCACGCGCCGATCATGTCACTAGGCGGGACGCACGTGCACCACGTCGCCCGCGGCCACGACGAACGTCCCGTCGTCGGTGCCGACCACGAGCGCGCCGCTCGCGTCGATGTCGAGCGCCTCGCCACGACGTACGTCGCCGCCGGGCAGGTGCACGTCGACCGTCCTGCCGAGCGTCACGCACACGTCGGCGTACGCCGCGCGCAGCGAGTCGACGTCTTCGAGCAGCCCCTGCAGGCCGTGCAGCGAGCCGAGCACCTGGCTGAGCAGGCCGGTGCGCTCGACCGGCTCGCCCGTCTCGAGGCTGATCGAGGTCGCCAGCGCGACCGGCAGCTCGTCGAGGGTCTGGTCGACGTTGATGCCGACCCCGACCACCGCCACCGGGCCGTGGGCGGTCTCCACGCGCTCGACGAGGATGCCGCACACCTTGCGTCCGCTGCCCGAGGCACCGTCGACGAGCACGTCGTTGGGCCACTTCAGGGCGATGTCGGGCAGCCGGTCGGCGAGCGCGGCCTGCACGGCGTACCCGGTGAGGAGCGGCAGCCAGGACCACGAGGACGGCGGGAGGTCGGGGCGCAGCAGCACCGAGAACGTCAGCGAGGCGCGCGCCGGCGTCTCCCACACGCGGTCGAGGCGACCGCGTCCGGCGGTCTGGTGCTCGGTGACCAGCACCAGGCCCGGCTCCTCGCCCGCGCGGGCCCGGTCGGCGACGGCGGCGTTGGTCGACGGGACCGCCTCGACGACCTCGACGCGCCACCCCGCCGGGGCCACCAGCCGGTCGAGGTCGAGGGGTGGGCGCGGTGCGGGCTCGGGCGTCATGGGGTCTAGATTGCCCCACGGGCGGAGCGCGCAGCACCGGTCCCCAGACCGTCTCGCACCGTCTCGCAGCAGACACGACCCCAGCACAGGAGGCCACCGCGTGAGCGCACAGCCGGGTGAAGGCACCGACGTCCCCCCGCAGTCGGAGATCGACGTCCACACGACCGCGGGCAAGCTCGCCGACCTCGAGCGGCGCCTCGACGAGGCGGTGCACGCCGGCTCGGCCAAGGCGATCGAGAAGCAGCACGCCAAGGGCCGCCGGACCGCCCGCGAGCGCATCGAGATGCTCTTCGACGAGGGCACCTTCGTCGAGCTCGACGAGCTCGCCCGGCACCGCTCGACCGCGTTCGGGCTGGAGAAGACCCGGCCCTACGGCGACGGCGTGGTGACCGGCTACGGCGAGGTCAACGGCCGGATGGTCTGCGTGTTCAGCCAGGACTTCACCGTCTTCGGTGGGTCGCTGGGCGAGGTCTACGGCGAGAAGATCACCAAGGTGATGGACCTCGCGATCAAGACCGGCTGCCCCATCATCGGGATCAACGAGGGCGCCGGCGCCCGGATCCAGGAGGGCGTGGTCTCCCTCGGCCTCTACGGCGAGATCTTCCGCCGCAACGTGCACGCCTCCGGCGTCATCCCCCAGATCAGCCTGATCATGGGCAACTGCGCCGGCGGGCACGTCTACTCCCCGGCCGTCACCGACTTCACCGTCATGGTCGACCAGACCTCGGCGATGTTCATCACCGGCCCCGACGTCATCAAGACCGTCACCGGCGAGGACGTCTCGATGGAGGACCTCGGCGGCGCCCGGACCCACAACACCAAGTCGGGCAACGCCCACTACATGGCCTCCGACGAGGAGGACGCCATCGAGTACGTCAAGGCGATGCTGTCCTACCTCCCGCAGAACAACCTCGACCCCGCTCCGGTGCACGACCCCGAGTCGGGCGAGGCGCCCCAGATGGAGGTCACCGACCTCGACCGGGCGCTGGACACGATCATCCCCGACTCGCCCAACCAGCCCTACGACATGCACGACGTGATCACCGCCGTGCTCGACGACGAGGAGTTCCTCGAGGTCCAGGAGCTGTTCGCGCCCAACATCCTCGTCGGCTTCGGCCGCGTCGAGGGCCACACCGTGGGCGTCGTGGCCAACCAGCCGATGCAGTTCGCCGGCACCCTCGACATCGACGCCTCCGAGAAGGCCGCCCGGTTCGTCCGGTTCTGCGACGCGTTCAACCTCCCGGTGCTCACCTTCGTCGACGTGCCCGGCTTCCTGCCCGGCACCGACCAGGAGTGGAACGGCATCATCCGCCGCGGCGCCAAGCTGATCTACGCCTACGCCGAGGCCACCGTCCCGCTGATCACCGTCATCACCCGCAAGGCCTACGGCGGCGCCTACGACGTGATGGGCTCCAAGCACCTCGGCGCCGACATCAACGTCGCCTGGCCCACCGCCCAGATCGCCGTCATGGGCGCCCAGGGCGCGGCCAACATCCTGCACCGCAAGACCCTCCAGGCCGTCGCCGACGAGGGCGGCGACGTCGAGGCCCGCCGCGCCGAGCTGGTCGACGAGTACGAGACCACGCTCGCCAACCCCTACATCGCGGCAGAGCGCGGCTACATCGACGCCGTCATCGCGCCGCACGAGACCCGGGTCGAGATCATCCGGTCGCTGCGGCTGCTCCGGTCCAAGCGGGAGGCCCTCCCGGCCAAGAAGCACGGGAACATCCCCCTCTGATGGGAGACCTGATGGGAGACCTGATGGCCGCCGGGAGCCAGCCCGACCCCGCCGCACGGACGCCGCTGCTGCGGATCGTCAACCCCGACGCGACGCCCGAGGAGGTCGCCGCCCTGGTGGCCGTGCTGTCAACGCTGGGCCCCGGCGCCGGCGCGGCCCCGGCGCGGCCCCGGCCGTCGTGGACCGACCCCGCCCGGGGCGTACGCGGTGTGCACCGCCACGGCCCCGGGTCCTGGCGCTCGAGCGGGCTGCCCGGCTGACCCCCGGGCCACGGCCCGGCTAGGGTCGCGCCGTGAGCCCACGCACCGTCGACGCCCTCTGCAACGCCTACGTCGAGGACTACTGCGCCCTCGACCCGCTGACCGCCACCTCGATCGGGGTGGCCGGGCACGAGCACGAGCTGACCGACTACTCCCCCGCGGGCTTCGACGCCCGCCTCGAGCTGGCTCGCCGGGCCGTCGCCGCGGTCGAGGCGGCGACCCCGGTCGACGACCGCGAGGCCGCGGCGCGCGACTCGTTCCTCGAGCGCACCCGGCTGGAGATCGAGCTGGAGGAGGCGGGCGTCAACCGCTCGCGCATGTCGGTCCTGTGGAGCCCCCTGCACGAGATCCGCGGGGTGTTCGACCTGATGCCGACCGAGGGCGAGGAGGCCGTCGCGGCGATCGCCTCGCGCCTCGCCGGCGTGCCGGCCGCCCTGGAGGGCCTGCGGGTGACGCTCTCCGACGAGGCGCGCCGCGGTCACGTCGTCGCGGCCCGGCAGTACGCCGAGGTGGCCGAGCAGGTGCGGCGCTGGACCGGGCAGACCGGCGAGGCGGGCGACTTCTACCTCAACCTCGTCGAGCGCCTCGACGGCGGCGACGCGACCCACCTGCGTGCGCTCGCCGGTGCCGCGAGCGCCGCCACCGCGGCGTTCGGGCTCTTCCTGACCGACGAGCTCGAGCCCCAGGGTCGCGAGCGGCAGGGCGTGGGCCGCGAGGTCTACGCGCTGGCCAGCCGCTACTTCCTCGGCGCCGAGGTCGACCTCGACGAGACCTACGCCTGGGGCTGGAGCGAGCTCCAGCGGCTCTCCGACCTGATGGACGCCACCGCCGAGCGGATCCTGCCCGGCGCCGACGTCGACGCCGCGGTGGCCCACCTCGACGGCGACCCGGACCGCGTCGTCCACGGCCGCGAGGCGTTCCGCGACTGGATGCAGGACCTCGCCGACCGCACGATCGCCGAGATGGCCGACGTGCACTTCGACATCCCGCCCCCGATCCGGCGCATCGAGTGCATGCTGGCCCCCACCAACGACGGCGGCATCTACTACACCGGCCCCTCGGAGGACTTCGAGCGCCCCGGCCGCATGTGGTGGTCGGTGCCCGACGGCATCGAGGACTTCCACCCCTGGCGGGAGGTCACCACCGTCTTCCACGAGGGCGTCCCCGGGCACCACCTCCAGGTCGCCCAGACCGCCTACCGCAGCGACACCCTCAACCGCTGGCAGCGCCTCATGTGCTGGTGCAGCGGGCACGGCGAGGGCTGGGCGCTGTACGCCGAGCGGCTGATGGAGGAGCTCGGCTTCCTCGACGACCCGGCCGACCTGCTCGGGATGCTCGACGGGCAGTCGATGCGCGCCGCGCGCGTCATCGTCGACATCGGCATGCACCTCGAGCTGACGATCCCCGAGGACAACCGGCTCGGGCCCGGTGGCACGCCGTTCCACCCGGGCGAGACCTGGACGCCGCAGCTTGGCCTGGAGTTCATGCGGCTGCACTGCCGGATGGACGACGAGGTCATCCAGTTCGAGGTCAAGCGCTATCTCGGCCTCCCCGGCCAGGCGCCGTCCTACAAGGTGGGCGAGCGGATCTGGCTCGACGCCCGCGCCGAGGTGCGCCGGCGCCAGGGCGACGCGTTCGACCTCCGGGCCTTCCACCGGGCGGCGCTCGACCTGGGTTCGCTCGGCCTCGACCCGCTCCGCGCGGCGCTGGGTCGGCTGTGACCGCCCGGGTCCCCCTCGTCCTCGCCTCCGCCTCGCCCGCCCGCCTGGCGACGCTGCGCGCCGCCGGGATCGAGCCGACGGTCGTCGTGAGCGGGGTCGACGAGACGCAGCTGACCGGGCTGGCGCCGGCCGAGCTCGCGCTCCGGCTCGCCGAGCTCAAGTGCGCCGTCGTGGCCGCGCGTGACGACCTGCCTCCCGGCGCGCTCGTCCTCGGGTGCGACTCGGTGCTCGAGCTGCAGGTGCCGCCGGGCACGCCCGGACACGGCGAGGCGCTCGGCAAGCCCCGCGACGCCGCCGAGGCACGGGAGCGCTGGCGCTCGATGCGCGGGCGCACCGCGGTGCTGCACAGCGGCCACAGCCTGCGCGACGTGACGACCGGGCGGGCGGTCGCGGCGACCGGTTCGACCCTCGTGCACTTCGCGGACGTCGGCGACGCGGAGGTCGACGCCTACGTCGCGACCGGCGAGCCGCTGCACGTGGCCGGCGCGTTCACCATCGACGGGATCGGGGGCGCGTTCGTCCGCGGGATCGAGGGTGACCACCACAACGTGGTGGGCGTCAGCCTGCCCCTCCTGCGCGACCTCGTGCTCGAGCTGGGGCACGCGTGGCCCGACCTGTGGACGTGAGCCGATAGCATCTCGCACGTGGGCAGCGGGGCGGACGGCGTGGCAGCGCCGCTGGTCGACCCCGAGGGCGCCTACGGCGTACGGGACGAGCGGCTGCTCACCGGCGCCACGGTCATCACCGGCGTGCGCACCGTGGCCTCCGTCGTCCTCGCGGCCATGGCCGCCCACCAGCAGAGCCTGACGCTGCTGGTCGTCGCGTTGGTCGTCTATTGGGTGGGCGACATGCTCGACGGCTTCTACGCCCGGGTCCGCGACTGCGAGACCCGCATCGGCGCGGTGCTCGACATCATGTGCGACCGCTTCAACGCCGCGGCGTTCTACATCGGGCTCGCGTGGCTGCAGCCCGACCTGTCGCCGGCGATCTTCGTCTACCTGGCCGAGTTCATGGTGATCGACTGCTTCCTGTCGATCGCGTTCCTGGCCTGGCCGATCCGCAGTCCCAACTACTTCTTCGTCGTCGACCGGTGGATCTGGCTGTGGAACTGGTCCAAGCCCGCCAAGGCCGTCAACAGCGCGCTGTTCGCCGTGCTGCTGCTGGTCACCGGCTGGATGTGGGTCGGGCTGGCCATCGCCACCGCGCTGCTGGTGCTCAAGTGCGTGTCCCTGCACCGGCTGACCCGGATCGGCCTGCCGGTGCCCGGGGCGACTCGCTGATGCTGTTCTGGAGCGTCCTTGGCGCCTCGATGGCGTCCGCCCTGGTGCCGCTCATCAACATCGAGGCGATCCTCGTGGTCGCGGTGAGCCGGTCCCCCGGCAGCGCCTGGGGGCTGCTTCTCGCGGCCACGATCGGGCAGATGCTCGGCAAGATCCTCTGGTACTGGGGCGGCATGCACCTCGACCGGGCCCCCTGGGTGCACAAGCACCTCGAGAAGCCGAAGGTCCGCGCCTCGCTCGACAAGTGGCACGAGCGGGCGGAGGGCCGTCCGTGGTTCACGGCCGGGCTGCTCTTCGTGTCCGCGAGCACCGGCATCCCGCCGTACGCGGTCACCGCGGTGCTCGCCGGCACCCTGCGCGTGCCGTTCTGGATCTTCATGGTGACCGGCCTGCTGGGGCGCGGCCTGCGGTTCTGGGCCGTGGTGGCGGGGACCTCGTCGGTGGTCGACCTCTTCTGAGGTCCCCGCCCGGCTCACTCGGCGGTGGCCCAGGCCTGGCGGAGGCTGACGCGTCCGCCGGTCTGCAGCAGGGCGCGGCGGTAGAGGCGCTCGCCGATCCAGACGGTGACCGCGGCGAAGGCGGCGAGCAGGCCCAGCGCCAGCAGCGGCTCCCACCACTCGACCCCGCCGGCCAGGATCCGCTTGGGCATCACGACGGCCGACACGGGCGGCACGAACGACGCGATCACCTGTCCCCGCCCGTCGAGGGAGACGCCGCCGAAGAACATCACCAGCATCAGCATCGTCAGTGGCGTCGAGGTGG
Organism: Nocardioides sp. Z35_8; assembly: GCF_059621125.1. NCBI lineage: Bacteria > Bacillati > Actinomycetota > Actinomycetes > Propionibacteriales > Nocardioidaceae > Nocardioides > Nocardioides sp. Z35_8. The sequence continues at coordinate 1,967,095 of NZ_JCAQIE010000001.1, read as the reverse complement.
ACTGCAGGTCCTCCGTGCGCGACGCGAGTGACCCCGCGACCGCCCAGAGGCAGGCGAGCGCCACGAAGCCGGCGAAGAAGAACGCGATGAACCACGCGGTCGGGCCCGACAGCGCCGGGACGTAGGACTTGTAGGGCGTGAACGACAGCCCCACCAGGCCGACCGCGAGGTAGACGAGCAGCTGGATCATCGCCAGCGCCGTGTTGCCGAGCACCTTGCCGGCGAGCAGGTGGCGCAGCGGGATCGCGGCGGCGATGATCTCGACGATGCGGCTCTGCTTCTCCTCGATCACCGACGACGCGAGCTGCATGCCGAAGATCAGCGCGGCGAAGTAGAAGAGGAAGACGAACACGAAACCGACCGCCTCGGCGACACCCGCCTTCTCGGCGTCACCGCGCAGGAACTCGGTCGACACGGTGCTGCCGGCCTGGAGCGCGTCGACAGTGGTGCCCGCGCTGGCGGCGTTGTCGGCCAGCACCTGCTCGGCCACGATCACGCGCGTGACGTCGGTGAGCGCGTCCTGCTCGCTGGACTCCGAGGTGAGCTGCCAGCCGCCGTCGACCGGATGCAGCCACGCGTCGGCCTCGTCGTCGCGGAGCACCGCCTCGGCGGCGTCGGCGTCGTCGACCTCGAGGAGGGTGACCTCCACCCGGTCGTCCACCGCGGGAGCACCCTCGGCGATGGCGCTCGCCATCGCGACGGCGTCCGGGGTGGCGGCGAGGGTGACCTGGTCGGTGCGCTCGGCCTGCCAGGCGGTGAAGCCGATGTAGCCGGCGATCAGCACGACCATGAACGCGGTGCCGAGCAGGAACGACTTGTCGGTGATCCGCGAGACGACCTCGCGGCGGGTGACCAGCAGCCAGGGCGGCTCGCCGGTCGACCCTCGTGCGTCGCGGTTGTCGTCTCGGGTGTCGTCGTGGGTGCTCATGCGGTGGCCTCCCGGTAGATCTCGCTCAGGGCCGGGCGGACCCGGACGAACTCGTGGACGTGGCCGCGGCCGGTCGCCTCGGCGACGAGGTGCTGCTCGGCGCCGTCCTGGTGGACCTCGACGAGCGCGGTCGCGCCGTCGATGTCGAGCACCTCCAGACCCGGCAGGCCGCGGACCCAACCGGCGTCGCCGCCGAGGACGAGGCGGAAGCGCGGCACCCCCGCGTCGCGCAGCTCCGCGACCGTCCCGGCGGCGACCCGGCGTCCGTGGGACAGCACGACCAGGCGGTCGCACAGTCGCTCGACGAGGTCGAGCTGGTGGCTGGAGAACAGGACCGGCACCCCGTCGCGGGTGTACTCGCGCAGCAGGTCGACCATCGAGTCGACCGCCAGGGGGTCCAGGCCCGAGAACGGCTCGTCGAGCACGAGCGCGGCCGGCCTGGGCAGCACCGAGGCGATGATCTGCACCCGCTGCTGGTTGCCCAGCGACAGCTTCTCCAGGTGGTCCTTGGTCCGCTCGCCCAGCCCGAACCGCTCCAGCAGCTCGGCCACCTCGGCGCGGGCCGCGGTGCGGTCCATGCCCTTGAGCTGGGCGATGTAGACGAGCTGGTCGAGGATCGGCTGCTTGGGATAGAGGCCGCGTTCCTCGGGCATGTAGCCGATGCGGCGGCGGTCCAGCCGGGTGATCGGCCGGCCGTGCCACAGCACCTCGCCCTCGTCGATGCCGAGCACGCCCATGATCATCCGCATGGTCGTGGTCTTGCCCGCGCCGTTGCCGCCGACGAAGCCGGTCATCTGCCCGGCCGGCACCTCGAACGACACGTGGTCGACGGCGGTGTTGTCACCGAACCGTCTGGTCAGCTCCCTGATCTCCAGCATGGCGACGACGCTAGTGGTGCGCGACCCGCCTGTGATCCGTCGCCGGAGGGAGCTCTGGGGTGGAGGTGCGGTGGAGGTCGGGGGGATGTGGGATGGAGGTGCGACCCGCCTGGCTCAGTCCTCCGCCGGGAGGATGAGGCCGGCCTCGTAGGCGTAGATGACCGCCTGCACGCGGTCGCGCAGGTGCAGCTTGGCGAGCAGGTTGGACACGTGGGTCTTGACCGTCGCCTCGCCGAGCACCAGCGTCGCCGCGACCTCGCCGTTCGACAGTCCCCGGCCCAGCAGCGTCAGCACCTCCCGCTCACGGGCCGTCAGCAGGGCGAGCTCCTTGGGCTCGGCCCGGGTCGCGGGGCTCGACCCGCCTGCCGACGTCTCGCCGCGGGCGCCGCCGGCCATCTCGGCGATCACCCGCCGCGTCACCTCCGGCGCGAGCAGCGCGTGCCCGCGCCCGGCCGCGCGTACGGCGTCGAGCAGCTGCTCCGGGCCGGCGTTCTTCAGCAGGAAGCCACTCGCCCCGGCCCGGAGGGCGTCGAAGAGGTAGTCGTCGCGGTCGAAGGTCGTGACGATGACGACGTGCCCGAGGTCGTCGGCGACGAGGTGGCGGGTCGCCTCGATGCCGTCCATCCGCGGCATCTGGACGTCCATCAGCACCACGTCGGGCCGCGTGGCGCGGGCCCGCTCGATCGCCTCGATGCCGTCGGCCGCCTCGCCCACGACCTCGATGTCGTCCTCGACCGACAGCACCATGGCGAAGCCCGAACGCACCATCGCATGGTCGTCGACGAGCAGGACGGTGAGCGGTCGGTCGGTCACGACGCCGCCAGGGGGTAGCGCACGCGCACGCGGTAGCCGCCGGTCACGCGGGGGCCGATGTCGACCTTGCCGTTGTGCGTGGCCGCGCGCTCCCGGATGCCGAGCTGGCCGAGGCCGCTGCCCGAGGTGCCGTGCCGCGGACGCCCGTTGTCGACGACCTCGACCTCCGCGTACGCCGCCGCCTCGTCGACCCGGACCACCACCGAGACCGCGTCGGCGGTGCTGTGACGACGCACGTTGGTCAGTGCCTCCTGGACGGTGCGGTAGATCGCCAGCCCGATCCCGCGCGGCAACCGGCTGGCGGCGGACGACTGCTCCTCCACGACGTCGAGGCGCACCGCGAGGCCCTGCCGGGAGGTCTGCGCGACCAGCTCGGGCAGGTCGTCCACGCCCGCCTCCGGCGTACGCGCTCCGGTGCCGCCGTCCGCGGCGTCGGGCCCGCCCTCGGCTCCGCCGTCGACGAAGCCCGCGCGCAGCGTGCCGAGCAGGCGCCTCATCTGGGTGAGCGCATCGCGAGAGGCCTCCTCCACGCGCGAGAGCGCGGTGCGCGCCGCGTCGGGATCGCGGTCGAGGACCCGCCGCGCGGCCCCGGCCTGGATGCCCATCGCGGACACTCCGTGGGCGACCACGTCGTGCAGCTCGCGGGCGATGCGCAGCCGCTCGTCGACGACGGCCTGCTCGCGCAGCCGACCCGCCTGGGCAGCGATCGTGGCGGCCTGCTCCTGGAGGCGCAGGCGCTGGCGCGCCGCCCGCCAGGCCACCCCACCGCCGACGATGGCGCCACCGAAGTAGATCACGTTGACCAGGAGGGTCATGGCCACCGTCGCCGGGATCGGCGCGAACGCCCCGACGCGCTCGGCATCCTCGAACTCGTCCACCATCTCCTGCGCGGCCGATCCCACGGCGAACTGCCAGGTGATCCACGCGAACATGAACAGCAGGATCGTGCCGATGACGACCACCATGGCCCGCCGGTCGCGGGCGTAGGCGACACCGGACAGCAGCGCCACGAAGTAGACGATCTGCAGCGAGAGCTGCCCCATCACCTGAGGCATCGTCACTCCGGCGACGAACATGTGCAGCGCCGCGAGGCTCGCGACGACGAGCGGCCACCGGCGGCGACCGAGCAGCAGCGCCGCTCCCGTGGACACGGCGAGCCACTGCGCCCAGACCGGCCCGTCGGTGTGCTCGAAGCCGCCGGCACTGCGCACGAGCTCGAGTGCGAGCAGGCTGACCGCCTCGACACTCGCGGCGAGCACGAGGTCCTGGCGACCGATCGGCGGCCTCGGCCGCTCCCACTCGTCGTCGACGCCCAACCACGTGAGGACGCGCTGACTCGTGCTCGACATGGGGCGAGGGTAGATCGCGAGACGGGTGACCGGATCCGCCGGGAGGAGGAGAAGCAAGCCGCCGATCATCCACAGGCGGACGCGACGGGCGGCTCTCCACAGCCGGACGCCACGAGCGGAGCGGACTGTCCGGAGCGGCTGCTTCGGTGGCGCCATGACCACCAGCCCGCCCCAGCACGCCTCCCCCGGCGCCTCCCCCGTCGTCGAGGTCGCCGACGTCGCGGCGATGTGCGGGCGGCTGCGTGCCTCGGTGGCGACCGCGCCGCAGCTCGACGCGGCCGCGCTGGTCGACCTGCTCGGCGAGCTGGAGACGCTCGGTCGGGTGGTGGGCGCGGTCCAGGCAGAGCTCACCGGTCGACTCGACGAGCTGCTCACGCAGGATCAGGCCGCCGCCGGCGCGAGGCCCGAGGAGCTCGGCGCCGGTGTGGGCAACGTCGTCGCGGCCGCGCGGCGCGAGTCGCCCCACCGCGGCCGACGGCACGTGAGCCTGGCCCGCGTCGTCCCGACGGAGCTGCCGCGCACGTGGGCGGCGTGGCTCGAGGGGCGCATCGACGAGTGGACGACCACCATCATCGCCCGCGAGACCGCCTGTCTGCCGCTCGAGCACCGGCTCGCCGTCGACGAGATCGTCGCCGGCGACTCCGACGCCCTCGAGCAGCTGAGCCCACGTCGGCTGCTCGCGCGGCTACGCGTGGAGTCCGAACGACTCGACCCCGCGGCGTGCGTGGCCCGCCGACGGCACGCGGAGTCCGAGCGCCGGGTGACCCTGCGTCCCGCGCCCGACTCGATGACCTGGCTCACCGCCCTCCTCCCGGTGAAGGACGGCGTGGCCGTCTACACCGCCCTGACCGGCGAGGCCGACCGCGCCCGGGCGCGGGGCGAGGAGCGCGGGCGCGGCCAGGTCATGGCAGACCTGCTGGTCGCCACCGTGCTCGGGGACGCCACGGCCGGCCCGGTCAGCGTCCCGGTCACCCCGGTCGCCCTGGGGGTCGTGATGAGCGATCACGCCCTCTTCGGCGGGGCCGACGACGAGGCGCACCTCGAGGGCTTCGGCCCGATCCCCGCCGAGCTGGCGCGCGAGATCGTCTGCGGCGCCCTCACCGCCGAGGAGGAGGTGAGCATCCGCCGTCTCTACGCCTCGCCGACGACCGGCGAGCTCGTCACGATGGACGCCCGCACGCGCACGTTCCGCGGCAGCCTCGCCCGCTTCGTCCGACTGCGCGACCGCACCTGCCGCAGCCCGTGGTGCGACGCACCGGTGCGCCACATCGACCACGTCGAGCCCCGGGCCGCCGGTGGCGCGACGTCCGCGCACAACGCCCAAGGGCTGTGCGAGGCCTGCAACTACGCGAAGAAGGCCCACCGCTGGCGGGCCAGGCCCGGGCCGGACGGGAGCGTGACCACGACCCTCCCCACCGGCCGCACCTTCACCACCAGGCCGCCGCCGATCGCCACGATCCGGCGCGGGCCAGTCCCACCGATCCACATCGAGTACGTCTCCACCGGTTGAGCCGCCAGTGGGCGCGGGCCCGGGTCGCAGCACCTCGGGCTGCCAGACTCCCGGACATGTCCGTCGTGATGTCGCTCGTCCTCTTCGCCTTCGCCGCCCTGGCCGAGATCGGCGGTGCCTGGCTGGTCTGGCAGGGCATCCGCGAGGACCGCGGCTGGCTCTGGGTCGGCGCCGGCTTCATCGCACTGGGCCTCTACGGCCTCGTCGCGACGCTGCAGCCCGACGCCAACTTCGGGCGAATCCTGGCGGCCTACGGCGGGGTGTTCGTCGTCGGCTCGCTCGCGTGGGGCATGGCGGTGGACGGGTTCCGACCCGACCGCTACGACCTCGCGGGCGCCCTGGTCTGCCTGGTCGGCGTCGCGGTGATCATGTACGCCCCGCGCTCGACCTGACCGCCCCGCGTCTTCCGCCCCCGGCTCACTCGACCGGCAGGCCGAGCCCCCGCGCGATCAGCATCCGCTGGACCTCCGAGGTCCCCTCGCCGATCTCGAGGACCTTCGCGTCGCGGTAGAAGCGCGCGACGGGGTACTCCTCCATGAACCCGTAGCCGCCGAAGACCTGCGTCGCGATGCGGGTCGCGGTCACGGCCGACTCCGTGGCGTAGAGCTTGGCGACCGCGGCCGCCTGCTTGAAGGCACCCATCGAGACCGACCCACCTGCGTCCATCGCGTCCTTCATCGCGGCCGCCTTGTAGGTCAGGAGACGCGAGGCGTCGAGCATCACCTGCAGGTCGGACACCTGGAAGGCCACGCCCTGCTTGCGTCCGATCGGGCCGCCGAAGGTCTGCCGCTCGCCGGCGTACTCCAGCGACATGTCGAGGCACGCCTGGATGCAGCCGACGGCCAGGGCCGCGATGGCGACGCGCCCGTCGTCGAGCGTGGCGAGGAACTGCGCGTAGCCACGACCCCGCTCCCCCAGCAGGTACGACTCGGGCACCCGAGCGTCGGTGAAGGAGAGGGGGTGGGTGTCGGAGGCGTGCCAGCCGAGCTTGTCGTAGGCCTTCTCGGCGGTGAAGCCGGGCGTGCCGGAGGGGACCATGATGGTCGAGATCTCCGGACGACCGTCCGCGCGATCGCCGGTGCGGGCGGTCACCGTGACCAGGGAGGTGATGGACGAGCCGGAGTTGGTGATGAACTGCTTCGCGCCGTTGACGACCCACTCGCCGTCCTCGAGGACGGCCTTGGTCCGGGTCGCGCCCGCGTCGGAGCCGGCCCCAGGCTCGGTGAGTCCGAAGCCGGCGACCTTCTCGCCGGCGACGAGCTCGGGGAGCCAGGTCTTCTTCTGCTCGTCGGTGCCGAAGGTGAGGATCGGGTTGATCCCGAGCCCGACGGCCGCCTCGAGCGTGATGCCCATCGACTGGTCGACGCGCCCGACCTCCTCGATCGCCAGGCACAGCGACGTGAACCCGCCGTCCTCCCCGGCCATCCCCGCCCCGCCGAACTCCTCCGGGGCGGTCAGCCCCATCAGCCCGAGGGCGCCCATCTTCTGCACGACGTCGGTGGGGAAGTGGTGCTCGCGGTCCCACTGGGCGGCGTGCGGCGCGATCTCGGCCTCGGCGAAGTCGCGGACGCTGCGGCGGAACTGCTCGTGCTCGGGGGACAGCTCGAAGGTCATGCCTCGCACCCTAGCGCCGCTAGGTTAGCGATCGCTAACCACAGGAGTGACGCACGCAACAGGTCGGGCGTCGCACGCGCCCGAGCCCACCCGTCATCGCGGTGCTGACGACACCTCGTGCAGACGACTCCGCGGCCGTGCCGTCGCGCTGGCCGCCGAGCCCCGACCCCCCCCCCCCCCCATCACCATCGCCCCCGTCGCTTCCGGAAAGCCGTGGGTGCCCACCTGCGGGCGCGGCGGCTGCCCACGCGGGTCGCAGGCACCCCGCCGCGGAGCGCCTGTCCATCTCCTCACGCCCCGGAGGTCGACGGCGCCCGAGAACGCCGGCCACCAGCGCTCGTCCCTGTGGCGTCGCTCACAGCCGGCATCGCCTACGCGCGCATGGCACAGCCCACGCGGCAAGCGGCCCGTCGCGCGGCACTCGGAGCGCGGTAGCCTGCCGAGCGGTACGCCCTCCGGCTGCCCGTCCCCGCCCCTCAGTGTCACCGCAGGAGTCCTCGCGTGAGCTTGAAGAAGGTCCTCATCGCCAACCGTGGCGAGATCGCCGTCCGCGTCATCCGCGCCTGCAAGGACGCCGGCATCGGCTCGGTGGCGGTGTACGCCGACCCCGACCGCGACGCCCTCTTCGTTCGCCTCGCCGACGAGGCCCACTCCCTCGGTGGCGCCACCCCGGCCGAGTCCTACCTCGACATCGCCAAGATCATCGCGATCGCGGAGCGCTCGGGCGCCGACAGCATCCACCCGGGCTACGGGTTCCTCGCCGAGAACGCCGAGTTCGCCCAGGCCGTCATCGACGCCGGGCTGATCTGGATCGGCCCCCCGCCGGCCGCGATCGAGGCGCTGGGCGACAAGGCGAAGGCCAAGCACATCGCCGACCGGGCCAAGGCGCCGCTCGCGCCCGGCACCAAGGACCCGGTCAAGGACGCCGACGAGGTCGTCGAGTTCGCCAAGGCCAACGGCCTCCCGGTCGCGATCAAGGCCGTCTTCGGCGGCGGCGGCCGCGGCCTCAAGGTCGCCCGCACGCTCGAGGAGATCCCCGACGCCTACGAGTCCGCGGTCCGCGAGGCGGTCACCGCGTTCGGTCGCGGCGAGTGCCTGGTCGAGAAGTTCCTCGACAAGCCCCGCCACGTCGAGACCCAGTGCCTGGCCGACCAGCACGGCAACGTGGTCGTCGTCTCCACCCGCGACTGCTCGCTGCAGCGCCGCAACCAGAAGCTCGTCGAGGAGGCCCCCGCGCCGTTCCTCACCGACGAGCAGGTCGCCGAGCTCTACGAGTCCTCCAAGCGCATCCTCACCGAGGCCGGCTACCACGGCGCCGGCACGTGCGAGTTCCTCGTCGCCCAGGACGGCACCATCTCCTTCCTCGAGGTCAACACCCGCCTCCAGGTCGAGCACTGCGTCTCCGAGGAGGTCACCGGCATCGACCTCGTGCGGGAGATGTTCCGCATCGCCGCCGGCGAGGAGCTCGGCTACGGCGACCCCGAGGTCCGCGGGCACTCCATCGAGTACCGCATCAACGCCGAGGACGGCGGCCGCAACTTCATGCCCGCCCCCGGCACCCTCACCCGCTGGCACCCGCCGGCCGGTCCCGGCGTACGCCTCGACGGCGGCTACGACCAGGGCGAGACCATCCCCGGCTCGTTCGACTCCCTGATCGCCAAGCTCATCGTCACCGGCAAGGACCGCACCCAGGCCCTCGAGCGGTCCCGGCGAGCGCTCGACGAGTTCGTCGTCGACGGCATGCCCACCGTCATCCCGTTCCACCGCGCGGTGGTGCGCGATCCGGCCTACGTCGGCGCGTCCACCCCCACCGGGGAGGGAGAGTTCAGCGTCTACACCCAGTGGATCGAGACGGAGTTCGACAACCGGATCGAGCCCTACGCCGGCGACAGCGCCGAGGCCGACGCCCCCGGCGACCGGCAGACGGTCACCGTCGAGGTCGGCGGCCGCCGCCTCGAGGTCGTCCTGCCTGCCGGGCTCGGCGGCCTCGCCGCGGGCGGCAACGGCGGCGCAGGCGGGTCGAAGAAGCCGAGGCGCGCGGCCAAGAAGGCCGGTGCCGCGGCCTCGGGCGACGCCGTCACCTCCCCGATGCAGGGCACCATCGTCAAGGTCGTCCTCACCGAGGGCCAGGAGGTCGCCGAGGGCGACACCGTCGTCGTCATGGAGGCGATGAAGATGGAGCAGCCGCTCAAGGCCCACAAGGCCGGCACCGTGACCGGCCTGCAGGCCGAGGTCGGCGCCACGGTCACCAACGGCGCCGTGATCTGCGAGATCAAGGACTGAGCCGCCGCGACGTCATGGGATCTCCCGGTCCCGACCGGGGGTTCCCATGACGTCACCTGCGCGTCCACCCCGATCAGCAGCCCGCCGGTGGTCGCGCGGGCTGATCCCCCGCTCCCGCTTGAACGCCGCGCTCAGCGCGAACGGGCTCGCATAGCCCACCCGGCGAGCGACCGCGGCGAGCGTCGCGTCGGGCTCCAGGAGGAGGTCGGCGGCCAGAGTGATGCGCCAGTCGAGGAGGAACGCCATCGGCGGCTCGCCGACCAGCTCGGTGAACCGTCGGGCGAAGCCCGCCCGGGACACCCCGGCGCGCGCGGCGAGCTCAGCCACGGACCACGGGTGCGCGGGGTGCTGCTGCATCAGGCGCAGCGCGGGTCCCACGACGGCGTCCGCCTGCGCGGCGTACCACGCCGGGGCACCCGATCGCGGACGCGCGAACCAGGTGCGCAGCAGGGTGATGAGCACCAGGTCGAGGAGGCGGTCGAGCACCGCCTCCTGTCCTGGAGCGTCGCGCACGACCTCCTCCCCCAGCAGGTCGAGCAGCGGCGTGTCGAGCTCCTCGGCCCGCAGCACCAACGTGCGCGGCAGGGACCGGACCAGCCTGCGGGTGACCTCGCCCTCGAGCTGGTAGACCCCGGTGAGCAGCACCGTCTCGCCCACCGTGCTGTTGCCCCAGCTGCGCACCCCCTGGCTCATCTCCTCCACCACGACATGCCCGTCGACGGTGGTGCAGACCTGACCGGGGTGGATGACGAGCTGGTCGGGGGTGCCGGGGTCGTCGGCGATCGTCCAGTGGTCACGGCCGACCCACACCACGACGTCGCCAGCCGCCAGGCGGACCGGCTCCTCCCCGTCGGGGCGCACCCAGAGGTGGCCGCGCACCACGGAGGTCAGCGACAGCGGCGCCTCGTCCGCCAGCCGTATCGACCAAGGCGGGTCGAGAAGGATCCGGAGCAGGAAGGCGCGCCGGGCGCGCGGTCCGTCGAGCAGTCCGGTGAGTGCGTCCATCCCGTCCCACACTAGACGCACGCGCATGCCCGCGCGCTCCTTGACCATGGCAGGGCTCCACCGGCTGCGGTGGACTGGGTGCCATGACCAGCACCCCTCTCGGCCCCGTCCTCGTCCTCTCCCTCGCTGCGACCGTCGTCGCCGGGCTGCAGGCGGGCACCTACTTCACCTGGGCCACCGGGGTGATGCCCGGTCTGGCGCGGGTGGACGACCGGACCTTCGTGGCCACCATGCAGCAGGTCAACGTCGCGATCGTGAACCCGATCTTCCTCGCCACGTTCGCCGCACCGCCCCTCCTCGCGGGCGCCGTCGCGGTCCTGGGCACCGGGCCGGCGCGGCCCTGGGCGATCGCGGCCACGGTGCTGGCGGTGGGGACCGTCGCGATCACCGTCGCCGGCAACGTCCCGCTCAACGACGCCCTCGCGGCCGCCGGGCGCCTCGACGCCATCGCCGACCTCGCCGCGGTCCGCGCGGACTTCGAGTCGCGCTGGGTCGCGCTCAACATCGCGCGCTGCCTCACCTCGGCCGGTGCGCTGGCCTGCCTCGCGGTGGCGGCCCTCCGGCTCAGGGGATGACGGGACCGGCGGGGCTCACCCCAGCCCGACCGTGCCGACCAGCAGGTCGAGGTGGTGCTCGAAGACGTCCTCGGGGTCGGTGAACGTGTCCGCGCCGTACTGGCCGAACACCTCGAACGACACGCAGCCGAACAACGCCGCCCAGGCGAAGAGGCCGCGGGCCGCCAGCCGGTCGGGGACGGAGAGGTGCACCTCCTCGCGGATCCGCGCCAGGTCGCGCGAGAGCCGGGGCGAGTCGAGCGGTGCGTCGTCGACCACGATCGCCCCCGCGCGCCACGCGTCCTCCCACACCTCCACGAGCCGCCCGACCACCCGCGTGCCCGGCCCGGTCGTCCGCTCGGCGGGCGCCTCGTAGCCGGGCACCGGGCTGCCGAAGAGCAGGGCGTACGTCGCGGGCTCGCGCAGCGCCCACGCCCGGGCGGCGCGGGCGATGGCGACCATGCGTCCCGCGTGGTCGGCCGGATCCACCTCGGCCAGCGCCGCGTCCACGGCGTCGCCCAGTTCGTCGTAGCCGTCGATGACGAGCAGCGTCAGCAGCTCGTCGCGGCTCGCGACGTAGCGGTAGACGGCGGAGGACACCAGGCCCAGGTCGCGCGCGACGGCCCGCAGGGACAGCGCGGCCGCGCCGTCGGTGGCGAGGTGATCCCGACCGATCCGCACGATGTCGCGCATCGTCTGCTCACGTGCCCGGGCGCGCGGCGAGGAGGCGCGGGCGGCGGGCGCAGATGGGGTCGGCGAGGCGGGCGAGGAGGGCGTCGTCCGGGAGTCGGCCATCCCGACATCCTCGCACATCGGTGAGCACGTGTGCCGAAAGAGAGCATCGCTCTTGCCTTTGTCGTCGGACGTCGCCATGATGGTCGAACCGAGAGCACCGCTCTCTCAATCCCCGGGAGATCCCATGAGCACCGTCCACGTCGTCACCGGAGCCGGACCCGTCGGCTCGACCGTCGCCCTCCAGCTGGCCGACGCCGGCCACCGGGTGCGCCTGCTGACCCGCTCGGGCAGCGGGCCGACCCACCCCCTGGTCGAGCGCCGCCGCGTCGACGTCTCGCGCCCGGAGGAGCTGGGGGACGCGTTCGCTGGTGCGGTCGCGGTCCACCACTGCATCCACGGCTCGGCGTACGACGCTCGCGTCTGGCGCGCCGAGCTGCCCCGGGCCGAGCGGGTCGTGCTGGAGGCGGCGGGACGGGTGGGGGCCGTGGTGGTGTTCCCCGAGAGCCTCTACGCCTACGGGCCGGTGACGGAGGTGATCACCGAGGCCACCCCGCGCACCGCGAGGACGGGCAAGCTCGGGGTCCGCACCGAGCTGCTGGCCCAGCGCGACGCCTCCCCCACCCCGACCGTCAGCGTGGCCGCGTCCGACTTCTACGGTCCGCTGGTCCGCAACGCCCACGCGGGCGAGCGGATGGTGCCCACCGTCCTTGCCGGGCGGACCATGCGCGTGCTGGGCAGCCCCGACCAGCCGCACTCGTTCACCTACGTCCCCGACCTGGCGGCGGCGATGATCACGGCCGCTGCCCGCGAGGACCTGTGGGACTCGTTCCTCCACGCCCCCACCGCTCCCGCCCCCACGCAGCGCCGGCTGGTCGAGATGGTGGCCGAGGCGGCCGGGGTACGCACGCCGCGGGTCGCCTCGGTCCCGGTGCCGGTGCTCGGCGCCGCGGGCCTGCTCTCGCGCCGGGTGCGGGAGATGGCGGAGACCGGCTACATGTTCGCCCGCCCGTTCGTCATGGACTCGACCGCGAGCGAGCGCCGGCTCGGCCTCGCCCCGACCCCGCTGGCGGAGGGGGTGGCACGGACGGTGGCGTGGTGGCGCGAGGAGCAGCACGCTGCCGCCTGAGCCGCCCGGGGTACGGACAGGTGATCCACCTCACACCCGGCGCTCGATAGCGTGCGGCACATGTTCTCCAAGGTGCTCGTCGCCAACCGTGGCGAGATCGCAGTCCGGGCGTTCCGTGCCGCACGCGAGATCGGCGCGCGCACGGTGGCCGTCTTCCCCTACGAGGACCGCGGGTCCGAGCACCGGATGAAGGCCGAGGAGGCCTACCAGATCGGCGAGGTGGGCCACCCGGTCCGCGCCTACCTCGACCCGCAGGCCATCGTCGACGTGGCGGTGCAGTGCGGGGCCGACGCGATCTACCCCGGCTACGGCTTCCTGTCGGAGAACCCCGCGCTCGCCGAGGCGTGCGCCGCCGCCGGGATCACCTTCATCGGACCCAGCGCCGAGGTGCTCACGCTGACCGGCAACAAGGCGCGCGCGATCGCGGCGGCACATGCCGCGGGCGTGCCCGTGCTCGAGTCGGTGCCGCCGTCCACGGACGTCGAGGAGCTCCTCACCGCCGCCGAGCGCATCGAGGCGCCCCTCTTCGTCAAGGCCGTCGCCGGTGGCGGCGGTCGCGGCATGCGGCGCGTGGAGGACCGGGCCGACCTGCGCGAGGCGATCGAGACCTGCATGCGCGAGGCGGAGGGCGCGTTCGGCGACCCGACCGTCTTCATCGAGCAGGCCGTCGTCGACCCGCGCCACATCGAGGTGCAGATCCTCGCGGACGGCACCGGCTCCGACGGCGGCGTCATCCACCTCTACGAGCGCGACTGCTCGGTGCAGCGCCGCCACCAGAAGGTCATCGAGATCGCCCCGGCGCCCCGCCTCGACCCGGAGCTGCGCGAGCGCATCTGCGCCGACGCGGTCCGCTTCGCCCGCGAGATCGGCTACACCAACGCCGGAACGGTCGAGTTCCTCCTCGACCCCGCCGGGCGCTACGTCTTCATCGAGATGAACCCCCGCATCCAGGTCGAGCACACGGTGACCGAGGAGGTCACCGCCGTCGACCTCGTGCAGTCGCAGATGCTGATCGCGGCCGGCGCCACCCTCGCCGACCTCGACCTGACCCAGGACTCGGTGCGCCCCCGCGGCTTCGCGCTGCAGTGCCGCATCACCACCGAGGACCCAGCCAACGGCTTCCGCCCGGACACCGGCCGGATCACCACCTACCGCTCCCCCGGCGGTCCGGGCGTGCGGCTCGACGGCGGCACCACGTACTCGGGCGCCGAGATCAGCCCCCACTTCGACTCGATGCTCGCCAAGCTCACCTGCCGCGGGCGTACGTTCGAGGCGGCCGTGCAGAAGGCCCGGCGGGCGCTGCTCGAGTTCCGCATCCGCGGCGTCGCCACCAACGTCGGGTTCCTCCAGGCCGTGCTGGCCGACCCCGACTTCGCGGCCGGGGGCGTCACGACCTCGTTCATCGAGGACCACCCCCAGCTGCAGAGCGCCAGCCTCGGCGGCGACCGCGCGACCAAGCTGCTGGCCTACCTCGCCGACGTCACGGTCAACCAGCCGCACGGCGCCGCACCGGTGAGCGTCACCCCGGTGAGCAAGCTGCCGCAGGTCGACCGCTCCGGGCCCGTGCCCGACGGCACCCGCCAGCTGCTCCGCGAGGTCGGGCCCGAGGAGTTCGCCCGTCGGCTGCGCGCCCAGGACCGGGTCGCGGTCACCGACACGACGTTCCGCGACGCCCACCAGTCGCTGCTCGCCACCCGCGTCCGCACCCGCGACCTCCTCGCGGTCGCCGACCACGTGGCGCGCACGACGCCGCAGCTGTGGTCGGTGGAGTGCTGGGGCGGGGCGACGTACGACGTCGCGCTCCGCTTCCTGTCCGAGGACCCGTGGGAGCGGCTCGCCGCACTGCGCGAGGCCATCCCCAACGTCGGCCTGCAGATGCTGCTGCGCGGGCGCAACACGGTCGGCTACACGCCCTACCCCACCCAGGTCACCGAGGCGTTCGTGCAGGAGGCCGCCGAGACCGGCATCGACGTGTTCCGCATCTTCGACGCCCTCAACGACGTCTCGCAGATGCGCCCGGCCATCGACGCGGTGCGGGCCACCGGCACCTCGGTGGCGGAGGTCGCGCTCTGCTACACCGGCGACCTGTCCTCGCCCGACGAGCGGCTCTACACCCTCGACTACTACCTGCGCCTGGCCGAGCAGATCGTCGACGCCGGCGCCCACGTGCTCGCGATCAAGGACATGGCCGGCCTGCTGCGCGCGCCCGCCGCCCGCACCCTGGTCACGGCGCTGCGCGAGCGCTTCGACCTGCCGGTGCACCTCCACACCCACGACACCCCCGGCGGCCAGCTGGCCACGCTGGTCGCGGCCATCGAGGCGGGGGTCGACGCCGTCGACGCCGCATGCGCGGCGATGGCCGGCACCACCTCGCAGCCCGCGTTGTCGGCGCTGGTCTCCGCGACCGACCACTCCGCGCGGGAGACCGGGCTGTCGCTGGCCGCGGTCAACGCGATGGAGCCCTACTGGGAGGCCGTACGCCGGGTCTACGCGCCCTTCGAGTCGGGCCTGCCGTCCCCGACCGGGCGGGTCTACCGCCACGAGATCCCCGGCGGCCAGCTGTCCAACCTGCGCCAGCAGGCCATCGCGCTGGGCCTGGGCGAGAAGTTCGAGCAGATCGAGGACATGTACGCGGCCGCCAACGACATCCTCGGCAACGTCGTGAAGGTGACGCCCTCCTCCAAGGTGGTCGGCGACCTGGCCCTCGCGCTCGTCGCCGCAGGCGCCGACCCGGCCGACTTCGAGGCCGACCCCGCCTCCTACGACGTCCCGGACTCGGTGATCGGCTTCCTCAACGGCGAGCTCGGCGACCCGCCGGGCGGCTGGCCCGAGCCGTTCCGCACCAAGGCCCTCGCCGGCCGCACCTGGAAGCAGCCGGTCGAGAGCCTCACCGACGACCAGCGGGCCCGCCTCGCCGACGACCGGCGGGCGGCCCTCAACGAGCTGCTCTTCCCCGGCCCGACCGCGGCGTTCGAGGAGTCGCGCGCGGCCTACGGCGACCTGTCGGCGGTCTCCACGCTCGACTACCTCTACGGCCTGCGCCGCGGCGAGGAGCACCGCGTGCAGGTGCGCGAGGGACGCGAGATGCTGTTCGCCCTCGAGGCCATCAGCGAGCCGGACGAGCGCGGCTTCCGCAACGTGATGGCCACCGTCGACGGCCAGATGCGCCCGGTGCAGGTGCGCGACCGCAGCATCTCCGCCGACGTCGCGTCCGCCGAGAAGGCCGACCCGACCGACGGCGGCCACGTCGCGGCCCCCTACGACGGCGCCGTGACGGTCGCCGTGGCCGAGGGCGACGACGTCGAGGCCGGGCAGACGGTCGCGACGATCGAGGCGATGAAGATGGAGGCCGCGATCACCGCCGCCGTGGCCGGCACGGTGCAGCGACTGGCGGTCCGCTCCACGCAGGCCGTCGAGGGCGGCGACCTGGTGCTGGTGATCAGCCCTCGTTGACGACGACCACGTCGGGGTCGGGCTCGGCGTGCTCGGTGACCTCGGGGTCCTCCCCCGTCACCTCGCGGAACACCTCGGTCGCCACGGCACGCATGCCGTTGACCTTGGGATGGAACGGCGCGGCGATGCCCGCGCGGAACTGCGGTCCGTTGACCCAGGCGCGGCCCTTCGCGCACACGTTGTGCCCGTCGGAGACCGCCGCCATGTCGACGTAGGACGCGCCCGCGGCCAGTGCACCCCTGCGCAGCGAGTCGTTGAGGACGCCGGCGACCTCCGCCACCGGCCGCAGGACGTCGGCGGGCACACCGACGGCGGGGCAGGAGCCGTCGCTCGGCAGGATGTCCGGATAGCCGACGACCAGCACCTCGGCGTCCGGCGCGGCACGCGTGATGCGTCGCACCGCCTGCTGGATCCGTCCGGCGACCCTGGCCGCGTCGGCGCGCAGCCGCTCGACCGGACAGGCGGCCCCCGTGCCGGCCTGGCACTGGATCAGCGCCTCGTAGATCCCGAAGTCGTTGCCCCCCATCCCGAGGGTGACCAGGTCGGTGTCGCCCGAGACCGCGTCGAGCTGCGGAGGGGTCGTCTGGCCGTCGAACGTCAGCATCGGCTCGTAGAGGTCGGCCGTCGTGGCCGCGGAGCAGGTCACGTCGGTGTAGCTCGCGACCTCGAGCCAGTCGGCCAGGAAGGCGGGGTAGTTGTCCTTGGAGCGGGCGCAGCCCTGGGGGTCGGTGCGCATCGTGCCGATGAACGGTCCGGCCGAGAACGAGTCGCCCAGCGCGACGTAGTCGATGTCGCTGGTCGGCTCGGTGCCGAGGCCGAGGTCCGGCAGGTCGGTCTCGCCGTCGCCGGCCGCCTGGCCGGAGTCGCACGCGGAGGCGGCGAGCGCGAGGGCGACGAGCGCCGCCGCGAGCCGGAGGCGTCGGGTCACGGGCGGGCGGGGCCGTTCTGGCGCGGGGTCACGGCGAAGGTGAACCAGTCGGAGTAGAGGCCGAGGTAGGAGCGGACGGTGTCGCCGCTGACGGTGGCCCGGCCGCCGGTGAAGACGAACGCCATCTCGGTGACGCGACCGCCCCAGTCGCCGTTGCCGTCGCGGGAGACGACCTCGATGCCGGTGAGGTCGCCCAGGTCGGGCCAGTGCTTCTCGACCTGCGTGTCGTCGACGGTCGTCGACCACGTGGCGTACGTCGGGTTGGCCAGGCCGTCATAGGGGTCGGCCTGCGCCACGAGGTAGGGCATCGACCCGGCCGAGGAGAAGCCGCCGTTGCTGGCGGAGAACTGGGTGAACGCCGGGCGGCCGCCGTGGAAGAGGCCCTGACGGGCGGTGGCGCGGATCGCCGCGGTGGCGGACGGGTGCTCGACGTCGGCGCCGCCGTAGACCTGGCAGAGCGCGGTGTCGCAGAGGTCGTAGTGGGGCGCTGCGGGGTGCGAGCGCTCGAACGCCGCATAGGTGCGCGCCGCCACGGACTGGGCGCTGACCGCCGCGGGCTCCCAGAGCGCCGGCACCTCCTCGGGCACGACGCCGCGCAGGTAGGCCTCCATGCCGATGCGGTTGACGGTCTGGCGCTTGCCGCCCTGGCGGGCCGCGACCGACTGCAGGGTGCCGCGGTAGTCGCGCCGGCCGCCGGGCAGCACCAGGGTGAGCCGGCCGTCGGCGGCGCGGAACTCGCCCTCGCCGCGGAACGTCTTCCACGTGCGCCACCCACCGCCCTTGGTGCGCTGGACGGCGGTGCGGTCGCCCTGCGCGATGAGCCGCCACTTCTTCGCCGGCAGCTGCGGGATCCGCCAGGTGCGGCCGCGGCCGAGGCTGGTGACCTTGAGCCCGCGCTCGGCCACGACCTGGACGTCGCGGCCGGTGTCGGCGGTGATCAGCACGCGCAGCTTGCCGCGCACCTGCCCCCAGGTGGTGCCGGGGTAGTAGAACTCGTTGATCTGCTGCCAGGTGAGGCCCTGCTGGGCCGCGCCGAGGGCGCCGTACTGCGACATGCCGCGCCCGTGGCCGTAGCCGTGCCCGGTGATGGTGATCGCCGTGCTGCCGGGCGTGGACCACGCCTCGACACGTTGCCGCGGCTCTGCCGACGCGGGCGCGGAGACGGCCGCGGGCAGCAGCAGCGCGCTCACGGCGAGCGCGAGCGGCAGCAGGCGGGAACGGGTCTTCATGTCTCTTCTCCCCCAAGGACGAACGTCGAACCCCCGAGGTTACAGGGGGCGCGGGGACTCAGACGTGGTGCAGCCGGCGGGCGGCCTCGGCGATCGAGCCGCTCATCGACGGGTAGACCGTGAACGCGTGGGCGAGCTGGTCGGCCGTGAGCGACTCCGCGACCGCGACCGACACGGGGTGGATGAGCTCGGACGCGCGGGGACCGACCACGACTCCCCCGACGACGATGCCGGTGCCGGGCCGGCAGAAGAGCTTGACGAAGCCGTCGCGCACGCCCTGCATCTTGGCGCGGGCGTTGCCGGCCAGCGGCAGGGTGACGACCTCGGCGGCGATCTCGCCGGCGTCGACGGCGTGCTGCGACCAGCCGACGGTGGCGATCTCCGGGGAGGTGAACACGTTGGAGGAGACCTTCTTGAGGTCGAGGGGCGCGACGGCGTCGCCGAGGAAGTGCCACATCGCGATGCGGCCCTGCATCGCCGCCACCGACGCGAGCATCAGCACGCCCGTGCAGTCGCCCGCGGCGTAGATGCCGCGCGCCGAGGTGCGCGAGACCCGGTCGACGGTGATGAAGCCGCCCTCGTCGACGGCCACTCCGGCCTCCTCGAGCCCGAGGTCGGCGGTGTTGGGCACCGAGCCGAGGGCGAGGATGCAGTGGCTGCCGGAGACCGTGCGACCGTCGGTGAGCGTCACGGTGACCTCGTCGCCGTCGCGGGTGACCGACTGCATGCGCGAGCGGCCGAGCACGTTCATCCCGCGTCGGGTGAGCACGTCCTCCAGCACGGCCGAGGCGTCGGCGTCCTCGCCGGGCAGCACCCGGTCGCGGCTGCTGACCAGCGTCACGTCGATGCCGAGCGAGAGGTAGGCGCTGGCGAACTCCGCGCCGGTGACGCCCGAGCCGACCACGATGAGCTTCTCGGGCACCTCGGTGAGGTCGTAGACCTGCTCCCAGGTGAGGATCCGCTCGCCGTCGGGCTGCGCGCTGGGCAGCGTGCGCGGCGCGGCGCCCGTCGCGACGATGACGGCGTCGGCCTGCAGCGTCTCCTCGCCGTCGGCGGTCGTGGCGACCACCGTCAGGTCGGGGCCGAGGCGGCCGCGGCCGGTCAGCACGCGTACGCCGTCGCGGTCGAGCCGGGCCGCGATGTCGCTCGACTGGTCGGCCGCGAGCTGCTTGACGCGGGCGTTGACCCGGGCCAGGTCGACGTTGATCGTCGTGGCCGCGTCGCCCTGGAGGTCGTGGAAGTTGACCCCGAGCTCCTGCGCCGTCGACATGTCGGTCATCAGCTCGGCGGTGGCGATGAGCGTCTTGCTCGGCACGCAGTCGGTGAGGACCGCGGAGCCGCCGACGCCGTCGGTGTCGACGACGGTGACCTCGGCCCCGAGCTGGGCGGCGACGTGGGCGGCCTCGTAGCCGCCGGGGCCGCCGCCGATGATGACGATGTGATCACTCATGCAGCAGGCCTCAGAGGTTGATCATGTGACCGGCGATGCCGTGGACGGCCTCCTTGACGGCCTCGCCCAGAGTCGGGTGAGCGAAGACGTTGCGGGCCACCTCGTCGGCGGTCAGGTCCCACTTCTGGGCCAGGGTCATCACGGGCAGCAGCTCGGTGACGTCGGGGCCGATCATGTGGGTGCCGATGATCTCGTTGTGCTCGGCGTCGGCGACGACCTTCACGAAGCCGAACGCCTCGCCGAGGCCCATCGCCTTGCCGTTGGCGGTGAAGGGGAACGTCGCGGTCTTGACGTCGTAGCCCTTCTCCGTGGCCTGGGCCTCGGTGTAGCCGAACGACGCGATCTGCGGCATGCAGTAGGTCGCGCGGGGCACGAAGTCGTACTCGACCGGCATCGTCTCGGCGCCGTTGATCGTCTCGGCGGCCACGATGCCCATCGCCTCGGCGACGTGGGCGAGCATCAGCTTGCCGGTGCAGTCGCCGATGGCGTAGACGTTGTCGACGTTGGTGCGGCAGTAGTCGTCGATCTCGATGGCCCCGCGCTCGGAGACGGCGACGCCGACGTTCTCGAGGCCGAAGCCCTTCACGCGCGGGGCGAAGCCGAAGGCCGCGAGGAACTTGTCGGCCTCGAGCACCTGCTCGTCACCGCCCGCCGCGGGCGCGATGGTGACCTTGACGCCCGAGCCGGTGTCCTCGACCTTCTTCACCGCGGTGGAGGTCAGCACCTTCACGCCGAGCTTCTTGTAGTGCTTGAGCAGCTCCTTGGACACGTCGGCGTCCTCGGTGGGGACCATCCGGTCGAGGAACTCCACGATCGTCACGTCGACACCGAAGTTGGCCATCACGTAGGCGAACTCCACGCCGATCGCGCCGGAGCCGCCGATGACGATCGAGCCCGGCAGCTGGTCGGTGAGGATCTGCTCCTCGTAGGTCACGACGTTGTCGCTGAGCTCGACGCCGGGCACGAGGCGCACCGTGGCGCCGGTGGCGAGGATCAGGTTGTCGAAGGTGTAGCCGGTGGTCTGGCCGTCCTTGTCCTTGACGTCGATGCCGGTCGCGCTGGTCAGGGTGCCCCAGCCGTCGATCTCGGTGATCTTGTTCTTCTTCATCAGGAAGTGGACGCCCTTGACGATGCCGGCGCTCACGTCGCGGCTGCGCTTGTGGGTGGGGCCGAACGCCATGGTGGCGTCGCCCTCGATGCCGTACTTGGCCTTCTCGTGCTGGAGCGTGTGCGCCAGCTCGGCGTTCTTCAGCAGGGCCTTGGACGGGATGCACCCGACGTTGAGGCAGACACCTCCCCAGTACTTCTCCTCCACCACGGCCACCTTCTGGCCGAGCTGGGCTGCGCGGATCGCGGCGACGTAGCCACCGGGGCCGGCGCCGAGGACGAGGGTGTCGAAGTGGGTGTCGGTCACCCGACCAGCCTAGTTGTCCTCCGCGCAGAGGGAACACCCGAGGTGGTGGCTGGATATCGTGTGGCCCGTGACCCTGTACGCCGCCTACGGGACCAACCTCGATCCCGCCCGCATGGGGGAGCGCTGCCCCCACTCGATCCTGCACTCCACGGGCTGGCTCACGGGCTGGCGGCTGACGTTCGGCGGCGAGGAGCACGGCTGGGACGGCGCCCTGTCGACGATCGTGCAGGACCCCTTCGAGCAGGTGTTCGTGGCGGTCTACGACGTCACGCCGGAGGACGAGCGCGCGCTCGACGGCTGGGAGTCCGCCGACACCGGCCTCTACCGCAAGACCAAGGTGCGGGTGCAGACCCTCACCGGCGAGCTGGTGGTGTGGGCCTACGTCCTCGACGCCTACGAGGGCGGCCTGCCGTCGGCGTCCTACCTCGGCGTCCTCGCCGACGCGGCCGAGGCCGCGGGTGCTCCCGAGGACTACGTCGCCGCGCTGCGCCGGCGCGCCTGCCGCTCCACCGGCCTCTGAACGCCGGGGCCGGGCTCGGGCACCGGTCCGTCTAGAGTTCGCGACGTGAGCCATGCAGACGTCGCCCCCACGCCCTACGAGACCGCCGCCGAGGCCGCCGCCAGGCTCGCCGAGCTGACCGGCGTCGAGCGCCACGACATCGCCCTGGTCCTGGGCTCCGGCTGGCTCCCGGCCGTCGACGCCCTCGGCGACGCCACCGCCGAGATCGACACCACCGACCTACCCGGCTTCAGCGCCGCCGCGGTCGCCGGGCACAGCGGCAAGATCCGCTCCATCCGCAGCGGCGAGAAGAACCTGCTCGTCTTCCTCTCCCGCACCCACTTCTACGAGGGCAAGGGCGTCGCAGCGGTCGTCCACCCGGTGCGTACGGCGGCCGCGGCCGGCTGCTCGGCCATCGTCCTCACCAACGGGTGCGGCGGCCTCAAGGAGGGGTGGCAGCCCGGCCAGCCGGTGCTGATCTCCGACCACATCAACCTGACGGGCACCAGCCCCGTCGTGGGCGCCAACTTCATCGACC
The DNA here is from genome assembly GCF_059621125.1 of Nocardioides sp. Z35_8. Taxonomy (NCBI): domain Bacteria; kingdom Bacillati; phylum Actinomycetota; class Actinomycetes; order Propionibacteriales; family Nocardioidaceae; genus Nocardioides; species Nocardioides sp. Z35_8. The sequence continues at coordinate 1,944,789 of NZ_JCAQIE010000001.1, read as the reverse complement.
TCACCGACCTCTACAGCCCCCGCCTGCGCGCGATGTGCCGTGAGGTCGACCCCACGCTCGACGAGGGCGTCTACGTGCAGTTCCCCGGCCCCCACTACGAGACCCCCGCCGAGGTGCGCATGGCCGGCATCATGGGCGGGCACCTCGTCGGCATGAGCACCACGCTCGAGGCGATCGCGGCCCGCGAGGCGGGCATGGAGGTGCTGGGCATCAGCCTGGTCACCAACCTCGCCGCGGGCCTGAGCGGCGAGCCGCTCAACCACGAGGAGGTCCTCGAGGCCGGACGGTCCGCGGCCAGCCGGATGGGCGGCCTGCTCAGCCAGGTCGTCACCAGGATCTGAGGTCGGGGTGCGCGTCCTGGTCACCGGCGCGGCCGGCAGCATCGGTCGGGTCGTCACGGCCGGGCTCGTCGACCTCGGGCACGACGTCGTCGGCCTCGACCTGGTGCCCGCGCCCGACGGCACCCCGTTCGCCTGGCACGAGGCCGACTGCGCCGACGCGGACGCCGTCGAGGCGGCGTTCGCCGCGCAGCCGCTCGACGCGGTCGTGCACCTCGCGGGCATCCCCCGGGAGGCGTCGCTGCCCGACGAGCTGACGTCCCACGTCGTCACCACCGCGGCCCTGCTCGACGCGATGGTCGGCCACGACGTGCCCCGCGTGGTCTACGCCTCCTCCAACCACGCCGTGGGCCGGACGCCGCGTGCCGACGGCGAGCTGTCCGTGCAGGCCCTGCCGCGGGCCGACACCTACTACGGCGTCGCGAAGGTGGCGGCGGAGGCGCTGCAGCTCTTCTCCGACCGCCACGGCCTCGACGTCGTGGCGTGCCGCATCGGCTCGTTCCTGGAGGAGCCGACGAGCGTGCGCAGCCTGTCGACCTGGCTCTCGCACGGCGACTGCGTGCGCATGGTCGAGGCCGCGCTCACCACGCCCGCGCCGGGCTACGCGGTGCTCTACGGCATCAGCGCCAACACCCGCGCGTGGTGGGACCTCGAGCCCGGTCGCCGGCTGGGCTACGAGCCGCAGGACGACGCCGAGGCCCACGCCGGGCGCGTCGAGCCCGGGCCGCACGACGACGCGGAGGCCGAGTACGTCGGCGGGCCCTACGCCACCGCGGAGGCGGTCCGGCCCGCGCTCGGCGACTGACCCGCGGGGCTTGACTTCGAGCACGCTCCAGGTCTCACACTGGTCCGATGACCGGCCTGAGCATCGCCGAGGCGGCCGCACGGAGCGGGCTGACCGCCCACACCCTGCGCTACTACGAGCGCGACGGGCTCCTGCTGCACGCGGTCGAGCGGGCCCCGTCGGGTCACCGCCGCTACGCCGAGGAGGACCTGCGGTGGATCGAGATGGTCACCCGGCTGCGGGCCACCGGCATGCCCATCCGTGACGTGCGCCGCTACGCCGCCCTGGTGCGTGCGGGCGACGGCACCGAGGCCGAACGGCTCGGACTCCTGCTCGCCCACCGCGACGTCGTCGAGCGCGAGCTCGCCGAGGTGACCTCCCACCTCCGCGCCATCGACCACAAGATCGCCCTCTACGAGCACCAGGTCGCGCCGACCCCTTGACCTGGAGCGCACTCGAAGGCGAAGGGTGGTGGCCATGACCATCCAGACACGACAGATCGGCACCCTCACCGTCTCGGCGCTCGGCCTGGGCTGCATGGGGATGTCGGAGTTCTACGGCACCCCCGACGAGCAGTCGGGCATCGACACGATCCACCGCGCCCTCGACCTCGGCGTGACCTTCCTCGACACCGCCGACATGTACGGCCCGTTCACCAACGAGCGGCTGGTCGGCCGGGCCATCGACGGCCGGCGCGACGAGGTGCAGCTCGCCACCAAGTTCGGCAACGAGCGCAACCCCGACGGCTCCTGGGTCGGCATCAACGGCTCGCCCGACTACGTCCGCCGCGCGTGCGACGCCTCCCTCGAGCGGCTCGGCGTCGACCACATCGACCTCTACTACCAGCACCGGGTCGACCGGTCGGTGCCCATCGAGGAGACCGTCGGCGCGATGCAGGAGCTGGTCGAGGCCGGGAAGGTCCGCCACCTCGGCCTCTCCGAGGCCTCCGCCGAGACGATCCGGCGCGCCCACGCGACGCACCCGATCACCGCGCTGCAGTCGGAGTACTCGCTGTTCACGCGCGGCCTCGAGGACGAGGTCATCCCGACCCTGCGCGAGCTCGGCATCGGCCTGGTCCCCTACTCCCCCCTCGGGCGCGGCATCCTGACCGGCGCCGTGACCCGTGAGTCGCTGGCGGCCGACGACTCCCGCGCGACCGGCCGCTTCCCGCGCTTCAGCGGCGACGCCCTCGACGCCAACCTGGCCCTCGTCGATGAGGTCCGGGAGATCGCCGCCACCAAGGGGTGCACCCCCGGACAGCTCGCGCTCGCCTGGGTGCTCGCCCAGGGCGACGACGGCCTCGGCGTCGCGCCGATCCCCGGCACCAAGCGGGTGCGCTACCTCGAGGAGAACGTCGGCGCCCTCGACGTCGACCTCACCGCCGACGACCTGGCCGCGCTGGAGCAGGCCGTGCCGCGCGACGCCGTCACCGGCGACCGCTACGGCGACATGTCCACCGTCGACGCCTGAGCGCGTCGCCCGCGCGGCCGGGCCCGGGTCACGTCGACGCGATCCCGACCCGGCCCTCGCGGAAGGCGTCGACGAACAGCGCGTGGTCGGCCCGCACGCGCTCGGCGTAGGCGATGCCCCAGTCGCCCAGCCAGGTCACGAAGTCGTTGCGGCGACCCTCCAGCGCGGCGGCGATCGCGGTCTCGACCTGGAAGTCCACGAGGTCCTGCTCGCTGTCCTCGTCGGAGGCGCAGTGGATCTTGGCGCTCGCCCGACCGAGCAGGTCCACCACCGACCGCATCTCGGCGGGCTCGTTGATCCGGCTCCAGTCGAGGTCGACCTCGTAGGGCGAGACCTCCGAGACCACGTAGCCGACGCCGTCGATGCTGGTGTGCCCGAGGAGCGGGTCGGTGTGCACCTGCAGCGCCCGCTGGCTCACGGCGGTGCGGTGGCCCTCGTGCTCGAAGTAGGCGTCGACGTCGCCGGTGTCGACGAAACGGCTCACCGCCGGCACGTTGGCCTGCTTCATGCTCAGCACCACGTCGTTGTCGAGCGCCTGGCTGTAGCCCTCCACGAGCACGTTGTACGCCGGCAGCCCGGCACTGCCGATGCCGAAGCCGGTCTTGCCGACGACATCACGCAGCTCGTAGAACAGGTCCCGGTCGAAGCGCTTGGACTCCGGGATCGTGTCGAGGTAGGCGCGGAACGCGGCCAGGACCTTCGTCCGCTCCTCGCGCGGCAGCCGTCTCGTGCTCGCGTCCTCGACGAAGCGACGGGTGCCGCGCTCCACCACCGTGAGGTCGTCGAGGAGGTCGGCGCGCCGCACCTCCCGCGCGAGCGTCAACGCGTCGAGGATCGGTCCCTCGGCGTTGTCGAGGCGGATGGCGAAGTCGTGGTCGTCGTCGGAGGCGACGTAGTGGTCGACCTGCGCGAGGTAGCTGCGTGCGTAGCGGGACACCAGCTTGCGGATCGCGTCCTCCGGCAGCGCCTTCTGCCAGCCGAGGAGGGCCAGGCTCGCCGCGAAGCGCTGCAGGTCCCAGGTGAACCTGCCGAGGTAGGCCTCGTCGAAGTCGTTGACGTCGAAGACCAGCCGGCCCGAGGAGTCGAGGTAGGTGCCGAAGTTCTCCACGTGGAGGTCGCCGTGGATCCAGATGCGATCCGCGCCGTGCCCGGCCCAGTCGTCCTCCTCGGCCGTCACGTCGCGGTAGAACAGGCAGGCGCTGCCGCGGTAGAACGCGTGCGGGTCGCGGGCCATCGTGCGGTACTTCGCGCGGAAGGCCTTCGGGTCGGCGCGCATCAGCGGGGCGAACGCGTCACGGAGCACCTCGATGATGGTGTCGCTCCGGTCGGCGGTGCGCGCGGTGGCCATGCGGGCACTCTAGGTCTGGTGGCCAGTAGGTTGGCGTCATGGCAACCACACAACTTGGCCCCAACACCATCAGCACCGTCGGCGAGCTCCCCGCCGTGGGGACGAAGGCTCCCGGCTTCGACCTGGTCGACTCCTCGTTCCAGCCGCTCACCGACGCCGACGTGGCCGGCAAGCGGGTGGTGCTCAACATCTTCCCGAGCATCGACACCGGCGTCTGCCAGGCGAGCGTGAAGCGGTTCAACGAGCTCGCGGCCGGCCTCGACAACACCGCGGTGGTCTGCGTCTCGCGCGACCTGCCCTTCGCCCAGGCCCGCTTCTGCGGCGCCGAGGGCATCGAGGACGTCCTGGTCGGCTCGGCCTTCCGCTCCTCCTTCGGCCAGGACTACGGCATCGCGATCGACGGCGGCGGCTGGGACCAGCTCTTCGCCCGCGCGGTGGTCGTCATCGACACCGACGGCACGGTGCTCCACACCCAGCTCACCGACGCGGTCGGCGACGAGCCCGACTACGACGCCGCGGTGGCCGCCCTGGGCTGAGCGCCCCGACCACCGGCGAGTGGCCGCGGACCCCGGCGGGTCCGCGGCCGCTCGTGTCCTCAGTGGTCGTGCCGGCCCTGGTGCGCCAGCGCCTCGTAGGCGTCGCAGGCGTGCGCGTACTGCTCGGCGACGACGTCGGGGTCGTGCCACCAGAACCTGCTGCCCGCGGAGGCGGGCACCCGGCTGCGCACCGACGTGGCGGGACGCGGCCCGGGCAGCGCGTCGCCGCGCTCGGAGGCCCGCACCCTGCGGAACGGCTTGAGCAGCTGGCGCGGGGTGTGGCGCTGTCCCCCCACCATCGTCATCCGCACCCGGGACGCGGCCTCGACGTCGCGCAGCGGGTTGCCCTGCACGGCGATCAGGTCGGCCACCTTGCCCGGCTCGAGCGTGCCGACGTCGTCGCTGACCCCGAGGTAGCGCGCGGGCGTGACGATCGCCGCCCGCAGCGCGGCGTACGGCGTCCACCCGTAGCCGACCATCTCCTGCAGGTTGGCGTGCACCCCGATCGCGACGTTGTCGATCGGGCTGTCGGTGCCGACGAGCACCTGGCCGCCGGCGCGGTGGATGCGCAGCAGGGTCTGCACCTCCATGCACTCGGCGGAGGCGCAGTCGGGGTCCGTCGGCTCGGCGGCGTTGTCGGCGGTCGCCGCCAGCAGCGCCTCCCGCTTCCACGGCGGCAGCAGCCGCAGCCGGGGGTCACCCTCGAGCTCCCCGGCGGTGAGGAAGTCGGTGGTGAACAAGGTGGTGGTCACCGTGCGGTTGCCGCGGCCGTAGAGCGCCGGGACGTCGGCGTAGCTGTGGCCCGTCGGCGTGAGCGTGTGCGCATAGCCCAGCCGCTGGGTCGCAGCGAGGTGCGTCGTGCCGTCCTGGCCGACCATCGCGCCCGGCGTGAGGTAGTGCGAGGACGACGGCACGCCGAGCGCGTGGGCGGCCGAGACGACCATCGCCATCCGGGTCGCCTGGAGCCGGACGTAGGACTTCACGAAGTCGTAGTCCAGCTGCCGCGCCCGGGTCAGCTCGCGGCGCACCTCTGCGTCGGTCGTGGTGGGCCGCATGAAGTTGTAGTAGACCCGGGCCCCGTCGACCGGCTCGCCGGTGGCGTAGAAGCGCGGCCCGATCCGGGCGCCGGCGCGCAGCGAGTCGCGGTCCTCCATCGCGCGATAGACCTGGTCGCCCACCGACAGGGTCGAGGTGATGCCCCACGCGAGGCTGACCCGGCCCTGCCGGTCGCCGAAGAAGCGGGACTCGTAGGCCTGGTGGACGTGGGAGTCCATCAGCCCCGGCATGACGGTCAGCCCGGAGGCGTCGACCACGCGGCCCGAGCGGTGCGGGCGGTGCGGGGTGATGCTGCGGATCCGGTTGTCGACGATGGTGATGTCGACGTTGCGGCGCAGCGACCGGGACCTGCCGTCCCAGAAGCGGCCCGCGTGGACGACCTGGCGCCCGGTCCGGACCTTCGGGCGGTAGCGCAGCGGCACCTCCACGGTGCGCGCCCTGCCGGTGCGGGCGTCGGCGAGGCGCAGCCGGCCCTGGGAGAGGTAGAGCAGCCGGCGCGAGTCGCCGCTCCACGACGGCGCGTCGGCGACCTCGCGGTTGACCCGCCGCGGCGCCCCGGTCGGGGTGCCGGTCGCGTCGACGGCCATCACGTGCAGCTGCGAGCCCATCACGAACGCGATCCGCGCGCCGTCGGGCGACCAGACCGGCCCGTCGTCGCCGCGGGTGGACAGCGACGCGTGCCGCTCGCCCGGCTCGACGTAGCGCTGCGCACCGGTCGCGACGTCGACGACGAGGATCTGGCTCACGCCCTCGCGGAACCGCTGGGAGTAGGGCCGGACGGCGGCGAACGCCAGCGTCCGCGAGTCGGCCGACCACGTGGGCCGGCCGGGCCCGAACAGCGGCGTCACCAGCTCGCGCACGTCACCGCTCGCGAGGTCGAGGACGTACGTCGCGCCCGTCTCGTCCTGGAACGCCATCGACCTGCCGTCCGGGGAGAACGACGCCGAGACCTCGGCGGAGGGCAGGGCCGTGACCCGGCGCTGCGTGCCCGCGCGCAGGTCGCGGACGTAGACGTCCTGGGTGCCGGCCTTGTCGGAGCTGTAGGCGATCCGGCGGCCGTCGCGCGACCAGACCGGGTTGACCTCCTGGTAGGAGTCACGCGTCAGGCGCCGCGGGGCGCCGCCGATCCGCATCACCCACAGGTCGTTGAGGGCGACGAAGAGCACCCGCTTCCCGTCGGGCGAGAGCTGGGGGGTGAGCACCCCGGAGAGGCGCCGCGGCGCCCGGGAGTCGAAGTCGTGCTGCTTCTTCGGGTAGGTGCGGCCGGTCAGCCGGACGTCGGCGCGGAAGCGGATCGAGGTGGTGGCCCCGGTCGACGCGACGACGGTGCGGATGCCGCCGTCGGCGGTGTAGAGGAGGCCGTCGGGCCCGGTCCACTCCGGGGTGAAGAGGAAGACGTCCTGGCCCTGGGTGACCGGTCGGCCGTCGACCATGAGGTCGGCGCGCGTGCCCTGCTGCTCGACGTAGGCGACGCGCTGGCCGTCCGGCGCCATCGCCGGGACGTTGAGGGTGACGCCCTGCGCCGGGCGGGCGACCAGCACCGTCGACGCGCCGCTGCGGTCGGTGGCCACCACCTGGTTGTCGGCGACGTGGACCACCCGGGTGCCGTCCGGCGACCAAGAGGGCGTGAACTCCTGCCCCGGGGCGTCGGTCCACTGCGTGAGCGCGCCCGTGGCGACCTCGAGGCTCCAGATGTCGTAGCTGCCGCCGCGGTCGGAGGAGAAGGCGACGTGCGCCCCGTCGGGCGACCAGCGGGGCTCGCGGTCGTCGAATCCGCCGCTGGTCAGTCGGGTGAGGTCGCTGCCGTCGGGTCGGATGGTCCAGATGTGGTAGCCCCCGTCGCGGTAGGCCTGGAAGACGATGCGGCCGTCGGGGCCGACGTCGGGACGTGCCGCCTCGTCGGCGACGGTCGTGAGCCGCCGGGTCGTGCCTCCGCCCGCGGGGACGCGGTGGAGGATGCCGTGCAGGTCCATCACCACCGAGCCGTCGGGGGCGATCGCCGCGGCGATGTTGGTGCCTTCGGTGAGGGTGACGGTGCCGGCGCGGGGCTGGGTCGAGCCGTCGTCGGCCGCGCCGACCGGTGGTGCTGCCAGTGCGGCGGCGACGGCCAGCGAGATGCCGACCGCGCCCGCGCGCAGCAGGCATGGGGTCCTTCGTGTCGTGTCCATGATGCTCCCGAGAGTGAGTGGTCGCCGTGGTGTGACCACCGTCACTGTGCGCATCGATCGCGGGGGCGCGCCACTCGCTCCGGGACCAGCGGTCGGACCTGTGCGGCGAGCGGTCGCGCGCGGTCGCGCCGTCATCCGGAAGGAGCGGGACACGCAGCCGTGGGCCGATGGTCGGTGGAAACAAGGTTAGGTTAGGCTCCGCTTACTTAGGCAAGGCTAACCAAAGGTAGACATGTCCCACTCCCCCGTTCCCCGAGGCGGTGGTCGGCGCTCGGGAACGACGCCCGCCCGCCGCGCAGTCACCTCGACCATCACCTCGACCGTCACCGCGGTCGCCGCCGCGCTGCTGCTCGGCGCCTGCGCCCCCGTCGCCTCGCCGAGCGCCTCGGCGCCGGCCACCCCGACCGCGATCCCGTCGGTCTCCGACGTCGAGCCGCTGGCCGACCCGCGATCCTGGACGGGGGTGGTCGACATCGCGCTGCCCGACGCCGACGTCGCCCCGGTCGCCGACGACCCGACGCCGCGCCTGCCGGTCACCGTCACCGACGCGCAGGGCACGGACGTCACCGTGACCGACGTGTCGCGGATCCTCGCGCTCGACGTCCACGGCACCCTCGCCCGGACGGTCTTCGAGCTCGGACTGGGCGAGCGGGTGGTCGGTCGTGACACGTCCTCGCAGTTCACCGCGATCGCCGACCGCCCGCTGGTGACGGGCAACGGCCACGAGCTCAACGCCGAGGCGATCCTCGCCCTCGACCCCACGGTCGTGCTCACCGACACCTCTCTCGGCCCCTGGGACGTGGTGCTCCAGCTCCGCGACGCCGGCATCCCCGTCGTGGTCACCGACTCCCACCGCGGGCTCGACAACCTCGCGCCGCTGAGCAGCCAGGTGGCGGACGCGCTCGGCGTGCCCCGCGAAGGCCGGCGTCTCGGCGAGCGCATCACCGCCGAGGCGGAGGCGACCAGGGAGGCCATCGCCCGCCTCGCTCCGGCGAGGATCACCGACCGGCTGCGCACCGTCTTCCTCTACGTCCGCGGCAGCTCGGGCGTCTACTACATGTTCGGCCAGGACTCGGGCGCCGACTCGCTCGTCGAGGCGGTCGGGGGCTACGACGTCAGCGCCGAGATCGGCTGGACGGGCATGCGACCGCTGACCGACGAGGGCCTCGTCGCCGCCCAGCCGGACGTGGTGCTCATGATGAGCAAGGGCCTCGACTCGGTCGGTGGCGTCGACGGGCTGCTCGAGCGGTTCCCCGCCCTCGCCCAGACGCCGGCCGGCGACAACGAGCGCATCGTGGCCATGGACGACGACCAGGTCCTCAGCTACGGGCCGCGCACCGCCGACGTCCTCAACGCGCTCGCGATCGCCCTCTACGCCCCGGACTCCCTGTGACGGCCCCCGTCCTGCGGCCCGCCCCGGCCGTGCATCCAGGCCCCCAGCCGCACCCTCGACCGCGGGTCCGCGGGGCGCGCCCGCTCGCGCTCGCGGCGTTCTTCGCCCTCCTCGGTGCCGCACTCGTCGCCGCCCTGGTCGTCTCCGCGGGATCGGGACAGCTGGCCGTCCCCGCCGACGAGGTGGCGGGGTCGCTGCTGCACCGCCTCGGCATCGACCGGCTGCCGCTGCCCACCCATCCCCGCGGTGACGACACCCTGTGGAGCGTGCGCTTCCCGCGGGTGGCGATGGCGGCCCTGGTCGGTGCCGCGCTCGCGGTCGCCGGAGCCCTGATGCAGGGCGTCTTCGGCAACCCGCTCGCCGAGCCCAGCATCGTGGGCGTCTCGTCCGGCGCCGCCGTCGCCGCGGCGACGGTCATCGTCTTCGGGCTCACCTTCGCCGGCGACTGGACCGTCGCCGTCGCCGCCTTCGCCGGAGGCCTGCTCACCACTCTGGTCGTCTACGCGCTCGCCCGCTCCGGCGGTCGTACCGAGGTGGTGACGCTCGTTCTCACCGGCATCGCGGTCAACGCCGTGGCGGGCGCGCTGCTGGCGATGCTGATGTTCCTCGGCGACACCCAGGCCCGTGAGCAGATCGTCTTCTGGCAGCTCGGCAGCCTCAACGGCAGCCGGTGGCCCTACGTCGCCGTCGTCGCCCCGCTCACGGTCCTCGGCATCGCCCTGGCGCTGCTCAGCGCGCGCAGCCTCGACCTGCTGGCCCTCGGCGAACGCCCGGCCCGCCACCTCGGCGTCCACGTGGAGGGCCTGCGCATCGGCCTGATCGTCGTCGTCGCGCTGCTCACCGCCGCCGCCGTGTCGTTCTGCGGGATCGTGGGGTTCGTCGGGCTCGTCGTGCCCCACCTCGTGCGGATGGTGACCGGGCCCGGCCACCGCCTGGTCCTGCCGGCCTGCGTGCTCGCGGGCAGCCTGGTCCTCGTCGTGGCCGACCTCGCGGCGCGCACGCTGGTCGCCTACTCCGACCTCCCGCTCGGCATGCTCACCTCCCTCGTCGGCGGCCCGTTCTTCTTCTGGCTCCTGTGGCGCACCCGTCGTACGTCGGGCGGGTGGGCATGACCGCCGCGCGACACACCACCGCCGAAGTGGGCACCGCCGTCGCGTCCGTGCGAGGTGTGACGACGTCCTTCGGCACCCGCCGCGTCCTCGACGACGTCGACCTCGACCTCCACGCCGGCGAGGTGCTCGCCCTCGTCGGGCCCAACGGCACCGGCAAGTCCACCCTGCTCGCGGTCGTCGCCGGGGACCTCGAGCCGGAGCGCGGCGCCGTCACGGTGCACGGCCGCCCGGTGCGGCAGTGGCGTCTCCAGGCACTCGCCCGGGAGCGCGCCGTGCTCACGCAGGAGCAGCGCGTGTCCTTCCCGTTCCCCGTGCGCGAGGTCGTCGAGATGGGCCGCGCGCCGTGGCGCGGCCACCCCGAGGAGGACCTCGACGACCTCGAGGTCGCCGCCGCGATGCAGACCACCGAGGTCGAGCACCTCGCCGTCCGCTCCTTCGGATCGCTCTCCGGCGGCGAGAAGGGCCGCGCCTCCTTCGCCCGCGTGCTCGCGCAGCAGACGGGGATCCTGATGCTCGACGAGCCGACCGCCGCGCTCGACATCGGGCACCAGGAGACCCTGCTCGCCACCGCCCGCCGGCGTGCCGCTGCTGGGGCCGCCGTCCTGGTCGTGCTCCACGACCTGACGCTCGCGGCCGCCCACGCCGACCGGATGGTGCTGCTGGAGGACGGCCGCGTGGCGGCCGTCGGCACCCCCCGCGAGGTACTCGACCCGGCGCTGCTCACCCGCGTCTACCGCCACCGGATCGAGGTGGTGGCCCACCCGCGCACCGGCGACCCGATCGTCCTCGCCGACCGCAGGCCCGCCCCTGCCCTCGACGACCCGTTGTCCCAGGAGGACCCGTGCTGACCCACCGCCGCACCACCCGACACGCCGCGGCCCTCGCGAGCGGCGTCCTCGCCCTCGGTGGCGTGCTCGTCACCGCCAGCCCGGCGCACGCCGAGGCGCGGATCGGCATCAGCAACGACCGCGGGACGGCGCTGGCCGACGACGGCCGGGCGACGACCTTCACGGTCCGCGGGTCGGGGTTCCAGGCGGTGACGGGCGGCTTCGGCGGCGTCTACGTCGCGTTCGGCTGGGTCCGCGACCCGGCGGGCGGCGGGTGGCGGCCCTCGCGCGGCGGGGTGACGGGCCGCGACTACCGCTACGTCCCCGACTCCGAGAGCGGGGACAACGCCGGCTACCTCCGCTTCGTCTCCTTCCCCGGCAGCTCCACCACCGGCGAGGCGCAGGCGGTGATGACCCGGGCCGGCGCGTTCACCGTCTCCCTCACCGTGCCCGGGCCGACGTTCCGGGCCGTCGACCGCGACGGCGACCTGGTCGACGTCGACTGCCGCGCGGTCACCTGCGGGGTGATCACCTTCGGCGCCCACGGGCTGAAGAACGCCCGCAACGAGACCTTCACCCCGATCCGCTTCGGCGCGGCCCGGGCCGACGACGCGGCGCCGACCCAGACGCAGACGCAGCCGACGCCGGAGCGGTCCGACGAGGCCGTGAGCGCCGGCGACGGCGGGACGACCGGGACCGGGGCCGAACCGTCCCTGCGAGCGGCCGGAGGGGCCGGGTCGCCCGGTCGCGACGACGCGCGGCGCGGTCGCCCGACGGTCCTCACCGAACGGCAGACGGCGCAGGCCGGCCGGGCGCTCGCCTTCACCGGGCGCGGCTTCGAGCCCGGCGAGCAGGTGCTCGCCCTCCTCGACGACGGCGTGGTGGCCCTCGGTCCCCTGGTGGCGGGAGCGGCCGGGGACGTGGCCGGCGTGATGTCCCTGCCCGTGGACATCGCCGGGGGCACCCACGAGCTGCGGCTCGTCGGCGCGGCATCCGGGGCGCGACCGCGCGAGCGGTTCCCGGTGCGGGCGGCGGCCCCTGGCGGGTCGGCCGACGCCGCCCCGGTCGCCGACGACGACGGCGACGTGGCCGCGACGGCGTTCGTCGCGCTCGCGGGACTCGCTCTCACCGGCTCCCTCGTCCTGCTCGTCCTGCGCCTGCGGTTGCGTCGCCGCCTCCGGCGCCCGGTCTCGGCCGAGGCCGTGGCATGAGCGCCGCCGCTCGCGGTCGTACGACCGCCCGGACCGGGGTCGTCGCGCTGGCCGCCACCGCGCTGACGACCCTCGCCGTGCTGCTGCTCGCGGTCGCCCCCTTCTCCCCGGCCGTCGAGCCGGCCCGGGGAGCGGCCCCGGCGGGCGGCGAGCCGTTCGCCGTCACCGGCGCGCAGCTGCGGTGGGGCCTCTCCAACGAGGCCAACAACCGGGCCTTCGCCCCCCAGAGCCACAACTTCCTGTCCGCGGGCGTCGTGCCCGACCCGGGCCGCGGCGGCACGACCCTGCCGCCGAGCGCCTGGAAGGCGGCCGACGGCAACGTGCGGATCGAGAAGCAGCAGGCCGACGGCTCGTACGCCGCTGCCACGTGGGCCGGGCTCACCACGACCCCGCAGGGCACGGCCATCCCCAGCCCGACCAGCGGCCGGTTCAGCAACCACCAGGTGGTGCTCGACGCGGGCGCCGGCACGGTCGACCCCGCCGCCGGATCCGCCACCATCTCGTGGACGGGGTCCTTCTCGGTGGTCTTCTACTCAGGGCTCAGCTACTTCACCGTCACCGACCCGACCCTCGAGGTGACCCCCGAGCGGGCCCAGCTGACGGCGACCCTCGGCGGCCACGCCTCCGACATGGACGACCAGTCGCAGTGGACCCCGCTGCCGCCCACCCGGGTCGTGCTGGCGGACCTGCCGCGTGCCGAGGTCGACCTCGCCGCCTCCGACGGCTTCGCCAGCACGCCGGCCTACCTCGGCGTCGCCTGGCAGGCACCCGCCGATCAGGCGACCCAGGTGGGCGGGCCCTGGAAGGGAGCCTTCCCCAGCAGCTTCCTCGACTTCCTCGCGAGGGCGGGCACGGCCGGCTACTGGTACTCCACCGGTGGCGCCACCGACGCCTTCAAGCCGGCCCTCCCCCTCACGGTGAGCTGGGCGGGCGCGCCCGTCGCGACCCCCACGCCCACCCCGACGGCCGCGCCCACGAAGAGCTCGGACACCTCGCCCACCACGGGCCCGACCAAGGGCCCGACCAAGGGATCAGGGCAGGGACCGGGCCAGGGATCGGGCCAAGGACCGACGAAGACGCCCACTGCCAACCCCACCACGAGCCCCACGACTCCCCCGCTCGCGACGCCCACGGCCCGCCCGGGCGACATGACGGCGCCGGACCCCGACGGGCTGGCCGGCGCCGATCCCGGCGCGGCCGACCCGGACGCCTCCGGCGCCGCTGCCGCGGGGGTGGGCGGCACGCCACTGGCCGTCCAGCCGCTGCAGGTCCCGGCCACCACCTCCGACCCCCCGATGCCGGCCGCAGCCGCGGCCGGCGAGACCGAGACCCACACCCTGTGGCTGCTCGGCTGCGTGCTGCTCCTCGGAGCGCTCGCAACCACCCTGATCAGCACCACCCTGGTCAGCAACCCTGTGGAAGGAAAGAAATGAAGCACGCGCACAGCGGCACCCGCCGCTCCGTGGGCAGCATCGCAAGCCTGGCGCTCCTCGCCGGGGGGATCGCGGTCCTCGCGAGCCCCGCGCCGGCGCAGGCGGCGACCACGACCATCGACCACGCTGAGCTCCGCTGGGACCTCAACCAGGAGAGCACCGGAGGCGCCTTCGCGCCGGGCACCTGGAACCTGTTCTCCGCGGGCAGGCTGCACGACCCCGGCGCCGGCTCCCAGACCCTCACGGTCTCCGACCGGGGCGCCACCTGGACCAACGGCAGGCCGGCCGGGTGGTCGGCCAGCGAGGGCAACGTCACCATCGAGGACAAGCAGGCCGACGGCAGCTACGCCCCCACCACCTGGCAGGGCACCAGGACCAACGCGGCGGGCCAGACCGTCAACGCCGGCGCCACCCTGTCGGAGAACGTGGTCTCCTTCGCCAACGGGACCGGCACGGTCGACCCGGCGACGGACACCGGCACCATCTCGTGGGACGGCGACTTCACGGTCGTCTACTACTCCGGCATGTCCTTCTTCCACGTGTCCGACCCCGAGCTGAGCGTCACCGACGGCAACGGCACCCTGACCGCCACGCTCAGCGGGTACGGCTCGCAGATGGGCGACCAGTCGCAGTGGAGCGCCCTCCCCGCGACCGAGGTCACCCTCGCCGACCTCACCGGCGTCGACCTCACGACCAGCGGGCTCACCGTCACGCCCGACTACCTCGGCGTCACCGTCGACACGGCGCCCGGCAGCACCCCGCAGTCGACGGCCGACCCGACGACGGCCGGCTCCTTCCCGCAGTCGTTCATCGACTTCCAAGAAGCGGTCGGGACGGCGTCGTACTGGTACTCCAGCGGCGGCAGCGTCGACGCACGCAAGGTTGCCACCCCGCTGTCCGTCGCGTGGGCGCCCCGGGTCACCGTGACCCGCACGACGCTGCTCCCGACCGGTGAGCAGGAAGTGACGGTCGAGGGCACGGGCTTCGACCCGGCCCTCGCCACCGGCACCCGTCCGCCGCTCGCCGGCAAGCCCGGCGGCGCCTACATCGCCTTCGGCCGCTACGCCGACGTGTGGCGTCCCTCGGCGGGCGCACCGTCCACGGCGCGGGTGAACCAGGGTGGCGCGGGCCTCAGGTGGGCCGTGCGCGCCGAGGACGTCGCGGCGCTCGGCAGCCAGGCCTCGTCGGCGGTCGTGCTCGACCCCGACGGCAGCTTCACCGCGACGCTGGTCGTGGACAAGGCAGCGATGGACGCCGCCGCGACCTCGGGCAACTACGGCATCTACACCTACCCGGGCTCCGGCGCGACGCAGGCGCTCTACGAGACCTTCACGCCGATCAGGTTCGCCGACTCCGCTGCCACGGTCGAGGTCGACGCGCCGGCCGTCGTCTTCGGCGACGACCAGCTCGTCACCGTCGACGTGACCGGGTCGGGGAGCGGCACGGTCACCCTCCGCGAGGGGGAGGCCGTCCTGGGACGTGCCAGCCTCGACTCCGGCGCCGCGGTCCTCCGGCTGCGCAGGCCCGGGGCCGGCGCCAGGCACCTGTCGGTGACGTACTCGGGAGACCCCGCCACCGCCGGCGCCGCCACCACCACGACCACGACGGTCGCCAGGGCCGTCCCGGCGATGACCGTGCGGGCGCAGGGTGCCACCGCGCCCGAGCCGGTGTCCGTCTCGGTGGCGCTGCCCGCCGCCGCGACGGGTGTGGTGAGCCTCGCCGAGGGAGCCACCGCCCTGGGCTCCGCCGACATCGTCGGCGGCACGGCTGAGCTGGCCGTCGGCGGGCTCGCCGTCGGTCCGCACACGCTCACCGCGACCTACGCCGGCGACCGCAACCACGAGGCCGGCACCGCGACGACGACGGTCACGGTCACCGCACCGGCCCCGGCGCCCGTCCCGGCGCCCGTCCCGACTCCCACGCCCACCCCGGTGCCGCAGCCGGGCACGCTCGGGGGGCCGGCGAAGGGCATCGCGACGCTCACGTGGGGCAGCAGGCCCCGGGCCGGCAAGCGCGGCACCGCCGTCGTGACGGTCAGCGAGCTCGCCACCGGCAGGGCGACGGTGCTCGTCCGCACCGCGAAGGGCAAGAGGGTCGCGTCGCTGAAGGTGCGGATCAAGGCCGGCACGGTCCGCGCGAGGCTGCCCAAGCTCCCCGCCGGGAGGTACTCCCTGGTGGCAAAGGTCCCTGGCAACGACGCCGTGGGCAAGGCGAAGGTGACCCGCACCTTCCGAGTGAAGTGAGGACGTCATGACGATGCTCGACCCGGCTCCGGCCACCGCTGCACTCTCCATCGCGATGCGCGACGGCTCCCAGGAGGCCCACACCGAGGCGGAGGGCTCGGCGTTCATGGCCGAGCTCACCTCGGCGCGCATCAACGCGCTGGGCGTGCGTGACTACCTGCTCCGATTCCGCGAGGTCTACCGCACGCTGGAGGCGCTCGGCACCGAGCTCGCCGGCGACCCCGCCGTCGCCGCGGTCGTCGACCCGGCGCTCGACCGGCTCGCCGCGATCGAGGAGGACCTCGCGTTCTGGGCGCAGGCCGCCGGCGCGCCCGCGCCCGCGGAGTTCCACAGCCCCGCGACCGACGCCTACGTCGCCCGGCTGCACGAGGTCCGTACGTGCGCGCCGCTGTTCGTGGCCCACCACTACACCCGCTACCTCGGCGACCTCTCCGGCGGTCAGGTCATCGGCCGCGTCCTCGACCGCGAGCTCGGGCTGGAGGGTCGGGGCACGGCGTTCTACGCCTTCCCCGCGATCGCGAAGCCCAAGCCCTACAAGGACCGCTACCGCGCCCGCCTCGACGCCCTCGACCTCACGGCCGAGGAGCAGCGCGCGGTCGTCGGCGAGGTGAGCGTCGCGTTCGCGCTCAACCAGGCGGTCTTCACCGAGCTGGGCGCCGACCTGGCGACCTACCGCCGCTGATCGGGCCGCGTCCCCGCTGGACACGTCGTATCCGACGTGTTGAGCGGGGACGAGCCCGCTTCAGCCGGGGTCAGCTCCTCCGGGCCCTCAGCTCCTCCGGGCGAGCAGCCAGGCGTGCTCGGCGGCCGGCAGCACCTCGGCCTCGAGGAGGACCGCGGCGAGCTGCCTGTCGCCCATGAGCGCGCGGAAGTAGATCGGCAGGGTCAGCCCGTGCCCCGGCCGGTGCACGACCTCCACCGGGTCGCCCGCCCGGATCGCACCGGGCTCGAGCACCGCGAGATAGGCACCCGTCAGGCCGCGCTCGGCGAAGCGACGCACCCACGCGCGCTCGGCCATGTGCTTGGCGAACGTCGCGCACGGGATGCGCGGGCCACAGACCTCCAGGAGGGTCTCGCCGACCTGCCAGCGCTCCCCCACCTCGGCCGTGTCGACCGCCAGGCCGAGCGTCGTGAGGTTCTCGCCGAACATGCCGTCGGCCAGGTCGCGGCCGAGGTGCTCGCCCCACCAGTCGAGCTCCTCGCGGGCGACGGCGTAGACGGCCTGGGTGGTGCCGCCGTGGTGCCTGCGGCTGATGACCGCGTCGCCGACGACCCCGCTGCCGAGGCCACCGCGCTTGGGCCCGGGGTCGCGGACCTCGATGACCTCGACCGGGCGCTTGTGGATGCCGCTGGGGCGCTTCAGCCCCGGGACCGGCTCGGGGCTGCCGGCGTTGACGGAGCGGACCCGGGCTGGCACCCGCACACGCTAACCGTCAGGAGTCGCCGCCGTGGCACACGGCCTCGATGTTGTTGCCCTCGGTGTCGCGGACGAAGGCGCCGTAGTAGCCCTCGTGGTACTCCGGCCACAGCCGCGGCTCGTGCAGCGACTCCGCACCGGCGGCGAGCGCCTCGGCGTGCCAGGCGCGCACGGTCGCGGCGTCGGGGGCGGTGAAGGCGAGGTGGACCTCCCGGTTGGGGCCGACGCCCTCGAAGGTGCCGATCCAGAAGTCCGGCGTGTCGGTGCCGTAGCCGATGGCGACGCCGACGTCCATCAGGCGCCGGTGCCCCAGCACGCCCAGGACCCGGTCGTAGAACGCGGCCGCGCGCCCCAGGTCGGTGCAGTTGATGCCCAGGTGATCGATCATGGAAGGCATCGTGGCACCGCCCACCGACATCGGCCCCCTGCGTCACGCGAGCGGGCGACCGCCGCAGCGTCGGGGCCGAGCCGGTGGGGATAGCGTGCGTCCATGACCGCGCACCAGACCGACCCCGACCTGCTCGACCGCGCCCGCGCCTGGGCCGCGGAGGACCCCGACGAGCAGACCCGCGCCGAGCTCGAGGCCGTCCTCGCCGCCGCCGGGCGGGGCGAGCAGACCGACCTGGCCGACCGATTCGCGGGCACCCTCGAGTTCGGCACCGCCGGCCTGCGGGGAGCGCTCGGCGCCGGCCCCAACCGGATGAACCGCGTCGTCGTCACCCGGGCGGCAGCCGGCCTGGCGGCCTACCTCCGCGACACCGGCCACGCCGGCGGATCGGTCGTCATCGGCTTCGACGCCCGCCACAACTCCGCCGTCTTCGCGCGCGACACCGCCGAGGTGATGACCGGCGCGGGGTTCAAGGCGCTGGTGATGCCGCGGCCCCTGCCCACCCCGCTCCTCGCGTTCGCGATCCGCGAGCTCGGCTGCGCGGCCGGCGTGATGGTCACCGCCAGCCACAACCCGCCGGAGGACAACGGCTACAAGGTCTACCTCGGCGACGGCAGCCAGATCGTCCCGCCCGCCGACAGCGAGATCGCGGCCCGCATCGCCGCGGTCGGCCCGCTGGCCGACGTGCCGCGTGGCAACGCCGGCACCCTCGTCGGCGAGCAGATCGTCGACCGCTACCTCGACACCGTCGCGGGCCTGGCCGAGGACGGTCCGCGCGACCTGCGCATCGTCTACACCCCGCTCCACGGGGTGGGCGGCGCGACCGTCGCGCAGGTGCTGGAGACGGCCGGCTTCGACGCGCCCCAGGTCGTCGAGGAGCAGGAGCACCCCGACCCCGACTTCCCGACCGTGGCGTTCCCCAATCCCGAGGAGCCGGGCGCGATGGACCTCGCCCTCGACCTCGCCAGGAAGCACGGGGCCGACCTGGTGGTCGCCAACGACCCCGACGCCGACCGCTGCGCCGTCGCCGTCCCCGACGCCCACGGGTGGCGGATGCTGCGCGGCGACGAGGTGGGCGCCCTGCTCGCGCACCACCTGCTCGCCCGCGGACAGCGGGGCACCTACGCCAACTCCATCGTGTCGTCGAGCCTGCTCGGCAAGATGGCGGCCGCGGCCGGCCAGCCGCACGAGGAGACGCTCACCGGCTTCAAGTGGATCGGCCGGGTCGAGGGGCTCGCCTTCGGCTACGAGGAGGCGCTGGGCTACTGCTGCGACCCCGAGCACGTCAGGGACAAGGACGGCGTCTCGGCGCTCGTGCTGGTCTGCGAGCTCGCGGCGCAGGCCAAGGCCGACGGCCGGGCGCTCACCGACATCCTCGACGACATCTCGCGCGTGCACGGCCTGCACGCCACCGACCAGCTCTCCGTGCGCTTCGACGACCTCGCCGCGATCCCCGCGACCATGCAGCGGCTGCGGGCCACCCCGCCCCGCTCGCTCGGCGGCCTGGCCGTGGAGCGGGTCGAGGACCTCTCCGAGGGCTCCGACCGGCTGCCCCCCACCGACGGGATGCGCTACACGCTGGCCGAGGGCGGGCGGGTCATCGTGCGCCCGAGCGGCACCGAGCCCAAGGTGAAGTGCTACCTCGAGGTCGTCGTACCCGTCGGCGACGGCCCCGGCGAGGGCGGGGTCGACGCCGCCCGGATCGCCGCGGTCGGCCGGCTCGACGCGATCACGGCCGACCTGCGCGGCACCGTCTTCGGCGGCTGAGCCCGCCCACCGCCGACCCGGCGCGCAGCGTCAGGGGAATCCCCGCCTCGGACCGGGCATTCCCATGACGTCCCGCCGGGGGAGCGGCGGGCTAGGGTGGCGGACATGCTCCGGACCGTGGTGCTCGCGCTGGCGTCGATCGCCGCCGCCATCACGATCGCTCCGACGGTCTCGACGATGTCGGCCGAGGCGCTCGTGGTGCTCGCCGCGCTCGCCGCCGCCACGACCCTGATGGGCGTACGCGGCCCTGCTGTCGTCCCCGACGCGACCCTGCGCTCGCTGCGACCGCGGCGACGTGCCGCCGACGTGCCCCTCGTGCTCGCGGGGCGGACGACCGACGCGGGGCACCACCCGGTGCGACCGCGTGCGCCGGGACTGGTCTGACCCTCGCCTCCGGCGAGCCCGTCCAGACCCGTCCCCACCGTCCCAGGAGCACACCCATGTCCTTGCTCGACCCGATCTCGCACGCCCTCGCCGCGGTACTCGCCGCCACCCACGACGCCCTCACCTCCCTCGGCGCCCCGCCCGATGCCGCCGCGACCTGGGTGCTCGGCATCGCCGCCCTCGTCGTCCTCGTACGCCTCGCGGTGCTGCCGCTCGTCGTCCACGGCGTCCGCCAGGCGCACGCCGCCGCCCGGGCGCGGCCCCACCTGCAGGGCATCGCGGAGCGCTACCGCGGACGCACCGACGCCGAGAGCGTGCGTGCCCTGATGCGGGAGCGGCGCACGGTGTCGGCCGAGCACGGGGTGAGCCGGCTGGGCTGCCTGCCGGTGCTGCTCCAGCTGCCCGTGTGGATCGCGCTCTACCACCTCGTGGCGGACGTCGCCTCGGGCGCGGCGGTGGGCGCGATGGGCCCCGGCCTGGTGTCGTCCTTCGGCGCGGCGTCGGTCGTCGGCGTCTCGCTGGCCGGCCGCGGCTACCTCGGCGGTGGCGGGGTGCACCTCGCCGTCGTCGCCGGACTGGCCCTGACCGCGGCGGTGCTGTCCTACGTCACCCAGCGCTTCGTCGTCGCGCCCAACACCCCCCTCGAGGGGATGCCGGAGGCGATGGTGGCGGCGCAGCGGATCATCCCCGTGATGTCGGCAGGCGGGATGCTCGTGGCGGGCGGCGTCGTGCCGGTGGCCCTGCTCGTCTACTGGGTGTGCAGCTCGACGTGGACGCTCGGGCAGTCGGCCGTCGTCGCTCGCTGGTTCCCCACGCCGGGCACCGTCGCGGCCGCTCGCCGCGCCTGAGGGACCTCAGACGAAGAGGCTGACCAGCAGCGCCACGACGGCCGCCCCGGTCAACGCGAGGGGCAGCACCGCCGGCTCGCGGCGCACGGCGTCGGGCAGGGCCAGCTGCTCCTTCGACCCGGGCCGCACCCCCGTGCGGTCGCGGGCGGCGTCGACCAGCTCGTGGAGGCGGTGCTCGGCCCAGTCGGCGTAGGGCATGCCCTCGCGCGGACCGTCGTCGGTGGAGCCCCTGCGCGAGACGATCGCCTTGCGCCAGCTGCGTCCCAGCACGGTGCTGACGAAGCGCTGGTCGGCGGCGCGGACCGCCAGGACCTGGCGCACGGCCAGCTCCTCGATCGCGTCGAGGCGGATGTGGACGGTCTCGGCGAGGTTGCGCATGACGAGGTGCTCCTCGGTCACCCACAGCGCCGGGCGCAGGTTGGCCGCCCACGCCAGCACGCCGACGAGCAGGCCCGCGGCGGTCACCCAGGCGGGGAACCCGTCGTCGAAGTAGGCCACGCCGGCCACCACGAGGAGGGCGGACAGCACGAGCGTCGCCCAGCCCGAGAACCGGCCACTGGATGGCTGGAACCGCTCGACCACGACCTCGTGGTCGTCCTGCAGGGATGCCATGTCGTCCTCGTCGATGTGAGCAGACCGTCGGCCATCACGGATTGCGGGGGGCCTTCGACCCAACTCTATGCTGGGCCGGTGACACCCACTGCCAGCCCAACGGCGAGCACCTCCGCGACCCACGGCGGCGTCTTCGACGACATCGTGCGCTCGGACTCCTCGCTCCGTCGATTCCTCCACGGCCTCCCCGGGGTCGACCAGGTCGGGTGCGAGGCTCGCGCCGCGGGCCTGGCCACCCGGTCGATCAAGACGACGTCGAAGGCCTTCGCCATCGACCTGGCCATCCGCATGGTCGACCTGACCACGCTCGAGGGCCAGGACACGCACGGCAAGGTCCGCGCGCTCGCCTCGAAGGCGATGCGTCCCGACCCGGCCGACCCGACCTGCCCGGCCACCGCCGCCGTGTGCGTCTACCCCGACATGGTCGCCACCGCCAAGCAGACGCTCGGCGACAGCGGCGTCCACGTCGCGGCGGTCGCCACCGCGTTCCCCAGCGGTCGCGCCGCGATGGACATCAAGCTCGCCGACACCCGTGACGCGGTCGAGGCCGGCGCCGACGAGATCGACATGGTCATCGACCGCGGGGCGTTCCTCTCGGGGCGCTACCTCGACGTCTTCGAGGAGATCGCCCTGGTCCGCGAGGCCTGCGCGAGGCCCGACGGCACCAGCGCGCACCTCAAGGTGATCTTCGAGACCGGTGAGCTGCAGACCTACGACAACGTCCGGCGCGCCAGCTGGCTGGCGATGATGGCCGGTGGCCACTTCATCAAGACCTCCACCGGCAAGGTCCAGCCCGCCGCGACCCTCCCGGTCACCCTGATCATGCTCGAGGCGGTGCGCGACTTCCGCGACCAGACCGGGCAGATGATCGGCGTCAAGCCCGCCGGCGGCATCAGGACCACCAAGGACGCCATCAAGTACCTCGTGATGGTCAACGAGATCTGCGGCGGCGACTGGCTCGACCCCGACTGGTTCCGCTTCGGCGCCTCCACGCTGCTCAACGACCTGCTGATGCAGCGCACCAAGATGACGACCGGACGCTACTCCGGTCCCGACTACTTCACGCTGGACTGATGGGGATGACCAACATTTTCGAGTACGCCCCCGCGCCCGAGTCGCGCGCCATCGTCGACATCAAGCCGTCCTACGGCCTGTTCGTCAACGGCGAGTTCGTCGACGGCAGCGGCACGTCGTTCAAGACCGTCAACCCGGCCACCGAGGAGGTCCTCGCCGAGATCGCCGAGGCCAGCGACGCCGACGTCGACGAGGCCGTCAAGGCCGCCCGCCGCGCCTACACCCGCGTCTGGTCGCGGATGTCCGGGGCCGAGCGCGCCAAGTACCTCTACCGGATCGCCCGGATCATCCAGGAGCGCGGCCGCGAGCTCGCCGTCCTGGAGTCGATCGACAACGGCAAGCCGATCAAGGAGTCGCGCGACGTCGACGTGCCGATCGTCGCCGCCCACTTCTTCTACTACGCCGGCTGGGCCGACAAGCTCGAGTACTCCGGCTACGGCTCGACGCCGCTCGGCGTCGCCGGCCAGGTCATCCCGTGGAACTTCCCGCTGCTGATGCTGGCCTGGAAGATCGCCCCGGCGCTGGCGTGCGGCAACACGGTCGTGCTCAAGCCCGCCGAGACCACGCCCCTGACCGCGCTGCTCTTCGCCGAGATCTGCCAGCAGGCCGACCTGCCGCCCGGCGTCGTCAACATCGTCACCGGCGCCGGCGACACCGGCCGCGCGATCGTGTCGCACCCCGACGTCGACAAGGTCGCCTTCACCGGATCCACCGAGGTCGGCAAGGCCATCGCCCGGGCGGTCGCCGGCACCGACAAGAAGGTGACGCTCGAGCTCGGCGGCAAGGCCGCCAACATCGTCTTCGACGACGCCCCGCTCGACCAGGCCGTCGAGGGCATCGTCAACGGCATCTTCTTCAACCAGGGCCACGTCTGCTGCGCGGGCTCGCGCCTGCTGGTGCAGGAGTCCGTCGCCGACGAGGTGATGGACCGGCTCAAGCGCCGGATGGCCACGCTGCGCGTGGGCGACCCGCTCGACAAGAACACCGACGTCGGCGCGATCAACTCCGCCGAGCAGCTCGCCAAGATCCGCGAGCTGTCCGAGGTCGGCGAGTCCGAGGGCGCCGAGCGCTGGTCCGCGCCGTGCGAGCTGCCCGCCAACGGCTACTGGTACGCCCCCACCGTCTTCACCGGCGTCACCCAGGCGCACCGGATCGCGCGTGAGGAGATCTTCGGCCCGGTGCTGTCGGTGCTGACCTTCCGCACCCCCTCCGAGGCGGTCGAGAAGGCCAACAACACGCCGTTCGGCCTCTCGGCGGGCGTGTGGACCGACAAGGGCTCGCGGATCCTGTCGATGGCCAACCAGCTGCGGGCGGGCGTCGTATGGGCCAACACGTTCAACAAGTTCGACCCCACCTCGCCGTTCGGCGGCTACAAGGAGTCCGGCTACGGCCGCGAGGGCGGCCGCCACGGTCTCGAGGGCTACCTGAAGGGAGCGGACGCGTGAGCCGCATCGACGTACGCAAGACCTACAAGCTCTACATCGGCGGGCAGTTCCCCCGCTCGGAGTCGGGTCGCACCTTCGTCGTCGACGACGCCAAGGGCAAGCTCCTCGCCAACGCGGCCCTGGCCTCGCGCAAGGACGCCCGCGACGCCGTCGTCGCCGCCCGCAAGGCCTTCGGTGGCTGGTCGGGCCGCACGGCCTACAACCGGGCCCAGGTCGTCTACCGCATCGCCGAGGTCCTCGAGGGCCGACGCGAGCAGTTCGAGGCCGAGCTCCGTGCCGCCGAGGGGATCTCGCAGTCGAAGGCGCGCGCCTACGTCGACGCCGCGATCGACCGCCTGGTCTGGTACGCCGGCTGGGCCGACAAGATCACCCAGGTCGTCGGCAACGCCAACCCGGTCGCCGGCCCCTACTTCAACCTCTCGACCCCCGAGCCCAGCGGCGTCATCGCCGTGGTCGCGCCCCGCGGCCCCCTGCTCGGCCTGGTCAGCGTCGTCGCGCCGCTGATCGTCACCGGCAACACCGTCGTGGTGATCGCCAGCCAGGCCAACCCGCTGACCGCGATCACCCTCGGCGAGGTGATGGCCACCAGCGACCTGCCCGGCGGCGTGGTCAACGTGCTCACCGGCTCGCAGGCCGAGATCGCCCCGTGGCTGGCCTCGCACATGGACGTCAACGGCATCGACCTCACCGGCGTCGAGGACGCCGAGCTCGCCACCGAGCTCGAGGTCGCCGCCGCCGACAACCTCAAGCGCGTACGCCGCCCCGCGCCCGACACCGACTGGCTCGCGGCTCCCGGGCTGGACCGGATGACGCAGTTCCTCGAGACGAAGACCGTCTGGCACCCGATCGGCGTCTGAGCCGCCCGACGCGGCACACGACGAAGGCCCCCGGAGATCCTCCGGGGGCCTTCGTGCGTGACGGATCAGCGGTTGAGCAGGGCCTGCGCCAGCACGCCGAGGATCTGGTTGGGGTCCTCGACGAGGTAGTTCTGCCCGCCCGTCGCCGCCGCGATCTCCTCGAGCTCGCCGGTGTCGGCGTCCGGCGAGATGCCGATGATGACCACCTTGACGGGCTTGGCCGGGTCGCGCAGCGACGTGAGCTGGTTGACCAGCGACTCGAGGGACAGCGAGCTGGAGTCGTCCCGCGCGCCGTCGGTCATGATCACCACGGAGTTGAACCACGCCGGGTCCCACTTCTCCTGGGCGTGCTTGTAGGCCGCGAGCGTGGTGTCCATGACGCCGGTGCCGCCCCGCACCCGGCTGGGCAGGAGGTCGGCCTCCGCGCGGACCACGTCGCCGTGGGTCCTGCCGCCCTCCGCCGGTGCGTCGAGGCGCTCGAGCGGGGCGTACTCGGCCCACGACGCGCCGCCCTTGCCACGGTTCTTCGAGAAGCCCCAGATCCCGATGCGCGCCTGCGAGGGGAACGCGTCGAGCGCGACCTTGGAGGCGGTCATGGCGAGCCGGATGCGCGTGGTGTCGCCGATGGCGGTCTTCATCGAGCCCGACAGGTCGACCACCGCGAGAATGCTGGAGGGCACCGACAGCACGCGCCACCCGCGCAGCACGTCGTCGGTGGTCTGCTGGGGCACCTTGCCGAGCACCCTGGCCTTGCCCAGCCCGATGTCGTTGGGGAGCGGGGCGCCGTCGGGGCCGCGCAGCTCGGCGGCCGAGATCGCCTCCACCCCGGCGCTCGAGGCGAACCAGCGGCCCAGGGCGCGGCCCACGCGGGCGGACAGGTCGCCACCGGAGCTGAGCATGTCCTTGCTGCCGCGATTGACGTCGATGAGCGGGAACTGCAGCATCGGCACGCCGGTCTTCGGGGCCACCAGGGCGAGCTGGTCGTTGCTGCGGCGCGCGGCGAGGTAGTCGTGCTCCGTGGCGGGCACCAGCTGGGTGCTGGATGCGGTGATCGTGGACAGGTCGGTCTCGTTGACGCTGCCGGCCACGGCGCGCTCGCCGTAGGTCTGGGCGACGGGGACGGTCTTCTGGTCGATCGACTCCGGGGTCTCGCCCGTCCGCTTCATCTCGGCGTAGGGCGCCAGCAGGGCGAGCGCCGACGCGCCCTCCGCGCTCGGGTCGGCCATCGCCAGGCTGCCGCTGCCGAGCGCGGCGACCCAGGAGGCCGGCGCCTCGGCGGCCGGCCCGCCGATGAGGCCGACGGGCGTCTGGGCCAGCACGGCGGCGATCGGCGTGCCCGCCCAGCCGGCGCTGGTGAGCTGGCCCTTCCAGGTCGGGCTGTCGGGGATCCAGATGTCGGGGAGCTCGGCGCTGGGGTCGCCGAGGAGGGAGACGACGTCCTTCACCGTGCCGGCGGTCACCTGGATGTCGATGCACGGCTCGTCGGCGTTGACGTCCTTGACGGCCTGGTGCACCAGGTCCTCCATGACCGGCGCAGTGGTGAGCGTGATCACCTCGGAGATGCAGTCTGCCCCCTCCGGCTCATCCCCTGCTCCGCGCATCGTGAAGAATGCGACGGTCGCGACGACCAGCGCCAGCGCGAGTCCCACCAGCACGAAGCGCTTGCTGCCGCGTCCGACGGGGCCACCGGGCGTGCCGGCGTCCTCGGGCGCGGTCGAGTCGAGATGACTCATGGACGTCCTCCCCACAGAGGTGTCGAGCAGTGATCTGCGCGACACTATGTCCTGCCCTCACGCCGCGTGGCCGAACGACGAAATGAGTCCGCAACACATGAGCACAGCCCAGGTGGTCATCTTGGCGGGCCCCAGCGGCGCGGGCAAGTCCCGCCTCGCGGAGCGTCTCGGCCTGCCCGTCCTGCGCCTCGACGACTTCTACAAGGACGGCGACGACCCCTCGCTCCCCCGCATCACGACGGGCGCCAACGCCGGCCTGGTCGACTGGGACCACCCCGACTCCTGGCACGAGGCCGACGCGCTCGCCGCGCTGCGCGAGCTGTGCGCCACCGGGCGCAGCGAGGTCCCGGTCTACGACATCTCGCGCAGCGGCCGCTGCGGCACCCACACGGTCGACCTCGCCGGCAGCCCCTTCTTCGTCGCGGAGGGCATCTTCGCGCCCCACGTCGTCGCGGCGTGCCGCGACGAGGGGATCCTCGCGGCGGCCTACTGCATCACCCAGCACCCGCTCGTCACGTTCTGGCGGCGCCTGACCCGCGACCTGCGCGAGCACCGCAAGCCGCCGCTCGTCCTGGTGCGCCGCGGCCTGGCGCTGATGCGCGACCAGCAACGGGTGGTCGCCCACGCGGTGCGGCAGGGGTGCCGCCGCGCCACCGGCGACCAGGCCTACGCCGAGCTGACCGCCGCGGCTACCGAGCGTCGATGAGCGCGGCGTAGCCGGGCCTGATGACGCCCTCGATGAGCGCGAGCCGCTCGTCGAAGGGCAGGAACGCCGACTTCATCGCGTTGATGGTGAACCAGCGCAGGTCCTCCAGGGTGTAGTCGAACGCCTCCACGAGCCCGAACATCTCGCGGGTCATCGACGTGCCGCTCATCAGGCGGTTGTCGGTGTTGACCGTCACCCGGAACCGCAGGTCGGTCAGCAGCCCGATCGGGTGCTGGGCGAACGACTCCGCGGCCCCTGTCTGGATGTTGGAGCTGGGGCACATCTCGAGCGGGATCCGCTTGTCGCGCACGTAGGCGGCCAGCCGGCCGAGCTCGACCGACCCGTCGTCGTTGACGGTGATGTCGTCGATGATGCGCACCCCGTGGCCGAGGCGGTCGGCACCGCACCACTGGATCGCCTCCCAGATCGAGGGCAGCCCGAACGCCTCGCCGGCGTGGATGGTGAAGTGCGCGTTCTCGCGCTGGAGGTACTCGAAGGCGTCGAGGTGGCGGGTGGGCGGGAAGCCCGCCTCGGCCCCGGCGATGTCGAAGCCGGCCACGCCGCGGTCGCGCCAGTCGATCGCGAGCTCGGCGATCTCCATCGACCGCGCCTGGTGCCGCATGGCGGTGAGGAGCTGGCGGACGACGATCCTGCCGCCGCTGGCGGCCATGCCGGCGTCGAAGCCCTCCTGCACCGCGGCGACCACCTCGTCGAGCGTCATGCCGCCGCCGACGTGCTGCTCGGGGGCGTAGCGCACCTCGGCGTAGACGACGCCGTCGGCGGCGAGGTCCTCGACGCACTCGCGGGCCACGCGCGCGATCGCCGGGCCGTTCTGCATGACCGCGACCGTGTGGTCGAAGGTCTCGAGGTAGCGCACGAGCGAGCCGGAGTCGGCCGACTCGGTGAACCAGCGGCCCAATGACTCGGCGTCGGACGCCGGCAGCTCGTGGCCGGCCTCCGCGGCGAGCTCGACGATGGTCTGCGGGCGCAGCCCGCCGTCGAGGTGGTCGTGCAGCAGGACCTTGGGAGCGGCCTGGACCTGGTCGCGCGTGGGGGTGCTCATCGGCCCATCCAATCAGGGCCCACTATGTTCGTCCGCATGCGCACCTTCACCACGCTCGACGAGGTGGCGGCCGCCGCCCGCGCCGAGATCGGCACCAGCGAGTGGCTCACCGTCGACCAGGCCCGCATCGACGCCTTCGCCGACGCGACGCTCGACCACCAGTGGATCCACGTCGACGTCGACGCCGCGGCGCAGGGCCCCTTCGGCACGACCATCGCCCACGGGTTCCTCACCCTCAGCCTCCTGCCGCACTTCGCCTCGCAGGTCTTCCGGCTCGAGACGCCCGGCGCCCGCCTCAACTACGGCCTCGAGAAGGTCCGCTTCCCGGCCCCGGTGCCCGTGGGCAGCCGGCTGCGCTCGCACGTGCGCTTCGGCGAGGTGCGCGACCTGCCCGCCGGCCGGCAGCTCGTCGTCGAGCACACGGTCGAGATCGAGGGCCACGACAAGCCGGCCTGCGTGGCCGCGCACGTCGTGCTCCTCCTCAGCTGACCTCCGCGCTCAGCGGGACAGCACGGCCTGGGCGAACACGCCCAGCACGTCCTCGGGCTGCGCTGCCAGGTAGGCCTCCCCGCCGGTCACCCGCGCCATCCGGCGCAGCGCCGCGAGGTCGGCGTCGCCGCTGATCGCGATCCCGACCAGCCGCACCGGCCGCTGCGGGTCGCGCAGCTCGCCCAGGCGCCGCAGCAGGGCCGTCAGGGTGATCGAGCCGGGGTCCTCGTTGCGCCCGTCGGTCATCAGCACCACGGCGTTGGCGTAGTGCGGGCGATAGCTGCGCAGCGCCTCCCGGTAGGCGGCGAGCGCGGTGTCGTAGAGCCCGGTGCCGCCGTCGGTGAGGCCGGGCAGCTCCGCCGCGCGCTCGCGCAGGGCGTAGCGCTGGGTGCGGCCGAAGCGGAGGTCGTCGAGGCGGCGGATGGGCTCGAGCTCGCGCCAGTCGCGACCTGGCCCGCCCTTGTCCTCCGAGAAGACCCACAGCCCCACCCGGGCGTGGTCGGGCAGGAACCCGAGCCCGATCCGGGCGGCGTCGGCGAGCAGGTCCATCCGCGATCCCATCCCGGTGTCGAGGTCCATCGAGCCCGAGGCGTCCACCACCGCGAGCATCGCGGAGGGGACGCTCCACAGGTTCCACGACTGGACCGCGCGGGCGATCGTCGGCGCCGCGGGCGGGCGCAGGTCGCCTCGACCCGTCCCCGGGGCGCGGAGGCCCTCGTCCGCGATCAGCGCGCGTCCCGCCTCGCCCCGGAGGTGCTGGGCGAGGGCGCGGGCCAGCGCCCGCGCCCCCGGGGCCGCGTCGCCGCTGACGAGGAGCGGGAAGTCGAGGACCGGCGCGCCCACGGCCGGGGTCAGGTCGCGCAGGTCGTCACGTCCGGACACGGTGCGCAGCTGCTGCTCGGTGCTGACCACCAGGCGCGGCGAGCGTCGCGCGAACATGGCCGGCCCGACGGACTCGTCCTGGCCACGCACGGCACGCGCGCTCTGGGCCTGGGCGAACGGGACCACCAGCCGGCGGGCGTCGGCCCGACTGCGGCCGACCACGCGGGCCTCGGCCTCGGGCGCCGTCACCGCGAGGGCACCCGCCGCCGACGAGCCGGGGTCGGGCACCGTGACGAGGCCCGACGCCTCGGCGTCGCCCCAGGACGCGAAGCGACGCGCCGCCGCGCCGCCCACCAGCACCACGCGCGTACGCGCCAGGCTCCGCACGAGGAGCCGCGGCCGGGCCGAGCCGAGGTAGGCCGTGGCGGTGAGGAAGTGCGCCTCCGGGATCCAGACGTCGGGCAGTGCGCCCCCCATCGAGGCACTGCGGGCCACGTCGACGCCCGAGCGCATCGCCGGGTCGACCTGCACGCAGTCGGGGGTCACGTCGGCGAGCGCCGCGACCACCGCGCCGTACATCTCGGGCGCCACCGCGAGGTCGAGGCCACGGAACCCCTCGCACCCCGTCGAGTCGGTGCTGGAGCCGGGGCGCGAGAGCGCCAGCCAGGTCGCGCCCGCTCCGACCGCGAGCCCGGTCACCAGCACCACGACCGCCAGCACGGCGGTCGAGCGCGACGTGGCGCGGCCCCCGCCGCGCTCGTGGCTCGTCTGCATCGGGCCCCCAAGTTCCCTGGATGGGGGAAACGTAGGCGGGGACCCCGGTCGGCCGGGCGCTACTGACCGGTCATCGTCAGTTGTGGGGACCGGTCAGCCGATCCGGTCGAGCACGATCTCGCGACTGGCCGACCCGTCGTCGCCGCCGATGTCGAAGCCCCCCTCGAGCGAGGCGAGCGCGCGATCGAAGCGCTGCGGCTCGTCGGTGAGCAGCGTCAGGAGCGGCTCGCCCTCGGTGACCCGGTCGCCCGGCCGCGCGTGCCACACCACGCCGGCGCCGGCCTGCACCGGGTCCTCCTTGCGGGCCCGACCCGCCCCGAGCCGCCAGGCGGCCATGCCGACCGCCATCGCGTCGAGGCGGGTGAGGGTGCCGCTCACCGGAGCGGTCACCACGTGCGACTCCCTCGCCTGCGGCAGCTCGGCGTCCGGGTCGCCGCCCTGCGCGCGGATCATCGCCTTCCACACGTCCATCGCCGAGCCGTCGGCCAGCTTGTCGGCCGGGTCGACGTCGTCGCGCCCGGCGCCGGCGAGCATCTCGCGGGCAAGGGCGAGGGTGAGCTCCACGACGTCGGCGGGCCCGCCGCCTGCCAGCACGTCGACCGACTCCTGCACCTCGACCGCGTTGCCGGCGGTGCGGCCCAGCGGGGTCGCCATGTCGGTCAGCAGGGCGACCGTGCGCACGCCCGCGTCGGTGCCGAGCGCGACCATCGTCTCGGCGAGCTCGCGGGCGGTGGCGAGGTCCTTCATGAACGCCCCGCTGCCGACCTTCACGTCGAGCACCAGGGCGCCGGTGCCCTCGGCGATCTTCTTGCTCATGATCGAGCTGGCGATCAGCGGGATCGCCTCCACGGTGCCGGTGACGTCACGCAGGGCGTAGAGCCTCTTGTCGGCCGGGGCGAGGCCGTCGCCGGCCGCGCAGATGACGGCGCCGACGTCCTCGAGGATGCCGAACATCTCCTCGTTGCTCAGCGCCGCGCGCCACCCCGGGATCGACTCGAGCTTGTCGAGCGTGCCGCCGGTGTGACCCAGCCCGCGACCGGAGAGCTGCGGGACCGCGACGCCGCAGGCCGCGACCAGGGGCGCGAGCGGCAGGGTGATCTTGTCGCCGACGCCGCCCGTCGAGTGCTTGTCGGCGGTCGGGCGCGACAGCGTGGAGAAGTCCATCCGCTCCCCCGACGCGATCATCGCTCCCGTCCAGCGCGAGATCTCCCGCCGGTTCATCCCGTTGAGCAGGATCGCCATGGCGAGCGCCGACATCTGCTCGTCGGCGACGTCACCGCGGGTGTAGGCGTCGATCACCCAGTCGATCTGGCTGTCGGAGAGCTCGTGCTTGTCGCGCTTGGCGAGGATCACCTCGACGGCGTCGTGGGCGGTCATGGGGTTCCTTCCGGGGCGGCACCGGCCGCCAGGTCGTCGGGTCCGAAGGCGTCGGGGAGCACCTCGGACATGGGCCTGATGCCCGAGATGGTCCAGACCAGCAGGTCGCGACCACCGTGCTCGAACAGCAGCTGGCGGCACCGGCCGCACGGCATGATGACCTCGCCGGCGCCGTTGACGCACACGAAGTGTGTCAGCCGTCCGCCGCCGGTGGCGTGCAGGTGCGAGACCAGCCCGCACTCGGCGCACAGCCCGACGCCGTACGACGCGTTCTCCACGTTGCAGCCGACGACGACGCGGCCGTCGTCGGTGAGCGCGGCAGCCCCCACCGAGTAGTGGGAGTAGGGGGCGTAGGCCCGCTTCACCACGTCGAGGGCCGCGGCCTTGAGCTCGTCCCAGTCGACCCCCACGGGGCCGTCGCCCGAGGCGTCCCTCGTGCCGTCGTGCGTCACGTCGCCCGCCCCGCCGGCTGCCTCGTCGTGCACCGTGTCCTCCGCGTGTCTTCCACGCCGCAACTATGGCGCATGGGACGAAGGTGGTGCCTGTGGCGGGTTCCGCCGAAAGTCTTGTGGTGAGTTCTATGTCTCAAACGGGTCTCGAAGGCTGCGAACCGCGTGATTTGTCGCCGGGCGGCAGGCATCATGCTCCCCGAAAGCGACCCCGCCTGGGGGTCACGAACTTGGAGGCACTGTGAACAAGTCGAGGAAGGTCGTCTCGAGCGGCCTCGTGGCCCTGCTGGCGGCCGCGACCCTGGCAGCGTGCGGCGACGCGCCCGAGGAGGAGACCACCGGCGGCGGAAGCGGCAGCAGCGAGGCTGCGGCCAGCGACTTCACGCCGTGCATCGTCTCCGACGCGGGCGGATTCGACGACAAGTCGTTCAACCAGCTCGGCTACGAGGGTGCGAAGCAGGCCGCCGACGAGCTGGGTGTCGAGCTCATCGACGTCGAGTCCAACAGCGAGAACGACTACGGCCCCAACCTGGAGAGCCTGATCGGCGAGGGCTGCGACGTCATCGTGACCGTCGGCTTCGCCCTGGCCGCCGCGACCAAGGAGTCGGCCGCGGCCAACCCCGACGTCGAGTACGTCCTGATCGACGACTCCGCCGACGGCGGCGACGACGGTGCCACCTTCGACGGCAAGGCCGACGAGAAGAACATCAAGCCGCTGCTCTACAACACCGCCGAGGCCGCCTTCCTGGCCGGCTACGCGGCTGCCGACTACACCAAGACCGGCAAGGTCGGCACCTTCGGCGGCATGCCCTTCCCGACCGTCACCATCTTCATGGACGGCTTCAAGCAGGGCGCGGAGTACTACGCCAAGGAGAAGGGCAAGGACGTCGAGGTCGTCGGCTGGGACGGCAAGAACGGCTCCTTCACCGGTGGTTTCGAGGCCAACGAGGCCGCGACCAGCACGGCCAAGCAGATCCTCGACCAGGACGTCGACGTGATCCTTCCCGTCGGCGGCCCGATCTACCAGGGCGCGATCACCGCGATCGAGGACTCCGGCAAGGACGTCGCGATGGTCGGTGTCGACGCCGACCTCTACGAGACCGACCCGAACACCCAGGACTACGTCATGACCTCGATCCTCAAGG
Source organism: Nocardioides sp. Z35_8 (assembly GCF_059621125.1). NCBI lineage: Bacteria > Bacillati > Actinomycetota > Actinomycetes > Propionibacteriales > Nocardioidaceae > Nocardioides > Nocardioides sp. Z35_8. The sequence continues at coordinate 1,911,520 of NZ_JCAQIE010000001.1, read as the reverse complement.
ACATGAAGGTCTCGACCTACGAGGCCGTCATGGCCGCGGGCCAGGACGAGTTCGACTTCGAGCCCTACATCGGCACCCTCGAGAACGGCGGCGTCAGCATCGCCGGGTTCCACAACTTCGAGGACAAGGTCAGCGACGAGCTCGCCGCTGAGCTCGACGAGGTCAAGGCCGGCATCGTCGACGGCTCCATCAAGGTCAAGTCCTACCTGGGCTGAGCACCACCACGCTCCACCACGCGCCATCACGGGGGAGGCCGACGGGTTCGTCGGCCTCCCCCGTGCCGTGCCGGCCACCTGCCAGACGGCGGCCGTGACCTTTGGCACATCTCGTGGCAGTGCCGCGACAGCGCCGGCCGTTACCCTGCCCGCGCGCTTCCACGCCTGCCGTACGAGAGCGCCTGCCCGGGCCCGCCCGCCCTGGCCCCCAGTACCAGACCCTGGTCCAGCCCCCCGGACCTCTGCGACCCTAGGATGCGATGCCATGAGACTCGTCCTGCGAGGCATCACCAAACGCTTCGGCAGCGTGGTGGCCAACGACTCGATCTCCCTGACGGTGGAGCCGGGGCAGATCCACTGCCTCCTCGGCGAGAACGGTGCCGGCAAGTCCACGCTGATGAACGTGCTCTACGGCCTCTACAAGGCCGACGAGGGCGAGATCGAGCTCGACGGCGAGGTCCAGCACTTCACCGGCCCCGGCGACGCGATGGCGGCCGGCATCGGCATGGTCCACCAGCACTTCATGCTCATCCCGGTCTTCACCGTGGCCGAGAACGTGATGCTCGGCAACGAGTCCACGGGCTTCGCCGGCACGCTCGACCTCGACGCCGCCCGCGCGCGCGTCACCGAGATCTCGGAGCGCTTCGGCTTCCACGTCGACCCCGACGCGGTCGTCGAGGACCTGCCGGTCGGCGTGCAGCAGCGCGTCGAGATCATCAAGGCCCTCTCCCGCGACGCCGAGCTGCTCGTCTTCGACGAGCCGACCGCGGTGCTCACGCCCCAGGAGACCGACGAGCTGATGCAGATCATGCGCCAGCTCCAGGAGGCCGGCAAGGCCATCGTCTTCATCACCCACAAGCTCCGTGAGGTCCGCGAGGTCGCCGACCGGATCACCGTCATCCGCCACGGCAAGGTCGTCGGGGAGGCCGAGCCCAGCGCCACCAACGCCGAGCTCGCCTCGATGATGGTCGGGCGCCCGGTGGAGCTCGTCGTCCAGAAGGACGCCGCCACGCTCGGTGACGACGCGCTCGTCGTGCGCGACCTCGTCGTGCGCGACCTCGCCGGGCGCACGCAGCTCGACGGCCTGAGCTTCACGATCCGCGCCGGGGAGATCCTCGTCGTCGCCGGCGTGCAGGGCAACGGCCAGACCGAGCTCACCGAGGCCCTGCTCGGCCTCCAGGACGACGTCCACGGCTCGATCACCCTCGACGGCGTGGAGCTCGTCGGCCGGTCGACCCGCAAGATCCTCGACGCGGGCGTCGGGTTCATCCCCGAGGACCGCCAGGTCGACGGCCTGGTGCCCGGCTTCACCATCGCCGAGAACCTCATGCTCAACCGCAGCTTCAAGTCGCCGTTCGTCAAGAACGGCTCGCTGCGCCTCGGCGCCCTGCGCGCCTTCGCGGAGGAGAAGCTCCAGCAGTACGACGTCCGCGCCCGCGACATCGACTCGCTGGCCTCCAACCTCTCGGGCGGCAACCAGCAGAAGGTCGTCGTGGCCCGCGAGCTCTCCCGCGACCTGCGGCTGCTCGTCGCGGCCCAGCCCACCCGCGGTGTCGACGTCGGATCGATCGAGTTCATCCACAAGCAGATCGTCGCGACGCGCGACCGCGGCATCCCGGTCCTGGTGGTCTCCACCGAGCTGGACGAGGTGGTCGCCCTTGCCGACCGCATCATGGTGCTCTACCGCGGCCGGATCGTCGGCGTCGTGCCGGCCGACACGCCCCGCGAGACCCTCGGACTGATGATGACCGGCGAACGCCCCAAGGACCTGAAGGACGTGGTGGCGTGAGCGACTCCCGCACCCCCCAGCCCGAGAAGCCCGACGCACCCGAGACGGGCGCCGGCACGGACACCGGCACGATCACCGACACCGCCGACGCTCCCGACGCCGGGTCGAACGACACGCGCGGCCAGCGGTCCCGCTCCGTGCTGCGCGAGATCGCCTCGGGCGACCCGCTCGCCGGCGTGCTCGCCGTGTTCCTGGCGGTCTTCGTCGGGTCGGTGATGATCGCGGCGACCGACGAGTCGGTCCGCGAGGCCGCCGGCTACCTCACGGCCCGGCCCTCCGACTTCGTCACCGCCGTGTGGGAGGCCATCTCCGGCGCCTACACCGCGATGTTCCGCGGCGCGATCTTCAACTACAACGTCGACGACCCGGCGCTGCAGTGGCGCCCGCTCACCGAGACGCTCAAGTTCGCCGGACCGCTCATCCTCGGCGGCCTCGGCGTCGGGCTCGCCTTCCGTGCCGCCCTGTTCAACATCGGCGGCCGCGGCCAGATGCTCATCGCCGGCGGTGCCGCGGGCTGGATCGGCTTCCAGCTCGACCTCCCGCTCATCGTGCACCTGCCGCTCGCGATCCTGGTGGGCATGGCGTTCGGCGCCCTCTGGGGCGGCATCGCGGGCCTGCTCAAGGCCCGCACCGGCGCCCACGAGGTGATCGTCACGATCATGCTCAACTACGTCGCCTACTACCTGCTCTTCTACGCCCTCACCCGGGAGTGGCTGCTGAAGACCCCCGGGTCGGTCAACCCGAAGTCGCCGCCCATGAAGGACTCCGCGACGCTGCCCACGGTGCTGGGCGACCAGTTCAACCTGCGCCTGGGCTTCGTGCTCGCCCTCGTCGCGGTCGGCGTGGTGTGGTGGCTGCTCAACCGCTCCACCCTCGGCTACCGCATCCGCGCCGTCGGTGAGAACCCCCACGCGGCCCGCGCGGCGGGCATCAACGTCGGCAAGACCTACACCGTCGTGATGATGATCGCCGGCTCGCTGCTCGGCCTCGCGGGCGTCAACCAGGTCCTCGGCACCGTGTCCAGCGGCGTCTCGCTCGACCTCGACGCCTCCATCGGCTTCGACGCCATCACCGTGGCCCTGCTCGGGCGCTCGCGCCCGCTGGGGATCCTGGCGGCCGGCCTGCTGTTCGGTGCCTTCAAGGCCGGCGGCTTCACCATGCAGACCTCCGAGAACATCTCGGTCGACCTCGTGCTGGTGGTGCAGTCACTCATCGTCCTGTTCCTCGCCGCGCCTCCCCTGGTGCGCGCGATCTTCCGGCTCCCCGCCCAGGAGGCCAAGTGAGCACCGTGACCCCGGAGACCCCCGAAATCGGCGGTCTCGCCCCCGATCCCGCGGTGGTCCACGTGCGCCGCTACGGCCCGCGCAAGCTGCCGATCGTGCTCGGCGTGCTGACGCTGCTGCTCGCCGGCATCCTCCTGCGCTCGGGCCGCTCCGGCGACACGACGTTCCAGCTCGCCGCCGAGAGCGACATCGTCACGCTTCCCGACATCGTGGTGCCGTCGGGCCCCACCGCGTGGGTGATGGTGGTCCTCTGCCTGGCGCTCACCGCCGAGTCCGTGCGGCGCATGGTCGGGCACCTGCCGCAGCAGATCTGGATCCCGATCGGCTTCGCCGTCGCGTGGATGGTGGGCTTCCTCAGCTGGGCGGCGGCCGACGACCGCATCCGGGTGGTCAGCCTGCTCGGCGGTGCGGTGGCGCTCGCGATCCCCCTGGTCTTCGGCGCGCTCGGCGGCGTCCTGGGCGAGCGCGCGGGCGTCGTCAACATCGCCATCGAGGGACAGCTGCTGCTCGGTGCCTTCGCCGCGGCGATCACCGCCTCGACGACCGGCTCGCCGTGGGCCGGCCTCGTGGCCGCCGCGGTCGCCGGCGCCCTGGTGGCGCTCATCCTCGGACTGTTCGCGATCACCTACTTCGTCGACCAGGTCATCGTCGGCGTGGTGCTCAACGTGCTCGTGGTGGGCCTGACCAACTTCCTGTTCCGCCAGGTGCTCGCCCCCAACGCCGAGACGCTCAACTCCCCCGACCGGCTGCGCGCCGTGCCGATCCCCCTGCTCGGCGACATCCCGCTGATCGGCCCGATCCTGTTCCGCCAGACCCCGCTCGTCTACGTGCTCTACGCCGTGGTGGCGATCGTGGCCTTCGCGCTCTACCGGACCCGCTGGGGCCTGCGGGTGCGCGCCGTCGGCGAGCACCCCAAGGCAGCCGACACCGTGGGCATCAAGGTCAACCGCACCCGCTACCGCACGATCCTGCTCGCGGGCGCGATCGCCGGTCTCGGCGGGGCCTACTTCAGCCTCGTCTCGGTGGCCGGGTTCAACCGGGAGATGACCGGCGGCGCCGGCTACATCGCGCTCGCGGCGGTGATCTTCGGCAAGTGGGACCCGATCCGGGCCACGCTCGCCGCGCTGCTCTTCGGCTTCGCGACCAACCTGCAGGGCGTGCTCTCGGCCATCGGCTCGCCCGTGCCCAGCCAGTTCATGCTGATGCTCCCCTACCTCGTCACCATCTTCGCGGTGGCGGGCCTCGTCGGACGCTCCCGCGCGCCCGCGGCCGACGGGGAGCCCTACCGGCAGCAGTAGGGACGCATGCACCACGAAGGGCCCGGCGCACCGCGCCGGGCCCTTCGTGCACTGCGGGGGTCAGGAGGCCAGGGCCGTGACCGCCGTCTCGGCGAGCACGCGGGCCGCGATCGTGGTGGCCCGCTCGTCGATGCGCAGGTTGCCCTGGTGCAGGTCGTAGGTCGGCCCGCCGGGCGTGCGCGTGCCGAGCCGCGCCATCGCGCCCGGGACGGAGTCGAGGTACCAGCCGAAGTCCTCGCCCCCGAGGCTCTGGGCGGTCGAGACGCGGCCCGGTGCGCCGAGCACGCTCTCCACTGCGGCGCCGAGCAGCCGGGTCGACGCCTCGTGGTTGACGACCGGCGGGACCCCGCGCTGGTAGGTGACCTCGGCGGTGACGCTGTAGGGCGCCACGATCGCGCCGATGAGCTGGCGGATGAGGTGCTCGGCGTCGGCCCAGGCGACCGCGTCGAGCATCCGCACGGTGCCTGCCACGACACCGCCGTGCGGGATCACGTTGTGGGCCGACCCCGCGCGCACCATGCCCCAGACCACGCTCACGCCGGCCCGGGGGTCGAGTCGGCGGCTCAGGATCGCCGGCAGCTCGGTGATGACCTTGCCGAGCGCGAAGGTGAGGTCCTCGGTCAGGTGCGGCCGCGAGGTGTGGCCGCCCTTGCCGATGAGCCGGACGGTGAGTGCGTCGGCGGCACCGGTGAGCGGGCCCTCGCGCAGGCCGACCTGGCCCACGTCGAGGCTCGGGTCGCAGTGCAGGCCGAACACGTGGGAGACGCCCTCGAGCGCCCCCGCCGAGATGAGGTGGAGCGCACCACCGGGCATGACCTCCTCGGCGGGCTGGAACAGCAGCCGCACGCGGCCCGGCAGCAGCCCGCGGGCCGCGACCTCGGCCAGCGCGAGGCCGGCGCCCACGAGGCCCGCGGTGTGGACGTCGTGCCCGCAGGCGTGCGCGACCCCCGGGTTGGTGCTCTTCCACGGGTCGGAGATGAGGTCGTCGACCGGCAGCGCGTCGAGGTCGGCGCGCAGCGCGACGAGCCTGCCGCCGTGGCCGATGTCGGCGAGCACGCCCCCGCCCTCGGGCCGGGTCACCGTCCAGCCCGCACCCTCGAGGACGGTGACGACCGCCTCGGAGGTGCGCTCCTCCACCCAGCTCAGCTCGGGGTGGGCGTGGAGGTCGCGACGGAGGGCGACGAGGTCGTCGGCGTGCTTGTCGACGACCTCGGCGATGACGGGGGTGGCAGCGAGTGCAGGAGGCATGACCTGCCCAGTCTAGGTCGCGTCGGCGTCGTAGGCCGCGATGATCCGATCGGCGGCGAGCGGCGCGGGCAGCTCACCCGTCATCACGGCGCGTCGTACGTCGTCGCGCACGGCCGCGACCCCCGGTGAGGACCGCAGCCGGTGGTCGAGCTCGTCACGCACCAGGGCCCAGGTGAACTCGAGCTGCTGCCCGGCGCGCTTGTGGGCCAGTCCGTCGGCGCCGAGGTGCTCGCGGTGGGCCCCGACGCGCTGCCAGACGTCGTCGACCCCGGCCCCGGTCAGCGCCGAGCAGGTGACGACGGGCGGCGCCCACTCGGCATGCCCGCGCACCAGCCGGAGGGCTCCGGAGAGCTCGCGCGCCGCGACCCGCGAGTCGGCCTCGTGGTCGCCGTCGGCCTTGTTGACCGCGACGACGTCGGCGATCTCGAGGATGCCCTTCTTGATGCCCTGCAGCTGGTCACCGGTGCGCGCGAGGGTCAGGAACAGGAAGGTGTCGACCATCCCGGCCACCGTCACCTCCGACTGCCCCACGCCGACCGTCTCGACGAGCACGACGTCGTACGCCGCGGCCTCGAGCACGAGCATCGCCTGCGTGGTGGCCCGGGCGACCCCGCCCAGGGTGCCGGCGGACGGGGAGGGCCGGATGAACGCCATGGGGTCGACCGCGAGCGTCGACATCCGCGTCTTGTCGCCGAGCACCGAGCCGCCCGTGCGCACCGACGACGGGTCGACGGCCAGCACCCCGACGCGGTGCCCGGCCGCGGTCAGGCGGGTGCCCAGCGCCTCGATGAAGGTGGACTTGCCGACGCCCGGGACGCCGGAGATGCCCACCCGCGTCGCCGCCGGCCGGTCGGTCGCGGCGAGCGCGGTGAGCAGCTCCCGTGCCGCCGCGCGGTGGTCGACCCGGGACGACTCCACCAGCGTGATCGCGCGGGCGACGGCGGCCCTCCGGCCGGCCCGTACGTCCGCGACGAGGCCGTCGACGTCGATCGGGCGGGGCATCAGCCGGCGTGCTGTTCCCGCAGGCGCGCGATCAGGTCGAGGGCCGACTCCGCGATCACGGTGCCCGGCAGGAAGACCGCCGCGGCGCCCATCTCCCGCAGCGTCGGCACGTCGTCGGGCGGGATGACGCCGCCGATGACGATCATGATGTCGGGGCGGCCCTGGTCGGCCAGCGCCTGCTTCAGCGCGGGCAGCAGCGTGAGGTGGCCGGCAGCCAGCGACGAGACCCCGACGATGTGCACGTCGGCGTCCACGGCCTGCTGGGCGACCTCCTCGGGCGTGGAGAACAGCGGCCCGACGTCGACGTCGAAGCCGAGGTCGGCGAAGGCGGTGACCACGACCTTCTGGCCGCGGTCGTGGCCGTCCTGGCCCATCTTGGCGACGAGGATGCGGGGCCGGCGGCCCTCCTCGGCCTCGAACTCCTCGGTGGCCTGCAGGACCGCGGCCACGGCCGAGCCCTCGGCGGCGCCTGCCTCGTCGCGGTACACGCCGCTGATCGTACGGATCACCGCCTGGTGGCGGCCGTAGACCTTCTCCAGCGCGTCGGAGATCTCCCCCACCGTCGCCTTGGCGCGGGCCGCGTCGACGGCCAGCGCGAGCAGGTTGCCCTCGAGCGAGCCGCCGCCGACGGGGCCGCGCTCGGCGCTGGTGGTCAGCGCCTCGAGCGCACGGCGCACGGCGTCGTCGTCACGCTCGGCACGCAGTCGCTCGAGCTTGGCGACCTGCTGGCGGTAGACGTCGTCGTTGTCGACGCGCAGCACGTCGAGCTTGTCCTCGGCGGCGAGGCGGTAGGTGTTGACGCCGATCACCTTCTGCGCGCCCGAGTCGATGCGCGCCTGGGTGCGCGCGGCCGCCTCCTCGATGCGCATCTTGGGGATGCCCTGCTCGATCGCGGCCGCCATGCCGCCGGCGCGCTCGGCCTCCTGGATGTGGGCCCAGGCGCGCTCGGCGAGGTCGTGGGTGAGCTTCTCGACGTAGTAGGAGCCGGCCCACGGGTCGATGACCTGGGTGGTGCCGCTCTCCTGCTGCAGCAGCAGCTGCGTGTTGCGGGCGATGCGCGCGGAGAAGTCGGTCGGCAGCGCGATCGCCTCGTCGAGGGCGTTGGTGTGCAGTGACTGGGTGTGGCCCTGCGTCGCCGCCATCGCCTCGATGCACGTGCGCCCGACGTTGTTGAAGACGTCCTGGGCGGTGAGCGACCAGCCGGAGGTCTGGCTGTGGGTGCGCAACGAGCGCGACTTGGGGTTCTGCGGGTCGAAGTCGTCGACCAGCCGCGCCCACAGCGCGCGGGCCGCGCGCAGCTTGGCGACCTCCATGAAGAAGTTCATCCCGATCGCCCAGAAGAACGACAGCCGCGGGGCGAAGTCGTCTATGCCCATTCCTGTGCCGAGGCCGGCGCGGATGTACTCCACGCCGTCGGCCAGCGTGTAGGCCAGCTCGAGGTCGGCGGTCGCCCCGGCCTCCTGGATGTGGTAGCCGGAGATGGAGATCGAGTTGAAGCGCGGCATCCTCTGCGAGGTGAAGGCGAAGATGTCGCTGATGATCCGCATGCTCGGCGACGGCGGGTAGATGTAGGTGTTGCGGACCATGAACTCCTTGAGGATGTCGTTCTGGATGGTCCCCGCGAGCTGCTCCGGCTTCACCCCCTGCTCCTCCGCGGCGGCGATGTAGAGCGCCAGCACCGGCAGCACGGCGCCGTTCATCGTCATCGACACCGACATCTCGTCGAGCGGGATGCCGTCGAAGAGGGTGCGGGTGTCGTAGATCGAGTCGATCGCCACGCCCGCCATGCCGACGTCGCCGCGCACCCGGGGATGGTCGGAGTCGTAGCCGCGGTGGGTGGCGAGGTCGAAGGCGACGCTCAGGCCCTTCTGCCCGGCGGCGAGGTTGCGCCGGTAGAAGGCGTTGGACTCCTCGGCGGTGCTGAAGCCGGCGTACTGCCGGATCGTCCACGGCTGGGTCGTGTACATCGTCGGGTAGGGCCCGCGCAGGAACGGCGCCAGGCCGGGCCAGGTGTCGAGGCCGTCGAGGCCCTCGAGGTGCTCGGGACCGTAGACCGGGAGGACGTCGATGCCCTCGGGGCTCGCCCACGGCTCGCCCCCGGGCGGCTGCCCTCCGGTCGCGGCGGCACCCGCCAGCGACACGTCGGCGAAGTTCTTCGGAATGCTCATCGGGCGAGCTCCTCTCGGATGTGGGCCAGGAAGCCGAGCGCATCGACCCCCATGGCGCACGAGTCGTCGACGTCGGTCACGGTCCGCTCCCCCGGCGTGCCGGCGAGCACGACGTACGACGCCCCTGCCGCCCGCAGCGCGGCCACCAGGTCGGCGCCCCACTCGGCGTAGGCCGCGTCGGTGCCGGCGAGGCACACGACGCGCTGGCCGGAGTAGGCCGCCACGACCGCGTCGACCCCGTCGGTGGGGCCGGCCGCCTCGACGGCGACACCGCCGGCCGCGAGGAGGTTGGTGGCGAAGGTCGCCCGGGCGGTGTGTGCCGCGACCGGGCCCATCGTGGCGAGGAAGACGGGGGTCGCGGCGGGCTCGGCCCTCATGTCCTCGAAGGCCCGGCCGTAGTGGTGCACGTAGCGGTGGGGCAGGTGCTCACGCTCGGGCAGCACCTCGTCGAGGTGGGGGAACTCCGAGACGCCGGTCAGGGGGCGCGACCGGTCGGCGACCTGGGCGTCGCGCTCGGCGCGTACGGCCCGCACCCGCTCCTTGACGCCGGCGCGGGCCTCGTCGGCGAGCGCCCCGCCGGCAGACTCGATCCGGCCGAGCTCGGCCCACCCGGCGGCCGCGAGGTCGTCGGTGAGCCGCTCGACGGCGTAGGACCCGCCGGCCGGGTCGGTGACCGCGGCGACGTGGGACTCCTCGATCAGGAGCGAGGAGGTGTTGCGGGCGATGCGGCGACCGAACGCGTCGGGCGCGCCGAGCGGCTCGTCGAACGGCACGACGGTGAGGGCGTCGGCGCCGCCGACGCCCGCCGCGAAGGCCGCGACGGTGCCGCGCAGCATGTTGACCCACGGGTCGCGCCCGCTGGTCATGGGGCGGCTGGTGACCGCGTGCAGCGCCATCTCGCCGGCGCCACCGGAGGCCTCGAGCACCCGGGCCCACAGCCGGCGCGCGGCGCGCATCTTGGCGATCGTGGGGAACTGCTCGTCGGTGGCGGCCAGCCGGAACTCGATGAGCCGCGCCGCGTGCTCGACGGAGAGGCCCTCGTCGGCGAGCAACCGGAGGTAGGCCACGCCGGTCGCGACCATCCAGCCCAGCTCCTGGGCGTCGCTCGCGCCCTGGTCGTGCAGCGCGGTGCCGTCGACGACGAGGCCGCGCACGCCCAGCTGGATGGCCCGGCGCGCCAGCGGGGCGAACAGGTCCCGGGCCTCGACGCGGTCGTCGCGGACGCGGTGGTGGAGCATCTCGAGGGTCTGCAGGTCGAAGGAGAGGTTGGTGGCCGGGTGCAGCGCGCCCTCCACCCCCTCGAGGAAGTCGGCGAAGGCCTCGACCTGCTCGGTCGTCGGGCGGTCGAGCACGACCGGCGCCAGGTCGAGCAGCACGCCCTCCAGCACGGTGGCCCAGTCGTGGTCGCGCTCGGTGTCGAGGTGCAGCAGCAGCGACGTGCCACCGTTCTCGAGGTCCTGCAGGGCCGCCTCGTTGGCGGCCTTGTCGTCGACCACCTCCACCTGCGTACGCACATCCCAGGCGCCGGCGCGGGTCGGGCGGCCCGAGGTCGTGAGGGCGTCGAGGTCGGCCGGCTGCCCGATCGGTGGGACCGCGATGCCGTCGAGCGTGGTGCGGGTGAGGGCCGTCCAGACGTCGGAGTCGGGCGCGTCCTCGCCGAGCCGGCGGGCCTTGCGCAGGACGGCGGCGCTCGCCGCCTCCCATGCCGCGGCGTCGTAGCGGTCATCGTCGCCCACCAGGCGGAGCGAGCCCTCTGCGGGCTGCAGCTCCTCGGGCTCGTCGAGGCCACCTGCGAGATCACCTGCGAGATCACCTGGGAGGTCGCCAGGAAGGTCGGTCATGCTGCGCAGGATAGGCCCGCCCCGTGGGGAGGGTCACGGCCGCGGGCTATGGGAAAGGTCACCGTCGCTGCCCACGACCGGGCTCGCCTCAGACCTCCGTGCGGCCCTCGTCGTCCTTGCTCCGGAGGCCGATCTTGTTGCCGAGCCACACCAGCGGGTCGTACTTGCGGTCCACCACGCGCTCCTTCATCGGGATGATCGCGTTGTCGGTGATGTGGATGCCCTCCGGGCAGACCTCGGTGCAGCACTTGGTGATGTTGCACATCCCGAGGCCGGCCGCGTCCTGCGCGAGCCGGCGGCGGTCGTGGGTGTCGAGGGGGTGCATGTCGAGCTCGGCATAGCGGATGAGGAAGCGGGGGCCGGCGAAGTGCTGCTTGTTGTCCTCGTGGTCGCGGACCACGTGGCACACGTCCTGGCACAGGTAACACTCGATGCACTTGCGGAACTCCTGGCCGCGCTCCACGTCGACCTGCATCATCCGCCGCCTGCCGTCCGCGTCGCGGGGCCCGAGCTCGGCGTAGGGCAGCTCCTTGGCCTTCTCGTAGTTGAACGACACGTCGGTGACCAGGTCGCGGATCACCGGGAACGTGCGCATCGGCGTCACGGTGATGGTCTCGGCCGGGTCGAAGTCGGAGAGCCGGGTCATGCACAGCAGGCGGGGCCGACCGTTGATCTCGGCGCTGCACGAGCCGCACTTGCCGGCCTTGCAGTTCCAGCGGATCGCCAGGTCGCCCGTCTGCGTCGCCTGCAGCCGGTGCAGCGCGTCGAGCACCACCTCGCCCTCGGAGACCTCGACGGTGTAGTCGGTGAGGTCACCCCCGTCGGCGTCGCCCCGCCACACGCGCATCCTCAGGTCGTAGGCCATGGCCGTCCTCACGTGTCCTGGAAGAGCTGCTCGAGGTCCTCGGGCATCACCGGCAGCGCCTTCTCGGCGATGTCGACGCCCGACCCGGTCGCGTCGAGGGTGAGCACCAGGTTCTTCGCGCCCCACTCGGGGTCGGGCCCCGGGAAGTCGTCCCGGGTGTGCCCGCCCCGCGATTCCTGGCGCGCCAGCGCGGCCTTGGCGATGCACTCGCTGACCAGCAGCATGTTGCGCAGGTCGAGCGCGAGGTGCCAGCCCGGGTTGTACTGGCGGTGACCCTCGACGACCATCGCGGCCGCCCGCTCCTTGAGGCGGTCGAGGTGACCGAGGGACTCCTCGAGCTCCGCGGCGGTGCGGATGATGCCGACCAGGTCGTTCATCGTGTCCTGCAGGTCGTGCTGGATCGTGTAGGGGTTCTCCCCCCCTCCCCCCGGGCCGGCAGAGACCTCGAACGGCGCCAGCGCGTCGGCCTGGGCCGCCTTCACGTCCGCCTCGTCGACCGCCGGCCGCGGGCCCGAGACGGCGTGCGCCGCCGCGGCCTCGCCGGCGCGCTTGCCGAACACGAGCAGGTCGGACAGCGAGTTGCCGCCCAGCCGGTTGGAGCCGTGCATGCCGCCGCTCACCTCACCCGCGGCGTAGAGCCCCTCGACGCCCGAGCGCTGGGTGTCGGAGTCGACCTCGACACCGCCCATCACGTAGTGGCACGTCGGCCCGATCTCCATCGGCTCGGCGGTGATGTCGACGTCGGCGAGCTCCTTGAACTGGTGGTACATCGACGGCAGCCGCTTGCGGATGTAGTCGGCGTCGCGGCGGCTGGCGATGTCGAGGAAGATCCCGCCGTGCGGTGACCCGCGTCCGGCCTTGATCTCGGAGTTGATGGCGCGGGCGACCTCGTCGCGTGGCAGCAGCTCGGGTGGGCGCCGGTTGTTGGCCTTGTCGTCGTACCACCGGTCGGCCTCCTCCTCGGTGTCGGCCGTCTCGGACCGGAAGAAGTCGGGGATGTAGTCGAACATGAAGCGCTTGCCCTCGGAGTTTCGCAGGATGCCGCCGTCGCCGCGCACCGACTCGGTGACCAGCAGGCCCTTGACCGACGGCGGCCACACCATGCCGGTGGGGTGGAACTGCACGAACTCCATGTTGATCAGGCTGGCCCCCGCGCGCAGTGCCAGCGCGTGCCCGTCACCGGTGTACTCCCAGGAGTTGGAGGTGACCTTGTAGGACTTGCCGATGCCGCCGGTCGCGAGCACCACGCTCGGCGCCTCGAACGTGATGAAGCGACCGGTCTCGCGCCAGTAGCCGAACGCCCCGGCCACCCGCCCGCCCTCCTTGAGCACCTCGGTGACCGTGCACTCCATGTAGACGTCGATCCCGAGCTGCACCGTGCGCTGCTGCAGCGTGCGGATCAGCTCGAGCCCGGTGCGGTCGCCGACGTGGGCGAGCCGGGCGTAGCGGTGCCCGCCGAAGTCGCGCTGGGAGATCAGCCCGTCCTCGGTGCGGTCGAACAGCGCACCCCAGTCCTCGAGCTCGAGCACCCGCTCGGGCGCCTCCTGAGCGTGCAGCTGCGCCATGCGCCAGTTGTTGAGCATCTTGCCGCCGCGCATCGTGTCGCGGAAGTGCACCTTCCAGCTGTCCTCCGGCCACCGGTTGCCCAGCGCAGCCGCGGCCCCACCCTCGGCCATCACGGTGTGCGCCTTGCCGAGCAGCGACTTGCACACCACGGCCGTGCGCGCGCCCGCCTCGTGGGCGGCGATCGCGGCCCTCAGCCCCGCGCCGCCGGCGCCGATCACCACGACGTCGTAGGTGTGGCGCTCCATGCCCGCCCGGGCCTCGGGCGACATCTCGTTGCCCGTCATCGGATGCCGCTCGCTCATCAGAAGAACCTCACGTCCTGGATCGTGCCGGTGGCGAGGAGGAAGACGTAGAGGTCGACGATCGCGACGGAGAACAGGGAGTACCAGGCCCACCTGCCGTGGCTCTCGTTGAGCCGCGACACCCAGGTCCAGAGCCGGTAGCGGACGGGGTGCTTGGAGAAGTGGCGCAGGCGGCCGCCGACGACGTGGCGGCACGAGTGGCACGAGAGCGTGTAGAGCCAGATGAAGACGATGTTGGCGATCATCAGCAGGGTGCCCAGTCCCATGTGGACCCCGCTGGTCTCACCGTCCCCGAGGGCGTACTCCGCCGGCATCGGCCGGAAGGCCAGGACCGTGTCGAAGGTGAGCACCAGGCCGACCAGCACCGCGGCGTACCAGAACCAGCGGTGCACGTTCTGCACGATCAGCGGGAACCGCGACTCGCCCGAGTAGGAGCCGTGCGGCTCGGCGACGCCGCACGCCGGCGGGCTCAGCCAGAACGCCCGGTAGTAGGCCTTGCGGTAGTAGTAGCAGGTCATCCGGAAGCCGAGGGGGAACACGAGGATGATCAGCGCCGCCGACAGCGGCCACGCCGCGAAGGGCTGGCCGAAGTCGGAGGCCCCCTCGACGCAGTCGCCCAGGCACGGGGAGTAGAACGGCGACAGGTAGGGCGAGGCGTAGTAGTCGCGTCCCATGAAGGCGCGCACGGTCGCGTAGACGACGAAGGCCGAGAAGACCACGAACGTGGTCAGCGGCGAGAGCCACCACCGGTCCCGGCGCAGCGTCCCGGCCTCGATCCGCGCCCTGGTCGGGCCGTGCACGCCTGTGCTCATCGCATCCCCGTCGCGTCGTGGTTGGGCCAGAGTCTGCACACAACGGGCGGCGATGTGAAGTGGGCCACACCGGCCACCCTCGACGGGACCGGGTCAGGACGCCCGTACCGGCGGGACGGTGGCGACCAGCGCGGCCGCGTCGGCGGCGGGCAGCGCCGAGCGCACGCCCCACTCGAACAGGGCCAGCGCGAACACGGTGACCACCACCATGTCGACCCCAGCGGGCAGCACGTCGCGGCCGCCGCCGAACCTGCCGAGGAAGGTCAGCAGCAGCGCCCCGGCGTAGTAGGGCCCGAGCCACACCAGCGAGCCCAGCGCGAGCGATCCCCGCAGCTGCGGGTCGCGCAGGACGCGCCACGCCAGCACCGCGACGCCGACGGCGATCGGGATGGTCAGCTTGACCATCGTCTCCCAGCCGGTCCAGTAGATGATCAGGGTGATCACGACGAAGGCGACCCGCGCCATCACCGACACCGCGTGGAGGCGGAACGGACGCACGCGGTCGGGCACCTGGTGCCGCAGCGCCATCACGGTCACCGGGCCCAGGCACATCGAGAGCACGATGGCACCGGAGTTGTAGGACAGGAGCTCCGACCACCCGTCGCGGAAGGCGAGCAGCAGGGCCAGCCCGACCACCAGGTTGAGCACCATCGCCCGCATCGGGACGCCGTGGCGGCTGAACGCCGACAGCGCGCGCGGGAAGAGCCCGTTCTGCGCGACGGCCACGGTGAGGCGACCGGTGGACGCGGTCGAGACCAGGCCCGCGCCGAAGGGTCCGAGCACGGCGTCCGCCACCACCAGCTTGGCCAGCACCGTCATGCCGAGGCCGGACAGCAGCGCCGCGAGCGGCCCGTTGGCCCCACCCTTGTCGAGGCCGGCCCAGCCGCTGTCGAGCTCGGCGGGGTCCACAGCGCCGACGAACCCGAGCTGGAGGAGGGTGAACAGCACGGTGCAGATGAGGATGCCGCCGACCAGGGCCACGGGGATGGTCACCTGTGGTCGCCGCGCCTCACCGGCGAGGTCCAGTGCATGCCGGAACCCGAGGAACGCGAAGACGACACCGCCCGTGGTGATGGCGCTCAGCACCCCGGTCATCCCCTCGGGGGCGAACCCCGTCTCGCGGATCGGGGCGGTGGAGAAGCGGGTGAGCAGGGCGACGGCGATCGCCACCGGGATGACGAGCTTGACCCAGGTCAGCGCGCTGTTGATGCGGGTGAAGAGGGCCACCCCGAACGCGTTGAGCCCGGTGAAGGCCACCAGCACGACCGTTGCCGCCGCGATCCCCGGCAGGCTCAGCGCACTCTCCCCGTCGGAGGCGGCTCCCGCGACGAACAGCCAGTCGAAGGCCGGCTCGTTGCTGGCGTACTCGAGCATCGCCTGCGTCTCGATCGGCGCGGCCGTCACGTAGCCGACCCAGGCCACCCAGCCGATCGCGATGCCGACCCCCTGCCCGTGGCTGTAGGTGGGCAGCAGGCCGAGGCCGCCGACGACCGGCAGCATGGCGGAGATCTCGGCATAGACCAGCGCGACGGTGACGAGCATCAACCCCGCGATCGGCCACGCGATGATCGCGGCGGGCCCGGCCTGCTGGGCCGCGAACAGGGGGGCGAACAGCACCCCGGAGCCGACCACGCCGCCGACGGCGACGAAGGTCAGCCCGATCGTGCCGATCGACCGATCGGGAGCGTGCGGCCCGTCCATCGTCGTCGCCCGTTACGTCTCGGCGGGCTCAGTCGCCGTGCGACGACGTGCCGCTCTCCAGGATGGAGACGATGGAGTAGAGCGTGAAGCAGATCGCTCCCAGCCCCACGAGCACGTGGGCGGCGATGAAGACGTTGGTGTCGGTGAACGCGGCCTGGAAGACGAACGCCGCCAGGAACAGGCAACTGAGCGCGGTGACGACCGGGATCAGGGGCACCCGGTTGGCCAGGCTGAACGTGCGCCGCCACACCAGGGCCAGCAGCCCGACCTTGCTCAGGATGCTGAAGCAGACCAGGCCCAGGCCGATCATCACGAACCCGGGTGTGCGGTAGTACGGCTCGGTGTCGAGGACCAGCAGCACGATCCCCCACAGGATCGCGGCGCTGCCCATCGCGATCACCAGCCAGGGCCACGCCACGCGGTCGCGCGGCCCGTAGGTGTCCTGGACCTGGCGCAGGATGCTCCACACCAGCCCGATGAGGCTCGTGCAGATCATCGCGAGACCGCTGACGACGTGGCCCACCGTGAAGCGGCTCGGTGAGGTGGTCATCAGCAGGTTGGCGATGCCGAAGCCCCACGCGAGCGCGGCGAGCCCGACCGGGAGCGCCCCCAGCACGGCGACGACGGGCCCGGAGAACGCCGCCGGCGGGGGCGTGCGGTCGCCGGCCGGCCTGGCGGAGTTGGCGGGGATGAGCGTGAACTTGGTCGACGCCAGGGCGACCGTGGACACGCAGCCGCAGATCAACCCGAGACCGAGGACGACGTGCCCGGCGACGTACTCGGGGCTCTGGCCGCTGCCCGAGACCCCGGCGAACAGGGAGACGCCGTAGACCGAGGTGCCGATGGCGGACGCGTAGCCGAGAGCGGGGTAGACCACCTTGTCGACGGCGTTGAAGCGTCCGATGAGCTGCCGGATGATCGTCGCCGCCGTGCAGAACAGGCACAGGCAGATCGCGCCGAGGATGGTGACCACCCGGCCTGCCACGTAGTTTCCCGGCGCGTCCGCGGCGTTCCACACGTAGAGGCCGAAGCCGATGCAGACCGCCATCATCGCCAGCGGGATGGCACGGAAGACGACGCTGATCCAGTAGTTCATGACATCTCCGCTCCTCGTGCGACGACGCTCACGTCGGGACGATGCGGGACGCGGCAGCCCCGGGACCCACTCAGTAGAGCACCGATCCCGGGCGGGGTCAGCAGCCGACGAGGAAGGCGGATCGGGACGGCACAGACGTCACTCATTGTGAGTGATGCCGCCGCGTCGGCAGGCAACTAGCGTCGTTGGCCGGAGCAATCGGCGAAAGGCGCGGAGATGGCTACTCGGGACGACAGTCAGGCGACTGCACCGCAGGGACGGGCCCAGGCACGCACCTCGTTCATCAGTTGGACATCGATGGCGATCCTCATCGCCACAGCGGTCGCGAGCGTTCGCGGACTACCGGCCATGGCGGCCTACGACTGGGCGTCGATATTCCTCTACGTCCTGCCCGCGATCTTGTTCATGGTGCCGGTGGCGCTCGTGGCCGCCGAGCTGGCGAGCGGATGGAAGGGCGGGATCTTCGTCTGGGTCAAGGAGGCGTATGGCGACCGCCTCGGCTTCTTCGCGATCTGGCAGCAGTGGATGCAGAACGTCGCCTGGTACCCGGCCCAGCTCGCCTTCTTCGCCTCGGCCCTCGCGTACGTGTGGGATCCGGCCCTGGCCAACTCGGGCATCTTCACCGGCCTGATCATCCTGGTCGTGTACTGGATCTCGACGTTCATCGCCACCCTCGGTGTCGACGCGTTCGCCAAGGTCGGGACCTGGGGCTTCCTGGCCGGCACCCTCGTGCCGGCGGCGGCCCTGATCGTCTTCGCGGCGATCTTCTGGGCCGGCGGCGGCACCTCGCACCTCCCGCCGATCGGTGATGCGGAGTGGTTCCCGAAGTTCACCGGGCTGGCCAGCATCGTGCTGATCGTCAGCAACTTCCTCTCCTACGCCGGCATGGAGATGAACGCCGTCCACGTCAACGAGATGCGGCGGCCCAGCACCGAGTTCCCGAAGGCGATCGTCTTGTCGGTGATCCTCATCCTGTTCGTCTTCATCCTGCCCACCCTGGCCATCTCGGTCGCGGTCCCCGGCTCCAGCGTCAACCTGACCCAGGGGGTGCTCCAGGCCTTCGACGTCTTCTTCAACCACCTCGGGATGTCGTGGGGCACCACCGTGATGGCCCTGCTGATCGTCATCGGGATCCTCGCCTCGGTGGTCACCTGGATCCCGGGACCGAGCAAGGGATTGCTGCTGGTCGGCAAGGAGGGATACCTGCCCCCGCGCCTGCAGGGCACCAACAGCCACGGGATGCAGGTCCCGATCATGATGGTGCAGGGCATCATCGTGACGGCGATGGCCGTCCTCTTCGCCATCTTGCCGTCGGTGCAGTCGGTCTTCTGGATCCTCACCGCCATGGCCGTGCAGCTCTACCTGCTGATGTACATGGTCATGTTCCTCGCCGGCATGCGCCTGCGCCGCACCCACCCCGACGTCAAGCGCGGCTTCCGCACGCCTGCCATGACCCTGGTCGGGTCGGTCGGCTTCGTGGCGAGCGTCGCCGCCTTCCTCCTCGGCTTCGTCGAGCCGTCGGGCAACGCGGACGCGACGCCGCAGGGCGTGTACATCCTGATCCTCGTGGCCGGCATCGTCCTCCTCGGCGTGTGGCCGTTCGTCCTCTACAAGCTGCGCAAGCCGGAGTGGAAGATCGAGACCTCCCCGGACAACACCCATTCCGACACGACGGCCCAGGAGGCGTGAGTCCGATGATCACGAAGCGTCCACGAACAGTCCGCTCCGCAGTGCTCCGGACAGCCGGCCTGGCCGTGGCGGCGGGGCTGGGGCTCTCCGCCTGCTCCGCCGCCGGCAGCGCCTCCGACCCGGACAGCGACCGGGCACGCCAGCTCGCCGAGCAGCTCAACGTGAGGTTGTCCGAAGCCGGGTTCCCCACGGTCGACGCCTCGACGGCGACCGCCCTCTACGGCACGGACGGAGGCGTCAGCTGCGAGAACGTCGGCGAGCTGCAGCAGGAGCTGGCCCTGTCCCAGTTCGGCAACAACGCCCTGCACCTCCGGCGCGTGGTCATGGACCCCCGGATCATCGAGTACGACTTCGCGGTGGTCGAGACCTACTGCCCCGACAAGGCGGGCGAGCTGCTCGACGAGGTGGAGGACCTGGAGACCGATAGGACCATCCCGGACCGGTAGGCGACGCGCCACCCGACCCAGCCCGACCAGAGCAGAGTGTCTCGATGGCGCAGTCACGAGGAGCAGATGCCACATGGTGCACAGCAGGAACTCCGTACGCGGCGCCCTCGAGGACGACGTCTTCGCCTCGGCCGACCTGCCGGTCGCCGTACCGAAGTATCGCTTCCCGAACGACGAACAGGTGCCCCGGCACGCCTATCGGGTCGTGCACGTGGACAAGCACGGAACCAAGGAGTCCCTGACGCCGGACGAGGCACGAGCTTCCACCGCTGACCACGGATGAGACGCCCGGACTCCACCGACGACCTCGATGATCCCTATGCCGAGACCCGGTGGCCGATGGCGGCGGCGGTTGCCGTCGCCATGGGTCTCACCGTGCTGCTGCCCGACAGCCTGCGGCTCGCCCAGCCGTGGGTGCTGCCCACGATCTCCGGAGTGCTCCTGGTGGCGCTGCTCGCCGGCGACCCCGGCCAGATCTCGAGGCGTACGACGTCCCTGCGGGTGGCGTCGATCGCGCTGATCACGGTCCTGTCCCTGGGGACCGTCTGGTCGACGGTCCGGCTCGTCGCCGACATCATCGACGGCGGGTCGGCGACCGACTCGGCGCCCGAGCTGCTCCAGGCGAGCGGCTGCGTGTGGGTGGGCTCGATCATCGCCTACGCGCTCCTCTACTTCGAGCTCGACTGCGGCGGGGCCGCCGCCCGTGCCGAGTGGATGCCGCGCACGCCCGACCTCGCCTTCCCCCAGCAGCTCACCTCCGAGCTGGGACTGGAGAGCTGGCGCCCGCGCTTCGGCGACTACCTCTATCTCGGCCTGACCAACGCCACGGCGTTCAGTCCCACCGACGTGATGCCGCTCGCTCCCTGGGCCAAGCTCGTCATGTCGGTCCAGGCGCTGACGTCACTGGCCATCGTGGGCCTGGTCGTCGCCCGGGCGGTGAACGTGCTGGGCTGACGAATGGGCAGGTGGTGAGGGCGACTGGTCGCAGATGACACGAAACAGGTGGTGCGCAGACGGCCTGCACGGGCGCTAATGGGAAGACGTCTCCGGAGGGAGTCAGGGATGGACCACGGCGAGCAGCTGCGTCGTCTGGCGTTCGGCCAGACGGCGGACGACCGCGCACAGGACGTCCCCGACACCTGGCCGGCGACGGCCCTCGACGCGAGGATCCTGGCCCTGGTCCGGCTCGGCGCCCTCGCCGCGACGGGCGACGGCACCGTGCGCTCCTACGGATCGCTCGCGGACAGCGCCCTGAGCGCCGGGGCGAGCGTCGAGGAGATCGTCGACGTCCTCGTGGGAGTGCTGCCGATCACCGGACCGGTGCGCGTGGCGACGGCCGCGCCCAAGCTGGCCCTCGTCCTGGGCTACGACGTCGACGAGGACCGCGACGACGACGCCGGGCCGTGAGCGACACGCTCCTCCCTCATCCCCCGAGCAGCCCGAGGAGGGTCGCCCGGTCGACCGCCTCACCGCGTGAGGTGGCGCCGAGCTTGCGGTAGATGGCGGAGACCTCGGAGGCGACGGTGTTGCGCGAGATCTGCAGCCGCTGGGCGATGTCGACGATCCTGAGGTGGGTGGGGAGGTAGTGCAGCACGCGGAGCTCCGCCGGGGTGAGCGGTGCCTCGGGGGCGCCGGCATCGGTCCTCGTCGCCGTCGTGACCGCGCGGAGCTCGCCGACCTGCTGGACCAGGGTCCCCAGCTCGGGCCGGAGCCGGAGGATGTCGTCGATCTCGGCCAGCAGGAGCCGGGCGTCGGCGTGGTCGCCTCGCGTCCAGCACACCTTCGCAAGCTGGAGCCGGCCCCTCGTCGCGTGGCACGGGAGGGCGTACGTCGACGCGGCACGCGCCTCCAGGGCGCGAGCGACCTGGCGGTCCGCCTCGAGGAGGTTGCCTCCGTGGACGGCCAGTCGGGCCGCGGCCGCGAAGGGGAGCAGGCTGGTCGCGTAGTCCTCCAGGTGGTGCTGGTCGACGATGCCGAGCGCGAGCCCGACGTGCTCCGCGGCCTCGTCCCAACGCCCGCGGTCCATGTCGATGAGGGCCAGTCCCGACTCGCTGAGCACCACCGCACCCGTGTCGCCCACGGCGAGGCCGACCTCCGTGGCGTCCCGGAGCACGGCCCCGGCGCGCCCGGGTGAGCCCGCGAGCAGGTGCGCCTCCGCGAGGACGCAGAGCGCCGTCGCCCGCCACGGGCTCCGCAGCGGCTCCTGTGCCGCGGTGAGCTCGGCGTCGGCCAGCATCGCCTCGGGGCCCGACGCACACGTCATGGCGCGGAGCATCGACCGCGAGGACGCGAACGACGCGCCGCCGTGGGTCGGGGTCGGGTCGAACGACACCTCCTCCACGAAGGCGGCCCACCGTTGGGCGACCACCGCCTGCCCCGCCGACGCCGCGACCCACCCCGCCAGCACGGCGAGGGGCGGATAGGCCTCGATGGTGCGCTCGCCGAGCACGCCCAGCCACCGCTGGAGGGTCGAGATCTGCCCCGCGCTGACGGTGGTGAGTGCCAGCTCGGCCACGAGCTGGGCGCACCGCTCGCGCTCCTGGGTGATGAGGAGGTACTCCACGGCCGTCGCCGGTGCGCCGTTCGCCTGGAACCAGTCGGCCGCGCGCACCTGCAGCTTCTCCACCGCCTCCGGGTCGTCGCGGAGCAGCTCGGCCAGCAGGAACTCGCGGAACAGGGGGTGGTAGCGGTACCACTCGCGTCGCCGGTCCAGCGCGACGATGAACGCGTTCGACGCCTCGAGGGTGCGCAACCGGTCCTGGGAGCTCCGCTCCCCCAGCACCGCGTCGCAGAGCGGGCCGTGGAGCCGGTCGAGGACGGCCGTGCGCCGCAGGAAGTCCCGGATCCCGGGGTCGAACCTCCGGAAGACCTCGCGCTGGAGGTAGTCGGCGATGTAGCGGTCGTCCCCGGTGGCCCGCCCGGGCTGGTCCTCCCCCTCCCGCGCGATGAGGGCAGCGAGCTGGATCCCGGCCGGCCACCCCTCGGTCCGCGCCGCGACGTCGGCCGCCTGCGCCGGGGTGACGTCGACGCGCGCGGTCGCGAAGACCTGCGCCGCGGCGGACGCGTCGAGGGCGAGGTCGCGAGTGGTGAGCTCGACCGCCTCCCCGGCCGCCCGGAGAGAGGGGAGGTGGGGCTGCTCGTGGCGGCTGGCCGTCACGACCTGGGACCCGGGGGGGACGGCCGACAGCACGACACCCAGCAGGTGGTGGCACTCGGGCGACCGGAGCTCGTGCAGGTCGTCGAGCAGGAGGATGAAGGGCACCGGCGAGCGCCTGAACGCCGACGCGATCCGGGCAGCGCCCCGGCCGCGGGCGGCGGCGTCCGGGCCGGTCACCACGGCGGCCAGGCCCGCGTGCTCCGGCACGGCTCGCTCGTAGGCCGAGGCCAGCAGGAAGAGCAGGGCACTCGGGTCGTCGTCGGACCGGTCCAGCGAGAGCCACCCGACCCTCCGGCGGTCCCGGTGGGCCCACTCGACCAGCAGCGTCGACTTCCCGTAGCCGGCGGGCGCGGTGACGCCGACCACGGCAGTGGCCGCGTCACGGACGGAGTCGAGGAGCGCCACCCTGCTGACCATGCCGCTCCGGCGCCTCGGGGGCGACAGCTTGACCGTCAGCAGGGTGTCGTCCAGCCCGATCGTCGGCACTCCTGGCCCGCAGGGCCCTCTCCCCCGACGGGCCCGAGGAGAGGGCTGGCGGAGCGGCGCGACCACTAGTTCTGGGCCAGGATGCTCTGGCCGGTGAGGAGCGGGTAGCTGGAGAGCGTGTCGCCGTCCAGGTCGACCTTGTGCATGTCGACCGCCGTCACCTGGCTGTTCTCGTAGGTCGTGTAGTAGTAGACGCCCGTGTCGGTGTTGCAGCACGAGGAGTAGATCGTGATCTCGTACCTGTCGCCGACCTCGACGCATCCCCGCTGCTGGGCGACCGATCCGAGGATGTGGAAGAACTGGCTGATGGCCTCGGACTCGGACTCGCCGGAGACCGAGTTCACGGCCGTGAACGCCGCCTTGACGAACCGCGACATCGAGGAGAGGTCACCGGGCATTCCGATGCCTCCCAGCCCCCGGCTGTAGCTGTCGAAGTGCAGCTTCTTGGAGAAGTGGGTCTCGGGCTGGCTCGGCGACAGGCTGGCGTAGTTGTTGAGGTTGAACATCTGGATGTCGAAGGTCGGGTTGTTGGTGAGCACGCCCAGCGGGTTGTCGTAGACCCGCAACCCGTCCTTGACCGACTCGACCGTGAGCGACTCCTGGCGGTCGGAGACGATCCAGTGCAGCGGTGACAGCGGGAACTGGGGGCTGAACGGGATGTCGACCAGCACCAGCCTGTCCAGCGCCTCCCGGACCTGGGCGACCGTCTCGAACTGCCCCAGGATCCACGGGATGAACTCGAAGGGCGTGATGTTGTCCTTGCCCTGGGTCTCGGGCTTGTAGTCGGCGTTGTCGGGGAAGTTGAGCCCCGCCATGCTCAGCCCCTTCTCGTTGGTGGCGTCGTAGTAGAGCGGGTAGCCGTCGGCCACCGTCGTCATCCCGACGATCGCGTGGTGGGTGCGCAGGTCGTCCACCGTGCGGAACGGCAGCACGAAGTTGCGCGGCGTGATGGTCACCGACTCGTTGTAGGAGAACTCCAGGTCCAGGTTGCGACCGAAGTAGTGGTCCTTGGCGGTGTAGTTGGTCGCAGTGCACACGGTGCTGCCTCCACGTCGTTGTCCGTCTGGGCCGACTGCGAGCAGGTGCACCCGAAGGCGCTCCTCGTGCAGACGTCTCCTTGTGAAGTTACGAGCCCCGGCCGGGTCCCCGGCAGAGCACTTCGGCCCCAGGCGGCGGCCGTCCTCCCCTGCCGGTCGACCCGGGTCGCGACCGCCTGCGGTTGGCTTCATGCGCGCGGGCAAAGGGGCGTACGTCACACTCCCCGGGGCGTCGGGCACACGTCCGCAGGCGGTAGCGTGGAGACGTGTCTACCCCCACCCTCGTCAAGGGCGCACGGGCCTCGCGCTCGACGATCGCTCTCAAGCTGTTGATGGCCGGCAGCGGCTTCCTCTTCCTCGGCTTCGTGCTGGCGCACATGTACGGCAACCTCAAGGCGTTCGGCGGTCGCAAGGCGTTCAACGAGTACGCCGAGCACCTCCGCGTGCTCGGTGAGCCGATGCTCCCGCACGGAGGCGCGCTCTGGATCCTGCGCGTGGGCCTCATCGTGGCGCTCGTCGTGCACGTCTACTGCGCGGTCGTCCTGTGGCGTCGCGCCGCGCGCGCCCGCACCACCAAGTACGTCATGAAGAAGGACACCGGCGCCACGCGCGCCAGCCTGATGATGCGCTGGGGCGGGCTCGCGATCCTCGTCTTCCTGGTCTGGCACCTGCTCAACTTCACCATCGGGAAGGTCAACCCGCAGGGCGGGGCCACCAACGACCCCTACCTCCTGATGGTCGACACCTTCGACCTGTGGTGGATGACGCTGATCTACATCGCCGCGATGCTCGCGCTCGGCGCCCACCTGCACCACGGCATCTGGAGCGCCGCGCAGACCCTGGGCTGGACCGGCACCGCGGTCAAGCGCAAGCGCGCCAAGGCCTTCGGCTTCGTGACCGCGCTCGTCATCTCCATCGGCTTCTCACTCGTCCCGCTCGCCGTCCTGGCCGGCATCATCACCAAGTAAAGAGGGGTCACCTCACGTGAGCCACGACAGCCACGACATGGACATGCCCGACACCGTCACCTCGACGGAGGCCTCGGCCAGCGGGTCCCTGGACGGCGACTACGACGACGCCGCCGGCTACTACACCCCCGGTGAGCCGCTCGCCGACACCAAGGCGCCCGACGCCCCGCTCGCCGAGCGCTGGGCGACGCGGAAGTTCGACGCTCGCCTGGTCAACCCGGCCAACCGGCGCAAGCTCTCCATCATCATCGTCGGCACCGGCCTGGCCGGCGCCTCGGCGGCCGCCACGCTCGGCGAGGCCGGCTACAACGTCAAGACGTTCTGCTACCAGGACTCGCCCCGGCGCGCGCACTCCATCGCCGCGCAGGGCGGCATCAACGCCGCGAAGAACTACAAGGAGGACGGCGACTCGGTCCACCGTCTCTTCTACGACACGGTCAAGGGCGGCGACTACCGCTCGCGCGAGTCCAACGTCTACCGCCTGGCCGAGGTGAGCACCAACATCATCGACCAGTGCGTCGCCCAGGGCGTTCCGTTCGCCCGTGAGTACGGCGGCCTGCTCGACAACCGCTCCTTCGGTGGCGTGCAGGTCTCGCGCACCTTCTACGCCCGCGGGCAGACCGGCCAGCAGCTGCTGATCGGCGCCTACCAGGCGCTCGAGCGCCAGATCTCCGCCGGCACCGTGTCGATGTTCACCCGCCACGAGATGCTCGAGCTGATCGTCGTCGACGGCAAGGCCCGCGGCATCATCGCCCGCGACATGGTCACCGGCGAGGTGCAGACCCACCTCGCCGACGTCGTCGTCCTCGCCTCCGGCGGCTACGGCAACGTGTTCTACCTGTCGACCAACGCGATGGGCTCCAACGTCACCGCCGCCTGGCGTGCGCACCGCAAGGGCGCCTACATGGCCAACCCCTGCTACACGCAGATCCACCCGACGTGCATCCCGGTCTCCGGCTCGCACCAGTCCAAGCTGACGCTGATGTCGGAGTCGCTGCGCAACGACGGCCGCATCTGGGTGCCCAAGAACCAGGCCGACTGCGACAAGGACCCGCGCGACATCGCCGAGGAGGACCGCGACTACTACCTGGAGCGGATCTATCCCGCCTTCGGCAACCTGGTCCCCCGCGACATCGCCTCGCGCGCGGCGAAGAACGTCTGCGACGAGGGCCGCGGCGTCGGTCCCGAGGTGGAGGGCGTGCGCCGCGGCGTCTACCTCGACTTCGCCGACGCCATCGACCGCCTCGGCCGCGACGCCGTGGAGTCCAAGTACGGCAACCTGTTCGACATGTACGCCCGGATCACCGGCGAGGACCCGTACTCGACGCCGATGCGGATCTACCCGGCCGTGCACTACGTCATGGGCGGGCTGTGGGTCGACTACGACCTCCAGTCGACGATCCCCGGCCTGTTCGTCACAGGCGAGGCCAACTTCTCCGACCACGGCGCCAACCGCCTCGGCGCCTCGGCGCTGATGCAGGGACTGGCCGACGGCTACTTCGTCCTGCCCCACACGATCCGCGACTACCTCGCCGACGGCCCGTTCGAGCCCGTCGCCGAGGACCACCCGGCGGTCGTGGAGGCGCGCGAGTCTGTCGAGCAGCGCATCGCGCACTTCCTGTCGGTCAACGGCACCCGCAGCGTCGACTCCTACCACCGCGAGCTCGGCAACATCATGTGGGAGTACTGCGGCATGGAGCGCAACGAGACCGGTCTCAAGAAGGCGATCGACCTCATCCGCGGCCTGCGCGACGACTTCTACCGCAACGTCAAGGTGCTCGGCACCAGCGAGTCGCTCAACCAGTCGCTGGAGAAGGCAGGCCGCGTGGCCGACTTCTTCGAGCTCGGCGAGCTGATGTGCATCGACGCGCTCAACCGGCGCGAGTCGTGCGGCGGCCACTTCCGGGCCGAGTCGCAGACCGAGGACGGCGAGGCCATGCGCCACGACGACGAGTTCGCCTACGTCGCCGCGTGGGAGTGGACCGGCCTCGACGAGCGGCCCGTGCTGCACAAGGAGGACCTGGTCTACTCGGCCATCGAGATGAAGCAGCGGAGCTACAAGTGACGCCTGCCTCCGGCACCCTCCCCCTCCCCCGCTTCGCTCCCCCGGCCGACGACGCCGCGGGGACCCCGACACCCACGAGGACCCACCGATGAACGTGACGTTGAAGATCTGGCGTCAGCCCGACTCCGCCAGCCCCGGCGCGATGCACACCTACGAGCTGGCCGACGTGTCCCCGGACATGTCGTTCCTCGAGATGCTCGACGTGCTCAACGAGCAGCTCAACGACCAGGGCGAGGACCCGATCGCCTTCGACTCCGACTGCCGCGAGGGCATCTGCGGCATGTGTGGGCTGATGATCAACGGCGACGCGCACGGGCCCGAGGTCACCACGACCTGCCAGTTGCACATGCGCTCGTTCGAGGACGGCGAGACCATCACGATCGAGCCGTGGCGCGCCGACGCCTTCCCGGTCGTCAAGGACCTCGTCGTCGACCGCGGCGCCCTCGACCGGATGATCCAGGCCGGCGGCTACATCTCGGTCAACACCGGCTCGGCCCCCGAGGCCCACTCGGTGCCGGTGCCCAAGGACGACGCCGACCGCGCCTTCAACGTCGCGACCTGCATCAGCTGCGGTGCCTGCGTCGCGGCCTGCCCCAACGGCTCCGCCTCGCTCTTCCTGGGCGCCAAGGTGACCCACCTCGGCCTGCTCCCCCAGGGGCAGCCCGAGCGCGACGAGCGCGTGGTCAACATGGTCGCCCAGCACGACCACGAGGGCTTCGGCGGCTGCACCAACATCGGCGAGTGCACTGCGGCGTGCCCCAAGGAGATCCCGCTCGACGTGATCTCCCAGCTCAACAAGGACCTGCGCACCGCCATCAAGCACGGCCACTGAGCGGCAGCTCGAGTCGGCGCGTCCTGACGCTCAGGCAACCCCGAGTCGGCGCGTCCTGACGCTCAGACAACCCCGAGTCGGCGCATATTGACCGTCAGGACGCGCCGACTCGACGCCGTTCGACGGGCAGGACGCGCCGAGTCGGCGCCGTACGACGGGCAGGACGCGCCCACTCGGCCCCGAGCGACGTTCAGTGGCGGCGGCGGACGAGCGCGACAAGCCCGAGCATGGCGCCCGCCCCGGCGGCGAAGGCGGCCTTCGGGGAGGGGAAGGGCTCCGCCGACGGGTGGGCGGCTGCACCGGCCGACGCACCGGCCAGGTCGATCCGCGGGCCCGCGGGCAGCAGCTCGGCCACCTCCTCCGCCTCGCGGCGGGCGCGGGCCTCGCGCGAGGTGTGCGCCCACGAGGCGGCCAGCATGACGACGCGCGAGAAGTAGTTGATCCAGATCAGCAGCACGAGCGCGATGCCGAAGACGGCGAACGCCGGCTGGTTCTGCGTCGAGCTGATCAGGAAGGTCGCGGCCTGCTTGAGCACCTCGAAGCCCACCGCGCCGAGGAGCGCGCCACTCCACAGCGAGCGGTCGGGGGTGTCGTGGTCGGCCAGGATCTTGAAGATCGCGAAGAACAGCAGCGTGTTGGCGCCGAGTCCGACCGCGATCGCGAGCACGGTCAGCACCGGGCGCAGAGCGAGGTCGAGCCCGAGCCAGTCGAGGATGTGGCTGGACAGGGCGGTGACGACGCCGGAGACGGCCACGCTGAGCAGCAGCACGACGCCGATCAGCACCAGCGAGACCAGGTCCTTGAGCTTGCCCACCACGAAGCTGGGCTGTGCGCGCCGCGGCGTCTCGAACACGATCTGGAGCGCGTCGCGCAGGCCGGAGACCCACCCCAGCCCGGAGTAGAGGACACCGATGGCGCCGATGCCGGCAGCGGCGCCGGCGCCGTCCTGGAAGGCGTCGATCGAGATCTCGCCGGGACCGGCCTTGCCCTCGACCACCATCGGCAGCACCGACTGGATGGCCTTCACCACCTGCTCGGTGGCGTCTGAGTAGATGCCCGCGACCAAGCCGACCACGGCGAACGCGAGCGCCAGGATGGGGAAGAACGACAAGAAGCCGAAGAACGTGACCGCACCGGCGAGCGCGTTGCCCTTCACTGCGCCGTAGTGCTGGATCATCCGGAACAGGTGGTCGATGAACGGGCGGCGCTCGCGCACGGCGGCGACGCGCTGCTTGACCGTGTCGACGACGCTCATCGCCCGCCCAGCCGGTAGTGGTGGGTCGGCTGCCAGCCGGCCCGGTCGTCGTGGACGTAGAGGCTGAACTCCTCCACCGCGAAGCTGCACTCGAAACCGGCCAGCTCCTTGTAGGCGATGTCGAGCGTCTCGTCGTCGAGGTGGTGCGCGACGGTGACGTGCGGGTGGTAGGGGAAGTGCAGGTCGACGGCGAGCGGTCCCTGTCGTACGGCGCCGGCGAGCACCTCGCACCCCGAGATCCCCTCGGCGAGGGTGACGAAGACGACCGGCGAGACCGGGCGGAACGTCCCGGTGCCCCGCAGGTGGATGGTGAACGGGGAGACGGTGGCCGCGGCATCGGCGAGGTGGGCGGTGATGGCGTCGAGGTCGTCGCGGCGGACCTCGGTCGGCGGGACCAGCGTGACGTGCGTGGGGATCTGCGCGGCCGTGGTGTCGCCGACGCTGGTGCGGTAGTCCTGGAGCTCGCTCGCCCAGGGCTCGGGGATCGCGATCGCTACTCCGATGGTGGGCACCCCGAAACCCTACAGAACCCGATCGCGGCGACGATCGGCCCCGTGAAAGGATCGGCCGCGTGAGTGAGACCTTCCGCGCCGCCCAGGCTCGCAGCGACGCCATCGAGGAGCAGATGGCGAAGGACCCGGCATCGCTGCGCATGCTCACCGGGGACCGTCCGACCGGGGCACTGCACATCGGCCACTACTTCGGCTCGATCCGCAACCGCCTGCGCCTGCAGGACAGCGGCGCGGAGATCTGGCAGCTCATCGCCGACTACCAGGTGATCACCGACCGCGACGTGCTCGGCGACATCTCGAGCAACGTGCGCAACCTGCTGCTCGACAACATCGCCGCGGGCCTCGACCCCGACCGGGCGACGATCTTCACGCACTCCTCGGTGCCGGCGCTCAACCAGCTGATGCTGCCGTTCCTCAGCCTGGTCAGCGTCGCGGAGCTGCAGCGCAACCCCACGGTCAAGGACGAGGCCAGGTCGGCCGGCATCACCTCGATCGGCGGCCTCCTGCTCACCTATCCCGTGCACCAGGCCGCCGACATCTTGTTCTGCAAGGCCAACGTCGTCCCGGTCGGGCGCGACCAGCTGCCCCACCTCGAGCAGACCCGCGTCGTCGCGCGCCGCTTCAACGACCGCTACGCCCCGGTGTTCCCCGAGCCCGGCGCGCTGCTGTCCGAGGCTCCTCTCATCCTGGGCACCGACGGCACCAAGATGAGCAAGTCCAAGGGCAACGTGGTCGAGCTGCGGATGAGCGCCGACGAGACCGCCAAGAAGCTCAAGGGCGCCAAGACCGACAGCGACCGCGTCATCACCTACGACCCGGACGCGCGGCCCGAGGTGGCCAACCTGCTCACCCTCATCGGCCTCTGCGAGGGCGTCGACCCGGCCGTGGTCGCCGAGGAGATCGGGGACGGGGGCGGCGGTGCCCTCAAGCGGCGCCTGACCGACGCGATCAACACCGAGCTGGCACCGCTGCGCGCCCGCCGGGCCGAGCTCGAGGCCGATCCGGCCTACCTCGACGAGATCCTGCGCCGCGGCAACGCCCGGGCCAACGAGGTCGCGGACGCGACGCTGGCCGAGGTCAGCGAGGCGATGGGCATGGTCTACAGCTGGGCCTGAGCGGCCCGAGCCCGCACTGCCCGGGTCGATCCCGTCAGACGGCCCAGCCGACGTTCTCGGCGAAGAAGTCGGCCGCGGGGTAGATCCCCTTGAGCTCCTGGCGTCGCTGCAGCAGGTCGACCACAGCGCTGACGTTGCGGTCCGCCAGCTGCCGGCGGCGCTCCACCTCGCGCACGATCTTGTCGTCGTCCATCACGTCCTCCTCGGGAGATCTCGGGCGGCCTGCCCGCCCTTCGTGGATTGGATCGTTACAAGTCTGCGCTACGCAAGAGTTCCGCGTGTGTTAACTCCGTGCAACATCACCGGAAAATGCGTGCATCGTGGTGCGTGCAAGGCGGCGCCGAGCACCCCGGCGTTCAGGCGGGCACGGCGTCGCGCTGGCGCACGTGGAGCCTCGCGGAGAGCAGCAGGATGGCCACCCCGAGGATCGACAGGGCCAGGCCGACCAGGGCCGGGGCGCGCAGCCCCCATCCGCCGGCGATGACGAGGCCGCCGAGCCAGGCGCCCAGGGCGTTGGCGATGTTGAGCGAGGCGTGGTTCATCGCGGCACCCAGCGTCTGCGCGTCGCCCGCCACGTCCATCAGCCGCAGCTGCAGGTTGACCACCAGCACCGAGCCGAGGGTGGTGATGAGGAAGACCACCGGCAGGGCGGCCCACCCGTGGGGCGCCGCGAGCCAGAAGGCCAGCATCGTCGCGGCCATCCCGACGCCGCCGATGATCAGCGAGCGGAAGATCGACCAGTCGGCCATGATCCCGGCCAGCGAGGTGCCCGCGACCATGCCGAGGCCGAAGAAGAGCAGGAACACCGCCACCGACCGCTCCCCCAGGCCACCGACGTCGGTGACGACCGGGGCGATGTAGGAGTAGACCGCGAACATGCCGCCGAAGCCGACGGCGCCCGCCAGCAGCGTCAGCCACACCTGGGGCACCTTGAACGCCGCGAGCTCGCGCAGCCCGCTGGCCTCCGCGTCGCCGGGGACGGACGGGACGAACCAGGCGACGAGGGCGAGGGTCACCACGGCCAGGCCGCCGGCGGCCCAGAAGGCCGCGCGCCACCCGAGCTCCTGCCCGAGCACCGTCGCCGCGGGCACGCCGATCACGTTGGCGAACGACAGCCCGAGCATGACCAGCGAGACCGCGCGCCCCTTGCGGGAGGGACGGGCCATGCTCGCGGCCACGAGGGAGGCGACGCCGAAGTAGGCGCCGTGGGGCAGCCCGGCGGCGAAGCGGGCGGCCATCAGCTGCTCGTAGGACGTCGCGAGCGCGCTCAGCCCGTTGCCGGCGGCGAACGCGACCATCAGGGCCACCAGGAGGGCCCGGCGCGGGAGTCGCGCGCCGAGGAAGGCCAGCACCGGCGCGCCGACGACGACCCCGACGGCGTACGCCGAGATGACGTGCCCGCCGGTCGGGATGGAGACGTCGACGCCGCGCGCGATCTGCGGCAGCAGGCCCATCGTCACGAACTCGGTGGTCCCGATGGCGAAGCCGCCCATCGCCAGGGCGAGCACGGCCAGGCCGAAGTGGCGCGCCGTCACCGAGGGGACGTCGAGGTGGCCGGACGTCGGATGGTCGGGAAGCTCGGTCGGGTCGGCGGTCGTCGTCATCACCTGGCGCAAGAGCAGGACCCCCGGGGTTTGTTCCCCGGGGGTCCTGCCTGTGACGTGCGTCGCGGTCAGTCCAGCGTGGCGATCGCGTCGTTGAAGGTCGCGGACGGACGCATCACCGCGGCGGCCTTCTCCGGGTCGGGGCGGAAGTAGCCGCCGATGTCGGCGGGCTTGCCCTGGACCGCGAGCAGCTCGTCGACGATCGTCTGCTCGGCCTCGCGCAGGGTGCCGGCGAGCGAGGCGAACGCCGCCGCGAGCTCGGCGTCCTCGGTCTGCTTCGCCAGCTCCTCGGCCCAGTAGAGGGCGAGGTAGAAGTGCGAGCCCCGGTTGTCGATCGTGCCGAGCTTGCGCCCGGGCGAGCGGTCCTCGTTGAGGAAGGTCTCGGTGGCCTTGTCGAGGGTGTCACCGAGGATGCGCGCCCGCGCGTTGTCGTCGTGGTCGGCGAGGTGCTCCAGCGAGGCCGCCAGGGCGAAGAACTCGCCGAGGCTGTCCCAGCGGAGGTAGTCCTCCTTGACCAGCTGCTGCACGTGCTTGGGCGCCGAGCCGCCGGCGCCGGTCTCGAAGAGGCCGCCGCCGTTCATCAGCGGCACGATCGAGAGCATCTTGGCGCTGGTGCCGAGCTCGAGGATCGGGAACAGGTCGGTGTTGTAGTCGCGCAGCACGTTGCCGGTCACCGAGATGGTGTCCTCGCCACGGCGGATCCGCTCCAGCGAGTACGCCGTCGCCTCCGCCGGCGCCATGATCTCCAGCGACAGGCCCTCGGTGTCGTGGTCCTCCAGGTACTTCTTCACCAGGGCGATGAGGTTGGCGTCGTGGGCGCGGGTCTCGTCGAGCCAGAACACCGCCGGGGTGTCGCTGGCGCGGGCGCGGGTGACGGCGAGCTTGACCCAGTCGCGGATCGGGGCGTCCTTGGTCTGGCAGGCGCGCCAGATGTCGCCGGCCTCGACGTCGTGCGACATCAGCACCTCGCCGGCGCCGTTGCGCACCTCGACGCGGCCGGCGGCGGGGATCTCGAACGTCTTGTCGTGCGAGCCGTACTCCTCGGCCGCCTTGGCCATCAGCCCGACGTTGGGCACCGAGCCCATGGTGGAGGGGTCGAGCGCGCCGTGGGTGCGGCAGTCGTCGATCGCGGCCTGGTAGACGCCGGCGTAGGAGGAGTCGGGGATCACCGCGAGGGTGTCCTGCTGCTCGCCGTCGGCGTTCCACATCTGGCCCGAGGTGCGGATCATCGCCGGCATCGAGGCGTCGATGATGACGTCGGAGGGCACGTGCAGGTTGGTGATGCCGCGGTCGGAGTCGACCATCGCGAGCGCCGGGCCCTCGGCCAGGCCCTTCTCGAACGCCGCCTTGATCTCGGCGCCGTTGTCGAGGGAGTCGAGGCCGGCCAGGATGGCGCCGAGGCCCTCGTTGGCCGACAGGCCGGCGGCGGCCAGGTCCTCGCCGTACCGGGCGAAGACGTCGGCGAAGTAGGCGCGCACCACGTGGCCGAAGATGATCGGGTCGGAGACCTTCATCATCGTGGCCTTGAGGTGGGCGGAGAAGAGCACGCCGTCGGCCTTGGCCCGCGCGACCTGCTCCTCGAGGAACTCGTCGAGGCGGGCGGCGCTCAGGAAGGTCGCGTCGACGACCTCGCCCTCGAGGACCTCGAGGTCGGCCTTGAGCACCGTCTCCTGGCCATCGGTGCCGACGTGGACGATGGACAGCGTGTCGTCGGCCGGCATCACCACGGACTGCTCGTTGGTGCGGAAGTCGTCGTGGCCCATGGTGGCGACCGCGGTCTTGGACTCGCTGCTCCACGCGCCCATCGAGTGGGGGTGCGTGCGTGCGTAGTTCTTCACCGACGCCGGCGCCCGGCGGTCGGAGTTGCCCTCGCGCAGCACCGGGTTGACCGCAGAGCCCTTGACCTTGTCGTAGCGGGCGCGGATCTCGCGCTCCTCGTCGGTCTGCGGGTTCTCGGGGTAGTCGGGCAGGTCGTAGCCCTGCGACTGCAGCTCGGCGATGGTCGCCTTGAGCTGCGGGACGGAGGCCGAGATGTTGGGCAGCTTGATGATGTTGGCCTCGGGCCGGGTGGCCAGCTCGCCGAGCTCGGCGAGGTCGTCGGCGAGGCGCTGCTCGTCGCTCAGCCGGTCGGGGAACTGGGCGATCACGCGGCCCGCCAGCGAGATGTCACGGGTCTCGACGTCCACACCGGCGGTCTTCGCGTAGGCGGCGATGATCGGGAGGAACGAGTACGTCGCCAGGAGCGGCGCCTCGTCGGTCTGGGTGTAGATGATCTTGGCCATGGGTACGACAGCTCCTGTAGATCGTGATCTGATCCGGGCATAACTCTTGACGTCAAGATACCTGACGTCAGACCCGCCTGACGACTTGCCTACCCTCGCACCCCCGTCCCGACGCCGCTAGGCTCGACGTTGGCCTACGAGGGGTACGGCCACCCTGACCTTGGAGGACGAGCGAATGAGCGACACCGTCGAAGCCACACCCACCACCGGACAGAAGTTCACCGCGGAGGCGATGGGCACGTTCGTGCTCGTCTTCTTCGGCTGCGGTGCGGCCGTCTACACCGGAGGCGACATCGTCGCCACCGGGCTGACCTTCGGTCTCACCGTCGTGGTGATGGCCTACGCCGTCGGGCGCATCTCCGGCGGACACTTCAACCCCGCCGTGACGCTCGGCGCGGTCCTCGGCGGTCGCCTGCCGTGGAACCAGGTCGGCATCTACATGGCCGCCCAGCTCCTCGGCGGCCTCCTGGCCGGCGCGGTGCTCTTCGCGCTGGGCCACGGCTTCGACGGCTTCGTCGCCGAGGGCAACATGGGGCAGAACTTCTTCGGCGACCAGGGCTCGGGCTTCGCCTGGTGGGCCGCCCTGCTGCTCGAGGTGCTGCTGACCGCGGTCTTCCTGTGGGTCATCCTGGGCGTCACCGACGAGCGCAACGAGGTCAACGTCGCGCTCGGCCCGCTCGCGATCGGCCTCGCGCTGTCGATGATCCACTTCGTCGCGATCCCGCTGACCGGCACGTCGGTCAACCCCGCCCGCTCCATCGGCGTCGGCGTCTTCGCCGGCATGGACGCGGTCGCGCAGCTCTGGCTGTTCGTCCTCGCGCCGCTGCTGGGCGCGGCGATCGCCGGCCTCACCTACCCGCTGCTCTTCGGCCAGGGCGCTGCCCCGGTCGCCGGCTCCGGCCTCAACTTCGGCGGCGGCCGCAAGGACCAGACCGTCCCGGGCAACTACGAGGCGCAGTGGAACCAGGGCCAGCAGGGCGGCTGGGGCCAGCCCGGCGCCGCCTGGGGCGCTCCCCCGCAGCAGCAGTGGGGCCAGCCCGACCCCTACCAGCAGCCGCAGCAGCAGCCCGACCCGGCCCACGGCGCACCCCAGGGCGCGCCGCAGCAGCCCGGCCAGTGGGGCGGCCAGCCCGCGCCGCAGCAGCCCGGCCAGCAGTCGCAGCCGGGCCAGTGGGGCCAGCCCGCCCCCCAGCAGCCCGGCCAGCAGCCGCCCGTCCAGCAGCAGCCCGGCCAGAGCGCTCCGGGCCACTGGGGCAACCCTGACGGCGACGACGACGGTCGCACCCAGGTGCGGCGCCCGGACTGACTCCGGGTCAGTCGGCCGGCTCGGCGGTCCAGCCGTCGTCGAGGTCCACGAGCCCCACGAGGCCGGCACCCTTCTCGTACACCGTGCGGGTCGTGGTGCCGGCCTCGTTGCGCAGCTGCACCAGCGCGGCCGACTGGTCCTCGATCGTGCTGCTCGCCCGCGGCAGGCCGGGCACGTCGTAGGCGAGCCACCCGTCGCCGAGCCGCGGGTCGGCCGGCATCGCGAGCCCGGCCTGAGCAGCGTCCTCGCCCGCCCGCCAGCTGCCGGTGCCCCCGTCAGCCCCGTCCGCGCCGACGAGCCAGACGTTGCCCGCCGTGTCCTGGGCGTAGAGGCGGGTCTCCACGCTCGTCGTGCGGCCGGTGCCGTCGTCGAGGTCGGTCGTGGTGCGCACGGCCGTGGCGTCGAGCCCGGCGACCGGGACGGTGGCCTCGAGCACCTCCACCTCGATCGTGCCGAGGTCGCGAGCGCCGTCACCCACGTCGTAGGTCCGCCGCGCCCCCGGCTCGAGGGCGAGCCACGGGTTGTCCACGGCGTCGACGAAGTCGGCGGGCTCGGGGCTCGGCGTCGGGACGACGAGGCCGTTGATGCCCGGGGAGTCGTAGGGCGCCGGCTGGCCGACACCGCCGCAGCCCGCGAGGCCGAGCGCCAGGCCGGCGGCGAGCAGCGCCGTCGCCGCCCGCCCCCGGCGTACGACCCGTGGCGCCCTCGTCATGGGCGCCAGCATGCCAGCCGCAGACCAGCCGACGACGCCGGGCCGGGCGCTGCTAGCGTCAGCGGGACAGACCTCACCGACCTCATCTCGCGAGGAGAAGACCACCGTGACCTCCGCTGAACCTCTCAAGGTCGCCGTCACCGGCGCCGCCGGCCAGATCGGCTACAGCCTGCTGTTCCGCCTCGCCAGCGGCGCGCTGGCCGCGGACCGCCCGATCGAGCTCCGACTGCTCGAGATCGAGCCCGCCCTCAAGGCGCTCGAGGGCGTCGTCATGGAGCTGGACGACTGCGCGTTCCCGCTGCTCTCCGGCGTCGAGATCGGCGCGGACGCCGAGAAGATCTTCGACGGCGTCAACCTCGCGCTGCTCGTCGGCGCGCGTCCCCGCGGCCCGGGCATGGAGCGCGGCGACCTGCTCTCCGCCAACGGCGCCATCTTCACCGCGCAGGGCAAGGCCCTCAACGCCGTGGCCGCCGACGACGTGCGCATCGGCGTGACGGGCAACCCGGCCAACACCAACGCGCTGATCGCGATGAGCAACGCCCCCGACATCCCGCGCGAGCGGTTCTCGGCGCTGACCCGCCTCGACCACAACCGGGCGATCAGCCAGCTCGCCGCCAAGACGGGCGCGAAGGTCACCGACATCGCGAAGATGACGATCTGGGGCAACCACTCCGCGACCCAGTACCCCGACCTGTTCCACGCCGAGGTCAACGGCCAAAACGCCGCCGAGCTGGTCGGCGACCAGGCCTGGCTGGAGAACGACTTCATCCCGACCGTCGCCAAGCGCGGCGCGGCGATCATCGACGCCCGTGGCTCGTCCTCGGCCGCCTCGGCCGCCTCGGCGACCATCGACGCGGCGCGCGACTGGCTCTTCGGCTCCGCGGCCGACGACTGGGTGTCGATGGCGGTCGTCTCGAGCGGCGAGTACGGCGTCCCCGAGGGCCTGATCTCCTCCTTCCCGGTCACCACCTCCGGCGGCGACTGGTCGATCGTGGAGGGCCTCGAGATCGACGACTTCTCCCGCGCGCGCATCGACGCCTCGACCGCCGAGCTCGACGACGAGCGCAAGGCCGTCACGGAGCTGGGCCTGATCTGACGAGCAGGCCCGTCCTGACCGCTGGCTCACGTCGAGTCGGCGCATCCTGACCGCACCTCGACCGCCGAGCCGGCGCCCGTGTCCCTTCTCGGGGCACGAGCGCCGGCTCGCGGCGTTCAGAAGCCGGGCTGGTCCGGGATCGAGCCGGCGAGGAAGATCAGCGACCCGCCCAGGACGACGAGGATGAGCGCGTCCAGCACCTTGTGGCGCACGGCCAGCATCCCGGCGTCGCGCCGGCGCAGCACCAGGCGTACGAGCGCCGCGGCGATCAGCGCGCCGCCCACCATCCGGATGCCGGTGCGCCACTCGTCGAGCACCACCACGACCATCGCCACCGCGACGACGCCCAGGACGAGCAGGTAGAACGCTCCCCCGATCGTCGAGGGGTAGCGGCGCGGCTCGTCGGGGTCCTCAGGCGGCGGCTCCGCCGAGACCGGCGGCACCGACTCGGGCGGCTCGACGGACGGCTCCGGGGCGTCGGGGTCGGGCATGTCAGGACCGGACGGACTTCTCGGCGATCTCGACGATGTTGCTCAGCAACATCGCCCGCGTCATCGGACCGACGCCCTTGGGGTTGGGCGAGACCCAGCCGGCGACGTCCCACACGTCGGGGGCCACGTCGCCGGTGACCTTGCCGTCGACCCGCGACACGCCGACGTCGAGCACGGCCGCGCCGGGCCGGACCATGTCGGCGGTGATGATGCCGGGGACTCCCGCGGCCGCGACGACGATGTCGGCCCGGCGCACGTGGGAGGCGAGGTCGCGGGTGCCGGTGTGGCAGAGGGTGACCGTGGCGTTCTCCGAACGCCGGGTCAGCAGCAGGCCGAGGGGGCGGCCGACGGTGATGCCGCGCCCGACGACGACGACGTCGGCGCCCGCGATCTCGACGCCGTGGCGGCGCAGCAGCTCGATGGCCCCGACCGGCGTGCACGGCAGCGGTCCGGCCTCGCCGAGCACGAGCCTGCCGAGGTTGACCGGGTGCAGCCCGTCGACGTCCTTGGCGGGGTCGACGCGCGACAGCAGCGCGAACTCATCGAGCCCGGTGGGCTGCTGGACGAGAAACCCGGTGCAGGCGTCGTCGGCGTTGAGCTCGTCGATGACGGCCTCCACCTCGGCCTGGGTGGCGCCCGCGGGAAGGTCGCGCCGGATCGAGGTGATGCCGATCTCCGCGCAGTCCTTGTGCTTGGCGCCGACGTACCAGTGCGAGCCGGGGT
Source organism: Nocardioides sp. Z35_8 (assembly GCF_059621125.1). NCBI lineage: Bacteria > Bacillati > Actinomycetota > Actinomycetes > Propionibacteriales > Nocardioidaceae > Nocardioides > Nocardioides sp. Z35_8. The sequence goes on along the minus strand of NZ_JCAQIE010000001.1, from coordinate 1,872,558 downwards.
CGTCGCCGACCAGCACGGTGCCGAGCCCGGGGACCACCCCCTGCTCACGGAGTGCGGCGACTCGCTGCGCGAGCTCGGCCTTGATGGTCCGCAGCGTGGCCGCGCCGTCCAGGGTCTGTGCCGTCACGCGGGCCAGTCTAGGGATCGGCTCGCTCAGACCCCGACCGGCGCCCCGATCCGGACCAGGTGCCGCTCGGCCGCGCGGGCAGCGGGGTGGGCGACGACGGCGGCCGTCATGCCGATCACGGCGATGGCGACCCAGCCGACCGTGCCGACCGTGAGGGCGAGCCAGGTGTAGAGGGCCGGGAAGACGATCGGCTCGACCTGGTAGCCCAGGCCCCAGATCCCCTGGTAGTCGCCGAGACGCCGGTGGTCGGAGAGCTCGGCGGTGAAGCACCAGTCGGCGGCCGACTGCCACAGCTCCGCGCCGGTGATGGTGACGTGGCCGATCCAGATCAGCACGATCGAGACCCAGCCCACCGTCTCGTGGGTCCAGGCGATGAGCCCGCACGAGAGGACGAACGCGTAGCCCGACCACCGCGCCGCCCGCAGCGACCCGTCGACGGAGTCGGCGACGCGACTCGCGCGCACCTGCAACGCGACGGCGAGGACCGTGTTGGTGCCGAACAGCCAGGCCACCAGCGTCACCGGCGCGTCGGTGCGCTCGACCAACCACAGCGGCACCACGACGTTGAGCAGCACCTGGTTGGACGAGAGCACCCCGTTGCAGACGCTCAGCACGACGAAGCCCGGGTTGCGCCAGGCCGGCGGCGCCGCGACGGGCGTCCCGTCGTCCTGCACCTCCGGCACGGCGCGCGCCACCGCCGGCAGCACCGTCGCGATCAGCAGCGCGTTGAGCACCAGGAGGGCGCCGGTGACCAACGGGATCAGGCGCACGGCGTCGAGGCCGATGCCGAGCGCCACTCCGCTGGCGCCGGCGCCGAGGGTGTAGCCGACGTTGCGGGCGGCGCGCATGTAGGCCATCGCCCGCACGCGGACCGCACGCGGGAAGACCGCGATCCGGTAGACGTTGCGCGCGTTGCGCCCGGCGGTCTCGAAGATCGCGAGCACCGACAGCATCGCGACGAAGGTCGCCATGTCGCCGATGAACGGCCACGCGAGGTAGAGCGCCGCCTCCACGAGGCTCGCCACGGCCCACAGCGGCTTGGCGCCGACCCGGTCCGCGAGCCGGCCCATCGGCAGCTGCAGGACGAGGGTGACGCCCGCGGCGATCGACATGCCCAGCCCGACCTGCGCCCCGCTCAGCCCGACGACCTGGGTGAAGTAGACGGCGGTGCCGGCGAGGAACGTGCCGGTGGCGAACGCCGACAGCACGCACTGCCAGACCAGGTCGCGCTCGAGCTTCGTCGGCGGGAGGACCCGCTGCCACCACCGCACGTCGCACCCCCACTCGGCTATCTTGACGTCAAGATAACAGGGGTCGGCGGTGCGCGCGCGGCATTTTCCGCGCCGCGGCGCCCCCTCCACGCACCGCCCGGGGGCGCGTCAGTGGAAGAAGTGCCGGGCCCCGGTGAGGTACATCGTCACGCCCGCCGCCTCGCACGCCGCGACCACCTCGGCGTCGCGCACCGAGCCGCCGGGCTGGACGATCGCCCGCACCCCCGCGTCGATGAGGATCTGCGGGCCGTCGGCGAACGGGAAGAACGCGTCGGAGGCCGCGACCGCCGACGCGGCCCGCTCCCCCGCCCGCTCGACCGCGAGGCGGCAGGAGTCGACGCGGTTGACCTGGCCCATCCCGACGCCGACGGAGGCGCCGCCGGAGGCGAGCAGGATGGCGTTGGACTTCACCGCCCGGCAGGCGCGCCAGGCGAAGGCGAGGTCGGCCAGCACCTCGTCGGAGGCGGCCTCGCCGGTCGCCAGGGTCCAGCTCGCGGGGTCGTCGCCCTCCGCGGAGAGCACGTCGCGCTGCTGCAGCAGCAGCCCGCCGGAGATCGAGCGCAGGTCGCTGCCGCCGCGGGTGAGCGGCGGGCACTCCAGGATCCGGATGTTCTTCTTGGCCTGCAGCGCCTCGATGGCGCCGTCCTCGTAGCCGGGCGCCACGACGACCTCGGTGAAGATCTCGGCCACCTGCTGCGCCATCGCGACGGAGACCGGCACGTTGGTGGCGATCACGCCGCCGAAGGCGCTGACCGGGTCGCACTCGTGCGCCTTGCGGTGGGCGGTGGCGACGTCGTCGGCGACCGCGATGCCGCAGGGGTTGGCGTGCTTGATGATCGCCACGGCTGGCTCGTCGAAGTCGTAGGCCGCCCGGCGGGCCGCGTCGGCGTCGACGTAGTTGTTGTAGGACATCTCCTTGCCGTGGTGCTGGGTGGCCTGGGCCAGGCCCGGCCCGTCGGGCAGGAAGCCGGTGCCGTAGAGCGCGGCGGACTGGTGCGGGTTCTCGCCGTAGCGGAGCGCCGCCTCCTTGGTCCACGTCGCGCCCAGCCACGCCGGGAAGCCCGAGCCGTCGCTCGTGTCGGTGAGCACGTTGCCCATCCACGACGCCACGTGGACGTCGTAGGTCGCGGTGTGGACGAAGGCCTCCGCCGCGAGGCGACGCCGCTCGGCCAGCGTGAAGCCGCCGGCCGCGACGGCGGCGAGCACGGCGTCGTACGCCGCGGGTGAGGTGACGATGGCGACGCTGGGGTGGTTCTTCGCGGCGGCGCGCACCATCGAGGGCCCGCCGATGTCGATCTGCTCCACGCACTCGTCGGGTCCGGCCCCCGAGGCGACGGTCTCGGTGAACGGGTAGAGGTTGCTCACGACGAGGTCGAACGGCTCGACGCCGAGCTCCTCGAGCTGCGCGACGTGGGAGTCGAGGCGGCGGTCGGCCAGGATGCCGGCGTGCACCCGCGGGTGCAGGGTCTTGACGCGGCCGTCGAGGCACTCGGGGAAGCCGGTGAGGTCCTCCACGCGGGTGACCGGCAGGCCGAGGGAGTCGATGAGCGCGGCGGAGCCGCCGGTGGAGACGAGCTCGACGCCGGCGCCGTGCAGGCCGCGCACCAGCTCGTCGAGGCCGGTCTTGTCGTAGACGGAGACGAGGGCGCGGCGGATCGGGACGCGGTGCTCGGCGGTGGGGGACACGGGACTCCTCGGGTGGGCAACGAGTCGGGGGCACCCAGGCGTTCGATGCTCCCCGGCGTCACTCCCTGGTGGTGACCCACCTGCGCCAGTCGTGTGGCTGCAGACTACCGAGCGGGAGCGCCGATGCGAACCCGGCGACCCTCCACCGTGATGCCGTCGCGGGCGATGCGGCCCACCGCGTCGACGAGCATGGCGCGCTCGGCGGTCTTGATCCGCTCGTGCAGCGACGCGACGTCGTCGTCGTCGGCCACCTCGACGGGCACCTGCGCCACGATCGGCCCGGTGTCGACGCCGCCGTCGACCACGAACAGGGTCGCCCCGGTCACCTTGACGCCGTGCTCGAGGGCGTCGCGCGGGCCGTGCATCCCCGGGAACGCCGGGCACAGCGCCGGGTGCGTGTTGACGGTGAGGAACCGGTCGAGGAACTCGGTGGACAGCAGCTTCATGAACCCCGCGGACACCACCAGGTGGGGCTCGAAGCGCTCCACGACCGTCGCCAGCGACGCGTCCCATCCCTCGCGGGTCTCGAAGTCCGACAGCTTGCGCACGAACGTGGGGATGCCGGCGCGCTCGGCGCGGGCCAGGCCCTCGATGCCGTCGCGGTCGGCGCCGACCGCCACCACCCGGGCGCCGTACGCCGGATCGGCGCAGGCGTCGACCAGTGCCTGGAGGTTGGTGCCGGCCCCCGAGACGAGGACGACGAGGCGGGCGGGCTGCTGCACGGGGCGATCCTAGGCGCGGTGGGACCCGCCCGCGCCCACGCCCCGGTCGCGCACCAGCCGACCCGCGACGAGGGCCGCGATCGCCGTGGTCACCGGCACCGCGGCGATGATGCCCAGGCCGCCGACCAGGCCGCGCACGACCTCCTGCGCGACGACCTCCTGGCTGATCGCGACGCCGAACGGCATCGACAGCGCCGAGAACACCAGCATCAGCGGGAGCGTGGCGCCGACGTAGGCCAGGACCAGCGTGTTGACGGTGGAGGCGACGTGCGAGCGCCCGATGCGCATCGCCCGCGTGAAGAGCGAGCGGGTGGTCGCGTCGGGGTCGACGTCGGCCAGCTCCCAGACCGCCCAGGTCTGGGTGACGGTGACGTCGTCGAGCACGCCGAGCGCGCCGATCACCAGCCCGGCCAGCAGCAGGCCGCGCAGGTCGACCTGGGCGGCGATGCCGGAGATGTACTGGCTGCCCTCGTCGACCAGGCCGGTGAAGTGGCCGACCCGGGTGAAGACCCAGCCGACGCCGCCGATCACCACCAGCGACACCAGGGTGCCGATCATCGCCACGGTCGAGCGCACGTCGAAGCCATGGGAGAGGTAGAGCGTGACGAGCATGATCGCGGCGGCGGACGTCACCGCGACCAGCAGCGGGGAGGCGCCCTCCATGATCGCCGGCAGGGTGAACACCGCGATCAGGACGAGGGAGTACGCCAGGCTGGCGAGCGCACCGATGCCGCGCCAGCGCGACAGCGCGAGGACGCCGACGGCGAAGAGGATCGTCAGCACCAGCAGCGGCGGGCCGCGGTCGAAGTCCTGGAACGCGTACTGCTCGCCGGCGGGTGCCTGCTCGGTGAGCGACACGATGATCCGGTCGCCGGCGACCACCTCGGGCGCCTGGGGGCCGTAGGGCAGCAGCGCGTCCGCCGTGCCGGGCGCACCGGGCCCGCTGAGCAGCTCGACCTCCGCGAGCCGGCAGCCCGCCACCTCCTCGCCGTCGCGCGGCGGGCAGGGACCGACCTCGGTCACGGTCGCGGTGCCGCGCTCGACGTCGACGCCGGGCTGGTCGATCTGAAGGTCGCCGTCGGGCCACAGCACGACCAGCCCGACCAGCGTCGCGAGCACCAGCGGCCCCACGACGAGTCCGATCAGCACCGCGAGCCGACGCGGCAGCGGGCCCAGGGAAGGGCGCGCGCCGTGGCTGTGTCCAGCCCTCACGCTCAGTCCTCGGCGCCGGGGTGGGCCGGGTCGCCGGCCGGTGCGGGCACCTGGGGCACCGCCCGGGCCGCGCGCCAGGCCAGCCACGACAGCACGGCCGCACCGGCCAGCGCACCGATCCCGCACGCCGTGACCGAGTGCACCAGGACGTCGCGGGTGAACGGGCCGACGAACCGCATGCGGCCGGGCCCGGCCGCACCGCCGGACAGCGAGGCGAGCACGGCGAAGCCGACGCCGGCCGCGAGCCCGCCACCGCAGCCGGCGAGCGCGATCCGATCCCAGGTCAGCACCCGGCCGCGCAGCGTGCGGTGGGCCGACCAGGCCGCGACCAGCGCCGGCAGCGCCATCAGCGCGCCGACCCAGCCGGCGGGCGTGCCGACGGCGGGCAGCGCGGCGAGCAGCGGCACGACCGGCAGCGGCCCCAGGACCACCGCGCCGGGCGAGACCACGGTGGCCCCACCCATCGCGAAGCCGGGGCCGAGCAGCCACGAGCCGGTGAACAGGGCCGCGTTGGGCGCGAACGCGGCGTTGACGAGCGAGTAGAGCCCGGCCTCGGCCGGGCTCTGGTGCAGCCGCGAGGTCATCGTGGCGGCGTCGTCGAAGGAGAGGGCCAGCGCGACGAGGAACACGAGCGCGGAGAGGGCGAGCAGCCGGGCCAGCACGGCTCCGGCCACGGCGGCGCCCGCGCGGACCGAGAGCGGCACGAACGCCGCCCAGATCGCCGCGCGGCCCGAGCCGATCGCGATGGCGGGCGCCGCGACGAACGCGGTCAGGAGCAGGCTCCAGCCGAGCACCCGCGGTAGGGACGGGTCGGCGGTGGTGCCGGCGGCGAGGGTCGCGACCACGACGGCCACGACGGCGTAGGCGGAGAAGAACAGGGCGATCGCGGTGGGCACGGTGAGGTCGCGCTCGCCGTCGGAGATGCGGTCGGCGTCGGGGCCGTGGCCGGAGACGGCGTCGCCGACGCGGTGGCCCAGGCGCCACATCGACCAGGCGGCGATCGCCGTGACGCCGAGAGGGACGATCGTGATCCGCGCGCCCATGACCGTGACGCCGGAGCCGTGACCGGCCAGCCAGGCCAGGGCCCCGACCCGCATCCCGTCGCGCGGGGCGCCGTGGACGCCCGCGTCGCTGGCGAACCAGCCGATGACCCCGACCGCCAGCAGCACGACGAGCGGACCGAGGGCGGCGAGGGCGCCGCCGAACGTGGCGATGAGCACGAGCGGACGCGGCCGGGGAGCCTCGGTCCGGGGGTGCTCGGGTCGGGTCAGGAGCGACGTCATGGCCGCCCCATCATCACCCGCTCCCCGCGGCAGATCGCGCTGCCACGCCGCCCCCGGCCGGGACCGGTGGGACGGATGTGCGCCGTGTGCACGCCTCCCGTACCGTGGAGCGGTCATGAGGAGCCCCGAGACCTTCGACGCCTACTACGTCGAGACGCGCACCCGCCTCCTGCACGAGGCGTACGCACTGACCGGTGACGCGCCCGCGGCCCGCACCGCCGTCCGGGACGCCTTCGTCGTGACGTGGCACCACTGGCGCAAGGTCGAGCACCTCGACGACCGCGACGGCTACGTCCGCGCCCTCGCCCTCGGTCGCGCCCGCCGACGGCACAACGCCCGCCTCTGGCACCGTGACAAGTCGCTCGACCCCGAGGTGCGCAGCACCCTCGACGCGCTGAGCAAGCTCACCGCCCGCCAGCGTGAGCTGCTCGTGCTCAACGTGCTCTCCGCCCTCTCCCTGAGCGAGCTCGCCCGCACCGTGGGCCTGCCCCGCGCCGACGCCGAGCGCGAGCTCCAGACCGCGACCGCGCAGTTCGCGCTGCACCGCGACGCGCCGAGCACCGAGATCCCCCGCCTGCTCCACGCCCTCTCCGGCCCGCTCGAGGACATCCGCTGGCCGCGGGCCACCGTGATCCGGCGCTCCGGCGCGGCGCGCCGGCGCACGCACACGGTCATCGGCGCGGCGGTCGCCACGGCGGCGCTGGTCGCCTCGGGCTCCCTCGTCGCCGCCGGGTCGGGAGCAGAGCCGACCAGCCTCGGCGAGGACAAGTCGACGCCGGGGGTCACGGTGCACCCACCGGTCTCCGACGCCGACGGCGCCGACAACGTCGCCGCCGACGCCCTGCTCTCCCCCGCGCAGCTGTCCCGGTTCGGGGCCGGGCTGGACTGGACCGAGACCGCCACCACCGACGACGTCGACGGCGACGGCCTCGTCGCGCCCTGCCAGCGGGAGCGGTTCGCCGACCCCGACGGGGTGAGCGCGCTGACGCGCACGTGGAAGGGGACCGAGACCCGCGTCGTGAAGAAGAAGGTCGGCACGGGCAAGCGCGCACGCACCCGCAAGCGCGAGGTCACCTCCGTGCGGTCCACGGCCGTCGAGGTGGTCGAGACGTCGCGCACCGCCGAGGACGCCGAGCAGGCCTTCGAGACCGCCTCGCTGTGGTTCGCCGGCTGCATCGACCCGCGCACCCAGCTCGTCACCACCCGCACCGTCACGCGCGTCGGCGACGAGGCCCGCGCCTTCAGGCTGCGCTCGTGGGGCAAGAAGTCGGCCGACATCTCCGTCGGCGTCGCGCGCACCGGCCGCCTGGTGGTGGCCCTGGTGGTGCGCAGCCAGGGCAAGCCGGTCGGCGACAAGGCGGTGCTCACCGGGCTGTCCGCGGCGGTCAACGGCGTCTGCGGCGCCGAGGGGGCCGGCACCTGCGCCGGTCGGGCAAGGGCGCGCACGAGCGCGCCGCTCCCCATCGGTACGCCGCCCGGGCTGCTGTCGGTGGTCGACCTGCCCCCCGTGTCCGCCGTCCGTGGCCCCTGGGTCGGCACCGACGCCGAGAAGGCCCGCACCAACTACGCGGCCACCCGCTGCGACCGCACCAGCTTCACCGGCAAGGGCATCAGCAAGGCGCTGACCCGCACCTTCCTGTTCCCGGAGACGCCCAACGCCAGCCAGCTCGGCCTCACCCAGACCGTCGGGGCGATGAAGCCGGCCCGGGCGCGCACGTTCGTCGACACGGTGCGCGACCGGATCCGCGAGTGCGCTCGCGCCAACCTCGGCACGAGCGTGACGCAGCTGGCGTCGAGCTCCTCGAAGTCCTCCGACCTGAGCGTGTGGGCGCTGACGTTCGAGATCAACGACCGACAGTCGTTCCCGTTCCTGATGGCCATCGTGCGCGACGGCGGCGCCGTCTCGCAGCTCGGCTTCGCCCCCGACCGCAACATGACGATGTCGCGGGCCGACTTCGTCACCCTCGCGCGCCGCGTGATGCAGCGGCTCGGTCCGCTCGACTCCGCACGCTGACACAACCTTTCCGCGCGCCGCGGCGTCTCACCGCTCATGAGGCACCGCGCACGGCTCGTCACCGTCGCGCTCGCGTGCGCGCTCGCGCTGTCGGCGTGCCGGGGCGAGTCGCCCCCCGTCCCGTCGACCGGGGGCACACCCACGTCGGTGGCGACCGGGCCGGGGGCCGCGATCCCCGACGACTTCCCGCTCTCGGCGGGCATGGGCGGCCCGCGCGACGACGTGCCCACCTCTCGCACCGGGACCGGGCTGCGTGACCTCGACCTGTGCGGCACGTCGCCGCTGCGCGGGCTCGTCGTCCGCGACCGGATGGTGGCCGACAACAGCGGCGGCGAGTCGGCCGACACCCGCGACCTGGTCGTCCTCCCGGCGCCCGGCGACGCGAGCCGCCTGGCGGAGGACATCGCCGAGCTCGCGACGGGGTGCGAGCGGGCGGACGTGTCGGGCGACTCCGGCGACTCGGGGGACTCGGGGGACTCGGGCGGAGCGGGCGGAGCGGGAGACATGGAGACCCGCACCCAGGTGCTCGCCTCGCCCTTCGGCCCGCGCCCGGCCGCGACGCTGCTGCAGACCTACCGCGTCGACGGACGGGCCGGCGACGGCGCGACCGTCGTGCACGTCGTCCCCGCCGGGGCGGCGCTGCTGGTCACCTCGACGTACGGGCAGTGGACCGAGGACGACGTCGACCGCGCGGTCGCCCGGACGGTCGCGCCACTGCGCGAGACGGTCGCGGCGCTGACGACGTTCGCCGAGCGGTCGGCGGGCCGCGACTGATGCGCCCGGCAACACGGTGTCCACGAGAACGGGGAGAACGGTGTCCATTCCTTCGACGCTGACCAGCTCGGCCTGCCCGACCCTGCCGTCGCCGCGACGTCCCAGCGCGGTGGCACCGGTGCGCCTGCTGGGCGCGCACGTCCTGTGGCGGCTGCTGTGGCAGGCGCACCGGCCCGCCCTGCACGTGAAGACCACGACGGCCCCGCAGGTGGACCTGCGAGGCCGTCTGGAGTGAGCCCGGGGGCCCCGATGACTCAGAGTCCCTGGAGGATCTCCCGCATCAGCGCGGCGGTCTCGGACGGCGTCTTGCCGACCTTGACCCCGGCGGCCTCGAGGGCCTCCTTCTTCGCCTGCGCGGTGCCCGAGGAGCCCGAGACGATGGCGCCGGCGTGGCCCATGGTCTTGCCCTCGGGGGCCGTGAAGCCGGCGACGTAGCCGACGACCGGCTTGGTCACGTGCTCCTTGATGTAGGCCGCGGCCCGCTCCTCGGCGTCGCCGCCGATCTCGCCGATCATCACGATCGCCTTGGTCTCCGGGTCGTTCTCGAAGGCCTCGAGCGCGTCGATGTGCGTGGTGCCGACGATCGGGTCGCCGCCGATGCCGATGGCGGTGGTGAAGCCGAAGTCCTTCAGCTCGTACATCATCTGGTAGGTCAGCGTGCCCGACTTCGACACCAGGCCGATCGGGCCCTTGCCCGCGATGGTGTGCGGCGTGATGCCGGCCAGCGACTCCTCCGGCGTGATGATGCCGGGGCAGTTGGGGCCGATCATGCGGGTCTTCTTGCCCTCGAGGTAGGCCACGACCTCGGCCGTGTCGAGGACCGGGACGCCCTCGGTGATCACCACGAGGAGCGGGATCTCGGCGTCGATGGCCTCGATGCAGGCGTCCTTGGTGAACGCCGGCGGGACGAACGCGACCGACACGTCGGCGCCGGTCTCCTTCATCGCCTCCTCGACGGTGCCGAAGACCGGGAGCTCCTTGCCGCCGAGCTCGACGGTCGTGCCGGCCTTGCGGGCGTTGACGCCGCCGACGATGTCGGCGCCCGACTCGACCATGAGGGTCGTGTGCTTGGCACCCATGCCGCCCGTCATGCCCTGGACGATGATCTTGGAGTCCTTGTTGAGGTAGATGCTCATCTGTTCAGTTCTCTCTCTCAGGCCTGGTGGGCGAGCTCGGCGGCCTTGTCGGCCGCGCCGTCCATCGTGTCGACCTGGGTGACCAGCGGGTGGTTGAGCTCGTCGAGGATCGCGCGACCCTTCTGCACGTTGTTGCCGTCGAGGCGTACGACGAGCGGCTTGGTGGCGCTGTCGCCGAGGATCTCCAGCGCGCCCTTGATGCCGTTGGCCACCTCGTCGCAGGAGGTGATGCCGCCGAAGACGTTGACGAAGACGCTCTTGACCTGCTCGTCGCCGAGGATCACGTCGAGGCCGTCGGCCATCACCTGGGCGTTGGCGCCGCCGCCGATGTCGAGGAAGTTGGCGGGCTTGACGCCGCCGTGCGCCTCGCCGGCGTAGGCGACCACGTCGAGGGTGCTCATCACGAGGCCCGCGCCGTTGCCGATGATGCCGACCTGGCCGTCGAGCTTGACGTAGTTGAGGCCCTTGTCCTTGGCCTTCGACTCGAGCGCGTCGGCCTCCTCGCGGATCTCGAACTGCGCGTGGTCGGGGTGGCGGACCTCGGAGGCGTTGTCGTCGAGCGACACCTTGCCGTCGAGGGCCTCCAGCTTGTCGCCCTCGAGGCGGGCCAGCGGGTTGACCTCGACGAGGGTGGCGTCCTCCTCGACGTAGACCTTCCACAGGTTCTGGACCATCTCGATGGCCTGGTCGCGCAGCTCGGCGGGGAACTTCGCCTCGTCGACGATCGCGGCGGCCTTCTCGGGGGTGACACCCTCGAGCGCGTCGATGCGGATCTTCTTCACCGCGTCGGGGTTGGTCTTGGCGACCTCCTCGATCTCGACGCCGCCCTCGACCGAGGCGATGCACAGGTGCGAGCGGTTGGAGCGGTCGAGCAGGAAGGAGAAGTAGTACTCCTCCACCGGCGGGGTCGCGGGGGTGACCAGGACGCGGTTGACCCGCAGGCCCTTGATCTCCATGCCGATGATGTCGCGGGCGTAGGACTCCGCCTCGTCGGCGGTCTTGGCGATCTTCACGCCTCCGGCCTTGCCGCGGCCGCCGGCCTTGACCTGGGCCTTGACGACGGTCACGCCGCCCATCTCCTCGGCTGCGGCGCGAGCAGCCTCCGGGGTCTCGGCGACGACACCCAGGGTGGTCGTTACTCCATGCTTGGCGAAGAGCTCTTTCGCCTGAAATTCCATCAGGTCCACGAGGTGACCGATCCTTTTCGTCTGCGAACAGTGGCGGGATATCCCTCTCGGCACCCTAGACCTCATCGGCGTGGTGGCACGAGGTCAGGTGGAGTGGCGGTGCTCACGCCCGGGCTACGGTGAGGAGCATGCCCACCTCGGACCGGGACGCGCGCTCGAGTCTCGTGTGGTTCCGCCGCGACCTGCGGGTGCGCGACAACCCGGCGCTGCTGGCGGCCCTCGAGGAGGGCACCACGACGGCGCTCTTCGTGGTCGACCCCGCCCTGTGGGCGGGGTCGGGCCCCGCCCGGCGGGCGTGGCTCGCCGCCAACGTGCTGGCCCTGGCCGAGCGCATCCCGCTGACGATCCACCACGGCGACCCGCGCGAGGTCGTGCCCCGGGTGGCCGCCGGCCGGCGGGTGCACGTCGCCGCCGAGACGACCCCCTACGGCCGTCGCCGCGACGAGGCGGTGGGCCGGGAGGTCGAGCTGGTCGCCACCGGATCGCCGTACGCCGTCGGTCCCGGGCTCGTGCGCAACGGCAGCGGCGGGCCCTACCAGGTGTTCAGCGCCTTCGCCCGGGCGTGGCGCGAGCACGGCTGGCCGGAGCCGGCCCCCACGCCCCGCTCCCCCGCGATCGAGCCGTGCCAGTCCGACCCGCGCGCGCTCGGCCTGCTCGAGGACGCGGTGGCCGGCGCGCCGTTCGACCTCCCCCCGGCCGGCGAGGACGCCGCGTGGCGGCGCTGGCGGGCGTTCCGCGACGCCGGCCTGCACGACTACGACGTGGCGCGCGACCGTCCCGACCACGACGGCACGTCGCGGCTCTCGCCCTACCTGCACCTCGGGGTGCTGCACCCCCGCTCCCTCCTCGCGGAGGTCGCGCACACCTCGACGTACGCCACCGAGCTGGCGTGGCGCGAGTTCTACGCCGACGTCCTGTGGCACGCCCCGGGGTCGGCGTGGGCCGACCTGCGCCCCGCACTGGCGGGCATGCGCTACGACGACCCGGAGGACGCCGTCGAGGCGTGGCGCACCGGCACCACGGGCTACCCGGTCGTCGACGCCGGGATGCGCCAGCTGCTGCACACCGGGTGGATGCACAACCGCGTGCGGATGATCACCGCCTCGTTCCTCACCAAGGACCTGCACGTGTGGTGGCCCGTCGGCGCCCGCCACTTCCTCGACCTGCTCATCGACGGCGACGTCGCGTCCAACAACCACGGCTGGCAGTGGGTGGCCGGCACGGGCACCGACGCCTCGCCCTACTTCCGCGTCTTCAACCCGGTCACCCAGGGCCTGAAGTTCGACCCGGACGGCGACTACGTGCGCCGCTGGGTCCCCGAGCTCGCCCACCTGCCGGGGCGGGTCGCCCACGAGCCGTGGAGGTCCGACGTGGGCCACGAGCACGACTACCCCGTGCGGATCGTCGACCACGCCGAGGAGCGGCGCGAGGCCCTCGAGCGCTACCAGGCCGCCCGCCGGTGAGGAGACCGTCCGTTTACCGACCGCCGGACCGGGGTATGTGGCCAGATTCCGTCAAGGGTTGCACTTTCCCGTGATGTTTCCGTTACAGTCGGGCGCGGTCTAGCCGACCCGAACCCCCCTGACGATCCGGCAGATTGGTAATTCCTTCATGGGCAACCACCGAGCGGAGCGCGCTCCCAAGCGCCGCACCTCGGCATCGGCTGCACCCGTGAGCGGCAAGCGGCGCGCCACCCCGGCGCCGCGCCGTTCCCTGGTGCGGCTGCCGTCCGTCCCGCTCGTGGCCGGTGTCGCCGTCCTCGCGGTCTCCGCCACCGCGGCCGTCACCGGTGCGGGGGCCGGCGTCACGACGCTGGCCTCGACGGGCTCGACGGTCGGCTCCACCCAGGCCATCGGTGCGGCCGCCGGGCAGGCGCTCTCGCGCCGCGGTCCCCTGGTCAGCCGCGGCGACATCCGCGACTCCGGCAGCGAGGAGACCGACCCCGAGCTGGTCGCCCTGGCCGAGAAGCAGGTGGCCGAGTACGCCGCCAAGCTCAAGGAGATGCGTCAGGCCGCGGAGAAGCAGGCGGCGAAGATCAAGGAGAACAAGTGGGTTCTCCCCCTCGCCAGCTACGGCATCACCGCCACCTTCGGCCAGTACGGCCTCTGGGCCAGCTACCACACCGGCCTCGACTTCAACGCCAACAGCGGCGACCAGATCCTGTCGGTCGCCAACGGCACGGTCACCTCGACCGGCTACGACGGCGCCTACGGCAACAAGACCGTCGTCACCCTCGATGACGGCACCGAGATCTGGTACTGCCACCAGACCTCCATCTACGTCTCGGTCGGCGATCGCGTCAACGGCGGCGAGGTCATCGGCACCGTCGGCACGACCGGCAACGTCACCGGCTCCCACCTCCACCTCGAGGTGCGTCCCGGCGGCGGCGGACCGGTCGACCCGTTCCAGGCCTTCGTCGAGCACGGCATCGTCCCCTGACCGACCGCCGTCTCCGGGGACCGGACGAGCCGCGGGGCTAGAGCTTCTCGACCGGGGCGTAGCGCAGCAGCAGTCGCTTGACGCCCTCGGAGCCGAAGTCGATGGACGCCACGGACTTCTCGGCCGCGCCCTCCACGGCCACGACCGTGCCCATGCCGAAGGAGTCGTGCACGACCCGGTCGCCCGGGTCGAGGCTGGGGATCGCGCGCGCCGGCTTGGCCTTGGAGGCCGCGTCGGCGCGCAGCGCCGCCGAGCTGAAGTTGCGGCGGCCCGCGTCGGTGGGGGTGCCCAGGCGCGTGGACCCGCCGGTGAGGTCGGTGCGGCCCCACCGGGTCTGCTCGGCCGCCGTGCGTCGCCAGTCGACGAGGTCGACCGGCAGCTCGTCGAGGAAGCGGCTGGCCGGGTTGTGGCTCGGCGCCCCCCAGGCGGAGCGGACGAGGGCGCGCGAGACGTAGAGCCGCTGCTGCGCGCGGGTGAGGCCGACGTAGGCGAGGCGGCGCTCCTCCTCGAGCTCGGGCTGGTCGCCCAGCGAGCGCTGGTGCGGGAACACGCCGTCCTCGAGGCCGGTGACGAACACCACGGGGAACTCCAGGCCCTTGGCGGTGTGGAGCGTCATCAGCGTCACCACGCCCGTGTCGTCGCCGTCGGGGGTGTCGGGGATCTGGTCGGCGTCGGCGACCAGCGCCACCCGCTCCAGGAAGTCACCGAGGCCCACCGCGACCGTGCCGGCCTCCACCTCCGCCGGGTCGGCGCTGGGACCGGGCTGGGGGTCCTCGGCGAACTCGCGGGCGACGGCCACGAGCTCGGCGAGGTTCTCCACGCGGGTGCCGTCCTGCGGGTCGTCGCTGGCCTCGAGCTCGGCGAGGTAGCCCGAGCGCTCGAGCACCGACTCGAGGATGACGTCGGGGCGCTCGTCGGCCTCGACCATCGACTGCAGCTCCTGCACCATCGCGACGAACCCCTCGATGTTGCGCAGGCTGCGCGTGGCCAGGCCGGGCGCGTCGGCGGCGCGGGTCAGCGCCTCCCAAAAGGTGATCCGGTCGCGCTCGGCCAGGGCCGCGATGCACGCCTCGGCCCGGTCACCGATGCCGCGCTTGGGGGTGTTGAGCACCCGGCGCAGCGAGATCTCGTCGGCGGTGTTGACCAGCATCCGGAGGTAGGCCAGCGCGTCGCGGACCT
Source organism: Nocardioides sp. Z35_8 (assembly GCF_059621125.1). NCBI lineage: Bacteria > Bacillati > Actinomycetota > Actinomycetes > Propionibacteriales > Nocardioidaceae > Nocardioides > Nocardioides sp. Z35_8. Next base: position 1,857,528 of record NZ_JCAQIE010000001.1, on the reverse strand, counting down.
CCTTGCGCTCGTAGAAGCGCACCCCGCCGACGACCTTGTAGGGCTGGCCGGTGCGGATGAACACCTCCTCGAAGACGCGCGACTGGGCATTGGTGCGGTAGAACACCGCGACGTCGGCGGGGCGTACGCCGGCCTCGTCGGCGAGCCGGTCGATCTCCTCGCTGACGAAGCGCGCCTCGTCGTGCTCGTCGTCGGCGACGTAGCCGACGATGCGGGCGCCCTCCCCCGCGTCGGTCCACAGCCGCTTGGGCTTGCGCCCGCGGTTGTTGCCGATGACGGAGTTGGCGGCGCTGAGGATGGTCTGCGTCGAGCGGTAGTTCTGCTCGAGCAGGATCGTCGTCGCGTCGGGGAAGTCCTGCTCGAAGTCGAGGATGTTGCGGATGTCGGCGCCGCGGAAGGCGTAGATGGACTGGTCGGCGTCGCCGACGACCATCAGCTCGCTCGGCTCGACCTGCTCGGAGCCCTGCTCCTCGAGGGACTGCCCGCACAGCTGCTGGATCAGGCTGTACTGCGCGTGGTTGGTGTCCTGGTACTCGTCGACCAGGACGTGACGGAAGCGCCGGCGGTAGTTCTCCCGGACGTCGGGGAAGGCCTGCAGCAGGTGGACCGTCGTCATGATCAGGTCGTCGAAGTCGAGGGCGTTGGCCTCGCGCAGGCGCCGCTGGTAGTGGCTGAACGCCTTGGCGTAGGCCTCCTCGAAGGAGTTGCGCGCCTCCTTGGCGGCGTCCTCGGCGTCGCGCAGCTCGTTCTTCTGGTCGGAGACCCAGTGGAGCACCGCGTTGGGCTGGTAGCGCTTGGGGTCGAGCTCGAGGTCGCGCAGCACCAGCGTCATCAACCGCTTGGAGTCGGCGGCGTCGTAGATCGAGAAGTTGGACTTGAAGCCCACCCGGTCGATCTCCTTGCGCAGGATGCGCACGCAGGCGGAGTGGAAGGTCGAGACCCACATGATGCGCGCGCGCTTGCCGACGAGCTCCTCGACGCGCTCCTTCATCTCGGCCGCGGCCTTGTTGGTGAAGGTGATCGCCAGGATCGAGCCCGGGTGGGCCTTGCGCTCGTTGATCAGCCACGCGATGCGCCGCGTCAGCACCCGCGTCTTGCCCGACCCGGCGCCGGCGACGACGAGGAGCGGCGCGCCGGCGTGGGTCACCGCCGCGCGCTGCGGCTCGTTGAGGCCGTCGAGGAGCGGGTGGTCGATCAGTGCGTCAGTGGGGCTCATGTCCTCCCCAGCCTATGCGGGAGGGGGGACACCCGATCAGGCGTGGGTGGGGGCCCAGAAGACGGCCACACCGATGTTGACGACCGTCAGGGCGAGCAGGCCCAGGTAGAGGCCCTGCGGGATGCTCGGCTTGCGCATGTTGACCATCACCAGCACCAGGATGACCAGGCCGATGCCGAACTTCACGGCGATCTTGGCGTGGTCGGGCGAGGCCACCTGCTCCAGCACGCCGACCAGCAGCAGGCCGGCGACGAACGCCAGGCCCGCGCCGTCGCGCATCAGCGGGTTGACCGTCGTGGTGTCGCTGCGCAGCTGGACGAGGAGCCCGCCGAGCAGCGCGGCGTAGCCGAGGATGTGGGCGAACAGCAGCACCAGGCGCAGGGTCTCCATGCGGCGCACCCTACCGATCGCTCTTGCGCCTCCGGGGTCTGGGGGCGGGCCGCACGACGAGCACGGGGCACGGCGCGTAGTGCTGGACGCGTTGAGCGGTGCTGCCGACCAGGACGCTGTCGCTGAGGCCCCGTCCACCGGCCGCCACCACGACCAGCCCCGCGTCGTACTGCTTGGCCGCCTTGATGATCTCGTTGGCCGCCGAGCCGCTGCGGATGCGCTTGTGGACCTTCGGCCCCCAGCCGTCGAAGACGGCGGCGATGGCGTCGACCGCGTTCTGCGCGGCGTCGCGGAAGGAGCCGTCGAACCCGCGCTCGGACACGTCGTCGGCGAAGGCCACCGAGGCGAGCGGTCGCAGCACCGCGATCACCGAGATGTCGGTGATCTTCGCGGGGTCGGCGAAGGACTTGAGGTGCTTGGCTGCGGCCAGGGATTGGCGCGAGCCGTCGGTGGCGACGATGACGTGCATGTCAGGCTCCCTTCACGGCGCCGGTGTCGGCGGAGTCGGGGTTGCGGGACCCGAACACCTTCTCCACAACGTAGAGGATCCCGCCGAGGCCGACGAGGGCCGCGCACCAGATCAACGAGGACGGGTCGGTGACGACCACGTAGCCGAGCAGCACGATGTTGCCGATGAGTCCCAGCACGAGCAGGACGCTCGGGGCGCGGAACGTGTCGTCGGACTCGTCCTGGCCGCGCAGCTTGAAGCAGGACACGATGACGCCGGCGTAGACCGCCAGCAGGAGCGCCACCGTCACCGAGGCCAGCCGGCTCACGATGTCGACGTCGAGGCCGATGCGGCCCAGCACGTCGCCGGCGACCACCAGGCCGATGACGACGGCGGCGCTGAAGACCAGGGCGACGTAGGGGCTGCGGCGCGAGCTGTGGATCTTGCCGAACGCGGCGGGCACGACGTCCTCGCGGGCCATGCCGTAGAGGATGCGCGACTGGGTGACGACCTGGACGAGCGTGGTGTTGGTGATGGCGACCATCGCGATGATCGCGAAGATCAGCGTCATGGCGGTGACCGACAGCGGCAGGATGCCGGCCTTGACGACCTCGAGGAGGGCGGCGTCGGACTCGGCGAGGGTGTCGATCGGGACCGTGAGGGCCGCCGACATCGACACCAGCACGTAGATCACGCCGGCGGTGGCCATGCCGCCGATCAGGGCGATCGGGAAGTTCTTGCTGGGGTCAACGGTCTCCTCGGCGACGTTGGCGACGTTCTCGAAGCCGGTCATCGCGAAGAACGACAGGGCGACACCGGCGACGATCGCGAAGATGACGTTGTCGCCGGTCGAGAAGTCGCCGAGCGCGGAGAAGTCGGCCTTGCCCTGCCCGATGTAGATGATGGCGATGACGACCACGATGACCAGGCCGATGATCTCGACGAAGGTCATCAGCATGTTGGCGACCACCGACTCGGTGATGCCGATGAAGTTGAGCAGCGCGAGCAGCAGGATGAAGGCGATCATCACCAGCAGGGCGGGCGGCGCGTCCCAGACCTCGGCGACGTACTGCGAGAAGCCGGCCGCGAGCGACCCGGCGGCGGCGAAGGTGGCCGACAGGTAGGTCACCGTGGTGAGGAACGTCAGCGGTTTCTTGCCGAACGCCTTGTTGACGTAGAGCGAGGCGCCGGCCGCCTGGGGGTACTTCGTGGCGAGCTCGGCGTAGGCCAGGCCGGTGAAGCCGGCGACCGTCACACCGACGGCGAAGGCGGCCCAGAAGGCTCCGCCCACCTCGCCGGCGACGGAGCCGATGAGGACGTAGATGCCGGAGCCCAGCACGTCTCCGAGGACGTAGAAGAACAGGAGGCGACCGGTGATCGACCGCTTGAGCCCGCCGTCGTCGTCGGCGACGGTCGCGGGGGACGCAGTGTCTGCCATTCCCCGACCCCAGCGCCTCGGCGAGGGCTTTGTCAATCGCCGCCCACCCGGACGGGCGCGGTGCCGCTCAGAGCAGGCGGCGGTCGGAGGCCCACTTGGTCAGCTCGTGGCGACTCGACAGCTGGAGCTTGCGCAGCACCGACGACATGTGGGTCTCGACCGTCTTGACCGAGATGAAGAGCTCCTTGGCGACCTCCTTGTAGGCGTAGCCGCGGGCGATCAGGCGCATCACCTCACGCTCGCGCTCGGTGAGGCGGTCGAGGTCCTCGTCGACGGCGGCGACGTCGATGGAGCCGGCGAACGCGTCGAGCACGAACCCGGCCAGCCGCGGGGAGAACACCGCGTCGCCGCCCGCGACGCGCAGGATGGCGTCGACGAGCTCGGGGCCCGTGATCGTCTTGGTGACGTAGCCGCGCGCACCCCCGCGGATGGTGCCGATGACGTCCTCGGCGGCGTCGGAGACCGAGAGCGCCAGGTAGAGGGTGTCGGGCGCCGGATGGCGCCGCATCACCTCGACGCCGCCACCGCCGGGCAGGTGCACGTCGAGCAGCACCACCTGCGGCTGCAGCTCGCGCACCACGGCGACCGCGGCGTCGGCGTCGGCCGCCTCGCCGACGACCTCGACCAGCCCCGCACCGCTCGCGGCGAGCTCGGCACGCACCCCGGCGCGGAACATCGCATGGTCGTCGACGAGGACGACGCGCACGGGACGCTCTGGGCTGGCCTGGTTCATCGGGTCTCCTCGCGGTCGGGCGGGCTGTCGTGCGGGCGGTCGTGCGGGCGGTCGTGCCGGTGGGGAGCGCGCGGCATGTGCAGGCGCACCTCGGTCCCCTCACCGGGTGCCGAGCGTACGTCCGCGCTGCCGCCGTGGCGCGCCAACCGGTCCACGATGCTGCTGCGGACGCCGTGGCGGTCGGCGGCGACGGCGCCAGGGTCGAAGCCGGCGCCGCGGTCGCGCACGAACACGTCGACGGCTCCCGGGGTGGTCTCGGCGTAGACGTCGGCACGCTGGGTTCCGGCGTGCTTGGCGGCGTTGACCACGGCCTCGCGGGCCGCGAGGACGACGGGGCGCAGCGACTCGTCGAGGTCGCAGTCGCCGACGGTGACGACGTCGACGACGACGGGGTGCTGCGACTCGACGTCGGCGGCCATCTCCTTGAGTGCACCGGCGAGCGTGGTGGTGTCGGGGGTGTCGGCCTCGAAGAGCCACTGGCGCAGGTCGCGCTCCTGCGAGCGGGCGAGCCGGGCGACGGTGGTGGCGTCGTGGGCGTTCTTCTGGATGAGCGCGAGGGTCTGGAGCACCGAGTCGTGCAGGTGCGCGGCCATGTCGGCGCGCTCCTGGGTGCGCACCCGCTCGGCCCGCTCGGCGCCGAGGTCGTTGACCAGGCGCAGGACCCACGGGCCGACCACGATGGCCAGGCCGAGCAGCCCCAGCAGCCCCGCGACCACGACGGGGACCGCGATCGTCGCGCGGCCGGCGAGGGCGAAGACGACGAGCGCGGTGACGATGAGTCCCAGCCCGGCCGCGATGCGGCCGTAGGCGGCCCAGCCGCCGTTGCCGAAGATCGCCCGGAACGGGTCGATGCGGCCGGAGGAGTCCATCCAGCGCTCGCGCTGCGCCTCGTCGGCCTGGCGCCAGAGCAGTCCGACGCCGGCGATCGCGAGGACCACCGGCCAGAACAGGGCCCCCTGGCCGAACAGGGCCTCGACGCCGAGCACCACGCCGAGGAAGAGGGCGCCGAGCGCGACCGCGGGCCCGGCGTCGCGCAGCAGCGAGCGGCGCCCGGGACGCTTGCCGGTGCGGGTCGCGCTCTCCAGGCCGGGAGCGCCGACCTCGAAGTGCTGACCGGCGGGCAGGAACACCCACAGGCCGGCGTAGAGGATGAGTCCGAAGCCGCCGAGGAACGCGGTCGCGACGAAGAACCCCCGCACCCAGAGCACCGGCAGCCCGAGGTGGCGCGCCAGGCCCGAGGCCACCCCGCCCACCAGGGGTGCGGAGAGGTCGCGGTAGGCGCGGCGCGGCTCGTCCGGGTGGGACGGACGGGACGGGCGGGCGGCCGGGCGGGCGGGGGGCGGGGGATGGCTCATCGTGGCTCCATCGTCGCAGGCGCGCAGGGCCGCGACCATGAGGTTCGACCCCGAGCCGACCCTGACCCCCACCCCGGGAACCACCGCACGGATCAGGGCTGTCCCCGATGGTGGCGGGCGGCGCACGCGGGGAGAGTGGAGCCATGGACGACGTCAACCCCTCCGCCGAGCAGCCCGCCCAGGCCACCCCTCCCCCGTCGGGCCCTCGCGTCACCCGCGACGAGATGAAGGATCTCGGCCGGCTCCGGCGCAGCGTCACCGACCGGTACGTCGCGGGCGTGGCCGGCGGCATCGCCCGCCACCTCGACATCGACCCGATCATCGTGCGCGTGGCGCTGGCGGTGGGGGCCTTCTTCGGCGGCGCCGGACTCATCGTCTACGTCGCGGCCTGGCTCCTGGTGCCCGAGGAGGGCACCGCCGACGAGCCGCTGGGCCTCGACGAGCGCAACCGGACGATCGCCCTCGGCGCCGCCGGCGTGCTCGCCCTGGTCGCCGCGCTCAGCGACTGGGCCGGCGCCTTCTGGTTCCCGTGGCCGCTGGCGATCGTCGCCGCCCTCGTGGTGTGGTTCCTGCACCGCAAGCAGCCGGGGTCACCGCCCCCACGCGCCGGCACCACGTACGCGGGGCCCATGGAGCCCACGGCCTACGCTCCCCCGCCGGAGCCTGCCTGGGCACCCCCCACCGACCCGGCGTGGACGTCCTACGCCCGCACGCCGCGACCGGAGCCGCGCACCCCGCGCCGGCGCGGGCCGATCCTGTTCTGGTTCACCCTTGCGTTGATCGCGCTGGCCGAGGGCGTCCTCGGCGTGGTCGACGTCGCCGGCGTGACGGTCGCGGACAGCGCCTACCCGGCGCTGGCGCTCGGCATCACCGCCGTGATGCTGGTGCTCGGCTCGTTCTGGGGTCGCGCCGGAGGCCTGATCCTGCTGGGCCTGGTGGCGGCGATCACCACCGCCGTGACGACCGTCAACAGCACCATCGGTGACGAGAACCGCTACCTCGCCCCGACCACCGCCGCGGGCGTCGAGGACACGTACGACTTCGGGGGCGGCCGGTTCACGCTCGACCTCTCCGGGGTCTCCGACGTCGACGGGCTCGACGGCCGCGACGTCGCGATCGACGCGGTCGGCGGGCAGGTCGACGTGATCGTGCCCGAGGGGATGGACGTCGACGTCCGGGCCGAGGTGGTCGGTGGCAGCGCCGTGGTCTTCGGCCAGCGCAGCGGGGGCTTCGCCATCAGCCAGGAGGGCTTCGTCGACGGCGGCGACGGCGTCCCCGACATGTCCATCACCATCGACCTGGTCGGCGGCGAGGTCGTCGTCCGCGAAGCGGCCTGAGGAGCACTGCCATGAGCGACAACGAGAACCAGAACGACCACCGGAACGACGAGCTCCGCCCCGCGGGACTCGACGCGTTCTCCTACGACACCGGCGCCCCGGTGGACGCCACCGCCGGGCCGGACGCCTGGCCGACGGCGTACGACGAGCCGATGACCGGCCCTCTCGACGCACCCGCCCGCGCGACGGGCCTGCACCCGGTCAACGTCGGCCAGCTCGTGATGGGCGTCGCCTTCGCCGGCATGGTGGTGGTGTGGGCGCTCCTGCAGGGCGACGTGGTGGAGACCCACCAGCTGCGCTGGCTGATGCCGATGCCGTGGCTCGTGGCCGGCGCCGCCGGGCTCGCCGCCACCGTCTGGCCCACCGGGCGAGGGCCGGCGCGCTCCCAGCCGTGATGCCTAGCCCAGGGAGCAGGCGGGCAGCGCGAACCACCTGAGGGCGTCGAAGTCCTCGTCGAGGTGGGCGGTGTCGGACCAGTCGGGCGGCGACGCGGCGGCCATGATCGCGCGGCCCTCGTCGAGGTGCTCACGGAGCACCGAGACGGGGGCCGTCTGCGGGTGCGTCGGCCAGGTCATCGTGCCGTCGGGGCCGTAGGTCACGTCGGTCAGGCGCAGCGGCGGCTCGACCGGGCCGGTGCGGTGGTGCCACAGGCCGGTGAGGGGGTCGAACCGGTAGTCGCCGAGCAGCCGCCAGCCCTCGCGGGCGACGAGCCGCACCGCCTCCACGACGTAGGTGAAGACCTCCTCGTCGAGGAAGTAGTTGAAGTTGACCCGCACCCAGCCCGGCTTGATGCCCTCGCACCCGCCGGCGATCTGGGCCTCGAAGCGGTGGCTGCGGTCGAGGTCGATGTCGAGCAGGCGGTGCCCGTAGGGGCCGGCGCACGAGCAGCCGCCGCGCGTCTGGATGCCGAACAGGTCGTTGAGGAGCGCGACGACGAAGTTGTGGTGCAGGTAGGCGCCGTCGGGCGCCTTGATGACGAAGGAGACGATCGAGAGCCGCTGGGAGTCCAGGTTGCCGAGGATCTGGATGGTCGGCTCGGCGACCCACGCCTCCACTGCGCGCCCGAGCAGCTCCTCCTCGTGCTGCTGGATCGTCTCCACCCCGACGGCCTGCTTGAGCTGGAAGACCAGGCCGGCGCGGATGGACTCCACGATCGCCGGGGTGCCGCCCTCCTCCCGGTGCGCCGGGTCGTCGAGGTAGCGGTGCTCGGAGGTGTTGACGTACATCACCGTGCCGCCGCCGGGCACCACCGGCACCCGGTTGGCCATGAGCTCGCGCCGCACGACGAGGACCCCGGGGGTGCCGGGGCCGCCGATGAACTTGTGCGGGCTGAGGAAGATCGCGTCCTTGTGCGAGCTGCCCGGCCCGTACATCTCGATGTCGACGTAGGGCGCGCACGCGGCGAAGTCCCAGAAGCTCAGCGCGCCGTGCTCGTGCAGCAGGTCGGCGACGCCCTCGGTGTCGGTGACGATGCCCGTCACGTTGGAGGCCGCCGAGAACGAGCCGATCTTGAGCGGCCGGTCGGCGTGACGCTCGAGCTCCTCGCGGAGGTGGTCGAGCGAGACCCGGCCGTCGGCGTCCTCGTGGATGGTGACGACGTCGGCGATGGTCTCGCGCCAGCTCACCTCGTTGGAGTGGTGCTCGAACGGGCCGAGGAAGACCACCGGGCGCTCGTCTGCGGGGATCGCGTCGCTGAGGGCGTAGCGGTCCTCGAGGGTGGAGGGCACGCGGAGGCCGAGGATGCCGATCATCTTGTCGATGGCCGCGGTGCTGCCGGACCCGCAGAAGACGACGACCGTCTCCTCGTCGCCACCGACGGCGTCGCGGATGATCCGCCGCGCGTCCTCGCGCAGCCGGGTCGTCTGGAGGCCGGTGCCGCTCGCCTCGGTGTGGGTGTTGGCGTAGGCCGGCAGCACCTCGGTGCGGATGAAGTCCTCGATGAAGCTCAGGCTGCGACCCGACGCGGTGTAGTCGGCGTAGGTGACGCGCCGGGGTCCGTAGGGGCCGTGCATCACCTGGTCGTCGCCGATCACCGATGCGCGGATGCGCTCGAGGAGCGGGGTCGAGGGGGCGCCGGCGTGGGTCACGGGGCGAGCGTACGCCGGTGCGAGGCGTTGCCTTGCACCTCCCGCACCACGGCCAGCGCCTCCTGGGGGTGGTCGGTGATCACGCCGTCGACCCCGGCAGCGAGCACCGCCCGCACCTCGGCTGCCATGTCACCGGGTGCGTCGCGGGCATGACCGCGGCGGAGGTTGGTGGGCAGGAAGCGGTTCTCCGCGCGCACGGTCCACGCGTGGACCGTCAGCCCGCGCCGGTGGGCATCGCGCACGAGCGTGGACGGCGCGCCGATCGCTCCCCCGCCGTCGCGCGGGAGCACCAGGGAGGTGTGCGCGCCGACTCCGTCGGCGTACTCGTCGATCTTGTCGAGCTCCTCCGGCGGCGGCAGGTGCCCCGGCGCCAGCAGCTGCACCAACGGGAGCCGGGTCAGGCGGGTCAGGCGTCGCAGGACGGGCGACTCGAAGGACATCAGCGTCACCCGCGCCCAGGGGTCGTCGAGGCCGTGCCGGGCGAGGCCGCGCAGGAGCGGCACCTCGAGCGGCAGCCCCGCCGCGTCGTGGTGGGCGGCGTGCTTGAGCTCGAGCATCAGCCCGACGGGCCGACCCCGCCTGGCCGACTCCGCACCGGCCATCGCCAGCACCTCGGTGAGGCTCGGCACCCCCTCCGTCCCGTCGTACGCCGCGCTGGCCGGGCGGGTGGCGGGCATCCGCTCACGGGCGGCGAGCGTCGTGACCTCGGCCAGCGTGAGGTCCTGGACGAACCAGGCCCGCTGGTCGACCCCGTCGATGCTGCGGGTGCGGCGCAGGTGCGCCAGCCGGGGGTGGTCGGCCACGTCGGTGGTCGCCCCCAGGTCCAGGTCGTGGCGCGCCACGAGCACCCCGTCGCGGGTGGCGACGAGGTCGATCTCGATGTCGTCGACGCCCATCCGGATGGCCGTGCGATAGGCGCCGAGCGTGTGCTCGGGACGGTGCCCGCTGGCGCCGCGGTGCGCAACCACGGCAGGGGTCGCGACCAACGACGAGGTCGAGACCGTCCTGGCCCGGGGGGCCTCGCGAGTCACCGTCACGGCACCACCGTGCCCGCCGCGGGCGACCCGGCGGTGGTGCCGAGATGGCGTTGGGATGAATGGCGGATGATGACCCCGTGACGCTCCCCAGCCTCCCCTCCCTGACGTCCCTGCCGGCCACCGAGCACCCCGAGCTGCTCGCGCCGCCCGTCGCCGCGGCGCTCGCCTCGTGGCCGGGCGCCGCCGACGTGGCGGTCGTCGAGATCGCCCCCGATCTCGCCGACACCGCCGCGATGAGCGAGGCCTACGGCATCGCGATGACCGCCAGCGGCAACTGCGTCGTCGTGGCGGGCTCGCGGGCCGGCGAGGAGCGGGTCGCGGCGTGCGTGGTGCGTGCCGACACGCGGGCCGACGTCAACACGCTCGTGCGCCGGATGCTCGACGTGCGCAAGGCGTCGTTCCTCCCCATGGAGCGCGCGGTGGCCGAGACCGGCATGGAGCGCGGCGGCATCACCCCGGTCGGGCTCCCGTCCGGGTGGCGCGTGCTGGTGCACGAGGCGCTGCTCGCCGAGCCGGTCGTGGTGATCGGCAGCGGCGTACGCCGCTCCAAGCTGCTGGTGCCCGGGCCCGCGCTCGCCGGCCTCCCCGGTGCCGAGGTGGTGCCCGACCTGGGCCGCTGAGCACCACGCGGCGACCCTTGCCATCGTGACAGCGGCACTGTCACGATTGCTGCATGCGCCTCGCCTCCCTGCTGATGTACGACGGCAACCCCCGCACGGCGGCCGACGAGGTCGTCGCGCTCGAGCGGGCCGGCCTCGACAGCGTGTGGGTCGCGGAGGCCTACGGCTTCGACTCCCCCACGCTGATGGGCTACCTGGCCGCGAAGACGGAGACCGTCCGGATCGGCTCGGGCATCCTCAACATCTACTCCCGCACGCCCGGCGCCCTGCTCCAGACCGCCGCCGGGCTCGACAACGTCAGCCAGGGTCGGGCGATCCTGGGCCTCGGCGTGAGCGGTCCGCAGGTGGTCGAGGGCTTCCACGGCGTGCCCTACAGCCGGCCGATGGCGCGCACCGCCGAGGTCGTCGAGATCATCCGCAGCGGCCTGAGGCGCGAGCCGCTGTCGGCCGCCGGGGAGTTCCACCTGCCGCTCGACAAGGAGCACGGCGCCGTCACCGGCCTCGGCAAGCCGCTCAAGCTGCTCAACCGTCCCGAGCGCGACACCGTCCCGATCTGGATCGCCGCGCTGGGCCCGAAGAACGTCGAGCAGACCGCCGCGATCGCCGACGGCTGGATCCCCCACCTCTTCCACCCCGAGAAGGCGCACCGCGTGTGGGGCGACGCCCTGGCGGCGGGCGCCGCGAAGCGCCAGCCCGGCCTGGGCCCGCTGCAGGTGATGGCCGGGGGCATGGTCTCCATCGGCGAGGGTCCCGACACCACCTCGCTCCTCGACTTCGCGCGCCCGATCTTCGCGCTCTACGTCGGCGGCATGGGCGCCAAGGGCAAGAACTTCTACAACGACGTCGCGCGCGCCTACGGCTACGAGCGGGAGGCCGAGCAGATCCAGGAGCTCTACCTCTCCGGCAAGAAGCGGGAGGCCGAGGCGCTGGTGCCGACCGAGTGGCTCGAGGCCGCCAACCTCGTCGGCCCGGCGTCGTACGTCAAGGAGCGGATCGAGGCGTTCCGCGAGGCCGGCGTCACCGACCTCAACATCACGCCCGTCAGCGAGGACCCTGCCGCCACCGTGGCGCAGGTGAAGGAATGGGTGTCCTGAGCCGAACGGCCCGCACCCTCACCGAGAGGAACACATGCCTGAGCGCCCCACCATCCTCGAGCAGGAGCACGAGGACTTCCGCGCCGTCGCGCGCGCCTTCTTCGACAAGGAGGTGGTGCCGCACCACACCGCGTGGGAGGAGGCCGGCATCGTCGACCGCGAGGTGTGGCGCCGGGCCGGGGAGCGCGGCCTGCTCTGCTTCGACGTCGACGAGGCCTACGGCGGGCCGGGCATCAAGGACTTCCGCTACAACATGGTGCTCGCCGAGGAGGCCGCGCGCGCCGGCGCCACCGGGCCCGGCTTCGCGGTGCACACCGACATCATCGTCCCCTACATCTCGTCGCTGGGGACCGAGGAGCAGAAGCGGCGGTGGCTCCCGGGCTGTGTCTCCGGCGACCTCGTCACCGCCATCGCGATGACCGAGCCGGGCGCCGGGTCCGACCTCCAGGGCATCCGCACGACCGCGGTCGACGCCGGTGACCACTACGTCCTCAACGGGTCGAAGACGTTCATCTCCAACGGCATCCTGGCCGACCTCGTCGTGGTGGTCTGCCGCACCGACCCCGACGCCGGCCACCAGGGCATCTCGCTGCTGGTCGTCGAGCGCGGCATGGAGGGCTTCGAGCGCGGACGCAACCTGGCCAAGATGGGGCTGCACGCCCAGGACACCGCGGAGCTGTCCTTCGCCGACGTCCGCGTGCCCAAGGCCAACCTGCTCGGCGCGGAGGGAACGGGGTTCGTCTCGCTGATGGAGAACCTGCCCCAGGAGCGCGTCTCGATCGGCTGCATCGCCGTCGCCGCGGTCGAGCACGTGCTCGACCTGTGCCTGGCCTACGCCAAGGAGCGCGAGGCGTTCGGCAAGCCCATCGGGAAGTTCCAGCACAACCGCTTCGTGCTCGCCGAGATGGCCACCGAGGCGCACATCGCGCGGGTCTTCATCAACGACTGCGTGCTGCGGCTCAACGCCGGCGAGGTGGACACCGCGCTCGCGTCGATGGCGAAGTGGTGGACCACCGAGCTGCAGAAGCGCGTCGTCGACGCCGGGGTGCAGCTGCACGGCGGCTACGGCTACATGGACGAGTACCCCATCTCCAAGGCCTACACGGACTCGCGGATCCAGACGATCTACGGCGGCACGACCGAGATCCAGAAGGAGATCATCGGGCGGATGCTCGGGTTGTAGCCACCCGATAGGTTCACCGCCATGGACCTCTTCGAGATGGACGAGACCCGCACCATGACCCGCGAGGAGGCGGCCACCCGGCTGCACGCGCTCGCCGACTCGCTGGCCAAGCACAACTCCGTCGAGTTCCTGCGCGACGGCGGCAAGGTCACCGTCTCGGTGCCCGACGAGGTCAAGCTCAAGGTCGAGGTCGAGCTCGGCGAGGACAACGAGGTCGAGATCGAGCTCACCTGGTAGCGAGCACCTCGCGCAACCGCGCGGCGAACTCGTCCGGGGCGCCGGTCTGGCCGAACTCGCCACCGAGGAAGCCGTTGTGCCCGCCGGGGAACATCACCGGCTCCTGCCCGAGCGCTCGCGCGACGGCGTGGGCGGCCCGTCCCGCGATCTCGCCGTCGTCGGGACCGCCGGACTCCTCCCCCACGCCGACGACCACGCGGGTCGGCGCGGCGCGCACGGCGTCGAGGTCCGGCACCGAGATGACTGCTCCACCACGCACGTTGGCCATCAGCGGGTCGTCGCGTGAGCCGTCGTCCTCGGTCGGCAGGCCGAACATCGCCGGGTCCGGCGCCGGCTCGTCGCCGGTGACCTCGCCGCGGTGCGTCACCAGCCCGATGAACCGCGCCATCGCCGGCCCCTGGCCCGAGGCGTCGTAGGTCGCCACCATGTCGTCGCAGGCCCGGGCGATCGCGTCGGCGTCGGGCAGCAGCCCGGCCATCGGCGGCTCGTGGGCCACCAGGATGCGTACGTCGTCGGGGTGCGCGGCGAGCAGGTGGAGGAGGTTGACCGCCGCGCCGGAGCTGGCGAACACGTCCACCTGCCCCACCCCGAGCGCGGCGACGAGCGCGTGCAGGTCCTCGGCGTGCTGCTGGGGCGTCACCGCCGCCGTGGCGTCGTCGGGGGTGCTCCGTCCGGTGTTGCGCGGATCGGTGAGCACGAGGACCCGACCGTCGAGCCGGGACGCGAGGCTGCCGAACCCCGTGCTGTCCATCGGCGACCCGGCCAGCACCAGGGGCGGGGTGTCGGGGGTGGCGTCGGCGAGGTCGCCGACGACGTCGAACGACAGGACGGCGCCGGGGACCGCGACGGTGCCGGGCGTGCGGGGTGCGGCGGTCATCGCCCCATCATCGAACCGGTCGCGGATCGTCCGCAACGCCTTCTAGCCTGCTGGGCATGACCGACTTCACCGAGCAGGACCTGGGCGGCTCCACGTTCCAGCGCGTCAATCTCTCCGGCGCGGTCTTCCGCGAGGCGGACCTGACCGGGATGGACCTGCGCGACGTCGACCTCAGCGGCACCCGCGTGCGCGCGGCCTACCTCGACGGGGTCCGGATGACCGGCGTCGAGGCCCCGCACCTCGAGATCTCCGGCGAGCTCGGGCGGGTGCTGGTCAACGGCGTCGACGTCGTGCCGCTCGTCGAGGCCGAGCTCGACCGGCGCACGCCCGAGCGCGCGCTGATGCGGCCCACGGACGTGGCAGGCCTCCGCACCGCCTTCGAGACACTGGACCGCCTGTGGGCGGAGACGGTCGACCGGGCCCGAGCCCTGCCGCCGGAGGCGCTGCACGAGCAGGTGGACGGCGAGTGGTCCTTCGTCCAGACCCTGCGCCACCTCGGGTTCGCGCACGCCTGCTGGGTCGGGGGCGTCGTGCTGGCCGACCCGGCGCCGTGGCACCCGCTCGACCTGCCGTGGGACGAGGCGCCCGAGCACGACGGCGTCCCGTGGGACCGCGACGCGCGCCCGGGGCTCGACGAGGTGCTCGAGGTGCGCGCGCAGCGGCGGGCCACCGTGGGCGCGGTCCTCGACGACCTGACCGAGGAGGGCCTCGAGCGAGCGGTCTCCTCCGCCACGCCCTTCCTGCGGGACGCCGACTCGCTGACGGTCGCCGACTGCCTGCGGGTGGTGGTCCGCGAGGAGTGGGAGCACCGCTCGTACGCCGAGCGCGACCTCACGACGCTGGACTCGCGCTGACCCACGGGAGCACACTGGGCGCCGTGAGCGGGACCCTGGGAGCACGGCTGGCGAGCGCCATCGCCGCCAAGGACGAGGCCGCGCTGCGCGCCGTGCTCGCCGACGACGTGGACTTCAAGGGCCTCACGCCCGGGCGGCTGTGGGAGGGCACCGGCCCCGACGCCGTCGTGGAGATCCTCTTCGGGTCGTGGTTCGAGCCGCCCGACGAGATCGAGCGGGTGGTCGACGTCTCCGAGCGCGAGGACGTGGCCGACACCTCGCACGTGGGCTACCGCCTCGACCTGACCAACCCCGGCGGCTCGTACGTCGCCGAGCAGCAGGCCTACTACCGCGGAGGCGACGCGATCGAGCACCTGCGGATCATGTGCTCGGGCTTCCGCCCCAGGTGACGCGGCCCTCACCCGAGCCGCTCGGCCAGCGCCCGCCCCAGGCGTACGCCCGAGAGCCAGGCGGCCTCGACCCGCGGCCGCTGCCCCCACCCGTCGCCGCAGACGCCGACCAGCCGCGCCCCCTCGACCAGGGCGAAGGGGTCGTCGCGGCGTCCCACCGGACGGGCGAAGGTCCAGCGGTGGACGTGCACGTCGTCGGGCTCGGCCGCACCGACCAGTCGGCGGACCGCACCCACGACGGCCGGGGCGGCCGCCGCCGGGTCGTCGAGGTGCCGCGCGGCGCGCTCGGGCGTCGAGTGGGCGACGAGCACGGGGGCGTCGTCACCGCGACGCCGGCCGTCGTCGGCGATCCAGCCGACATCGGGGTGGCCGTTGACGAACGCGCCCTCGAAGCGACCGCCCGGGCTCGCGTCGTCCCAGGTGCGCCGCAGCCACCGGGCGGCCACCGCGACGACCGGCTCCCATTCCCGGGTCAGGGCCTCGGCCACCGGGTGGTCGCCCACCAGTCGCCGGGCCTGCGGGTCGGGCATGGCCAGGACGACGGCGTCCGCCGCGTCGGCCTCGTCGAGGGTCGTGACGTCTCGCCGGTGGACGTCGAGGCCGCGCGCGAGGTCCTCGACCAGCGAGCGCAGGCCGTGGGCCGCCCCCCCAGCGCATCGGGCCGACCGTCTCCGCGGGGTCGCCGTCGCCGAGGACGGAGAGGGTGTCGGTCCACTCGCGCGCCAGGCCGCGCGCCGCCCAGTCGTCGACGACGGCGGCGAAGCCCGGGTCGCTGACGGTGAGGTAGGACGCCCCGAGGTCGACGGGCCGGTCCCACAACCGCCGCGCGGCCATCCGGCCGCCGGGCACCCGGCCACGGTCGACCACCGTGGTGTCCAGGCCCGCCGACCGCAGCTCGCGGGCGCAGGCCACGCCGGACAGGCCGGCGCCGACGACGACCACACGACCCACACTCACGCGGCCGAGCGTACGACCGGGAGCGAGCCCGGCTGTGTCCCCGAGCCGGTCAGGCCGTGGCCCGGGGACGGCGGCGCGCGGGCCGCCGGATCGCCGACCCCGGCTTGGAGGCGAGCAGCGGGTCGAAGTCGTCCGTGATCTCGGTCAGGCGCGCCTCGTCGACGAAGACGGCCCCGTCGCGCACCTCCTCGACCAGGTCGCGCCCCAGGATGGTCCCGGCGGTGCCCATCCCGCCCCAGATCGTGGCGTTGATGCCGAACATGTGCTGGGTGCTGCCCCCGGCGAGGAAGAGCCCTGGGATGTGGGTCGTGACCCGCGGCCGGAACGGGCCGAGGTTGCGCAGGAGCGGCGCGATGCCGTAGCAGGAGCCGTCGCTGGTGAGGGTGAAGCGCTCCTGGGTGATCGGCGTGGAGGCCTCGCAGAAGACCATCCGCTCGCGGAGGTCGGGGATCATCAGCTCGGCGGTGTCCAGCACCCGCTGGGTGAGCTCGTCCTTGAGCTGCCGGTAGCGCTCGTCGCGGCCGTAGCCGTCGCCGTCGCCCGGGTCGGTGTCGACGTTCCAGAACGCGTGGTCCTTCGGCGCCCAGCTCACCAGCTCGAGCGTCGAGTAGCCGGGCGGCGCGGAGTGCGTGCCCTCGGGGTCCTTGGCGGTCGGGCAGCTGATGCCCACCGGCATCAGCTCCGGGCAGCGGCCGGCCGCGACCTCGCGGTAGTAGCCGTCGACGTCGTTGGTCGGCCACACCCAGGCGAGCGGCGGCGTGCCGCGCTCGCGCAGGTCGACGTCGAGCGCGACGTAGACCGCGAACATCGGCAGGGTCATCTCGAGGTCCTCCAGCCGGCGCCGCAGCCGGCGGGTCAGGTGGGCGTCGCCGACCAGCTCGGTCCACGTCTTCTTGTAGTCCGCGGCCGAGACGACGACCTCGGAGCGGATCACCTCGCCGCCGCGGAGCCGCACTCCCACGGCGCGTCCGTCCTCGATGAGGATCTGCTCGACCCGGGCCTTGGTGCGCACCCGGCCGCCGTGCGACTGCACGACGTCGGTGAGGTGGGCGCCGATGACCTGGCCGCCCCCGCGCGGGTAGTAGGCGCCGGCCTGCAGGTAGTGGTGGAGGAAGCCGGCGTGCATCGCGGTGGGCGTCCGGTGCGGGGGCCACGTGTAGTCGCCGTTCTCCGCGAGGATCACCGCCTGCGCGTCGGCGCTGAGCCCGCACGCGTCCATCAGCGTCGTGATCGGGCGTACGCCCCAGCGCAACAGCATCCACGGACGCATGCGGGGCTCCTCGCCCGCCGCGACGATCCGCATCACCCGCACGCACCGGCGCAGGCCGGCCTCCTCGTCGGGGAACGCCGCGAGGAGACGCTCGAGGTAGGTGTCCCAGCCGGTCGGCGTCTGGAACGTCGTGCCGGGGATCATGATCTGGCAGTGGCCCTCGGGGCGCTGCCGCAGCCACGTGATGCGCTCGGTCAGGGCCAGCCCGGACAGCGCGGTCTGCATCCGGCCGCCGGGACCGCACTCGCCGACGTAGTGGGTGCCCACGTCGAACTCGAACTTGTTGCCCGCGCGGCGGAAGACCTGCGTGCTCCCGCCGACGACCTGGTTGGCCTCGAGGACCAGCACCCGCTTGCCGTTGGCCGCGAGGTAGGCCGCGCATGTCAGGCCACCGGGGCCGGCGCCGACCACCACGACGTCCCACGGCTCGGAGGGGGCGTCGTGCGGGGTCTCGCTGCTCGGGGCGGCGGTCTGGGTCATGTCGGCTTCTCTTCCGCGAGTGATCTGGAGTCTCACTCCAGTCAACCGCGTCCCCGCCTGCGCGGCGGGGTCGACGGGCGTACGCGACGGGTGCTCCTCGTTCACCCGGCCACACTAGGGCCGAGGTCGTCGCCCGCGCCGTCGTTAGACTCCGGGCCGTGAGCGCTGGGGGCCCGATCTGGCGGCAGCCGGGCATGGCGCCGCTGATGGCGATGTCGTGCGCCGGGTTCTCCGGCTACGCGATCCTGCTGACGGTCGCGCCGCTGTGGGCGGTCGAGGGCGGGGCGGGCACCGCCGGGGCCGGGCTCGTCAACGGCGTGCTCCTGCTCTTCACCGTGCTCACCCAGCTCTTCGTCCCCCGCGCGCTGCGCACCCTCGGCTGGGCGCCGGTGCTCACCGCGGGACTGCTGCTGCTGGGCGTCCCCGGCGTGCTGCTGACGCTGAGCGACGACCTCGGCGTGGTCCTCGCCGTGTCGGCGGTGCGAGGCGTGGGCTTCGGCGTCCTGACCGTCACCGGCAGCGCGGCCGTCGCGGGCCTGGTGGGCGCCCGGCGCCGCGGCGAGGCGATCGGCGCCTACGGCCTCGCCGTCGCGGCGCCCAACCTGGTGCTCCTGCCGGCCGGGCCGTGGATCGCGGAGAGCCTCGGCTATTGGGTGGCGTTCGTCGTGAGCGCCCTCCCCGTCGCCGGGATCCCGGCGGCGCTGCGGCTCGCCTCGGTCCTGCGCCCCGACACCCAGGAGCCGCACCCGGCGGCGGAGTCCCCCGATCCGCACGACCCGGCGTCCGCGGCGTACGTCCGGCTGCTGCGCCCGATGCTGCTGCTCCTCACGGTGACCCTGGCGGGTGGCGCACTGGTGACGTTCACGCCCCAGATGGTCGACCGCCCGTCGGTCGCGGCGGGCGGTCTCCTCCTGATGGGGCTCGCGAGCGCCCTCAGCCGCTGGCGGATCGGCGTGCTCGCGGACCGTCACGGGGTCCACCGCCTGCTCGTGCCGTTGGTGCCCCTCACCGGGGTCGGCATGGCGCTCGTGGCGTGGTCGGTCGCGGACTCCGACGGCGCGCGGGTCGGCTCGTTCCTGGTCGCGATGCTGCTGGTAGGCCTGTCCTACGGCGGCCTGCAGAACCTGACCCTGCTGATGTCGTTCACCGCCGTCTCGCGCCGCCACCACCACCTCGCCAGCGCGGTGTGGAACGTCGGCTTCGACGCGGGGACGGCGCTGGGCTCGGTGGCCGTCGGCGTGATCGCCGAGCTCACGTCGTTCACGACCGCCCTGCTGGTCGCGGGCGCGATCGCGGTGGCGACGCTGCCCCTCGCCCTGCGTCGGCCGGGGTCGCCTAGGGTCGGCGCATGAGCGCTCCGAAGGTGATCCTGCGTGGCGGCCCCGCGGACGGGCAGGTCGCCTCCTGCCCCGTCCTGGGCGAGCCGGTGTCCGTCGAGGACGTGGGCGGGGGCTCGATCACCTACGTCGACGCCGGGCGGTCCGAGGAGCACGACGGCGACACCCTGCGGGTCTACGAGCCCCGACGCTGACCCGCGTCATGCCGCCAACGTGAAGAGCGCTCGCGCGAGCTGCTCCTCGGCAGGGCTGCGGCTGCTCCCGGCCGGCACCCGTCGCGTGCCGCTGTGGTCGACGAGGTAGGTCGCCCCGTGCGGGTCGCGCCACACGTAGAGGCCCGGGAACGGTTGCCGCACCTGCCACCCGCCGTGGGTCTTGATGCGGTGGTGGAAGCCGGTCATGGGTCCGTAGTTGCCCACGCTCGACTGCCCCGGTGGCCCTGCTCGCCGGAAGGGCACGGTGTGGTCGATCTGCTGGGTGCGGGAGGTGCTGACTCCCCACGGGAAGGTGTCGGCCGGCGTCATGAGATGCACGGCCTGGCGATGTCGGTCGGGGATCTCGTAGGCGTCGACGGGCGCCTGGCCGGCGAGGTCGAGGGCCGGCTTGACGGTGAAGCGGGCGTGTGGGCCGAGGTGGCGACGGACCCACTCCTCGGTGACCGGCCCGTGGCCCTCGACGCGGGCGGTGCGGGTCGGCTCGGGGCCGGCGTAGGTGTGCACGTGGAGGGTGACGGTCGGCAGGAGCCTCGACCAGTCGACCGCGGGACGATCGCCGGTGCGCCCGTGGCCGTGCCGGTCGTCGGCCGGGCACTCAGGACGGTCGCGCCACGCGACGAAGGCCTCGATGAGGGCGACGGCCTCGTGCGGAGTGGCCAGGACGGCGATCGCCTTGACGCGCCTGGCCTCCAGGTCGTCGGTGTCGCCGAGGGCCTCCAGGATGTCGGCGATCCACTGCACCCGGGCGTCGAGCAGCGCGACGACGGGGAACGGCGCGCGGACGAAGAAGCCTCGCATGCCGCTCTCGGTGGAGCGGGTGGGACGCGCGACCTGGCGCGCGGCGTTGGCCCGCTCCTCGCGCTGGGCCGCCTCGGGGTCGCTGGCGACGACGAGACCCGTGACCAGGTCCTCGAAGCGGGACCACGGGATGCGCCCGTCCGCGGACTCGGCGGCGCGCTCGTCGACGTAGGACGCCTGCTCGACCGTCAGGTCGCGCGTGCGCCGCGCGACGAAGCGGGCGTAGGACGCCTTCACCTCGAGCGCCTCGACGCGCCGCCAGAACTGTGGGAGCCGGATCACCAGATCGAGCGCGTCGGCCATCAGGGAGTGCGCCGAGCCCGTCGAGATGCCTATCCGCGCCCCCAGCGCCGCAGCCGCGAACTCGGACACGTCCGGCGTCCCCACGCCCCCGAACCGCCTGATCCGCTCGCGCCCGGGCAGTGAGCCGACCGCGGGGTCGATCCTGTCGGGGGCGTGCAGGATCGCCACCTGCAGCGCGATCCGGAGCACCTGCGTCTCGCACTCGCGCTGCATGCGCGCGACCTCGTCGGCGTGATCGAGGAGCTCGGCCTCGGTCAACTCGTCGAGAGCGGTGGTCAGGTGCATGCCACTACTCAATCAGGAGGGTCCGACAGTGGGTGGCCGGTGATGCGGGGGTTGCGCTGGGGCATTCCGCCGCCTGTCGGCGTCTCGAGTCGTACCGCCGAGATCATCGCGCTCGTAGTGAGTTGTCCAACGCCTTCATGAGGATGCTGACCCGGCTCGGTCCGACCGCCGCCGGCGGATAGCGCCGCAGCACCTCGACCACCAACGGTGTCGCCCGATCGGTTGCATGGCCTACGTGTTGCAGGCCGACGCCGGGGTCGCCAGTCAGAAGCTCCAGCGCACAGGCGGCGTGAGCATCCGCGCGCAAGATGTGGCCTACCTGGTCAGCCTTGGCGAACGGATGCAGATAGGCGGAACCCGCCGCGTCGCCCGCCGCGTGCGCCGCGTGTTTGGCCGCGACTGCGGCAACGTCTTTCAAGCTGCTCGGTGGGCGTCGAAGGCCGTTGATCGCTGCAGCTTGGACCGCCTTGCGCCGTTGGCGAACTCCCAGGCAGCGTCAATAGCAGCTCGCGGGCGGCGGTCGGTTGGCGCTGCTTCCTCAAAGATGCCCACAACCTGCTGAGCGCCTGAGGCAGCGAATCCCGCAACCGCGCGCAAGTCACTCATGGTCAACTCGAAGTAGTCGCCCTGATCAACCGCCACGAGGAGCAGCGTACTTACGCAGTCGTCCTCTCTGCGAGGTCTCGACGGACTGTGACGACTGCGTCTATCCGCCGCGATCCGCGTGACCGTGGGCGCGGGTCTACTCGCGCTTGACCCACTCCGAGGCAGGACCAGGCGCGGGCGGTCGCCGACCGGCTAGCCCGCAGTCGTCGCCACGCAGCTGGTGGTCTGAGCCCTTCTCAGCGCAGGCCGGACAGCACGGCCAGCGCGGCGCGCGCCGCCTCGGCGCGCTTAGGAGCCATCTCGCCGTAGACCGCCGCCGCCTCGGCGAGCGAGGCCACCTCAGCGTCCAGTACAGCAGCCTCCTCGTCGTCGCTCAGCGCACGCCGCGGGGCGTCCGCCGCGCCAATCCCGACCGATGCTTGCTCGATCGCTCCGGCGGCAGGCATCGCGCTAACCGGAACCGCCTCGGCGTTCTCCAGGGCGGACAACACGGTGCGCAGGGTGCTCACCGTGCCGCTGTCCCCGGTGCGCCGGGCGTCCAACATCGCCGAGCGCAGGCGCCTGCGAAGAGGGGAGTCGGTCGTCATGCGCCGATGTTCGCAACACCATGCGCCGGCGCGCCAGCGGATAACCGCCTCGGCCCGAGGGCGTGCAGAGCTTGTTGGGTGCCCTCTCGTAGTCGCAGGCGACGGAGCGCGTCAGGCGCCGCGCGCTCGTTCGGGAGGAGAGGCCAAGCCATCTACTCATCCTGCCGAGGGGTACGAACATCCGGATCCGCGCGGCGATGACTGAACGTGCCCGGTGCGTCCTTCCGCCGCGAGTCAGCGCCCGCCCGAGCCCGCGCCGACGTTCAGGCGCACGTCTGCTACGTCCAGTCACCTCCCGCCGCGGGCGTGTCGTCCGCCCCCTCCTGTCCCACCGTCAGCGCGGCTGCCGGTTCTGGGGCTGGTCTACGCTGCCGGGATGAGTGACGACCGCGTTGTCGAGGCTTCCAAGCGGCTGGCGGCCGCCCTTCGTCCGGGCGACTTGGACCAGACGCTGTCGAACATCACGGCCGCAGCAGTGGAGGTCCTGCCGGACGTGCAGTGGAGCAGCTTGACCATCAAGCACGCGGACGGTCGCTTGGAGACGGTGGCCCCGACTCACGACATCCTGTGCGAGGTCGACGCCGCGCAGTACGAGCTGCAGGAGGGCCCTTGCTACGAGGCCGCGGTCGACACCGTCCACGTCGTGGCCTCGCACCTCGCAGCCGATGACCGCTTCCCTCGCTACGCACCCGTCGCACTGCGAGCTGGGATCCGGGCGCAGGCCGGCATCCGCCTCTTCGACGCCCCGGACTCGAATGGCGCCTTGAACCTCTACTCCGACAAGGTCGGTGCGTTCGAGGACCTCGGGATGCTGGCTGACCTCTTCGCTCACCAGTCGGCCGTTGCGCTGGACTACGCCCGGCGAGTCGACCAGCTCGAAGAGGCGGTCACCAACCGTCAGCTGATCGGCCAGGGCGTCGGGATGGTGATGGAGCGCTTCCAGGTAGACGACGCTCGCGCCTTCGGATTCCTGACCCGCTTGTCGAACCAGGAGAACCTCAAACTGCGACTCGTCGCGCAGCGGCTCCTCGCGGCGCATCGCGACTCGATCGGAATGTAACAACGTTGCCTCGGGTATTGATGGTTCGTGGAGCCCATCCCAGAGACCCTTGAAGCCCTCGAAGAGGTTGAGTCCTACCTGGACGAGGGAAGCCTTGAACAGCAGCTGCGGACGACTGTGTCCCGTGCCGAGCAGGTTGCGCCGGGACTCGTCGGAGTGAGCCTGGCGTTCCGCGAGCACGGGTTGACGTTCACCCTCATCGCCACCGATGAGGACATTGCCACACTCGATGCCGTTCAGTACGTCGCCAGCGGCCCGTGCGTCGACGCGGTCGACCTCGGCCACGGCATCGCCACGCCTGACGGGCTGCTGAGCGAGCAGCGGTGGCAGCACTTCGCCCGGGCCAGTGCCGCCGCTGGCGTGCAGAGCACCTTGACGCTCCCCGTGGTCGACGGCGACGTGGTCATCTCCACGGTCAACCTGTACGGGCGTGCGGAAGACACCTTCACGGGAAAGCATGAGGTCCTTGCAGGTGTCTTCGGCGCGTGGGCGCCCGGAGCGGTCGCCAACGCTGACCTGTCGTTCGCGACCCGCCGCGCGGCTGAGCAGGCGCCGACACAGTTGCGGGAAGCCGCGGTCGTCGATACGGCTACCGGGATGCTCGCCGCCGAACGTGGCTTGTCCGTCGAAGACGCCCGCGCCCAGCTCGACGATGCGGCGCATCGCGCCGGAATCCCCGTCCAGAGGCTCGCCCATGTCGTGGTTGGCCTCTACCTCGACGACTGAGCCGGCCGCGCCAGCCGTCATCCCGCACTGGCGGACGGGTGACGCCACCTTGCGGCGGCGCCTGCACCAGACCCTTCATTGGTGTCCCGTCCGTCGCAGACGGCCCGTAGCTGCCTTTGGCGCGCGTGCGACTGGGTCGGCAGGTTGGCGGGTCGCGGACGGAGCAGCTTGGGGAGCTCAGATGAGCGCGATAGCCCGAGCGCCTGGACCGGTGCGCTGTTGGCGGCAGCGAGCCGGTTCGCGGAGTACACCGACAAGGCCGCCAGACTCGCGTCCGAGCCGACGGATGGTCTGCAGGGCTCGTTCGAGCGCCTCTCTGTGTCCTCACTTCCAGTGCACCGAAGAGTCCCCGTGCTTACCTCATCTGATTTCGCCCAATCCATCGCCGAGGCAGCGCGGACCCTCTACAAGCCCCGCAGCCTCGACGAGACCATGCAGACCATCGTCGAGGTGGCCTGCAACTCCGTGCCGGGGTTCGACCACGCAGGCATCTCTACGGTGGAGAAGCGGGGGCGATCGAGACCGAGGCATGCACCAGCGACCTCGTCCTGCGGCTCAATGCCGTGCAGTATGCGCTGCGCGAGGGCCCCTGCTCGGCTGTGCTGCACGGCACCGACGCGGTGTGTGTGTCGATCCTCGAACACGAGCAGCGACGGCCCCTGTACGTGCCGCAAGCCCTCGAGGCACGTGTCCGGTCCCAGATGGCGGTCAAGCTCTACCTCGGCGAGGACACCTTGGGTGGCATCAGCTTCTACTCCACGACCTCCGACGAGGTCACCGAGGACGCCCGGGCTCTGGCTGGGTTGTTCGCCACCCATGCAGCCATCGCGCTCGGACACGCACAGGAGCGCGCGGGCCTCAACGAGGGACTGCAGTCGCGCCGTGTCGTCGGCCAGGCCATCGGGATCCTCATGGCTCGCTACGAGATGAACGAGGACCGCGCCTTCGCCTTCCTCGTCCGTGCCTCCTCACACAGGAACATCAAGCTGCGAGCCATCGCACAAGAGCTCGTTGACGAGGCCAACGCGCCGTGACCCGACCGCGGGGTCATTCCTGGCGCGGAATGAGTGGCGTTGTCCCCTAACGGGGTGTCGAGGCGTGGCGAAGGAAGTCCGACCGGTGGTCGTAGCTCTCGGCGACGGATCCGAAGGAGCCCGCTCGACCCCATTCGCTGTGCAGAATCATCGAGAGCACTCGATGATTCTGGCTCCACCTCGTTCGCACCCCGATGAGTGCCCCATTCCGCCGCGATCCGCGTGACCGTGGGCGCGGGTCTACTCGCGCTTGACCCACTCCGAGGCAGGACCAGGCGCGGGCGGTCGCCGACCGGCTAGCCCGCAGTCGTCGCCACGCAGCTGGTGGTCTGAGCCCTTCTCAGCGCAGGCCGGACAGCACGGCCAGCGCGGCGCGCGCCGCCTCGGCGCGCTTAGGAGCCATCTCGCCGTAGACCGCCGCCGCCTCGGCGAGCGAGGCCACCTCAGCGTCCAGTACAGCAGCCTCCTCGTCGTCGCTCAGCGCACGCCGCGGGGCGTCCGCCGCGCCAATCCCGACCGATGCTTGCTCGATCGCCCCGGCGGCAGGCATCGCGCTAACCGGAACCGCCTCGGCGTTCTCCAGGGCGGACAACACGGTGCGCAGGGTGCTCACCGTGCCGCTGTCCCCGGTGCGCCGGGCGTCCAACATCGCCGAGCGCAGGCGCCTGCGAAGAGGGGAGTCGGTCGTCATGCGCCGATGATCGCAACACCATGCGCCGGCGCGCCAGCGGATAACCGCCTCGGCCCGAGGGCGTGCAAAGCTTGTTGGGTGCCCTCTCGCAGTCGCAGGCGACGGAGCGCGTCAAGCGCCGCGCGCTCGTTCGGGAGGAGAGGCCAAGCCATCTACTCATCCTGCCGAGGGGTACGAACATCCGGATCCGCGCGGCTATGACTGAACGTGCCCGGTGCGTCCTTCCGCCGCGAGTCGGTATGTCGTCAGGCGTCGACACCCGGGTGGGTGGGGCGAATGATTGGTCCGGTGACGCGGAGCTCGAGGGAATCGCCGAATGCTGAGGTGGACGATGCTGTCGCTCCTGGGCGGCTGTCGGCCCGGAGCTGGGGCGAACTCGTGCGACGCGCTGCAGGGCATGTAGTGCAGGCACGTCTTCCCTTCCTCAGCGCCGGTGTCGCGTTCTTCGCTGTGTTGTCCGTCGCGCCCGTGTTGGTGACGGCGCTGTCGGTCTACGGTGCACTCAACACGCCTGGGCAGGCCCGTAGTCAGCTCGCGGGGGTTGCGGAGGTGCTGCCGCCCCAGGTGGAAGTCCTGGTGACCGATCAGCTGACCAGCATCACGACCGCTTCGGCGGAGGTGCTGACGGTGCGCGGTCTCGTAGGTCTGGGGCTCGCCTTGTGGACAGCCACCACCGCGATGGTGGCTCTCATCGACGCGTTGAACGTGGCCTACCACGAGACGGAGTCCAGGGGCTTTGTGCGGCGGACGGTCCTGGGTCTCTCGTTCGTCCTTGGGGGTGCGCTCTTCCTGGGCGCCGCGATCGCTCTGGCCGGTGTGACGACCCGGGCCATCGACAGTTCACCAGGCTACGTCCGTGCCGTGGCGGCGGTGGCGGCGTGGCCGGCGATGGCGGTGCTGATGTGCACGACGCTCGCCGTCCTCTACAGGTTCGGCCCGGACCGCAAGGACCCACAATGGCGATGGACGACGTGGGGGGCCGTGGGCGCCACCGTGCTGTGGGCGGCGGGCTCTGTCGCGCTCTTCGTCTACGTGCAGAACCTCGGTACCTACGGGACCATCTACGGCTCGCTGGCCGGTGTGGTGATCAGCATGTTCTGGCTCTGGTTCACCGTGCTGCTGGTGGTGTTCGGAGCCGCTGTCAACGGCGAGTCCGAAAGGCAGACCACGTATGACTCCACGACGGGTCCTGAACGTCCGGTGGGCCAGCGGGGCGCGGTCGTCGCTGACAGCACGCCGCACCACCTCAATCGTCCATGACCAGCGACTTCCCTTCCTGTTCGACGTCGGCTTCGCAGACAGTGAGACTGTCTCCCCGCTTGCGCCGCCGCCGTGAACAGTTCCGGCGGCGTTGAGATGCCGATCATCCGCATCCACCGTCGGCGTTGAGCGTCCGTCAGCTGCTTGGGGCGCACGAGCGCCGATCGTCGAGCCGGCCCGGCATCCTCCAGCCCGCTGCGAGCCGCGAGGGAATCAGCGGCTGGCTGTCGCCGAAGAAGTCACAGAACTTCATGATGAGTGGGTCCCAAGCCTTCGGGTCGATGTGATCGCTGCCGGGCAGCCGTACGGCATCGTCCACGTGGGCGCGCAGCACCCGGACGTGGATGGCGAGCGCTCCCGGAGAGTCCCGGTCGATCGGGTAGTGGCTCGACACGTGGCACTCGAGCTGGATCGGGCATTCGACCACTCGGTCCGGGGCGATCAGATCCGACGGTTCAGGGGTCAGCCCGGCGACCTCGAACTTGCGCGGCTCGTAGCGGTACCCAGTGTCACGCTTGTGCGGCGACAGCTCGGGCGAGCCGCTGAGCAGCGCAAGCCGGTCGACGTGGCCGACCAGGTCGGCTGAGGCGAGGTTGAGGACCGCCTCCCCTGTACGCAGCATGTTCTGCGTGGTGCGGGAGGAGGCGGCCAGGCCCAACACGGCGTGCTGCCCCAGCCACCAGGCAGAGGACATCGGCGCCACGTTGGTGGTGCCGTCGGGGTTGGCGGACGAGACCAGGACGACGGGCGTTCCGTAGTAGTGGACCTTGAGAGGGAGGACTCGGTGCATGCACCGAGTCTGGCGAGCGAGGCGACGGGGTTCTGGCGGAAACCGGACGGCGCGTTGGCCACCCGGGTCCGACCGCTCAGGCGAGGGCGGAGTCGGGGATCCAGTTGCCGTGGAACCCCTGCGGCACCCGGACCGGCAGGTGGACCGTGGCCACCGGTGGTCCGAAGTCGTGGGCATCGAGGATCACCAGATCGCTGGCGCCGCGCGCAGCGTCGTACACGTAGCCCATCAGCCACCCGTCGTCCTCGCCGGCCGCGCTGCCGGCCGGGACGAACGCCATCTCGCTGGAGATGCGTCCGGGGCCCAGGTCCAGCTCGGCGGTGGTGCCGCCGACGAGGTCGTGCTTGCGCACAGCGGTGCGGGGGTCGTCGCCCAGGGCGCCCAGGTCGCGCACCGAGGACGAGCCGATCGTGTAGCCGTAGCGGTGCTGACGGCCCGTGAGTCGTTCGTCCCCGCGGGGGAACTCGGTGCCGCGATCGTCGATCGTCTCGGTGAGGACCCTGCGTGCCCGCGGGTCGATCGTCCAGCGCTCCAGGCGGGGGTGATCGGCCAACGGCTCGCCGTCCTCGGCGAAGGCATGGTCGTGCACCACGAGGTCGATGATCACTCGATCACCGTCGTCGAAGGCGTTGAGGGGGTGGTAGACGAAGCACGGCTCGACGTCGATCCACACGACGTCGGACCCGGCGCCGGCCCGGGGCAGGAGCCCGACCCGGGCCCCGTTGTCGGGGCGCCAGCGGAAGGGCAGGGAGACGCCTTGGAGGGCGAGGTCGAGGTCGAAGAGCACAGGCAGGTCGAAGAGCACGACCCGGGACGCGGTCAGGCCCATGTCGTGGAGCATGACCGGAGCCGGCAGGTCGACGTCGACGGTCCTGACGAGCTCCCCGGCAGGGTCGATCACGTGATAGCGCAACGCGGGGTCGTCGAAGCCGTAGGTCATCACGTGCATCTCGCCGGTGCTCGGGTCGAACTTGGGGTGAGCGTTGATGCCACCAGGGAGCGGGCCACCGAAGTTGCGGGTGGCGACCGTCTCCAGCTCGCCCGTCAGCTCGTAGGGCAGCGACCCCTCGGTCACGGCCAGGATCCGGCCGGCGTGGGCGAACACGCTGGTGTTGCCCGAGCCGGGATACCACCCGCCGTCCGCATGGGGCACGGGAGACTCACCGAGGTGCGCGCTGGCCTCGGGACTGCGCACCCAGCGGTTGCGATACCAGCGTGGCCGGCCGCCGTGCAGGTCGACGCCGTGCACCATCCCGTCGCCCGCGAACCAGTGGTAGGTGTCGGCCTCCGCTGCGAACGGGTTGGGCCCGGTGCGGATGTACCTGCCCGCCAGGTCCGGCGGCACCGCCCCCGTGACCTCCAGATCCGTGGCGGTCACCTCAGTGGCCACCGGCGCGAAGTTGCCGTCGAGGTACGTCGCTGCAGTCATCGTCTGCTCCCTGGCATCAGGCCGCCGAGCCGGCCCCACCAATAGACACCCTCCCCCGCGACGCGTCAATGCGCCGCCTGTCGGCAAGCCCCCGGGGCACGCCGTCGCTTCTGCCCCATCCCGGATGCCTCTGCGAGGATGGCTGCGCCCCGCGCCGCCGACCTCAGCCAGCCGAAGGATGCCCATGTCTACGTCACGATTGGTACGCCCCAGCGAAGGACGGTGGCTCGCTGGAGTTCTGCGCCGGCCTGGCAGACAGGTTCGGGATCCCGCGGGGACTGGTCCGCCTCGGCTTCGTGATCTTCGGCCTCGTGGGCGCGGGCGAGCTCGCGTACGTCATCGCGTGGATCGTCATGCCCAAGGGCGACTGACCCACGCACCTGACCGGCCCGCCTACACCGACAGCGTGTTGACGGTCCGGGTGATGCGCCCGTCGGTCCTCTCGAGGAACACGATCTGGCCGAACTCGACGTGCGACCAGCCGTCGGCGTCCTCGGTCAGCGCCTCGGAGGCGAAGATGGCGGCCGTCGCCTCGTCCTCGTCGCACGCCTCGAAGTCGTAGGCGGTGTCGTCGCGCGGCACGTGGCGGCCGACGAGCAGGTACATCGGCTCGAGGAGCATCGACAGGGCGAAGTCGTCCGTGCCCGGGCCGGACTCCCGCAGCTTCTTCCAGTCGCCCGCCGGGTGGGTCTCGCCCTGGTGCCCGAGACCGACGTTGACCCCGATGATCCGGTGGGGCGACACCAGCGCCATCTTCAGCTTGGTCAGGGCGGGCAGGTCGAGGTCCTTCATCGCCTGCGCGATGAGGCCCACCATCTCCTCGATCGCGCGCTGGACGTCCTTGTCGGTGTCGCCGTCGAGCAGCGAGAGCAGCAGCACGTAGAGGAACTCCGTGTCCGTGGTGCCCCGCATCTGCGCGAGGTACCTGTCCTCGCAGTGCTGCAGCAGCTCCCTCTGCAGGAGCATCCAGTGGGGCAGGTCGCCGTTCTGGGCGATGACCCAGGGGGTCTCGTCGAAGGCGAACGGGTGGCAGTTCTCGTCGACGATGACGGCCGCCGAGTCATAGCTGGCCGCGCGCACGTGGGCGAGCATCGTGTTGGCCCGCAGGCTGGGGACGATGTGCGGGGCGTTGTCGTCGTAGAACGCCGCCATGGGCCGGCGGTAGTGGAAGGGGTCCTCCGGGTTGAGCAGGTGCTCGCTCCAGGCCGCGAAGCCCCAGCCCGCCAGCTGGAGGTCCGGGTAGTGCTCAGGGTCGAGGGCCTGGTTGACCAGGCTGTTGGACGGCGTGAGCAGCAGGCTCTCGAGCGGCGTCTCCGGCCCGATGTAGGCGAGCACTCGGCACATGGAGTTCCTTCACTGACGACAGGACGCGCCGGGGTCGGCGTCCAGGTGGGCCCCGAGACGGGCGTCGCCACCCTATGGGCGGGGCGCGGCTGCTCGTGAGGGAGACCCCGATAGCGTCCCGGGGTGGCCAGCCCTCGACGATCCGGTGCTCGTCGGCGCGGCGCACCCTCGCGCCGCGGCGGCGCACGTACGCAGCAGCGGCCGCTGCCGGTCGCCGGGCCGGGCGAGCGGGTGTGGGTGCTCGACGTCCCCTACGGGACCCAGGTCGACGGCGCCGCGTGGCACCCCGCCGTGAAGACCCACCTGTACGTCGGGCGCGCGCTGCCCGCGCACCTCGAGCCCTACGCGCCGGGTCCCCACACCCTCGGCCGGTTCATCGAGAACACGCTCAACCCCGACGACCCGACGCCCGCCCCCGAGCCGAGCGACACGCTCGAGCCGCGGCGGATCCAGTTCGAGGCGGCCGACGCGATCGCGGCGCGGGCCGAGGCGGGCGGGCGGCAGTTCCTGCTCGCCGACGAGCCCGGCGTCGGCAAGACGATCTCCGCGGTGCTCGGGGCGCAGGCCGTCGGCGACCTGCGTGGCGCGAAGCGGGTGCTGGTCGTCGCCGACCGGCCCGCCGCGATCACGATCGGCCACTGGTGCCGCACGATCACCGCGCTGGGCGACGGCGGCCTGGAGTGGGTCGTGATCACGTGGGATCGGCTGGACAAGGTCACGGGCCACGACTGGGACGTGATCATCGCCGACGAGGCCCACGCCCTGCGGCGCACCACGACGAAGCGGTGGAAGCTCTGGGCGCGGATCTCCGGTCATGGCAAGGCGCACGACCGGGCGCCGTTCGTCATCGCCACCACCGCGACGCCCGGGCACACGCCGCTGGAGCTGCCCTACCTCGCCCCGGCGTACGCGCAGGTGCTCGGCGAGCCGATGCGGGAGTGGACGTCGGCGACCCGACCCGGCGACGTCTTCGCCGCCGCGCTCGAGCGCCACGGCGTCGGAGTGGAGCAGGGACGCTACGGCGCGACGTGGACCGCCGACCCGGCGCGGCGCGCGGCCGACCTCGAGCTGGTGCGGGGCTGGCTCGACGACGCGAGCCCCGCGGCGATGTTGCACCGCGCCGCGCCGTGGGGGCCGGTGCCCATCTCCGGCATGCCGGTGGCGCTCACGCCCACGGAGCGAGCGGCGTACGAGGCGGAGTGGGGCGAGTTCTGCCGCGAGATGGACATCGCGCGACGCGGCCGCAACGTCGCCAAGGGGCGGGCCGCGCTGCTGCGCTTCCGGCAGAAGGCCGGGCTGATCCGGGTCGACTCGACGGTGGCCTGGATCGCCCAGCAGGTCGAGGCCGAGCGACAGGTGGCGTGCTCGGTCGAGTTCGTCGGCACTGCCGCCGACCCGATCGCCGACCGGCTGCGCGACAGCGGCATCGAGGTCGCCACGATCTACGGCCGCGACCGGTTCGACCCCGAGGCCGAGCGGCTCCGGTTCCAGACCGGGCAGGCGAAGGTCTGCGTGTTCACGACGGTCGCCTCGATCAGCCTGCACGCCGGAGAGACCCTGGACGGGGGCCGTCAGGCGAGCACGGAGCCGCGGGTCGGGGTCTTCCACCAGGCCCGCTTCTCGGGCATCGCCGGCCGACAGGTGACCGGTCGCACCCACCGCGACCACCAGGTCTCGCCGTGGCACATCGCCTACGCCGAGGGCACGGTCGAGGAGCAGGTCGGCAAGGTCATGGTCGAGCGCATCGCCGCGGCCTCCGACACGGTGGGCGGCGACACCAGCGGCCTCGCCGACCTCGCCCAGCTCCTCGGCGCCGACTGGCTGCCCGCCACCACCCTGGTCGAGGACGGCGCCTGAGCGGCCCCCTCGGTGCGGACGTAGGCTCCTCCGCGTGAACGCCACCCTCGTCGCGAAGGACCTCGCCGGCGGGCACGGCCACCGGGTGCTCTTCGAGGGCCTCGACCTCACCGTCGCGCCGGGCGACGTGATCGGCGTGGTCGGCGCCAACGGCGCGGGGAAGTCGACGCTCCTGTCCCTGCTCAGCGGGTCGGTGCCGCCGATGGCCGGCTCCGTGGAGTGCGCGCCCCGGGACGCCTTCGTCGGCTGGCTGCCGCAGGAGCACGAGCGCGTGCCCGGCGAGACGATCGCGCACTACCTCGCGCGCCGTACGGGTGCAGCCGAGGCGACCGCGGCGATGGAGTCGGCCGCCGAGGCGCTCGGCTCGGGCGAGCCCGGGGCGGACGACGCCTACGCGGCGGCGTTCGACCGGTGGCTGGCGAGCGGGGCGCCCGACCTCGAGGACCGGATCGCCCCGGTGCTGGCCGACCTCGGCCTCGACGTCGGCCCCGACGCCCTGATGACCACGCTCTCCGGTGGGCAGGCCGCCCGGGTGGCGTTGGCCGCGCTCCTGCTCAGCCGCTTCGACATCGTGCTGCTCGACGAGCCGACCAACGACCTCGACCTCGACGGGCTGGCGCGGCTGGAGGCGTTCGTGCAGGGGCTGCGCGGTGGCGTGGTGCTGGTCTCGCACGACCGCGAGTTCCTCGCTCGCTGCGTCACCCGGATCGTCGAGCTCGACCTCGCCCAGGGCAGGGTCAGCGTCTACGACGGCGGCTACGAGGCGTTCCTGGAGGAGCGGGCCGTCGCCCGCCGTCACGCGAGGGACGCCTACGAGCAGTACGCCTCGACCCGCGCCGACCTCGTGCAGCGGGCGCGCACCCAGCGCGAGTGGAGCTCGCAGGGGGTGCGCAACGCGATGCGCAAGAGCCCCGACAACGACAAGATCCGGCGCCGCGCCGCCACCGAGTCGTCGGAGAAGCAGGCCCAGAAGGTGCGCCAGATGGAGTCGCGCATCGCGCGGCTCGACGAGGTGGAGGAGCCGCGCAAGGAGTGGGTCCTGCAGTTCGACATCGCCGCCGCCCCGCGCTCCAGCGCGGTCGTGGCCACGCTCAACGAGGCGACCAAGAGCTTCGGCGACTTCCGCCTCGGGCCCGTCTCCGCGCAGGTCGACGCGGGCGACCGGATCGGCATCACCGGCCCCAACGGGGCAGGCAAGACCACGCTCCTGCGCCTGCTGCTCGGGCGCACGGAGCCCGACACCGGCACCGCCTCGCTGGGTGCGTCGGTGTCCATCGGCGTCATCGACCAGGCCCGCACGGGCCTGGCGGAGGACCTGCCGCTCGGCGACGCCTTCGAGGCCGTCGTCCCGGAGCTGACGCAGGCCGAGGTGCGCACGCTG
Organism: Nocardioides sp. Z35_8; assembly: GCF_059621125.1. Taxonomy (NCBI): domain Bacteria; kingdom Bacillati; phylum Actinomycetota; class Actinomycetes; order Propionibacteriales; family Nocardioidaceae; genus Nocardioides; species Nocardioides sp. Z35_8. The sequence goes on along the minus strand of NZ_JCAQIE010000001.1, from coordinate 1,823,823 downwards.
CTCGCCAAGTTCGGGCTCAGGGCCGACCAGGTCGCCAGCCCGGTCGCGCGCCTCTCCCCCGGCGAGCGCACCCGTGCGGCGATGGCGCTGCTGCAGGCGCGCGGGGTCAACCTGCTGGTCCTCGACGAGCCGACCAACCACCTCGACCTGCCGGCCATCGAGCAGCTCGAGGACGCGCTGGCGTCGTACGACGGCGCGCTCCTGCTGGTCTCGCACGACCGGCGCCTGCTGGCCAACGTCCGGCTCGACCAGCGCTGGGAGGTCGACGACGGCCGTCTGGTCGTGCGCCACGCCTGACGTCCAGCCTCGACGAGTGCAGGTCGACAGCGCCCGGCCTGGACGGGGGCCTCGGAGCTCGCCGTCGCCGGCGGCATGGCGGGCCCGCTGCTGCGCGCCGCGACGGGCCGCGACGGCCTGCCCCCCGGCTTCTCGGTCCTGTGACGGGCGGCGGCGCGTCAGTTCTCGCAGGCCGTGCCGTCCTTGTCGCGGTCGAGGCTGCGGTAGTTGGTCCAGTAGACCTGCACGGCGAGCTTGGTGGTGGCCGGGCGGGAGTAGCCGTCACGCACCGCCTTGGAAGCCGCCGCCGGCCCCTTGGCGACACCGTTGGGCCACTTGGCGGTGAGGGCGTCGCACGAGCGGAAGGAGGGGGCAGCCGCGTCGGCCGGCGTCAGCACCAGCAGCGGTGCGGTGAGGGCGAGGGCGGCGAGGGCGCCGCAGAAGTTCCTGGTCATGCCGGGACCGTACGTCCGGCCTCCGCGCCTGCGCAGGGAAAGCGGGAATCCCCCCCTACGCTGGCGCCATGCCTGCCGCCCGGACCCGCCGCGCCCGCGCGGCGAGGAAGCGCCAGCGGCGGATGGCGGGCGTCGAGCACGACCTGAGCGCGGACGAGTGGGCGGGGCTGCAGGAGGCGTGGGGAGGCTGTGCCTACTGCGGGGCGAGCGGCGCGGCCCTGCAGAAGGACTGCGTGCTGCCGATCTCGCGCGGCGGCCGCTACACGGTGCTCAACGTCGTGCCCGCCTGCGCGTCGTGCAACGCGAGCAAGTGCAACGACGAGGTCACCGGCTGGCTGCGCCGCAAGCGGCTCGACGAGCGCGCCTTCCTGACCCGGCTCGCCGAGGTCCACGCCGGGCTGTAGGGGCGGCAGCGGCGCCTACAGCGGAGTGTCCTCCGGCACCACCCGCAGCACGCTGAGGGTGCCGGCGTCCCGGCCGAGCACGACCTTGACCCCGTCGAGGCGCTCGAGCGCGCCGCGCACGTCGTCGACCTCGAGGCGGGTGTCGACGGCGATGTCGACGTCGCGGACCGGCACGGTCGTCTCCGGCCACTCGGACGCGTCGACATCGAAGGGGTCGAAGTCGGTCTGGGCCGCTGACCACAGCTGCAGCGCGGACTCGGCGACCATGTCGTCGGTGGTGCTCTGATCGGGGGTCATGCCTCGAAGGTACCCACCCGCGTGCAGTTGACTGGGGCCATGGTCACCCGGCTGCTGCTCCTCGCCGACACCCACCTGCCCAAGCGGGCCCGCGACCTGCCGGCCGAGGTGTGGCGCGCGGTCGAGGAGGCGGACGTCGTCGTCCACGCCGGCGACTGGGCCGACGTCGGGCTGCTCGACGAGCTCGAGGCGCGCTCGGCGCGGCTCCTCGCGTGCTGGGGCAACAACGACCACGGGGAGCTGCGCGAGCGCCTGCCCGAGGTGGCCCGGGCCGAGCTCGAGGGCGTACGCCTCGGGGTGGTGCACGAGACCGGTCAGGCCAAGGGCCGCGAGGAGCGGATGGCGGCTGCGTACGCCGACCTCGACGTCCTGGTCTTCGGCCACAGCCACATCCCGTGGGACACCGTGGCCCCGACCGGGCTGCGGCTGCTCAATCCCGGCTCACCCACCGACCGACGGCGCCAGCCGCACTGCACCTACATGACCGCGAGCGTCGCTGACGGAGAGCTCCGCGACGTCACGCTCCACCGGCTCCCGCCACGGGCGTAGGCGTCCACGCCCGGTCCTCCAGCTCGCGCGAGCCCGCGCGCATCAGGACCCAGCCGGCCGCGACCAGCAGCGCGCCGAACGCCAGGAAGCCGAGGTCCCACGCGAGCGGACCGCCGAGGTCGTCGCGCACGTGGTGCACGCCCAGGATCTGGTGGTCGACCAGTCCCTCCACGAGGTTGAAGCCGCCCCACCCGGCGAGCAGCCCGCCGACGTGGAAGCGCCAGCTCGGCGGGAGCCGGCCCTGACGCCACTGCGCCAGCGTGACGATGGAGGCACCGACCACGACGAACCACGTGACGAGGTGGAAGAAGCCGTCGGCGAGGGTGTTGACCTCCAGGCCCGCGACGGTCGTGACCGGGTAGTCGCCGGTGGCGCTCACCATGTGGTGCCACTGGAGGATCTGGTGCAGCACGATCCCGTCGACGAACCCGCCCAGCCCGACGCCGTACATCAGGCTCGCGGCGGCGGACGGAGGATCTCCCACGGAGGTCGGCACTGAGGTCGGCATGCCGGTCCGGTACCCCACTGGTCCCTCGTCCACCACTCAGGCGTCGGGCCCGTCGGGCCGTCGGGTGGGACAGTCGGGGTTGGTGCACGCGCGCAGGTCGACGGTCGGGTCGCCGCCGCCGACGACGCCGTCGGCGGGCCCGGCCGGGCCATCGGTCGAGTCGCCGTCGGTGCCCGGGTGCGGCAGCAGCCGCACCGCGGAGCCGCAGACGGCGCACGGGGCGTGGTCGGAGTACACGCGCAGAACCCTAGCCAGCCGGGACGTGCTCCACCATGATGTGACCCCCGCCACACCGTCGAGCCGACGACGACCCGACCCCAGGAGCCCGCACATGACCGCGACCCAGACCGACCCCGACGTCCTCGCCGTCCGCGAGGACTACGAGTCCCGCATCGTCGGCCTCCACATGCCGGCCACCGTGCGCCGGGCCGCCGAGGAGAACCCCGACCTGCCCGCGTTCTCCGACCGCTTCGACGTGGCGGAGGGCGAGACCTGGTCGACCATCACCTGGGCCGAGACGTGGGAGCTCACCCGGCAGGTCGCCGCCGCGCTCATCGACCTGGGCGTGCAGACCGGCGACCCGGTGGCGATCATGGCCGCCAACCGCACGGCGCACACGCTGGCCGACTACGGCGCGATGACGGCGGCGGCCGTGCCGATGTCGATCTACAACACCCTGGCGCAGGAGCAGGTCGCGTTCATCGCCGGCGAGTCGCGGCCGGTCGTCGTGGTGCTCGAGGACCACGACCGCTACCAGCGCTGGGAGCCGGCCCTCGACCGGGTCGACTCGATCCGCCACGTGGTCATGCTCGCCGACGCCGACCGGGTCGACGACCCGCGCGTGATGACGTGGGAGGAGCTGCTGGCCCGCGGCGCCGACACCGGCGCGGTCGACGCGCGGATGGAGCAGATCACCCCCGACCTGCCCGCGACGTTCCTCTACACCTCCGGCACGACCGGCAACCCCAAGGGCGTGGTGCTCACCCACCACAACGTCATGTACGAGGCCGTCTCCACCCTCGACGCCGGCGGCCTGCACGGCCCGCAGCGCACGATCAGCTACCTCCCGCTCGCGCACATCGCCGAGCGGATCCTCGCGACGTACGCTCCCCCGTTCCTCGGCAGCCACGTGCACGCCATCCCCGACCCGGCCGGCCTGCTCGGCGCGCTCGGCGAGGTGCACCCGACGGCCTTCTTCGGCGTGCCGCGCGTGTGGGAGAAGATCAAGACCGGCATCTCGGCCAAGCTCGCCGAGGACCCCGACCCCGCCAACCAGAAGCTCGTCACCGACGCGATGGCGGCCGGGCTCGCCTGGACGCAGGCCCACGAGTACGGCAACGAGATGACGCCCGAGGTCGAGCAGGCCTTCGCCGAGGCCGACGAGGCGATCCTGGCCTTCCTGCGCCTGCTGCTCGGCCTCGACCAGGTGACGTGGGCCGCCAGCGCCGCGGCACCGATGCCCTTGGAGGTCGCGAAGTTCATGGGCGGTCTCGGCGTGCGCGTCTACGACGTCTACGGCATGACCGAGACCACGGGCGCCTTCACCTCCAACGGGCCCGACGCGTTCAAGCTCGGCACCGTCGGGCGGCCCAACCCGGGCATCGAGGTGCGGCTCGCCGAGGACGGCGAGATCCTCGTCCGGGGACCGGTCAACACCCCGGGCTACTACAAGCAGGAGGAGGCCACGCGCACCCTCCTCGACGAGGACGGATGGGTGCACACGGGTGACATCGGCACCGTCGACGAGGACGGGTTCTACTCCGTCGTCGACCGCAAGAAGGAGCTGATCATCACCTCGGCGGGCAAGAACATCGCGCCCTCCAACATCGAGAACTACCTCAAGGAGTCGCCGATCATCGGCCACGCGATGGCCATCGGCGACGACCGGGCCTACGTCGTCGCGATCCTCACCCTCGACGGGGAGATCACCCCCCTCGTCGCGCAGAAGATGGGCATCGAGTTCATCGACCTCGCCGACCTGTCGTCCCGGCCCGAGATCCGGGCGATGGCGCAGGCGGCGGTGGACAAGGCCAACGAGCGGCTCTCGCGTCCCGAGCAGGTCAAGGCGTGGGAGCTGCTGGCCGACGAGTGGACGGCCGAGTCCGAGGAGCTCACCCCGACCCTCAAGCTCAAGCGCCGCGTCGTGCGCACCAAGTACGCCGACGTGGTCGACGGCCTCTACACCGGCTGAGCGCGGCCGGGCAACCTCCGACCCCAGCCGGGCGTCTCCTCGTCATGACCACCTCACTCCGCATCCCTCTCGTTGCCGGCCTGACCGCCGTCGCCACCCTCGTCGCCCCCCTCTCACTGGGCCTCACCCTCGCCACCCCCACCGCAGCGAGCCCGGCGCCCGCCGGGGGCGCCGAGCGTGCCGCTCCGCGGACGGTCCTCGACGTCCGCGGGCTCGACCGCGGCGCGCCACCCGCGGTCGCCTGGAGCGAGCGGCGCGCGGGCCGGACCGTCGTCCACGGCGTCGGCGGCACCCGCACGCCGGTGCCCAACAGCGTCGTCGAGCTCGCGCCGATGGGGTCGGGCTACGTCGTCCAGTCCGTCGGCGGGGCGGCGGCCAGGACCCGGTGGGTCGACGCCGACGGCTCCCCCGGGCGGCGCGAGTGGCGCACCGGCTACGGCCTGGCCGTCTCGGCGCAGGGCGGGGCGGTCGCCTTCTCGGGCCGGGCTGGCAGGGTGTGGTCGATCGACGACGCGGGCGACCGGGTGCTGTCGTTCCCCGCGGTCCCGATCGCCGGGCGGGGCCGGGCCGTCGCGGTGGTCGGCGAGGACTGCAAGGAGGACGCGACCAGCAACGGCTGCACGGTCTACGTCAACGGCGCCCGCGCCTGGCGCACCTCCTCGCACGGCATCGTCGACCGGGTGGGGCGGCTGCGCCTGACCTCCACCGCCCGGGGACGCTGGGTCGGCGGCATCACCTCCCTCAGCGACACCGGCTCCTGCAGCGCCATGCTGCGCGGGTCGCGGCTGCGGTGGCGCACCTGCGACAACCAGCTCTCCGACATCTCGCCCGACAACCGCCGCGTCCTCGGCACCCCGGCGTACGCCGACGGCTTCGGCCCCCGTGCCCTCGACATCCTCTCGACCGCCGACGGGTCGGTGGCGCGCTCGTTCGCCTCCGCCCGCGACGCCCGGTCCGCGACCTACTTCGACGAGGTGTGGGAGGACGCCGAGCACGTGCTCGTGGTGACCTACCAGGCCGACCGCTGGGCGGTCGTCCGCCTCGGCGTCGACGGCTCGATGGAGTACGCCGTCGCTCCCCGCCGCGGGTCGATGGACACCCGGTCGCCGTTCCAGCTCCAGACGCGCTGACGACCGTCGGGGACGCCGGGCAAGGGGGTAGGCCCCGGAGCCGACCCCGGGATCGACCTGGTCTAGACCTCGGGGGTATTACGGATGCACAGGCGCGGCGACCGCTGTTCTTCTGGAACGCATGCATCGACGGATCGCAGGGTCATTGACGGGCCGCATCACGAAGTGGATCGTCCTCGCCGCCGCGGTGGCCATCACCGGGTTCATGGGGATGTTCTCGAGTCAGCTGGCCGACGTCCAGAACAACGAGGCGTCGTCGTGGCTGCCGGAGTCGGCGGAGTCGACGCAGGTGCTCGACGAGCTCTCGGAGTCGGTGGACCCCAACGACATCCCGACGCTGGTGGTCTACCAGCGCGACGGCGGGCTCACCGACGACGACCTCGCGCAGCTGGAGTCCGACGGCGCGGAGATCGCCGAGCTCGACGGCCTGACCGGCGACGGGGTGCTGACGCCGGCCGCCGCCGAGGCCGCGGCCGCCAAGGGCGCTCCGGTGCCGACCCTCGTCTCGGAGGACGGCGAGGTCGCCTACCTCTACTTCGTGCTCAACTTCGGCAGCGACGGGTGGAACGCCATCCCCGACGCGGCCGACGAGATCCGTGACATCGCCCAGCTCGACGGCGGGGAGGTGCACCTGGCCGGCTACGGCGGGCAGGCGGCCGACTCGGCCGAGGCGTTCGAGGGCATCGACACCGACCTCATCCTGATCACCCTCGGCGTGGTGGTGGTGATCCTGCTCTTCACCTACCGCAGCCCGGTGCTGTGGCTGCTGCCGATCATCTGCGCCGTCGTCGCCAACACCGTCGCGACGGGTCTGGTCTACCTGCTGGCCAAGCACGCCGGCCTCACGGTCAACGGCCAGAGCCAGGCCATCTTGAGCATCCTGGTGATCGGCGCCGGCACCGACTACGCCCTCCTCCTCGTCGCCCGCTACCGCGAGGAGCTGCGCCGCCACGCCGACCGCCACGAGGCGATGGCCGTCGCGCTGCACCGCGCCGCCCCGGCCATCCTCGCCAGCGCGGCGACGGTCGCGGTCGGCATGCTGAGCCTGTCCTTCGCCGAGCTCAACTCGACCGCCGGGCTCGGCCCGGTCAACGCGATCGGCGTCGCGGTGACGATGGTCGTGATGCTCACGCTCCTGCCCGCGCTGCTGGTGATCTGCGGCCGCTGGATCTTCTGGCCCAAGCGCCCCGCGTTCGGCAGCCCCGAGCCCACCGCCGACGGTCTCTGGGCCCACGTCGGGCGCCGGATCAGCCACCGCCCGCGCCGGGTGTGGGTGACCACCACGGGGCTGCTCCTGCTGGCGTGCCTCGGCCTGTTCCGCCTCGACGCCTCGGGGCTGTCCACCGAGGACACCTACACCCAGGAGTTCGACTCCATCAAGGGACAGAGGCTCCTCGAGAACCACGGCCTGTCCGACAACTCCAACACCCTCCAGGTCGTCGCCGACGCCGACCGCGCCCCCGCCGTGATCGACGCCCTCGCGGGCATCGACGGCCTCGGCGCCCCCGGCGAGGTCCAGCCCCTGTCCGACGGCCGCGCCTGGTTCGAGGCCACGATCGAGGCCGACATCTCGTCCACCGCCGCGGCCGACATCGTCGAGGAGTCGCGCGACGTCCTGCACGCGGTCGACGGTGCCGACGCCCTCGTGGGAGGCGGCTCGGCGTTCTACCTCGACACCAAGATCGCCTCCGAGCGCGACAGCTGGGTGATCATGCCGCTCGTCCTGCTCGTGGTGCTGGTCATCCTCATCGGGTTGCTCCGTGCGCTGGTCGCGCCGCTCATCCTGATCGCCACCGTCGTGCTGTCCTTCGGTGCGGCGCTCGGCATCTCCGCGCTCCTCTTCGAGTACGTCTTCGGCTTCGCCGGCTCCGACCCGGGGTTCCCACTGTTCGCCTTCGTGTTCCTCGTGGCGCTCGGCATCGACTACAACATCTTCCTGATGACCCGGGTGCGGGAGGAGACCGAGCAGCACGGCACCCGCCGCGGCTCGCTGATCGCACTGGCCTCCACCGGCGGTGTGATCACCTCCGCCGGCATCGTGCTCGCGGCCACGTTCCTCGTGCTCGGCTCGCTGCCGCTGGTGTTCCTCGCCGAGCTCGGCGTCGCCGTCGCGCTCGGGGTCATGCTCGACACCCTGGTGGTCCGCTCGGTCCTGGTGACCGCGCTCAACCTCGACCTCGGCGGGAGGATCTGGTGGCCCAGCAGGCTCGACCGGGAGGACGCCCCCCTCACGCCCGCCGAGGCGGAGGCACCGCTCGAGACGGTGCACTGAGCCTCACCCCACGCGGGTGAGGACCTCTGCCCCGTCGTCGGTGATGGCGACGGTGTGCTCGCTGTGCGCCGTCAGGCAGCCGGTGGCGCTGCGCAGCGTCCAGCCGTCGTCGTCGGTGACCAGCTCGTCGGTGTCGACCATGATCCACGGCTCGAGCGCCAGCAGCAGGCCCGGGCGCAGCTGGTAGCCCCGCCCCGGGCGGCCGTCGTTGGCGACATGGGGGTCCTGGTGCATCGTCGTGCCGATCCCGTGGCCACCGAACTGCAGGTTGATGGGATAGCCGGCCGCGGTGAGCACCGTGCCGATGGCGTGCGAGATGTCGCCGATCCGGGCGCCCGGGCCCGCCGCGGCGATCCCCGCCGCCAGCGCGCGCTCGGTCGTCTCGATCAGCTCGACGCTGCCGGCCGGGCGGCTCTGCCCGGCCACGAAGCTGATGGCGGAGTCGGCCGCGACGCCGTCGAGGCGCACGGCGAGGTCGAGGCTGACCAGGTCGCCGTCCGCCACCCGCTGGTCGCGCGGGCGGCCGTGCAGCACGGCGTCGTTGACCGAGGTGCAGACGTAGTGGCCGAAGGGGCCGCTGCCGAAGGAGGGGGCGTAGTCGACGTAGCAGGACTCGGCGCCCGCGTCTCGGATCATCTCGGCCGTCCAGCGGTCGAGGTCGAGCAGGTTGGTGCCGACCTCGCAGCGCGAGCGGAGGGTCTGCAGGATCTCGCCGACGAGCGCGCCGGTGCGGCGGGCGCGGTCGACCTGGGCAGGGGTGAGGATCTCGATCATCGCGGCGCCATCATCTCAGCCCCAGCCTCGCACACCGCTTGCTCGTGTCGCCGCTGCACAGCTCGTCGATGGTGAGCACACCGTCGGCGACCAGCACCGAGGTGAGCGTGTCGACGGTGACCTCGCTGTCCGGGTAGAGCCACGACTCGACGCCGTCGACCTCCACCCCGCCCTCCGCGGGCTCGCCGGCGAGGAAGGCGACCGCCACGTCGGCGGCCTGCTCGCTCATCTGCCGGGTCGGGACGTAGGCCATCGACCGCTCCTCGCCCCGGAGCACCTCGCGGGCGGCCTCGAGGTCACTGCCCGGCTGGGACGGCGGCGCGCCGCTCTCGAGCCCGACGAAGGCCTCCGAGCCCGGCACCAGCTCGCCGAGCGAGACGACCGGCAGGTCGCCGCCGATGAGGGTGCCGAGCCCGTCGGGGTCGACCGGCACCACCACCAGGGCACCGGCCGAGGACGCCTCCGCCTGGCGGGCCTGGTTCTTCTGGGTCCCGGCGTCGCCCTCGGCGTCGTAGACCCGCACCCGGCACTCGTCGCAGGTGGCCTCGACCCGCTCGGTGAACTGCTCGACGTCGACCGCGCGCGAGGAGGAGTCGCCGCCGTCTGCGACGAGCAGCGCGATCGTCGGCTCGTCGTTGATGCAGGCGGACAGCGCAGGCGCGACGGCGAGCAGGCAGGCGGTGAGCAGACGGGCGCGGGACATCCCGAGGAGGTTATCGGCTGCGCCGCCCGGGCCCGGCCCCGGCCGCCGTCAGCCCGCGAGTCGCGCGCCGACCCCGACCAGCGCCGTGGAGAGGGCGGCCACCGGGTCGACGAACAACGGCTCGAGGGCGATCTCCGCGGCTCCCAGCAGCGACGAGTCGCCGTCGAGCCCCGGCAGGGTCAGCGTCACCGACTCCAGCGGCGCCGGGAGCGCGCGGTCGGCGAGGCCGGCCTGGACCTGGGGGCCGACCAGCGCGTAGAGCGAGCGGAAGTAGCCGCCGAGCACGACCTGGCGGGGGTTGAACACGTTGACGATGCTGGCCAGCCCGTGCCCCAGCGCGGTCCCGGTCTGGCGCAGCGCCGCCGACGGCTCGCCGAACCCGTCGAGCACCTCGCCGAGCTGCGCCACCCGGTCGGTGGGGCAGTGGATCGCCTCGGCGATCGCGTGGGCGCCGACCTCGGTCTCCCAGCAGCCCCGGTTGCCGCAGTGGCACTCGCGCCCGGCGGGGTTGAAGCGCAGGTGGCCCACCTCGCCGGCGTAGCCGCCCGCGCCCTCCAGCCGGACGCCGCCGGTGATGACGCCCGCGCCGACGCCGACGTTGCCCGTGACGTAGATGAGGTCGTCCACCCCGACCGCCACGCCGCGCACGTGCTCGGCGAGGGCGCCCAGGTCGGCGTCGTTGGCGATGGACACGGGGACGTCGAGGCCCAGGGCGGCCAGCACGATCCCCCCGAACGACACGTCGTGCCAGCCCAGGTTGGGGGCCAGCCGGATGAGGCCGTCGTTGCTGCGCACGAGGCCCGGCACGCTGATCCCGATGCCGACCATCGGGGACGTGTCGGGCACGTCCGCGACCACGCACCGGATCAGCCCGGCCACCGCGGCGCCGACCTGCCAGGCCTCGCCCTCGCTGTGGACCGGCGCCTGCGAGCGCGCCAGCACCCGTCCGCCGAGGCCGATCCGCGCCACCACGGCGCGGTCGACCCCGAGGTCCACGGCGATGACGAACGGCCCGTGGGCGGCGATCCGGACGCCCGCGGACGGGCGACCGGCGCCCTGGCGGGGGGCGTCCTCGGGCGGGAGCGCCCGCTCGGTGACGCCGAGCGCCTCGAGCTCGTTGACGAGCGCCGCGATCGTGCTGCGGTTGAGACCCATCCGCCCGGTCAGCTCGGCACGCGAGAGCTGGCCGGCGCCGTGGACGTGGCGCAGCACCGTGCCCAGGTTGTGGCGACGCGCGAGCTCCTGGTTGGTGCCCAGGCCCGGGCGCCGACGCGTGGTCATGCCCGGCCCTACACGCCCGCGGACGAGCGGCGGCGCCGGGAGACGGCGTCGACGCTCGCGGCGAGCAGCAGCACCCCGCCGGTGACGAGGAAGTTGATGTAGCTCGCCTGGTTGAGCAGGCCCAGGCCGTTGGGGATGGTGGCGATCACCAGGCCGCCGATGACGGCGTCCATCGCCCGGCCCCGGCCGCCGAAGAGGCTGGTGCCGCCGATGACCGCGGCGCCCACGGCGTAGAGCAGCTCGTTGCCGCCACCCGAGCCCGGCGAGACCTTGCCGGTGTAGGAGGCCGCGAGCATGCCGCTGATCGCGGCCATCGAGGAGCAGATCACGAACGCGAGGATCTTGACCCGGCGCACGTTGATGCCGGCGCGGCGGGCGGCCTCGGCGTTGCCGCCGACGGCGTAGAGGTGGCGACCGAAGCGGGTCTTGGTCAGCACGAAGGTCCAGAAGAGCAGCAGCGCGATCACGACCGGGGCGACCCACGGGATGCCGCTGATGGTGAACAGCGCCGGGTTGGGCGCGCGGTTGGCGCTCAGCAGGGCGGTCAGACCGAGGACGATCACCCCCAGCACGACGATGCGGATCAGCACGAGCCCGAGCGGGCGGTGGACCAGGCCCTTGGAGGCGAGCGAGCGGTAGCGCCACAGCGAGACCGCGGCGAAGCCGACCACGATGAGCACCGCGGCGATCCAGCCGGCGGTGACCGGGACGTTCTTGATCGACAGCCCGCGCAGCACCTCGTCGTTGAAGCGCAGCGAGCCGCCCGAGCCGATCAGCCGCAGCGGCACCGCCTGCAGCGCCAGGAAGAACGCGAGCGTGACGACGAACGACGGGATGCCGAGCCCCGACACGAGCGCGCCGATGGCGAAGCCGATCACCGCTCCGACGGCGACGCCGGCGAGGGTGGCCAGCCACCACGTCCAGTCGTAGTCGATGAGCATCAGCGCGATGATCGTCGCGGAGGCGCCGCCCGCGACGCCCGCGGACAGGTCGATCTCCCCGAGCAGCAGCACGAAGACGATGCCCATCGCCAGCACGATGATCGAGCCGGCCTGCACGACCAGGTTGGCCATGTTGTAGGTCGTCAGGAACCGGTCGTTGAGCGAGGAGAAGACGACGAAGAGGACGATGAGGCCCAAGATCGCGGGCAGCGAGCCCATGTCTCCGCCGCGCAGCCGGTTGACGTAGTCGCGGGCCGAGTCGGCGATCGTGACGGCCTGGACGTCGTCGTCGGCGAAGCCGACATGGGGGGTGGGGTCGGTCGACGAGGGGCCGGCGTCGGTCGCGGTGCCTGAATCGGTCATGGTGTGGTCTCCGGTCCTTCTCAGACGGTCGCGGTCGCGGGGTTCTCGGAGATGCCGAGGCTCCCGGAGCGTCCGGCGGTGATCAGCTCGACCACCTGGCTGTGGGTCACGTCCTTCACCGAGACGTCGGCGGCCACCCGGCCGAGGTAGAGCGCGGTGATCCGGTCGGCGACCTCGAAGACGTCGCCCAGGTTGTGCGAGATCAGCACCACGCCGAGGCCCCGGTCGGCGAGGCGCCGCACCAGGTCGAGCACCTGGCGGGTCTGCGCCACGCCCAGCGCCGCGGTCGGCTCGTCGAGCAGCACGATCTTGGAGTTCCACAGCACGGCCTTGGCGATCGCCACCGTCTGGCGTTGACCACCCGACAGGCTCGCCACGCTCTGGCGCACCGACTTCACGGTGCGCACCGAGAGCGACGACAGGGTCTCGCGGGCGCGCGACTCCATCGTCACCTCGTCGAGGCCGATGCCCTTGACCTCCTCGCGGCCCAGGAACATGTTCTGGACGATGTCGAGGTTGTCGCACAGCGCGAGGTCCTGGTAGACGACCTCGACGCCGAGTGCGGCCACGTCGCGGGGGCCGTGCACGTCGACCTCGCGGCCCTCGAAGAGGTAGCTGCCGCTGTCGCGGCCGTAGATGCCCGCGATGATCTTGACGAGGGTCGACTTGCCCGCGCCGTTGTCGCCGACCAGGGCGGTGACCTGTCCGGGGCGGACGGCGAAGTCGACGTCGTGCAGCACGTGCGCCACGCCGAAGCTCTTGTTGACCCCGCGCAGCTCCAGCAGCGGTTCCGGCATTGACCTACTCCGATCGGGACGAGGTTTGTTGTCTGCGGGGACGCGACGGTGCCCGAGCCGGCTGCGGCTCGGACACCGTCGACGCCAGCCGGGTCAGGAGATGCCGGCCTCGGCGCACAGGTCGGCGAACTTGCCCGTGCAGATGTCCGCCGCCTTCTGGCCGCCGTCGTCGATCACGTCAGTGATGTTGTCCTTGGTGATGGCCTGCGGATCGAGCAGGATCGAGGGGACCTCGCTGTCGTCGGAGGAGTCGACCGTGGTGCCCGTGGTGTCTGCCTCCTCGCCGTTGGCGAGCGCGATGGCGACGTCGGCCAGCGCCTGCGCCTCCTGCGTGGCGGACTTGTAGACCGTCATGCACTGGGTGCCGGCGAGGATGTTCTGCAGGCCCTCGACCGTGGCGTCCTGACCGGTCACCGGCACCTTGCCGGCCTGGCCGTTGCCCTCGAGGATGCTGATGGCGGCGCCACCCAGCCCGTCGTTGGCCGCGAGCACGCCGTCGACCTTGCCGTCCGCGGCGGTGTAGAGCTGCTGGAAGATCGTGGCGGCCTCCTCGTTGTCCCACTCCGGCACGGCCTGTTCGCCGACCACCGTGTAGTTGCTCATCTCGTCCAGCACGCTGTGCGCGCCCTCGGCGAAGAGGGTGGCGTTGTTGTCAGTGGGCGAGCCGTTGAGGTAGACGATGTTGGCCTTCTTGTCACCGAGGCAGTCCGCGAGGCCCTGGCCCTGCAGCTCGCCGACGACGGTGTTGTCGAAGGACACGTAGTACTCCGCCGAGCCGCCGAGCGTGAGGCGGTCGTAGTCGATGGTGGCGACGCCCTGGGACTTGGCCTTCTCCTGGATGGCCGCCCCGGACTCGGAGTCGAGGTTGACGATCGCGAGCACCGTCACGCCGTTGCCGATCATGGTGTCGGCGATCTGGGTCATCCGCTCCGCGTCGTTCTCGGCGTTCTGGATGTCGTAGTCGACGCCGGCCTCCTCGAAGGCGGCCTCGAGCGCGGGACGGTCCGCGCTCTCCCACCGCACCGAGGACTCGGTGTCGGGCAGGATCACGCCGACCTTGCCGGTCGCCGCGGCGCTGCTGCTCTCGCTGCTGCTGTCGTCGCTGGTGTCGTTGCCCGAGCTGCTGTCGTCGTTGCCGCAGGCGGTCAGCGCCATGGCGGCGCCGAGCAGGGGGATGAGGACCAAACTGTGCTTCCGCTTCACACGAACCGCCTCCTAGCGATCTCGCACGTCGACCCGCGGGAGCGCCGGACGTCCATGCATATGTTGTGCCACGCAACATATGGAGTGACGGAGGTCACGTCCAGACGGCTGGGGTCGGTGTTGCCCGTTCGTTACCAAACCCCGCGGGGCGAGCGTCCGCCGGACTGGACCACCCGGGCTCGGCGACGGCTAGCGTGGCGGCCATGACCGGCCTCGAGGTGTCCGCCCCGTCCGTGCCGAGGTCGCAGGAGGTCCTCACGCCCGAGGCGCTGGACTTCGTGGCCGGCCTCGACGCCCGCTTCCACGAGCGCCGCGACGAGCTGCTCGCCGCGCGCCGCACCCGACGCGAGGAGATCGCCCGCACCGGCCGACTCGACTTCCTCGCCGAGACCGCCGAGGTGCGCGCGTCGGACTGGCGGGTCGCCCCGGTGCCCCACGACCTGCGGGACCGCCGCGTCGAGATCACCGGTCCCACCGACCCCAAGATGGCGATCAACGCCCTCAACTCCGGAGCGCGGGTGTGGCTGGCCGACCTCGAGGACGCCAACACCCCCCACTGGCGCAACGTCGTCGGCGGACAGCTGACGCTGCACGACGCCGTCCGGGGGCGCCTGTCGTACACGTCGCCGGAGGGCCGGCAGTACGCCGTCGCCGACCCCGCGAGCGCGCCGGTGGCCCTCCCCCGCCCGCGCGGGTGGCACTTCGACGAGGCCCACCTCACCGCCGCCGGCCGCCCGGTCGTCGCCGCGCTGGTCGACTTCGGCCTGCACTTCTTCCACAACGCCCGCGAGCTGCTCGCGGCGGGGAGCGGTCCCTACTACTACCTGCCCAAGCTGGAGTCCCACCTCGAGGCCCGGCTGTGGAACGACGTCTTCACCCACGCCCAGGCCGAGCTCGGGGTGCCGCACGGCTCGGTGCGCGCGACCGTCCTCATCGAGACGATCACCGCGGCGTTCGAGATGGACGAGATCCTCCACGGGCTGCGCGACCACGCGGCCGGGCTCAACGCGGGCCGTTGGGACTACCTCTTCAGCATCATCAAGAACTTCCGCGACGCAGGCCCCGACTTCACCCTGCCCGACCGCAACGCGGTGACCATGACGGCGCCGATGATGACCGCCTACAGCGACCTGCTCGTCCGCACCTGCCACCGGCGCGGCGCCTTCGCCATCGGCGGGATGGCGGCGTTCATCCCGAGCCGCCGCGACCCCGAGGTCAACGCGCGCGCCTACGCCAAGGTGCGCGAGGACAAGACCCGCGAGGCGCGGGCCGGCTTCGACGGGTCGTGGGTGGCGCACCCCGACCTGGTGCCGGTGTGCGCGGAGGTCTTCGACGCGGTCCTCGACGGGCGCGACAACCAGCTCGACGTGCTCCGCGAGGACGTCTCCGTGCGGGCCGGCGACCTCCTCGCGGTGGCCGCGACACCCGGCGAGCGCACGGAGGCGGGGCTGCGCGGCAACGTCCGGATCGGCATGCAGTACCTCCACGCCTGGCTCTCCGGCAACGGCGCCGCCGGCATCGACCACCTCATGGAGGACGCGGCGACGGCCGAGATCTCGCGCTCGCAGGTGTGGCAGTGGGTCCACAACGACGCCACCCTCGACTCCGGCGAGGCGATCACCCGCGAGCTCGTCGAGCGGCTGGTCGCCGAGGAGTTCGAGACCCTCGGCGGTGCGGTCGACGACGACGCCCGGCGGCTGTTCGTCGACTGCGCGCTCGGCGACGACTTCCCCGACTTCCTCACCCTGCAGGCGTACGACGTGCTGCTGGCGCGGGGCGACTGACCGGGCGGACGAACCCGCCGCTGGCGACCTGGTCGCCGCCGACCCACACGTCGGCGACGTCGGCGTCGTGGGCCAGCGCGAAGATCTTGCCGAGGGCCTCCTCCGGCGACCCGGCGTGGCGCAGCCCGATGTCGAGCGCGGTGCCGACCCGCGGGCGCAGGCAGATCGCGTCGAACTGCTTGCCGGGGCCGAGGTCGCCGGTGACGTCGCCGAGCCCGAGCGCCGCGGCGCCCGCCGCCGTGCTCAGGTGCAGCAGGTGTCCGGCGGTCAGCTGCAGCCCGTCGGCACCGAGGAGGTGCTGCAGGAAGTAGGCCTGCAGGCCCTCCTTGAAGATCGAGAAGCCGGTGCCCGCGCCGACGTCGCTGCCGAGGGCGACGCGCACCCCCGCCGCGACGTGGCGTCGCAGCGAGAACATCCCCGAGCCGAGGGCGGAGTTGCTCGTCGGGCAGTAGGCGACCGCCGTGCGCCGGGCGGCCAGCACGGCGAGCTCGGCGTCGGTGGGGTGCACGTCGTGCGCCAGCACGGCGAGCCCGCCGAGCAGCCCGTGGTGGTCGTAGGTGTCGACGTAGTCGGCGCGGTGGGGGAACTGACCGGCCACGGTGGCGATCTCGTCGTTGTTCTCGTTGACGTGGGAGGTGAAGAACGCGCCGTCGACGGCGGCGAGCACGTCGGCGCACGCCGCCAGGATCGCGTCGGAGGCGGACAGGGCGAACCGCGGCGTCACGGCGTAGCGCAGCCGGCCACGCGCGTGCCAGTCCGCCGCCAGCCGGAGGGCGTCGTCGCGGGCCCGCTCGGGGGTGGTGAGCAGCGGCTCGGGCAGGATCCGGTCGCTGACCACCAGCCCGCTCGTCACCCGCAGCCCGTAGCGCTCGGCCTCCGCGAAGAGGGCGTCGACCGCCGGGGCGAAGTGCGAGCCGAAGACCAGCGACGTCGTCGTCCCGGCGGCGATCAGGCCGGCGACCATCTCCTCGGCGACCGTGGCGGCGTAGGCGGTCGAGGCGAGGCGCACCTCCTCCGGCAGGGCGCACCGCTCCAGCCACTCCAGCAGCGGCATGCCGAGGGCGCCGATCACCCGCACCTGCGGGAAGTGGACGTGCGTGTCGACGAGGCCGGGCAGCAGGATCCCGGCGCGCAGGTCGATCACCGGCGCACCCGGACGGGCCGCGGCGACCTCGGCGAACCGGCCGCGGTCGACGATGACCCCGTCGCCCGAGACGGCCAGGCCGAGGTCGTCGTCGTAGCGGAACGCAGGCCCGGACACGGTGAACGGGTCGTCGGGAGCGTCGAAGGCGCGGGCGCGGTAGACGACCTCGGCGGCCGGCTGGCCAGGGCTCATGCGCGGGTCCGGGCTCGGTCGGCGGCGAGGAGGTCGAGCAGCTCCGCCGCGACCGAGACGGCGATCGCGGCGGGCGCCTTGGACACCGCTGCCGGCAGGCCGATCGGGCAGCGGATGCGCGCCAGTGCCGCCTCGTCGTGTCCCTCCCGCGCCAGGCCCGCGCGGAAGCGCGCCCACTTGGCGGCCGAGCCGATCAGCCCGATCGAGCCGAGGTGGGCGCACCTCAGGGCCTCGTCGCAGAGCGCGAAGTCCTCGGCGTGGTCGTGGGTCATCACCAGCACGTGGGTGCCGAGCGGGAGCGTGCCGAGCACCAGCTCGGGGACGGGCGCGTGGTGCACCCGCACCCGCGCCTCACCGTCTCCCGGCAGCGCCAGGCGCTCCTCGGACAGCTGGGCGGCACGCGAGTCGACGAGGTGGAGGTCGAGGTCGTGGGCGGCCAGGACGCGGGCCAGCTGGAGGCCGACGTGCCCGACGCCGACGACCGCCACCGACCCCACCACGGGCAGCGGCTCGAGCAGCAGGGTGACCTCGCCGCCGCAGCACTGGCGGCCGTGGTCGGTGCGTGCCTTGTCGGTGAGCCCGAGGACGAGCTGCTCGGGATCGGCGGCGCCCGCGGCCAGCATCGCCCGGGCCCGGGCCAGCGCGGTCTCCTCGAGGTTGCCGCCTCCGACGCTGCCCCACGCGCCGTCGGCGGAGACCACCATCTTGGCGCCCGGGTCGCGGGGGGCGTGGCCACGCACGCCGGCCACCGTCACGAGCACGCCGGCCCGCCGCTCGTCGCGGAGCCGTCCGACCGCTGCCAGCCAGTGCACGTCAGGCCTCCCCTGCCGCGTGGGCGGCCCGCTCGGAGCGTGGGCGCAGCGGGGGCGCCGCCGGGTCGGGCCGGTCGGGCTCGACGCCGGGCAGGCCCTCGACGACCCGGCCGGGAGCCGCGGCCCGCGCGCGCTCCACCGCCCAGAACACCGCCTCGGGGGTGGCCGGCGAGGCGAGCTCGACGCTCGTGCCCTCCGGGCCGAACGCGGCGGCGGCCGCCCGCAGCGCCTCGCGCACCGCGAAGGCCAGCATGACCGGCGGCTCGCCGACCGCCTTCGAGCCGTAGACCACGCCCGTCTCGGCGGCCTGCTCGAGGAGCGCGACGTGGAGCTCGTCGGGCAGCTCGCCGAGGCTCGGCAGCTTGTAGGTGCTGGCCGACTGCGTCGTCAACCGGCCGCGGGCCGGCCCGTGCGACTCGTCCCAGCGCAGGTCCTCGAGCGTCAGCCAGCCCACGCCCTGCGCGAAGCCACCCTCCACCTGGCCGAGGTCGACGAGCGGGGACAGGCTGTCGCCGACGTCGTGCACGATGTCGACGCGTCGCGTGCGGTGGGCGCCGGTGAACCCGTCGACCTCGACCTCGGCCGCCGCGACGCCGTAGGAGAAGTACTTGAACGGGTGGCCCTGCATCAGCGTGGAGTCCCAGTGGATGCCCTCGGTGCGGTAGAAGCCGGCCGCCCAGAGCTGCACCCGGCTGGCGTAGGCCTCGCGGACGACCTCCGCCCAGGGCAGTCCCCGCCCCGCGTCGACCTCGCGCAGGCGGGCCAGGATCTGCTCGCACGCGTGCTTCACCGCCCCGCCGTTGAGGTCGGTGCTCGAGCTCGCCGCGGTCGCAGACGTGTTGGGCACCTTGTCGGTGCGGGTGGGCGCGACCCGCACCCGGGCGAGGGGCACGCCGAGTGCGGTGGCCGCGACCTGCAGCATCTTGGTGTGCAGGCCCTGGCCCATCTCGGTGCCGCCGTGGTTGATCAGCACGGACCCGTCCTTGTAGACGTGCACCAGCGCCCCCGCCTGGTTGAAGGCGGTGAAGTTGAACGAGATGCCGAACTTGACCGGCGTGATCGCCAGTCCGCGCTTGCGGTGGGGGTGGGCGGCGTTGAACGCCTCGACCTCGGCGCGTCGGCGTACGACGTCACCGGAGGCGATCACCTGGTCCCAGGCGGCGGCGAGCCGCTCGGGGTGGCGCACCGGCTGGCCGTAGGGCGTGGACTGGCCCTCGACGTAGAAGTTGCGGCGGCGCAGCTCGGCCGGGTCGATCCCGAGGAGGGGCGCGCAGCGACCGAGGATGTCCTCGATCACCAGCATCCCCTGCGGTCCGCCGAAGCCGCGGAAGGCGGTCTGGGAGGTCTTGTGGGTGCGCGCCACCCGGCCGTGCAGACGCACGTCGGGGATCCAGTAGGCGTTGTCGACGTGGCACAGCGCGCGGGCCAGCACGGGCTCGCTGAGGTCGAGGCTCCAGCCGCCGTCGGAGGTCAGCGTCGCCTCGAGCGCGGCGAGCCGGTCCTCGCCGTCGAAGCCGACCCGCCACTGCGCGTGGAAGCCGTGGCGCTTGCCGGTCATCGTCATGTCGTGGGTGCGGCTCAGCCGCAGCCGCACCGGGCGGCCCGTGAGGACGGCCCCGAGCGCCGCCACCGCGGCGAAGCCGTGCGGCTGCATCTCCTTGCCGCCGAAGCCGCCGCCCATCCTCAGGCACTGGACGGTGACGTGGTGGCTGTCGAGGCCCAGCACGTGGGCCACGATCTCCTGCGTCTCGCTCGGGTGCTGGGTGCTGCACTGCACGAAGACCTGCCCGCCCTCGTCGACGAGCGCGAGCGAGGCGTGGGTCTCGAGGTAGAAGTGCTCCTGGCCGCTCATCTCGGTCACGCCGCTGAAGACGTGGGCCGCCCCCGCGAGCCCTTGCTCGACGTCGCCGCGCGCGACGACCGGCCGGCCGCCCTGGAAACTCCCGGCCTCGATCGCCTCGGTGAGCGCCACGACCGCGGGGAGCGGCTCGTAGCCGACCTCCACGGCCGCCGCGCCGAGGCGGGCGGCCTCGATCGTCTCCCCCAGCACCCAGCACACCGCGTGCCCCACGAACATCGCGATCTCGGGGAACAACGGCTCGTCGTGCTTGACGCCGGCGTCGTTGGTGCCGGGCACGTCGGCGGCCGTCAGCACCCGCACCACGCCCGCCACCTCCAGCGCCGGCGCGGGATCGAGGCGGACGACCCGGGCGTGCGGGTGCGGCGAGCAGACCGGGTGGGCGTGCAGGACGTGGGGCGTACGGTGCACCAGGTCGTCGGTGTAGAGCGCGTGGCCGGTGACGTGCAGCGCGGCGCTCTCGTGGGGCAGCGACAGCCCGACGACCGCGTCGTCGGGGCGCCGGGACAGCTCGCTCACCGCTCCCCCCACCCCTCCGCCCACCAGGCTCGCAGCGCGTTGCCGAGCATCGCCGCGCGATAGGCGGCGCTCGCCCGCTGGTCGTCGATGGGCGTGCCCTCCCCGGCCAGCACGACGGCCGCGGCCTCGACGGTCTCGGCCGACCACGGCCGGCCCGCCAGGGCGGCCTCGGTGGCGCGCGCCCGCACCGGGGTGGCGGCCACCCCGCCCAGGCCGACGCGCGCCCGCGCGACGGTGCCGTCGACGACCTCGAGCGCGATCGCGACCGCGACGCTGGAGATGTCGTCGACGCGGCGCTTGGCGACCTTGCGGAACGTGGTGTGCGACGCGAGCGGCGTCGGCACCCGGACGCACCGGATCAGCTCGCCGGGGCGCAGCACGCTCTCGCGGTAGCCGGTGAAGAACTCCGCCAGCGCCACCTCCCGCTCGCCGGCGGCGGACGCGAGCACGAGGCTCGCGTCGAGAGCGAGCAGGGCGGGGGCCAGGTCGCCGATCGGGGACGCGGTCGCGAGGTTGCCGCCGATGGTGGCGCCGTTGCGGATGAGCGGCGAGGCGAACTGCGGCCACAGCTCGGCCAGCAGCGGGACGGTGTCGCCGAGCGCGGCCGCGACCTCGTTGAGCGTGAGCGCGGCGCCGATCTCGACCGGTCCGCCGGCGGTGATCCCGCGCAGCTCGGGCAGCCGGTCGATCGCGACGAGGTGGGCGACCCGGCGTCCGCGCAGGTTGACCTCCACCCCCCAGTCGGTGGACCCGGCGACCACCGTGGCGTCGGGGTGCTCCGCCAGCAGCGCGAGCGCGTCGGCGAGGTCGGCGGGACGGGTGAACCCGGCGACGCGGGTCGGCACCGGCCCGGGCGCCGGGGCGGCCTGCCGCTGCGCGAGGGGGTCCCCCGGCTCGGGGCTGCCGAGCGCGAGGGCCGCGTCGCGGATCGGGCGGTAGCCGGTGCAGCGGCAGAGGTTGCCCGCGATGGCGTGCAGGTCGAACCCGCCGGGACCGTCCTCCCGGTCGGGCCGGTAGTACTCCGCGGCCATCGAGCAGGCGAACCCCGGGGTGCAGTAGCCGCACTGCGAGCCGCCGCGCACCGCCAGCTCGGACTGGACCGGGTGCAGGTCGTCGGGTCGGCCCAGGCCCTCGGCGGTGAGCACCTCCTGGCCGTCGAGCGCGAGCGCGGGGACCAGGCAGGCGTTGACCGGCGTCCACCGGCTGCGTGGCCCGTCGGGCCGGGCGACCAGGACGGCGCAGGCGCCGCACTCGCCCTCCGCGCAGCCCTCCTTGGCGCCGGTCAGCCCGCAGCCGCGCAGGAAGTCGAGCGCGTTGGTGTGGGCGGGCGTGCCGGTGAGCGGGCGCGGGCGCCCGTTGACGGTGATGTGCGGCTCGGGCACGTTCCTCCCCGTGGTGCGTGGCGCAGTGCGGTCGCATGGTTCGGGAGTCACGGGCCGCCGGTTGTCCATGCCGAACGACGACCTGCCGCCCGCCATGCTACGTGACCTGGGTCACGTCGCGGGAGAGGACGGACGAAGCCGCGGGTGCCGGTTGACGTCCTTGTAGAGCAGGTAGCGGAACCGTCCCGGGCCGCCGGCGTAGCAGGCCTGCGGGCAGAACGCGCGCAACCACATGAAGTCGCCCTCCTGCACCTCGACCCAGTCCTGGTTGAGCAGGTAGACCGCCTTGCCCTCCAGGACGTAGAGGCCGTGCTCCATGACGTGGGTCTCCGGGAACGGGATCGCGCCGCCCGGCTCGAAGCCGACGATGTTGACGTGCATGTCGTGGCGCACGTCGAGGGGGTCGACGAAGCGCTGGGTGG
This sequence comes from Nocardioides sp. Z35_8, assembly GCF_059621125.1. Taxonomy (NCBI): domain Bacteria; kingdom Bacillati; phylum Actinomycetota; class Actinomycetes; order Propionibacteriales; family Nocardioidaceae; genus Nocardioides; species Nocardioides sp. Z35_8. Next base: position 1,801,566 of record NZ_JCAQIE010000001.1, on the reverse strand, counting down.
CCCACGCCCCGTCGGTGTCGGGCATCGGCTCGGCGGTGACGTCGTCCTCGTGGACGACGAACGCCTCGGGCACCTCGACGCCGTCGACGCGCTCGTAGGCCTTGCGGATCCAGTGGAAGGTCGCGGTCGCCTCGCCGCCGTTGCGCAGCGTCCAGCGCGCACCGGGCGGCAGGAACGCGTAGCTGCCGGCGCCCAGGGGGTGGCTCGCGCCGTCGATCGTCAGCAGCGCCTCGCCGTCGACGACGAGCAGCACCGACTCGGCGTCGGGGTCGTCGTCGGGGCGCTCGGTGCCCCCGCCCGGCGCCACCTCGACGACGTACCACGAGAACGTCTCCGCGAAGCCGGACAGCGGCCGGGCCAGCACCCACAGCCGGGTGTCGTCCCAGTGGGGCAGCCGGCTGGTGACGATGTCGCTCATCGTGCCGCGCGGCAGCACGGCGTAGGCCTCGGTGAAGACCGCCCGGCCCGACTGCCCGGTGGTCAGCTCGGCCTGCGCCGGCAGCCCGCCCCTCGGCACCCAGTAGCTCATCGCCGCTCCCCTCTCCTCAGCAGTCGTCCGCGCGGCGGGGCGGCCGGGTCGACCGGGCGTCCGCGCAGCCAGGTCGCCCGCACCGTGCCGGTGAGCGTACGCCCGGCGTAGGGCGTGACCGGGTTCTTGTGGTGCAGCGCCGCCGGGTCGACGACCCACGTCTCGTCGGGCGCGAAGACGCACAGGTCGGCGTCGGCCCCCACGGCGATCTCACCCTTGGCGGCCAGCCCGACCCGGCGGGCGGGCGCGGTGGCCATCCAGCCGACCACGTCGGCGAGGGGGACGCCGCGCTCCCGGGCACCCGTCCAGACGACCGGCAGGCCGAGCTGGAGGGAGGCGATCCCGCCCCAGGCCGCGGCGAAGTCGCCGGTGTCGCGGGCCTTGAGGTCGGCGGTGCACGGCGAGTGGTCGGTGACCACCAGGTCGATGTCGCCGTCGACCAGGGCCCGCCAGAGCGCGTCGCGGTTGGCCGCGCCCCGGATCGGCGGGCAGCACTTGAGCTCGGTGGCGCCGTCGGCGACCGAGGCGGCGTCGAAGTGCAGGTAGTGGGGGCAGGTCTCCACCGACACGTCGACCCCGGCGGTGCGGGCGGCCCGCAGGGCCGGCACGGCGCCCGAGGCGCTGAGGTGCACGACGTGCGCGCGGGCACCGGTGCGGCGCGCGGTCTCGACGACGAGCGCGACCGCGCGCTCCTCCGCCGCGTCGGGCCGGCTCTCCAGGAAGCCGCGGTAGGTGGTGCCGTGCGCGCACTCGCCCACCTCGTCGGCGTCCTCGGCGTGGACCACCAGCAGCGAGCCGAGGCGCGCGGACTCGCCCATCGCGGCCGCCAGCTCGGCGGGCGAGAGGTGGCCGAACTCCTCGACCCCCGAGTCGAGCAGGAAGCACTTGAAGCCGAACACCCCGGCCTCGTGCATCGGGGCCAGGTCGGCGACGTTGCCCGGCACCGCACCGCCCCAGAAGCCGACGTCCACCCACGCCTGCCCGGTCGCGACCGCTCGCTTGGCCTCCAGGGCCGCGAGGGTCGTGGTCGGCGGGACGCTGTTGAGCGGCATGTCGACGATGGTGGTGACTCCCCCGGCCGCCGCCGCGCGGGTGGCGCTGGCGAAGCCCTCCCACTCGGTGCGGCCCGGCTCGTTGACGTGGACGTGGGTGTCCACCAGACCGGGCAGCAGCACCTCGTCCGCGTCAAGCACGACCTCGGTGGCGCCCGCGGCGTCGGCGTCGAGGGCCGCGACGCCGACGATGACCCCGTCGCGGACGCGTACGGAGGCCGACCGCTCGACGCGCCCGACCACCGCTCGCCGGGCGCGCACCAACAGCTCAGCTGCCACGGTAGGTGGAGTAGCCGTAGGGGTTGAGCAGGAGCGGGACGTGGTAGTGCTCGTCGGCGCCGACGGCGAAGGTCACCGCGACCTCGGGGTAGAACGCCTCGACGCCCGCCGCAGCGAACCAGGCGCCGGTGGCGAAGCGGATCCGGGCCTCGCCCCGGGGCACGTCGCTGGCCAGCTCCCCGACGCGTCCGTCGGCGTCGGTCACGGCCGACGCGAGGACCGTGCCGTCGACCGTCTCCAGCGTGACGCGGACGCCCGAGGCCGGGCGGCCGGCGGAGGTGTCGAGGACGTGGGTGCTCAACGACGCCATCACGCCACCGTCCCTGCCAGCTGCTCCCGCAGGCGCAGGACCGCGATCTGGGTCAGCTGGTCGACGGTCGCGGCGCGCTCGAGCTCGTCGCTGTTGTCGAGGCGCTGCCGCAGGTGCTCCAGGATCTCGGGCCCGCTGCGGCCGGCCGCGCGCACGATGAAGACCCGGCCGAACCGCTGCTCGTAGGCGCGGTTGCCCTCCTCCAGGCGGCGGGCGAGGTCGGCGTCGGCGTGGTCGACGCCCGACTGCTCGCGGGCGGAGTGCTCCGCGTCGTGCCGGTCGGCGTCGGCGCGCTCGCCGATCCGCGGGTGGCGGGCGAGTGCGGCGACGAGGTCGGCGTCGTCGATCGTCGCCGACGCGGCGAGCAGCGCCGCCTCCACCTCGCCGAGGTCGGCGTAGGGCCGCCCGGCCAGCACGCGGTCGACCCAGCCCGGGGCGTCGAGGCAGGTGAGCAGCACCGCCCGGGCGTCCTCCCGCCCCGCGGCGTTGAACGCGTCGAGGTCCCTCACGCCCCCTCCCGCACGACCGTGGCCTCGATGAGCCCGTAGGGGCGGTCGGCCGCGTGGAAGACCTCGCCCGGGTTGTCGAGCCCGAAGGGCTCGAGGTCGACGAGGAAGTGGTGCTTGTTGGGCGCCGCGAACGCGATCGCGGCGATCTCCTCGTGGGCCTCGAGCACGGCGCGTCCCATGGCGTAGAGGGTCTCCTGCAGCGCGCGGCTGTAGGTCGTCGCGAAGGTCGACAGCAGCAGCGCACGCACCGCGTCGTGGGCCGCGTTCCAGTCGACCTGCGCGCCGTCGCGGTAGCGCCACTGGGCACGCAGGGCCGTGGCGAGGATCCGGTCGTCGGCGTCGGGCAGCGTCGTGTAGTCGTCGCGGAGGAAGCCCTTGAACTCCGAGCCGGTCGACTTGAGCACCACCAGGTCCTTCAGCCCGGACGTCACCGTCGGGCCGGCCGGCGACTGCTCGACCACGACGGTGCGCACCTCGCCGCCGCGCCGCACGAACGCGTGGTCGTGGCCGTGACCGTCGACGGGGATCCGGTCCCAGGCGTGCTCCTCGACCTGCACGACCGCCCCCTCCGCGGCCGGGGTGGCCTCGAGCAGTCGGGCGCCGAGCGCGATCGCGTAGTCCTCGGGCGACGACACGCCGTGGCGCTTGGCGAGGGCGAACGCGGTGTTCTTCTGCGTGTCGGTCGGCAGCACCTGCGACTGGTCGCCGTCGGTGTGCGCGGCCGCGAAGTCACCGTGGAGCGACGTCGACACGGTGAGGTCGCGGATCTCGTGGCGCGGCGTGTCGCGCACGATCCGCACCACCCGCGACTCGGCCTTGCCGTAGCGGTTCGGTCCCAGCACGATTCCCATTCCGGCTCCTGCTCCCTGTGATCTCGTCGTCGCCGTCACGCGCGGCCCTCCACGGCACGGTGCGCCAGCCCCGCGAGCCGGTCGGCGGCCAGGCCGGTGCCCGCGCCCACCTCCTCGGCCGACAGCGCGCCGCAGTCGACTCCGCGCAGCAGGAAGTCGGCGAGGGCGCGGGCGGTGGCCGGCTCGTCCAGGACCCCGGAGTCGCGGCGCTCGACGTAGCTGCGCAGCCTGCTCGCCGCGGCGGCCAGGCCGTCGCGGTAGAACCCGAACGTCGCCGCGAACCGCGTCGGCAGCTGGGCCGGGTGGAGGTCCCACCCCTGGTAGTAGCCGCGCGCCAGCGAGCGGCGCACGAGCCGCAGGTGGGTGGCCCAGGCGGCGGCGACCTCGTCCGGCCCACCGACCGGCAGCACGTTGGTGGAGCCGTCGGAGAGGCGTACGCCGGTGCCGGCCGCCGCGGCCTGCATCACCGCCTTGGCGTGGTCGGCCACCGGGTGCTCCAGGCTCTGGTGGGCCGCCGCGATGCCGCACGCCGCGGAGTAGTCGTAGGTGCCGTAGTGCAGCCCGGTGCAGCGCCCCGCCGAGGCGTGCACCATCCGCGCCACCAGCGCGCCACCGTCGGGCCCCAGGATCGACTGCGGCGTCTCCACCTGGATCTCGAAGCGCAGCGCCCCGTCGGCCAGGCCGAGGCCCGACTCGAGCCGGCCGGCAGCGTGCACGAGCGCCTCCACCTGCTCGACCGCGGTCACCTTGGGGAGCGTGACGACGAACGTGTCGGGCAGCGGGCCGTCCTCGACGAGGCGGGACACGAACAGCGCGAGCGTGCGCACCCCGCGGCTGCGGGTGGGGGCCTCGAAGCCCTTGAACCTGATGCCGGAGAACGGCGCGGCGGAGCCCGTGTCGAGCGCCGCGCGCAGCTCGTCGGCCGCGCGGCGGACGTCGGCGTCCTCCTCGGCGTCGGGGCGGGTGCCGTAGCCGTCCTCGAGGTCGATCCGGAGGTCCTCGACGGGCTCGCGGGCGAGCTTGTCGCGCACCCGCGCCACCAGGTCGGCGTCGCCGTCGACGAGGGCCAGCAACCGGTCCTCGTGGGCGTCGACCGCGCGCAGCGACGCGGCGCCGTGCTCGGCGACCAGACCGGCGTGGAAGCGGTCGGCCGGCACGTAGACGGTGTGCACCGGCTGGCGTCCCGCGCGCTCGCCCGGGTAGTGCCTCGCCAGCGCGGCGTCGGCGTCCGCGAGCCGCGCGTCGAGCTCGCTCGTGAGCCCTCCCACGAGGCGGTCGAGTCCGGGCGCCAGGCTCTCCATGCGCCGACCCTAGACCCGCGTCAGTGCGCTGGGGGGCGCTTCCGCTGTGGCGCCGGGCGGGTCGGATCGTCGTCCGGCCGGTCGACGTCGGCCGGCACGACGATGGGCCGCAGACGCGCCCACGCCAGGAAGCCCAGTCCCACCGCCAGCAGGGCGAGGCCCGTCCAGAGGTTGGCGTTGATCCCGCCGGTCTTCTCCGGCTCGTGCTCGCCGAGCAGTCCGGCGAGCGCGAGGATCACGCCGTACAGCGCCAGCAGGGCGCCGATGATGTTGCGGATGTCGAAGAGGCCGGCCTTCTTCTTGGGCTTGCCGTCGGTCTCGGACGTCGTGGTGGACATGGCGCTCCCTCTCAGAAGACGAAGTTGAGGACGATGACCATCGCGAGCGCGATGCCGGCGAGCGGTGCGGTGCGGCGGTACCACGGGTACGACGCCTCGAGCGGGTCGGTGCGGTCCTCGCGAGGCGTCTCGGAGTAGACCAGCCCCCGGAGCTCCTCGGCCGGCTTGGGCCTGGTCACCAGCGACACCACGATGCTGAGCACGATGTCGACGACGAAGGCGACCGACGCGGCGAGGAACGCCACGCCCTGGCCCGACAGCTCGAAGACCCCGGCCGCCGCGGTGCGGTCGACCGCGATGGCCGACAGCGTTCCGGCCACCAGGCCCACCCAGCCGGCGGTCGGGGTCATCCGCTTCCAGAACATGCCGAGGATGAACGTCGCGAAGAGCGGGGCGTTGAAGAACCCGAACAGCGTCTGGAGGTAGTTCATGACGTTGTCGTAGCCGAGCGCGATCTGGGCGGTGAAGATCGCGATGACCGTCGCGCCGACGGTGGCCAGCCGGCCGATCCGCAGGTAGTAGTCGTCGCTGTGGTCCTTGCGGATGTAGCGCTGCCACAGGTCGTAGGAGAAGACGGTGTTGAACGCCGAGATGTTGGCCGCCATGCCGGCCATGAACGCCGCGAGCAGGCCGGCGATCGCCAGGCCCAGCAGGCCGTTGGGGAGGACGTCGCGCATCAGGAGCAGGAGCGCGTCGTTGTAGGCCACCCCCTCGCCCGACGCCCCGCCCGCGGGACTGCCGCCGTCCTTGAGCTCGATCATCTCCGCGACCAGGACGGCCGAGACCATGCCCGGCACGATGACGATGAACGGCACGAACATCTTGGGGAAGGCGCCGATGATCGGGGTCTTGCGGGCCGCCGAGATGGAGTCGGAGGCCATCGCGCGCTGCACCTCGACGAAGTTGGTCGTCCAGTAGCCGAAGGACAGCACGAAGCCCAGCCCGAACACGATGCCGATGACCGACAGGAGCGGGGAGTCGAAGCCGGAGAGCGCCTGGCCCGGCCAGGCGTTGAGCTGCTCCGACGCAGGTGGCGCCTCGGACGCCGACGACGCCCCCGCCGCGGCGGCGGTGATCTTCTCGGTGAGGCCGTCCCAGCCGCCGACCCGGTGCAGGCCGATGAGCGTGAGCGGGGTCAGCGAGGCGACGATCACGAAGAACTGGAGCACCTCGTTGTAGATCGCCGCGCTCAGCCCGCCCAGGGTGATGTAGGACAGCACGACCGCGCCGGCCACGATCAGCGAGACCCAGATCGGCCAGCCGAGCAGGGCGCGCACGATGCCGGCCAGGAGCGCGAGGTTGACGCCCGCGATCAGCAGCTGGGCCACCGCGAAGCTGATCGCGTTGACCAGGTGGGCGCCGGTCCCGAACCGGCGGAACATGAACTCCGGCACCGAGCGGACCTTGGAGCCGTAGTAGAACGGCATCATCACGACGCCGAGGAAGAGCATCGCCGGGACGGCGCCGACCCAGAAGTAGTGGAACGTCGGCAGGCCGAGCTCCGCGCCGTTGGCCGACATGCCCATGATCTCGACGGCGCCGAGGTTGGCCGAGATGAACGCCAGGCCCGTCACCCACGCCGGCAGCGAGCGTCCCGACAGGAAGAAGTCGATCGAGTCCGACACCGAGCGCCGTGCCATCACACCGATGCCGAGGACGAAGCCGAAGTAGATCGCGACCAGCAGGTAGTCGAGCCAGTTGGCGTCGATCAGGGTGTCGGACACGTGGTGCCTCCCGAGAGTCGGCGGTGATCCAGTGGGGCCCTCAGCAACCTAGACCTCCCGCCACGCCTCGCGCGACCACCCCGTGGAAGGTCCTGGCGGTGCAGCGCGCGGCCCATGCCGCGGCCCCTGGACCTCTGACAAGGTGGCGGGGTGGACCGCCAGCCCGTCTCCCCACCCGTCCCCCGGCCCGTCTCCCAGCACGTCTCGGCGCCCGTCATCGCGGCGCTCGTCGTGCTCGGCGTGGGGCTCGCCGCCGTTCCGGCGTTCGCCGCCGGATTCACGGTCTGCGGGGTGTCGGGCTGCTCCGGGGGAGGGTTCGGCCGCTCCACCGACCCCGACCTGACCCGGCTGCTGCTGCTCGCGACCGGGGTGGTCGCCGCCCTGCCGCTCGCCGGCTACGCGCTCGTGCGCCGCAGCGGCCGGCTGGCGGCGTACGCCCTCGGAGTCGCCGTGCTCGCGACGCTCCTCGCCGGCGTCGTCGTCGGCTCCGACCTCCGCGGCTGCCCGCGCAACGTGTCGCACGAGACCTGCCTCGAGGAGTCGCGCTGACGAGGGAGGATCCGAGCCGCCATGTGACCCGGAACCTCCACGGTCACCGTCGTGCGGGAGGCGCGGGGCTCACTCCCACTCGATGGTGCCCGGCGGCTTGGACGTGATGTCGAGGGTGACCCGGTTGATCTCGGCGACCTCGTTGGTGATGCGGGTGGAGATGCGCTCCATCACCTCGTAGGGCAGGCGCGCCCAGTCGGCCGTCATCGCGTCCTCGGAGGTGACCGGGCGGATCACCACGGGGTGGCCGTAGGTGCGGCCGTCGCCCTGGACGCCGACCGAGCGGACGTCGGCGAGCAGGACCACCGGCATCTGCCAGATGTCGCGGTCCATCCCGGCGCGGGTCAGCTCCTGGCGCGCGATGGCGTCGGCGCGACGCAGGATGTCGAGGCGCTCGGCGGTCACCTCGCCGATGATGCGGATGCCGAGGCCGGGGCCCGGGAAGGGCTGGCGCCAGACCATCTCGGCCGGCAGGCCGAGCTGCTCGCCGACGAGGCGCACCTCGTCCTTGAAGAGGGTGCGCAGCGGCTCGACGAGCTCGAACTCGAGGTCCTCGGGCAGCCCGCCGACGTTGTGGTGCGACTTGATGTTGGAGGTGCCGGCGCCACCGCCCGACTCGACGACGTCGGGGTAGAGGGTGCCCTGCACGAGGAAGCCGACCTTGGCGCCGGACTCGGCCGCCTCTCCCAGCACCTCGACCTCGGCGGCCTCGAACGCGCGGATGAACTCGCGGCCGATGATCTTGCGCTTCTCCTCCGGGTCGGTGACCCCGGCGAGGGCGGCGAGGAAGGTCTCGCGCGCGTCGTAGACGTGGAGGTTGACGCCGGTGGCGGCGACGAAGTCACGCTCGACCTGCTCGGCCTCGCCCTCGCGGAGGAGGCCGTGGTCGACGAAGACGCAGTGCAGCCGGTCGCCGATCGCGCGCTGCACGATCGCGGCCGCGACGGCGGAGTCGACGCCGCCGGACAGGCCGCAGATCGCCACCCCGGTCTCGCCGATCTGCTCACGCACCCGCTCGATCTGCTCCTCGGCGATGTTGAGCATCGTCCAGGTCTGGCGGGCGCCGGCGATGTGGTGCAGGAAGTGCTCGAGCACCTTCTGGCCGTGCTCGGAGTGCAGCACCTCGGGGTGCCACTGCACGCCGGCGAGGCCGCGCCCGACGTCCTCGAAGGCGGCGACCGGGGTGTCGGCGGTCGAGGCCAGCACGGTGAACCCCTCGGGCGCCTGGGCGACGGAGTCGCCGTGCGACATCCAGACCCGGTGCTCGGCGGGGATGCCCTCGAGGAGGGTGCCGGGCTCGCTGACCGTGACGGGCGTACGTCCGTACTCGCGGGCGCCCGTGTGGGCGACCTCGCCGCCCAGGCCCTTGGCCATCAGCTGGAAGCCGTAGCACATGCCGAAGACCGGGACGCCGGCCGTGAAGACGTCGTCGTCGATGCCGGGGGCGCCGTCGGAGTAGACGCTCGCCGGGCCGCCGGACAGGATGATCGCCGTGGGCTTGCGCGCCAGCATCTCGGCGACCGGCATCGTGTGGGGCACGATCTCGGAGTAGACCCGCGCCTCGCGCACCCGCCGCGCGATGAGCTGGGCGTACTGCGCCCCGAAGTCGACGACGAGGACCAGGTCGTGCTCTCCAGGCTGCGTCACGCGTGGAGTCTATCGGCGCGCCGTGGGCCCGGGGCGGCCCGGGGCGGCGTCCTGGGACGGACCTTGGAGGCCCAGTCCGACACCTGGAGGCGGTTGCAACGGCCTCCAGGTGTCGGAGTCCCCACTCGAGCGGGGACTCCGACGGCCCCGACGAGGCGTCGCTCCAGGGCCCGATCGAAGAGGGAGGGTGATCGGGCCCTGGAGCTTTGGTCCCAGCCACTGCGGACAGCGCCGAGATCCGGGAGCCCGACCCCTTGGGAGGGAGGGAGCGTGCAGCCGGACTCCGTACCCCGCCCAACGACGCCCTCGGTGCGGGGTTACGGACCAGTCAGCTGACGCCCACGATGGGCAGGCGCAGGGCGCCGGGGGCGGCCTCGGGGACGACCGGGTTCTTCGGCTCGACGGGGGCGAGCCGGCGGTAGGCCGAGCCGAGGGCGGGCCGCGGGTCGGCCTCGCCCTTGTTGGGCCAGAACGCCATCGCGCGCTCGGCCTGGGCGGTGATCGTCAGCGACGGGTTGACGCCCAGGTTGGCCGAGATGGCCGACCCGTCGACGACGTGCAGGCCCTCGTGGCCGTAGAGCCGCTGCCACGGGTCGACCACCCCGTTCTGGGGGGTGTCGCCGATGGTGCAGCCGCCGATGAAGTGGGCGGTCATCGGGCGGTCGAACGGCTCGCCGATGGTGCCGCCGGGCGTGCCGCCGATGAGGTCGGCGATGCGGCGCACGGCCTCGTGACCCACCGGGATGTAGGTGGGGTTGGGAGCACCGTGGCCCTGCCTGCTGGTCATCCGCCACCCCCACCGACCGCGGACGCCTACGGTGGTGATCGAGTTGTCGAGCGACTGCATCACCAGCGCGATGACCGCGCGCTCCGACCAGTGCTTGAAGTCGTAGAACCGGCGGGCGTGGCGGCGTTGGGTCCACAGCTCACGCAGCCAGGTGCGCACCCTCGGCGTGCCCGGCACGTCCTCGGCCAGCACGGTCTGCAGCAGCGCCATCGCGTTGGAGCCGCGGCCGTAGCGCACCGGCTCGATGTGGGTCACCTCGTCGGGGTGGAACGACGAGGTGATCGCCACCCCGCGGGTGTAGTCGACGGAGCGGTCGCTCGCCACGGCGCCGAGGATCGCCTCGGAGTTGGTGCGCGTCAGCATGCCGAGCCGGTCGCTGATGCCGGGCAGGTGCCCCTCGCCCTTGAGCCGGTGCAGCAGCTTCTGGGTGCCGAGCGACGCCGCGGAGAACACCACCTGGTCGGCGGTGAAGGTGCGGGTGGCGGTGCGTCGCGACAGCTTGGCCTTGGTCCACCGCGCGGTGACCTCGTAGCCGCCGCCGTCGCGGGGGCGTACGCGCGTCACGGTGGTCAGCGGGTGGACGACGGCGCCCGCCTGCTCGGCGAGGTGGAGGTAGTTCTTGACCAGGGTGTTCTTGGCGTTGTGGCGGCACCCGGTCATGCACTCGCCGCAGTTGAGGCAGGCGTTGCGGGCCGGCCCGGCTCCGCCGAAGAACGGGTCGGCGACCTCCTCGCCGGGCGCGGCGTCGGGGCCGCCGAAGAACACCCCGACCGGGGTCCGGCGGAAGGTGTGGCCGACGCCCATGTCGTCGGCGACCTGCTTCATCACCGCGTCCGATGGCGTGTGGAGGGGGTTGTCCACCACGCCCAGCATCCGCTTGGCCTGGTCGTAGTAGGGCGCGAGCTCGCTGCGCCAGTCGGCGATCCGCGCCCACGACGGGTCGGTGTAGAACGCGTCGAGCGGCTCGTAGAGCGTGTTGGCGTAGACGAGCGACCCGCCGCCCACGCCGGCCCCGGCCAGGATCAGGCAGTCCCTGACCATGTCGATGCGCTGGATGCCGTACATCCCCGCGGCGGGGGCGAACAGCCACCGCCTGGCGTCGAAGGACGTGGCCGGGAAGTCGTCGTCGGCGAAGCGGGCGCCCGCCTCCAGCACACCGACCCGGTAGCCCTTCTCGGTCAGCCGCAGCGCCGTCACCGACCCCCCGAAGCCGGACCCGACGACGACGACGTCGTAGTGGGTGACCGGGGCGGTGCTCATGCGCGGCCGAGCTTGTTGAGCAGGCGCAGCGCGACCGTCATCACCTTGGCGTTGGTCTCCTCCGACATGCCGAGCACCGGCGCGATCGGCACCAGCCGCTGGGTCCCGACCGACTGCGCCTCTGTGTAGCGGTGGATGCCCTCGGCGCCCTGGCGACGCCCGAGGCCCGACTCGCGCATGCCGCCCATCGGCGCCCCGAGCGAGCCGAACGTCGCGCCGTAGGCCTCGTTGACGTTGACCGTGCCGCAGGCGATGCGACGCGCGATCGCCCGCCCGCGGGCGGCGTCGCGGGTCCACACCGAGGCGTTGAGGCCGTAGGTGCCGTCGTTGGCGCGCTCCACGGCCTCGTCCTCGCCGTGGAAGCGGTAGAGCGAGACGACCGGGCCGAAGGTCTCCTTGCCGAAGCAGGTCATGTCGGCCGTGACGCCCTCGAGGATGGTGGGCTCGAAGACGAACGGGCCCAGGTCGGGACGGTGCCGGCCGCCGGTGAGCACGCGGGCGCCCTTGGCGACGGCGTCCTCGACGTGGGCGGTCACGGTGTCGAGCTGGGCCTGGGAGATCAGCGAGCCGATGTCGACCGACCAGTCCTGGCTGGCGCCGAGGGTCATCGCCTCGGTGCGCCCGACGAACGCGTCGACGAAGCGGTCGTAGACCTGGTCGGCGACGAAGAGCCGCTCCATCGACACGCACAGCTGGCCGGCGTTGGAGAAGACCGCGCGGGTGGCGCCCTCCGCGGCGCGGTGCACGTCGGCGTCACGGAGCACGAGCATCGGGTTCTTGCCGCCGAGCTCGAGCGAGCAGCCGATGAGCCGCTCGGCGCACCCCTGGGCGATGATCCGCCCGGTGGCCGTGGAGCCGGTGAAGCAGACGTAGTCGGCGTGGGCGACGATCGCGCCGCCGACCTCCGCCCCGGGACCGGCGACGACCTGCCAGGTCTCCGGAGGGAACCCGGCCTCCTCGAGCAGCTGGGCGGCGAGGAGGGCGGTCAGCACGGTCTGCGCGTCGGGCTTGGACACCACGGCGTTGCCGGCGAGCAGGGCCGGGATGCCGTCGCACAGCGCCATGGTGAGGGGGTAGTTCCACGGCGAGATGATGCCGACGACGCCCTTGGGCACCCGGTTGACCTCGGCGCGGGTCAGCAGCGGGAACATGCCGCCCACGCGCCGGGTGTCGAGGTGCTGGTGGGCGGTGCGGGCGTAGTAGCGCGCGGTCAGCGCGAGGTGCGCGACCTCGAGGTAGGCGTCCTTGCGGGCCTTGCCCGACTCCCACACGACGAGGTCGATGAGCTCCTCCTGCCGGTCGAGCAGCAGGTCGTGCAGCCGCAGCAGCGCCGCGGCCCGCTCGTCGATGGACGTGGCCGCCCAGGACACCTGCGCCCGGCGCGCCCGGGTGAAGGCCTCGGCCACGTCGGCCGGGCTCGACCGGGGCACGTGCGCCAGGGGGGTGCCGCCGATCGGGGACACCACGGCGGCCGTCTCGCCGGTCGTGCTGACCAGGCGCCGGGTCAGGCTGGCGACGTAGGAGCGGTCGAGGGCGTAGGTGGCGGTGGCGTCGTGCTCGGGGTCCGCCGGGCCATCGGTGACGGGACCACTGGCGGGCGTCTGCTCGGTCATCCCCGAAGCGTAGATCGCTCGCGAAGCGCCCGCTACCGGTCGGTCACTTCGCCCGGGACGCGACCGACCGACCCCACGTGCGCGCAGCGCGTCCGCTCCGCCCCTAGGCTTCGCCGCATGTCGACGCCACTCCCCGATCCCGCATCCTTCGCCCGCTCGACCCGCGTCCTCGCGGCGACCCTCATGGGCGGGCTCGTCGTGGTCGGCGTCGTGCTGGCGGTGGTCCTTCCCGCGCCCGTGTGGGGCGGGGAGGCGCTCGTCGTGCTCGCCGTGCAGGTGGTGGCGGGCGTCGCCGCGCACCTGGTGCTCGAGACCATCGGCTACCGCACGCCGGCGCTGTCCACCGATCTCACCGACGCGGACGCGGCCGCCCGGGCCCGCACCCGGTGGCAGTCGTCGATGATCCTGCGGTTCGCGATCAGCGAGTCGATCGCGATCGTCTCGATCGCCGCCGCGTTCGTGCTGGCCGACGGCAGCATCCTCACCTACCTCGGCGGTGCGGCAGTGTCGCTGGCGCTGATGCTCGTGCACGTGTGGCCGAGTGCCCGGCCGGTCGGCAAGGTCGCCGAGGCCCTCGAGGCGGACGGCCGACGCTCGGGCCTGCGGGAGAGCTTCGGCCTGTCGTCATCCGGCGCGATCCAGCGGCTCTGACCCCGGGCGGTCCCCGCTCGGGTCACACGATGTCGCGCGCCTTGACCCGCGCCTCGTCGGCCTCCTGGTCGGTCGGCATGAGCTGGCTCTGCCGCTCCGCCTCGACGCGCCGCAGGTAGTGGTCGACCTCGTCGTCGAGCTGGGCCCGGTCCCAGCCGAGCGCCTCGGCCATCAGCTCCGCGGCCGGCCGGGCGGCCGCGATCCCGCGGTCGAACGTCTCGATCGACACGCGCGTACGCCGCGCCAGCACGTCGTCGAGGTGGCGTGCGCCCTCGTGGGTCACGGCGTAGAGCACCTCGGCGCGCAGGTAGTGCTCGGCCCCCGGCAGCGGCTCGCCCAGCTCGGGCCGCTCGTGGATGAGCGCGAGCAGCTCGTCGACGAGGCCGCCGTAGCGGCCGAGCAGGTGGTCGACGACCCCGACGGCCAGGCCCGACGCCCGGCTCAGCGCCACGCGCTGGTTGGTGCGCGCCGCGTGGCCCCAGGCCCCCATCAGCGGCACCCGGTCGGTGATCGAGGCGGGCGTGGCGTCGAAGTCGCGGATCGCGTGGTCGACGGCGTCACGCGCCATCACCCGGTAGGTGGTGAGCTTGCCGCCCGCGACGAGCACGAGGCCGGGCACCGGGTTGGCGACCGTGTGCTCGCGGGAGAGCTTGGTGGTCTCCCCCATCTCGCCGTCCTTGCGCATCGGCTTGAGCAGTGGCCGCAGCCCGGCGTAGACGCCGACGACGTCGCGATGGTCGAGGGGGTCCTTGAGGAGCCGGTTGGCGTGCTCGAGCAGGTAGTCGATGTCGCTCTTGCTCGCGGCGGGGTGGGCCAGGTCGAGGTCCCACGCGGTGTCGGTGGTGCCGATGATCCAGAACTGGTCCCACGGGATGATGAAGAGCACCGACTTCTCGGTCTTGGTGATGAAGCCGCACTCGGACCGGATGCGGTCCTTGGGCACGACCACGTGGATGCCCTTGCTGGCGTCGACGTCGAGCTGCGCCCGGCCGCCGAGCAGCTCCTGCACCTCGTCGGTCCACACGCCGGCGGCGTTGATCACCACCCGGGCCCGGATCTCGAGGTCGCGCTGGCCCTCGAGGTCGCGGGCGCGCACGCCGACCACGCGGGCGTCGTCGCCCTCCCCGTCGCGCAGGAAGCCGGTCACCTTGGTGCGCGTCGCCACGTGGGCGCCGTTGTTGGCGGCGGTCCGGGCGATGGTCATCACCAGCCGCGCGTCGTCGACCTGGCAGTCGTAGTAGCGGATCGCGCCGTGCAGGTCGTCGGTGCGCACGTCGGGCGCCATCCGCGCCAGCTGCCTGCGGAAGACGTGCTTGTGCCGGGGCACGCCCATGTCGTACCGGCCGGCCATCGCCATGGCGTCGTAGAGCGCCACGCCGGCCCCGACGTAGGGCCGCTCCCAGGCGTGCTCGAGGGGGTAGAGGAACGGCACCGGCCGCACGAGGTGGGGCGCGAGCCGGGTGAGCAGGAGCCCGCGCTCCTCGAGCGCCTCCTTGACCAGCGCGAAGTCGAACATCTCCAGGTAGCGCAGCCCGCCGTGCACCAGCTTGGAGGAGCGTGACGAGGTGCCGGAGGCGAGGTCGCGCTGCTCGACCAGGCCGACCTTGAGCCCGCGGGTCACCGCGTCGAGGGCCGCTCCGACGCCGACGATCCCGCCGCCCACGACGAGCACGTCGAGCTCACCCGACCCGAGCTGGTCGAGCGCGTCGGCACGCTGGTCGGCGTCGAGGGCCTTGGCGAGCGGCATGGTGCCAGTGTCGCAGGCGCCACCGAACGGGTCAGTGCTGGACGACGACCTCGATGCGCTGGAACTCCTTGAGCTCGGTGTAGCCGGTCGTCGCCATCGCGCGGCGGAGGGCGCCGACGAGGTTCATCGTGCCGTCGGCGACGCGCGAGGGGCCGAACATGATCTCGTGCAGCGACCCGACGGGGTCGAAGCCCACCCGCTCGCCGCGGGGCAGCTGGGCGTGGGTGGCCTCGCTTCCCCAGTGGAAGCCGAGGCCGGGGGCCTCGGTCGCACGGGCCAGCGGCGAGCCGATCATCACGGCGTCGGCGCCGCAGGCGATCGCCTTGGCGATGTCGCCCGAGCTGCCGATGGAGCCGTCGGCGATCACGTGGACGTAGCGACCGCCCGACTCGTCGAGGTAGTCGCGGCGGGCCGCGGCGACGTCGGCGACCGCACTGGCCATCGGCACCGCGACGCCGAGGACGGTGCGGGTGGTGTGGGCGGCCCCGCCGCCGAAGCCGACCAGGACGCCGGCGGCGCCGGTGCGCATGAGGTGCAGCGCGGCCTGGTAGGTCGCGCACCCGCCGACGATCACGGGGACGTCGAGCTCGTAGATGAACTCCTTGAGGTTGAGCGGCTCGGCCTGGCTGCTCACGTGCTCGGCCGAGACGGTGGTGCCGCGGATGACGAACACGTCGACGCCCGCGTCGACGACGGCCTTGACGTGGTCCTTGGTGCGCTGCGGCGACAGCGAGCCCGCGACGGGCACGCCGGCGGCGCGCACCTCCTCGAGCCGGGCGGTGATGAGCTCGGGCTTGATCGGCTCGGTATAGATCTCCTGCATCCGCCGGGTCGCCTCGGGACCATCGAGGGCGGCGACCTCCTCGAGCAGGCCGCTGGGGTCGTCGTAGCGAGTCCACAGGCCCTCGAGGTTGAGCACCCCCAGTCCGCCCATCTGGCCCAGCGCGATGGCGGTGGAGGGCGACATCACCGAGTCCATCGGCGCCGCCAGGACGGGGATCTCGAAGCGGTAGGCGTCGATCTGCCAGGCGGTGCTGACCTCCTCCGGGTCGCGCGTGCGCCGCGAGGGCACGATCGCGATGTCGTCGAAGGAGTAGGCGCGGCGTCCGCGCTTGGCTCGGCCGATCTCGATCTCGCTCACCGGGCCAGCCTATCGGCGCCCGCGCCCCGTGCGTACGACGGCGCGGCCGCCCCGGTGGGGACGACCGCGCCGCCGATCGGTGCGCTGCGGGTCAGCGGCCCGCGTAGGCCCAGGAGGTCACGTTCTCGGTGTCCTCGAGGCCGGTGAAGCCCTCGACCGGCGAGTAGGTGTCGGTCTGGAACTGGATGTTCTCGTCGTCGGCCGTGCCGCCCACGTTGTCCGGGCCGACCCCGTAGAGGTTCTGCCCGAAGTTGGCACCGCCGGAGTCCATCATGTTGTGGATCTCGTTGGCGTTGTCGGTGTGGTAGTTGCCGATGGTGTGGCCGACCTCGTGGGCGGTCACGTTGGCCACCGCGTTGGAGACGAACGTGAACCGGTCGCTGCTGGCGTTGATGTAGGTGTTGAGCGACGACGCGGGTCCGGCCGGGTTGCTCAGCACGTCGAGCAGGACGATGGCCTCGTCCTGGTGCCCGAAGTTGCCCGGGTCGATGTACTGCGCGATGCCGATCGTGTTGATGCCGGTCTCGGCGATCGTGCCGGCGATGTAGATCCGCGAGACGTTGTCCTGCCCGATCAGCTCCTGGTTGTCGCGCGCGTTGAGCACCTGGACGTTGACGGACGGGTTGGTGCCGGCGATCTCGTCCTGCAGGTTGCGGCGGACCTGGTTGACGATGCGGTTCTCCAGGCGGCGCGCGTCGGCGCGCGCGATGCCCCACAGCGGGACGAACGAGGAGAGCGGCGACACCGAGCGCGTGCCGGGGCCGCCCCAGGTGCCGGTGTTGACCCGGCCCGGCGCGAAGTCGAGCAGGACCGTCTGCTGGCGGCCGCGGTCGCCCTGGGTGCCGGGCCGGTAGCCCTCCACCGTCACGTCGTAGGCGCCGGTGCCCCCGCTGACCTGCACGGAGTACCAGCCGGCCTCCTCGGCGACGTAGGCGATGGCGGTGTTGCCGCCACCGATCAGCGGCGAGGTGGGCGGGTAGAGCGACGAGGCGTCGGTGCCCACGCCGCCCACGCGCTCCTCGCCCGAGGGCGTACGCACCTTGAGCCCGGTGGCGGTGCCCTCCGCGCTGGAGCCGATGACGTCGCCGGGGCGCAGCCGCAGGGAGAAGAAGTCGGCGTCGAGCCGACGGCTCGCGATGGTGACGCGGTAGGCGCCGGTGTCGGCACCGCCGGCACCGCTGCCCGAGTCGAACGGGTCGGCCGGGAGCGGGTCGAAGGCGTAGCCGCCGACCATCACGTAGTAGGTGCCGGGCGCCTCGGGCTTGTAGGACACCGAGCTGAGCAGGCCCGTGCCGCCGTCGTCGTCGGCCGCGAGCGGCGTGCCCTCGGCGTCCCAGACGACGAGGATCGTGTCGGTGCCGGTGGCACTGCCCTCGGTGTTGGCCGTCAGCGTCTCGCCGGCCCCGACCTGGACCGAGAAGAAGTCGAAGTCGTTGCTGCCCGAGCCGCTCGAGGCGACGGGGCCGTGGGGGCCGTCACCGAGGACCGAGTCGGTGACCGAGGCGCCGTTGCCGACGATGCCGGTCGACGTGGCGAGCGGGATGGAGCCCTGGTCCTCGGTTGTGGTCACGGTGCGCGTGGTGACCGCCGCCGGTGCGGCGAGCTCGCCCAGGATGCGGACGGCGGGCGTGCGGGCGGCCGCCGTGCCGAAGCCGGGGATCGGCTCGGCGTCGGGGTGCGTGTCGTTGGACCCCGACCGGCCGGCGGGCTCCTCCTCGTCGTGGACGAACGGGGTCAGCACCGCGCGGGCGTTGACGCCTCCGGCCTTGGCGCCGAAGGCCGCGCGGCGGTTGGCGGCCAGCTTGGCGGAGTCGGCCCGCTGCTCGGCGCGCTCGTGCATCACCTTGTTCCAGGCGAAGTAGTTGGCGTCGGTGAGGTCGGGCAGGTTGGCCAGGTAGGGGTTGGGGTTGGTCCGTGCCGCCAGGGCGGCGGCGTCGGAGTCCTTGGGGGCCACCTGGATGCCCAGGTCGAGGGCCTCCTGCTGCGACGGCGTGACGGTGTCGTCACCGGCTGGTGCGGCGACGGACAGGGCTGGGGTGACGACGGCCAGCAGCCCGGCACAGCCGGTCGCGACCAGGATATTTCTGCGCACTGAAGCGCTCCTCCCGAGAGAAATCGGGATCGAGCGCCCAAGGGCGATGGATCGCATCGTCGTCGTGGGGCCCGATCCCCTGACGCGAGTCAACGTATGCCCACGCGACCGCTTTGCGGAAGGGCCGGAAGGGAGTGATCAGGCGCCGGTGTAGTTGGGCGCCTCGACGGTCATCTGCACGCCGTGGGGGTGGCTCTCCTTGAGCGAGGCGGAGGTGATGCGCACGAAGCGCCCCTTCTCCTGCAGCTCGGGGACCGTGCGAGCGCCGACGTAGAACATCGACTGGGTCAGACCGCCGACGAGCTGGTGGGCGACCGCGGCCAGCGGGCCGCGGTAGGCGACCTGGCCCTCGATGCCCTCCGGGACGATCTTGTCGTCGCTGGCGACCTCGGCCTGGAAGTAGCGGTCCTTGGAGTAGGACTTCTTGCCGCGGCTGCTCATCGCGCCGAGCGAGCCCATCCCGCGGTAGGACTTGAACTGCTTGCCGTTGACGAACACGACGTCGCCGGGCGACTCCTCACAGCCCGCCAGCATCGAGCCGACCATGACCGCGTCGGCGCCGGCGACCAGCGCCTTGGCGATCTCACCGGAGTGCCTCATCCCACCGTCGGCGATCAGCGGCACGCCGGCGGGCCTGGTGGCCAGCGACGCCTCGTAGACCGCGGTCACCTGCGGGACGCCGACCCCGGTGACGACGCGGGTGGTGCAGATGGAGCCGGGCCCCACGCCGACCTTGACCGCGTCTGCCCCCGCATCGACGAACGCCTGCGCCCCCTCGCGCGTGGCGACGTTGCCGCCGATGACCTGGACGTGCCTGGTCGCCGGGTCGGACTTGAGCCGGCGGACCATGTCGAGCAGGAGGTGCACGTGCCCGTGGGCGGTGTCGGCGACGAGCACGTCGACGCCGGCCTCGACCAGGGTGGTGGCGCGCTCCCAGGCGTCGCCGAAGTAGCCGATGGCCGCGCCGACGAGCAGCCGGCCGTCGGCGTCGTAGGACGCCTGGGGGAACTGCTCGCCCTTGACGAAGTCCTTGACCGTGATGAGCCCACCGAGGCGGCCGTCAGCGTCGACCAGCGGCAGCCGCTCGCGCTTGTGGGCCCGCAGCAGCGTGGTGGCCTCGTCGCGGGAGATGCCGACGTGGCCGGTGATCAGGCCCTCGCGCGTCATCACCTCGTCGACCTTGGTGGTCGCCCACTCCGCGACCGGGGTGAAGCGCAGGTCGCGGTTGGTGATGATGCCGAGCAGGCGGTTGTCGAGGTCGACCACGGGCAGGCCGGAGACGCGGTACTCGCCGCAGATCCGGTCGAGCTCCTCCAGCGTCGCGTCGGGACCGATCGTGACGGGGTTGGAGATGATGCCGGTCTGGGTGCGCTTGACCAGGTCGACCTGACGGGCCTGGTCGTCGATGGAGAGGTTGCGGTGGAGCACGCCGATGCCGCCCTCGCGGGCCATCGCGATCGCCATCCGCGCCTCGGTGACGGTGTCCATCGCCGCGCTGACCAGAGGCACCCGGATGGAGATCTCGCGGGTGAGCCGCGTGGTGGTGTCGATGTCGCTCGGCGCGAGGTCGGACTCCCCCGGCAGCAGCAGCACGTCGTCGTAGGTGAGGCCGAGCGCAGCGAACTTCTCCGGGATCTCCACACCCTCATTCTACGGCCGTTCGCCACGGCTCTGGGACAGTGTGGGGGTGGGGGTGGACACGTGGCGCTCGGGGCGCATGGTGTGGGTGGCGGCTGCCCTCGCCTTCCTCGCGCGGTTCCCCTCGCTGCTCTGGCCGCTGCGCCCCGACGAGGCCGGCTTCCTGCTCGTCGCGCAGGCCTGGCAGCCCGAGGTCGACTCGGTCTTCGGCCGCTACTTCGTGGACCGGCCGCCGGTGGTCATCGCGCTGATGCGGGCCGTCGACGCCGTCGGCGGGGCGTACGCCCACCGGCTGGTGGCTGCGGTCGGGTGCGCGCTGCTCGTGCTGGCCGCCGCGGCGGCGGCCCGCGAGGTGGCGGTCCGGGCGGGGGTGCTCGACCCTCACGCGGTGCGGCGGGTGACCGGCTGGACGGCGGTGGCGGCGGCCGCGCTCGTCAGCAACGCCGACATCGACCCGGCCGGCGCCAAGGGCGAGCTCTTCGGCATCCCGCTGGTGATGGGCTCGTGCTGGCTCGCGCTGCGGGCCGCGCGCCGCGGGTCGGGCCGCGACGCGTTCCTCGCCGGCCTGCTGGCGATGCTCGCCGTCGGGATGAAGCAGAGCATGGCCGGGGGCCTGGTGTTCGGGGCCACGCTGCTGGTCGGGTCGCTGGTGGCCCAGCGGCTCGACGTGCGCGCCCGGCTGCGGTGCACCGCGTCCGCCCTGGCCGGCGCGGTGGTGCCCGTCGTGGGCGTCGTGGCCTGGGCGGTCGTGGCGGGCGTACGCCTGGACGAGCTCTGGTACACGGTCGTGACGTTCCGATCGGAGGCCAGCGAGGTCCTCGCCGCACAGGACTCCCCCGCGGCGCTGGGCCGGGGCGTGGACGTGCTGCTCGTCTTCGTCGGCACGGGCATGGTGCTCGTGCTGGTGCTGTTCGCCCTGCGCCTGCGCGGCCTGCTGCGACGCGACCCGGTGGTGGTCGTCGCGATCACGGCGACGCTCGTGGCCGACCTGCTCGGAGTCGCGCTGAGCGGGAGCTTCTGGGTGCCCTACCTCTTCGTGCCGATCCCCGGCCTCGCGCTCGCCGTGGCGGCGCTGGCCGCCCACGACCAGGTCGACCGGGTGCCGCGCTGGGCCACGCCGGCGACGGTGGGCGTCCTGGTCGTCTCCAGCGTGGTCGCGCTCCTGCTCTGGACGGGCTCGTGGGTGCGCGGCCGCGTGCCTGTCGAGGTGCGCACGGGCGAGGCGATCGCCGCGGCCGGGAGGCCCGGTGACCGGGTGCTGGTCTACGGCGGCCGGGCCGACATCCAGTGGGCGAGCGGCGCCCCCTCGCCCTACCCGTACCTCTGGTCGCTGCCGATGCGCACGCGCGACCCGGACCTCCAGCAGCTCGAGGAGGTGCTGACCGGGCCCAATCCGCCCACGTGGTTCGTCGAGGCGGCGCACATCGACGCGTGGGCCGATGACGGGACCCGGCCGGTCGAGCGGTCGCTGATCCGCAAGTACGAGTTCGTGGGCACCGCCTGCGACCGCTACCGGGTCTACCACCTCAACACGGTCGATCCGATCCGCCTCGACGTCGACTGCACGACGCCCTTCCGCACGATCCGGGGTCACTGAGCCGGCCCGGCACGGCGACAGGCCCGCACCGGAGTCCGGTGCGGGCCTGTCGTGTCGTGCAGGTGGGACGAGGTGGATCAGTGGCCGTGGCCGTGACCGTGACCGGCGGCGGCCGGCTCCTCCTCCTCGGGCTTGTCCACGACGAGCGTCTCCGTCGTGAGCAGCATGGCGGCGATCGAGGTCGCGTTGACCAGCGCCGAGCGGGTGACCTTGACCGGGTCGAGGACGCCCTGGGCGACCAGGTCGCCGTACTCCTCGGTCGCGGCGTTGTAGCCGTTGCCGACACCGAGCTCGCGGACCTTGGTGGTCACGACGTAGCCGTTGACGCCGCCGTTCTCGGCGATCCAGCGCAGCGGCTCGTCGGCGGCCTTGCGGACCACGCGGACACCGGCGGCCTCGTCGCCGGTCAGGCCGAGGTTGTCCTCGAGCACCGACACGGCGTGGATGAGCGCGGAGCCACCGCCGGGGACGATGCCCTCCTCGATCGCGGCGCGCGTCGCGGAGACGGCGTCCTCGATGCGGTGCTTCTTCTCCTTCAGCTCCACCTCGGTGGCGGCACCGACACGGATCACGCAGACACCGCCGGCGAGCTTGGCGAGGCGCTCCTGGAGCTTCTCGCGGTCCCAGTCGGAGTCGGTGTTCTCGATCTCGGCCTTGATCTGGTTGACGCGGCCCTCGACAGCGGTGCCGTCGCCGGCGCCGTCGACGATCGTGGTGTGGTCCTTGGTGATGACCACGCGACGCGCCTGGCCGAGGACCTCGAGGCCCACCTGGTCGAGCTTGAGGCCGACCTCGGGGGCGACGACCTGGCCGCCGGTCAGGATCGCGATGTCCTGCATCATCGCCTTGCGGCGGTCGCCGAAGGCCGGGCTCTTCACCGCGGCGACGTTGAAGGTGCCGCGGATCTTGTTGACGACCAGCGTCGACAGCGCCTCGCCCTCGACGTCCTCGGCGAGGATGAAGAGCGGCTTGCCGGTGCCGATGACCTTCTCCAGCAGCGGGAGCAGCTCCTGGATCGCGGAGATCTTGCCCTGGTGGAGCAGGATGTAGGGGTCGTCGAGGACGGTCTCCATCGACTCCGGGTCGGTGACGAAGTAGGCCGAGATGTAGCCCTTGTCGAACTGCATGCCCTCGGTGAACTCGAGGTCGGTGCCCATGGTGTTGGACTCCTCGACCGTGATCACGCCGTCCTTGCCGACCTTGTCGAAGGCCTGGGCGAGCAGGTCGCCGATGTGGCTGTCGCGGCTGGAGATGGTCGCGACGGACGCCATGTCCTCGCGGGTCTCCACCTCGCGGGCGGCCTCGCGCAGCGCGTCGCCGACGGCCTCGGCCGCGGCGTCCATGCCACGCTTGAGGCCCATCGGGTTGGCGCCGGCCGCGACGGCGCGCAGGCCCTCGTGGACCATGGCCTGGGCCAGGACGGTGGCGGTGGTGGTGCCGTCACCGGCGATGTCGTTGGTCTTGGTGGCCACCTCCTTGGTGAGCTGGGCACCGAGGTTCTCGAACGGGTCGTCGAGCTCGATCTCGCGAGCGACGGTCACGCCGTCGTTGGTGATGGTGGGGGCGCCCCACTTCTTGTCGAGGACGACGTAGCGGCCCTTGGGGCCGAGCGTCACCTTGACGGCGTTGGCGAGGGCGTCGACACCGCGCTCGAGGGCGCGGCGGGCGTTCTCGTCGAACTCCAGGATCTTGGGCATTGCTGTGCTCCTAGGAACAGGTGAAAGGGGTTCGCCCGGACGTCATGGCCGCTGGTCGCCGGAGCGACCGGCAGCCATGACGTGCCGGGCGAGGGGAATCAGGAGACGACGGCGAGGATGTCGCGCGCAGACAGGATCAGGTACTCCTGGCCGGCGTACTTGACCTCGGTGCCGCCGTACTTGCTGTAGATGACCTTGTCACCCACGGCGACGTCGAGCGGGACGCGGTTGCCGTTGTCGTCGATGCGACCGGGACCGATCGCCACGACCTCGCCCTCCTGGGGCTTCTCCTTGGCGGTGTCCGGGATGACCAGGCCGGAGGCGGTGGTCTGCTCGGCTTCGAGGGTCTGGACGACGATGCGGTCCTCGAGGGGCTTGATGTTGACCGACACTTCGGATCAACCTCCACTTTCTCAAAACAAGAGATCTTCAGGAGCCCGGATCGATTTCCGCCCGGGGCTCCCAGGACGTGGGCTCGCGGACCGCGGCACGCCGTCGCGGGGGTCGTGCCTGGCTCACGAGCGTTGGCATTCTCAGGGCGAGAGTGCCAACGCAGACGCTAGCACTCTGCCCGCTCGAGTGCTAGCCGGTGCCGCCGCTGACAGGATGACGGCGTGGAGATCGAGACGCTGGACTGGTTGCGCACGCCCGACGGCGCCCGTCTGCTCGCCGCCGCCACGCAGGCGTGGGCCGACCACCCGGGCGACCCGGTGCGGGTCGCCGGCGTCGTCCGCCGCCTCGAGCCCGACCCCGAGCGGGCGGCCGCGGCCACCACGCAGGCGCAGCTGCGCGAGCGGGCCGTCGCCAAGTTCGGCGACGCCGCACACCACATGTTCTTCACCCCCGACGCGCTCGAGCAGGCGACCCGGGCGCGGGTCGCCGACCACCGGGCCGCCCGGCTCGCCGCCGCGATCCCCGGCGGCAGCGTCGTCGACCTGGGCTGTGGCATCGGCGGGGACCTCCTGGCCTTCGCCCGGGCCGGGCTGGTCGCGGGCGGCATCGACCAGGACCCGGTGCGGGTGGCGATGGCGCGGGCCAACCTCGAGGCCCTCGGCCTCCCGGGGGCCGTCCAGGTGGGCGACGCCACCGCGATCGACCCGCGGGCGTTCGACGTCGCGTTCGCCGACCCCGCGCGACGCGGCGGCCGCGGCCGGGTCTTCGACGTCGAGGGGTGGACGCCGCCCTGGTCGTGGGTGCTCGACCTGCTGCAGCGGCGCGCGCTGGTCAAGGTGGCGCCCGGCATCGGCCACGACCTCGTGCCCGCGGGCGTGGAGGCGGAGTGGGTCAGCGACGCCGGCGACGTCAAGGAGGCCGCGCTGTGGTCCCCCGACCTGGCCACCACCAGACGCCGCGCCACCGTGATCGCCGACGGCGGGCTCGCCAGCCTCACCGACGAGGACTCGCCCGCCGACGGCGAGGCCGGCACCGAGGTCCGCGAGGTCGGCGCCTTCCTCTACGAGCCCGACGGCGCCGTCATCCGCGCCGGCCTGGTCACGGCGGTCGCCGCCGGCGTCGGTGGCGGGCTGGTCGACCGGCACATCGCCTACGTCACCAGCGACGCCTCGTTCCACACGCCGTTCGCGCGCAGCTACCGGGTGGTCGAGCACCTGCCCTACCGCGAGAAGCCGCTGCGCGCGGCCCTGCAGGAGCGCGGCGTCGGCCGGCTGACGATCAAGAAGCGCGGGGTGCAGGTGGTGCCCGAGGAGCTGCGCAAGCGGCTGGCCCTCAAGGGCGACAACGAGGCCACGCTGGTGCTGACGCGCGTGTCGGGGCAGGGCACCGCCCTGCTCGTCCAGCCGTTCTGAGCCGTTTCGAGCCGCCGCTCAGCAGCCGTCGCGGGCCACGCCCTGGACCGTCACCGGCAGGCGGCCCTTCGCGGGCTGCGCACCGGTCAGCACGTCGACCAGCGCCTCCATCGCCGCAGGCGTGTCCCCGTAGGTGGCCAGGCGCGTCGGGGCACTCACCCGGCCGAGCACCCACGGGCTGTCGGTGGCCACCGCGACCTCCCCGTCGACGGGGGCGTCGCGGTAGCCGGTGAAGCCCACCTGGGCGCCCGCGGCGAGGCGGGCGTCCTCGCGTGCGGTCCAGGCGGCCAGGCGCTCCGACCGCTTCGCCTCGGCCGCCTTCCAGGCGCGCACCCGCTTGCGGAACGCAGGTTTGCGCTCCTTCTTCCTGCGCTCCGGGCGGGGCTCGGCCGTGGCCAGCGCCGCCGGCGGCGAGCGACGCGCCAGCACGGTGATGCCCGCCGCGCGCGCGGCCGCGGTGAACGCACCCACCGCGCCCGCGTCGCCGTAGGCGTGCACCGTGTCGCCGACCAGCCGGCCCGAGCACGCGCCGTGGGTGAGCGTCACCGCGGCGGCCGACAGGCGTCGCGAGGCGGCACGTGCCGAGTCGGGAGGCGCGGCCCCGGTGCCCGATCCTTCGGTGCCGGTGCCGGTGCCGGCGTCGGCGAGGTGCGTCAGCAGGGCGATCTGCCGTGCCGCGGCCTGCTCGAGGCGCCGGCGAGGCAGGTCGTCGCGGCGCACCGCGCGGACCAGCGCGGCGCGGGCGGCGGCCGGCGACGGCGGCATGAGCAGGACGTCGGAGCCGGCCCGCATCGCCTGCACGGCCGTCCGCCCCGGGTCGCGGCCGCGCGTCACCGCCGCCATCTGGAGCGAGTCGGTCACCACGAGCCCCTCGAACCCGAGGTCCTCGCGCAGCAGGCCGGTCACCACCTTGCGCGACAACGACGAGGGCTCGCGCGGGTCCACGGCGCGCACGTCGAGGTGGCCCACCATGACCGCGGGCAGCCCGGCCTCGACACTGCGCGCGAAGGGCACGAGGTCGGTGTCCCTCAGCTCGGCCAGCGACTTCGTCTGCACCGGCAGGCTGAGGTGGCTGTCGGCCGGCACCGACCCGTGGCCCGGGAAGTGCTTGATGACCGGCAGCACGCCGGCCGAGACGAACCCGTCGGCGGCCGCGACCACCTGCTCGGCCACGATCGCCGGTCGCGACGACGCCGAGCGCGACCCGATCGTCGGGTCCTCCGGCCCGGAGGTGACGTCGGCGACGGGCGCGAGGTCGGCGGTGAACCCGAGGCCGCGCAGCTCCGCCGCTCCGGCGGCGTACACCTCCTCGGTCAGCGCGGGGTCGTCCGCGGCCCCGGTGCTCATGAACGCGGGGAAGCGGGTCGCGGCGCCGCGCAGCCGCTCGACCACCCCACCCTCCTGGTCGACGGCGAGGAAGAGCGGCCACTTCCGCGGGACCCGACGAGCGAGCGTCCGGTTGACCGACCTCACCTGGTCGGCGGAGGCGACGTTCGCACTGAAGGCGATCACCCCGCCGAGGTGGAGGTCGCGCACCATCCCCACGGGCGCTGCCGTGCCCGCCCAGTCGGCGACGATCACCTGTCCGGCGAGGTCGGGGAGCCGCATCCGACCGACGGTCCGCGCGGCCCGGTCGAGCTCGGCGCGGTCCGGCCCCCACCCCTCCACCAGCCCGAGCTCCTCGGAGGGGGTCGGCGGCACCGTGGGCGTACTCGTGGCAGCCGGGCCCGCGCTCGAGGGATCCTCGTCGTCCCCCGGTGCCGCGCCGTCACAGGCGGCCAGCGAGGCGACCGCAGCGAGGGAGACGCCGAGGCTCGCCAAACGGGTGGCCGGACGCGAGCGCATCCAGCCATGGTGGCACGCCCTCGGGAGCCCGCCCGCTCGTCGCGCCACCGCCCTCTCCCTCTCACTCTCTCCTGTCATCTGAGTCTCCGGGCGACTCAGATGACAAGGCGGCCCCGCAGAAGGAGCCCGCACCCCCACGCGTCGTCCTGCCACCTGAGTCTCTCCGCGACTCAGGTGCCAGTGCGGGCGGGTGGTCGCACCGGGATTGAGCTGGCCTGTGGACGAGCGATCGCCGGTTGTCGGTGCGGACGACTGGGATGGCAGGACCGAGGACGAGACGACGTCCACGACCGACGGAAGGGGCTGAGAGATGCGGACGACGGAGGAGTGGGACGCGGAGTGCGAGTGGACCGACGACGAGGTGGAGTGGTACCTGATGGGCCCGTTCGATGGAGGC
Source organism: Nocardioides sp. Z35_8 (assembly GCF_059621125.1). Lineage (NCBI taxonomy): Bacteria > Bacillati > Actinomycetota > Actinomycetes > Propionibacteriales > Nocardioidaceae > Nocardioides > Nocardioides sp. Z35_8. Next base: position 1,774,207 of record NZ_JCAQIE010000001.1, on the reverse strand, counting down.
GTGCCCGGTCTCGTGCGCCGCATCAGGCGGATCCTGGACGTGTCGCAGCGCGGGCTGGCGGCCATGATCGGGGTGTCGCAGTCAGTCGTCGCGAGGTGGGAGACCGGCCGCACGAGCCCGCGGGTGAGCGTGATGCAGTACCTGCTCGGCCTCGCCGGACTGGGCAGCACCGTCCACGACGGCGACAGCGGCGAGGTCGTCGAGCCGATGCGCGACGACGGGGCGCGGGACCGGGGCGGGAGGCGCTACCCCGCCCACGTCGACCTCAAGGCCACCGGGTGGTACGTCCCGCGCGGCCTCGAGTGCACGCCCGAGCCCGCTCGGTGGCGGCGCGCCTCGCGCGCCCGGAGGGAGCCGCTCGTCCTCCACCACACCTCGCCCTACTGGCGCTGGCTCCAGCGGCGCGTGTTCGGCACGCCCGTCGACCATCCGGCGTCCCGCCAGCTGGCGGCCGAGGCCGAGCACCTCGACGAGGTGAGGGAGGCCCGCCAGCAGCAGTGGCGGGCCGCCTGACCCCGGCTGGCCACAACCGACCTCAGCCGGCGAGCCGCTCCCGCTCGGCCCCGATGGTGGTGTCGGGACCGTGGCCGGTGTGCACGACCGTCTCGTCGGGCAGCTCGAGGAGCCGCGACCGGATGGACTCCTTGATCAGGTCCTCGTCGGAGTAGGAGCGACCGGTCGCCCCGGGCCCGCCCTGGAAGAGGGTGTCACCGGTGAAGACGCACCCGAGGTCGTGGACGTAGAGGCACACGGCGCCGGGAGCGTGGCCCGGCGTGTGGATCACCGTGACGGCCGCCCCGCCGATCGTGAGCGTCTGACCGTCGGCGAGGTCGACGTCCCAGAGCTCGGCCCCCTCCTCGTCACCACCGTGGGTCAGCTCCCACAGCGGCCGGTCGTCGGGGTGCAGCAGCACGGGCGCCCCGGTCCGGCGGCGCAGCTCGGGCGCGACCCGCACGTGGTCGTCGTGCGCGTGCGTGCACACGATCGCCTTCACGGTGCGGCCGCCGACGACCGCGAGGATCGCGTCGACGTCGTGCGGGGCGTCGATGACCAGGCACTGCTCGTCGTCCCCGATCACCCATACGTTGTTGTCGACGTCGTAGGTCTCTCCGTCGAGGGAGAACGTGCCCGAGACGACGCCGTGGTCGACCCGCACGCCGCGCGGCCCGGTCATCAGAGCACCACCACCGAGCGGAGCACGCTGGGGCCGTCTTCTGGCCCGTGGTGCATCTTCTCGAACGCCGCCTCGACATCGCCGATGCCGATCTCCTCGGTCACGAAGGCGTCGAGGTCGAGCCGGCCCTGCTGGTAGAGGTCGACCAGCATCGGGAAGTCGCGCGAGGGCAGGCAGTCGCCATACCAGGAGGACTTGAGCGAGCCGCCGCGGCCGAAGACGTCGATGAGCGGGATCTCGGGGATCGTCATGTCCGGCGTCGGCACGCCGACGAGGACGACGGTGCCGGCCAGGTCGCGGGCGTAGAAGGCCTGCTTCCACGTCTCCGGGCGACCGACGGCGTCGATCACCACGTCGGCCCCGCCCTCGTGGCCGGTGTCGTCCTGCGGCGGGGTCAGCTCGCGGATGGCGGTCACGGCGTCGACCTCGGCGGAGTTGACCGTGTGGGTGGCACCCATCGAGCGCGCCATCTCGAGCTTGCGGTCGTCGATGTCGACAGCGATGACCCGGGACGCTCCGGCGAGTGCGGCGCCCGCGATCGCTGCGGCACCGACGCCGCCGCAGCCGATGACGGCGACGGTGGAGCCGCGGGTCACGTTGCCCGTGTTGATGGCAGCACCCAGGCCGGCCATCACCCCGCACCCGAGCAGGCCGACGGCGGCGGGACGCGCCGAGGGGTCGACCTTCGTGCACTGGCCGGCCGCGACCAGCGTCTTCTCGGCGAACGCCCCGATGCCCAGCGCCGGCGACAGCTCGGTGCCGGCGAGGTCGCCCTCGGCGAGCGTCATCTTCTGGGTGGCGTTGTGGGTGGCGAAGCAGTACCACGGCTCACCGCGGTTGCAGGCGCGGCACTCGCCGCACACCGCGCGCCAGTTGAGGACGACGAAGTCGCCCGGCTCGACGCTCGTGACGTCCGGGCCGACCGACTCCACGACGCCGGCGGCCTCGTGGCCGAGCAGGAAGGGGAAGTCGTCGTTGATCCCGCCCTCGCGGTAGTGGAGGTCGGTGTGGCACACCCCGCAGGCCTGGATCTTCACGACCGCCTCGCCCGGGCCGGGGTCGGGGACGTTGATGGTGGTGAGCTGCACCGGCTCGCCCTTCGCGAGCGCGACGACCGCCTGGACCTGCTGCATCGATGTGCCTCCTCTGTGTCTGGGTCGACGCGAACGCTGCGACGCCGACCCCACAGATGCAACCACCCCGGGTGTCACGGTGTGCTCACCGGGACCCGGGCCAGCCCCGGGTGCCGCTCAGTCCAGGTCGGTCTTGAAGCTGGCGAGCAGGGAGTCGGTCACGACCTGCATCTCGTCGTCGGTCAGCGGCTGCGGCACGCCGTCGAGGTTGTGCCGGATGGTGATGGTCCAGCTCGAGTCGAGGAACATCACCCCGAAGGTGTGCACGCGGTACTGCGGGTCGGACGTCTCGTCGACGACGTGCCAGGCGTTGTACTTGCCGCCGGCCACCGCGTCGTCCTGGCGCACCTGGACCTTCGGGCCGTCGTGCTGGCGGATCCACTCCTTCGCGAAGGCGTCGAGCGAGGCCGTGTCGGTCAGCGCCGGCGCCAGCGTCACGCCGCTCTGGCCGTCGCGGAAGCCCTGCACGATGCCGAAGTCGCTGTTGCGGGTGTAGGTCGCCAGGCCGTGCATGCTGGCGCCGGGGACCTTGATCCGGGGCCCGTCCGCCGGCTCCACGACCGTGCTCGTCGCGGTCGGGACCGGGGTCGGCGGGGCGGACGACGACGTGGGCGAGCCGCCGACCGGGTCGGCGTCCGTGCCCTCCCCCGACGACTGGCACCCGCTGGCCAGGACCGCGACCAGACCGACGCACGCCGCCACCAGACGGACCCGCTCTCCCCGAGACATCATGCGCGGGAGCCTATCGGGCCGGACGACACGTCCCGGGGCACCGCGTTTTCCCTGGAGGATGCCTCGCGAGGCAGTTCGCCCACATAGGGTGGTTTTGGTTCTGCGACGAGGGGGAAAGGACAGATCATGCTGCCGTTGGAAGACCGTGAACTGCTCAACCAGACCATGGTCGGGCTCAACATCGATCCCGAGACGACCGCCTCCTTGATGGCCTCCTTCGACAAGGCCGCCGAGGGCGTCGTCAACAATCCCGTCGTGCCCGTCGCGAGCACCTCGTTCGGTCAGTCCTACACCGGTGGATACCGCCTCGGCACCAACACCGAGATGGCCCACCAGACCGTCGCCGACGAGCTCAAGAAGATGGCGGCCGGGCTGCGCGGGATGGCCGAGTCGGTGGAGCTCTTCAACAAGGACATGGAGACGACGACCGAGCAGACCGCCGCGACGATGCGCCTGATCCAGACGTCGACGAGCTGCGTGGCTGCCCCCGACTTCGGCACCGACCAGTGCACCATGCCCACCGAGGAGGACTGAGCCGTGACCAAGGGACCCAACCGTCAGGTTCTCGACACCTACCTCGACTCCGCGGCCGGGGGTGAGATCAAGAACGCCGGCGACGCCTGGAAGGAGAAGGCCGCCGACCTGAAGGTGCTGGGCGACGCCCTCAGGAACGCCGCTCAGCAGGCCGAGCTCCGCATCGGCGAGTCGACCCTCACCGGTCCGGCCCTGCGCGCCGGGATGGAGGAGTCGGCGACCTCGATCATCGCGAAGTCCGAGCAGCTCGAGGCGGCCGGCGAGGCCCTGCGCCAGGTGGGACTCCAGATCGAGGACACCCGGACCACGCGCGACAACATGGCTGACCTCGGCGACAAGCCGGCTCCCTACCAGGCTCCCGCGGGCACGCCCGGCGTCGAGCCGACCAAGGAGGAGCTGCAGGCGCAGGCGGCCGCGTCCAGCGCGCGGGCCAACGCGCGCTCGTCCTGGCAGGCGGAGTACGAGAAGCAGGAGGCCAAGGCTCTCGCGCTCACCAAGGACCTCGATGCGGCCTTCCTCGGTGCGATCCCGCCGATGAAGGAGATCCACGGGCAGCCCGACCCGACCGAGCCGCCGCCCAGCGTCCCGACCGGTCCGTCGGGTCCCTACCTGCCGGGCACCAAGGCGCCGGGCGTTCCGACGACGCCCGAGGGTCCCGGCAACGGCAACCCGCCGGGCACCTGGAACCCGACCCCGCAGCCGCCCACCGGCCCCCCGATCCCTGAGCCGCCCCCCGGCGACCCGACTCCTCAGCCGCCCACCGGCAACCCGTCCCCTCCGCCCACCACGGAGCCGACTCCGCCGACCCACACCCCGCCGACCCACACCCCGCCGACCCACACCCCGCCGGGCACGACCCCGACCTACCCGGGAGCCACGCCGGGCGAGACCAGCACGGTCGCGGGCTCGTCGCAGGGCGGGGTGAGCTACACCCCCGGCGGCTCGCAGGTGGCGGCGCCCGGCGCGGCGGGCGCGGCCGGAGCGGGCGCCGGCGGCGTCAACGCCGCGGCGATGGGCGCTGCCGGTGCGGCCGGCGGTGCCAGCGGCATGATGGGCGGCGTCCGCGCCGGCTCGGTGTCCTCCCCCGGTTCGTCCACCACCCGACCGATCGGAGCCACCGGTCGCAGCGGCAGCGCCGGCGCGTTGTCGCGTCCGACCAGCGCGGGTGCGGCAGGTGCGACCGGACGCGGCGGCGCGGCGGCCGGCAGCCCCACCTCGCGCGGAGCCGGCTCGGCGGCCGCACGCGGGGCCTCCACCGGTGGGTCGTCAGCCCGCGGTGCCGGCTCGGCCGGTGCCCGTGGCGCCGGCACGGCGGGTGGACGCGGTGCCGGCTCGGCGGGCAGCCGCGGCGCGGCGGCCGGCTCGAGCACCGGCTCCCGCTCCGGCGGGCGCGGCTCGAGCGGGGCCCGCGGTGCGGGTGCAGCGGCTGGTGGCGCCTCCGGGCGCGGCGGCCGCAAGGGCGACCGCGACCAGGCCGCAGAGCGCGACAGCCTGGTCTACGACCAGGACTGGCTCGGCGACGACGAGGTCGCTCCGAGCGTCCTCGACTGACGACCACGGCGCACGAGTGCGCGTGACGAAGGCCCCCGCTCTCGGGCGGGGGCCTTCGGCGTCCCCCATGGGGCAACGGTGGGGCAACGGTGCCGGAGCGGTCAGGCCACGACGGTCGTGATCGGCTGCGAGGAGTCGGCGGGGAGGTCGAGCGAGGAGGGCGTACGCCCCCGTGCGACGAGCTCGGCGCCGAGCGCGGCGACCATGGCCCCGTTGTCGGTGCACAGGCCCGGGCGCGGCACCCGCACCCGGATGCCACGGGCGGTGGCGCGCTCCTCGGCCATGGCACGCAGGCGGCTGTTGGCAGCCACCCCGCCGCCGATCAGGATGTCCTCGATCCCTCGGCTCGTCGCCGCGTCGATCGCCTTGCGGGTCAGCACGTCGCATACGGCCTCCTGGAACGACGCGGCCACGTCGGCGACGTCGATCGTGGCCCCCGAGCGCTGCTGGGCCTCCACCCAGCGGGCCACGGCGGTCTTCAGTCCGGAGAAGGAGAAGTCGAAGCGGTGACGCTCGAGGTCGCGCCGGCTGGTGAGCCCGCGCGGGAAGTCGATGGCGACGCTGTTGCCCGAGCGCGCCTGCTTGTCGATGTGGGGGCCGCCGGGGAAGGGCAGGCCGAGCAGCCGGGCGACCTTGTCGAAGGCCTCCCCCGCGGCGTCGTCGATGGTGGCGCCCATCGGCTCCACGCCGACCGTGACGTCGGTGACCTCCAGCAGGCTGGAGTGACCGCCCGAGACCAGCATCGCCAGGCACGGCTCGGGCAGCGGACCGTGCTCGAGCTGGTCGACGGCGACGTGGGCGGCGAGGTGGTTGACGCCGTAGATCGGCTTGCCGAGGCCGAGCGCGAGCGCCTTGGCGCTCGCCACGCCCACCAGCAGCGCGCCGGCGAGCCCGGGCCCGCTGGTCACGGCCACCGCGTCGATGTCGGACAGGGAGATGCCGGCGGTCTCGGCGGCCCGCTCGATCGTGGGCACCATCGCCTCGAGGTGGGCGCGGCTGGCGACCTCGGGCACGACGCCGCCGAAGCGGGCGTGCTCCTCGACGCTGCTGGCGACGGTGTCGGCGAGCAGCGTGTGGCCTCGGACGATGCCGACGCCGGTCTCGTCGCACGAGGTCTCGATGCCGAGGACGAGCGGTGCGTCAGTCATGGGCGGTCTCCGTCTGCTCCCTCGCCGCGCCCGGGAGCCAGCGGCACATCACCAGCGCCTCCGACCCGTCGCGGTAGTAGTGCGGTCGTACGTCGATGACGCTGAACTGCCGGGCGACGTAGAACCCGACGGCGGGCGCGTTGGCCACGCTCACCTCCAGCAGCATCCGCGAGGCGCCGTCGGTGTCGACGAGGAGCTCCTCGAGGAGCCGGGAGGCGAGGCCGGCGCGGCGCGCGTCGGGGCGTACGCCGATGCGCAGCAGGTCGACGATGTCGCCGGCGGTCATCGTCACCGCGTAGCCGGAGAGGTCGTCGGCGACCAGGAAGCGTCGCCCGGGCCCCTCGATCTCCTCGCGCACGAGCGCCTCGCTCCACGCGTCGGGACCGAAGAGCTCCTGCTCGAGGGCGAGGAGTGCCGGCAGGTCGGCGAGCGTGGCGGGACGGATCACGAGACGGGCTTCCGGGGTGCGCCGGCGACCGCGTCGGGGCGGCGCAGGTAGAGCGGCTCGGGGTCGAGCAGCTCGACGAGCTCGTCGGCCACGCCGACGGCCAGCCAGCCGGCGCCCGGCCGGGTGGGAGCGATCGCGTGGGGGAACGCGTCGGGGTAGAGCTCGGGACCGGCGCCGGCGACGGGTGCGCCCGTGGCGACCTCTGCCGGGCGGGTCACGACGGGGCCCTCGAGGCGGCGGCCGTCGGCGTCGTAGGAGGCGAGGTAGACCTCCTTGCGGCGCGCGTCGGTGGCGACGAGGAACCCGCCGTCCGGTGCGCCGGCGCCGGCGACCTCGAGGGCGACGGCGTCGAGCGAGCACACGCCGTAGACCGGGACGTCGAGGACGAAGCCGAGGGTGCGCGCGGTGACGACGCCGACCCGGAGCCCGGTGAACGGTCCGGGGCCGACCCCCACTGCGACCCCGGAGAGGTCCTGTCGCACGATGCCGGCGTCCTCCATCGCGCGGGCGATGAGCGGCGCGAGGTGCTCGCCGTGCTTCATCGGCTGCTCGGAGGAGTGCTCGACGACCACCCGCTCACCGTCGTGCAGGGCGACGGAGACCAGCGGGGTCGCGGTGTCGAAGGCGAGCAGCACGGCGTCGAGGCTACTGTCCGACGATCCAGCGCAGCGAAACCCGGCGCGGGTCGGCCCCGTCGTCGGCCGGCGCGTCGCCCACCGTCCGCTCGATCACGACCTCGAGGCGCGACTCGGCCAGCCCCTCGGCCAGGCCCGCCCCCCACTCGACGACGGTCACGGCCGTGTCGAGGGAGGTGTCGAGGTCGAGGTCGTCGAGCTCGTCGAGGCCGCCGAGTCGGTAGGCGTCGACGTGCACGAGATCGGGCCCGTCCCCCAGCGCGGGGTGCACCCGGGCGATCACGAACGTCGGCGACGTCACGCCGCCGCGCACGCCGAGCCCCTCGCCCAGGCCCTGGGTGAACGTCGTCTTGCCGGCGCCCAGCTCACCGGTGAGCACCACCAGGTCGCCGGCGACCAGGCTGGCGCCGACCCGGGCCCCGAGCCGGCGCATCGTCTCCGCGTCGGGGGCGTCGAACGACGTGCCCAGCCACCTCGCGAGCTCGACGTAGGGGCTCGCGCCGCCCGTGACGACGAAGTCGTGGGCCTCCCAGAACGCGACGGTGCCGGGCAGCTCCTCGCGGGCGACGACCCGCACCGCCGACCGCCCGGCGGACGCCTCCACGGCCGCCTCGACGAGTGCGGTGGCCACTCCCCTGCCCTGCGCCGCCGGTGTCACGCCGAAGCGGCGGAGCACCAGCCCGTCGGGCCCCGGGTCGAGGACAACGCAGCCGACCGGCTCCCCGTCGAGGCATGCCAGCAGACCACCCCGGCGCGCGAGCAGGCGCCGCAGGGAGTCGACGTCCTCGCCCAGGGCGTCCGCCGGCGGGTCGAGGGCCGGGCGGGCACCGAAGGCCTCCCGCACCACGGCCAGCACGTCGGCGGCCGACTCGGGGCCGACCCTGCGCACGACGAGGCTCACGACAGGTCCTGCCCCTGGGCCAGCGAGATCAGGTCGTCGAGCTCGGCGGTGACCTGCTTGTGGCGCTCGAGCAGCACCATGTGGCCCGCGCCCTCGCACTCGAGCAGGCTCGAGCCCGGGATCCGGCTGTGCAGCTTGCGGCTGTGACCGACGGAGGTGATCTTGTCGGCGGTGCCGCAGATGATCGAGGTGGGGACCTGCCCCAGGGGCGCGAGGTGGTCGAAGTGGTCGAGGGTGGCGAAGGCGGGGTAGAAGTCCGCGACCACCGCGAACGGCGTCGCGTCGAGCATCGAGTAGACGAACTCGACGTGCGAGGCGGGGACGTCGTCGCCGAAGGCGTAGCGGTCGGTGATGACGTCGGCGACCGCGTGGCCCCAGGACCGCGCGAGGTCGACGGCCTTGTGGCCGCGGTCGAGGGTGCGTACGGCACGGCCGACGAACCGCCCGCCGAGGCCGAGCGGCAGCATCGGGAACAGGATGCGACCCGGGTCGAGGCCTCCGGCCGTGGTGGAGATCAGCGCGGCGCCGCGGACCTTGTCGCCGAAGAGGTCGGGGTGCTGCTGGGCGAGCGAGATCACGCTCATCCCGCCCATGGAGTGGCCGACCACCACGCACGGACCGGGCACCGTCGTCTCGATGACGCGGCGCAGGTCGTGGCCGAGCTGCTCGATCGTGCAGTGCTTCTCGTCGGAGCGCGCGGAGCGGCCGTGGCTGCGCTGGTCGTAGAAGACGGTGCGCACCTGGCCGCGGTAGGCCGCGCGCTGGTAGTGCCAGCAGGCGAGGTTGAGGGAGTAGCCGTGCACGAACACCACGGTGAGGTCGTCGTCGGTCGTGGCGCGGCCGCCGAAGTCGGCGGGCTCGTCGATCTCCACGTGCAGGGCGAGGCCGTCGTCGGCGACCACCACCCGCGGCGGGCTGTGCAGCTCGCCGAAGGCGACCGTCTCCCCGGCGGCGCGGTTGCCGATGACGCGGTTCTGGCGCGCGATGCCCACGGCGCCGGCGGCGGCGGCCAGGCCCGCCGCGCCCACGACCGAGCCGAAGACGCGGCCCTTGACGCTCACGGTGCGGTCCCTCCGGGCTCGTCGCCGTCGACGTGCCGGCGGACGAACCGGCCGCCGATCCGGGTGACGATCTCGTAGCTGATCGTGCCCACCGCGTCGGCCCACTCCTGCGCGGTCGGCTCACCGGCGTCGCCGGGACCGAAGAGGACGACCTCGGTGCCGGGCGGCGGCAGCTCGCCGTGCAGCTCGATCACCAGCTGGTCCATGCACACGCGTCCCCGGACGGGGCGTCGCGAGTCGCCCACCCATACGGCGGCGGTGTTGCCTGCTGCCCGCGGGACGCCCTCGGCGTAGCCGACCGGCACGACGCCGACGCTCGTGTCGCGCTCGGCGTGCCAGGTGTGCCCGTAGGAGACGCCGTCGCCGGCCCGCACCTCCTTGCTGAGCAGCAGGCGGGCCCGCACCGTCATCGCCGGCCGGAGGCCAAGGAGCGGGCTGACGCCGGGTGCCGGGTCGAGGCCGTAGGCCGCGATGCCGCAGCGGACCATGTCGAAGTGGGAGGACGGACGCAGGACCGCCGCCGCCGAGTTGGCCAGGTGGGCCACGTCCGGGTCGAGACCCGCCTCGGCGGCCAGCGCGAGGGCGTCGCGGAAGGCGGCCTCCTGCGCGTCGTTGGCCGGGTGCTCGGGCTCGTCGCTCGCGGCGAGGTGGGACCAGATGCCCGTGACGGTGATGCGGCCCTGGCGCTCGAGCAGGCTCGCCCTGGCGAACAGCTCGGACCACTCCGCGCGGGGCGCGCCGCCGCGGGAGAGGCCGGTGTCGACCTTGAGCTGCACGCGGGCAGCGCCCACGGCGGCGATCTCCTCGAGCTCGGCCAGCGAGTAGGCGGTGACCTCGATGCCGGCCGCCACGGCGGCCGCGAAGTCGTCGCCCGGGGCGCTCAGCCAGCACAGCAGCGGGCCCGAGTCGCCGGCGGCCCGCAGGGCGAGCGCCTCCTCGATGGTGGCCACCCCCAGCCAGTCGGCCCCGGCATCGCGGGCGGCCGCGGCCACCTCGGCCATGCCGTGGCCGTAGCCGTCGGCCTTGACGACCACCATGAGCGCGACGGGGCCGTCGACGTTGACGAGGTCCTTGAGGATGCGCACGTTGTGGCGCACGGCGGCGAGGTCGACGACGATCTCGGCGCGTGGCGGCACAGGATCGCTCATGGGACGATCATCCCAAACCCGCGAGCGTGTCACGCACCAGGCGCGGGATCTGGTCAGCGACGCGGCCCGCGGTGAGCGGTCCGTCGCCGGACGCCTGCGTCGCTGCGGCGCCGTGCAGCCAGGAGCCCACGGACGCGGCGTCGAAGGGATCGAGGCCCGCGGCGAGCAGCGCGCCGATGAGTCCGGCGAGCACGTCGCCGGCCCCGGCGGTGGCGAGCCAGGGCACGCCGGTGGTGGTGGCCCGCACCCGCCCGCCGGGGTCGGCGACGAGGGTGTGGTGGCCCTTGAGGAGCACCACGCAGTCGAAGCGGTCGGCCGCCCGGCGTGCGTGCTCGAGCGGGGCTGCCTCGACCTCGGCGCGCTCCAGGCCGAGCATGGCGGCCAGCTCGCCGGCGTGCGGGGTGAGGACCCAGCCAGGCGCGCGGCCATCGACGTGGCGCAGTGCGTCGGCGTCGGCCACGACGGGCACGTCGTCGGAGCGGGCCGCGGCGACCATCGCCTCGGCGTCGTCGCCGCCCCCGGGGCCCACGACCCAGGCCTGGACCCGTCCGTCGCCCACGACCTCCGGGTGCGCACTGCGGACAGCGGCGGCGACCTCGTCGGGGCCGACGTAGCGCACCATCCCGGTGAGGCCGCACGCGGCGCCGGCGACCGCCAGCAGGGCGGCCCCGGGGTAGGTGCTCGACCCGGCGCGGACGCCCACCACGCCGCGGGTGTACTTGTGCGCGGTGGGTCCCGGCCGGGGCAGCAGGCGGCGGACGTCGGCCGGCTGGAGCGCCTCCACCGCCGGCGCGCCGAGGTCGCCGTCGTCGAGGCCGAGGTCGACGAGGTGGACCGCCCCGCTGGCCAGGCAGGCGGGGTCGACGAGGTGGGCGACCTTGTGGGTGCCGAAGGTGACCGTCAGGTCGGCGCGCACCTGCGCGCCGTCGAGGGTGCCGCCGTCGACGTCGACACCGGACGGCACGTCGACCGCGACCACCGGCACGCCGGCGAACCGCTCGAGCGCCGCCACCGCGTCGTGCCGCAGCCCGGGCCGGCCGCCGATGCCGACGATGCCGTCGACCACCACGTCGGGGTGGGGGTCGAGGTCGTCGGCGTTCCGGGTCGTACGCCCCCCGGCGGCGAGCAGCGCGGCGTGGCCCGCCTCGTGGGCGTGGTCGGCGAGCAGCAGACCCCCGACCGAGGCGCCGCGGGCGGCGAGCCGGGCACCCGCCCACAGCGCGTCGCCGCCGTTGTCGCCGGGCCCGACCAGCAGCAGGACGCGCCGGCCGTAGCCCCCGCCGAGCAGGTCGAGGACGGCGGCTGCCAGGCCTGCCGCGGCGCGCTGCATGAGTGCGCCCTCGGGCAGGCGTGCCATCGCGGCGGCCTCCGCGCGGCGTACGTCCTCGACGGTGTGGGCACGCAGCATCGCGACTCCTCAGGACTCCAGCACGACCACGGCCGAGGCGATGCCGGCGTCGTGCGACAACGAGACGTGCACGTGCACGACCCCCAACGCCTCGGCGCGCGCGGCGACCGTCCCGCGGATCTCGAAGCGCGGCCGGCCGGTCTCCTCCGAGACGATCTCGGCGTCGTGCCAGGCCATCCCGACGGGCGCGCCGAGCGCCTTGGCCATCGCCTCCTTGGCCGCGAAGCGCGCGGCCAGCGACGCCGGAGGACGCACCGACTCGGCCTCGGTGAACAGTCGACCGCGCAGCCTTGGGGTGCGCTCGAGGGACTGCGTGAAGCGGTCGATGTCGACCACGTCGATGCCGACGCCGATGACCGGCATGCGTCTACTCGACCGTGACGGACTTGGCGAGGTTGCGGGGCTGGTCGACGTCGTGGCCGAGCAGCGTGGCGAGCTCGCACGCGAACAGCTGCAGCGGCACCACGGCCAGGATCGGCTGGAGGAGCACCGGCACCTGCGGCAGCGTGATGAGCTCGTCGGCGTAGGGGACGATGGTCGTGTCGCCCTCCTCGGCCAGGCAGATCGTCCGGGCGCCGCGCGCGCGGACCTCCTGGATGCCGCTGATCATCTTGTTGTGCAGGTGGTCGCGGCCCCGGGGCGGCACGACGCACAGGACCGGGAGCCCTTCCTCCACCAGCGCGATCGGCCCGTGCTTGAGCTCGCCGGCGGCGAAGCCCTCGGCGTGCAGGTAGGCGATCTCCTTGAGCTTGAGGGCCCCCTCCAGCGCAACCGGGTAGCCGGCGTGGCGGCCCAGGAACAGCACCGAGCGGTTGTCCACGTGGTCGCGGGCGAGCGCGTAGACCTGCTCGGCCTTCTCCAGCACGGTCTCGACGTGGCCGGGCATCTCGTCGAGCTGGTCCATCACCAGGGAGATCTCGTCGCCGAAGCGGGTGCCCTTGACCTGCGCGAGGTAGAGCGCGAGGAGGTAGCAGGCGACGAGCTGGGTGAGGAAGCCCTTGGTCGAGGCGACGCCGATCTCGGGGCCGGCGTGGGTGTAGATGACGCCGTCGGACTCACGCGGGATGGTCGAGCCGTTGGTGTTGCAGATGGCCAGCACCTTGGAGCGCTGCGCCCGGGCGTGCCGGATGGCCTGGAGCGTGTCGGCGGTCTCGCCGGACTGGCTGATCGCGACCACCAGGGTGGCGTTGGTCAGGATCGGGTCGCGGTAGCGGAACTCGCTGGCGAGCTCGACCTCGACCGGGATCCGGCACCAGTGCTCGATGGCGTACTTGGCGACCATGCCGGCGTAGAACGACGTGCCGGCCGCGATGATGATGATCTTGTCGATGTCGCGCAGGTCCTGGTCGGAGAGGCGCATCTCGTCGAGCTGCAGGTGCCCGTCGGCGCCGCGGCGGCCCAGCAGCGAGTCGGCGACGGCACGCGGCTGCTCGAAGATCTCCTTGCGCATGAACCAGTCGTGGCCGTCCTTCTCGGCGGCCGAGAGGTCCCAGTCGACGTGGTAGCGGCGGCCCTCGGCCGGGGTGCCGTCGAAGCCGGAGACGCTGACGCCCTCGCGGGTGATCGTGACGACCTGGTCCTGGCCGAGCTCCAGCGCCTCGCGGGTGTGCTCGATGAAGGCGGCCACGTCGGAGCCGACGAAGTTCTCGCCCTCGCCGACGCCGACCACGAGCGGGCTGTTGCGGCGTGCCGCGACGACGCGGTCGGGGTCGTGGGCGTCGACGGCGACGAGGGTGAACGCGCCCTCGAGGCCGCGGCAGACGTTCTGCATGGCGACGGTCAGGTCGACGCCGGTCTCGAGCTGTTCCTCCAACAGGTGCGCCGCGACCTCGGTGTCGGTGTCGGAGGCCATCTCGATGCCGTCGGCCTCCAGGCGCGCGCGCAGGTCGGCGAAGTTCTCGAGGATGCCGTTGTGCACCAGCGCCACGCGACGCTGACGGCCCAGGTGCGGGTGGGCGTTGCGGTCCGTCGGCGGGCCGTGGGTGGCCCAGCGGGTGTGCCCGATGCCGGTGGTGCTGGCCGGGAGCGGGGAGTCGATGATCGCCTTCTCGAGGTTGGCGAGCTTGCCGGCGCACTTCTCCGACACGATCGACCCGGCGTCGACGAGCGCGATGCCGGCGGAGTCGTAGCCGCGGTACTCCAGGCGCCGCAGTCCCTCGATGATGACGCCCTGGGCCGGCCTGGGACCCACGTACCCGACGATTCCGCACATGGGCCGGGAGTCTATCGGCAGGGTGCTGCGCGGCCCGACGCAGCGGCGGTGCCACAATCGCACCCATGCCCGAGGACAGCGCGCCCTCCAACGGCGGCGAGTCCTCCCCCTACGTCGAGCTCGACCGGGCGGCGTGGGCGCAGCTGGCGGGCACGGCCGAGACCACCCTGACGCGCGAGGAGGTCGCCCGTCTCCGGGGTCTGGGCGACCAGCTCGACCTGCGCGAGATCGAGCAGGTCTACCTCCCGCTCTCGCGGCTGCTGAGCCTCTACGTCGCGGCCAACTCGCGCCTGCACCGCAAGCAGGAGGAGTTCCTGCACCGCGTCACCCCGCCGCGTACGCCGTTCGTGATCGGCCTCGCCGGGTCGGTGGCGGTCGGCAAGTCGACCACCGCGCGCGTGCTGCAGCAGATGCTCGCCCACTGGCCCGAGCACCCCAACGTCGCCCTCGTCACCACCGACGGCTTCCTGCTGCCCAACGCCGAGCTCGAACGCCGCGGGATCCTGCACCGCAAGGGGTTCCCGGAGTCCTACGACCGCCGGGCGCTGCTCAAGTTCGTCATCGACATCAAGTCGGGCCGCGACGAGGTCGAGGCGCCGATCTACTCCCACCTGGTCTACGACGTGCTGCCCGACGAGAAGGTCGTGGTCAAGCGCCCGGACATCGTGATCATCGAGGGCCTCAACGTCCTCCAGCCCGCACGGGTCCGCGAGGACGGACGCACCGGGCTGGCGGTCAGCGACTTCTTCGACTTCAGCGTCTACGTCGACGCTGCCCTGGCCGACATCAAGCGGTGGTACGTCGACCGCTTCCTGCGGCTGCGCGAGACCGCCTTCCGCGACCCGGCGTCCTACTTCCGCAAGTACGCCGCGCTCTCCCACGACGAGGCCGTCGACCAGGCCACCCGCATCTGGGACTCGACCAACGGGCCCAACCTCGTGCAGAACGTCGCCCCCACCCGCTCCCGCGCCAACCTGGTGCTCCGCAAGGACGCCGACCACTCCGTGCGCTACGTGCGGCTGCGCAAGCTCTGAGTGGCCTCAGAGCCGCTTCTGCAGCTCCAGCAGCGTCTCGATCGTGCGGTAGCCGAGCGCGTCGTTGACGGCGTTCATCCAGGTGTTGACCTCGGCGTTGGAGGTGTCGAGGGAGACCAGGCCGGGATGGGTGGCGAGGGCGAGGTCGTGCGTGGCGACCTTGAGCGCCAGGCCGAGCCGGCGGCCGCGGTGGACCGGGTCGACGAGGGTGATGCCGACCTGGCCGTGGGCCGGGTCGCTGTCGTCGACGCGTACGTCGGAGACACCCGCCACCGAGCCGTCCGGTGCGATCGCCAACGCCGTGTGGACGTGGCGGCCGATCGCGACCTGGCGCTGCTCGGCCTCGCGGATCCGCTCCGGCGTCCAGTCCGACGCCGTGAGGTCGAGCTCGCCGAGCGGGATCTCCGACATCAGCATGCCGAGGATCCGGCCGAACGACGCGAGGTGCTCCTCGGGGCACACGGTGTCGAAGGTGACGACGCGGTAGCCGTCGGGCACCGGCGCAGTCGCCACCAGCTCGTCGCGGCGGGCGCGGAAGTCAGCGAGCGCCAGCTCCTTGATCGACTCGCGGCTGGCGACGTCGTAGCCCATCGCCCGGGCGAAGTGCTCGGCCGGGCCGGACCCGCCGGGCGGGACGTAGGCCTCCCCCTGAATCGTCGTACGCCCGTCGCCCGCGGCCACGACCTCGAGCTCCTCGGCCAGCCGGCGCCCGATGCCCTGCCGCGTGCGGTCGGGGCGGACGTAGACGAACGCCATGGCGGAGTGCAGGTTGTCCTTGAGCGTCCGGGTGAGCAGGCCGGCCCCGACCATCTCACGGCCGTGGATCGCCCCGACGATCGTGACGCCCCGCTCGGGGTTGGGCGCCGGCAGGGCGACCCGGCTCTGCTCCCACACCGGCCACGGCATGCCGGGCCGCTCGGCCGTCGCCGCTCGCCCGACCTCCCACCACGCGCGGAGGGCCGCCTCGTTGCGCGGGTCGATCTGCTCGATGTCGACGCCCACGGCGGCGACGGTAGTCGGCGGGGCCTGCCGGTTCACCCCGATTAACGGCGTGCGTCCGGCGTCACGCTGCTGCAGGGTCGTCGGATGACGACCGACTCACCGCTCCGCAGCTGGCTGCGCACGGCGCTGCTCGACGCCCGCCGTGCTCCCGCGCGAGGCCGGCTGGCCCACTAGACACGTCCCGTCCCCGCTAGGACACCCGGATCCGGGCCGTTGAGCGGGGACATCCCCGCTCCAGCACCGCCACGCTCCCGCGCGAGTCTGGCTGGCCCACTACACACGCCCCGTCCCCGCTAGGACACCCGGATCCGGGCCGTTGAGCGGGGACATCCCCGCTCAACCCCGGTGGTCTTCGCCTGCCGACCTCATTCAGATCGCGTCGTCACACGATCTCGACCCACGTGCTCGATCAGTACGGCTAGAGCGCGAGCTCCCGGCGGACGACCTCGGCGAGCCGGGAGGCGACGTCCTGCGCCTCGTCCTCGCTGGGGGCCTCGACCATCACCCGCACGATCGGCTCGGTGCCGGAGGGACGGAGCAGGATGCGGCCGCGGTCGCCCAGGAGCGCCTCCTCCTCGGCGAGGGCCGCGGCGACCACCGCGTCCTCGTCGGCGCGCGACTTGTCGACGCCCGAGACGTTGAGGAGCACCTGCGGCAGCCGGTGGACCACCGAGGCGAGGTCGGCCAGCGACCTGCCGGTGGTCGCCATCCGCTCCAGCACGTGCAGCGCGGTCAGGATGCCGTCACCGGTGGTGGCGTGGTCGCTGAGGATGACGTGGCCGGACTGCTCGCCGCCGAGGTTGTAGCCGGAGACCCGCATCGCCTCGAGGACGTAGCGGTCTCCGACCTTGGTCTGGCGCACGCCGACGCCGGCCGCGCGCAGCGCCTGCACGAAGCCCAGGTTGCTCATCACCGTCGCGACGACGGTGTCCTTGGCGAGCTTGCCCTGCTCGCGCATGGACAGGGCGAGGATCGCGAGGATCTGGTCGCCGTCGACGACGTTGCCCTCGGCGTCGACGGCCAGGCAGCGGTCTGCGTCGCCGTCGAGCGCGAAGCCGGCGTGGGCGCCGTGCTCGACCACCGCGGCGCGCAGCGACTCCAGGTGCGTGGAGCCGCAGTTGTCGTTGATGTTGATGCCGTCCGGGTCGGCGTGGATCGCGATCACGGTCGCGCCGGCGTCCTCGAGGGCACGCGGGCCTGCGGCGTGCGCCGCCCCCTCGGCGCAGTCGAGCACCACCGTGAGCCCGGCCAGCGGATGGCTGATCGTGCTCTCGAGGTGGGCGGCGTACTCCTCCACTGCGGTGTCGTAGGCCCGCACGCGGCCGACGTCGCCGCCGGTCGGCCGCTCCCACGGCTCGCCCATCCGGCGCTCGACGGCGTCCTCGATGACGTCGTCGAGCTTGTGCCCGCCGCGCGCGAGGAACTTGATGCCGTTGTCGGGCATCGGGTTGTGCGAGGCCGAGAGCACCACGCCGAGGTCGGCGCCGAGGCGGTCGGTCAGGTAGGCCACCCCGGGGGTGGGCAGCACGCCGAGCAGCAGCACGTCGACGCCGGCCGAGGCGAGCCCGGCCACGACCGCCGCCTCGAGGAACTGCCCGGAGATGCGGGTGTCGCGGCCCACCACCGCCAGGGGCCGGTGCCCCTCGAACTCACCGCGGTCGGCCAGCACGTGCGCCGCACAGACGGAGAGGTCGAGGGCAAGCTCGGCCGTGAGGTCGGCGTTGGCCAGGCCCCTGACCCCGTCGGTGCCGAAGAGTCGCGTCATGGCCCGGCAGCCTACGGGCCGTCGGTGCCTGACGCGCCACCGAGGCCGCACATGCGACGAGGCCCGCACCGTCGTAGGACGGTGCGGGCCTCGAGGTGCAGGCTGGATCAGCGCTTGCTGAACTGCGAGGCCTTGCGGGCCTTCTTGAGACCGGCCTTCTTGCGCTCCACGACGCGGGCGTCGCGGGTGAGCAGCCCGGCCTTCTTGAGCGCGGGGCGGTTGGCCTCGGTGTCGATCCCGTTGAGGGAGCGGGCCACGCCGAGGCGCAGGGCGCCGGCCTGGCCGGCGATGCCGCCGCCGTGGATGCGGGCGATCACGTCGAAGCGACCCTCGAGCTGCAGCTCGACGAACGGCTCGTTGGCGATCTGCTGGTGCAGCTTGTTGGGGAAGTAGCTGTCCATCGAGCGACCGTTGATGGTCCACTCGCCGGTGCCGGGGACGATGCGCACGCGGGCGACGGCCTCCTTGCGACGGCCGGTGGCCGCGCCGGGGGCGATGGTCGCCGGGCGGGCCGGGGAGTCCGCGGAGGCGTCGCTCTCGGACGTGTAGGCAACGCCCTCGGCGTCGGTCTCGAAGGTCTCCTCGACCTCGGTGGTGTTCTCAGTCATCTGTGCGTCCTCAGTCGTCACTGGGAGATCTGCGTGATCTCGAAGGGAGTGGCCTGCTGGGCCAGGTGCGGGTGGTCGGGGCCTCCGTAGACCTTCAGCTTCTTCAGCATCTGGCGACCGAGCTTGTTCTTGGGGAGCATGCCCCACACCGCGTTCTCGATGGCCTTGCGCGGGTCCTTCTCGAGGAGCTCGCCGAACGGGGTGGCCGAGAGGCCGCCCGGGTAGCCGGAGTGGCGGTAGGCCATCTTGGTGGTCTTCTTGGACCCCGACAGCGACACCTTGGAGGCGTTCACGATGATCACGAAGTCGCCCATGTCCATGTGAGGAGCAAAGGTCGGCTTGTGCTTGCCGCGGAGGAGGTTGGCGGTCTGGACGGCGAGGCGGCCCAGGACCACGTCGGTGGCGTCGATGACGAGCCACTCACGCTGGATGTCAGCGGGCTTGGGGCTGTACGTGCGCACGGCGGTGTCCCGTTCTGGTTCGTTGGTCCCGGCCCTCGGACGAGGGCCGGCTGGTGCTGCTGCGGCTTCTGACGAACACGGCCCGGATCGCTCCCCCGACTCAGGGAGGATGACGTCCGGATCTGCACCCGGTCCCGGAGGGAGCGGACGCGGCAGGAGTCGCGACCATCAAGACTACGGCCCGCCCGCGGGGCGGTCAAAACGCCGGGGCACCACAATGGGCGCGTGCGCAACGGCGGCGTGTCCTTCTGGTGGCAGCAGGTCGGGCTGCCCTCCCCCACCGACCAACTGGCCGGCGACGCGTCGTGCGACGTGGCCATCGTAGGCGGGGGCCTCACCGGCCTCTGGACGGCCTTCTACCTCGCCGAGGCCGACCCGACGCTCGACGTGCGCGTCGTCGAGGCGCAGTTCGCCGGGTTCGGGGCGTCGGGGCGCAACGGCGGCTGGCTCTCCAGCGAGCTCGCCGGCAGCCCCCGGGCCTACGCCGCGGTGGCCGGCGAGGACGGCGTACGACGCCTGCGCGAGGCGTTGCGCTCGACGGTCGGCGAGGTGATCGGCGTGGCCGCCCGCGAGGGCATCGAGGCCGACATCGTGCGCAGCGGCGTGCTCACCGTCGCGCGCTCGGAGGCCCAGCGCCGGCGGCTCGGCGGCGAGCTCACCGCGGCGCAGGTGGCCGAGCGGGTCCGGGTGGCCGGAGCCGTCGCCGGGCACTTCGACCCCGACTGCGCGCGGGTGCAGCCCGCCCGGCTGGTGGCGGGCGTCGCGCGCGCCGTCCGCGCGCGCGGCGTGCGGATCCACGAGGGCACGCGGGCCACGTCGGTCACCGCCGGGACGGTCGTCACCGACCGCGGCACCCTGACCGCGCCGGTGGTGCTGCGCTGCCTGGAGGGCTTCACCGCCGGGCTGCCCGGGCACCGCCGCGACTGGCTGCCGATGAACTCCGCCATCGTCGTCACCGAGCCGCTCGACCGGGCACGGTGGGACGAGATCGGCTGGAGCGGCGCGGAGCTGCTCGGCGACGAGGCGCACGCCTACTGCTACGCCCAGCGCACCGCCGACGGGCGCATCGCGATGGGCGGGCGCGGCGTCCCCTACCGCTTCGGCTCGCGCACCGACGTCGACGGCCGCACCCAGCCGCAGACGGTCGAGTCGCTGCGCTCGACCCTGACGACGCTCTTCCCGTCGCTGGCCGGCGTGCGGCTCGACCACGCCTGGTGCGGCGTGCTGGGCGTCCCGCGCGACTGGAGCGCGAGCGTGGCGTACGACCCCGCGACCGGTCTCGGCCACGCCGGCGGCTACGTCGGCTCCGGCCTGACCGCCACCAACCTGGCGGGTCGCACCCTGCGCGACCTCGTGCTCGGCCACGACACCGACCTGACCCGGCTCCCGTG
Source organism: Nocardioides sp. Z35_8 (assembly GCF_059621125.1). Lineage (NCBI taxonomy): Bacteria > Bacillati > Actinomycetota > Actinomycetes > Propionibacteriales > Nocardioidaceae > Nocardioides > Nocardioides sp. Z35_8. The sequence continues at coordinate 1,753,861 of NZ_JCAQIE010000001.1, read as the reverse complement.
GTCCGGGCACCGGGTGCGGAGGTGGGAGCCGGAGCCACTGCGGTGGGCAGGCGTGCACGCGCTGTACGGCCTCTACCGCACCGCCGACCGACGCGAGGACGCGGGGCTGGGTCGCACCAGCCGCATCGCCCGCGTCGCCCACCGCGTCGCCGGCCGGTGACGGCGTGCAGGGATCATGGGCGTCCCTCTGTCTGGACACCTGATTCGCGGTCGTTGCGGACGCCGGTCTAGGTTGAGGGGACCCCACAGACGTACAAAGACGTATGAACAGGAGCCGACGTGACCGACGTTGCGGCCAAGGATTCCCTGACTGTCACCGACAATCGGACCGGTCAGACGTATGACATCGCGATCACCGACAACACGATCGCGGCCAAGGACCTCGGGCAGATCCGCCTCGATGAGGAGCAGCCCGGACTCGCGACCTACGACCCCGGGTTCGTCAACACCGCCTCGTGCCGCTCGTCGGTGACCTACATCGACGGCGACAAGGGCATCCTGGAGTACCGCGGGTACCCCATCGAGCAGCTCGCGGAGAAGTCCAACTTCCTCGAGGTGGCCTACCTCCTCATCCACGGCGAGCTCCCCACCAAGGAGCAGTACGACGCCTGGGTGCACGAGATCACCTACCACACGTTCGTGCACGAGAACGTGAAGAACTTCATGCACGGCTTCCGCTACGACGCCCACCCGATGGGCATGCTGATGGCCTCGGTCGGCGCCCTGTCGACGTTCTACCCCGACGCCCGCAACATCAGCGACGCCGACAACCGGCACATGCAGATCGTGCGCATGATCGCGAAGATGCCGACCCTCGGCGCCTGGTCGTTCCGCCACGCGCAGGGCAAGCCCTACGTCTACCCCGACAACGACCTCGGCTACACCGCCAACTTCTTGTCGATGCTGTTCAAGATGAGCGAGCAGAAGTTCGAGGCCGACGAGCGCCTGGTCAAGGCCCTCGACGTCCTCTTCATCCTGCACGCCGACCACGAGCAGAACTGCTCGACCAACGCGGTGCGCTCGGTCGGCTCCTCGCAGGTCGACCCCTACTCGGCGGTCTCCGCCGGCATCGGCGCCCTCTACGGCCCGCTGCACGGCGGCGCCAACGAGGCCGTGCTGCGGATGCTCAAGCGCATCGGCAGCAAGGAGAACATCCCCGCCTTCATCGAGGGGGTGAAGGACGGCAACGAGCGGCTGATGGGCTTCGGGCACCGGGTCTACAAGAACTACGACCCGCGCGCCAAGATCATCAAGAAGTCCGCCGAGGACGTCTTCGAGGTCACCGGCACCAACCCGCTGCTCGACATCGCACTGGAGCTGGAGAAGATCGCGCTCGAGGACGAGTACTTCGTCAAGCGCAAGCTCTACCCCAACGTCGACTTCTACTCGGGCCTGATCTACGAGGCGTTCCAGTTCCCGCCGGAGATGTTCACGGTGCTGTTCGCCATCGGCCGCACGCCGGGCTGGCTCGCGCAGTGGTCGGAGCTGGTGCAGGACAAGGACCAGAAGATCGCCCGCCCGAAGCAGATCTACACCGGTGACCGCGAGCTGACCTTCACCCCCGCGTCCGAGCGCTGGGCCTGAGTCCCCGCTCCACCGTCGTACGAACGAACGCCCCCGGCCGCACGGCCGGGGGCGTTCGTCGTGTCCGGGCCTCAGGCGGCCGCGACCACCTGCTCGGCGACCGAGCGCACCACCTGCTCGTACTGCTCGACCTGCTTCGGCTCGGCACCGGGCGCGAGCAGCCTGATCGTCAGCAGGCGGTCGCCGGCGAGCGTCGCGAGGTTGACGTAGACCGGGCTCCCCGCTCCTCTCACGAGCAGTGCGGGGCTGCCGCCGACCGTCACGTCCTCGATCTCCTCCTGGCCCGAGATCTGGAGGGCGGCTCCCTCCTGGTCGAGGTCGCCGTGCTCGGTCACGAGCTCGACCTCCACCACCGTGGGCTCGTCCTTCTGGAACAGCGAGCAGCCCTCGTCGCCGCCGATCTCGCCGACACCCGACGGCTCCTCGAGGGGCACGCCGTTGTCCGCTCCGGCGACCTGGACGTCGATCGCCTCGCAGGCATAGCCGTCGCCACCCGCGGCGCCACCGGACGTGGGCTCCTCCGTGGGCTCCTCCGTGGGCTCCGCTGACGAGGTGCCGCTCGGGCTGCTCGTCGCACTCCCCGGGTCGGTGGGCGCCGGCTCGTCGTCGCCGCCGCACCCCGATGCCACCAGCACCAGGGCCACGGCCGCGAACGCCGTCGTCACCCGTCTCAGGTCAGTCACGCTGCTCCTTCGTGTCGAGTCGGGCGAGGGTCTCGCCGGTCTCTCGTGTCGTCCGCACGATCGCGGCCTGGATGATCTCGAAGCCACGGTATTCGTCGTGCGGTCGCTGCCAGAACCGGTCCCAGGTCGTCGCCCGCCGCTCGACCCGCTCGTACACCCGCCGGAAGTGGTCGGGCGCGTCCTGCGCCCCGGTGATCTGCTCGAGTGCCGCGACGATGTCGGCGTCGAGCGGCTGCGCCCCCTCCTCCTCGAGGATGCGATCGACCAGGTCGTCGACCTCGTGCAGGCGCTCGAGCAGGGCCGACGTCGTGGCGTCCGCGCCGAGGTCACCGAGGACCTGCTCGATCGGGTCCTGCGGAGCGGCGCTCGAGGCGTCGTAGAACTCCATCAGCGACCACCCACCCGCTCGGCGACCTTCGGGACGCGCACGTCGTCCTCGGGCACCGCCACCTGCGGCGGCGCCATCGGGGGGTGCCACTCGGGCGGCAGGACCGACGGGCCGAACATGCCGGGCTGGCCCGCGGGCGGGTCGTCGGGCAGGCAGTCCTCGTCGTAGTGGACGCTGGGATCCGTCTTGCCGGCCTCGTTCACGCCCTCGTCGACGGCCGCCTCGAGGTCGTCGAAGGCCTCGCCCTCGGGGTCCCCGAAGTCGGTCTTGAGGTCCTTGAGCGACTTCTCGACGTCGGTCACGTCCTTGGGCAGGTCGCCGAGGCTCATCTTGCCGCGCGCGTGCGGCAGCTTCTCGATGATGGTGACGACCTGCTTGACGGTGTTGATCCGGTCTGCCTGCTCCTTGGCCCACTCCTCCACGTCGTCGGCGAGCCCGAAGGCCACCTTGATGAGCTTCGTGACGGTCTTGACGTCGTCGACGAGGTCGGTGAAGAACGCCGTGCCCTTCTCGGCGATCTCCTTGATCGTCACGAAGATCCCGACGGCCGCGTTGATGCGCTTGAGCAGGAACTTCATCAGCTTGAAGAGCTTCTGGGCGAGCACCCGGATGATCTTCTCCACCTTGATGGCGATCTTCTCGCTCATCTCCGCCAGCTCGTCGAAGACCTTGGCCAGTCCTGACACCACGGCCGAGATCGCGGTCATCACGGTGCCGTAGAGACCGATGTGGGCCGTCAGCGTCAGACCCGCCTGGCCCTTCATGGCCGCCGAGGCGTTGATGGCGAGGAGTCCGAAGTTGTAGGCGTAGTCCTTCAACGCCTTGGACAGATTGCGGCACGCCGAGGCGTTCTGCTGGATCGCGTAGTAGTCACCCGACAGCGGGAAGACGATGAAGTCCTCCAGGCTCTTGTCGGGAAGCTCGTCGAAGATGTCGATCTTGTGGTCGCGGCACCACTTGATGCACTCGTTGATCTTGTCGCGCGCGTCGTCCCAGCCGGTCACGACCGACTGGAACGGCTGGTCGTGGTCCTTGGGGAACTGCTGCTCGCCCGGAGGCGGTGCGGTGAGGACGTCCGTGGGGTCCTTGAGGTTCTTCAGCCGCACCTCGATGCCGGCGCCCTCGCCCCCGGCCTGTCCGGGCTCGCCGGTGAGCCTGTCGATGTCGAACTTGATGCTGTCGTCGGTCGCGTAGACGTCCTTGGCCGTGGTGACCACCGCCTCGCGCAGCCCGTCGTAGCGCGTCTCGAACGTGCTCTTCACCGTGGTGAAGTGGCCACGCATCGTGCCCATCGCATCGGCGAGCTTCTTGAGTGCGAAGGGCTCGAAGTCGAAGCCCGCCGCGTTGCACACGTGCGTGCCGACGTACGTGTCGATGCTGTCCACCTGGTCGCGGATCGCGACCATGTCCTCGAGCAGCATGTCGAGACTGCCCCACTGGATCTGCAGAGTCTGGCCCATCGTTATCCCCCCGGTTCGGTGCTGACGCCACCCGTCTACCCCGTTGCCCGCGCCGTACACTTGGCTGCCGGACGTGCCCTTGCGAGGTGCCGCGAGGTCATCGCGGCTTTACAGCGGGCTCTCAGCGCATCCACAGGGTCCCGGCGCACAGTGGAGCCATGACCGAGCGACCCACTTCCCAGTACGGCGGCCCGCAGACCCCGCGCCCCGCCGGTGACAACCCGTTCCAGCAGGCCACGGCGGGACCAGGAAGCACTGACAGCGTGCACCCCGCCACCGGCGCGGCCACGCCGCCGGGACAGTACCCCGTGACCGCACCCCCGCCCCAGCGACGCCCGAGCGGTCGCGCCGGGCTCGCCGCCGCTGTCCTCGCCACCTCGCTGCTCGTCGGCGGAGGCGCCGGCTTCGGTGGCGCGGCGCTGTGGCACGCCACCCAGGACGAGCCCGCCAGCGCGTCGCAGTCGGCCCCCGCGTCGCCCGCCTCGGAGGCGGACACCCCCGCCCCCGAGGGGTCGGTGGAGTCGGTGGCGCAGAAGGTGCTGCCCAGCGTCGTGAAGATCGACGTCGCCACCGCCCAGGGCGGCGGCTCGGGCTCGGGCATCGTCCTCACCGCCGACGGCACCATCCTGACCAACAACCACGTCGTCGAGGGCGCCGAGGAGGGCGGCCTCCGGGTGTCGTTCGACGACGGCACCACAGCGGACGCGACGGTCCTCGGCACCGACCCGCTGACCGACACCGCGGTGATCAAGGCGGAGGGCGTCTCCGGCCTCACACCCGCGACGATCGGCAAGTCGGCCAACCTCGGCGTCGGTGAGAGCGTCGTCGCGATCGGCTCGCCGTTCGGCCTCGACGCGACCGTCACCAGCGGCATCGTCAGCGCGCTCGACCGTCCCGTCAACGTCGGCTCGGACGACCAGGGCAACTCCACCACCTACCCCGCGATCCAGACCGACGCGGCCATCAACCCCGGCAACTCCGGCGGCCCGCTGGTCGACATGACCGGAGCCGTGGTGGGCATCAACTCCTCCATCCGCTCGGCCGCCTCCCCGTCCCCCTACGGGCAGAGCGAGGCCGGCTCGATCGGTCTCGGCTTCGCGATCCCGATCGACGAGGTCATGCCGATCGTCGACCAGATGGCCGCCGGCGAGACCCCGACCCACGCGCGCCTCGGCCTGCGGGTCACCGACGCCGAGGACGGTGCGCAGATCGCCGGAGTCTCCGACGGCTCGACCGCTGCCGACGCGGGCATCCGTGCCGGCGACGTGATCACCTCGATCGACGACCACCGGATCACCGGCGCCGACTCGCTCGTCGCGACCATCCGGTCCTACCGGCCCGGCGACAAGGTGGAGATCACCTGGACCCGCGACGGCCAGACCAAGCAGGCGACGGTCACCCTGGACTCCGACGCCACCCAGGGCTGACCCCTCCCATTCCCTCCCCTTCCCTTCCCCGCACTCCCGCCCCCACCCAGTGGGGGCGGGAGTTGTGCGCGTGGAACATCGACCCGTGACCACCGGGCGGACATGATGGGGCCACCCGTCACCCCCGAGGAGTCACATGCAGCTCGAGCTCAGCCCCGCCGACGCGGAGTTCCGGACCCGGATGCGGGAGGTCTTCACCACCAAGGTGCCGCAGGAGATCCGCGACGCCGTGCTGGAGGGGCGCCACCTGGCCCGCGAGGACTTCGTGGCGGCCCAGCGCACCCTCAACGCCGAAGGGCTCGCCGTGCCGCACTGGCCGGTCGAGTGGGGCGGGCAGGACTGGACCGACCTCCAGCGCCACCTGTGGCACGAGGAGCTCCAGCGCGCCGGGGTGCCGCCGCCGCTCGCCTTCAACACCTCGATGATCGGGCCGGTCATCGCCCACTTCGGCACGCAGGAGCAGAAGGAGCGCTTCCTGCCCGCGACCGCCAACCTCGACATCTGGTGGTCGCAGGGCTTCTCCGAGCCCGACGCCGGCTCCGACCTCGCCAGCCTGCGCACCACGGCCGTGCGCGACGGCGACGACTGGGTCGTCAACGGCCAGAAGACGTGGACCACCCTGGGCCAGTACGGCGACTGGATCTTCACCCTCGTGCGCACCGACCCCGAGGTCAAGAAGCAGGCGGGCATCTCGATGCTCCTCATCGACATGACCACCCCGGGCGTGGAGGTGCGCCCGATCGAGCTGATCGACGGTGGCCACGAGGTCAACGAGGTGTGGTTCACCGACGTGCGCGTGCCCGGCGACCTGCTGGTCGGCGAGCTCAACGGCGGCTGGACCATCGCCAAGTTCCTCCTCGGCAACGAGCGCGTCGGCGTCGCCCCCGTCGGCACCGTCAAGCGGGTGCTCGCCGGGCTGAAGACCACGGCCGCGGACCGGATGGACGACCCGCTCGTCCGCGCCCGGGTCGCCGAGCTCGAGACCGAGCTGCTCGCCCTCGAGCTCACCGCGCTCCGCGTCGTGGCCCACTCCTCGCACGGCGCCCCGCACCCGGCCTCGTCCGTCCTCAAGCTCAAGGGCACCGAGCTGCAGCAGGCGGTGAGCGAGCTCGCCCTCGACCTCGCCGGCCCGGCGTCGCTCGCCGCCCGGGCGGGCGACGACTCGCCGCAGGAGGGCTGGGCCCGGCGCACGGCGCCGGCCTACCTCAACCTCCGCAAGGCCTCGATCTACGGCGGCTCCAACGAGATCCAGCGCCAGATCATCAGCCGCACCATCCTGGGACTCTGAGGAGACGACGTGGACTTCACCTACGACGACGAGCAGCAGGCGCTGCGCGAGGCCGTCCGCGGCCTCCTGGCCACGACGTACGCCGACCACGACCGACGGCGCCGCACGGTGGCCGAGGAGCCCGGCTTCGACCGCGGGCTGTGGGGACGGCTGGCCGAGATGGGCATCCTCGGGCTGCCCTTCAGCGAGGCCGACGGCGGCGTCGGTGCCGGCCCCGTCGAGATCGGCATCGTGTGCCAGGAGCTGGGCCGGGTCCTCGCGCCCGAGCCCTACCTGTCCGCCGTGGTGCACGCGGGCGGCCTGGTCGCCGCGCTCGGCACCGCGGACCAGAAGGCCGACCTGCTCGGCCGGCTGAGCGCCGGCGAGCTCCTGCTGGCCGCCGCCGACACGTCCCCGGGCGATCGCTGGACCTCGCGCGCCGACGGCGTGCGCGCCTCGGCCACCGACGACGGCTGGACCCTCGACGGCGTGGCCGACCCCGTGATGGGCGGCGAGTCGGCCGACCTCCTCGTCGTGACCGCCGCGCTGCCCGACGGCGGCACCGGGGCCTTCCTCGTGGAGCCGTCCGCGGCGACGGTCTCCGGCTACGCCGCCGCCGACCTCACCCGGGCGGCCACCGTCCGGCTCGACGCCAGCGCCGCGACGCCACTTGGCGAGCCCGGCCGTGACGTCACGGCGAGCGTCGCGACCCTCAGCGACCTCACCCGGATCATGGGGGCCAACCAGGCGCTCGGCGTCATGCAGAGCCAGGTGCGCGCGACCACCGGCTACCTCAAGAGCCGCAAGCAGTTCGGCGTCACGCTCAACACCTTCCAGGCGCTCACCTTCCGCGCCGCCGACATGTACGTCTCGCTGGAGCTCGCGCACAGCGCGGTCGACTGGGCGACGATGACCATCGCTGGCGGTGACCGCGAGGCGGTGGCCGACGCCGCCGACCGCGTCGGGCTCCAGGTCTCCCGCGCCGCGCGCCACATCGGGCAGGAGGCGATCCAGCTCCACGGCGGCATCGCCATGACCGCGGAGTACGCCGTCGGGGTGGGCACCGCACACCTGACGGTGCTCGAGCAGTGGCTCGGCAACGCCGGGCACCACCTCTCCCGGCTCTCCGAGCGGGTCACCGACCACGACCGCGTCGAGGCGCTGTCGTGAGGCGGGCCGGCTGACGTGGACCTCTCCCTCACCGAGGAGCAGCAGGCCTTCCGCGCCCTCGCGCGCGACTTCCTCGAGCGCGAGGCGGTCCCGCACCGGATGCAGTGGGACCGCGACGAGTCGGTCGACCTCGCGATCGTGCCGCGGATGGCCGAGCTCGGCTTCTTCGGCCTGACCATCCCCGAGGAGTACGGCGGGGTCGGCGGCGACTACGTCACCTACTCCCTCGCCATGGAGGAGCTCGGCCGGGCCGACTCCGCCCTGCGCGGCATCGTCTCGGTCAGCAGCGGCCTGGTCGGCAAGTCGATCCTGTTCCACGGCACCGAGGAGCAGAAGCAGGAGTGGCTGCCGCGCCTCGCCTCGGCCACCGCGCTGGGGTGCTTCGGGCTGACCGAGCCGGGCACCGGCTCCGATGCCGGCAACCTCACCTCGCGGGCCGCCCGCGACGGCTCCGACTGGGTGCTCGACGGCCAGAAGCTCTTCATCACCAACGGCACCTGGGCCGACGTCGCGCTCGTCTTCGCCCGCACCAGCGACGACGGCCCGCGCGGCGTGACGGCGTTCCTCGTCCCGACCGACTCCCCCGGCTTCACCGCCCGCGAGGTGACGGGCAAGCTCGGGCTGCGCGGGCAGGCGACCGCCGAGCTGTTCCTCGACGGCGTACGCGTGCCCGACTCCGCCCGCCTCGGGGAGGTGGGCCAGGGCTTCAAGATCGCGATGGGCACCCTCGACAAGGGCCGGCTCGCCGTCGCGTCCGGGTGCGTCGGCATCGTCCAGGGCTGCCTGGAGGCCTCGGTGGCCTACGCGACGCAGCGCACCCAGTTCGGCAAGCCGATCGCGTCGTTCCAGCTCGTGCAGGACCTGATCGCCGGCATCTCCCTCGACGCCGACGCCGCACGACTGCTGACCTGGCGGTGCGCCGACCTCATCGACCGCGGCGAGCCCTACGGCGTCGCCGCCTCCAAGGCCAAGCTCTTCGCCTCCGAGGCGGCCGTCCGCGCCGCCAACGACGCGATCCAGGTGCACGGCGGCGCGGGCTACGTCGACGACTTCCCGGTCGCGAAGTACCTCCGCGACGCGCGGGTGATGACCCTCTACGAGGGCACCTCGCAGATCCAGAAGCTCCTGATCGGGCGGGCGGAGACGGGCATCAGCGCGTTCTAGGTGGCACGGTCCCGGCCGGTCAGGACCGCGCCGTCAGCGCCAACCACAGCAGCATCTTGTCGCGCGGGTCGGTGAGGTCGCGTCCGGTCAGTCGCTCGATCTGCTTGATCCGGTACATGACGGTGTTGCGGTGGCAGTAGAGCTCCTCGGCGGCGTGCGTGGGTGAGCCGTCGTGGGCGAGGAGCGAGCGCAGCGTCTCGAGCAGCGTGTCGACCTGCGGGTGGTCGAGCAGGGCGCCGAACGCCTCGACGATCAGCAGCGGCGTCACGCACGAGTCGCCCGCGAGGAGCACCTCCGGCAGCCGGTCGCTGACGCCGACGACCCCACCCCCGGCCGGTACGGTGCGCGCCGAGCGCATCGCCAGGCGGAACGCGGTGCCGAAGCCGTGGACGCCGTTGCTCGTCGCGACGGCGATCCGCCCCTCGCCGGCGGGCTCGATGAGCCGGACGAGGCCGGGCTCGTCCGGCAGCCGGCCCGACAGCAGCCCGTAGGCCGCGCCCGAGCGCACGTGCCAGTGGGCGGTGATGCCGTGGCGCTGCAGCTGGTCGTCGAGCCGGCCGACCGGGTCGCCGTCGCCCTGGTCCGCGATGACCACCACGCAGGCGACCGCGTCGTGGGCGTCGAGCCCCAGCGCGGCGCGGGCCGTCTCGGCGAAGGTGGGGTCGCCTCCGCGACCGTCGGCCAGCCCGTCCATCACCGTCTGCTGGCGCTGCTGGTCGCGGCGGTGCACGCGGTCGCGCTCGCGGTGGTAGGCCTCGATCAGGACCGCGCTCTGCACGTCGAGGTTGGACCAGACCGCCCGCGCCGCCACGAGGAGGTCGGTGTCGGGCACGTCGGCCGCACCCGAGCGTCCGGCGGCCTCGGCGAGCGCCTCCCAGAGCACCCGCGCCCCCATCGTGTAGGCGTTGAGGACCAGCTCGAGCGGGACGCCCTGGCGAGCCCGGCGCCGTCCCGTCTCGCGCCACAGCTCGACGGCCGAGGCCTTGGCCGAGTCGATCCCCGACAGCACCTGCAGGCCGCGCCGGATGTGCTCGCGGCAGGACTGCCGGATGTCGTCGGGCAGGTGCGCGTTCATCTCGGCGTAGGTGTCGATGTCACGGGCCAGCAGCCGCGCCGAGATCACGTCGGCCACCTCGTCGGAGCGGTGCAGGATCGAGCGCCAGGCGCGCTCGACCCGCTCGGAGGCCGGAGCCGGCTCGTCGCTCACCCGTGTGTCCACGGCCCCACCGTGGCACCCGGCGCACACAGATCGCCACCGCTGGGGCCGAATTGGCCTCCGGTTCTGTGCTGCCCGCCCAATGTGCTCGCAGCCCGATCTGGTGACAGTGGTCTACGTCATGTCCCGGACCGGGAAGGGTCGAGCCACACGTGGACGAGCTCCAGCTGAACGACGTCACCGTCACCTTCGGCGGGCTCACCGCGCTCCGCGACGTCAGCCTCGCGGTCGGGGCGCGCGAGGTGCACGGCGTGATCGGCCCCAACGGAGCCGGCAAGACGACGCTGTTCAACGTGGCGTGCGGATTCGTGCAGCCCGACAGCGGCGAGGTGGTCCGGCGCGGCGAGCGGATCGACCGGCTGCGCCCCCGCGACCTCCCGGGGCTCGGGATGGCCCGCACCCTGCAGGGGCTCGGCCTCTTCGACCGGATGACGGTGCTGGACAACGTCATGGTCGGGGCCGACCACCACGCCCGCTCCGGCTTCCTCGGCTCGCTGCTCGCGCTTCCGAGGGCCGGTCGCGACGAGCGGGCGCTGCGCGAGCGCTCCCGCGCGACGCTCGACGACCTCGGTGTCGCGGCGTACGCCGATCGCTACCCGCCGAGCCTGCCCTACCCCGTCCGCAAGCGTGTCGCCCTCGCCCGCGCGCTCGTCGCCGCCCCCGAGGTGCTGCTCCTCGACGAGCCGGCGAGCGGGTTGTCGGCGGCCGAGATGGACGAGCTCGGCGAGCTGGTGACCACGCTCGCGGGGACGACCTCCGTGCTGCTCGTCGAGCACCACATGGACCTGGTGATGCAGGTCTGCACCCGCATCACGGTGCTGGACTTCGGCCGGGTCATCGCCCAGGGGACGCCCGAGCAGGTGCGCGAGGACCCGGCCGTCCTCGCGGCCTACCTCGGGGAGGAGGTCGGCTGATGCTCGCCATCACCTCCCTCTGCGCCGGCTACGGCCCGATCACGGCGCTCGACGACGTCACGTTCACGGCCCGCGAGGGAGAGATCACCGCGGTGCTCGGCGCCAACGGCGCCGGCAAGACCACGCTCCTGCGGACCGTGTCCGGGCTGCACCGCGCCCGCTCCGGCACGGTGGAGCTCGCCGGCCGCCCGCTCGACCGGCTGCCGGCCGAGCGGATGCCCGGGCTGGGCATGGCCCACGTGCCCGAGGGCCGCGGCGTCATCACCGAGCTGACCGTCGAGGAGAACCTGCGCCTCGGCGGGCTCGGGCGCGGTGGCAAGGTCAGCCGCGGCGACCTGGACCGCGTCTACGACCTGTTCCCCGTCCTCGGCGATCGTCGCACCGCGCTGTCCACGACCCTGTCCGGGGGCGAGCGGCAGATGCTGGTCGTCGGGCGGGCGCTGATGGCGCGGCCCACGATGCTGCTGCTCGACGAGCCGTCGCTGGGCCTGGCGCCCCGCATCGTGGCGCAGCTCTTCGGCCTGGTCCGCGACCTGGTCCGCGCCGAGGGCCTCAGCGTCCTGCTCGTGGAGCAGAACGCGCGCAGCGCCCTGTCCGTCGCCGACCGCGGGGTCGTGCTCAGCCTCGGCCACGTGGTCGCCGACGCTCCGGCCGACCAGCTCGCCGGCGACGAGAAGCTCCGCCACGCCTACCTCGGATTCTGACCAGGAGACCCTGTGCTGCAGCTCGTCAACACCGCACTGACCGGCCTGACGCTGGGCATGGTCTACGCGGCCTTCGCCCTGGCGCTCGTGCTGATCTGGCGCTCCACCCGCGTCGTCAACTTCGCCCAGGCGCCGATGGCGATGGTGACCACCTTCGTGGCCCTCGTGGTCATCGACGCGGGCCACAGCTACTGGCTGGGGTTCGCGGCTGCGCTGCTGTCGGGCCTGGTCCTGGGCGCGGTGCTCGAGCGGGTGGTGATCCGCCCGGCGGAGGGGGGACCCGAGATCAACGCGGTCATCCTGACCCTCGGCCTGTTCATCGTGCTGCACGCCCTGGCGGCCGTCGTCTTCGGCAACCGCTACCGGTCGTTCCCGGCGCCGTTCGGGCTGCGGGGATTCGAGGTCGGCGGGACGACCATCGCGCTAAACGGGTTCGGCGTCTTCACGATCGTCTCGGTCGGGGTCGTCCTGGTCGCGCTCGTCGCCCTCTTCCGGTTCACCGACGTCGGACTGCGGATGCGCGCCGCCGCCCTCGACCAGGAGGTGGCGCGACTGCTCGGGGTCCGGGTCGGGCACATGCTCACCCTCGGCTGGGCCCTCGCGGCGGTGGTCGGCTCGCTCGCCGGCCTCCTGATCGCCGGCGGCAGCCTGGTCCACCCCGCCTACATGGACTCGGTCGTGGTGTTCGGCTTCGTCGCGGCCGTCCTGGGCGGGCTCGACAGTGCGCTCGGGGCGGTGGTCGGCGGGCTGGTGCTGGGCGTGTCGCTCAGCTTCGTCAGCGGCTACGTCGGCTCGCAGCTCGTGCCCCTGGCGGCGCTGGCGATCCTCATGCTGGTGCTGACGCTGCGACCCGGCGGCCTGTTCGCCCAGGCCCCGGAGCGTCGGGTCTGATGCGCGCCCGGGCTGCGGCGATCTGGGGCTCCACCCTCGGCCGCCACCTCGTGCTCACGCTGGCTGCGCTCGTGGTGCTGGTGGTGGTCCTCGAGAGCGTCTCTGACTACCGCAACACCCAGCTCGCGGCCATGGCCTACCTCGGCATCGCGGCCGGCGGGCTGACGGTGCTGACCGGCACCAACGGACAGCTCTCGCTGGGGCACGGAGCGCTGATGGCGGTCGGCGCCTACACCGCCGCCCTGCTGCTGCCCGAGCGCGACTCGGGGATGCCGCTGAGCGTCGTCGTCGTGGCCGCCGTGCTGACCACGCTGGCCGTCGGCACCGTGGTCGGGCTGGCCGCCGCGCGCCTGCACGGGCCCTACCTCGCCGGGGCCACCCTGGCGCTCGCGGTCGCCGTCCCGGGCATCGCGCTCTACTTCAAGCAGACCCTCGGCGGCGAGCAGGGCCTGCGCGTGGTGATGCCCGAGATCCCGGTGTGGGTGCTCGACGTCGCGTTCTTCGTCACCGGTCAGGAGCTCACCCGCTCGCGCTTCACGGCGTACGTCGGGTGGCTGACGCTGATCGTGGTCTACCTGCTGCTGGCCAATCTCGGCGCCGGGCGCACCGGGCGCCGGTGGCGGGCCGTGCGCGACGCGGAGGTCGCCGCCGAGCTGGCCGGCATCGACCTCGGGCGTGCGCGGGTCTCGGCGTTCATGGTCAGTGCGGCCGCGGCGGGGGCCGCCGGCGCCATCGTGGCCTTCACCGTCAAGCTCGCCGCCCCGAGCGCGTTCACCCTGACCCTGAGCCTCACCCTGCTCGCGGCGATCGTGCTGGGCGGCCTCGGCAGCCTGACCGGGGCGCTGCTCGGGGCCGGGCTCCTCACCTTCCTGCCCGGCATCGTCACCGACCTCGGCCGCGGCGCCGGGCTCGACGACATCCGCGCGGCCGAGCTGGCCCCACTGGTCTACGGGCTGGTCACGGTGGCGGTCATCCTCCTCGCCCCCGCCGGGATCGTCGGCTCCCTCCGCGGCGCCCTCGCGCGTCGACGCAGCACCCATCGCACCACCTCATCGAAGGGAACATCAGCATGAGCAGACACTTCCGGGTCGCAGGACCCCTGGCCGTCGCGCTGGCGACCTCGCTCGTCCTCGGGGCGTGCGGCGCCGGCGGGCGCGACGACTCCGACGACGGGGACGGGGGCGGTGGCGGGGCCGCCGCCGACCCCGGCGTCACCGACGACACGGTCACGATCGGCGCGACCTTCCCCCTGACCGGCGTGGCGGCGCCGGGCTATGCGGAGATCCCCACCGGCGCGAAGGCCTACTTCGACTACGTCAACGAGGCCGGCGGCGTGCACGGCAGGACCATCGAGTACATCGTCAAGGACGACGGCTACAACCCCACCAACACCAGCACCGTGACCAACGAGCTGGTCCTGCAGGACGAGGTCTTCGCCACGGTCGGCTCCCTGGGCACCCCGACGCAGGCCTCGGTCGCCGACTACCTCAACGACGAGGGCGTGCCGCAGCTGATGGTGTCCTCCGGCTCGCTCCAGTGGGGCGACGACGTCGAGGCACGCCCGATGACCTTCGGCTGGCAGCCCGACTACGAGTCCGAGGGCAAGGTCATCGGCCAGTGGGTCGCCGACAACATGCCCGACGCGCGGGTCGGGCTGTTCCTCCAGGACGACGACCTCGGCGAGGACGCGGAGAAGGGCGTGCGGCGCTACATCGACGACCAGATCGTCGCGGTCGAGCGCTACACCACCGGCAACACCGACGTCGCCCCCCAGATCACCGGCCTGCAGGCCGAGGACGTCGACCTGGTGCTCGCCTTCAACACGCCCTCCTACACGGCGCTGAGCCAGCTGGTCGCGCTCAAGACCGGGTTCACCCCGAAGTGGTTCTACGCCAACATCGGCTCCGACCCGGCCCTCGTCGGCTCGCTGCTCGAGCGGTTCTCCGAGGGCGCCGTCACGGGCGACTCCGGCGCCCTCGACGGGGTGATGACGACCGAGTACATCCCCGGGGTCGACAGCGCCGACGACCCCTGGGTGCAGCTGTGGCAGGAGGTCTGGGACGAGCACGGGGGCAAGGGCGAGCTCACCAACTACCGCATCTACGGCATGTCCCAGGCCTACGCGTTCGTCCAGGCCCTCGACGCGGCGGGCGAGGACCTGACCCGCGACGGACTGGTGGCGGCGATCGAGGAGGGCGGCTCCGAGTGGGAGGGCCCGCAGCTCGCGCCGTTCCGCTACGGCGCCGACAGCCACATGGGCATCGCCGGCATGCGCCTGGTCGAGCTGAAGGCCGGCGTGGGCGAGCCGGTCACCGACGTGCTGGTGACCGACATCGGCGACGCCGAGATCACGACCGACGACTCGGGCCAGGCCGACGACAGCCCGCCGGAGGGCGGAGTGCCGACGAGCTGAGCGGCAGCCGGCGCGTCGGTCCCTAGGCCGGGTCCGACGCGGCGGCCCACCCGCCCAGCCACGCCTCGAGCGTCGCGTCGCCCGTCCACGGCCGCAGCGACGTGGCGAGCGGGGGTCCCGGCGGGGCCAGGTCGGGCCGCCCCCACCGGCCGGCCCGGCGCAGCAGCCGGAGGTCGCGCAGCTCGACGCACCCATCCGCGACCGTGCGCGACCCGGTGCTCCCGTCGAGGCCGTCGATCAGGGCCGGCCAGGCCGCCGCGTCCCCGTGGAGGCCGCGGCGCACCTCGAGGTGCAGCCGGGCCGTGGCCGGCAGGTCGTCCTCGGCAGCCACGACCCTCGGGTCGTCGCCCACGAGGGCTCGGTGCGCGGCGCCGACGCGGACGACGGCACGCGGGAGCGCCGCCAGCAGCGAGTCGACGGTGACGAGCAGCTCGGTGGCGCCGAGGCCGGGCGCGCAGGTCACGACGAGGTCGGCCGGGCCGCGCAGCAGGCCGCGCCACGTCGTGCCGGCGGCCGACGTCCGGTCGGCCACGGCCGCTGTCTGGGCGAGGTGGGCATCGGGGTCGCGCGGACGGGCGGCGGCGTCGGGGCCGTCGTGCCACGCCACCGCGTCGGCCCGGTGGGCCAGCAGCCCGCCCGCGGTCCACGATCGGTGGGCGAACTCCCAGTCCTCGCCTCCGTAGGTGCGGAACGTCTCGTCGAAGCCGCCCACCTCGTCCCACCACCACCGGCTGCAGGCCAGGACGGCGCTGATCACGAAGCGGTGGCTGCTCGCGTCGGCGTCGAGCAGGTCGCGCGTCGAGGCGTACGCCCGGCGCAGCCACGCCGGCTCCGGCAGCTCGCGGGGCGGACCCGCCGCCTCGACGGGCTCGTCGGGCGCGACGCCGGACAGGTCGGCGTGCCGCCGACGCCCCACGACCAGCGCCTCCGGCAGCGCCTCGGGGAGGGCCACCATCCGCTTGACGAAGCCCGGCTCGGGCGTGGTGTCGGCGTCGAGCAGCACCAGCACGTCGCCGGTCGTGGCCGCGACGCCGAGGTTGCGCGCGGCGGCGGCCCGGAAGCCGTCGTCCCGCTGGCGCACCAGGCGCACCCCGGGCGGGACGACGGGAGCCTGCCTTGACCCGTCGTCGGCCACCACCACCTCGTCGGGCGGCCGGGACTGCCGGCCCAGAGCCGCGAGCGTGCGCGCGAGCGCCTGCTCCTGCTCGAAGTGGGTGACCACGACCGACACCCGACGCCGCGGCGCCCCGGCCGGCGCGAGGTCCCAGCGGTTGCCCGGCACGCTGGTGCCGAAGGGCGGCGCGGTCATCGGACCGAGGCCCACCACGCCCGGTAGGCAGCGACGGTGTCCGCGAGGTGCGGGCCGAGGTCGAGGCCGGGTGCGGTCCACGTCGAGGTCGGGTCGCGGAGTGCGGCGTCGAGGCGCGGCACGAGGGTCGAGTCGTCGAACAGGGTGATCGTGCCCGGGCGGAGCGCGGCCATCTCGCGGGCGTAGGCCCCGTCGCGGACCAGGGGCCGCCGGCCCGCGGCGATCCAGGAGTTGAGGCTCGCCGAGGCCGACACGTTGCGGTGCGCCGTCACCCCGACCGCCACCGCACGCAGGGCGTCGACCAGCTCGTCGTCCGGCACCCGCCCGGCGACCTCGACCGGGACGCCGCGGGCACGGCTCGTGCGCACCAGCACCTCGAGCTCGTCGGCGTGGCCCGGCGCCGCGTCGCCCAGCACCCGCACCGAGGCCGGTGTGCCGGCTCGGCGCAGCGCCGCCACGGCCCGCACCACCTGGCGGTGGCCCTTGCCGGGGTAGACGAAGCCGAAGACGCCGACCACCGGCTCCGGCACGACCGTCGGGCCCTCCCCCGCGCCGCGGGCCGCGGCGCGCACCGGCAGCGGGATGACGGTGCCGCGGGCGCCGGCGGCGCTCCAGCGGTCGACGAGCGCGTGCTCGTGCCACGAGTTGGTCGCCCACGCGCGGCTGGCCCGCACGATCTGCCCGTAGGCTGCCGCGCGGGCCGCGAAGACCGGCCCGTCGGTGGGCTGCGGGACGTCGTGGAGCGTCACCGTCAGGCTCACCTGCTGCGCGAGCCGGCGCACCGCGGCGGCCGCGCGGGCCGGCTCGGGACCGAAGAGCCGGTCGGTCAGGTGCAGGTGCACCGCCGAGCCCGGAGCGAGGTCGCTGACGTCGCGCACCACCCGCGCCCGCGCGGCGGCGGCCACCTCGCCGGCGTACGCCGTGACGCCGTGCGCGTCGGGGCCGAGCAGCAGGTGGTCGGGCACCACGAGGTCCGTGACGCGGACGCCGGCGGTGGGACTCAGCACGCGCCTCATCCTGCGTGACCCGGGACAGACCTTGCCTCCCCCCTAGGCGTGAGCGGCAGACCGTGGGGAGACGGTCGCGCGCGTCAGTCGCACTCGGTGGTGCACCCCGTCCACCCCAGCACCGGCGGGCTCCACCTGCGGCCACTGGGCGCGGTGTCGCTCCTGCCGTCCTTGGCCAGCCGTACGGCGGTCCGCCACGCGCCCCGCGGCCCGTCGCCGGGCGGGCTCGGCGTCCGCAGGCACCGCCACAGGTCGAGCCTGACCTTGAGGAAGCGGTCGGACGAGAAGGCGCCGCCCACGGGCAGGTCGCTGTACGCGGAACCGCAGGGCACCCGCCGCCCGGCGCCGGTCCAGCCGCCGCCGATCCGAAAGGCCTGCCGGGCGTGCAGCAGGCGGGGCCATCTGCGGTCCTTCCGCAGCCGCACGGTGAGTCGGCCCTCGGGCGCGGCGTCGCCGTCGATGTCGAACCACACCGTGAGGTGGTGGCCGTCCCGGAACCGGTGCGGCACGGTGATCCACATCCACTGAGCGGTGAAGCTGCCCGAGCTGGCTACGAGGCTGACCTGCGAGATGTCCACCGAGGGCGGTGAGGTGCGGCCGTCCGTGACGGTGACCGACTCGGGCAGCGGCGCCGGGGCGGGCGCGGGGCTCGCACCCGCCGGCAGCGCGGTGACCCCGAGCAGCACGCCCAGGGCGGGGACGAGTCGCAGGCGGAACGAGCGGCGGCGAGCCGGCATCGTTCGACGCTAGCACCGCCCGGGGCGCGGGGGCACCCCTCCTCAGCGGGGGCCAGTCCGCACCACGCGGCGCACGTCGTCGAGGTCGAGGTCGTAGGGCCCGACCCGGGTGAGCACCCACGACGCGCCGCGGTCCAGCCACGGGGCGGGGTCCTGGTCGGTCCGGAGGTCGACGACGAGGTCGAAGCCCGGCGCCGGGTCGTGCGCCGCCAGGTCGCCGGCGACGGTGTCGAGGTCGCCCGGGTCGTCGAGGCCGATGACGAAGAAGCCGTCGTACGACGCCGCCCGCCGCAGCGGGGCCTGGTTGCCGAAGCGACCGGCCAGCCAGATCGGCACCCGCGGCGCCGGCACGAACCGGGCCTGGCGCGCGCTGTAGTGCTCCCCCACGTGGTCGACGGGCGCCCCCGCGAGCAGACCGGTCAGCACGCCGAGGCCCTCGTCGAGCATCCGGCCGCGCACCCTCGGGTCGGGCTCGTCGCCGAAGGCGCTGTACTCCCCCACCCAGTCGTCACCGAGCCCCAGGCCGAGCACGAGGCGCTCGCCGGACAGCACCGCCAGGCTGGCCGCCTGGCGCGCCAGCACCTGCGGACGGCGGCGCGGCAGCGGCGTCACCAAGGGCCCGAGCAGCAGCCGCTCGGTGCGCAGGGCGATCGCGGCGCAGCACGTCCACGGGTCGGCGATCGCGGCCACCCGGTCGCCGTAGAGCAGGTGGTCCCAGACGAAGAACCCGTCCCAGCCCGCCTCCTCGGCGTCGGCGGCGAGGTCGCCGACCACCAGCGGGTCGGCCAGGCCGTCGAAGGGCGCGACGAAGAGCCCGCGACGCGTGGTCATGCGGTCAGGGAAGCACGGGACGTCAGGCGCCGGGCCCCTCGGAGCCCTCAGCGTCCTCGGCGTCCTCTGGGGAGTCCGGGGTGGGATCCTCCTCCGCGTCCTCCTCGGGCTCGAAGGTGTTGGGCTCGTCGGTCATGCCGATCTCGGCACCGACGGGCTCCTCGCCCTCGGGCCGCCCGGTTGCTGCGTCGCTGGAATCGCTCATGCGTGGGCCTCCTTGCCGTTCGGTCTCCTGTCGCCTTCTGGTACCCGCTGCAGGCGCGAGCGATGCGTCACCGCGAGCGGGCCACGCGACCCTCGTCCCACACGGGTCCATCCGACTCGTAGACCTCGCCGTCGGCGCCGTAGACCAGGAAGCGGTCGAAGCCGCGGGCGAACCAGCGGTCGTGGGTCACGGCCAGCACCGTGCCGTCGAACGCCTCGAGCCCGGCCTCGAGGGCCTCGGCCGACTGGACGTCGAGGTTGTCGGTGGGCTCGTCGAGCAGCAGCAGGGTGGCGCCCGAGAGCTCGAGGAGCAGGATCTGGAAGCGCGCCTGCTGCCCGCCGCTGAGCGACTCGAACCGCTGCTCGCCGGCGTGGGCGAGCTCGTAGCGGTCGAGCACCCGGCTCGCGGCCTCGCGGCCCATCCCGTCGCGGTGGTCGTCGCCGCGGTGCAGGATCTCCAGCAGCGTGCGCCCGACCAGCTCGGGGTGCTCGTGGGTCTGCACGAACCAGCCCGGCCGCACCCGCGCGCCGAGCTTGGCGCTGCCGGTGTGCTCGACCGGCGCGGGAGGCACGCCGACCGGCTGGTGCTCGACGTCGGGATCGCTGCCGCCGGCGGCGAGGAGGCGCAGGAAGTGCGACTTGCCGGACCCGTTGGAGCCCAGCACGGCCACCCGCTCGCCGTACCAGACCTCGAGGTCGAAGGGCTTCATCAGGCCGGTCAGCTCGAGGCCCGTGCACACCACCGCGCGCTTGCCCGTGCGCCCGCCCTTGAGGCGCATCTTGACCTGCTGCTCGCGCGGCTGCTCGGTCGGCGGCCCGGCGTCCTCGAACTTCTTGAGCCGGGTCTGGGCCGCCTGGTAGCGGCTGGCCATGTCGGAGTTGTAGGCCGCCTTCTGCTTGTACATCAGCATCTGCGCGCGCAGCTTGGCGTACTCCTCGTCCCAACGGCGGCGCAGCTCCTCGAAGCGCTCGAAGCGCTCCTCGCGGGCCTGGTGGTAGGTGGCGAACCCGCCCGGGTGGGTCCACACCAGGTTGCCCGCGCTGCCGAGCTCGACGGTGACGATGCGCGTCGCGGTGTTGGCGAGCAGCTCCCGGTCGTGGCTGATGAACAGGATGGTCTTGGGCGACTCGCGGATCCGCTCCTCGAGCCAGATCTTGCCGGGCACGTCGAGGTAGTTGTCCGGCTCGTCGAGCAGCAGCACCTGGTCGGGCCCCTGCAGGAGGTACTCCAGCACGAGCCGCTTCTGCTCGCCGCCCGACAGCGTCGTGAGGGCGCGATACTTGGCGCGGTCGTAGGGCATCCCCATCGCCGCTGTCGTGACCTTGTCCCAGACCACCTCGAGGTCGTAGCCGCCGACGTCGCCGTAGTGGCCCAGCGCCTCGGCGTACGCCATCTGCACCGGCTCGCTGTCGTCGTCCATCAGCCGCAGCTCCTGGGCCGCCACCTCCTGCGACCACCGACGTACGTCTGCCGGGGCCACCGAGAGCAGCAGGTCGGCGACGGTCTCGTCGGCACCCCCGTGACCGACGAACTGGCGCATCACCCCCAGCCCGCCCGACCGCGTGACGACACCCGCGTGCGGCTTGAGGTCGCCGGTGACGATGCGCAGCAGCGTCGTCTTGCCGGCGCCGTTGGCACCCACCAGCGCGACCTTCTGCCCGTCGCCGACGCGGAAGCTGACGTCGTCGAGCAGCACCCGCCCGTCCGGCAGCTCGTAGCGCACCCCGGCGACATCCACGTGACCCACGGGAGGATTCTCGCAAGCGACCTGCCGCGGCGTCGCATGGATATCGGTCGGGGCCGTCCGGGGTGCGGTGCGACCGGCCGCTCAAGCGGGCACGTCCCCGCTCAACCACCCGGATCCGGGTGTCCTAGCGGGGACGAGACCGTCCTAGTGGCCCCGCTCGCCCTGTGCTGCCGCCGCTACCCACCGGGACCACCGCGCACTACCCACCACCCGTCACGCCGAGCGTCCCGCTCCCCAGTCGACCGGCACACCCGGGGTCGCCCGCGATCCGGCCACCCGGGGTGTACGCCGGCCGCGGCGCGCCGCGCAACCTCGGCGAGGATGCGCCGACTCGAGCGACGGTCTCGTCCAGCACGCCGGGCCGCACTGGTCCAGACCGCGGTTATGGTGCTGCCCATGGCTGACACCACCTCGACCGGATCGGCGGAGCAGTCCACGGTCCCCCGCTGGAGGATCATCGGTCCGGGGCTCGTCGTCGCGGCGACGGGCGTCGGCGCCGCCGACCTGGTGGCGACGCTCATCGCGGGCCAGAAGTTCGGCTACACCCTGCTGTGGTGCGTCGTCGTGGGATGCGTCATGAAGATCGTCCTGGTCGAGGGCGCGGGGCGCTACTCGCTGGCGACGGGCCGCACGATCTTCGAGGGCTGGCGCTCCCTCGGCGCCTGGACGACGTGGTACTTCGCGCCCTACATCGTGATCTGGGGCTTCGTCTACGGCGCCGCCGCGATGGCCGGCACGGGACTGGCCCTCACCGGGCTCCTCGGTGGCCTGAGCACGACGTGGTGGGGCATCCTGTCGGGCCTGATCGGCCTGCTGCTGGTGTGGACGGGCCGCTACAGCGTCTTCGAGAAGGTGCTCGCCGCCCTGGTCGGGATCATGTTCGTGACGATGGTCGGCGCGGCCCTGCTGACGCTGCCCAACCTCGGCGAGCTGCTCACCGGCCTCGCCCCGCGCATCCCCGACGACGGCCTCGTCAACACCCTCGCCCTCGCCGGCGGTGTCGGCGGCACCATCACGCTGGCCGCCTACGGCTACTGGCTGCGCGAGAAGGGCTGGTCCACTCCTCGCTACATGCGGGTGATGCGCATCGACAACGCCGTCGCGTACGTCGTCACCGGCCTCTTCGTCCTCGCCACGCTGGTGGTCGGCGCCGAGCTGCTCTACTCCACCAGCGTCGCCATCGAGAGCGGCGACCAGGGCCTCGTCGACCTCGGCGTGGTGCTGCAGGACCGCTACGGCGAGTGGGCCGGCAAGCTCTTCCTGCTCGGCTTCTGGGCCGCCGCGATGTCGTCGCTCGTGGGCGTGTGGAACGGCGTCAGCCTGATGTTCGCCGACTTCATGACCAACGTGACCAAGGGCGATCCGTCCGAGGCCCGCGCCGGCGGCAGGTGGTACCGCGTCTACATCCTCTGGCTGACCTTCCCGCCGATGGCGATGATGTTCCTCGGCAAGCCGATCTGGCTGATCCTCGCCTACGGCGTGCTCGGGGCGTTCTTCATGCCGTTCCTGGCGATCACCCTGCTGTGGCTGCTCAACACCGACCGGACGCCCGCCGAGTGGCGCAACAAGCTCCACTCCAACGTGCTGATGGCCCTGTGCGCACTGGCATTCATCGCCCTGTGCGTCAACGAGGTCCGCAAGGCCGTCGACGGAGCGTGAGGCCCCTCAGGCGCCCGTCGGGTGCCTGACCCACACGTTGGGCTCGACGTAGGTCGCCGTGCCGTGCTCGGCGTCGCACATCACCGGGGCCAGCGCGCCCGGGACGACGACCGGGCCGGTGGTGTCGAACGGCAGGCCGGTCCACTCGCGCCACTCCCCGACCGTGCCGGGGATGACCATCGAGCGGGGGGCGACCCGGTCGATGCGACCGCCGGCGCGCACGTGGACGCGCAGCCACGGGTCGACGGGCAGGCCGTCGTCGCGGGTGCGGAAGGCGTAGTCGGCCATCGGCTCGTGGACGTCGGTCTTGCCGTTGGGCCGCACCGGGGCGAGCAGCTCGGGATAGCCCAGCCGCCGGGCGTTGTCGCGCAGCGCGGCCACGATCCGGCCGGAGAGCCCGGTGCTCTGCAGGCCCGGCTCGATCGCGATCTCGATCGCGGAGACGGCATCGGGCTCCTCGCCGCGCAGCCTCGTCAGCAGGCCGCTGCGGATCGCGTGGTCCCAGCCGGCGTCGGGCAGCTCGCCCTCGTCCAGCGGAACGGCACCGAGTGCGCCTTGGCGACCATCCGCCCGGTGTCGTCGAGGACCACCAGCACGTAGTCGGCGAACTCCTCGAGCGCGGCGTAGTAGGCGTTGCCGATGGGGTCGTGCTTCATGAACTCCGGCCAGGAGGTCTCCATGTCCCAGAAGGTCTCCATGAGACCGGGGCGCTCGGCGAGGGTGACGAACTCGAGGTGCATGACGGCATCCTCGCCCACCCGGGCGCGAGACCGCGCCCGGGTTGCTCAGAGCCGCTCGGCCACCCGACGCGCCGCGATCTGCAGCACCTCCCAGGTGGTGGCGAACGGCGGCGCGTAGGCCAGGTCCATCCAGGCCAGGTCGTCGACCGATCCGCCCGCCCACAGCACGGCGGCGGAGGTGTCGATGCGCTTGCCGGCGCCGTGGCCGCCGACGACCTGCACGCCCAGCAGCCGCCGGGTCACCCGGTCGGCCATCACCCAGATCGCGATCGGCTCGGCCTCCGGCATGTAGCCGGTGGCCGTGGTGCCCTCGGTGACCAGGGCCACCGCGTCGTGCCCGGCAGCCGCGGCGTCGGCCCGCGACAGCCCGGTGCGGGCGATCTCCACGTGCACGTCGCCCGCGGAGAAGCGGGTGATCGAGGTGTCGACCATGCCGTCGAAGGTCAGCCCGCCTCCGGCCAGGCTGTCGCCGAGCGCGCGTCCCATCTTGGCGGCGTGGGTGCCGAGCGGGCGGAACACCCACTGGTCGTCGATCCGGCGGCGCACCTCGCAGCAGTCGCCGGCCGCCCACACGTGGTCGGCGACGCGGCCGTGGGGGTCGGGGCGCAGCGCCCCGCCCTCCGACAGCTCGAGGCCGTTGCCGGCCAGGAAGTCCGTGGCGGGCCGGACGCCGATCGCCACCACCACGAGGTCGGCGTCGCCGCGCCCGCCCTCCCAGCGCACCCCGCTCACCCGGTCGCCGTCGACCTCGAGGCCGGTAACCTCGGCTCCCAGGACGAGCTCGACCCCCGCGTCGACGAGGGCGGCGTTGACGCGGTCGGACAACTCCTCCTCCAGCATCGACATGCCGCGCGTGCGGGTGAGCACGGTGACGCCGAAGCCCCGGGCGAGCGCGGCCTCGGCGACCTCCACGCCGACGTAGCCCGCGCCGACCACGACCACGTGCGCACCCGCGCCGGCGGCCGCGAAGCGCTCGACCCAGGCGGCCCCGTCGTCGAGCGTCTTCACCACGCCCACCCCGTCGTACGCCGTGCCGTCGGGGCGCACCGCCCAGTCGGGCACGACGGCCGGGGCGCCGGTGGCCACGACCAGCTCGTCGTAGCCGAGCTCGTCGCCGTCCGCGGTCGTGACGGTGCGGGCCGCCAGGTCGGCGCCGACCACCTCGACGCCGAGCCGCAGGTCGATGCCCGCCTCGCGGTGCTCCGCGGCGGTGCGGGCGACCAGGTCCTGCTGGGTCGGCACGTCGCCCGACATCCAGTAGGGGATGCCGCAGGCGCTGTAGGAGGTGTGGTGGCCCCGGTCGAGCACCGTGACGGCGA
Source organism: Nocardioides sp. Z35_8 (assembly GCF_059621125.1). Taxonomy (NCBI): domain Bacteria; kingdom Bacillati; phylum Actinomycetota; class Actinomycetes; order Propionibacteriales; family Nocardioidaceae; genus Nocardioides; species Nocardioides sp. Z35_8. The sequence goes on along the minus strand of NZ_JCAQIE010000001.1, from coordinate 1,729,026 downwards.
GCCGCTCCCCGTGCCGGGCGGCGGTGCGGAGCGCCTGGTGCGCCGCCGACATCCCGGCCCCGTCGGCGCCCACGACCACGACGCGGCGCTCGGCCCCGCTCACTGCTCGGTCTGCCCGGCCCAGAGGTTGACACCCGAGTCGACGGCGTGGCGGTCGATCTCGGCCAGCTCCTCGTCGGTCAGCGGCGGGCCGTCGAGCGCGTCGAGGTTGGTGTCGAGCTGCTCGACGCTGGAGGCGCCGACCACGGCGCTCGTCACGCGCTGGTCGCGCAGCACCCACTGCAGCGCCAGCTGGGCGAGCTCCTGGCCGCGGCCCTCGGCGATCGCGTGGAGCGATCGGACCCGGCCGAGCGTCTCCTCGTCGAGGCCGGCGATCGTGGACTCGGACCGGGCGGCACGCGAGTCGTCGGGGACGCCGTCGAGGTAGCGGTCGGTGAGCAGGCCCTGCGCCAGCGCGGTGAACACGATGCACCCCATCCCCTGCTCCTCGAGCTCGTCGAGCAGGCTCCGATCGCCGTCGCGCGGCTGCTCGATCCAGCGGTTGAGCATCGAGTAGGACGGCTGGTGGATCAGCAGCGGCGTGCCGAGCTCGCGGGCGATCGCCGCCGCCTCGCGCGTGCGGGCCGCGGAGTAGGACGAGATGCCGACGTAGAGCGCGCGCCCCGAGCGCACCGCCGCGTCGAGCGCCATCATCGTCTCCTCGACCGGCGTCTCGGGGTCGAAGCGGTGGCTGTAGAAGATGTCGACGTAGTCGAGCCCGAGCCTTCCCAGCGACTGGTCGAGGGAGGCCAGGAGGTACTTCCGCGAGCCGCCGCCCTGGCCGTAGGGACCGGGCCACATGTCGTAGCCGGCCTTCGTCGAGACGATCAGCTCGTCGCGGTAGGGCGCGAAGTCGTCGGCGAGGTAGCGGCCGAAGTTCTCCTCCGCGCGACCGTAGGGCGGACCGTAGTTGTTGGCCAGGTCGAAGTGGGTGACCCCTCGGTCGAACGCCCGCCGCAGGATCGCCCGCTGCGTCTCCTCGGGGCGGTCGGTGCCGAAGTTCTGCCACAGCCCCACCGAGAGGGCCGGCAGCTTGAGTCCGCTGCGTCCCGTCGCCCGGTAGTGCATCCCGGTCGTGCCGTCGTACCGCTCGGGGGCTGCGTCGTAGGCCATGGCCCCATCCTGCCCGGTGCGGTCACCCGGGGGTGCCCCGGGACGCCTCGGGGACATGCCGGATGGCAGTGGAGCGCCAAACAGTGTGGACTGGACCCATGGCCCCCTCGTTGTCACCGCCCCGGCCGGCTCCCCGGCTGCGCACCACCGCCCTCCGGTTCGCGCTGTCGTCGGCCCGCCGGGTGCCCGCCCGGGTGCGCTTCCCCCTGGAGCGGCACGGCGTCCAGCCGGTCCCGCGGCTCGAGGAGAGCCGGGCGCGCGGCGACGTCGTCCGCCTGGCCAGCCTGCTCGGCACGCGCGTCTGGCTGGTCACGGGCTACGACGTCGCGCGGGAGGTGCTGGCCGACTCCGTGACGTTCGCCAACGACGTGCGCGGACTCATCGGCCGCCAGGACCGCGACGCCCCCGCCGAGCGCATCGGCGGGCTCGGCATGACCGACTCCCCCGACCACGAGCGCCTGCGGCACGTGCTGACGCCCTACTTCACCCGGCGCCGCCTCGCCGACCTCCAGGACGACGTCGACCGGGTCGTCGAGGCCGCCCTCGACGACATGGCCGCCCACGGCCCCGAGGTCGACCTGGTCGCCCGCTTCGGCTTCGCGGTGCCCTTCGGCGTCATCTGCGACCTGCTCGGCATGCCGGAGGTAGACCGCGAGTCGTTCCGCCGCAGCGGAGCGGCGCGCTTCGACCTGCGCGACGGCGGCAGCGGGATCTTCGACACCGCCGCCGGCACCCGGCAGTTCCTCATCGACCTGGTCGCCGCCGAGCGCCGCTCGCCCCACGTGCCCGACGGCCTCCTCGCGCGGATGGTCGCCGACCACGGCGCCGACTTCGACGACGTCGAGCTGGGCGGGCTGGCCGACGGGGTGTTCCTCGGCGGCTACGAGACCAGCGCGAGCATGCTGTCCCTCGGCACGTGGGTGCTGCTCCAGCACCCGGACGCGTGGGCGGCGCTGCAGCGCGGCGATCGCGTCGAGGTCGACCGCGTCGTGGAGGAGCTGCTCCGCTTCGTGTGCCCGGTGCAGGTCGCGTTCCCGCGGGTGGCCCGACACGAGGTGCGGGTCGGCGAGCAGGTCGTGCGCGCGGGCGACATCGTCATCGTCTCGCTCACCGGCGCCGGTCGCGACCCGGCCCGGCACGTCGACCCCGCCCGCTTCGACCCCACCACGGCGGCGGCCGGCACCCTCGCGTTCGGCCACGGCGTGCACCGCTGCGTCGGTGCGGAGCTGGCGCGCATCGAGCTGCGCACCGCCCTGGTCGGGCTGGCGAGGCGCTTCCCCGACCTCGCGCTGGCCTGCGACCCGCGTGACCTGCGGTTCAGCGAGCTCGCCATCGTCCACGGGGTGGAGGAGCTGCCGGTCCGCCTCGGGTGAGGCCGACCACCCGCTGCGTACGGTGGACGGGTGCCGGGACGCCGCCTCGCCCTCCTCGCCGCCGCCCTCGTCGCGACGGTCTCGGGATGCGCCGCCGAGGGCCCGCGCCGCGGCGGCGGGCCGACCGAGGCGCCGGCGCAGCGGCCCGCGACGAGCGCGCCGGGGCCGGCGCCCACCACCGAGCCCACCACCGAGCCCACCGCTGAGCCGGAGGTCGAGGAGTCGGTGCCGGAGCCGCGTCGCTCCTTCGTCACGATCCCGGCCATCGGCCTGCGCGACTTCCCCGTCGTGCGCTACCGGGGCACCCCCGACGACGGCCCCGGCACCGCGCTGCAGAACGCCGGCGAGATGGCCTCCCCGCGCGGGCCGCGCGGCGGCACCGGTCCCGGCGAGGTCGGCAACTACCTCGTCACCGGGCACCGGCTCACCGGCGCCGCTCCCCTGCGCGACTCGCCGTCGCTCAGGAGGGGCGACCGGATCCTGGTGCGCACCGGCGACACCGTCTTCGTCTACGAGGTGCGCAGGACCCGCTGGCCGTCGTTCCGCCAGCCCGCGTCCCTCCGCGCGCAGCGTGCCGAGGTGCCCGGGCGGCCGGGCGAGGCGGCGACGCAGCCGATGCTCACCCTGTCCACCTGCGCGACGCCCGAGGACCACGCCGCGGGCAACTACTGGGCCGACGAGTTCGACAACCCCGAGCACCGCATCGACAAGATCGGCGTGCTGGTCGCGACCCGGCCGGCCTGACGGCCGCCTCATCCCGTTGCCCGATGCGCCGCCGCGCGGTGGAATGCCGGGCATGAGCCAGCTCGCCGACCGGTGGCGCGACCCCGCCTTCCTCGACGCCGCCCACGCGTGGATCCACGAGCAGCTCGACACGACCGCGCCGGTCGTGGGCATCGAGCAGACCCACGTCACCGACTGGTCGACGGTCCTGCGGGTCACGACCGGCGCGGGGCAGGTGTGGTTCAAGGCCAACGACGACACGATGCGGCACGAGGCCGCCGTCACCGGCGTCGTCGCGGCGCGATCCGCGGGCCGGGTGCCGGCCCCGCTCGCGAGCGACCCCGGCACGGGCTGGATGCTGCTGGCCGACGCAGGCCCGCGGTTGCGCGAGGTGGTGCCCCTGGAGCGGTCCCTCGACCGCTGGCACGACGTGCTCGACGCCTACGCCCGGGTCCAGCTCGCCTGCGAGGACGAGGTCGACACCCTGCTCGCCCTGGGCCTGCCCGACCGGCGGCTCCACACGCTGCCCGCGGCGTACGCCGACCTGCTGGCCGGGCTCGACGGTGCCGACCCTCGCCTGCCGGACGCCTCGCTGATCGCCGAGCTCTGCGACCGACTCGCGGCCCACGGCATCCGCGAGACGGTGCAGCACGACGACCTCCACGACGGCCAGGTGTTCCTCGGCGACGGCGTGCACCAGGTGCTCGACTGGGGTGACGCCTGCGTCTCGCACCCGTTCTTCACGCTGTCGGTGACGCTGGAGGGCGTCATCGCCTGGGGCGTCGACGACGAGGCGGGCTCCGAGGACCTCGAGCCCCACCTGGCGGCCTACCTGCGTCCCTACGAGGAGCACTACGGCCGGACCGACCTCCGCGACGCGGCGGCGCTGGCGATGCGCCTGGGCTGGGTGTGCCGCGCGATCAACGGGGCGCTGCCGCAGGACCCCGGCAGCACCCGTACCCGGCTCAAGATGTTCCTCGACGCGAGGCCCTAGGCGCGGCGCGTCTCCAGCACCCGGAAGCCCTTGCTGCTCGCCAGGCGCTCGGTCGGCCAGCCGCGCTCGGTGAGCCACCGCTGGAGCGAGTCGGCGCCGAGGTTCTTGCCCACCACCATCACCATCCGACCGCCCGGGGCCAGGCGCGGCAGCCACGTCAGCAGCAGCTCGTGCAGGGCCTCCTTGCCGATGCGGATCGGCGGGTTGGACCAGATCTCGTCGAAGACCTGGTTGCCGGGCACCTGCTCGGGCAGGCAGGCGACGAAGCGGGAGTCGAGGCCGGCGGCACGTGCGTTGTCGTTGGCCAGCAGCAGGGCCCGCTCGTTGACGTCGACGCCGGTCACGTTGGCCAGGGGCACCGCCTTGGCGATCGCCAGCCCGATGACGCCGTAGCCGCATCCCAGGTCGAGGAACTGCCCCTGCACCGGCGGCGCGAGCTCCTTGAAGAGCACGGCCGTGGCGTGGTCGAGGTGACCCTTGCTGAACACCCCCGACCCGGTGTCGAAGGTCAGCGTGCTGCCCCACAGCTCGGCGGTGAAGCTCTCCCGCTCGAAGGGGACGCTGGGGTCGGCGGAGAAGTAGTGCTCAGGCATCGATCGCCTCTCGTCGGGCTCGGGCTCGCTCGGCCTGCGCGGCCAGCTCGTCGTCGTCGGGGTAGCCGACCTCCTCCAGCGTGAGGCCGTGGGCGTGCACCACGCGTACGCCCTGGTCGCGGCGCCGCCCGGCCATCACCTCGGCCGGCCAGCCGGTCGGCATGCGGCCCTCGCCGACGGCGATCAGGCAGCCGACGAGGGCGCGGACCATGTTGTGGCAGAACGCGTCGGCGCGGACCGTGCCGACCGCCCGGCCGGCCTCGTCGCGCCGCCAGTCGAGGTCGAGCAGCGTGCGCACGGTCGTCGCTCCCTCGCGCTGCTTGCAGAAGGAGGTGAAGTCGTGCAGCCCCACCAGCGGCCGGGAGGCCTCGTTCATCGCGTCGAGGTCGAGACGCCGGCCCCAGTCCAGGACGTGGCCGCGCACCAGCGGGTCGGCGAGCTCCTGCGCGTCGGCGATGCGGTAGGCGTAGCGGCGCCAGGTCGCGGAGAACCGCGCGTCGAAGCCGGCCGGCGCCTCGCTGATCCGGCGCACGCGCAGGTCGGGGGGCAGGATGCCGTCGACGCGGCGCGCGAGGGCGGCCGGCGGCGGGTCGCTCGAGCGGCCCGCCGAGGCGGCCAGCACGTCGGCGTCGACGTCGACATGGGCCACCTGCCCGCGCGCGTGCACGCCCGCATCGGTGCGGCCGGCCACCGTCACCCGCACCTCCGGCACCCGCAGCGCGGTGGCGAGCGCCGCCTCGAGGGTGCCCTGGACCGTGCGGCGCTCCGGCTGGGCCGCCCAGCCGGAGAAGTCCGCCCCGTCGTAGGCACAGTCGATCCGCAGGCGCACGGGAGCGATCCTAGGCGCCGTCCGCCCGCCCACTCGCGCCGCCCACCTTTGTTCAACCACATGGTTGACAAGGCCGCCCATGGCTCCTACCGTCTACTCAACCAATTAGTTGAGGAAGGTGCTCGTGACCGACCAGCTCTCCCGGGTCTTCGCCGCCCTGGCCGACCCGACCCGCCGTGACATGGTGGCCCGCCTGACCGAGGGCGACCACACCGTCAACGACCTGGCCGCGCCCTACGACGTGAGCCTCCAGGCCGTCTCCAAGCACGTGAAGGTGCTCGAGGACGCCGGCCTGGTGACGCGGACCCGGGAGGCGCAGCGACGTCCCGTGCACCTGGAAGCCGAGGTGTTCGACCTCATGACGAAGTGGATCGAGCGCTACCGACGCCGGGCCGAGGAGCGCTTCGCACGCCTCGACGCCGTGCTCGCCCGCATGCAGGACGACGACGGCTCCGCACCCGGCACCACCACCACCCCGCAGGAAGGAACCGCATCATGACCAGCACGCAGAGCCCCGACGCCTCCACCCGCTACCCCGAGGCCGTCATCGAGCCCGACGGCGAGGTGCCCGCCATCCACATCTGGCGCGACTTCGACGCCACCCCCGCCCAGCTGTTCCGGGCGCACACCGACCCCGACCTCTACGCGCAGTGGATCGGTCCCACCGACGTGGGTGCCGACATCACCCACTGGGACGCCCGCGACGGCGGCAGCTGGAGCTACACCGCGAGCGGCAGCGACGGTCGCGAGGAGTTCGAGACGTCGTTCCGCGGGTGCTTCCACACCGTGCGCGAGGACCGGATCGTGCAGACGTTCACGTGGGAGGGGATGCCCGACGCCGTCTCCCTCGAGACGATGACGTTCGAGGACCTCGGCGACGGGCGCACCCGGCTGCACGCGCTCAGCCTGTGCGACTCGTTCGAGGACCGCGACGGCTGGCTGCGCAGCGGCATGGAGGTCGGCGTCAAGGACGGCTACGCCGCCATCGACCGGATGCTCGCCGAGGGCGCGCTCTGATGCCGCTGCCCGAGGCGCCCGCCGAGCGGCACGCGGCGGTCGCCGACGGCTTCGGCCGGCTGGTGGCGCAGACCACCGACTGGTCGGCGCCGGCCCCGGTCGACGGGTGGACCGCCCGTGACGTGGTGGCGCACCTCGTCGAGTGGTTCCCGCACTTCCTGGCCGCCGGTGGAGTCGAGCTCGCGCCCGGCCCGTCGGCGTCCGACGACCCGGTCGCCGCGTGGCGGCACCACGCCTCGGCCGTGCAGGCCCTGGTGGAGCAGCGCGGCGAGGAGACCTTCAGCCATCCCCACGCCGGCACCGACCGGCTGGCCGACGTGGTCGACCGGTTCTACACCACCGACGTGTTCATGCACGCGTGGGACCTCGCCCTCGCCACCGGCCAGGAGCCGGGCCTCGACGCGGTGCACGCCACCCGGCTGCTGGAGGGGATGCGCCCGATCGAGCAGCTGCTGCGCGACTCGGGCCACTACGGTCCCGCGGTCCCGGTGGCCGACGACGCGCCCGCCGCCGACCGGTTGATGGCCTTCGTCGGACGCGATCCCGCCTGGCGGCCCCCCGCCTGACGCCGCGCCGGCCCTCCGTAGGGTCGTGGCATGCGATACGTGGTGTACGGCGCGGGCGCCGTCGGCGGGGTCGTCGGGGCCCACCTCCACCTGGCCGGGCACCACGTCACGCTGGTGGCGCGAGGAGCCCACCTGGCGGCGATCCGCCGCGACGGGCTGGTGCTCGACGCCGGTGACGGACGCCACCGGATCGACGCCCCGGCGACCGACACCGCCGCGGACGTCGCATGGACCGACGACACGGTCGTGCTGCTCGCGGTGAAGTCGCACCAGGCCGCGACGGCGCTCGCCGACCTCCGCGCCCACGCCCCCGACGACGTCCCGGTCGTCTGCGCGACCAACGGCGTCGCGACCGAGACCGCAGCCCTGAGGCTGTTCGCCCGGACCTACGCGGTGTGCGTGATGCTGCCCGCCACCCACCTCGAGCCCGGGGTCGTCGTCGCGGCGTGCCACCCGACCCCGGCGATCCTCGACATCGGCCGCTTCCCGGGCGGCGCCGACGCCACCACCGCCGCCGTGGCCGCCGACCTCCGCGCCGCGCGCATCGAGTCGGAGGAGCGCGACGACATCATGGCGAGGAAGCGCCGCAAGCTGGTGATGAACCTCGGCAACGGTGTCGACGCGTCGTTCGCCGAGGGCGAGGCGGCCGACGAGCTCGCCGAGCTGGCCCAGGCGGAGGGCGAGCGCGTCCTCGAGGCGGCCGGGCTCAGCGTCACCTCCGCCGAGGAGGACCGGCAGCGGCGCGGGACGATCCTGCAGCGCCGACCCGACCTCGAGCGGCGCGGCGGGTCCACCTGGCAGAGCCTGGCGCGCGGCACCGGCGACTCCGAGATCGACTACCTCGCCGGCGAGATCGTGCTCCAGGGACGCCTCCTGGGGCTGCCGACCCCCGTCAACGAGTCGGTGGTCGCCGCGACCCGGCACCTGGTCGCCACCGGTGGCGAGCCGCGCAGCCTGGACGCCGCCGAGGTCCTCGCCCGCCTCTGACCCACGGGCCCGCGAACGCGCGAGGCCCGCCACCCCGGTGGGGTGGCGGGCCTCGCGATCAGCGGTGGATCAGGCCTTGGCGTCGTCGGCCGGGACCTCGTCGGCCTCGACCTCCGCAGCGTCGCCCTGGGCCTGCGCCTCGGCGGTCTCGGCGTCGGCAGCCTCGGTCTCCACGACCTCGGTCTGACCGTCGACGTCCTCGGCCTCGACCTCGGCAGGAGCGGCGTCGGCGGCGGGCGCCGGCGCGGCAGCAGCCTCGGTCTTCTTGGTCGAGGGAGCCTTGGGGCTGTAGGCCTCGGTCACCAGCTCGATGACCGCCATGGGAGCGTTGTCGCCCTTGCGGGGGCCGATCTTGGTGATCCGGGTGTAGCCACCGGGACGCTCGGCGAAGGTCGGCGCGATCTCGGTGAACAGGGTGTGCACGACCGACTTGTCACGGATGGTCTTGAGGACCTCGCGACGGTTGTGCAGGTCGCCCCGCTTGGCCTTGGTGATCAGCTTCTCCGCGACCGGGCGCAGCAGGCGCGCACGGGTCTCGGTGGTGGTGATCCGGCCGTGCTCGAACAGGGCGGTGGCCAGGTTGGAGAGCATGAGGCGCTGGTGGGCCGGGCTGCCGCCGAGGCGGGGGCCCTTCTTGGGCTTGGGCATGTGGTGCCTTCCTTCTCTCGGGCCGTGTCAGGTACCCGGGTAGACGACCGGCGCGCGCCGGTCGGTTTTGATGGGTGGCCCCGGGAGCCCGGGGCCGCAGGTCAGAGCTGCTCGTCCTCGATGAAGGCATCGTCGTCGTCGTCGCCGTAGGCGGCGAGGGCGGCGTGCGGGTCGAAGCCGGGCGCGCTGTCCTTGAGCGAGAGACCCATCTCGACGAGCTTGGCCTTCACCTCGTCGATCGACTTCGCACCGAAGTTGCGGATGTCGAGCAGGTCCTGCTCCGAGCGGGAGATGAGCTCACCCACGGTGTGGATGCCCTCGCGCTTGAGGCAGTTGTAGCTGCGGACCGTGAGCTGCAGGTCCTCGACCGGCAGGGCCAGGTCGGCGGCGAGCTGCTCGTCGACCGGCGACGGGCCGATGTCGATGCCCTCGGCCTCGACGTTGAGCTCGCGGGCCAGGCCGAAGAGCTCCACCAGGGTCTTGCCGGCCGAGGCGATCGCGTCGCGGGGACGGATCGACGGCTTGGTCTCGACGTCGATGACGAGCTTGTCGAAGTCGGTGCGCTGCTCGACACGGGTGGCCTCGACCTTGTAGGTCACCTTGAGCACCGGGCTGTAGATCGAGTCGACGGGCATGCGGCCGATCTCGTTGTCGGCGCCCTTGTTCTGCACGGCGGAGACGTAGCCGCGACCGCGCTCGACGACGAGCTCCATCTCCAGCTTGCCCTTGTCGGACAGCGTGGCGATCTTGAGCTCGGGGTTGTGCACCTCGACGCCGGCGGGCGGGGTGATGTCGGCGGCGGTGACGTCACCGGCGCCGGACTTGCGCAGGTACATCACGACCGGCTCGTCGTGCTCGGAGGAGACGACGATGCCCTTGAGGTTGAGGATGATCTCGGTCATGTCCTCGGTGACGCCCTCGATCGTCGAGAACTCGTGGAGGACGGAGTCGACCTTGATGCTGGTGACCGAGGCACCCGGGATGGAGCTGAGGAGCGTACGACGAAGCGAGTTGCCGAGGGTGTAGCCGAAGCCGGGCTCGAGGGGCTCGATGACGAAACGCGAGCGGAACTCGTCGACGGTCTCTTCCGTGAGGGTCGGGCGCTGAGCGATAAGCACGGAGTTTTTCCTTTCCGGATCCACCCACTATTTGACGGATCCGAACCTGATGAGGTTGGCGGAGAAGAAGGAATGGGACGAGCTGCGCCGGTGGCCGCCCGGAGGCGGCCACCGGCGGTGGATCACTTCTTGGAGTAGAACTCCACGATCAGCTGCTCCTGGACCGGCACGTCGATCTGCGCGCGGACCGGGACCTGGTGGATGAGGATGCGCATCCGCGACGGGATGACCTCCATCCACGCGGGGACGACGCGCTCGCCGTGGGTCTCGCGGGCGACGATGAGCGGGGTCGCCTCGAGCGACTTCTCGCGCACGTCGATGATGTCGTGGTCGGTGACCTGGTAGGACGGGATGTCGACCTTCTTGCCGTTGACCAGGAAGTGGCCGTGCACGACGAGCTGGCGGGCCTGACGGCGCGTCCGGGCGAACCCGGCGCGGTAGACCACGTTGTCGAGGCGGCACTCGAGGAGCTGCAGGAGGTTGTCGCCGGTCTTGCCCTGGCGACGGCTGGCCTCCTTGTAGTAGCGGACGAACTGCTTCTCCATCACGCCGTAGGTGAAGCGAGCCTTCTGCTTCTCACGAAGCTGCAGCAGGTACTCGGACTCCTTGATGCGGCCGCGGCCGTGCTGGCCGGGCGCGTAGGGACGCTTCTCGAAGGCAGCGTCGCCGCCGACCAGGTCGACACCGAGACGGCGCGACTTGCGGGTCATGGGACCGGTGTAGCGGGCCATGTGTCAGTCTCTCTTTCTCAGTCTCGGGCTCAGACGCGGCGGCGCTTGGGCGGCCGGCATCCGTTGTGCGGGGTGGGCGTGACGTCCTGGATGGTGCCGACCTCGAGGCCGATGGCACCCAGCGACCGGATGGCGGTCTCACGACCCGAGCCCGGGCCCTTGACGAAGACGTCGATCTTCTTCATGCCGTGGTCCATGGCGCGACGGCCGGCGGCCTCGGCAGCCATCTGGGCGGCGAAGGGGGTGGACTTGCGCGAGCCCTTGAAGCCGACGGTGCCGGCAGAGGCCCACGAGATCACCGCACCGGTCGGGTCGGTGATCGTGACGATGGTGTTGTTGAACGTGCTCTTGATGTGGGCTTCGCCCTGAGCGACGTTCTTCTTCTCCTTGCGGCGGACCTTGGTCGCGCGGCTCTTGGGAGGCATTCACTAACTCCTGATGAGGTCTGGTCTTGAAGCTTGCGTGGGGACTGAAGTGATCAGCGCTGCGCCCGGTGAGGGGAGCAGATCACTTCGCCTTCTTCTTGCCGGCGACGGTGCGCTTGGGACCCTTGCGGGTGCGCGCGTTGGTCTTGGTGCGCTGACCGCGGACCGGGAGGCCCATGCGGTGGCGGCGACCCTGGTAGCTGCCGATCTCGATCTTGCGGCGGATGTCCGCCTGGACCTCACGCCGGAGGTCACCCTCGATCTTGAAGTTGGCTTCGATCTCGTCGCGAAGCTTGACCAGCTCCTCGTCACCGAGCGTGTGGACCCGGGCGTTCGGGTCGACGCCGGTGGCGGCCAGGAGCTGCTGGGCGCGGGTACGGCCGATGCCGTAGATGTAGGTGAGAGCGACCTCGATGCGCTTGTCGCGCGGGAGGTCAACACCAACGAGGCGTGCCATGTGGCTGTTCCTTGTCTGTTCTTGCGCTGGTTTCTGGTCGTGACGCGTCCCATCCCGCCTCGGGTGGGCTCCGGCCAGTGCTCCGGAGGTGACTTCGGTCAGGTGGTGCCCGACCTAGCGATCACGTTGTGGGGTGTTGCTGTCGTGCTGAGCTCGTGCTGGGCTGTCGTGCTGGGCTTCAAGCCCGCTTGCCGCAAGCGGCTGCGCGGCTCACGCTGCTCGTCCCGCTCCGGCTCCGCCGGATCGGGGCGAATCGCTCAGCCCTGGCGCTGCTTGTGACGCGGGTTCTCGCAGATGACCATGACCCGGCCGTGACGGCGGATGACCTTGCACTTGTCACAGATGGGCTTGACGCTCGGGTTGACCTTCATGTCAACAACTTCCTTGCTGCTCGGCTGGCGCCTGCGCAGATCGGTGGTCTCGCAGGCTCGATCACTTACTTGTAGCGGTAGACGATCCGACCCCGGGTGAGGTCGTAGGGCGAGAGCTCCACCACGACCCGGTCCTCGGGGAGGATCCGGATGTAGTGCTGGCGCATCTTGCCGCTGATGTGGGCGAGCACCTTGTGCCCGTTGGCCAGCTCCACGCGGAACATGGCATTGGGAAGGGCCTCCACGACGGTGCCCTCGATCTCGATCACGCCTTCTTTCTTCGGCATGTCCTCCACAATCTGTCGTCTCGTTGTCTACCGTGGCCCGGGAACCGCCCGGCACCTGCGAGCAGGTGGCCGGTGGACCTCGTGAGGCGGTCCGGGGGTGCCTCTTCCCGGAGCACGCGCGAGCGTCAGCGACGATCACACGAAGTCCCGGGCAGCCGCGAGGCGCCACGAACACAGCCCACGTTGGGCCGACGCACCAGTTTAGTCAGGCGCGCGGCGAGAACGCCAATCAGTGAGGCCGCGCACCCGCCGGGCCAGCGCCGTGACACGCCCGGGCGCGGGGGGCGGACCCGGTGCGGCACCCCCGTCGTCGCCGTCGCGCGACGACGTCGTACGCCGCAGCGAGCGGAGGCTGACCGCGGCGCGCAGCCGCTGCCACCGGGTCACCTCGTACGACATGGCGCGGCGCTCGGCGTCGACGGACTCCCAGTAGGTCGTCGCCGCCGCGACCTCGGGCGCGCTCGGACCGAAGACGAAGCCATCGGCCCGGCGGGCGAGGACCGCTGCCTGCGCGGAGACGATGCCGGCCGACTGCTCACGACGGGTGACCGTCGGCCCCAGCGGGACCGGCTGCCCGAGGTCGCGGGCGTGGTCGACGAGCTCGCGCCAGGCACCCACGAACCGGGCCGACGGGGAGGCCGCGCTACGGCGGCGGTGCCGGCGCAGCGCCTTCACCCCGACGACGGCGCCCAGCAGCAGCGCGATCGCGAGCAGCGGCAGCCCGACATAGGTCACGACCCGCCCGACCCACGCCGGGAGGCCGGGGATGAGGGCGTCCTCCTCCTCGTCGGCCTTCTTCTTGCGCGTGGCCTTGCGCTCCTTGAGGTCGGCGTCGCTCTGCTCGCCCGCGTCGGACGGCGGCGGGATCGGGTTGGGCGGCGGGATGACGGTGCCGGACATCGGCGTGTCGGTCTCGGGCACCTGGTCGGCCGGCGGGGTGGTGGACATGAAGGCCTCGGTGGGCAGCGTCCGCCACGACCCGTCGGCGGCGCGCAGCTCGACCCAGGCCGAGACGTCCTTGCCGGTGACCCGGCCGCCGGCGGGCACGACCGCGCCGAGCACGACCCGCGCCGGCACGCCGATGTGGTTGGCGATCAGCGCCATCGTGGCGGCGTACTGCTCGTCGTTGCCGACGATCTGCGGGGCGTTGACGAACTCGTCGGACAGCCGCCAGGTGCTGTGGCCGGCCACGTAGATGCGCTCGGTGCGGCCGATGCCGTCGGAGTACCTGCCGTCCGTGCGCAGGTGCTCGGCCGCGGCGAGCACCCGGTCCATCGGGTCGTTGCCCGCACCCTCGGTCCACTTCTCGCTCGGGCCCTGGATGAACGCCGCGCCGGCCGGGAGCGGGGCGACCTCGGCCGAGCCCACGGTCTGGTCGGTGAGCTCGTCGTCGGGGCTCACCGCGGTGAAGGAGTAGCGGTCACCGCTCTGGAGGCCCGTGGGGACCACCGCGGTCGAGGTGGCGAGGTTGTAGCGGAACACCTCGGCCGTGGCGCGAGCGTCGCCGGTCTCGAACGACACCGACCGCAGCGCGCCGACCGTGGGCATCCACACGCCGGTCCACCCCTCCCCCAGCGTCACCGTCGCGGCGACCGGCTCGCCCTCGACGGGGTTGTCGATGGTGGACGAGACCCGCTGGAAGGAGTCGTCGGCCGGGCCGGGCAGCGCGTCGTCGGTGGCGCCCCACACCATCCCGTCGTAGCGGTCCATCGCGGCGAACCTGACCCGGGTCCCGGCGGGGACGCCCTCGATGTCGAGCAGCGTCTTGTCGTAGACGTTGGCGGGGTCGGCGCGGCCCTTGAGGTCGACGTACTTGCGGAATCCGGCCAGCGGGGAGGGGTAGCGGCCGATGTCGAAGGGGGGCTCGACCCAGTTGCGGGCCACCGCCCGCCGGGAGTCGTCGCCGACGACGATCGCGCTGACGGGCTGGGCGAGCGCTGCCGCGAGCGCGAGCATCGCCACCGCGCCCATGCCGCGGACGTACGACGTGGTGCCGCCGTGGACGGTCGCGCTCGCCCGGCGGGCGCGCAGGGCGAGCCAGGCGAGGGCGAGGGCGGTGAAGACGCAGCCCTGCAGCAGGAGGGACTGGGGACGGCGCACGCCGAGCAGGATCACGGCGGCGAGCACCACCGTCATCCCCGCGACGGGCAGGAGCGCGGCCAGCCAGGGCCGCCGCGGCCGCCGCTGCGCGAGGGCGAGGCCGACCAGTCCTGCGACCATCCCGGACAGCCAGGGCAGCACCAGCAGCGGGCCGTCGCCGTCGACCGGCGGGAGCGTGGTCAGCAGGTCCTTCCACCCGAAGACCGCCTGGTCGACGACCCGGGCCAGCGTCGTGGGCCCCGGCAGCGTGTAGGTGTCGCCGAGGGAGCGCAGGCCGAGCGGCCCGCCCAGCACGAGGAACAGCACGAGGCAGATGACGACGGCCGAGACGACCGGCCAGCCGGCCGCCCGGGTCAGGTGCGTGACGACGACCGCGATGACGGCACCCAGCATCCCGACGACCAGGTAGGTCGCGCCGGTGAAGGAGGTGCCGAACGCGAGCAGCGCCACCGCGGCGAGCGCGAGGGTGAAGGCGATGTCGACCCACGAGTGGAGGTCGGGCACGAGCGCGTGGGGCCGCACGCGGGTGCGGGTGCCGGTCGTGGTGCTCTCGGGGCTCATCGCACGCTCCACCTCAGCAGGCCGCCGAGGTCCTCCTTGGCGGCGAGGTGGAGCACGGGCAGCCCGAGGGTCTCGGTCACGCGGCTGTTGCCCCGGGGGTCGATCACGATGCCGAAGCGGCGCACCTCCGGCGGGAAGGCGGCGGAGGCGCGCACCAGGTCGGTGAACGGCGACTCGCTGCCGCCGACGAGGAACGCGAGGCTGGTGTCGGGCGCCAGCATGCTGGCCTGCCGCCCCGACTCGACGATGCCGCGCTCGCCGAGGTCGGCGCGGCACACGGCGTCGAGCGCGAGGTGGCCGTCGGACCCCGACGAGGCGCGGCTGCCGCACACGAACGACACGTCGAACTCGTCGAGCACGGCCCGCACGGCGATCGACGCCGCGACGCTCATCGCGGTCTCGAAGTCGTCCGGGTCCGACCAGGAGTCGAGCCGGTCGTCGACGACGATCGTGGCGTGGCTGCGCCGGGTGTCGAGGTACTGGCGCACCAGCAGGGCCGACTCGCCGGTCGAGGCCATCACCTTGGCCGAGGAGCGCCAGTGGATGTGGCGCAGGTCGTCGCCGGGGACGTACTCGCGCAGGGCGTGGAAGGCGAGGTCGCTCTGGCTGACCGCGTCGGTGGAGACGCCCTCGAGGTCGCGCAGCAGGCCGGCGCCGAGCGACTCCATCGGCACGAGCGGCGGACGGACCAGCACCTCGCGCACCGGCGTCCAGACCACGTCGCGGGAGAAGATGCCGATCGGGTCGCCGCGCCGGGTCATCGCGGGACCGACCGCGATCACCCCACGGCGCTCGGTGCGGATCGTGAACGACTCCTCGTGGGCGGCACCCGGCGCCAGCGAGCGGATGCCGTAGCGGTGCACCGCCGACCCCACCGGGACCTCGAGGGTGGTCGGGACCAGCCGCGAGGACGCCCGGTTGACCACCAGCACACCCGCCGCGACCGACTCCCCCGCGGCGACGCGCTCGGGCTGGAGCCGGAGGTCGACCGACACCGACGTGCGACCGAGCAGGAACGGCAGCGCGAGGACGACGAGCAGCAGGCAGCCCACGCCGAGGACCGCCAGCTCACGCCACTGCGTGAACGCGGCGACCAGGAGCGCGCCCAGGCCCAGGCCGAGGACCAGCCAGCCGATCGGCTTGAGGACCTCGAGCGCGTCGTTCAACCGTTGCCTCATCGAGGGCTCAGACCCCCACGCGGTCGGTCGGCGGGGCCACGGCGTCGAGCAGGCGCGAGACGACCGTCTGCACGTCGACGCCGCTGAACTGCGCCTCCGCGTCGAGGAGCAGGCGGTGCGAGAGCACCGGCTCGGCCAGGTCCTTGACGTCGTCGGGGACCACGTGGTCGCGACCGTCGGCGGCGGCCCACGTCTTGGCGACCCGCACGAACGCCAGGCACCCGCGCGGGGACAGGCCGAGCTTGACGTGCGGCTGGCGGCGCGACTCCTCCGCGAGCTCGGCCACGTAGCCCACGACGGCCGGGTCGACGTAGACCTCGTCGGCCAGGCCGCTCATCTGCGCGATCGTCGCGGCGGTGATCACCGGGGTGACGAGGGCGGCGCGGTCGCGGACGGCGGCGTTGTTGAGCAGCTCGACGGTCGCCTGGCGGTCGGGGTAGCCGACCGAGGTCTTCATCAGGAAGCGGTCGAGCTGGGCCTCGGGCAGGCGGTAGGTGCCGGCCTGCTCGATCGGGTTCTGGGTGGCGATCACCAGGAACGGCCTGCCGACCGGGTGGGCGACGCCGTCGACGGTGACGCGGCCCTCCTCCATCACCTCGAGGAGCGCCGACTGGGTCTTGGGCGAGGCCCGGTTGATCTCGTCGGCCAGCACGATCGTGTGGAAGATCGGCCCCGGGTGGAACTCGAAGGTGCCCTTGTGCTGGTCGTAGACCGTGACGCCGATGACGTCGGAGGGCAGCAGGTCGGGCGTGAACTGGATGCGGGCGTGGCTGCCCTGCACGGTGTTGGCCAGGGCGCGCGCCAGCATGGTCTTGCCGGTGCCGGGGAAGTCCTCGAGCAGGATGTGCCCCTCAGAGAGCAGGCAGGTCAATGCCAGTCGCACGACGTGGCGCTTGCCGAGGACTGCCTTCTCCATGTTGTCGGTGAGCTGGTCGAAGGTCGACTTGAACCACTCGGCCTGTTCGTGGCTGATCGTCATGCGGGTTCCTTGCGGCGGGTGTCGGAGCGGCGGGTGTCGGGGCGGTGGGTCAGGCGTGCAGGGGTCGGGGGCGGTGCCGGTGAGCGGTCACCAGTCCTTCCAGCCCGAACCACCCGCTTGGTAGTTGCCCTGGTCGGGGCGGTAGTCGGGCGTCGTGCAGTTGAGGGCTACCTGCCCGGCGACGAGCGCGCCGTAGTGGTAGGCGTTGCCTCCGCGCGCCTCCGCGGGGTCGACGGCGAACGAGATGTCGGAGCGGAACCGGCGCTGGATGGTGCAGGTGTAGCGGGAGAGGAACCCGCGGACGCTGAAGTTGATGAAGGCGCAGTTGTCGTCCTCGCAGGTGTCCCCGGTCCAGCCGCGCGAGCCGCAGTCCGGGACGTCGGCGGGTCGGTCGGCGCGGGTCGAGCACTTGTCTCCACGGAAGATGACGATCTCGGGCTCCGGGGGCGCGGCCGTCGAACCGTCGGCGCTGCGGGAGACCGGGCCGCGGCCGTTGGCGCCGTCGGCGAGCGTGACGGTGACCCTCTCGCCGTGCCGGAAGCCCACGTCCAGGTTCTGCGTCTGGACCGACCACTGCCCGGCAGGCACCTGGAAGGTCTGGTTGCGGTCGGCGGAGGACACCGTCAACGTGGCCGGGCGACCGTTGGACGTCCCGGTCACCACCCAGGAGAGCCGCTGGCCGTCGGGCACCGGCTGGATCGAGGCGATGTTGTCGGCCTGCAGCGGTCCGAAGCTCTGCACGTTCACCTGCCCGCTCACCGTGCAGCCGGCCGGAGCGTCCTCGTTGCACACGCGCAGCTGCACCGGATAGGGCTGCTCGTTGCCGGGCAGCTGGACACGGGTGGTGACCGCGCCGGTCTGCTGGTTGAACGTCCGGGCGACCCCACCGGCGACGAGGATCTCGACCTTGCTGGTGCTGCCGCGTGAGTCCGGCACGGTGTACTGCAGCTGGACCTCCTGGTTGGCCCCCGTCGCCACCGCCTGGAAGGAGCCCCACGCCGCCGGGCGGCCGACGGCCTGGATGGACGTGCCGGCGCTCGCCTGCGAGCGATTGCCCGGCTCGTCGCCCGGCTGGTTGGCCGCCACCACCGTGTAGGTGTACGTGAGGCCGTCGTAGGGCACGCCGGTGTGCGTGCAGACGAGCGACGCGGTCCGCTGACAGCCGGGGACGGCGCCGGAGCTCTGCCCGTCGGTGTAGTTGACGGTGTAGACGGTCGGCCCGGGCCCCTCCGGCAGCACCGCCTGCCAGGAGATGCGGATGGACGTCTGGTTGGTGCCCGACTCCAGGTCGGCCACCGAGGGAGCGGGTGGTGCGGCCGGCGTGCCGAGGGACTGCATCTCGCCCGACGTGCGCGGGAGGGAGTAGCCCACCTGGTTCTGGGCCTTGATGGTGAAGTCGTAGCGCTGGTTGTTGTCGAGCCCGACGGCGGTGTAGGACGTCCTGCTGCCCGGTACGACGTCCTGTCCGCCGCGCCAGGTGATGGTGTAGTCGAGGATCCGGGAGGTGTCGGTGGCCGGCTTGTCCCACGCCACCGTGATCTGGCCGTCGCCACGGCTCGCCATCCGGATGTTCCGGACCCGGCCCGGCTGGGTGTCGGCCCGCGCCGAGCGCGACACGTCGCTCCACTCGCTCGACCCCACCCGGTTGACCGCCTGGGCACGGAAGCTGTAGTTGCCGCCGGTCTTGAGCTTGCGGAAGACGCACTCGTTGGTGTCGCACCGCTGCCGGGTGCCCGTCTTCTCCTCGCGCACCCAGTAGTGGAGGATCGGCGCCCCGCCGTCGTCGCCCGGAGGGGCCCATCCCATCTTGATGGTGCCCACCTCGTCGGACAGCGGGTAGGGCCGCGGCTCCCCGGGTGCCTCGGGCACGCCGACGACCTTGAACTGGATGCGTCCCTGCGCCCGGCGGTTCGCCGGCGGGTCGGACGTGGCGACGTCGCTCACCACGAGGTCGAAGGCCGCATCGGCGCCCCGGGCGTCCTGCGCGGCGCGCAACGTCAGGCGACTGCCGTCGACGCTGGCCTTCACCGCGGAGTTGCCCGTGCTCCGCACCGACACGACCTGCGGCTGGGGGTCGGCCACCCCCGCCTCGAGGTAGGAGCCGATGTCGTAGGTGCGGGTCTGGCCGGCCTCCATGGTCTCGACCCGGATGGGCAGCAGCCGCGGCGGCGGCGCCTGGGCCAGCCGGAAGCGCACCTCCTGGACGTTGCTGTCGCCGGCACGCACGGCCAGGACGGCATCGCCACCCTCGGTGGCCGCATCGGAGGCGGTGACCGCGACGATCGACCCCTGGGGGCTGGCGACCTCCACCCCGTCGAGTCCCTGGCTCCACTCCGCACTGAACTCGAGGGAGGCGGCGTCTCGCGGATCGACGGTGAAGACCTTGCAGTAGCTCGCGATGTCGAGCTCGTAGCGCTGACCGGCCGACATCGGGATCGCGCTCGTCGGGCACTCGAGCGAGGGGGTGTCGTCGCCGACGAGCACCGGGATGGACAGCACGGCCGTGACCCCGTCCTGGGTCGTGGACGTGTCCTCGTTGCCGCCGGCGCCGGTGGCCGTGGTGACCTCCACGAGGACCGAGCCCGGCCCGCGGAAGCCGGCCGGCGCCGACAGGGTGAAGCGGTTGTCGCCGTCGGGTCCGACACTCAGGGCACTGGGCGAGGCGGAGTAGGAGCGCCGGCCGGACGCGAGCCGCACCTGCCTGCCGTCGGGCGCCGCGATGTAGTCGGAGATCCGGCCCGTCGTGCTCTCACCCGGATCGAGCTCGATGAGGGCGTCGGGCAGGACGTAGGGAAGTTGGTCGCCGGTGGGCGGGATGTAGACGGCCGCGGCCGCGACCGCGCCGTCGGCGTCCCGCACCTGGAAGGGCAGCACCTTGGGCGCCGGGCCCCGGTCGGCGCGCACCTGCACCCCGTCGATCACGCGCGCCGAGGGGTCGCCGGTGACGTCGACGAGCTCGAGGTCGTCGACCGACCCGTCGGGGTCGTAGGCGCCCTCGAGGACGTCGACCACGACGCTCTCGCTCTCGTCGGCGCGCCCGAACGCGTCGTAGACGACCGGCGGGTTGTCGTAGTCGTCGGCAGTGTTCAGGGTCATCGTCGAGCGCGACTCGTCGATGCCGTTGGTGACCCGGTAGACGAGCACCGTCGGCGGCGCGGTCGCCGAGCCGGGCGCGGGCACCGTCACCAGGTTGGTGTCCGGGTCCAGGCGTGCGCCCTGGGGACCGTCGAGGATCTCGATCTCCACGGAGTCGCCCGAGGCGATGAAGTCGTTGGCCAGCGGGTCGAACGTCGCCGTGCGGCCGGGCTCGACGGTGAGCCGGTCCTCGACGGCGAGCGGCGGCTGGGGCTGACCGGGCTCGACCACGGCCACCCGGACCGTCCCGGTCGCGAAGGCGCCCTGGGAGTCGACGACGGAGTAGGTGAACTCGTCGGTGCCGACCGTGCGCGGGTAGGCCTGATACTCCAGGAAGTTGCCGCCCACGCCCTCGATCCGACCCAGCCGCGGGGCCGACGTGATGCCGGTGACCGTGACGGGGTCCCCGTTGCGGTCGACCCCGACGCCGGGCACGCGGACCTTGACCACGTCGCCGGAGACGACGCGGCCCTCCAGGGTCGGGGGCTCCGGCGCGTCGTTGGCCTCGTCCGCAGGCACGACGGTCACCTTCAGCACCCCGTCGGCGCGCTTGCCCTCCAGGTTCTGTGCCACGTAGGTGACGCTGTAGGTGTCGCGCTCCTCGACCGTCTCCGGCGCGACGTAGCGCACGACCCGGCCCGACACGAACGCGCGCCCCACGTCGCCCGTGACGTCGATGGGCGCGACGACGGCGAGCTCGCCGGGGGTGCCGGTGCTCGCGAGGTCGTTGAGCAGGGTCAGCCGGTCGCCGGCGGGCGAGACGTCGTTGTCGAGCACGGGCACCGCGACGGCCGCACCGGCACGCACCACGACCTTGTCGCTGACGGTGATCGGCGTGTTGTCCGCCGGGGCGGGACGCTGGGTGAGCACCACCTCGCCGCGCACGCCCGAGCTGGCACCGTTGCTGATCGTGTAGGAGACGGTCTGGGTGGTCGGGGCGAGCACCGGCTGCACCGCGGAGATCCGCAGCCAGCGTCCGTCGATGATCGCCACGTCGAGCTGTTCGTCGAGGTCGGCGGTCGCGCGCTGCACCACGAGCAGGCCGCCGCCCGGGTCGAGGTCGTTGGCCAGCACGTCGACGATGCCGGGGGCCTGGCCGTAGACGGTGAGGGTGTCCGGCATCGCCACCGGGTCGGCCGAGCGCTTGGGGCGCGCCTTGACGTCGACGCGGATCATGCCCTGGTCGAGCGGCGCGTTGCCGAAGCCGGCGTCATAGCTGAGGAAGTAGGTGCCGGCGCGCTCGCCGGTGAACGTCAGCTGGCCGGCGTCGAGGTCGGAGACGATCTTGGCGTTGGGCTGCTGCGGCACCTTGCCGCCGAGCGAGAGCTCGGCGTCGGGGGCGTTGGGGTCGGATCCGGGCAGGTCGTTGAGCAGCGGCCTGATCTTGATCGGCTTGCCGACCTCGCCGCGTACGACGTCGGGCTCGGCCTGCGGCGCATAGGACTTCTGGTCCTTCGGCGCCTGCACCTGGAAGCTCATCGACTTCCTGACCGGGGCGGAGCGGCCGTCGGTGACCGCGAACTCCACCCGCACCAGCTGTGGGCCATCCGCGGGGCCGCTCGGGGCCGTGAAGCGGATCCGGCCGTCGGCCGTGGTGCGCGCGGCCGCTCCGGACTGGTCCCCGCCGACCGCCCGCGCCGAATCGAGGAGCAGCGTGTCGCCGTCGCGGTCGTCACGCCAGTCGGCGACGACCGGGACCGCGAGCTCGCCGCCGTGCGGCACCTTGTAGGTCGGCTTGGTCCACCCCGCGCGCACGGCCGGCGGCTCGTTCTGCTGGGCGCCGCGCACCTCGATGTCGACGGTGGCGTGTGCGGACAGGCCGTTGCGGCCGTCGTCGATGAAGTAGTCGAACCGCGCCGGCCGGGCGTCCTCGGGCATCTGCAGCACGAGGGTCTGGCCGTCCGGGCTGATCTCGACGCGAGCGCCGCCGGAGGGCTGGTCGACGTCGACGATGCTCAGCAGCCGTCCGGCGGGCGCGGAGTCGTTGTCGAGCGGGTGCAGCACGGTGGTGCGCCCGGCGCGCACGCCGTAGGAGTCCGGCTTGGCGCGCGGGGGGCGCCGGTCGGCCTCGGCCTGGTTCTCGTTCTCCTCGTCGTCGTCCTTGTTCTTCTTCTTGGAGGTGAACGCCTCCCAGTTGTCGATGCGGATCGGCTTGTCCTGCTGGACGTCCCACACCGTGCCGCTGTTGGCATCGTTGAGCACGATCTCGCCCCGGTTGACCCGGAACGCCAGGCTGGTGGCGTTGCCACCGAGGTCGTCCTCCTTGACCTCGGCGGAGCCGCACTGGACCGCGACGGCGCCGAGGCCGCCGGACCAGGCGCCGTAGACGCACGCGCCGAGGCGGACCGGCTCGGCGGGGGCTCCCGACCTGCCCGAGACCGTGGTGACGTCCCCGGAGTCGAGGTCGACGCTCAGCAGTCCCTCGGGCGCGCCCACCAGCACCGTGCCGTGGGCAGGACCGGCCTGCTGCAGCCGGCTGCCCGGCGGGACGGGCACGGTGGCGCCGCCGACGACGCTGAGGACCCCGGCGTCGGCGTCGAGGGTCACGACGCGCTCGCCCACGGTGGTGACCTCCGACACCTGGCCGGCATCGCCGGGGAGGTCGGTGGTGCGGGGCTTGCGGAAGGTCGCGTCGGTGGGCGACAGGGCCGTGAGGGTGCCCTCCTCGGTCGAGGTCACCACCACCGTGCCGGCCTGGCTGACGGCCAGGGCGGCGCCCTCCCCGGTCTCGGCCACCGGCTCGGCCTGCCGGTCGACGGCGCTCACCAGCGGCTTGCCGAGGTGGTCGTCGTAGCGCACGGCCCACACCTCGCCGGTCTCGGCGTCGACGGTGGCCAGGGTGCCGCCCGCCATCGCGACGTCGCCCGTCGCGGGAACCGCGGCGGAGCCGCCGTCCTGGGCCTCCAACCTGCTGGTCTCGATCGCCTGGCCGCGACTGGTGCCGGCATCCAGGGTGACGACCGCGGCGCCGTCCTGCACCACGTCGAGGCGGGCCTTGCCGTTGTCGCCGGGCACGACGCCGTCGAGCTGGTTGATCGGCTTGTTGAGCCGACCCGACCAGCCCAGCTTGCCGTTGACGACCCACACGCCGCCGTCGTTGAGCTCGGCCTCGTGCGCCTTGTAGCCGTCGGCGGTCACGGCGTAGACGACGACGGCGGTGACGGTGATCGCCAGAGCGACACCTGAGGCGATGCCCGCCCGGTGTCGACGCAGAGCGCCCCCACGTGCCACGTCGGTCCCCCCTCGGCCCCACGAATCGGAGGTGCGCCCGCCGCGATCCCCCAGAGGAGGGTAAGTATGCCTTCGGGGTTCGACAAGTTTACGAGAAGTCCAGACCATGTGCGCGGGACTGGCGTGATGGGTGATGATGGCGCCGTGGGGGTGCGCGAGGGGAGCCGAGGTTGATCGTGGAAGCGCGGTACGCCAGAGGGACCGGCGTGCTCGTCGGGCGGGGGGCGCACTGGGTGCTGCTCACCGACCCCGGTGACGAGCAGGTGCTCCAGGACATCTGGGACGCGCTGTCGCCGACCGCACCGTCGGGCCCGAGCGTCGCGGAGAGGGTGCTGGCCATCGCGGAGAGGGCCTTCGCGGGCGACCCGCCCGCCCTGGCCCTCGCCGACTTCACCTCGGGTGCCTCGAGCACCCTGTCGCGCGGCTCCGGCCACGTACGCCTCGCCGGCCCCTCCCGCGTGCTGGGCATCGACCGAGGCGCCGATCCCGACGGCCTCGCGCCCACCCGACGCCTCGTGGGCGGGGTCGTGGCCGCCGACCGCGTCGAGCTCACGCCGGTCTCGACCCGCACCGCTCCCGCGCCGCGTGCCGACGTGGGCGACCCGCCGGCCGCGGCCGAGGCCCTCATCGACGGGATCCCCGCCGACATCCTCGCCGCCAAGGGACCCGACGGACCGCCGCCGCGCACCCGCGTACGCCGCCCCGTCGAGGACACCGGCTCCCTGGCCGACACCTCCGAGCCCGATCCCCTCGTCATGCAGCGGATCGAGGAGGGCGCGCACACCACGATCCGGCCCGCGCCCGGCCCCGCCGGGGCGTCCGACGACCACGACGGGTCGACGACGCTGCGCCCCTCGCACCTGGCGCACGGCACGGTCCCGACCGTGCTGGCGGTGAGCTGCCCGCTGGGCCACCTCACTCCGCCGGCCGCGCCGCAGTGCCGGGTCTGCCACCAGCGCGTCGCCCCGCAGCAGCCCCGTCGCGTCGACCGCCCGCCGCTGGGCGGGCTGCGGCTCCCGACCGGCGAGGTGGTGCCGCTCGACCGCGGCGTGATCCTGGGCCGCAAGCCCGCGCCGCCCGAGGGCAGCACCGACTGGCCCCACCTCGTCCACCTGCCCTCCGACCACTCCTTCGTCTCGCGCCGCCACCTGCAGATCGAGCTCGACGGCTGGGACGTCGTCGCCCGCGACCTCGAGAGCCGCGGGGGCACCACCGTCGCGCTGCCGGGCCGCGACCCCGAGCGGATGCGTCCCGGCGACGCCTACGTCCTCGAGCCCGGCAGCGTCCTCGACCTGGCGCACGTCTACAGCGTGCGCTTCGAGTCGGGGGCGGTCGCCCGGTGAGCGCCCCCACCATCCCGGGGTTCGCGTTCGTCGAGCACCTGGGCAGCGGCGGATTCGCCGACGTCTTCCTCTACGAGCAGCAGTGGCCGCGGCAGCGGGTCGCGGTCAAGGTGGTGCGCCCCGACGTGCCGCTGACCGACCGGGAGAAGTACCTCTTCACCGCCGAGGCCAACGCGATGGCGCGCCTGGCCGACCACCCCTACATCGTCTCGGTGATCACCGCCGGGGTGACGGCCGAGGGCGGCCGTCCGTTCCTGGTGATGCGCTACTGCCCGCCGCCCGACCTGGGCGTGCGGGTGCGCGCCAACCCGATGGCGCCCGTCGACGCCGTCTCCACCGGGATCAAGCTGGCGAGTGCCATCGAGACCGCCCACCGCTCGGGCATCCTGCACCGCGACATCAAGCCGAGCAACGTGCTGGTCACCAGCTATCACGAGCCGGCCCTGACCGACTTCGGCATCGCCGGGCACATCGCCGACGTCGAGGGCGACAACGACGTCCGCATCTCCTATCCCTGGTCCCCGCCGGAGCTGCTCGACGGGCGCTCCAACGGCTCGGTCGCCTCCGACGTCTACTCGCTCGGCGCCACCATCTGGCACCTGCTGGTGGGACGCTCGCCGTTCTCGATACCGTCGGGCGACAACTCCACGCGGGCGCTCAGCGCCCGCATCCTGCACGCCCCCGCGCCGGCCACCCAGCGCCCCGACGTCCCGCCGGCGCTCGACCGGCTCCTGCAGCAGTGCCTGGCCAAGCGCCCCGACCACCGGCCCTCAAGTGCGCTCGAGCTCGCCCGGGCCCTGCAGCGGATCGAGGCGGCCGCCGGCTGGCCCCGCACGCCTGTGGCCGTCGAGGGCGACCGCCCGGACTCGTCCGTGAGCACCGCACCGGCCGTCGGGGCCGCTGGCGGGGCAGTGGGCTACGCCGGGGACACCGACGACGCCACGGCGATGAAGCCGGTCACCGTGATCTCGGCGAGCGGCCCGCGGCGCATCGCCGCGCAGGTCCCCGCGCCCGTGAGCGACGACCAGGACGAGCAGCGCGGCCGCGTGCCCGCACTGGTGTGGGCCGGCGCCGGAGCGGCGGTCCTCGCGGTGGTGCTCGCCCTCCTCGTGTTCGGAGGCGACGACCGTGGGGAGGACCCCGGGGTGGTGGTGCCGACCGCGTCACAGACGCCCGCCGACGTGGTGCCCGACGTGATCACAGAGGCCGTCACCCTCAACGGCACCCGCACACCTCGCGGCGTGCTGTTCGAGTGGCGCCCGCCGGTGCCGGTGGAGCCGGGCGACTCGTTCGGCTGGCACCGCGACGACACCGACGAGTACGGCACCACCACCCGCAGGCGGCTGCTGGTCCGCACCGACGACCCGGTGTGCCTCGACGTGCGGATGACCCGCGGGTCGGACAACTCGCCCAGTGCGAGCGCCTGCGTGTCCTGACCCGCGGGTCGCGCCGTCAGGCCGCGGTCAGTCGTCCTCCCAGTCGCGGCGCGGGCCGGTGGCCGCGTCCTGCTCCTGGGCCGACATCCGGCTCGAGGCCCACAGCGACACGACCGCGGTGATCGCCAGCGTGGCCACGATGACCACCAGGGAGAGCCAGATCGGGATCTCCAGCCAGGCGTAGTCGAGGTGCTCGCCACCGTTGATGAACGGCAGCTCGTTCTCGTGGAGCGCGTGGAAGAACAGCTTCACGCCGATGAAGGCCAGCAGGAACGCCAGGCCGTAGGACAGGTAGATCAGGCGCTGGAGCAGGCCGCCGATCAGGAAGTAGAGCTGGCGCAGGCCCATCAGCGCGAAGATGTTGGCCGTGAGCACCAGGTAGGGCTCCTTGGTGATGCCGAAGATGGCCGGGATCGAGTCGAGCGCGAACAGCAGGTCGGTCGTGCCGAGGGTGATGATCACGATGAGCATCGGCGTGATCATCTTCTTCGCGCCCTCCCCGCTCACGACCAGCTTCCGGCCGTGCCACTCCGAGGTCGCGGGGAAGCGACGCTCGACGAACGCGACGAGCTTGTTCTCCTCGAACTCGTCGTCCTCGTCCTCCGAGCCCTCCTTGGCCAGCTTGACCGCCGTGTAGACCAGGAAGAGGCCGAAGAGGTAGAAGACCCAGCTGAAGTTGTTGATGGCCGCGGCGCCGACGGCGATGAAGACCGCCCGCATGGCCAGGGCCATCACGATGCCGATCATCAGGGCATACTGCTGGAGCTCACGCGGCACCGCGAACTTGGCCATGATGATGATGAAGATGAAGAGGTTGTCGATGGAGAGCGAGTACTCCACCAGCCAGCCGGAGTAGAACTCGAGGGCCGGCGTGCCGCCTGATGTGTACCAGACGCCGAGGCCGAAGAGGATGGCCAGGCCGACGTAGATCGACAGGTAGGTCGCGCACTCCTTCATGCTCGGCTCGTGCGGCCGGCGGCCGACCACGGCGAGGTCGAAGGTGAAGATCGCGAGGGTCACCACGCCAGTGGCGATCCAGACCCAGGTGGGTACGTCCACGCTGCTTGCTCCTAGGGATGAGGCGAGATCGGGGTCCGCGCACGGCACGGACGCCAGAGGTCTCTTCCGCCCGCCCGACCGGGCGGACCAGTGGCACCGGGCGCCGCTCGCGCGGACGCCGTACTGACGACACCACTACCAGGGAATACTCCCCTCCAACCGCGTCAGTCTGTCACGCCCGTCACGGTGGGCACGAACCCCAGGGGTCAGCGTCCGCCGAATGGGACGCCGAGCGCCGCGAGCCGCTCGCGGCCCCCGTCGACCGCGGTGAGCACCCAGGCCCCCTCGGGGGTCACGGTGAACGTGTGCTCGAAGTGGGCGGCGTAGGAGCCGTCGACCGTCGAGACGGTCCACTCGTCCTCGTGGAGGTCGGTGTGCTTGCTGCCGAGGGTCACCATCGGCTCGACCGCGAGCGCCAGGCCCTCCACGATC
Organism: Nocardioides sp. Z35_8; assembly: GCF_059621125.1. Lineage (NCBI taxonomy): Bacteria > Bacillati > Actinomycetota > Actinomycetes > Propionibacteriales > Nocardioidaceae > Nocardioides > Nocardioides sp. Z35_8. The sequence continues at coordinate 1,701,301 of NZ_JCAQIE010000001.1, read as the reverse complement.
GACGGACCGCGGCCGCGGCGCCCGACGTTGGGCACGTTGGGCGCCATGTGCATCTCGGTGCCGATGCCGTGGCCGGTGTAGTCCTCGAGGATGCCGTAGCGGCCCTGGGCGCGCACGTAGGACTCGACGGCGTGGCTGATGTCGGAGACCCGCCCGCCGAGCCGTGCGGCGGCCATCCCGCGCCAGAGCGACTCCTCGGTCACGCGCAGCAGCTCGGCCACGTCGTCGGCCACCTCGCCCACGGGGACCGTGACGGCGGCGTCGCCGTGCCAGCCGGCGACGATCGCCCCGCAGTCGATCGAGATCACGTCGCCGTCGGCGAGCGTGCGCTGCCCGGGGATGCCGTGCACGACCTCGTCGTTGACGGACGCGCAGATCGTCGCCGGGAAGGGCGGGTGGCTGTAGCCCTTGAACGACGGCACGCCGCCGTGGTCGCGGATGTGGGCCTCGGCGAGGGTGTCGAGCTCGAGCGTCGTCACCCCGGGCCGGACCGCCGAGCGCAGCAGCTCGAGCGTCTCCCCCACCAGCAGCCCGGCGACCCGCATGAGGTCGATCTGCTCAGGGGTCTTGATCTCGATCCCGCGATCGCGGAAGCCCATGGGTGCGCCCGACCGTCAGCTCTGCGGGACGACGTCGAGGGCACCGAAGATGCGCTCGGTGACCTCGTCGACCTCGCCCATCCCGTCGACCTCGACCAGGAGGCCGCGCTCGCGGTAGACCTCGATCAGCGGCTCGGTCTGCTCGGCATAGAGCTCCTGGCGGCGCCGGATGACGTCCTCGGTGTCGTCGGTGCGACCGTCGGTCACCGCGCGGTTGAGGAGCCGCTGGACGAGCTCCTCCGCGTCGACCGTCAGCACCACGACCGCGTCGAGCCGGTGACCGGTGAAGGCGATCATCTCGTCGAGCTCGCCCACCTGGGCCAGGGTGCGGGGGTAGCCGTCGAGCAGGAAGCCCGGCGCGGCGTCGTCCTCGCCGATGCGGTTGCGCACCATCAGGTTGGTGACCTCGTCGGGGACGTACTCGCCGGCGTCCATGTAGCGCTTGGCCTCGACGCCGAGGGGCGTGCCCTGCGTGACGTTGGCGCGGAAGATGTCGCCGGTCGAGATCGCCGGGATGCCGAAGTGGTCGGCCACGAAGCGGGCCTGGGTGCCTTTTCCGGCTCCCGGGGGGCCCATCAGGATGAGTCTCATCTACTTCAGGAATCCTTCGTAGTTGCGCTGCTGGAGCTGGCTCTCGATCTGCTTCACGGTGTCGAGCGCGACACCGACCATGATCAGGATCGACGTGCCGCCGAACGGGAAGTTCTGGTTGGCCTGGATCATCGCGAACGCGACGAGCGGGACCAACGAGATCAGGCCGAGGTAGAGCGCTCCGGGGAACGTGATGCGGGACAGGACGTAGGACAGGTAGTCCTCGGTCGGCTTGCCCGCCCGGATCCCGGGGATGAAGCCGCCGTACTTCTTCATGTTGTCCGCCACCTCGACAGGGTTGAAGGTGATCGAGACGTAGAAGTACGTGAAGAAGATGATCAGCAGGAAGTAGGTCGCCATGTAGAGCGGGTGGTCGCCGTTGACGAAGTAGGTCCCGATGAAGTCGAGCACGGGGTTCTGGCTCTCGGGGTTGAACTGCACCGCCATCGCCGGCAGGTAGAGCAGCGAGGAGGCGAAGATGACCGGGATGATGCCGGCCTGGTTGACCTTGAGCGGGATGTAGGTCGAGTTGCCGCCGAACATCTTGCGCCCGACCATCCGGCGGGCGTACTGCACCGGGATGCGGCGCTGGGCCTGCTCGATGAAGATGACGCCCGCGACCAGCACGAGGCCGATGACCATGACGATGGCGAACGTGACCCAGCCCTGCGAGGTCTGCACGCCCCACAGCGCGGCCGGGAAGGTCGCGACGACCTGGGTGAAGATGAGGATCGACATGCCGTTGCCGATGCCGCGGTCGGTGATGAGCTCGCCGAGCCACATGATCACGGCGGTGCCGGCGGTCATGGTGATGACCATGACGAGGAACGTGGCGGTGCCGTCGTCGTGGAGCAGGTCGCGCGTGCAGCCCTGCAGCAGGGCGCCGTTGCGCGCGAGGGCGACGATGCCGGTCGCCTGGAGGACGGCGAGGCCCAGGGTGAGGTAGCGCGTGTACTGGGTGATCTTCGTCTGCCCGGCCTGCCCCTCCTTCTTCAGCGCCTCGAGCCGTGGGATCACCACGACGAGCAGCTGCAGGATGATGGAGGCCGTGATGTACGGCATGATCCCCAGCGCGAAGATGGTGAGCTGGAGCAGCGCACCGCCCGAGAAGAGGTTGATCAGGCTGTAGAGGCCGCCCTCCTCCAGCTGGCTGATGCACGCCTGGACGTTGGCGACGTGCACACCGGGGGTGGGCACCTGGGAGCCGAGCCGGAAGATCGTGATGACCAGCAGGACGAAGAGCAGCTTGCGCCGCAGGTCCGGAGTCCGGAAAGCGTTGGCGAACGCGCCTAGCACTGGTTCCTCTTTCGTATGGGTGCCCGGCCGGGGTCGGCGGGCGGACGAGACACCCTCGCCGTCGTACGGCGGAGGGCCCGGGGAAGCCTAACAGCCGGGGTGCGACCCGCTTCCCCGCTCAACGACGAAGGCCCGGCCGACAGTTCCCACTGTGCGGCCAGGCCTTCACCGGATGAGCGAGATCGTGACCTCAGGCCACGGTCACGGAGCCGCCGGCGGCCTCGATCTTCTCCTTGGCGGAGCTCGAGAACGCGTCGGCGCTGACCTGGACGGCGACGGAGATGTCGCCCTGGCCCAGGACCTTGACGGGCTGGTTCTTGCGAACGGCGCCCTTGGCGACCAGGTCCTCGACGGTCACGGTGCCGCCGTCGGGGAACAGCTCGCCGAGGCGGTCGAGGTTGACGACCTGGAACTCCACGCGGAAGGGGTTCTTGAAGCCCTTCAGCTTGGGCAGGCGCATGTGGATCGGCATCTGGCCACCCTCGAAGGCGGACGGCACCTGGTAGCGCGCCTTGGTGCCCTTGGTGCCGCGGCCCGCGGTCTTTCCCTTGGAGCCCTCACCGCGACCCACACGGGTCTTGGCGGTCTTGGCGCCCGGAGCGGGACGCAAGTGGTGCAGCTTGAGCGTCATGTCACTCCACCTCCTCGAACGTCACCAGGTGACGGACAGTGTTGATCATGCCCCGGATCTCCGGGCGGTCTTCCTTCACGACGACGTCGCCGATCCGCTTGAGACCGAGCGAGCGCAGCGTCTCGCGCTGGTTGGCCTTGAGGCCGACCAGCCCGCGCTTCTGCTGGACCTTGAGCTGTGCCATCAGGCCGACACCTCCGCAGCGCCCTCGGCGCGCGCCTTGAGCAGCGCGGCCGGGGTGACGTCCTCGACCCGCATGCCGCGGCGAGCAGCCACGGCCTCGGGCTCCTCGAGCATCCGCAGCGCCTCGACGGTCGCGTGGACGATGTTGATCTGGTTGGACGAGCCGAGCGACTTGCTCAGCACGTCGTGGATGCCGGCGCACTCGAGGACCGCACGCACCGGGCCACCGGCGATGACGCCGGTACCGGGGGCGGCGGGACGCAGCAGGACGACGCCCGCAGCCTTCTCGCCCTGCACCGGGTGCGGGATCGTGCCCTGGATGCGGGGGACCTTGAAGAAGTGCTTCTTGGCCTCCTCGACACCCTTGGCGATCGCCGCGGGGACTTCCTTCGCCTTGCCGTAGCCGACGCCGACCAGACCTTCACCGTCGCCGACGATCACGAGGGCGGTGAAGCTGAAGCGACGACCACCCTTCACGACCTTGGCGACTCGGTTGATCGCCACGACGCGCTCGATGTAGGCGGTCTTGTCAGCCTGGTTGCGACCGTTGTCGCGTCCGCGACGGTCACCAGACTGGCGCTCGCCACCGCGCTGTCCGCGCTGGGCTCCGCTCATGAGACTTGCTCCTTAATCGTCATTCTTGGGTGTCGGGCGATCAGAACTGGAGGCCGCCCTCACGGGCGGCGTCGGCCAGGGCCGCGATGCGGCCGTGGTACTTGTTGCCGGCGCGGTCGAAGACCACGTCGTCGATGCCTGCCGCCTTCGCCCGGTCGGCCACCAGCGCGCCGACCTTCTTGGCCTGGTCGGTCTTGTCGCCGCCCGCGTTGCGGACGTCGGCCTCCATCGACGAGGCGTAGGCCAGCGTCGCACCGGCGAGGTCGTCGACGACCTGCACGGTGATGTGACGCGCCGAGCGGGTCACGACCAGGCGCGGACGCTCGGTCGTGCCGTGGATCCGCTTGCGGCCGCGCGCCTGGCGGCGCAGACGGGCACGAACGCGCGGAGCGGTGTGCTTGTTGTTGGACAGCGAGATCGCCATGTCACTTACCGGCCTTTCCGACCTTGCGGCGGATGTGCTCGCCGGCGTAGCGCACGCCCTTGCCCTTGTAGGGCTCGGGCTTGCGGAGCTTGCGGATCTTGGCCGCAACCTCTCCGACGAGCTGCTTGTCGATGCCGACGACACCGAGCTTGGTCGGGCCCTCGACGGTGAAGGTGATGCCCTCAGGGGCGTCGAAGATGATCGGGTGCGAGTAGCCGAGCTGGAACTCGAGCTGCGTCGGCCCCTTGGGCAGGACGCGGTAGCCCACGCCCACGATCTCGAGCTTCTTCTCGTAGCCGTCGGTCACGCCCACGACCATGTTGTGGATCAGCGTGCGGGTGAGGCCGTGGAGCGAGCGGCTGTTGCGCTCGTCGTCGGGACGCTGCACCTCAAGGATGCCGTCCTCGCCCTTGGCGACCGTGATCGGCGACGCGATGGTGTGCGACAGGGTGCCCTTGGGGCCCTTGACGGTCACCAGCGAGTCGTCGATCGCGACGTCGACACCGGACGGGACCGCGATGGGGAGCTTGCCAATGCGCGACATGCTTCTCTCTCTTCCTGGTCTCAGATGGTCCGGGTCACCAGACGTAGGCGAGGACTTCGCCGCCCACGCCCTTCTGGTTCGCCTGGCGGTCGGTCAGCAGTCCCTGCGACGTCGAGATGATCGCGACACCGAGGCCCCCGAGGACCTTGGGCAGGTTGGTGCTCTTGGCGTAGACGCGCAGGCCGGGCTTGCTGATGCGGCGCACGCCCGCGATGGAGCGCTCCCGGTTGCGGCCGTACTTGAGGGTCACGGTCAGCGTCTTGCCCACGGCGGGCTCGCCCTCGGCGCTCACGTTGTCCGCGACGTCGTAGGAGGTGATGTAGCCCTCCTGCTTGAGGATCTCGGCGAGGCCGGCCTTCATCTTGCTGTAGGGCATCGACACCACGTCGTGGTACGCCTGGTTGGCGTTGCGCAGACGCGTGAGCATGTCTGCGATCGGGTCAGTCATCGTCATGATGGGGTTCTTTCTCGTCGTGGTTTCCCGCGGCTCGCGGCCTCGGGACCTTCAACGTGTGTGAGTGAATTACCAGGAGGACTTGGTGACGCCGGGGAGCTCGCCGCGGTGGGCCATCTCCCGCAGGCAGATCCGGCACAGGCCGAACTTGCGGTAGACGGCCTTCGGGCGGCCGCAGCGCTGGCAGCGGGTGTAGCCGCGGACAGCGAACTTCGGCTTGCGGGCGGCCTTGACCTTGAGCGCAGTCTTCGCCATGTCAGTTCTCCTTGAACGGGAAGCCGAGCTGCTTGAGCAGCGCGCGGCCCTCGTCGTCGTTGGTGGCGGTGGTCACGACGGTGATGTCCATGCCGCGGGACCGGTCGATCCTGTCCTGGTTGATCTCGTGGAACATGACCTGCTCGGTGAGACCGAAGGTGTAGTTGCCGCGCCCGTCGAACTGCTTGGGCGAGAGGCCGCGGAAGTCGCGGATGCGGGGCAGCGCCAGGGACAGCAGGCGGTCGAGGAACTCCCACATGCGGTCGCCGCGCAGCGTCACGTGGGCGCCGATCGGCATGCCCTCGCGCAGCTTGAACTGGGCGATCGACTTGCGGGCCTTGGTCACGGCCGGCTTCTGGCCGGTGATCGCGGTGAGGTCGCGGATCGCGCCCTCGATCAGCTTGGAGTCGCGAGCCGCCTCGCCGACGCCCATGTTGACCACGATCTTGGTCAGGCCGGGCACCTGCATGATGTTGGCGATCTCGAACTCCGAGCGCAGCGCGGGGACGATCTCCTCGCGGTAGCGCGCCTTGAGACGGGGAATCTCAGTGGTCTGGGTCTCGGCCATCTCAGATCTCCTTGCCGCTCTTGCGGGACACGCGGACCGAGCGCGACGCGGCGTAGGTCGAGCCGTCCGGACGACGCTTGGTGACCTCGTCGCGGCGGAAGCCGACCCGGGTGACGCCGTCGCCCTCGACGAGCATCACGTTGGAGACGTGGATGGGCGCCTCGCGCGTGATGATGCCGCCGGTGGTGTTGGTCTGCTGGACGGACTTGGTGTGGCGCTTGACGAGGTTGACACCCTCGACGATCACGCGGTCCTCCTCGCGGAGCACCGAGATGACCTTGCCCTGGGCACCCTTGTCCTTGCCGGCGATCACCTTGACGGTGTCGCCCTTCTTGATGTTCATGTGCTTACCCATCTCTCACAACACCTCCGGGGCGAGCGAGATGATCTTCATGAAGCGCTTCTCGCGCAGCTCGCGGCCGACGGGACCGAAGATGCGCGTGCCGCGCGGCTCACCGTCGTTCTTGAGGATGACGGCGGCGTTCTCGTCGAAACGGATGTAGGAACCGTCGGCGCGGCGACGCTCCTTGACGGTGCGCACGACCACGGCCTTGACGACGTCGCCCTTCTTGACGTTGCCACCGGGGATCGCGTCCTTGACGGTGGCGACGATGACGTCACCGATGCCGGCGTAGCGACGCCCAGAGCCACCGAGAACACGGATGCAGAGGATCTCCTTCGCACCGGTGTTGTCGGCGACCTTGAGTCGCGACTCCTGCTGGATCATTGATTTCTCCTGGTTGTCGAGCTGGTTCTCGCCCCCTCAGCGGGGAGCGAGCCTGGCCGAACTGATGTGTGGAAGATGTGGAGCTCGAGGCCGGGGCCTCAGGTCACTTGGCCTTCTCGAGGACCTCGACGAGGCGCCAGCGCTTGGTGGCCGACAGCGGGCGGGTCTCCATGATCAGGACCCGGTCGCCGATGCCGCACTGGTTGGTCTCGTCGTGCGCCTTGAGACGCGAGGTCTTGCGCAGCACCTTGCCGTAGAGGGCGTGCTTCACGCGGTCCTCGACGGCGACGACGATGGTCTTGTCCATCTTGTCGCTCACGACGAGGCCCTCGCGGACCTTGCGCTGCTTGCGCTCAGCGGACTGGGTGGCAGTGTTCTCGCTCATGCCTTCGCCTCTTCGTTGGTGCCCGGGGTGGTGCGGATGCCGAGCTCGCGCTCGCGCACCACGGTGTAGATGCGGGCGATGTCCTTCTTGACCACGCGCAGCCGGCCGTTGCTCTCCAGCTGGCCGGTCGCGGCCTGGAACCGCAGGTTGAACAGCTCCTCCTTGGCCTCGCGCAGCTTGGCCTCGAGGGCGGTTGCGTCGAGCTCGTCGAGCTCGTGGGCGTTCAGCTTGGTAGCCATCAGAATTCACCGGCCTCACGGGAGATGAACCGGCACTTCATCGGGAGCTTGTGCATCGCGCGGCGCATGGCCTCGCGGGCAACGGTCTCGTCGACGCCGGAGAGTTCGAACATGACGCGGCCGGGCTTGACGTTGGCCACCCACCACTCGGGGGAGCCCTTGCCGGAGCCCATGCGGGTCTCGGCCGGCTTCTTGGTCAGCGGACGGTCCGGGTAGATGTTGATCCAGACCTTTCCGCCTCGCTTGATGTGGCGGGTCATGGCGATACGGGCCGACTCGATCTGCCGGTTGGTCACGTAGTGACCCTCGATCGCCTGGATGCCGAAGTCACCGAAGGCCAGCGTGGTGCCGCCCTTCGCGGCGCCACGACGCTTGGGGTGGTGCTGCTTGCGGTGCTTGACGCGACGGGGCATCAGCATGAGGTCAGGCCTCCTGTCCGGTGCTCGGTGCCGCCTCGGCGGCCGGGGCCGCAGACGTCTCGGCGGGGGCCTCGGCACGAGGGGCGCGGTCGCCGCGCGAGCCACGGCTCGGACGGTCGCCGCCACGGGTGTTGGGACGGCCACCGCGGCCGGGGGCACCGGCGCGGGCGGCCTGCTGGGCCTGGCGCTCGGCACGGGTGCCGGCGACCTCGCCCTTGTAGATCCACACCTTCACGCCGATGCGGCCGAAGGTGGTGCGGGCCTCGTAGAAGCCGTAGTCGATGTCGGCGCGGAGCGTGTGCAGGGGCACGCGGCCCTCGCGGTAGAACTCCGTGCGGGACATCTCGGCGCCGTTGAGGCGACCCGAGCACTGGATCCGGATGCCCTTGGCACCCGAGCGCATCGAGGTCTGCATCGCCTTGCGCATGGCACGACGGAACTGCACCCGGCCCGAGAGCTGCTCCGCGACGCCCTGGGCGACCAGCTGCGCGTCGACCTCGGGGTTCTTGACCTCGAGGATGTTGAGCTGCACCTGCTTGCCGGTGAGCTTCTCGAGCTCGCCGCGGATGCGGTCGGCCTCGGCGCCGCGGCGACCGATGACGATGCCCGGGCGGGCGGTGTGGATGTCGACGCGCACGCGGTCACGGGTGCGCTCGATCTCGACCTTGGAGATGCCGGCCCGCTCCATGCCCTTGGAGAGCAGCTTGCGGATGGCGACGTCCTCACCGACGTAGGACTTGTAGAGCTTGTCGGCGTACCAACGGCTCTTGTGGTCGGTGGAGATGCCCAGGCGGAAGCCGTTGGGGTTGATCTTCTGACCCATCAGGCACCCCTTCCGTTCTTGTTGGCGCGGCCGTTCTTCGTGGCCAGCACGTCGGCCGGCTGCACCGCGAGGGTGATGTGGCTGGTGCGCTTGTTGATGCGCGTGGCCCGGCCCTGGGCACGGGGACGCCAACGCTTCATCGTCGGGCCCTCGTCGACCATGGCGACGGAGAGCACGAGGTCGGCCCGGTTGAGGCCCTCGGTGGTCTCCGCGTTGGCGACGGCGCTCTCGAGCACCTTGTAGACGGTCTCGGAGGCGGCCTGCGGCGCGAACTGCAGCAGGGTCAGTGCCTCGTCGACCGGAAGGCCGCGGACCATGTCGACGACACGGCGGGCCTTCATCGGGGTGATCCGCACGTAGCGGGCGCTGGCGTACGCGCCCGGCTGGTCGCCGAGCAGCGACTCGCGGCGCGCGCTGGTGCGGCTGCGCTCGGTGGTGCTCATCGACGGCGTCCCTTCCGGTCTTCCTTGACGTGCCCGCGGTAGGTGCGGGTGGGGGCGAACTCCCCGAGCTTGTGGCCGACCATGGAGTCGGTCACGAAGACGGGGACGTGCTTGCGACCGTCGTGCACAGCGATGGTGTGACCGATCATGTCGGGCACGATCATCGACCGGCGCGACCAGGTCTTGATGACGTTGTGGCTGCCCTTCTCGTTCTCGGCGTCCACCTTCTTCTGAAGGTGGTCGTCGACGAAGGGGCCCTTCTTGAGGCTGCGAGGCATGTCGGTTACTTCCTACCCTTGCCGGACTTGCGACGACGGATGATCTGGGAGTCGCTGGCCTTGCGCTTGCGCGTGCGGCCCTCGGGCTTGCCCCAGGGGGAGACGGGGTGGCGTCCACCGGACGTCTTGCCCTCACCACCACCGTGCGGGTGGTCCACCGGGTTCATGACGACACCGCGGACGGTCGGGCGAACGCCCTTCCACCGCATGCGGCCGGCCTTGCCCCAGTTGATGTTGGACTGCTCGGCGTTGCCGACCTCGCCGATCGTGGCGCGGCAGCGCACGTCGACGAAGCGCATCTCTCCCGAGGGCATGCGCAGCGTGGCGCGGCTGCCCTCACGGGCGACCAGCTGGGCGGAGTTGCCGGCCGAGCGGGCGATCTTCGCGCCGCCGCCCGGACGCAGCTCCACGCAGTGGATGGTCGTGCCGACCGGGATGTTGCGCAGCGGCAGGTTGTTGCCGGGCTTGATGTCGGCGTTGGGGCCGGACTCCACGGGCGTGCCCTGCGTCAGGCCGCGCGGCGCGACGATGTAGCGCTTCTCGCCGTCGGCGTAGTGCAGCAGCGCGATGCGCGCGGTGCGGTTGGGGTCGTACTCGATGTGAGCGACCTTGGCCGGGACGCCGTCCTTGTCGTAGCGACGGAAGTCGATGATGCGGTAGGCGCGCTTGTGGCCGCCACCCTTGTGCCGGGTGGTGATGCGACCCTGGTTGTTGCGACCACCGTTCTTGGGCAGCGGGCGCGTCAGCGACTTCTCGGGCGTGGACCGGGTGATCTCGACGAAGTCGGCCACCGACGAGCCACGACGGCCCGGGGTGGTCGGCTTGTACTTGCGGATAGCCATATCAGTTCCTAGTCAGGAGCCCGGTCAGGAGACCGGACCTCCGAAGATGTCGATGCGGTGACCCTCGGCGAGGCTGACGATCGCACGCTTGGTGTTGGGCCGCTTGCCCAGGCCGTAGCGGGTGCGACGGGTCTTGCCCTGGCGGTTGATCGTGTTGACCGAGGTGACCTTGACGTCGAAGACCTTCTCGACCGCGATCTTGATCTCGGTCTTGTTGGCGTCCGGGTGGACGATGAAGGTGTACTTGTTGGCGTCGAGCAGGCCGTAGCTCTTCTCCGACACGACCGGGGCGATCAGGACGTCGCGGTGGTCCTTGTGCAGGGTGCTCACTTGTCGCTCTCCTTCTCCTCGGCGCGGGTCAGACCAGCGGCCTCGGCGTCCTCGACGGACTTGAACCAGAAGTCGCCGCCCGAGACGTCGTAGCCGGCGTCGCCCTCGACGAGGTAGCTGCCGGACCGCAGGCCCTGGACCTCGTAGCCCTTGGGGTTCTTGCCGCTCTTGAGCGGAGCCTTCGCGCCGGCCGGCAGGGCCGGCTCGTCGGCGGCCTGCTCGGTCGCGGCGGGCGCGGCCTGCTCGGTCTTCTCGGACTTCGTGGCCGGAGCAGCGGAGGCGCCACCCACGAAGACGTCGTAGGCACCCTTGGTGAAGACCACGTCGTCAGCGGCCAGCACGTCGTAGGTGTTGAGCTGGTCGACGGCGACGATGTGGACCTCGGGCGCGTTGCGCAGCGAGAGCCAGGTGATCGCGTCGGAACGCTCGAGCACCACGAGGTAGCCCACGCGGTCGGTCAGCGAGGTCAGCGCGGCCAGCGCGTCCTTGGTGGAGGGCTTGTCGCCCGACACCAGGCCGTCGACCACGTGGACGCGGTCGTTGCGGGCCCGGTCGGAGAGGGCACCGCGCAGGGCGGCGGCCTTCATCTTCTTGGGGGTGCGCTGGTCGTAGCTGCGCGGCTGCGGGCCGTGGACCGTGCCACCGCCGGCGAACTGCGGGGCGCGGGTCGAGCCCTGGCGGGCGCGGCCGGTGCCCTTCTGCTTGTAGGGCTTGCGGCCACCGCCGCGGACCTCGCCGCGGGTCTTGGTGGAGTGCGAGCCCTGGCGCGCAGCGGCCTGCTGGGCCACGACGACCTGGTGGATCAGGGGGATGTTGACCTCGACGTCGAAGATCTCGGCGGGGAGGTCGACCTTGACGGTCTTGACAGCCATGCTCAGGCCTCCTGCGTCTTCTTGGCCGCCGAGCGCAGGACCACGAGTCCGCCGCGGGGGCCGGGAACGGCGCCCTTGAGCAGGATCAGGCCCTTGTCGGCGTCGACGGCGTGCACCGTCAGGTTCTGGGTGGTGACCGTGTCGTTGCCCATGCGGCCCGACATGCGGGTGCCCTTGAACACGCGACCCGGGGTGGCGCAGGCGCCGATGGAGCCGGGCTTGCGGTGGTTGCGGTGGGCACCGTGGGAGGCCGAGACGCCGGAGAAGCCGTGACGCTTCATCGTGCCGGCGAAGCCCTTGCCCTTGCTGGTGCCGGTGACGTCGATCTCGTCGCCCGCGGCGAAGGTGTCGACCCCGAGCTCCTGACCCACGGTGTAGGAGGCGGCGTCGGCGGTGCGGATCTCCGCGACGTGGCGGCGGGGGGTGACGCCGGCCTTGGTGAAGTGGCCCGTCTCGGGCGAGTTCACCTTGCGGGCCTCGATCTCGCCGAAGCCGACCTGGATGGCGTTGTAGCCGTCCACCTCGGGCTGGCGGACCTGGGTCACCACGTTGGTGCTCGCGGCGATGACGGTCACGGGGACGACGCGGTTGTTCTCGTCCCAGAGCTGGGTCATGCCGAGCTTGGTGCCCAGCAGTCCCTTGACGTTGCGTTCGAAAGTCTTAGCCATGTCGCGCCTCAGAGCTTGATCTCGATGTCGACACCGGCAGGCAGGTCGAGACGCATCAGCGAGTCGACGGTCTTCGGCGTCGGGTCGATGATGTCGATCAGGCGCTTGTGGGTGCGCATCTCGAAGTGCTCGCGGGAGTCCTTGTACTTGTGGGGCGAACGGATGACGCAGTACACGTTCTTCTCGGTCGGCAGCGGCACAGGGCCGGCGACCTTCGCACCCGTACGGGTGACGGTGTCCACGATCTTCCGCGCCGAGGTGTCGATCACCTCGTGGTCATAGGCCTTGAGCCTGATGCGGATCTTCTGTCCCGCCATAGGTCCCTGTCCTCTTCGATCTCGTACGCCTGGTCTGGTTTCGGTCCCTCGCCCCTGATGGGCGAGTGCCGCCTGTCTCTCCTCCACCCTCCGACCCCCGCGGTCGGGCGTGTCGCACCCCCGACTGAAAACATCGGGCTTCGTGACACGACCCCTGGGGATCGGTGCTGCTCTGGGTGGCACCCGACGGTTGTCGGATCTGGTCGGGTCTCCGATCACCATGTGACCTGGTGCGGCGCACGCAGACGACTGGCTCGATCAAGGAGACGCGATTCAGAAGTCAAGTGGTGCCGCACCCCGGCGACCCGCCGGAGCAACCGGAACATCTTGACAGACTCCGCACACCCACGCCAAATCGCAGGCGACGGGTCCGACGAGGTCCGGCTCCGGGGGCTCCCCGACGCCGCGCGAGCGGTGCCGGAAGCAGTGTCCAGTCTACGCGGGATCGCGGTCCGCAGCGACTCTTGCCCCTCCCCCGGGCCCGACCTACCGTCGAGACATGACCGCCATGGTCGTGTTCGTCCTCTGCACGGTGGCGCTGGCCGGCGTCATGGGCGCCGCCGTGTGTCCCGCCGAGCTCGACCGGGCCGTGCGGCGGCTGCGGCGGCGCCTCGCCCCGCCCCCTCCCCCGTCGTCGCCGTCCGTCGCGTCCGCGCCGGCGATCGAGGAGCTGGCCGCCGACGTGCGGCGGGTGCGCCGCGTGGCGCTGGCCCCGGCCCCGGGCACCCCGATGGCGCGACGGCGCGGCATCCTGGCGGCCTACGACGACCTGCTCGCCCAGGCGGCGCGGACCCTCGAGGTGCCCGACCTGATGAGCGAGCTGCCCGAGGGCACCGAGCGCGACGCCGAGCGACTGCGGCTCGAGCACCTGCTCCGGGAGGCCGGCCTCGTGCTCGATCAGTCCCGCACGGACCTCCGGTAGCAGAGGTCGACGATGTCACGTCCGACGTCGCGGCCCTTGCGCTCGAACCTGGTGACCGGGCGCTCGGCCCAGCGCTCGACGGGCCCGCCCTCGAGGGTCGGCTCCGCGTCGAGCACCTCGCGCATCTGCACGGCGTAGTCCGCCCAGTCGGTGGCCAGCCGCCAGGCGCCGCCGGGCACGAGCCGGGACGAGGCGAGCGCGGCGTTGGCGGGATTGACCAGGCGCCGCTTGCGGTGCTTGGTCTTGCGCCAGGGGTCGGGGAAGAAGGTCCACAGCTCCTCCACGCTGCCCGGGCCGAGCAGGTTCTCCAGCGACCAGACGGCGTCGACGGCGCAGAAGCGCACGTTGTCGGCGCCCGCCTCGGCGACCCGCCAGAGCGAGTCGGCGATGCCGGGCAGCCACACCTCCAGCGCGAGGACGTTGTGCTCGGGGCGCGCGGCGGCGAGCACCGAGGTGGCCTCACCGATGCCCGAGCCGATCTCGACGATCAACGGGGCGTCGCGACCGAACCACTCGGTGAGCGAGAAGCCGGGGCGGTCGATCGCGTCCTCCGGGATCACCCAGTCGGCGTGGTGGGCCGCCCAGGACTCGGCCTGGCGCGGGGTGAAGCGGCTGCCGCGGCGCGAGTAGGTGAGCACCTCGCGCATCCGGCGCCCGTCCTCGGTGAGCTTGCGGTGCGGGCGGGCAGGGCGTACGACGTCGTTCACGCCCCCATCCTCCCCGCTCCCCCCGGCCGGACGCACATCAGCGTCGGCCGGCCGGGAGGCAGTCCTCAGAGGTGCGCGAGCGCGCCCGTGAGCACCGAGCGCAGCCGCTGCTCGATGTCGTCGAACTCGGGCTGGCCGATGATGAGCGGCGGCGCGAGCTGGATGACCGGGTCGCCGCGGTCGTCGGCGCGGCAGTAGAGCCCGGCCTCCCACAACGCGCCGGACAGGTAGCCGCGCAGCAGCCGCTCGGACTCCGCGTCGTCGAACGTCTCCTTGGTCTCGCGGTCCTTGACCAGCTCGATGCCGTAGAAGTAGCCGTGCCCGCGCACGTCGCCGACGATCGGGATGTCGAGCAGCTTCTCGAGGGTGGCGCGGAACGCCGGGGCGTTCTGCTGCACGTGGTCGGTGAGCCCCTCCCGCTCGAAGATGTCGAGGTTGGCCATCGCCACCGCGGAGGAGACCGGGTGGCCGCCGAACGTGTAGCCGTGCGCGTAGGCGGTCGTGCCCTTCTTGAAGGGCTCGAAGAGCCGCTCGCTGGCGATCATCGCGCCGATGGGCGAGTAGCCGGAGGTCATCCCCTTGGCGCAGGTGATGATGTCGGGCTGGTAGCCGAACTCGGTGGCGCCGAACATCTGGCCGACCCGGCCGAAGGCGCAGATGACCTCGTCGGAGACCAGCAGCACGTCGTACTCGTCGCAGATCTCGCGGACCCGCTCGAAGTAGCCGGGCGGCGGCGGGAAGCAGCCGCCGGCGTTCTGCACGGGCTCGAGGAACACCGCGGCGACCGTGTCGGGGCCCTCGAACTCGATGGCCTCGGCGATGCGGTCGGCGGCCCAGCGGCCGAACGCCTTCTCGTCGTCGCCGACGTGCTCGGGGCGGCGGTAGAAGTTGGTGTTGGGCACCTTATGGGCGCCGGGCACCAGCGGCTCGAACATCTCCTTCAGCGGCGGGATGCCGGTGATCGAGAGCGCGCCCTGCGGGGTGCCGTGGTAGGCGACGGCGCGCGAGATGACCTTGTGCTTGCCGGGCTTGCCGGTGAGCTTGAAGTACTGCTTGGCGAGCTTCCAGGCCGACTCCACCGCCTCGCCGCCGCCGGTGGTGAAGAAGACCCGGTTGAGGTCGCCGGGCGCCATCGCGGCGATCCGGTCGGCCAGCTCGACCGCGCGGGGGTGCGCGAACGACCACAGCGGGAAGAAGGCCAGCTCCCTGGCCTGCCGGGCCGCGGCCTCGGCCAGCTCCTCGCGGCCGTGGCCGACCTGGACCACGAAGAGGCCGGCGAGGCCGTCGATGTACTCGCGGCCGTGGCTGTCCCAGATCTTGTGCCCCTCGCCCTTGACGATCAGCGGCATCTCCCCGCCGTCCTCGTAGGTCGAGTGCCGCGTGAAGTGCAGCCAGAGGTGGTCGCGTCCGGCGGCCTGGTGGTCGAAGGACTCGTCGTACGGGTGCAGGCTCATCTCGTTCCCCAGTTGTAGTGCTGCTTGTTGAGCTTGAGGTAGACGAAGGTCTCGGAGGAGACCACGCCCTCGAGCTCACGGACCTGACGGATCACGTCGAGCAGGTGCGGGTCGTCCTCGCACACCACCTCGACGAGGAGGTCGAAGCTGCCGGCGGTCGTGACGACGTAGTCGACCTCGCTGAGCTGGGCGAGCCGGTCCCCCACCTGCAGGGGGTCGCCCTCGGTGCGGACGCCGATCATCGCCTGCCGGGCGAACCCGACCTGCGTCGGGTCGGTGACGGCGACGACCTGCATCACCTCGGCGTCGAGGAGCTTCTGCACCCGCGAGCGGGCGGCGGCCTCGGACAGCCCCACCGCCTTCGCGATGGCGGCGTAGGAGATCCGGCCGTCCTCCTGGAGCAGCTCGATGATGCGCTTGGCGGTGTCGTCGAGGCGGACCTGTCCCTCACCCATGCACGTGCTCCCCTGGCTCGCTCATGGCGCAATGGTGGGGGTGGCGGCCCGTCGTCCGCAAGTCGGACAGCGCGGAATCCGTGTGTCGAGGCCGTTAATTCTGCGTTTCCCACACATTCGTCGGTGAGAACTGTGGCGATGGCTCGCTGCCAGGTCCTACCCTCCCTTCACCGAACCCGACCCGGGAGGACACTCGTGACCAGCCCACGCACCCTGCGCAACTTCATCGGTGGCACCTACGTCGACGGCAGCGCCGGCGCGACGAGCGACGTCGTCGACCCGACCACCGGCCAGGTCGTGGCGCACGCGCCGGTCAGCGGGGCCGAGGAGGTCGACGCCGCCTACGCGTCCGCCGAGCGCGCCTTCGGCGAGTGGGGGCGTACGACGCCCAGCGAGCGCCAGCAGGCCCTCCTCGCGATCGCCGACGCCGTGGAGGAGCACGCCGAGGAGCTGATCGCCCTGGAGTCGGAGAACACCGGCAAGATCAAGGCGCTGACCGCCACCGAGGAGATCCCGCCGATGGTCGACCAGCTCCGGTTCTTCGCCGGCGCGGCCCGGGTGCTCGAGGGCCGGGCGGCCGGGGAGTACCTCGCCGGGCACACGTCGTGGATCCGGCGCGAGCCGATCGGCGTGGTGGGCCAGGTGACGCCCTGGAACTATCCGCTCCTGATGGCGGTGTGGAAGATCGGCCCGGCGCTCGCGGCCGGCAACACCGTGGTCCTCAAGCCGAGCGACACCACGCCGACGAGCACGCTCCGCCTGGCCGAGCTCGCCGCGGAGCACCTGCCGGCCGGCACCCTCAACGTGGTCACCGGCGACCGGGAGACGGGTCGCCTGCTGGTCGAGCACCCGACCCCGGCCATGGTCGCGATCACCGGGTCGGTCCGGGCCGGCGCCGAGGTGGCCGCCAGCGCCGCGCCGCAGGTCAAGCGCGTGCACCTCGAGCTCGGCGGCAAGGCGCCGGTCGTGGTGTTCGACGACGCCGACATCGAGGCGGCGGTCGAGGGCATCGCGATCGCGGGCTACTTCAACGCCGGGCAGGACTGCACGGCCGCGACCCGCGTGCTCGTCGCCCCCGGCATCCACGACGACTTCGTCGCCGCGCTCGCCGACTACGCCCGGTCCTCGGCGCCGGTGGGCCTGCCCGACGACGCCGACGCCCTCTTCGGCCCGGTCAACAACGCCACCCAGCTGGCGCGGGTCAGCCGGTTCGTCGAGGACCTGCCCTCGCACGCCACGGTCGCGGCCGGGGGCAACCGACGCACCGACCTCGGCGACGGCTACTTCCTCGAGCCCACGGTCCTGTCGGGGCTGCGCCAGGACGACGACGCGATCCAGAACGAGATCTTCGGGCCGGTGATCACCGTGCAGCGCTTCGCCGACGAGGACGAGGCGATCCGGTGGGCCAACGGCGTCGACTACGGCCTCGCCTCCTCGGTGTGGACCAGGGACTTCGGTCGGGCGATGCGGATGTCGAAGGCCCTCGACTTCGGCTGCGTGTGGATCAACACCCACATCCCGCTCGTCGCCGAGATGCCGCACGGTGGCTACAAGAAGTCGGGCTACGGCAAGGATCTGTCGATGTACGGCTTCGAGGACTACACCCGCGTCAAGCACGTCATGGCCAACATCGAGTCGTGATCGAGTCGTGACCGAGTCGTGAACCGCATGCGGGCCGGCACCACCAGCAGCACCACACCAGACCACTCGGGGGACGAGCGGAGGACTTCTTGATGGCACCGATCACCCGGCGCTCCCGGCGCCCCCTCTCACCGCCCGCCGCCGCGCTCACGGCGGCGGCCGGCGGCGGCCTGAGCCGACGGGCACTGCTGGGCACCGGGGTCGCCGCCGGCGCCGGCGTGGCGCTGACCGGCTGCGCCCCGCCCGCGCCGCCGGCGTCCGGCGGGCTGACCAGCCTCGACCTGCCCACCGACGTCTCGGAGACCGAGAAGATCCTCAACTGGGCCAACTGGACGGCCTACCTCGACATGAACGGCAAGGAGACCCGCTCACCGACGCTCGAGGCGTTCATGGAGCAGACCGGGATCCGGGTCAGCTACACCGAGGACGTCGACGACAACGACTCCTACTACGCCAAGGTCGCCCCGCAGCTGCGCGCCGGCCAGAGCATCGACCGCGACATCTTCACCCTCACCGACTGGATGGCCGGGCGGGTCATCCGCGACCAGCTGTGCCAGCCGCTGCAGCTGATCCAGATGCCCCGGGTCGTCAACAACCTGCTCCAGCCGCTCAAGGACGTCTCGTTCGACCCCGGCCGCAACTACTCCGTCACCTGGCAGAGCGGCTTCGCCGGCATCGGCTACAACCGCGACAAGGTCGGCCGCGAGCTCAAGTCGCTCGACGACCTGTGGACCGACGACCTGAAGGGCCGTGTCGTGGTGCTGTCGGAGTTCCGCGACACCGCCGGGCTGGTGATGCAGTCGCAGGGCGTCGACATCGACAGCGACTGGGGCCGCGCGGAGTTCGAGAAGGCGCTGGACTTCATCGAGCAGAAGATCGAGGAGGGCTACATCCGCAAGGTGAAGGGCAACTCCTACATGGAGGACCTCACCAGCGGCAACGCCGTCGCCGGCATCACGTGGAGCGGCGACATCTTCGTCCTCGCCTACGACACCGACGACCCGAGCTGGACGTTCACCATCCCCGAGTCCGGCGGCACCCTCTGGTCGGACAACCTGATGGTGCCGATCACCTCCACGCACCGCAGCAACGCCCAGAAGCTCATGGACTACTACTACGACCCGGCCGTGGCCGCCCAGGTCGCCGCGTGGGTCAACTACGTGTGCCCGGTCGAGGGTGCGCAGGCCGAGATGGAGAAGCTCGACCCCGAGCTGGCCGAGAGCCCGTGGATCTTCCCCTCGGCGGACTTCATCTCCGAGAGCAACATCCAGCAGTTCCGCGCGCTCGACGCCGACGAGGACATCGAGTTCGCCGACCTGTGGTCCACGAAGGTGATGGGGAACTGACATGGCTGGATTCCGCGAGGCGCGCGGCGACCTCAGGCTCGAGAGCGTGACCAAGACGTTCGGCGACTTCACCGCCGTCGACGACATCGACCTCACCGTCCCCCGGGGCTCGTTCTTCGCCCTGCTCGGCCCCTCGGGCTGCGGCAAGACCACGACCCTGCGCATGGTCGCCGGGCTGGAGCAGCCGACCGCCGGCCGGGTGATGATCGGCGACACCGACCTCACCGGGTCGCGGCCCTACGAGCGGCCGGTCAACACGGTGTTCCAGTCCTACGCGCTGTTCCCGCACCTGACGATCCGCGACAACGTCGAGTTCGGCCCCAAGCGCCGCAAGGACAAGGACGCCGCACAGCGGGCCGACGAGGCGCTCGAGCTGGTGCAGATGAGCCAGTTCGCCGGCCGCAAGCCCGCCCAGCTCTCCGGCGGGCAGCAGCAGCGGGTCGCGCTCGCGCGGGCCCTGGTCAACCACCCCGAGGTGCTGCTGCTCGACGAGCCGCTGGGCGCGCTCGACCTCAAGCTGCGCCGGGAGATGCAGGTCGAGCTCAAGCGCATCCAGACCGAGGTCGGGCTGACCTTCATCCACGTCACCCACGACCAGGAGGAGGCCATGACGATGGCCGACACGGTCGCGGTGATGAACAGGGGCCGGATCGAGCAGCTGGGCCCGCCCGAGGAGCTCTACGACCTCCCCCGCACCCAGTTCGTGGCCAACTTCGTCGGCCAGGCCAACACCGGTGTGGCGACCGTCGAGGGCACCGACGGCGACCACCTCGTCGCCGACGTCGTCGGCACCAAGGTCAAGATCCTCCGCAACCGCTCGCAGGTGCACGACGGCCAGGTCGTGTTCGGCGTGCGCCCGGAGAAGGTGACGGTGTCGCGCACGCAGCCCGACGGCGTGGGCAACGACGTCAAGGGCGTGGTGCGCGACGTGTCGTTCCTCGGCGTGGCGACCAGCTACCTCGTCGACATGCCCAGCGGGACGACGTGGAGCTGCTACGAGCAGAACCTCGACGTCGAGCCGCTCGACCTGCGCCCGGGCGACGAGGTCTGGCTGACCTGGAACCCCGGTCACGCGTTCGGCGTCCCCGTGGCGACCCCATGAGCGGGCTCGCCCACGTGGCGGCGGGCGACACGTCGATCGCCCCGGCCCCGGCGGCCCCGGAGACCAGGAAGCGCGGCTGGACGGCCTACCTCCTGCTGCTCCCGGGCGTGCTGTGGCTCGGCGTCTTCTTCATCCTGCCGCTGGTGCAGCTGGCCTCGGTCAGCCTGCAGAGCCGCTACGCCGGCTTCCCCGGCTACTACTACCGCGACCTCAACTTCGCCAACTACGCGAGCGCGCTGACCGACTACGCGCCGCACTTCGCGCGCTCGTTCCTCTACGCCGGGCTCGCCACGCTGCTGGCGTTCGTGATCGCCTACCCGCTCGCCTACGCGATGGCATTCAAGGCCGGGCGGTGGCGCAGCCTGATGATGATCTGCGTCGTCGCGCCGTTCTTCACCTCCTTCATCCTCCGCACGTTCGCGTGGTCGCAGATCCTCGCCGACGAGGGCCCGGTCGCCACCGTGCTCAACTTCCTGCACGTGCTGCCCGGCGGGGCCATCATCAACACCCCCGTCGCGGTGGTCGCCGGCCTCACCTACAACTTCCTGCCGTTCATGGTGCTGCCCATCTACGCCTCGCTCGAGCGGGCCGACCCACGCGTCATCGAGGCCGGGGGCGACCTCTACGCCAACGGCCTGACCACCTTCCGCACGGTGACCCTGCCGATGTCGATGCCGGGCGTCATGGCCGGCACCCTGCTGACGTTCATCCCCGCGGCCGGTGACTTCGTCAACATGGAGCTCCTCGGCCCCCAGCGCGGGAAGATGGTCGGCAACGTCATCAACGACCAGTTCCTCGCGATCCCCGGCGGCTATCCCGTCGCCGCCGCCCTCTCGTTCACGCTGATGGCCGCCATCTTGGCGATGGTGTTCCTCTACGTCCGCCGCTTCGGCACCGAGGAGCTGGTCTGACATGGCCACCACGACACGACCCCCGGCGCCGGCGCAGGAGAGCGCCGCGCCCTCCGCGCCCTACCGGCCCTCGGCCGCCAAGCGGGCGCAGCTGTGGCTGGCCAACCACTTCGCCGTCCTGGCGGCGATCCTGGTGCTGGTCTACCTCTTCCTGCCGGTGGCCTACACCTTCGCGTTCTCCTTCAACGACCACGGCAAGACCAACATCGTGTGGCAGGGGTTCACCTGGGAGCACTGGAAGGACCCGTGCGGCGTCCCGGGGGCCTGCGAGTCGCTGGTGACCTCGTTGCAGGTGGGCGCCATCTCCACCCTCGTCGCCACCGTGCTGGGCACGATGATGGCCCTGGCGATGGTGCGCTACCGCTTCCGCGGCAAGCAGGCCAGCAACATCTTGATCTTCGTGCCGATGGCGACGCCCGAGATCGTGATGGGCGCGGCACTGCTCACGATCTTCGTGCAGGGCTTCGCCAACGTCGGGATCAGCCTGGGCTTCGGCACGATCGTCTTCGCCCACATCATGTTCTGCCTGAGCTTCGTGGTCGTGACCGTCAGGGCGCGCATCCAGTCGCTCGACCCCCGCATCGAGGAGGCCGCGCAGGACCTCTACGCCAGCCCGCTGCAGACCTTCTGGAAGGTCACCTTCCCGCTGATCCTGCCGGGCATCCTCGGCGCGGCGATGCTGGCCTTCTCGCTGTCGTTCGACGACTTCATCATCACCAACTTCGTCTCCGGCAACGAGTCGACGTTCCCCAAGTTCGTCTACGTCGCCTCGCGGCGCGGCATCCCGGCCGAGGCCAACGTCATCGGCTTCTCGATGTTCGTGCTGGCCGTCCTGCTCGTGGTGGGCGCACAGGTCGTGAGCTCGCTGCGCTCGTCGAAGCACACGAGCTGATCCCCACCCCGAGACCGAGGAGACGACGACGTGGCCCAACCGATGCGGGTGCTGATGGTGGGGGCAGGTGGCGTCGGCGACGCCGCCGCCCGGATCGCCGTCGAGCGCGACTTCTTCGAGGCCTGGGTGGTGGCCGACCACGACCTCGCGCGGGCCGAGCGCACCGTCGCCGCGGCGCGCGGACGTCGCCCGGGCGACGAGCGCCTCAGCGCCGCCCAGGTCGACGCCTCCGACACCGACGCCGTGGCGGCGCTCGCCCGCCGGGTGGGCGCCACCCACGTGTTCAACGCCGTGGACCCGCGGTTCGTGATGCCGATCTTCACCGGGGCACTCGCCGCCGGGGCCGACTACCTCGACATGGCGATGAGCCTGTCCGTGCCCCACCCCGACGCACCCCACGAGAAGGTCGGCGTCAAGCTCGGCGACGAGCAGTTCGCCCGGGCCGCCGAGTGGGAGGCGGCCGGGCGGCTCGCCCTGCTCGGCATCGGCGTCGAGCCCGGCCTCTCCGACGTCCTGGCGCGCTACGCCGCCGACGAGCTGTTCGACCACATCGACGAGATCGGCACCCGCGACGGCGCCAACCTCGTCATCCGCGACGACGACGGCAACGAGGTGTTCGCCCCCGGCTTCTCGATGTGGACGATCATCGAGGAGTGCCTCAACCCTCCCGTGGTCTGGGAGCGCGAGAGGGGCGGCGGCGACCTGGAGTCGGGGTTCTCCACGCTGCCGCCCTTCTCGGAGCCGGAGGTCTTCGACTTCCCGGAGGGGATCGGGCCGGTCGAGTGCGTGCACGTCGAGCACGAGGAGGTGCTCCTCATGCCCCGCTGGATCGAGGCCGACCGGGTGACCTTCAAGTACGGCCTGGGCGAGGAGATGATCGGCATCCTGCGCACCCTGCACACCCTCGGCCTCGACTCGACCGAGCCGGTCACCGTCAAGGGCGTGGAGGTCTCCCCCCGTGACGTGGTAGCGGCCTGCCTGCCCGACCCGGCGACCATCGGGCCGCGGATGGAGGGCAAGACCTGCGCCGGCGTCTGGGTGAGCGGCACAGGCAAGGACGGCCGACCGCGCTCGACCTACCTCTACCACGTCGTCGACAATGCCGACTCGATGCGCGACTACGGCGCGCAGTGCGTGGTCTGGCAGACCGCGATCAACCCGGTGGTCGCCCTCGAGCTGCTGGCCGACGGGACCTGGTCGGGCAGCGGGGTCCTCGGCCCCGAGGCCATGGCGCCGAAGCCGTTCCTCGACCTGCTCGCCGCACCGAGACCGGAGGGCTACGGCTCTCCCTGGCACCTGGAGGACCGTTCGTGACCACGCCCCGTGACACCCGCACCCCGCTCTCCCAGCAACGGATCCTCGCCACCGAGATCCCCGGCCCGCGCTCGCAGGCGCTGCACGCCCGCAAGCTCGCCTCCGTCTCCGCCGGGGTCGGCACCACGCTGCCCGTCTACGTCGAGCAGGCGGGCGGGGGCATCCTGCGTGACGTCGACGGCAACCAGCTCATCGACTTCGGCTCGGGCATCGCCGTCACGAGCGTCGGCAACGCCGCGCCCCGCGTCGTCGAGGCCGTGCAGCGCCAGGTCGCCGACTTCACCCACACCTGCTTCATGGTCACGCCCTACGAGGAGTACGTCGCGGTCTGCGAGAAGCTGGCCGAGCTCACGCCCGGTGAGCACGAGAAGCGCTCGGCGTTGTTCAACTCCGGTGCCGAGGCCGTGGAGAACGCCGTAAAGGTCGCGCGCCACCACACCGGCCGCGACGCGATCGTGGTGTTCGACCACGCCTACCACGGCCGCACCAACCTCACGATGGCCCTGACGGCCAAGACCATGCCCTACAAGCACCGCTTCGGGCCGTTCGCCGGCGAGGTCTACCGCGCTCCGATGGCCTACCCCTACCGCTGGCCGGGCGGCGCGGAGGCCTGTGCCGAGGAGGCGTTCGACGCCTTCGTGGCCACGGTCCACACGCAGGTCGGCGAGGACAGCTGCGCCGCCGTGCTGATCGAGCCGATCCAGGGCGAGGGCGGCTTCATCGTCCCGCCGCCCGGCTGGCTCGCCCGCGTCGCGGAGTGGTGCCGCGAGCACGGCATCCTGCTCATCGCCGACGAGATCCAGACCGGCTTCGCCCGCACGGGCGACTGGTTCGCCTGCGACCACGAGGGCGTCGTGCCCGACCTGGTGACGACCGCGAAGGGCATGGCGGGAGGGCTGCCGCTGGCCGCGGTGACCGGGCGGGCGGACGTGATGGACTCGGTCCACGTCGGCGGCCTGGGAGGCACCTACGGTGGCAACCCGGTCGCCTGCGCGGCGGCCCTCGCCGCGATCGAGACGATGGAGGCCGAGGACCTCCCGGGCCGGGCGCGCCAGGTCGAGGCGGCGTTCGTGCCGCGGCTGCGTGCCCTCGCCGAGCGGCACCCCGACCGGGTGGGCGACATCCGGGGCCGGGGAGCGATGCTCGCGGTCGAGCTGGTCGCCGACGGCCCCGGGCGTACGCCCGACCCGGCGCTCGCGGCGGCCGTCCACCGCACCTGCTCGGCTCGCGGGCTGGTGACCCTGACCTGCGGCACCTACGGCAACGTCTTCCGGTTCCTGCCGCCGCTCGCGATCGACGACGACCTGCTCGCCGAGGGGCTCGACATCTTCGAGGCCGCCTTCGACGACGCGGTCGGTGGCAGGGTGGGGTGATGGCCGTGACCGACCCCCTGAAGGACCCCATGACCGCCCCCGTGATCGAGACCGTTCCCACCCAGCTCCTCATCGGCGGGGCGTGGGTGGACGCCGAGGGCGGTGGCACCCTCGAGGTGCGCAACCCCGCCGACGAGCAGGTGCTGGCGCGCGTCGCCGACGCCACGCCGGCCGACGGCGAGCGGGCCCTCGCGGCCGCGGCCGAGGCCCAGGCCGAGTGGCGCGCCACCGAGCCCCGGGTGCGCGGGGAGATCCTGCGCAGCGCCTTCGAGCTGCTCACCGAGCGGGCCGACCACTTCGCCCGCCTGATGACCCTCGAGATGGGCAAGACGCTCGCCGAGGCGAGGGGCGAGGTGGCCTACGGCGCCGAGTTCTTCCGCTGGTTCGCCGAGGAGGCGGTGCGGATCCACGGCCGCTACTCCCCCGCGCCGAGCGGCAACACCCGCCTGATCACCATGAAGGGCCCCGTCGGACCGACGCTGATGATCACCCCGTGGAACTTCCCGCTGGCGATGGGCACCCGCAAGATCGGACCCGCCGTCGCCGCCGGCTGCACGATGGTCGTCAAGCCCGCCGCGGAGACGCCCCTCACCATGCTCGCCCTGGCGGCGCTGCTCGAGGAGGTCGGCCTGCCGCCCGGAGTGCTCAACGTGGTGACCACCTCCGACTCCGGCGCGCTGTGCGAGCCGATCATCAAGGACTCCCGGCTGCGCAAGCTGACCTTCACCGGGTCGACGGCCGTCGGCAAGGTCCTCGTCGCCCAGGCCGCCGACCAGCTGCTGCGGGTGTCGATGGAGCTGGGCGGCAACGCCCCGTTCCTCGTCTTCGACGACGCCGACCTCGACGCGGCGGTGGAGGGCGCGATGCTCGCCAAGATGCGCAACATCGGCGAGGCCTGCACGTCGGCCAACCGGTTCCTGGTGCACGAGTCGGTGGCCGAGGAGTTCGCCCGCCGGTTCGCCGAGCGCATGGGTGCCCTGACGGTCGGCGACGGCACCCGCGAGGGGGTCGACGTGGGCCCGTTGATCACCGAGAAGGCGCGGGCGGGTGTCCACGAGCTCGTCCACGACGCCGTCTCGTCCGGCGCCCGCGCCCTGGTCGGCGGCGAGGTCCCCGAGGGGGCGGGCCACTTCTACCCGCCGACCGTGCTCGTCGACGTCCCCCCGGGCGCCCGGGTGCTCCGCGAGGAGATCTTCGGTCCCGTCGCGCCGGTCGCCACGTTCGCCGACGAGGCCGAGGCCGTGCGGCGCGCCAACGACACCGAGTACGGCCTGGTGGCCTACGTGTTCACCCGCGACCACGCCCGGGTGCTGCGCGTCAGCGAGGCGCTGGACTTCGGCATGGTCGGGGTCAACACGGGCATCGTGTCCAACCCCGCGGCACCGTTCGGCGGCGTCAAGCACTCGGGGTTCGGTCGTGAGGGCGGCTTCGAGGGCATCGAGGAGTACCTCGAGACCAAGTACGTCGGCAGCGCCCTGTGAGGCGCCGATGACGGCCGCCGCCGGTCAGGTGAGCGAGCAGCGCCGCGTGCCCGGCGACGTCCTGGTCCACCTGCGTCGGGCGCGCGACCACCTCGACCGGCACTTCGCGGAGCCCTTCGACCTCGACCGCCTCGGCTCGATCGCCGGGATGAGCCGCTACCACTTCATCCGGTCCTTCGCCATGACCTACGGCGTGACGCCCGGGGCGTACCTCGCCGAGCGCCGGGTCGAGCGGGCGCAGGACCTGCTGCGGTCGGCGAACCTGACGGTCACCGAGGTGTGCCACGCCGTGGGCTACAGCAGCCTCGGCTCGTTCAGCTCGAGGTTCCGCGAGATCGTCGGAGAGAGCCCGCGCGAGTTCCAGGAGCGTTACGCAGCGCAGGGCAACCCCCGCATTCCCGGCTGCTACGTGTTCATGGCGAGGCTCGTCGAGCGCGGTAGCAGCACCGCAACGCAGGAGAAGCGCGACGACGACCCGCGTCCCTAGGCTCGCCGCATGATCACCAACATCTCCCTCGTGTCCGTCTGGGTGAAGGACATCGACGAGTCGCTCGCCTTCTACACCGACGTCCTGGGCTTCGAGGTCGGCGACGACCTCCAGCTCGGACCCGACTTCCGCTGGACCACCGTGGTGCACCCGAGCCAGCCCGAGGTCAACCTCCACCTCACGACGCCGGGCGGTCCGCTCCCCGACTACCTCATCGAGGCCATGAACCGGGCCCAGGACGAGGGCGGCCTCCCCGGCGTCGGGCTGACCGTCGACGACTGCCGTGCCACCTACGACAGCCTGCGCGCCAAGGGCGTGGAGTTCCTCCAGGAGCCCCAGGAGCGGCCCTACGGCGTCGAGGCCCTGATGCGCGACAACTCGGGCAACTGGATGGTCCTGGTCGAGCAGCGCGACTACACGCCCGAGGACTTCGAGGGCGTCGACATGGGCTGATTGGGCCCGCGCGTGCGGCTCAGTGCCGCGGGAGGTGCTCGACGACCCCCGCGGCCAGGGCCGCCTCGGCGTACGCCCTGGCGAGCGTCTCCACGGTCTCGTGGGCGTTGAGGCCGGACGGGTTGGGCACCACGAACACCCGCGACACGCCCCAGCGCCCGGGCTGCTCACCGACCCGGGCACCGGCCTCGCCGAACGCGGTGCGGTAGGCGGTGATGCCGGCGACAGCCACGACGGTGGGGCGCCGCTCCGCGACGAGCTCGCGGAGCCGCCGCCCGCCCTCCTTCAGCTCGACCGGGGTCAGCTCGTCGGCCCGGGCCGTGGCCCGCGGCACCACGTTGGTGATGCCGATGCCGCGCCGGCGCAGCTCGTCGCGGTCCTCGTCGCTCATGCCGGCCGCCGGGGCGATGGGCCACGGGATGATCCCGGCCCGCAGCAGGGCGGGGTAGAACCGGTTGCCGGGGCGGGCGAAGTGCGACTGCGTGGCGGCGGTCCACAGGCCGGGGTTGATGCCGACGAACAGCAGCCGCAGCGGCTGGTCGGCGTCCGGGAGCAGGTCGGGCACCTCGACGTCGCGGAACGCCTCCAGCTCTGCCTTGGTGAACCCCATGGCGCCCATCCTGCCCTGCGCTGCGGCTCAGGACGGGTCGAGCCCCGATGCGTCCGAAGCGGCCGCCACGCAGAACTGGTTGCCGTCGGGGTCGGCCAGCGTCACCCAGCGGAAGCTGTCGTCCCCCCGGCGCTCGATCAGCGTCGCGCCTGCGGCTACCAAGCGGTCGACCTCGGCGTCCAGGTCGTGCGCGGTGAGGTCGAGGTGGATCCGGTTCTTGCCGGGGGTCGGGTCGTCGACCTTCTGGAAGGCGAGCAGGCCTGGCAGTCCGCCGCCGCTCACCAGGACGTAGTGGCCGTCGTTGGTCTCGCCCACCGTGGCACCGGTCTGCTCGGCCCACCAGGAGGCGAGTGACAGGGCGTCGGTGGTGTCCATCGTGATCATGCCCAGGGTCAGAGTCATGGCGCCGACGCTAGCGGCCAGCACCGACGGCGAGAAGATGCACGAGACCCCGCCTCCCTGACGGGAGACGGGGTCTCGGGTGGTGCGGGTGCCGGTCAGCGACCGGCGGGGATCACTTGGTGATCTTGGTGACGCGGCCGGCGCCGACGGTGCGGCCACCCTCGCGGATGGCGAAGCGCAGGCCCTCGTCCATGGCGATGGGCTGGATGAGCTCGACCGACATCTCGGTGTTGTCGCCCGGCATGACCATCTCGGTGCCCTCGGGCAGGGTCACGACGCCCGTCACGTCCGTGGTGCGGAAGTAGAACTGCGGGCGGTAGTTGTTGAAGAACGGCGTGTGGCGGCCGCCCTCGTCCTTGCCCAGGATGTAGACCGAGGCGTCGAAGTTGGTGTGCGGGGTGGTCGTGCCCGGCTTGATCACGACCATGCCGCGCTCGACGTCCTCGCGCTTGGTGCCACGGAGCAGCAGACCGACGTTCTCACCGGCCTGGCCCTCGTCGAGGAGCTTGCGGAACATCTCGACACCGGTGACGGTGCTCTTCTGCGAGCCCTCGCGGATGCCGATGATCTCGACCTCCTCGTTGACCTTGACGATGCCGCGCTCGATGCGACCGGTGATGACGGTGCCACGACCGGTGATCGTGAAGACGTCCTCGACGGGCATGAGGAAGGGCTTGTCGGTGTCGCGCTCGGGGGTCGGGATGTAGTCGTCCACGGCCTGCATGAGCTCGGCGATCGAGTCGCCCCACTTGGCGTCGCCCTGCAGCGCCGGGAAGGCCGCCACGCGCACGACGGGGATGTCGTCGCCCGGGAACTCGTACTCGGAGAGGAGCTCGCGCACCTCCATCTCGACGAGCTCGATGAGCTCCTCGTCGTCGACCATGTCGCACTTGTTGAGCGCGACCACCAGGGCGGGCACGCCGACCTGGCGCGCGAGCAGCACGTGCTCGCGGGTCTGCGGCATGGGGCCGTCGGTGGCGGCGACCACGAGGATCGCGCCGTCCATCTGCGCCGCGCCGGTGATCATGTTCTTGATGTAGTCGGCGTGACCGGGGCAGTCGACGTGCGCGTAGTGGCGCGCCTCGGTCTGGTACTCGACGTGCGCGATCGAGATCGTGATGCCGCGCTGCCGCTCCTCGGGAGCCTTGTCGATCTGGTCGAACGCCGAAGCCTCGTTGAGGTCCGGGTACTTGTCGTGCAGCACCTTGGTGATCGCCGCGGTCAGCGTCGTCTTGCCGTGGTCGATGTGACCGATGGTGCCGATGTTGACGTGCGGCTTGGTCCGCTCGAACTTCGCCTTAGCCACTGGGGCTCCTCCTGGTTGTTGTTACTTGACTCGTGGGTGTGGGGTGGTGCTGATGCCGAGGATCCGGCGCGATTACTCGCCGCGGACCTTCTTGACGATCTCGTCGGCGATGTTCGTGGGAACCTCGGCGTACGAGTCGAACTCCATCGAGTACGACGCCTGACCGGAGGTCTTGGACCTCAGGTCGCCAACGTACCCGAACATCTCGGACAACGGCACAAGGGCGTTGACGACCATGTCGCCGTGACGCTCCTCCTGTGCCTGGATCTGGCCGCGGCGCGAGTTGATGTCGCCGATGACGGTGCCCAGGAACGTGTCCGGGGTGGTCACCTCCACGGCGAACATCGGCTCGAGCAGCACCGGCTTGGCCTTGCGTGCGGCCTCCTTGAAGGCCTGGTTGCCGGCGATCTTGAACGCGAGCTCGGACGAGTCGACGTCGTGGTAGGCGCCGTCCTCGAGCGAGAACTTCACGTCGACCATCGGGTAGCCGGCGAGGACGCCGAACTCCATGGCCTCCTGGCCACCCTGGTCGACCGAGGGGATGTACTCCTTCGGCACGCGACCGCCGGTGACGTTGTTGACGAACTCGTAGCCCGCACCGGTGCCCGTCTCCGGGTCGATGTTGGGCTCGAGCGAGATGACGACCTTCGCGAACTGGCCCGAACCACCGGTCTGCTTCTTGTGGGTGTAGCTGTGGTTGGCCACCTTGTTGCGGATGGTCTCGCGGTAGGCCACCTGCGGCTTGCCGACGGTCGCCTCGACGCGGAACTCGCGCTTCATGCGGTCGACGAGGATCTCGAGGTGGAGCTCGCCCATGCCGGCGATGATCGTCTGGCCGGTCTCCTCGTCGGTCTTGACCGTGAAGGTCGGGTCCTCGTCGGACAGGCGCTGGATCGCGGTGCCGAGCTTCTCCTGGTCGCTCTTCGTCTTGGGCTCGATCGCGACCTCGATCACCGGGGCCGGGAACGTCATCGACTCGAGCACGACCTGGTTGTTCGGGTCGCACAGCGTGTGGCCGGTCTTGGTGTCCTTGAGGCCCATGACGGCCACGATCTGCCCGGCGCCGACCGACGCGATCTCCTCACGCTTGTTGGCGTGCATCTGGTAGACCTTGCCGATCCGCTCCTTCTTGCCGTTGACCGAGTTGACCACGGTCGAGCCGGCCTCGAGCTTGCCCGAGTAGACGCGGACGTAGATCAGCTTGCCGAGGTGCGGGTCGGAGGCGATCTTGTAGGCCAGGCCGGCGAACGGCTCGTCGTCGGACGGCTTGCGGGAGATCGACTCCTCCTCGTCACGCGGCGAGTGACCGACGATGGCGTCGATGTCGAGCGGCGAGGGGAGGTACTTCACGACCGCGTCGAGCAGGGGCTGGACGCCCTTGTTCTTGAACGCGGTGCCGCACAGGACCGGGTTGACCTTGTCGGACAGGGTCGCGCGACGGATGGCTGCCTCGAGCTCCTCGACGGCGAAGCCGTCGTCACCCTCCCCGAGGTACTTCTCCATGATCTCGTCGTCGGCCTCGGCGAGGGTCTCGATGAGCTTCTCGCGGTACTCCGCGGCCTGCTCGGCGAGCGCGGCCGGGATCTCCTCGACCTCGTAGTCCTCACCCATCTTGGTCTCGCCGCGCCAAGTGAGGGCACGCATGCCGACCAGGTCGACGACACCGAGGAAGTCGGACTCCGCGCCGATGGGCAGCTGGAGCACGAGCGGGGTGGAGTTGAGGCGCTCGACCATCATGTCGACGCAGCGGAAGAAGTCCGCGCCGGTGCGGTCGAGCTTGTTGACGAAGCACATGCGGGGGACCGAGTACTTGTTGGCCTGGCGCCACACCGTCATGGTCTGCGGCTCGACACCGGCGACACCGTCGAAGACCGCCACGGCGCCGTCGAGGACGCGCAGCGAGCGCTCGACCTCGGCGGTGAAGTCCACGTGCCCGGGGGTGTCGATGATGTTGATCTGGTGGTTCTTCCACCAGCAGGTCGTCGCGGCGGACGTGATGGTGATGCCGCGCTCCTGCTCCTGCTCCATCCAGTCCATCGTGGCGCCACCCTCGTGGACCTCACCGATCTTGTAGGTGATGCCGGTGTAGAACAGGATGCGCTCGGTGGTGGTCGTCTTGCCGGCGTCGATGTGCGCCATGATGCCGATGTTGCGGACCTTGTTGAGGTCGGTGGTGATGTCGACAGCCACTGTTGTGTCTCAGTCCCTCGGAAGTTGGTGGGAGCTCGTGGGGAGAGGGGCCGTACGCCGCGGGGAGCGGGTGCGGCCCCTCGCCGTCACCAGCGGTAGTGGGCGAAGGCCTTGTTGGACTCGGCCATCTTGTGGGTGTCCTCGCGCTTCTTCACAGCGGCGCCGAGGCCGTTGCTCGCGTCGAGGATCTCGTTCATCAGGCGCTCGGACATGGTCTTCTCGCGGCGGTCGGCCGCGTAGCCCACGAGCCAGCGCAGCGCGAGCGTGGTGGAGCGGTTGGCCTTGACCTCGACCGGGACCTGGTAGGTCGCGCCGCCGACGCGGCGGGACTTGACCTCGATGGCCGGCTTGACGTTGTCCATCGCGCGCTTGAGCGTGACGACCGGGTCGGTGCCGGTCTTCTCGCGGCAGCCCTCGAGGGCGGTGTAGACGATGCGCTGCGCCACGGCCTTCTTGCCGTCCTGCAGGACCTTGCTCACGAGCTGGGTCACCAGCTGGGAGCCGTAGACGGGGTCGACGACGAGGGGGCGCTTGGGAGCGGGACCCTTGCGAGGCATTACTTCTCCTTCTTCGCGCCGTAGCGGCTGCGGGCCTGCTTGCGGTTCTTGACACCCTGGGTGTCGAGCGAGCCGCGGATGATCTTGTAGCGGACGCCGGGAAGGTCCTTCACACGGCCGCCGCGGACGAGCACGATCGAGTGCTCCTGCAGGTTGTGACCGACGCCCGGGATGTAGGCCGTGACCTCGACGCCGCTGCTCAGGCGCACGCGGGCGACCTTGCGGAGGGCGGAGTTCGGCTTCTTCGGGGTGGTCGTGTAGACGCGGGTGCAGACGCCTCGGCGCTGCGGGGATCCCTTCAGGGCAGGCGTCTTGCTCTTGGACACCTTGTCCTGGCGGCCCTTGCGGACCAGCTGGTTGATGGTGGGCACCGGGTGGTTCCCTCTCTCTGTCTGCTCTTCACGGCTCGGCGCGTTGCCGGGCTCGGGTGTGTTGCGCTGTTGCGTGTGCCTGTTGCGAATACCGTGGCCAGCCGGGGCCGCGGCAGTGGACGCCGCGAGTTCCGAGCATGGGCATGGGTCTGGACGGGCCAGACACGAGGATTGAGGCTACTCGGGCCTCACGGCAGGGTCAAAATGCCGCGTGGGCGTCCGGGCGGCTCGCCTGGGGGGTGTGCGCGCGTCGCGCCCGCTGGGACCGGAGGTAGAGGGCCGCGCAGAGGGCCGCCCCGGCGATGGTCAGCAGCCCGCCGCCCAGCAATGTCCACCGGGCACCGTACTCCTGGCCGATCCAGCCGATGATGGGGGCGCCCACGGGCGTGCCGCCCATGAAGATCATCAGGTAGAGCGCCATCACGCGCCCGCGCACCCCGGCATCGGTGTGCAGCTGCATGTAGGTGTTGGCGCTGGTGATGAAGGTGAGCGCGGCGAGGCCGGTGACGGGTGCGAGCAGGGCGAAGGTGAGGTAGGAGGGCATCAGCCCGGCCAGCATCACGGTCGCGCCGAAGGCGAGGGCGGCGCCGACGACGAGGCGGTGGCGGACCTGGTTGCGCCGGGCGGCCAGCAGCGCACCGGTGAGGGAGCCGACGGCCAGGAAGGTGCCCAGCAGGCCGAACTCCTGGGGGCCCTTGCCGAAGACCTCGGTCGCCATGAGCGCGGACGTGATCTGGAAGTTGAGCCCGAAGGTGCCCGCGAAGAACACCAGGCCGAGCACGAGCATCAGGTCGGGCCGGGCACGGACGTAGGCCACGCCCTCGCGGAGGGCGCCCGGGCCGCGGTCGGCCGGTGCTGCGGCGGCGATCCGGCTGGTGTCGAGGTGGCGCAGCGACCAGATCGGAGCGGCGTACGACACCGCGTTGAGCAGGATCACCCAGCCGGTGGCGACCGCTCCCCCACCGAACGCGGCGATGAGCACGCCGGCCAGGCCGGGGCCGACGAGCCGGGCGGCGTTGAAGCTCGCCGAGTTGAGGCCCACGGCGTTGGTGAGGTCGCCGGGATCGACCAGCTCGGAGACGAACGACTGGCGGGCCGGGCCGTCGAACGCCGAGGCCGAGCCGAGCACGAAGGCCAGCACGTAGACGTGCCACACCTCGGCGACGCCGGTGACGGCGAGGAGGCCGAGGACGGCCGCGGGCAGCGCCATGCCGAGGTTGGTCAGCTGCAGCAGGCGGTGCTTGGGCATCCGGTCGGCGATCAGGCCCGCGAACGGGGTCAGCAGCAGGACGGGCAGGAACTGGAGCCCGGTCGTGATGCCGAGGGCGGTGCCGCCCGACCCGACGGCGAGCTCGAGCACCAGCCAGTCCTGGGCGACGCGCTGCATCCAGGTGCCGGTGTTGGACACCACCCCGCCGGCTGCGTAGCGGCGGTAGTTGGCGTTGGAGAGGGAACGGAACGTGGGGCTCGTGGGAACTCCTCAGTCGTGCATCGGTCAGGTGGTCAGTCGGCGGCGGCGAGCCGCATCAGGATCGGCGCGGCGTCGCGGAGCGCGGCACGCTCCTCGCGGGTCAGACCGGCCAGGCGCTGGGCGAGCCACGCGTCGCGCCGTTGGCGGTCGGCCAGCACGGCCGCGCGCCCGGCGTCCGTGATCGACACGACGACCTGGCGCCCGTCGGTGTCGTGGGGGCGGCGCTCGACGTAGCCGTCGCCCTCGAGGCAGTTGACCGTGCGGGTCATCGACGGCGGCTGGACGCGCTCCGCGCGGGCCAGGTCGCCGACGGTCTGGTCGCCCATCCGCACGAGCAGGCCGAGCACGACCATCTGCGGGATGCTCAGGTCGTTGTCCGGGTGGCGCTCGGCGGCGAGGCGACGGCGCAGGCGCATGACCCCGGCACGGAGCTCGGAGGCGAGCCCGGCGTCGGAGCGCAGGTCGGGGGACGGCATATCGTTAGCATAAGTCATTACCTCTGCTAACCATTCCGTGACGACCGCGTCGGGTCGGTCACACCCCTCCCCGGGGGGCGGGGAGTCCCGGGACTCGGCTCAGGACAGCAGGCGGTCGATCGGCGTGTAGGCGAAGTAGACGACGAAGAGCCCGGCGACGAGCCACATGAGCGGGTGGACGGCCCGCGCCTTGCCGAGGACCACCTTGATGAACACGTAGGCCACGAAGCCCGCGCCGATGCCGACCGAGATCGAGTAGGTGAAGGGCATCAGGACGACGGTGAGGAACGCGGGGATCGCCACCTCGAGGTCGCGCCAGTCGATCTCGGAGACCTGCTGCATCATCAAGAAGCCCACCAGCACCAGCGCCGGGACGGCGGCCTCGGACGGGATGGCCGAGACGAGGGGGGTGAAGAAGGTGGCGAGCAGGAAGAGCGCGCCGGTGACGACGGCGGCCAGGCCGGTGCGGGCGCCCTCGCCGACGCCCGAGGCGCTCTCGATGTAGGAGGTGTTGGACGAGACCCCGGCGGCACCGCCGGCGATCGCGGCTACCGAGTCGACGACCAGGATGCGCTGCGCGTGCGGCGGCGTGCCGTGCTCGTCATTGAGGCCGGCCTCGGCGCCGATGGCGGTCATCGTGCCCATCGTGTCGAAGAAGTCGGCCAGCATCAGGGAGAAGATCAGGAGCAGCGCGGCCAGGATCCCCGTGCCGGTGTCGTCGAAGGCGCCGAAGAGGTCGACCTCGCCGAGGGTGTCGAAGGACGGCAGCGCCACCACGTCGCCGCTCAGCGTGGGCACGCTGAGCGCCCAGCCCTTCGGGTTTCCCGCCGAGACCTTACCCAGGTCGCCGATCGCCTCGACCGCGACCGCGACCACGCTCGTGAGGACGATCGAGATCAGGATGGCCCCGCGCACCTTGCGCACCCACAGCGCGACCATCAGGGCCAGCCCCAGGCAGAAGACCAGCACCGGCCAGCCGCCGAGGTGGCCGTCCGGACCGAGCTGGACCGGCACGCTCGTGTTGAAGGCATCGGGGACGCGGGTCACGACGCGGGCGTCGACGAACCCGATGAGCGCGATGAACAGGCCGATCCCGACCGAGATCGCCACCTTGAGCTGCTGAGGCACGGCGTGGAAGACCGCCTTGCGGAAGCCGGTGAGCACCAGCGCCAGGATCACGATGCCCTCGAGGACGACCAGGCCCATCGCCGCACCCCAGGTGGTCTCGCGGGCGATCGTGTTGGCCACGAACGCGTTGAGCCCGAGGCCGGTCGCGAGAGCGAGCGGGAAGTTGGCGAACCCGCCCATCGCGATGGTGAGCACGCCGGCGACCAGCGCGGTGCCGGCCGCGATGGCCGCGATGCCGCTGCCCGGCTCGGCGCCGCCGCCGAGGAAGGCGCCGGTCGAGTCGGGCGCGTAGCCGAGGATGAGCGGGTTGAGCACGATGATGTAGGCCATCGTCAAGAAGGTCACGACACCGCCGCGGACCTCGCGACCGACAGTGGATCCGCGCTCGCTGATCTGGAAGAACCCGTCGAGGCCGGAGCCCTGCGGCCGCCGCGGTGCTGTCTGCGTCTTCTCGCTCACGAAACCGCAGTGTGGCACGTCTGCGCCGCCCTCGGGGGGAGTGTCCGCCGCGTGTAGCGTGGAGGCGTGGACCTGGGTGACGAGCAGCCGATGCGGCACGAGATCGGCAGGCGGACCTACGTCGTCGCACCGGTCGAGCCGCTCGACGTCGACGGCGTCCGCACGACGGAGGTCGGCACGGTCCTGTGGCTGCTCGGGTTCCTGGGCCTGCTGCCCTTCTGGGGTGCCCTCGAGGACAGCGGGCGCACCTGGTGGCTGTGGACCTGCCTGGCCGGCTTCGGGCTGGGACTGTGCGGGCTGGAGTACTGCCGGCGCCGGCGCAAGGAGCGCGCCTCGAGGCAGGACCGGGCGTGACGCTGCCCCCGACCCGCTGGGAGCTCGCCGGCGAGGACAACCGCGGCTACGGCCGCCACTTCGCCGACATCGTGGCCCGCGGCGCCGATGTGGAGGGCGAGGCCAGGCTGGCTGACGCCCTCGTCGCGCGCGAGGCCAGGATCATCGACATCGGCTCGGGCATGGGCCGGGTGGCGGCCGCGCTCGCCGCGCGGGGCCACCACGTCGTCGCGACGGAGCCCGACGCCGCGCTGCGCGAGCAGTCACGGGCGACGTACGCCGACCTCGAGGTCCTCCCCCACGACGCGCTGGCACTCGACCCGGCCGAGCTCGGCACGTTCGACCTCGCCGTGCTCGTCGGCAACGTGATGATCTTCCTCGCCGAGGGCACCGAGCGCAGCGTGCTCGAGCGGGTCCGCGACCTGCTCGCCCCCACCGGGCGGGCGCTCGTCGGCTTCCACCTCGAGGCGGTCAAGGCGGGGAGCCGCACCTACCCGGCAGACGAGTTCGTCGCCGACGCCGAGGCGGCGGGGCTGCGGGTGGTGCACCGCTTCGGCAGCTACGAGCTGCACGAGCCGGTCGACGACTACGCGGTGTGGGTGCTGGCCAGGGCCTGAGCCCGACCGGTCAGATCGGCTCGAGGTCGTCGTCGAGCAGCGTGTCGAAGACGTGGTCGGGCATCGGGATCGGCTGCTGCTTGCGCGCGAGCTTGACCTCGGAGTGGGCGCCGCAGCCGTGGTCGAAGGTCACGACCCGGCCGTCGTCGTTGGCGTTGCCGTTGGCGCACACGCCGAACCGGTCGGCCAGCGAGCCGCTGAGCCGCACCAGGAAGCCGCACGACCAGCAGGTCTCCGGGGCGCCCTTCGCCAGCGGCGAGTCGGGACCACCCGGGCCGGCGTACCAGCGCTCGGCGGCCATGTCGATGCCCTCACGGCTCAGGGTGCGCACCCGCCCGAGGCCGAGGTCGTCGGCCACCCGGCGCACCTGCGCGCGGTCGT
Organism: Nocardioides sp. Z35_8; assembly: GCF_059621125.1. Lineage (NCBI taxonomy): Bacteria > Bacillati > Actinomycetota > Actinomycetes > Propionibacteriales > Nocardioidaceae > Nocardioides > Nocardioides sp. Z35_8. The sequence goes on along the minus strand of NZ_JCAQIE010000001.1, from coordinate 1,663,959 downwards.
CGGCGTCGAGCGGGTCGTCGCCCACCAGGTAGGTCGGGACCAGGCGGGCGTCCTCGTCCTCGACGGGCAGCAGGTCGCCCGGGGACAGGTCGCCGGGCTGGAGGCGCTCCTTGTAGGGCACCCACGGCGGCGCCACGATGGCGTCGTCGCCGGGCAGCAGCACGACCTCGTTGACGGTGATGTCCTTGCCGCGCTTGGCACGGGTGAGGGTGACCGACCAGTACCAGCCGGGGTAGCCGGCGCGCAGGCAGGCGAAGTGGTGGGTGACCACGCGCTCCCCCTCGGCGCGCGCGCCGAGGTGGTCGCCCACGTCGGTCGGGTCGGCGACCTCGAGGACGACGCTGCGGGCGAGCTCGACGGCCTTGGCGAGGACCGAGTCGGCCTTGCCGGCGCGGGTGGGGAGAGCGATCACCGGTGCATCATCGCAAACGATCGGCTGTCCTGTCCCGTCGGGACGGGCGCTGGGACAGGACCGGGATGTCGGGCACGGGCGTCGGACGGGTAGGCCAAGATGGTCCCGTGACGTCCGAGCGCCCCGACCCCGCCACGGGACCGCGGACCGCGGACGCTTCGGGCCCGGCCCGCCGCGGGACCGTGCGCCGCTCGCTCACCGGCGCTGCCCGGGGCGTGCGGGCCGTCGGCCACGGCGCTCGCGTCGTCGGGCGGGGCGCAGGCAGCGCCGGCCACTTCGCGGTCGCCCAGGCGCGGCGGGCCGCCCGCGCCGAGGGCGCCGGCGACTCGGGGCTCTCCCGCCTCATCGAGCTGCACGCGTTCAACGCCGCCGGCGATGCAGCGGTGGCGATCTCGCTCGCCGGCACGCTGTTCTTCCAGGTGCCCACGGGCGAGGCACGCGGCCAGGTCGCGCTGTTCCTCGGCCTGACGATGCTGCCCTTCGCCATCGTCGCGCCGCTCATCGGCCCGTTCCTCGACCGCTTCAGCCACGGCCGCCGGTGGGCGGTCGGCGCGACGATGGCCATCCGAGGCTTCCTCTGCTGGGTGCTCGCGACCGCGGTCGTCACCGAGTCGGCGTGGCTGTTCCCGGCCGCGCTCGGCTGCCTCGTCGCGTCCAAGGCCTACGGCGTGACCCGGGCGGCCGCCGTGCCGCGACTGCTGCCCCCCGACCTGACGCTGGTCAAGGCCAACGCCCGGGTCTCCCTCGCCGGCGTGGTCGGCGCCGGCGTGTCGGCACCGCTGGCGATCCTCGCCTCCACCTTCGGCCCGGAGTGGTCGCTGCGCTACGGCTTCGTGATCTTCGTCCTCGCCACGATCTGGGCCATCCGGCTGCCCGAGAAGGTCGACGCCAGCCACGGCGAGGGCGAGATGGTGCTCACCGGCTCCGCCGACGAGGACCACACGGGGCACCGGCCGCGCACCCGCATCCCGGCCGCCGTGGCGTTCGCGCTGCGGGCCAACTGCGGGCCACGGTGGCTCTCGGGGTTCCTCACGATGTTCATGGCGTTCCTGCTGCGCGACAACCCGATCGGCGAGTGGAGACCGGAGGTCCTGCTCGCCCTGGTGATCGGCGGGGCCGGCCTCGGCAACACGCTCGGCATCACGATCGGGTCGCTGCTGCGCCGCCTCAACCCGGCGATGACCGTGGTGCTCGCCCTGCTGGCCGACGCCGTGGTGGCCACGCTGGCCGCGCTGTTCTACGGGGTGGTGACGCTGGTGCTGCTCGGGCTGACCGCGGGCCTCGCCCAGTCGCTGGCCAAGCTGTCGCTCGACTCGACCATCCAGCGCGACATCCCCAGCCGCATCCAGGCGAGCGCGTTCGCGCGCTCCGACACCACGCTGCAGCTGGCGTGGGTGATCGGCGGCTTCGTCGGCATCGCCATGCCGCTGATGCCGCAGCTCGGCCTGGGCATCGCGGCCGGCGTGCTGGGGGCGTGGGCGACGTTCGTGCTGCTCAGCCGGCCCGCACGCACCGAGCCGGCCCGCGCCTGAGCGGACCCCCGGGGCGGGGGTCGGTGCCCGGTCAGGCGTCGAGCTCGTCGGCGAGGGCCCGGAGCACCTTGGCGGTGCCGCGGGCGGCCGCGCGCTCGGGGTGCCGACCGCGGCGGTAGGTCTCCTCGACGCCCTCGAGCATCTTGATGAGGTCCTCGACGATGGTGACCATGTCCTCGGGCCGCTTGCGCTGGGCGTTGCGCTGGTTGCGCGCGACGGAGGCGGGTGCGTCGAGCACCCGCACCTGCAGGGCCTGGTCGCCGCGGCGACCCTGGGCGATGCCGAACTCGACCTTGGTGCCCGCCTTGAGGGAGGTGGTGCCCTCGGGCAGGGCGTCGGCGTGGACGTAGACGTCCGGGCCGCTCTCCTGCGACAGGAAGCCGAAGCCCTTCTCCGCGTCGTACCACTTCACCTTGCCAGTCGGCACGGTCCACCCCACTCAGCTCGACGTCCGGAGCCACGTGGTGCCACGCGGCCCGGCACAGGATAGGGGGCGGCGACGAGTCGCGCCCACCTGGTTGTCGGGGGGCCTGTGATCTGGTGACATGTCTGCTGGAACCATGGGACGCTCGGGGGCTCACCGCGCTGGGGGCGGGGGCCACGTCGCGGAGCGGGAGGACACGTGCGGGCACGACGGGCAGGACGGATCATCGGCTGCGCCGTGCTCGCGCTCGGCGCCGGGATCGCCGCCCACGGCACCGCCCTCGCCGACGACGCCACCGCCGCCACCTCCACCACCGCCGCCACCGCCGCCACCGCCGCCACCGGCGAGCTCACGCTCGTCACCCTGGCGGGCGCCGGCACGTCCGCCGGCCGGGCCGAGGCGCCGGACCTCCTCGCCGAGCAGGACGCCGTCCTCGCCGCCGTCGGGGCAGGCGCACCCGTCTACCGCTGGACCACGGCCCTCAACGGGTTCGCCGTGCGGCTGACGGAGCAGCAGCTGACCGCTCTCGACGACCAGCCCGCGGTGGCGTCGGTCGAGCCCGACACGATCCGGCCGATGGCCGGGCGCACGTCGCCGGCCGCCGTCCGCGCCGCTGCCGCCAGCCCGCGCCTGCGCGGCGGGGCCGGTGTCGTGGTGGGTGTCGTCGACTCGGGCATCGCACCGCAGTCACCCGCCTTCGCCGAGGTCCCCGGACTCGGCGCCGACCCCGAGGCCTTCGCCGGCGCGTGCGTCGAGGGCCAGGGCTGGAGCGCCGACGACTGCACCCGCAAGATCGTCGGCGCGCGGTGGTACGTCGACGGCTTCGGCGCCGACCGGGTGCGCACCTCTGAGTCGCTCTCGGCCCTCGACACCCTCGGTCACGGCACGCAGGTCTCCTCCGTCGCGGCCGGCAACGCCGGCGTCAGCGTCCGGGTCGACCAGCGGGACGCCGGCTTCTTCGGCGGGGTCGCCCCGCAGGCGCGGATCGCCGCCTACAAGGCCTGCTGGGGCGCGCCCGACCCCGCCGACGACGGCTGCTCCACCGCCGACGTGGTCTCCGCGGTCGACGCCGCCGTGGCCGACGGCGTCGACGTGCTCAGCCTCGCCCTGTCCGGCGGGGAGGGCATCGACATCCTCCAGCTCGCGCTCCTGGGCGCCGCCGAGGCCGACATCGTGGTCGTCGGCGCCTCCGGCAACACCGGCGGCTCGGCCTACGCCGCCCACGCAGGGCCGTGGGTGACGACGGTCGGCTCCGCGGTGGGCCGGATGTCCCGCGGCCGGGTCACGCTGCCCGACGGCCGCTCCTGGACCGGCGGCGGCCGGCCCTCCCGGGTGAGCGCGCGCGCCGTCCTCGCGCGGCGCGCGGCAGCCCCGGACGTGTCGCGCCGGGCGGCCGCCCAGTGCCGCCTCGGCGCCCTCGACTCCCGCCTCGTGGCCGACCGGATCGTGGTGTGCGAGCGCGGCGCCATCGGCCGCATCGACAAGTCCGAGTCGGTCGCGCAGGCCGGAGGTCGGGCGATGGTGCTCGTCAACCGGCGTCCCGGCGCGATCACCGCCGACCTCCACGCCGTGCCGACCGTCCACCTCCCCGCGCGGGCGGGGCGCTCGTTCAGCCGGTGGGTGGCCCGGCACCCCGACGCCCGGGTGAGCATGGCGCGCGACGCCGGACGGCCCGGCACCCGCCGCACGGCCCGGTGGAGCGCCTCGGGTGACCCGCGCGGCGTCACCCTCAAGCCCGACGCCGTCGCCGACGGCGATGCTGTGCTGGGCGCGCTGCCGGAGTCCACCGGCCGCAGCTGGGGCGTCTTCAGCGGCAGCTCCGCCGCCACCGCGCACGCCGCCGGCCTCGCGGCGCTGGTGCGGGCCCGGCACCCCGAGCGGTCGGCAGCGGTCGTCCGGTCGCTGCTCGTGACGTCGGCCCGTCCCGTCCCGGGCGCCTCCCCGCTCGCGCAGGGCACCGGCGCCCTCCCCAGCCAGGCCCCGACCGCCCACCTCGCCCTCGACGTCGCACCGCAGGAGTGGCGTCGTGCGCTGCGCCGCCACCTGCTCGCGCGGCTCAACACCAGCTCGGTGCTGATGCCGGCGCGTCGCCAGCGCGCGGTGCGCACGGTGACCAACATCGGCACCCGCCCGGAGTACTTCTCGGTGACGGCCCGCGGCTTCTCCTCCCACCGCGTGCGCGTGCAGCCGCTCGCCGTACGCCTCGCCCCCGGCGAGTCGGCCGACTTCACCGTCACCGTCACCGGGCCGGTCACGCCGGGCCAGCTCGACGACGGCATGCTCGTGTGGCGCGGCGCCCGTGGGGGCGTGACCCGCGTGCCGGTCGCCCTGACCCGCTGACGCACCGCCCGCCGCGACGACGGCGGGGACGGGCTCAGCCCTCCCGGGAGACGACCATCTCGCGGTCGCCGTAGACGACCTTGTCGCCGTCGACGAGCGCGGCGGGCTTGCCCGGGGCGAGCTGGCGCGAGACACCCTGGCGCACGAGCACCGTGCCGTTGGTGGACCCCCGGTCCATGACGACGAGCGTGCCGTCGGATGCCGGGCCGAACTGGGCGTGCGTCTTGGAGACCGACATGTCGGCCGAGGACAGCGGGACCAGGTGGGCCACCTGCTCGCCCGCTCGCGGCTCGGGACGACGCCCGACCAGCGCGAGCCCGGCGATCACGAAGCTCTCGCCGTTGTCGAAGTGCACCCGCCAGCGCGCGGGGGCCGGCGGCATCGCCGCGGCGGCGGGCGGCCGGGGCGGCACCGGGACCGGCTGCTGGACCGGCTGCTGGGCGGGCTGGACCGGGGCCGGCGCCCACTGCGGCGGCGCGGACCGCGCCTGCTGCACCGGCTGCGGCTGCTGCGGCTGGGACTGGGACCGGTGGGCGGGGGCGGGGGCGGGGGCGGTCGGGTCGGCGGGGAGCGCAGGGCGGCGCGTCGAGTGCTCGGGTCGCTCCGGCGTGCGCACCGGCTCCACCGGCGGAGCCGGCACCAGTCGCATCGCGGTGAGGTTGACGATGTGGCGCGGGGCCTCCTGGACCGACGCGTCGTCGGCCTCGTCGGCCGGGCGTACGTCGACCACCACGGTGTGCGCCAGGTGGTCGTGCCAGCCGCGGCGCTGCCGGCCGCGGTCCTCCACGGCCGTCCAGGCCAGGGTGGCCACGCCGATGCCGAACGTCGGGAGCCCGGCCGCCCCCAGCACGAGCTGGCGCAGGAGGGCCGGCCCGACGCCGATCGGGGTGCCGGTGCCGTGGTGCACCACCCGGAGCCCGGTGAGCGCCTTGCCGGGCGAGGTGCCGCTGACGCCGAGCACCACCGCCTGGACGAGCCACAGCAGCGCGGTCGCGCCGGCGACCGCGCCCACCACCGTCCACGGGTCGTCGGAGACCACGAGCGCGGTCACGACGCCGACGGCGGCGATGAGGCCCCAGGCGAGGAGCCGGTCGATCGCGAACGCGACGAAGCGTCGGTCGAGCTCGGCGACGGGGTAGGTCAGGGAGTGGGGGTGGTGGGTCACGGGGCGCTGCTCAGGGGTTGGTCACCTGGATGGTGACACCGTCGCCGAGGTCGAGGACGGCGCCGGGGATCAGGCTGACGGCGATGCCGGGCTTGAGGTCCTCGGGGTCGAGACCGGGCTGGGCGAGGACGGTGCCGTTGGTGGAGCCCAGGTCGGTCGCGATCGCGGAGCCGTGGTCGGCCCCCGCACCCGGGCGGATCTCGAGGTGGGTCGAGGAGATCTCCTGGTGGGGGCTGGGCACGGTGACGACGTGCGGCAGCTCGTGGGAGGGAAAGCGCCGCGCCTCGGGGGCGCGGCCCACCAGCACGGTGCGGTCGACGGCCACGACGTCGCCGGTGGAGAAGACCAGCGAGGCGACGGGCTGCGCGACGACGTCGGGAGCCATCTCCTGGCCCGGGACGGGCGGACGGTCGAAGTCGGCGACCCGGTCCCCGGCCTGCGTCTGGCCGTCGCGGTCGGACCAGTCGTCGGCCACGACCGGGGTCTCGCCGGTGGGCGTCGGGTCGTCGCCCGGAGCGCCGAACTCCATCGGCGCCCCGGCGGCGGGAGACGCGAGGAGGTCACCGGCGGGAGCGGCGGGCTCGACACGGGGCTCGGCGGGCGCCGCGGGCTCGACCGGTTGCTCGGCGGGCGCCGCGGGCTCGACCGGTTGCTCGGCGGGAGGCTCGGGCTGGACGGGGAGCTCCGGGGCGAGGGGCGCAGGCTGCTCGACGTCGGGCTCCTGTGCGGGGGCGGCGACCGGCTCCTCGGCGGGTGACGGCGCACCGAACTCGACCACCGACACGCGGGCCAGCCCGGCGGTGAGGGGGTGGTCGGCGGAGCCCTCGCCGGTGAGGGTGACCCGCACGCTGGTGATCCCGGGGAGCACCCGCTCGGCCCAGGTGGCGCCGGGTGCGGCCGTCACGATCTCGTCCTCGCCGGCCGAGGCGACCGTCGCGGTGGGCGCGCCGCGCACGATCAGGCGCGTCGCGTCGTCGCTGTGGGCGACGAGGGCGAAGTGGTCGAGCGAGGAGAGCCCGGCGGCGAGCAGCTCGTCGAGCAGCGCGTCGGCGCCGGCCCCGGAGTCTGCGAGGTCCCACAACCCGGCCACGCGCCCGCGCTGGCTGCCCGGCAGCAGGACCGTCACCCGGTCTCCCACCACGGCGTACCAGTCCCCCGGTGCGAACCTGGCCTCAGTGCTCACTGTCGTCCCCCCAGCTTGGATTCAAGACTCTGCAGCTGGCGCTGGGAGTCGTAGGTCGCGTCCTTGACCAATCCCACCACATCGACGACGACCGCCGTGGCGTTGTCGCGACCCCCGGCCGCCACGGCTGCCCGCACCAGCGTGTCGGCGGCGTCGCGTGGGTCGTCGACGGAGTCGAGGATCCCCTCGATCTCCGTGTCCTCGATCATCCCGGTCACCCCGTCGCTGCACAGCAGGAGACGCTCGACCGAGCCGAGGGGCAGGAGGAAGAAGTCGGGCCGGATCCCCTCGGGGCTGCCCAGCGCCCGGGTGATGACGTGTCGCTCCGGATGGACCGAGGCCTGCTCGGCGGTGATGTGCCCGGCGTCGATGAGCTCCTGCACCACCGAGTGGTCGACGCTGACCTGGTCGAGGCGACCGTCGACGATGCGGTAGATCCGGGAGTCGCCGAGGTTGGCCAGGAGCCACTTGGTGACCCCGGCGTCGTCGACGAGCACGGCCACGACGGCGGTGGTGCCGGCGTGCCAGCCGGGGTGGAGCGCGCGGTGCGCGTCGCCGTAGTCGACGATCCGCGACTGGGCCCGCGCGAAGGCCGCGGACACGAGCTCGGCGCCGCGGCGCGGGTCGTAGGCCTCGGCCAGCCTCTGGAACTCCTCGACCACGATCTGGCTCGCGACGTCACCGCCCGCGTGGCCGCCCATGCCGTCGGCGACGACGAAGACGGGCGGCGCGACGAGGTAGGAGTCCTCGTTGACCTTGCGCACCCGCCCGACGTCCGTCGACGCCCCGTGGTGCAGATCAACGTCCAGCATGTCGGCCCTCTTCGCCCCGTCTCGAGATGTGGGGCCGCGGTGACGACCCGGCGAGTAGCGTAGAAGGGATGTCCAGCTCAGAGCGGGCGACACCCGCACGTACCCTCGCCGACCAGCTGCGCAGCTGGCCCGACGAGCGTCTCGTGGCGCTGCTCAGGGCCCGTCCGGATCTCGCCACACCCGCCCCTCAGGATTCCTCGCAGCTGGCCTCGCGAGCTGCCACTCGTTCGTCGATCCACCGCGCCCTCGACGGCCTGGACCGACTCGAGCTGTTCGTCCTTGATGCCCTTCTGGTTGCAGGTCAAACCACTTCGGCGGACGTGATCTCGATCGTCAACGCCGACGAGGCGCGCACGGCGGCGGCGCTCCAGCGACTGCTCGACCTGGCGCTGGCCTGGGAGGGACCGGGCGGCGTGCGCGCACTCACCGGCGTGGCCGACGCGATGCGCGGGATGCCCGGCCTGGTCAGCGGCCTGCGGCCCTCGAGCCCCGACCCGGCGAGCCCCGCCGAGGTGGCCGCCCGGATCGCCGAGCTGTCCCCGGCCGCGACGGCGCTGCTGCACCACGTCGACGAGCACGGAGGTGAGGCCACGACCGGCTCGGCGCGCCGCACCGCCTCCCCCGCCGACGCCCGCTCGCCGGCCGAGGAGCTCCTGAGCCGGCGCCTGCTCGTGCCCCGCGAGGGCGACGCGGTCGTGCTGCCGGGCGAGGTCGGCCTGGCGCTGCGCGGGGGCAGGACCACCCGCGAGCCGGTGGACGACGTGCCGGTGCTCGCCACCTCGCCCCGCGACCCTGCCCTGGTGGCACGGACCGCGGCCGGCGCGGCGTTCGACGTCGTCCGCCGCGTCGAGCTGCTGCTCGACCACTGGGGCGTGCAGCCGCCGAGCGTCCTGCGCAGCGGCGGGCTGGCGGTCCGCGACCTCAAGTCAGTGGCGCGTGAGCTCCACGTCGACGAGGCCGGGGCCGCGCTGATCGTCGAGGTCGCCCTGGCGGCCGGCCTGGTCGCCGAGGCGGCCGACCGCGACGGCACCCCCGCGTGGCTGCCGACCGACGAGTTCGACGTCTGGTCCGGCCTGCCGATGCCGGAGCGGTGGGCCCGACTGGTCGGCGGCTGGCTGGCCAGCAGCCGGATGCCGTCGCTCGTGGGATCGCGCGACGCGGCGGGCAAGGCCTGGAACGCGCTCGCGCCCGAGCTCTCCAGCGGGCTCGCCGAGGAGGCGCGCCGGCTCGCCCTGCGGGTGCTGGCCGAGGTGCCCGAGGGCGAGGTGCTGGCGGTCGGCACCGGCGTCGCCTCGCTCGTGCAGCGCATCGGCTGGCTGCGCCCGCGCCGGCCCACGATCTTCTCCGACCTGGTCGCCGCCGCCCTGGCCGAGGCGGCCGCGCTCGGGGTGAGCGGCGCGGGCGGGCTGCCGCCCAGCGGGCGGCACGTGGCGGCCGGCGACCTGCCCGCGGCCGCCGCGGCGATCGACCCCCACCTGCCCCGGCCCGTCGACCACGTGCTGCTGCAGGCCGACCTCACCGCGGTCGCGCCCGGCCCGCTCGAGACCGAGGTCGCCCGCCGGCTGCACCTGCTCGCCGACGTCGAGTCCCGGGGAGGCGCCACGGTCTACCGCTTCAGCCCCGGCTCGCTGCGGCGCGGCTTCGATGCCGGGTGGTCCAGCGCGGAGGTGCGCGACTTCCTGACCTCGGTGTCGCAGACGTCCGTGCCGCAGCCACTGGAGTTCCTCGTCGACGACGTCGCGCGCACCTTCGGCAGCGTGCGCGTCGGCCACGCGGAGGCGTTCCTGCGCGCCGACGACGAGGCGGCGCTGGCCGCACTCGTGCACGACCCGCGCGGGCGGAGCCTGGGCCTGCGCCTGCTCGCGCCGACGGTCGCGATCGCCACGTCCCCCCTCGACGTCCTCCTGCCGCGGCTGCGCGAGCTCGGCGCCGCGCCCGTCGTGGAGGCCGCCGACGGCACCGTGCGGGTGAGCCGACCCGACCTGCAGCGCGCCCGGGCGCGCCGCGGGCGTCGTCCCGCCGGTGCGGTCGAGGCGCGCCAGGCCGCGCAGGTCCAGGCCGTCGCGACCGCCATCCGTGCCGGCGACCGGGCCGAGTCGTCCCGGCCGCGCAGCGCCGAGGCGACGACGACGCCGTCGGGGGCGCTGGCGGCGCTCCGCGAGGCGATCGAGTCGGGCAGCACGGTCGTCATCGGCTACGTCGACAGCCACGGCGCCACCGGCGAGCGGGTCGTCGACCCGCGACGCCTCGACGGCGGCCGGCTCTCGGCCTACGACCACCGCGCCGACGACGTGCGGGAGTTCGCCGTGCACCGCATCACACGCGTCCGCACCGCGTGATCGCGTCCGTAGACTGGGACCATGGACTTCATCCGGTACGCCGAGCGTGCTGCCGCGCTCGTCAACGCCGAGCTGCCCGACGAGGAGGCGCTGCGCGAGCACCTGGCCGACCGCTCGTGGCTGCACCGCTCGCTGGTCGCCGGCGACGTGGAGTCCGTGCAGGCGTTCCAGGCCGAGCTGCGCCCGGTCTTCGAGGCCTCCGACGTCGACGACGTGCGGCTGGTGGTGAGCTCGCTCAACGCCCTGCTCGCCCAGCACCCGGTGACGCCGATGATCTCCGACCACGACCCCGGCAACCTCCACATGCACGTCGCCAACCGTGCCGCGTCGGTCGCCGAGCTGCTCATCGGCGAGGCGCTGATGGGCCTGGCCACCTTGGTCTGCGACCTGGGCGCGACCCGGCTCGGCACCTGCTCGGAGCCCCGCTGCGACCACGTCTACGTCGACACCTCGCCCAACCAGTCGCGCCGCTACTGCTCGGACCGGTGCTCGTCGCGGGCCAACGTCGCCGCGTTCCGCGCCCGCCAGAAGGCCGCCGCCGGATGAGCCGGTCGCGAGGCCACCGATGAACGACGGTCCCCTCATCGTCCAGTCCGACAAGACGCTGCTGCTCGAGGTCGACCACCCGTCGGCCGCCGAGGCGCGCAAGGCGATCGCGCCCTTCGCCGAGCTCGAGCGCTCCCCCGAGCACATCCACACCTACCGGCTCACCCCGCTCGGGCTCTGGAACGCGCGCGCCGCCGGTCACGACGCCGAGCAGGTCGTCGACGCCCTGCTGACCTGGTCGCGCTACGCCGTGCCGCACGCGCTCCTGGTCGACGTGGCCGAGACGATGGGCCGCTACGGCCGGCTCCGCCTGGAGAAGCACCCCGTCCACGGCCTGGTGCTGTCGTCCACCGACCGGCCCGTGCTGGAGGAGGTGCTGCGCGCCAAGAAGGTCGCCGGGATGATCGGCGCCCGGATCGACGACGACAGCGTCGCGGTCCACCCCAGCGAGCGCGGCAACCTCAAGCAGGCGCTGCTCAAGCTCGGCTGGCCGGCCGAGGACTTCGCCGGCTACGTCGACGGCGAGGCGCACGACATCGACCTCGCCGAGGACGGCTGGACCCTGCGGCCCTACCAGCGCGAGGCGGCCGAGTCGTTCTGGGACGGCGGCTCCGGCGTCGTCGTGCTGCCCTGCGGCGCGGGCAAGACCATCGTCGGCGCGGCCTCGATGGCGCAGGCGCGGGCGACCACGCTCATCCTCGTCACCAACACCGTGAGCGCGCGGCAGTGGAAGGACGAGCTCGTCGCGCGCACCTCGCTCACCGCCGACGAGATCGGCGAGTACTCCGGCTCGGTGAAGGAGGTCCGCCCGGTCACCATCGCGACCTACCAGGTCCTGACCACCAGGCGGAAGGGCGTCTACCCGCACCTCGAGCTGCTGGACGCCCGCGACTGGGGCCTCATCGTCTACGACGAGGTGCACCTGCTGCCGGCGCCGATCTTCCGGATGACCGCCGACCTGCAGGCGCGTCGCCGCCTCGGCCTCACCGCGACGCTGGTGCGCGAGGACGGCCGCGAGGGCGAGGTCTTCTCGCTCATCGGGCCCAAGCGCTACGACGCCCCCTGGAAGGACATCGAGGCGCAGGGCTGGATCGCGCCGGCCGACTGCGTCGAGGTGCGGGTCAGCCTCCCCGACGGCGAGCGGCTGGCCTACGCGACGAGCGACCCCGACACCCGCTACCGCCTCGCCTCGTGCACCCACGCCAAGCTCGACGTCGTACGCCGCCTGGTGCACCAGCACGCGGGCCAGCCGACCCTGGTGATCGGGCAGTACATCGACCAGCTCGACGAGCTCGCCGAGATGCTCGACGCCCCCGTGATCAAGGGCGAGACGCCGGTCAAGGAGCGACAGCGGCTCTTCAACGCGTTCCGCTCCGGTGAGATCGGGCTGCTCGTCGTGAGCAAGGTCGCCAACTTCTCGATCGACCTGCCCTCGGCCGAGGTGGCGATCCAGGTGAGCGGGTCGTTCGGCTCGCGGCAGGAGGAGGCCCAGCGCCTCGGCCGGCTGCTGCGGCCCAAGACCGAGGGGCGCAGCGCCCACTTCTACACGATCGTGTCCCGCGACACGGTCGACGCCGACTTCGCGCAGAACCGCCAGCGGTTCCTCGCCGAGCAGGGCTACGCCTACCGGATCGTCGACGCCGGCGACCTCCCGGCCGACGCCTGACGACGGCCCGGCTTTTCGCGGCCGTGGCTAGATTCGGCGGGGTGACCCTTCGCGACCGCCTCGGTGCCGAGCTCTTCCGCAAGGTGGCCGGGCCCGACGGCCCACGCAACCGGCGGCGCGTGCACGGCACGCCCGGACCGCGCTGGTTCGAGCCCGGCTCCCCGATCGGCCGCGTCCACGGCGACGCCTCGATGTTCGTCGGCGGCATCCGCGCGATCATGCTGCAGTCGCTTCACCCGGCCGCCATGCAGGGCGTGGCCGACCACTCGGGCTACCGCGGCGACATGTGGGGGCGGCTCGCGCAGGTGTCGACCTACATCGCGATGACGACGTTCGGCGCCGAGCAGGACGCCCTGCAGATGATCCGCGCCGTCCAGCGCGCGCACGAGTCGGTGACCGGCACCCTGCCCGACGGCACGCCCTACGCCGCCTCCGACCCCCACCTGCTCGGCTGGGTGCACGCCGCGGAGATCGACAGCTTCCTCGTCGCGCACGACCGCTACGGCCACCGTCGGCTCGTCGGCGCCGAGCGCGACCTGTACGTCGCCCAGGCCGCCGTCGCGGCCGAGCACCTCGGCGTCGTCGACGCCCCGCGGTCGGAGGACGACCTGCGCGCGACGCTGGCGGCCTACGGTCCCGAGCTCCGCGGCACCCCGGCCGCCCAGGAGGCGATCCGCTTCCTGCTGCTCCACCCCGACCTGCCCCTGGCCGCGCGGCCGGGCTACCTCTCGCTCGCCACGGCCGCGATCGGGCTCCTGCCCGCGGACGCCCGCCGCGAGCTGCGCCTCCCGCCGGTGCCGCCCGTCACCAACCGGGTGCTGGGCGCCGCGGCCACCCGCGCCATCCGGTGGGCGATGGCCTCGGGCCACGCCGAGGCCCGGGAGCTGCAGGCGGCGACGGCGCGGTGAGCCTCGCGGCGCGCTGGCCCCTGCCCCACCACGAGGCGCTGCGCGACGAGCTGCTCGCGGCGTGGGACCGCCCGGGCTACCACGACCTGCTGCACCTCGACGAGGTGCTCGACCGGCTCGACCGCCTCGCCGGGGCGGGCGCCACCTTCGACCCCGTCACGACCCGGCTCGCCGCGTGGTTCCACGACGCGGTCTACGACGGCGCCCCCGACGACGAGGAGCGCTCCGCCGCGTGGGCCGAGCGCGCCCTGCCCGCCGCCCACGCCGGGGAGGTGGCCCGGCTGGTGCGCCTGACCGTGCACCACAGGCCCCGGCCCGGCGACGGTGCCGGCGCGGCGCTCAGCGACGCCGACCTGGGCATCCTGGCCGCCCCGCGGGCGCGCTACGACTCCTACGCGGCGGGCGTGCGGGCCGACTTCGCGCACGTCGGCGACGACGACTTCCGCGCCGGCCGGGCGGCGGTGCTGCGCGACCTCGTCGGGCGCGCGCACCTCTTCGCCACGCCGCAGGCGCGCGAGCTGTGGGAGGACGCCGCCCGGGCCAACCTGGAGCGGGAGCTCGCCGGTCTCAGCGGTCGGTGAGCTGCAGGTAGACCGTGAACCGGTCGTGGCGGTAGCAGGTGCGCGAGACCTCCACGATGCGGCCCTCGGAGACCGCGCGGCGGGCGTGGCGCAGCACCGGGTCGCCCTCGGTGATCTCGAGGACCGCCGCCTCCTCGGCACTGGCCCGGTCGGCGCTGATCGAGTCCTCGACCTCGGTCGGACGCAGGCCGCGGGCGGCGAGCGCCTCGTAGAGGCTGGTCGGGGTGCCGTGCTGGAGGAAGCCGGGAAGCAGCACCTCGTTGAGGTAGGCGTCCTCGACGCACACGATGGCCTGGTCGGCGCGGCGCAGGCGGCGCCAGTGGAGCACGGGGTCGCCGGGTGAGATGTCGAGGGCGCGGGCCACGCCGGGCCCGGCCTGCTCCACGCGTGCGAGCAGCGTCTGCGACTCCGGCAGCATCCCGCGTCGGCGGATCTCCTCGGTGAAGGACGTGAGCCGCCCCGCGGGCTTGGGTGGCTGGGCGACGAAGGTGCCGCGTCCCGGGATGCGCTCGAGCAGGCCCTCGGCGACGAGCGCGTCGAGCGCCTGGCGCACGGTCATCCGAGCGACGCCGAAGCGGGCCACGAGCTCGCGCTCGGACGGTGCTGCCGAGCCGGGGGGCTGGGCCTCGATCAGGCCCCGCACGTGCTCGCGGACCTGGACGTGCTTCAGCGCCCGCTGACGCGGGACTGCCAGGTCCACTTGATCCATGCGTCTCAGGCTAGGACTGGGCCGGATCGGCGTCTCCCCTTTGAGCCAGACCACGGCGAAGCCTTGACGATTTCTTGATGTTCGAACGCGTGTTCGATCCATGGGGTATCGTCGTGCTCGTGGACTTCCAGACGTCCCTCTTCGCCGACGCCCCCGCCGAGCACGCGGGGCTCGCCCCCGAGCGCCGCCAGCTCTCCCGCGGCGCTTGGGTCGACGTCCAGCGCAACTGGCTCGCCGCGCCCGACGACGTCTTCAGCGCCCTCGTCGAGCGGGTGCCCTGGCGCGCCGAGCGGCGCGAGATGTACGACGCGGTGGTCGACGTGCCACGGCTGGTCCACACCTACCTCGCCGCCGACCCCCTGCCCCACCCGGCGCTCGCGCAGGCCCGCGCCGAGCTGAGCGAGCACTACCTGCCCGAGCTCGGCGAGCCGTTCGTGAGCGCCGGCTGCTGCTACTACCGCGACGGCCGCGACTCCGTCGCGTGGCACGGTGACACGATCGGCCGCGGCCGCGCGGCCGACACCATGGTCGCGATCGTCAGCGTCGGCGACCCGCGGCGCCTGCTGCTGCGCCCGCGGGGCGGTGGCGCGTCGATCGCCCTCACCATGGGCCACGGCGACCTCGTGGTGATGGGCGGCTCGTGCCAGCGCACGTGGGAGCACGCGGTGCCCAAGGTCGCCCACGCCGGGCCGCGGATCTCGGTCCAGTACCGCCCGCTCAACGTGTTCTGAGCCCCTACCTCCCGAGCAGCCGGCCGAGCAGCCGGCGCAGCACCAGCAGGCCGACGACCACCGCGAGCGCCTGCTTCCAGTAGGACCTGGCGAGCACCGGGAGCACCGTGCTGCCGAGGTCGAGCGCCTCGGGTTCCGGCTCGGGTTCCGGCTCCGGCTCCGGCTCCTGGGGCACGGGTGGCACCACCGCCGGCTGGGGAGCCGGCTCGGCCGCCGCCTCTGGTGCCGGCTCGGCCACCTCCGGCTCGGCGAGCCGCTGCTCCAGGCAGGCGACGAACTGGCCGAGCAGCTTGTCGGAGACGTCCTGCATCACCCCGCGCCCGAACTGCGCCGGCTTGCCGGTGATCGACAGGTCGGTCGCGACCGAGACGTCGGTGGACCCCCCGGCGTCGTCCATCGAGACCGTCACGGTCGCGCCGGCGGTGCCGTTGCCCCGCTTGTCCTTGCCCTTGGCCTCGACGACGAAGCGGTGGGCCGCGGGGTCCTTCTCCACGAAGGTGCCGCTGCCGTTGTAGAGCAGGGCGATCGGGCCGAGCTTGACCTTCACCGAGCCGGCGAACGACTCCTCGTCGGCCTCGGTGACCTGCGCGCCCGGGAAGCACTCGGCGACCGAGGCGATGTCGTTGAAGTGCGCCCAGGTCTCCTCGACGCCGATCGGGACGGTGAAGCGGTGGCTGAGCTCCACGCCTACGACCCCGCCGCCGTGAGCACCGCCCGGCCGGTGAGCACACGGGCGAGGTGCTGCCGGTAGTCGGCCGCGCCGTTGAGGTCCGACGGCGGGCTGGTGCCCTCCGACGCGAGCTGCGCCGCCTCGCGTACGCCGTCCTCGGTGGCGGTCGCGCCCGCCAGCGCCGCCTCGGTGGCGCGGGCGCGCAGCGGGGTGGAGCCCATGTTGGTCAGGCCGACCTTCGCCTCGTCGATCGACCCGCGGACCGTCGCGGCGACCGCCACGATCGGCCACTGGTGGGCGACCCGGACGAACTTCTCGTAGTGGGCGCCCCAACCGGTGTGCTTGGGGATGCGCACCTCGGTGAGGATCTCGTCCTCGCCGATCGCGGTCTCGAAGAGGTCGACGAAGAAGTCGTCGGCCTCGACCGTGCGGGTGCCGCCGGGGCCGGCGATGACGAACCGGGCGCCCAGCGCGAGCGCCGGCGCGCCGAGGTCGCCGGCAGGGTCGGCGTGCGCCAGCGCCCCGCCGAAGGTGCCGCGGTGCCGGATCTGCGAGTCGGCCACCTCGGCCGCCGCCTTCGACAGCAGCAGGGCGTGCTCCTTGACCAGGGCATGGTCGCGCACGTCGTGGTGGGTGGTCATCGCGCCGATCACGATGGCGTCGCCGTCGTCGCGGATGCCCCGCAGCGAGGAGATGCCGCCGAGGTCGATGACGACCTCCGGGGCGTTGAGCCGCATCCGCAGGACCGGCAGCAGGCTCTGCCCGCCGGCCAGGATCTTGGCGTCGTCGCCGTGCCGGCCGAGCGCGGCCAGCGCCTCCTCGACCGAGGTCGGGGCGAGGTAGTCGAACTGCACCGGGATCACTGGGCTGCTCCTTCCCCGGAGGTGGGGTCCTGGTTGAGCGCGCCCTCCTGGAAGTGGGGCATCGCGTCGGGGGGCGTCTCGGTGGCCCCGCCCTCCCTGCTGTCCTGGATCGCGCGCCACACGCGCTCGGGCGTGCACGGCATCTGGACGTCGGCGACGCCGAGGTGTCGAACGGCGTCGACGACGGCGTTGACGACCGCCGGCGTGGACGCGATGGTGCCGGCCTCGCCGACGCCCTTCGTGCCGAGCGAGTTGGTGGTGCACACGCTGGGCTCGTCGGTGTGCACGACGTCGAAGGAGATCGTGTCGGCCGACGTCGGCAGCAGGTAGTCGACGAACGACCCGCTCACCAGCGTCCCCGACTCGTCGTGGACGGCCTCCTCCCACAGCGCCTGCGCGATCCCCTGCACCAGGCCGCCGTGCACCTGCCCGGCGACGATCAGCGGGTTGATGATCGTGCCGATGTCGTCGCAGCAGGTGTACTTGCGCATCCTCACCGCACCGGTCTCGGTGTCGACCTCCATCGCGCACAGGTGGGTGCCGTGCGGGTAGTTGAAGTTGACCGGGTCGAAGGTCGCGTCGGCGTCGAGGCTCGGCTCCATGTCCTCGGGGTAGTCGTGCGCCGCGAAGGCCGCGGTCGCGAGCTCCTGGATCGACACCCCCTGGTCGGTGCCGCGCACGGAGAAGCGGCCGCCGGCGTAGTCGAGGTCGTCCGCGCTGGCCTCGAGCAGGTGTGCCGCGAGGTGCTTGGCCTTCTCCACGACCTTGTCGACGGCGCGCACCAGCGCCTCGCCGCCGACGACGAGCGAGCGCGAGCCGTAGGTGTCGAGGCCCTTGTGGGCGATCTGGGTGTCGCCGTGCAGCACCTCGACGTCCTCGAACGGGACCCCCAGGCGGTCGGCGACGATCTGGCTGAACGCCGTCTCGTGGCCCTGGCCGTGCGCGCTGGCTCCGGTGACGATCTCGACCGTGCCGGTGGCGAGCATCCGCACGCTCGCGTGCTCCCAGCCGCCGGCGCCGTAGTCGAGGCTGCCGAGCACCCGGCTCGGGGCGAGTCCGCACATCTCGGTGAAGGTCGACACGCCGATGCCGAGCTGCACCCGGTCGCCGCGCTCGCGGCGCTCGCGCTGCTCCGCGCGGAGGGCGTCGTAGCCGAACGACTCCCGGGCCTTGGCGGTGGCGGCCTCGTAGTTGCCGCTGTCGTACTCGAGCCCGGCCACGGTGGTGAACGGGAACTCCTCGTGGGTGATCCAGTTGCGCTCGCGGATCTCGAGCGGGTCGACGCCGACCTCCGCGGCGAGCTCGTCCATCAGCCGCTCGACCGCGTAGGTCGCCTCGGGTCGGCCCGCGCCGCGGTAGGCGTCGGTGAACGTGGTGTTGGTCAGGACCGTCTGGCACTCGAACCGGTAGGCGGGGAACTTGTAGATCGCGTTGAACATGAACGCGCCGAGCACCGGCACGCCGCCGCCGACGATCGCGACGTAGGCGCCGAGGTCGGCGTCGAGGTGCACCTTCAGGCCGGTGACCCGGCCGTCGCGGTCCGCGGCCAGGGTCAGGGTCTGCACCTGGTCGCGGCCGTGGTGGGCCGCCATCAGGCTCTCGCTGCGGGTCTCGGTGTACTTGACCGGCTTGGCCAGCCGTCGCGCCACGGCCCAGGCGATCCACTCCTCGGGCGTGGTCTGCAGCTTGCCGCCGAAGCCACCCCCGACGTCGGGGGCGATGACCCGGATCTTCGACTCGGGCACGCCGGTGGTGGCGGCCAGGGCGAACCGTAAGATGTGCGGGATCTGCGTCGCGGACCACATGGTGAGCTGCTCGCCCGTGGGGTCGACGACGACGCTGCGCGGCTCCATGAAGGCGGGGATCAGCCGCTGCTGGCGGTACTCGCGCTCGATGACGATGCCGCTGGTGCGGGCCTCGGCGATGGCCGCCTCGACGTCGCTGCCGGTCCCGGCCTCCTGGGAGTCGAAGACCCACAGGGCCGACTTGTTGGTGCCGAGGTCGGGGTGGGCGAGGACCTCGTCCGCCAATGCCTTCTTGATGCCGACGACGGCGGGCAGCTCGTCGTACTCCACGTCGACGAGCTCCGCGGCGTCGCGCGCCTCGGCGGCGCTGCGGGCGACCACGACCGCGACCACCTCGCCGGCGAACGCCACGCGGTCGGCGGGCATCGGCGAGTGGGCCGGCGTCTTCTGGTCGGGGGTGATCGGCCAGGCGTTGATGCAGGCGCCGAGCTCCTCACCGAAGTCCTTGCCGCTCAGCACGGTGACCACGTTGGGCGAGGCCTTGGCGGCCTCGACGTCGACGGAGACGATCCGCGCGTGGGCGAAGGGGCTGCGCACCATCGCGAGGTGGAGCATCCCCGGCAGCGTGATGTTGTCGGTCCAGCGGGTGCGACCGGTGATCAGCCGCTGGTCCTCCTTGCGGCGCCGGTCCCTGCCGATCTCGACCGCGGGGCGGTCCTGCGTGGTGCTCATGCGGGCTCACCCGCCGCCGTCTGGCCGGCGGCGTGGAGGACGCTGCGGACGATGTTGTGGTAGCCGGTGCAGCGACAGAGGTTGCCCTCCATGCCGAGCCGCACCTCCTCCTCGGTGGGCTGCGGGTTCTCGGCGAGCAGGTCGACGGCCTGCATGATCATCCCCGGCGTGCAGAAGCCGCACTGGAGGCCGTGGCACTCCCGGAAGGCCTCCTGCACCGGGTGCAGGTCGCCCTCGGCCGCGTCGGCGAGCCCCTCGATCGTGGTGACGGTGCGCCCGGCCGCCTGCACGGCGAGCACGTTGCACGACTTCACGCTCGTGCCGTCGAGGTGGACGGTGCACGCCCCGCAGTTGGAGGTGTCGCACCCGATCACGGTGCCGGTCTTGCCGAGCCGCTCGCGCAGGTACTGCACCAGCAGCATCCTGGGCTCGACGTCGTCGGAGACCGCCGCTCCGTCCACGGTGAGTTGGATCCTGGTCATGCGGCGCCTCCGTGCGTGTGAGGTGGGTCACTCGGCGCCGACGCTAGGTCGGGCCGGGTTGGCACCCGGTTGGTCGGCGTGGACCAGCCGGCCCCGGGGCGCCGGTGCTGCCGTCCTCGGGCCCACCGGCCAGGAGGGTGACGGAGAGCCACCCGCCCTTGCCGACCTCGACGTCGGTGGGCACCGCCTCGACGTGGGGCTGGTCTCAGCGGGCGCTGGCGAGCCGGCCCTTGAGCAGCGGGGCGACGGGGTGGTGCACCGGGAGCGCGGCGAGGCAGGCCTCGACCACGGCGGTGTCGTACGGCGCGAGCTCGCTGTAGCGCAGGACCGCGTCGGGGTCGGGGGTGGCCAGCAGCGCCTCGCGCACGCTGACGGCGAGGTAGTCGCCCATCTGCACCAGCGCGGGCGAGTCGGTGCCGGGCAGGAGGTCGCCGCCGTAGGCCCGGACCGCGGCACGCACCTCGCCGCGACGCAGCAGCCGTTGCACCTCCTCGACATCGGTGGCCACCGGCATCGTGAGCCGGTAGGGGCGCGAGGAGAGCTGGCCCGACAGGGCGGCACGCAGGTGGGAGACCTCGGCCTTGAGCGTCGAGGTGGTCACCGAGGCGTCGCCGTAGAGGAGCGCGTGGAGGTGCTCGACCGACAGGCCAGACGGGTGCAGGGCCAGCAGCGCCAGGATCTCGGTCTGGCGCCGGTTGAGCAGCAGGCGCTGGCCGTCGAGCCACACCTGCGCGGTGCCGAGGAGGGTGAGGGTGAGGCCGGGCTCGGCCGGCGCCGCGTCCCCGGCGAGCGTCGTACGCCGGTCGGCGGGCAGCGCGCCCTCGATGAGCCGGGCCATCACCCGTGCCGTCGCGAGGCCGATGGGGTGGCTGCGGTCCCACGTCGTCGACAGGTCGATCACGCCCAGCGGCCGCCCCGTGGCGGGGTCGAACACCGGCGCGGCCCAGCAGACCCAGTTGTGCACGACCTCCGCGTAGTGCTCGGCGCTGAAGACCATCGCGGGCGCGGCCGTGCGACCCGCGATCGCGAGCGCGTTGGTGCCGACGCTGCGCTCGTCCCAGCGCCCGCCGGGCACGAAGTTGACGGTCTCGGCCTTGCGGCGCATCACCCGTCCGCCGTAGGTCCACAGGATCCGGGTCTGGTCGTCGGTGACCGCGATGACGAGGTCGCCGTCCTCGGCGGTGCGCCGCAGCTCGTCCTGCACGCGGGTGACGGCGGTCTGCAGCGGGGAGGCGTTCCAGAGCTCGGCGGTGTCGCCCTCGTCGTCGAGCGGGGCCTGCGTCACGTCGGGGGACACGACTCCGGACAGCTCCCAGCTGCGCAGGATCTCCGGACGGACCGCGTCGGCGTCGCCGGCCTCGACGAAGCGGGTCCAGGCGCGCACGGCGTCCACGCGTCGGGCGTGCAGGTCATCGCTGGTCATGGCGGCTCCCGGTGGTCGCGGCCAACCTAGCCCCCGCGTGATCGCGATCACAGGGGGCCGGACCGCCGTGTCGGTCGGACATCAACGGGTCGAGCGCGCGGCATGGTCATCGTCGGCGACGGAGAGTATAATCGAACACATGATCGATATGCTGGCAGTGCCGCACGCGGGTGGGGTCGAGGAGCTCACCGCCGCCGGTGTGCTGCGTGCGATCCGCGAGCGTCGCCTCGTCGAGGAGCGGGCCGCGGCCGACCAGCTCGTGCTCGCCGCCCAGTGGGCCGACCTGCACCCGCCGGAGTCGATCCACCACGCGGCGTCGTTCACCGTGCCCGGCTGTGAGCACGAGGAGCCCATCGCGGGCGAGGGCACGCCGCTGGTCGCGGAGTTCTGCGTCGCCGAGCTCGGCTCGGTGCTTGGCGTCTCGACGGTGTCGGCGAAGCGGCTCATCGGCCACGCCCTCGAGCTGCGCCACCGGCTGCCGCGGTTGTGGGCGCAGGTCCACGCCGGCAGGGTGCCGGCGTGGCGGGCGCGGGCGGTCGCCGAGGCCACGATCCACACCACCCCGTCCCTGACGCGTGAGGCGGCGGCGTTCGTGGACGCGCAGGTCGCCGCCGTCGCCGGCCGCATCGGGCCGGCCCAGCTGGACCGGCTGGTCGCCGAGACCATCAAGCGGTTCGACCTCGCCGCCCCCGACCCGGCCTCCGACCCCGAGGAGGGCTACCTCGACGACGACCCCCGTCACGCGACGCTGCATGACCAGCACGTGCACTTCGCCGGCACCATGACGTTCGAGGCCGAGCTCGACCTCGCCGACGCCCTCGACCTCGACCGCGCGCTCGCGCACGGCGCCGCGACCCTGGCCGCGCTCGGCTCACCCGAGCCGCTCGACGCGCGACGGGCCGCAGCCCTCGGTGACCTCGCCCGCACCCAGACCGCCCTCGACCTCCACCACCAGGGCACCCGGACCACCACAGCGACGCGGACCGATGACGGCCTGCCGGTCGCGCGGGAGGTCGTGCTCCACGCTCACCTCGACGCCACGATCTGCGACACCACCGTGTTCGGTCCGACCGGCCGGTTGGAGGAGGGCCAGCGGCTCGTCCTGCTCGACCACATCCGCGGCTGGTGCGCCGACTCGCGCACCAAGGTCACGATCAGGCCGGTCATCGACCTCAATGCCCACCTCACCGCGCCCGGCTACGCGATCCCCGACCGGATCCGGGAGCAAGTCGTCCTGCGGGACCGCACCTGCGTGTTCCCGTGGTGCACCCGCCCCGCCCGCGGCTGCGACATCGACCACGTCACCGAGTTCGACCACGACGCCGCCGCGGACGGGAGACCGCAGCCCGGGCCGACGGCTACGCAGAATCTCGCCGCCCTGTGCCGGTCGCACCACCGGCTCAAGACCCACACCGCCTGGCGCTACGCGACCACCGCGCCAGGCACGTTCGAGTGGACCAGCCCCCACGGCCACCGCTACCGCCGCGACCCCACCGGCACCACGAGGATCGTCGACGACCCCCACCCGCCCGGCATCCCCCACCCCCGCCGACCATGACCCCGCCCCACACCCCGCCACCCACCCGGTAGCGGGGCCACCGGCACGTCTCACTGGGTGTGTCCCTATTGGCGACGCCAGTTACCGGATCTGCCGATGTGAGGGTGCGGGCATTGTCGCGGCTGCGGAGCGACGCTTGGCGTGGGGAGTCAGGTGTGGGACTGTCTCGCCATGACGCGACCGCAGGCCCTGGACCTGTTCTTCGGCGCTGGATGGCTCGCGCTCGGTATGTGGAGCGTACAGAGTGGGGAACCACTGGTTGGCGTGGGGTTCGCTGCACTTGGATTCGCCTCGCTCGCGGCAGGCTTCTCGTCGAGAGTGCACGGGTTCATGTACCGCCCGATCCTGCGACGGGGCGCCCGCCGCTGAACGGCACCCACGCCGTGGTCCTGCCTTTGGGCGACTCACATTCACACATCCGGATCTGCCTGCGGGCTCAGGCGGTCAGTGCAACACCTCGGCTAGTGCTTGTGATGGTGACTTGAAGTTGAGGGTCTGTCGAGGTCGGTCGTTGAGTTCGAGTGCGATGGCGTCGAGGTCGTCTTGGGTGAGGGTCCTGAAGTCCAGCCTGCGTGGCAGGTACTGGCGCAGCAGGCCGTTGGTGTTCTCGTTGCTGCCGCGCTGCCACGGTGACTTGGGGTCGCAGAAGTAGACCTGGATCCCGGTCTGGTGGGTGAACCGTTTGTGCTCGGCCATCTCGTGGCCTTGGTCCCAGGTCAGCGACCGTGCCAGGTGGTGGGGAAGTTGTCGCACCGCGGCCGCCAGGGCGTCAGCAACGGCGTCGGCTTTGTGGTTCCCGTCTGGCAGGCCGACGAGCAACAGGTAGCGGGTCGACCGCTCGACCAAGGTGGCGACCGGACTCATGCCGCGGCCGAAGACGAGGTCGCCTTCCCAATGCCCGGGCACCGCCCGGTCGTCGGCCTCAGCGGGTCGCTCGCTGATGTTCACGATCCCGGGACGACCGCCACGACCATCGGGCAGCCGCATGCCCTGTGAGCGGCGGATGACCCGGCCGGTACGCAGGTAGGCAGTGAGCTCCTTGCGCAGCGCGCCGCGTGACTGCACGAACAGCGTGCGGTAGATGCTTTCGTGCGACACGTGCATCCCTGGATCGTTGGGGTAGGTCAGCTTCAGCCAGCCGGCGATCTGTTGGGGTGACCAGCGGAGTTGCAGCTTCTCGGCCACGATGCCAGCCAGTGCTGGGCTCGTGGCCAGCTTGCATGCCTTTGGACGGGTCGACCTCGCCCCCGCGGCCTGTTCGGCTACGGTGGCTCGGTACCGGTGCCGGCCACCGTTCTTCGCCACCTCGCGGCTGATCGTTGACGGGGAGCGGCCCAGACCCGCGGCGATCACCCGCAGCGACTGCGCGGCCGCCAGTCCACGGCTGATCTCATCGCGTTCTTCCAGGCTCAGCCGGCCCGCACCGCGGTGGCGTGGCTCAGGTCTGATCCCGCCGCATCGGATCAGGTAAGTCCGCACCGTGCTCGTCGGTAATCCCAGTGCTCGAGCTGTTGGCTTGACCGGATGCCCGGATCGCAGACGCTTCCAGATCTCGTCGATGTCGGCAGGCGACAACCGTTGATAGCCCTGACGTGCCATCGCGACCTCCTTGACTCAGGAAGTGTTGCGACGACTCGTTGAGAGCACCCCGCGTTGAGGACGGCTACGCTCGCCCGGATCTGGCCGCGACGAGTGCGTCACTCCGGCGCTAGTCGGACGCGCGGGTGCTCAGCCACACTCATGCCATGAAGTCAATCGCTCTACCCATCGCCGACCGCGAGCGGTCGTACCGGTTCTACCGTGACCTCGGCCTGGACACTCCCGGCACAACAGCCGACGATGGGGTGCCCGAGCCGCTGGTCATCGACGTCCAGGGATTCGCTGTCATTCTGGTTCCGACTGACGGCTTTCGCTACGTCCTCAACGGTCGGCCAATCAGCCCACCTACCGCGAGTGAGTGCATTCTCAGTCTCGAGCTGACAGACCGTTCCGACGTCGATTCCTGGCACCGAACGGCGGTCGCTGTCGGGGCAACATCCATCTCAGCCCCCGAAGCCAGACCCTGGGGATACACAGCCGTCGTTACCGACCCGGACGGGCATGCCTGGGAGGCGACCGCAGCGGACAGCGAGCACCCGGCCTGAGGGATCGACCACACGTCACTCCGCCACCTGCCGGCGCAGCTCCAACCGCCTGAAAGCGCACCGATGCTGGGATGTCCGCCTCGCACCTGCTGGGGGGCAAGAGCACAGGTGGCTCGGTTCGGCTTGAGATGCTGAGGAAATGAACTACGTGCCCGCGTGGGACCGACTACTGGCGTCGCTGGAGACGTGGGCGTCCCCGCGGGAGGGGCCCGGGGGCATCGAGGTCTCCTACGTGGACGATTCAGGCACGAGTCGCACCGTTGAGATCGTCATGAGCCCCAACGAACTACCCGGATGGTGCGTACTTTGCTGCGGAGAGTCCATCGGGTGCGGACAAAGCCACACCCTCTGGCGAGGACTCACACGGTCTGGACATCGCGGTCGCCGGTGATGTGATCAGCATGATGTGGGGCTACGGCATACGGGTCCCAGCGGCGCCTGAGCGAGGGACACACCCAGTCAGCGCACCGAACGACCTCCGTGCCGTGCTCGCTGGACGACCGCCTGCGCGACCCTCCGACGCCGTACAGTCCGACTGGATGAAGTCCTGATCGTCCCGCGACACTCCCTCACCCGCAGGGGCACGCGGACCACGGAGACCGGCCCGCACCTGTCCCCGGAGGGCGTTCGGCTGGCACGCGCCGTCGGCGAGCGTCTCCCGAGCGTCGATCACGTCGCTGTCGGCGACCAGCCGCGACACGTGGAGGCGGCGCTGGCGCTCGGTCGCCGGGTCGACGAGCAGGTCGCCTGGTCGTCCGGCTACGTCGAGGGGGTGGTGGAGGCCGGAGTGGGCGTCGGCCCGTAGTCGTCGTGCGACGCCCGCGCCACCGGGCCTCAGCGCGCGCGCGTGAAGGTGGCGACGATGCCCGGGTGGTCGGTGACCAGGTGGCGGTAGGTCCGGGAGGAGTCGATCCGGAAGTCCGCCCTGCGCTCGGCCATCACGTAGTCGATGCCCGAGCCCGTGCGGCCGGTGGCGCTGTAGTTGGTCTCGAGGCGCAGCGGCTTGGTGATCCGCCCCTTGACGAGGTCGTCGGTGGTGTCGCGGTTCTCGGTGACGTTGCAGTCGCACAGCGCCACGAACTGGTGCGGCTCGGGCGCGTCCTGCTTCAGCTCGCGGACCCGCGCCGCCATCCGCCACATGGCCTCGACGCCGGCGCGGTTGGCGTAGTTGGGCCCGCCGGTGCGGCGGTTGTGGAGGTGGTTGGGCAGGTGGAAGCTCACGGCACGGACGACGTGGCCGTTGACGCGGTGGCGGAGCACCGCCACGACGCCGTACTGGTCGTGCGCCGTCCGCCCGGTCTGCGGGCGCCGCCAGGTGGTGCCGGTCAGGAGGGCGGACCGGGTGCGCTGCAGCTTCCAGACGTCCTTGTCGAAGGCGATCGGGTTGTCGTCGGTGCCCGTGGGTCCGCTGGGCATGAGCAACGTCCACGACTTCGGCAGGCTCGCCCGCAGCGCGGGGCGGCTGGCGAGGCGCTCCTGGAACCCGATCACGGAGGCGCCGCTCTGCATCACCCGGCCGATGTCGTGGCGCATGCCACGGACCTTCATGCCCTTCTTCAGGTTGAGCGTGGCCATGCTGAAGCGGCCGGCCGGGACCCGGTCGGCGGCCTGTGGCCGTGCCTCCTCGAGTGCCTGCGCCGGGGAGCCGGCGATCATCGACCCGGCGACCAGCAGGACGACGGTGGCGGCCAGGGCACTCAGGCGGACGAGGACGTGGTGGAGCGGGGGCAGCAAAAACATCCCGTCGAGAGTAGGCGAGGCGCGCGTGGGCGACCAATCGGCGCGGCCGGGCGCCGGGTCCGGTCAGTCGTCGTGGTGGATCCGGCCCCGGGTGGACGCGAGCCGCTCGCCCGAGCCGCCCCACTGGCGCGCCACGATCTCCGCCGCGATCGACACGGCCGTCTCCTCGGGTGTGCGCGCGCCGAGGTCGAGCCCGATCGGTGACGACAGCAGCGACAGCTCGGCGTCGCCGAGACCGGCCTCCACGAGCCGGGCGAGTCGCTCCTCGTGGGTGCGCCGCGAGCCCATGGCGCCGATGTAGGCGGGTCGCACGTCGTCGTCGAGGCGGAGCGCGACCTCGAGCAGCGGCACGTCGAACCTCGGGTCGTGGGTCAGCACCGCCAGCACGGTGCGCCGGTCGACGCGGCCGGCGTCGACCTCGGCCCGCAGGTAGCGGTGGGGCCAGTCCACGACGACCTCGTCGGCGCCCGGGAAGCGCGAGGTCGTCGCGAACACGGGACGGGCATCGCAGACGGTGACGTGGTAGCCGAGGAACGAGCCGACCTTGGCCACGGCGGCCGCGAAGTCGATGGCCCCGAACACCAGCATCCGGGGCTTGGGGGCGAACCCCCACACGAACACCCGCATCCCCTCGCCGCGCCGCTCCCCGTCGGGGCCGTACATCAGGGTCGCGTTGCTGCCCGCGGCGAGCAGGCCGAGGGCGTCGTCGTGGACCGCGGCGTCTGCGCGCGAGGACCCGAGGCTGCCCTGCGCCGGGCCCTCCGGCCGCACCACCAGGCGCCGCCCGACCCGGTCGGGGTCGGGGTGCTCGATCACGGTCGCGAGGGCGACGGGGCGTCCGGCCTCGATGTCGGCCACCACCTCGCCGAGCTGGGGGAACGTCTCGCGCGAGACCGGCTCGACGAAGACGTCGAGGATGCCGCCGCAGCTCAGGCCGACGGCGAAGGCGTCGTCGTCGGAGACGCCGTAGCGCTCGAGCACGGGCGCGCCGCTCGCCACGACCGACTGGGCGAGCTCGTAGACCGCGCCCTCGACGCAGCCGCCCGACACCGATCCGACGGCCGTGTCGTCGGGGCCCACCAGCATCGAGGCACCCGGCGGGCGCGGCGCGGAGCGGAAGGTCGCCACCACGGTGCCGACCCCGACCGTCTCGCCGGCCTCCCACCACTGCAGCAGCTCGGCCAGCACGTCACGCACGGGCGATCACCTCCGTGAGGTCGGCGAAGGTCGCCAGGGAGTGCCCGGCGAGGAAGTCGTCGCAGTGCGGCAGCGCCGCCACCACCCCGCCCTGGAGCGGCTCGTAGCCCGCCTTGCCGCGGTGCGGGTTGACCCAGACCACGCGGTGCGCGACGCGCCGCAGGCGTGCCATCTGCTCGCCGAGGAGGCCCGCGTCGCCGCGCTCCCAGCCGTCGCTGAAGACGACCACGACGGCGCCGCGGGCCATCCCGCGCTGCCCCCAACGGTCGAGGAAGACCCGCAGGGTCTCCCCCAGCCGGGTGCCGCCGGACCAGTCGGGCACGACCTCACCCGCCGCCACGATCGCGCGGTCCGCGTCGGGCGTGCCCAGGGCGCGGGTGACGTGGGTGAGCCGGGTGCCGACGGTGAAGGTCTCCACGGTGCCCCCCTCCGCCCGCGCCGAGCGGGTCAGCCGGTGGGCCAGCCGCAGCAGCGCGTCGGCGTACGCGCTCATCGAGCCGCTGACGTCGACGAGCAGCACCACGCGGCGCGGGCGCGTGCCCCGCCTGCGCCAGGCGATCTCACCGGGCTCGCCGAGGTGGCGCAGCGAGTTGCGCAGGGTGCGCGAGGCGTCGAGCCGTCCGCGGCGCCAGCGGCGGTGGCGGGCGGTGCGCCGCATGGGCGGGTGCAGCGAGAGCCGGACGAACATCGCGGCCAGCCGCCGCCTCTCCGCGGCGTCGAGCGTCGCCACGTCGCGGTGCTTGAGCACCTCGGCCTCCGACGCCATGGCCCGCACCACGTCCTCCTCCGACTCCCCCGACCCGCCCGGCCCCTCCGCCTCGGGGAGCAGGTGGGCAGTGGAGGGTCGCGACGCCTCGCGGGGGTGGGCGCGTGGCAGGCCGTCGCGCGGGTCGAACCACGCGGCGAAGACCGCCTCGAAACGGGCGAGGTCGTCGGGCGAGCCGCACAGCGTCGCGCGCCCGGCCCAGTAGGTGGCCTGCCGGTCGTCGGCGCCGACCGCGGCGACCGCGGCGAGGAAGCCGTGCGCACGGTCCTGGGTGACCGGCACGCCGGAGGCGCGCAGCGCGCGGGTGAAGGCGAGCAGCACCTCGTCGGCGGCGTGGCGCACCTCGCTCACCTCGCTCATCTCGCTCATCTCGACAGCATCCGGTCGAGCGCGGCCCGCACCCGGTCGGCGTCCTCGCGATACTTCAGCAGCGCGCCGAGCGTGGTGGCCGCGGACGCGAGGTCGACGTCGGTCGCGCCGAGGTGGGTCAGTGCGCGCGCCCAGTCGAGCGTCTCGGCGACGCCCGGCGGCTTGAGCAGGTCGTCGCGACCACGCAGCTCCTGGACCACGCCGACGACCTGCCGGGCGAGCTCCTCGCCGACCTCGGGGGCGCGCGAGCGGACGATCTCCACCTCGCGCGCCAGCCCGGGGTGGTCGATCCAGTGGTAGAGGCACCGGCGCTTGAGCGCGTCGTGCAGCTCGCGGGTGCGGTTGGAGGTGAGCACCACCAGCGGCGGCTCGGGGGCGGTGACCGTGCCGAACTCCGGGATCGTCACCTGCCACGTGGAGAGCACCTCGAGCAGGAACGCCTCGAACTCGTCGTCGGCGCGGTCCACCTCGTCGACCAGCAGCACCGCCGGGGCCTGGCGCAGTGCGGCGAGGACGGGGCGCGCGAGCAGGAAGCGCTCGTCGTACAGGCTCTTCTCGGCCTCGTCGGGATCGACCTCGCCGCCGGCCTCCAGCGCCCGCAGGTGCAGGATCTGGCGGGGGAAGTCCCAGTCGTAGAGCGCCTGGCTGGCGTCGATGCCCTCGTAGCACTGCAGCCGGACGAGGGGCAGGTCGAGGCTCTCGGCGAGCGCCTCGGCCAGGGCGGTCTTGCCGGTGCCCGGCTCGCCCTCGAGCAGCAGCGGGCGCTGCATCCGCGCGGCGAGGAACACGACGGTCGCCAGCTCGTCGTCGCAGAGGTAGCCGGTCGCGCCCAGCCGGGCGGCGACGTCGGCGGCGGAGTCGATCCCGTGCACCATGCGGGTCAGGCTACGACCCGGCACGTTGGCTCGACGTTGGAAACGCGGTCAGGCCACGGACGCCTCTCAGCGGCGGTCCACGTCGGCGCCGCTCGCCAGGTCGCCGCACTCGACCAGCGCGACGTCGTGGGCGGCCAGGTAGTCGCGCGCCCCGCGGTCACCACGCGCGGAGGCCACCACGCCCGGCCAGTGGTCGCGGCCGAGGAGAACCGGGTGCCCCGGCACCCCGTCGTACGCCGCCCGCGCGAGGTCGGCGGGCCCGCGCGAGGCGCCGAGGAGGCGGGCGACGACCGCACCGTCGACGTCGGGCAGGTCGACGAGCGAGACGAGCACGGACTCGTGCCCGGTGGGGGTGAGCGCCTCCAGGCCGGCGCGCAGCGAGGCGCCCATCCCCTCGGCCCAGTCGTCGGCCCGGATCCGGGCGACCGACATGGGCAGCAGCGCCGCGGCGCGCTCGGCCTCGG
The DNA here is from genome assembly GCF_059621125.1 of Nocardioides sp. Z35_8. Classification (NCBI taxonomy): domain Bacteria; kingdom Bacillati; phylum Actinomycetota; class Actinomycetes; order Propionibacteriales; family Nocardioidaceae; genus Nocardioides; species Nocardioides sp. Z35_8. The sequence goes on along the minus strand of NZ_JCAQIE010000001.1, from coordinate 1,633,583 downwards.
CGCCCAGCACGACGACGATCTCCGCGCAGGGCCGCAGCGCCTGCACCGAGCGCAGCAGCCACGAGGTGCCGTCCTGGTCCCGGGCCAGCGCCTTGGGGCAGCCGAAGCGCCGCCCGGCGCCCGCGGCGAGGAGCAGGCCGGCGGTCATGGGCCCACCGTAGGGCCCGGACGGCCGCTCAGGCGCGGGTGGCCACCGTCAGCAGCACGACGGCGTCAGTGCGCGCGACCAGGTCGTGGCGCACGGGCGGGATCACCCCGTGGTCGCCGCCACGCAGCTCGTGGGTGTCCTCGCCCGCGTGGAGGCTCACCTCGCCCTCCAGCACCTGCAGGGTCGCCTCGCCCGGCGACTCGTGCTCGCCGAGACGCGTGCCGGCCGTCATCGCGATCACCGTCTGACGCAGGTCGTGCTCGCGCCCGCCGTGCACGGTCACGGCCGAGCGGCCGGCGCTCGCCGTGCGGGCCGTCTCCAGCTGCTGGACGGCGAGCGCGGTCAACGACGTGATCTGCATGGATCCTCCTGGGGCGTCAGCGGGTCGAGACGGTCCTGCCCGGGTGCGCGCGTTCCCACGCGGCGATCGCAGCGTCCCACTCCGGGCCGCTGAACTCCACCAGGGTGACGGGAAAGATCCCGTCCTCCTCCTTGGAGATGTGGATCCGCAGCTCGGTCATCTGGTGGTGCAGGAGGTCGCGGTCGTCCGCACGCCCCAGGTCGAGGCCGGCGAGCAGCGCGCCGAGCTCGCGGTGCTCGTCGACCAGCGGGTCGATGTGCTGGCGGTAGAGCTCGTCGGTGCGCATCAGGGCGAAGATCCCCTCCTCCTCCCCCTGCCAGTGGCTGCGCAGCTCGGCGCGCATCGCCTCGACGGTGGAGCCCGCCTGCTCGAACGCGCCGTGCCCGGCCTGCTCGAGGGCCCGCATGCCGAGCTCGAGCACCAGCTCGTGCTCGGCGATGAAGTCGCGGATCAGCGGGATCTGGCGGCAGCCGCAGTAGTGGCACACGGCTCAGCCCACCCGGTCCCAGCCGCGGGGCGGCGCTGCGGTCCCCAGCGGGATGTCGTCGCGCGAGCGGTAGACGATGTAGGGCCTCGTCAAGTAGCCGACGGGCGCGGAGAACACGTGCACGAGCCGGGTGAAGGGCCACAGCGCGAACAGGCCGAAGGCGACCAGGGCGTGGAGCTGGAAGCCGATCGGCGCGTCGGCCATCAGGTCGGCGTCGGGCTGGAAGGCGAGAAAGGACCGATACCAGACCGAGACGCCCTCCCGGTAGTTGTACTCACCGCCCAGGCTGAAGATCGAGCCCGCGATGGTGTTCCACATGCCCAGCACGATGGCCGCGCCGAGGAAGGCGTACATCACCTTGTCCATCCCGGTGGTGGCGGAGAAGACCGGGCCCACGGTCCGACGGCGGTAGATCAGGATGACCATGCCCGTCAGCGCCATCAGTCCGGCGATCAGCCCGCCGATCACTGCGATGTAGTGGTAGAGCTCGTCGTCGATGCCGACCGCCTCGGTCCACGACCGCGGGACGAGCAGGCCGATGATGTGGCCGGCGACCACGCCGAGCATGCCGAAGTGGAACAGCGGCGAGCCCAGCCTGAGCAGCCGCTCCTCGTAGAGCTGCGAGGAGCGGGTGGTCCAGCCGAACTTGTCGTAGCGGTAGCGCCACACGTGGCCGACGACGAAGACCGCCAGGCACAGGTAGGGGACGATGACCCACAGGAAGACGCTCATCGGGGGGCTCCTACGGGGATGGTGGCGGACGAGATGAGGGCGGGTCCCCCGGTGAGGGCCGGGTCGGCGGCGTAGCCGGCGAGCCCGACCTCCTCGGCCGGCGGGCCCTGCTCGACGAGACGGCGTACGGCGTCGGCCTCGGTGCCGGCGAGCTCGGGGAGGGTGTCGCAGAGGGCCACCAGCGCCGCCGCCCAGGGCGACCCCGTCGAGCCGTCGTCGTTGCGCCAGCCCGTCAGCGCCAGGCGCAGCATCTCCACGCCGGCGCGGTGCTCCAGGAGCAGCGTCCGGGCGACCTCGGCGTCGACGGTCGCCCCGAGCTGCAGCACCGCGCACAGGTGGTCGGGCAGCTCGCCGAGCGCGTCGTCCCACTCCACGCCGGCCCGGCGGTAGGCGTCCTTGAAGCCCAGGAGCGCGGCCCCGCGCCGGCGGGTGTCGCCGTAGGCGAAGTAGGTGAGGTAGAGCGCGCACTTGCGCGTGTGGTCGAAGGTGGCGACGTAGTCCTGCTGCAGCCGGTCGAGCGGGGTGCGCCGGGCGTGCTCGATGAGCGGGACCAGCTGCGCGTGCCCGGGCACCAGCGCCTCGAGGTCGTCGAGCGAGTCGACCAGGTCGGTCGTGGGGTAGTCGAGCAGGGCCGAGCAGACCGCCCAGACCCGGACGGCCTGCGGGTCGGGTCGGCGCGACCGGCGCCGGAGCATCACGACCCGGCCTCGCCGTCGCGCGGCGGGAACATCCCGGCCGGGGTGCCCTTGCCGTCCCAGTTGAGCAGGTTGACGCGCGTGCCCTTGTCGTCGGGTGCGGCGAGCGTGTCGGAGGTCTGGCGGTCCTGCAGCATCCGGAAGTTGTCGACTGCGACCGGCGTCGGGTAGCCCGAGCCCTCGCCGAACAGGTCCTGCTGTCCGCCGCCGTAGTCGTTGACCGGGCAGTCGGTGGCCAGCTCCTCGAGCGCGTGCGCCTGCTCGGCGTGGGCCGGCGGGATCACGTAGCGCTCGGAGTACTTGGCGATGGCGAGCAGCCGGAACATCTCGTACATCCGCTCGCCGGTCATGCCGACCGCGGCCGGGATCGACTCGTCGGGGTCGCGGCCGAGGTTGATGTCGCGCATGTAGGACCGCATCGCGGCGAGCTTCTTCAGCACCCGGTCCACGGGCGCGGGGTCGCCGGCGGTGAACAGGTTGGCGAGGTACTCCACGGGGATGCGGAGGGTGTCGATGGCCGCGAACAGGTTGCCCCGGTCCTCGGCGTCCTCCCCCGTCTCGCGTACGACGTCGACGACCGGCGACAGCGGCGGGATGTACCAGACCATCGGCATCGTGCGGTACTCCGGGTGCAGGGGCAGGGCGACCTCGTAGGTGTTGATCAGCGCCCACACCGGCGAGCGCCCGGCGGCGTCGACCCAGTCGCCCGGGATGCCGGCCCGCTCCGCTGCCCGCCGGACCTCGGGGTCGTGCGGGTCGAGGAAGCACGCGCGCTGGGCGTCGTAGAGCTCGTGCTCGTCCTCGATGCTCGCCGCCTCGAGCACCTTGTCGGCGTCGTAGAGCATCAGGCCGATGTAGCGCAGCCGGCCCACGCACGTCTCCGAGCACACGGTCGGGATGCCGACCTCGACCCGGGGGTAGCAGAACGTGCACTTCTCGGCCTTGCCGGTCTTGTGGTTGAAGTAGACCTTCTTGTAGGGGCACCCGGACACGCACATGCGCCAGCCGCGGCAGCGGTCCTGGTCGACCAGGACGATGCCGTCCTCCTCACGCTTGTAGATCGCGCCGCTGGGGCACGACGCGGCGCACGACGGGTTGAGGCAGTGCTCGCAGATGCGCGGGAGGTAGAACATGAAGGTCTGCTCGAACTCCAGGCGCACCTTGTCCTCGATGCCCTTGAGCATCACGTCGCGGGCCGCATGCTCATGCGAGCCGCCGAGGTCGTCGTCCCAGTTGGCCGACCACTCCACGTTCATGTGCTCGCCGGAGATGAGGCTGCGGGGACGGGCGACGGGGAACGTGTCGGATTGCGGTGAGCTGGTCAGCGTCTCGTAGTCGTAGGTCCAGGGCTCGTAGTAGTCCTCGATCGAGGGCAGCTTGGGGTTGGAGAAGATGGTGAGCAGCTTCTTCATCCGCCCGCCCGCCCGGAGCGCCAGCCGGCCGTCGCGCTTGCGGACCCAGCCGCCCTGCCACTCCTCCTGGTCCTCGTAGGTCCGGGGGTAGCCCAGCCCGGGGCGGGTCTCGACGTTGTTGAACCAGACGTACTCCGTGCCGGCCCGGTTGGTCCACGCCTGCTTGCAGGTCACCGAGCAGGTGTGGCACCCGATGCACTTGTCGAGGTTCATCACCATGGCCATCTGTGCCATCACGCGCATGTCAGTCGTCTCCCGTCCCGCTCAGTACGCCACCGGCGCGGTCCGCTTGCGGATCATCGTGACCTCGTCGCGGTTGTTGCCGATCGGGCCGATGTAGTTGAAGAAGTAGGCCAGCTGGGCGTAGCCGCCGACGATGTGGTTGGGCTTGAGCAGGACCCGGGTGAGGCTGTTGTGGATGCCGCCGCGCTTGCCGTCGCGCTCGGTCAACGGCACGTCGATCAGCCGGTCCTGGGCGTGGTGCATGTAGACGGTGCCCTCGGGCATCCGGTGGCTCACGATCGCGCGGGCCGCGACGACGCCGTTGCGGTTGACCATCTCGATCCAGTCGTTGTCGCCGATCCCCACCTTCGCCGCGTCGCGGTCGGAGATCCACACCGACTGGCCACCCCGCGAGAGCGAGAGCATGAACAGGTTGTCCTGGTACTCGGAGTGGATCGCCCACTTGTTGTGCGGGGTGAGGTAGCGCACCGAGACGCCGAGCTCGGTCTGCTCCCCGACCGGCACCTCACCGAACAGCTCGGTCATGTTGAGCGGCGGGCGGTAGACCGGCAGCATCTCGCCCATCCCGAGGAACCAGTCGTGGTCGAGGTAGAACTGCTGGCGCCCGGTCAGGGTGTGGAAGGGCTTCTTGCGCTCGATGTTGATCGTGAACGGGCTGTAGCGCCGCCCGCCCGACTCCGAGCCCGACCACTCCGGCGAGGTGATCACCGGGACCGGCACCACCTGGGTGTCGGCGAACGTGATCTGCTTCCCCTCGTGCTCCGCCGCGAGGTCGGCGAGCCCGGTGCCCGTGCGCTTCTCGAGGAAGCGGAAGCCCTCCGTGGCGAGGTGGCCGTTGGAGACGCCGGAGAGGTGGAGCATGGCGTCGGCCATCTGCACGTCGGTCTCCAGACGCGGCTGGCCGTCGCCGACCCCGCCGTGGACGACGCCATTGCGCCGGCGCAGGGCCTCCACCGCGCGCGCCGGGTCGTACGAGACCCCCTTGGTCACCATCCCGGCCTTCTCCAGGAGCGGGCCGATCGTGGTCATCTTGTCGAAGACCGCCGGGTAGTCACGCTCGGCCACGGCGATCACCGGCATCGTCCTGCCCGGCACCGGCTCCACCTCGCCGGTCCTCCAGTCCCGCACCACGCCGTGCTCGGACGCCATCGCCTCCGGGGTGTCGTGCCACAGCGGCTTGGCCACCACGTCTCGGCGGGTGCCGAGGTGGTCGACCGCGAGCTCGGAGAACCTCTTCGCGATCGCCTTCCACGCGTCCCAGTCGGACCTGGTCTGCCACGGCGGCGCGATCGCGGGGTTGAACGAGTGGATGTAGGGGTGCATGTCGGTGGTCGAGAGGTCGTGCTTCTCGTACCAGGTCGCCGCCGGCAGGACGACATCGCTGAGGATCGTGGACGAGGTCATCCGGAAGTCGATCGTCAGGAGCAGGTCGAGCCGACCCTCGGCCGCGCGGTCCGCCCAGACGACGTCCCGCGGCCTCTTGTCCGGCGGCGCCTCGACGGCAGTGGCGGACGAGTCGGTCCCGAGCAGGTGGCGCAGGAAGTACTCGTTGCCCTTGGCCGAGGACCCCAGCAGGTTGGAGCGCCACAGCGACAGCAGCCGGGGATGGTTGTCCTCGTGCTCGGGGTCCTCGACCGCGAAGCGCAGGCGGCCCTCCTTGAGCTCCCGGGCGACGTACGCCGGCGCCTCCATCCCCGCCGCCTCCGCGTCGTCGGCGAGCTGGAGGCTGCTGCGGTCGAAGGTGGGGTAGGAGGGCGACCACCCCAGCCGCACGGACTGGGCCAGCAGGTCCATCACCGTGCGGCCGGCGAAGATGCCCGTGCCGCAGTCGAGGTCGTCGGCGGTGAAGGTGTCATAGCGGTACTGCGAGGTGTTGACGTACCAGTACGCCGTCTGGTTCATGTGGCGCGGCGGGCGGTGCCAGTCCAGCGCGAACGCCATGTGCTGGAAGCCCATGAGCGGGCGCATCTTCTCCTGGCCGACGTAGTGCGCCCAGCCGCCGCCGTTGCGGCCCTGGGCACCCGTGATCGTGGTGAGCACCAGGATGGCGCGGTAGATCTGGTCGGAGTGGAACCAGTGGTTGACGCCCGCACCGAGCAGGATCATCCCGCGGCCCTCGGTGTCGACCGCGTTGCGCGCCCACTCGCGCGCCAGCCGGACGACCTGGGCGGCCGGGACCCCGGTGTGCTGCTCCTGCCAGGCCGGGGTGGCCGGCACGGCCGGGTCGTCGTAGCCGCGCGCGTCGGACTCGCTCGTGCGCGGCCAGGTGCCCGGCAGGCCGGGCCGGGCGACGCCGTACTGGGCGAGCAGGAGGTCGAGGACAGTGGTGACGACGCGATCGCCCACCCGCGCCACCGGCACGCCCCGGCGCTCGCGCACGACCTTGCCGTCGGCGGCGTCGAAGCGCGGCAGCTCGACCTCGACGGACTCGCGGGTCCCGCCCTGGTGGTCGCGGTACATGCTCAGCGCCGGGTCGAGGTCGCCGAGCTCGAGGTTCCACCTCCCGACGCCGGCCTCGCCGAAGCGGTCGCCGATGGAGCCGTGCGGGATGCGGACGTCGCCGGTCGTGGCGTCGACCACGGCGGGCTTCCACATGGCGTTCTCGCTGGTCCCCCCGAGGTCGCCCTCGACGAGGAACTTGCCGGGGCGGTAGCCGCCGCCTGCCGCGGGCTCGAGGCACACGAGGTGCGGGAGGTCGGTGAACTGCTTGGTGTAGGCCTCGAAGAACGGCGTGCTGGTCTCGGCGAAGAACTCCTTGAGCACGACGTGGCCCATCGCCATCGCCAGTGCACCGTCGGTGCCCGGCGCCGGGCTCACCCACTCGTCGGCGAACTTCACGCTCTCGGCGTAGTCGGGCGCGATCGCGACCACCTTCTGGCCGCGGTAGCGCGCCTCGGTCATCCAGTGGGCGTCGGGGGTGCGGGTGAGCGGGACGTTGGAGCCCCACATCATCAGGTAGCCGGCGTCCCACCAGTCGCCGGACTCCGGGACGTCGGTCTGGTCGCCGAACATCTGGGGCGAGGCGTTGGGCAGGTCGGCATACCAGTCGTAGAACGACAGCATGGGAGCCCCGACGAGCTCGAGGAACCGCGCTCCGGAGGCGTAGGACACCGGCGACATCGCGGGGATCGGCGAGAAGCCGGCGATGCGGTCGGGGCCCCACCGCTTGACCGTGTAGACGTGGGCGGCCGCCACGATCTCGGTGACCTCGTCCCAGGACGCCCGCACCAGGCCGCCCTTGCCGCGCGCCGACTTGTAGGCCCGAGCCTGCTCCTCGTCCTGGACGATCGATCCCCAGGCGACCACCGGGTCGCCGTACTGCTGCTTGGCGGCGCGGAACATCTCGAGCAGCACGCCGCGGACGTAGGGGTAGCGCACCCGGGTGGGGCTGTAGGTGTACCAGCTGAACGCCGCCCCTCGCGGGCAGCCGCGGGGCTCGTACTCCGGGCGGTCGGGCCCGGCGCTGGGGTAGTCGGTCTGCTGCGCCTCCCAGGTGATGATCCCGTCCTTGACGTAGACCTTCCACGAGCACGACCCGGTGCAGTTGACCCCGTGCGTCGACCGCACCACCTTGTCGTGGCTCCAGCGGTCGCGGTAGAACACGTCGCCCTCGCGACCGCCCTGCGCGTAGAGCACGCGGTCGTCCTCGCTCACCTGCGCCTTGGTGAAGAAGCGGCGCCCGCCGATGAGGGCCTTCTGGAGCTGGTTCTCGAGGTCGGTCACGTCGGGCCCTTTCGTGAGGTCGATCCGCTCAGGCGGCGACGCCGGCGGCGGCGGCCGACTCCGCCGCGGTGCGGCGGACGAGGGTCACGGTCAGCACCAGGGTCAGCGCGGAGGTCACGGCGAGCAGCCACAGCCCGATGGCGTAGGACTCCGTCTGGCCGTAGATCCACCCCATGAGGAGGGGCGGCACGAAGCCACCGAGCCCGCCGGCCGCGCCCACCAGCCCGGTCACGCCACCGACGCGGGCGGGTTGCGTGGCCTGCGCGATCAGGGCGAAGGTCGCGCCGGAGCCGGAGCCGAGGGCCGCGGCCATCAGCAGGAAGGTGGCGGTGCCGAGGGTGAGGTAGCTCCCGTCGGCCGCTGTCACGGGCGGGTTGGGCGCGGCGACCGCGGCGCAGACGGCCACCAAGGCGAAGCCGGCGGCGAGCACGGGGATGGAGCCGAGCCGGTCCGACAGCCAGCCGCCGACGGGCCGCATCACGACCGCGACCACCACGAATCCTGCCATCCGGTTGGCCGCGTCGGCCGGCTCGAGCCCGTGGGCGGTCTTGAGGTAGGTCGGCAGGAAGACCGAGAAGGCGACGTAGCCCCCGAAGGCGACCGCGTAGAGCACGCTGGCCTGCCAGGTGATCGGCAGGCGGGCGTTGGCCGACACCCGCGCGACGAGGCTGGTGCTGGGCGGGACCCGGCCGGGTGCGTCCCGCATCACCACCCAGGCGACCACCGCGTAGACCGCCAAGACGGCCGCGGTGATGAGGAAGGGGGCGGTCCGCCCGAGGTTCTCCCAGAGCGGGACGGTCGTCAGGGCGCTGATCGCGGTGCCGCCCATGCCGGCACCGAAGATGCCGACCGCCAGGCCCCGCTTCTCCGGCGGGAACCATGCGTTGACGAAGGGGACACCGACGGCGAACGCCGTGCCGGCGATGCCGAGGAAGAAGCCGCCGAGGAGCACCAGCGGGTAGGAGTCGAGGGCGAAGTAGGCCAGGAACAGCACCGGCACGATGGACACGCCGGACACGATCGGGAACATCAGCCGCCCGCCGTAGCGATCGGTCAGCGCCCCCACCACGATGCGGCCCAGCGAGCCGACCACCACGGGGACGGCGACCATCAACGACACCTCGGACTGGCTGAGCTGGCCGAGCGGGCTGTCGGCGCCCTGCTTGAGGAAGAGCGGGCCGAGCGGGCTGATCAGCGCCCAGGCCCAGAAGTTGACCGCGAACCCGATCGTGGCCAGGGCCAGCATCACCCACGGGTTGCCCGGGCTCCGGGGTGCGGTCGTGGCGCTCATCGTGTGCTCCTGGCGGTCGAGGAACCAACCCAAACCCACCGAACAGCTCGGGCCCTGTGCGATGTGCTCACGAAGTTACGCGCGCCGCGATCAGGCTCGCTAGGGGCCGACTGCCGGGGCCGGATGGGCCCCTGACCCGCCCCTGACGCGGCTGCGCCCCGGGCCGATCGGCCCGGTCCCCCAACGGTTCAGGCGGCGCATCCTGACGCCGAGACGCCGCCGAGTCGGCGCATCCTGCACGCAATGGGTGTCAGGATGCGCCGACTCGGCGATTCACTCGGGGCCGGTGCCCTTCCCAGGGCCCCTCACTGAGCGGCGTCGAAGGCCTGGTCGTAGAGCGCCTCGAGCTCCGGGGAGGTCTCCGCGGTGAAGCCGCAGAGCGTGACCCGGTCGCCGTCGGCGCTGACGAGGTAGGTGCGCCCCTCCTGGAAGTCGACGGCCATCAGCAGGTCCCCCAGCGCCTTGCTGGGTGCCTCGACGACGACGGTGGGCGTCTCGGCGCCGGCGTACCACTGCTCCACCTCGAGCGTCGCCGTCCCGTCGGCCAGGGAGGTGACGGTGCCCTCGAACGCCGTGTCGAACGTCGCGAGGACCTCCGCGGAGGGCATGGCGCACTTGCCGGCGCTCGAGCCGTCGGCGGTGACGACCAGCGGCTCCGTCGAGGTCTCGGTCGGGGTCTCGGTCTGGCTCGTGGACTCGCTCGCGGTCGGCTCGGACGTGGGCGCGTCGTCGTCCTCCGCGCCGCAGCCGGCGAGCGTGAGGGCGAGGACGAGGCCCGCGGCCCCTGCGGGGAGCAGGTGGGCCGGGTGGCGTCGGGTGGTGTGTCGGCTCATGGCGGGCATCCCTTTCGTCGTACGGGCGGCGCGGGCCGCCCGTTCTCCGGTCCGACGCGGCGGCGGGTGGCCGGGTTCCCCGGCGGGGCTCACAGAGGGTGCCACCTGCGCCGACACGACCGGAGATGGCAGCAGGGCCCCCGCCGGAGCGGGGGCCCTGCTGGTTCTGGCTGGTGGAGCTGGTGGAGCTGATCAGTCGATCAGAAGTCCATGCCGCCCATGCCGCCCATGTCGCCGCCGGGCATGGCCGGCGTCTTCTCGGGCTTGTCGGCCACGACGGCCTCGGTGGTGAGGAACAGCGCGGCGATCGACGCGGCGTTCTGCAGCGCCGAGCGGGTGACCTTGGCCGGGTCGATGATGCCCTCGGCGATCATGTCGACGTAGTCACCAGTCGCGGCGTTGAGGCCGTGACCCGCCTCGAGGTTGCGCACCTTCTCGGCGACGACGCCACCCTCGAGACCGGCGTTGACGGCGATCTGCTTGAGCGGGGCCTCGGTCGCCTTGCGGACGATCTCGGCACCGGTCGCCTCGTCGCCGGTGAGCTCGAGCTTGCCGAACGCGATGTCGGCGGCCTGGACGAGCGCCACGCCACCGCCGGCGACGATGCCCTCCTCGACGGCGGCCTTCGCGTTGCGAACGGCGTCCTCGATGCGGTGCTTGCGCTCCTTGAGCTCGACCTCGGTGGCCGCGCCGACCTTGATGACGGCCACGCCGCCGGCCAGCTTGGCGAGGCGCTCCTGGAGCTTCTCGCGGTCGTAGTCGGAGTCGGACTTCTCGATCTCGGCGCGGATCTGGTTGACCCGGCCCTCAATCTGGCCCTGGTCGCCGGCACCCTCGACGATGGTGGTCTCGTCCTTGGTGATGACGACCTTGCGCGCCTGGCCGAGCAGCTCCAGGCCGGCGGACTCGAGCTTGAGGCCGACCTCCTCGGAGATGACCTGGCCACCGGTGAGGATGGCGATGTCCTGCAGCATGGCCTTGCGGCGGTCACCGAAGCCCGGGGCCTTGACGGCCACGGAGCGGAAGGTGCCCTTGATCTTGTTGACCACCAGGGTCGAGAGGGCCTCGCCGTCGACGTCCTCGGCGATGATCAGCAGCGGCTTGCCGGACTGCATGACCTTCTCGAGCAGCGGCAGCAGGTCCTTGACCGTCGACACCTTGGAGTTGGCGATGAGGATGTAGGGGTCCTCCAGCACGGCCTCCATGCGCTCGAGGTCGGTCGCGAAGTAGGCCGAGATGTAGCCCTTGTCGAAGCGCATGCCCTCGGTCAGCTCGAGGTCCAGCCCGAAGGTGTTGGACTCCTCGACGGTGATGACGCCTTCCTTGCCGACCTTGTCCATCGCCTCGGCGATGATCTCGCCGACGGTGGTGTCGGCGGCGGAGATCGAGGCGGTCGAGGCGATCTGCTCCTTGGTCTCGACGTCCTTGGCCATGGCGAGCAGCTGCTCGGACACGGCGGCGACGGCGGCCTCGATGCCCCGCTTGAGGCCCATCGGGTTGGCGCCGGCCGCGACGTTGCGCAGGCCCTCGCGGACCATGGCCTGGGCCAGAACGGTGGCCGTCGTCGTGCCGTCACCGGCGACGTCGTCGGTCTTCTTGGCGACCTCCTTGACCAGCTCGGCGCCGATCTTCTCGTAGGGGTCCTCCAGCTCGATCTCCTTGGCGATCGAGACACCGTCGTTGGTGATCGTGGGGGCGCCCCACTTCTTCTCCAGGACGACGTTGCGGCCCTTGGGGCCGAGGGTGACCTTGACCGCGTCGGCGAGGGTGTTCATTCCTCGCTCGAGGCCGCGGCGGGCCTCCTCGTTGAAAGCAATCAGCTTGGCCATATCGCGTGCGATTCCTATCGACATGAGTCTGTGTGTCGACGCCGGGCGGGCTGCCCGCGACGGACGATCCGCTCCGCCGGCGATCCATTCACGCCGGCTTCTGCGGACCTCAGCGTCACCCAGGTCGTTGTCACTCTCGTGACGAGAGTGCCAACCTCATGTTTAGCACTCGCCCACCGAGAGTGCAAACGCCACCCGGCGGTTGCCGGGCGGCGCTGGCAGGTGTGAGGGTCGGCTACGGCATCCTGATGAGCTTGATGCCGTTGGCCAGCGAGCTGATCGCGGTCGAGAAGATCGGCCCGAGCTCGGATCCCGACACAGCGCAGTAGTAGAAGTCGCCGTCCGAGTTCTCCGTCGTGCGCTCGGCGGGGGTGCTGCAGTCGCTGTTGGCCTGCGAGGGCAGGCCAGTGGCGGGGTGGGGCGAGGCCGCCGCGGCCAGGGCATCGCGGACGTAGGGGGTGACGGTGCTCGACCCACAGCTCGCCGTGTTGGCCTCACCGAAACCCACGGTGATGATGAGTGCCTTCTCCGCCTTCGCCTGAGTGGCGACGTCGGTGACGTTCTTGCATGCCTGCCGCAACTGGCTGGCGGACTCGCCGCCCACGCCCATGTCGCCGGCGGTGTTGAGCGACAGCCCGCCCGAGTGGGCGTTGAGGACTTCCTGCGGCTTGCCATCGGTCTCGAAGAGGATGACCTTCTTGACCGTCCCCTCGCGGGTGGATGGCAGCGAACCCAGGTTGTTGGGGTCCTTGCCGAGGAGGTACCGCGCTGCACCCTTCAACGCACTGGCGAGATGGGTGCGGTACTCGACCGGCGAAGAGGTGTTGCTGATGCACTTCACAGCCTTCACGAGCGGGCTGGCGGTGTTGAGCGTGGGCGTCGCCGACGCGGTCAGGTAGTTGTTGCTGAACGGGGTCGCCACCCACTTGCCCTTGACGATCTCCCCCTGGACGAAGGCCTGGTACTGGCTGTTCGTCTCGGAGGACTTCTTCGCCCGGGGGGCTGGCCACGGCTGGGTCAAGCAGTTGTTGTCCGTCCCCACCGACTTGTGCAGCGCGCCGAGCGCGACGTAGTGCATCTGAGGATTCATCGTCTTGAGCGCGTCCTCGATGCCGGTCACCATGGCTCGCCGGTTGGACTCACTCATGGAGAGGGTCCGGTCGGCCAGCACCACGATGTCCATCGGGTTGGGCGACTCCGCACCGCACGACCCCTTGCACGCAGCCGAGGCGACGCTTCCCGTCCGGCCCGAGTCGATTCCCATGACCGGCGCGAACTTGAAGTCGACGGTCTTGTTGTCGCTCACCTGCACCGTGTTGCACGTGATGCCTACCCCGGTGTCGGGGCACGGGATCGCGCAGATCGCCGCGTTGCACCGCATGGCGGGATACTTGACGTAGTTGTACGGGCTCGGTCCGGGATAGCAGGTGCTCGGGATCTGCGCAGTGCTCGGCAGGTACGGAGAGCTGCCGGTCGACGCGACGACGCAGAACAGGTTGACCGCCGGGTTGATGGCACTGTCCTGTTCGAGGGCGATGCTCCGTGCGGCGCTCTTGGCCTGCAAGCCGTTGCTCGGCAGCTCGAACGCGCCGGAGTGTGCAGCGGAGTCGATGTGGTCGTGCAGCTTCTGCCGCTCCATCACCAGGCTCGAGTAGTCGACGCCCAGCGCGGCGGCGCCGAACAGGACCACGGCAAGAAGGGCCACGAGGATCGCTGTCGCCCCGCGCTCGTTGCGGGGTCGTCGTTTCATCGTCATTCGATCCTCATCCGGCTCTCCTTGGACATTGACATCTTGCTCGCGAAGGCCGACCCCATCGGGGTCAACCAGTCCGCTCGGTAGCTGATGGTCACGATGGCGGTGTCACCTGGAGCGGCACTTGCATACGCGCAGCTCACGCCGGTCGGCTTGGCGCAGGTCACGGCTACCGTGGCGGTCCCGCCTCCACCCATCCCGCTCATCGCGGCGTTGACGGCCGAGGACACCTCGGCACTGGTGGCACCCAGGCTCGCCACGCGGGCGCCCTCACGGGCGGCGTTGCCCACCGCGGAGTAGCGGTTGATCGCCCATCCGAAGTCGACGATCCCGAACACGAGCGCGATGAGCAGGGGCACGACGAGGGCGAACTCGACGGCAGCGGCGCCTCGTTCTCCGCGTGCGCTGTTGCGCGGCAGTCCCACGTCGTTCCTCCACACCCTGCCGTACGCCCGCAGGCGCGACGGCTCTCGGCCTGCCGCTCGCATCGTCGGCTGAGACACCGCGCGCAGGATGGGCTCATCCTCGGGGCGGGCGCGTGGTCGGCGCGCCCCCCGATGAGGCCGTTCGTATAGCCCGTTCGGGCCATTTCCTGACCCCGGGTCGCTCCAGCGCGTCCGTCAGCGCCGCAGGCGGTCCACCACGAGGTCGGCGAACGGCGCGGCGTTGGCGGGCGAGACGTCGAGGTAGAGGCCGGGCTCGATCAGCTCGAGCTCGCTCACCACCCACTCGCCGTCCCAGCGCAGCAGGTCGACCCGGAGGTAGTCGATCGGGCGGCCGAAGCGTGCGGCCATGGCGTCGTACGCCCGCTCCACCAGGTCGACGACGTCGCCGGTGTCGACCGCGCGCACGCTGCCGCCGAACTCCTCGTTGACCCGGACGTCGCCCTCACCGGGCCGCTTGTCGAAGCGCTGGCCGACACGGCCGTCGAGGACGTGGACCGACGCCTCGCCGTCGGTGCGGATCGACTCCACGAGCGGCTGCACGACCCACGGGCCGTCGACCTCGGGGTAGTCGGGCTGGCTGCGCACCGGCCGGCCCAGGCGCGGGTCGTCGGGGTCGGTGACCACCAGCAGGCCCGCTCCCCCGGCTCCCACCCGCGGCTTGACGACCGCCGCGCCGAAGCGGCGTACGCCCTCGGCGAGCGCGACCCGGTCGTCGGCGAGCAGCGTCGGCACGACCGGCAGGTCGCCGAGCTCGGTCAGGTAGCGCTTGTCGTGGTTCCACGCGAACACGTCGGCGCCGTTGAGCAGGCGCGACTGGTCGAGCGAGGCCGCCCAGGCGAGGAACTCGCGGTGCCGGGTGACGTAGTCCCAGGTCGAGCGGACGGCGACCAGCTCGGCCGCGTCCCAGTCGACCGCAGGGTCGTCCCACCGCGCCCAGGCGGCGTCCACCCCGCGCTCGCACAGGACCGCGTCGAGGACGGCCGCGCCGGGCTCCCCCTGCGGCAGGTCACCGCTGGTGGCGAGCAGGACGTTCATGCAGTGTCGGGGTCCTCGGGCAGCTCGGAGGCGCCGTAGAGCTCGTGGGCGACCCGGTCGCGGTTGGTGCCCTCGCGGTTGTCGCCCTTCTCGATGATCACGAGGTTGTGGTAGCAGTGCACGGCCCGGACCCACTGGTCGGTGTAGGTGGGCTGGTAGCCCTCGAGCAGGAACTCCTCGTGGTTGAGCCCGTCGATGAGGTCCTTGACCAGGTCCATCGACGTGCCCGGCGCCCGCGGGTCGAGCTGGCCGCCCCATGCCGGCCAGTAGGACGTCTGGGTGTCCTCGATGCAGTAGATGGCCCCGTCGGGCAGCAGCGGGAACAGGATGCGGAACGACTCGCGGACGTGGGCCGGGATGTGGCTGCCGTCGTCGATGACGACCAGCGGAGCCCCCTGCTCGTCGATGATCCGCTGGAGGACCTCCGGGTCGGTCTGGTCGCCGAGGTAGGTGTGGATGTGGCCCCGGGTGAGCCACGACTTGTCCTCGATGTCGAGGCCGACGATGCGGGCCTTGGGGAAGAACCAGCGCCACATCTTCATCGACGCACCGCTCTTGCGGCGCTTCTTGTAGCCGCCGATCCCGAGCTCGAGCAGCGTGAACGACTCGCCCCGCAGGTGCTGGAGGTGGCGCTCGTAGTGGGGGGTGTAGCGGTGCACGCCCCACTTGTCGGTGCGGAACTCGATCGCCAGCTCGGTCAGGTTGCTCGCCAGCAGTCGGCGACGGCGCTCGGCCCTCGGGTCGGGCGGCTCGGGCTGGGCAGGCACGGGCGATGCCTGCATCCGGCCTGCCTTCTTGGCCGCCTTCTTGACGGCCTGGCTGGCTCGTCGGGCAGTGGTGCGCACCCGCAGACCCTAGCCTGACCTGCGGCTCCGGACGTGATCCCCCACACCGCGTGCCCCGGTCCACCGGGCGTACGACGGCTCCGGGGGAGGTCCGTGACCGAACGGCAGGGCGAGATGGGTCGATGTACTCAGGACAGCCCGACCGGTCCACGCCACGGTAGGGCCATGACCGACACCGCGTCCCCTGCAACGGCACCGCCTCCCGCCCCTCGAGCGGTCGCGCCGCGCCAGCACGCCTGGCTCCGCGGCGAGATCGCCGCATGGACCGCGGAGGGGATCCTCTCCGAGGAGCAGGCGGCGCTCCTGTCCTCGCGGTATCGCGCCGAGCACCACGCCCGCGTCGGCGTCGGCCGCGTGCTGCTCCACCTCGGCGCCGGATTCGTCGGCGTCGGACTCGTCTGGCTCGTCGCCGCCAACCTCGACCAGCTCTCCCCCGCGGCCCGCTTCGCCACCGTGGCGGCGCTGTGGCTCGCGTTCCTCGTGGGCGGCGAGGCGCTGGCCGCGCGGCGCGCCTCACCGCCGCTCGTCGGCGCGCTGCGGCTCCTCGCCGCGCTCGGCGCCGGTGCGCTCGTCTTCCAGGCCGCACAGTCCCTGCAGGTCCCGGCCTACGAGCCGCGCCTCGTCGGACTGTGGTCCGTCGCAGCCCTCCTCCACGCCTATACGACCCGGGCCCACGCGCCGTTCCTGGTCGGCGTCGCCACGGGCGTCACCTGGTGGTTCATGCAGCCCTTGTGGGACGCCCAGGACGGCACGACCGTCGTCGTGCTGCTCGGCGGGGGCGCGGTGCTCGCCGCCGCACTGGCGGTCCTGCACGACGGCTGGGTCGACGCCTTCGCGTGGACCTGGCGCACCGTCGCCGGCGGCGCGGCCCTGCTGGCGCTGTTCGTCGCCGCGATCCCCGGCTCCGGCGGCGACGGACCGGCCTGGTCGATCTGGCTGGTGATGGCCCTCGCCCTTGCCGCGGTGGCCACGGTCGCCGCCGGCGTCCTCCGGCGCGGGGCGCCGGTCCTGGAGCCGGTCGGCGCCCTCGCGGTGCTGCTGGTGGCCGGGGCGCTCAGTCTCTGGGACACCGGCGCCGACACCTCCGACGTCGACGGAGCCGACTGGGCGCGGGCCGCGATCTCGATCCTCGCCTACGCCGTGCTGGCCGTCGCCGTCGTCACCGTCGGGACCGTGCGCGACCACCCGACGCTCACCTGGATGGCGATGCTGGGGCTGGTCGTGTTCACGACCTTCCAGAGCTTCGCGGTCTTCGCCCCCATCGTCACCGGCGCCTGGCTGTTCGTGGTGCTCGGCACCGTCATCCTCGGCACCGGCTTCCTGTTCGACCGGGCCCGTCGCGAGCTCGCCCAGGCCCTCGACGCGGCCGGCCCCCTACCGACCACCCCGAAGGAGACCGACCGATGACCCGCAACCTGCCCCCCGCCCTGACCGTCGCGGTGGTGGCCGCGTGCCAGCTGGCGCTGGTCGGTGCGGCCGTGGCGCCCCAGCTCTCCGCCCGGGTGGCGGGCGACAGCTACGTGGTGCGGGTGGCGCCGCTCGATCCGATCGATCCGTTCCGCGGCGCCTACGTCGCCCTCGACTACCCCGACCTGCGCCTCGACGCGCCGGACGACGGCGAGTCCGGCGACGCCTACCTCGCCCTCGTCGAGGAGGACGGCGTGTGGGTCGGCGACCGGTGGACGCGCACCCGGCCCGCGCAGGCGCCCTACCTCGCGTGCGACGACCGGTCGTGGCAGGTCCGCTGCGGGATCGAGAGCTGGTTCCTGCCGCAGGACCGCGCGCGGGAGGTCGAGGACCAGCTGCGCGACGGCGCGCTCGCCGAGCTGCGCATCGACTCCCGCGGCAACGCTACCGTCGTCGACGTACGAGCGCCCTGACGTCCGCGGGCGGTCGTCGGGCTCAGCCCCCCGCGACCGCCGGGATCACCGAGATCTGCACCCCGTCGGGGGTCGCGGTGTCGAGGTCGTCGAGGAAGCGCACGTCGTCGTTGCCGACGTAGACGTTGACGAACCGGCGCAGGTGACCGGCCTCGTCGACGATGCGGCCCTTGATGCCGGCGTAGCTCGCGTCGAGGTCGTCGAGGACGGCCGCGAGGGTGTCGCCCTCGGCGCTCACCTCCGACTCACCGCCGGTGTAGGTGCGCAGGATCGTCGGGATGCGGACGGACACGCTCATGCGCGCACCCCCTTCGCCCCGTGCGCGCACGAGGCACGTGTCTCACTGTCGGGGATGGTCCGCTCGCTGCGCTCGCTCATGTGCTGATCTTCCTCTCAGAGCACGCCGGACGCCACGAAGGCGTCGTAGGACGGTGCGATGGTGGCGGCGGGTCCGACCCGGTCGGCGACGGCGTCGAGGGTCTTGAGGCCCATCCCGGTGTTGATCACGACGGTCTCCAGCGAGGTGTCGAGCTGCCCGGTCTCGACGAGCTTCTTGAGCACGCCCACCGTGGTGCCGCCCGCCGTCTCGGTGAAGATGCCCTCGGTGCGGGCCAGCAGCAGGATGCCCTCGCGCACCTCGTCGTCGGTGATGTCCTCGACGGCGCCGCCGCTGCGGCGGCAGATGTCGAGCACGTAGATCCCGTCGGCCGGGTTGCCGATGGCGAGGCTCTTGGCGATGGTGTCGGGCTTGACCGGGCGGATGGCGTCGGTGCCGGCCTTGTAGGCCACCGACACCGGCGAGCAGCCGGTCGCCTGGGCGCCGAAGATCTTGTAGGGCTTGTCCTCGACGAGGCCGAGCGCGACCAGCTCGCGGAAGGCCTTGTCGACCTTGGTCAGCTGCGAGCCGGACGCCACCGGGATGACGACCTGGTCGGGGAGCCGCCAGCCGAGCTGCTCGGCGATCTCGTAGCCCAGCGTCTTGGAGCCCTCGGCGTAGAACGGGCGCACGTTGACGTTGACGAACGCCCAGCCCTCCTCCTCGCCCGCGATCTCCGAGGCGAGCTTGTTGACGTCGTCGTAGTTGCCGTCGACGGCCACCAGCCGGTCGGTGTAGACGGCCGAGTTGACCTGCTTGGGCTTCTCGAGGTCGCTCGGGATGAAGACGACGGTCCTGATGCCGGCGCGGGCGCCCGCGGCGGCGACGGCGTTGGCCAGGTTGCCGGTCGACGGGCAGGCGAAGACCTTGGCGCCGAGCTCACGCGCGGCGCTGAGCGCGCAGGCGACGACCCGGTCCTTGAAGGAGTTGGTCGGGTTGGTCGAGTCGTCCTTGACCCACAGCTTCTCCAGGCCGAGCTCGCGGGCCAGGTTGTTCGCCTGCAGCAGGCGGGTGAAGCCCGGCTCGGTGTTGGGGCTCTGCTCGATGTCGGACGGCACCGGCAGCAGCGCCTTGTAGCGCCAGATGTTGGGCGGGCCGGCCGCGATCTCCTCGCGGGTCACGGCCGGGAAGTCGTAGGCCACCTCGAGCGGCCCGAAGCACTCCGGACAGGCGTACGACGGGCCCAGGACGACCTCGTGGCCGCACTCGCGGCAGGCAAGGGCGCGGGCGTTGCCGAAGGCGCGCTCGCGGAACCGGGGCGACTCGGTGGCGCTTTCGTCCAGCAGGGTGCTCATGAAGTCCTCCTTCTCATCTGTCCCCGCGACTCTCGCTGGGGTCGGATTTGGCACCTGCTCCCGTGACTGCCGGAGGGGTGTCCGGACAGGAGGCACACGGGTGGTTGCCGGGACTTCGTCGGGCCGTTCCCTCAGTCCCTCGTGATGAGCAGGCTCAGCCTAGGCAGGCTGTCTCACGATGCGCACATCGTGTCCACGATGCGGACAGCCGTCTGTGGGGCCGTCAGGCCAGCGAGGGCGACGCCAGGGAGGACAGCAGCTCGACGACACCGTCGGGACCGTCCACGACCACGTCGGCCAACCGCACCAGGGCCGGCTGCTCGCTCGAGGCCGAGCACACCACCAGGCCGGGCAGCCCGCCGGAGCGCAGCGCGCGGACGGCCTCGAACGCCTCCACGTCGCCCAGGTCGTCGCCGGCGAAGACGACCCCGGCGGCCTCCTGCTGGGCCACGAACGTGCGCAGCGCCTGGCCCTTGTGCATCTCGGCCGAGCGGACCTCGATCACGTTGCGGCCAGGCTCGATGCCGAGCCGGTGGCGCCGGGCGAGGGCGGTGATCGGCTCGACCAGGCGCTCGAAGGCACCGGTCGGGTCGTCCATCCGGCGGGTGTGCACGGCGACGGCGAGGCCCTTCTCCTCCACGTAGGCGTCGGCGGCCCCGGCGCGCCGCAGCACCCCGGGCAGCTCGCGCTCGAAGCTCGCCAGGCCGGCGGGCGGGCGGGGCGACCTGATCCGCGGCTCGCTGGCCGACCACCGCTCGTTGCCGTACTGGCCGAAGACGAAGAGCTCGGCACCGCGGTCGAGCATGGCGTCGCCCAGCGCGTCGAGGTCGCCCATGGCGATGGCCTGGCGCGCCGGCCGGCCGGTGATCACCGCGACGGCGCGCACCGCCTCGGCGAGGTCGAGCAGCACTCCCGGCGCCCCGGCGTGCAGCCGGGCCGCCTCGGGGTCGTCGACGACCGGCGACAGCGTCCCGTCGAAGTCGAGGCCGACGACCGTGCCGGCGAGGACCTCGCGCACGGCGTCGTAGTGCCTGCGCGCGTCGGCGGAGGTGAACTCCATGGGGCAACCCAACCATGTGGTCCGCTCGCGCGCGGCAGCCGGCCGCCCCGGGGTGTGGGGAGCGGCGCGCCGGGCCGGGTCAGCGCGGGGCGTCGGCGGTGAGGATCACGGTGAGCCGGTCGCGCTTCATCACGCCGACGGCGGGCGCCGTGCGCGTGATGCCGAGGTCGAGCGCGAGCTGCTTGCCCGCAGCCTTGAGCCGCGGCGGGTAGTAGACCGTGCTGGTGGGGATCAGGCCCTGCCAGTTGTCCTCGCCGACCACGGCCCAGCCGACCCCCGTGGCCGTCGCGGCGGTCGCCGCGGCGAGGCCGCGGATGCCGGAGTTGTTGTAGACCTCGACGTAGACCTCGCCGCGCTCGACCTGTGGCTTGGGCTTGGGCTTCGGCCTCTCCGACGGCGTCGGGGCCGGCTCGGCCGACGGCGCCGTGGTCGAGCTGGCGATCGTGGCGGTGTCGACGCGGCGCTCGGTCGGCGCCTGGTCGCGGGTGGCGACGAAGGTGATCGAGGCCATCGCGACGGCGAGGACCGAGAGCATGACGAGCGGCGACGGGAAGGCGACGCCGCGCTCGTCACGACGTCGCGTCGGGGTGCGGCCGGGGCTGGGGAAGCGGGCGAAGCTGGGGAAGCTGGGGAAGGAGGTCATGGGGAAGGCGACCGATCGTGAGTGGGCGGGTGCGGCGTCAGACTTCGAACCCGAGCCGCCGCGCGGAGCGCTGGCGCTGTCGGGAGGCGCGCAGGCGGCGCAGCCGGCGCACGAGGAGCGGGTCGGCCTCGAGCGCCTCGGGGCGGTCGATGAGGGCGTTGAGCACCTGGTAGTAGCGGGTCGAGGACATGTCGAACTTCTCGCGGACAGCCTGCTCCTTGGCGCCGGCGTACTTCCACCAGTGCCGCTCGAACTCGAGGATGTCGCGGTCGCGCTGGCTCAGCCCGGCCGCAGTCTCCTGCTCGGCTGCGATGTGCTTGGCGGCGTCCATTGCCATCCCCTCCTCGACCCCACGTCGCCCGTGACCGGGCGGACGAGCACGAGTCTAGGCGACGAACGACAACCATGTCATTCGCATGCGGCGAGTCGTCTGGACAAAACCTCCGCGGCTCTCGCGCGCCCCGCCGCCACCGTGGCGGCACGACACCGCGGGGTGGTCTGCGCGCCTCGGGTTCGTCGCTAGGGTGGCGCCGTGAGCCAAGCCCCGCAGGCAGACCTCGTGATCGTGGCCAACCGGCTTCCCGTGGACCGCGTACGCCTCCCCGACGGGACGGACTCGTGGCGCCGCTCCCCCGGCGGGCTGGTGACGGCCCTCGAGCCCGTGCTGCGCTCCAACGACGGCGCCTGGATCGGCTGGCCGGGATCGGCGGACGACGACGACTTCGAGCCGTTCGTGGAGGACGGCCTCTCGCTGGTGCCGGTGTCGATGACCGCGCGCGAGGTCGAGGACTTCTACGAGGGCTTCTCCAACGGCACGCTGTGGCCGCTCTACCACGACGTGGTCGCCAAGCCGGAGTTCCACCGTGAGTGGTGGGACTCCTACGTCACGGTCAACCAGCGCTTCGCCGACCGGGCCGCCGAGGTCGCGGCCGAGGGCGCCACCGTGTGGGTGCAGGACTACCAGCTGCAGCTCGTCCCGCAGATGCTGCGCGCCCAGCGCCCCGACCTGCGGATCGGGTTCTACCTCCACATCCCGTTCCCGCCGGCCGAGCTGTTCTCCCAGCTGCCCTGGCGCCGACAGATCCTGGAGGGGCTGCTCGGTGCCGACCTCATCGGCTTCCAGCTGCCGGGAGCCGCGGCCAACTTCGTCCGCCTGGTGCGCAGCCGCGTCGGCCACAAGACCCACCGCGACACCATCTACCTGCCCGACGGCCGCCCGGTGCGGGCGACGGCCTTCCCGATCTCGATCGACACCGCTGGCTTCGAGGAGCTCGCCCGGTCCGAGGGCGTGGCGGAGCGGGCGGCCGAGATCCGCGAGGCGCTCGGCAACCCCCGCCGGATCTTCCTCGGCGTCGACCGGCTCGACTACACCAAGGGCATCCACTCCCGCCTGCGCGCCTTCGGCGAGCTCGTCCGCGACGGCCAGATCGACGTCGAGGACGCCGTCTTCGTCCAGGTGGCCACGCCCTCGCGCGAGCGCGTCGAGCAGTACCGCATCCTGCGCGACGACATCGAGCTCCTGGTGGGGCGGATCAACGGCGACCACGGGCGGATCGGCCGTCCAGCGATCTCCTACATGCACTCGTCCTACCCGCGCGAGGAGATGGCCGCGCTCTACCGCGCCGCCGACATCATGGTCGTGACCCCGCTGCGCGACGGGATGAACCTGGTCGCCAAGGAGTACGTCGCGTGCCGCTTCGACGACGACGGGGCGCTCGTGCTCTCGGAGTTCGCCGGGGCCGCCCAGGAGCTGCGCCAGGCGTGGCTGGTCAACCCCTACGACATCGACGGCATGAAGGCGGCCCTGCTCGACGCGTACGCCGCGGGCAGCAAGGAGACCTCACGCCGGATGCGCGCCCTGCGCAAGACGGTCGTCCAGCACGACGTCGCCAAGTGGGCCGCCGACTTCCTGCGCGAGCTCGAGGAGCTGCCCGACCACCACGACAAGACGGTGCGGGGCTCCAGCGCCCGCTAGCCCCGCCGGGCGCCCGGCGGCGCCGACCGGGGCGCTCAGGCCGGGGCGCGCCGCGACGGCGTCGTCTCGTCCTGGGCCACCATGATCTCCTCGATCCCGCGCACCAGGTCGGCCCCCAGCCGCGGCCACGCCGGGTCGTAGCCGTAGACCTCCGCCAGCCCCACCGCGGTGCGGGTGCCGTCGACGATGTCGATGTCGCCCGGGCCGATCAGCCCCGGGTGCACGACGCCCACCGCCTCGGAGACCTTGAGCAGGTCGCGGCGCAGCGAGCGGATGTAGTTGGCGGCGCGGACGCTCTTGAGGCTCACGTCCAGGCCGCGCGTGTAGCGCGGGCTCTGCGTCGCGATGCCGACCGGGCAGTGGTCGGTGTGGCACTTCTGGGCCTGGATGCAGCCGATGGACATCATCGCCTCGCGACCGACGTTGACCATGTCGGCGCCGAGCGCGAAGGCGACCACCGCGTTCTCCGGCACACCCAGCTTTCCGGCCCCGATGAACACCACGTCGTCGCTGAGCCCGGCCGCGGCGAAGCGCCGCCACACCTGGCTGAAGCCGATGCGGAACGGGTAGGCCACGGAGTCGGCGAAGATCATCGGCGCCGCACCGGTGCCGCCCTCGCCGCCGTCGATGTTGACGAAGTCGACGCCGCGCCGCGCCGAGCCGCTGCCCGACGCCATCGCCTCGACCAGCTCCTCCCACATGGTGAGGTTGCCGACGGCCGACTTGATGCCGACCGGCAGGCCGGTCGCCTGGGCGACGGACTCCACGAAGTCGAGCAGCGAGTCGATGTCGTGGAAGACCGAGTGGCGACTCGGCGAGGCACAGTCCTTGCCCTCCTCGATACCGCGGATCTCCGCGATCTCCCTGCTGACCTTCTCCCCCGGCAGCATGCCGCCGAGGCCGGGCTTGGCCCCTTGGCTCAGCTTGACCTCGATCGCACGCACCGGCGCCGACTGCACGACGTCGACCAGCCGGTCGAGGTCGAAGCGGCCGCGCTCGTCGCGGCAGCCGAAGTAGGACGTGCCGATCTGGAAGACGATGTCTCCGCCGTGGCGGTGGTGGGGCGAGAGCGCCCCCTCGCCGGTGTTCTGCAGGCATCCGGCCATCGCCGCGCCCCGGTTGAGCGCCTCCACGGCCTTGCCCGAGAGCGAGCCGAAGCTCATGCCGGAGATGTTGACGACCGACGACGGGCGGAAGGCGTGCGTACGCCCCAGCGCTGCACCCATCACCTTGGCGCACGGCAGCACGATCTCCTCCTGCGCGTGCGGCGTGGTCGCCGCGCCCGGGCCGGCGAACGTGCGGTGCTTGATGATCGGGTAGCCCTCGACGCGCTCGACGTCGTTGTCGGTGCCGAAGCCGAAGTAGTTGTTCTCCAGCTTCGCGCTGGCGTAGACCCAGCGTCGCTGGTCACGGCTGAAGGGGCGCTCCTCGTCGTTGCTGGTGACGATGTACTGGCGCAGCTCGGGCCCGAACCTCTCCAGGAAGAAGCGGGCGTGCCCGACGACCGGGAAGTTGCGGATGATCGCGTGCTTGGTCTGGACGAGGTCGTGCACCGTCGTGGCGGCCGCCGCCGCCACGGTGCCGCCGAGGATCGCGTGCCTCCACTTCATGCCTCGTTCCTAGCCGTCCGTCGAGGCGTTGTCGAGGACGGCCCGTCCCGATGGAGGGGAATCAGGCGAGCTCGCCACGGGCGAGGCTCACCCCTGAGTGCGTGGGGTCGCCGTCGTCGGGCTCGACCGAGATGTCGACGATGCGGTAGCCCTCGTCGATGAGTCGCATCGGGACGGCGAACTCGCCCTCGTCGCCCGCGGCGAGCAGGCCGATCGAGATCATCCGCTTGCCGTCGACGTTGATCAGCCACACCTCGCGCACGCCCGGATCGTCGCCGAGCTCGCTCGCGGAGACCCGGATGGTGAACATGTCGTCGTGGCGCACGGCGCTGGCCTCGCCGCGCTGGGCGTCGCTGTCGAGGGCGGTGAGGGACGCGGCCGCGACCACGGTGCCGTCGCCGGGCGGCTCGACGGCCTCGGGGACCTCCTCGCCCGTGCCGATGCGTCCGAGCCCGACGCCCGCGAGGAGCGCCAGGGCGGCGGCGATCCCGGCCAGCCACATCGGCACGCCGCGGCGTCCGGCCGCCTGGTCGGGCTGACCGGACCGGTCGCGCCGGCCCGGCCGCTGCTCCGACGTCCCCGGCTGGTCGGGGTGGGACGGGGCCCCCGGGAGCGGGTCCGACCCGTCGCCGGCACGCACCTCGGCCAGCACCCGCTCGCGCAGCCGCGAGGGCGGCGCGACGAGCGCGTCGGCACCCGTGCGGCGGCGGGCGCCGGTGAACGCCGCGACCACTCCCGCGCACTCGGGGCACGTCGCGACGTGCTCGCGCACGTCGGGCGGCCCGTCGCGGGGGTCGAGCGCGAGCCCGGCCAGCTGCTCGGCATCAACGTGACTCATGGCGCACCCCCTCCAGCTGCTGGTGGAGCTTCATCAGGCCACGTCGCACGTGGCTCTTCACGGTGCCGAGCGGGAGGCCGATCTTCTCGGCGATCTCGGCGTGGCTGTGGTCCTCCCAGAAGGCGAGGAGCAGGATCGTCCGGCGCGGGTCGGGTAGGTCCTCGACGGCCTGGCGCACGACCAGCCGCTCGGCCACCTCGTCGTCGGCCGACTGCACGGCGTCGTCGCGGGCGCCCGGGAGCGACACCACGGCGGCGAGCCGGTCGGCGTCGCGAGCGCGGGACGCCCGCAGGTCGGAGACCTTGTGCCGGGCGATCCCGACGAGCCAGGCCGGCAGTGCGGCAGGGCTCGGGGTCAGGGTGTGGCGGCTGCGCCAGGCGGCGACGAAGACCTGCTGGGTGACGTCCTCGGCGTCGTGGACGTCGCGGAGGGCACGCAGTGCAAATGTGTGCACCAGTGCCGACCAGCGGTCGTAGATCTCCTCGAGGGCACTCTCGTCGCCGGCGACGAGCCGCGCGGCGAGCGTCAGGACGTCCTCGTCCTGCTCGTCGTCGAACGACATCGTCCCGGTCACCACCGGGTCACCGTACCGGCGAGGCCCGCGGGCGGGGAACGGGATGATGGTCATCGTCGCTCCCCGCCCGTCTGGCTGCCTCGTGTCGTGCTCGGTCGTCCGTCGCCGCTGGAGCGGTCGTCAGAGGTCGATCGGGCGGAGCACCCGGTCGATCCCGTGAGCGATCTGCTTGTTGCCCTTGTTGAGGTCGAGGGCCTTCAGCACGACCTTGGGGTCGCGGTCGTTGGGGTCGCCGTCCTTGAGCGTGATGCTCACCCGCGGCTTGGTCTTGACCTTGACGGTGACCTTGCCGCCCTGGGCGGTCGTCAGCTTGGCGCCGTTGGACTTGAGCACCTTGCTGCTGGTGAGCGTCGCGCCCGGCACGACGTGGTAGAGCAGGACGGTCTCGATGGTGTCGACACCGGCGAGCTCGACGAGCGCGTCGAAGACCTTCTTCTCGCTCTTGATCGTCTTGCCGGACAGGTCCTTGGCCAGCTGGCGGAAGGCCTCGTCGGTCGGGGCGAAGGCGGTGAGGCGCTTGGAGCCGTCGGCGAGCAGCGCGACCGGGGAGTCGGGCTTGGCGCCGATGACGGCCAGGGCGGCCTCGGTGAGGATGTCGAAGTCCTTGTTGTTCTTGTCGAACTTGTTGCCGTCGGAGGTGAGGAGGGCGGCGAGGCTGTCCTCGCCCGCGGGCTTCGCGCTGGCGGCGGGCGCGGTGGCCCCCATCGCACCGAGGGCGAGGGCCGACGTGGCGAGGATGGCGGGAACGCGTCGCAACATGAGCTGGGTCCTTCCGTCAGGGGCGCCCGTTGGCGCCCGTCGCACCCTTCTCCGCACGAACCCCGCCACCGGATGCACCTCCTGCGTAGATTTCTTCCATGGACCTCATCCCCAAGCCCGACCAGGTGGTCGCCGCGGCCGGAAATGTCGCGCAGACGCTGCTCTACGGCGGGCTGGCAGACCTGCGACCGATGCCGCGGACGCTGATCGACGACGGGGAGCTGCGCGAGGTCTACCACTACCGACCCGCCGAGGACGTCCCCCAGACCGGCGACCCCGTGCTCCTGGTGACCCCACTGGCCGCACCGGCGCTCTGCTACGACCTGCGCCGCGACTGCTCGCTGGTGGAACACCTGGTCACGCAGGGGCGCCCGACCTACCTCGTGGAGTACGGGCAGGTCTCGTTCCGCAACCGGTCCCTCGGCGTGGAGCACTGGGTCGACGAGGTGCTGCCGGCCGCGATCGAGGCCGTCCACCAGCACTCCGGCGGCCGCGGCGTGCACCTCGTCGGATGGAGCCTCGGCGGCATCTTCACCCTCCTCGTCGCGGCCGACCGGAAGGACCTGCCGATCGCCTCGATCACGATCGTGGGCTCCCCGGTCGACGTGACCAAGGTGCCGCTCGTGGCGCCGGTGCGCCCGCTGCTCAACCTGACGCAGGGCAGGGGGCTCGTCACCCTGGCCTACCGGGCGCTCGGCGGCGTGCCGACCCCGCTCGTCAACTGGGCGTTCACCGCCGTCTCGGCGCAGAAGGTCCTCACCAAGCCGCTGGCGGTGCTGACGCACCTCGACGACACCGACTACCTCGCCCAGATGGAGGCGGTCACGCGATTCACGTCCACCATGACCGCCTACCCCGGCCGGACCTTCGGCCAGCTCTACCACCGCTTCGTCAAGGGCAACGCGCTCGCGACGGGCCGGATGCCGGTCGGCGACCGCGAGGTCGACCTCGCCGAGATCTCGGTGCCGACGCTCGTCTTCGCGGGCAACACCGACGGCATCGCGCCGCTTCCGGCCGTGCGCGCCGTGGTGCCGCTGCTGACCGGCTCGCCCGAGGTGCGCTTCGAGGTCGTCCCCGGCGGCCACCTCGGCATGCTCACCGGCCGGGCGGCTCGAGCGACGACCTGGACCGCGATCGACGAGTGGGTCTCGCGGTGGTCGCGCGGACCGCTCCCCGCGACCGCCCCGCCGGCACCGAGCGCCCGGGCCACCACGAAGCCGGCCCCCCGGAGCACGAGCAGCGCAGCGGCTGCGAAGAAGGCCGCGAACAAGAAGGCCGGCACGAGGACGCCGGCCACCAAGGCGGCAGCGAAGAAGGCGGCTGCCACGAAGACGGCCAAGAAGACCGCTGCGAAGCCCGCGAGGAAGGCCACGAGGAACACCACGAAGAAGGCCACGAAGAAGGCCACGAAGAAGGCCGCCGGCTCCGCCCCCGCGGCCGGCGCGATCGGCTCCAACCCGACGCGCCGCTACGGCTCGGCGGGCTCCCGCGCGCTGGGTGGACGATGAGTGACCCGGTCGGCGCCACCGCACTGTCGCGCGCCGTCCGCATCGGCTACGGCAGCGGCTCGGTCGCGACCGGCGCCTTCGGCACGGTCCCCGGGCTGATGCTCCTGCCCTACCTCACCGACGAGCTCGGCATCGCGGCGATCTGGGCCGGCGTGATCGTGTTCCTGCCCGAGGCCTGGGACGTGGTGCTCAACCCGGTCGCCGGCCGGATCAGCGACCGCACGGTCGATCCCGACGGTCCCCGGCGGCCCTGGCTGCTGCGCGCCGGGCTGATGCTGGCGGGGGCGTTCGCGCTGATCTTCGCGGCTCCCGACCTGGACGGGAGGTGGCTCGAGGCGGGCTGGGTGCTGCTGTTCTTCGTGCTCGCGGCGTCGGCGTACGCGTTCTTCCAGGTGCCCTACGTCGCGATGCCGGCGGAGATCACCTCGTCCTACGACGAGCGCACCCGGCTGATGACCTGGCGCGTGGCCATCCTGGCCCTGACGATCATGCTCGCCGGGGCGAGCGCACCGGTGATCCGCGACGCGGTCGGCGGCCGCGACGGCTACCGGGTGATGGGCGTGGTCATGTCGGTGGTCATCCTGGCCGGCGTCCTCGGGGCGTGGTGGGGCACCCGCCGGGCGCCGATCGGCGCCGTCGTCGCCGGGGGCGGGTCGCTGGGCGAGCAGCTGCGGATCGTGGCGCGCGCCCGCGACTTCCGGGTGCTGCTGACGACGTTCGTGCTGCAGGCGCTGGCGACGGGCTGCATGCTGGCGGGCGTCGCCTACGTCGCCGAGGACCTGCTCGGCCGCAGCGGCGCGGCCACGATCCTCTTCGTCTGCTTCGTCGGCCCGGCGCTGCTGCTGACCCCGCTGTGGGCGCACTGGGGCGAGCGGGTGGGCAAGAAGCAGGGCTACGCCGCCGCATCGGTGGTGCTCGCGACGGGTGCCACGCTGGCGGTGCTGTCGCGTGGCGGCAACGACCTCTGGACGTTCGTGGCGACCGGGCTGGTCGGGGTGGGATACGCGGGCTGCCAGGTCTTCCCGATGGCGATGCTGCCCGACGTCGCGGCCGTGGACGCGGCCCGCACCGGCGAGAACCGTGCCGGCGTCTACACCGGCGTCTGGACGGCCGGCGAGACGCTGGGGCTCGCGCTCGGGACGGCTGTCTTCGCCCTGATGCTCGCGCTCGGCGGCTACCTCTCGAGCGAGGGCCGCGACCTCAGCCAGCCCGACTCGGCCCTGACCGCCATCGCGCTGGGGTTCTCGCTCGTACCGGCGGCGCTGACTCTCGCCAGCCTGCACTGGCTGCGGCAGTACGACCTCGAGCCCGCCGACGTGGCGGCCGCCCAAGGAGCCCCCGGGAGTGCTGCGTGAGTGACCCGATGCAGAGGCTCGCGGCCCTCCAGGCCCGCGACCTGCCCGTCCACGGCGGCCGCACGCTGGCCTACGTCTACGACTCGGGCGAGCCCGAGGTAGATCGGGTCGCCCGGCAGGCGGTGGCCGCCTACGCCGCGTCCAACGCGCTCGACCCCACGGCGTTCCCCTCCCTGCTCCAGATGGAGAACGAGCTGGTCGGCTTCGCGTGCGGCCTGCTCGACGCACCGGAGTCGGCGGTCGGGACGGTGACCTCGGGCGGCACCGAGTCGATCCTGCTGGCCGTCCAGGGAGCCCGCGACAGCCGCCCCGACGTGGTCCGGCCGCGGATGGTGGTGCCCACCACCGCGCACGCGGCGTTCCACAAGGCCGCGCACTACTTCGGGGTGGAGGCCGTGCTCGTGCCGGCCGGTCCCGGCCACCGGGCCGACGCGCGGGCGATGGCCGAGGCGATCGGCGACGACACGGTGCTCGTCGTGGCCAGCGCGCCGTCGTACGCCCACGGGGTCGTCGACCCGGTCACCGAGATCGCCGCCGCCGCAGCCGCCCGCGGCGTCCGCTGCCACGTCGACGCGTGCATCGGCGGTTGGGTGCTCCCCTACGCCGCCCGGCTCGGCCGCGCGGTCGCGCCGTGGACCTTCGCTGTCGACGGCGTCACGTCGATCTCGGTGGACACCCACAAGTACGCCTATGCCCCCAAGGGCACCTCGCTCCTGCTGCACCGCGACGCGCCGTTGCGCCGGCCGCAGTACTTCGCCTCGGCCGCGTGGCCGGGCTACACGATGCTCAACGCCACGACGCAGTCGACGCGCTCGGGCGGGCCCGTGGCCGGCACCTGGGCGGTGGTGCAGCACCTCGGGGACGAGGGCTACCTCGCCCTCGCCGACCGCGCGCTGTCGGCCGTCGACGCGATCGTCGCGAGCATCGAGGCGCAGCCCGCGCTGCGGCTCGTGGCAGACCCCGACTCGACGCTGGTCGCCCTGGCCACCGACGACTCCTGCGACCCGTTCACCCTGACCGACGAGCTCGTCTCGCGGGGCTGGTACGTCCAGCCGCAGCTCTCCCACGGCGACGACGGTGCGAGCATCCACCTGTCGGTGAGCGCCGGCACGCTCGCGCACGTGGCCGACTTCGCCGGCGCGCTGTCGGCGTCGGTCGCGGCGGCCCGCGAGGCCGGGCCGGTCACGGTCGACGCCGGGGTGGTGGCGTTCATCGAGGCGCTCGACCCCTCCTCCCTGGGCGACGACGACTTCGACGGCCTCCTCGCCGCGTCCGGGCTGGTGGGTGGGTCGGCGGCCGGGGAGCTCGAGCTGCCCGTCCGGATGGCCGAGGTCAACGCGATGCTCGACGTCGCCTCCCCGTCGATGCGCGAGGCGCTGCTGGTGGCGTTCCTCGACCGGCTCCAGCGCCCGGTGCGCGGGGTGGGCGGATGAGCGCGCTCGCGGGGCTGGTCGAGAAAGGGCTGGTGGCGCCCGACTGGGCGGAGGCGTTGGCCCCGGTCGACGACCGGATCGCGGCGATGGGTCGGTTCCTGCGCGAGGAGGTGGCCGCCGGGCGCGGCTACCAGCCGGCGGGCGACCTGGTCCTCCGTGCGTTCCAGCGTCCGCTCGCCGACGTCCGCGTCCTGGTGGTGGGGCAGGACCCCTACCCCAACCCCGCGCACCCGATCGGGCTGAGCTTCGCCGTCGAGCGGCACGTGTGGCCGCTGCCGCCCAGCCTGGTCAACATCTACGTCGAGCTGCGCGACGACCTCGGGATCGTGCCCCCGCGTCACGGCGACCTGTCGGCGTGGGCCGACCAGGGCGTCATGCTGCTCAACCGCACGCTCACCGTGCGGCCGGGCGACTCCAACAGCCACCGGGGAAAGGGCTGGGAGCCGATCACCGAGCGGGCGATCACCGCCCTCGCCGAGCGCGGCGGTCCGTGCGCGGCGATCCTGTGGGGACGGCACGCCCAGTCGCTGCGTCCGCTCCTCGGCGAGGTGCCGTGCGTGGAGTCGCCCCACCCCTCACCGCTCAGCGCGCGGCGCGGCTTCTTCGGCTCGAAGCCCTTCAGCACCGTCAACCGACTGCTCGAGCAGCAGGGGGCGGAGCCGGTCGACTGGCGGCTTCCGGAATATAGTTGAATCCCGTACTATTGAGGATGTCATGACCACTCCCATGCCTGCCCTGTACATCGGCCACGGTGCGCCGCCCCTGCTCGGCGACCCGACCTGGTCGAGCCAGCTCGCGGCGTGGGCGGGCGACCTCCCCCGTCCCACCGCGATCCTGATCGTCAGCGCCCACTGGGAGTCCGCGCCGGTCAGCCTCAGCGCCAGCGGCGCGCCGCTGGTCTACGACTTCGGTGGCTTCGCGCCGAAGTACTACCGGATGACCTACGAGACGCCCGACGCCACTGCGCTGGCCCAGCGCGTCGCGGCGATGATGCCGAGCGGCGAGCCCGTGCACCAGCACACCTCGCGCGGACTCGACCACGGCGCCTGGGTGCCCCTGAGGATCATGTACCCCGAGGCCGACATCCCGGTGCTGCAGATGTCGCTGCCGACCGACGACCCCCAGCGCCTCATGGCGCTCGGCGAGCGACTGCGCCCGCTGCGCGAGGAGGGCGTGCTGATCATCGGCTCCGGCTTCCTCACCCACGGCCTGCCGTTCCTCGAGGAGTTCCGCATCGACGCGCCGGCCCCGGGCTGGTCGGTGGACTTCGACCTCTGGGCCGCCGACGCCTTGACGCGCGGCGACGTCGACACCCTGTCGGACTACCGGGCCAAGGCCCCGGGCATGCCCTACGCCCACCCCACCGTCGAGCACTACACACCCCTGTTCGTGACGCTGGGCGCGGCGACGACGGCCGACCGGCCCGGCATCCAGGTCATCGACGGCTACTGGATGGGCCTGTCCAAGCGGTCGCTCCAGGTCGCCTGAGGCGTCTGAACTAGTCTCGGCTCGTGCGCGTCCTCTCGATCCAGTCCCACGTCGCCTACGGCCACGTCGGCAACTCTGCGGCCGTCTTCCCCCTGCAGCGCCTCGGGCACGAGGTGTGGCCGGTGCTGACGGTCAACTTCTCCAACCACACCGGGTACGGCTCGTGGCGGGGGCCGATGATCCCGGCCCAGGACGTCGCCGACGTGATCGCCGGCATCGAGGAGAGGGGCGCGTTCGAGACCTGCGACGCGATCCTGTCCGGCTACCAAGGCTCACCGGAGATCGCCGACGTCATCGTCGACGCCGTGGCCCGGGTCAAGGCCGCCAACCCCGCCGCGACCTACACCTGCGACCCGGTCATGGGCAACGCCACCTCCGGGTGCTTCGTCAACCCGGCGATCCCGCCCAAGTACCGCTCCACCGTCATCCCGGTGGCCGACGTGCTGACGCCCAACCAGTTCGAGCTCGGCTTCATCACCGGGCGCGACGCGCTGAGCGGGCCGTCCTCGCTCGACGACATCCTGTCCGCCGTCGAGGAGGTCCGGGGCCTCGGGCCCGAGACCGTCCTGGTCACCTCGGTCCATCGCGACGGTGCGCCGGACGACGTGATCGAGATGATCGCCGTGACCGGCGAGGGCGCCTGGCTCGTCACCACGCCGCGGCTGCCGATGAAGGCCAACGGGTCGGGCGACATCACCGCGGCGCTCTTCACCGCGCACCTGCGCACCACCGGCTCGCCCGCCGACGCGCTGGCGCGCACGGCCTCCTCGGTCTTCGCGATCCTCCGGCAGACCCTCGACTCCGGCGACCGCGAGCTGCGGCTCATCGACGCCCAGGACGCCATCGCCGACCCGGCCTGCGAGTTCGAGGTCGAGCAGCTCCGCTGAGCCGTCGAGCGGCGTCGAGCCGGTGACGGCCGGACTTGGCCGGGCTGGACTGGAGCCGGTGACAGGAATCGAACCCGCGACATCATTATTACAAGTAATGCGCTCTACCAACTGAGCTACACCGGCGTGCGCCCGTGAGCGCCCGGCAATCCTAGGTGAGGCAGAACGGCGCCCGTGAGCCTCCTCCACCTCCCGCACCACGACGGCTCACCGGCTCGGACCGGAGCCGGCCTCCGCGTCGACCCGTGGGACCTCGTCAGCGAGTAGCGTGCCCCCATGGCCATGCGCATCGTCGCCAACCGGCCGGACCCGGCCATCCTCCGCCTGCCCTGGCACCGTCCCCTGGAGGAGTGGCCCGACGACGTGGTCGTGCCCCTCCCCCGCGGCCTGTCGCGCCACATCGTGCGCATCGTGCGGCTCGGCACCCGCGTCTACGCGGTCAAGGAGACCACCGGCGACATCGCGTTCCGCGAGTATCGGATGCTGCGCGACCTCCAGCGCCTCGGCATGCCGTCCGTGGTGCCCCAGGGCGTCGTCACGGGACGCGCGACGCGCGAGCGCGAGGAGCTTCCCGCCGCGCTGGTCACCCAGCACCTGCGCTTCTCCCTCCCCTACCGCACCCTCTTCAGCAGGGGCATGGACGCCGACCACGTCCCGGCGCTCATCGATGCCATCGTCGTCCTGCTGGTCCGCCTGCACCTTGCCGGCTTCTACTGGGGGGACGTGTCGCTGTCCAACGTGCTGTTCCGCCGCGACGCCGGCGCCCTCGCCGCCTACCTGGTCGACGCCGAGACCGGTGAGCTCCACGACTCCGTCAGCGACCGGCTGCGGGAGTACGACATCACGGTGGGCTGCGAGAACATCTTCGCCGAGCTGATGGACCTGAGCGCCAGCGGCGCCGTGGACCGACCCATCGACGGGTTCGCGATCGTCGAGCACCTGCGCACCCGCTACGAGGCGCTGTGGCGCGAGCTGACCGACCTCGAGGAGTTCGGCGGCGACGAGATGTGGCGCATCGAGCGGCGCGTCGAGCGGCTCAACGACCTCGGCTTCGACGTCGACGAGCTCGACATCGTCACCGACCTCGGCGGCGACACCATCCGCATCCAGCCCAAGGTCGTCGACCTCGGCCACCACACCCGCGAGCTGCGCGACCTGACCGGCATGACCGTGCAGGACAACCAGGCCCGACGCCTGCTCAACGACCTGGCGGCCTTCACCGCCGGCCACGACCTCGGCCGCGAGGACCGGCACGTCGTGGCGAGCCGGTGGATGCACGAGGTCTTCGAGCCGATCATGGCGATGATCCCGCCCGACGCCACCGGCAAGCTCGAGCCGGCGGAGGTCTTCCACGAGATCCTCGAGCACCGCTGGTACCTCTCCGAGCGCACCGGCCGGGAGGTCGACATCTTCGAGACCGCCCACGACTACATCGACCGCTTCCTCACGACCAGGCCCGACGAGGCGATCACGGGTCAGGTGTGACCGCGGCGGCGGGCGTGACCGGCTCCCACTCGCCGACCTGCCAGGTGCCGTCGGTGCGCAGCCGCACCCACTGCAGCCCGGTGGGGCGTCCCTCGGCGTAGGTGACCAGGGTGACCTCGGCGTCGCGGCGCGGCTTGCTGCCCAGCGCGATGGCGTACGCCGCGCCTCCCGTCGTGCCGTTGGTCCAGGTGTAGCCGGTGGCACCGTCCTCGCCCTCCACCGCGTCCGGGCCGGCCTGCACGTGCGTGTGGCCGCCGAGCACCAGGTCGACGCAGCCCTGGGCGAGGGCCTCGCGCCCGAGGTTGGCGTCGTGGACCAGGACCGTGCTGACCCGCTCACCGTCCTCGGCGGCCGCGCAGGCGGCGTCGGCGAGCCGGTCGCCCATCTCGGCGAAGCTGAGCCCGGACTCGTCGCGCCAGCTGCCCAGGCCGCTGCTACGCGGGTCGTCGACGCCGAGCAGGGTCCCGTCCCAGGGGGCGTCGACGACCTCGCCGTCGAGCATGGTCCACCCCAGGTCGGCGAGGTAGGTGCCGACGAAGTCGCCGTGGTCGTGGTTGCCCGCGACGCCGAAGCGCTCCCAGTCCTCGAACGTCGCGTCGAGGGAGTCGAGGCTGAACGCCTCCCAGGGCTGCCCGGTCGAGGTGTCGTCGCCGGCGTCCAGCACGACGGTGGCGCCGGCCGCCTCGCCGATGGCGCGTGCGACCCGGTCCATGCCGATGTTGTCGTGACGGTCGCTGACCAGCAGGGCGACGGTCTCGTCCTCTTCTGGCGTGCGCAGGCCCTCCTCGACGAGGCCGGCCGCACCGTCGGCGGCCGTGGAGTAGAACTCCTTGCTCTTGTCGTAGGTGTCCACCGCGCTGAGCACCAGCCGCCTGCTCTGGGTGGTGACCGGGCCGGCGCGCACCTCGATGTCGCGCACCTCTGCCGGCAGCCGCACGTCCGGACCGACGAGCTCGGCCAGGGTCTGCCAGCCGGCGCCGTCCTCCTGGGTCTCCTCCTCGCGCTCCCAGGGCTGCCACAGCAGCAGGGGCAGGGCGAGCACCAGGACGAGCGCGAGCACGCCCTGTCTGGTGCCCAGGCCGCGCGCCAGCTCGCCGCGACGCCGGCGACCCAGCAGCAGGAAGACGACGACGGGCAGCAGGCCGACCGCCAGCCCGCGCAGCGCCGCGGACAACGCCATGTCGACCACGACGTCCTGGACCTTGTCGATCGGCGCGGTGGGGTCGGCGGCGATCAGGGCGTAGCGCTCGACCAGCTCCTCGATCGAGCCGACCTCGGTCTTGCCGAGCGCGAGCGTGACACCGAGCGGGCCGACGTCGCGGAAGCGGAGGTCGGGCAGCAGCGGCCCGGTCTGCACCACCGCGTCGGGCGTGAGCGTGGGGCGTACGACGGTGTCGTGACCGACGAGCACCACCGTGCGGCTGCTGGTGAGGAACAGCGAGACCGCGACCGCGAGCCCCAGCGCCAGGCTCAGCGCGGCCAGCGTGACGCCGACCAGCAGCCGGCGCTGGGTGGGGGTCATCGCTCGGCGCGGGCCTGCGAGATCGCGTAGAGCGCCACCGAGGCGGCGACCCCGGCGTTGAGCGACTCGAGCTGGCCGGCCATCGGGATCGACACGATCTGGTCGCACGTCTCGGCGACCAGCCGGCCCAGGCCCTTGCCCTCGGAGCCGACGACGACCACGAGCGGGCCCTCCGCGAGGCCGCCGGGGGCGACCAGCTCGGGCAGCGAGATGTCGCCGTCGGCGGCCAGGCCGACGACCATGCAGCCGGCGTCCTGGTAGGCCTTGAGCTGGCGGGTCAGGTTGACCGTCTGCGCGACCGGCAGCCGGGCCGCGGCACCGGCGCTGGTCTTCCACGCCGAGGCGGTCATCCCCGCGGCACGGCGCTCGGGGATCAGCACGCCGTGCGCGCCGAACCCGGCCGCCGAGCGGATCACCGCACCGAGGTTGCGGGGGTCGGTGACGGAGTCGAGGGCGACGACGAGCGCCGGCTCCTTGGCCTCCGCGGCACGCTCGAGCAGGTCGTCGGCGTGGGCGTACTCGTAGGCCGGGAGCCGCGCCGCGAGTCCCTGGTGGACGGCACCGCCGGTCATCCGGTCCATCTCGTTGCGGGTGACCTCGAGCAGGTTGAGCCCCTGCTCGGCGGCGAGCTTGAACGCCTCGCGCATCCGGCCGTCGCGCTCGGCGCCCTCGGCGACGTAGACGGCCGCGACCGGCACGCCTGCCTGCAGCAGCTCGACGACGGAGTTGCGCCCGGCGGCCCACTCGGCCTCGGAGCTGGTGCGCCGCTTGGGGCGGGTGCCCTTGTCGCGCTCGGCGCGCTTGGCCGCCTTGTGCGCCTGGTGGTAGGGCCGGTCCTTGGCCTTGGGCGTGGGTCCGCGGCCCTCGAGGCCGCGCCGCACGCGACCGCCGGACCCCGCAGTGGGGTTGCCCTTGCCGGTCTTCTTGATGGCGCCCTTGCGCTGCGAGTTGCCAGCCACGTCACACACTCCCCATAACGATCGTCCACCGTGGGCCGGTCGAGGTGTCCTCGATCTCCAAGCCGGCCGACTTGATCCGGTCCCGGATGGCGTCGGCGCGGGCCCAGTCCTTCGCCTCGCGCGCCGCCGTCCGCTCCTCAAGCAGTCCCCGCACCAGCGCGTCCACGACGCCGGTGAGCGTCTCGTCGGAGCCGCCCGTCGACGCCCAGACGGGATCGGCGGGGTTGAGGCCGAGCACGTCGAGCATGGCGACCACCTCGCCGAAGCGCTGCCCCAGCTCCTCCGACGGCCCCGCGGCCAGGAGCCGGTTGCCCTCGCGGACGGACTCGTGGATCACCGCGACGGCGGCGGGGGTGCCGAGGTCGTCGTCCATCGCCGCGGTGAACGCGTCGGGCACCGAGGCGAACCAGGTGCCGACCACGCCCGAGGCGCGCTCGAGGAAGTCCTCGATGCGGCGGAACGCGCGCGCCGACTCCTCGAGGGCCTCGAAGCTGAACTCGACGTGGGAGCGGTAGTGGGCCGAGACCATGTAGTAGCGCAGCTCGACGCCGCGCACCCGCTCGAGCACCGACGGGATGAGCATCGAGTTGCCGAGCGACTTGCTCATCTTCTCGCCGGCGGTGGTGATCCAGGCGTTGTGCAGCCAGTAGGACGCGAACGGGCGCCCGGCCGCCCGGGACTGCGCCTGCTCGTTCTCGTGGTGCGGGAAGCGGAGGTCGACGCCACCGCCGTGGATGTCGAAGGCGGGGCCGAGGTACTTGCCGGCCATCGCCGAGCACTCGATGTGCCAGCCCGGTCGCCCGCGGCCCCACGGCGAGGGCCACGACGCGGTGCGCGGCTCGGAGTCGGCCTTCCAGCCCTTCCAGAGGGCGAAGTCGCGGGGGTCGCGCTTGCCGCGGGGGTCGGCGTCGCCGGCGGGCTCCATGTCGTCCACCCCCTGGCGGGTCAGCTCGCCGTAGGCCGGCCAGCTGCGGACGTCGAAGTAGACGTCGCCGCTGCCGTCGTCGGCGGCGTAGGCGTGCCCTCGGGCGATCAGCTCCTCGATCAGCTCCACGATCTCCGGGACGTGGCCGGTGGCGCCCGGCTCGTAGGTCGGCGGCAGCACGTTGATGGCCGCCAGCGCCGCGTCGAGCTCGCGCTTCATCGCCGACGCGAGGGCGTACCAGTGGATGCCGAGCTCGGCGGACTTGGCGAGGATCTTGTCGTCGATGTCGGTGACGTTGCGGATGAAGTCGACCTCGTGGCCGGTGGCCTCGAGCCAGCGGCGGAGCACGTCGAAGTTGACCGCGGACCGGACGTGGCCGACGTGCGGCTCCGACTGCACGGTCAGCCCACACACGTAGATGCCGACCTTGCCCGGGGTCAGCGGGACGAAGTCGCGGGTCTCGCGCGTCGCGGTGTCGTGGAGCCTGAGAGTCACCGGGCAAGTCTAGGGCGAGCGGGGCGATCCGCTGGCTTCGCCGGCCACCGCACACCGCGGGCTCCTGTGACTCCTGAGACGCGTGGGACTTCTCGGGTTATCGTCGAACGGTGCTCCGACGTCTCGCGACCCTCGCCCTGCCCCTGCTGGTGGCCGCCTCGCTGGTCCCCGCTGCCGTCGCGGCCGACGGCTCCGGCGGCTCCGACGGCTCCGACGCGCGCACGCGCGCCACGGCGCAGGTGCAGCTGACGTCGTGGAGCAGCTATGCCGACTTCAAGGCCGGCAAGCGCCGCGGTCTCAAGCTCGGCCGGGGGCAGGTCTCGATGCTGCGCGCCACGCCGCGCACGGTCGCCGGCAAGGCCTACGAGGCCGGCACCTGGACGTCGCCGTGGGCGACGCCCGGCTTCGGCGCGAGCGCCGTCATCCCCTCGTGGGAGGCCACCACGCCCGGCCGGACGATGGTGCGGGTCGAGCTGCGGGCCCGCGACGCGAGCGGGCGCACCGGGTCGTGGGACACCGTGGCCGACTGGGCGCGCGGCAACCGTCCGGTGAAGCGGGCGACCTACTCCGGCCAGGCCGACGACCTGGGCCGGGTCAGCGCCGACACCTGGTACGCCGCGGGCGCCGTGACGTCGTGGCAGGTCCGCGTCACGCTCCTGCGGCCGAAGGGCTCGGCCAAGGCGGTCAGCCTCGAGCGCATCGGCGCGGTCGCCTCCGCCGACGCCTCGGCGCCGCGTCCGACCTCCCAGCCCGGTCCCGCCGCGGGCACCGTGCTGCCCGTGCCCACCTACTCCCAGATGGTGCACAGCGGCCACTACCCCGCCTGGGGCGGCGGCGGCGAGGCGTGGTGCTCGCCCACCTCGACCGCGATGGTCCTCGCCTACTACGGCATCTCCCCCGCGCCCGCCGGGATCACGCCAGGCCACGCCGACGCCGTGGTCGACCACACCGCCAAGATGGTCTACGACCACGGCTACCGCGGCACCGGCAACTGGGCGTTCAACACCGCCTACGCCGCCACCCTCGTCGCCGGCGACTCCTATGTCACCCGGATGCGCGACCTGCGCGAGGCCGAGGACCAGATCGTCGCCGGCGTGCCGCTGGTGGTGTCGATCGCCTTCGGCCGCAACCAGCTCGCCGGCGCCCCGATCTCGGCGAGCAACGGCCACCTGCTGGTGATCGTCGGCTTCGAGGCCGACGGCGACGTCGTGGTCAACGACCCCGCCGGCGCGACCAACGCCGAGGTGCGCCGCGTCTACGACCGCGCCCAGTTCGAGCAACTGTGGATCGCGGCCTCCGGCGGGACGGCGTACGTCATCCGCAACGGCTGAGCGGACCCCCCGAGCTCGTGTCGAGGCGGCGCGTCCTGACCCTCAAACGACGTCGAGTCGGCGCATCCTGACGCTCAGACCCCGTCGAGTCGGCTCGTCCTGACCCTCAGACGACGTCGAGTCGGCGCATCCTGACGCTCGTCGGTTAGGACGCGCCGACTGGACCTCCGTCAGGTGTCAGAACGCGCCCACTCGACCCCCGTGAGGTGTCAGAACGCGCCCACTCGACCCCTGTCGGGTGTCAGAACGCGCCCACTCGACCTCGGTCGGGTGTCAGAACGCGCCCACTCGACCATGCGCGCCTCTGTCGGCGCCTCTGTCAGCGCCTCTGTCAGCGCCTCAGACGGCGCGGAAGTCGACGGTGTGCCAGCCGGTGGCGCCGTCGGGGTCGGGCGAGCGTACGACGCTGGTCTGGGTCTGGCCGTCCTTGCCGGTGGCGCGGACCCGCACCTCGTGGTCGCCCTCGGGGACGTCGATCGTGACCGCCCACTGCACCCAGGTGTCCGCCGACGGCACCCGGCCGAGCTCGGCGGGGGTCCACGGGCCGCCGTCGACCTGCACCTCGACCGACTCGATCCCGGTGTGCTGGTGCCAGGCGACACCGCCGAAGGACACCGGGCCGGCCTCCACCTCGGCGCCCGCCCGCGGCACGTCGATGCGCGAGGCGATCTTGACCGGCCCCTCGGACGACCAGCCCTTGGTGGTCCAGTAGCCGGTCGAGCGGGCGAAGGTGCTCACCTCGAGGTCGACGACCCACTTGGTGGCCGAGACATAGCCGTACAAGCCCGGGACGATCGTACGCACGGGGAAGCCGTGCTCGATCGGCAGCGGGCGACCGTTCATCGCGACGGCCAGCAGGGCGTCGCGGTCGTCGGTGAGCGCCTCGAGCGGCGTCGCGCAGGTCCAGCCGTCGTGGGAGGTCTGGAGCACGCAGTCGGCCTCGGGCGAGACGCCCAGGCCGTCGAGCAGGTCGGCGATGCGCACACCGCTCCACCGGGCGTTGCCGACGAGGCCGCCGCCGATCTCGTTGCTCACGCAGGACAGCGTGATCCACGACTCGGTCATCCGGCGCGCGACGAGGGAGCTGAAGTCGAGGGTGAGCTCGCGCTCGACGAGCCCGTGGATGCGCAGCGACCACTCCTCCGGCTCGATGACCGGCTTCGCGATGGTCGTGTCGATCAGGTAGAAGTCCTCGTTGGGCGTCTGCCACGGCGCGATGCCGGCCAGGCCCACTGAGGTGTCTGCCGGCGCCTCGCGCCGCGTGACGCCGGGGATGCGGAGCAGCCGGCGGCTGGCCTCGACCTTGCGGCGCCCGGCGCCGACGACCCGGCCGGCGACGGCGATGCCGAGTGCCGCCACCGACACCGCTCCGGCGACCATGAGGAAGACGCGCCGCTCGCGCGACTCCAGGTCGGGGCGGCGCCGGCCGCGCTCGAGGGCGTCGGTGAGCGCGGAGTGGAGCGTGACCCAGGTGAGCAGGCCGACCGCCACGGGGAGCGTGTCGACGGCGCTCGCCTGGCGTTGGGTCAGGACGGCGGCCAGGCCGACAGCGGCCAGCGGGAGCCAGACCAGCAGGGGCCGGTACCAGCCGCCGCGGGCCAGCAGCCCGGCCACGGCGAAGCAGACGAGCAGCAGGAGCAGGATCACGAGGACCAGGAACGTCTTGTCGAACTGGCCCAGCACGGAGATGGCCGCCTCCGCCACCGGGCCGGGGGTGAGCCGGATGACCAGCTCGGCCACGGCCACGAGCGGCGCCTCGCGGATGGTGAGCACCATCGCGGTCGCGTAGCTGGTCGCGAGGCCGGCCAGGCCCGCGACGACTCCGGCGAGCATCCAGTGCGGACGGCGAGCGGTCACGCGGTCCATTGTGACGGGCGTCCGGCATGATGCCGACGTGACCTCCTCCCATCCCGCCCCGCGCATCGGCATCGGCACCGACGTGCACCGCCTCGTCGCCGGTGTGCCAATGCACCTCGCCGGCCTGGCCTGGCCCGACGAGCCGGCCGGGCTCGAGGGCCACTCCGACGCCGACGTCGCCGCCCACGCCGCCTGTGACGCCCTGCTCTCGGCGGCCGGGCTCGGCGACCTGGGCAGCAACTTCGGCACCTCGTCCCCCGAGTGGGCCGGAGCCGCGGGGGCCGCGCTGCTCGCGGAGACCGCCCGACGGGTGCGCGACGAGGGTTGGGAGATCGGCAACGTCGCGGTGCAGGTCATCGGCAACGTCCCGCGGCTCGGCCCGCGGCGCGGCGAGGGCGAGGTCGCCCTGTCGGACGCGCTCGGAGCGCCGGTGAGCCTGTCGGCCACCACCACCGACGGCCTCGGTCTCACGGGCCGCGGCGAGGGCGTGGCGGCGATCGCCACCGCGCTGCTCACCCGCTGAGGCGCCGGTGTCCATCGCTGTCGTCATCCTCGCCGCCGGCTCGGGCAGCCGGGTCGGGGCCGAGGTCAACAAGGTGCTGCTGCCGCTGCGCGACGTCCCGGTGCTGGCGTGGTCGGTGCGCGACGCCCTCGCGCTGCCCGACGTACGCCGCCTCGTGCTGGTCGTGCGCCCCGAGGACCGTCCCCCGGTCGCGGCGGCGATCGCGCCCCACCTCGGCGACCGGGAGGTGCTGCTCGTCGACGGCGGGGCCACCCGGCACGCCTCGGAGTGGGCCGCCCTGCGGGTGCTGGCCGCCGACATCGAGTCCGGCGAGGTCGACGTGGTCGTGGTCCACGACGGCGCGCGGCCGCTGGCGGGGCGTGGGCTGTGGGCGGCCGTGGTCTCCGCCGCCCGCGAGGTGGGCGGCGCGATCCCCGTGGTGCCGGTGACCCAGCTGCTCGGACCGGACCGGACGGTCGTCGCGCAGCAGGTCGGCGGCGTGCAGACCCCGCAGGCGTTCCGCGCCGACGCGGTGCTGGCGGCCTACCGCGGGGCCGACGCGGACGGCTTCGAGGGCACCGACACCTCGGCCTGCGTCTCGGCCTACACCGACATCGTCGTCGCGGCCGTCGAGGGCAGCGCCCTCAACCTCAAGGTCACCTTCCCCGAGGACGTGGCGCTCGCCTCGGAGCTCACGCCGGGCGCTGGGTGAGGGCAGCCAGCAGGCGTACGTCGTCGGGCGAGGACACGCGGCGGCCCTCGGGCGGCGCCTGCAGGGTCTCGACCGGGTGGCCCGCGGCCTCGAGGTCGGCCACGGCACGGGCGAGGTCGCTGGCCGGGCGCCGCGGCAGGGAGGCCAGGACGGCGGCGGGGATCACCAGCGGCGAGGCGACGGCCACGAGCGAGTCGCGGTCGAGGGTCTGCCCCACGACCCCGTCGGAGACCACCTTCACCGTGTCGGTCACCGGGCGGGTGCCCACCACCGGGTGACCGCTCTCGCGCGCCCGCTGGAGGCAGGCGTCGATGAAGTCGGGCGGGGTCATCGGGCACAGGGCGTCGTGGAGGACGACGTCGCGCCCGGACTCCACCACCTCGGCCCACGAGACACCGCCGTCGACGAGGTCGACGCCGGCGTCGCCGAGGCCCCAGGCGGCGCACGCCACCAGTGCCTCGCCGTGGATCAGCTCGTAGGGCAGGGCCCCGCGGTCCTCGTCCAGAACGACGCCGAGGCCCCTGGGAACGTCGTCCCAGGGGCCTCGGTCAGCGTCGTCCACGCTCAGGAGGCGAGCACCTCGTCGAGCATCGCCTCGGCCTTGTCCTCGTTGGTCTTCTCGGCGAGCGC
The DNA here is from genome assembly GCF_059621125.1 of Nocardioides sp. Z35_8. NCBI lineage: Bacteria > Bacillati > Actinomycetota > Actinomycetes > Propionibacteriales > Nocardioidaceae > Nocardioides > Nocardioides sp. Z35_8. The sequence continues at coordinate 1,589,651 of NZ_JCAQIE010000001.1, read as the reverse complement.
GAGCTCGGAGACCAGGATCTGCCGGGCCTTGGCCAGCATCCGCTTCTCACCGGCGGACAGGCCACGGTCACGCTCACGGCGCCACAGGTCGCGCACGACCTCCGACACCTTCATCACGTCGCCGGAGTGCAGCTTCTCGAGGTTGGCCTTGTAGCGGCGCGACCAGTTGGTCGGCTCCTCCACGTGGGCCGCACGCAGCACGTCGAAGACGCGGTCGAGGCCCTCCTTGTCGACGACGTCGCGGACGCCGACGAGGTCGAGGTTGCAGGCCGGGACGCGCACGACCAGGTCCTGTTGTGCGACGATCCTGAGGACGAGGTACTGCCGGTCCTCTCCCTTGATCGTCCGCATCTCGATGTCCTCGATGACCGCGGCCCCGTGATTGGGATAGACGACCGTTTCGCCAACGGTGAAAGTCATATGTTCAGTTCCCCTTCCTAGGTGAGCATTCTAACACGGGTCCGAAGCAGCTCTTGTCGCGTTTGCGCAGGTCAGAGGCCCTATCCGGGCTTGACAGAACGGCCCGCGCTGTGGTGCGGCCCCGCTCGGGGCGCGGCGCTGGGCATACTGCGGAGCATGCTCCGGGCACTCTCGACGACCCCGTCGCTGCTGCTCGTCCGGGCGGCGCACCCACGCCAGGCGCTGCTCACCGCCGCCGCGCTGGCGGCTGCGGCGGCCGTGGCGGGCCGTGCGCCTCGCGAGGTCGCACTGGTCGGCGCCACGGTGCTGGTGGGGCAGTCGCTCCTGGGCTGGGCGGACGACCTCGCCGACCGCGAGCGCGACGCCCGGCACCGGCCCGGCAAGCCGCTTGCCGGCGGTCGCCTCGACGCCGGCACGGTGTGGTTCGCGCTCTCCTGCGCGGTGCTGCTGGTCGTGCCCCTCGCCGTCGCCAACGGTCGCCGGGCCGCGGCGACCTACCTGGCGCTGCTGGCGCTCTCGGCGCTCGGCGACCGACTGCTGCACGACCGACCGCTGTCCTTCGCCCCGTGGATGGCGAGCTTCGCGCTCTACCCCGCGTTCCTGGCCTACGGCGGCTGGGGCGGGGTCGGCTCCCCGACGCCGCCGACGCCGGCGATGGTCGTGCTGGCCGCCGCGCTCGGACTGGGCGTGCACGTGCTGGTGGCGCTGCCGGGCCTGGTGCACGACCACCTGGAGGGCGACAGGTCCCTGCCCATGCTGCTCGCGCTGCGCACCGGCACCCCACGCCTGCTCCTCCTGGCGGGGGCCTGGACCGCCCTGGTGGTCGTCGGCGTCCTGATCGCAGGGCGGACCGCAGGGCTGGCCTGAGCCAGCGCTAGGCTGTGGGCCATGCGACTTCGACCTCTCGCGACCGCTGCCGCGGTCTTCGCGCTCGCCGCGCCGCTGTCCTCCTGTGGCTTCGACGCCGCGACCGAGCGCGAGTACGACGTCAACGGTGCGGCCGAGAACCGGGAGGGCACGGTCGACGTGCTCTCGGCGGTCGTGGTCTCCGGCAACCCCGGGTCGGGCACGTTCATCGCGTCGCTCTCCAACAACGACCTGAGCGACGAGCAGACCCTCACCGGGGTCTCCGGCGCCGAGGGCGCGCCTGTCGAGCCCGCCGACTTCGACCCCGTCGCCGTCGCACCGGGCGGGTTCGTCAACCTCGCCGAGCCGCCCGCCGCGATCGTGCTGACCGGCGACTTCGAGGCCGGCGACTTCCTGCCGCTGTCGGTCGACTTCGGCAACGGGGAGCGCATCTCCCTCAACGTCCCCGTCGTCCCCGATAACGACGACGCCTACTGGGAAGGCCTCGACGTCTCATGACGCACACGCTCGTCCTGCTCCGCCACGGCGAGAGCGAGTGGAACGCCAAGAACCTGTTCACGGGCTGGGTCGACGTGCCCCTCACCGACAAGGGCCGGGGCGAGGCGGTCCGCGGGGGCGAGCTGATGCGCGAGGCCGACGTCCTGCCCGACATCGTCCACACCTCGCTGCAGCGTCGCGCGATCAGCACCGCCTGCCTCGCGCTCGACGCGGCCGACCGCCACTGGATCCCGGTGAAGCGCTCGTGGCGGCTCAACGAGCGCCACTACGGTGCACTCCAGGGCAAGGACAAGAAGCAGACGCTCGAGGAGTACGGCGAGGAGCAGTTCATGCTCTGGCGCCGCTCCTTCGACACCCCGCCGCCCCCGATCGACGACTCCTCGGAGTTCTCCCAGGCCGACGACCCGCGCTACGCCGGCCTCGGCGAGGAGCTGCCCCGCACCGAGTGCCTCAAGGACGTCATCGCGCGCTTCCTGCCCTACTGGGACGCCGAGATCGTGCCCGACCTGCAGGCCGGCCGCACCGTCCTCGTGGCCGCGCACGGCAACAGCCTCCGCGCGCTCGTCAAGCACCTCGACCAGATCAGCGACGCCGACATCGCCGGGCTCAACATCCCCACCGGGATGCCGCTGGTCTACCGCCTCGACGAGCAGATGCGCCCCACCGTCGCGGGCGGGGAGTACCTCGACCCCGAGGCTGCCGCCGCCGCGGCCGCGGCCGTCGCCAACCAGGGTCGCTGAACCCTTCGCACCCCGGTCCGCCGCAGGCGTGGGTCAGGCGCGCGCCGGCAGGTCGCCGGTGACGACGAAGACCACCCGGTTGGCGACCGAGACGGCGTGGTCGGCGATGCGCTCGTAGTAGCGACCCAGCAGGGCGACGTCGACCGCCGCCTCGACGCCGTGGCGCCAGTCGGTCGACAGCAGCTCGGTGAAGCTGCGCCGGCGCAGCTGGTCCATCACCTCGTCGTCGCGCCCGAGCTCGATCGCGGCCTCCACGTCGCGGTCGACGATGATGCTCCGCACCCGCCGCACCATGTCCTCGGCCGTCAGCGCCATCCGCTCCATCGTGGGCCGCAGCTCGTCGGGCACGGCGACGGCCGGCACCCGTAGCCGGGCGATCTTGGCGACGTGCACCGACAGGTCCCCCATCCGCTCGAGCTCGCTGACCATCCGCAGGGCGGACACGATCATCCGCAGGTCGCCCGCGACCGGCTGCTGCAGCGAGAGCAGGGCGAACGCCGTGTCGTCGACCCGCTCGCGCGCGGCGTCGACCGCCCGGTCGTTGCCGATCACCTGGTCGGCGGTGTGCACGTCGCCGGTCATCAGCGCCTTGGTGGCCTCGCGTACGGCGACCTCGACCTGCCCGCAGATGTCGGACAGGTCGGCGAAGATGCCGTCGAGCTGGTCATGGAATGCCTCACGCATGCCGCGCACGGTAGGCACCCCAAGCGAACAGACGGGCGTGCGCGGTGAACGCGGGATGAACACTCCGTGGCCCCCTGTCCATCGGGTCCGCGGGCACCTCGCGCTGCGTACGATGGCGGGCGTGGACCCGACGACGCAGGCTGCCCTGGCCGCGCTCGCGGGAGCCATCATGGCGGGCGGCGCCGTGCTCGCCTGGCACATCAGCGATCGGCAGCGCCGCACCCCGCCCGAGACCGAGGAGCCGGTCGTCCAGGCGGGCGTCGCCGCCGTGCTCAGCATCCTGCGCTCCAGCGCGGTCGTCGTCGACGAGTCCGACCACGTCGTCAAGGCCTCGGCCCCGGCCTACGCCTTCGGACTGGTGCGCGGCGACACGGTGGTGGTCCCCGAGCTGCTCGACCTGGTCGCGCAGGTGCGCCGCGACGGCCAGATCCGCGAGAGCGACCTCGACATCGCGGCCCCCGACGGCCGGGTCACCCGGACGCTGACCGCCCGCGTCGCGCCGCTCGGCGCCCGGCTGGTGCTGGCCCTGGTCGAGGACCGCACGCGCGAGCGCCGGGTGGAGGAGGTGCGCCGCGACTTCGTCGCCAACGTCAGCCACGAGCTCAAGACCCCGGTGGGGGCGATCCGGCTGCTCGCCGAGGCCGTCGCCGACGCCTCCGACGACCCCGAGGCCGTGCAGCGCTTCGCCGGCCGGATGCTCACCGAGAGCGACCGGCTCTCCCGGCTCGTCCAGCAGATCATCGAGCTGTCCCGCCTCCAGGGCCACGACCCGCTGGAGACCCCGGTCATGGTCGACCTCGACGCCGCTGTGGCCACCGCCGTCGACACCAGCGCCACCGAGGCCGCCGCCAAGCAGATCACCGTCGAGTCGGGCGGCGAGCCCGGCCTGGCGGTCTTCGGCTCGCAGGAGCAGATCGGCGCGGCCGTCAGCAACCTCGTCGCCAACGCCGTCGCCTACTCCAACGAGGGCTCGCGCGTCGTCGTGACCAGCCGCTCCGTGGGCGAGCAGGTGCAGATCTCGGTCGTCGACCAGGGCATCGGCATCCCCGCCGGGGAGATCGAGCGCATCTTCGAGCGGTTCTACCGCGTCGACCCGGCCCGGCACCGCTCCACGGGCGGCACCGGCCTCGGCCTCGCCATCGTCAAGCACGTCGCCGCCACCCACGGCGGCGACATCGCCGTGTGGTCGGTGCAGGGGCAGGGGTCCACCTTCACCCTGACCCTCCCCCGCGGCCCCGAGCCGGGCACCGGCCGCACCACCACCCCGGTCGAGGTCGTCGCCCCGGCGCGACCCGCGAGTGCCCCCGATGCCACCCCCGATCCCGCAGATCCCGCAGATCCCCCAGCACGCAGCGCACAGCAGGAGACCACCAGATGAGCACCGCCGCATGACCCGCGTCCTGGTCGTCGAGGACGAGGAGAGCTACAGCGACGCGCTGGCCTACATGCTCCGCAAGGAGGGCTACGAGGTGGCGATCGCCGCCGACGGCCGGGCCGCGCTGACCGAGTTCGACCGCTTCGGTCCCGACATCGTGCTGCTCGACCTGATGCTGCCCGGCCTCCCCGGCACGGAGGTCTGCCGCCAGATCCGCCAGTCGTCGTCGGTGCCGGTGATCATGGTGAGCGCCAAGGACGACGAGGTCGACAAGGTCGTGGGCCTCGAGCTCGGCGCCGACGACTACGTCACCAAGCCCTACTCCCCCCGCGAGCTGGTGGCCCGCATCCGGGCCGTGCTGCGCCGGGGCCACGAGCCCGAGCTCATGCCCGACACCCTCGAGGCGGGGCCGGTCCGGATGGACGTCGAGAGGCACGTCGTGACGGTCGACGGCACCGAGCAGCGACTGCCGCTCAAGGAGTTCGAGCTGCTGGAGATGTTCCTGCGCAACCCCGGTCGGGTGCTCACCCGCGGACAGCTGATCGACCGCGTCTGGGGCTCCGACTACGTCGGCGACACCAAGACCCTCGACGTGCACGTCAAGCGGCTGCGCGCCAAGCTCGAGCCCGACCCGGGCGAGCCGAAGTACCTCGTCACCGTCCGCGGCCTGGGCTACAAGCTCGACCTGTGATGCGGCGGGATGTCGGCGTGCGACGTCCGAAATGCGCTGGTGGGACGTCATGACCGTACCTAGCCTTGACTCGTGACGACCACCAGCACCGCCTCGAGCCAGCCGACCGCGCCCCTCGCCCCGGCGCCCTGGCTGCCCGTCGCCGCCGGTGCGGTCACCCTCGTGATGTGGGCCTCGGCGTTCGTGGTGATCCGCCACGTCGCCCACGACATCAGCCCCGGCGCCCTCGGGTCGGGCCGTCTCCTCGTGGCCGCCCTCGTGGTGCTCCCACTGGTGCTGCGCCGCGGCTGGGTGCGTCCCACCCGGCGCGAGTGGGCGCTGCTGGCCGCGGGGGGCGTCGGGTGGTTCGGCGTCTACAACCTCGCGCTCAACGCCGGCGAGCGCCACGTCGACGCCGGCACCGCCGCGATGATCATCCAGATCGGCCCGGTGATCGTCGCGCTGCTCGCGGTGCCGCTCTTCGGCGAGCGGCTGCACGCCTGGCTGCTCGGCGGGATGGTCGTCGGGTTCGCCGGCGTGGCCGTCATCGCGAAGGGCTCGTCGGGCGACACCGACGCCAGCCTCCTCGGCGTGGGCCTCGTCCTGGTCGCCGCGGTGATGTACGCCGTCGGCGTGCTCACCCAGAAGGTGCTGCTGCGCCGCCTGCCGCCGGTGCAGGTCGTGTTCGTCTCGTTCCTGACGGGGGCACTGATCTGCCTGCCGTTCTCCGGCGACCTGCCGTCGATCGTCGCCGGCGGAGGCGCCGAGCTGTGGTGGATCGTCTACCTGGGCGTCTTCCCGACCGCCGTCGCGTTCACCACCTGGGCCTACGCGCTGACCCACACCGACGCCGGGGCGCTGTCGCTCACCACGTTCCTGGTCCCCGGGATCGCGACGCTGATCGCCTGGCTGACCATCGACGAGGTGCCGCCGGCCCTGACCTTCGTCGGTGGCGCGCTGGCCATCACGGGCGTGCTGATGACGCGGCGCAAGCCGCGGCCGACGCCCTAGTCGGAGCCGGCCTCGAGCCAGCCGCGGAAGGCCTCGAGGTTGCGCGTCGACTCGCCCCGCGAGAGGCGCCACTCCCACTCCTTGCGGATGGAGGAGGCGAAGCCGAGCTCGAGGATCGCGTTGAAGGACTCGTCGGCGTTGGCGAGCACCGAGCCCAGGATGCGGTCGAGCTCGTCGGGCTCGACCGACGCCAGGGGCAGGCGCGCCTCGAGGTAGATGTCACCGTGGCGGTCGACGGCGAACGAGACGGCGTACATCCGCAGGTTGCGCTCGAGGAGCCAGCGGTGGACGCGAGGGTGGTTCTCGTCGGGGTTGCGGCACACGAAGGCGTGCACGCCCAGCGCGTGGGCGCCGACGTCGAGCCGGACCGGGGTCTGGAGCTTCTTCTCCCCCGGCAGCGTCAAGGAGAAGCGGGCGCCGGCGATGCCCTCGCGGGTCGTCTCGGTGTGCTCGATCCCGTTGGCGGCGAGGTAGGCGCGCACGACGGCGGCGGCCGCGTCGGCCGGGGTGTCGGGCCGCGCGTCGGGTTGGGTGTCTGGTCGGTTGTCGGGCTGGGCGTCGGCGGTGCTCACGAGGCCATCTCAGCACGCATGCGGCCGGCCGCACGCTCATAGGCCGCCAGGGTCCGCGCCGCGGTGCGCTCCCACGAGAAGTCCTGCGCGTGGGCCACGGCGCCGCGCCCGAGGCGCTCGGCCAGCGCGGGGTCGTCGATCAGCCGGCGCAGGGTGGCCGCCCAGTCGCGGGGCTCGTGGGTGTCGACGAGCAGGCCGCTCACCCCGTCGCGCACCACCGTGGTGAGGCCGCCGACCGAGGCCGCCACGACCGGCGTGCCGGTGGCCTGCGCCTCGACGGCGACCAGCCCGAACGACTCGTTGTAGGACGGCACGGCGACCGCGGTGGCCGCGGAGGTCCACATCGCGAGCTCGCGCTGGCTCACCGGCGGGACGAACCGCACCACGTCGCTGATCCCGAGGTCGGCGGCCAGGTCGGCGAGGGCGGTCGGGTGCTCGAGCCCGGAGCCGGACGGCCCGCCCACGACGGGCACGACGAGCCGGTGCCGCAGCGACGGGTCCTGATCGAGCAGCACGCCGACCGCCCGCAGCAGCACGTCGGGCGCCTTGAGCGGCTGGATCCGGCCGGCGAACAGCAGCACGACGGCGTCCAGCGGCAGGTCGAGCTCGCGGCGGGCCGGCTCGCGCCCCTGCGGAGCGAACACCGTCAGGTCCACGCCGGGATGGATCACCTCGACGGAGTCGGGGCTCGCCCCGTAGAGGTCGACGAGCTGGCGGGCCTCGGTGTCGGTGTTGGCGACGAGCAGGTCGGCGGCCGCGACGACCTGTTCCTCGCCGATGACGCGGGAGAGCGGCTCGGGGGTGTCACCGTCGGCGAGCGCCTCGTTCTTGACCTTCGCCATGGTGTGCATCGAGTGCACGAGCGGGACGTTCCAGCGGTCGCGCGCGAGCGCGCCGACCTGCCCGGAGAGCCAGTAGTGGGAGTGGACCGCGTCGTAGTGGCCCGGCGGCTGCATCGCCTCGGTGCGGAGCACCTCGCGGGCGAACGTGCACAGCTGGCCGGGCAGCTCGGCCTTGGTGAGCCCCTCGAACGGTCCCGCGGCGACGTGGCGCACCAGCACCCCGTCGGCCGCCTCGACGACCTGCGGCAGCGTCGAGGACGTGGCGCGGGTGAAGACGTCGACGGCGATCCCCTGCGCGGCCAGGCGGCGCGACAGCTCGATCACGTAGACGTTCATCCCCCCGGCGTCGCCCGTGCCGGGCTGGTCCAGCGGTGAGGTGTGCAGGCTGATCATCGCCACCCGCTCGCCCACGTTGCCTCCTCGAGGGACGTCCCTGCTCGCGCGCCCCGGTCAGGGCACCTCCGGCACAACCGCGGCGGGCGCCGAGGGATTCCCGCGGGCGCCTGTCTGCGTCGGCCGAGCGTCGGCCGAGCGTCGTTCGGGCGTCGGTCGGGGTCGGTCGGGGGTCAGCCGGCGTGGGCGCCGCGCGTGGAGCGCCCGGTGCTGCGACCGCGACCGCGCACGAGGGCGATCGCGCCGATCAGGGCGGCCACGATCCCCCAGAACCCGTCGTACCACGGCGTGCCGGCCGGGCGGAACGCCTCGATGAGCGACAGCGTGAGCAGGCCCGAGGCGAGGCCGACGACGGCGCGCATGGCCACGGCGTCGCTCCTGACCAGCGTGGTGCCGAAGATCGCCGAGGCGATGAGCAGGCAGGCCAGGCCGACGAAGTGGAGGGTGCCCAGGAACGGGTCGTCGCCGCCACCGAGCACCGCGCGCACGACCCAGAGCGTGCCGCCCAGGAGGGCGAGCGAGGCGGAGATCTTGGCGGGAGGCACCGGACGAGTGTGCCACGGCCCACCGGGCTGCCGTCGGTCACGGCGACCCGGTGGGCCGGTGGGGTGTGGTGCGGTGTGGTGCGGAGCGCCGGTCAGCGCCCGCGGACCGCGCGGATCCTCACCCGCTCGCGGGTTCCGTCGCCGTGCGTGATCCGCAGGGTCGCGACCCGGCCCGGCCGGACGCCCGGCGGCACCCGGACGCGCGTGGTCCAGTGGCCCACGCCGTCCGCGCGACCGGCGAAGCGGAAGGTCTGCACGACGAGGCCCTTGCCCCCCGTGACGGTCGGCATGCCGCTGCTGACCAGCTGGATCGTCCGCCGGCTGCCGATCGGCACCGGCCAGGCACCCTTGACCTGGGTGCTGCGCGTCACCCACAGGTCGCGCACGACGTAGGCGATGGTGGTCGTCGTGGTGTTGCCGGCCAGGTCGGTGGCCGTGACCGTGACCGACGCGTCACCGAGGCGCCCGCTGGTGGCGACCGTGCAGCCCGCCAGGCCGGACAGCGCGTCGGCGGCGGCGCACGCCGCCTCCGGGACGGTGCCGTTGTAGACCCGGCCGGCGCGGACCCCGGTCACGCGGGCGCTCGGCGCGGTGCGGTCGATCGACACCGGCGCGCTGGTCACCACGGCGACGCCGCCGTCGGCGGCGACGACGGTGCGCGAGACCGTCTGGCCGGCACCGTCGGCGCCGAGCGTGACCGGAGCCGGGCACGTCACGGCGCCGGAGCCCGGCGTGCAGGTGAAGGTGACGGTGACCGGCGCCGCGTGCCAGCCGTTGCGGGCGCCGCCCCCGACCGTCGCGACGACCTTCGGGTCCCGGCGCGCGGTGGACGCGGCCGACGCGAGGAGGTCGGCGTTGCCGGAGAAGGTCGCAGTGACGACGGAGTCCGGGCCGCCGGTGTGGTCACCGGCCCACATGGCCGTGCCGCCGCTCAGCGCGACGGTGGCGCGCTCGGCGCCGTCCACCGCGAAGGTCACCGAGCCGTCGGGCGTGCCCGCGGCCGACGCCACGGTCGCCGTCAGGATCGCGCCGACCTCGAGGGTCGTCGTCGTCGGGGCCTTGGCCACGACCACCTCCTGCACCGCGGCGGCACCGTCGTACGCGCCGACCGGGACGGCTGCGAAGGTGGCGCCGATCCGGTGCACGCCGGCCCGGACGCCCGCCAGGGCGGGGGCCGAGGCGGTGCCGTCGCCGTCGACCGGGACCGGTGCGCCGACGGGCTCACCGTCGAGGCTGAACTGCACGGTGCCGGTCGGCGTCCCGTCGGGGCTGGCGACGGTGGCCGACAGCGGGACGCCGTCACCGTAGGTCACGTCCGACAGGACCCCGAGCTCGACCGTCACCGACGGCAGCGCCGAGACGAGGGCGGCTGTGGCGGAGACCGACCCGATGGTGGCGGTGACGCGGTGGTTGCCCGTGGCGGACGGGGTGCAGACCGCCGCGGCGCAGGCCACCGCCGCCGCAGAGCCGCGCTGGATGGTGAAGGTGCTCAGGGCCGTACGGTCGCCGAGGGCGTTCCCGTGGGTGTCGGCGCCCGTGGCGGTGTAGGCGACGTCCGTGCCCGGGGTCACGGTGGTGACGTCGGGGGTGACGACGAGGGAGGCCAACGGGCCGGGGGTGACCTCGAGCGAGGCCGTGTCGGTCTCGCCGCCGATCGCGCCCTCGACGGTCCAGGTGCCGGCCGTCGTGGGCGAGCAGACGCCCTGGGGGCAGGTGGTGGTCGCGCTGCCACGGGCGGCCGTCACGGTCGGCGTGCCGTCGCTGCGCACGTTGTCGAAGACGTCGTAGCCCGTGACGGTGAAGACGACCGGGGTGCCCGCGGCGGTCGTGTCGTCGCCCGCCAGCTCGACGCGGTCGAGTGCGGCGGGGGCCACGGTGAGGGTGGTCGCGTCGCCGGCCGGCGCGTCGGCGCCGGTCTGGGCGGCGCTGACCGAGTAGACGCCGGCGACGGTCAGGTCGCACCGGCCTGCCGCGCACGCGACGGGCGCGCCACCACCGACGGGCGTCGCGACGACGTCGCTCGCTGCCGTCTGGTCGGGCATGGCGTTGCCAAACCGGTCGGTGCCGCCGACGGTGAGCTGCAGCGGCGTGCCGGCGGTGGTCGTCGCGCCCTCGGGGCTGATCTGCAGGGCCGCGACGTCGTCGGCGAGGACGGTCAGGGTGGTGCTCGCGGTGACCGGGCCCTCGGCACCGGGCGCCGAGGCGGTCACCGTGTAGGTGCCGGCCTGCGTCGGGACGCAGGCGGCGTCGGCGCAGATGGTGGAGGCGCCGCCGCCGGCCGGGGTGTAGGAGATGGTCGCCTGCTGGTCGGGGACGGGGAGACCGTGGGAGTCGGTCCCCTCCACGCTGTAGGGCACGGGGTCACCGGCGGTGGTGGAGGCGCCCTGCGGGCTGATGGCCAGCGCGGCCAGGTCGGACCTCGCGGCGCGTACGGCGATGGTCTGGGTGGCGCGACCGGGGTCGTGGTCGGCGTCGCCGGGGGCGGTCGCGGCGAGGACGCAGGTGCCGCTGTGCTGGAAGAACAGCGTCTGGTCGTCGTCGGCGAGTCGGCACGCCTCGTTGGTGGTGGCCGGGTCGACGGCGTAGGTGACCGGGAATGCGGCGTCGGACGTCGCCACCGGGGTGTAGGTCTCCCCCACGCGGGCCGGGGCAGGCGCGGTCGTGCTGAAGGTCAGCACCTGCGGGATGCCTGCGTCGATCGTCAGGCTCCACGAGCCGATGCTGCCTGCGCCACCGCCGATGTCGTCATAGACGAACAGCTGCCAGGTGCCGTTGGGGTCGGTCCCACCGAACGCACCGGCAAAGGTCGTCACCCCGGTCCGGGCGGGAGCAGGCGCGGGGAACCTGTTGGCCTCGTTCGCGTCGGTCGGGGCGTAGCGTCCGGACGGCGAGCCGTCGGTGAGGGTGGGGGCGCCGTCGGCGAAGGTGAAGGTGCGTTCGCCATCGAGTGAGTAGATGTCGGACATGACCGTCAGGTTGCGGCCAGACGGGCTGACGAGCATCACGTGCGCGTCGTAGGAGATCTGGTGGGTGAACCGGGTCAGGGTCAGCTCGACGGTCTTCACCCTGCTCGCCATGCCGCCGACGGTCACGGTCGACGGGTAAGGGCTGGCCACTCCAGAGCTGGGGATCGAGATCGCGCCGGAGCTGCTGAACGTGGTCGGGGCGGCAGCGGCCGGGGCCGCCAGGCCGAGGGTGACGAGCACCGGGGACATCAGCGTGGCGGCGAGGAGCCCGCGGCGGACGCTGGAGGAGAGGAATCGCACCGGGACATCCCATCCGAACCCGGGTGGTCCCGTGGTCCCTTGAGGGAGTCTTGAGCGGTTCTTCGAGACGCGTAGCGACCGGATGGCCCATGCGGGCCGTGCCGTCGTAACGACACGGGTGGTTCGGTGGTGACCGAGCGCCCGCTCAGGCCTCCGGCGTGCCCTGGTGGAAGCGCTGCTGCCAGGTGCCGCCGGTGCGCAGCCACAGCGAGCTGCGCAGCCGCCTGCCGTCGTCGCCGGACGCCCGCCAGACGAGGAGGATCGCGTCGGGGGCGACCCGCGAGACGGTGAGGACGTCGAGGCTCACGGGCGAGGCGAGCGGGCCGATCTCGGCCAGCATCTCGGCGCGGTCCCACAGCCGGCCGGAGGAGCCGATCTCCTGCCAGTCGGGGTGGAGCAGCGCCGCGACCGCGGCCCGGTCGGAGCGCACCTCGTCGCCGAGCAGGGCGCGTTCCATCGCCACGACGTGCTCCTCGTCGGAGGGCGCGGCGTCGAGGTCGTCGGCGGCGAGGCCGGAGAACAGGTCGGGCTCGGGCTCGACCTGCCCGACGGCCGCGGCCGGGTGCGCCGTCGAGCTGTCGGGCATGCCGGGACCGGGGTCGGGCACCCGCCCGTCGCGGTAGGCCATCGCGGCGGCGTTGGCCCGCTGGTCGGCGGCCTCGTTGAGCTCGTGGCCGGCGTGGCCCTTGACCCACACGAAGTCGACGTCGCGGCCCTCCATGGCGGCGTCGAGGGCCTTCATCAGCTCGACGTTCATGACGGGCTTGCCGTCGCCCTTCTTCCAGCCCTTGCGCTTCCAGCCCTTCATCCACTTGGTGATCGCGTTGATGACGTAGGTGCTGTCGCAGTAGACCCGCAGCTCCTCGTCGAGGTGCGCGGTCTGCTGGAGCAGGTCGAGCACCGCCATCAGCTCGCCCATGTTGTTGGTGCCGTGCGGCCAGCCGCCGGACGCCCAGCAGCCGTCGTCGACGTACCACGCCCATCCGGCCGGACCGGGGTTGCCGAGTGCCGAACCGTCGGCCGCCGCGATGATCACCGGCACATCTTGGCAGGATGGGCCCATGACCGAGAACAGCACCCAGCCCCGCACCGCCGTCGTCACCGGCGCCTCCAGCGGCATCGGCGCCGCCACCGCGCGCGCCCTGGCCGCCCAGGGCTTCCAGGTGGTCTGCGCCGCGCGCCGCACCGATCGCATCGAGGAGCTCGCCGCGGAGATCGGGGGCAGGGCTGTCACCTGCGACGTCACCGACCAGGCGTCGGTCGACGCGCTCGCCGCGACGGTCCCGACGTGCCACGTGCTGGTCAACAACGCCGGCGGTGCGCTCGGCACCGACCGGGTCGACAGCGCCGACGTCGACGCGTGGGCGTGGATGTACGACGTCAACGTGCTCGGCCTGGTCCGGGTGACCAGGGCGCTGCTCCCGGCCCTGCGCGCCAGCGGTGACGCGGTGATCGTCAACGTCGGCTCGACCGCCGGGCGCTGGGCCTACGAGGGGGGCGGCGGCTACACCGCTGCCAAGCACGGCGTGAAGGTGGTCACCGAGACGCTGCGCCTCGAGCTCAACGGCGAGCCGATCCGGATCAGCGAGGTCGCCCCCGGCATGGTCCGCACCGACGAGTTCTCGCTGGTGCGCTTCGGCGGCGACCGCGAGCGTGCCGACGCGGTCTACGCCGGGGTCGACCAGCCGCTGCTCGCCGAGGACGTCGCCGACGCCATCGCCTGGGTGGCCACCCGGCCGTCCCACGTCGACATCGACGAGCTGGTGATCAAGCCGCGCGCCCAAGCAGCGGCACACAAGGTGCACCGGTCCTGAGGCATGGGAGACTTCCGCGCGTGAAGACCATCGGACTCGTCGGCGGCATGAGCTGGGAGAGCAGCGCGGTCTACTACCGCGACCTCAACCTCGGGATGAGGGAGCGGGTGGGCGGGTTGTCCTCGCCCAGGCTCGCCCTCACGACCGTCGACTTCGCCGAGGTCACCGACCTCGAGGACGACGAGCGCTGGGACCAGGTCGGCACGCTCCTCGCCGACGCCGCGCGTGGCGTCGAGCGCGCGGGCGCCGACTTCCTGCTGCTGTGCACCACGACGTTCCACAAGGTCGCCGACCAGGTGGAGGCGGCCGTGGACATCCCGGTGCTGCACCTCGCCGACGTCGTCGCCGAGGCGGTGCGCGCCGCGGGCATCGACAAGGTCGGCCTGATCGGCACCAAGGTCGCGATGGACGAGACGTTCTTCGTCGACCGGCTCGCCAGCCACGGCCTGTCGGTCGTGGTGCCCGACGCCTCGCACCACGACTTCCTCAACGACGCGATCTACGAGGAGCTCGTGCACGGCGTCGTGCTGCCGCGCACGCGCAGCCGGGTGGTCTCGATCATCGAGGAGCTGTGGGACGCCGGCGCGGGCGGCGTGCTGCTGGGCTGCACCGAGCTCGAGCTGCTGGTCTCGCAGGCCGACGTCGAGCTCCCCGTCTTCCCCTGCACCACGCTGCACGTCCAGGCCGCGCTCGACGCCGCCCTCACCGACACCGAGGCCGACACAGAGGGCTAGAGCGGCAGGGCGTACGCCGTCGCGAGCAGCCGCAGGCCGGTCCACACCGGGGCGTGCAGCTCGACGGCGTCGGCGACCCGCGGCAGCGCGACCGCCAGCACCTCCGAGCCCGCGCCCTCGGTGCTGAGGAGCAGCTCGCGGCCGTCGATCGAGATGCCCTCGCCCTGGTCCTGGACCGGCAGCGGCCATGACGCGACGACCTGCCACGAGGGGTAGGCCATCAGGTGCGCGTGGGTGTAGGTGCGCGCCACCACCCCGCCGCCGCCCGGCAGGAACACCGCGTCGGTGACCAGCCCGGGGGCGTCGGCGACCGCCGTGAGGCGGTGGGACCGGTCGGCCCGCAGGCGGCGCGGCGCGGCGTGGACCGTGCCGGAGAACACGCCCTTGCTGATCACGAACAGCCGGCCCGACAGCGGGTGCCGGACCAGCGCCTCGGCGTCCTGGGCGCCGTCGGCGTAGACCAGGCGGTGGGCCACCGGCTCGGCCTCGACGTCCCCGGGCCCGACCGGCACCCGGAGGATCTCGACGTGGTCGCGGGCGCGGCGGTTGTCGCCGATGTCGGCGACCCAGACGTGCCCGGGCCCGGCCGGCGCGAGGGCCTCGACGTCGGTCGGGTCGCGGTCCCACGACGTGACGCCGACGGTCTCGCCGGTCGCGGGATCGACGGCGAAGACGCGTCCGGAGTCGCCCGAGTCGTTGGTGGTGACCGCGAGCGAGCCGCGGCCGGCGGGCAGGACCACCAGCCCGCTGGACTCGACGACCTCGGGGTCGGCGAAGCGGAAGGCGGCGCGGGAGCGGTCGGTGTCGTCGGTGCCGGCCGCGGCGCCGAGCAGGAAGGGCGCCGCCACCGCGAGCCCGATCGCGAGACGACGCAGGTCATGCATCGACGGGCCGTGGGTCCAGCAGGTCGCCGAGGCGGGGTCGTACGCCCCACGCGGCCAGCAGCTCGTCGTACTCGCGGGCGGCCTCGGTGCCGTCGGCTCCGGTGCGGACCGCGCGCAGCAACGTGTTGCGCGGGGTGTGGGCGCTCTCGACGAACTCGACCACGTCGACGCGGTAGCCCTCGCGGCGCAGCAGCGAGGCGCGCAGGGCGTCGGTGAGGGTGTCGGCGAAGCGCTCGCGGAGGATGCCGTGACGGGTGAGCATGGCGTAGGGCGCCGGCGGCTCCGTCGCCCTCAGCTGGGCGGCGATGTCGTGGTGGCAGCACGGGGCGGCGAGCACCAGCGGCGCCTGCCACTCCACCGCCCGGGCGAGCGCGTCGTCGGTGGCGGTGTCGCAGGCGTGGAGGGCGAGCACCACGTCGGGCGGCCGGGGCAGGCGGGCCTCGGCGATCGACCCGACGACGAAGTCGGCCTCGATGCCCAGCTCGGCGGCGACCCGCGAGTTGTGGTCGGCGGACTGCTGCTTCACGTCGACGCCGGTCATCCGCACCGGGAGCCGGTCGGCGAGGTAGGCGTGCGCGGCGAAGGTGAGGTAGGCGTTGCCGCAGCCGAGGTCGACCACCCGGAGCGGGTCGTCCGGGGTCGGGGTGCGCACGTGTCCCTGGGCGATGGCCTCGGTGAGGCTGGCGTCGAGCAGCCGGACGAGCTCCTCGACCTGGCGGTACTTCGCCTGCCGGGTCGGCTTGATGCGGCCCTGCGAGTCGCTGATCCCCAGCGCGACCAGCACCGGGTGGTCCTCGGGGAGCAGTCGGTCCTTGGGGCGGTCGTGGTCACGTGAGGGCGCCACCGCCTCGGACCGGCTCGCGGTGTGGAGCAGCGGCACGCCCTTCTTGGTGACTCGCAGCTGGTGGGTCGCGGTGGCGGTGTCGACGTGCCAGTGGGCGAACGGCTCCGCCAGCAGCGCGTCCACCGCCGCCTCGGCCGCCTCGCCCACACGGTGGTTGGTGGCGTGCGCCTGGGTGTCGTCGTAGGACGTCACCTGGAGGTGGCGGCCCGCCTTGAGGTCGACCGCACGCACCTCGACCCGACGCACCTCTCGACCGCCCACGACCGGAGCCGGACGACCCTTGCGGCGTCCGCTCGCCAGCGCCCGGACCAGCCCGTCGGCGTCCAGGATCGCCGCGCGGACGGTGGCGAGCTCGTCGCTCACAGGATCGAGGCGAGGACGACGATGAGGATCAGCGCCCCCAGTGCCACCGGGATCACGAGTCGGCGGTGGCGGGGGTTCATGCCCTCATCCTAGTGACGGAGGGGTCAGCCGCTCATTCGCCGCCGCCTGACCCCCAAACGCCGTAGAGGCGGCGTGTCCTGACCCCCAAACACCGTCGAGGCGGCGCGTCCTGACCGTCAGGATGAGCCGACTCGACCCTCGCCTGCGTCAGGATGCGCCGACTCGGGGGTCTGTGACCGTCAGGATGCGCCGACTCGCCCCCGGGCGGGCCGGCGGTCACCAGTGCTCGAGGGAGTCGCGGAACACGGTGGCCAGGTCGTCGGAGGTCACCTCGATCGGGGCGGTGGCCAGCAGGCGCTGCTGCTTGAGCGCTCCCTCGACCAGGTCGTCGACGTCGGCGGCGCCGTAGCCGAGCTCGGCGAGACCACTCGGGAGCCCGACGTCGCGCATCAGCGCCCGCAGCACGTCGGGCAGGGGCTCGCCCTCGCCCCCGAGCAGCTCGGCCGCCCGACGGTGCCGCTCCGGGGCGGCGTCGTGCAGGAGGGCGAAGGCGGCCGGCGCCGTCATCACCACCGCCATGCCGTGGGGCACGATCGGCTCGTCGGCCGGGTAGCCCTCGGGG
The DNA here is from genome assembly GCF_059621125.1 of Nocardioides sp. Z35_8. Taxonomy (NCBI): domain Bacteria; kingdom Bacillati; phylum Actinomycetota; class Actinomycetes; order Propionibacteriales; family Nocardioidaceae; genus Nocardioides; species Nocardioides sp. Z35_8. The sequence continues at coordinate 1,572,486 of NZ_JCAQIE010000001.1, read as the reverse complement.
CGGTAGTCGCGGACCCGACCGGCGATCGGGTAGGCGCACGCGTGCGGCACGTGCACGCCCGCGTTGCCGAAGCCGAGGCCGGCGAACGTGGCGGCGAGCGCCATCTGCTCGCGCGCCTCCCGGTCGGTGCCGTCGCGGACGGCGGTGCGGAACGAGCCGGCGAGGAGCGACAGCGACTTCTCGGCCCACATGTCGGCGATGGGGTTGGCGCCGCAGTAGGGGACGCGCTGCTCGGGCCGCTTGGCCTCGAAGTCGGCGAACCACCGGGCCGTCCAGCTCTCCAGCGCGTGGCACAGGATGTCCATGCCCGCCGAGGCGGTGACCATCGCGGGCTGGGTCATCGTCAGGTCGGGGTCGACGATGGCGAGGGTGGGCCGCAGGCGGGCGTGGGAGATCCCGGTCTTGACCTTGAGGGCGAGCACGTCGAGCACGCAGATGGTGGTCGACTCCGCGCCGGTGCCGGTGGTCGTGGGCACGGCGACGAGCGGGAGGAGCCGGCGCTCGGGGGCGCGGCCGCCGCCGACCGGCGCGTTGACGTAGTCGAGGAGGTCACCCGGGTTGGTCAGCATCAGGTCGACGGCCTTGGCGGTGTCGATCGACGAGCCGCCGCCCACCGCGACCACCGCGTGGAACGGACCCGACGCCAGGGCCGCGGCGACGGCCGCCTCGAGGGAGGCGTCGGTGGGCTCGACGCGCGCGTCGGCGTAGACCACGACCTCGAGCCCGCGCGAGCGCATGCCGTCGGCGATCCGGTCGGGGTGTCCGGTGGCGGCGACCCCGCGGTCGGTGACGAGCAGGACCCGGCGGGTCCCGTCGCCCGGAACGTCGCGGCACAGCTGCTGGACGTCCCAGCCCAGCTCGTCGCTGGCTCCGCGGCCGAACTTCAGCCCGGGCGCGGCGTAGGTGAAGACGCTCTCAGTCACTCTCGGCTCCCAACGCATGGTTGACGACGTCCAGCACCTCGACCTCGCCGGACCTGATGGCGGCCGTGGGCACCCACGCCACGGCGTCGGTGGTGCCGTCGACCTCGACGACCCGCGGGTCACCGTCGGCGACGGTAGCGCGGTAGAGCAGGTGCACGCCGTGGAAGTCCTCGATCCGCCCCGACGGCGCGGTGCCCGAGAAGTGGGTGTCGTGCACCCCCAGCAGCGCACCGACCTCGCACGCGAGCCCGCACTCCTCCTCGACCTCACGGGCCAGCGCGACCGCCGGGTGCTCGCCGTGGTCGACGCCGCCGCCCGGCAGCGTCCACTTCCCGGGGTGCGCGGCGGTGCGGGAGAGGTGGGTCAGGAGCACCTGGTCGTCGCCGTCGCGGCGCCGGGTGACGAGTGCGTACGCCGCGACCCGCTGCATGCGGAACGGCTGGTGGTCGACGAGGGCCTCGGCCACCACCGACGACACCGGGACGGCGCCCGAGGTGACGTCGTCGAGCGGCTTCCAGGCCGCCTCGACAGTGGACCCGTCCACCTCCACGACCCGCGGCACGGGCGAGTCCGGGGGCACCCAGCCCTCATAGACCAGCCGGATGGCGTGGGCGTCGACGAGCGCGCCGTCCCGGGGGGAGCGGGGCATGTGGGCGCTGTAGACCCGGGCCCGGTCGCCGACCGTCGCGGCGAGCCCGGTCTCCTCCTCCACCTCGCGGATCAGGGCGTCCCGGGGGTCCTCCCCGTGGTCGACGCCGCCGCCGGGCAGCGTCCACAGCTCGGAGCGCGACACCCGTGGCGCCAGGCGGCTGAGCAGGATCTCGACCCGCCCACCGCGCACGCGGAGGATGACGGCGTAGGCCGCCACCCGCTGACGCCTCGGCAGAGCTCCCATGGCCCCCAACCTAGTGAAGTACGGTGTGCGCCGTGTCCCACCCGTCTCGCGATCCGTGGCTCGACAACGTGAAGATGGTGCTGGTCACGCTCGTCGTCGTCGGGCACTCGATCGGACTCGTCGAGGCGAGCGCGGGCAGCCACTGGGTCTACGACTTCATCTACCTGTGGCACATCCCGGCCTTCGTGTTCATCAGCGGCTACCTCTCGAAGTCGTTCGAGTGGGACCGGCGCAGGTTGAAGAGCCTCGTCCACACCCTCCTCATCCCCTACCTCCTGTTCGAGCCGGCGCTGTTCTACTACCGCCGCGAGGTCGCCGACGAGGGCGTCGAGGGGCCGCTGTGGCTCATCCCCCACTGGACGATGTGGTACCTCATCGTGCTGCTGATGTGGCGGCTGTGCACCCCGATCCTCAAGCGGCACTGGTTGTTCCTGCCGCTGTCGGTGATCGTCAGCCTGCTGGGCGGGCTCTGGAACGACGACTCGTTGATGATCCCCCGCTTCCTGGGCCTGCTGCCGTTCTTCGTGCTCGGCCTGCACCTCAAGCCGCGCCACCTCGCGCACCTCGACGACGTCTGGGTGCGGGTGGCCGCCGTCCCGATGCTGGTCGGGATCGGCGTGATGGCCCTCTACACCGACTCCTGGGCCGAGACGGCGCTGCTCTGGTACGACACCGGCTACGCGGAGATCCCGATCGACAACGAGATCGTGTTCCAGACCCGGCTCACCGTGATGGTGGTCGGCCTGGTCGGCGCCTTCTCGGCGATGGCGCTGGTGCCGCGTCGCAACCTCGGCTGGCTCACCACGATGGGCACCGCGACCATGGTGGTCTACCTGTTCCACGGCTTCGTCATCAAGACCGTCAAGGCCCTCGGCTGGCCGGAGGTCACCGACTCCTACCCGGTGACCGGGCTCGTCGTGACGGTGATCGGCGCGGTGGGGCTCGCGCTCCTGCTCGCCCTGCCGCCCGTGCGGCGGGTGCTCGAGCCGTTCACCAACCCGCTCGGCTGGCTGGGGTCGCGTCGCCGGTCTCGTGAGTCGGCCCCCACGTCGGCCTGATCGCCGCGCGCGGCACGATGTCGAGGTGGGCCGCCTCGTCCCGCGTCGGGGCGTGACCGCCGAGGTGGGCGGGGTACCACGGCGCGTGCTCGCCCGGGCGCGGACGGTGGTGGGGCAGCCGCTGCAGCTCCTCGAGCTGCTCGGTGAGCACCTCCCCCAGCCGGCAGGTCCACTCGGTGAGGTCCTCGTCGGGGCCGATCGTCAACGGCGGACCGAAGGACACGTCGATGCGGCGGCCGCGGGTGAGGTCGGGACGCGGCTCGCGGCCGCGCTCGTCCGGCACCCCCACGGAGTAGACGCGCTGCGCGCCCCACAGCGCGACCGGCACCACGGGCACGCCGGTCTCCCGGGCCAGGCTGGCCACCCCCCGCATCAGCGAGCGGACCGTGTAGGAGTAGCTGATCCCCGCCTCGGGGAACGCGCAGACCGCCTCGCCCTCGCGGAGCAGCCTGCGCGCCGTGAGGTACGCCCCGGCAGGCGCGGCGCGGTCGACGGGGATGTGCCGCATGGCGCTCATCGCCCGCCCCACCCCCGGCACCTGCCACACGTCGTGGCGGGTCATGAACCGGACGTGGCGCCCCGACGAGTGGACCCCCTCCTGGACGAACACGAAGTCGGGGTAGGACACGTGGGTGGCAGCCAGCAGCACCGGCCCGCGGCGGGGCACGTGCTCCGCCCCGAACCCGGTCACCTGCATCCGCAGGGCGCGCATCCCCACCCTCCCGAGCGCGACGGCGGCCCGGTAGGTGCGCTCGCGGCTCACGCGAACGGCGGTCGCGCGTCGCGCGCCATCGAGCGACGACCGGCCCAGCGCCAGACCCGGGCCGCGCGGTCGCGGTCGGCGTCGTCGACGAGGTTGCCCATCCAGCGCAGCGCGAGCGTCATCAGCCAGTCCGAGCGCATCCCGGCCGGGCCGAGGGTGGAGACGACCTTCGGCTGGGTCGCGATCCCGGCGAGGCGGCGGGCGATCGAGAACGCCTCGCCGTAGTGCTCGACGAGGGTCGATCGCCAGGCCTCACCGAGCCCGGTGCCGCTGGCGAGGTGCTCGGCGACGAGACGGCCCGTCTCCATGCCGTAGTCGATGCCCTCGCCGTTGAGCGGGTTGACGCACGCCGCGGCGTCACCGATCAGCGCCCAGTTGGGCCCGGCGACGTTGCTGACCGCGCCGCCCATCGGCAGCAGCGCCGACGTCGGCATCCGGAGCTCGCCCGAGAGCCCGAAGTCGGCGCCGATCGTGTCGGCGTAGGTCTGCATCAGCGGCTTGATGGCCACCTCGGCGGGACGCCTGCTCGTCGCCAGGGTGCCGGCGCCGAGGTTCACCGTGCCGTCGCCCAGCGGGAAGATCCACCCGTAGCCCGAGACCAGCGCGCCCTCCTCGTCGCGCAGCTCGAGGTGGGAGCTGATCCACGGGTCGTCGGAGAGCTCGGAGTCGACGTAGGCGCGGCCGGCGACGGCGTAGACGGTGTCGCGGTGCCACTCGCGGCCCAGCAGCTTGCCGAGCGGCGAGCGGACGCCGTCGGCGACCACGAGCCACTGGCAGGCGACCTCGTAGGTGCCCTCGGCGTCGCGGAGCTCCACGGCAGCGACCCGGTCGCCCTCGCGGCGTACGCCGACCGCGCGGGCGCCGTCGACGGCGCGGGCGCCGCTCTTGATCGCGACGGTGCGCAGGTGGTCGTCGAGCTCGGTGCGCGCGACCGCAGAGCCCCAGTCGGGCAGCGAGCCGCCCGGCCACGGCAGCAGCAGCGTCTGGCCGAAGCCGTGGGCGCGCAGGCCCTGGTTGACGGTGTGGGCGCGCAGCCAGTCCTCGAGCCCGAGCCGCTGCATCTCCCCGATGGCACGAGGAGTCAGTCCGTCACCGCAGGTCTTGTCGCGGGGGAAGGTGGCGGCGTCGGCCAGCACGACGTCGAGCCCGGCACGGGCGGCCCACGCAGCGGCGGCGGACCCGGCGGGGCCGGCGCCGACGACGAGCACGTCGGCCGAGGTGGGGCGGGAGGAGGGGGGTGTCACGACGGGATTCTCTCAGGCGCACCGAGCGGGGCAGAAATGGGCGCAGGCCCCGGCTCCGTGAGGAGCCGGGGCCTGCGTCGACCCCCTCAGTTCTGGTAGGAACCGAAGTCGAAGTCGTCGAGTGCGACGGCCTGCGACGACGGACCGAAGTCGTAGTCGTAGGAGTCGTAGCCGGTGACCGAGTAGGCCGCGGCGCGGGCCTCCTCGGTCGGCTCCACCCGGATGTTGCGGTAGCGCTCGAGGCCGGTGCCGGCCGGGATGAGCTTGCCGATGATCACGTTCTCCTTCAGCCCTCGCAGGCTGTCGGAGCGGCCGTTGATCGCGGCGTCGGTGAGCACCCGGGTGGTCTCCTGGAAGGAGGCCGCCGAGAGCCACGACTCGGTCGCGAGCGAGGCCTTGGTGATGCCCATGAGCACCGGACGACCCGAGGCCGGCTTGCCGCCCTCGGAGACCACGCGCCGGTTCTCCTCCTCGAACCGAACCCGGTCGACCAGGTCGGACGGGAGCAGGTTGGTGTCACCGGACTCGATGACCGTCACGCGCCGCAGCATCTGCCGCACGATGATCTCGATGTGCTTGTCGTGGATCGCCACGCCCTGCGAGCGGTAGACCTCCTGGACCTCGTCGACCAGGTGCTCCTGGGCCTTGCGGACACCCAGGATGCGCAGGACGTCCTGCGGGTCGGGCGTACCGGAGGTGATGTGGTGACCCACGTCGATGTGGTCGCCGTCCTCGACGTTGAGGCGCGAGCGCTTCGACACCGGGATCTCCTGGACCTCGGAGCCGTCGTCGGGGGTGACCACGACGACGCGGGCCTTGTCGGTCTCCTCGATCTTCACGCGTCCCGCGGACTCCGCGATCGGCGTACGACCCTTGGGCGAGCGGGCCTCGAAGAGCTCGACCACACGGGGCAGACCCTGCGTGATGTCGTCGGCCGAGGCCACACCACCGGTGTGGAAGGTACGCATCGTCAGCTGCGTGCCGGGCTCACCGATCGACTGGGCGGCGATGATGCCGACCGCCTCGCCGATGTCGACGAGCTTGCCGGTGGCCAGCGAGCGGCCGTAGCACTTGGCACAGGTGCCGGTGCGGGCGTCGCAGGTCAGCACGGAGCGGACCTTGACCTCGGTGATGCCGGCGGCCACGAGCTCGCCGATCTTGACGTCGCCGAGGTCCTCACCGGCGGCGGCGAGCACCTCGCCCGTCTCCGGGTGGGTGATCTCGACGGCCGCGGACCGGGCGTAGGCCGAGGTCTCCACGTGCTCGTCGTCGATCCGCTTGGGCAGGCCGCGCTCGGTGCCGCAGTCGTCCTCACGGATGATGACGTCCTGCGAGACGTCCACCAGACGACGGGTCAGGTAGCCCGAGTCGGCGGTGCGGAGCGCGGTGTCGGCGAGGCCCTTGCGGGCACCGTGGGTGGCGATGAAGTACTCGAGCACCGTCAGGCCCTCGCGGAAGTTGGCCTTGATCGGGCGCGGGATGATCTCGCCCTTCGGGTTGGCCACCAGTCCACGCATGGCCGCGACCTGCCGGATCTGGTTCATGTTTCCGGAGGCACCCGAGTCGACCATCATGTAGATCGGGTTGGCGCGGTCGAAGTTGGCCTCCATCGCGCGACCGACCTCGGCCGCAGCCTGGGTCCACAGCTCGATGAGCTCCTGACGACGCTCGTCGTCGGTCATCACACCGCGCTCGTAGTTCTTCTGGACCTTCTCGGCCTGCGCCTCGTAGCGGCCCAGGATCTCGGCCTTGTTGTCGGGAGTGGTGACGTCGTCGATCGAGACGGTCACACCCGAGCGCGTGGCCCAGTGGAAGCCGGCGTCCTTGAGGGCGTCGAGCGAGGCCGCGACCTGCACCTTGGTGTAGCGCTCGGCGAGGTCGTTGACGATCGAGCCGAGGCGCTTCTTGCCGACCTCCTCGTTGACGAAGGGGTAGTCCGCCGGGAGGGTGTCGTTGAAGTAGACCCGGCCCAGGGTGGTCTCGAGCCGGAGCGCGGTGCGCTCCTCCCAGTCCGAGCCGACCTCGAGGTCGAGCGGGGGCACCACGTCGGTGAGGCGGATGCTGATCTTGCTCTGCAGCGAGATCTCACGGCGGTCGAAGGCCATGATCGCCTCGGCCGGCGACGAGAAGACGCGACCCTCGCCGGGCTCGCCCTCGCGGTCCGTGGTCAGCCAGAACAGGCCGATGATCATGTCCTGCGAGGGCATGGTCACCGGACGGCCGTCCGAGGGCTTGAGGATGTTGTTGGTCGAGAGCATCAGGATGCGGGCCTCGGCCTGCGCCTCCGCGGACAGCGGGAGGTGCACGGCCATCTGGTCACCGTCGAAGTCGGCGTTGAACGCGCCGCACACGAGCGGGTGGATCTGGATGGCCTTGCCCTCGATCAGCTGCGGCTCGAAGGCCTGGATGCCGAGGCGGTGCAGGGTGGGCGCACGGTTGAGCAGCACGGGGTGCTCGGTGATGACCTCTTCGAGGACGTCCCACACGACCGGGCGGGCGCGCTCGACCATGCGCTTGGCCGACTTGATGTTCTGCGCGTGCGAGAGGTCGACGAGGCGCTTCATCACGAACGGCTTGAAGAGCTCGAGCGCCATCTGCTTGGGCAGGCCGCACTGGTGGAGCTTGAGCTGCGGGCCCGAGACGATGACCGAACGACCGGAGTAGTCGACGCGCTTGCCGAGCAGGTTCTGGCGGAAGCGACCCTGCTTGCCCTTGAGCATGTCGGACAGCGACTTCAGCGGCCGGTTGCCCGGTCCGGTGACCGGACGACCGCGACGACCGTTGTCGAAGAGGCTGTCGACGGCCTCCTGCAGCATCCGCTTCTCGTTGTTGACGATGATCTCGGGGGCACCGAGGTCGAGCAGCCGCTTGAGGCGGTTGTTGCGGTTGATGACGCGGCGGTAGAGGTCGTTGAGGTCGGAGGTGGCGAAGCGGCCACCGTCGAGCTGGACCATCGGGCGCAGGTCCGGCGGGATCACCGGTACGGCGTCGAGCACCATCCCGATGGGCTGGTTGCCGGTCTTGCGGAAGGCGTCGACGACCTTGAGCCGCTTGAGGGCGCGGACCTTGCGCTGGCCCTTGCCGTTGGCGATGGTGTCGCGCAGCGACTCCACCTCGGCCTCGATGTCGAAGTCCTGGAGGCGCTTCTGGATCGCCGTGGCGCCCATGTGGCCCTCGAAGTACTTGCCGAACCAGGTCTTCATCTCGCGGTAGAGCAGCTCGTCGCCGAGCAGGTCCTGGACCTTGAGGCTCTTGAAGGTGTCCCAGACCTCCTCGAGGCGCGCGATCTCACGGTTGGCGCGGTCGCGGAGCTGGTTCATCTCGCGGTCGGCACCGTCGCGCACCTTGCGCTTGGCGTCGGCCTTGGCACCCTCGGCCTCGAGGGTGGCGAGGTCCTCCTCGAGCTTCTTGGCGCGGTCCTCCACGGAGGCGTCGCGACGCTTCTCGAGGCGCTCGCGCTCCAGGCCCACCTTGTTCTCGAGGGAGTCCATGTCGCGGTGACGCGCGTCCTCGTCGACCGAGGTGATCATGTAGGCGGCGAAGTAGATGACCTTCTCGAGGTCCTTCGGCGCCAGGTCGAGCAGGTAGCCCAGGCGCGAGGGGACGCCCTTGAAGTACCAGATGTGGGTCACGGGAGCGGCGAGCTCGATGTGGCCCATCCGCTCGCGGCGCACCTTGGAACGGGTCACCTCGACGCCGCAGCGCTCGCAGATGATGCCCTTGAAGCGCACGCGCTTGTACTTGCCGCAGTAGCACTCCCAGTCCCGGGTGGGACCGAAGATCTTCTCGCAGAAGAGGCCGTCACGCTCGGGCTTGAGCGTGCGGTAGTTGATGGTCTCCGGCTTCTTGACCTCACCGTGGCTCCACGTGCGGATGTCGTCCGCGGTGGCCAGGCCGATCTGAAGCTGGTCGAAGAAGTTAACGTCGAGCACGATGGCTGCAGTCCTTCGTTAGTACGTGGAAAGTGGAGCGTGGGACTGAGGGCGGTGCGCCGGCCGGGGCCGGCGCACCGGTGACTCAGACTTCTTCGACGGAGCTGGGCTCGCGGCGGGACAGGTCGATGCCGAGCTCCTCGGCAGCCCGGAAGACGTCTTCCTCGGCGTCCTTCATCTCGATGGTGGAGCCGTCCTGCGACAGCACCTCCACGTTGAGGCAGAGCGACTGCATCTCCTTGACGAGCACCTTGAACGACTCGGGGATGCCGGAGTCGGGGATGTTCTCGCCCTTCACGATGGCCTCGTAGACCTTCACGCGGCCCGGCACGTCGTCGGACTTGATCGTCAGCAGCTCCTGCAGGGCGTAGGCGGCGCCGTAGGCCTCCATCGCCCAGACCTCCATCTCGCCGAACCGCTGGCCGCCGAACTGGGCCTTACCGCCCAGGGGCTGCTGCGTGATCATCGAGTAGGGGCCGGTCGAGCGAGCGTGGATCTTGTCGTCGACGAGGTGGTGCAGCTTGAGGATGTACATGTAGCCGACCGCCACCGGCGCCGGGAACGGCTCACCCGAGCGACCGTCGAAGAGGTTGGCCTTGCCGTCCTCCTTGACCATCCGCTCACCGTCGCGGTTGGGGAGCGTGGAGCCGAGCAGACCGGTGATCTCGTCCTCACGGGCACCGTCGAACACCGGGGTCGCGACCTTGGTGTTGGGCGCGGCCTGGTCGGCGCCGATCGAGATGAGGCGCTTCTTCCAGTCGGACTCACCCTTCTCGCCGGAGAGGTTGAGGTCCCAGCCCTGCTTGGCCAGCCAGCCCAGGTGCAGCTCGAGGATCTGGCCGATGTTCATGCGTCGCGGCACACCCAGCGGGTTGAGCACGACGTCGACCGGCGTGCCGTCCTCCATGAACGGCATGTCCTCGATCGGCAGGATCTTGGCGATGACGCCCTTGTTGCCGTGGCGCCCGGCGAGCTTGTCGCCGACCGAGATCTTGCGCTTCTGCGCGACGTAGACGCGCACCAGCTGGTTGACGCCCGGAGGCAGGTCGTCGCCGTCCTCGCGGTCGAAGACGCGCACGCCGATGACCGTGCCGGACTCGCCGTGGGGCACCTTCATCGAGGTGTCGCGCACCTCGCGCGCCTTCTCGCCGAAGATCGCGCGGAGCAGGCGCTCCTCGGGGGTGAGCTCGGTCTCGCCCTTGGGCGTGACCTTGCCGACCAGGATGTCACCGGTGGTGACCTCGGCGCCGATGCGGATGATGCCCCGCTCGTCGAGGTCGGCCAGGCCCTCCTCGGAGACGTTGGGGATGTCGCGCGTGATCTCCTCGGGCCCGAGCTTGGTGTCGCGGGCGTCGACCTCGTGCTCCTCGATGTGGATCGAGGTGAGGACGTCCTCCTGCACCAGGCGCTGGCTGAGGATGATCGCGTCCTCGTAGTTGTGGCCCTGCCACGGCATGAAGGCGACGAGCAGGTTGGTGCCCAGCGCCATCTCGGCGTCGTCGGTGCAGGGACCGTCGGCGATCGGCGTGCCGACCTCGAGGCGGTCACCGGCCTTGACCAGCGGACGCTGGTTGATGCAGGTGCCCTGGTTGGAGCGACGGAACTTGGCCAGACGGTAGGTCTGGTAGGTGCCGTCGTCGTTCATCGTCTCGATGGCGTCGGCGGACACCTCCTTGACCACACCGGCGTTGTCGGCGACGACCACGTCACCGGCGTCGACGGCGGCGCGGTACTCCATGCCGGTGCCGACCAGCGGGCTGTCGCTGGTGATCAGCGGCACGGCCTGGCGCTGCATGTTGGCGCCCATGAGCGCGCGGTTGGCGTCGTCGTGCTCGAGGAAGGGGATCAGGGCCGTCGCGACCGACACCATCTGGCGCGGCGAGACGTCCATGTAGTCGACCTCCTCGGCCAGGATGGCGTCGACCTCGCCGTTCTTCTGGCGGACCAGCACGCGCTCCTCGACGAACTTCATCTTCGCGTCGAGGGGGGCGTTGGCCTGGGCGATGACGTAGCGGTCCTCGTCGTCGGCCGTCAGGTAGTCGATCTCGTCGGTGACGACACCCTTCACCACGCGGCGGTAGGGGGTCTCGACGAAGCCGAACGGGTTGATCCGGCCGTAGGAGGCCAGTGACCCGATCAGGCCGATGTTGGGGCCTTCCGGGGTCTCGATCGGGCACATGCGGCCGTAGTGCGACGGGTGGACGTCACGGACCTCCATGCCGGCGCGGTCACGGGACAGACCACCGGGACCGAGGGCCGAGAGGCGACGCTTGTGCGTCAGGCCGGCGATCGGGTTGGTCTGGTCCATGAACTGCGAGAGCTGCGAGGTGCCGAAGAACTCCTTCAGCGCAGCGACCACGGGACGGATGTTGATCAGGGACTGCGGCGTGATGGCCTCGACGTCCTGGGTCGTCATCCGCTCGCGGACCACGCGCTCCATGCGGGCCAGGCCCGTGCGGAGCTGGTTCTGGATGAGCTCGCCCACGGTGCGCATGCGGCGGTTGCCGAAGTGGTCGATGTCGTCGGCCTGGACCTTGACGGGGGCACCGTCGGGGCCCTCGACGACGTTGCCGGCGGCGTCGAGCAGGTCGGGCGCCTCGGCCTGGACACCCGCGTCGTGCAGCTGCACGACGTAGCGGATGGCGGCCACGACGTCGTCGATGGTCAGCGTCTGCTGGTCGAACGCCTCCTGGAGGCCGAGCTTCTTGTTGATCTTGTAGCGCCCGACCTTCGCCAGGTCGTAGCGCTTGGGGTTGAAGTAGTAGTTGTTGAGCAGCGTCTGCGCGGCCTCGGCCGTCGGCGGCTCGCCCGGGCGGAGCTTGCGGTAGATGTCGAGCAGCGCGAGGCGGGTGACCTCGTCGTTGACCTGCTCGGCGGTGGGGGCCTCGCCCCGCGCCTTCTTCTGCAGCTCGTCGTAGACGGTCTCGTAGCGGACGCTGTCCTTCTCGAGCGTCAGCATCATCGACTCGTACTGGCCGAACTCCTCGCGGATCTGCTCGGTGGTCCAGCCGAGGGCCTTGAGCAGCACGGTGACGTTCTGCTTGCGCTTGCGGTCGAGGCGGACGCCGACCAGGTCGCGCTTGTCGATCTCGAACTCCAGCCAGGCACCGCGGCTCGGGATGAGCTTGGCGGTGAAGATGTCCTTGTCGGACGTCTTGTCGGGGCTGGACTCGAAGTAGACGCCCGGCGAGCGGACCAGCTGCGAGACCACGACGCGCTCGGTGCCGTTGATGATGAAGGTGCCCTTGCGGGTCATCATGGGGAAGTCGCCCATGAAGACCGTCTGGCCCTTGATCTCGCCGGTCTCGTGGTTCATGAACTCGGCCGAGACGTAGAGCGGGCGGGAGTAGGTGAAGTCCTTCTCCTTGCACTCCTCCTCGGTGTACTTCTCGTCGAGGAAGACGGGATTGTCGAAGGAGAGCATCATCGTCTCGGAGAAGTCCTCGATCGGGGAGATCTCCTCGAAGATCTCCTGCAGACCGGTCTTCTCGGAGACGTCCTCACCGGCAGCCCGACGGGCGGCCACCTCCGCCTCCCAGCGCTCGCCGCCGACCAGCCAGTCGAAGCTGCTCGTCTGGAGCGAGATGAGGGGGGGAACCTCGAGAGGTTCGGTGATCTTTGCGAAAGAGGTGCGACGGTGGTTACCAGCAGAGCTGCGCGCGGCCAAGAGGTGTCCTCACAGATGAGCAAGTGATCGGCGCTTGCCGACCACCACGACGGCCGTCCGGAAGGCGTCGGGCATCTGAGGGCAGGCGCAACAACACACGATAGCGCAACTGTGGGCATGCCACAAACGCGGGGACGATTTCCCATCGGGTCATGCCACGCGTTGGCCATGACTATGAACGCCGGAGGGCCCGTGGTCAAGCAGAACGCGCCGATCCGGTCCGTTCGGATGGGACCGGGAGCGGCGAGGCGGACCGGTCGTGGACCTGGTCGTGGAGGAGGACGCCTGCGGGGGATGACGAAGGGCGGCCACCCCGGACCCGGGGTGACCGCCCTTCGACGGTTGCTGCGGAGCAGCGAGGTGTCAGACGCGGATCGTCACTTGACGGTGACGGTGGCGCCGGCGGCCTCGAGGGCCTCCTTGGCCTTGTCCGCGGCGGCCTTGTCGACGTTCTCGAGGATCGTCTTGGGGGCGGCCTCGACGAGGTCCTTGGCCTCCTTCAGACCGAGGGAGGTCAGGGCGCGCACCTCCTTGATGACGTTGATCTTCTTGTCGCCGGCGGCCTCGAGGACGACCTCGAAGTCGGTCTTCTCCTCGGCGGCGGCGTCGCCACCGGCAGCGCCACCGGCGGCCGGGGCGGGGGCCACGGCGACGGGGGCGGCGGCGGTCACGCCGAAGGTGTCCTCGAACTGCTTCACGAACTCGGAGAGCTCGATCAGGGTCATCTCCTTGAAGGCGTCAAGGAGCTCGTCGGTGCTGAGCTTCGCCATGATGGCAAACCTTTCGTCTGTGGTGCGGTCGCGGTGTGCGGCCGTTCCGGGGTTTCAGGTGGTGTACGTCGGCCTGGTCAGGCGTCGGTGGACTCGGCGGCCGCGTCGGCCGACTCGTCGCTCGCCTCGGCGTCGGCGGCACCCTCGGACGAGGGGGCCTCCTGGGCCGGAGCGTCCTCGGCAGCGGGAGCAGCCGGCGTGCCGGCACCACCTGCGAGGATCGAGGGGTCCTGCTCGGCCTTGGCCTGCAGCGCACCCGCGAGACGGGCGGCCTGGGCGATCGGCGCGTTGAGCAGGTAGACGGCCTGGGACAGCGAGGCGAGCATCGCGCCCGCCAGCTTGCCCATCAGCACCTCACGCGACTCGAGGTCGGCCAGCTTGGCGATCTCGGAGGCGTCGAGGGGCTTGCCGTCGAGGACTCCGCCCTTGATGACGAGGGCGGGGTTTGCCTTGGCAAAGTCACGCAGACCCTTGGCGGCCTCGACCACGTCTCCATTGATGAAGGCGATGGCGGTGGGGCCGGTCAGCAGGTCGTCGAAGCCGTCGATGCCCACCTCGGTGGCGGCGATCTTGGCCAGCGTGTTCTTGACCACGGCGTAGTTGGCGTTCTCGCCGAGGGCTCGCCGCAGGTCCTGCAGCTGCTTCACGGTGAGCCCGCGGTACTCGGTCAGCACAGCGCCGGCGGAGTCGTTGAAGGACTCAACGATCTCTGCGACGGCGGCAGTCTTTTCTGGCCGCGCCATGGGTCTCCTTCCGGGGTTGACCACCGGCGTCGGTCCCACAGACGACGAACGCCCTGAGCACAGGCTCAGGGCGTGGGCGGCATGACTGCCGCTGCTCTGTCACCTGCGCCGGCCGCCCGCTGCTGCGGACCTTCAGTCGTGGGCGAGGAGCCCATGACAACCTGCGGTCTCTGGTTTCGAGTGCCACAGTACGCGCCGGGCACGGGGGCGACAAATCGGCGGGCAGCCGGAGCCAAAGCGCCCAATCCTCCCACGAGGGGGCGCCAACACTGCTTCCATTGCCGCGTGGACCACCAGCTCATGACCGTCGGGGCCTCACTGGCCCGGAGCGACGAACGCATGCTCACCGGGCGCAACGCGGCCGGCCGCCTCTGGAAGACCGGCTTCGGCGGTCTCGACCCCCTGATCGGCGGCGGGATGCGCGCCGGCTCACTGGTGCTGCTCGCCGGCCCGCAGGGTCTCGGCAAGTCCACCTTCGCCCTCCAGATCGCCCGCAACACCGCCGCGAGCGGCCGACCGGTCCTCTACTTCTCCTTCGAGCACGACGCCGAGGACCTGACGCAGAAGCTCCTCGCGATGGAGGCGGGCGAGCTCGACGACTCCGACCAGGTGCGGGTCAACAGCATTCGCTCGATCTTCGACGACCTGTGGGTGAGCTCGCTCGAGCACCGCCTCGAGTCGGTGCCGTCGGGCGTCGAGGCGCTGGCGCGGGTGGCGCACTACTCCGAGCTGCTCTTCGTGCACCGCTCCACCGGCACCCGCACCGACCTCGACGCGATCCAGGCCGCCATCGAGGCGGTGCGCGAGCTGTCGGGCACCACCCCGCTCGTCGTCGTGGACTACCTGCAGAAGGTGCTGTCCGGCCACGCCGACGAGGAGAACAGCACGACCGAGGTGGTCGAGGGCCTCAAGGACCTCGCCATCGACATCTCCGCCCCGGTGCTGGCCATCTCGGCGGCCGAGAAGAACGCGCTGCGCTCCGGCAGGCGGATGCGCGCCAACGACCTGCGCGGGTCGAGCGCCCTGGCCTACGAGGCGGACGTCGTGCTGGTGCTCAACAACAAGTTCGACATCGTCGCGCGCCACCACCTGACCTACGACCTCGGCAACGCCGATCGGTTCCGCGAGTACGCCGTGCTGACGGTGGAGAAGAACCGGTTCGGCCGCGACGGGGCCGTGCTGCAGTTCCGCACCCGCTTCGACCAGGGCCGCTACGAGCCCGAGGGCACCGAGGTCAAGGAGCAGCTGATCGACGAGCGGGTCTTCCGGGACTGATCCCGGGCGGACCCGCCCGTCGCCGGACTCACACTCCGGGCTGCTCGGTGACCTCGCTCGACGGGGGCTCCTCGATCTCCACGTCGGTGCCGAAGTCGGCGTAGGTGCCCTCGCTGGTCGAGGTCGTCGGCTTGCCGCCACCGACGGCCGGGATCTCGATCGTCTGGTTGAACTTGCGCGGCAGGTTGTCGGCGTCGACCCACATCTCGGTCACCAGCTCGTCGGGGAGCATGTCGGCCATCGCGGGCGGGAACTCCATCGCCTCGAGGTACTGGGTGGGGTCGAGGGTGATGCGGTAGTGGTTGGCCTCGACGCCGTCGACGTCCTCGGTGCCGATGAGCTCCAGCTTCTTCGGCGCCTCCATCGACTTGAACATCACCTCGGGGTCGGTGGCCTTGCCGAGCATGCCGAACAGCGAGTTGGGGTCGCTCAGGTCGATCTTGAGCCACTTGTCGCCGGTGCCGAGATCCTTCGACTTCATGTACATCGCCTTGCCGATGAGGATCATCTCCATCGCCTGCGCGCCCGTGCTCGACGCCTTCATCTCCATGCCGTCGTCGCCGAAGCGGGCCTCGCCGGCCATGGTCTGCGTCTGGCCGGCGGTCCCCGAGGTGGTCTCGAAGGTGAACGTCTCGGCCTCGCGCATCGCCTCCATCACCGACGGGTAGAACTCCTCGGCCGACAGCTCGGTGAGGGACGCCTCGCCGGCACCCTCGTCCGTGCTCTCGTCGGTGCTCTCATCCGTGCTCTCGTCGGTGCTCTCGTCGGTCGCCGAGCTCGGGGAGTCGGAGGAGCCCGCGTCGTCGCTGCACGCGGCGAGCCCGGTCCCCAGGGTCAGGACCAGGGCGGCGGAGCCGAGTCGGCGGGCAAGGGGCGTGACGCGCATGTGTGTCTCCTGGGACGGGGTTGGACGATGATCCGGTGGCGGGTGCCGTGGGGCTTCTACCCAAGGGTCGCACGGGCAAACGAACATCCCGCCCCAGCACCGAGACACGGCCGAAGACACGGCCGAAGACGCAGCACGGCCCGGTCACCCCGTGAGGGGTGACCGGGCCGGGCTGTCGGACCGGGGTCAGGCCTGGGCGGCCTCGTCCTCGGACGCGACGTTCTTGACGCGGTTGGGGTCGACCTGGATGCCGGGACCCATCGTGGTGGAGACGGTGATCTTCTTGATGTAGCGGCCCTTGGAGCTGGCCGGCTTGAGACGCAGCACCTCCTCGAGCGCGGCGGCGTAGTTCTCCGCGAGCGCGACCTCGGAGAAGGAGGCCTTGCCGATGATGAAGTGCAGGTTGGAGTGGCGGTCGACGCGGAACTCGATCTTGCCGCCCTTGATGTCCGTGACGGCCTTGGCGACGTCGGGGGTCACCGTGCCGGTCTTCGGGTTGGGCATGAGCGAGCGGGGGCCGAGCACGCGACCGAGGCGGCCGACCTTGCCCATCATGTCGGGGGTGGCGACCACGGCGTCGAAGTCGAGCCAGCCGCCGGCGACCTTCTCGATCAGCTCGTCGCCACCGACGAACTCGGCGCCGGCCTCACGGGCGGCCTCGGCCTTGTCGGCGTTGGCGAACACGAGGACGCGGGCGGTCTTGCCGGTGCCGTGCGGGAGGTTGACGGTGCCGCGGACCATCTGGTCGGCCTTGCGCGGGTCGACGCCCAGGCGCATGACGACGTCAATCGTCTCGTCGAACTTCTTCTTGGAGCCGCCCTTGGCGATCTTGATGGCGGCCAGCGGCGCGTAGAGCTCGTCCTTGTCGAACGTCTCTGCGGCCGCGCGGTAGGTCTTGCTGCGCTGCATGGTCTTCTCGTTTCTGTGGTGCGAAGGATGTGGTTTAGGCGAGCCAGCGCGGCTCTCCCACGGTCGGAGCTGGAGTGCTGCCCGCGACCTCGATCAGTCGGTCGTGACGCCCATCGAGCGCGCGGTGCCCTCGACGATCTTCATGGCCGCGTCGATGTCGTTGGCGTTGAGGTCGGGCAGCTTGGTCGCGGCGATCTCGCGGACCTGGTCCTTGGTGAGCTTGCCGACCTTGTCCTTGTGCGGGACGCCGGAGCCCTTCGAGAGGCCGGCGGCCTTCTTGATGAGCTCGGCGGCCGGCGGGGTCTTGGTGATGAAGTCGAACGAGCGGTCCTCGTAGATGGTGATCTCGACGGGGATCACGTTGCCGCGCATGGACTCGGTCTGGGCGTTGTAGGCCTTGCAGAAGTCCATGATGTTGACGCCGTGCGGGCCGAGCGCCGTACCGACCGGCGGAGCCGGGGTGGCCGAGCCGGCCTGCAGCTGCACCTTGACCAGTGCGGCGATCTTCTTCTTGGGAGGCATTGCCTTCTTCTTTCTCTCTTGTGGTCCTGACGAGGGCCGATGCCCCCTGCCACGGGTTGTCGCTACTTCAGTGTCGGGCCCGCACGGCGGACCGACGAAATCGTCAGACCTTCTGGATCTGCGAGAACGAGAGCTCGACCGGGGTCTCGCGGCCGAAGATCTCGACGAGCGCCTTCACGCGCTGCGACTCGGCGTTGATCTCGGTGATCGTCGCGTGGAGCGTGGCGAACGGACCGTCGACGACCATCACGGAGTCGGAGACGTCGAAGTCGGCCACCTCGACCGGCTTGCGCGGGGTGGTGGACGCGCCCTTCTCGCCCGCCGCGGCGGCCTCGGCCTCGGCGACGGCCACGACGGCCGGCGCGAGCATGTCCTCGACCTCGCTCATGCTCAGCGGCACGGGCTGGTGGCTGTGGCCCACGAAGCCGGTGACCGACGGCGTGTGACGCACGGCCGACCAGGACTCGTCGGTGAGGTCCATGCGGACCAGGACGTAGCCGGGGAGCACGGTGCGGGTGACCATCTTGCGCTGGCCGTTCTTGATCTCCGCGACCTCCTCGGTGGGGACCACGATCTCGTGGATGTAGTCCTCCATGTTGAGGGAGATGATGCGGTTCTCGAGGTTGTGCTTGACCCGCTTCTCCATGCCGGAGTAGGTGTGCACCACGAACCAGTCGCCGGGCTTGGCCCACAGCTCACGGCGGAACGCCTCGAGCGGGTCGTCGGCGGACTCCTCGGCGGACTCCTCGGCGGACTCCTCGGCGGACTCCTCGGCGGGCTCCGCCTCGGTCTCGTCGGTCTCGTCGGCGTCGGTCGCCTCGGCGGCGGCCTCGGCGGCCACGTCGTCGTTCACCTCGTCGTTCACCTGGTCGCTCACCTGGTCGCTCACCTCGCCGGTCTCGGTGTCCGCGACGGAGTCCGTGACGGCGTCCTCCGGGGTCGCCTCGTCGACGGACTCGACCTGGTCGTCGACCTGGTCCACGTCATTGTTCTCAGACACGTCTCACTCCGTAGGTCGTTGCTGGCCCCGGTCGGGACCGGGGGCCGGGATCACCCGGCGGGATTGCGAGCGGTGGTCACTGCCCACCTCGTCACTGGGCGCTGTTGCCCGTGAAGACCTCGAAGACCAGCTTTCCGAAAGCCAGGTCGAGGACGGTCACGAGCGCCATCACCACGATGACGAAGACCAGCACCACGAAGAAGTAGGTGACGAGCTGCTGCTGGGTGGGCCAGACCACCTTGCGGAGCTCGGCCACCACCTGGCGCAGGAACGTGACGGGGCTGGTGCGCCCACGGTCGTCGCCGCGCGAGTCGCGCCGGTCCTGAACCGCGTTGCCGTCGGCCACGTTCTCCACCTTCTCGTTGTTGCTGTGCAGTGTTCCTCGCAGGGCACGAGGGACTTGAACCCCCAACCTTCGGTTTTGGAGACCGATGCTCTGCCAGTTGAGCTAGTGCCCTCCGGTGGTCTCGTCCCCATCGCTGGGGGCATGCCGAAGCATGTGGCGAAACCACCAGTCCGGAAGCATACGGGGCGGGCCCAGTCCCAGTCGAACCGAGGCGCCGCACCGGGCGCGGAGCGGGCACCGGGTCCGCCTACGATGCTGGGATGGCGGGTGCTGCGGGGGCGGGGCGTAGGGAGACCCGGCGCGACGTCTCGCAGCTGCCCAAGGCCCACCTGCACCTCCACTTCACCGGCTCGATGCGGCACGCCACGCTGCTCGAGCTCGCCGAGCGGGACCAGATCGTGCTCCCCGACTCGCTGGTGGAGGACTGGCCACCGCAGCTGAGCGCGGCGGACGAGAAGGGCTGGTTCCGGTTCCAGCGCCTCTACGACGTGGCGCGCTCGGTGCTGCGCACGCCCGACGACGTGCGCCGCCTGGTGCGCGAGGCCGCCGAGGACGACGTGCGCGACGGGGGCCGCTGGCTGGAGATCCAGGTCGACCCCAGCGGCTACGCCGCGCGGTTCGGTGGCATCACCGCGTTCACCGAGCTCGTCCTCGACTGCGTGCGCGACGCCGCCGAGCGCACCGGGCTGGGCATGGCCGTGGTCATCGCCGCCAACCGCACCCGGCACCCGCTCGACGCCCGCACCCTGGCCCGGCTGGCCGCGCAGTACGCCGGGCGGGGCGTGGTCGGCTTCGGGCTGTCCAACGACGAGCGCCGCGGGCGCACCGAGGAGTTCGAGGGCGCCTTCCGCATCGCCGAGCGCGCCGGGCTCCTGCTCGTTCCGCACGGCGGCGAGCTGCGCGGGCCGGCCCACGTGCGTACGTGCCTCGACAGCCTGGGCGCCCAGCGGCTCGGCCACGGCGTGCGCACCGTCGAGGACCCGGCGCTGCTCGACCGGGTGGTCGAGTCGGGGGTGGCGCTGGAGGTGTGCCCGGTCTCCAACGTGTCGCTGGGGGTCTACTCCGACCTGACGTCGGTGCCCCTGCCCCAGCTGCTGGCGGCGGGCGCGACGGTCGCCCTCGGTGCCGACGACCCGCTCCTGTTCGGCTCCCGGCTCGCCGGGCAGTACGCCACCATGCGGGCCGCGCACGAGCTCGACGACGCGACGCTGGCGCGGCTGGCGGAGATGTCGTTCGAGGCCTCGCGGGCGCCGTCCGACGTGGTGGCCGCCGCGCGCCGCGACATCGCGGCCTGGCTGGCGTGAGGAGACCCGCGGCCCCGGGTGCGGGTCAGAGGGAGCAGCCGACCGTCACGGGTTCGTTGACCAGGGTGATGCCGAACCGCTCGCGCACCCCGTCGCGCACCTCGCGGGCCAGGGTGAGCAGCTCCTCGGTCGTGGCGCCGCCGCGGTTGGTGAGGGCGAGGGTGTGCTTGGTCGACAGTCGTACGCGCTCCCCCGCCGCCGCGCTGGTGTAGCCCTTGGTGAAGCCGGCGTGCTCGATCAGCCACGCGGCGCTCGACTTGACGGTCCCATCGGGCTGCTCCCACCGGGGGGCGTCGGCCGGCAGGGCGGCGGCCTGCTCGGGGGCCAGGACCGGGTTGGTGAAGAACGACCCCGCGCTCCAGGTGTCGTGGTCGGCCGGGTCGAGCACCATCCCCTTGCCGCCGCGCAGCGCCAGCACGGCGTCGCGCACGGCCGCCAGGGCGGCCCGCTCCCCCTGCTGGACGCCGAGGGTGCGGGCGAGCTCGGCGTAGCCGATCGGCTCGGACAGCTCGCCCTGGCGCAGCTGGAAGGTCACCTCGAGGACGACGTAGCGCCCCGGCTCGGCCTTGAACCGGCTGTGGCGGTAGCCGAAGCCGCAGTCGGCGGCGGCGAAGGTGCGCTGGGTGCGGTCGACGCGGTCCCAGGTGCGGACCCGGGAGATGGTCTGGGAGACGTCCTGGCCGTAGGCGCCGACGTTCTGGATCGGCGTGGAGCCGACCGCGCCGGGGATCCCGGAGAGGGCCTCGACACCCGCCCACCCCTGCGCGACGGCATGGCCCACGAGCGCGTCCCAGTCCTCACCGGCCGCCACGGTGAGCACGACGCCGCCGCACTGGGCGAGCGCGTCGACGTCGCAGGTGTCGGTGTCGGCCGTGACCCCGGTCGTGGCGACCTGCACGACCCGCCCGTCGAAGCCGGCGTCGGCCACGACGAGGTTGGACCCGCCCGCCAGCAGCAGCACCGGGGTGCCGGCGGCGTCGGCGTCGGCCACGGCCGCGACGAGCTCGGCCTCGGTGGCGGCACGCACCCACTCCCGGGCGGGGCCGCCCAGCCGCAGGGTGGTGTGGTCGCGCAGGTCAGTCACCGGCGCCGGCCCCGCGCACCACGGCCTTGGGCATGCCGAGCACCTTGGTGCCCTCGCAGGTCACCTCGAGCGCGAGGGTGACGAGGCCGTCGGCCACCGACTTCACGGTGCCGCCCACCACGACCTCGGCCCCGCCCTCAGCGGGGAGGACGACCGGGCTGGTGAACTTCGCGCCGAGGTCGACGACCTCGGCGCCGTCGGTCCACTCCGCGACCGCCCGCCCGACGAGGGCCAGGGTGTACATCCCGTGGGCGATCACGCCGGGCAGGCCGACGCTGCGCGCGACCGCCTCGTCCTGGTGGATCGGGTTGTGGTCGCCGCTGGCGTCGGCGTAGGCGACGAGGTCGGCCCGGGTGATCGTGTAGGTCCGGGGCTCGAGGGAGGCGCCGGCCTCCAGCCGGGCGGTCACTGCGCCGCCTCCGCGCCGGCGGAGTGGACGAGGGTGGCCTTGCCGGTGCACACGACCGCGCCGGTGGCGTCGGTGATCTCGCTGGCGGTGGCGATGATGTCGGCGCCGCCGATCTGGCGCAGCCCGGTCACCCTCAGCGTCGCGCTGAGCTCGTCGCCGACCGCGAGGGGGCGTACGTAGGCGAAGCGCTGCTCGCCGTGGACGATGCGGTGCAGGTCGATGCGCTCGGCGTCGAGGAAGGCCTGCATGGCGTCGAAGGCGAGCACGATCGGGAACGTGGGCGGCACCTGCTCACCGGCCCCGCCCGGGTGGCCGACTGCGGCGGCGAACGCGCCGACCCTCTCGGAGGTCACGGTCAGGGGCGCCGGCGCGGGGAACTCGCGCCCCACCAGCGAGGGGTCGACAGGCATGGCCCGAGCCTAGGACACCCTGCCGGCGCGGCGACCGGGCCCGGACGCACAGCGACCCGTCCGAGTGCTCGGACGGGTCGGGGTGCGACGAAGGACGGTCGTCGGCGAACGGCCTCAGCGGGTCTCGCGGTGAGCGGTGTGCTGCCGGCAGCGCGGGCAGAACTTCTTCAGCTCGATGCGGTCGGGGTCGTTGCGACGGTTCTTCTTCGTGATGTAGTTGCGCTCCTTGCACTCGGTGCACGCGAGCGTGATCTTGGGGCGAACGTCAGAAGACTTGCTGGCCATGGGAGATCCTTGGGTTGCGGGTGGTGCGGTGCGGAGCTGCTGGACACTGGTGGTAGCGGGGGCGGGACTCGAACCCGCGACACCACGATTATGAGCCGTGTGCTCTAACCACCTGAGCTACCCCGCCGCGGAGGCCGGGCTCCCGGAGGAGATCCGACCCAGAGCCCCTTTACGGAATCGAACCGTAGACCTTCTCCTTACCATGGAGACGCTCTGCCGACTGAGCTAAAGGGGCAACGACGGAGAACGATACACACGCCCCGCCACGATGAGAAATCGGCTCCCGCGGAGCCTTCCCGGGCCAGTCCGGACCCCGTTCAGGCGGCGTGGATCCGCGGCCATCCGACGGCCTCCTCGAGCTCGAGGGCCAGCCCGAGCAGGCGTGCCTCGCGCCCGGCTCCGGCGCCCAGCATCATCCCCTGGGGGAGCCCGGCGGCGGTCGTGGCGAGCGGGAGGGAGACGGCCGGCTCGCCGGTGGCGTTCTGCAGCGGCGTGAAGGCCACCCAGTCCATCAGGCGGGCCATGATCTCGTCGTAGTCCTGGTCGGGTCGCAGGTGACCGACCCGGGGCGTCTCGGTCGCCAGGGTCGGCGTCAGGGTGATGTCGTACGACGCCCGGTGCCGGGCGGCGACGCGCTGCGAGCCGCGCAGCACCGCGATCGAGAACGGCTGCTTGTGCAGGTTGCGAGCGGCGTGGCGGGCCAGGCCGAGGGTGAGGTTGTCGAGCCGGGACGGGTCCCAGGTGGGCCCGAAGTCCTTCTTGCCCCGTCGGGCGATGACCAGCGCCAGCATCGCCCAGAAGCGCACGAAGTGGTCGGGGAAGCTCGCCGGCACCGGGTTGTCGACCTCCTCGACGTGGTGACCCAGCTGCTCGAGCAGGGCGGCCGTGCGGAGGGTCAGCTCGCGCACCTCGGGGCTGCACGAACGGCCGATGCCCTCGGTGACGACCGCGACCCGCAGCCGGGCGCGGCTGGGGCGGGTGACGTCGCCCACGGGCGGCAGGAGCGGGTTGCGCCAGATCTTCTCGGCCTCGCGGTAGAACGCCGCGGTGTCGCGGACGCTGCGGGTGAGCACGCCGTCGGAGACGATCTGCACCGGCATCTCGCGCATCATCCGGTCCTGGGCCAGGCGGCCGCGGGTGGGCTTGAGGCCGACCAGCCCGTTGACCGCGGCCGGGATCCGGATCGACCCGCCCCCGTCGTTGGCGTGGGCGATCGGCACCGCCCCGGCCGCGACGAGGGCGGCGGAGCCGGCGGACGAGGCGCCTGCGTAGTGGTCGGTGCTCCACGGCGAGCGCACCGGGCCGAGCCGCACGTGGTCGGCGGCCCCGGAGAAGCCGAACTCCGAGAGCTGGGTCTTGCCGAGCGGGATCAGCCCGGTCGCGAGGTACATCCGGGCGAAGTCGCCGTCGGCGGCCTGCGGCTCGGCGGTGAACGCGTCGGACCCGTGCTGGGTCGGCATCCCGGCCACGTCGGCGTTGTCCTTGACGAAGGTGGGCACCCCGGCGAACCAGCCGCCGCGGGGGTGGCGCGCCTCCTCGCGAGCCCGGTCGTAGGCGGCGTACGCCACGGCACCGAGCGCGGCGTCGACCCGCTCGGTGCGGGCGATGGCGGCCTCGACCACCTCGGGCACCGAGACCGAGCCGGAGCGCAGCGCCTCGACCAGGCCGGTCGCGTCGAGGTCGGCGAGGGCGTCGTCGGGGGTGAACGCGTGGACGCGCCCGGCTGCTGTCATGCGCGTGAGACTAGCCAGCGCGTCGTGCCGGCGACAGGCTCTCCGGTGCCAGGTCAGCCGGCGCACCCCCGCCGGTGGCACCCGGCGAGGTGGTCGTCGACGAGCCCGATCGCCTCCATCAGGGCGTACATCGTCGTCGGCCCGACGAAGGCGAAGCCGGCCTTCTTCAGCGCCGCCGACAGCGCGACCGACTCGGGCGAGGTGGTGGGGACGTCGGCGGTGGTGCGGGGCGCCGGGCCGGGCTCGGGCCGGAAGGACCAGATGAACGCCTCCAGCCCGCCGTGCTCGCGCAGGGCGACGGTGGCGCGGGCGTTGGTGACGGCCGCTTCGACCTTGCGGCGGTTGCGCACGATGCCGGCGTCGGCCATCAGCCGCTCGACGTCGCGCTCGTCGAAGGCCGCGACGGTGTCGGCGTCGAAGCCGGCGAACGCGGCGCGGAAGCGCTCGCGCTTGTCGAGGATGGTGCGCCACGACAGCCCCGACTGGAACGCCTCGAGGGTGAGCCGCTCGAGGTGCGCGGCCTCGCCGTCGACGCGCAGGCCCCACTCGGTGTCGTGGTAGTCGCGGTTGACCGGGTCGCCGGCACCCCAGGGGCAGCGCGCCACCCCGTCGGCGCCGACCACGGGACCGACTCCGCTCTCCATGCGGGCATCCTCGCGCACGCCGGGGACAACCGGGCCCAGCCGGGCTCAGCCGCGTTGCTTGAGCCGGACGTTGGGCAGCGGCGGCGCGGGGATGGGCTGCAGGTCGAGGTCGACCACGCCGAACCGGCCCGGGGCCACGTCGCGACCGTCGGCCACCACGCCGTCCCCGACGACGACCTGGTCCTGCCACGCCTGGCGGTAGCCGGCGACCTCGTCGTGGCTGCGGCCGATGAAGTTCCACCACATGACGATCGACTCCCCGAAGGGCGGGCCGCCGAGGAGGAGCACGCGCGCCTCCTCGGCCGCGGTGAGGGTGATGGTGGAGCGCCCCGCGGGGACGTGCCCGAGGTCGCTCGGCGCGAGCTCCTGGCCGTCGACGTCGACCGAGCCCACGTCGAGCAGCACGCCGTGCTCGAAGGTGGGGTCGACCTCGACCTCGAAGGACCTGCCCGGGGCGAGCATGATCTCGGCGCCGAGGAGCGGGGTGTGCACCTCGACGGGCGAGCTCGCGCCGAGGAGCGAGCCGATGAACACCCGGGCCTCCCAGCCGGGCCCGCGGACGGGCACGGGAGCGAAGTGCTCGAAGCGGGGCTCGACGTGGCGGCTGCCGTCGGGCAGGGCGATCCAGAGCTGGGCGCCGTGGAGCATGGTCGTGCCGGGGGTCGAGACCTCCGTGTGGCTGATCCCGCGGCCGGCGGTCATCAGGTTGAGCTCGCCGGGTCGAACGGTGGCCAGGCTGCCGACGGAGTCGCGGTGCTCGAGCTCGCCGCCGAAGAGCCAACTCGCCGTCTGCAGGCCGGTGTGCGGGTGGGCGGGGAGCACCATCCCGCCGGTCTCGTCGACGTCGTCGGGGCCGTAGTGGTCGACGAAGCACCAGGCGCCGATCAGCGAGCGCTGGCGCTGCGGCAGCGTGCGACGTACGCGCATGGCCCGGGGACCTCCCAGCGGGACCTCACGCGGTGCCAGCACCTCGACATCGGTCATCGTGCGCCACGGTACCCGTAGGGGTGGACCCGGCGCAGGTGGTCTTCGGACTCGGCCCGCCTCGGGACGCGAGCGGCGCACGGGGCCGGTCCGCGTGGGCACCGTCACGGTTTAAGGGTTCGTCGCCGGGCACTCCCGGCGCCTAGTGTCAGACACGACATGCAGGACTACCCACCCCGGATCGCGACGTTCTACACCGGCTCCGACGACGCACCCACGCCGGACCCCGACACCCGGTCGCCGCTGGCGTTCCTGCGATGGGTCCTGGGGCAGCAGAAGGCGCTGATCGCGCTCTCGGCGCTCTGCTACGCGCTGTGGTTCCTCCCGATGACGCTCGGGCCGTGGATCTTCGGTCGCGCGGTCGACCAGGGCATCGTCGGCGGCTCGGAGTCGGCGCTCCTCGGCTGGGCGGGCCTCCTGCTCGCCGTCGTCGTCGTGGGCGGCGTGTTCGGCATCGTGTCCCACACGCTGGTCGTGCGCAGCTGGCTCGTCGCGCTCTACGGGACCCTCGAGATGGTCACCCGCAAGGTGGCCCAGATGGGGCACGTGCTGCCCCGGCGGGCACCGACCGGCGAGGTGCTGAGCGTCGCGTCGAGCGACTCCGACGAGTTCGGCGCGCTGACCGAGATCGTGGCGCGCACCCTGGGCCAGGTCGCGTCCTACCTCACCGTCGCGTTCATCGTGCTCACGATGTCGTGGCAGCTCGGCCTGCTCACCCTGGTCGCGGCACCGCTCCTCGTCGGCGCCGCCCTCCCCCTGCTGCGACCACTCCACCGCCGCCAGCAGCTCGAGCGCTCGCGCACCTCCGACCTGACCTCGCTGGCCACCGACATCGTGGCCGGCCTGCGGATCCTCCGCGGCATCGGCGGGGAGCAGACGTTCGGGGCCAACTACGACCGCCAGTCCCAGTCGGCCCGGCAGGCCGGCGTGGCCGCCGGCATCTGGCAG
This sequence comes from Nocardioides sp. Z35_8, assembly GCF_059621125.1. Classification (NCBI taxonomy): domain Bacteria; kingdom Bacillati; phylum Actinomycetota; class Actinomycetes; order Propionibacteriales; family Nocardioidaceae; genus Nocardioides; species Nocardioides sp. Z35_8. The sequence continues at coordinate 1,545,752 of NZ_JCAQIE010000001.1, read as the reverse complement.
GCCGTGGTCGAGGCGGTCGGCGTGCTGCTCTCCGGCATCTTCCTGGTCGCCCTGGTGTGGCTCGGCACCCGGCAGGTCCGGGCCGGCGAGCTGAGCGTGGGCGAGCTGATCACCTTCCTCGGCTACGGCCTCTTCATGGTCGGGCCGATCCGCACCTTCTTCGAGTTCGCCCAGAAGGGCGTGCGCTCCCTGGTCAGCGCCCGCAAGGCCACCGCGATCTTCGACCAGCGCCCGCCGTGGCGCGAGCCGTCCAAGCCGGTCGCGCTCGACGGCACCGCCGCGCTCCACGACACCGCGAGCGGGCTGACGGTGGAGCCGGGCGTGCTGACCGTCGTCGTGAGCGCGGTGCCCGAGCAGAGCGCTGCCCTCGCCGACCGCCTCGGCCGCTACCTGCCCGCCGACACCGAGCCCGTCCCGGCCGTGGAGGAGGAGGGCACCAAGGGCCGCGCCGCGCGTCGCTCGCGGGCCGAGCGGGCAGCCGAGCGGGCCCGCATCGCGGCGCGCGACGAGGAGCGGGCGACCCGCGAGTGGGGCGTCACCCTCGGCGGCGTCGACCTCTCGCGGGCCACGCTCGACGACGTACGCCGCCAGGTGCTGGTCAGCGACACCACCAGCCAGCTCTTCGCCGGGACCCTCCAGGACGCCGTCGACCCCCACGGCCGGCTCACCCGTGAGCAGGCCGAGCACGCGCTGCGCGTCGCCAACGCCGAGGACGTCTACGACGCGCTCCCCGAGGGCTGGCAGGGCCAGCTCGACGAGCGCGGCCGCGGCCTGTCCGGCGGGCAGCGCCAGCGGGTGGTGCTGGCGCGCGCGCTGGCCACGGACGCGCCGATCCTGGTGCTGGTGGAGCCGACCTCCGCCGTCGACGCCCACACCGAGGCGCGCATCGCCGAGCGCGTCGCGGAGACCCGGCGCGGCCGTACGACGGTGGTCACCACGGTCTCGCCGCTGTGGCTGCACCACGCCGACCGCGTCGTGCTCCTGCACGACGGCACCGTCGTCGCCGAGGGCACCCACGCCGACCTGCTGGCCGGCCACGACGGCTACCGGCGCGTGGTCGCGCGAGAGATGGACGACGAGCTGGACGACCAGATGGACCACCAGCTGGACCCCCAGATGGACGAGGAGGAGCCGGTCCGATGAGCACCGACCTGCTCGCCACCTCGGCCGAGACCTGGCGCGACCGGGCCGCCGACCCGCCCGCGATCCCCGACGAGCTGCTGCCGCCCGAGCACGCCGGCCTGCGCGAGCGCAACCGCGCCCTGTGGCAGCGCCACGAGCTGCGGCGCCAGCGCGCCGAGGACGTCTACGACGCCTCGCGCAACCCGGTGCGCGGCTGGCCGGTGTCGGGCAACCGCGCGGTGCTGGCGTTCCTCGTCGACCTGGTGCGCAGCCGCAAGCGCACCTTCGTGCTGCTGGTCGTGCTCAACGCCCTGGCCGCGGGCTCCGCCCTCGTGGTGCCGCGCCTGCTCGGCTCGCTCGTCAACCGGGTGGACACCCAGGGCGTGGGCGCCGGCGGCCTCGACACCATCGCCCTGGCGGTCGTCGGTGTGGTCGTCCTCCAGGCGCTGCTCACCTTCGGCGCGCAGCGCACGTCGACCTACTTCGGCCAGGACCTGCTCGCCTCGGCCCGCGAGCACGTCGTCCGCACGATCCTGCGCCTGCCCGTGGGCCGCGTCGAGGGAGCCAGCACCGGCGACCTCGTCACCCGGGTCACCCGCGACGTCGGCACGATGGCCCGCTCGGTGCAGTGGGGCGTGCCGCGCCTGCTGATCTCGCTGATGACGGTCGTGCTCTCGATCGTGGCGATGTTGCTCAACTCGCTGCTGCTGGCGGTGCCCGCGCTCGTGGTCTTCGCGCTCTGCGCCCCCGCCGTGCGCACCTACCTGCGCCGCGCGCCCAAGGCCTACATCACCGAGGGCGCCACCTACTCGCGCATCAACACCACGCTCACCGAGACCGTCGAGGGGTCGCGGACCGTCGAGGCACTGGGGCTCTCGCGGGCTCGCGTGGCGGCGGGCTCCGACGACATCGCGGTGTCGGGGCAGGCCGAGCGCTACGGCATGACGCTGCGCAACGTGCTGTTCGCGGCCCTCAACGCGGCGTTCCAGGTGCCGCAGGTCGTCACGCTGGTCGTCGGCGCCTACGGCTACAGCCGCGGATGGGTCGACCTCGGGCAGATCACCGCCGCGCTGCTCTACGTCGTCGCGCTGGCCGAGCCGCTCGACGCGGTCATCGGCGAGGTCGACCGCCTCCAGGTGGGCGCGGCGTCGACGAGCCGGCTGCTCGGCATCGCCGAGGTGCCGCCCGACCGCGAGCCCGGCGACAAGCTGCCCGAGGGCGCCGAGCTCGTCGGGTCGGACCTCCGCTTCGCCTACCGCGAGGGCCACGACGTGCTCCACGGCGTCGACCTGCACCTGCGCACCGGAGAGCGGCTGGCGGTCGTCGGCCCGAGCGGCTCCGGCAAATCGACTCTCGGGCGGCTGCTGTCGGGGATCAACCGCCCGCGCACCGGCTCGGCCCGGGTGGGTGGGGTGGACCTGGTCGACCTGCCGCTCGAGGTGCTGCGCACCGAGGTCGCGCTCGTCACCCAGGAGCACCACGTCTTCATCGGCTCCGTGCGCGACAACGTCGTGCTGGCGCGCGAGGACTCCTCCGACGACGCCGTGCGCCGGGCGCTGGCCGCCGTCGGTGGCCTGTCGTGGGTCGAGCGCCTGCCCGACGGGCTCGACACGATGATCGGCTCGGGGCGCTTCGCGCTCACCCCGGCCCAGGCGCAGCAGGTCGCCCTGGCGCGGCTGATCATCGCCGACCCGCACACGCTCGTGCTCGACGAGGCGACCTCGCTGATCGACCCGCGCACCGCGCGCACCCTCGAGGGCTCGATGAACAGCCTCCTCGAGGGCCGCACGGTCGTGGCGATCGCGCACCGCCTGCACACCGCCCACGACGCCGACCGCATCGCAGTGGTCCTCGAGGGTCGCATCGTCGAGCTCGGCAGCCACGACGAGCTCATCGAGCTCGACGGGGAGTACGCCGCCCTCTGGCGCGCCTGGACCTCCTGAGCCCGCTCGCATCAGGACCGCACCCGACCTGATTCCTGCCTAGCGTGGTGCCGAGCGCACCAGACGAGCGAGGAGGAGGGCGGACGATGGAGCACGACGCGACGACGCCGGCCGGCTACACGGCGGTGGCCCCGTGGGTGGTCACCGAGGACACCGGGGCGTTCCTGGACTTCACCACCACGGTCCTCGGGGGCGAGGAGCTCGCCCGCGTGGCCGTCGAGGACGGGTCCATCGGCCACGGCGAGGTGCGGGTCGGGGACACGGTCGTCCTGGCCTTCGACCGCCGGCCGGAGTGGCCGCCGATGCCCAGCCTGCTCCGGGTCTTCGTGCCGGACGCGGACGCCACGTTCGAGCGCGCAGTGGCGGCGGGCGCGGTGGTCGTGACCGAGCTCGCCGACAGCGCGTTCGGTCAGCGCGGCGGCCGGATCCGTGACCCGTTCGGCAACATCTGGTGGGTGGTCAGCCAGGTCGAGGACGTGCCGGAGGACGTGATGTGGCAGCGCCTGCGCGAGCCGGCGTACGCGGAGAGCATGCGGATCGCCCAGGAGACGCTGGACGCAGAGCTCGCCGGTCGCGCGCAGGGCCGCAGCAGCACTCCGGTGCGCGGCGACCGCGGATGACCGGCCGGTGGCTCAGCCGTCGAGGCTGCGGTCGAGGTTGATCACGGCGCTGATCAGGCTGAGGTGGGTGAAGCCCTGCGGGAAGTTGCCGAGCTGCTCGCCGTTGAGCGCGACCTGCTCGGCGTACTGGCCGAGGTGGTTGGCATAGGTGAACATCTTCTCCAGCGCCAGGCGGGCCTCGGCGAGGCGACCGGCGCGGGTCAGCGCCTCGACGTACCAGAAGGAGCACAGCGAGAACGTGCCCTCCGCGTCGACGGTGCCGTCGGTGCCCGGGACGCCGTCACCGAAGGCCTCGGGCTCGTAGCGCAGCACCAGGCTGTCGGAGACCAGCCGCTCCTCGATCGCCGCTAGCGTGGAGAGGAAGCGCGGGTCGTCCGGCGCCAGCATCTTCACCATCGGCATCAGCAGCGCACCCGCGTCGAGCACGTCGCCGCCGGCGACGGCGGTGAAGGCGCCGATGTCGTCGTTCCAGCACTCGGTCATCACCCGCTCGTAGATCTCGTCGCGGGTCGCGGCCAGGCGGGTGAGGTCGCCGGGCAGGCCGCGGCGCCGGGCCACGCGCATCATCCGCTCGACGGCCACCCAGCTCATCACGAGCGAGGTCGTGTGGGTGCGCGGCTCCGAGCGGATCTCCCACATCCCCGCGTCGGGACGCTCCCAGTTGTCCATCAGCCACGAGACGATCCGGCGCAGGTCGCCCCAGGCGTCGTGGCTGATCCCGCGGCCGTGCTTGTCGAAGAGGTAGACCGAGTCGATCAGCTCGCCGTAGACGTCGAGCTGGAGCTGGTCGACCGCAGCGTTGCCGATGCGCACCGGGCGGGAGTCGCGGTAGCCGGCGAGGTGGTCGAGCTCGCTCTCGTGGGGCAGGGCGCCGTCGAGGTCGTACACCACCCGGAGCGGGCCCAGGTCCTCGTCGGCGCCGTCGCCGGCGGCCTCGCCGAGCCGCTCGGAAAGGAAGCGCACGAACGCGCCCGCCTCCTCGGTGAAGCCCAGGCGCAGCAGGGCGTAGACGCTGAACGCGGCGTCGCGCACCCACACGTAGCGGTAGTCCCAGTTGCGCGACCCGCCGATGCTCTCGGGGAGGCTGGTCGTCGGCGCGGCGATGATCCCGCCCGTGGGCTCGTGGCACAGCAGCTTGAGGGTGAGCGCCGAGCGGTCCACCCACTCGCGCCACCGCCCGGTGTAGGTCGACTGCGAGAGCCAGCCGCGCCAGTAGGCCGCCGTGGCGTCGAAGAGCTCGGACACGTCCGACGGGGCACAGCCGCGGGCGGGCTCGCCGGGCGTCAGCACCTCGAGCACGAACAGGGCGGACTCGCCGGTCGCGAGCGTCACCCGGGCCGACGCGGTGCTCGCTCCGACGTCGAGGTCGAGGGTGCTCGACAGCGCCAGGTCGACCTCGCCGTCGGCGAAGCGCACGACGCCGTCCTCGACATCCAGGTCGGGCTCCGTGCGCGCGTAGTCGGGACGGGGCGTCATCTCCATGGTGAGCTCGACCGAGCCCCGCAGCCCGACCACGCGGCGCACCAGGCGCTGCCGGTGGTCGGGGTCGTGGGCGCGCAGCACCGGCATGAAGTCCTGGACCTCCACGACCCCGCGCTCGGTGAGGAAGCGGGTGACGAGGATGTTGGTCTCGGGGTGGTAGTACTGCTGGCTGCGCGCGTCGGGGTCGTCGGGTGCCAGCCGCCACGACCCGCCGTCGGGGTCGAGCAGCGAGGCGAAGACGCTCGGCGCGTCGAACCGGCCAGGGCAGAACCAGTCGATCGTGCCGTCGGTCGCGACGAGGGCTGCGGTGCGGAGGTCGCCGATCAGACCGTGGTCCGCGATGGGCGCGGCGGGTCCGCCGGGGGCCCGGGCGTCACTCGCCATCGGCGTCGCGGCCCAGGCGCCAGCCGTGCTCGGGGAGGGCGAGCGCCGCGTCCGGCCCCCAGGAGCCCTGCTCGTAGGGCAGCGGCGCCGGCCGGTCGTCGAGCACGGGCTGGCACACCTGCCACAGCCGCCGCGTCTCGTCGGCGTGCGCGAAGAGGGTGTGGTCGCCGTGGAGCACGTCGAGGAGCAGCCGCTCGTAGGCCTCGAGCGGCTCGTCGTGCGGGAGCTCCTCCCCCAGGTCGAGGCGCATGGCCGCCGGGGCGAGATCCATCTCCGGGCCGGGGCGCTTGCCGAGCAGGTCGACGTGGATCTGCGCCTCGTCGGTGAGCTCGAGGACGAGCTCGTCGGGGGCCAGGCCGTCGCCGAACACCGTCGAGTCCGGCTCCCGGAAGCGGAGCGTCACCGTGCGGCGCGTCTCGGCCATCGCCTTGCCGGTGCGCAGGAGGAACGGGACGCCGCGCCAGCGGTCGTTGTCGACCCACGCCTCCAGCGCGACGAAGGTCTCGACGTCGGAGTCGTCGTCGACGTCGTCCTCGTCGCGGTAGCCGTCGTACTGCCCGAGCACGACCCGGGCCGGGTCGAGCGGGCGTACGTCGGCGAGCACCGCGGCGCGCGCACGTCGTACGGCCGCGGCCGACCACTCCCCCGGGTCCTCCAGGGCGACCGCGCCGAGGATCTGGAACAGGTGCGTGGAGACCATGTCGCGCAGCGCGCCGGTGGACTCGTAGAACGACCCGCGACCCTCCATCGCCAGCGTCTCGGGCACATCGACCTGCACCGAGGCGATGCTCTCGCGGCTCCACGCCGGCTCGAAGAGGGCGTTGGCGAAGCGCAGCGCGAGCAGGTTCTGCACGGCCTCCTTGCCGAGGAAGTGGTCGATGCGGAAGACCTGGTCCTCCTCGAAGACCTCGTGGACGTCGCGGTCGAGCTCCTCGAACGACGCCAGGTCCAGGCCGAAGGGCTTCTCGATCACCAGCCGGGCGCCGTCGGCCAGGCCCTCGCGTCCCAGCATCGCGACCATGCCGGGCATCGCCGCGGGCGGGACCGAGAGGTACACCAGGCGCAGCACGTCGTCGCCGAGGCCCTCCTCCACCTCGCGCACCCGCGCGGCGAGGTCGGCGCCGTCGTCGGCGTCGGAGGCCCGAAACGAGAAGCGGTCGAGGAGGTCGCGCGCGAGGTCGTCGTCGAGGTCGTCGACCGAGTCGCGGAGCCCGTCGAGCACCTCGTCGCGGAAGTCGTCGTCCGAGTCGGGCGCGTGGCGCCCGCTGCCGATGACGGCGAAGTCCCGGGGCAGCCGGCCCGCCGCGGCGAGGCGGTAGAGACCCGGGAACAGCTTGCGCGACGCGAGGTCGCCGCTGGCGCCGAAGAGGACGAGGACGCAGGGCGGCAGGTCGGCGGTCGTCATGCTCGCCACGCTAACGATCACCCGAAGGAGTGGGCGTCCGCCCGGAGCGTCACGTGTTGCTGTAGACCGCCGGTCCGCCGTCCTCGCCGGAAGCGTCGGGGCCGCGGCCCGCCCAGGTCCAGGCGTAGGCCGGGTCCTCCACCGCGACGCCGCCCTCGCCGAGCTCGAGCGGGGCGAAGGTGTCGACCATGACGGCCGACTCCTCGAAGTACTGCACGCCCAGCGAGGCCTCGATCGCGCTGGGCTGCGGGCCGTGTGCGTGGCCGCCGGGGTGCAGGCTGATCGAGCCGATGCCGATGCCCGAGCCCTTGCGGGCCTCGTAGTCGCCGCCGACGTAGAACATCACCTCGTCGGAGTCGACGTTGGAGTGGTAGTAGGGCACCGGGATCGCGAGCTCGTGGTAGTCGACCTTGCGGGGCAGGAAGTTGCAGATCACGAAGTTCCAGCCCTCGAAGACCTGGTGCACCGGCGGCGGCTGGTGGACCTTGCCGGTGATCGGCATGTAGTCCTCGACGTTGAACGTGTAGGGGTAGAGGCACCCGTCCCAGCCCACCACGTCGAAGGGGTGCGTGGCGTAGGTCAGGCGGGTGCCGACGATCCCGGCGCTGGTGCGGTGCTTGACCAGCACCTCGACGTCGGTGCCCTCGACCTCGAAGGTCTCCGCCGGGCCGTGGAGGTCGCGCTCGCAGTAGGGGGCGTGCTCGAGCAGCTGGCCGAACCGCGACAGGTAGCGCTTGGGCGGGTGGATGTGGCTGTTGGCCTCGACGGCGTAGAGCCGCGACGGCTCGGCGGGCACCCACCGGTGGTCGGTCGCGCGCGGGATGACGACGTAGTCGCCGGTGCGGTAGGGCACGACCCCGAAGACGGTCTCGACCGTGCCGCTGCCGGACTCGACGTAGACGCACTCGTCGCCGATGGCGTTGCGGTAGAGCGGGGACGGGTCGGTGCCCGTGAGCACGTAGGCGATCCGCACGTCGTTGTTGCCCAGCACCAGGCGCCGGCCCTCGACCGGGCAGGTGCCGGTCTGCAGGTCGTGCAGCCGGAGGTGCCGCGGCTTGAGCGGGTGGTTGGGGATCCGCGACTGGTCGGGGAGGTCCCACACCCGACTGTCGGTGATCGCGCTCGGCACGCCCCGGCGGTAGAGCAGCGAGGAGTCGGAGGAGAATCCCTCCTCGCCCATCAGCTCCTCGCGGAAGAGGTGGCCGTCGTCGTCGCGCAGCTGGGTGTGCCGCTGGCGGGGCAGCCGTCCGAGTGCTCGGTAGTGGGCCATCAGTGCGCTCCGTTCATCCGATTACCGGACGTCAGCGTCCGTTATCTGGTGGCTAGAGTAGCCCCGTGTCCCCCAGCCCTGCACCCTCCGAACCCACCCGGCGAGCGTCCGTCTGGCCCGAGGAGTGGCGCGGCCTCGTCGACGACGCCGCGATCTTCCCTCCCGGCGACGCGCCCCTCCACGAGGCGACCGCGGCCCACACCGCGCGCCGCGAGGAGTGGTGGGCCGACCTGGTCGGCAGCTTCGTGCTCCGCGACACCGACCTGCCGCTCGTCCGGGGCTTCGGCGGCCCGCTGTCGGTCGTGGTGACCGGCGGCGCCGGCCAGCTCGCCGGTCCGCTGGGCGCGGCCGGCCGCCTCGGGCTGCACGTCGCTGCCGTGGAGATCGCCGTCCGCGACGTCGACGACCCGGTGGGCAACGTGCGCCGCATCGACGCCGCACTGCGCGCCGCCGGGGCCGACGACGTCCCCCTCTACGTCGAGCTGCCCGGGCCGGTGACCCCGACCTGGCTGGCCGCCGCCGACGAGGTCGCCGCGTGCGGGCACCGCCTCAAGCTCCGACTCGGCCACGTCGACCACGACCTCGTCCCCGGCTCCGCGACCGTCGCCGGGTGGGTCGACGCGGCGCTCGACCGCGAGACGCCGTTCAAGGCCACCGCCGGGCTGCACCGGGCGGTGCGCCACGAGCCGCAGGGCGGCGGCGCGCACGGCTTCCTCAACCTGCTGGCGGCCACGAGTGCGCTGTGGGACGGCGGCACCGTGGACGACGCGACGGCCGCCCTGGAGGTGCGCGACGGCGCCGCGCTCACGGCGGCGCTGGCCGGTGGCGGCGTGGCGTCGGCCCGCCGCTGGTTCACCTCCTTCGGCTCCTGCTCGGTCACCGAGCCGCTCGACGACCTGATCGCCCTCGGACTGGTGGAGGACAACGCATGAGCCGCAGCAGCTGGGTCGAGGGAGCCGCGGGCTCCGGGTTCGACGTCGACCACCTCCCCTACGGCGTCTTCGCCCGCTCCGGCGAGCGCCCGCGGGTCGCGGTGCGCATCGGCGACCAGGTGCTCGACCTCAGCGTCGTCGCGGCCGCCGACATGGTCGACACCCACGAGCTGTTCGACCAGCCGACGCTCAACCCGTTCATGGCGGCCGGGCCCGCCGTCTGGGAGTCGACCCGCGCGTGGGTGACGGGGCTGCTGACCGACCAGACCGAGCGCGACCTCGTCGAGCCGGCCCTGGCGCCGGTCGACTCGGTGACGATGCTCCTGCCGTTCACGGTCGGCGACTACGTCGACTTCTACGCCTCCGAGCACCACGCCTCCAACGTCGGCCGGATCTTCCGCCCCGACCAGGAGCCGCTGCTGCCCAACTGGAAGCACCTCCCCGTCGGCTACCACGGCCGCTCGGGCACGGTCGTGGTCTCCGGCACCGACGTCGTACGACCCTGCGGGCAGCGCAAGGCGCCGACGGAGGAGCGCCCGACGTTCGGCCCGTCCCGGCGTCTCGACATCGAGGCCGAGCTGGGCTTCGTGGTCGGGGTGCCGTCCGCGCTGGGCGAGCGGGTCGCCACCGCCGACTTCGCGCGGCACACCTTCGGCGTCGTCGGCCTCAACGACTGGTCGGCGCGCGACATCCAGGCGTGGGAGTACGTGCCCCTCGGCCCGTTCCTCGGCAAGTCGTTCGCGACCTCGATCAGCGCGTGGGTGACCCCGCTCGCGGCGCTCGACGCCGCCTGGACCGACCTGCCCGGACAGGACCCGGAGGTGCTCGACCACCTCCGAGTCGAGGGCCCTGCCGGGCTCGACATCGAGGTGGAGGTGGTGCTCGACGGCGAGGTGGTCTCGCGTCCGCCCTACCGCACCATGTACTGGTCGCCGGCCCAGATGCTCGCCCACACCACCGTCAACGGCGCCTCCGTGCGCACCGGCGACCTGTGGGGGTCGGGCACCGTGTCGGGCGCCGAGCCCGGCCAGCGCGGCTCCCTGCTCGAGCTGAGCTGGGGCGGCACCGAGCCGTTCACCGCCGGCGGGCGCGAGCGCACGTTCCTCGAGGACGGCGACGAGGTGACCCTGCGCTACACCGCGCCGGGCACCGCGGGCGGCCGGATCACCCTCGGCGAGGTGACCGGGCGCATCCTCCCGGCGCGGCCCTAGGCTGCTCGGTGTGAAGCAGCTCGGTCAGTACGCCGCCCCGCGGCACGTCGTCGCGCACCTGAGCGACCCGCACCTGATCGGCGGCGGAGCGCTGCACTACGGCGTCATCGACAACGTCGCCAACCTGCGCCGCGCGCTCGAGCGGCTCGCGGCGGTGCGCCCCGCGCCCCGGGCGCTGGTCTTCACCGGCGACCTGGCCGACCGCGCCGAGCCCGACGCCTACGCCACCCTCCGCTCGATCGTGGAGCCGTTCGCCGCCGGGATCGGCGCGACGGTGGTGTGGACGATGGGCAACCACGACGAGCGGGCGCCGTTCGCCAGGGGCATGTTCGACTCCGACGACGCCGGGTGCCAGGACCGGGTGCACGACGTCGACGGGCTGCGCATCGTCGCCCTCGACACGAGCGTGCCCGGCCACCACCACGGCGAGCTGCTGCCCGAGCAGCTGGCGTGGCTCGCCGACGTGCTCGCCACCCCCGCCGAGCACGGGACGCTGCTGGCGATGCACCACCCGCCGCTGCCCCTGCCGATGGTGCGCGCCGCCGAGCTGATCGAGCTGCACGACCAGCAGGCGCTGGCCGACGTGATCGCCGGCACCGACGTGCGCGGCATCCTCGCCGGTCACCTGCACCTGCCGACGTGGTCGACGTTCGGCGGCGTGCCGGTCTCGGTGACGGCGGCCAGCTGCTACACCCTCGACCCCGCACCGGTCGACCGCTTCGTCTCGGGTGTCGACGCCGGCCAGGGCTTCACGATGGTCCACGCCTACGACGACCGCCTCGTGCACACCCAGGTGCTGATCGAGCGGGGCGCCGAGGTGAGCCACATCGGCTCCGACATCGAGGCCGCGCTCGAGGACGTGCCCCTGGAGCAGGCGCGCGAGCTCGCCTCCAGCAAGACGTCCCCGTTCAACTCCTAGCCTCCCGAGGATCCCCCCCTTGCGACTCCTGCTCATGCGCCACGGCCAGACGCACGCCAACGTCTCCGGCGAGCTCGACACCGCCCACCCCGGGCTCGACCTCACCGACCTCGGCCGCGCCCAGGCCGTGGCGGCCGCGAAGGCCCTCGCCGACGAACGGATCGACGCGATCTACGTCTCCAGCCGGGTGCGCACCCACCAGACCGCCGCCCCCACCGCGCAGGCGCGCGGCCTCGAGCCGGTGCAGCTCGACGGCCTGCAGGAGATCGCCGCGGGCGACTTCGAGATGCGCAACGACCACGACGCCGTCGCCGGCTACATCGGAGCCGTCGCGGCGTGGCTCGACGGCGACCTCGACCACCGGATGCCCGGCGGCGAGACGGGCGAGGAGTTCCTCGCCCGCTACGACGCGGCCGTACGCACCATCGCCGAGGCGGGCCACGAGGCCGTGCTCGTCGTCAGCCACGGGGCCGCGCTGCGCACCTGGGCCTCGACCCGGACGGCGCCCAGCCCGCAGGCCCCGCCGGCCCACCAGCCGCTGCACAACACCGCGCTGATCGTGCTCGACGGCGACCCCCGCACCGGCTGGGAGCTGGTGTCGTGGCAGGGCCACCCCGTGGGCGGCGACTTCCTCGAGGACCCGACGGCCGAGGACCCGACCGGCGACCTCGACTCCGACGGGGACGGCGAGATCGGCTGAGCGCACGTCGGGCTCGCTAGACGCCCTCGGTGCCGATGCCGGGATGCACGAAGGGCTTGCCGGCCCGCAGCTGCTCGACCGAGCCGGGGTGCACCCGCGCGAGGTGGTCGAGCCCGCGGCGGCGGTAGCGCAGCGTCTGCACGATGCCGAGGGTCCAGAACGCGTACTGCACGGCCATCGCCAGCTTGAAGTCGCCGAGCGTGTAGGACCCCATGCCGCCGGACGCCGACAGGTCGAGCACCAGGCCGATGAGGGCCATCGTCAGCAGCGAGGCGGTGAAGCCGCCGATGTTGACCAGCCCGTTGGCGCGCCCGGTCTCATGCGCCGGGCTGAACGAGCGGGCGAGGTCGAAGGCCACCATCGCGGCCGGACCACCGCTCGCGGTGGCGAAGGCCATCACGACCACGAGCCACGTCGGCGCCACTCCCGGCCACAGCAGGACGGCGGTCCACGGGACCACCATCGCCAGGACGACGGAGACCACGATCCACGAGCGGTAGTAGGGCAGCCGGCCCACCAGCCGGGCGAGCACCAGGCCGCTGACGACCGTCCAGGCCGTCATCGCCATCAGCAGCGTGCTGGCCGCGCGCGAGGTCCAGCCGAGTCCCTGCACCAGGAACGGGAAGCCCCACAGCAGCGTGAAGACCGTGGCGGAGAACTGCGAGGCGAAGTGCGACCACATCCCCAGCCGCGTGCCGGGGTTGCCCCACACCGTGCGGACCGACTGCGCCAGAGCCCGCAGCTTGATCACGACGACCTCGCTGCGGCGGTAGGGCGAGTCCTTGACGAGCGCGAGCACCGCGACGAGCAGCACGAGGCCGACGCTGGAGGTGATCGCGAACGTGCGGGTCCAGCCGAGCTCGTCGAGCAGGAAGGACAGCGGGCCGGCCGCGGCGATCGCGCCCAGCTGCCCGGCCAGGCCGGTGACCTGGGTGACCATCGGCGCCTGCCGCACCAGGAACCAGATCGTGACGAGGCGGATCACGCTCACGAAGACCATCGCGTCGCCCGCCCCCACCACCGCGCGCGCCGCCACCGCCCCGGCGAACGAGGTGGAGAACGCGAAGGCGAGCTGGCCGGCCGTCATCAGCGCGAGCCCGACCAGCAGCATCGTGCGTGAGCCGTAGCGGTCGAGGAAGACCCCCACCGGCACCTGCATCCCGGCGTAGACCACGAGCTGCAGCACGGTGAACGCGGCCAGGCCGGTGGCGGTGATGTCGAACCGGTCGGACGCGATGATCCCCGCGACCCCGAGCGAGCTGCGGTGGAACACCGCCAGCACGTAGACGGCGAGCGCCACCAGCCAGATCACCCAGGCCCGTCGTCTCCCGATCTCGTGGATCTGCTCCGCGCTCACTCCCGCCCGGCTTCGCGGTCGGTGCCCAACGCGGCGGAGAGCTCCGCCCGCGTCGGCGGGTCGGCACCGGGCCGGGAGACGTTGATGGCCGCACCGACGGCCGCTGTCGTGACGACGTCGAGGAGGTCGCGGTCGGTGAGGGCGCGCAGCGCGTCGCTGGCTCCGGGCCCGTGCGCCCCGAGGGCGACCAGCGCGTCGAGCAGCACGCCGCTGAAGGTGTCGCCGGCTCCGACGGTGTCGGCCACGGCGACGGGCACGCCGGGCACCTCGAGCGTCGTCCCGTCGGGGCGTACGGCGATCGCGCCGGCGCCGCCGCGGGTGACCACGACGAGGCCCGGTCCGGCCGCCGCCCAGCGCGCGGCGGTCGCGACCGGGCCCTCGCCGGGCTGGAGCCACGCGAGGTCCTCGTCGCTCACCTTGACCACGTCGGCGAGGGCGACGAGCTCCTCGACCCGGGCCGCGGGCCCGGCGCGGTCGGGGGTGATCGCGGGGCGGGCGTTGGGGTCGAGGGAGAGCAGGGCCCGGCCGCGGTGCGCGCGGAACGTCGCGAGCACGGTGTCGGCACCCGGCTCGAGGACGGTCGCGATCGACCCGACGTGCACCACGTCGCACGGCACGTCGGGCACCGCGCGAAGGTCCCAGTCGAGGTCGAAGTCGTAGGTGGCGGCGCCGGAGTCGTCGAGGGTGACCGCCGCGCTCGACGTGCGGCCCGAGCCGGTGGGCGAGGCGAGGACCTCGACGCCGCCGGCCTCCAGCCAGGCCCGCACGGCCGCGCCGCGCGCGTCGTCGCCCAGCAGGGTCACCAGCCGTACGTCGCGCCCGAGCCGGCCGAGGGCGAGCGCCACGTTGGCGGGGCTGCCGCCGGGATGGTCGCGGGGCGCCCCGTCGGGCCCGGGCACCACGTCGACGAGCGCCTCGCCGACGACCAGGATGCGGGGCTGGACGTCGCTCATGCACCCATCATGCCCGCGGGCTGGCCGGTCGCTCATCCCCGGTGCGGACCCACGGTCGCGAGGGCGCTGGCGAGGCTGGGGGCGAGCGGGAGCCGCGGCAGGAGCGTCGCCTGGACGGCGTGGTAGAGGTCGGGCTTGCCCGGCCAGACGCTGGCCTGCGGTCGGTTGGCGGCGTCGAGCTCGTGGTGCCACGAGCCCCGACCGGCGTCGCGCACGTGCGCGACGACGAAGTCCCACCACTCGGCGTACCGCTGGGCGTAGGCGTCCTCACCCGTGCGCCGGTGCAGCGCCGCGGCGGCCGCGATCGCCTCGGCCGCGACCCAGTGCATCCGCTCGCGCACGACCGGCCGCCCGTCCCAGTCGGTGGTGTAGACGAAGCCGGGCTCGCCGTCGGCGTGCCAGCCGTCGGCGACGGCCCGGTCGAAGAGCAGCCGCGAGGTGTCGAGGAGACCGGCCGGCGCGACGTCTCCCAGGGTCGCCTCGAGGTGGAGCAGCAGCCGCGACCACTCGAGTCCGTGGCCGACGGTCGCGCCGTAGGGCTTGAACGGGTCGCCGGGCCGGTCGCGGTTGAGCTCGAGGTCCACCGACCAGTCGGCGCCGAAGTGCTCCGGGAGCCGGCCGTCGTGCGCCGGCGCCAGGTCGAGCACCAGGCCGGCCAGCCGGGCCGCGCGCCGGTGCCACACGTCGTCGCCGGTGACGTCGCCGACCGCGAGCATCGCCTCCACCGCGTGCATCGTGGAGTTGAGCCCGCGGTAGGGCGCGACCGTGGTCCAGGCGCGGTCCCACTCGTCGACCACGCGGCCCAGGTCGTCGTCGAAGAAGCGCTCCTCGAAGACGCCGGTCGCCTCGTCGAGCAACCGATCCGCCCCGGGCAGCCCAGCGACGACGGCGGTCGACGCGGCGAGCATCACGAAGGCGTGCGCATAGCAGGACTTGCCGGTGCCGTCGGGCCTGCCGTCGGGACCGACGGCGGCGTGCCAGCCACCGTGGTCGGCGTCGCGCAGCACGCCGTTCAGCCCGGCGAGCGCACCGGCCGCCACGGCGTCCGCGCCCTCGACGCCGAGCAGCGTGCCGAGGCACTGGACGTGGACGGTGCGGGCGGTGATCCAGGTGTGCACGGGCCGCGCGAGGTCGGGCGCCCCGGCATCGTCGAGCCACGCGGCTCCCCCGCCGGGGTGCACGGCGCGGCGGCCGAAGTCGATCAGGCGGCGACACTCGGCGTCGAGCCAGGCGTCGTCGGGCGGGGTGCTCACCCGGGCAGTCAAGCAGCGCCCGCCCACGAACGCACGAGACCCCCGCACGCGGTGCGGGGGTCTCGCGACCGGAACGGAGTCCGTCCGGTGGCAGGTAGAGGATTCGAACCTCTGTAGGCAATGCCGGCTGATTTACAGTCAGCTCCCTTTGGCCGCTCGGGCAACCTGCCGGGGCGTGCGGAACAATAGCAAGGCACGGACATGACAACGAATCGCCGGGGCACCCGGCGCGAGCCCCCCAAGGAGGCACTCAATGGCCGACTCGAGCTTCGACATCGTGAGCAAGCTGGACCGCCAGGAGGTCGACAACGCGCTCAGCCAGGCGGCCCGCGAGATCGCCACCCGGTTCGACTTCAAGGGCACCGGCGCCTCCATCGAGTGGAAGGGCGAGAAGGCCATCGAGATCACCGCCTCCGCCGACGACCGGGCCAGTGCGGTGCTCAGCGTCTTCCAGGACAAGCTGATCAAGCGCAACCAGAGCCTGAAGATCCTCGACGCCTCCGAGCCGCGCCAGTCGGGCCAGGTCTCCAAGATCGACATCGCGCTCAAGGAGGGCATCACCTCCGAGGACGCGAAGAAGATCTCCAAGCTGATCCGCGACGAGGGCCCCAAGGGCGTCAAGGCGCAGGTGCAGGGCGAGGAGCTGCGCGTGTCGTCGAAGAAGCGCGACGACCTCCAGGCCGTGCAGCAGCTGGTGAAGGCGCAGGACTACGACTTCGCGGTGCAGTTCACCAACTACCGCTGAGCTCGGACAGCTCGCCGACGAGCACCACGACCGCGCGCACCGGGTCGGCGGGCAGGGGTCGCGCGCCGATCTCCTCGAGGGTCTGCGCGTCGGCCCCGCGCCCGGCGGCGTAGACCGGGTGGTCGGCGGCGAGCCTGCGCAGCGCGGACGCGTGGGCGGTGAACGTCGTCGGGCGCCGCGCCGCGAGGACGACCGCGTCGGCGCCCGCGGCACGCGCCGCCGTGCGGATGGCAGGCACGGGCGTGTCCGCCCCGAGGAACCTGGCGCGTACGCCCCGCTCGCGCAGCATCAGCGCGACGCACAGCAGCACCATGTCGTGCCGCTCGCCCGGCGGGCAGGCGAGCAGGACGACCGGCGCGGCCGCGGAGGCGTCCTGGAGCACCGGCGTCGGGGGCACCGCGGTGAGCGCGGTGAGCTTGCGTCGCAGCATGTCGCTGACGAAGTGCTCGTGGGCGACCGAGAGGGTGCCCGCCTCCCACCGGTCGCCGACCTCCTCGAGGAACGGGAGGACGACACCGGTCACCGCGGCCGAGAGCGGCACGTCCCAGAGCAGCCGGGCGATCGCGAGCTCCGCGGCCTCGGCGTCGAAGGTCTCGACGGCGGACCACAGCTCGTCCGAGGTCGTCGTGGGGTCCACCCGGGCACGCTAACCCGCCGAGCGGGCGCGCGCGGCTTCGCCGGCACCGCCGCGCCGCACGCTCAGACGGCCGCCGCCATCCGCGGCACCACGGTCGCGCCCGCCGCAGGGGTGAGCCAGACGGTGCTCCCCTCCTCGAGGCCGTGGGCGCGGGCGTGGGCGCGGGTCACGACGACCGACACCTCGTCGCCGTCGACGGTGAGCACGGTCAGCCGGACCTCGAAGCCGATGCGCACCAGGCGGTGGATCGTCCCCTCCACGCTGCCGGCCAGGGACGGGGTGCGCTCCAGCTCGATGTCGTGGGGCCGGAGCGAGAGTCCGCCGAGGTGGGTGACCTCGCCGAGGAACGACATCACGAAGTCGTTGGCCGGCTCGTCGTAGAGCTGGTCGGGGGTGCCGACCTGCTCGACGCGTCCCTCGTTGATCACCACGATCTCGTCGGCGACCTCGAGCGCCTCCTCCTGGTCGTGGGTGACGAAGACGGTCGTGACGTGCACGTCGTCGTGGAGACGGCGCAGCCAGTCGCGCAGCTCCTTGCGGACCTTGGCGTCGAGCGCGCCGAACGGCTCGTCGAGCAGCAGCACCGACGGCTCCACCGCGAGGGCGCGGGCCAGGGCCATGCGCTGGCGCTGGCCGCCGGAGAGCTGCGAGGGGAGGCGGTGCGAGAACTGCGAGAGGTGCACCAGCTCGAGGAGCTCGCGCACCCGGTGCTCGACCTCGTCCTTCGGGCGCTTGCGGATCTCGAGACCGAAGGCGACGTTCTTGGCCACGGTCATGTGCTTGAAGACCGCGTAGTGCTGGAAGACGAAGCCCACGTTGCGCTTCTGGGCGGGCAGGTGGGTCGCCTCGACGCCCGCGATGCTCACCGTGCCGGCGTCGGCCTTCTCCAGGCCGGCGATGATGCGCAGCAGGGTCGACTTGCCTCCGCCGCTGGGGCCGAGGAGCGCCGTGAGCTGGCCGGTCGGGATGGTGACGCTGACGTCGTCGAGCGCGACGAAGTCGCCGAACTTCTTGTTCAGCCCTGACACTTCGATGCTCATGGGGTGATGCCTTTCTGGTGGCTCGGGGGTGGCCGGGACGTGGTCGCCGGGTCGGCTCAGTGGCGGTTCTTGGGACGGATGATCGCGACGACGACGATGCAGGCCACCGACACCATCGCGAGCAGGAAGGCGGTCGCGTAGGCGCCCTGCTGGTCGAAGTTGAGGTACTTCTCCTCCACCGCGAGGGTGGCCGTGCGGGTCTGCCCGAGGACGTTGCCCGAGACGACCTTGACCGCACCGAACTCGCCGAGCGAGCGGGCCAGGGTCAGCACGACGCCGTAGACGATGCCCCACTTGATGGACGGCAGGGTGATCCGCCAGAACCGCTGGAGGGCGTTGGCCCCCAGGCTCTCGGCGGCCTGCTCCTGGTCGGTGCCGATCTCCTCGAGCACGGGGACGAGCTCGCGGATCATCAGCGGCAGCGCCACGAAGGTCGTCGCCATGATGATGCCGGGCGTCGAGAAGATGACCTGGAACCCCCAGTCGGCGAGGGTCGGCCCGAGCCACCCGTTGCGGCCGCCGTAGACCAGCACGAGGGCGAGGCCGACGACGATCGGGGACACCGAGAGCGGGATGTCGAGCAGCGAGTTGAGCAGTCGCTTGCCGGGGAACTCCTGGCGCACGAGCAGCAGCGAGATCCCCACGCCGAAGAGCGTGTTGATCACGACCGACCACACGGCGACGTAGGCGCTCAGCTGGAGCGCCACCACCATGTCGGGGTCGGACAGCAGCGAGGCGATCGACTCCCACCCGTTCGCGAAGGTGTGGGTCACGACCAGCGACACCGGCCAGGCGACCAGGAGGAACAGGTAGGCGGTGACGATGAGCCGCAGCACGTAGGTCGTCGGGGTCTTGCGCACGCGCGGGGGGCGGCGGCGCTCCTCGACGGGCGGCACGACCGCCTCGACGTCGTGGACGAGGGTGTCAGCCACGTGCGGCCACCCGCCTCTGGATCAGGTCCAGGAGCACGATCACCGCGAGCGAGATCGCCAGCAGCACCGTGGCGACGGCCGCGGCCGCCGGGACGTTGTCGTTCTCGATGCTGCTGAGGATGCGCACGGAGGTGACCTCGGTCTTGAACGGGAGGTTGCCCGACAGCAGCACCAGCGAGCCGTACTCGCTGACGCCGCGGGCGAAGGACAGGGCGGCGCCGGCGGTGATGGCCGGCGTCAGGCTGGGCAGGATGATGCGGCGGAACGTGGTGAACCGGCTCGCGCCGAGGGACGCGGCGGCCTCCTCGACGTCGAGGTCGAGCTCCTCGAGCACCGGCTGCACCATCCGCACGACGAACGGCAGCGTGACGAACAAGAACGCGAGGAAGACGGCCGGGCGCTGGTTGGCGATGTCGATGCCGAGCGGGCTGTCGGTGCCGTAGAGCGAGAGCAGCACCAGGCCGGCGACGATGGTCGGCAGCGCGAAGGGGATGTCGATCATCACCTCGAGCACCGACTTGCCCCAGAACCGGTCGCGCACGAGCACCCAGGCGATGAGCGGGCCCATCACGACGTTGACGGCCGTGACGCCGAGGGCGGTGAAGACGGTGAGCTTGATGGCGGCGGCGGTCTGGCCGTTGGTGATGGTCGCCCAGAAGACGTCCCAGCCGCCGTCGACGGCGGTGACGACGACCGCCGCCAGGGGGATCAGGACCAGCGCGCTGAACCAGATCATGGCGATGCCGAGCCCGAGACCCGACGACCGCGTGAGCGTGGAGCGCGGACCCGACCGGCGAGGAGCCCTCGCCGGTCGGACCGCTGCGATCTCAGGAGAGGTCATGGTGGAGGTGATGGGGTGACCGGGGTGTCACTCGAGGGAGAGACCGGCGTTGAGGATGGCCTCGAAGATGATGCCGTTCTCCTCGTCGAAGAACTTCGTCGACACCTCGTCCCAGCCACCGAAGTCCTCGTCGACCGTCAGCAGGGTGGGCACCTCGGGGAACGGGTTGGACGGGTCCGTCGCACCCTCGACGGTGCCGCCGTAGTCGACGTCGTCGCGGAGCGGGCGGAACCCGGTCAGGGCGAACTGCCTCTGCCCCTCGTCGGAGAGGACGAAGTCCAGCCACGCCTGCGACGGCTCGGAGGCGTCCTTCAGGATCGCGCCGGCGTTCTCGATCTTCAGCGTGGTCTCCGGGATGATGTACTCGAAGGCCTCGTCGTTCTGCGCGGCGAGGATGGCCTCGTTCTCGTAGGCCATGAGCACGTCACCGGTGCCGCCGAGGAACGCCGTGGTGGCGTCGCGGCCGCTGCCCGGGAGCGAGACGACGTTCTTGAAGAACTTGTCGACGTAGGCGGTGGCCTCCTCGTCGGTGCCGCCGTCGCTGATGACCTGGCCGTAGGCGGCGAGGGCGTTCCAGCGCGCGGCGCCCGACGAGGCGGGGTTGGCGGTCACGATCTCGACGCCGGGCTTGACCAGGTCGGCCCACGTCTTGATGTTCTTGGGGTTGCCGTCGCGCACGCCGAACGCGACGACCGAGGTGGACACGACGCCCTTGTTGTCGCCCGCGTCCCAGTCGTCGGCCACGAGGCCCTCGTCGACCAGGCGGGTGACGTCGGTGGGCACCGACATGTGGACGTAGTCGGCCTTGAGACCGGCGGCGACCGCGCGGCTCTGGTCCCCCGAAGGACCGTAGGAGGTC
The DNA here is from genome assembly GCF_059621125.1 of Nocardioides sp. Z35_8. Classification (NCBI taxonomy): domain Bacteria; kingdom Bacillati; phylum Actinomycetota; class Actinomycetes; order Propionibacteriales; family Nocardioidaceae; genus Nocardioides; species Nocardioides sp. Z35_8. Next base: position 1,525,147 of record NZ_JCAQIE010000001.1, on the reverse strand, counting down.
TGGAACTCCACGCCCTCGCCGTCGGGCGTCTTGGCGAACTCCTCGGCGATGGCCTTGTTGGCGGCCTCGGGGACCGCGAACCCGACGATGTGGATGGTCTCAGCGGCATCCTCGTCGGAGCTGCTGGCGCCACCGGGGGCGCAGGCGGACAGGGCCAGTGCGGACAACGTGGCCCCGACTGCGGCCGCGAGAGCGGTACGTGAACGGATCTGCATGGGGGATGCTCGACTTTCTCGATCGGTGTGCAATGTCGAGAAACATACATGACTTTATTGACCTGCCTCACATTGCCCACGGATCGGGCGAGTCGCCGCGCTCGTCCACCCCCGTCGGAGGGGAGGGCGACGAGGCGTCCATCACGTGGGGAGCGGCGGGAAAACGCCCGATCCGCGACTACTGTGGGCAGTTGGGCGAGGACTCCCCGACACGTAGGAAGCAGGGCAAGAGGTGACCCACACCGACAAGCAGGTCAAGCAGCTGGATCGCGTCATCATCCGGTTCGCGGGCGACTCCGGTGACGGCATGCAGCTGACCGGTGACCGGTTCACCCAGGAGACCGCCGCATTCGGCAACGACCTGGTCACGCTGCCCAACTTCCCGGCCGAGATCCGGGCGCCCCAGGGCACCCTGCCGGGGGTCTCGTCGTTCCAGGTGCACTTCGCCGACCACGACATCCTCACCGCGGGCGACGCACCCGACGTGCTGGTCGCGATGAACCCGGCGGCGCTGCGCGCCAACCTCGGCGACCTCCACAAGGGCGCGACGATCATCGTCGACACGCACGACTTCACCGCGCGCAACCTCACCAAGGCCGGCTACACCGCCAACCCGCTCGACGGCGACAGCCTCGACGCCTACGCGGTGCACCCCGTCGACCTCACCGGGATGACGGTCGAGGCGGTCAAGGACTTCGGCCTCTCGCGCAAGGACGCCTCGCGCGCCAAGAACATGTTCGCCCTCGGCCTGCTGTCGTGGATGTACGGACGCCCCACCGAGCCGACGACGGCGTTCCTGACCAAGCGCTTCGCCAAGGTGCCCGCCATCCGCGACGCCAACCTCGCGGCGTTCAAGGCCGGGTGGAACTTCGGCGAGACCACCGAGACGTTCGCCGTGCAGTACGAGATCAAGCCGGCCACCATGCCGCCCGGCACCTACCGCAACATCACGGGCAACCTCGCGCTGGCCTACGGCCTGGTCGCGGGTGGTGTGCAGTCCGGGCTCCCGCTGTTCCTCGGCACCTACCCGATCACGCCGGCCTCCGACATCCTCCACGAGCTGTCGAAGCACAAGTCGTTCGGCGTGACGACGTTCCAGGCCGAGGACGAGATCGCCGGCGTCGGCGCGGCCATCGGCGCGTCCTACGCCGGCCACCTCGGCGTCACCTCCACGTCCGGCCCCGGTGTGGCCCTGAAGTCGGAGGCGATCGGCCTCGCGGTGATGACCGAGCTGCCGCTCGTCGTCGTCGACGTGCAGCGCGGCGGCCCCTCGACCGGCCTGCCGACCAAGACCGAGCAGGCCGACCTGCTGCAGGCGATGTTCGGGCGCAACGGCGAGGCCCCCGTGCCGATCGTGGCTCCCCAGTCCCCCGGCGACTGCTTCGCCGCTGCGGTCGAGGCCACCCGGATCGCCGTCACCTACCGCACCCCGGTGCTCCTGCTCTCCGACGGCTACCTCGCCAACGGCTCCGAGCCGTGGCGGGTCCCGGCCGTCGACGAGCTGCCCGTGATCGACCCGGACTTCGCCACCGAGAAGAACTACACGGTCACCAACGACGACGACACCGTCACCTCCGAGTTCTGGCCCTACCTGCGCGACGAGGCCACCCTCGCCCGCCCGTGGGCGATCCCCGGCACCCCCGGTCTCGAGCACCGCATCGGCGGCCTCGAGAAGGGCGACGGTCACGGCAACATCTCCTACGACCCGGCCAACCACGACTTCATGGTCCGCACCCGCCAGGCCAAGGTCGACCGGATCGCCGACTCGATCCCGCTCGTCGAGGTCGACGACCCGTCAGGCGAGGCGAAGGTGCTCGTCCTCGGGTGGGGCTCGACCTACGGCCCGATCGGCGCCGGCGTACGCCGCGTCCGCAAGGCCGGCTACCACGTCGCGCAGGCACACCTGCGCCACCTCAACCCGTTCCCCAGCAACCTCGGCGAGGTCCTCCGGGGCTACGACAAGGTGCTGGTCCCCGAGATGAACCTCGGCCAGCTCTCGTTGCTGCTGCGTGCGAAGTACCTCGTCGACGCGGTCGGCTACAACCACGTCCGCGGCCTGCCGCTCAAGGCCACCGAGCTCGCCCACGCGATCGGCGAGCTCGTCGGCCAGGCCGAGGGCATCGAGATCGACCTCGGCGTGTGGGGCGAGCCGACCCAGAAGGAGCACATCCAGTGACCAGCCAGACCGACCTCGGCCTGCCCGCCTTCCGCTCCGGCACCGAGTCGGTGCCCGCGAGCGGGGCCCCGCAGACCGGCAAGGACTTCACCTCCGACCAGGAGGTGCGCTGGTGCCCCGGCTGCGGCGACTACGCCGTGCTCAAGGCCGTCCAGTCGTTCCTGCCCGACCTCGGCCTGCGCCGCGAGAACATCGTCTTCGTCTCCGGCATCGGCTGCTCCTCGCGCTTCCCCTACTACCTCGACACCTACGGCATGCACTCGATCCACGGCCGGGCGCCGTCGATCGCGACCGGCATCGCCACCGCGCGCGAGGACCTCTCGGTGTGGGTCGTCACCGGCGACGGCGACGCGCTGTCGATCGGCGGCAACCACCTGATCCACGCCCTGCGCCGCAACGTCAACATGACGATCCTGCTGTTCAACAACCGGATCTACGGCCTCACCAAGGGCCAGTACTCCCCCACCTCCGAGGCCGGCAAGGTCACCAAGTCGACACCGATGGGCTCGGTCGACCACCCGTTCAACCCGGTGTCGCTCGCGCTCGGCGCCGAGGCGACGTTCGTGGCTCGCACCATCGACTCCGACCGCAAGCACCTCACCTCGGTGCTGGCCGCGGCCGCGGCCCACCGCGGCACGTCGCTGGTCGAGATCTACCAGAACTGCCCGATCTTCAACGACGGCGCGTTCGACGCCATCAAGTCGCCCGACACCAAGGCCGACGCGATCATCCCGCTCGTCCACGGCGAGCCGATCCGCTTCGGCGCCCCGCTCGAGGACGGCCGCGGCGCCAAGGGCGTCGTCCGCGACCCCGAGACCGGTGGCGTCAAGGTCGCCCTGGTCGCCGACGTCGGCGAGGACGCCCTGCTCGTGCACGACGCCCACAGCCCCGACCCGTCGACGGCGTTCGCCATCAGCCGGCTGACCGCCGCCGACTACCTCCACCAGGCGCCCATCGGGATCTTCCGCCAGGTGGAGCGCCCGACCTACGACGACCAGGCCCGCGCGCAGGTCACCGCCGCCGTCGAGGAGGCCACCAACGGCGACACCGCCGACCGCACCGCTCGTCTGGCGGGGCTGATCGGCGGTGGCGACACCTGGACGATCCTCTGATCGTCCAGGTGGTGCTCGGCCGGTGAGGGCGAGCGGCGCTCAGTCGAAGTAGAGCGTCCAGACGTTGCCCTTGGTGTTGCCGAAGCCGTTGGAGCGGTCGACCTTGGAGCGCCACTTCCAGCGGCCGCGCTCCGGGGCGTAGATGCGGGTCTTGAAGACGCCCTTGTCGTTGGTCTTGACCTTCTTGGCGGTCTTCCACTTGCAGGAGCCGCACTTCTTCTTGAGGATCTTCACCTTCTGGTTGGCGTAGGGCAGCAGGGTGCCGTCAGCCTGCGGCTCCATGACCGTGCCCTTGAGCTTGAAGGCGTTGTAGGAGACCTGCTTGGTGCGCGGCGGGACCTCCTCGATGATCCGCTTGGGCGCCGACCCGGCGCTTGCGCCCGTGCTGAGCACGCCGGCGACGAGCAGGGCGGCGACCAGCGCCGCCAGGACGGTGCGGAAGATCCGCATGGTGAGTTCCCCCTCGATGGTGTGACTTCTCTGGTGCGTCGGAGTCCCCGGACCCCGACCGCGCCCATCGTAGGTGACGGGGCCGCCCTAGACTCCGTGAGTGCCAGATAGCCGTCGCGGAGTGGTCTTCGGCGCGCTCGCCTACACGCTCTGGGGCACCTTCCCGCTCTACTGGACCCTGCTGGAGCCGGCCGGTGCCATCGAGATCCTGGCCCACCGCATCGTCTGGTCGGTGCTGACGATGCTCGTCATCCTGGTGCTGGCGCGACGCGTCGGGCACTTCCGGGCGCTGCTGCGCGACCGGCAGCGGCTGCTCCTCCTCGTCTGCGCGGCGCTCGTCATCTCCGTCAACTGGGGCGCCTACATCTGGGGCGTCAACAACGACCGCGTGGTCGAGACCTCCCTCGGCTACTTCATCAACCCGCTCGTCACCGTGCTGATGGGCGTGCTGCTCCTCGGCGAGCGCCTGCGGCGCCTGCAGTGGATCGCCATGGCGATCGCCCTCCTCGCCGTCGTCGTGCTCACCGTCGACTACGGCGAGCCGCCGTGGGTGGCGCTGCTGCTCGCGTTCTCCTTCGGCACCTACGGCCTGCTCAAGAAGCAGGCGGGCGCCGGCGCGGTGGAGAGCATCACGCTGGAGACCCTGGTCATCGCGCCCTTCGCGGCGGCGTACGTCGCCTGGCTCGTCGCGGCCGGTCAGTCCACCTTCGGCGGTCACGGCGTCGGGCACGCACTCCTCTTCACCACCACCGGCGTGATCACCGCCATCCCGCTCATGCTCTTCGGGGCAGCTGCCAACCGGGTCTCGATGGTGTCGCTCGGGCTGCTCCAGTACCTCGCACCCACCCTCCAGTTCGCCCTCGGCATCCTCGTCTTCCGCGAGGACATGCCCGCCAGCCGCTGGATCGGCTTCGGACTGGTCTGGGTCGCGCTCGCGATCTTCACCGTCGAGGCGATCAAGCACCATCGCCGGCAGCTGCGCTTGGCGGCGGAGGCCAGCGCCGTGTGAGCGAGGCGTCCCTGACCGGGACCGTGGCACGAGGCCGTCAGCAGCTGACGTCGAGCGCCGCGGTGGGTCGTTCACAGGAGGCGAAGCTCCACGTCTGGTCGCTGAAGGAATCCTGGGTCGAGTCGGTGTACAGCTCCGTCGACCCCTCCGGTGTCACCCGGTAGTAGTCAGTGACGGGGTCGCCCTCCGTCGTGGGATGCCGCACGCTCAGCTCCGCCCCGCGTCCGAGGCGGAGCGCGCGTTCCAGGCACGCGAGCTCGGACCTGCCCTCGACCTCCACTGCCTCGCCCTGGTGAAGCCGCAGTGCGCCGCAGCTGGGCAAGGGCGGACGCGACTCCCACTGCTCCCCCACCGGGTCCGACGCCCATGGCCCGAGACCCGTGCAACCAGCGAGCAGGGCAGCGCAGGCGACGGACCCGGGCAACGTGCTGGCGAGGGGCAGTCGGACAGAGGCCGTCATGCCCGTGGGACGCGGGGTGACGCGGCGGGGATCCGGCATCCGGGTTGGCTGGCAGGGACGCGCGCATGAGGGGCCCGCGGCCCCCTGGGCCCGAGCCGTGTTCCCCCGTCGGTGGTGCGGTGTATCAACAGCTTGAGTCCGCCCCGGGCGATTGTCAGCGGCTGGCGGTAGAATCGAACACATGATCGGCATGCTGGCGAGGCAGCAAGCGGGTGAGGTGGACGACCTCACCGCCTCCGATCTGCTCGCCTCGATCATGAGGTCGCGCGAGACCGAGAACGCCGAAGCCGCGCGGCAGCTCGTGCTCGCCGCGCAGTGGGCGGATCTGCACCCGCCTGAGTCGATCCACTCCGCGGCCTCCTTCACCGTGCCGGGCTGTGAGCACGAGGAGCCCATCGCAGGTGAGGGCACGCCCCTGGTCGCGGAGTTCTGCGTCGCCGAGCTCGGCGGCGTCCTGGGCGTCTCGACGGTCTCGGCGAAGAGGCTCATCGGCCACGCCCTCGAGCTGCGTCACCGCCTCCCGCGACTGTGGGCTCAGGTGCAGGCCGGTCGGGTGCCGGCATGGCGCGCGCGTGCGGTCGCCGAGGCCACGATCCACACCACCCCCGCGCTGACGCGCGAGGCCGCGGCATACGTGGACACCCAGGTCGCCGCCGTCGCCGGACGCATCGGGCCGGCGCAGCTCGACCGGCTCGTCGCCGAGACCATCAAGCGCTACGACCTCGCCGCCCCCGACCCGGCCTCCGACCCCGAGGACGGCTACCTCCACGTCGACCCCCGCCACGCCACCCTCCACGACCAGGAGGTCCACTTCGCCGGCACGATGACGTTCGAGGCAGAGCTCGACCTCGCCGACGCCATCGACCTCGACCGCGCGCTGGCCCACGGCGCTGCGACGCTCGCCGCGCTCGGCTCACTGGAGTCGCTCGACGCCCGCCGCTCCGCCGCCTTGGGTGACCTCGCCCGCACCCAGACCGCGCTGGACCTGCACCACCAAGGCGCCGCGACCACGCGTGCCGAGGACGGACTCCCACTCGCCCGCGAGGTCGTGCTGCACGCCCACCTCGACGCCACGTTCTCCGGTGACGCCACCGTCTTCGGTCCCACCGGGCGGCTCGAGGAAGGCCGGCGGCTGGTGCTGCTCGACCACATCCGCGACTGGTGCGCCGACTCCCGCACCAACGTCACCATCAAGCCGGTCATCGACCTCAACACCCAGCTCCACACCGACGCCTACAAGGTCCCCGACCGGATCCGGGAGCAGATCGTCCTTCGCGACCGCACCTGCGTCTTCCCCTGGTGCACCCGCCCCGCCCGCGGCTGCGACATCGACCACGTCACCCCCTACGACCACGACGCCGCCGCCGAAGGCAGACCACAGCCCGGCCCCACCCAGACCGACAACCTCGCCGCGTTGTGCCGGTCCCACCACCGCCTCAAGACCCACACCGCCTGGCGCTACGAGACCACCGGCCCCGGCGCGTTCGAATGGACGTCACCGCACGGCCACCACTACCGCCGCGACGCATCCGGCACCAGCCGCATCGACGAGCCGGGCCCACCCGGCATCCCGCAACCCCGTCGACGATGACCCCGCCCCGCACCCCGCCACCCACCCGGTAGCGGGGCCACCGGCACGCTCGCGTCCCACCCGACAGCCAGCGCCCCCGGCGCCCGAGGCAACGATCCGCTGCGGCGTGCCTGCCCCTCGCGCTGAAGCCGGTGCCGTGGCAGACTCCGGCCCACCGACACCTGGGGGCCCCATGCCTGTGCGCCTGACACCGTGCGACTCCTCGCGGCCGAGGCGGCGCGCGAGATGACCTACCTCGTCGTGGTCCTCCTCGTCGTCCTCATCGCTCTGGTGGTCGAGAACGCCCGCCGCGGTCCCGTGAAGGCCACCAGGACCGGCAGCCAGGTCGCGGGCGGAGGAGACGGAGGAGCCGGCGGCGGCTGACCCTGGACGCCGCCGCACCAGCGATCAGGACCGTCGCAGGGCGTGGCTCGACGTCGGCTGACCTCGCTAGCCTGCCGACATGCTGAAGGCCTGCCTCAACGGTCCCCGGATGCCCACCGAGCACCCCGCCCTCCCGGTGACTCCCGCCCAGCTCGCGGACGACGTGGTCGCCGTGACCGGAGCCGGTGCCGAGATGGTGCACGTGCACCAGAAGGACGCGTCGGGTCGCGACACGTTCCGCGCCGACGCGGTCGCCCAGACGCTCGAGGCGATCCGCGCAGCGTCACCCGGCACGCCGGTCGGCATCACCACCGGGGCCTGGGCCGCACCGGGGGTCGAGGACCGCCTCGCCGCGATCGGCTCGTGGACGGTGCTCCCCGACTTCGCCTCCGTCAACTGGCACGAGGACGGCGCCGAGCAGGTCGCCGACGCCCTCCTGGGGCGAGGCGTCGGCGTCGAGGCGGGGCTGTGGACCGAGGCCGCCCTGCAGGCCTGGCTGGCGTGGCCATCGCGGGACCGGTGCGTGCGCGTGCTGCTCGAGCTCCCCGACGAGCCCGACGCGGCACGGTGCCTCGACCTGGCCGACCGCATGCTCGCCCTCCTCGACGACGCCGCGAACGCCGTCCCCGTCCTGCTGCACGGTGAGGACCGCAGCGCGTGGCCGGTGCTGGTGCACGCACGCCGCCTCGGGCTCGACACCCGGATCGGGCTCGAGGACACCCTGACGCTCCCCGACGGCGCGCGAGCGCCCGACAACGCCTCGCTGATCCGCGCCGCCCTCGCGCGGACGTGACGTCGGAGGAGCGTGGGTCAGGACGTCCGCGTGGCGACGATGTCGGCGAAGGACTCCAGGGCGGTGCGGACCGGGCCGGGGTCGAGGGCCTCGAGGAGCTTCTTCGCGCGGGCGGCCTCGCTGAGGACGTGGTCGCGCGCCTGCTGCATGGCCGGGTGGCGGCGCATCAGCTCGAGGGCCTCGGCGTGCTCGGCGTCGTCGGTGAGCGGGCGGCCGAGCAGGCTGAGCAGGCGGGCGTCGGCCGGGTCGGTCGAGGCCTGCGCCATCAGCACCGGCAGGGTCGGCACGCCCTCGCGCAGGTCGGTGCCCGGCGTCTTGCCCGACGTGTCGGACTCCGAGGCGATGTCGAGGATGTCGTCGGTGAGCTGGAACGCCGAGCCGACGATCTCACCGTAGGAGCTGAGCGCCTCCACGACCACGGGACGCGCACCGCTGAACATCGCGCCGTAGCGCGCCGACGTGGCGATGAGGGAGCCGGTCTTGCCGGCCACGACGTCGAGGTAGTGCGCGAGCGGGTCCTCCCCCGGACCCGGCGGCACGGTCTCCATGATCTGGCCCTCGACGAGGCGCGTGAACGTGCGCGCCTGGATCAGCACGGCCTCCGGCCCGAGCGCCGCGGTGAGCTCGGAGGAGCGGCCGAAGAGGAAGTCGCCGGTGAGGATCGCGACGTTGTTGTCCCAGCGCGCGTTGGCGGTGTGCGCCCCGCGGCGCAGCGCCGCCTCGTCCATCACGTCGTCGTGGTAGAGCGAGGCGACGTGGGTCAGCTCGACCACGCACGCGGCGGTGTAGACGGCCTCGGCATCCGGGTCGGGGCCGGCCTCGGCGGCCAGCAGCACCAGGAGCGGACGGAAGCGCTTGCCGCCGGCCATCATCAGGTGCGCCGCCGCCTCCGAGACGAACCGGGCACGCCCGCGGCAGTGGTCGGCGAGCATGCCCTCGATGCGCGTCATCCGCTCGACCAGCCGCTGTTCGAGGGCGGCGTCGACGACGGGCATGGCGAGGGGCGAGTCGGTCACCTGATGAATTCTCCCGCAACCGCCGCCAGGTCGAGCACCGGCCCCGGCACCACGCCGAGGACGAGGGTCACCGCGGCTCCGACGGCGATGGTCGCCGCGGTGAGCACCGACGGGTAGGCCACGCTCGGACCGTCGCCGACGGGCTCGTCGAAGTACATGACCTTGATGACCCGGACGTAGAGGAACGCGGCGATGATGCTCGCGATCACGGCCGCGATGACCACCGGCCACGCGCCCGCGGCGAGCGCCGCGGAGAAGACCGCCAGCTTGCCCACGAAGCCGGAGGTGAGCGGGATGCCCGCCATCGCCAGCAGGAAGAAGGCGAACACCGCGGCGACGACCGGGGACTCCTTGCCCAGGCCCGCCCAGCGGTCGATCGCGGTGGTCTCGCCGCCACCGTCGCGGACCAGGCTCACGACCGCGAACGCACCGATCGTGGCGAAGCCGTAGGTCGCGAGGTAGAACAGCACGGCCTGGAGCGAGGTGATCTCGCCCGGGGCCAGCTGGTCGGCGGCCTGCAGGCCCACCACGCCGGTGAGGATGAAGCCGGTGTGCGCGATCGAGGAGTAGGCCAGCAGGCGCTTGATGTCGCTCTGCGTGATGGCCAGCGCCGCGCCGACGAACATCGAGAGGATGGCGATGACCCACAGCATCGGCTGCCACGACCAGCGGTCGGCGCCGAGGGCGACGTAGAAGAGCCGCATGAGCGCGCCGAACGCCGCGACCTTGGTGCCGGCCGCCATGAACGCGGTGACCGGGGTGGGCGCGCCCTGGTAGACGTCGGGCGTCCACGCCTGGAAGGGCACGGCGCCGACCTTGAACAGCAGACCCACGGCGAGCAGGCCGGTGCCGATCAGCAGCAGGCTCTGGTTGCCCACGTCGTTGCGGACGGCCTCGTTGATGGCGGCGAAGTCGAGCGAGCCGGCGAAGCCGTAGAGCAGCGCGGCGCCGTAGAGGAAGAAGCCGGAGGAGAAGGCGCCGAGCAGGAAGTACTTGAGCGCGGCCTCCTGGCTGAGCAGGCGACGCCTGCGCGCCAGTCCGCTCAGCAGGTAGAGCGGCAGCGAGAGGACCTCGAGGCCGACGAACATCGTCAGCAGGTCGTTGGCCGCGGGGAACAGCATCATGCCGAAGACCGCGAACATCATCAGCGGGTAGACCTCGGTGTGCTCGCGGTTGGCCGCGATCGAGGCCGTCTCGGCGTCGGTGCCCGGCACCGCGGCGGCCTGGCCGGCGAACGCCGACACCCCGCCGTCGAGGTGCCGCTCGGCGAAGAGCAGCACGCCCGCGATCGCCAGCGCGAGGACCAGGCCCCAGATGAAGAGGCTCGGCCCGTCGACCGCGATGGTGCCGCCCATGGCGAGCACGCCGCGCGCCGCGTCGCCGTCGTAGGTCGGGACGTCCTGGGCGACGAGCACGACGCCCACCAGGGCGAGCACGAGACCACCGAGGGCCAGCACGACCTGCGCGGGATAGCGGATCCCGCGCGGCAGGAACGCCTCGACGACCACGCCGAGGCAGGCCACACCGAAGACGACCAGCAGCGGCCAGAGCTCGAAGTAGTCGACGATGGGCTTCACGAACTCGGTCACTGGGGACCACCCTCCTGGCCGATGCCCACGCTCGCGAGCGAGTCGTTGACGAACGGGTTGATGACGTCGAGCAGCGGCATCGGGTAGAAGCCGAACAGCACGAGTGCGAGCAGCAGCGGGGCGAGGATGCCGGTCTCACGCCGGTCGAGGTCGGCCACGGGGGCCGTGTCGACGCGACCGGGGCCGGTCATCGTGCGCTGGTACATCCAGAGCGCGTAGAACGCGGCCAGGACGATCGCGAGCACCGCGATCGCACCGACCACCCAGTGGTAGTCGAACGCGGCGATGATGACGAGCATCTCGGAGACGAACGGCGACAGGCCGGGGAGGCCCGCCGCGGCGAGGCCGCCGACGAGGAAGAAGCCGGCCAGCACCGGTGCGGCCTTCTCGACCCCGCCCATCTCGCGGATCGACGCGGTGCCCGTGCGCCGGATCAGGAGCCCGGCAGCGAGGAACATCAGCGCCGTCGCGATGCCGTGGTTGACCATGTAGAGGATCGCGCCGGACCCGCCGGTCGGGCTGAAGACGAAGATGCCCAGCACGATGAAGCCGAAGTGCGACAGCGACGTGAGGCCGATCAGGCGCAGGACGTCGTCCTGGCCGATGGCGACGAGGGCGCCGTAGATGATCGAGATCAGCGCCAGCACGACGACCGCCGGGGTGGCCCACTGCGAGGCCTCGGGCAGCAGCCCCAGGCAGAACCGCAGCATCCCGAAGGTGCCGATCTTGTCGAGGATGCAGACCAGCAGCACGGAGGTGCCGGTGGTGGCCTTCTCAGTGGTGTCGGCGAGCCAGGTGTGCACCGGGAACATCGGCGCCTTGATCGCGAAGGCGATGAAGAAGCCGACGAACAGCCAGCGCTGCGTGGTCTCGTCGATGTCGAGGGCGGCCAGGTCGCTGATCAGGAAGCTCGGGTTGCCGGCGTCGGCCGAGACGACGTAGAGCCCGATCACCGAGGCGAGCATGATGAGCCCGCCGGCGAGCTGGTAGATCAGGAACTTGGTCGCGGCGCGTCCGCGGCCGGCCCGGCCGAAGCCGCCGATCAGGAAGTAGGCCGGGATCAGCGTCGCCTCGAACACGACGTAGAACAGCAGCACGTCGGTGGCGGTGAAGACGGCCAGCGACATGGCCTCGAGGCCGAGGGTCCAGGCGAAGAAGGCCTTCGCCCCGCTGTTGCCCGCCGCATCCGACTCGTTCCAGCCGGCCAGCATCACGATCGGCACGAGCGCGACCGTGAGCAGGACCATCAGCAGGCCGAGGCCGTCGAGGCCGAGCGCGTAGTGGACGCCCAGCGACTCGATCCACGTGTGGGTCTCGGTGAGCTGCATGCCGCCGTCCACGTCGTACTGCGTCGCGGCGACGACCGCGGCGACCAGGGTCGCGGCGGCGAAGCCGAGGCCGACCAGCCGGGCGACCGCGTGCGGCACCAGGGCCGTGACGAGCGCGCCGACCAGCGGCAGCAGGATCAGGATCGTGAGAGTCATGCGGGGTCCTCGCAGGGGTGTTCGACGGAGGAGCTGAGCGGGGAGGGCGGAGGGCTCTGGAGGGTGCTCATCCGAGGTTCACCACCAGGAGGGCGAGGACGAGGAGGAGCGCACCGCCGAGGACCGACAGGGCGTAGGAGCGGACGAACCCGTTCTGGACGCGGCGCAGCGTCCTGGACAGGCCGCCGACGGCCGCCGAGCCGCCCTCGATGACCCCGTCGACGCCGACCCGGTCGAACGTCGTCAGGCCGCCGACGAGCTCGGCCGCGGGACGCACGACGACGGCGTCGTTGATGGCGTCGCCGTAGAGGTCGGCCCGGGCCGCCCGCGTCGCGAACGACACGTCCTGCGGCGCCTCGCGCGGGACCTCCCGCTTGCCCACCAGGAACCAGGCCGCGGCCACGCCCAGCGCGACGACGGCGGTGATGATCAGCGTGATCACGATGGCCGGCAGCGGGGGCTCGTGGTGCTCGGCGTGCCCGGTGACGGGCTCGAGCCACGTGACGATCCAGTCGCCGAGCAGCAGGACGCCGCCGAGGACCGAGAGCGCGGCCAGCACGACGAGCGGCACCGTCATCACCTTGGGCGACTCGTGCGGGTGCACGTCGGGCGCCCAGCGCTTGCTGGTGAAGAAGGTCATCAGCATCAGGCGCGTCATGTAGAAGGCGGTGATGCCGGCGCCGAGCAGCGCCAGGAGACCGATCAGCAGGTTGTCGGCCAGGGCCGACTCGATGATCTTGTCCTTGGACCAGAAGCCGGAGAAGCCGGGGAACCCGATGATCGCGAGGTAGCCCATCGCAAAGGTCACGAAGGTGATCGGCATCGCCTTGTTGAGCGCGCCGTAGTGGCGCATGTCGACGTCGTCGTTCATGCCGTGCATGACCGAGCCCGCGCCGAGGAACATGTTGGCCTTGAAGAACCCGTGCGTGAGCAGGTGGAAGATCGCGAACGGGTAGCCCACCGGGCCGAGGCCGGCGGCGAGCATCATGTAGCCGATCTGGCTCATCGTGGAGCCGGCGAGCGCCTTCTTGATGTCGTCCTTGGCGCAGCCGAGGATCGCGCCCCACAGGAGCGTGACGGTGGCGACGATGACCACAGCGGTCTGGGCGACGGGCGTGAGGTCGTAGATGAAGTTGGACCGCACCACGAGGTAGACGCCGGCGGTGACCATGGTCGCGGCGTGGATCAGGGCCGAGACCGGGGTCGGGCCCTCCATCGCGTCGAGCAGCCACGCCTGCAGCGGCACCTGGGCGGACTTGCCGCACGCGGCGAGCAGGAGCAGCAGGCCCAGGGCGTTGAGCGTGCCCTGTCCGGCCTCGCCGGCCAGCTCGCTGACGGCGCCGAAGTCGGTGGTGCCGAAGGTGGCGAACATCAGCGCGATGGCCAGCGACAGCCCGATGTCGCCCACGCGGTTGATGACGAAGGCCTTCTTGGCCGCGGCCGCGGCCGACGGCTTGTGCTGCCAGAAGCCGATGAGCAGGTAGGACGCCAGGCCGACGCCCTCCCAGCCCAGGAACAGGCCCACGAAGTTGGCCGAGAGGATCAGCGTGAGCATCGCGGCGACGAACAGGTTGAGGTAGCCGAAGAAGCGGCGGCGGCGCGGGTCGTGCTCCATGTAGCCGATGGCGTAGACGTGGATCAGCGAGCCGACGCCGGTGATGAGCAGCAGGAACAGCGCGGACAGCGGGTCGTAGAGCAGGTCCATGCCGACCGTCAACGAGCCGGTCTCGAACCACGTCCAGAGGTGCTGGCCCATCTGGCGGGCGTCGTCCTCGCGCCCGAGCAGCGCGATGAAGAGCACGAGGCTGACCACGAACGACAGCGCGGTCGTCGCGGTGCCGAGGAGGTGGCCGTGCTTGTCGACGGCCGCCTTGAGCGAGGCGGGCAGGAACGGCGCGACGCCGAGCAGCAGGACCGCGCCGAGCAGCGGCAGCGCGATGACCAGCCACAGCAGGTCGAAGACGCCACCGGCACCGGTGTCGGGCGCGACGATCGGCGCGCTGGCGCCCTCGGCCATCGGCAGCCCTGCGGCGAGGACCGAGTGGGACAACAGGTTCACGAGTGCTCCCTCAGTACTTCAGCAGGCTGGCGTCGTCGACCGAGGCCGAGCGTCGGGTGCGGAAGATGGTCATGATGATCGCGAGCCCGATCACGACCTCGGCAGCGGCCACGACCATCACGAAGAAGGCGGTGATCTGCCCGTCGAGGTTGCCGTGCTGGCGGGCGAAGGCCACGAACGCCAGGTTGCAGGCGTTGAGCATCAGCTCGACGCACATGAACACCACGATGGCGTTGCGGCGCGTCAGGACGCCCACGCAGCCGATGGTGAACAGGATCGCCGAGAGGACGATGTACTGGGTCACTGGTCCGTGTCCTTGTCCGTGCCGACGACGGGGTCACCGGCGGCGTGGCTGTCGGCGTGCTTGACGACGTCCTCCTCGGTGGTGGCGGGCGAGCCGGCCTTGCCCGAGGTCTCCGGCATCGCGCTCGGGTCGCCGATCTGGCGGCGCACGTCGACGATGTCGTCGGCGAACGCCGGGGCCGAGCGGACCGTGCCGCGGGCGACGAGCACGCGCGAGACCGACGACTCGGCCGGCGTGCCGTCGGGCAGCAGCGCGGGGGTGTCGACCGCGTTGTGGCGAGCGTAGACGCCGGGCGCGGGGAGCGGACCGGGGTGCTTGCCGTGCTCGGCGTAGTCACGCAGCCGCTGGGCGGCGAGGTCGGCCTGCGTCGCCCTGGGCGTGAGGCGCTCGCGGTGGGCGAGCACCATCGCGCCGAGGGCTGCGGTGATCAGCAGCGCGCTGGTCGCCTCGAAGGCGAAGACGTAGCGGGAGAACAGGATGTTGGCGATCGCGGGCACGTTGCCCCCGGCGTTGGCCTCGTCGAGGCCGACGACCGTGCCGAGGGTGACCTGGCTGAGGCCCAGGACCAGCACGATCCCGAACAGCAGGCCCAGCACGATCGCCATCGCGCGCTGGCCGCGGATGGTCTCCACGACGGAGTCCGTGGCGTCGACGCCGATGAGCATCATCACGAACAGGAAGAGCATCAAGATCGCGCCGGTGTAGACGATGATCTGCACCGCGAAGAGGAACGGCGCGTCGAGCACGGCGTAGAGGAACGCCAGGCTGATCATCACCACGGCGAGCAGCAGCGCGGCGTGCACGGCCTTGCGGACGAACAGGATGCCCAGCGCGGCCGCGACCATGATCGGGGCGAGGATCCAGAAGGTCATCGGGGTCCCCTCGGAGTTGTCGGACGGAGGAGCGAAGCGGAGGAGGACGAGAACTCCGTGGGGTGGTTCATCGGGTCGCCCCCCGGTAGTAGTCGCCCTCGTCGTCGCCGAGGCGCATCGCGTGCGGCGGCTCCTCCATGCCCGGCAGGAGCGGGGCCAGCAGGTCGGACTTCTCGTAGATGAGGTCGGCCCGGTTGTCGTCGGCGAGCTCGTACTCGTTGGTCATGGTCAGCGCGCGGGTCGGGCACGCCTCGATGCAGAGCCCGCACAGGATGCAGCGCAGGTAGTTGATCTGGTAGACGCGGCCGTAGCGCTCACCGGGGCTGAAGCGACCGGAGCCGTCCGGCAGGTCGACGTTGGACGCGCCCTCGACGTAGATCGCGTCGGCAGGGCAGGCCCAGGCGCACAGCTCGCACCCGATGCACTTCTCCAGCCCGTCGGGCCAGCGGTTGAGCTGGTGCCGGCCGTGGAAGCGCGGAGCGGTCGGCACCTTCTCGAACGGGTACTGCTCGGTGACGACCTTCTTGAACATCGTTCGGAAGGTGACGCCGAACCCGGCGATCGGGTCCCAGAGGCTCTCCTTGATCCCCTTGGAGCCCTGCCCGGACTGAGACGACTCACTCATGGTTCTCCTCCGCTGCGGCGGTGACGGTGGTGCGGCTCTGGGCGAACGTGAGGGGCTGGGCGCCGCCGCGGACGGCACCGCCGGTCGGCATCGGCGGCACGGGGAACCCGCCGGCGAACGCGTCCTGCGGCTCCTCGCGCGCCTCGACGGGCTCGTCCTCGGACGTCTTGTCCCCGACGAACATCAGCCCGACGGTGAGGACCAGCAGCACGGCGATCGCGGCCACGAGGTAGGTGCGGTTGATGTTGCCCTCGAGCGAGATGACGCGGATGGTCGCGACGGCCACGATCCAGGCCAGCGAGACCGGGATGAGCACCTTCCAGCCCAGCGCCATGAACTGGTCGTAGCGCATGCGGGGCAGCGAGCCGCGCAGCCACACGAACAGGAAGATGAAGCAGAAGACCTTGCCGAAGAACCACAGCAGGGGCCAGTAGCCGCTGTTGGCGCCCTCCCACACGTGCTCGATGCCCCACGGCGCGGCCCAGCCGCCGAGGAAGAGCGTGGTGGCGATGGCCGACACGGTCGCGAGGTTGATGTACTCGGCCAGGAAGAACAGCGCGAACTTGAGGCTGGAGTACTCGGTGTGGAAGCCGCCGACCAGCTCGCCCTCGGCCTCAGGGAGGTCGAAGGGCGCGCGGTTGGTCTCGCCGACCATCGAGATGACGTAGATGACGAAGGACGGCAGCAGGATCAGGCCGAACCAGAGCCGGTCCTGTGCGGCGACGATCTCCGAGGTCGACATCGACCCGGCGTAGAGGAACACCGCCACGAGCGCGAGGCCCATCGCGACCTCGTAGGAGATCATCTGCGCGCTCGAGCGCAGACCGCCGAGCAGGGAGTAGGTCGAGCCGGACGACCAGCCGCCGAGGACGATGCCGTAGATGCCGATCGAGGCGATGGCGAGCATGAAGAGCACCGCCACGGGCATGTCGGTGAGCTGCAGCGGGGTCCGGTGGCCGAAGAAGTTGACCTCGGGCCCGAGCGGGATCACCGCCCAGGTCACGAAGGCGGGCACGACCGCGATGATCGGCGCCACCAGGAAGACGACCTTGTCGGCCGCCTTGGGGACGATGTCCTCCTTGAGCGCGAGCTTGACGCCGTCGGCCAGCGACTGCAGGAGGCCGAAGGGACCGTTGACGTTGGGCCCGGGGCGGTGCTGCATCCGGGCCACGACCCGGCGCTCGAACCAGATGTTGAACAGGGTCAGCAGCACCAGGACCAGGAAGATGAGCACGGCCTTGAGCGCGATCACCCACCACGGGTCCTGGCCGAAGGCGGCCAGGCCGGGGTCCGGGAGGTCCGCCGCCAGCGGAGCGAGCATCGTCATCGTGAGGCTCCCTTCAGGGTGACCGGGCTGCCGGGCGAGGCGAGCTCGGCGAGGACGCCGCGGCCGAAGGACCGGGCCGGGACCCAGACCACGCCGTCGGGCAGGTCGGCGACCTCGACGGGCAGCGTCACGCTGCCCCGGTCGCCGGTGACGGTGACGAGCTGCTCGCCGCCGGGCTGGGCCTCGAGCATGCCGAGCACCGACTCGTAGGACGCACGGCTCACGCGGGCCACGGGCCTGCGGGCGGTGGCGCGCAGGTGCTCCTCGCCGTCCTGCAGCGAGCCGAGGTCGATGAGCTGCTTCCAGGTCGCGAGCGCGAACGAGGTCTCGCCCTTGCGGACCGGCTTGGCCGGACGCGGGGCCTTGCCGGCCTCCAGCGCCGGGCGGGCGCCGTCCCACGGACCGAGGGACTGCATCTCCTCGCGCACCTCGCCCACCGTGCGGAAGCCGAGCGGACGCCCCTGCCCGAGCGCGGCGAGCTCGTCGGCGATGCCGGACAGGACGCGCAGGTCGGGGAGGGAGGAGGGATTGGCGAAGACCGCGTCGAAGGCGCGGGCCCGGCCGTCCCACGTCACGAAGGTGCCGGCCTTGTCGGTGACCGGCGCCACCGGCAGGACGACGTCGGCGACGCGGGTCACGTCGGTCTCGCGGAGCTCGAGGCTGACCACGAAGCCGGCGGCGTCGAGCGCGGCGCGGAACGCGGCCGGGTCGGCCGTGTCGTCGGGGTCGACGCCCGCGACGACGAGGCCACCGAGCTCGCCCTTGGCGAGGGCCGCCACGATCGCGTTGCCGTCACGTCCGGCCTTGACGGGCAGTGCGTCCACGCCCCAGGCGGCACCCACGTCGACGCGGGCGGACGCCTCGGCGACGGGACGACCGCCGGGCAGCAGGTGGGGCAGGGCGCCCGCCTCGACCGCTCCGCGGTCGCCGGCGCGGCGCGGCACCCAGGCGATCCGCGCGCCGGTGCCGGCGGCGAGCTCGGCGGCGGCGGCGAGAGCGCCGTGGGTCTGGGCGAGCCGCTCGCCGACGAGGATCACGGCGTCGTTGGTGATGCCGTGCTCGGCGTCCTTGAGCGAGCCGATCACCTCGGCCTCGGTGCCGGGCGCGGCCGGCACGAGCCGGCCGTTCATCTTGGCCAGGCCGCGGGAGGTGTAGGGCGCGACGGACACGACCTGGGTGCGCCCACGCTTCGCCGCCTTGCGCAGCCGCAGGAAGATGGCCGCGGCCTCGTCCTCGGGCTCGAGGCCGAGCAGCACCACGACGGGTGCGGCCTCGAGGTCGGCGTAGGTGACGTCACCGGCCAGCGCGACGTGGGAGGCCAGGAAGGCGGCCTCCTCGGCGCTGTGCGGGCGGGCCCGGAAGTCGATGTCGTTGGTGCCGAGCGAGACGCGCGCGAACTTGGCGTAGGCGTAGGCGTCCTCGGCGGTCAGCCGGCCACCGGTGAGCACGGCGGCGGCGCCGGCGTCACGCAGGCCGCGCGCGGCGACGGCGAACGCCTCGGGCCACGAGGCCGGACGCAGCTCGCCGTTGTCGCGGACCTGCGGGTAGGTGATCCGGTCGGGGAGCTGGGTGTAGCGGAAGGCGAACCGGTCCTTGTCGCTGATCCACTCCTCGTTGACCTCGGGGTCGTTGCCGGCCAGGCGGCGCATCACCTTGCCGCGGCGGTGGTCGATGCGGATCGCGGAGCCGCAGGCGTCGTGCTCGGCGACGCCGGGCACGGAGACCAGGTCGAACGGGCGCGAGCGGAAGCGGTAGTCGGCCGAGGTGAGCGCGCCGACCGGGCAGATCTGGATCGCGTTGCCGGAGAAGTAGCTCTCGAAGGGCTCGCGCTCGTAGATCGCGACCTGCTGGAGCGCACCGCGCTCGGCGAGGGCGATGAACGGGTCGCCGGCGATCTGCTCGGAGAAGCGGGTGCAGCGCGCGCACAGCACGCAGCGCTCGCGGTCGAGCAGCACCTGGGCGGAGATGTTGATCGGCTTGGGGAACGTGCGCTTGATCCCACCGTGCTCGGAGAACCGGCTCTCACCGCGGCCGTTGCTCATCGCCTGGTTCTGCAGGGGGCACTCGCCGCCCTTGTCGCACACCGGGCAGTCGAGCGGGTGGTTGATCAGCAGGAACTCCATGATCCCCTGCTGCGCCTTGTCGGCCACCTCGCTGGTCGCCTGGGTGTTGACGACCATGCCGTCGGCCACCGGCAGCGTGCACGAGGCCTGCGGCTTGGGGAATCCCCGGCCGTTGCCGGCGTCGGGGATGTCGACCAGGCACTGGCGGCACGCGCCGACCGGGTCGAGCAGCGGGTGGTCGCAGAAGCGCGGGATCTGCACGCCGACCTGCTCGGCGGCGCGGATGACGAGCGTGTCCTTGGGGACGCTGACCTGGACGCCGTCGATGGTCAGGGTGACCAGGTCGGTGTCGATCTTCTCCGGCGCCTTGTCGGTCGTGCTCATGCGGGTGCTCCCACCGGTGCGAAGGCGGTCGAGGCGGCCGGGTCGAACGGGCAGCCGCCGTGGGTCAGGTGCGCGAGGTACTCGTCGCGGAAGTGCTGGATCGAGCTCGAGATGGGGCTCGTGGCACCGTCACCGAGGGCGCAGAACGCGCGGCCGAGGATGTTGTCGCACTGGTCGAGGAGCAGGTCGAGGTCGTCCTCGCTGCCCTGCCCGTTCTCCAGCCTGGCCATCGTCTGGGTCAGCCACCACGTGCCCTCGCGACACGGGGTGCACTTGCCGCACGACTCGTGCTTGTAGAACTCGGTCCACCGCAGCACCGCACGCACCACGCAGGTGGTCTCGTCGAAGAGCTGCAGGGCGCGGGTGCCCAGCATGGAGCCGGCGGCGCCGACGGCCTCGAAGTCCAGCGGCACGTCGAGGTGCTCGGGCGTCAGCAGCGGGGTGCTGGAGCCGCCGGGCGTCCAGAACTTGAGCTCGTGGCCCTCGCGCATGCCGCCGGCCAGGTCGATCAGCTCGCGCAGGGTGATGCCGAGCGGCGCCTCGTACTGACCGGGGTTGGTGACGTGGCCCGAGAGGCTGAAGATGCCGAAGCCGTTGGACTTCTCGGTGCCCATCCCGGCGAACCAGGCGGCGCCGTTGGCGATGATGCTCGGCACGGAGGCGATCGACTCGACGTTGTTGATGACCGTCGGGCTGGCGTAGAGGCCGGCGACGGCCGGGAACGGCGGGCGCAGCCGCGGCTGGCCGCGGCGGCCCTCGAGGCCCTCGAGCAGCGCCGTCTCCTCGCCGCAGATGTAGGCGCCGGCACCGGCGTGCACGATGAGGTCGAGGTCGTAGCCCGAGCCGTGGATGTTCTTGCCGAGGTGGCCGGCCAGGTAGGCCTCCTGCACCGCGCGCTGGAGGCGGCGGATGACGTGGAGGACCTCACCGCGCACGTAGATGAACGCGGTGTGGGCGCGGATCGCGTAGGAGCTGATGATGACGCCCTCGACCAGCGTGTGGGGGCTGGCCATCATGAGCGGGATGTCCTTGCAGGTGCCCGGCTCGGACTCGTCGGCGTTGACCACGAGGTACTTGGGCCGGGGGTTGTCCTGCGGGATGAAGCCCCACTTCATGCCGGTCGGGAAGCCGGCGCCGCCGCGACCGCGGAGGCCGGACTCCTTGACGGCGTTGATCACGTCGTCGGGCGACATCGCGAACGCCTTGTCGACGGCCGCGTAGCCACCGTGCTCCTCGTAGGACGCCAGGGTCCAGGCGCGCTCGGCGTCCCAGTTGGCGGTGAGGACGGGGGTCAGTGTGTCCGTCACTTGCTCTCTCCCTCCGGAGCCGTCCAGCCCTTCTCACGGGCGATCGCGAGCCCGGCCAGCGAGGCGGGGCCGGCGGCCGGCCCCTCGTCGGCGCGGTCGTCGGGGAAGCCGGCGAGCACCCGCTCGGCCTCGCGCCACGTGCACAGGCGCGGGCCGCGGGTGGAGCGGACCTCCTTGCCGGCACGCAGGTCGTCGACGACCTCCACGGCCGACTCCGGCGTCTGGTTGTCCATGAACTCCCAGTTGACCATCATCACCGGGGCGTAGTCGCACGCGGCGTTGCACTCGACGTGCTCGAGGGTGATCTTGCCGTCCTCGGTGGTCTCGTCGTTGCCGACGTCGAGGTGCTCCTTGAGCCGCTCGAAGATCAGGTCGCCGCCCATCACCGCGCACAGCGTGTTGGTGCACACGCCGACGTGGTAGTCGCCTACCGGCTTGCGCTTGTACATCGTGTAGAAGGTCGCCACGCCGTTGACCTCGGCGGCGCTGATGCCGAGCACCTCGGCGCAGGCCTCGATGCCCTCGGGCGTGACCCGGCCCTCGACCGACTGCACGAGGTGCAGCATCGGCAGCAGGCCCGAGCGCTTCTCGGGGTAGCGGTCCGCGATCTCGCGCAGCTCGGCCCAGGTCTTCTCGTCGAGGCCAGGGCGCTCGAGGCTGTGGTCGGCGCTCATCGGTCGACTCCTCCCATCACGGGGTCGATGGAGGCGATGGCGACGATGACGTCGGCGACCATGCCGCCCTCGCTCATCACGCTCGTCGCCTGCAGGTTGGTGAACGACGGGTCGCGGAAGTGGGCGCGGAAGGGCCGCGTGCCGCCGTCGGAGACGACGTGGGCGCCCAGCTCGCCCCGGGGCGACTCGATCGGGACGTAGGCCTGTCCGGCCGGGACCCGGAAGCCCTCGGTGACCAGCTTGAAGTGGTGGATCAGGGCCTCCATCGACTCGCCCATGATGTGGCGGATGTGGTCGAGGCTGTTGCCCATGCCGTCGCTGCCGATGGCGAGCTGGCTGGGCCACGCGATCTTCTTGTCGCCCACCATCACGGGCGCGCCCTCGAGACCGGCGAGGCGGTCGGCGCACTGCTCGACGATCTTGAGCGACTCCCACATCTCGTTGAGCCGGATGCGGAAGCGGCCGTAGGAGTCGGCGGTGTCCCAGGTCTGGACCTCGAAGTCGTAGTCCTCGTAGCCGCAGTAGGGCTGGGTCTTGCGGAGGTCCCAGGCGTAGCCGGTCGAGCGCAGCACCGGGCCGGTGAGCCCCAGCG
Organism: Nocardioides sp. Z35_8; assembly: GCF_059621125.1. Taxonomy (NCBI): domain Bacteria; kingdom Bacillati; phylum Actinomycetota; class Actinomycetes; order Propionibacteriales; family Nocardioidaceae; genus Nocardioides; species Nocardioides sp. Z35_8. The sequence goes on along the minus strand of NZ_JCAQIE010000001.1, from coordinate 1,502,682 downwards.
CCAGGCAGCCGGCGAGGTCGAGGTGCCCGACACCCTCCAGGCGGCCCTTGAAGATCGGGTTGGCGTTGCACAGCGCGGCGTACTCGGGCAGCCGCTTCCTCATCAGCGCGATGAAGTCGCGGATCTCGTCGAGCGCACCGGGCGGCAGGTCCTGCGCGACGCCGCCGGGGCGGATGAACGCGTGGTTCATCCGCAGGCCGGTGATCAGCTCGAACAGGTCGAGCACCAGCTCGCGCTCGCGGAAGCCGATGGTCATGACCGTCAGCGCGCCCAGCTCCATGCCGCCGGTGGCGATCGCGACGAGGTGGGAGGAGAGCCGGTTGAGCTCCATCAGGAGCACGCGCATGACCTGCGCCTTCTCCGGGATCTGGTCCTCGATGTCGAGCAGCCGCTCCACGCCCAGGACGTAGGTCGCCTCGTTGTAGAACGGGGAGAGGTAGTCCATGCGGGTGCAGTAGGTGACGCCCTGCACCCAGGAGCGGTACTCCATGTTCTTCTCGATGCCGGTGTGGAGGTAGCCGATGCCGCACCGGGCCTCGGTGACCGTCTCCCCCTCGAGCTCGAGGATGAGCCGGAGCACGCCGTGGGTCGAGGGGTGCTGCGGACCCATGTTGACCACGACCCGCTCGTCGGCGGACTCGCTGATGCTCTGGGTGATCGAGTCCCAGTCCTGGCCGGTGACGGTGAAGACGCGGCCCTGGCTGGTCTCGCCCGGGGTGGCGTAGAGGTCGTTGTCGGTAGCCATCAGTTGTAGCTCCTGCGCTGGTCGGGCGGAGGGATGGACCCGCCCTTGTACTCGACGGGGATGCCGCCGAGGGGGTAGTCCTTGCGCTGCGGGTGGCCCGGCCAGTCGTCCGGCATGAGCACCCGGGTCAGAGCGGGGTGACCGTCGAAGATCATCCCGAACATGTCGTAGGTCTCGCGCTCGTGCCAGTCGAGCGTCGGGTAGATGCTCACCAGGCTCGGCACGTGCGGGTCGCTGTCGGGCGCCGTGACCTCGACCCGGATCAGCCGGTTGTGGGTCATCGACGTCAGGTGGTAGACCGCGTGGAGCTCGCGCCCCGTGTCGTCGGGGTAGTGGACCCCGCTGACGCCGGAGCAGAACTCGAAGCGGAGAGCCTCGTCGTCGCGGAGCATCTGCGCCACGAAGGGCAGGTCCTCGCGCCGGACGTGGAAGGTGATCTCGCCGCGGTGCACCACGACGCTCTCGATGGCCGAGGTGAGCCCGGCGGCCTCGAGGCGCTCCTCGAGCGCGTCGGCCACCTCGTCGAACCAGCCGCCGTAGGGCCTCGGGGACGCCTCGGGGAAGCGGATCGCCTTGACCAGGCCGCCGTAGCCGGACGTGTCGCCGGTGCCGGTGACACCGAACATGCCGTGGCGCACGCCGACCGCGTGCATCTCACCCGTCGGCGCCGGCACGTTCTCCGGCGACTGCTCGGGCGCGCGCTGCTCGACGCCGGTGCCGGTGCCGGTCTGGGCCTTGGCGTTCTCGAGGTTGCGCTCCTCGGCCGGACGCGCCGCCTCGTTGGAGTCGGTCTTGTCGTCGGACTCGTCGGCGGCCTTGCCGGCGGCCTTCTCGTCGGGCTTCTCGGTCATCGCAGCAGCCCCTTCATCTCCGAGGTCGGCAGCGCGCGCAGGGCGTCGGTCTCGAGTGCGGCGACCTCCTCGCGGCGGTTGGCGCCGAGCTTGGTGTGCTGGACCTGGTCGTGCAGCTTGAGGATCGCGTCGATCAGCATCTCCGGGCGCGGCGGGCACCCGGGCAGGTACATGTCGACGGGGACCACGTGGTCGACGCCCTGCACGATCGCGTAGTTGTTGAACATGCCGCCGGACGAGGCGCACACGCCCATCGCGAGCACCCACTTGGGCTCGGGCATCTGGTCGTAGATCTGGCGCAGGACGGGTGCCATCTTCTGGCTCACCCGGCCGGCGACGATCATCAGGTCGGCCTGGCGCGGGCTGGCCCGGAAGACCTCCATGCCGAAGCGGGCGAGGTCGTACTTGGGGCCGCCGGTGGTCATCATCTCGATGGCGCAGCAGGCCAGGCCGAAGGTGGCCGGCCAGAACGACGCCTTGCGCATGTAGCCCGCGACGCCCTCGACGGTGGTGAGCAGGACGCCGCTCGGCAGCTTCTCCTCGAGTCCCATGTCAGTCCCAATCCAGTCCGCCGCGGCGCCACACGTAGGCGTAGGCCACGAACACAGTGCCGATGAAGAGGACCATCTCGACGAGGCCGAAGAGGGCCATCTGGTCGAAGTGGACGGCCCACGGGTAGAGGAAGATGATCTCGATGTCGAAGACGATGAAGAGCATCGCGGTGATGAAGTACTTGACCGGGATCCTGCCGCCACCCACGGGCTGCGGCGTCGGTTCGATGCCGCACTCGTAGGAGTCGAGCTTGGCCCGGTTGTATCGCTTGGGACCCACGACGGCGCTCATGATCACGGAGAAGACCGCGAAGCCCGCCGCGATGAGTGCCAGCGCCAGGATCGGCGTGTAGAGCTCCATCGCTTCCCTTCCGGTGGACCAGCACCACGCCCATCTGGGGCACGTGACCTTGTGAACGGCTTCACGAGTGGCGCGACCCACAGTCTAGGACTCGTGCGCCGGATGCGTCACCCCGGGGTCGCACCTCCGAACCCGCCCCTGACCTGCGGATTTAGGTGACGGGGCCGTGCCCTAATTCTCAGGCGGTTGCGCGGTGCAGCGCGACGATGCCACCGGTGAGGTTGCGCCACTCCGGACGCTGCCACCCGGCCTCGGCGAGCATCGCCGCGAGCCCCTCCTGGTCGGGCCAGGCGAGGATCGACTCGGCGAGGTAGACATAGGCGTCGGACGCGCTCGCGGTGAGCGCCGCGATGCGCGGCAGGGCCCGCATGAAGCCGTCGAGGTAGGCGGCCCGGAAGGCCGCGTTGGTCGGGGTGCTGAACTCGCACACCACGAGTCGCCCGCCGGGCCGGGTGACCCGCAGCATCTCCTTCAGTCCCGCGACCGGGTCGACGAAGTTGCGCAGGCCGTAGGAGATCGTCACCGCGTCGAAGGTGTCGTCCAGGAACGGCAGCCGCGTGCCGTCGCCGGCGACGAACGGGAGGGTGGGCCGGTCCCTCTTGCCCTGCTGCAGCATGCCGACGGAGAAGTCGCACGGCACCGCGGTGGCCCCGTGGGCCCCGAACGGCTCGCTCGAGCAGCCGGTGCCGGCCGCCAGGTCGAGCACCAGGTCGCCGCGCTGCGGCGCCACGGCCGCCACCATCGACCGGCGCCAGGACCGCTGGATCCCGGCCGTCATCAGGTCGTTGGTGAGGTCGTAGCGCTTGGCCACGGTGTCGAACATGCGACGTACGTCGGTCGGTTGCTTGTCCAGGTCAGCGCGGGCCACGCGGCGAGCGTAGGCGTCCCGGCCCCGGGAGGCGAGGTGGGGGTGTCGGGGCACCTCCCTATGATCGTGAGTGTCGATGATCGAGGGGGTCATCGGCTCCGGGGGAGGATCCACATGTCACGCCGTCGCTCGTTCGCGCTCGCCCTGGCGCTGCTGTGCGCGCTGAGCGGTCTCTCCGCCGTCGGCGCGTCCACCGCGGCGTCCGCGGCGGAGCCCGGCTCCACCTCCGCGTCCACCTCCGCGTCCACCTCCGCGTCCACCTCCGCGTCCACCTCTCCGGCCCGCGCGTTCACCCCGATGCGGCTCGGTGACCGCGGGTGGCGCGTGCGCGTGCTGCAGAGCCGCCTGCACCAGCTCGACCTGCACTCCGAGGTCGTGACAAGCCGCTTCGACCGCGAGACGCGCGACGGGGTCGCGACCTTCCAGCGCCGCCGCGACTGGCGGGACGACGGGGTGGTCGACGAGCGCACCTGGCGCGCGATCGTGGCCCGCACGACCGAGCCGACCACCGAGGCGCTGCACAACGTCTACACGCCCGGGCCGCCGCTGCTCCAGCACGGCGACACCGGCCTCCGGGTGCGCCAGGTGCAGGCCCGGCTCAAGCAGCTGCGCTGGTACGACGGCCCGGTGACCGGCCGCTACGGCCGCACCACCGTCGAGGCGGTCGAGGGGTTCCAGGCCAAGCGCCGGATCCCGGTGACCGGACAGGTCGACCGCCGCACCCTCTCCCGGCTGACCGCGATGACCCGGCCGCCGACGCGGGCCGAGCTCTTCAACATCGTGCCCACCGGCCCGGCCCTCGATCCGCGCTGCCTCTCGGGCCGCGCGATGTGCGTCGACAAGACGTCGCGGTCGCTGCGCTGGGTCGTCGACGGGGTGGTCCTCAAGAGCGTCGAGGTGCGCTTCGGCTCCGACGAGCTGCCCACGCGCGAGGGGGCGTTCGCGGTGTTCCGCAAGTCGCGCGACCACGTCTCCAGCCTCTACCACACCCCCATGCCGTTCGCGATGTTCTTCTCCGGCGGCCAGGCCGTCCACTACTCCCCCGACTTCGCGGCCAACGGCTACAACGGCGCCTCCCACGGGTGCGTCAACGTGCGCGACCGCGCCGCGGTGGCGTGGCTGTTCGACCACGTCCGGATCGGCGACAAGGTCATCGTCTACCGCTCCTGAGCCGGACCGCGGTCAGGGCCGGGGTCAGGGGCCGGGGGGCCCGGTCAGCGAGAACGCCGGGTCGATGGCCGCGCCCGCGCGTCCGCGCCGGGGCAGGGCCGTCGAGGCGGCCTCCACGGCGGGCGCCGCGGGCGCCGCGACCACGGCGGGCTCGCGCGACAGGTCGAGCCGGACCGAGGGGTGGTGCGCGACGCGACCGATCCGGAAGCCCGACGTCCGCGCCAGCGCGCTGACCGTCCGGTTGACCCGGGCGTCCATGACCAGCACGCGCAGCCGGCCGCCCCACCAGGGCGCGAGCGCGGACGCCTCCGCCGCGAGCCTCCTGTCCCGCGAGCCCAGGCGCGCCTCGGCCACCTGGGCGGACACGGCGTCGAGCACCTCGCGCGGCGTCGCGTGCCAGGGCGACCCGTCGACCGACGCGGCCTCCAGCAGGCCCTCCAGCGCCCGGGCGGTGACGTGGTCGAGCAGCAGGTGGGTCGGCGAGACGTGGGCGAGGGCGCCCTCGAGGTCGGCGGCCGACTCGATCCACGCGAGGGTGCACCCCGCCGTCAGGTGGGCGTCGCGCGCGACCGCGGTGAAGCGGTCGGTCGCCTCGCCGACGAGCAGCACGACGTCGGCGGCGGTCAGGTCCGAGAGCGCGCCGGAGGCCTCGGGCCGGAACAGCCAGGGCAGGCCCTTGTCCCGGGGCAGGCCGAGCACGGGTGCGGAGGAGCTGTCGGCGCGGGCGCCCGCCACCCACCCCAGCAGGTCGGGCTGGCGCTTGCGCCGCTCGAGCCCCATGGCGCGCAGCCGCTCCCACGAGGGTTCGTCGCACTCGAAGAGCTGGGCCCCGTCGAGCGTGGCGCGGCGCAGCAGGGCCAGCCGCCGCTCGTCGTCGACCACGACCAGACGGACCTGGACGCCGTCGAGGAGGTGGCGCACGCCCTCGGGGTCCAGGCGCTCGGGCAGGAGCAGCGGCACGGCCCCGGCCACGCGGGTGGCGAGCTCGATCTCGAGCTGGCGGATGCCCGTCGGCACGCGGATCACGACCACCTGGCCGGGGTCGACGCCGGCCTCGATCATGCCGGCGGCGCCGTCGATGGCCCGCCGGTAGAGCTCGTTCCAGGTCAGCGAGGTCCACGCGCCGTCTCGCAGCTCGGCGACGGCGACCTCCAGCGCGCGGTTGCGCGCGTGGCGCTCCAACCGTGCGAGAGGAGATTCGTGGGCAGGCACCTGCGGGCTCCTAGGTGAGACGGCTACCGGGGCAACGTAGGTGACCCACGCCTCTCCTGTTCGCCGTTTGGCCGATCTGTCGTCCTCGTCCTCCGTGCCGCGGCGTAGGCTCCCCCCTCGTGACGACCCCCGCGTCCGGCCCCGGACCTGCTGCGCCGCTCGTCGTGCGCACCGTCCCCGTGGACCTGGCCGACCTCCCCCTCCTCGACCTGCTGCCGCGCGACGAGCCGGTCAGCTGGCTGCGCCGCGGCGAGGGCCTGGTCGGTTGGGGCGTCGCCGCCCGCCTGGAGACCTCGGGGCCGACCCGCTTCAGCGACGCGGTCAAGTGGTGGGCCGAGACCGTGGCGCGCGCCGACGTCGACGACCGCGTCGCCGAGCCGGGCACCGGGCTGGTGTGCTTCGGCGCCTTCGCGTTCGCCGACGAGCCGGGCGACTCCGTGCTGGTGATCCCGCAGGTCGTCGTCGGCCGTCGCGGCGACCGCACCTGGCTCACCACCGTCTCCGTGGAGGCGCCCGACCTGGCCCCGGCACCCGCCCCCGAGCCGCCGGTCGGACTGGTGTTCTCCGACGGCGCCCGCAACGGCGAGGAGTGGATGTCGGTCGTGGCCGACGCGGTGCGGCGCATCACCGACGGCGACCTGGAGAAGGTGGTCCTGGCGCGCGACCTGATCGCCACCACCGACGAGCCGGTCGACGTCCGCTGGCCGCTCCACCGCCTCGCCGCGCAGTACGAGATGTGCTGGACCTTCCACGTCGACGGCCTGTTCGGCGCGACCCCCGAGATGCTGGTGCGGCGCGAGCGCGGCCTGGTGACCTCCCGGGTGCTGGCCGGCACGATCCGCCGCACCGGCGACGACGAGCGCGACCTCGCCCTGGCCGCCACCTTGGCCCGGTCGTCGAAGGACCTCGAGGAGCACGAGTACGCCGTGCGCTCGGTGGCCGACGCCCTCGAGCCGCACTGCTCGTCGATGAACGTGCCGGAGGCGCCGTTCGTGCTCCACCTGCCCAACGTCATGCACCTGGCCACCGACGTCAACGGCGTCGTCCACGACGCCGCCACGTCGCTCCAGCTCGCCGAGTCGCTGCACCCGTCGGCGGCCGTGGGCGGCACCCCGACCGCGGTGGCGACGCGCCTGATCACCGAGATCGAGGGGATGCCGCGCGACCGCTACGCCGGCCCGGTCGGCTGGATGGACGCCTCCGGCGACGGCGAGTGGGGCATCGCGCTGCGCTCGGCGATGGTGGTCGAGGGCGGCGTGCGGCTCTTCGCCGGCTGCGGCATCGTGGCGAGCTCCGACCCCGAGGCCGAGCTGGCCGAGTCGCAGGCGAAGTTCGTGCCGGTGCGCGACGCGCTCGGCGCCGGCTGAGCGCTCGGGACTGCTCCGGTCAGAGGTCCTGACCCGGCTCGCGGCGCACGTAGGCCTGCGAGTCGGGCAGCAGGTTGCCCATGTGCGTGGCGACGAAGTCGAGGCCGATGTCGCTGTAGATGCGGTCGTGGATGGCCAGCGAGGTCGGCGCGCCGACCTCCCGCACGAAGTCGACGGCCTCGCTCAGCTTGAGCCACGGCGCGCTCACCGGGGCGAGCAGCACGTCGACGGCCCGGCCCGGCGGGGTGAGCGCGTCGCCCGGGTGGTAGACGCTCGACCCGCCGGACTCCAGGACGTAGCCGGAGTTGTCGAAGCGGTCGTAGTCGGGGTGGATGACCGCGTGCTTCTCGCCCACGACCTCCACCGCCGTGCCGGCGACCTCGAGGCGGTCGCCGGGCCGCACGACCGTCACCCGCTCGGCGACCTCGGGCGCCTGCTCGCGCAGCGCCCGCTCCACGGCGGCGATCGTCCAGACGGGCACGTCGATCCCGCGGAGGTGGTCGGGGTGCACGTGGTCGGCGTGCTCGTGGGTGATCAGCACGGCGTCCGCGCCCACGAGCGCCTCCGGGTCGGTGAACACCCCCGGATCGATGACGACGACGCCGCCGTCGCCCTGCACCCGCACGCAGGCGTGACCGAACTTCGTGATCCTCATGGGCCGACCCTACGTCCGCCGCCGGCACGGCGAATCGCCGAACTGGCGGGACACGAGGTTAGGGTGGGGCAGCCTCCGACGGGTGGAGTGCCCTGGGGGAAACACCGAATCGCACCCGACACGAAGAGAGTCCTACATGTCTGCACGCCGCGTGCTCGCAGGCAGCGCTGCCGCGCTGCTCCTGCCCGCGTCCCTGCTCCTCACGGTCGAGACCGGCTCGGCCACCGACTCCGCGGCGAGGCCCGCGTCGACGTCGGTGACCGCCAAGGCCGGCCAGAAGATCTCGCTGGAGGTGCTCCCACAGATCGTCCAGCAGGGCAAGCGCACCGCCAGCGCCGACCAGGCCAAGGCCGCCGTCACCGCCACGATCAAGCCGGTCAAGGTCGGCCGCAAGGTCGTCCTCGAGCGGCTCGACGGGACCTCGTGGAAGAAGGTCGGCACCGCCAAGCAGGAGAAGTCGGGCGACGCCAACTTCACCGCCGCGGTGTCCAGCGGCGGCGCCGCCGTGACCTACCGCGCCACGGCCCAGAAGTTCAAGGGCCTCAAGAAGGTCACCAGCGGCACCGCCGACACCGCTCAGTGGCTGACCCCCACGTTCACCGACGAGTTCTCGGGCAGCTCGCTCGGCCCGGCGTGGAGCATGCGCGGCCAGGACTACGAGCCGGACAGCAAGCGCAAGTGCTCCAAGGGCGACCCGAAGGCCGTCAAGGTCTCCGGTGGCACCGTGCGCCTGAGCGTCATCAAGGACACGTCCACGAAGACGAAGTGCAAGGCCGCCTCGCGCAAGCTCAAGAAGAAGATCTCCTACCGCCTCAACGGCCACATCGGCACCGAGGGCATGTTCGACTACAAGTACGGCGTCGCCGCCGCGCGCATCAAGATGCACAAGTCGCAGGGCCAGCACTCCAGCTTCTGGTCGCAGCCCGTCGGTGGCAACGGCCCCGGCAGCGACGGCCACGAGATCGACATCATCGAGTACTTCGGTGACAAGCACCCGCAGGGTGGCCTCACGAGCTTCATCCACTGGTACAAGGGCAAGCGCCTGATCAAGACCGGCTCGTGGATCAAGGACTCGAAGTCGTTCCTGAAGAACAAGGGCGACGGCTGGTCGAAGAACTACCACGTCTTCTCGGTCCAGTGGACGCCGAAGACGATCATCTTCCGCATCGACGGCAAGGAGACCTGGCGCACGTCGGCCCGCGTCTCCAAGACGCAGCAGTACCTCATCCTGAGCCTTCTCGCCTCCGACTACGAGGCGCTGGAGATGAGCGACAAGAAGCTGCCGCAGCACATGTACGTCGACTGGGTCCGCGTGTGGGAGACCCCGCAGGCCTGATCGACTGCTCGACGTCGCACCACCGGATCCGCGCGTTGGCCCCTCAGGGGGCCAGCGCGCGGATTCTTGTGTCGAGGTCGGCGCGGTTGTCGCGGCGCACCCGCGCCTCGACCACCTCGATCCCGCCGTTGGGCGAGGCGAGGGCCTGCTCGAGCTCGGGCAGCCCGGTGACCCGCAGGTGGGGCACCCGCGCCGCCGCGCAGAGGCTGGCGACGTCGACGCCGTGCGGGGTGCCGAAGAGGGTGTCGAAGCGGTCGGCGTGCTCGGGCGCACCCTGCTCGAGCGTGGCGAAGATCGAGCCGCCGTCGTCGTTGACCACCACGAGCGTGAGGTCGGGACGCTCCTCGCGCGGGCCCAGGAACAGGCCCGTGGTGTCGTGGAGGAAGGTCACGTCGCCCATCAGCGCGAGCGCGCGCGTCGACCGCGGTCGGCCCAGTGCGGCGCCGATCGCGGTGCTCACGGTGCCGTCGATGCCCGCCAGGCCGCGGTTGGCGATCACCTTGCGGCGCCCGCCCACCTCGTAGGGGGCGACCATCAGGTCGAGGTCGCGGATCGGGTTGGACGCCCCGACCACCAGCAGCCCGCCGGGCGGCAGCGCGCGGCTCACCGCGCCCGCCACCTCGTAGGGCGTGAGGTCGGGCTCGGCGGCCAGCAGCCGGTCGAGCCCGCGCGAGACCGACCGGTCCGCGAGGCGCCACTCCTCGAGCCAGGCCGCGTCGTCGGTGCCGGCCGCGCGCACGCCGTCGTGGGCGTCGACCTCGACGGCCACCGGGAACGGACGCGTGGCCCACATGCCGCGCGGGCGCACGGAGACCACCTCGACGTCCTCGCGGGCCAGCAGCCGCGACACCGGGCGCGACAGGGTGGGGTGGCCGAGGACGACCACGCGCTCGACCCGCCGACCGAGGTCGCCGCCGAGCAGGAGCCGGTAGGTGCGCACCACGGCGTCACCGGTGCGGCAGCCGCTGCTCGGCTCGGCGAGCAGCGGCCAGCCGGCGCTCTCGGCGAGCTGGCGGGCGGGCGGGCCGGCGTCGTCCCCGGCGACCACCACGGTGCGCGGGCCGAGGGCGAGCTCCAGGGGCCGGGGTGCCCGCGGGGCCGCGGTGGCGGCCCACGCCGGCACGTCGCCTCCGTCCCACCCGTCGTCGGGCAGCAGCGGGTCGTCGAGCTGGACGTTGAGGTGCACCGGGCGCCGGTGCTCGTGCGAGCGGACGAACGCGAGCAGGTCGTCGAGGTCGGCCGCCGCGACGTCGAGGGTCGGCGCGAACTCCCCGAAGATGCCCGCCTGGTCGGTCGTCTGGTTGGCGCCGGTGCCGCGCAGCCGGGCCGGGCGGTCGGCCGTCACCACGACGAGCGGGACGGCCGCGTGCGCGGCCTCGACGACTGCGGGCAGCAGGTTGGCGACCGCAGTGCCCGAGGTGCAGCACACCGCCGCCGGCCGGCCGCTGACCTTGGCGAGGCCGAGCGCGAGGAACGCCGCCGTGCGCTCGTCCATGCGCGTGTGCAGGCGCAGACCGCCGGCCTGCGCGGCGTCGTAGAGGGCGAAGGACAGCGGTGCGTTGCGCGACCCCGGGGCCAGCACGACCTCCGTCACCCGGGCCCCGCGCAGGGCGGTGACGACGTCGCGGGCCAGGCGGGTGGAGGGGTTCACGGGGTCCGATCCTGCCCTACCGCCGCGAGCCGCTCGCGCCAGTGGGCGACCCGGTCGGGCGCGGCGGCGAGCCGCACGAGCGCCGACTCGTCGACCTCGGGCCGCTCGACCCGCAGCATCCCGTCGACCGGGAGCAGCGGCTCGGTCGCCACGTCGTCGGTGAGCAGCTGCACCGTCGCGAGCCCACAGGCGTGGTGCAGCTCGGGGAGCGCGGCGGCCAGGGCGACCCCGCCCGCGATGCCGACGCTCGACTCGACGGCGCTGGACACCACGACGGGCAGACCGATGTCCTCGGCGATCCGCAGGCAGGCGCGCACCCCACCGAGCGGCTGCACCTTGAGCACGGCGATGTCCGCCGCCTCGAGGTCACGCACCCGGTAGGGGTCCTCCGCGCGGCGGATCGACTCGTCGGCGGCCACCGGCACGTCCACCCGGCGGCGCACCACGGCGAGGTCCTCGACCGCCATGACCGGCTGCTCGACGTACTCCAGGCCGCCGGCGGCGCGGTCGAGGGCGCCGATCGCGCGGACCGCCTCGTCGACGTCCCACGCCCCGTTGGCGTCGACGCGCACCAGGCCGCCGGGCCCCAGCGCGTCGCGCACCGCCTCGACCCGTGCGAGGTCGTCGGCGAGGACCTGACCCCGCTCGGCGACCTTGACCTTCGCGGTGCGGCAGCCGCCGGCGGTGACGATCGCGTGGGCACGGTCGGGGTCGGTCGCGGGGACGGTCACGTTGACGGGCACGAGGGCGCGCAGCGGCTCCGGCCAGCCCTCGTCGGCCGCCTCGCGGGCGGCGACGAGCCACGGGCGCGAGGTGGGGTCGTCGTACTCCAGGAACGGCGACCACTCCCCCCACCCGGCCGGTCCGCGCAGCAGCACGCCCTCGCGCACGGTGATGCCGCGGAACCTCGTGCGCAGCGGGATCGAGAAGACGTAGGGCTCGTCCATCACAGGTCGTCCCGGAGCGCCTGGCGGTCGACCTTGCCGTTGGGCAGCAACGGCAGGCTCTCGACCCACCTGAACTCCCGCGGGGCCCACGACCGGGGGTGCACCAGGCTGACCCAGTCGCGCAGCTCGGCCTCGCGGACGTTGCCGACCACCACGGCGACCAGCCGCTGGCCCCACTCGGCGTCGGGGACGCCGATGACCTCGGCGTCCTCCACCAGCAGGTGCTCGCGCAGCCGCCGGGCGACCGCGGCGGCCGGGATCTTGACCCCGCCGCTGACCACGACGTCGTCGAGGCGGCCGATGATCTCGAGGCGGCCGTCGGCGTCGAGGCGCCCGGCGTCGGAGGTGAGGAACCAGCCGTCCACGACGCACTCGGCGGTCAGCTCCGGGTCGTCGTCGTAGTGGCTGAACAGGGTGGGGCCCGAGATCCGCACGCGTCCCTCGGCACCGATGGCCACCCCGACGCCGTCGAGGGGCACGCCGTCGTAGACGCAGCCGCCGGAGGTCTCCGAGGAGCCGTAGGTCGCGACGACGCGGACGCCCTGGTCCTCGGCCCGCCGGCGCACGTCGGGGTCGAGCCCGCCTCCGCCGACGAGGACGGCCTCACAGCGGGCGAGCGCGGCGACCTGCACGGGGTCGGCGACGATGCGGTGCAGCTGGGTGGGGACCAGTGAGGCGAAGGCGGGGACGCCGGCGGGGCCGGCCTCGATCGCCCGTGCGACGTCGAGGCCGTCGACGACCGCCGGCTCGTGGCCGGCGACGAGGGACCGGACGATCACCTGCACCCCGGCGACGTACGACGAGGGGAGCGCGAGCAGCCACCGGCCGGTCGCGCCGAGCCGCCGCGCGGACGCGTCCACGCTGGCCAGCACCGCGCGGCGCGGGATCACGACGCCCTTGGGCCGCCCCGTGGACCCGGACGTCTCGATGAGCAGCGGGGCCGGGGTGTCGGCCTCCAGCCACCGGGAGAGCTGCCTGATCGCGACCGAGGGCTCGCCGGAGGGACGCAGGAGACTCACACGCCGAACGCTAGTCGCTCGCCCGCGCCGAGCGCGACGGGCACCACGTCGTAGGGTCGCGCGCATGAGCGCGTACTGGATCACGACCTACACGGCCGTCCACGACCCCGACAAGGTCGCAGCCTACGCCGTGCTCGCCGGCCCGGCGCTCGTCGCCGCGGGTGGGCGGTTCCTCGTGCGGGGGGTGCCCGAGGCGACCTTCGAGAACGGTCGGGCGACGCGGACCGTCGTCATCGAGTTCGACTCGGTCGAGGCCGCCGTCGCCGCGCACGACAGCGCGGCCTACCAGGAGGCGCTGCGGGCGCTCGACGGCGGCGCCGACCGCGACATGCGCGTGGTGCCCGGGGCCTGAGGGGCCGGCGGGGCCCACCCCGCGCCGCTCACTCCGGCCGGTCGAGCACCAGCCGCTGGCCGCCGTCGGCGAGCTCGCGGCACGCGTCGAGGTGTCCGGCGTGCGTCGCGGTCTCCACGAGCACGTGCAGCAGCACCTCGCGCATCGTCGAGTAGGGCGGGTCCTCGCCCTCGAACCACCACGCCAGCGGCGCGTCCAGCGGCCGCCGGGCGATCACCTCGGTCGCGAGCCGGCACTCCTCCTCGTAGGCGCCCAGCACGTCGTCGTCGCTCAGGTCGATCGGGAGCCGCCAGCCGTCGTAGCCCACGGGGAGGGCGACCTGCTCGCCGCCGACCGCCGCACGGAACCACAGCCGCTCGACGTCGTGGGTGAGGTGGTGCACCAGCCCCAGCGGCGTCCACCCCGACGGGAGGGTCGAGACGCGCCGGTCCTCGATCCGCATCGCCTCGACCTGCTGCCGGACGTGGCGGCGCTTGCTCTCCAGCCAGTCGAGCAGGTCGTCGCGGGTGGTGTCGTGCGGGTTCGTGTCCACGTGGTCAGCGTGCCATGGTGGGGGATGGACGCCTTCCGGCTGGTCGTCACCGTCGTCGTGATGGTGGGGGTGGTGGTCGCCATCCTCCTCTTCGAGCGGCGCCGCGCCGACCGCATCACCCGCGACACCGGGCGGATGGCGCAAGGCCGCCCTGAGGGCGAGGCCCCGGACCAGGACCGCCGGCCGGAGTAGGGCCATGTCGGACCTGCGGGGGATCCTCGGCCTGGCGCTGCTGCTGCTCATCGCGGTCGCGCTGTCCACGCAGCGGCGCGGCATCTCGTGGCGCACCGTCGGTGTCGCGCTGGCCCTCCAGGTCGCCTTCGCGGCGCTGGTGCTGCGGTGGGGCCCGGGCAAGGACGCCCTCGAGTGGGTCTCCGACGGCGTGGCCACCCTCATCGGCTACGCCGGCGAGGGCACGACCTTCGTGTTCGGCCCCCTGCTGGAGGTGGGCGACGACGACCAGACGATCTTCGCCCTCCAGGTGCTCCCGGTGATCATCTTCCTGGGCGCGCTGATCGGCCTGCTCTACTACCTGAGGGTCGTGCAGTGGGCCACCTGGCTGCTGGGCGGCGCGCTCTCCAGGCTGCTCGGGATCAGCAAGGTCGAGTCGATGTACTGCGCGACGGTGATCTTCCTCGGCCAGTCCGAGGCGCCGCTGATGATCGCGCCCTACCTCCGCTCGCTGCGCCGCGGGCAGCTGTTCACCGTGATGACCGCGGGCTTCGCGGCCGCCGCCGGCTCGACGCTCGTGGGCTACTCGCTGCTGGGGGCTCCCCTGGAGTACCTGCTCGCCGCGACCGTGATGAACGCCCCCGCCTCGCTGCTGATGGCCAAGGTGATGTGGCCCGACAGCACGCCGGATGACGACGAGCTCGAGGGCGCGACCCCGGTCGACGCCGAGGAGGAGGTCGACGTGCGCGCGGTGCGCGACGAGGAGTCGACCAACGTCATCGACGCCATCGGGCACGGCACCCTGGCCGGGGCGCGGATCGCGGTCACCGTCGGCGCGCTGCTCATCGCGTTCGTCGCGCTGATCGCCCTGGCCGACGGGATCCTGGGCGCCGTCGGGTCCTGGGTCGGCATCGACGACCTCACCTTCGAGGGGATCCTCGGCTGGTGCCTGGCGCCGCTCGCCTGGCTGCTGGGCGTGCCCTGGTCGGAGGCGGGCCAGGCCGGCGGCTGGATCGGCGAGAAGACGGTGCTCAACGAGTTCGTCGCGTTCGCCAACTTCGGGCCCGAGATCGACAGCCTCTCCCCCGTCACCGTCGCCGTCGTGACGTTCGCGCTGGCCGGCTTCGCCAACGTCGCCTCGATCGCCATCCAGATCGGCACCCTCGGCTCCCTGCTTCCCGAGCGCCGCGGCGTGATCGCCCAGCTCGGGGTGCGGGCGCTGGTCGCCGGCGCGCTCGCCAACCTGGCCAACGCGGCGATCGCCGGCGTCGTGATCGCGATCTAGCCCCCGCACGAGGCGGGGCGTGACGCACGCGACCGAAAATCGCAGGACGGGCGTCGGTGCTGCGGGAGAGGATGGCCGGCGATGCTCACCGCACTGAAGAACTACGCCACTCCCCCCTCCACCCTCGCCGGACGGCTGTCGGTCCAGTCCCTCCTCTTCGCCTCCGGCGACGGCACGTTCCTCGCGGGATCGGCCGTGTTCTTCACCCTCGTGGTGGGGCTCTCCCTCGGCCAGGTGGGCATCGGCCTCACCATCGCCGCGATCGCGAGCTTCGTGGTGGCGGTGCCGATGGGCAAGCTCGTCGACCACTTCGGCCCCAAGCGGATGTGGACCTTGTCGGCCGCCTGCCAAGGTGCGCTCTTCCTGGCGTGGCCGTTCATCGACAGCTTCCCCGAGTACGTCGCGCTGGCCGTCGCGATGGAGGTCGCCGGCACCCTCGGCGGCACGGCGCACGGGGCGTACGTCATCGACATCCTCCCCCCGTCGGAGCGAGTGGAGTCGCGCGCCTACCTCTACTCCGCGCTCAACGTCGGCTTCAGCATCGGCGCGTTCCTCGGGGCGGGGGCGATCGCGTTCGGCACCGAGGCGCTGCGGTGGGCGCCGCTCCTGAGCGCGGTGCTGTTCCTGTGCAACAGCGCCGCCATCCCCCGGCTGCCCGACGCCACCCACGACGTCCGCAGCTCCGAGCCACGGGCCAAGCCGGAGGGCATCCCGGCGATCCGCAACCGCAGCTGGATCGCCGTCACCTTCTTCACCGGTGTCATGTGGACCAACCAGGTGCTGCTCCACACCGTCATCCCGGTGTGGCTGGTGACCGAGACCGACGCCCCCAAGGTGCTGGTGGCGGTGCTCTTCGGCACCAACACCGTGATGTGCATCGTGCTGCCGCGCCTGGCGTCGCGTGGCATCCGCGACGTCACGACCGCCCTGCGCGCCGTCCGCCTCTCCACGGTCTTCTTCGTCCTGACCTGCCTGGTCACCCTGGCCACCCACGAGACGACCGGGTGGCTCACCATCGCGCTGTTCTTCCTCGGTCACGTCGTCCTGACCTGGGCCGAGCTCTACCTCTCCGCATCGGGGTGGACGCTCGAGGCCGAGCTGATGGACCCCCGTCGCCGCGGTGACTACCAGGGCGTCTCGGAGCTCGGCGGCACCCTCGGACGGTTCTGGGCGCCCGCGGTCTACGGCTTCCTCGCGATGGAGTGGGGGGCCTTCGGCTGGCTGACGATCGCGGTGATCGTCGTCGTCGCCGCCGCCGGGCTGCACGTGTCCGCGCACGCGGGCCGCCGCTTCCTCGAGCAGCACGTGCCCGCCGACGTGCTGGCCGACGCGCGCGCGGACGGGCCTGCGCCGGAGGACGCGGCCGCCGGCGGGCCGCCCACGATGCTCGAACCCGACGGGCCCCTGCCAGAATCCACCGGTGACCTCCTCCGCTGACTGGCTCGCCGGCGCCCGGCCGCGCACCCTCCCCGCGGCGGTCGCGCCCGTGCTCGCCGGCACCGGCGTCGCGGCGTACGTCGACCACGCCGTGTGGTGGAAGGCGCTGCTCGCCCTCGTGGTGAGCCTGGCGCTGCAGGTCGGGGTCAACTACGCCAACGACTACTCCGACGGCGTGCGCGGCACCGACGCCGACCGGGTCGGCCCCATGCGCCTCGTCGGCTCGGGGGCGGCGTCGCCGGGTGCGGTCAAGGCCGCCGCCTTCGCCGCCTTCGGCGTGGCCGCGGCCGCGGGCCTGGTGCTCGCCGCCACGACCGCGTGGTGGATCGTCGCGGTCGGGGTCGTGTGCGTGGTGGCCGCGTGGTTCTACACCGGCGGGCAGCGGCCCTACGGCTACCTCGGCCTCGGCGAGGTGATGGTCTTCGTCTTCTTCGGCCTGGTGGCGGTCGTCGGCACCACCTACGTGCAGACCGGGACCTGGGAGTGGCCGGCGCTCTACGCCGGCGTCGGCATCGGTGCGCTGGCGTGCGCGATCCTGGTCGCCAACAACCTCCGCGACATCCCGACCGACACAGTCGCCGGCAAGCGGACGCTGGCGGTGCGCCTCGGCGACGAGCGCACCCGCTACGCCTACGCGTTCCTGGTGCTGGTCGCCGCCGCCGCGGTGGTGGCCGTCGCGGCCGCCACCACCTGGTGGGCGCTCCTCGGCCTGGCGTTCCTGGCCCGCGCGCTGCCCCCGACCCGGGCCGTGCTCGGCGGGGCCACCGGCGGCGGGCTCGTCCCGGTGCTGGCCGCGACCGGCGCCGCCGAGCTGCTCTGGTCGCTGCTGGTCGCCGGCCCGCTGCTGGTGCTCTCCTGACGCCGTAACCCGTTGGCGGGGGGCCGCCCGCGCTGACTAGCGTTGAGGCGTGGACTACGACTTCGCCATCCTCGACCTCTCCGACGACGCGGAGCCGGCCGTCGCACGGCTCCGTGGCTGGGTCGGCGCTGTGCTGCGCGGCTTCCGCGACCCCCGACCCGACGACGAGCTGGTCGAGCGGGGGATCGGGCACTACCGCACGGACCGGGTCACGGTCCGGGGCGCCTGGCTGCCCGACGCCGAGCTCGGCTCCGGCCCGATGCCCGTCGCGACCTACGCCAGCCTCGACAAGACCCTCAACGCCGGCCGCGAGCTGCTGCCGCTGCGGATGGTCACCGACGTCACCACCAGCCCGGCGCACCGTCGCCGCGGCCTGCTGCGGCGGATGATCGAGGCCGACCTCGCGGACGCGGTCGAGCAGCGGATCCCGGTCGCGGCGCTGACCGCGTCCGAGGCCACGATCTACGGCCGGTGGGGCTTCGGTCCGGCGACGTTCCGGCACGGCGTCGAGGTCGACACCTCGCCCGGCTTCGCCTTCCGGTCCTTCGTCGACCCCGGCCGCGTCGAGCTGCTCGAGCCGGCCGACGCCTGGCCCCACGTCGAGGCGGTCTTCACCGCCTTCCACGCCCGTCAGCGCGGGTCGGTGGAGTGGCCCACGCAGTACGAGGACATCCACTCCGGTGCCTACGACTTCAACGGCAGCGGCAGCAACCGCAGGATCCGCACCGCCGTGCACGTCGGCGACGACGGGCGCGTCGACGGCTTCGCCATCTACAAGCACGGCGAGAAGGACTCCGTGAACGTGGAGGAGATGGCCGCGCTCACCACCGAGGCGCAGCTCGGGCTGTGGTCGTTCCTGGCCGGCCTCGACCGGGTCAGGACGGTCTCCTTCGGCATGTTCCACCCCCAGGACCCGCTCATGTGGGCGCTGAGCGACCTCAACCGGGTGCGCACCACCGCGCTGCGGGAGTTCCTGTGGCTGCGCGTCCTCGACGTCCCGCGCGCGCTCGCGGCGCGCCCGTGGGCGGCGGAAGGGACGGTCGTGCTCGAGGTCGACGACCCGCAGGGCCACGCGGCCGGCAGCTTCGAGCTGACGTCGGCCGCCGGCGTCGCCACGGTCGTCCCCACCGACGGGGCCGGCGAGGTCCGGGTCACCGCCGAGACCCTGGGCTCGCTGTTCCTCGGCGCGGTGCCGGTGCTCCAGCTGCGCCGCGCCGGGCGCGTCGAGGGCACCGACGAGGCCGTCCGACGCTTCGCCGCGATGGCCGACCTCGACGAGCAGCCCTACAACCTCACGGGGTTCTGAGCTCCAGGTCGGCACCGAGGAGCGCGCCCAGCCGGGTCGCCTCGGCCGCCAGGCCGGGCGCCGGCGGCGCGTCCACCTCCAGCACGTCGCCGCGCACCCGCCACGTCCCGGCGACGGTGCCGTCGACCACGACGGGGGCGGCTCCGCGGGTCATCGCCGGTCGGAGGGCGGGCGGCACCACCCAGGTGTCGTCGGTGCCTGGTCCCATGACCCAGTCGTCCTTGCCGGGCAGCAGCACCACGGTCGGCTCCGGGCGCGCGGACGCGAGATCGTCGGCGTGCCCGGCGAGCAGCCACCGCCGCTCCCCCTCGACGTCCGCCTCGACGAGGTCGTCGCCCACCTGGTCCCACCACCGCTGGAGGCGCCGTCGGCCGGCGCTGAGGCCCCCGCTGAGCCAGTGCTCGACGTGCGCCGGCGTGGTGGGCCCGTAGGCGTCGACGTACTCCAGCACGGCCCGCGGGCCGGCCTCCTCGAGGTCGGGGACACCGGCCCACCCGGGCGCGGCCGCGGGGCTCTGGAGGTCGAGTGCGGACAGGTCCGGGCCGAGCACGACGTCACCCTGCCACGCGAAGGGCTTGAGGAACGTGTGGTTGGGCTCGGCGAACTCGCGCGCCAGGTGGGCGAAGCGAGCGGAGCCGGCGAGCACGTCGGCGACCGCCTGCGGGGAGACGGGACCGTCGGCCACGACATCGCGGACGATCGCGCGCAGGTCGGGCCAGTCCTCGGGCGCGAGCCGGTAGTGCTCGACCCAGCTCCGCAGCGCCCACTGCCGCCCCGCCGAGCGGAGCGCGAGGTAGACGCCGGCGGTCTCGGGTGCCATCAGCTGCACCGACCCGCGGAAGGAGAAGGTCCGCACGAGCCGGCCGTCGGCCAGGGCCCGCTGCACCTCCCCCGGCGCCCCGGGGGCGGCCAGGCGCCGGCGCACGGACAGGTCGGGGTCGGCGCCGAAGACCGAGACCGCGGCCAGCGTCCGGACGACCTCAGTGGCGTCGGCGGCGCCGACGAGCAGGTGCTGACGGCGCAGGCGCCACGCGAGCGCTCGGCGCCGGTCCACCCGCAGCGGCGCCACGGCGGATCGGTCCTGCCTCAGTCGCGCTCGGCGCCGGGACGTTCCTCGTCCTCGCGGGCCTTGCGGGCCTCGAAGGCCGCCGACGCCCGCGAGGCGCGCTCCTCGACCCGCCGGGCGAAGGCCTCGCGCTGGCGGTCGAGGATGAAGTAGGACGCGATGCCCGACATCAGGAAGGCCGCGATCACGGCCCAGAACAGGTTGTAGCGGCCATCGAGGAACAGGGCCATGACGCCGACGACGACGCCGAACGACGCCAGGAACAACAGGACCCGCATGGCGGTGTAGACGACGAACTCCTTCACGACACCAGACTAGGCGCCCCCCACTACATTGGAGGAATGCTGAAGGTCCTGCTCGTCGTCGCCGCCATCGCGATCGTCGTGTGGTTCCTGGTCAGGCTGACGCTGCGCCGCCTCGACGGCGGCACGTCACCGCGCCCGCGGGTGATCGGACCCGACGACGACCCCGACTTCCTCCGCGGACTCGACCGTCCGCGCGACCCCGACGACGACTGACGTCTCCGGCGCGGCGCCCTCGGCGTAGGAGTGCTGGCTGGTGCTGCTGAAGAAGTTGATGCCGATGAAGTTGAACCACAGCGTCGCGGCTCCCACCAGCGCCAGGATCGCCGCGTTGCGCCCGCGCCAGCCCGCCGTCGCGCGGGCGTGCAGGTAGGCGGCGTAGACCACCCAGGTGATGAAGGCCCACACCTCCTTCGGGTCCCAGTTCCAGTAGGCGCCCCACGCCTGGTGGGCCCAGATCGGCCCGGTGATGAGGACCGCGAAGGTCCACACGGGGAAGCCGAAGGCGTGCATCCGGTAGGACAGCCGGTCCAGCACCTTGGGCTCGGGCACCCGGGCGAGGTAGCCGGTGGTGGCCGACGAGCGGGCCTTGACCAGGTAGAGACCCGACAGCAGCGCGCCGATGGTGAACGCCCCGGTCGCGATCACCGCCGAGACCACGTGGATGACCAGCCACGGCGAGTTCAGGGCGTCGGGCAGGGGCAGCAGGGCGTCGTCGAGGCCGAGGAAGGCCGCCATGAGCGCGGCCACGACGAACGTCGTCACCAGCGGGCCGAGCCACTCGATGTCGAGACGCAGCGTGGCCAGCACGAAGATCAGCGCCACCACGAAGGTGCCGGAGATCGTGAACTCGTACATGTTGCCCCACGGCACCCGGTTGGGGTCCGCCGCGAGGCCACGGGCGACGAGGGCGACGAGGTGCACGAGGACCGCGAAGACGGTCAGCACCAGCCCGAGGCGGGCGGCCACCTCGGTGCGGCGTCCGCCGTCGGCGGCCCCGGTGCTCGGCCCGGTGCTCGGCCCGGTGCTCGGCCCGGCGCCGACTGACTCGGTGCCGCGTCCGGCTCCCACACCGACGCCTGCCGCCACCGGCTCGGCCCTGCCCACGGTGCGCAGGCCGGCCAGCTGGAAGAAGTAGGCCAGCATCGCGAGGAAGTAGAGCACCGCGGCGGCGATGACGCCCTGGTAGCTGAACACCTCCCACTGTGCGTCGGTCACGACTGCTCCTCATCCTTGGTGGTGGTGGTGCTGTTCGTCCGGGTGGTGCCGGTCGGGTGCTGCAGGTCGTCGACGATCGCGGCCAGCTCGGCGGCCCCGTCCTCGGGATCGCCCGCCGACGACCGGTCGAGCCGGGCCAGCTCCACCAGTGTGCTCCCGTCGTCCTGCCGGCGCGCGCGCACCCACAGGCGCCGCGGGCGCACGAAGAGGGAGCCCAGCAGTCCCAGCAGCGCGAGGACCACCCCGGCCAGGGCGACCAGCTTGCCCGGCGACCGGCTGATCTGGATCTTGTTCCAGCGCTGGAGCCCCTCGAACGTCACGGTGCCGAGCCCGTCGGGAAGCGTCACGGTCTCGCCGGGGCGCAGGTCGAGCCGGAACGGCTGGCCATTGGCCTTCATCACCTGCGTGGCGTCGGCCTTGTCGAGGACGTAGACGGACGAGGCGCTGCCGTCGACCAGGCCCAGGTCGCCGGTCCAGAGGCTCATCGAGAGCAACGGATCGAGGGCGTCGCCCCACACCGAGGCGGGCATGGTCAGGTTGCCGTCGGCGTCGCGTCCCATCGCGAAGGTCGGGTAGAAGGCGCCCTCGAGCCCGATCTGGCCCGGGCGCGCGAACGGCGCCTTGACCACGCCGAAGGACTCGAAGGTCTGCGCGTTGGTCGGCAGGAAGACCACGGGGCCGCTCTTGGCGACCTCGCCCTCCCCGTCGCGGATCGTGATCACGGGCGCGTAGCCGTGGCCGATGAGGAAGACGTCGGTGCCGCCGATGGTCAGCGGGTGGTTGACCCGGAGGTCGTAGCGCTTGGTCTCGCCGCCCGGCTCGGTCTCGTAGTCGATCTCGGCGACGAACTCGCGGGCCATCCCGGCCCGCTCGCCCTCGGTGAGCCAGTCGACGTCGAAGTCGGTGATGCTGAAGGAGAACGGCTCCATGACGTCGGGGTCGAAGAGCGCGCCCGGCGCGAAGTCGTCGTACTGGGTGAGGTTGTTGGAGAACCCGTAGTCGTCGCCGTTGAGCAGGATGACGCCGCCCTTGTAGCCGAACAGGCTCCCGGCGGCCACGCCGACCAGCACGACGATGACGGCGAGGTGGAACAGCAGGTTGCCGGCCTCGCGGAGGTGCCCGCGCTCGGCGGCGACCGCGTCGGACCCGGCGACGTGGTCGACGCGGAAGCGACGCCTCCGCACCACGTCGGCGGCCCGGGCCAGCACGACGTCGGGGTCCTCGTCGGTGGTGTACGACGTGCTCTCCGGCAGGCGGGAGAGGTGGCGGGGCGCCTTGGGCGGCCGGGCGCGCAGGGCGCGGGCGTAGACGAACAGGCGCGGGATGATGCAGCCGATCAGCGAGATCATCAGCAGGATGTAGATCGCGGCGAACCACACCGACCCGTAGACGTTGAACAGGTCGAGCCGGTCCCAGATCGGGGCCAGCTGCGGGTGGTTGTCGCGCCACTGGCTGAC
This sequence comes from Nocardioides sp. Z35_8, assembly GCF_059621125.1. Lineage (NCBI taxonomy): Bacteria > Bacillati > Actinomycetota > Actinomycetes > Propionibacteriales > Nocardioidaceae > Nocardioides > Nocardioides sp. Z35_8. The sequence goes on along the minus strand of NZ_JCAQIE010000001.1, from coordinate 1,479,964 downwards.
GGCCAGCGAGTCGATGTTCTCCTGGGGGATCACCGACCCCGGGATCGCGGCGAGCGCGAGCAGCAGGAGCAGCACGAGAGCCGTGCGCATCGACGTCAGCTGGCGCCACGTCCACCGGCCGAGCTCGCGAGCGGTGAGGTCGGTGGGCAGCGCGGTGGCCTGCCGGTCGTCGGAGGGTCGCTGCTGGAGGTCGGTCACACCGGCACCGCGAATCCCTGGACGACCTGCAGCTGGAGCCACTGCACGATGCGGTCCCACCAGCCGGTCACGAGCAGGATGCCGACGGCGATCATCATCACCCCGCCGAGGCGTACGACCAGCACCTGGTGGCGCCGGATGACGGCGAACGCGCCGAGCATCCGGCGGTAGGCCAGCGCGGCGGCGATGAAGGGCAGGCCGAGGCCGAGCGCGAAGACGGCCGACAGCAGCGCGCCGCGGCCGGCGGTGGCCTCGTTGACCGACAGCACGTTGATCGCCGCCAGCGTCGGGCCGACGCAGGGCGTCCAGCCGACGCCGAACAGGAAGCCGAGCAGCGGTGCGGCGGCGAGCCCCACGGCGGGCACCTTGTGGATGCGCCAGTCGCGCTGGAGGAAGCCGAAGGCGCCCAGGAACGCGACGCCCAGCAGGATCGTGATGACGCCCAGCACCAGGTTGAGCTGGCGGGTGTGGGTGAACAGCCACGCGCCGGCGGCACCGGTGAGGCTGCCCAGCAGCACGAAGACGACCGAGAAGCCGAGCACGAAGAGCGTCGCGCCCAACACCATGCGGCTGCGGCGGGCCTGGTCGAGCTCGCCGCCGGAGATGCCGGTGGCGTAGGACAGGTAGCCCGGCAGCAGCGGGATGACGCACGGGCTGAAGAACGAGATCAGGCCGGCAGCGAGGGCGACGGGCAGGGCGAGCACCATCGACCCGGACAGCGCCGTCTCCTGGAACCAGTCACTCATCGAGCACCGCCTCGACGAGCGAGACCAGCGTCTGCGTGGTCGGCACCCGGCCGTTGACCGAGGCGGCGACGCGGCCCTCGCGGTCGAGGACGACCGTGCTCGGGATGGAGCGCGGCGTCAGCGTGCCCGCGAACGGCAGCAGGGCGGCACCGTCGGCGGAGTAGATCGAGGGGTAGGGCACCTCGAGGTCGCGGACGTAGGCGGCCGCGTCGTCGCGCGAGGCGTCGCGGATGTTGAGACCGAGGAACTCCACGTCGTCGCCGAGCGCCTCGGCCGCCTCGTTGAGGTCGGGCTGCTCGCGGATGCACGGCGGGCACCACGACGCCCACACGTTGACCACGACCGGCGCGCCTCGCAGGTCGGCGAGGTGGACCTCCTCGCCGTCGAGGTCGGTGCCGGTCAGCGAGACCGGCTCGCCGCGGTCGGCGGGGGCCACCTCGGTCGGGACGCCGGTGCCGGAGATGTAGCCCTTGTCGCCGGTGCCGGACAGGCTGGAGCAGCCCACCAGCGCGAGCAGGCAGGCCAGGCCCACGAGGAGCCTCAGGAGGGGGCGGACGAGCGTCAGGGCCGGTCCTCCCGGGGAGCGCCACCGGCGGAGAACGGCGCGGACCGGTCGGCCACCGGGATCAGGTCGCCGGCCGGCTCGGAGTAGCGGATCTGCACCATCCGGTCGTCGTCGAACACGACGCTGGTGAGCGAGCACAGCGTGCACTGGCGGGTCTTGGGGTGGTGGAGGTAGCTGCGCTTCTCCAGGAACAGCCGCGTCGTCCAGATCGGCAGCTGGTGGGAGACCACCACCGCCTCGTGGCCGACGGCCGCGTCGCGGGCGTCGTGCACCGCCGCCACCATCCGCCCGGCGATCTCGTCGTAGGGCTCGCCCCACGACGGTCGGAACGGGTTGTACATGTGGCGCAGCAGGTCGGGGCGCTTGACGAACGTCATCGCGCCGGCGCTGAAGTCGACGCCCTGGAACTTGTTGCCGGACTCGATGACCCGTGGGTCGATCTGCGGGGTGATCCCGAGCCGGGTCGCGAGGGGCGCGAGGGTCTCCTGCGCCCGCTCCAGCGGCGACGTGCGCAGGTGCACGATGTCGCGGTCGCCGATGGTCGCGGCGACGCGCCGTGCCATCTGCTGGCCGAGCTCGGAGAGGTGGAAGCCGTCCATCCGGCCGTAGAGCACGCCGTCGGGGTTGTGCACCTCACCGTGGCGCAGCAGGTGGACGATCGTCTGGACACCCATGTCAGTGACCTCCCGCCGCTGCGGCCGCGGCGGCGGCGGCCGGCAGGGCCTCGATGACGGTGGAGACCGCCCGCTCGTCGTGGGCGGCGGAGACGAACCACGCCTCGTAGGCCGAGGGCGGCAGGTAGACGCCGCGGTCGAGCATCGCGTGGAAGAACGCGGCGTACGCCGCGGTGTCCTGCCCGCTCGCCTCGGCGAAGTCGCGGACCGGCGCCTCACGGAAGAACACCGAGAACATGGTGCCGGCCGTCTGGACCACGTGGGGGACGCCGGCCGCCTCGAGGTGCTCGGCCACGGCGGCGCGGATCGTCCGCGCGGTGGCGTCGAGCTGCACGTAGACCCCGGGGGTCGCGAGCCGCAGCGTGGCGAGCCCCGCCGTGGTCGCGACCGGGTTGCCCGAGAGCGTGCCGGCCTGGTAGACGCGGCCCTCTGGCGCGAGGTGGGCCATCAGGTCGGCCCGGCCGCCGAAGGCCGCGGCCGGGAAGCCGCCGCCCATCACCTTGCCGAAGGTCATCAGGTCGGGCGCCCACCCCTCGATCGCCCCGTCGAGCCCCCAGCCGCCCTGCGCGGTGGCGCGGAAGCCGGTCATCACCTCGTCGCTGATGAACAGCGCGCCGTGCGCCCGGCAGGTCTCGGCGAGGAACGCGTTGAACCCCGGGGCCGGCGGGACGACGCCCATGTTGCCGGGCGAGGCCTCGGTGATCAGGCAGGCGATGCGCGGGCCGTGGACCTCGAAGGCCGCCCGGACCGCCTCGCGGTCGTTGTAGGGCAGGACCAGCGTCTCCGCAGCCGACGAGGCCGGCACCCCGCTGGTGCCGGGGACGGCGAGCGTCGCCACGCCGGAGCCGGCCTCGGCCAGCAGCGGGTCGACGTGGCCGTGGTAGCAGCCGGCGAACTTCACGACGAGGTCGCGACCGGTCGCCCCACGGGCCAGGCGGATGGCCGACATGGTCGCCTCGGTGCCGGAGGAGACGAGGCGGACCCGCTCGACCGGGGTGCGGGCCACGATCTCCTCGGCCAGCTCGACCTCGGGCTCGGTGGGGGTGCCGTAGGACGTGCCGCGAGCCACGGCGGCCGCCACGGCCGCCTGCACCTCGGGGTGGGCGTGACCGAGCAGCATCGGGCCCCACGAACAGATCAGGTCGACGTAGGCGTTGCCGTCGGCGTCGGTGAGCCAGGCCCCGGACGCGGAGGTGATGAAGCGTGGCGTCCCACCGACCGCGGTGAACGCGCGGACCGGCGAGTTCACGCCGCCGGGCGTCACGGCACGGGCACGCTCGAACCAGGCCTCACTGGCCGCTGTGCTCGAGGTGGTGGTCGCGGATGTGGTCGCGGGGGTCACCGGGTCATTGTCACGCAGGTGTGCAAGGGATACCCAGTCGGCGCCCGCCCCCGGTGGCCGGGTGTGGGTTGGCGCACAGCCCGCGCACGCGTAACTTGGTGGGAACGACGACCGAGGGGGTGCGCATGGCGGGTCCGGCCAGGCTGCGCCGCGCGATCGCCATCGTCCCGCTGGCGGTGCTCTCCGCGGCGTGGACGGCGAGCCTCTCCGGTGCGGGCGTCGGCACCGCGACCGCCGACCCCGACGGCTCCCGCACGCTCCCCGACGGCACCGCGCTGCCCGAGGCCGCCATCGAGGCGCCCGCCAGCGTGGGCGACGCCGTGAGCCGCACCGCCACCCTCTCCGCCGACACCGCGGGCGACATCCCGCAGGCGGCGCTGTCGGCCTACCAGCGCGCCGAGGCCGTGATCAACAAGGCCGACCCGGGGTGCCACCTGCCGTGGGAGCTCGTCGCCGCCATCGGGCGCGTCGAGTCCGACCACGGCCGCTTCGGGGGCAGCGCCCTCGACGAGGACGGCGTGGCCCGCCCGGGCATCGTCGGCGTCGCGCTCGACGGCACCGGCGACACCCAGCGCATCGTCGACACCGACGCCGGGCAGTACGACGGTGACACCCGCTTCGACCGCGCGGTGGGGCCCATGCAGTTCATCCCCTCGACCTGGTCGGTCGTCGGCGTGGACGGCGACGCCGACGGCACCCGCGACCCCCAGGACGTCGACGACGCCGCGCTCGCCACGGCCGTCTACCTCTGCTCCGGCGACGACGACCTGTCGGGCGAGCAGGGCCAGCGTGCCTCGGTCTACCGCTACAACCACTCCAACGACTACGTCGACCTGGTGCTGGAGGTCATGCGGGCCTACCTCGACGGCGACTTCAGCGCCGTCCCGAGCCTCAGCCTGCCCCCCGGCACCGTCTCCGCCTCCCCGAGCACCACCTCGACCGGCGGCCCCGGCCGGGGCGGCGGCCAGGGCGGCGGGAGGGACGACGGCGCGGGCGGCGGCCAGGGCGTCGACGACGGTGGCGGCGGGGACGGCGACTCGTCGCCCACCAAGGACCCGACGCCCACCCAGACGCCGACGCCGAATCCGACGCAGACGCCCACCCAGACCCCCACCCAGACGCCGACCCAGAATCCGACGCAGACGCCCACGCAGTCGCCGACGAAGGACCCCACGGCGACCCCGACCCAGACCCCGACCCAGACCCCGACCTCGGTGCCCACCACGGTCCCGACGCTCGTCCCGACGCAGCCGATCGGTCAGACGCTCACCTGGGCGCAGGCGCACGCCCAGTGCCTGGTGTCCGACCCGCTCCGCCTCGACGCCTGCATCGCGGCCCTGCTCAACCCCTGACCCGCGAGCGGTCGACGGACCAGGTCAGCGGCGCAGCAGGCGGGCGGCCTCGGAGGCCCAGTAGGTGAGGATGACGTCGGCGCCCGCGCGACGGATCGAGGTGAGCGTCTCCAGGATCGCCGCCTCCCGGTCGATCCAGCCGTTGGCCGCGGCGGCCTCGAGCATGGCGTACTCGCCGGAGACGTTGTAGGCGGCGACGGGCACGTCGACCGCGTCGCGCACCCGGCGCACGACGTCGAGATAGGGCAGGGCCGGCTTCACCATGACGATGTCGGCACCCTCGGCGACGTCGAGGAGCACCTCCCGGACGCCCTCGAGCGCGTTGGCCGGATCCTGCTGGTAGGTGCGTCGGTCACCGACCAGCGAGGAGTCCACGGCCTCGCGGAACGGGCCGAAGAAGGCGGAGGCGTACTTGGCGGAGTAGGCCAGCACCGAGACGTCGCTGTGCGCGGCGACGTCGAGCGCGCGGCGCACGACCGCGACCTGGCCGTCCATCATCCCGCTCGGGCCGACCATGTCGACGCCGGCCGCGGCCTGGGCGAGGGCCATCTGCGCGTAGGCGGCCAGGGTCTGGTCGTTGTCGACCTCGCCGTCCGGCGTGAGCAGGCCGCAGTGGCCGTGGTCGGTGAACTCGTCGAGGCAGAGGTCGGACATGACGGTGAGCTGGTCGCCCACCTCGGCCACGACGTCGGTGATGGCGAGGTTGAGCACCCCGCCGGGGTCGATCGCCCCGGAGCCCGTCGCGTCCTTGTGCTCGGGGATGCCGAAGAGCATCACGCCACCGAGGCCGAGCTCGGCCGCCTCGGTGACCGCCTGCTTGAGGGAGTCGCGCGAGTGCTGCACGACGCCGGGCATCGACGAGATCGGGTGCGGCTCGGCCAGTCCCTCGCGCACGAAGACCGGCAGGACCAGCGAGCTGGGCACGACGTGGGTCTCGGCGACCATCCGGCGCAGCGCGGGCGTGCGTCGCAGCCGCCGGGGGCGGATGGTCGGTCCTTGGACGTGGTGGTCGTCGGTCACGGGTCCATCCTTCCCCAGCGGCGGCTGCGGGTGTCGGTCGACTACTTGGCGCGGGCCTTGCGGCGCCCGGACGCGGTGCGCTCGCTCGGGCGGGTCACCTGCTCGCCGGCCTCCACCATCGCCAGGCGCCGGGCGGCACCGAAGTCGGCCAGCGCGTCGACGAGCACCTCGACGTCGGGCGTGGGAGCGAGCACGTCGACCCGGAGGCCGTGCTCCTCCGCGGTCTTGGCGGTCTGCGGGCCGATGACCGCGATGACCGTCGAGGGGTGCGGCTTGCCGGCGATGCCGACGAGGTTGCGCACCGTGGAGGACGAGGTGAACACGACCGCGTCGAACTTGCCGGTCTTGATCGCGTCGCGGACGGGCGCTGGCGGCGGCGTGGCGCGCACCGTGCGGTAGGCCGTGACGTCGTCGCACTCCCAGCCGAGGTCGACCAGGCCGGCGACGAGGGTCTCGGTGGCGATGTCGGCGCGGGGCAGGAAGACCCGGTTGATCGGGTCGAGCACCTCGTCGTAGGGCGGCCACTCCTCGAGCAGGCCGGCGGCGGACTGCTCACCGGACGGCACCAGGTCGGCGCGCAGGCCCCAGTCGGCGATCGCCTGGGCGGTCTTGTCGCCCACCGCGGCGATCTTCAGCCCGGAGAACGCGCGGGCGTCGAGGCCGTACTCCTCGAACTTCTCGCGCACGGCCTTGACGGCGTTGACCGAGGTGAAGGCGATCCACTCGTAGCGTCCCTCGACGAGGCCGCGCACGGCCTTGTCCATCTGGAGCGGGTTGCGCGGCGGCTCGACCGAGATGGTCGGCACCTCCTCGGGCACGGCGCCGTACTCGCGCAGGCGGCGCGAGAGCGAGCCCGCCTGCTCCTTGGTGCGGGGCACCAGGGCGCGCCAGCCGAAGAGCGGCTTGGTCTCGAACCACGACAGCGTCTGGCGCAGGTCGACGACGTCGCCGATGACCGTGATCGCCGGCGGCGCGACGCGGGCGGCCCGCACGTCGGCGGCCACGTTGGCGAGGGTGGAGATGAGGGTGCGCTGCTCGGTCGTGGTGCCGACCTGGGTCATCGCCACGGGCGTCTCGGGCGAGCGGCCGGCCTCGACGAGGGCGGCCGCGGTCTCGCCGATGCTGCCGACGCCGGAGAGCAGCACGAGGGTGCGGTCGTCGGCGTAGACGCTCCAGTCGACCTTCTCGCCGCAGGTGACGACGGCCATCTCCCGGTGGCGCTTGGTGGTCAGCGGGATGCCGGCGTAGGCCGGGACCGCGCTCACCGACGAGACGCCGGGGACGACCTCGAAGCCGACGCCCGCCTTCACGCAGGCCTGCGCCTCCTCGGGACCGGAGGCGTAGAGGAACGGGTCACCGGTCATCAGGCGGACCACGCGCTGCTTCTTGCCGTGGCGCACCACGACCTTGGCGCGGGCGGCGTGGGTGAGCGGCTGGCCGTCCTCGCCGAAGCCGCCGTCGACGATCTCGGGGCCTGCCTCGAAGCCGTCCGGGCCCTCGACGAGGCCGAGGACCGAACGGACCAGGGCGACGTGCTCGGGGGCCTCGGTGACGATCACCTCGGCACTCTGGAGGAGCTCCACGGCGCGCACCGTGAGCAGGCCGGGGTCACCCGGTCCGCTGCCGACGAACGACACCCAACCCTGGGCCGGGGTGGGCGCGGTGCTGGCCTGGGGGGTCTGTACTCGCGTCATGCGTGCTGATTCCTCACTGGTGGTGCTTCCATCAGGTCTGCTGCTCCCTCGTCGAGCATCTCGCTCGCGAGGCGTGTACCGAGTCGTGCGGGCTCGTCGACCGGGCCGGTGGCGCTCCTGCGCACGGAGAGGCCGCCGTCCTCGGAGAGGGCCACGGCGCGCAGCCAGAGCTCCTCGCCGGCCTCTCCCTCGACGACGTCGGCCAGGGCACCCAGCGGAGCCGAGCAGCCGGCCTCGAGGGTGGACAGGACCGCGCGCTCAGCCGTGACCGCGGCGCGGGTGGCGGGGTCGTCGAGTCGTGCCAGCGCCTCGACCAGCTCGGCGTCGTCGGAGCGGCACTCGACGGCCAGGGCTCCCTGACCGGGTGCCGGCAGCATCTGGAGCGGGTCGAGCACCTCGGTGGCCTCGTCGAGGCGGCCGAGACGGGACAGGCCGGCCCGGGCGAGCACGATCGCATCGACCTCGCCGCTGCGGACCTTGCGGATGCGGGTGTCGACGTTGCCGCGGATGCCGACCAGCTCCAGGCCCAGGCCGAGGGCCGCGAGCTGGCTGACGCGGCGCGGCGATCCGGTGCCGAGGCGGCTGCCGGCCGGCAGCTCGCCCAGGGTGAGGCCGTCACGGGCGACGACGACGTCGCGGGGGTCCTCCCGGGGCGGGATCGCGGCCAGGGCGATGCCGTCGGCGGGGGTGGTGGGCAGGTCCTTGAGCGAGTGCACCGCGAAGTCGACACGTCCGTCGAGGAGGGCGTCGCGCAGGGCGCTGACGAACACACCCGTGCCGCCCATCTGGGCGAGCGGGGCCGCGCTGCGGTCACCCTCGGTGGAGACCTCGACGAGCTCGACCTCGCGGCCGAGCCGTCGGCGGACGAGGTCGGCGACGAGCCCCGACTGGGTGGTGGCGAGGGCCGAGGCGCGGGTGCCGAGGCGCAGCGGCCGGGTCTGCTGGCTGCTCATGCGGGGTCCTCGCGGCGTCGTTCGGGGGAGCGCAGCGGGGGAGAAGAACGTCGTGGGGTGCTCACTGCTGTCCCTCCGCTCGCGAGATGGCGTCGACGGCCTCGGGGTCGAGGCGGAACAGCTCGGCGAGCGCGGCGGTGTAGGACACGGCCGGCTCGGCGTCGGCGAGCTCCTTGACCCGGACGGTGGGCTCGTGGAGGAGCTTGTCGGCGACCCGGCGCACGGTGTGCAGGACCTCCGCGCGGGTGGCGTCGTCGAGGTCGGGCAGTCGGGTGGACAGCCGGTCCATCTCGGCGTCGACGACCGAGGTGGCCATCGAGCGGAGGGCGACCACGGTGGGGGTCACGCTCGCCTGGCGTCGTACGGCGAGGAACGCGCTGATCTCCTGCCCGACGATGGTGCGCACGTCGTCGACGCCGGCGGTGGCCTCGAGGCCGCGCAGCTCGTCGGCGAGCCCGGCCAGGTTGATCAGCTCGACCCCGGGCAGGTCGCCGAGCGACGGGTCGACGTCGTGGGGCAGGGCCAGGTCGATGACGGTGAGCGGCCGGTCGCTCGAGCCGCGCGCGGTGACCACGTCGCCGAGGCGGACCAGCGGCTCCGGGGCGCCGGTGCACGAGATGACGAGGTCGGCGGTGGCCAGCTCCTCGCCGAGGGCCGTCAGCGGCACCGACGCGGCGCCGTACTCGTCGGCGAGCCGGTCGGCGCGACCGGCCGTGCGGTTGAGCACCGCGATGCTGGCGGCGCCGCTGCGCGAGAGGTGGGCGACCGCGAGGGAGGCCATCGCGCCGGCGCCGATCACGAGCGTGCGGGCTCCGGCGACCGACACCGAGCTGCGCTCGAGGGCGGCGGTGACCAGAGAGGGGGCGGCACGGTCGATGTCGGTCTCGGCGTGGGCACGCTTGCCCACGCGCAGCGCCTGCTGGAAGAGCGTGTTGAGCGCCGGGCCGACGGTGCCGTTCTCCTGCCCGACGCGCAGCGCCTCACGGGTCTGGCCGAGGATCTGGCCCTCGCCGACGACCATCGAGTCGAGGCCCGCGGCGACCTGGAACAGGTGGGAGACCGCACCCTCGTCGTAGTGGACGTAGAGGTGGGGCAGCAGCGCCTCGGCGGGCTGCTCGGCCCGCGCGACCAGGAGGCCCGACAGGTCCTCCACGCTGCCGTGGAAGCGGTCGACCTCGGCGTAGACCTCGAGGCGGTTGCAGGTCACGATGGCCGTCGCCTCCGAGACGTGCTCGCCGGCCATCGCGTCGTCGATCAGCTTGACCGTGCCGTCGCCGTCGAGGGCGAGCCGCTCGAGGAGCCCGACCGGGGCGGACTTGTGGGAGATCCCCACCACGAGCACGCTCACGACACGACCTCCGATCCGGGCGTGACCGACTTGCGCTGCTCGTGGTAGGCCAGGATCTGGAGCTCGATGGAGAGGTCCACCTTCCGGACGTCGACGCCGTCGGGCACCGTCAGGACGGCCGGGGCGAAGTTGAGGATGCTGGTGATGCCGGCGGCGACCATCCGGTCGGCGACCGCCTGGGCGGCGACGGCGGGGGTCGCGATGACACCGATCGAGACGGCCTTCTCGGACACGATCGACTCGAGGTCCTCGAAGGAGCGGACCTCGAGGCCGGCGACGACCTCGTCGTGTCGCGCCGTGTCGGCGTCGAGGAGGGCGACGACCCGGAAGCCGCGGCTGCGGAAGCCGGAGTAGTTGGCCAGGGCGTGGCCGAGGTTGCCGATGCCGACGATGACGACGGGCCAGTCCTGGGTCAGGCCGATCTCGCGGGCGATCTGGTAGCGGAGGTACTCCACGTCGTAGCCCACGCCGCGGGTGCCGTAGCTGCCGAGGTGGGACAGGTCCTTGCGGAGCTTGGCGCTGTTGACGCCCGCGGTCGCCGCGAGCTCCTCGCTGGAGCAGGTGGTGGTGCCGCCCTCGGCAAGGCCGGTCAGGGCTCGCAGATACACGGGAAGCCTGGCGACGGTCGCCTCGGGAATGTCCCGGGAGGAGTCGGGGGTCCGTGCGGTCACAGCTGCTTCTTTCCAGTCCCAGCGAACCTCGCGTGGACCCCGCCACTGTAGGAGTTTGTGAACGGGAGAACAAAACGGCAGGAGTGCGGGCTACCACATGTGAGAAGAGCCACCTCACGCGGGGGTCTCCCGACTTGCGCGCGGGTGCCGGAGGCACTACACGGACGCGGCTCCGGCACGGCTCGTGGCGCGAGTCAGGACGCGGCGCGCTCCAGCGCCGCGACGGCGAGCGACGTGTCGGGCAGGGCGCGCAGCTCCCCGGCGACGGCGCGCACCGCTCCCGCACCGCTCGGTCGGCGAGGAGCTCGCGCGCGGCCGACGCGACCTCCGCGGGCCCGACGGTGGAGGCGTCGAGCACGGCGGCGAGGCCCAGCTCGGCGGCGCGCCCGGCGTTGTGCGGCTGGTCGGCCCCCAGGGGCAGGAGCAGGGACGGCACCCCGTGGGCGAGCGTCGCCATCAGGCTCCCCGAGCCCCCGTGCGAGACGACCAGGTCGACGTGCGGCAGGAGCTCGTGCTGCGCGACGAAGCGCTCCACCCGCACGTGCGGCGGCTGGGGACCGAGGTCGGCCGGGTCGGTCCGTCGCCCGACCGTGGCCACGACGTCCACGCCGAGGGTGGCGAGCCCGGTCAGGATGCGCTCGAAGAGATCGCCCGACGCGGCGTTGAAGATCGTGCCGAGGGTGACGTAGATGCGCGGCCGGTCCGTGCGCCGGTCGTCGGACGGCGCGTCGGTCGATCGGTAGTGGGTCGGCTCGAGCCGGAGCGGCGACTGCGGGCTCCGGAACGACGGCGGCGCGTCGCTCAGCACCAGTCCCGAGGTCAGCCTGGCGAGACCGGGGTCCGGCGCCACCCCGTGCTCGGCGCGTACGGCGTCGAGCCGGGGCGCGACGAGCTCCGGACGGAGCAGCAGGCCGGCGGCGAGCACGAGGTGGGTGGCGACCGGCACGTCGAGCAGCTCGGCGGCGACGGTCGTGCCCAGGTCGGTCTCGTCGCGCAGCACGAGGTCGGGGCCGCACGCGCGGATCACGTCGGGGACGGCGAGCGCCATCCGGCGCGCTCCCCGGTCGGCGAAGTTGTCGGCGAACTCGCGCTCGGTCGCGCGGGCGTCCATCACCGCCAGCGGGGTGCGCCCCTGGCTCGCGGACACCTGGTCGTGGTGTGGCTGGGGGCTCGTCGCGAACGCGGTGAAACCGGACTCCTCGATCTGGGGGACCAGCCCTCCGGACCCCGCGACGGCCACTCGTGCCCGGCGTCGCGCGCCGCGCGTGCCAGCGGGAGCAGCGGAGCCAGGTGGCCGAGGCCCCCGACGAACGTGACGAGCAGGCGCATGGCGCCGAGCCTAGGCGCCCCACGGCCCCGCCTGCCCGAGCGTCGGGCGCGGCGCTGTCACCCTCCGACGACGTCGCGCAGGATCCGGTCCGACGCGAGCTGGGCCTCGCGGTCGTACGTCAAGGTGCTGGCCAGCAGCTCGTCCGCGCCGCTGCGCTCGGCCAGCTCCTCGATGCGCCGGCGGACTGTGTGAGGGCTGCCGGCCACGGCGCGCGCGAGCGACGCCTCGACGCGACGGCGTACCTGGCTGGTCCACTCGGCGGCGCGGATGTCGGCGACGCTGTCGAGCGGCGGGAACTCGCCCGCCTGGCGCGACATCGCCATCGCCCACGCCTCCGGCAGGGCGAGGTCAAGCGCGGTCGCGTCGTCGTCCGCCAGCAGCACGTCGAGCGCGACCGTCACCCGAGGTCGGCTGTCCTCGTGCGGGCGGAACGAGCGGCGGTAGGCCGCCAGCGCGTCGGCGAGCTCGTCGGAGTCGAGGATCGGGCCGCCCACGACGACCGGCAGGCCGAGGCGGGCCGCCACCTCGAGTCCCCGACCGGTGGCGAGCAGGTGCATCGGCACCCGCCGGCCGGTGGCCGGACGCGCGGTCACCTCGGCGGTGCCGTCGAGGTGACGACGCAGTTCGACGAGGTCGGCCTCGAAGGTGTCGGGGTCCTCGACGTCGCGGCGCAGGGCGCGGCGCACCGGCGGCGTGAAGCCCAGCGAGCGGCCGAGCCCGAGGTCGACGCGGCCGGGATGCAGAGCGTCGAGGACGAGGAACTGCTCGGCCACCACGACGGGCTGGTGCAGCGGCAGCATCACCCCGCCCGACCCGATCCGGATCCGGGTGGTGCGCGCCCCGATCGCCGCCAGCAGGACGGCCGGCGACCCCGACGCGATCCCGGGCACGCCGTGGTGCTCGGCCACCCAGAACCGGTCGTAGCCGAGCCGCTCGGCCGCCACCGCCCGCTCGACCGTGGCGTCGATCGCGGCGGAGTCGGGCAGACCGCGGCGGGTCCGGGAGCGGTCGAGGAGGGAGAGCCTCACCCCTTCCCCAACACGCGGCGCCCCGATCCGCTTCCCCCGGCCGGAACGGCGCCCTCGCGGAGATCGTGGCAGTTCCACGCCACCTGGTGGCTCGGATGCTCCACGGTCCTGTCGGAGTCCCCGCTCGAGCGGGGACTCCAACAGATCAGGCGACCCAGCGGGCGCGGGCGCGACAGATCGGGTCAGGCCCCGAGGGCGGCGCGGAGGCGCGTCTCGTCGACCCGCCAGAAGTCGTGCTGCCGGCCGTCGACGAAGGTCACCGGGATGTCCTCGCTGAAGCGGTCCTCGAGGTCGCCGTCGGTGGTGATGTCGACCTCCTCGAAGGACTCGCCGACGTCGGCGCAGACGCGGGCGATCACCTCGCGGGCGTCGTCGCACAGGTGGCAGCCGGGACGGGTGTAGAGGGTGACGCGGGGGGCCGTCACGCGAGCAGCCCCCGCGTACGACGTCGCTCGAGGGTGCGCAGCCGGCCCTTCTGCACCGCGCCGGTCAGCGTGACGGGCAGCGCCTCGACGACCTCGACGCGGGAGGGCTGCTTGAAGCGCGCGAGCCGCTCCTCGGCGTGGGAGCGGACGGCGTGCTCGAGGTCGGCGGGCGCTTCGGCGTCGGCGGACGCGACCACGTAGGCCACGACGGCCTCACCGGTCGTCTCGTCGGGCACGCCGATGACCGCGGCGTCGGCGACGCCGTCGACCTCGCGCAGGACGTCCTCGACCTCGGTCGGGTAGACGTTGAACCCGCTGACGATGACGAGGTCGTTGATGCGGTCGACGAGGAAGAGGTCACCGTCGGCGTCGAGGAAGCCGACGTCGCCCGTGCCGAACCACCCCTCCTCGTCGGGGCCGTCGGCGCCGTCGGGCCAGTAGCCGCTGAAGAGGTTGGCGCCGCGCACCTGGATCTCGCCGGGGTCCTCGCCCTCGACCTGCCCCCAGGTCTCGTCGACCAGCCGCAGCTCGATGCCCGGCAGCGCCGCACCGAGCGACCCGGGACGCGGGTCGCGGCTGCACAACGTGCTGGTCACCACCGGCGCGGCCTCGGTGAGCCCGTAGCCCTGGTGCACCGGGATCCCGGTGACGGAGGTGAACTCCTCGACCACCGCCGCCTCGAGCGGCGCCGAGCCGGAGAGCACGAGCCGGACCGGGCCGAGCCGCTCGCGCAGGTGCTCGTCGGGCAGCCAGCGCGCGAAGACGGGCGGGGCGACGGGCACCACGCTGCAGGCCTCGTCGTCGATGAGGTCGAGCACGGCCTGCGGCTCGAACCGCTCGACCAGCAGCAGCCGCGCCCGGTGGCGCAGCACCCCGCCGAGCACCGCGTTGAGCCCGTAGACGTGGAAGAGCGGGAGCACGCCGAGCACCACGTCGTCGCCGTGCATCATGGGCGGCTCGACGGCCGCGACCTGCTCGATGTTGGCCAGCAGCGCCCGGTGGCTGAGCATCGCGGCCCGCGGGAGGTCCGAGGTGCCGCCCGTGTAGAGCAGGGCGGCGAGCTTCTCGGGGTCCGGCAGCGGCGGGACGGGGCGTACGACGTCGGCGCGGAGGTCATCGAAGGCCACCTCGCCGTCGCCGGGCGCGGCGCCCGTGACCACGACCAGCGGCCTGGCGAGCTCGGGGTCGAGCCCGGCCAGCGCCTCGCGTACCACGTCGAGCGCGGTCTCGTCGGTCACCAGCAGCCGGGTGCCGGAGTCGGCGACCATCCGGGCGAGCTCGCCGGGCGTCGACCGCGGGTTGACCGGTACGGCGACGACCTGCGCCCGCAGCACGCCGAGGTAGGTCGTGACGAACTCGATGCGGTTGCCGACCGCGATCATCACCCGCTGGCCGGCGCGGATGCCCCTGGCTCCCAGGCCGGTCGCGATGCGGCCGACCTCGTCCTCGAGCCGTGACCACGTGAGGGAGCGTCCGCCGCTCTCCACGAGGGCCTGCCGGTCGGGGACGTCGGCGGCTGCCTCGGCCACCAACGCGGAGATGTCGTCGCGCGGCATGCACCGATCCTTCCACAGCTAGGCTGGCCGGGTGACCCCGTCCGAGCGATCCCGGCGCCTCAACCTGCAGCAGCGCTCGGCCCTCGCGGGCGAGGCCGCGGCGGCCTCGGCCGACGTCGAGAACGCGCTCCTCACCCCGCTCGACCCCACCGCGGCGGCGTTCTTCGACGTGGACAACACGGTGATGCAGGGCGCGAGCATCTTCCACCTCGCCCGCGGCCTCTACCGCCGCCAGTTCTTCACCACCCGCGAGATCGCCTCGGCCGCGTGGAAGCAGGCCTACTTCCGCGTCGCCGGCATCGAGGACCCCGAGCACGTCGCGGAGGCGCGTGCCTCGGCGCTGTCCTTCATCGCCGGCCACACCACCGCCGAGCTCGAGGAGCTCACCGAGGAGATCTTCGAGGAGGGCATGGCGCACCGCATCTGGCCGGGCACGCGCGCCCTGGCCCAGCTCCACCTCGACGAGGGCCAGCGGGTGTGGCTGGTGACCGCGGCGCCGATCGAGATCGCCAGCGTCATCGCCCGGCGGCTCGGGCTCACCGGCGCGATGGGCACGGTCGCCGAGCACGTCGACGGCGTCTACACCGGCCGGCTCGTCGGCGACCTGCTGCACGGCCCCGCCAAGGCCGAGGCGATCCGGGCGCTGGCCGTGCGCGAGGGCCTCGACCTCGCCCGCTGCTCGGCCTACTCCGACTCCAGCAACGACCTCCCGATGCTGTCGCTGGTCGGCGACCCGTGCGCCATCAACCCCGACGCCCGCCTGCGCACCCACGCCAGGGCCCACGGCTGGCGCGTCCACGACTACCGCACCGGCCGCAAGGCCGCCCGCGCCGGACTCCTGGGCGCAGCGGCCGCGGGTGCCGTCACGGGCGCCGTAGCCGCCGGTGTCGGCCTGCGCGGACGCCGCGCGTCGTGACCCGGTAACCGGCAGTTGCCCGCGGGTTCCCAACACCCCCGCAGCGACCTATCGTGGGACTCGCTGCGACCGGGAGGGGACACCGCATGCGGTCGACGAACGACCTACCGCATGCCTTCGACGAAGGCATGGCCGCGCTCCGGCGCGCGGTCCTCGCCGCCCTCGCCGCGTCCCCGGCCCTCCAGCCCGCCGGTCGCCCCACGGGTCGCGTCCTGCTCTCCGAGACGGCCGCGCGGGGTGCCTCGGTCGGCGGCCCCTCCGGCGACTCGCTGGGCGGCTCCTCCGGCGGACCCGGACGCGTGGGCGACGAGGACCGGGCCGCGTCCTCGGAGGGCGACGAGGCCGACCGCGAGCGCCTGATCGCGCTGGTGGAGCTCGCGCGCTCGGGCGACAAGGAGGCGTTCGGCCTCCTCTACGACCACTACCAGGCCTCGGTCTACCGGTTCCTCCACCACCGCACCCGCTCCCAGACGCTCGCCGAGGACCTCGCCTCGGAGACCTTCCTGCGCGCGCTGCGCAGCATCACCAGCTTCCGCTGGCAGGGCAAGGACTTCGGCGCCTGGCTGATGACGATCGCGCGCAACCTCACCACCGACCACTTCAAGGCCGGGCGCACCCGCCTCGAGATGACCACCGAGGACATGACCCCGCACGACGACGCCACCGAGGGTCCCGAGGGCGCGGTGCTGGCGAGCCTCACCAACGAGGTGCTCCTCGAGGCGCTCGCCGAGCTGCCCACCGACCAGCGCGAGTGCCTCGTCCTGCGGTTCCTGCAGGGCTTCACGGTCGCCGAGACCGCACTGGCCCTGGGCCGCTCCGACGGCGCGGTCAAGCAGCTGCAGCTGCGCGGCGTGCGCAACCTGGCCAAGCTGATGCCAGAGGGGATGCGGGACCCATGACCCGCCCCGTAACCCCGGCCCCTCCTGGCTCGTTCCCCCCTCTGGGAGGACCGGCCAGCAGTGAGACAGGACGACCGTGATGACGCCCGCCTTCCCGACTCGTCGGCGCGCCGACGAGTTCGAGGCGCTCCTGTCGCGTGACGCCGGCCGCGAGCTCACCGAGCGTGAGGCCCGGCAGTACGCCCCGCTGCTCGACGTCGTCGCCGACCTGCGCGACGTGCCACCGGTGGAGCCGAGGCCCGAGTTCGTCGCGGCGCTGCGCGAGCGCCTGATGGCCGAGGCCGACACCGTCCTCGCCGGGCCGCCCGCGGCACCCGAGCGACTGGCGATGCCCGCCCCGTCGCGCACGCGCCGCCGCACCGTGGGTGCCCTGCTCGGCGGGGCCGCCCTCGTCGGCTCCGCGGCCACGATGGCCGTCGCTGCCCAGTCCGCCCTGCCGGGCGAGTCGCTCTACGGCGTCAAGCGCGGGATCGAGTCGGCCCAGGTGCGTCTCGCCGACGACGACGCCGGCCGTGGCCGGGCCCTCCTCGCCCAGGCCAGGACCCGGCTCGCCGAGGTCGAGGAGCTCGCCGCCGGCGACGCGGCCGGTCGCGACCGGCTCGTCCCCGACACCCTCGACGCGTTCACCGACCAGTCGAGCGAGGGCGTGCGCAGCCTGCTGTCGGCCTACGAGGACACCGGCAGCGACCGCGACGCGCAGCTCGCCCGCGACTTCACCGTCACGAGCATGGAGCGGCTCGAGCGGCTCGACGGAGAGCTGCCCGCCAGCGCCCGCGACGCCCTGCTGGCCGCCGGACGCACCCTCGCCGACCTCGACCTGGAGGTCAGCACCACCTGCCGCGGCTGCGCGGGCGGCATCACCACCACGCCGGAGTTCCTCCTCACCAGCACCCTCGACGACCTGGTCGCCGGCCTCGACGTCGACGACCTGAGCCTCGAGGGCGCCCCGATCTCCGGACAGGACCTCACCGGGATCCGGGTGCCCGAGGCACTCGACCCGCAGCAGGGCGTGCCGACGCCCGGTCCCTCGACCTCGGTCAGGCCGACGCCGACCCCCTCGCTGCCCGTCCCGACCGGCACCGTCCCGACCGGCACCGACCCCACCACGCCGGAGCCGACCAAGCCGCAGCCGACCAGGCCGGTCAAGGACCCCACCGACGGCATCCCCGACCCGCTCACCGACACGACCGACAGCCTCACCGACACCACCGGCGCCCTCACCGGCCAGCTCGACGACGCCACGGGCGGCGCCCTGGGCGGGCTCACCTCCGGCGTCGACGACGCCACCGGCGGGCTCATCGGCGAGGTCACCGGCACCCTCGACGGGCTCACCGGCGGCACGCTCGGCAACGCGACCGGCGGGCTGTTGCCCTAGCCGGGCTCCTGGCCGAAGACGCCGCCGCGCTCGCGGAGCAGGCTGAACAGCGTGTGCTGGATGGTCTCGCGCACCTGGTCGGTGACGTTGAAGACCAGCATCGGGTCATCGGCCTCGCCCGGCTCGTAGGCGTCGGTGCGGATCGGCTCACCGAACTCCAGGATCCACTTGGAGGGCAGCGGCACCAGGCCGAGCGGGCCCAGCCACGGGAAGAACGGCGTGATCGGGATGTAGGGCAGCCCGAGGAGCCGCGCCAGCGACGGCACGTTGCCGACCATGGGGTAGATCTCCTCGGCGCCGACCACCGACAGCGGGATGATCGGCACGCCGGTGCGCAGCGCCGCCGAGACGAACCCGCCGCGCCCGAAGCGCTGGAGCCGGTAGCGCTCGCTGAACGGCTTGCCGATGCCCTTGAAGCCCTCCGGCCAGACCCCGACGAGCTCGCCGCCGGACAGCATCCGCTCCGCGTCCTCGGTGCAGGCGAGGGTGGCGCCGCCCTTGCGTGCCAGCGAGCTGACGAACGGCAGCCGGAAGAGCAGGTCGGCCCCGAGCGGGCGCAGGAACCGGCCGGTGCGGTCGTGCACGGTCAGCATCGTCATCAGCCCGTCGAGGGGCACCGTGCCGGAGTGGTTGGAGACCACGAGCGCACCGCCCTCGGTGGGCAGGTTGTCGAGCCCGCGCACCTCGAGCCGGAACCACTTCTCCGCCACCGGGCGCAGCGCGGCCATGAAGAACCGCTCGGTCAGCTCGCTGTCGAAGCCGTAGTCGTCGACCTCGTAGTCGCCCTCGAGGCGCCGGCGGCAGAACGCCATCAGCTCGGCGAGGCGTCGCTCCCAGTCGGCGCCGAAGACCTCGTGGGCCGCGCCCTGGAACGCCGCCACCCAGTCGCCGAGCGGGATCCCGGTGGTCGGGGCCTCGGCGGGCTCGTCGGCCCCGGTCGCCGCACCGCGTGGCTCGTCACCCGGGGCGCTGGCGGCGGCGCCCGCCGCGTGCTCCGGGCCGGGCGTCGCCTTGCCCGCCGCCTTGCCCGCCGCCTTGCCCGCCGGCTTGCCCGTCGGCTTGCCGGCCGTCCCGCTCCCGCCGGACCTGCGCGGGGACGGGGCCAGGTCGCGCGCCGCCGAGGACGGCCGGGTGCGGCCGGTGCCGCGGCCGGGTCGGCCGCCGGTGCCGATCGGGATGACGACGGCGTCGTCGCCGGCGGGGCGCCGGGCTTCCTCGGGCACGTCAGGCCCCTTCCCGCGCGGGGACCAGCTCGCGGCAGAAGTCGGCGAACGCCTCGGCCGTGGTGAAGCGCGGCTCGAAGCCCAGCTCGGTGCGCATCCGGGTGGTGTCCACCCCTCGACCGTAGGTGAGGAACCCCAGCTGCTCGGGGGAGAAGTCCGAGACGCGGGCCTGTCGCATGGTGGCGCCGAGCCGTCCGACGGCGAAGCCCGGCAGGGCGACCGACGGCTTGCCGAGGCGGCGTACGGCCTGGCTCAGCGTCATCACCCCGTCGCCGGCGACGTTGAAGGTGCCGGGGATGCCGCTGGTCGCCGCGTGGCGCAGCACCCGCATCAGGTCGTCCTCGTGCAGCAGCTGCAGGCGGGGGTCGAAGCCCAGCACCCGCGGGATCACGGGCAGCCGGAAGTAGCCGGTGAGCGGGCTGGTGACGTGGGGGCCCACGACGTTGGCCGCCCGGATCATCGTGACGTCGACGTCGGGACGTCGGCGGGCGAAGCCGCGCACGTAGCCCTCGATCTCGTAGACGTCCTTGCCGTAGCCCGACGAGGGCAGGCGCTTGGGCCCCATGTCCTCGGTGAACATCGCCGGGTCGCGGGGACCTGAGCCGTAGACGGTGGTCGTCGACTTCACGACCAGCCGCTCGACGGTCGCCGACTTCTGGCACGCAGCGAGCAGCTGCATGGAGCCGATGACGTTGAGCTCCTTCATCGTCCCCCGCCCGCCGGCGGAGCCGGGCGTGGCGATCAGGCTCATGTGGACGACGGTGTCGACGTCCTCCTTGGCGATGACCTTGGCGATGACCGGGTTGCGGATGTCAGCCCGGACGAACGAGACGTCGCCGATGTCACCACGCGGCGGGACGGCGTCCACGCCGATGACTCGATCGATGGACGGGTCGGCAGCCGCGGCGCGCGCGAATCGTCGCCCGATGTCCCGGGAGATCCCGGTGACCAGCACGACCCGCCCCATGGTCGAGGGGTGTTACTTGCCGAGCTTGCGCCGCTGGACGCGCGTCTTCTTGAGAAGCTTGCGGTGCTTCTTCTTGGCCATGCGCTTGCGCCGCTTCTTGATGACAGAACCCACGTGATTCAGACCTTTCCTTGCGACCGACGTGTGCGTCGGTCGGACCCGCACACCCTACTTGCCGGGTGCGGGGACCGCGGAATCGAGTCGGACCCGTGGATCCGGCGGCTCAGCCGGCGTTGTAGAAGCTCTTGCGGAGGTAGTCGTTGACGTCGTCCTCGCGGACGCGGAACGAGCGGCCCACGCGGACGGCGGGGAGCTCACCCCCGTGCACGAGCCGGTAGACCGTCATCTTCGAGACCCGCATGCGGGCCGCGACCTCGGCGATGGTCAGGAAATGCGCCTCGGAGAGGTCGCCTGGGGTGTTGTCAGCCATCGTGTGTGTGCACCGATCCTTCTGCGCGGAACGGCGCCGGCTTCCCCACCGGCGTCACAGGCGTGCCGCTCCCGCTGACAATAGGGCTCGCGTGACGCGTGGGGAAGAGGAACGCTGGAGAAACTTGTGGGACGTCGGCGTGTCGGGTTGCATCGACCGCCCTCCGGGTCAAGCCGGGTCAGGGCAGCGGGTCGAGGCCGTGCAGCGGGAACACCTCGCTGCGGGTGGCGTTGATGGCCCGGTCGAGCCAGGTCTCGGGGTCGTAGCCCGACGCCCAGTCGCGGTAGGCCGGGGTCCGGCCGTCGGTCATCCGGTGCGGCGGGGTGGCCCCGAGCACCTCCTCGACGTACGCCCGCCACCCGGGCGGCGTCGACAGCTCGGGGTCGAGCGGGGAGCCCGCGACGATCGCCAGCAGGTGCGTCCACGCGCGCGGCACGACGTCGACGACGGCGTAGCCGCCGCCGCCGGTGACGACCCAGCGCCCGTCGGCCACCTCGTGCGCCAGCTCGTGCAGCGCGAGGTAGGCCGCGCGCTGGCCGTCCACGCTCAGCATCATGTGGGCGAGCGGGTCGTTCATGTGGGAGTCGCAGCCGTGCTGGGTGACGAGCACCTGGGGCGCGAACTCGCGCAGCACGGGCGGCACGACCGCGTGGAAGGCGCGCAGCCAGCCGGCGTCGGAGGTGCCGGGCGGCAGCGCCACGTTGACGGCGGTGCCCTCGGCGCCCTTGCCGCCGACGTCGCTCGGGAAGCCGGTGCCGGGGAAGAGCATCTGCCCGGTCTCGTGCAGGGAGACGGTGAGGACGCGCGGGTCGTCCCAGAAGACCTTCTCGACGCCGTCGCCGTGGTGGACGTCGATGTCGACGTAGGCGACCCGCTCGACGCCGTCGGCCAGCAGCTGGGTGATCCCGACCGCGACGTCGTTGTAGATGCAGAACCCGCTCGCCTTGCCGGGCATCGCGTGGTGCAGGCCGCCGGCGATGCTGACCGAGTGCAGCGACTCCCCGCTCCACACCTGGCGGCACGCCTCCAGGGTCGCCCCCACCACGTGGGCGCTGGCGCGGTGCATGTCGGCGAAGACGGGGTCGTCGTCCGTGCCGAGGCCCCGCGCGGCGTCCTCGAAGCCGGGCGTCGCCCCGGCCCGCGTGACGGCGTCGATGAGGCCGCGCTCGTGCACCGTGGCGATCTGCTCGTCGGTCGCCACGGGGGCGTCGACGCGCTTGAGGCCGTCCAGCACGCCGAGCTCGTCGGCGAGGCGCATGGTCAGGTCGACGCGCACGGGCGACATCGGGTGGGTGGGACCGAAGTCGTACTCCGTCAGGGTCTGGTCGAACACCACTGACGCAGGCCCGTCGCACTCCATGCGGCGGACGTTACTCCCACCCCGGCGGTTGTCCGAGCGCCGGGACGATCACGACAGCCGGCCGGTGCGGGCGATCGACTCCATCTGCTCGACGCTGATCGACGGCGAAGCGAGCCCGGTGAGCCGTCCACCCCACCGCACGGGCGACTGCACCAGCAGGACGGTCGACCCGGTGGCGGGGTCGGTGCCGACCCACACCTTCGCGGCGGCACCGGCCTCGAGCTCGACGGTGCGCGCCCAGTCGGGCAGCTGCCCGGGGTCGTAGACGCGGAGGAGCTGGTCCCCCACGGCGACGTCGTCGGCGTCCCGCTCGACGGTGAAGGTCATCCCGGCGAGCCGGATCTCCTCGGCCACCGTGCGCACGCCGGCCGGCGACGAGGAGGCGTCGGCCGCCGTCGGCGACGGGGCGGGGGGCGCGGTCGAGGGGCCGGTGGAGCCGGCCACCAGCGCGGCGGCGGCCACCGCTCCCGCGACGGGGAGGGCCAGCAGTCCCGGACGGGCCCACGCGGGCCGGGTCCGCGCCCGCGGGACGGGGCCGGCGTAGGTGAGGTCGGCGGCTTCCTCGGCGAACGCGGCGCGGAGCCGGCGGGTCAGGTCATCGTCGGTGAGCATCGGTCTTCTCCCTGTCACTGGTGAGTGCGGCCCGGAGTCGTTCCAAGGCGCGTGCGGTCTGTGACTTGACCGTCCCCGTCGAGCACCCGAGCGCCGCGGCGGTGTCGGCGACGCTGAGGTCGTCGAAGTACCGCAGCACCAGCACCGCGCGCTGCCCGGCGGGCAGCTGCCGTGCGGCGCGCAGGATCTGGTCGCGGTCGGCCACCCCGTCGGTCACCGGCACGGCCACGTCGGCCTCCAGCGGGGCCTCGCCCGGCCGCCGGCCCAACGCCCGCCAGCGGTCCTTGGCGAGGTTGACGACCACACGCCTGGCGTACGCCTCGGGCTCGCGACGTGCGCTCGGCCAGCGGCGCGCGGTGCGCAGCAGGGCCGTCTGCACGATGTCCTCGGCGTGTCCACGGTCCCCGCACAGCAGGTACGCCGTGCGGAGCAGCCGGTCGGAGGACCGGCGGACGAACGCGTCGAAGGCGGGCTGCTCGGCGCGGGCGATCATCGGGTCGGGTCTTTCGTCACACCCACCAGAACTCCGCCCCCGGCGGTCGGGTTGTCGCGCGTCAGCTGCCCTCGGCCAGCTCACGGGATCGGTTGCGCGCGGCCTCCATCGCCGCCAGGAAGGCGGCCCGCACGCGGTGGACCTCCAGCTCGCGCAGCGCGGAGGCGGTCGTGCCGCCGGGAGAGGTGACCTGCTCGCGCAGCACGACGGGGTGGCTGCCGGTCTCGCGGAGCATCGCGGCGGAGCCGACGAGCGTCTGCACGACGAGGTCGGTCGCGGTGGCCCGGGGCAGCCCCAGGTGCACGCCCGCCTCGATCATCGACTCGACGACGAAGAAGATGTAGGCCGGGCCCGAGCCGGAGATCGCGGTGACCGCGTCCATCTGCTTCTCGGGGATGCGCAGCACCTTGCCCGTCGACGCCATCAACGACTCGGCCTCGGCGAGGTGCGAGTCGTCGCAGTGCGAGCCGGGCGCGATCGCGGCCATCCCCTCGTCGACGAGCGCCGGGGTGTTGGGCATGACGCGGACGACGGCGACCCCGTCGGGCACCCGCGACTCGATGTAGGCCGTCGTGATGCCGGCGGCCAGCGAGACCAGCAGCTGGCCGGCCCGCAGCTCGGGGGCGATCTCCTCGAGGACGTCGGCCATGTCCTGCGGCTTGACCACGAGTGCCACGGTGTCGGCCTTGGCGGCGGCCTCGCGGTTGGAGACCACGGCGACGCCGTAGCGCTCCTCGAGCTCACGGGCCCGCTCGGCCCGCTTCTCGCCGACCATGAGCTGGTCGACCCGCCGACCGGCGCGCACCAGCCCGGACAGCAGGGTCTCCCCCATCACGCCGGCGCCGATGATCCCTGTGCTCATGTCGGCAATCTACTGCGTCGGCTACTTCTTCGAGACCAGCGAGCGCGCGAAGAACGCGAGGTTGCTGGGCTTCTCGGCGAGGCGGCGCATCAGGTAGCCGTACCACTCGGTGCCGTAGGGGATGTAGACGCGCACGCTCTCGCCCGCCGCGGCCAGTCGCCTCTGCTCCTCGGGCCGGATGCCGTAGAGCATCTGGAACTCGTAGGTGCCCGGGCGGCGGCCGAAGCGGCTCGCCAGCGCCGAGGCGATCTTCACCATCCGCGGGTCGTGGGTGGCGATCATCGGGTAGCCCTGGCCGCCGAGCAGCACCTTGAGGCACCGCACGTAGGACTTGTCGATGTCGGCGCGGTCCTGGAACGCGACCCGCTCGGGCTCCATGTAGGCGCCCTTGCACAGCCGCACCCGCGAGCCCTCGTAGGCCAGCGCACGGCAGTCGGCCTCCGTGCGGCGCAGCATCGCCTGCAGCACCGCCCCGGTCTCGGGGAAGTCCTTGCGGAGCTCGCGCAGGATCGCCAGCGTCGAGTCGGTGGTGGTGTGGTCCTCCATGTCGAGGGTCACCGTCGTGCCGGCGTTGCGGGCGGCGCGGCAGATGTCGCGCGCGTTCTCGAGCGCCACCTTGTGGCCGTTGTCGGGCAGCGACTGACCGATGGCGGTGAGCTTGACCGACACCTCGGCCTGGGGCGCCAGGCCCTTGGCCGCGAGGTCGGCGAGCAGCTCCTTGTAGGCGGCGACGGTGGCGTCGGCCAGGGCCGCGTCGGTCGTGTCCTCGCCGAGGTAGTCGAGCGAGACCCGCAGGCCGTCCTCGACGAGCGTGGAGGTCGCCGCGACCGCGTCGGCCGTCGTCTCGCCGGGCACGTAACTCCTCACCACGGAGCTCGACACGGGCATCGTGGAGACGAGCCGCTGGACCCCCTGGCTGCGGGCGAGGAGGAGGATCGGCTGGCGGAGCAACGACATGGCGGCAAGGCTACGCCGACCCTCCACCACACCTTCACGGCTCCTCCACCCGCCCGAGCGCGCCCCCTCCTAGCGTCGAGGAATGACCTCCCGCCGCCCCTCCCGGCTCCCGTCCGACACCGCGACGTACGCCCTCGCGCTGGCCGTGTCGGCCGGCACCGTGGCGTTCCTGCTGCTCGGCATCGGCGCCCTGGGCATCGTGGGCGACGGCGAGCGCGACTGGCTCTACCTGGCCGCGCCGGCGGCGCTGCTCGTCGTCGCGGCGGCCACCCGCCTCCGACCGCGCGGCATGGTGCTCGCCCTGGGCAGCGCGGCGGTGGCCACCGTCGTGGCGGGCGCGGTGGCCGTCGTGCTGGTCGTCGCCGACGACACGGCGGGCTCGATCGCCGACGTCGTGATGCTGACCGCGATGTACGCCGCCCTGTTCGCGGTGGGCGGGTGGCTCTTCAGCCGGGTCAGGGGGTCCGGCGCCTGAGGGTGGCCGCGCCGAGCGCGAGCGAGGCGATCGCGAAGCCCGCGACCACCGCGACCGAGCGCCACACCGCGGCGACGTCGGCGGCGCCGACCAGCTCCTGCATCGCGTCGACGGCGTACGACATGGGGAGCACGTCGCTGATCGCCGCCAGCACCGTCGGCATCGCCTCGCGCGGCACGAAGAGCCCGCAGAGCAGCACCTGCGGCAGCACGAACGCCGGCATGAACTGCACCGCCTGGAACTCGGTGGTCGCGAAGGCGCTGACCAGCAGGCCGAGCGCGGTGCCGAGGACCGCGTCGGCCACCGCGACCACGCCGAGCAGCCACACCGGGCCCTCGACGTCCAGTCCGAGCAGGCCGACGCTCACGGCCACGGCCAGCACCGACTGCACCGCGGCGAGCAGGCCGAACGCCAGCGCGTAGCCCAGCAGCAGGTCGAGCTTGCCCAGCGGCATCGTCAGGAGCCGCTCGAGGGTGCCGGAGGAGCGCTCGCGCAGCGTCGTCACGCTCGTCACCAGGAACATGACGATGAAGGGGAACATCGCCAGCAGGCCTGGACCGAAGCGGTCGAAGGCGTCGCCGGGGACGTCCTCGAACATCCACCACAGCAGGGTGATCAGGACGCACGGGACGATCAGCAGCATGGCCAGGGTGCGGTGGTCGCGACGGACCTGGGTCAGCACGCGACCGGCGACGGCGAGCGTGACGCGGGTGCTCATGCGGCGTCCCCGCGCTGCTCGACGAGGTGGAGGAAGGCCTCCTCGACGTCGCGGGCGCCGGTCCGGGTGCGGATCTCCTCGGGCGAGCCGTCGGCGATGATCCGGCCCTCGCGCATCAGCAGCAGCCGGTGGCACCGCTCGGCCTCGTCCATGACGTGGCTCGAGACCAGCACGGCGGCGCCGCCGTCGGCGATGCGGTGGAACAGCTCCCACAGGTCGCGCCGCAGCACCGGGTCGAGCCCGACCGTCGGCTCGTCGAGCACCAGCAGGTCGGGCGTGCCGAGGAGCGCGACGGCGAGGCTGGCCCGGCTGCGCTGGCCGCCGGAGAGCCGGCCCACGACCTGGTCGCGGTGGTCGTCGAGCCCGACCGCGGCGACCGCCCGGTCCACCTGGTCGCGGTCGACGCCGAGCACGCGGGCGAAGAAGGTGAGGTTCTCGCCGAGGGTCAGGTCGTCGTAGACGCTGGCGGCCTGCGTCACGTAGCCGACCCGCGTGCGCAGCGGGCGGCTGCCCGCCGGCTCCCCCAGCACCTCGACGGCGCCCGACCTGACCCGTTGTGCCCCGACCAGGCACCGCATCAGGGTGGTCTTGCCGCAGCCGCTCGGCCCGAGCAGCCCGGTGACCCCGGGCCACACGTCGAGGGAGATGCCCGGCAGCACCTCGCGCTCGCCCCGCACGACGACGAGGTCGCGCACCTCCACCACGTTTTTCATCATGTGTTGAATTGTGCGCGCACGGCTTCGCACCCGTCAACCCCTCGACCGGGCGCGGGCGCGGCTAGGGAAGGTCGCCGGTGAGGTAGTGCTGGAGGACGGGGCCGACGCGCGCCACGACGTCGTCCGCCGGCATCTGGGCCATCGCCGGGACGGCGAGCAGGTAGCGCGCGACGATCAGGCCCACCACCTGGCTGGCCACGAGCGGCACCCGCACCTCGGGGCGGTCGGGCACGAGCCCGGCGAGCACCGGCCCGACCACGACGGGGATGAACGCGTCGCGCACCAGGCCGCCGGTGTCGTCGGCCACCAGCGACCGCACCATCGCGAGCAGCCCCGGCTGGACCTCCGGGTCGTCCCAGACGCCGAGGAACGCCCGCAGCAGCCGCTCGCCGGCGCCGTCCGGGCCGGCGGCGACCACCGGCGCGAGCACCTCGCGCGGGTCGACCGGGATCTCGAGGGCGGCGACGAAGAGGTCGTCCTTGCTGCCGAAGTAGTGGTGCACCAGCGCCGGGTCGACACCCGCCGCGGCGGCGACGGCGCGGATCGTCGTGCCGCGGAAGCCCTTCTCGGCGAACGACGCCCGCGCGGCGGAGAGCACCTCGGCGCGGGTGTCGGGAGCGCCGGGGCGCCGGCCCCGGGCGGAGCGGGAGGCGGCCGGCGCGCTCACGGCGTCGCCACGGCCAGGTGCGCGCGGGCGAACTCCAGTGACTCGACCAGGTCGGCCTCGCGCTCGGCGCGGTCGGCGGCGCGCCGGGTGTTGATCTCCAGCACGACGTGGCCGGCGAAGCCCGTGCCGGCGAGGTGGCGCAGGAACCCCTCGGCGCCCATCACGCCGCGGCCCGGCACGAGGTGCTCGTCCCTGCCCGAGCCCGTGCCGTCGGTGAGGTGGACGTGGCGCAGGCTGGCACCCATCCGGTCGGCCATCGCGACCACGTCACTGCGGGCGATGGCGGCGTGGGAGAGGTCGATGGTGGTGTGGGCGTAGTCCTCGGCGCTGGGGTCCCAACCGGGGAGGTACATCTCCATGCCGCGGCGCGAGGACGCCCGCCACGGATACATGTTCTCGACCGCGAAGGCGATGCCCGTGCGTGCCTCGAGGGAGGCGATGCCCTCGACGAAGCCGGCGGCGTAGTCCTTCTGCCACCGGAACGGCGGGTGCACCACCACGACGTCGGCGCCGACCGCCTCGGCCATCTCGGCGGACCTCTCGAGCTTGACCCACGGGTCGGTGCCCCAGACCCGCTGCGTGAAGAGCAGGCACGGCGCGTGGACGGCGCAGATGGGGACCTCGTGGTGCTCGCTGAGCTTCCTGACCGCGTCGACCTCCTGGCTGAGGGTGTCGATGCCGACCATCACCTCGACCGCGTCGTAGCCCAGCCGCGCGGCCCATCCGAAGGCGTGCGCGGTCGACTCGGGGTAGACCGAGGCGGTCGAGAGTCCGATGAGGGGAGCCATCGTCAGCGCGGCCTCGTGACGATGGAGATCTGGTCGAGCCGCTCCAGGATCACGCCCTCGCGCAGCGCCCAGGGGCAGACCTCGAGCGCGGTCAGGTCGAAGATGTCCATGCACGCCTCGGCGACGATCGCGCCCGGCACGATCTGGTGGGTGCGGCTCGGCGAGACGCCCGGCAGGTCGGCGAGCTCGGCGGGCGACATGTCGACGAGCTTGGGGATCCAGCTCGACAGCGCCTGCAGCTCGATCGAGCGCGGCACGAGCTGCCCGTCGCCGCTCGGCGCGGCGCCGCAGATGCGCGCGAGCGAGCGGAACGTCTTCGAGGTGGCCGCAGCCCGGTCGGGCGAGCCCCCGCGCAGGAGGTGCCCGGCGTCGCGGGCGATCTCGGCCCGCACCTGCTTGCGCAGCTCGCGCACCTCCTCGTCGGAGGGCCGGCCGCCGCCGAACCACGCCCGTGCCACCCGGGCGGCACCGAGCGGGAGGGACCAGGCGACGTCGGGCGCCTCGTCCGACCCGCCGGCGATCTCCAGCGAGCCGCCGCCGATGTCGAAGACGGCGAGCCGGCCGGCCGACCAGCCGAACCAGCGGCGTACGGCCAGGAACGTCAACCGCGCCTCGTCCTCGCCGGACAGCACGCCGAGCCGGACCCCGCTGTGCTCCTCGACGTGGGCGAGCACCTCGTCGGCGTTGACCGAGTCGCGCACCGCGGAGGTCGCGAAGGCGAGCATCTCCTCGCACCCCTTGTCCTCGGCGATCCGCGTCGCCGAGGCGCAGAAGTCGGTGAGGGCGTCGATGCCCTCGGCAGTGACCGCGCCCTCCTCGTCGAGGTGCTCGGCCAGGCGCAGCGGCTGCTTGTGGGAGGACGCCGGGAGCGGCGCCGCCCCGCCGTGCGCGTCGACCACCAGCAGGTGGCCGGTGTTGGAGCCGATGTCGAGGACGCCCAGGCGCATACCCGCAACGCTACTAGGCTTGCCACGTGCCCGAAGTCGACCTCGTCTTCCCTCGCGCGTACGTCGAGTTCGCCGACCCGGCCGACGACGCCCAGGTCTTCCGCTGCGACCTCACGTGGCTGACCTCCGCCTACACCTGCATCTTCGGCAACGGCTGCCAGGGCATCTACGCCGACGCCCCCGACGTCGGCTGCTGCACCCTGGGCGCCCACTTCGCCGACCGCGACGACGAGCGTCGGGTCAAGGCCTTCGTCGCCGAGCTCGGCCCCGACGACTGGCAGCTGCACCCCGGGCGGGCGGTCCGCACGTCCGACTGGGTCGACACCGACGACGACGGCGAGCGCAAGACGCGCGTGGTCGAGGTCGACGGGCAGCAGGCGTGCGTCTTCCACAACCGCACCGACTTCAGCAACGCGAGCGGGCACGTCGGCGCCGGTTGCGCCCTCCACGGCCTCGCGCTGCGCCAGGGGCGCAACCCGCTCGAGACCAAGCCCGACGTGTGCTGGCAGCTGCCGATCCGGCGCCAGTTTCGCGAGGTCGAGCGGCAGGACGGCACGAGCTACACCGAGGTCTCCATCGGCGAGTACGACCGCCGCGGCTGGGGACCCGGCGGCCACGACCTCGACTGGTACTGCTCGGGCAACACCGAGGCCCACGTCGCGCCCGAGCCGGTCTACCTCACCCACGAGCCCGAGCTCGTCGAGCTGATGGGTGCCGAGGCGTACGCCGAGCTGGTGCGCCACTGCGACGCGCACGTGGTCTCGCGCTCGGCGCTCGCGCTGCACCCCGCGTCACCGCGCCACTTCTGAGCGGCGGCACGCAAAAGTCCCGGACACCCCCTGTGACGCGGGTGTGACGTGCATTACCTTCGTCGGGTGGTCCCTTCCCCTCCTCCCCCGTCCGAGGGATCCGGCCCCGCCGGCACCCTCGGGATCTGGTTCATCGGCGCGCGTGGCTCACTGGCCACGACCGCGACCATCGGCCTCAGCGCGCTCGCCGCCCACCTGACCGACGAGACCGGCTGCGTGTGCTCCCACCCCGACCTCGACGCGCGGGGCCTGGCGGCCTACGCCGACATCGTCGTCGGCGGCCACGACGTCGACACGCTCCCGCTGGTCAAGCAGGCCGAGCGCCTCGTGGCCGGCGGCGTCGTGCCCGGCGTCCTCGCCCGCCAGGTCACCTCGGAGCTCGAGCACGCCGAGGCGCGGCTGCGAGCCGGCGTCCGCGGCCACTCCGGCGACCAGCGCGCCGACGTCGAGCGCCTCGCGGCCGACATCCGCGACTTCGGCGCCGGCCTCGACCACGTCGTGGTCGTCGACGTCTCCAGCACCGAGGCGCCCCACGACGCCGGACCCGACGCCGCCGACTGGGCCGGCCTGCAGGACGCCTGGGCGCAGGGGCGCGCACCGCTGTCGACGAGCTCGGTCTACGCCTGTGCCGCCGTGCTCGCCGGAGCGGCCTACGTCGCCTTCACGCCGAGCCCGGGCATCGACGTGCCGGCGCTGCGCGAGCTCGCCGACGAGCGCGGCGTGGCCTACGCCGGCAGCGACGGCAAGACCGGCGAGACGCTGGTGAAGTCGGCCCTCGCGCCGATGTTCTCCACCCGCTCGCTGGCCGTGCGGTCGTGGACCTCGGTCAACCTGCTCGGCGGCGGCGACGGCTCCACGCTCTCCGACCCCGCCGCCCGCGAGAGCAAGACCAGCACCAAGCGCTCGGGCCTGGAGTCGATGCTCGGCCACCCGGTGCCCGGCCCCATGCACATCGACTACGTCGAGGACCTCGGCGACTGGAAGACCGCGTGGGACCACGTCCGCTTCGACGGCTTCCTCGGCACCCGGATGACGATGCAGTTCACCTGGGAGGGCTGCGACTCGGCGCTGGCCGCGCCGCTCGTGCTCGACCTCGCCCGGCTGACCGGCCGCGCCGTCGCGGTGGGTGAGAGCGGGCCGCTGTCCGCGCTCGGGTTCTTCTTCAAGCAGCCGCTGGGCTCGCAGGAGCACCGCCTCGCCCAGCAGTGGGAGGCCCTGCTCTCCTGGTCGACGGCGTGCGCCGACCGGGTGGCGACGTGAGGCTCGCCGACCTCGTCGAGCTGACCCGTGCCCCCGCCGCGCTCTCGATCCCGGGGGACGCGTGGGCCGGTGCCGCGCATGCCGGGGTCGCGGGACGCGGGTGGGCGATGCCACTCGCCTCGACGTGCCTCTACTGGTCGGGCATGGCCCTCAACGACTGGTGCGACCGCGGCGTCGACGCCGAGGAGCGCCCCGAGCGCCCGATCCCGTCCGGTCGGGTCGGCGCCGGGACCGCCCTCGCCGTCGCCGCCGGCCTCGGCGCAGCCGGCCTCGGTGTCGCCGCGCTGCTCGGCGGACGTTCGGCCGTCGCGGTGGCGGCCCCGCTCGCGCTGATGGTGGTCGGCTACGACGCGGCCGCCAAGGACACGCCGCTCGGGCCGCTGGCGATGGCCTCGACACGGGGGCTCGACGTCCTGCTCGGCGCCCACGCCTCGCCCGCCGCAGCGTGGCAGCCCGCCCTCGCGATGACCGCCCACACCGCCGGCCTCACCTGGCTCAGCCGTGGCGAGGTGCACGGCACCCGTCCGGAGGTCGCGGCCGCGGCGACCGCCGCCACGCTGGTGGTGGCCGCCGCGACGGCCCATGCCGCGTTCTACGAGGCGCGCACGGGTCGCCTCGCCCGGCTCACCGGGGTCGGCCTGTCGGCGGCCTACGCCGTCGTCGTCGGCCGCGCCCAGGCCCGCGCGGTGCGGCGGCCCACGGCCGAGGCCGCGCGGGCCGCCACCCGCACCGGCATCGGGGGGTTCTCCCTGCTGCAGGGCGCGTGGCTGGCGCGCCGCGGCCGGCTCCCGGCCGCCGCCACGGTCGTCGGCGCCGGACCTGCCTACCGGGCGCTCTCGCGCCGCTGGAGCCCGACGTGAGCGCGGCGGGACGGAGCCCCCTGCGCCTGGGCTACGGCAGCAACGGCTTCTCCGGCCACCGCTTCCCCGACGCCTGCGAGGTGATCGCGGGGCTCGGCTACGACGGCGTCGCCCTCACCCTCGACCAGCCGCACCTCGACCCGTTCGCCGACGACGCGGGCGCCCAGACCGCCCGCGCCGCGAAGTCGCTGGCCGACCACGGGCTGGCCGTCGTCATCGAGACCGGCTCGCGATTCGTGCTCGACCCGTGGCGCAAGCACGAGCCGACCCTGGTCAGCGACGGCGACCGCGGCCCGCGGATCGAGCTGCTGACCCGCGCCGTGCGGATCGCGGCCGAGCTCGGCGCCGAGGCGATGTCGTGCTGGTCGGGCGTGCTGCCCGAGGGGACGAGAGCCGAGGAGGGCTGGCGACGGCTCACCGACGGGCTCGGCCCCGTCCTCGACCTCGCCCACGAGCTGGGGGTCGTCGTCTGCGTCGAGCCCGAGCCCGGCATGCACGTCGACACCGTCGACGAGGCGCTCGAGCTGCGCCGGCGGCTCGGCGAGCCCGACCACCTCCGGCTCACCCTCGACCTCGGCCACCTGGTGTGCAACGAGCCGCGCAGCCCTCAGGCGTCCGTCGCCGTCGCCGGCAGCCTCATCGGCAACGTGCAGGTCGACGACATGGTCCGCGACGTGCACGAGCACCTCGAGCTGGGCCAGGGCACGCTCGACCTCGACGCCGTCCTCGGCGCGCTGGTGGCGACCGGCTTCGCCGGCCTGGCCAGCGTCGAGCTGCCCCGCCACTCCCACGCGGCGCCCACGGTGGCCGCACGTCAGATCGCCGCCCTGCGCGCCTCGCTGGCGCGCCTCGCGGACGCCGAGAGCGAAGGACCCACGCCGTGACCGACATCCGTCCGCTCGCCGACCACGACGCCATCCGGAGCGCGCTCGACGACGCCGCGCGCGCCCGGTGGGAGGCCATGAACGCCGAGGTCGCCGAGGACCCGTCCCGGCTCGGCCGGACGTTCCCCGCCGCGGCGCGCACGACCGGTCGTGGACCGCTGCCGGGCGCCGACGGCGTGCTGCTGGAGGACGCGGTGCGCGTCCGGCTGGTGGTCGAGGCGGCGCGGTCGCTCGACGCCGCGGACCTCCTCGCCGAGCTGGGCGAGGTCTACCGCTACGGCGACAACGACGAGAAGCGCGCCGTGCTCCACGCCCTGGCCGGAGCACCCGACGAGGTCGACGGCACCGACCTGCTGCTCGACGCGCTGCGCACCAACGACACCCGTCTCGTCGCCGCGGCGATGGGACCGCACAGCGACCGGCTCGACGACGACGCGTGGCGCCAGGGCGTCCTCAAGTGCCTGTTCACCGGCGTCCCCGTCGCGTCGGTCACCGGCCTCTCCCGGCGCGCCGACCGCGAGCTGGCCGAGATGGTGCAGCGCTACCAGCGCGAGCGCGAGGCGGCCGGGCGCGACGTACCCCCCGACGTGCAGGTCGTGCTCGACGCCTGCGGCGCCTCCCCCGAGAAGCAGCCCGAGAAGCAGCCCGAGAAGCAGAAGGACTCCTGATGCGCATCTTCGACCCGCACATCCACATGACCTCGCGCACCACCGACGACTACGAGGCGATGCACGCCGCGGGCGTCCGCGCGCTGGTCGAGCCGGCGTTCTGGCTGGGCCAGCCGCGCACCAACGTCGGCTCGTTCACCGACTACTTCGACGCGCTGGTGGGCTGGGAGCGGTTCCGCGCCTCGCAGTTCGGCATCGTCCACCACTGCACGATCGCGCTCAACCCCAAGGAGGCCAACGACCCCCGGTGCGCCGAGGTGCTCGACGTGCTCCCCCGCTACCTCGCCAAGGACGGCGTGGTGGCGGTCGGCGAGGTCGGGTTCGACTCGACGACGGTCGAGGAGGAGAAGGCGTTCGTGCGGCAGCTGGAGCTGGCGGTCGAGTTCGCGCTCCCGGCGATGGTCCACACCCCGCACCGCGACAAGGAGCAGGGCACCCGC
Organism: Nocardioides sp. Z35_8; assembly: GCF_059621125.1. Classification (NCBI taxonomy): domain Bacteria; kingdom Bacillati; phylum Actinomycetota; class Actinomycetes; order Propionibacteriales; family Nocardioidaceae; genus Nocardioides; species Nocardioides sp. Z35_8. Next base: position 1,445,736 of record NZ_JCAQIE010000001.1, on the reverse strand, counting down.
CGCACCCTGGAGCTGGTCACCGAGTCGGGACTGGCCCCCGGGATGGTCGTGGTCGACCACCTCAACGAGGTCACCGTCGACCAGGTCGACGAGGCCGGCTGCTGGATGGGCTTCTCGGTCTACCCCGACACCAAGATGGACGAGCACCGCATGGTCGCGATCCTCCAGCGCCGCGGGCTCGACCGGGTGCTGGTCAACTCCGCCGCCGACTGGGGCCGCAGCGACCCCCTCAAGACCGCGAAGACCGGTGCGGCGATGCTCGAGGCGGGCTTCTCCTCCGACGACGTCGACCGCGTGCTGTGGCGCAACCCCGTGGAGTTCTTCGCCCAGAGCGGCCGGCTGATGATCGACCCCGACGCGACGGACGGCACCGACGGGACGGGCGCCGGCGACGCCTCGGCGACCTTCGAGGGCAACTCGATCCTGCGCGGCTCGCGGGACTGACATGAGGCTGCGCCACCCCGACGGCACCGTCGTCCACCTCGGCTACGGCACCAACGTGCTGCCCGCCGAGGACGTCGAGGGCCTCATCGCGCAGGTCGGCACCTACGGCGACCGGCTGCGCCGCCACCTCGGCACCGACCGGGTCGGCCTGGGCATGTGGCTGCCGGCCGCCGCCGCGCGACGCCTGGCCTCCGACCTCGACGCCGTCTCCCGGCTCCGCGACGCGATCGATGCGCACGGCGTCGAGATCGTCACCCTCAACGCCTTCCCCTACGCCGCCTTCCAGGACGAGGTGGTCAAGAAGCGCGTCTACCACCCGACCTGGGCGGAGCGGGCCCGGCTCGACTACACCCTCGACGTGGCGCGCGTCCTCGCCGCGCTGCTGCCCGAGGACGCCGCCCGGGGCAGCATCTCGACGCTGCCGCTGGCCTGGCGCGCCCCGTGGCTCACCGACCGGCAGGCCCAGGCCGAGCTGCACCTCAAGGCGCTCGCGGAAGGGCTGGCCGAGGTGGAGGCCGACACCGGGCGCACGGTGCGCGTCGCGTTCGAGCCCGAGCCCGGCTGCGTGATCGAGACGATCGCCGAGGCGGTCGACCGGCTCGACGCCGCCGACCGCGAGCGGATCGGCGTCTGCCTCGACCTGTGCCACCTCGCCGTCGGCTTCGAGGACGCGACCGACGCGCTCGCCCGGCTCGACGCCGCGGGCCTCGACGTGGTCAAGGTGCAGCCGGCGGCCGCCCTGGTCGTCGACGACCCGGCCGACCCGCGTGCCCGCGACGCGCTGACGTCGTACTCCGAGGACCGCTTCCTCCACCAGGTGCGCCAGCGCACCGGCCAGCGCCTCGCCGCGCGCGACGACCTGCCCGACGCACTCGGCGGGCGGCGCCCGCTCGACGACGGGTCGCCGTGGCGGGTGCACTTCCACGTGCCGGTCCACGCCGACCCCGCCCCGCCGCTGCGCAACAGCCGCGACGAGCTGCGCGCGTCCCTGGCCGCCCTCCTCGGCGGCGACACCGCCCGCACCGACCACCTCGAGGTCGAGACCTACACCTGGTCCGTCCTGCCCGACGGCGCCCCCGCCGACGACGACGCGCTCGCGGCGGGCCTCGCCGCGGAGCTCGCGTGGGTGCGCGACGAGCTGGTCGGGCTCGGCCTGACGTCCCTCGACTGACACCCGCCCCCGCACCGACCCAGGACAGGACACCGCCGTGGCCCACCCCCAGCTGCTCGTCGTCGACCTCGTCGGCCTCACCCCCGACCTGCTCCAGCACATGCCGCGCCTGCGGCGGATCGCCGACGAGGGCTCGCGGGCGACGCTGGAGCCGATCCTGCCCGCCGTGACCTGCTCGGTGCAGTCGACGTTCCTCACCGGACTCCCGCCGTCGGGGCACGGCGCGGTCGGCAACGGGTGGTACTTCCGCGAGCTCGGCGAGGTGTTCCTGTGGCGCCAGCACAACAAGCTCGTCGAAGGCGAGAAGGTGTGGGAGACGATCCGCCGCGAGCGCCCCGACTACACCGTCGCCAACGTGTGCTGGTGGTACGCCATGGGCGCCACGACCGACTGGACGGTCACCCCGCGGCCGATCTACTACGCCGACGGCAAGAAGGCGCCCGACTGCTACACCCGCCCGCCCGAGCTGCACGACGAGCTCGTCGGCGAGCTCGGCGAGTTCCCGCTCTTCACCTACTGGGGCCCGACCGCCTCGATCGCCTCGAGCGAGTGGATCATCGCCGCCACCCGTCGGCTGATGCCGCGCAGCGACCTCACCCTCTGCTACGTCCCGCACCTCGACTACGACCTCCAGCGCTTCGGCCCCGACTCGCCCGAGGCGGCCCGGGCCGCGCGGGAGGTCGACGCGGCGCTGGCCCCGCTGCTCGACGACGCCGAGCGGGCCGGCGTCACCACGCTGGTGCTGTCCGAGTACGGCATCACGCGGGCCGACCGGCCGGTCGACGTCAACCGGATGCTGCGCCGCGCCGGGCTGCTCGAGGTCTACACCCAGGACGGCATGGAGTACCTCGACCCGTGGGCCTCGCGGGCCTTCGCGGTCGCCGACCACCAGGTCGCCCACGTCTACGTCGACGACCCGGCCGACCTGGAGTCGGTGCGCGCGAGGTGCGCCGAGCTGCCCGGCGTCGACCAGGTGCTCGACCGCGCCGCGCAGGCGGCGTACGGCCTCGACCACGAGCGCTCCGGCGACCTGGTGCTCGTGGCCGACGAGACGGCGTGGTTCACCTACTACTACTGGCTCGACGACGCCCGGGCCCCCGACTTCGCCCGGGGCGTGGAGATCCACCGCAAGCCCGGCTACGACCCGGCCGAGCTGTTCTTCGACCCCGACGACCGCGCGGTGAAGCTCAAGGCGGGGCTCACCCTCGCCAGGAAGATGGCGGGGCTGCGCTACGCCATGAAGGTCGTCCCGCTCGACCCGTCGCCGGTGCGCGGCACCCACGGCCGGCTGCCCGCGGACCCCGCCGGCGGCCCGATGCTCGTGTGCAGCACCCCGGGCGCCGTGACCGGGTCGGTGGCGGCCACCGACGTGCGCGACCTGCTGCTCGAGCTGTCCGGCACCTCTTGACGTCAAGAAACCCGGACCCCGGTGTCAAGGCCACCATGCGCCCGGATGAGAATCTGGCCATGCGCCTGGACCACGTCAGCTTCGCCGCCGGACCTGATGGACTCGCCAGCACCGCCCAGCGCATCGGGGGGCTGCTCGGCACGGACTTCATCGACGGTGGCATCCACCCCCGTTTCGGCACCCGCAACATGATCCTGCCGCTGGACGGCGACATCTACATGGAGATCGTCGAGGTCCTCGACCATCCCGCCAGCGACAAGGCTCCCTTCGGCCAGGCCGTCCGTGCCCGCTCCGCCCTCGGCGGCGGCTGGATGGGCTGGGTCGTCTCCGTGGCCGACATCGCGCCGTTCGAGACCCGCCTGGGCCGCGAGGCCGTCAAGGGCAACCGTCGCCGCCCCGACGGCACGGAGCTGCTCTGGCAGCAGATCGGCGTCAACAGCCTGATCTCCGACCCCCAGCTGCCCTTCTTCATCCAGTGGCAGTCCGCCCCCGAGCTGCACCCCAGCAACGGCGCGACCGGTGACTTCGCCCTCGACTGCCTGGAGATCGCCGGCGACCCGCAGCGGGTCAGCGAGTGGCTCGGCGAGACCGTCGACGCGCCGCTGGAGGACGTCAAGGTCGAGTGGGTCGCCCCCAACGGCACCCCCGGCATCGTCGCCGTCCAGCTCCAGACGCCGCAGGGCCTGGTGCGCATTTGAGGGTTCGGCCCTCCCCCAACATCTGGAACACCCCCGAGGTCTACGAGCTCGAGAACCGCGCCGCCGACCCGCACGACCGGATCGCGACGGCGATGCGCGAGATCGGCGACTGGGCCGGGCGCACGGTGCTCGACGTGGGCTGCGGCACCGGCTTCCACCTCCCCCTGTGGGCCGGCACGGCCGCGCGCGTCGTGGGCGTCGAGCCGCACCCGCCGCTCCTGGCCCTCGCCCGCCGGCGTACGCGCTCCCTCGGCACCGTCACCGTGCTCGAGGGTGGCGCCCAGGCACTGCCCCTCCCCGACGCCTCCGTCGACGTGGTGCACGCCCGGTGGGCCTACTTCTTCGGCCCCGGGTCGGAGCCGGGCCTGCGCGAGCTCGACCGGGTCGTGCGCCGCGGCGGCACCGCGTTCGTGATCGACAACGACCCCACCCGCTCGACGTTCGGCGGCTGGTTCCGGCGCGGCTTCCCCGAGGTCGACCCCACGGCGGTCGAGCGGTTCTGGTCGATGCACGGCTGGCGGCGCCGCCCGATCGACATGGGCTGGTCGTTCGCCTCGCGGGAGGACCTCGAGGCGGTCGTGCGCATCGAGCTGCCGCCCGAGGCGGCCGAGGAGGCCCTCGCCTCCCACACCGGCACCGAGGTCGACTACGCCGTCAACCTCTGGTGGCGCCACTACTAGGGGCACCCCTGCGGCCGGCCGGGTCAGCTCGACTCGCGGATGGCCAGCGTCGGCTCGAGGAGGACGCCGCGCGTCTCGACCGGCTGGTGGGTCAGCAGGGCGCGCAGCGTGCGGATGATCTCGACCGCGACGTCCTCCAGCGGCTGCCGCACCGAGGTGAGCCCCACCGGGTAGACCTGCGCCACCTGCGAGTCGTCGAAGCCGACCACGGCGATGTCGCGCCCGGGGGCGAGCTGGCGGATCCAGAGCGTGTGGAGCACGCCCATCGCGAGGGTGTCGGAGGCGCAGACGAACGCGGTGGGCCGCGACTCGTCGAGCAGGACGGCGGCCGCCTCGGCTCCGCTGTGCACGACGTCCTCGACCCGCGAGGCGAGGCCGGTGGTGGGCAGGCCGTTGGCGTGCATCGTGCGGACCCAGCCCGAGCGGCGGTCCTCCCCGATCGGGGAGTCCTTGCGCCAGCCGATCCAGGCGATGCGGCTGTGGCCGCGGTCGATGAGGTGCTGGGTGGCGAGTGCGATGCCGGCGGCACCGTCGACGTCGACCCACACGTGGCGGGCCCCGTCGTCGTCCCAGGGCCGGCCGAACGCGACGAAGGGAGCCCGCTGCCGGCTCAGCCAGGCGGCCTGCGGGTTGCCGAGGTAGGTGTCGGTGACCACGAAGGCGTCGACGGCGGTGGAGCGCAGCAGGTTGTCGTAGCCGCCGACCGGGTCCTCGTCGTCGCCCGGGAAGAGCAGGACGTGGTAGCCCACCCCCTCGCTCGCCTCCACGAGGGAGTGCACGAAGCGGTCCATCGCCGCGTTGGCGGTGCCCTCCTGGGCCGGGCCGAAGCGCAGCCCGATCAGCGACGACGTACGCGTGCGGAGGTTGCGCGCGGCGCGGTTGGGCGAGTAGCCGAGCTCGGCGATGGTCTGGCGCACCCGCTCGAGGGTGTCGGGACGCAGCAGGTCGGGGTTGTTGACCGCGTTGGAGACCGTCTGGCGCGACACTCCTGCCCGCTCGGCGACGTCGGCGAGGGTCGGCGGCGTGACCGGCAGCGTGCCCCCGGTCCGGTGTTCGATGCCTCGCCCCATGCCGCCCCTCGCGATCGCCCTAGATCGATCCAATTGCAGGTGAGCATAAGCCCCGCCCGGACGGCCCACCGGGGCACCTCTCGCGCGGCGTGCCCCCGGTGTCGGTGGGCTCGCCTAGCGTGGGGCGCATGTCGACCAAGACCGCACGGGTGCGCTCCTCCTACCGCTGCTCCGAGTGCGGGTGGGAGACGGCCAAGTGGGTCGGCCGGTGCGGCGAGTGCCAGGCGTGGGGATCGGTCGCGGAGGCCGGGGCGCCCACGATGCGCGCCAGCGCCGGGCCGGTGTCGACGCCGGCGGTGCCGATCGGCCAGGTGCCGGTCACCGAGTCCGTCGCCCGCGCGAGCGGCGTCCCCGAGCTCGACCGCGTGCTCGGCGGCGGTCTCGTGCCGGGTGCGGCGATCCTGCTCGCCGGTGAGCCCGGCGTCGGCAAGAGCACGCTCCTGCTCGAGGTCGCAGCGCAGACCGCCCGCACCCGCCAGCGCACCCTCTACGTCACGGGCGAGGAGTCGGCCGCGCAGGTGCGCCTGCGCGCCGACCGCACCGGCGGCGTGCACGACGAGCTGTTCCTCGCGGCCGAGACCGACCTCGGGGCGGTGCTGACCCACATCGAGGAGGTCCGCCCCACGCTGATCGTCGTCGACTCCGTCCAGACCATCGGCGCCTCGGGCATCGACGGCGTGCCCGGCGGGGTGACCCAGGTCAAGGAGGTCGCGGCCGCGCTGATCCGGGTGGCCAAGACCCGCAACATCACCACGGTGCTCGTCGGCCACGTCACCAAGGACGGCTCGATCGCCGGGCCCCGGGTGCTCGAGCACCTCGTCGACGTGGTGCTCCACTTCGAGGGCGAGCGCAACTCCCGCTTCCGCATGCTCCGCGCCATGAAGAACCGCTACGGCCCCGTCGACGAGGTGGGCTGCTTCGACCTGTCCTCCGAGGGCATCTCGGCCGTCACCGACCCGACCGGCCTGTTCGTCGAGCACCACACCCAGGACGTCTCCGGCACCTGCGTGGCGGTGACGATGGAGGGTCGCCGCCCGCTCCTCGCTGAGGTGCAGGCGCTGCTCACCCCGTCCCCGCTGGAGCGCCCGCGGCGCACCGTGTCGGGTGTGGAGTCCTCGCGGGTCGACATGGTGCTCGCCGTCCTCCAGCGCCACGCGGGGCTGCGCATCGCCGGCAGCGACACGTTCGTGGCCACCGTCGGCGGGGCCAGGCTCCACGACCCCGCCGCCGACCTCGCCCTGGCCGTCGCCGTGGCCAGCTCGCACCTCGGCGTGCCGCCGCCCCGCGGCGCCGTCGCGATCGGCGAGATCGGCCTCGCCGGCGAGCTGCGCCGGGTGCGCGACCTGCCGCAGCGCGTCGCCGAGGCCGCGCGCCTGGGCTTCCGGGTCGCGGTCGTGCCGCGCGGGCGGGCGCTGCCCAGCGAGCGGGGCATCCCCTCGCGCCGGACGGTCGACGGCCTGCAGGTGGTCGAGGTCGACGACGTGGTCGGGGCGCTGCTCACCCTCGACCTCACGCCGCCGCTCTGAGGCCAGCCCGCCCGGCAACGATCGGTGGTTCGCCGCCGCCCACCCCTAGACTTCACCCCACGGCGCACGGGGGCGTCCGAGAGAGAGCACGGAGGCACCGGTGGCAGAGCGCATGGACGAGCAGCTGAGGCTGCGCGCGACCCTGGCATCGATCGCACCGGGCACCCCGTTGCGCGACGGGCTCGAGCGGATCCTCCGCGGCCGCACCGGCGCCCTGATCGTGCTCGGCCAGGACAAGACGGTCGACTCCATCTCCACCGGCGGCTTCACCCTCGACGTGCCCTTCACCGCCACCGGCCTGCGCGAGCTCGCCAAGATGGACGGCGCGATCATCCTCGACAAGGACATCACCAAGGTCCACCGGGCCGCGGTCCACCTGATGCCCGACCACACCATCCCGTCCGAGGAGACCGGCACCCGCCACCGCACCGCCGAGCGCGTCGCCAAGCAGACCGGCCACCCGGTCATCTCGGTGTCGCAGTCGATGCAGATCATCGCCGCCTACGTCGGCGACATCCGCCACGTGCTGGAGGACTCCGGCAAGATCCTCTCCCGCGCCAACCAGGCGCTCGCCACGCTCGAGCGCTACAAGCTGCGCCTCGACGAGGTCTCCGCGACGCTGTCGGCGCTCGAGATCGAGGACCTGGTGACGGTGCGCGACGTGGCCGTGGTCGCCCAGCGCCTCGAGATGGTCATCCGGATCGCGAGCGAGATCGAGGACTACGTGCTCGAGCTCGGCACCGACGGCCGCCTGCTCTCGCTGCAGCTCGAGGAGCTGGTGACCGGCGTCGACGCCGAGCGCGAGCTGGTCGTGCGCGACTACCTCCCCGGCGGCCGGCGCCGCCCCGCCAGCCCCACCTCCCACGTCGCCGAGCTCGCCGCCCTGTCCCCCACCGAGCTGGTCGACCCGGCGGCCGTGGCGCGCGCGATCGGCCTCAGCGGCGCCGAGCACCTCGACGCCGCCGTCGCCCCCCGCGGCTACCGCCTCCTCGCCAAGGTGCCGCGCCTCCCCTCGGCCGTGGTCGACCGCCTCGTCGACCACTTCGGCGGTCTCCAGCAGCTGCTCTCCGCCGGCATCGAGGACCTCCAGGCGGTCGAGGGCGTAGGCGAGCTGCGCGCCCGCAGCGTGCGCGAGGGCCTCTCCCGCCTCGCCGAGTCGAGCATCACCGAGCGCTACATCTGACCCCGCCCACCCGGCGTACCGGGGCCGAGTCGGCGCGTCCTGACGCGTACCGCGTGCCGAGTCGGCGCGTCCTGGCGCGCGGAGGAGGTCGAGTCGGCGCGTCCTGGCGCGTACCGCGTGCCGAGCCGGCGCGTCCTGACGAGTCGAGCGGAGCGCTACCTCTGAGTCGCGCCGGCCCGGCGTACTCCCCGCGCCCGACTTGTAGGCCCAGTCCGACACCTGGAGGCCTTTGCAACCCCCTCCAAGTGTCGGAGTCCCCGCTCGAGCGGGGACTCCGACAAATGCGAGACGAGTGACGAGAGCCGGACGGCCGCCCCAAACCCGGTCAGCCGGCGGAGTTGCCCGCGCCGTCCTCGCCGGGGGTGTGGGAGGTGTCGCCGTTCTTCTTGCCCTTGCCTCCCTGCTTCTCCGGCTCGGCGGTCTTGGTGATCACGCCGGGCTGGGGGGCGGTGAGCTCGAACTGGACGTCGGTGGCGTCACCGCCGAGCGCGGCGGCCTGCACGTGGTAGAAGCCGGGGACGGCCCAGTCGGTGAACTTGGTGCACCCCTCGTCGGAGCGCCGCGCCGACCACGTGACCACGACCGGGGCGTCGACGGCCTGGCGGACCACCACGTCCTGCGGAGGGATCGACACGGGGCACTCGCGGCTGCTCCAGATGTAGTCGCTGCCCGAGGTGATGGTGACCACCACCGTCTCCGGCGAGGCCTGCCACGTGCAGGCCTCGGCCACGACGGTGCGCAGGTTGAGGGTGATCGGGATGTCCGAGCCGCCGGCGGCCGAGGTGATGGCCGGGGTGGCGACGATGTCGGACTCGGTGCACGGACCGGTGGGCTCGGCCAGGACCGGCTCCGTGGGCGCGACCTCCTCGGTCGTCGTGGCGCCGTCCGTGCCCTTGCCGCCCTTCTTGCCCTTCTTGCCCTTGCGTCCCTTCGTGCCGGGGCCGACCGCCACGGTCGGGCCGGCGGTCGGGGCGGGCGTGGTCGACGCGGTCGCGCTGGCCCGGGTCGCCTGCCCCGCGGCGTCGTCCTGGGCGTCGGAGGAGCCGCCGAGCACGCGCGCGAGCACGACGACGAGCACCAGGGGGATGCCGAGCACGACGAGACGTCGGGTCCAGTAGACCCGGGCCGGGAGCGGCCCACGCGGTCGTACGGTCGGCGGCATGCCCACAGGCTAGGGAGTCGCGGCCCCGTGGCGGTGGAGGCGCACCGGCTCACCTACGATCGCGACGATGACAGTTCCCGGCAGCGCGCTGCACGACGCCGTGCTCGACTGGTACGACGACCACGCGCGCGAGCTGCCGTGGCGCGGGGCGGCCGCCACGCCCTGGTCGGTGATGGTCAGCGAGTTCATGCTGCAGCAGACGCCGGTGGCGCGCGTCCTGCCCGTGCACGCGGCGTGGCTGGAGCGGTGGCCGACCCCGGCCGCGCTCGCCGCCGAGCCCGCCGGCGAGGCGGTGCGGATGTGGGGCCGGCTGGGCTACCCGCGCCGCGCCCTGCGCCTGCACGCTGCCGCGACTGCCATCGTCGAGCGCCACGACGGCGAGGTGCCGGCCGGCTACGACGACCTGCTCGCCCTGCCCGGCGTGGGCGACTACACCGCCGCGGCGATCGCCAGCTTCGCCTTCGGTCGGCGCCACGTCGTGCTCGACACCAACGTGCGCCGAGTGCTGGCTCGCGCCGTCGACGGCACCGAGCTGCCGGCGCCCGCGCCCACCCGCCGCGAGCGGGACATGGCCGCGGCCCTGCTCCCCGACGACGAGGCGACGGCCGCCACGTGGGCGGTGGCGACGATGGAGCTCGGCGCGCTCGTGTGCACCGCGCGCCAGCCCTCGTGCGACGTCTGCCCCATCGCGGCCGACTGCCGGTGGCGCGCGGCCGGCTTCCCGGCGTACGACGGGCCGCCGCGGCGCGGGCAGGCCTGGGCGGGCACCGACCGGCAGTGCCGCGGCCGGATCCTGGCCCTGGCCCGCGAGGCCGACTCCGTGGGAGTCGCGCAGGTCGAGGCGGCCTGGCCGGACGCCGAGCAGCGCGAGCGCTGCCTGGCCGGTCTGGTCGCCGACGGCCTCCTGACGCAGATCACCCCGGGGCGTTGGGCGCTCCCGGGGTGATCAGGTGAGGCTGCTCGCAGCCCCGTGGGTCAGGCCTCGTTGGCCTTCGGCACGTCGGTGGGACCCTCCGTGTCGTCGGGCCCGACGACCGGCGAGCCCTCGGCGTCGACCGTCTCCAGCGGAGGCATGTCGGGCACGGTGGAGTTCTTCTGGCCGCGGAAGGTGAACGTCGCCTGCGGGCCCTCGCCCTCCACGTCGACCAGCACGATCTGGCCCGGGCCGACCTCGCCGAAGAGCATCTTCTCGGCGAGGACGTCCTCGATCTCGCGCTGCACCGTGCGCCGCAGCGGGCGGGCACCGAGCACCGGGTCGAAGCCGCGCTCGGCCAGCAGCGCCTTCGCGGGGTCGGTGAGCTCGAGGGACATGTCGCGGTCCTTCATGCGCAGCTCCACGGCGGCGATCATGTTGTCGACCATCGCCACGATCTGCTCCTGCGACAGCGGCGGGAAGACGACGATCTCGTCGACGCGGTTGAGGAACTCGGGGCGGAAGTGCTGCTTGAGCTCCTCCGACACCTTGCTCTTCATCCGCTCGTAGGAGCCGGCAGCGTCGGCGCCGACGGCACCGAAGCCGAGGTTGACGCTCTTGGCGATGTCGCGCGAGCCGAGGTTGGTCGTCATGATGATGACGGTGTTCTTGAAGTCGACGACGCGACCCTGCGAGTCCGTCAGGCGACCCTCCTCGAGGATCTGCAACAGGCTGTTGAAGATGTCGGGGTGGGCCTTCTCGACCTCGTCGAACAGCACCACGGAGAACGGCTTGCGGCGCACCTTCTCGGTGAGCTGGCCGCCCTCCTCGTAGCCGACGTAGCCGGGAGGCGAGCCGAACAGTCGCGACACCGTGTGCTTCTCGGAGAACTCGCTCATGTCGAGCTGGATGAGCGCGTCCTCGTCGCCGAAGAGGAACTCCGCCAGCGTCTTCGACAGCCACGTCTTGCCGACGCCCGAGGGGCCGGCGAAGATGAACGAGCCACCGGGGCGCTTGGGGTCCTTGAGCCCGGCGCGCGTACGACGGATCGCGCGGGAGAGTGCCCTGACGGCCTCCTCCTGCCCGATGACGCGCTTGTGGAGCTCGTCCTCCATCTTGAGCAGGCGGGTGGACTCCTCCTCGGAGAGCTTGACGATCGGGATGCCCGTGGCCACGGCCAGGACCTCGGCGATCAGCTCCTCGTCGACCTCGGCGATCTCGTCGAGGTCGCCGGCGCGCCACTGCTTCTCGCGCTCGGCACGGCGGGCGGAGAGCTGCTTCTCCTCGTCGCGCAGGCGGGCCGCGGCCTCGAAGTCCTGCCCGTCGATGGCGGCCTCCTTGCGCTGGCGCACGTCGCCGATCTTCTCGTCGTACTCGCGCAGGTCCGGCGGCGCGGTCATCCGGCGGATGCGCAGGCGCGAGCCGGCCTCGTCGATGAGGTCGATCGCCTTGTCCGGCAGGAACCGGTCGGAGATGTAGCGATCGGCCAGCGTCGCGGCGGAGACCAGCGCCTCGTCGGTGATGGTCACGCGGTGGTGCGCCTCGTAGCGGTCGCGCAGGCCCTTGAGCATCTCGATGGTGTGCGCGATCGAGGGCTCCTGCACCTGGATCGGCTGGAAGCGGCGCTCGAGCGCGGCGTCCTTCTCGAGGTACTTGCGGTACTCGTCGAGCGTCGTGGCACCGATGGTCTGCAGCTCGCCGCGGGCCAGCATCGGCTTGAGGATGCTGGCGGCGTCGATCGCGCCCTCGGCCGCGCCGGCGCCGACGAGGGTGTGGATCTCGTCGATGAACAGCACGATGTCGCCGCGGGTGCGGATCTCCTTGAGCACCTTCTTGAGGCGCTCCTCGAAGTCACCGCGGTAGCGCGAGCCGGCGACCAGGGCGCCGAGGTCGAGCGTGTAGATCTGCTTGTCCTTGAGCGTCTCGGGCACGTTGCCCTTGACGATGTCCTGGGCGAGGCCGGCCACGATGGTGGTCTTGCCGACGCCCGGCTCGCCGATGAGGACGGGGTTGTTCTTCGTGCGGCGCGACAGGATCTGCATGACGCGCTCGATCTCCTGCTCGCGCCCGATGACGGGGTCGAGCTTGCCCTCGCGCGCGGCCTGGGTGAGGTTCTGGCCGAACTGGTCGAGCACCAGCGAGCTCGACGGGGCCTCGCCGCCCGATCCGGACGTCTGGGCGCCGGCCGCGGCCGACTCCTTGCCCTGGAAGCCGCTGAGCAGCTGGATGACCTGCTGGCGCACCCGGTTGAGGTCGGCGCCGAGCTTCTGCAGCACCTGGGCGGCGACGCCCTCGCCCTCGCGGATCAGGCCGAGCAGGATGTGCTCGGTGCCGATGTAGGAGTGGCCGAGCTGGAGCGCCTCGCGCAGTGAGAGCTCGAGCACCTTCTTGGCGCGCGGGGTGAACGGGATGTGGCCGGACGGGGCCTGCTGGCCCTGGCCGATGATCTCCTCGACCTGGGCGCGCACGGCCTCCAGGGAGATGTCGAGGGACTCGAGCGCCTTGGCAGCGACACCCTCGCCCTCGTGGATGAGGCCGAGCAGGATGTGCTCGGTCCCGATGTAGTTGTGGGAGAGCATGCGGGCCTCTTCCTGGGCCAGCACGACAACTCGCCGGGCTCGGTCGGTGAACCGCTCGAACATGTGCGCTCCTCTACGTCTGCGGGTCCGCGGGTCCGGCACGGGGCCGGGGTGCGGACACTGGGCTCAACGCCCGACATCAGCCTACGTGTTCCCACCCCAGCGACGAGCCCGTCCGCTCACAGCGAACGGGCCGCGAGCGTCGCCGCGCGCCGCGCGGGGTGGTCCGCCTCAGTGGGCGGCGTCGTAGGCCTGCTGCACGTCGGCGGAGATCCGGCCGCGCTCGGAGACCTCCATGCCCTGCGCCTTGGCCCACTCGCGCACGTCCTTGGTGTTCGAGGACGACGACGAGGCGGAGGACCCGCCCGACGAGCGGCGGGTGCGTCGGCCACCGCCGGCCACCTTGCGGGCGTGGCCCACGTAGCCGCTCAGGGCCTCACGGAGCGCGGCGGCGTTGGCGTCGTTGAGGTCGATCTCGTAGGTGGTGCCGTCGAGGCCGAAGGAGACGGTCTCGGTGGCCTCGGTGCCGTCGAGGTCGTCGACGAGCACGATGTTTACCTTTTGCGCCATGGCCGATTCCTTTTCCTTTACCTGAATTATGGACAAAGAACAGTCTGGCAGCACAACGCGAGCGGGCGCAAAAGGAGTCAGGCAATTCCTGACGTCGCAATTCAGGAATTGCGTTCGAACACCAATCGCAATCCCTGGAGGGTGAGCCACGGGGAATGCACGGTGAAACAGCCGCAGTCCTCGACGAGCAGCGCGGCCAGGTGCCCGGTGGAGATCACGGTGACGTCCTCGGATGCGACCCCGAGCTCGGCGATCATCCGCGCCACCAGGCCCTCCACCTGCGCCGCGACCCCGAAGACCATCCCGCTCTGCAGCGCCTCGACGGTGTTCTTGGCGATGACCGACCGCGGCCTGGCGAGCTCGACCTTGCGCAGCTGCGCGCCGCGGCGGCCCAGCGCCTCGAGCGAGATCTCGATGCCCGGCGAGATCGCGCCGCCGACGTACTGGCCCTTGGCGTTGACCACGTCGAACGTCGTCGCGGTGCCGAAGTCGACCACGATCGCCGGGCCGCCGTAGAGCGTCGCGGCGGCCAGCGAGTTGACGATGCGGTCGGTGCCGACCTCGCGGGGGTTGTCCATCAGGACCGGGATGCCGGTGCGCACGCCGGGCTCGACGACGATGGCACGGACGTCGCCGAAGTGGCGCTCGAGCATCTCGCGCCACTCGTGCAGCACGGCGGGCACGGTGGCGCACACGGCCACGCCGTCGACGTCGTGGATCCGCTCGGCGACCAGCCCGCGCAGCAGCACCGACCACTCGTCGGCGGTGCGGCGCTCGTCGGTGTTGACCCGCCAGTGCGCGGTGACCTCCTCGCCGTCGAGGAGGCCGACGCACGTGTGGCTGTTGCCGATGTCGACGGCGAGCAGCGTCATGGCAGCACCTCCGCGGGAGTCGGGGCCGGCAGGAGGTCCATGCCGATGTCGAGGACGACGACCGAGTGGGTGAGCGCCCCCACCGAGACGAAGTCGACGCCGGTCGCGCCGATGCGGGCGGCCCGCTCGAGCGTGATGCCGCCGCTCGCCTCCAGCGGCACCCGCCCCGCCGTGCGGCGCACGGCCTCGGCCATCAGGTCGTCGCTCATGTTGTCGAGCAGGACCCGCTCGGGCGGCTCGGGCAGCGCGAGCAGCTCCTCGAGCTGGTCGAGCGTGGTGACCTCGACCTCCACGGGCAGGCCGGGGTGGCGGCCGCGGATGGCCTCGAGCGCGGGCAGCACGCCCCCGGCCGCGACGACGTGGTTGTCCTTGACCATCGCCATGTCCTGCAGGCTCGAGCGGTGGTTGACCCCGCCGCCGCAGCGCACGGCGTACTTCTGCAGCGTGCGCAGGCCGGGCAGCGTCTTGCGGGTGTCGAGCACCCGGGTCGGGGACCCCTCGAGCGCGTCGACCCAGCGCGCCGTCGCCGTGGCGATGCCCGAGAGGTGGCAGGCGAGGTTGAGCGCCGTGCGCTCGGCGACGAGCATCCGCTGCGTCAGGCCCTGGACGCGCATCACGACGTCGCCCTTCGCCACCCGCGCGCCGTCGGGGAGCCGCCCGGTGATCGTGGCGTCGGCGCCCACGGCGGCGAACGCGACGGCGGCGACGCCGAGCCCGGCGACGGCCCCCGGCTCACGCGCCGCGAACACCGCCTCGCCACGCGCGTCGAGCGGGATCGTCGAGGAGCTGGTCGGGTCGTCGGCCCGCGGGTCGGGCAGGTCCTCGGCGAGAGCCCGGGCCACGACGTCCCAGACGTGCTTCGGGTCGAGCCCGGCGGCGCGCAGGTCGTCGAGCACCTCGGCGGGCACGTCGTCGAGGCGGGTCATGCCGGCACCTCCGCGGGGTGGGGAACGGTCGGGGGGACGGTGGAGGGATCGGTGGAGGGTGCCGCCGTCCACTCGACCGCGACGCGACCGTCGGGGTCGAGCCACGCGTCGACGTGGCCGGCGCGGGTGTCGTCGCGGTCGGGGTGGTCCTCGCGCCAGTGCGAGCCGCGGGTCTCGGCGCGCACCGCAGCGGCCTCGGCGAGCGCGGTGCTGACGGTGAGCAGGTTGGTGGTCTCCCAGGCGGGCGGGCCGACCTCGGCCTCGCCGTCGTCCAGCGAGCCGAGCAGGGTCAGCGCCTCGGCCAGGCCGGCGGCGTGGCGCAGCACCCCGACGCGGCTCGTCATCGTCTCCTGCAGGGCTCGGCGGCGCTCGCCCGGGACCAGGCCGGCCGGCCGCTCGTCGGGCGCCGGATCGGCCCCCTCGCGCAGCTCGCCGGGCAGCACGTCGGCGATGCGGCGGGAGAACACCAGGCCCTCGAGCAGGGAGTTGGACGCCAGCCGGTTGGCGCCGTGCACGCCGGAGCAGGCGACCTCGCCGGTGGCGTAGAGCCCGGGGACGGACGTACGCCCCCACAGGTCGGTCGCGACGCCGCCGGAGGCGTAGTGCTGGGCGGGCGCCACGGGGATCAGCTCGGTGACCGGGTCGACCCCGTGGTCGCGGCACACACCGAGGATGGTCGGGAAGCGGCTCTGCCAGAACGCGGCGCCGAGGTGGCGGGCGTCGAGCCACACGTGCGGGCGGCCGGTCTCGATCATCCGGCGGGTGATCGCCTTGGCGACCACGTCGCGGGGCGCGAGGTCGGCCAGCTCGTGCTGGCCCGCCATGAAGCGCACGCCGTCGACGTCGACCAGGAACGCCCCCTCGCCGCGCACCGCCTCGGAGACCAGCGGCTGCTGGCCCTGGGAGTCGGGGCCGAGCCACATGACGGTGGGGTGGAACTGGACGAACTCCAGGTCGCGCAGCCGGGCACCCGCGCGCATCGCGAGCGCGATCCCGTCGCCGGTGGCCACGCTGGGGTTGGTGGACTGGCTGAAGACCTGGCCCAGGCCGCCGGAGGCGAGCACGACGGCACGGCAGAGGACGGCCCCCACGCCGTCGCGCTGGCCCTCGCCGAGGACGTGCAGGGTCAGGCCGGCGACGCCGCCGTCGGCGGCGCGCAGCAGGTCGACCGCGAGCGCGTGCGGGACGACCTCGATCGCCGGGGCGCGCTCGACGGCGGCGATCAGGGCGCGCTGGATCTCCGCGCCCGTGGCGTCGCCGCCGGCGTGGGCGATCCGGTCGCGGTGGTGGCCGCCCTCGCGGGTCAGCGAGAGCTCGCCGCCGAGATGGTGGTCGAAGCGGGTGCCGAGCGCGATCAGCTCGTGGACGGCCGCGGGGCCCTCGGTGACCAGGACGCGCACGGCGTCGGCGTCGCACGCGCCGGCCCCGGCGACGAGGGTGTCGCGCTCGTGCTGGTCGGGAGTGTCCCCCGGGCCGAGCGCGGCGGCGATCCCGCCCTGGGCCCACTGGGTCGACCCGGCCGCGAGGACGTCCTTGGTCACCACGAGCAGGCGCAGCGCCGGGTCGGCGGCGTGGATGCGGAGAGCGGCGGTGAGCCCCGCGATGCCGGAGCCGACCACGACGACGTCGGCGCGGGTCGTCCAGCCCGGCGCCGGGGCGCGGAGGCGGCCCGGGACCGGCCGGCGGGAGGTCATCGGCGCAGGCTATCGGCTGGTCAGGCGACGATCGTGTCGCCGCGGCCCAGCGACGGGTCGCCGAACGTCTCGGCCGGGTCGTGGCCGGTGGCCACGATCGCGTTGTCGGCGTCGACGAAGACCACATGGGGCACGAGCCCCTTCGCCTCGGCCGTGTCCATCTGCCCGTAGCCGATGAGGATCACGGTGTCGCCGGGGTGCACCAGCCGGGCCGCGGCCCCGTTGATGCCGACGACTCCCGAGCCGCGCTCGCCGGCGATCGTGTAGGTCTCCAGGCGGGCGCCGTTGGTGACGTCGACGATGTGGACGAGCTCGCCCGGCAGCAGGTCGGCGGCGTCGAGCAGGTCCTCGTCGACGGTCACCGAGCCGACGTAGTGGAGGTCGGCCTGGGTGACCGTGGCGCGGTGGATCTTGGACTTCATCATCGTGCGCAGCACGTGGCGCTCCTTCAGGTGGTGGTCGAGGCCGCGGACGCGGTCCCCGCCGCAGGGCCGCCGTCGGCGACCCGGTCGAACGTGATGGCCATGTTGTCGATCAGCCGGGTGGTGCCGATGCGGGCGGCGACCAGGATCCGGCCCTCGCCCATCTCCGGCGGCTCACCGAGGTCGGGCGAGGTCAGGGCGAGGTAGTCGAGCTCGAGCCCGGGCTCGGCCTTCAGGACCGACATCGCGGCCCAGCGCGCGGCAGGCACGCCGTACGGTGCGCGGGCCCGGGCGGCGAGGAGCGCCCGGCTGAGGGCGGTGGCGGCCTGCCGCTCGCGGGCGTCGAGGTAGCGGTTGCGGCTGGAGAGGGCCAGGCCGTCGGGCTCGCGCACCGTCTCGGCCCCGACCACGTCGATGCCCATTGCCAGGTCGCGCACCATCCGGCGCACGAGCACGAGCTGCTGGTAGTCCTTCTGGCCGAACACCGCGACGTCGGGGCGGACCAGGCCGAAGAGCTTGGCCACGACCGTCAGCACGCCGTCGAAGTGGCCGGGGCGGGAGGCGCCGTCGAGGATCGTGGCCAGCGTCCCGGGCGCGACGGTGACGCCGTCGTGGACCGAGTCGTGGCTGAAGCCGCCCGGATACATCTCCTCCACGCCGGGCGCGAAGACGACGTCGACGCCCTCCGCGGCGCAGACCTCGAGGTCGGCATCGAGCGTGCGGGGGTAGCGGTCGAGGTCCTCGGTCGGGGAGAACTGCATCGGGTTGACGAAGATGCTGACCACGACGGGACCGTCCGTGGCGGCCCGCGCCGTACGCATCAGGCTGGCGTGGCCGTCGTGCAGGGCGCCCATGGTGGGGGCGAAGGCCACCCGTCGGCCTTCTCGACGGGCACGCGCGAGCAGGCCGGCCAGCTCCTCGCGCGTCGACGCGAGTGAGGGGATCGTGGTCATCGAGGCTGGCGGTGGGGGGCTTCGGCGCCCGGGGCGGCTGCGTCGTCGAGGACGCCCAGCATCTTCGCCGCACGGATGGGCAGCAGCCGGCCGTCGGTGACCGCACGGTCGAGGGTGGCGTGGGCCATGGCGAGGTAGGACGTGAGCGTCTGAGGGGCGGTGGCGCGGAGGTCGGCGAGGTGCGCGCGGACGGTCTCCACGTCGCCGCGCACGATCGGCCCGGTCAGGGCGGCGTCGCCGTCCTCGAGGGCGTTGTCGAGCGCGGCGGTGAGCAGCGGCCGCAGGGTCGCGGCCGGGTCGTCGGCCCCGGCGGCGGAGAGGATCTCCATCGCCTCCGCCACCAGCGTGACGAGGTGGTTGGCGCCGTGCGCGAGGCCCGCGTGGTAGAGCGTGCGGCGCTCCTCGGGCACCCACATCGCGCGTCCGCCGAGGTCGGCGACGAGCGACTCGGTGAGGGCGCGGTCGTCCGCGCCGGAGGTGACGCCGAAGACGCAGCCCGCCAGCCGGGGCAGGTCGACCTCGGTGCCGGTGAAGGTCATGGCGGGGTGGAGGGCGATGGTGCGGGCACCGACCAGCCTGGCGGGCTCGAGCACGGCGAGGCCGTGGCGGCCGCTGGTGTGCGCCACGACCTGTCCCTCGCGGACGGCGCCGCTCGCCACGAGCATGGTCACCACGTTGGACAGCATGTCGTCGGGCACGGTGAGCAGCAGCAGGTCGCTGGCTCGGGCGACGTCGGTCGGCTTGGCGACGGCGACCCCCGGCAGCAGGTCGTGGATGCGACGGCGGGAGGCGTCGGACTCGCCCGCGGCGGCGACGACCTCGTGGCCGGCGGAGCGGAGGGCGGCGGCCAGGACGGCGCCGACGCGTCCCGCGCCGATCACCCCGACCCGGTGCACCGGGCGGAGGACAGGGTCGTGCGTCATGGGGCGACCTCTTCGTTTCAGTCCCGTGAGGGGTACCGATCTACTGCGATCACGGCGAGCGTACGCCCGTGGATCCAGCGGCGGAACGGCCAGCACGCGTGACGAGTGCCACGGAAATGGCTACCCGTGAGTAGGTCTCAGGCGCGCAGGTGCAGCTTGGCGTGGTCGGGGTCGTCGACGACGAACGGGCGCGGCGCGCGCGGGAGCCACTCGTGGGTGACGTGGTCGACCACGTGGACCCCCGCCGGCGCCTCGATCCGCACGACGCCCTCGGGCACGCGGCCCTCGTGCAGGGCGTTCCAGACCAGCCACTCACGGCGCTTGCGGCGATTGCGGATGGAGGTGGCGAACGACTCGGGGTCGGTCCAGTGGGCGAACTCGTCGCCGTCGAGCCACTTGAGCTCGACGCACAGCCCCTGCGGCAGCGCGAACGACTCGATGCGGTCGGGCGTCGTGCGGATCTCCCACTCCGGGGCCTTGGTGTAGACGTAGTCGGGGCTCATCGGGAAGCCCCACTCCTCGATGTTGCGCAGGCCGAGGTCGAGGTAGGCCACCTGGTCGGACTCGATGTAGAGCCCGTGCCGCGGCACGCGGATGACCGCCTCGGCCGTGCCCACCTGCCACGACAGGTCGGCCATCGAGACCTCGCCCTCGGTGGTGAGCACCATGTCGCCGTCCCACTTCCACGAGTAGCGGGTGCGCACGTGGGAGAAGCACCAGTTGTAGAAGTAGGCCAGCGAGTGCACCGAGCGCTCGTTGACGGAGAGGTGCTCGGCTCCGGCCCGCGCGACCTGGAAGGGGTAGTGCTCCAGGGTGAAGCGGTCGGCGAGCCCGTGCTCGGCCGCGACGCGCAGCGCCTCCTCGCCGGTGCCGTCGTCGGACCCGTTGTCCACCAGCAGCACGTGGTCGCAGGCCCGCAGCAGCGGCGGCAGCACGAAGCGGAGGCCGGGCGCCTCGTTCTTGACGCGCAGCACCGCGGTCGCGCCGGGCCGCAGCCCGCCCGGCCGGTTCCACGGCCAGACGAGGTCGAAGTCGGTGTGGCCCTCGAGGTTGGTCAGGCCGTGCCCGGAGCCGATCGGGACGGTCACTGCTCGTCCCGGGTGCGCCCGAGCGCCCGGCGCACCCCGCGACGCACCGACGGCGGGATCGCGGCGCGTACGTCGTGCGGCACGCGGTCGGCGAGCGAGCGCGACCCGCCCGCCTCGGCGGCCTCGTGCAGCGCCCGGCGGCGGGCCTGGATGCGGGCGTGCTCGGCGGTGGAGCGGCTGATGGCCGCGGACTCCTCGTAGAGGTCGACGTAGGCGGCGCGCAGCTGGTCGAAGGTGGCGTGCGCGTCGGCGGTGTCGCCGCCCTCGTCGGCCAGCTTGTTGAGCTCCTCCCACGTCTGCCCGGTCAGCTCGTGCAGGCGCCGGGGCAGCGCGAGGTCGTCGAGCGTGGCGGTGACCCGGCGCAGGGTGGGGTCGATGAAGCGGTGCACCTCGCGGATCTGGTCGCTGCGGGTGTGGATGATCGTCTGCAGGTCGAGGGCGTGGCCGAGCGCCGTCGTGGTGCGCACCCAGTCGCTGAGGAGGTCCTCGTAGCGCACGAACACGCGGCCGCCGTCGCCCTCGGCCGGACGGGTGGCGCGCTCGGTGTGCAGCAGCATGTTGACCCAGCTGGCGGCCAGGTGCGCCGAGCCGAGCTTGTTGGCGTAGTACTTCTGCTTGGAGCCGACCACCTCGGCGGGCGGGCGCAGCATGGTGGCGAAGACCGGCGTGGCTCCGGTGCGGATCGCGGCGACGCGCCACAGGCCGAGGAACCAGCTCAGCCGCGGGTCCTTGACGACCAGCTCGGGGTGGTGCTCGAAGTGCGGCTCGAGCCACTCGGTGACCCGGATCCGCGCGGGCTCGCGGCTGCAGATGCGCCCGGTGTCGAACCACGCCTCGGGCCGGCTGTCGCTGACCTGCACCAGCGACTCGCGCAGCCACTCGTCGTGCACGTCGACGACCCACTGCGGCTCGCTGAAGCCGCGCGGGTTGGAGTCGTCGGGCGGCACCTCGGGCAGCGGCACGTGCATGCCCAGCCGGGACACGATGCCGGCCAGCGTGCTGGTGCCGCTGCGGCCGGCGCCCGCGACGAAGAGGACCTTGCGCGGCACACCGTCGGGGTTCATCTCGTCGATCGCTCTGGGCTGCTCGGTCACGGCGGGCAGCCTACCGGCGAGGGGCGATGTCCTAGGGTCCGGCCGTATGAGGCTCTTCTCCCGCGCTCCCCTGCTCGGCGTGGTGGTCCCGGCGTGGGGCGTGGAGGACTACCTCGACGACTGCGTCCGCTCCCTGCTCGCCCAGACGCACACGCGCTGGGAGGCGGTGGTCGTCGACGACGGCGCGACCGACCGCACGGGCGAGATCGCCGACGAGTGGGCCCGCCGCGACCGGCGCATCACCGTCGTGCACTCGGCCAACGGCGGCCTGGGCGCCGCCCGCAACCTCGGCGTGCAGCACGTCCGCGGCGACTTCCTCGCCTTCCTCGACTCCGACGACGTGCTGCCGCCCACGGCGTACGCCGACCTGCTCGGCGCGCTCGCCGGGTCGGGCTCGGACTTCGCGACCGGCTCGATCGTGCGCTGGGAGGACGACGCCCTGGTCGAGCCGCCGTGGATGCGCCGGCTGCACCGGCCGCTGCGCGGCGCCCGGATCGAGGAGCGGCCCGAGATCCTCGGCGACGTCTTCGCCTGGAACAAGGTCTGGCGCCGCTCCTTCTGGGACGCAGCCGGCCTGTCGTGGCCCGAGGGCACGCGCTACGAGGACCAGCCGACCACCACCCGCTCGTTCCTCGACGGCAGCTTCGACGTGCTGGACGAGGTGGTCTACCGCTGGCGGATCCGCGAGGGGTCGATCACCCAGACGCGGGCGGCGTCGCTGCAGGACCTCGCCGACCGGTGGGAGACCAAGCGGATGTCGCTGGCCTCGGTGCGCGCCCACGGCTCGCCGGAGGTCGAGGCGGTCTTCGTCGACCGGGTGCTGGCCGGCGACCTGTGGCGCTACTTCCTGCTCGTGCCCGGGTGCACCCCGGAGTGGTGGCGGCTGCTGCGCTCCGGCGTGCTGGAGCTGTGGGGGCGCCGGTCGCTGGTGCACAGCGGCCTGCCGCCCGTGCACCGGCTGGCCGGCTGGCTCGTCGAGCAGGACCGCCGCGCCGACGTCACGGCCCTCATGGAGTGGGTCGCGCGGCTCGACGGCCCGGCCCCGCGCGTGCAGGACGTCGCGACGGGCGCGTGGCGGCTGTCGGTGCCGCACTCGGTGCTCGACGAGACCACCGTGCCGCCCGAGGCGCTCGCGCTGCGACCGCACGAGGTCTGAGCACCGGGGCGTCGGTCCACGCGTTCGACCGGGACGCTCACCTGCACATCGGCGCGGGCCCAGGCAGTCGCACAGCAGATCCGTGCGCCGCGCGGCCACCGCGCCCGGCGACTAGCCTGCACCGGATGCTCGACCATGACGAGGCGGTCCGCCTCTACGGCCCCTGGCGAGCCCGGTCCCCCCAGGACGCAGCCGAGCTGTTGGAGGGGTACACCGGCCGCTGGTGGATCGCGGGCGGGTGGGCCATCGAGGTGTTCACGGGCGTCCCGCGCCCCCACGGCGATCTGGACCCCAGCATCCCGCGCGCCGACGTCGCTGCGCTGAAGCGGCACCTGACGGGGCGACTGGACGTCTGGCAGGCGGCGAAGGGCGCGTTGCGACCGATGCTGACCCCGACCGATCCGTTGATGGAGTCCTGCGGGAACCTGTGGCTGCGCCCCGACGGCGCGTCGCCGTGGGAGTACGACGTCATCCTCATGGACGCGAGCTCGACGACGTGGACCTACAAGCGCGACGCCCGCATCACTCTCCCGTTCGACGACATCCTGTGGGTGCGTGACGGCATCTCGTACCTGAGGCCCGAGATCCAGCTGCTGCACAAGGCTCCGGGCCTGCGCGCCAAGGACCAGGCCGACTTCGATGCCTGCCGAGACCTGCTGGAGCCGGAGCGCCGCGCATGGCTGAGGAGCGCTCTGGCGATCGCGCACCCCGGCCATCCGTGGTTGAGCACCCTGTAGCCAGTCCTGCAACCCGCCGGAGGGTCAGATCAGGCCCTCGGACTCCAGGAACTCCTTGGCCACGTCGTCCGGCTGCTCGCGGTCGACCTGGACGCTGACCAGCAGCTCGCCGAGGGTGTCGTTGTCGAGCGCGGCCATCAGGTCGTCGAGCGCGCCCTCGACGTCGGGGTTGTCGGCCAGGAACTCCGTCGACACCGCCGGGACGAGGTTCTGCGCGGGCTGGATGCCCAAGTCGTCCTCGAGCAGCAGCAGGCCCTGCTCCTCCAAGGTGCCGTCGAGGGTGCTGGTCTGGCCGAGCTGCGCCTCCCCGTCGAGCACCGCCTGGAACGTCTCGGTGGAGGCGTAGCCCAGGGGCTCGAGGGTGATGTCGATGCCGTAGGTGTCGACGAGGCCCTTCTCGCAGTCGGTGCGGCCCTTGCAGTCGGGGGCGGCGGCCAGGGTCACCGCCTCGCCCTCGAGGTCGGAGAGCTTGGTGACGCCCTGGTCGTCGGAGAACTCCTGGCTGGCGAAGTAGCCGTTGGCCGAGAACGCCTCCGACGGCTCGAGCAGCGTGATGCCCTTGTCCTCGAGCAGCGTGGCACCCGCGTCGATCGTCTCCTGCGCGTCGCTCGTCGACAGCGGCTTGGCGTCGGGGCCGTTGGCGTCGGTGTTGAGCTGGTCGACGATGCCGGCGACGTACTCCGGGGCGATCTGGACGGAGTCGGGCATCTCGTTGAGGTAGACCGGGCGGGTGTCGACCAGGCGGGTCTCGACGTCGTAGCCCTGCGACTCCAGGACCTGCTGGTACATCGCGGTCACGAGCGCTGCCTCGTCGAAGCTCTGGCTGCCGATCACGACGGACGTGCCCTCGCCCCCGCCTGAGGCCGAGGTCGGCTCGTCGTCCTCCGCGGCGAGGTCGTCGCCGGCGCACCCGGCGAGGACAGCGGTCAGGGCAAGAGCGGTCACCGCCAGCAGCGGACGTCGTGCGTGCATGTCGTTCTACCTTCTGTGTCCCGTGGCCGAGAGCCACGCGTGTCCGGCCGTGCGAGCGGGTCGGCTCAGCTCCCGGTGGGAGCCTCTGTCACCGTAGTCGAGGCCACCGACGGGGCGTCATCACGATTGGGTGACGAGGCGCGCGACATCGGGTCGGCGGCACGCTGGACGCCGGCCGCGGCGAGCTCGAGCAGGAGGGCGACGAGCGCGACCACCACCGCGCCCGCCATGCCCTGGGCGTAGTCGTTGCGCGCGAACCCCTCGGTGATGATGCGTCCCAGCCCGGGGCCGGCGACCAGCGCCGCGATCGTGGCCGTGGCCCACACCTGGACGAGTGCGAGCCGCACGCCGGAGGCCACCACCGGCAGCGCCAGCGGCAGCTCGACGCGCCAGAAGCGCTGCAGGCGCGACATGCCCATGCCGTCGGCCGCCTCCTGCACGTCGGAGGGCACCTCGCGCATCCCGACGTAGCCGTTGGTGATGAGGGGCGGGAGGGCGAAGAGCACGAGCGCGATGAGGGTGGCGAGCCCGGCCCGGCCGTAGGGGCCGAAGTCGGCGGAGCCGGGCCAGTCGGCGGCGACCAGGAGGGCGAGGAGCGCGAACGTCGGCACGGCGCGCCCCACGTTGGAGATGTTGACGGCGAGGAAGCCGCCCTTGCCGAGGTGGCCGAGCCACAGGGCGAGGGGCAGGCCGAGCAGCATGGCGGCGACGAGGGCCGTGGCGGTGAGCAGCAGCTGCTCGAGCAGGCGGGCGACGAGGCCGCCCGAGCCGGTCCAGCTCGCGGGGTCGAGGAGGTAGTGCCAGGTGTCGGCGAAGAGCTCCATCAGCGGGCCCCCGCCGTCCACGGCGTCAGCACGCGCTGCACCACGACGAGCACCGCGTCGAGCACGACGGCCAGCACGACGCACAGCACCGCGGCGGTCAACAGCTCGGCGCGGAAGTCGCGCTGCACGCCGTGGGAGATCAGGTCGCCGAGCCCGCCGTAGGACACCAGCGTGCCGACCGTGGTGAGCGCGACCGTCGACACGGCCGCCACCCGCAGGCCGGCCATCACCACCGGCAGGGCGAGGGGCATCTCGATGCGGGTGAGCATCCGCGCCCGCCCGTAGCCCAGTCCCGTGGCCGCCTCCCGCACGTCGTCGGGCACCGAGCGCAGCCCGTCCAGGAGGGCCCGGACCAAGATGGTGAGCGCGTAGAGCCCGAGCCCGATCACGACCGTGGCCGCCGAGAGCCCGGTGAACGGCACCAGCAGCGGCAGCAGCGCGAGCGAGGGCACGGTGTAGACGCCGGTGCTGACGCCCAGCACCAGCGACTCCAGGCGGGGCAGCCGCCGGGCGAGCAGCGCCAGCGGCACGGCGATGGCGATGCCGAGGGCGAGCGCGGCGAGGGTGATGGCGACGTGCTCGACCAGCGCGTCGGTGATCTGGGCGTGACGGTCCTCGACGTACTGCCAGCAGAACCACTCGTTGACGAAGCGGCTGTAACAGCTCGGCCCCGAGTCGGCCGCGGCCAGTATGGTCACCGCATGGACGCTACACGGGGCGGCGAGTCGATGATCCGGCTCGAAGGCGTGGGCAAGACCTACCCCGACGGCACCGTGGCCGTCCACGAGCTCGACCTCGACGTGGCCCGCGGCGAGATGGTCTGCCTGGTCGGGCCGTCGGGCTGCGGAAAGTCCACGACGCTCAAGATGATCAACCGGCTGATCGAGCCCACCACCGGCCGCATCTGGCTCGACGGCCGCGACGTCACCGACGCCGACCCCGTCCAGCTGCGCCGCGGCATCGGCTACGTCATCCAGCAGATCGGCCTGTTCCCCCACCAGCGCATCGAGCAGAACGTGATGACGGTGCCGCTGCTCTACGGCGAGACCAGGGCGACCGCCCGCGAGCGCGCCCACGAGCTCCTCGCCACCGTCGGCCTCGACCCCGAGCAGTACGCCCGCCGCTACCCCCACGAGCTGTCCGGCGGCCAGCGCCAGCGCGTCGGCGTCGCCCGCGCGCTCGCCGCCGACCCGCCCGTGCTGCTGATGGACGAGCCGTTCGGCGCCGTCGACCCCGTGGTGCGCGGCCGCCTGCAGGACGAGTTCCGGCGGCTCCAGGCCGAGCTGGGCAAGACGGTCGTGCTGGTGACCCACGACATCGACGAGGCGATCCGGATGGGCGACCGGGTGGCCGTCT
Source organism: Nocardioides sp. Z35_8 (assembly GCF_059621125.1). Taxonomy (NCBI): domain Bacteria; kingdom Bacillati; phylum Actinomycetota; class Actinomycetes; order Propionibacteriales; family Nocardioidaceae; genus Nocardioides; species Nocardioides sp. Z35_8. Next base: position 1,419,315 of record NZ_JCAQIE010000001.1, on the reverse strand, counting down.
TCGCCGCGGGCGGCCGGCTCGCCCAGTACGCCACCCCCGGCGAGCTGCTCGCCCACCCGGCCGACGAGCAGGTGGCCGACTTCGTGGGCGCCGGCGGCATCCGCACCCTCACCGTGACCCGGCTGACCGTCGAGCACCTCGAGCCGATCCACGGGGTCGCGACCGGCGACCTCGGCTCGGCCATCGACCTCGACTCCTCGCTCGAGGAGGCGCTCGCCGCGATGCTGCGCGACGACAAGCCGATGATCGGCGTGCGGCGCGACGCGACGTTCGTCGGCGTGCTCACCCCGGCCGGGGTGCACCGGGCGCTGCGCCAGTCGCTGCGCCGGCCGTCGAGCTGACCGGCGCTCAGCCGGTCGTCGAGGTCGTCACGCTCCGGTGCCACGACTCCGTGACGTAGGACGTGGCCCAGCCCATCGACGTGTAGAGGCCGTCGGCGCCGGTGGGCGAGTCGGCGTCGACCTCCAGGCCGACGCGGTCGCGGCCGCGTGAGGCGGCGTCGGCGATGATCGTGCGGAGCAGGCCGGTGGCCACGCCGCGCCCGCGCGCGGACTCGAGCACGCCGAGGTAGGCGACGTAGGACCCGTCGGGGCCGGTGTCGGACTCGCTCACCGAGCCCACCAGGGCGCCGGCGGCCTCGGTGCCGCCCGCCTCGTCGGTGATCTCGGCCAGCCACCAGTGGTCCCAGCGGTGGCCGGGGTCCTCGCGGAGGCGGTGGATGAACTCGTCGAAGGTCTCCTCCGTCGAGTTGAAGTGGTCGGTGAAGGCCCCTTCCAGCACGTCGTGCACCGCGCGCAGGTCGGCCTCGTCGGGCATGCCGCCGGAGTCCGGGCCGCCCTGGCGCTCGACCAGGCGGAAGACCACGCCCTTGCGCTCCCAGCGTGCCGGGTCGGGCACCAGCTCGGCCTCGGCCGGCTCCACCGGGCGGCTCATCTGCCACCAGGTGCGGACGCGCTCGAACCCGGCCGCGGCGAGCCAGGCGTGCTGGCGCTCGTCGTCGGCGAAGGCGCCCGTGTCGATCTGCTGCTCCGGCACGCCGCGGGCCGCCCCGACCGCCTCCGCCTGGGTCTGCGCCCACGCGAACAGCACGTCGCTGCAGCGCGCGGCGACGCGCTCGTCGAGGTCGCGGGCGACGATGTGCACGAAGAGCATCCGCCCCGACGCGCGGTCGTGGACGCTCCCCCAGGCCTGGATCCGGCCGTCGGGGTCGCGCAGCACGACGTTCTCGCGCATCGCCAGGCCGCGGTCGGAGACCTCGACCCGCACGGCGTCCTCGCCGGAGCTCGCCCACCCGCGGCCGGCGCGCTCGTGCTCACGCAGCAGCTCGACGAGCCGCTCGATCGTGGCCGGGTCGTCGCCGTCGGGAGTCTCGGCCTGCCAGCCCGCCGCGAGCCCGGGGTCGTCGGGCAGCGCGTCGGCGGGGTCGCTCTCGAACCGGTTGTCCTCGGGGATCACGAGGACCCATTCTTCCGTACGCCGCCGCGGCGGCGTCGGCTGCCTCAGGCGCTGCGGTGGTCGCGGCGCGCCGCGGCCGCGCGGAGCACGTCGAGCTCGGCGCGGAGCACGTCGATCTCGGCCTCGAGCTCGGCCACGAGCACGATCGCCTCGGCAGCCCGGCCCTCGGCGTCGTCGCGACCGCGCTCGGCGTCGTCGCGGCCACGCTCGGCGGCGTCGGCGCGACGGGCCTCCTGGCCGCGCTTGAGCGTCTGCTCGGCGGCGTTCTTCTGCGCGCTCGACAGGGCGCGCTCGAGGACGTCGATCGCCTCCTCGCGCTCGTCGATCTTGCGCCGCATGTCGGCGGCGAAGGCGACGGACTCCGCTGTGCGCCGCTCGGTGAGCTCGCGGTACTGCTGGGCCTGCACGGCGCTGTCGCGGGCGGCGTCGCGGCGGGCCTGCATCAGCTCGGTGTGGGTGATCCGGGTGGCGGCCGCGCCGGCGAGCACGGCCACGACCGCAGCCACAGCGGTCAGGGTCGCCGAGGAGGACGCGAGCGCGCCGACCACGAGGACCGCGCCGACGACGAGGAGGGCGACGGCCACGACCAGGCGTGTGCTGCGCTGACGACGGCGAGCAGGCGTCCGCGACACCTGGGACTGCTGGGGCTGCTGGGAAGGCATGGCGCCACCCTAGGGCTGTGACCGGCCGCCGTCTGCGCGACACGCACGCTCGAGGGCGAGCGAGGCCACACTCACGCCGGCCGCCCCGGCCGCAGCGACCAGTGCGCGCAGCATCCAGCCTTGGGCGTACTGCGACTCGTCGCCCAGCCAGCCGACCGTGTAGCCGACGTAGCCGGCGGCGACGAGCGTGCCGGCGAGCGCGCACGCCCGGGCCAGCACGAGCCGGTTGACGGCCTGCTGCGGCTCGAGCCGCTCACCGCGCACGTGCACCGTCTGCCACGTGTGCCAGGCCAGGAACGCCATGATCGCGGCGACCATGACGAGCACCAGGGCCTGCGCCCACGACACCAGCGGCGGCCGCCCGGTCAGCGCCTCGACCAGCGGGTGCATGCCCCACCCGAGCGCCAGGCCCACGACGGCGCACACCGTCAGGGCGCCCGCGGAGGTGGGGCGCAGCGTCCCGCGCGGCTCCGGCGGATCCCCGTCGGGGCCGTCGGGACCGTCGGGACCCTCGGGGCCGGTCACTCGTGGCCCCTGCGGCGTCGTGCGGGGGAGCGCAGCGGAGGAGCAGGACGCCGTGGGGTGATCACTCGACCTCGAGCGTGAGGTCCTCGCGCCTCTTCACGCCCGAGGAGTCGGAGGCGTCGAGCAGGTCGGCGATCGGGCCCCGGCCGGGGAAGACCGCGTCGGGCTCGAGGTCGTACCACGGCTGCAGCACGAACGCCCGCTCGTGGGCACGCGGGTGCGGCAGCCGGAGGAAGTCCTCGTTGGAGCGGCGGTCGCCGACAACGATGAGGTCGACGTCGAGGGTGCGCGCAGCGTTGGGGACGTCGCCGCGCTCGCGGCCGAACGCGTCCTCGATCGCCAGCGCCCGCTCCATCAGCCGCGCGGCCGGGAGCGTCGTGTCGGCGAGCAGGACGGCGTTGAGGAACGGACGCGACCCCTCGGGGGCGTCGACCGGCTCGGTCTCGTAGACCGGCGAGACGCCCGTGACGAAGAAGTCGGGGGTGTCGGCGAGGGCGTTGACCGCCCCCTGGAGGGAGGCCAGGCGCTCTCCGAGGTTGGAGCCCAGCGCAACCACCACGCGACGGATCGGGTGCATCTCGCCGGTGAGGGCGTCGGTGTCCACGATGTGGGGGTTGGGGGTCTCAGTCATGAGCGTTGCCTCGCGTTCTGGTGATCGTCAGCGCGACGTCCGAGTACGTCGCGTCGATGGGGGCATCAGGTTTGTGCAGCGTGACTCGCGCCCATTCAACACGAGAGTCCGTCAGGCACACATCGGCGATGCGTTGGCCGACGGTTTCTATCAGGTCGACCGGGTCGCGCTCGACGGCAGCCTTGACGTCGGCGGTCAGCGACCCGTAGTCCACGGTGTCGGCGAGGTCGTCGGAGGCCGCCGCCGGGCGGGTGTCGATGCCCAGCACGAGGTCGACGACGAAGACCTGGCCCTCGCGCCTCTCGAAGTCGAAGACGCCGTGGTGGGCGAAGCACTCGATGCCCCGGACCGACAGCTCATCCGTCATGTGCGACCTCCGTGTGCGACCTCATCGTGCGACCTCATCGCCTCGACCACCGCGAGCGCGTCGCGGGTGGCTCGTACGTCGTGCACGCGCAGGCACTCGACCCCACGCACGGCCAGCAGGGCCACCAGCGCGGCGTGGGCGTGCTCGCGCTCGTCGACCGGCCGCGGTCGGCCGTCCTGGGCCAGCAGCGAGCCGAGGAACGACTTGCGGCTGGCGCCGACCAGCAGCGGGCAGCCGAGCTCGTGCAGGCGCTCGAGCGCGGCCAGCAGGTCCCAGTTGTGGTGCGGCTCCTTGGCGAAGCCGAGGCCGGGGTCGAGCAGCACGCGCGAGCGGGGGATGCCGGCGGCCTCGACGGCCTCGAGCCGCTCGGCGAGCTCGCGGCGCACCGACGCCACCACCCCGTCGGGCGCGTAGTCGGTGAAGTCGCGCATCCGGTCGGAGTGGGCGCGCCAGTGCATCGCGACGTAGGAGGCGTCGCTCGCGGCGACGACGTCGAGGATCCGCGGGTCGGCCAGGCCGCCGGACACGTCGTTGACGATCCGCGCGCCGGCGTCGAGGGCGGCCTGGGCCACCTCGGCGCGCATCGTGTCGACCGAGAGCAGGGCACCGGCGTCCGCGAGCTCGCGGATCACGGGCACGACGCGGTCGAGCTCCTCGGCGACCAGCGGCCGGGTGGCGCCGGGGCGGGTCGACTCCCCGCCGATGTCGAGCAGGTCGGCCCCCTGCGCGAGCAGGAGCCGGCCGTGGTCGACCGCGGCCTCGGTGGTCGCCCACCGGCCGCCGTCGGAGAACGAGTCGGGCGTGACGTTGACGATCCCCATCACCCGGGGGACCCGGGCCGTGGGCGGTGCGCCCTGGCTCACCTGGCCCCGGAGTGGATGAGCGCCATCGCCTCGGCGCGGGTGGCCTGGTGGGTGAGGAACGCGCCCCGGACCGCGGAGGTGATGGTGCGTGCGCCGGCCTTCTTGACCCCGCGCATCGTCATGCACAGGTGCTCGGCCTCGATCACCACGATCACGCCGCGGGCCTCGAGGATCTGCATCAGCGAGTCGGCGATCTGGGTGGTCAACCGCTCCTGCACCTGCGGGCGCTTGGCGTAGACGTCGACGAGCCGGGCGAGCTTGGACAGGCCGGTGATCTTGCCCGTCTCGGCCGGGATGTAGCCGACGTGGGCGACCCCGGTGAACGGCACGAGGTGGTGCTCGCACATCGACCACAGCTCGATGTCGCGGACCAGCACCATCTCCTCGTGGCCGAGGTCGAAGGTGGTGGTCAGCACGTCGCCGGCGGTCTGCCGCAGGCCCTGCGTCAGCTCGGCGTAGGCACGCGCCACCCGCGCGGGGGTCTCGCGCAGCCCCTCGCGCCCGGGGTCCTCGCCGATGGCGTGCAGCAGCTCGCGCACGGCCGCCTCGGCGCGCGCGTGGTCGAACTCGGGGACCTCCCCCGGCGCGCGCTCCGGCACGGAGATCGGGTCGGTCACGGCGCGTCCGGGCGCGGCGGCGTGGGGGTGTCGGGGTGGATCTCGGGGATGCCGTGGACGTCACCGCCGGCGCCGGGAGGCGTGAGGATCGCGCCGCCGTCGTCCTCGGGGGCGGCCGTGTCGGCGTGGACGCGGTCGCGGATCGCCTGCGGGATGTCGACCGGAGGGATCGACGACGGCACCCGCTCGGGCGACCCGGTCCAGGCGGGCCGGTTGGGCCGCTTGGTGAGCGCCTCGAAGATCTCGGCGATCTCGGCCTTGTCGAGCGTCTCCTTGTCGAGCAGCGCGAGCACCAGGGAGTCGAGCACGTCGCGGTTGGTCTCGAGGATCTCGAACGCCTCCTGGTGGGCGTGGTTGAGCAGGGTCTTGACCTCCTCGTCGACCGCGGCGGCCGTCTCCTCGGAGTAGTTGCGCGTGTGGCCCATGTCGCGGCCCAGGAACGGCTCGGAGTTGTTGTCGCCCAGCTTGACCGCGCCGAGGCGCTCGGTCATGCCGTACTGGGTCACCATCGCGCGCGCCAGGTTGGTGGCCTTCTCGATGTCGTTGCCGGCACCGGAGGTCACGTCGTGGAAGATCAGCGCCTCCGCGGCCATGCCGCCGAGCATGTAGGCCAGCGAGTCGAGCATCTCGCTGCGCGTCTGGGAGTACTTGTCGCGGTCGGGCAGCACCATCGTGTAGCCCAGCGCGCGACCGCGCGGCAGGATCGTCACCTTGTGCACCGGGTCGGTGCCGGGGAGCGCGGCGGCGACGAGCGCGTGGCCGCCCTCGTGGTAGGCGGTGATGAGCTTCTCGCGCTCGCTCATCAGGCGCGTACGGCGCTGCGGCCCGGCGATCACGCGATCGATCGCCTCGTCGAGCGCCTCGTCGGTGATCATCTTGGCGTTGCTGCGCGCGGTGAGCAGCGCGGCCTCGTTGAGCACGTTGGCCAGGTCGGCACCGGTGAAGCCGGGCGTGCGGCGCGCGACGCTCAGCAGGTCGATGTCCTGCGCGATCGGCTTGCCGCGCGAGTGGACCTTGAGGATCTGGTGACGGCCGTTGAGGTCGGGGGCGTCGACCTGGATCTGCCGGTCGAAGCGGCCCGGGCGCAGCAGCGCGGGGTCGAGCACGTCGGGACGGTTGGTCGCCGCGATGAGGATGACCCCGCCGCGCACGTCGAAGCCGTCCATCTCCACCAGCAGCTGGTTGAGGGTCTGCTCCCGCTCGTCGTGCCCACCGCCCATGCCGGCACCGCGGTGGCGGCCGACGGCGTCGATCTCGTCGATGAAGACGATGGCGGGCGGGTTCTCCTTGGCCTGCTCGAACAGGTCGCGCACCCGGCTCGCGCCGACGCCGACGAACATCTCGACGAAGTCGGAGCCCGAGATCGAGTAGAACGGGACGCCCGCCTCGCCCGCGACGGCACGGGCGAGCAGGGTCTTGCCGGTGCCGGGCGGGCCGTAGAGCAGCACGCCCTTGGGGATCTTGGCGCCGACGGCCTGGAACTTGGCCGGGTCGGTGAGGAACTCCTTGATCTCGCCGAGCTCCTCGATCGCCTCCTCGCAGCCGGCGACGTCGCCGAAGGTCGTCTTGGGCATGTCCTTGGTGATGAGCTTGGCCTTGGACTTGGCGAACTGCATGACGCCGCGGCCGCCGCCGCCCTGGGCCTGGTTCATCAAGAAGATGAACAGCAAGATGATCAGCGCGAACGGCAGGAGGGTGGCCAGCAGCGAGCCGAGGAAGCTCGGCTGGGGGACGGTCGAGTTGTACTTCTCGATCGTGCCGGCGGCCTTCTGCTCCTGGACGGCCGAGAGGAGCTCCTCCTGCTGGCCGTCGATGTACTGCGCGACGACCTTGTCGCCGTCCTCGCGGGTGCCCTTGTCGAGGGTGGCCTGGATCTCGAAGTCGGCGCCGTTGAACTCGATCTCCTCGACCTTGCCGTCGTCGATGTAGGAGGCGAGGGTCGAGGTGTCGACCTCGTCGTAGCCGTCGCTGGGGGCGAGGAACTGGATCGCCAGGAGCACCGCGAAGGCGGACAGGACGATCCACACCCAGGGACCCTTGAATATGCGCTTCACAGGCAACTTTCAGCTGTTCGGAGGTGGAGGCGGGACGCTACACGCCGCCCGGGACCCCAGTGTCTCAGGCGAGGTGAAGCGGGGCGAGGAGTTCGGGCCCGTTCAGGAGTAGACGTGGGGTGCGAGGGTGCCGATGTCGCGGAGGTTGCGGTAGCGCTCGCGGTAGTCGAGGCCGTAGCCGACGACGAACTCGTTGGGGATGTCCCAGCCGACGTACTTGGGCTCCACGGGCATCGAGAGCGCCTCGGGCTTGCGCAGCAGCGTGGCGATCTCCACGCTCGCGGGGTTGCGGCTCGAGAGGTTGTTGACCAGCCAGCTCAGCGTCAGCCCGGTGTCGATGATCTCGTCGACGATCAGCACGTCGCGTCCGCTGATGTCGGTGTCGAGGTCCTTGAGGATCCGCACCACGCCGCTCGACTTGGTGCCCGAGCCGTAGGAGCTCACCGCCATCCAGTCCATCTCCAGGTGCCGCGGCATCGCCCGGGACAGGTCGGCCATCACCATCACCGCGCCCCGCAGGACGCCCACCATCAGCAGCTCGCGCCCCTCGTAGTCCTCGGTGATCTGGACGGCCATCTCGGCCAGCCGCTGCTGGATCTGCTCCTCGGTGAAGAGGATGTTGACCAGGTCGTGCTCCACGTGGGACGAGTCCATGGCGTCAGCCTAGGGCCACGGCCTCGAGGACCAGCAGCCCGTCGCGCCGCAGCGCACGGACGTGGCCCGGCAGGTCGATCCACTTCTGCCCGCGCCAGTCCACGAGCAGCCGGTCGACGGCGAGGACGTGCTCGCGGGCGAGCTCCGAGGGCGGGCAGCCGGCGTCGAGGGCGGCGCGGTGGACGACGCGGTGGCGGAGCGCGGGCGGCTCGGCGCCCAGGGCCGCGACGTCGAGGCCGCCGTCGCGGCACGCACGGGCCAGGGACTCCTCGGCGAGGCGGTCGAGGAGAGCGGTGTCCTCGCGGAGCTGGTCGGCGGTGCGGGCGAGCGTCTCGGCGATGCCCGGCCCGAGCTCGTCCTCGAGCACCGGCAGCACCCGCCGGCGCACCCGGACCCGGGTGTAGCCGGGGTCGTCGTTGTGGGGGTCGTCCCACACCTCGATCCCCTCGACCTGGCAGGCGGTGACGGTGTCGGCCCGGCGTACGCCGAGCAGCGGGCGCGCGAACACCCCGAAGGCGGGCCGCATCCCCTGCAGCGAGCGCCCGCCGGAGCCGCGGGCCAGGCCGAGCAGCACCGTCTCGGCCTGGTCGTCGAGGGTGTGGCCGAGCAGCACCAGGCTGGCGCCGAGGTGCTCGGCGACCTGCTCCAGCACGGCGTACCTCGCCTCGCGGGCGGCGGCCTCCGGCCCGAGCCCGGACGCGGGGTCGACGGTGACCCGGGCGGTGAGGGTCTCGTCGACCCCCATCGCGGCGAGCTGCGCGACGACCCGGTCGGCCTGGGCCGCCGAGCCCGGCTGCAGGCCGTGGTCGACGGTCACCCCGACGACGCGCGCGCCCGAGCGGCGGGCCTCGAACACCGTGGCCGAGGCGAGCGCGAGCGAGTCGGCTCCCCCGCTGCACGCGACCGCCACGGTCGCCGGGGCACCGAGAGGCCCGAGGCGGGCGAGGGTGGCGCGGACCGGCAGCCGGACCGCGGCGACCGAGGGGTGCAGCGTCACAGCACGCGGGCGATCCAGGCGTCCGGGTCGGTGATCTCGGCCTTGGACGGCAGGGTCTGGGGGCCGCTCCACACGGCGTTGAAGTCGTCCATGCCGACCTTGTCGACGACGTGGCGCACGAAGACCGCGCCGTCGCGGTACTGGGCCATCTTGGCGTCGAGGCCGAGCAGCCGGCGCAGCAGCCTGTCCATCGAGCCGGCGCCCTTGCGGCGCTGGTTGAACTTGCGGCGGATCTCGGCGACCGACGGGATCACGGTGGGACCGACGCCGTCCATGACCACGTCGGCGTGGCCCTCGAGCAGCGACATGACGCCGGTGACCCGGTCAAGGATCTCCTTCTGCTGGGGCGAGGAGACGAGGTCGAGGACGCTGCCGTCGCCGCTGCGGATCGCCTCGGCGCCGCGGCGCAGCCCGTCGAGCAGCGCGCTCGGCTCGATGGTGTCGGCGACGGCGTGCATCTGGGTCATCAGGTGCTCGCCGAGCCACGGGTTGGCGGTGAACTGGACGCGGTGGGTCTCCTCGTGCAGGCACACCCAGAGCCGGAAGTCGGTCGGGTCGGCGCCGAGCTCGCGCTCGACGTGGACGATGTTGGGTGCCACCAGCAGCAGCCGGCCGTGGGGGTCGTGGAACGGGTCGAACTGGCCCAGCACCTTGCTGCTCAGGAAGCCGAGCATCAGCCCCACCTCGGCGCCGGTCACCCGGGTGCCGACCGAGGCGGTGAACGCCGACGGCGGCCCCTTCTTCTCGACCAGCTTGTCGACGACCGGGCTGAGCAGCTTGGCGAAGCCGTCGGCGTTGGCGCGCAGCCAGCCCGTGCGGTCCACGACGAGGACCGGGGCGGTGCCGGACGTGGCGTGCAGCCCGGTGAAGTCGCGCACGAGCGGGGTGGAGCGGGTCGCGCCCTCGCGCAGCTCGACGACGGCCGCGGCGGCCTCGTCGGGCGACACGTCCGGTCCGGGCCCGGCGACCCGGGATCCCACGGTGACGGCGAAGTCCCAGTCGACGAGGTTCATACCGCGACCCTAGCCGGGCCCCGGTATCCGGCCTGCCGTCCGAGCCGGGGCGACGACGGGCGGACGACCTCAGCCGGCGGGGGTGGAGCAGCGGCAGGCGGCCAGGGCGGCGGCGGCCCGGTCGAGGGCCTCCTGGGCGTCGTAGCGCTCCTCGGGCGGGGACCTGTCGGCCCCGAAGACGAACGCCAGCGGCTGCCCGTCGCGGTCCACGGCGATGCCGGCCAGGGCGTGCACGCCGGTGAGGGTCCCGGTCTTGGCGCGCACCACGCCGAGGCCCGCCTCGGGGCCCTCGGCGAAGCGGTAGGTGAGCGAGCCGGTGAAGCCCGCGACCGGCATGCCGGTGACCAGGCTGCGCATCGCCTCGCCGCCGGGGCCGGCGGCGTGCTGGATGAGGTCGATCAACGTGGCGGTCGAGACCCGGTTGCGGCGCGAGAGGCCGGAGCCGTCGTGCACCTGCGCCCCGGTGACGTCGATCCCGACACCGCGGAGGGTCTCCACGACCCCGGCCGCGCCCGCCTCGAACGACCCGACCCCCGTGGTGGCGAGTCCGACGTGGTGGGCCACGACCTCGGACCCCTCGTTGTCGCTGACGTCGAGGATCCGCTCGGCGACCTGCGACAGGGGGGCGCTCTCGACGGCGGCCAGCTCCTCGGCGCCGGGCGGCGCGACGACGCGCCGCGGCTCGCCGCCCACCCGGAGACCGGCGGCGCGGAGCCCGTCGGCGAACGCCCTGGCCGCGGCCAGCGATGGGTCGTCGTGACGGCCGTCGCCGTCGGTCTCGCGGCCGCTGTCGACCATGAGCGCGGTGATCGGGCTGACGATGTCGTCGGGGACGTAGTCGCGGCGCCAGGCGGGGTTGTCCGTCGGCCCGGTGAACAGGCTGTCGTCGAAGCGCACCCGCACCCGTCCGCGACCGCCGAGCGCGTCGGCGACCTGCAGGGCGAGCGTCGTGACGTCCGCCCGCGTGGGATAGGTCGACTCGGCCTCGGCCAGCGTGAGCGACGTGCTGGCCAGCAGCGGGTCTCCCCCGCCGACCAGGACCACGTCGCGCGGACCGGTGCCGCGTACGACGCGGGTGGTGAAGGTGTGGTCGGGGCCGAGCGCCTCGAGGGCGGCCCCCAGGGTGAGCAGCTTGGTGGTCGAGGCGGGCAGGTAGCGCCCGTCGCCGGTGGTCCACTCCGGCGAGCCGGGGGCCAGGGGTGCGACCGCGCCGACGACGTGGCGGCCCAGGTCGGGGTCGGCGAGCTCGTCGGCCACGGCGGCGGCGACCTTGCCGGGGAGGATCGCGCCCCCCGGGTCGAGGGCGACCGCGCCGGCGCCCGGCGGCGCCCAGTCGGGCAGGTCGAGGCCGGCGGGCGGCAGCACCTGCTCGGGCTCGGTCAGCGGGTCGGCGGCGAGCCAGGGCAGGTAGCGCTGGCCCCACTCGAACCGGTAGGCGCCCAGGCCGGCCGCGAGCAGGGCGAGGACCAGCAGCGTGGGCAGCCAGTGCCGGAGGGACGGGCGGCGGCGGGACGGGCCGGCCGAGTGGCGTAGGTCACGTCGCACTCTTTTCGGCCCCTCTCGCTTCGCGCATCGGCCCCATTGTGCGCGACACTGCCCCAGAACCCATGCGTCGGGCCGGGCCCGAGTCACGCGAGGGCCCGAGACGTGCCGAGGAGTGTGGAGGAAGACGTGCTGACGTTCGACGTGGTGGTGGAGATCCCCAAGGGTGAGCGCAACAAGTACGAGGTCGACCACGAGTCGGGGCGCATCCGCCTCGACCGCATGCTCTTCACCTCGACGGCCTACCCGGCCGACTACGGCTTCATCGAGCACACCCTCGGCCAGGACGGCGACCCCCTCGACGCACTCGTGATCCTGCAGCAGCCGACCTTCCCGGGCTGCGTCATCGAGTGCCGCGCGATCGGCATGTTCCGGATGACCGACGAGGCCGGCGGCGACGACAAGGTGCTGTGCGTGCCCAGCCACGACCCGCGCCTGGAGCACCTGCGCGACATCAACCACGTCTCCAAGTACGACCGCCTCGAGATCCAGCACTTCTTCGAGGTCTACAAGGACCTCGAGCCCGGCAAGTCCGTCGAGGGGGCCGACTGGGTCGGCCGCACCGAGGCCGAGGCCGAGGTGCACGCGTCGTTCGAGCGCTTCAAGACCGAGGGCCACGGCAACGACCTCGACAACCTGGCCGACGACAGCCTGGGCGAGAACGCCTGAGCCTCAGGCAGCGCTCGCCCCGCTGACCGCCTCCCTCGGCTCGAGGGCCTCGGCCAGGATGTCGGTGACCCGGCCGACGGGGCGCACGTCGAGCTCGGCGAGCAGCTCGGCCGGCACGTCGTCGAGGTCCGGGCGGTTGCGCTCGGGGACGAACACCGTCGCCAGCCCGGCGCGCTGGGCGGCGAGCAGCTTCTGCTTGACGCCGCCGATCGGCAGCACCCGCCCCGAGAGCGTCACCTCGCCGGTCATGCCGACGTCCGAGCGGACCGGCCGGCCGGTGAGCAGGGAGACGAGGGCGGTCACCATCGTCACGCCGGCCGACGGCCCGTCCTTGGGGATCGCGCCTGCCGGGAAGTGGACGTGGATCGAGCGCTCCAGCGCGGCCGGGTCGATGCCCAGCTCCCCCGCGTGGGCGCGTACCCACGACAGCGCGATGGACGCCGACTCCTTCATCACCTCGCCCAGCTGGCCGGTGACCGTGAGCCCCGCCTGCCCCTCGGCCACGGACGTCTCGACGTAGAGCACGTCGCCGCCCAGGCCGGTGACCGCGAGGCCGGTGGCGACGCCGGGCACGTCGGTGCGCTCGTGGCTGTCGGGCGTGAAGCGCGGGCGCCCGACGAGGTCCTTCAGGGCCGCCTCGTCGACGTCGATCCGCTCGACCTCACCGGTGGCGAGCCGGGTGGCGACCTTGCGGAACGCCTTGGCCAGCAGCCGCTCGAGCTGGCGTACGCCGGCCTCACGGGTGTAGTTGGCGGCGAGCTCGCCGAGCGCGCCCGCGGAGACGGTGACCTCGTCGGGGCGCAGCGCGGCCCGCTCGAGCTGGCGCGGCACCAGGAAGTCTCGCGCGATCGCGACCTTGTCGTCCTCGGTGTAGCCGTCGATGGTGACCAGCTCCATCCGGTCGAGCAGGGCCGAGGGGATCTGCTCCACCACGTTGGCGGTGGCGATGAAGAGCACGTCGGACAGGTCGAGGTCGAGGTCGAGGTAGTGGTCGCGGAACGTGTGGTTCTGCGCCGGGTCGAGCACCTCGAGCAGCGCCGCGGCCGGGTCGCCGCGGTAGTCGGCACCGACCTTGTCGACCTCGTCGAGCAGCACGACCGGGTTCATCGACCCGGCCTCCTTGACCGCCCGGACGATCCGGCCGGGCAGGGCGCCGACGTAGGTGCGGCGGTGGCCGCGGATCTCGGCCTCGTCGCGCACGCCGCCGAGGGCGACGCGCACGAAGCGCCGGCCCAGGGCATGCGCGACCGACTCGCCGAGGGAGGTCTTGCCGACCCCGGGCGGACCGGCGAGCAGCACGACGGCGCCGGAGCCGCGGCCACCCACGACCTGCAGGCCGCGCTCGGCCCGACGCGCGCGCACCGCGAGGTACTCGGTGATGCGGTCCTTGACCTCGTCGAGTCCGTGGTGGTCGGCGTCGAGCACCGCGCGGGCGGCGGCGACGTCGTGGGAGTCCTCGGTGCGCACGTTCCACGGCAGCTCCAGCACCGTGTCGAGCCAGGTGCGGATCCAGCCGGCCTCGGGGGCCTGCTCGCTCGAGCGCTCCAGCTTGTCGACCTCGCGCAGCGCGGCCTCACGGACCGCCTCGGGCAGCTCGGCCGCCTCGACCCGGGCGCGGTAGTCGTCCGAGCCGTCGGGCTCGCCCTCGCCGAGCTCCTTGCGGATCGCAGCGAGCTGCTGGCGCAGCAGGAACTCGCGCTGGTTCCTCTCCAGGCCCTCGCGGACGTCCTGGCTGATCTTGTCGTTGACCTCGTCCTCGGTGTCGTAGGCCCGGGTCCACTCGACGAGCAGGCGCAGCCGCTCGCCCACGTCGGGCGTCTCCAGCACCTGGCGCTTCTGGTCCTCGGAGAGGTAGGGCGCGTAGCCGGAGGTGTCGGCGAGCGCATCGGGGTCGGCGAGGCGGCGCACGGTCTCGATCACCTGCCACGCCTCGCGGCGCTCCAGGATCGAGACGACGAGCGTGCGGTAGTCCTCGGCGAGCGCGAGGACGTCGTCGGTGACAGTGCTGGCGGGGACCTCCTCGGCCTCCACCCACAGCGCGGCGCCGGGTCCGGTGACCCCGGCCCCGATGGCGACGCGGTCCTCGGCGCGGAGCACCGCGGCGGGCCGGCCACCGGCGAACCGGCCGACCCGGTCGACCACGGCGACGACGCCGTGGGTGGCGTAGCGGTCCTCGAGCCGCGGGGCGACGAGCACCCGGGTCGGCTCGCTGTCGGGGTCGGAGTCGTGGGCGAGGCGGGCGGCGTCTATCGCCGCGCTGGCCTGGTCGTCGAGCTCGATGGGCACGACCATGCCGGGAAGCACGACCGTGTCGCGGAGGAACACCACCGGGAGGGCGGCGGGGAGCGAGAGCTTCTGGGTCATGTCCGGTCCAACGCGCGCCTCGACCTCCTCGATACCCCGTGGGGTTTCGCCCACCGCGAACGCGGCTCACCGTCGCAGCGGCACCTCCTCGACGACCCGACCGAGCTTGTCGGGGTTGCGGACGAGGAACAGCTGCGTCACCACGCCGTACTCCACCAGCATCGTGCCGACGCCGTCGCGGTGGCCCGCCACCACGAACTGGATCGCCGGCGAGCCGTTGAGCCACACCGGCTCGAGCTCGAGCGCCTCGGGGGCGACGGCGGTCAGGAAGCGGAAGACCTTGTCGCGCCCGTGGATCGGCTTGAGCGCGGCCTGCACCCGGCCGCCGCCGTCGGTCATCAGCACCACGTCGGGGGCCAGGACGTCCATCAGGCCCTGCAGGTCGCCGGTCTCGGTGGCGGCGCGGAACCGCTCGATCACCGCGTCGCGCTCGGCGGCGCTGACCGAGGCCCGCGGCCGCCGCTCGGCGACGTGGGCGCGGGCCCGGGCCGCGATCTGGCGCACGGCCGGCTCCGACTTCTCGACGGCCTCGGCGATCTCGGCGTAGGGCACCGCGAAGACCTCGCGCAGCACGAAGACGGCCCGCTCCGTGGGCGGGAGGGTCTCCAGGACGAGCAGCATCGCGGTCGACACGCTGTCGGCGAGCTCGACGTCCTGGGCCACGTCGGGCGCAGTCAGCACCGGCTCGGGGAGCCACGGGCCGACGTAGTCCTCGCGGCGCCGGGCCAGGGTGCGCAGCCGGTTGAGCGCGAGCCGGGTGGTCATCCGCACGAGGTAGGCCCGCGGGTCGCGCACCTCGTCGGCGGGCACGCCGGACCACCGCAGCCAGACCTCCTGCACCACGTCCTCGGCGTCGGCGGCCGAGCCGAGCATCTCGTAGGCGACGGTGAAGAGCAGGCTGCGGTGGGTGACGTAGGGGTCGACGCTCACCCGAGGATCGTCCCAGCCGTCCCGGAGGGCACGGCGAGCGGCAGCTCGCAGACGTCGCTGTAGCCCTGGGAGGCCAGCCCCATGGCGGCGTTGAAGCGCGAGCGCTGGTTCTCCACCGCGACCACCATCGTGAGCTCGACGACGGCGGCGTGGCCGAGGCGCCCGTCCAGGCTCGCCACCATCTCGTCGGTGACCTCCGGCGGCGACGCGGTCATCGCCTCGGCGTACGCCATCACGTCGCGCTCGAGGTCGGTGAAGACCTCCGACTCCCGCCAGCGCGGCACCTCGCGCACCTTCGCCTCGTCGAGCCCGTTGGTGTGCGCCAGGAAGTAGCCGAAGTCGAGGCACCACGAGCAGCCGATCGCACCGGCGCTCGCCATCTCGGCGTAGGTCTTGAGGTGCGGGTCGAGCGCCTTCCACGTCGCGACCTTGCGCTCGAACCCGAAGACCGCCTTGGCGACCGGCTTGTCGTGCCACAGGACGTAGGCGTTGTCGGGGACCTGGCCCCACATCCGCCGCGCGACGCGGGTCAGGAGTGCGCCGTAGGCACCGTCGAGCGTGGCCTTCGGGATCCGGAACTGGCTGGGCATGGTCATCTCCTCTGCATCGGGTGTCGATGACATGGAGACACCGGCCGGGCCAGGCCTGTGACAGCACCGCTCAGCCGGTGTCGACCCACCCGTCGCCGCGCTCGTCGTGGAGGCGCTCCAGCCCGTCGAGCAGCCGCTCGAAGCCGAAGGCGAAGTCGTCCTCCACCTCGGCGTCCCCGCCGCCGTCGACGTCGGGCGACCCGCCGACGTAGCCTCCTCCGGCCAGGAGTGGCGCGAGGTGCGGGAACCGCTCGGCCGTGATCGCCCGGCCCAGCTGGTCGAACGCCTCGGGCCCGAAGTCCAGCCGCCCGGCGGCGGCGAGGTCGCGCTCGATGCCCACGAACGACGCCGCATAGGTGCTCAGGGACAAGATGACCGCGATGCGCTCCTGGCCGGTGAGCCGCAGGGACGCCATCACCCCGAGGCCCGCGTCGACGACCATGACCGAGGCCGGCATCATCACCGCGAGCTCGCTGCGCGGCACCTCGAGCAGCCACGGGTGGAGCCGGTAGCTCGCCCGGAGGTGGTCGGCCCACTGACGCAGGCCGGTCCTCCACTCCGGGTCCAGCGGGCCGGGCGGGGGCACGGCCGACTCGGAGCCCTGCATGAGCAGCAGCAGCTCGTCCTTCGTCGCGACATAGCGGTAGAGCGACATGGTGGTGAAGCCCAGCGACTCGGCCACCGCCTTCATGGTGACGGCGCCGAGACCGTGCCGGTCGGCAAGCTCGATCGCCGCCTGCACGATCCGCTCGTGGTCGAGCCCTCGCGCCGGTCCTCGCTGCGGCGCGGCGTGCAGGCCCCACGCGATCGCCAGGACCCGCGGCAGTCCGCTCTCATCCGTCGCCGTCATGCGCCGATCGTGACAGGTCGCTACTGCGTACGTCATACTCTGTGTATGGCACACGCAATTCCGATCGAGCTCGACCGCGTCCGGGTGTCCTACGGCGCCCACGCCGCGCTCGACGACCTCTCGCTCGTCGTCGCACCCGGCATCCATGCGTTGCTCGGTCCCAACGGCGCCGGAAAGACGACGGTCGTCCGCGTCGTCACCACGCTGCTGCGGCCCGACAGCGGAGGCGTGCGCGTGGCCGGGTTCGACGCCACCACGCATCCGGTCGAGGTGCGCCGCCGCATCGCCGTCACCGGCCAGCACGCCGCCGTGGACGACGCGCTGTCGGGACGCGAGAACCTCGTCCAGGTGGCCCGGCTGCTCGGGACGCCCGCTGGCGCGGCGCGGCGGCGCGCCGACGACCTGCTCGAGCGCCTCGACCTCGCTGCCGCCGGTGGACGCCGGGTGTCCGGCCTCTCCGGCGGCATGCGTCGGCGCCTGGACCTCGCTGTGAGCCTGGTGCACCCGCCGCAGGTGCTGGTGCTCGACGAGCCGACCACCGGCCTCGACGCACGCAGCCGCCATGCGCTGTGGGACCAGGTGCGGGCCCTGGCCGGCGAGGGCACGGCCGTGCTGCTCACCACCCAGCACCTCGACGAGGCCGACGTCCTGGCCGACACGGTCTCGGTGGTGGACCAGGGGCGGGTCGTGGCGCAGGGCACCACCGAGCAGCTCAAGGCGCGGGTGGGCGGTGGCCGGCTCCGGCTCCTCGACGGTGACCGGGTCGTCACCGAGCTCGCCACCGACGGCACTGCCGGCGACGTGGCCCGCCGGCTCGCCGACCTGGGCAGCGGGGTCTCCGGACTGCGCGTCGAGGTGCACCGTCCGTCGCTGGAGGAGGCGTTCCTCGCCCTCACCGGCGTCGCCCGGCCCGGCACCGAGCGGGTGGCGTGATGATGGCCGCCCCGCACGCGCCCGCGCCCGCCCCCGCACCGGGAAGCGGGTTCCTGCGGGCGTCCATGGTGATGACCGGGCGCTCCGCGCGGCTCGCGGGACGCGACGTGGAGGCGATGCTGATGGCCGTCGTGCTGCCCGTGATGCTGATGCTCGTCTTCACCTACGTCTTCGGCGGTGCCCTCTCGCCGACCGGCTCGACCGGCGACTACCTCGCCTACGTCGTGCCGGGCGTGGTGCTGACCTGCGCGGGCTTCGGCGCCGCGACCACGGCCGTCGCGGTCAACCGGGACCTCGCGACCGGGACGATGGCCCGCGTGCGCACGATGCCGGTGCCCAGCGCCTCGCTCGTCGTGGGGCACGTCGTGGTGAGCCTGGCTCGCAACCTCCTCGCCACCGCCGTGGTGCTCGTCGTGGCGGTGGCCATCGGCTACCGACCCGATGCCGGGGTGGTCGCATGGCTCGCCGTCGCGGGCGTCCTCGCGGCCTGGATCCTCGCCATCACCGCGATCTTCGCCTGCCTCGGCCTCGTCGCCGGCTCACCGGAGGCCGCCACCGGCTACGGATTCCTCCTGCTCTTCCTGCCCTACGCCTCCAGCGCGTTCGTCCCGGTGCGGACGATGCCCGACTGGCTGGCCGCCTTCGCCGCCCACCAGCCGCTGACACCGGTGGTCGAGACCCTCCGGGACCTCCTCCTCGGCCGGACGCCCGGCTCCGAGGCGTTCGTCGCGCTCGCGTGGTGCGGCGGCCTCACCGCGGTCGCGCTCGCCGCGGCGGCCCACCTGTTCCCCCGGCGCAGCGGGCTCTGACACCGCTCAGGTGTCCGACAGGAACGCCACGAGCGCCCGCGCGACCTCCAGATGGATCTCGGCGGTGCGCACCGCGTCGGGGGTGGCCATGGCGTGGTCGGCATCGGGCACCTCGAGCACCTCGCACCCCGCGTCGGCGAGCTCGCGGGCCACAGAGGCGTCCCAGAGCTCGTCCTCGAGCCCGCCGACGAGCAGCTGGCGCCCCGGGTTGGCCGCGATGCCCTCGGCGACGACCGGGTCGACGAGCAGCGGGGTGAGCCAGATGCTGTCGAGGCCGCGCTCGGCGGCGTACGGCGCCGCGCGGGTGCCGAGCGACTTGCCGACCACCAGCACGCGGTCGGCGTCCTCCTCGGCGAGCGCGGCGGCCACGTGCCGGCGCACCCACGCCTCGGCGTCCTCGTCCCCGCGGGTGGTCGAGTCCCACCAGAGCTCGCGCACGGTCAGGTCGTGCTGGAGCAGCGCGCGGGTGGCAAAGGCGAGCAGGGGCGCGCTGGGCGGATAGGCCCGGCCGGGAGCGACGACGGCGAGGCCGCGGCTCGCGCCGGCGGGCTCGAAGCGCGTGGGCAGTCCGCCGAACGTCATCGAGCGTCGTCCTTCCGGGCGCGGAAGTAGCCGGCCCCGCCGTGGATCGTGAGGTCGACGTCGCGGCAGCCGGAGCGGCGCAGCCAGGCGACCGCCTCGGCCGAGGTGCACATCGGGCCGAGGACGCCCGCGCGGGTGCCGACGCGGCGCAGTGGTGCGTACCGCGGCCCGGTGTCGGTGAACAGCGAGCTGCCGGTGAGCACGGCCCCGGGGGCGAGCACCCGCGCCATCTCCGCGAGCGCGCGCCCCGGGTCGGGGAAGCAGTGCAGCCCCGTCAGGGTGACGACGAGGTCGAAGGAGGCGTCGGCGAACGGCAGGGCGCCGACGTCGGCGCACGTCGTGGTGACCTGGTCGGCCACCCCGAGGCGGGCCGCGGTGGCCCGGGTGCGGGCGAGCATGGTCGGGGAGATGTCGGCGGCGACGTAGTCGAGGCCCTGCCCCGGGCGCAGGCCGCGCAGCGCGACGCCGGACCCGGCCGGCAGGTCCAGCACCCGCGCGCCGCGCGGCAGGGTGCCGATCTCGGCGGCGGCGGCGTGGAGCAGGGACAGGTCGCTGCCGGTGGCGGCGCGCCAGGCCACCCGGCCGACGCGGTCGTGCTCCACGAGCCAGGGGTAGACGTAGGACCACAGCGGGTCGTCGCTCCAGCCGCCGAGCCCGGGGAGCCGCACGTCAGCCGCCCGCCCTGTCGCCCGAGCCGGTGGGACCGCCGAGCAGGTCGGGGCTGCGCAGCACCTCGGGCGGCACCCCGAAGGCGTCGACGAGGTCGACGGCCAGCGGCCGCACCTTGCGGCAGAGCGCGCCGACCTCGCGGGTGATCGCCTTGGAGCGGGCGCTGGAGAGCCGGCCGTGCTCCATGAACCAGGCCCGGTCGGCCTCGATGACGCTGAGCGCGTGCAGGTCGCACAGCAGGTTGAGCGCGACCTTGAGGTCGCCGTCGGGCAGGTCGGCGGTCTTCTGCACGAACGCCTCGAGCACCAGTCGCTCGGTGTGGGCGCGGGCGGCGGCCATGACGTGGTCCTGGACGCGGGAGAAGACGGCGCCGGGGTCCATGCCCCGGTCGATCCCCCGCTTGAGACGCCGCGCGACGCCGCCGATCATGTGCTCCTCGCGGAAGCGGAGCATGGCGAGCTGGTAGTTGGGGTCGAGCAGCCCGGCCTCCTGGTCCCAGGTGTCGCCGCCGGGCAGGAGGTCGCGCACCGACTGCACCAGCTTGTGCACGGCGGTGCGCTCGACCACCGTCTCGACCGCGAGGCCGGCGACGAAGCGCGCCATGCCGAGCTGGTCCATGTCCTCGAACGCGCCGGAGTAGTCGGTGAGCAGGCCCTTGGCGACGAGCTGGAGCAGCACGTGGTTGTCGCCCTCGAAGGTGGTGAAGACGTCGGTGTCGGCCTTGAGGGCGGCGAACCGGTTCTCGCTGAGGTAGCCCGCCCCGCCGCACGCCTCGCGGCACTCCTGGATGGTGCGGGTGGCGTGCCAGGTGCCGAGCGCCTTGGTGCCCGCCGCGCGCGACTCGAGCACGCGGCGGGCGTGCTCGTCGCCCCCCGCGCCCGAGAACACGTCGTGCAGCTGCTCGGCGACGACCTCCTGGGCGAAGTGCAGCGCGTAGGTGCGCGCGAGCAGCGGCAGCAGGCGCCGCTGGTGCATGCCGTAGTCGAGGAGCACCTGCTCCTCGCCGGGCGAGGTGGCCTCGAACTGGCGGCGCCGGGCGCCGTAGCGCACGGCGATGGCGAGGGCCACCTTGGCGGCGTTGATCGCGGCGCCACCGACGCACACGCGACCCTGCACCAGGGTGCCGAGCATCGTGAAGAAGCGCTTGTTGGGGTTGTCGATGGGCGAGAGGTAGCGGCCCTCGGGGGTGACCTCGGCGAACTGGTTGAGCAGCGCCGTGCGGGGCACCCGGACGCCGTCGAACCAGATGCGGCCGTTGTCCACGCCGCCCAGGCCCATCTTGGGACCGCAGTCCTCGATGCGGACGCCGTCGAGCACCCGGCCGCCCCCGTCGCGGAGCGGGACGACGAGGGCGTGGACGCCGTGGCGCTCGCCGCCGACCTCGAGCTGGGCGAACACGACGGCGAGCCGGGCGTGCGCGGCGGCGTTGCCGATGTAGTCCTTGCGGCTCGCGTCGTCGGGCGTGGTGACCACGAACTCCTGCGCCTCGGCGTCGTAGGTCGCGACGGTGCCGAGCGCCTGGACGTTGGAGCCGTGCCCGGTCTCGGTCATCGCGAAGCAGCCCATGGTGCGGCCGCTGACGACGTCGGCCAAGTAGGCGTCGTGGTGGTGCCTGGTGCCGAGCTGGAGGATCGCGCCGCCGAACAGGCCGAACTGCACGCCGACCTTCACCAGGACCGACAGGTCGCCGAGGGCGAGGGTCTCGAAGGCCGCCACGGAGGCGCCGATGTCGCCGCCGCCGCCGTACTCCTCGGGGAAGCCCATGCCGGTCTGGCCGGTGCGGGCCATCGTCAGCACGACGTCCTTGACCCGCTCGCGGAACTCGGCCGTGGTCAGCTGCTCCTGGTCGAGCAGGATCTGTGCGTGCTCGACCAGGTTGGCGCGCACCAGGTCGCGGGCCTCGCGGTGCGGGCCGTCGAGGAGCCTGCGGAGGGCCTCGGCGTCGACCTGGGGCTGGCGGTAGCCCGCGTCGTCGGCGTGGACCGCGTCGTCCTCGATGTGGGCGGGCGGGGCCCCAGGCTCCACGGTCGGCAGCTCGTCGGCGATGGGCGGGACCTGGTCGGTGGCCATTCACCAAACCTAGCCATGCAGGTAGGTTCACCGCGATGAACGTGTCGGATGCCACCCCACCGGGCGAGCCGCTCGGGTCGATGGCCTACAACTTCGCCGTCGTGGGCGTGCAGAAGGGTGGGACGTCGACGCTCGCGGTGACCCTCAACCAGCACCGCATGGTGTGCCAGCCGCCCGAGAAGGAGCGCCACTACTTCGACGACGAGACCGTCGACTGGTCGGCGCCCGACTACGAGCGCGACTACACCGCGCCCCGTCGCGCCCGGGTGCACCGGCTGCTCGGCGACGCCTCCCCCACCTACCTCTACTGGCCGCACGCCCTCGAGCGGATGCGCGCCTACAAGCCCGACATGCCGCTGGTCGCGGTGTTCCGCGACCCGCTGGAGCGGCTGTTCTCCCACTGGGTGATGCTGCGCTCGCGCAACCTCGCGTGGCCCGACTGGCCGGACTTCCTCACCGAGTGGCCGCACACGTCGCTGCCCGACTCCGTGCCCGACGACGTGCGCACGATGCGGTGGCGGCACATGACCGGCCTGGCGCGGGGGTTCTACGGCGAGCAGCTGCAGCGCGGCTTCGAGCTCTTCGACCGGCGGCAGTGGCTGCTGCTGGAGCTGCGCTCCATGCTCGGCGACTTCGAGGCCACGGTCCACCGCACCACCGACTTCCTCGACCTCCCCCGCTTCGAGCGCGTGCCGCCCCTGCAGAACTGGCACGCCGGCGCCGCGCAGGTGCCGGGCACCGCCCCGACCGCCGACGACCTGGCGCGGGTGGCGGAGGTCTACGCCAAGGACCTCGCGCTGTTCGAGGAGCTCTCCGACATCGACACCTCGGCATGGCCGACCCGGCTCGTCCTGGACGGCCGGCTCGATCCCGGCGAGCTGGCCGCGCGGTTCGCCCGCAAGGTGCGCTGAGGCTCCACCTGGTCCCCCGCCCGGTCCCCCGACCGGTCAGGGGCGGGCGAAGAAGTTGGGCGCCCGCCAGGAGTACATCGACTCCAGGGTCACCGGGCGGCCGGTGCGCGGCGCATGGATGATCTGCCCGTCACCGACGTAGATCGCGACGTGGTAGATCGAGCTCGGGTTGCTCGAGGACCCCCAGAACACGAGGTCACCGGGAGCGACCTGGCTGGCGGCGATCGTCGTCGACTCGGCGTACTGCGCGACCGAGTAGTGCGGCAGCGACGTGCCGCCTGCGGCCCACGCCCCCTGCGTCAGGCCCGAGCAGTCCCACGCGTCCGGACCGGCGGCGCCCCACCGGTAGGGCTCGCCGAGCTGGGCGGTCGCGAACGCGATCGCCGCGGCGGCGCCCGTCGCTGCCGGCGGCGGGGGCAGCGGGGTGGGCGTGGGGGTCTCCGTCGGCGTCGGCGTCGGGGTGGGTGCTTCGGTCGGCGTCGGCGTCGGGGTCGGGGTGGGTGCTTCGGTCGGCGTCGGAGTGGGTGTTCCGGTCGGCGTCGGGGTGGGTGTCGGGGTGGGTGTGTGCGTCGGCGCCGGGGTGGGCGTCGGGGTCGGCTGCTCCTCCTCGGCCTCCTCCTGCGCCTCGGCCTCGGCCTGCGCCTGGGCTGCGGCCTCTGCCTCGGCCTCCGCCTGGGCCGCGGCGGCAGCCGCCTCGGCGGCGGCCTTCTCGAGCGCGGACTGGCGCCTCTCGGCGAGGCGCACGCTGATCCCCTGGAGCTCGGCGAGCTCGGCGATCAGGCCGGCCTTGGTGTCCGCGACGGACTGCGCCTGTGCGGTGGCGTCCGCCTCGGCGGCGGCCGCGGCGTCGCGCGCCTGCTCGGCGTCCGCCTCCGCGGTGTCGGCCCGCTCGGCGGCCGCGGCGGCGGCGGACGCTGTCACGTCGGCGACGGCCGACGACGCGACGAAGGCGTCGTACTGGTGGTCGAGCGCGTCCGAGGTGGTGCCCATGGTCACCGTGCGGGCGAGCAGCGACTCGACGCCGTCGGCCTCGACGATCGCCGAGAGGCCCTGCACCTGGGTGCCGTCCTCGTAGGACTGCACGACGGTGTCGGCGTAGAGGTCGCGCTGCGCCTCGATGTCCGCGCGGGCGTCGTCGGCGGCGGCCTGCGCCTCCTCGGCGTCGGCGCGGGCCTGCTCGGCGCGCCAGCGGGCGCCGTTCCACGCCTCGGCGGCGCGCGCGGCCTGCTCGGCCGCCCCGTCGAGCGTGAGGTTGGCGCGGATCAGGTCGGCCTGGACGGCCGCGACGTCGCGCTCCTTGGCACTCGCCCGGTCCTGGGCGGCGGCGACGTCGGCCTCGCTCGGCACCGGGTCGCCGTCCGCGTGGGCCGCGTGCCCGCCGCCGACGGCGAGGCCGGCGACCAGCACGACGGCACCGGCCCAGCGCGCGGCCGTACGACGCGTGGGCTCGTGGTGCTGTGGTGCGGTGTCGGGCACGGGGCTCCCTCGTGGTCTCGGGGCCCGTGCGACTTCCCCTTCGCACGGGCAACTCGTGCCACGTTAGAGAACTTTCGTCACACTGGGAACACTTTCCCCAACTTTCTCAGGAACGCCCGGCGTGTCGGCTTGCAAACTACACGGCTGTAGTTCTAAGAGCGATCACTCTGCGTCGACCGGCACCTGGCTGGTCGTGGAGGTGGGGTGGCTCGTCAACCGGTGCCGGTCGAACCTCTGCCCGCTCGCGAGCCCGCCGAGCCAGAAGGAGAAGAGCGCGATCACGACGCCGGCGAGGTCGTCGGCGATGTAGTGCCAGCCGAAGTAGAGCGTCGCGACGACGGTGATCGCGAAGTTGGCCCAGAAGACGACGTGGAGGACCTTGTTGCGCAGGGTGTACTGCACCATCAGCGCCACGAGCAGGGTGATCGCGACGTGGAGCGAGGCGAAGCCGGCGACCGACTGCACGGCGGTGTCCGCGCCGTCGCGGATGACGCCCTTGCGCCCGTAGAACAGGGCCTCCATCAACGCGCTCGAGCCGGTCTCGGGCAGGTCGGCGTAGAGGTAGCTGTACTGGAAGCCGGGACCGAGGGTGGGCAGCGCGAAGTAGGACGCCGTGCCGAGCGACCAGGCCAGGCACTGCGAGGTGGCGAACCAGTAGCCGAAGGTGATGTTGCGCGACCACACCAGCCAGGCCGCCAGCGCCAGCGGCACGAGCGGCAGGAACCAGAGGTAGATCGTGGACAGGATGTGCGCGGAGAAGCCGGTGCCGAGCACGGTGTGCAGGATCGTCGCCGGCTCGTGGCCGAACATCAGCGCCCGGTCGACGAGGTGCAGCTCGCGGTCGTACTTGTCCTCGCCCATGATGAAGGGCAGGAACGACTTGAGGTTCCGGTAGCAGACGTAGGTGATGTAGAACGACACGAGCCCGAGCACCACGAGGGTGATCCGCTCGCGGTCCCAGTGGGTGCGGATCCGCTCGCGGACGATGTCGGGCATCAGGGTGGGCTTCATCCGTGACTGCCACAGCGTGCGGGGAAGCAGGTCGAGCAGGAACGCGCCGAGGATCAGCAGCGGCAGCCGGAGCCACGACGGGCCCAGGAAGCCCTCGGGGTCGACCAATGGTCGGTCGAGCACGAGCGCGGCGGTGACGGCCAGGACGCCCATCGTGGCGGCGACTCCCACGAGGAGGGCATAGGCCGGTCGGTACACGTCCGTCAGTGTAGGGACGGGTCAGGGGGCGGGTGTGACCGGCAGCACAGCGAGACGCGTCGGGTCGACGCGCAGCGACACCGCGTCGCCGGGCGCCACCCGACTGCCGAGGGGCGCCACCGCGTCGGTCGTGCCGATGCCGTCGACGGCCACGACGAGGCGGACCAGCTCGGGGGTCACCCGGGCCGACTCGACCACGGCGGGCAGCGAGCCGGCCGGATCGACGACGAGGGCCGATCGGCGCAACGCGACGGCGGCGGCCCCGGGGAGGCCGGCGGCGCGCAGGGCCCGGCCGGCGGGCTCGTCGCGCAGCACGCGCGCGTAGCCGAGGAAGAGCGCGGTCTCCTCGTCGACGGGCTCGCGCCAGACCTCGTCGATCGCGCCCTGCTGGACGACTCTCCCCTCGCGCATCACCGCGAGCCGGTCGGCCAGCGCGAACGCCTCGTCGTGGTCGTGGGTGACCAGCAGGGCGGTGGTGCCCGCGGCGCCGAGGATCTCGCGCAGGTCGCCGGCCAGCCGCTCCCGGAGCGTGGTGTCGAGCGCCGACAGCGGCTCGTCGAGCAGGATCAGCCGTGGCTCGACCGCCAGCGCCCGGGCGAGCGCGACCCGCTGGCGCTCGCCCCCGGACAGCGTGGCGGGCAGCCGGTCGTCGTAGCCGGTGAGGCCCACGAGGTCGAGCAGCTCGCGCACGCGCGCCGCCACCCGGGCCGACGGCGTGCGCCGCAGGCGGAGCGCGTAGGCCACGTTGCGGGCCACCGTGAGGTGGGCGAAGAGCTGGCCGTCCTGGAACATCAGCGCGAAGCCGCGCTTGTGCGTGGGCACGCCGGAGAGGTCGGCGCCGTCCCACGAGATCGACCCGGAGGCGAGCGGCTCGAGGCCCGCGACGGCCCGCAGCAGGGTGGACTTGCCGCAGCCCGACGGCCCGAGCACGGCGAGCACCTGACCGGCCGCCAGGTCGAGCGACACGTGGTCGACGGCGACGGTGTCGCCGTAGCGGACGGAGGCGTCCTCGATCTCGAGCATCGTCAGAACGCTCCCACACCCGGCACGCGCAGCCGCTCGACGGCCAGCATGACCGCGGCGGTGGCCGCGGCGAGGACGACGGACGCGGCCAGCGCCATGCCGTAGTTCATCTCGCCGGGGTGCCCGATCAGCCGGAAGATCACGACCGGCAGGGTCGGGCTGGTGTCGCGGGCGAGGAAGGACGTCGCCCCGAACTCGCCCAGCGAGGCGGCGAAGGCGAACCCGCTCGCCGCGAGCATCGGCTTCCAGACCACGGGGAGGTCGACGGTGAGCAGGGTCCGCCACCCGGACGCGCCCAGGGACGCGGCGGCCTGCCGCTGGCGGTCGTCGATCCCGCCGAGCACCGGGGTGAGGGTGCGTACGACGAGCGGCAGCGCCACGAGCGCCTGCGCCATCGGCACGAGCAGCGGCGAGTCACGCAGGTCGAGCGGCGGCGAGTCGAGGGTGATCAGGAAGCCGAAGCCGAGCGTCACGGCGCTGACCCCCAGCGGCAGCATGAAGAAGGCGTCGAGGGTGGAACGCACGCGACGCTCGGCGAGGGAGTGCGAGCGCCGGGTGACGATGACCGAGACGGCGACCCCCACCAGCAGCGCCATCCAGGTCGCGTCGACGGCGGTGCGCAGGCTGGTGGCCAGCGCCGCCGTGACCGGCACGAGCAGCGCCTGGTTGTCCCCGGCGGTGGTGAGCGCACGGTAGTTGTCGAGCCCCCAGCCGTCGCCGACCTCGAGCGAGCCGGCGACCAGCGTGAGGATCGGCAGCAGCATCGCGGCGAGCACCAGCAGCGTCGCGACGACGACGGGCGCGTCGGCGCGGCGCACGGCCCGCGCGGGGGTCACGGCCCGCTGGGCCGTCGGGTCGGGTGTCGCCCGCAGCCGCGCGGCGAGCGCCAGCAGGCCGACGACGACCACGATCTGCAGCACCGACAGCGCCGCCGCCGCCCGGAGGTCGAAGATCGTGGTGGTGAGCAGGTAGATCTCGGTCTCGACCGTCGCGTACCGGACCCCGCCGAGGGTGAGCACGATGCCGAACGCCGTCGCGCAGAAGAGGAAGACGATGCTCGCCGCGCCGACGATCGCCGGCCGCAGCGCCGGGAGGGTGACCGTGCGCAGCACCTGCCACGGCGAGGCGCCGAGCGCGGCCGCCGCCTGGCCCGGGCGAGGGTCGAGCGACTCCCAGGCGACGCCGACGGTGCGCACCACGACCGCGATGTTGAAGAAGACCAGGCCGCACACGATGGCGACGGGTGTGCCGTCGAGGCCCAGGAAGCCGAGCGGTCCGCCCTCGCCCAGCAGCTGGCGGAACGCGACGCCGACCACGACGGTCGGCAGCACGAACGGCACCAGCAGCGCCGCGCGCACCGCGGCGCGTCCGGGCAGCGCGAGCCGGTGCAGGGCGTACGCCGCCGGCAGGCCGAGCACGACCGCGAGCAGCGTGGCGACGGCCGACGTCCACACGGTGAACCAGGCGACCCGGTGCACCCGCGGGCGGGCGAGGACGTCGAGCACCGCCCCCGGAGCGAGGCGGCCGTCGACGACGAACCCCTCGGCGAGCATCCCGCCCACCGGCAGCACGAAGAGGACGCCGAGCACCAGCACCGGCGCCGCGGCCAGCGCGAGGAGCGCGACGATGCGCCTCATCGCGAGACGACGTCGGTCCACTCGGTCAGCCACTGCTCGCGGTTGGCGGCGATCTCGTCCGGGTCCACCTCGTAGGGGTCGCTCGGCTGCGGGGCGAACTCGGCCCACTCCTCGGGGACGCTCGCGCCGGGCATCACCGGGAAGACGTACATCGACTCGGGCAGCGCCGACTGGACCTCGTCGCTGAGCAGCCACTCGACCAGCGCCGCGGCGCCGTCGGGGTTGTCGGCGCCGGCCAGCACGCCGACGTACTCGACCTGCCGGAAGCAGGTGTCGAGCAGGGCCGCGGTCGTCGACCTCCCGCCGCTGACGGTGAAGGCCGGGGAGGAGTCGTAGGAGACGACGATCGGGCGGGTGCCGTTGTCCGAGCCGGCGGTGAAGTCGCCGTAGTAGGCGTCCTCCCACCCGTCGACGACCTTGGCGCCGTTGGCGAGCAGGTCGGTCCAGTAGTCGGGCCAGGCGTCGCCGAAGGCGGCCACGGTGGCGAGGAAGAAGGCCATGCCGGGGCTGCTGGTGGAGGCGCCCGGGGTGACCAGGAGGTCGCGGTAGTCCTCGTCGGCGAGGTCCTCGAGGGTGCGCGGGGGCTCGAGGCCCTCCTCGGCGAACCAGGCGGTGTCGACGTTGACGCAGACGTTGGCCGAGTCGACCGGGACGAGCCGGTCGCCACCCTGAGGCAGGACGTACTCCTCGGGCGGCGTGGCCGTCGTGGTCACCTCGGCGAAGGCGCCCTCGCCGAGCGGGCGGGACGCGAAGGTGTTGTCGATGCCGAAGGCGGCGTCGGCGATGGGGTTGTCGGCGGTGAGGCTCAGCTTGGTGGCCAGGGTGCCGGCGTCGCCCGCGCCGCGGACCTCGAGGTCGTAGCCGGTCTCGTCCTCGAACGCCTTCACCAGCCTCTTGGGCAGGTGGAAGGACTCGTGCGTGGCCAGGACGACGGTGCCGCCGCCCTCGGCCCCCGCCGCCGACGAGGACGGCTCGGTGGCGGTGGACCCGTCGTCGTCCGCCCCGCCGGAGAGGCTGCAGCCGGCCAGGGCCAGCGCGGTGACTGCCGTGAGGGCAGGGCGGAGGATCGCGTGCTTCATCTGGACTCCCTATCGCCGGTGCTAGCCGGATCAGGTTCGGAGGGTCTGCGGCTGGTCCGCACTCTCAGCACGCCTGCACGTGCTCCCCTGTCTTCGTGGCGCCCACCCTAGCGCCGACCCGGTGCCGACGGGTCCCACCCGCCCCTACGCTGCGTGGCATGCCGAGCCGCCGCCACGACCTCCTCGCCCGCATCGTGCCCGTCCTGCGCCGCTCCCGCGAGCTCGACGACGAGCCCACCGAGCGCGCCCGCGTCGAGGCGTGGCACCGCACCCTGGACCGCAGCCTGCCGACCCGCGTCGTGCCGGGATTCGCGCGCCGCTGGGAGGTCTCGGTCACCGACATCGGCTTCCCCTCCTACGTCCTGACGCCGCGCAGGCGTCCGGCGACCCGCACGCTCTACTACGTGCACGGGGGCGGCTTCATGGCGCCGATCGATCCCTTCCACGTGCGCTACGCGACCCGGCTGGCCGACGCGATCGGCGCACGCGTCGTGCTGCCCGACTACCCGCTCGCTCCCGAGCACACCTGGGCCGACTCCCACGATGCGCTGGTCGAGGACGCCGCGAGGTGGGCGGCTGCGGACGGCGGCGCGGTGCTGGCCGGCGACTCCGCCGGCGGCGGGCTGGCGCTGGCCGTGGCGCTCTCGATGCGCGACCGCGGACTGGCTCCGGCGACGTCGCTCGTCCTGCACGCGCCCTGGGCCGACCTCACCACCTCGACGCCCGAGACCTTCGCCCTCGACGCGGTCGACCCCTGGCTGTTCATCGGCAAGACGCAGGCGTACGCCGCGTGGTGGGCCGGGTCGGCCGACGACCTCGCGCGGCCCGAGGTGTCGCCCGCGCTCGGCGACCTCGCCGGGCTGCCGCGCGCGCTGATGCTCTACGGCACCCGCGACCTGCTCGCCCCCGGCTGCCGGCTGCTGGCCCGGCGCGCCGCGGAGGCCGGGTGGGACCTGACCGCCGTCGAGGAGCCCGACCTGATCCACGTCTACGGCCTGCTGCCGGCCGTCCCCGAGAGCGCCCGCGCCTTCCGGCGGGTCACGGAGTTCGTCCGGTGAGGGTGCTGGTCGCCGGTGTCGACGAGCTGCCCGCGCGCCTGGCGTACGACGTGTGGCGGCTGCGCCAGGAGGTGTTCGTCGTCGAGCAGGACTGCCCCTACCCCGACCTCGACGGCCGCGACCTCGAGGCGAGCACCCGCCACGTGGTGCTCCTCGACGACGGCGACGAGGTGGTGGGCACCCTCCGCGTGCTCGAGGACGGGGACGCGCTGCGGATCGGCCGCGTCGTCGTCGCTGCGGCCGCCCGCGGGCGCGGGCTCGCCGCGCTGATGATGGACGAGGCGATCGCGCTGTGCGCCGGCCGGGCGGTGCGCCTCGACGCCCAGGCCCCGCTGGCGGACTTCTACGCGGCCTGGGGCTTCGAGGTGGCGGGGCCGGAGTTCGACGAGGACGGCATCAGGCACGTGCCGATGAGGAGGGCGGGGAGGGAGCAGGCGCGGCCGCGACCATGAGCACCGGGCCGAGCACCTCCTCGCGGACCAGCCGCGAGCCGGGCGACAGCCCGCCCACGACCGTGGGCGCGAACCACCACCCGGGGCGGTCGAAGGGCTGACCGCCGAGGGCGACGTCGCCGCCCTCGCTGCGGGCGAGGTCGAGGTAGCGCCGCACCCGGTCGCGAGCGGCCGCCGAGCGCAGCGGGCCGCAGACGGTCGCGGGGTCGGACGGGTCGCCGACGGCGACCGCCCGCATGGCCTCGACGGCCACCTGCAGCGCCTCGGCGTGGCGGTGCGCCGGCACGACCACGCTCGCCGGGAGCCGGCAGCCCTGGCCGGCGTTGGCCGCTACGGCCGACGCGGCGCGGGCCACGACGTCCTGGAGGTCTGCGTCGTCACCGACGCGCACCGACTGGGGACCGCCGACGTCGAGGTGCAGCCGCTTGCCGGCGCGCTGGCCGGCCTGGTGCACCCGCTCGGCCACGACGGCCGACCCGGTGAGCGACACCTCGTCGACGCGGTCGTCGAGGACGATGGCGATGGCGACGTCGACGTCGCGGGTGGTCACCACGTTGAGCACCCCGCGCGGCAGCACGTCGAGGCCGATGCGGCCCAGCTCGATCGCGGCGCTCGCGGCCTCGGCGGCGGGCTTGAGCACGACGGCGCCTCCCGCGGCGAGCACCCGCCCGACCTCCGCGACCGCCACGGCCAGCGGCGAGGTGGCGGGCGTGACCACGGCGGTCACCCCGGCCGTCGCGGCGGGCTGGGGCCGGCGGGACGCCATCGTCGCGAGCGCGGCGTCGAGGTGGGCGTCGCGCAGGCCGACCGGCACGCCGGTCTCGGCCGCCATCAGCGCGACGAGGGCGTCGGCGTGCTCGGCCACCGCGGCGGCGAAGCGGCGTACGGCCTCGGCGCGGAGGTCGGCGTCACTGCTCCACTGCGTCGCGTCGACGGCGCGCCGGGCGGCGCTCACCGCCGCGCGGGCGTCGCCAGCGTCCGCGTCGGGCAGCTCCCAGAGCGGCTCGCCGGTGGCGGGACTGCGGACGGGGAAGGCCCAGCCCTGGCCCGTCGGGCGCTCCGTGCCGTCGATCGGCAGCCCTCGGGGGCGGGCGTGCTTGCTCATGCGGAGCACTCCATCACGGCGCAGGGGCGCCCCCACCACCCCGGGTGGCTAGCCTCCTCACATGCGCGACGACCTCGGGGCGGACGTCCCCCTGCGGGCCCCCGCCACCCGCATCGTCTCCCTCGTCCCGAGCCTGACCGAGGCCATCGCCGCCACGGCGCCCGACCGGCTGGTCGGGGCCACCGACTGGTGCACTCACCCCGCCGACCTCGCCGTCGCCCGGGTGCGCGGCACGAAGAATCCCGACCTCGCCGCGATCAGGGCCCTGTCCCCCGACCTGGTCGTGGCCAACATGGAGGAGAACCGCGAGCTCGACGTGCGCCGCCTCCGCGACGCCGGCGTGCCCGTCTGGGTGACGCGGATCGAGACCGTCGCCCAGTCGCTCGAGTCGATGTCGCGGCTGCTCGCCACCGCGCTCGACGTGCCCGATCCCGGCTGGCTGGTCGAGGCCCGGAGGCTGTGGGGCGCTCCCTCGCCGCGACGGCTCGCGGTCGCCGTGCCGATCTGGCGCGACCCGTGGATGGTCGTCGGGTCGCCGACCTACACCGACGACCTCCTCGCCACGGCCGGGCTGGTCAACGTGCTCGCCGACCGGGAGGGGCGCTACCCCACCGTCACGCCCGACGAGATCGACCGCGCCGGCGCCGACGTGGTGCTGCTGCCCGACGAGCCCTACGTCTTCACCGCCGACGACGGACCCGAGGCGCTGCGCACCCCGACGCGGCTGGTGTCGGGCCGGCTGCTGACCTGGTACGGCCCGGCGATGGTCGAGGCGCACGCCGTGCTCACCTCGTCGGATCGCTAACCTCCAGACATGACCCGCGACCCGATCGTCGAGGCCCACCGGCAGTGGGTGGCCCACGGCTGGGCGGAGGCGGCCGACGGGATGGCGATGGTGACCTCCCTCGTGCGCGCCCAGCAGCTGCTGATGGAGCGCATCGACGCCGTGCTGCGCCCGCGCGGGCTGACGTTCGCCCGCTACGAGGTGCTGCGGCTGCTGTCGTTCAGCCGCGGTGCCGCGATGCCGATGTCGCGACTCGGGTCGCTGCTGCAGGTGCACCCCACCAGCGTCACCAGCGCGGTGGACCGGCTGGTGGGCCAGGGCTACGTCGAGCGCGTGCGCAGCGACGAGGACAAGCGCGTCGTACGCGCGGTGCTGACCGAGGCCGGCAGGGAGTCGGTCGAGGAGGCGACGCTCGCGCTCAACCGCGAGGTCTTCGAGGCGCCCGGACTGCCCGCCTCGGAGGTGCGTGACCTGACCGACCGGCTGAGCGCGCTGCGGCTCGGGCTCGGGGACTCCTGAGGGTCGCGTCGGCGAAGTGACTTCCGAGTAGATACTAGGAAGTCCTAGTATCTCCGCATGGCCGACCTGCACCTTCCCACCCACCCGATCCGACTGGTGACGGCGTCCGCGCTCTTCGACGGGCACGACGCCTCGATCAACATCATGCGGCGCATCCTGATGAGCCAGGGCTGCGAGGTCATCCACCTCGGGCACAACCGCTCCGTCCAGGAGGTCGTCGACGCGGCGCTGGAGGAGGACGTCCAGGGCGTGGCCGTGTCGTCCTACCAGGGCGGGCACGTGGAGTACTTCGAGTACCTCGTGGAGTCCCTGCGCGCCGCCGGCGCCGACCACGTGCGGGTCGTGGGGGGCGGCGGCGGCGTGATCGTGCCCCGGGAGATCGCCCGCCTCCGCGAGTCCGGGGTGACCATCTTCTCCCCCGAGGACGGCCAGCGGCTCGGCCTGGTCGGGATGATCAACACGGTCGTCGCCGACTGCGACGTCGACCTGTGGGGCGAGCGGCAGGTCACGGCCGAGCAGGTCCTCTCCGGCGACCGCTTCGCCGTCGCCCGCGCCATCACCGGCGCCGAGGGCGGACACCTCGACGAGGCGCTGCTCGACGAGGTCCGCAGCGCGGCCGCGCGCCGCGTCGTGCCCGTGCTGGGCATCACCGGCACCGGCGGGTCGGGCAAGTCGTCGCTGACCGACGAGATCGTCCGGCGCTTCCGCACCGACCAGCAGGACAAGCTCCGCATCGCCGTCGTGGCGGTCGACCCGACCCGGCGCAAGGGCGGCGGCGCGCTGCTCGGCGACCGCATCCGGGCCAACTCCCTCGACGGCGACCGGGTGTTCTTCCGCTCGCTGGCCACCCGCGGCGCCCACGAGGTGCCCGAGCACCTCGCCGACGTGATCGCGGTGCTCAAGGCCGCCGGCCACGACCTGGTGATCGTCGAGACGCCCGGCATCGGGCAGGGCGACGCGGGCATCGTCCCGCTGGTCGACCACTCGCTCTACGTCATGACGCCGGAGTTCGGCGCCGCCTCGCAGCTGGAGAAGATCGACATGCTCGACTTCGCCGACAGCGTCGCGATCAACAAGTTCGAGCGCCGCGGCGCCAAGGACGCCCTGCGCGACGTCGGGCGCCAGCTCGTGCGCAACCGGGAGGCCTTCGGCAAGCAGCCGCACGACATGCCGGTCTTCGGCACGAGCGCGGCGACGTTCAACGACGACGGCGTCACCGCGCTCTACCAGCACCTGCGCGCGGAGCTCGCGGGCGCCGGCCTCGAGGTGCAGGAGGGCACCCTGCCGACCGTCGACGTGCGCCACTCCTCCGGCATCCGCCAGGTCGTCCCGGCCGACCGCGTGCGCTACCTCGCCGAGATCACCGAGACGGTCCGCGGCTACCACGCGCGCACCGCCGAGCTCGCCGAGGCCGCCCGCCACCTGCAGCGCGTCCAGCACGTCGCCGACCAGCTCGGCGACGCCGACGCGGGCGGGGTGCCCGAGCTGCTCGAGGCCGCCCGCAAGGGCGTGCCCCACGAGGTGGCCGACCAGATCGAGCGCTGGCCGGCGGTCGTGGAGTCCTACTCCGGCGACGAGCAGGTGGTCGTGGTGCGCGACAAGGAGATCCACACCAAGCTGACCCGCGAGTCCCTCAGCGGCAACAAGATCCCCCGTGTCTCGCTCCCCCGCTCCACCGACCACGGCGAGCTGGTGCGCTACTGGCGCAGCGAGAACCTGCCCGGCTACTACCCGTTCACCGCCGGCGTCTTCGCGTTCAAGCGCGACAACGAGGACCCGGCGCGGATGTTCGCCGGCGAGGGCGACCCGGCCCGCACCAACCGCCGCTTCAAGATCCT
Organism: Nocardioides sp. Z35_8; assembly: GCF_059621125.1. Lineage (NCBI taxonomy): Bacteria > Bacillati > Actinomycetota > Actinomycetes > Propionibacteriales > Nocardioidaceae > Nocardioides > Nocardioides sp. Z35_8. Next base: position 1,384,378 of record NZ_JCAQIE010000001.1, on the reverse strand, counting down.
CTCCCAGGGCCAGCCGGCGACCCGCCTGTCCACCGCGTTCGACTCCGTCACCCTCTACGGCCGCGACCCCGACCCGCGGCCCGACGTCTACGGCAAGGTCGGCACGTCCGGCGTCTCGGTCGCCACCCTGGCGGACATGAAGGCGCTCTACGACGGCTTCGACCTCGTCGACCCGAGCACGAGCGTGTCGATGACGATCAACGGCCCGGCGCCCACGGTGCTGGCGTTCTTCCTCAACACCGCCGTCGACCAGCAGCTCGACGCCTTCCGCGAGCGCGAGGGCCGCGAGCCGTCCGACGAGGAGCGCGCGAGCCTCGCGGCGTACGCCCTCGCCAACGTCCGGGGCACCGTGCAGGCCGACATCCTCAAGGAGGACCAGGGCCAGAACACCTGCCTGTTCTCCACCGAGTTCTCGCTGCGGATGATGGCCGACATCCAGGAGTGGTTCATCGCCAACGGCGTGCGCAACTTCTACTCGGTGTCGATCTCCGGCTACCACATCGCCGAGGCCGGGGCCAACCCCATCAGCCAGCTCGCGTTCACCCTGGCCAACGGCTTCACCTACGTCGAGGCCTACCTCGCGCGCGGCATGGACATCGACGACTTCGCGCCCAACCTCTCCTTCTTCTTCTCCAACGGCATGGACCCCGAGTACAGCGTGCTGGGCCGGGTGGCGCGCCGCATCTGGGCGGTGACGATGAAGGAGAGGTACGGCGCCTCCGAGCGCTCGCAGAAGCTGAAGTACCACGTGCAGACGAGCGGCCGGTCGCTGCACGCGCAGGAGATGGACTTCAACGACATCCGCACCACGCTGCAGGCACTGATCGCGATCTACGACAACGCCAACAGCCTGCACACCAACGCCTACGACGAGGCGGTCACGACCCCGACGGAGGCGTCGGTGCGGCGCGCGCTGGCGATCCAGCTGATCATCAACCGCGAGTGGGGCCTGGCGATGAACGAGAACACCCTCCAGGGGTCCTACGTCATCGACGACCTCACCGACCTCGTCGAGGCGGCCGTGCTCGAGGAGTTCGACCGGATCAACGAGCGCGGCGGCGTGCTCGGCGCGATGGAGACCGGCTACCAGCGCGGGCGCATCCAGGACGAGTCGATGCTCTACGAGCACCGCAAGCACGACGGCTCGCTGCCGATCATCGGCGTCAACACGTTCGTCAAGGAGTCCGCGGCCGACGCCCAGCCGCAGGAGATCGAGCTGGCCCGCGCGACCGAGGCCGAGAAGGAGTCGCAGCTCTCGCGGGTGCGGGCGTTCCAGTCCGAGCACGGCGCCGAGGCCCAGGAGGCGCTCGCCCGGCTCAAGGACGCCGCGATCTCCGGCGACAACGTCTTCGCCGTCCTGATGGACGCCGCCCGCGTGTGCTCGCTCCAGCAGGTCACCGAGGCGTTCTTCGAGGTCGGCGGGCAGTACCGCCGCAACGTCTGACCCGCTGACGGTTCATCAAGGTATGTCGGCCAACCCGCACCTCCCACGATGAACTCAGGCCGGGAAGTGCGGGTTCGGCTGCATACCTTGATGAGCCGGCGCCGGTCAGCCGAGGCAGGTCAGCGGGGGTCGCCGGATCCCGCCGCCGGCAGGTCGAAGCGGAAGACCGTGCCGGCCCCGGGCGGGGTGGGCAGGCACTCGATGGAGCCACCGTGGCGCTGGACGATCGTCTGGCAGATCGACAGGCCCATGCCGGTGCCGCGGAAGTGGGCGCGGACGGCCCCGCTGCGGTGGAAGCGCTGGAAGATGAGCGCGCGCTCGTCGTCCTCGACCCCGACGCCACGGTCCTCGATCTCGACGACGACGCGCGAGCCCTGCCGCCACCCGCGCACGGTGATCGAGGCGGGCTCGCCGGGCCGGGCGTACTTGACGGCGTTGCCGACGAGGTTGCCGACCAGCTGGCGAAGGGCGACGGGATCGGCGTGCACCGACGGTAGGTCGGGGGCGGCCTCGAGCACGTCGTCGGGGCCGAGCATCCCGGACACCTGGTCGAGGACCCCGCCGGGACCGGACAGCGGCACGTCGCGGGCCGCGAGCTCGCCGGACTCCGCGAGGGCGTGCTCGAGCAGGTCGCCGATCAGCTCGCCCATCTGCGCGGCCGCCCGCTCGGCCCGGCGCAGCGGCTCCAGGGCGTCGGAGCCGGGCTCGAGGTCGTCGGCGGCGAGGGAGAGCCACGACCGGACGGCCGAGAGCGGCCCGCGCAGGTCGTGGGCGGCGGTCGAGGCGAACCCCGCCAGCGGGCGCAGGCCGGAGCGGTGCTCGGTGACCTCGCGCAGCACCAGCAGCACGTGTGGGCTGCCGGTGGTCCGCGAGAGCTCGGCCTGCGACACCGCCACCACGACCTCCTCGCCGCTGCGCAGGGGGATCACCACGTCGCCGACGCCGAGCTCGGCCCGGGCGGCGCCGGTGCGGGCCGGGTCGGGGTCTCGCAGCTCCGCCACGAGGTGGGCGAGGGCGTCCGTGTCGCTCGCCCCGGGGCTGACCCGGTGGGCGAGGCGGCGGCTGGCGCCGTTGCTGCGCTCGACGCGTCCCTGCGGGTCGAGCACGACGAGCCCTTCGTCCATGCTCTCGGTCATCTCGGCGAGCAGCTCGGCCTGCTCGTCCGCCTCTGCGCGCGCGGCGGTCTCGGCCGCGTAGGACTCGTCGACCCGGTCGCTGAGCGCCCCGACGGCCAGGCCCGTGACCAGCACGGCGACCATGAAGAGCTGCGACACCAGGACCTGGTCGACCAGGTCGTCGATGGCGGCGAAGGGCCCGCGGCCGGTGAGGCTGAGGGTGAGCGCGATGACGCCGAGGGCGAGGCAGTGCAGCGCCGCCGGGAACGTCGGGAAGCGGGCCGCGGACCACACGGCGAACGCGATGACGAGGAAGACGATGGGGTAGGGCTGCAGGAACAGCACGACGGTCATGGCCACCGAGACCACCCACACCAGCGCCAGCTCCCCGCTGGTGCCGCCGTGGATACGGGCCGAGATGGGCTGCGTGCGCCACTCCCACGCCAGGTGGCCCACCGCCCCCACGGTGAGCACCCCGGTGATGTGGCGGGCGAACCACGCCAGCGGCGTCACCGCCGTCACCGGCGAGCCGTCGACCCAGAGCCCGAGCGTGCCGACCAGGGCGCCGAGGGCGCACCCGACGGCCGCCGCCGCGGCGGTCGCGGCCAGGTTGCGCGGCGAGCGGATGCTGGCGGTCCCGCCGGTGCCCAGCATCGTCGGGCACCACCGGCGCAACAGCAGCACGGTCACGCCGGTCTGGATGACGACCGACGCGCCCCCGAAGAGGCCGACCACGGGCGAGACGCCGGTCGCGATCACCACGGCGACGTGGATGGCGCCCAGCGGCGCGAGCACCCGCCAGGCCCGGCGGGGCGACTCGGCGAGCAGCCACAGCAGCGCCACCCCGGAGCCCGGCCAGATCAGGCTGACGACCTGGTCCTCGACGGCGGTCATCCGTCCGACGACGGTGAGCACGGCGTACGCCGCGGCGAAGGCGACCGCGCGCGGCGGCGACAGTCCCCTCGTCATGGGCAGGAGCCTACGACTCAGATCCGTCCCGGAAACGTCGAAGGCGCGCGACAGCGGCATGTCGTCGGGTCCACACTCGGTGCCATGTCCCTGCGCAGCCTCGTCGCGGACGACGAGCCCGACATCCGCGACTTCATCGGTCACGTGCTCGAGCGGGCCGGCCACGAGGTGATCGTGGTGGACGACGGCGCCGAGGTCCTGACCCGCGCGGCCGCGGAGCGCTTCGACCTCGTCGTCGTCGACCACCACATGCCACGGATGACCGGACTGGCGGTCGCCGCGGAGCTGCGCCGCACCAGTCCGACCACCAAGGTGCTGATCATGTCGGGAGACCTCGACGTGGGCGACGAGCACGTCCACTTCCTGCCCAAGCCGTTCAACCGGAGCGAGTTCATGAGCGCCGTCGACACCCTGCTCGCGGTGCCGCGGGACGCCTGAGCCCCGCGCTCACCGTCCCGTCGTCGACAGCGCGAGGCCGGTGTCGGCGTCGAAGATGTGGGCGCGATCGAGGTCGACGCTCACCGAGACCCGCTCCCCCGGCACGCCCGTGACCGTCGGCCGGGCCTTGACCTTGACCATCTCGGTGCCGACCTTGACGTCGACGACCGTGCGGTCGCCGAGCGGCTCGAGCCCGTAGAGCTCGCCGGCGAGCGTGGCGTCGCCGCGCTCCTCGACCGACACGTCCTCCGCGCGCAGGCCCAGGAGGAGCGGACGCCCGTCCTCCGCGGTGGTCCACCGCGGGCGCGGCAGCGACCAGCCCTGCTCGCCCACGAGGCGGTCGCCCTCGGTGCGGCAGGCGAGCAGGCTGATGCGCGGGCTGCCGACGAAGCCGGCCACCCACTGGTTGGCGGGCCGCTCGTAGACCTCGGTGGGCGTGCCGACCTGCTGCACCCGTCCCTCCCGGAGCACCGCCACCTGGTCGGCCATCGACAGCGCCTCGACCTGGTCGTTGGTGACGTAGAGGAAGGTGCCGCCGAGCGCGCGGTGGATGCGGGTGAGCTCGGTGCGCATCTCGACGCGCAGCTTGAGGTCGAGGTTGGTGAGCGGCTCGTCCATCAGGAACGCCCGCGGCCGCCGGACCAGCGCCCGGGCCAGCGCGACGCGCTGCTGCTCGCCGCCGGACATCTGCGCCGGCCGGCGCTGCAGGAGTCGCTCGATGTGCAGCAACCCCGCCACCTGCTCGACCGCTGCCGAGATGTCGCTGGAGGACACCTTGCGCGCCCGCAGCGGGGAGGCGATGTTGTCGTAGGCCGTGAGCCGGGGGTAGAGGGCGTAGCTCTGGAACACCATCGCGAGGTCGCGGGCCGCCGGGGTGTCGTGGGTCGCGTCGCGCCCGTCGAGGTGCACCGTGCCCCCGTCGAGCCTCTCCAGCCCGGCGATCGCCCGCAGCGTCGTGGTCTTGCCGGCGCCCGAGGGCCCGAGCACCACGAAGAACGACCCGTCCGGCACGTCGAGGGAGACGCCGTCGAGCGCCTGCACGTCACCGAACGCCTTGCGCAGCCCGTGTGCTGACACGGTTCCCATCAGGCCACCAGCTCTTCCGTGCTCGTGTCGTAGACCGGCGGGGTCCCGCCGGCGTGTCGCAGCCCGACCTGCTCGTCCGCCGCGAACCGCGCGGTGGGTGGCATCCGCACCCGCACGTCGCTCTCGCCGCCGTGGTCGACGACGTAGATGATCTCGTCGCCGAGCGCCTCGGCCGAGACGACGCGGGCCGGGACCGTCCGCTCGGCACCGGGCGCCGTCACCTCGAGCGCCTCGGGGCGTACGCCCGCCACCAGCGAGCGGTCGCGCGGCAGCCCGTCCGGCGGCGTGAGGACCAGCCCGCCGGGACCGCGCAGGGCGCCCTCGGACACCTCGACCGCGATGAGGTTCATCGGCGGCGAGCCGATGAACGCCGCGCAGAACAGGCTCGCCGGCCGGTCGTAGACCTCCAGCGGCGTGCCGACCTGCTCGACGCGGCCCTTGTTGAGGATCGCGATGCGGTGCCCGAGCGACATGGCCTCGACCTGGTCGTGGGTGACGTAGACCATCGTGGTGCCGAGCTCGGCCTGCAGGTGCTTGATCTCGGTGCGCACGTCGGCGCGCAGCTCGGCGTCGAGGTTGGTGAGCGGCTCGTCCATCAAGAACGCCTGGGGGCGCCGGACGAGCGCGCGGGCCAGCGCGACGCGCTGCTGCTCGCCGCCCGAGAGCCGCTGCGGGCGACGGTCGAGCAGTCGCTCGAGCTGCATCATCCGGGCGACCTCGTCGACGCGCTGCTTGACCTCCTTCTCGGGCTTGCCCTCGGCCCGCAGGGGGAACGCGAGGTTGTCGCGGGTGCGCAGGTGCGGGTAGAGCGCGTAGAACTGGAACACCATCGCGATGTCGCGCTGCGCGGGCGGCAGGTCGTTGACGAGGGTGTCGCCGATGCGGATGTCGCCCGACGTCTGCCGCTCGAGCCCGGCCATCGCCCGCAGCGTGGTGGTCTTGCCGCAGCCCGACGGCCCGAGCATCACGAAGAGCTCGCCGTCGCCGATGGACAGGTCGACGTGGTCGACCGCCACGGTGCCGTCGGGGTACCGCTTGTGCAGGGACGTCACCTCGATGCCGGCCATCAGCGACGCACCGCCCCGAGGGTCACTCCGGCCACGAGGTGCTTGCGCACCAGGTAGGCGAAGACGAGCACCGGCAGGGCGAACACCACGGCCGACGCGGCCACGAGGCCCCAGTCGACGGTGGTGCCGCCGATGAGCCCGGCGATGGCGGGAGGAGCGGTGCGCACCTCCTGGCTGGAGGTGAGGAAGATGGCGAACACGAACTCGTTCCAGGAGAAGATCAGGGCGAAGACCGCCGTGGCGGCGATGCCGGGGATGAGCAGGGGCAGGGTGAACTTGTGGAACGCCTGCAGCCGCGTGTAGCCGTCGAGCATGGCCGCGTCCTCGTACTCCGAGGGCACCTCGTCGACGAAGCCCTTCATCATCCAGATGGTGAACGGCACGTTGAAGGCGGCGTAGATGAGGATCAGCCCGAGCTTGCTGTCGATGAGCCCCAGCTCGCGATACATCAGGAAGATCGGGATCACGACCACCACGGGCGGCATGAAGCGGGTCGAGAGGATGAAGAAGAGCTGGTCCTTCTTCGCCTTCAGGGTGAAGCGCGAGTAGGCCCACGCGGCGGGGACCCCGAGCACCGTGGCCAGCACGGTCGACGCACCGGCCACGATGACGGAGTTGAGGAACGACCCGGACAGGTCGGAGCGACCGCCGTCGGGCGCGACGAACACGTCCTTGTAGTGGTCGAGGGTGACGTCGAACCCGAAGAACTTCGCGGGCACCGCGTAGACGTCGCGGTTCTCCTTGATGGACGTCTCGAGCATCCAGATCACCGGGAAGAGCATGGCCACGGCCAGCGCGGTCAGCAGCAGGACCTCGACCACCATCCGGCCCCGGCCGCCGCTGCGCCGGGCGCGCGGCGACGACTCCGTGGTGGGAGCGGGCACCGCCTCGTCGATGGAGATGGCCATCAGCCCTCCTTCAGCTTGTTGAGGTAGCGCAGGTAGAACTGCGCGAGGACGATGACGACGAGGACCATGAGGATCCCGTAGGCCGACGCGGTCCCGGTGCTGAAGCCGAGGAACGCGACCTTGTAGACGTGGAACGACAACGTCTCGGTGGAGACCCCTGGACCGCCGCTGGTGAGGATGTAGACGAGGTCGAACAGCCGGAACGCCTCGATCGCGCGGAACATGATGGCGATGAGGAGCAGCGGCCAGACCATCGGCAGGGTGATGTGGCGGAAGCGGAACCACTCCGACGCCCGGTCGATCGAGGCGGCCTCGTAGAGGTACTTCGGGACCGCGGTGAGGCCGGCGAGCGCGATGAGCATGATGAACGGCGTCCACTGCCAGGTGTCGACGACGATCAGCGAGATGAGCGCGGTGCGCTGCCGGGTCAGCCACTCGACCTGGTCGAGGCCGAGGGAGCCGAGCATGCTGTTGATGACGCCGAACTGGGCGTCGAGCATGAACTTCCAGAACAGCCCGACCACGACCGGGGACAGCATCATCGGCACCAGGAACAGCGTGGTCAGCAGCCCCCGCCCGCGAGTCCTCCGCGAGATCAGGTAGGCGATCGCGAAGCCCAGCACGGTCTGCAGCGCCACCGCGCCGACGACGTAGAGCAGCGTCGTCAGGGCCCGCTGGTGGACCTGGTCGGAGGTCAGGATGTCGGTGTAGTTCGTGAACCCGATGAAGTCGGCGGGCACGTCGCGCGTGGCCGAGTAGTCGGTGAAGGACAGGTAGAGCGCCCACAGCAGCGGGAACACCGACATCGCGAGCAGCAGGAGCAGGGCCGGCGAGATGAACGCCACGGCCAGGCCGCGGTCGCTCAGGCGGGGGGAACCCCCCGGTGCAGGGGTCGTCGGAGACGTCCCCTGCACCGGGTGGTCCTTCGTCGTCGTCATGGGTTCAGCTCACAGCCCGCCGCCGCCCGCGGAGTCCAGCACTTCCTGCTGCTCCGCGGCGATGTCGTCGAGTGCCTGCTCGGGGTCCTTGGCCCCGTTGAGCGCGGCGTTGACGTTGGTGTTCTCGATGTCGATGAGCCGGGCGTACTCGGGCACGTTCCACATGTCGCGCATCCGGGTGACCGAGTCGGCGTAGACCTGGTTGAACGGTCCGGCGTCGAGGAACTCCGAGGACTCGAGGGCGTCGGTGCGTGCGGGGACGCCGCCGGCGGCGGCCCACTTCTTCTGGATGTCGGCCTGCTCGAACCACTTCATGAAGTTGAGCGCCTCCGCCTGGCGCTCCTCGGGAGCGTAGGCCGAGATGTGCATGCCCATGCCGCCCAGCGGCACCAGGTCGGTCTCCTGCGAGGGGAGCGTGGCGAAGCCGAGCTTGTCGAGGATCTCGTCCTGGGTCTTGCCGAGCGTCGACTGCTCGGGGTCGACCAGGCCTCCGGCGGCGGCGATCCACTGGAAGGCGATGCAGGCCTTGCCCTGGGCGACCGCGGCGTTGACCTCGTCGATGAACCAGTTGCCCGAGCCCTTGGCGGTCAGCGGCTTCATCTCGTTGACCAGGACGTCCATGGCCTTCTGGCCGGCGTCGTCGTTGATGATGCCCTCGATCGTCTTGTCCTCGGCGTTCCAGAGGTTGCCGCCGTAGACGCCGTTGACCGTGTTGTAGGTGACCGCCGCGGCGTCGGAGCCGTTGGCCTGGTGGAAGGCCAGGCCGCTGACGCCGGGGTTGTCCTCCTGACACTGGCGGGCGACGTCGATCATCTCGTCCCAGGTCTCCGGGGGCTCCTCGCCGATGAGGTCCTTGCGGTAGATCATCGTCCAGGTGTCGCCCAGGAGCGGCAGGCCGTAGAGGCTCGCGTCCTCGTCACGCTGGCCGGTCTCGGCCTGCGGGTACTGGCCGTAGGCGGCGAGGAGGTAGGGGTCGTAGGCGTCGGTCTCGATGTTCTCGTTGACGAAGTCGGTGAGGTCGAGGATGTTGCCGTTGGTCACCGCCTCGCCGATGTGCTGCGAGTCGAGGATCGGGATGTCGAAGTCGGTCTGGCGCGCCGCGAACTGGGTGAACATCGCGTCGTGCCAGTTGGCGTTGGGCACCGTGTTGACCTCGATGGTCACGTTGGGCCGCTCCTTGGTGTACTCCGCGTTGGCGAAGTCCTCCAGCGCCTGGGCGGGGGGCCACTCGAACCAGATGAAGCTCAGCGTCAGCGGGTCGTCGGTGAGCTCGGGGATGGTGGCCGGGGCCGCCGGACCGCCGGCGTCGGACTCGGCGTCGCCGTCGTCGCCGTCACCGCCGCCGCCGCCGCAGGCCGCAAGGGCCGTCGCCACGAGGATGGCCGCCGTGGCCAGGCGTGCCTGCCGTCCGGGGAGGGACCTGCGTCCCGCTCGCTGTAGGTGCCGCATCTGCTTCCTGCTTCCTGCTCGGGATGGGTGATCGGGTGGGTGATCGGGTGGTGCCGGGACTGCGCCGAGACGGGTGGTGCAACTGCGTGGTGGTGGGTGCGTGGTGGTGGGTGCGTGGTGGGACTGGTCGTGCGGTCACCAGGACGTGGCGACGTACTGGGCCTCCATGAACTCGAGGAGGCCCTCGGTGCTGCCCTCGCGGCCCAGACCGCTCTGCTTGGTGCCACCGAAGGGCGCGGCGGGGTCGGAGACGAGACCGCGGTTGAGCCCGACCATGCCGCTCTCCAGGCGCTCCGCGAGGCGGAGGCCGCGCGCGAGGTCGCGGGTGTAGAGGTAGCTGACCAGGCCGAGATCGGTGTCGTTGACGACCGGGAGCAGGTCCTCCTCGCGCTCGAAGCGGACCACCGGGGCGACCGGGCCGAAGACCTCCTCGTGCAGCACCCGGGCGTCGGCGGGCACGTCGACCAGCACGGTGGGCGGGTAGAACGAGCCCGGCCCGCCGGTGGGGCGGCCGCCGATCATGGCGCGGGCGCCGCGGTAGACGGCGTCGCGGACCAGCTGGTCGACCTTGCGCACGGCGTGGTCGTTGATCAGCGGGCCGCACTGGGTGGCCGGGTCGGGGCCCGGGCCGACCCGGATCGCGGACATCCGGGCGATGAGGCCCTCGACGAACTCGTCGTGGACCGAGGAGTGGACGAAGAAGCGGTTGGCGGCCGTGCACGCCTGGCCGCCGTTGCGCATCTTGGCGACCATCGCGCCCTCGAGCGCCGCCTCGACGTCGGCGTCGGCCAGCACGACGAACGGCGCGTTGCCGCCGAGCTCCATCGCGCACTTGAGGACGTTGTCGGCGGCCGTGCGCAACAGCACCCGGCCGACCGCGGTCGAGCCGGTGAAGGAGACCATCCGGGTGCGCCGGTCGGTCAGCATCGCCTCCACGACGGGGCCGGGCCGGGACGTGGTGACGACGTTGAGGACGCCGTCGGGAAGGCCGGCCTCCTGCAGCAGCGCCGCCACGGCCAGCGCCGTCAGGGGGGTCTCGGCGGCGGGCTTGAGCACGGTCGTGCAGCCCGCGGCGAGCGCCGGCGCGATCTTGCGGGTGGCCATCGCGGCCGGGAAGTTCCACGGCGTGACGAGCACGCTGACACCGACGGGCTGGTAGGTCACCAGGAGCCGGTTGGCCCCGCTCGGGGCGTGGCCCACCTGTCCGCGCAGGCGGACGCCCTCCTCGGCGTACCAGCGGAAGAACTCCGCCGCGTAGGCGACCTCGCCGCGCGCGTCGGCGAGCGACTTGCCGTTCTCCAGGGCGATGAGCAGCGCCAGCTCCTCGCTGCGCTCGAGCATCAGGTGGAAGGCGCGCATCAACAGGTCGGCGCGCGAGCGGGGCGACGTGGCGGCCCAGTCGGCGGCGGCCGCGGCCGCGGCGTCGACCGCGGCCACGGCGTCGGCGGTGTCGGCGTCGGCGACCGTGGCGAGCACCGAGCCGGTGGAGGGGTCGTGCACCTCCAGCCGGTTGCCCGTGCCGGCCGGTCGCCACGCACCGGCGACGAACAGGTCGGTCGGCACGGCGATGGCGTCGACCACCGGGCGCAGCACCTCGTCCACGACGGTCATCGCGCACCTGCCGGGGTGGTGAGGTCGTCGGTCGGCAGCACGGCATCGCGCAGGGCCGCGCGGTCGCCGGAATGGGCGGCGCGGACGATGCGCTCGAGGCCGTCGACGTCGAGCGGACGCGGGTTGTTGGCCACGAGACGCTCGGCTCCGCTCGCCTGCTCGGCGGTCCAGCGGAGCTGGTCGGCCGGCAGGCCGATCTCGGCGAGCGTCGCCGGGATGTCGACGGAGGCGAGCAGCGCGGCGACCCGGTCGATGGCCTCGTCGGCCAGGTCCTCGGCGGAGGCGTCGGGCGAGGCGCCCATGGCCACCGCGATCGCCGCCATCTCGGCCACCCGGGCCGGGCGGTTGTACTCCATGACGTAGGGCAGCAGGGCGCCGACGCCGATGCCGTGCGGCGTGTGCGTCAGGGCGCCGACCGGGTACTGGATGGCGTGCGCGGCCGCCGTGCCCGCGGTGCCGAGGGCGAACCCGCCCGCGGTGGCGCCGAGCATCATCGCCTCGCGCGCCTCGACGTCGTCGGGGGTCGACCAGGCCCGGTGCAGGCTGCCGGCGATGAGCCGCACGCCGAGCAGGGCGTAGGTGTCGGTCAGCTCGTTCTTGCCCACGAAGACCCGCTCGGTGGCGAGCCCGGTCGTCAGCGGGCGGCGTACGGCGGTGAAGGCCTCCACGACGTGCGAGAGCGCGTCGGCGCCGGCGCTGGCGGTGAGGCCGGGCGGGCACCCGAGCGTGAGCTCGGGGTCGCACACGGCGACCTGGGGGATCAGGTGCGGGCTGGAGATGCCCACCTTGCTGACCCGGTCGGGATCGGTGAGCACGGCCACCGGGGTCACCTCCGAGCCGGTGCCCGCGGTGGTCGGCAGCGCCACGACCGGCACCACCGGCCCGGGCACCCGGAGCTCGCCGTAGTAGTCGGCCGGCGAGCCGCCGTGCGCGAGGAGCACCGCGACCGCCTTGGCGAGGTCCAGACAGCTGCCTCCGCCCATGCCGACCACGACGTCTGGCCGTGCCGCGGCGGCGAGCTGCGCGCACTGCGTCACCTGGTGCACCGGCACGTCGGGCTCCACCTCGGCGAAGGTCGTGACGTGCACCCCTGCCTGCTCGAGGAGGCCCACGAGCTGGGCGAACTCGGCGGTGGCACCGAACCGGGCATCGGTACAGACCAGTGCGCGCGACCCGAGGGCGGCGGTCACCGTGGCGAGGGCGTGACGCTGCCCGGCTCCGAACAGGACCTGGCGCGGACCGCGCAGGACGCCGAGCAGGCTCATGGGGGCTCCGTGGTGGGGGAGGGAATCGAGGGCGAGTGCACGGACCGGGTGCCGCGAGGGCCCGTTCCCCCACCGCAGACGCCCTGACCCATTTCCTATACGATCTGATTCGTGCGAGAGCATGAGTCACCGCACCGGCCGCTGTCAACGGTCCGGCCAGCACTGGTGAGAAGGGACCGGACAGCATGGACGAGGCGAGGACGGGCGAGCCCCCCGTGTCATGGGTCGCTCCCACCGGTGGGCGCAGGCGCCTCGAGCGTCCTCGTGGGCGGCTGGCCGACGAGGTCTACGACGCCCTCCTGGGACAGCTGATGTCGTTGCGCATCGAGCCCGGCTCCCGCGTCACGATGGACGCCCTGGCCCGCGAGCTGCGCGTCTCGCAGACCCCCATCCGCGACGCGCTCAACCGGATGGAGGCCGACGGCCTGGTCGTCCGGGTGCCGCACGCCGGCTACCGGATCCCCCCGCAGATCACTCGCGACCGCTTCGAGGACATGGTCGAGATCCGGCTCCTCCTCGAGCCGTCCGCCGCCCGCCACGCGGCGGAGCGCGCCACGACCGGCCAGGTCGAGGAGATGCGCCGGCTGCTCGAGGAGATGGGCCAGCTCGTCGAGGGCGGCCGCCACCTCGCCTACGGCGCCTTCGGCCTGCGCGACGCCGCCCTCCACGACCTCGTCGCCGACAGCGCGGGCAACCAGGTCGTGCGCGAGGCGCTCGCCCGCCTGCACACCCACGTCCACCTGTTCCGGCTGCTCTACGACGCGGAGGTCACGTTCCTCGCCATGGGCGAGCACGAGGAGGTCGTCGACGCGATCGCCTCCCGTGATCCCGATGCCGCCGCCTACGCGATGCGGCGCCACATCCTGCTCTCGCGAGACCGGTTCCGCCGTCTCTTCGAGGAGTCCGAGCAGGATCTGGACGCACCACCCCTTGACGCGGACGGTCGCCCGCAGCGATCCTGACCCGACCGATCCGATCGGATCCGATCCTGTGGTCGGGCTTGCTCGGGTCCGGACCGCTCGTCTTTGCCGCCCTCAGCCAAGGAGACCCAGGTGCCCAGAGCACTGCTCATGACCGGCGACGCCGCCGAAGAGCTCGACACCATGTACCCCTACTACCGCGTGCAGGAGGGCGGGTGGGACGTCGACGTCGCCTCCCTCACCACGCGCGACGTCCAGCTCGTCATCCACGAGTTCGACCCCAACTGCGACGCCTACGTCGAGAAGCCCGGCCGCAAGCTGCCCGTCGACCTGACGTGGGCCGAGGTCGACCTCGAGCGCTACGACGCCCTCATCATCCCCGGCGGCCGCGCCCCCGAGTGGATCCGCGTCGACCCAGACGTCCGCCGGATCACCGAGCACTTCTTCGCCCGCAACCTCCCCATCGCCCTGGTGTGCCACGGCGCCCAGGTGCCCGCGGTCTACGGCCTCCTCAAGGGCCGCAGCACCGCGTGCTTCCCACCCATCGCCGGCGACATGGAGAACGCCGGGGCGACGGTCGTCGACGCCCCCGACTGCGTCGACGGCAACCTGGTCTCCTGCCGCGGCTGGCCCGACATGCCGCAGTTCGGCCGGGCCATGATGGAGGTCTTCGACAAGTCCATCGGCGGCGCGTCGGCATGAGCCGTGGCCTCCCCGCGGAGGCCGCGACTCCCACGCCGGGGGAGGTCGTCGACGTCGACGGCTCGCCCGTCCGCGTGCACGAGACCGGGGCCGGGCACGCCGTGCTGATGCTGCACGGCTCCGGTCCCGGCACGACGGGCGCCGGCGCCTGGGCAGCGACCGCGGCGGCGCTCGCCGGCTCGCACCGCGTGGTCGCGCCCGACCAGGCCGGCTTCGGCCGCACCCCGCTGCCGGCGGGGTCGTCGGGCGGTCGCCGCACCTGGACCGACCAGGCCGCCGGCCTGATGGACGCCCTCGGCGAGACGTCCTACGCCGTCGTGGGCCACTCGATGGGCGGCGCGGTGGCGCTGGCCCTGGCCGCCGCCCGTCCGCAACAGGTCACCCATGTGGTGGCCGTCGGCACGATGGGCGCCCCGGGGGCGCCGCTGTCCGCCGACCTCGACGCGGTCTGGGCCGCACCCCCGACCCCCGACGGCGCACGCGACATGACCTGCCGGCTGGTCCACGACCAGCGCCTCGTCACGCCGAAGGCCGTGGCCGCCCGCACCGCGGCGATGCAGGCGGGCGCGGAGGCGTTCGCGACGCTCTTCCCGCCGCCTCGATCGCGGTGGGTCGACGACCTGACCCTCTCCGCCGACGAGCTGGCGGCCATCCGGGCGCCGGTGCTGCTCGTCCACGGGGCGCACGATCGCCTCACGCCGCTCCGGACGGCCGCGCTGCCGCTGCTCGAGCACCTCGATGACGTACGCCTCCACGTCCTCGGCCGGTGCGGTCACGCGCCCGCCCTCGAGCAGCCCGCGGAGTTCCAGGAGCTGCTGGCCGGCTTCCTCGCCCGCTGAGCGGGCGCAGCGTCAGAGGTTGCCCGACGTCAGAGGTTGATCGTGATGTCCGCGTCCTTGCGGAGGTCCGTGACCAGCTCCGTGGCGACCTTGCCGACCTGCTGGGCCTCGGCCTGCTCGACGAGCTGGTCGCGCACCTGGTCGAAGGGCGGGATCTCCTGCCCGCCGCCCGACGCGGCCTGCTGCTTCTTGGCCTGCGCGTAGATCTTGCGCAGCTCCTTGTCGGTGGGCTCGAGCGGGCCGTCCTCGTCGGCGACGAGCTGCTCGACCATCGCCTGGGTCTCGACCTGCTCGCGGGCCTGCTCGGCGCTCAGGCCCTGGGCCTCGACGGCCTCGAGGAGCTCGTCGGCCGACCCCATGCCGTTCTGCTTCGCCAGGTCGGCCAGCTCCTCGTCGACGGCCTCGTCGCTGACCTCCAGGCCACGCGACTCGGCCTCCTGCAGCAGCAGCTCGGTGTCGACGAGGTTGTCGGCGGTCTGCTTGCGCAGCGCCTTCTCGTCGGGCTCCTCCCCGGTCATCTGCGCCTGGGCCGCCGCCTGCTGGAAGGCCGCCTTGTAGATCGGCACGAACTCCTCCTTGGTCACCTGCTCGCCGTTGACCTCGGCGACCACGTCGGGGATCGCGTCGAGGTCGGGCTGGGGGCCCTCGGCGGCGCCGTCGGAGGCGCTCGCGGACGGCGAGGAGCTCGACGAGGAGTCCTTGGCGTCGTCGGACGCGTCCGACCCGCCGCAGGCGGAGAGCGTGAGCACGGCGGCGACCGACAGGGCGCCGATCACGGTGCGGGTGCGGGAGGTCATCAGGGAGAACACGGAGGAAGTCATCGGTAACGACGGTACGCACCCAACCTGAACGCCGTCCTCAGGGTCCTCAGGCCCTGGGGGCGGGACGGCTCAGAGGTCCTCGAGGGAGTCGGGCACGGTGAGCGCGTCGGGGTCCTGGCGCACCGGGAGCTGGGCGAGCGCCGTGCGTACGAGCGTCAGTCGCGCCGCGACCGCCACCTTCTGCCGCAGCCGGCCCACACCGCTCTCGCCGAGGGTCTGCTCGACCGCGGCCGCGATCTGGGCGTCGGTGAAGGTGGGCCGGGTGCCCGCCGGCACCTCGACGTCGGGCAGGGCGAGCAGGACGGGCAGGACCTGGCTGCCGACCGCCTCGAGCAGGTGGTAGCGCTCGATCTTGCTCATCGACTCCCAGGCCGCCTCGCCCTTGGCGCGGCGCCCGACCTTGCCGCCGGCCACGATCTTGGCGGCGGCGGTGACGGCCACGGTCAGCTCGTGCTCGGTGAAGCGCATGGCCCCAGCATGCCCGACCCGTCGAGACCGGGACGGACCGGCACTGGCCCGCCTGTCAGTAGTGGGCGGTCATCACGTGCTTGATGCGCGTGTAGTCGTCGAAGCCGTAGCCCGACAGGTCCTTGCCGTAGCCCGACGCCCCGAACCCGCCGTGCGGCATCTCCGAGACGAACGGGATGTGGGTGTTGACCCACACGCAGCCGAAGTCGAGCTCGCGGGTGAGTCGGTCGGCGGTGCCGACGTCGCGGGTCCACACGCTCGCGGCGAGGCCGTAGGGGACGCCGTTGGCCATCGCGAGCGCCTCGGCCTCGTCGTCGTAGGACTGCACCGTCAGGACGGGGCCGAAGACCTCCTCCTGCACGATGCGGTCGTCCTGGCGTACGCCGGTCACGACGGTCGGCGCGAAGAAGAAGCCGGCCTCACCGTGCCGGGCGCCTCCGGTGCGGACGCTCGCGTGGGCGGGCAGGTCGGCGAGGAACGACTCGACCTTCGCGAGGTGGGCGGCGTTGTTGAGCGGACCGTAGTCGGCCCCGTCGTCCGACGGCGGGCCGGGCCGGGTGGCCTCGGCCTCCGTGACCAGCAGCTCGACGAGCTCGTCGTGCACGCTGCTGTGGACGATCACCCGGGTGGCGGCGGTGCAGTCCTGGCCGGCGTTGAAGTAGGCGGCCGCGGCCACCATCTCGGCGGCCCGGGCCAGGTCGGCGTCGGGCGCCACCACGACCGGCGCCTTGCCGCCGAGCTCGAGGTGGACCCGCTTGAGCGACCTCGCGGCCGACAGCGCGACCTCCGTGCCCGCGCGCACCGACCCGGTGATCGCGACGAGTCCGGGGGTCGGGTGCTCGACGAGGTAGCGACCCGTGGAGGCGTCGCCGTTGACCACGTTGAGCACGCCGGGCGGCAGGATCGCGCCGGCGATCTCGGCCAGCAGGACGGTGGAGCGCGGCGTGGTGTCGCTGGGCTTGAGGACGACCGTGTTGCCCGCCGCCAGCGCGGGCGCGATCTTCCAGATCGCCATCGCGAAGGGGTAGTTCCACGGCGTCACCTGGCCGACGACGCCGATCGGCTCGCGACGGATCGCGGAGGTGTGGCCCTCGAGGTACTCCCCCGACGACTTGCCCTCCAGGAGTCGCGCGGCGCCGGCGAAGAAGCGCAGCTGGTCGACGCCCTGGTCGACCTCCTCGCTCGCGATGTGGCGCACGGGCTGCCCGGTGTCGCGGGCCTGCACCTCGCTGATCTCGTCGCGGCGCTCCGCGATCGCGGTCGCCAGGTCGAGCAGGTAGCCCTGGCGCGCGCCCGGGGTGAGCCGCTTCCAGGAGGCCGAGGCCCGCTCCGCGGCGGCGTACGCCCGGTCGACCTCCTCGTGCGTCGAGACGGGCGAGCGCCCGTCGGGTGCGCCGGTGACGGGGTCGACGAGCTCGATGAACTCGGTGCTCGCCGACGCGACGAGCTCGCCGTCGATGAAGTTGCGGATCGTCGGGTCGGTCGGCTGGTCGGTCGGCTGGTCGGTCATTGCTCTCCTCGGCGGGCGGTCAGGCGACGTAGATCTTGCGGATGGTCTCGTGGACGACCCAGGTCGTGTGCTCGCCGGCCCGCAGGCGGACGACGCTGCCCGGCCCGAGCTCGACCTGCTCGCCGTCGTCGAAGGTCACGCTCGCGGCGCCGGAGAGCACCACGAACACCTCGTCGACCTCGACATCGGTGGCGGTGCCCGGGGTCATCTCCCACACCCCGACCTCCACGCCGGACACCGCGGCCAGCGCGCGCGAGCCCGCCGCCGGGGCGCCGGCCAGGACCGTGCCCGGGTCGAGGGGCGCGGTCGGCACGGGCGCGGCGGTGTCGAGGACGCGGGTCGCGGCGGGGCTCATGGCTGCATCGTCCCCAGCGGGGCGGGGCGCGGCGGCCGACGATCTGTCGTCACTTCGCCCCTCCGCCCAACAGTTCGTCTGCCACGAGCGCGACGTGCAGCGAGACCCGGACGTCAGGGTCGTCGAGGTCGGCGCCGAGGATCGACTCGATCCGTGCCAGCCGGTCGTAGAAGGCCGCGCGCGACAGGTGCAGGCTCGCCGCGGCCTCGGTCTTGCTGGCCGGGTGCAGCACGAGCGCGCGCAGCGCCGCCACCAGCTCGGTGCGCGCCCCGTCGGCCCGGTCGTGCTCCTGCAGCGGCCCGAGCTCGCGCTCGACGAAGAGGCGGACCCGCTCGTCCTCGCCGAGCAGCGCCAGCAGCCCGCGCAGGTGCAGGTCGGCGAGGCGGTGCACCCCGGGATCGTGCTCGCGCCTCACGGCGGGAGCGGCGTCGGCGACCTGCCCCGCCTCGGCCACCGTGCGGGCCACCCCGGCCGGGTCGGCGACGGGGCGGCCGGCGGCCACCAGCACGTCGTGGTGGGCCCGCACGCGCGCGGCGAGCCGGTCGACCAGGTCGTCGGCCGAGGACGCGGGAGCGCTCGAGACCAGCACCCGCAGGTCGCGCTCGACCTCGCAGACCAGGGCCGGCAGGCGCAGCGCGTGGGCGGCGCGGACGACGGTCGCGGCCACCTCGTCGGGCTCGGCGGAGGGCGAGGCGCCGACGCGCGGGCGGACCACCACGCCGGTCAGGGTGCGCCGGCGCACCGGGAAGCCGGCCAGCTCGCAGCGTCGTCGTACGTCGTCGGAGTCGGGGTCCTCGCTCAGCCCGGTGAGCAGCTCGAGGTGCGTGCGGCGCATGAGCGTGCCGCGGTCGCGGTCGTGCAGGCGGTGCAGGGCGAGGGCCGACGCGGCCCGCTCGGCCACGGCCACGAGCCGCTGCGACGGCGTCTCGGGTGAGCCGATCACCAGCCGTCCCCACGCCCGGTCGGTCGTGCCGAGGCGGGTGACGAGCCACCCGTTGGCGGCGTCCCAGCCGGTGCGGCCGGCGACCTCGACGCGCTGGGACCGGGCCGGCCATCCGTCGAGGAACCCGCCGCCGTCGTCCGGGCCGGCGAAGTAGTCGAGCGGGCGGTGCTGGGCGTTCTCCACGACCACGGGCGCGTCGGCCAGGCGCTGCACCGCGCGGAGGATCTCGGCCGGGCTCGCGAGGTCGTAGCCCAGGTCGGTGAACGTCTCGTGCACGCGCTGGGCCTCGCGCAGCTCGGCCAGCTGCCGGTCGACCACCCGCTCGCCGATCTCCTGCGCGAGCGTGGCGAAGCGGGTCTCGCGCGCCAGCACCACGAGCGGGAGCCCGTGCTCCTCGCAGGCGGCGACGAGCGGGTCGGGCAGCGCCGAGGCCCATCGTCGGCCGAGCTCGACCACCACCCCCGCGCTCCCGACGTCGACGAGGGCGTCGACGAAGGCCTCGAGCCCGGCGGTGTCGTCGTCGTCGGGGAGGCCGGTGCCCATCGTGAGCAGCAGGTCGCCGGCTCGCAGGAGCTCGCCGACGTCGAGTCGCTCGGTGGCGTGCACCCACCGGATCGGCCGGCCGGCCCCGGCGGCACCGGCGACCACCTCGGGCGCGGCGCGGCGCAGCGCCGGCAGCTCCAGCGCCTCGCGCAGCGTCACCCCCGGCGTCACGTCGACCACGGCGGCAGCCTACGGCCGACGGGGTGACGATGTGTCCGGCGACCGGCCGCTTTGCCGACGATCCGACACCCGCGCGTGCGACGTACGACGAGCAGGATGAGCGCCATGAGCACCCCGAACCCGCAGGACGTCGTGCACTGGGCCGACGGCGCGCCGCTGACCGGCTCCCCCCTCGGCTGGGCCGACGTGACCAACCCCGCCACCGGCCGGGTGACCGGACGCGTCGCGCTGGCCAGCGAGGAGGACGCCGCCGCCGTGATCGGCGCCGCGTCGCGCGCCGCCGCGCCGTGGGCGGCCACCTCGCTCGCCCGACGCACGCAGGTCCTGTTCGCCTTCCGCGAGCTGCTCAACAGCCGCAAGGACGAGCTCGCCGCGATCATCAGCAGCGAGCACGGCAAGGTGCACTCCGACGCGATGGGCGAGATCGCCCGTGGCCTCGAGGTCGTCGAGTTCGCGTGCGGCATCTCCCACCTGCTCAAGGGCGGGCACAGCGAGAGCGCCTCGACCGGCGTCGACGTGCACTCCAAGCGGGTGCCGCTGGGCGTGGTGGGCATCATCAGCCCGTTCAACTTCCCGGCGATGGTGCCGATGTGGTTCTTCCCGATCGCGATCGCGGCGGGCAACACGGTCGTGCTCAAGCCCAGCGAGAAGGACCCGAGCGCGGCCAGCTGGATCGCCGCGCTCTGGCAGGAGGCCGGGCTCCCCGACGGCGTGTTCAACGTCCTGCACGGCGACAAGACCGCGGTCGACGCGCTGCTCACCAGCCCCGACGTGCAGGCGATCAGCTTCGTCGGCTCGACCCCGATCGCGGAGTACGTCTACGAGACCGCGAGCCGCCACGGCAAGCGCGTCCAGGCCCTCGGCGGCGCGAAGAACCACATGGTGGTCCTGCCCGACGCCGACCTCGACCTGGCCGCCGACTCGGCCGTCAACGCCGGCTACGGCAGCGCCGGCGAGCGCTGCATGGCGATCAGCGTCCTCGTCGCGGTCGACCCGATCGGCGACGAGCTCGTCGCCCGGGTCGCCGACCGCACCCGCACGCTGCTCATCGGCGACGGCGGTGCCGACGCCACGGCCGCGGGCGAGGGCAAGGAGGCCGACATGGGTCCGCTCGTGACCCGGGCCCACCGCGACAAGGTCGCCTCGTACATCGACTCCGGCGAGGCGGCCGGCGCCAAGGTCGTCGTCGACGGGCGCGACGTCGCGGCCCGCGGCGGCTCCGACGACGTGGCCGAGGGCTTCTGGCTCGGCCCCACGCTGTTCGACGAGGTCACCCCCGACATGGAGATCTACCGCGAGGAGATCTTCGGGCCGGTGCTCTCGGTCGTGCGCGTCGCCAGCTACGACGAGGCGGTCGCGCTGGTCAACGCCAACGAGTACGGCAACGGCACGGCCGTCTTCACCAACGACGGCGGGGCCGCCCGCCGCTTCGAGGCCGACGTGACCGTCGGGATGATCGGCGTCAACGTGCCGGTCCCGGTGCCGGTCGCCTACTACTCCTTCGGCGGCTGGAAGCGCTCGCTGTTCGGCGACACCCATGCCCACGGCACCGAGGGCGTGCACTTCTTCACCCGCGGAAAGGTCGTCACCACCCGGTGGATCGACCCCGCCAACCGCCCCGAGGGCGGCCTCGAGCTGGGATTCCCGCGCAATGACTGACCCGACGACGGCCTCGGACCTGGCCGGCACCCACGACGCCGCCCGGACCTACGAGCTCGACCGCGCCCACGTCTTCCACTCCTGGTCGGCGCAGGCCGAGATCAGCCCGATGGTCGTCACCCGCGCCGAGGGCAGCCACGTGTGGGACGGCGAGGGCCGGCGCTACCTCGACTTCTCCTCCCAGCTGGTCTTCACCAACCTCGGCCACCAGCACCCGCGCATCGTCGCGGCCATCCGCGAGCAGGCCGCGCACCTGTGCACGATCGCCCCGGCGGTCGCCAACGGCGCCCGCTCGGAGGCCGCCCGGCTGATCGCGAGCCACACCCCCGGCGACCTCGACCACGTCTTCTTCACCAACGGCGGCGCCGACGCCAACGAGCACGCCGTACGCATGGCGCGGCTCCACACCGGCCGGCACAAGGTGCTCACCACCTACCGCAGCTACCACGGCGGCACGCACCTCGCGGTCAACATGACCGGCGACCCGCGCCGGTGGGCCAGCGACCAGGGGTCGACCGGCACCGTGCACTTCTTCGGCCCGTTCCTCTACCGCAGCCCTTTCCACGCCACCAGCGAGGCCGAGGAGTGCCAGCGCGCGCTCGAGCACCTCGAGCAGGTGGTCGCGCTGGAGGGGCCGGCGACGGTCGCGGCGATCGTGCTGGAGGCCATCCCCGGCACCGCGGGGATCATGGTCCCGCCGCCGGGCTACCTGGCCGGGGTGCGCGAGATCTGCGACCGGCACGGCATCGTGCTCGTCGCCGACGAGGTCATGTCGGGCTTCGGGCGCAGCGGGCGGTGGTTCGCCGTCGAGCACGGCGACACCGTCCCGGACCTGCTGACCTTCGCCAAGGGCGTCAACTCCGGCTACGTCCCGCTCGGCGGGGTCGCGATCAGCGACGCCATCCACGCGACGTTCGCCCACCGCGCCTACCCCGGCGGGCTCACCTACTCCGGGCACCCGCTGGCGTGTGCCGCCGCCGTCGCGACGATCCGCGCGATGGAGGACGACGACATCGTCGGTCGCGCCGAGCGGCTCGGCGCCGAGGTGCTCGGGCCCGGCCTGCGCGAGCTGGCCGCCCGGCACGAGTGGATCGGCGAGGTGCGCGGCACCGGCGCCTTCTGGGCCGTCGAGCTGGTCGGCGACCGCGGCACGCGCGCCCCGCTGGCCCCCTACGGCGGCTCCAGCCCCGAGATGGCCGCCATCGTGACGGGCTGCCAGGAGCGCGGGATGCTGCCGTTCAGCAACTACAACCGCATCCACGTCGTGCCGCCGCTGACCACCAGCGACGAGGAGGCCCGCGAGGGCCTGGCGATCCTCGACGCGGCGCTGACCGCGGCCGCCGGCTGACCGACGACGTGCCCCGCCCCCACCGGCACGCCACCGCCTACGAGCGGCACGCCCCCGACCCGCGGCTCGTCTCGCGGTCGCTCGCCGGCAGCCGCCTCGGTGCCTTCTGGCTCGACGACGTCGGCGCGCGGCCGGCCCACGACCCGCTGAGCGGCTCCACCCGTGCCGACCTGACCGTCGTCGGCGGGGGCTACCTCGGCCTGTGGGCGGCGGTGCACGCCAAGCGCCGCGATCCCGGCCGCCGGGTGGTGCTGCTCGAGTCGCAGACGGTCGGGTGGGCGGCCTCGGGGCGCAACGGCGGCTTCTGCGAGGCCTCGCTGACCCACGGCGAGGACAACGGGCGCTCGCGCTGGCCCGAGGAGTACGACGTCCTGGAGCGGCTGGGCGAGGCCAACCTCGACGCGTTCGAGGCCGACGTCCGCGACCTCGACCTGGCCTGCGAGTGGGAGCGCACGGGGGCGCTGTCGGTGGCGGTCGAGGAGCACCAGGTGGAGTGGGTGCGCGAGTCCGCGCACTTTCTCGACCGCGCGCAGGTGCGGGCGGCGATCGACAGCCCGCTCTTCGTGGCCGGCGAGCGCGAGCCCGCCACCGCGCTCGTCCATCCCGCCCGGCTCGCCGCCGGCCTGGCCCGGGCCGCCACCGACCTCGGCGTTGAGGTGCACGAGCACTCGGCCGTGACCGGCGTACGCCGCGAGGGCGGTGTCGTCGAGGTGTCCACCGCCCGCGCCACCGTCACGTCCGACCACGTGGTCCTGGCCACCGGCGTCTTCCCGGGCCCGCTGCGCCGCAACCGGCTGATGACCGTGCCGGTCTACGACTACGTGCTCGTCACCGAGCCGCTCACCGCCGACCAGCGCGCGTCGATCGGCTGGGCCGGGCGCGAGGGCCTCGGCGACCTGGCCAACCAGTTCCACTACGCCCGCCTGACCGCCGACGACCGCATCCTGTGGGGCGGCTACGACGCGATCTACCCGGCCGGCGGTCGGATGCACGTACGCCACGAGGACCGGCCGGACAGCCACGCGCGGCTGGCCTCGCACCTCCTCGCCACCTTCCCCCAGCTCGAGGGCATCCGCTTCACGCACCGGTGGGCCGGCGCGATCGACACCTCCACGCGGTTCGCGGCGTTCTACGGCACGACCCACGGTGGCCGGGTGGCCCACGCTGCCGGCTTCACCGGCCTCGGCGTCGCCGCGACCCGATGGGCCGCCGAGGTGCTCCTCGACCTGCTCACCGGCCGGCCGACCGAGCGCACCGAGCTGCGGATGGTGCGCGAGCGCCCCCTCCCCTTCCCTCCGGAGCCCCTCGCGTCCGTCGGCATCAACCTCACCCGCTGGTCGCTCGACCGCGCCGACCACCGCCATGGCCGGCGCAACGCGTTCCTCCGTGCCCTCGACCGGGTCGGGCTCGGCTTCGACTCCTGAGCCGACCACACCGCGTCCGGCGACGTGGGGCACGCGCTCCGGGTGACAATCGACCTCGCGGATCGGGAACCCCCCCGACCTGAGCGGACAGTAGTGGGTTGTGAGCACAGGACATCGTGACCTCCGCCGGAGGCTGCGCCAGGGAGACCGGGCCGCGTTCGACGCCGTCTACGCCGAGCACGTGGACGGCGTCTTCACGCTGGCGCACCGCCTGACGGGCCACTGGGCGACGGCGGAGGACGTCACCTCGGAGACGTTCCTCGCCGCGTGGCGCACCCGCGAGTCGATCACCGACGACGACCGCCCCCTGCGGCCGTGGCTGTGGGGCATCGCGACCAACCAGGCGTTGAACGCACGCCGCAGCCGTCGCCGGTTGACGACGTTCCTCGCCCGTCGTCCACGCGACGAGTCGGTGCCCGACCTCGCCGACGAGGTGGTGGAGCGCCTCGACGAGGCGGACGTGCTGGCCCGGGCCGCCCGGGTGATCGGGTCCCTGCGCCGAGCGGAGGCAGAGGTCGTCGCGTTGTGCGTGTGGTCGGGACTGACCTACGCCGAGGCCGCGGAGTCCCTCGGCGTGCCGGTCGGCACCGTGCGGTCCCGGTTGTCGCGCGCCCGCGCCCGGATGCGCGAGCTCGTCGCCGATCCCGACCCTCCATCTGCTCGACCGCCGACCTCGCCCGCCGCCTGCGGCCCCGTGCACCCCACGGGGCCCGTCCCACCCGTCCGACCCGTCCGAGGAGGACGACCGTGACCCGCGACCTCGACGAGCTCCGGCGCAGCCACCCCGCGCCCCACGACATCACCCTGTCCCCCCTCCACCGCGCCCGCCTCCGCTCGCGCGTGGACCTGGCGATCGACCGGCACGAGGCCCGGCGCAGGGTCGTACGTGGCATCGCCGCGCCGGCCACCGTGCTCGCCTGCGCGACGGCGGTGGCGACGGTGGGCGTGCTCGCCCTGACCGGCGACTCGCCTGCACCCCGGCCCGAGGCGACGCGCGCGGTCATGACGTCGCTGGCCGCGACCCGGGTGCTCGACGGTGCCGCCGACCGGGCGCTCGCCTCGCCGGCGGCGACGGTGCGCGAGGACCAGTTCGTCTACACGCGCAGCGCCGTGATCGCCAACGAGGGCAGGCTCGGCGAGGGCGTCGTGCTGGGGCCGGTCCACGAGCGGGAGACCTGGCTGGGCCAGGACCCGGGCCCCTTCGGCTGGCAGGACGACCTGATCCGTGAG
Organism: Nocardioides sp. Z35_8; assembly: GCF_059621125.1. Lineage (NCBI taxonomy): Bacteria > Bacillati > Actinomycetota > Actinomycetes > Propionibacteriales > Nocardioidaceae > Nocardioides > Nocardioides sp. Z35_8. The sequence goes on along the minus strand of NZ_JCAQIE010000001.1, from coordinate 1,359,146 downwards.
CTCGGACAGGACTGGCCGCTCGAGTCGGGCGGACCGTCGCCCGCCGGCGCGCGCCGCCCGACGCACGCCTGGCTCGCACAGCTGCCCACCGACCCGGACGCGCTCCTCGACGTCCTCGACCGCGCGGCGGTGCCCGTCGACGGCCAGGAGCAGCAGCAGGCGACGTTCGAGCTCATCGGCTCGCTGGTGTCGGAGCAGCTGGTGCCACCCGACACGGCGGCGGCGCTCTACCGCGCCGTCGCCCGGATCGACGGGGTCGAGGTCGAGCGCGGCGCCACCGACGCGCTGGGGCGCCGCGGGGTCGGCATCACCCGCACCGACGCGCGCTTCCGCACCCGTACCACGTGGATCTTCGACGCGAGCACCTACGAGCTGCGCGGCACGCGATGGTTCTTCACCCACCCCGACGGATCGCCCGACACCCTCTTCGGCGCCACCGCCGTGCTGGAGACCGCCGTGGTCGACAGTGCCGGCCAGGCACCCGGCTCGAAGACCTGACCCCCGACCTCCGCGCCCTGGCGGCCGCTGGACACGTCCCGTCCCCGCTAGGACACCCGGATCCGGGCCGTTGAGCGGGGACGTACCCGCTCCACCCCAGCCCCGGCCTACGCCCCGGCGCCACGGTCCGACTGGACGACGCTACACGGGTCCGGCGCGCCCACTGGACACGTCCCGTCCCCGCTAGGACACCCGGATCCGGGCCGTTGAGCGGGGACGTACCCGCTCAACCCAGCCCGCGCGTACGCACCGACGGGCCGCCGAGGGCGGACCGCCACCCGGGTCGAGCTCAGCCCCGGAGGCCGCGTACGGCGGGAAGGACCTGCTCGCCGAGGTCGGCGAGGAAGCGCTGCTGGTCGTGGCCCGGGCCGTGGAAGACGAGGTGGTCGAAGCCGGCCTCGACGTAGGGGCGGACGGCGTCGACGACCTCGTCGGGGGTCGTGGCGACGATCCAGCGCGAGGCGACCTGGTCGAGGGGCAGCCGGTCGGCGGCGGCGGCCATCTCGACCGGGTCGTGGAGGCGGTGCTTGTCCTCCGCGCTCAGCGACAGCGGAGCCCAGAAGCGGGTGTTGTCGAGCGCCTCCTCGCGGGTGGCCGCGTAGGACAGCTTGATCTCGATGAGCCGGGCGAGGTCGCCCGGCGAGCGCCCGGACGCGGCGAGGCCCTCGTCGACGGCCGGGAGCAGCTTGTCGGTGTAGAGGTCCATGCCCTTGCCGCTGGTGCAGATGAAGCCGTCGCCGACGCGGCCGGCGTACTTGGCCATCTGCGGCCCGCCGGCGGCGACGTAGATCGGGACGCCGCCCTCGGGGCGGTCGTAGACGGTGGCGTCGACGGTGCGGTAGTGATCGCCCTCGAAGGTGACCCGCTCACCGGCCCACAGCGCGCGCATGAGTCGTACGGCCTCGCGCAGCCGGGCCCAGCGCTCGCGGAAGTCGGGCCAGTCCTGCAGCCCGACGGAGATCTCGTTGAGCGCCTCGCCCGTGCCCACCCCGAGCACCACGCGCCCCGGGCTCAGCAGCGCGAGGGTGGCGAGCTGCTGGGCGAGCACGGCGGGGTTGTAGCGGAACGTCGGGGTCAGCACGCTCGTGCCCAGCACCACGCGCTCCGTACGCTCGCCCATGGCCGCGAGAGCGACGAGTGCGTTCGGCGCGTGGCCGCCGTCGTGGCGCCACGGCTGGAAGTGGTCGCTGACCCAGACGCTGTCGAGGCCGACCTCCTCGGCCCGCACGCCGAGCTCGACGAGCTCGCGCGGGCCGAACTGCTCAGCGGATGCCTTGTAGCCGACGGAGAGGGGGGTCACCGCGCCATGGTGGCACGGTGACCCCGATCCCGGAGTGACTCGCGGGAGGTCAGGCTGCCGGTGAGTAGTCGACCAGGCCGGCGCGCAGGTCGGCCAGGATCCGCGTGAGCACGCGGGAGACCTGGGCCTGGGTCAGGCCGACGGCGTCGGCGATCTCCTGCTGGGTCTGCTCCTGGAAGTAGCGCAGGCGCACGATCCGGCGATCGCGTGCGGTGAGCACGCCCATGAGCGGCTCCAGCATGAGCCGGGCCTCGGCACGCGCGATCGCACGGTCCTCCGCACCCAGCAGGTCGCCGAGCGTCGAGGACCCGTCGGACACCGGTGCGTCCAGCGAGGTGGGGGTGAAGCAGCCGTCGGCCGCCAGCGCCTCCACGACGCTGTCCGGGTGCTCGCCGAGGTGCTCGGCGATCTCGCTGGGGCGAGGCGAGCGGCCGTGCATGGACTCCAGCTCCTCCTTCGCGCCCGCGATGCGGGTCTGCAGGTCCTGGACCCGGCGCGGGGGCCGGACCATCCACCCGGAGTCGCGGAAGTGGCGGCGGAGCTCGCCCCGGATCGTCGGCACCGCGAACGACAGGAAGTCGTGCCCGGCGCCGGGATCGAAGCGCTGCGCGGCCTTGGTCAGCCCCAGCAGGGCGACCTGCTCGAGGTCGTCGAGGTCGATGCCGCGGTTGCGGTAGCGGGAGGCCATGCTGCGGGCGACCGCGGCGTTGGTCTCGATGAGCTGACGGATCAGCTCGTGGGCGTCCGCGTCGCCGAGGGCGCCTCGGAGGTCGTTGACGATGGCGTCGGTGCGGCGTGCGCGGGCCTTGCCCTCGAGGGGCTGGACGGGACGGGACTCGACGAGGGCGGGTCCAGCGGGGCGTTCAGTAGCGATCGACATGATGACCACGTGCTCGCTTTCGTGCGTGGATGGTGCTTGCCGTGGTCTCCAGCAAGGACGATCACCTCCACGGTCGCATGGTCTGGACCAGCGCGACAGCCGGAAAGCGAACTCACCCGTCAGGACGAGTGGCGCAGCAAGGTCTGTCCAGGGTTCTCGCCGAACACCTGGCGGTACTCCGCGGCGAAGCGGCCGGGGTTGAAGAAGCCGAAGCGGGCCGCGGCGTCGCCGACGTTGGACACCGATCCGTCGCGCAGCGCCTGGTGGACCAGGTCGAGGCGGACCCGGCGCAGGTAGGCGTGCGGGGTGCAGTCGAGGTGGCGACGGAACGCGTACTGCAGCGACCGCGGCGTCACCGAGCAGGCGCGCGCGATGTCGGAGAGGGTGAGGTCGCCGCCGGCGCGCTCGTCGATGAGGCGCTGCGCGCGGCGCACCGTGGCCTGCGTGGCGTCGCCGACGTCACGGGCTGCCATCGCGTCGGTCACCAGGTTGTTGTCGAACGTGTGCAGCAGGCTGTTGGCCAGCAGCCGGGACGACTCGACCCGGGCCAGCGAGTCGACCGGCGCGGACAGCGGGGCACTGAGCCGGTCGACGACGGCGCGCCACTGGGCCGCCGCGGCGGGCGAGCGGGGCACGTAGCGGGCGAAGGTGAGGTCGGCCGCCGTCTTGTCGAGGTCGATGTCGGCGATCGCGGAGTCGAGCGCCTCGGCCGACACGCTGATGTTGCGCACGTCGTAGCCGTTGCCCCTGCCGCTGAAGGGCATGTCCCAGCCGGCCGCCAGCACGGTGTCGCCCTCCCGGCCCTGGTCGGTGACCGAGTCGCGGGTGTACTCGAGCTCCCCGGCGAACACGTCGACCACGACCAGCGTCGGCATGGCCTCGGCGTCGAAGCGGACGGGGGCGTCGATCTGGAGCCGGTCGAACGACACCGAGCCCCGGGTGCGCCGCTGGTGGTGCACGGTGCCCATCTGGCCGCCCAGCCCCAGCGAGGCGCCGTAGGCCGTGTCGAGCCACTCGCGCGCCTGCTCGCCGTCACCCTCGAAGTCGAAGGACTCGGCGACTCCTCGTCGGATGCCTTGACCCGGCACGGGCACCTCCAGCGTAGGACGTGCGGACGACCCGTGGCTTGAGTCCACCGTGAGAATAACCCACGATCCCCTCGCCTGCCCAGCGAGGGCACGAACCCACCGGTCTGTAGAGTGGCCTCGCTCGAACCGTCGAGCTCCGCCCTGTGTCCGCGGACCTACGTCATGTGAAGGTGACGATGTCTGGGACACCCCTACCCGAGGGCGGGTCGACGCCTCCCGCCGACCCCCTGCGCGACGAGGTCGCGCAGCTGCACGAGGCCGTGAAGTCGCAGCGCGACATCGGCATGGCCATCGGCCTGCTGTCGGCGCGGTACGCCTGCAGCACCGAGCAGGCGTGGCGCACGATCGTGCGCGTCTCGCAGGACAGCAACACCAAGGTGCGCGCGGTGGCGCGGGTCCTGGTGTCCACCCACGACGGCACCGCATCCGAGGCGGACCGCGAGACGCTGGCGCGGTTCGTGGCGCACCTGCCCGCGTCGGGGTGGCCGGAGGGGCAGCCGGCCGGGGAATAATCGGGTCCATGAACATCGACGACGCCGCGCTGGCAGACAGCCTGCGGCGACTCTCCCAGCCGCGCGAGGACGACGGGAGCATCGTCTCGGCGCTGCAGGTCGTGGTCGCGGCGTGCGTGGACCTCTTCGGCGTGGACGGCGCCGGGATCCTGATCGCCGACGAGCAGGACATCCTCGTCTACGCCGCCGCCAGCGACGGTCCCGGCCGGATGCTCGAGCAGACCGAGGCCGAGGCCGGCGAGGGGCCGTGCACGGAGGCGTTCGTGCAGGGGACCGTGGTGGGCAGCCGCGACGTGACCGGCGAGGTCGAGCGGTGGCCCGTGCTGGCCCGGGCGATGGCCGCCCAGCCGGTGCGCGCGGTGCTCGGCACGCCGGTGCTGATCGGCGGGGTGCCGGTCGGCACGCTCGACGTCTACCGCAGCCGCCCCCACGACTGGGACGACAGCGAGGCGGCTGCGCTGGGGCGCTACGCCGAGATCGTCTCGACCACCCTCGCTGCCGCCCTCCAGGCCCACACCGCCGGCGAGCTCGCCCGGCAGCTGCAGTACGCCCTCGACTACCGCGTGCTGATCGAGCGGGCCGTGGGCTACCTGATGGCCAAGCTGTCGCTCGATGCCGTCGGCGCCTTCAACGCCCTGCGCCACGCCGCCCGCAGCAGCCGCACCAAGATCGGCGTCGTGTCGCAGCACGTCCTGGACACCGGCTCGCTCCCCGACTGAGACCCCGGGCCGGACGGCCCGGGCCCCTGGCCCCTCCCTGGGGATGGACCCGGGCCAGGTCCGGCGGCCGATCGTGCATGACACCCCCGCGCGCGGGTACGGCTCCGCGTGGCCACCTCCGACCTGACGACCGTCGCGCCCGCGGCGGCACCCGTGCCGCGTCCCCGCACCGGGCGCATCGTCGTCGCCTCGGTGCCCGCCAACCATGTCTACGTCCGCCACCTCGCGCCCGAGGACGGCTCGGGGCCGGTACGCCTGCCCGACCCGCGTCCTGCCGGCGCGGCGGCGACCCAGCAGTGGTGGCCGCCCGTCATGCTCGACCCCGCGTGGGTCGAGGACCACGACTTCGACGTCTTCCACCTCCACTTCGGCTTCGACGCCCGCAGCGCCGCCGACCTCGAGGAGCTCGTCGCCGCGCTGCGCAGGCGTGGCAAGCCCCTGGTCTTCACCGTCCACGACCTGCGCAACCCCCACCACCTCGACCGCGAGGCCCACGACCGGCACCTGGACGTCCTGGTGCCCGCCGCCGACGCCCTCGTCACCCTCACCTCCGGTGCCGCCGCCGAGATCCGCGAGCGCTGGGGCCGCGAGGCCGTCGTGGTGCCGCACCCGCACGTCGTCCCGTTCGAGGCGATGCGGCGCGCGGCCGCGATGCGCGAGGTGCGCGGCCGGGGGGCCCGCACCCGCGAGTTCCGAGTCGGCATGCACGTCAAGAGCCTGCGCGCCGGGATGAACCCCCACGCGCTGCTGCCCGTGCTCGTCGAGACGGTCCGCGACCTCCCCGGCGGGGTGCTCCAGGTCAACGGCCACCGTGACGTGCTGCTCCCCGGCGGGGCGCGGTACGACGCCGCGCTGGCCGGGGCGCTTCACGACCACGCCGCGCGCGGCGAGGTCGACCTGCGCGTCCACGACTTCCTCGACGACGACGCGCTCTGGGACTACCTGGCCTCGCTCGACGTCTCGGTCCTGCCCTACCGGTTCGGCACCCACAGCGGGTGGCTCGAGGCGTGCCGCGACCTCGGCACCGCCGTCGTGGCGCCGTCGTGCGGCTACTTCGCCGACCAGGGCCCGGTGCTGACCTACGGCCACGACGAGTCGCACCTCGACGCCGCCAGCCTGGTGGCCGCGCTGCGCGAGGCCCGTGCCGGACGCGGCGCCGCCCCGGTCGAGGTGGAGGAGCGCCGCCGCCAGCGCGCGGCGATCGCCGCCGCGCACGCGGCGGTCTACGACGAGGTGGTGGGTCGACGGTGAGGATCTGCCTCATCGCCTCGAGCCGCTATCCGATCCGAGAGCCCTTCGCCGGCGGCCTGGAGTCGATGACCTGGACGACCGCGCGCGGCCTGGCCAAGCGCGGCCACGAGGTCACGCTCTTCGCCGGCCCCGGCTCCGACACCTCCCTGCCGGTGCGCCTGCTGCCGCTGGAGTCGGTCGAGGTCAGCGCCGCCGCGATGGCCGACAAGTTCGCCCCCGGGCACGGCTGGCTGGCCGAGCACCACGCCTACCTCGCCCTGATGCTGACCCTCGCGCGCACCGGCGCCGAGGAGTACGACGTGGTGCACAACAACAGCCTCCACCACCTGCCCATCGCGATGGCGTCGGCGGTCGACGTGCCGATGCTCACCACGCTCCACACCCCGCCGCTGCCGATGATCGAGTCGGCCCTCGCGCTGTGCACGCGCCCCCCGCGGTTCGTCTCGGTGAGCGAGTGGACCGCCGCCTCGTGGCGGCACGCCGTGGACAGCGACGTCGTGCTCAACGGGCTCGACCTGCGCGACTGGCCGGCCGGACCGGGCGGTGGCCCGGCCGTGTGGTCGGGTCGCATCGTGCCCGAGAAGGCGCCGCACCTGGCGATCGCGGCCTGCCGGCTGGCCGGCGTCCCCCTGGTGGTGGCCGGGCCCGTGCAGGACCGGGCCTACTTCGATCGCGCCGTCGCCCCCCTGCTCGGCGACGACGCCCGCTACGCCGGGCACCTCGCGCAGCGCGAGCTCTCCGAGCTGCTGCGGCAGGCATCGGTGGCGCTGGTGACGCCCATGTGGGACGAGCCCTACGGGCTGGTCGCCGCGGAGGCGATGGCCAGCGGCACGCCGGTCGCGACCTTCGCCCGCGGCGGGCTCAGCCAGGTCGTGTCGCCGCAGGGCGGCGTCCTGGCCGCCCCCGGCGATGTCACCGCCCTCGCCGAGGCCGTCGTCGCGGCGACGAGGCTCGACCGGCGCGCGGTCCGTGCCCACGCCGAGTCGACGTGCAGCGCGGACGCGATGGTGGAGGGTTACCTCGACCTCTACGCCGAGCTCGCCCGGCGGGACGACGCGGCGTGAGCGCCCCCACGCCCATGCCCATGCCCGCGCCCGCGCCCGGGGGAACGATCGGCTACTACGTCCACCACGTCGGCAGCGGGCACCGCCACCGCGCGCAGGTCCTCGCTGCGCGGCTGCGCCGTGAGGGCGTCGCGGTCACCGGCCTGTCCTCGCTCGAGCGCCCGGCCTCGTGGGTCGGCGACTGGGTCCGCCTGCCGCACGACGACGACGCCAACCCCCGCGACGTCACGGCCAACGGCCACCTCCACTGGGCGCCGCTGCTGCACGACGGCACCCGCTCGCGCGCCGCCGCCGTCTCCGCCTGGCTCGAGGAGGCGCGTCCCGACCTGCTGGTCGTCGACGTCTCCGTCGAGGTGCTGCTGCTCGCCCGGCTGCACGGGATCCCTGCCGTCGGCGTGGTGCTGCCCGGGCGCCGCGACGACCCGGCCCACCTGCTCGGTCTCGGCGTCGCCGAGGTGCTCGTGGGCTTCTGGCCGCGGGCCGCCCGCGACATGACCCCCGGCCTGCCCGACGACCTGCGCGAGCGGCTGGTGCCCGTCGGCGCGCTGTCGCGCCACCCGGTGCGCCCGGCGCTGCCCAACCTGCCGCACTCCGGCGAGCGCACCGTCGCGCTGATGCTGGGCTCGGGCGGCCACGACGTGAGCCCCGACGACGTACGCTCCGCCCGGCGCGCCACACCCCGCTGGCGCTGGCACGTGCTGGGCGCCGACCGCGACACGTGGGTCGACGACCCCTCGGCCGCGCTGGCGGGCGCCGACGTCGTGGTCACCCACGCGGGCCAGAACGCGCTCGCCGAGACGGCGGCGGCCCGCCGTCCGGCCGTCGTGCTGCCGCAGCAGCGTCCCCACGACGAGCAGCGCACCACCGGCGCCGTGCTCACCCAGGGCTGGCCGGTCGTGGTGCGCACGGCCTGGCCGCAGGCCGAGGACTGGACGGCCGTCCTCGACCGCGCGGCCGCACTCGACCCGCGGCGCTGGACGCAGTGGGTCGACGGCTGGGCGGCCGACCGGTTCGCCGACGTCGTGCTCGCCACCCGCGACGACGTCCGCGCGAGGACCTCGTCGTGACCCGCGTCGCCGTCGTCACCATCGCCCACCACCGGCACGAGCACCTCGCGGCGCAGCACCGCTCCCTCGCCCGCGGCAGCGTGCGACCCGACACCTACCTCGTCGTCGCCATGGCCGACCACGGGATCGTCGACGAGCGGGTGGACGGCCTGGCCCGCGACGTCGTCCGGATCGACCGGGGGCCCGGTGGCCGCCTGCCGTTGGCCGCCGCGCGCAACCTCGGGGTCCGCACCGCGATCGACGACGGCACCGACGTCGTGGTGCTGCTCGACGTCGACTGCCTCGCCGGGCCCGGCCTCGTGGCGTCGTACGCCGACGTGGTGACGACTCGGCCGGGCTCGATCTGGTCCGGGCCGGTGACCTACCTCCCTCCCCCGCCGCCCGGCGGCTACCCCGCCGACCCGGCCGGCCTCGCGGCCTGGGACGACCCGCACCCGGCCCGGCCCCGCCCGGCGCCGGGAGAGCTGGTCGAGCAGCTCGAGCCCGACCTGTTCTGGTCGCTGTCGTTCGCCGTGGCCGCGCCGACGTGGGAGCGGCTCGGCGGGTTCTGCGAGGACTACACCGGCTACGGCGGCGAGGACACCGACCTGGCCCGCTCGGCGCGCGCCCGCGGCATCGGCCTCGGCTGCGTCGGCGGTGCCCGCGCCTACCACCAGCACCACCCGGTGAGCAGCCCGCCGGTCGAGCACCTCGACGACATCCTGCGCAACGGCCGGCTCTTCCACGAGCGGTGGGGCGAGTGGCCGATGACGGGGTGGTTGGAGGAGTTCGAGCGGCGGGGACTGGTGCGCCGCGAGGATGGGCACTGGACCCGGCACACCCCCGATCAGACCCCCGATCAGACCCCCGAGCAGCACGCAGCGAAGGAGACCGCATGAGCACGACGACCCGGACCGTGGCCGCGACCCCCGAGCAGGTGTGGGAGGTGCTGTGCGACGGCTGGCTCTACCCCCTCTTCGTCGTCGGCGCCTCACGGATGCGCGACGTCGACGAGACGTGGCCCGCGGTGGGCTCCCGGCTGCACCACAGCGTCGGCACCTGGCCGCTGCTCATCGACGACACCACCGAGGTGCTCGAGGTCGAGGAGGCCGAGCGGCTGCTGCTGGTGGCCCGCGGCTGGCCTGCGGGACAGGCGCAGGTCGAGTTCGTGCTGCGCCCCGACGGCGACTCGACGGTCGTCACCATCAACGAGGACGCCACGGCCGGACCCGCCCTCCTGATGCCCAAGCCGCTGCGCGACGTCCAGCTGCACTGGCGCAACGTCGAGACCCTGCGGCGACTCGCGTTCGTGGTGGAGGGCCGGACGCAGTGAGCCCCGGCTCGTCCGGCACCTGGGACGCCGTCGTCGTCGGCGCCGGGCCCAACGGGCTCGTCGCGGCCAACCTGCTCGTGGACGCCGGCTGGCGGGTGCTGGTGCTCGAGGCCCAGCCCACCCCGGGCGGCGCGGTGCGCAGCGACCGCGAGGTCCACCCCGACTTCGTCCACGACACGTTCAGCGCCTTCTACCCGCTGGCCGTGGCGTCGCGCGCGATCGCCGACCTGCGGCTCGAGGAGCACGGCCTGGCGTGGGAGCACGCTCCCGCCGTGCTGGGCCACCCCTTCGGCGAGGAGAGCTGGGCGGTCCTGCACCGCGACCGCCACCTCACCGCGGCCGGGCTCGACGAGCTCCGCGCCGGGGACGGCGACGCATGGCTGGACCTCTGCGGCACGTGGGACCGCATCGGCCCCGCGCTGGTCGACGGACTCACCTCGCCGTTCCCGCCGGTGCGCGCCGGGGCCCGGCTCCTCCCCGCCATCGCCCGCGCCGGCGGCCTCGACACCGTGCGCCGCCTGGCCACCCCGGTCTCCTCGCTGGGGCGCGAGCTCTTCGCCGGCCCCGCTGCGGCGCTGCTCCTCGCGGGCAACGCCGGGCACGCCGACTTCCCGCTCGCCTCGCCCGGGTCGGGGGTCTTCGGGGTGCTGATGACGATGCTGGGTCAGACCGTCGGCTTCCCCGTCCCGCGCGGCGGCGCGCAACAGCTCACCGACGCGCTCGTCGCCCGCTGCACCAGCCGCGGCGCCGAGCTGGTCACCGCCGCCGAGGTGACCGCCGTCGACGTCCGCGGCGGCCGCGTGGCCGGCGTACGCGCCCGCGACGGCCAGTCCTACGCGACCCCCGTCGTGCTCGCCGACGTCTCCGCCACCCGCCTCTTCGGCGGGCTCGTCGCCGAGGAGCACCTGCCCGACCGGCTGGTGCGCGGCATGCGTGACTTCGAGCTCGACCCCGGCACCGTGAAGGTCGACTGGGCGCTCTCCGGGCCGGTGCCGTGGCGCAACCCGCCGGCGCACGCACCGGGGACGGTCCACGTCGCCGACTCGGTGGAGGAGATGACGCAGACGCTCGCCCAGGTCTCCTCGGGGGTCGTGCCCGACCGCCCGTTCCTGCTCACCGGCCAGATGACCACCAGCGACCCCACCCGCTCCCCCGCCGGCACCGAGTCGTTCTGGGCCTACGCCCACGTCCCCCAGCCCGACCGGACCCGCAGCGACGCGGGCGGCGAGGTCGCCGGCACCTGGGACCACGACGACACGCAGCGCTTCGCCGACCGCATGCAGGCGCGCATCGAGGCGGTCGCGCCCGGCTTCGGCGACGTCGTGCTCGAGCGCCGCGTGCTCGGCCCGCACGAGCTGGAGGCGCGCGACGCCAACCTCGTCGGCGGCGCCGTCAACGGCGGCACCTCGCAGCTGCACCAGGAGCTCGTCTTCCGCCCCGTGCCGGCCATGCGAGGGCGCGCCACCACCGGCCTCCCCGGGCTCTACCTCGCGTCGGCGTCGGCGCACCCCGGCGGCGGCGTGCACGGTGCCGCCGGCGCCAACGCCGCGCGCGCCGCGCTATGGCACCGGCGCACCCGTCGGCTGCCGGGGCGCTCGTCGTCCCCCTCCCCGTCTCCGTCAGAATCGTCGTCGACCTCCCCCTCGTCCGTCTCGACCTCACCCAAGGGCCCGCGTTGACCGACCACATGACCTTCGGGTCGCTGACCATCGCCTTCGACGACCGCGTGCTGCGCCCGCGGGAGTGGACGGCCGCGCAGTCCGACTGGGCGGCCGAGCTCGCGGCCGCCGCCCCCGGTGGCACCGTGCTCGAGCTCTGCGCGGGCGCGGGGCACATCGGCCTGCTGGCGGTGGCGTCGTCCGGACGTCGCCTGCTGTGCGTCGACGCCAACCCGGTCGCGTGCGACTACGCCCGCGCCAACGCCCTCGCGGCCGGCATGGCCGACCGGCTGGAGGTGCGCGAGGGACGCCTGGAGGAGGCCCTGGAGCCCGGGGAGACCTTCCCCCTGATCATCGCCGACCCGCCGTGGGTGCCGCGCGAGCAGACCAGCCGCTACCCCGAGGACCCGCTCACCGCGATCGACGGGGGCGACGACGGCCTCGACGTGGCGCGCGCCTGCCTGACGGTCGTCGACGAGCACCTGGCTCCCGGCGGCTCGGCGGTGCTGCAGGTCGGCACCCGGGCCCAGACCGACGTGCTGCGGCAGGAGCCGTGCTTCACCGAGGGTCGGCTCGCGATGGTCGAGGTGCGACAGCAGGTGCGTGGCGTGCTGGCCCGGGTCGACCGCGCCTGAGCCGAGGATCGGTGCTCAGGGGCGCGGGATGACCTTGTGGGTCCCGTCGCACCACGGCAGCCGGCTCGACTTCTCGCACCGGCACAGCGCCACCACGGGCCGGTCGACGGCGTGGACGGTGCCGTCGAGGTCCTGCACCGACTCCGCGCCGCGCAGCAGCATCGGCCCGTGCGGCACCAGCACCACGTCGGGGTGGTCGAAGTCGCGCGCGGTCACCTGTCCACGCCCCAGGCGGTCAGCATCGCGGTGGCGAAGCGGGCCTCGACGTCGAGGCAGGTGAACGCGCCGAAGAGGATCTCGGTGAGCTGGTCGGGCTCGTCCTCGGCGAGGGTCCCGCAGATGTCGCGGGCCGCGAGGTGCTCGTGGATCGCGTCGGCCTCGACGTGCTCGTCGTAGTAGGCCGACATCGGCCCGTCGAGCTCGAGCCGCTCGAGGCCCTGCACCATCTTGCGCGAGGGCAGCGAGCTGGTCATCTCGAACGCCGCGAGGTGACCCATCGCGGCGCCGCGCAGACGGCGGTGCAGCCCGAAGAGCGAGCCGGCGTTGTTCATCTCGAGGTTCTCGGTGATCGCGTCGTCGACGTAGGCGCCGTACTCCGCACGCAGGCCGACGGCCTCGAGACCGCGGGCGAAGAGGTGGGAGTGCAGCCGGTTGGGGTCGCCGTCGCCGTACTCGTCGAACTGCAGCGCCATCAGCGCCGCCTTCGCCCGCACGGGCAGCCGGGGCACGACGAAGGCCGACGGGTCGGACTCCTTGAGGTGGTAGACCGAGCGCTGCCGCAGCAGCTCGAGCACCTGCTCGCGGTCGGCGTGCCGGCGGACGTGGTCGGCCAGCGACGGCCCGTCGTCCGCCGCGACGAGGTCCTCGAGCGCGGTCGGCACGTCGTCCGGAGCGGGCTCAGAGGAGGCGGAGGCCTCGGCCCACCGCGCCCGCAGCCGGTCCTCGAGAGCGGTCTCGAGGTCGCGGCGCACGGCGAGCAGCTCGGGGTCCCACTCGGCGCGGTCGTCGGCGTCCTCGAAGCCGCGGAACGACAGCTCGTGCAGCGTCCACAGCGAGATCGCCTCGTCGTCGCGGGAGTCGGCCTCGGGGGCCGGGCGCCCGAGGCCCGGCTCGGCGAGCCGGGCGACGAGCCACTCGCTCAGCACGCCTCGCGGCTTGGGCAGCCTCACGGTCGGAACACCACCTTGACCATGCCGTCCTCCTTGTCACGGAACTGCCGGTAGGCCTCGGGTGCGGCGTCGAGGTCGAGGTGGTGGGTGGCGAACGACTCGACGCCGAGGACGTCGTCCTCCTGCTGCAGCAGCGCGAGGATGTCGTCGCTCCAGCGGCGCACGTTGGCCTGACCCATCCGCACCTGGACCTGCTTGTCGAAGAGCTGGAACATCGGCAGCGGATCGGTGGGGGCGCCGTAGACGCCCGAGATGCTGATCGTGCCGCCGCGGCGCACGCTGTCGATGCAGCTCATCAGCGCGGCGAGGCGGTCGACGCCGAAGTTGAGCATGACCTTCTCCTGCACCTTCCTGGGCAGCAGGCCGAGCGCCTTCTGGGCGGTCTCGGCGACCGGCGAGCCGTGCGCCTCCATGCCGACCGCGTCGATGACACCGTCGGCGCCGCGGCCGTCGGTCAGCCCGCGCACCGCGTCGCCCACGCCGTCCACCTCGGTGAAGTCGATGGTCTCGGCGCCGCGACCGTGGACGCGGGCCAGCCGCTCGCGCACGGAGTCGACGACGATGACGCGCAGGCCGCGGTGCAGGCCGATGCGGGCCGCCATGTCACCGATCGGGCCGGCGCCGACGACGAGCAGCGTGCCGCCGGGCTCCACCTCGGCGTACTCCACGGCCTGCCAGGCGGTGGGCAGCACGTCGGAAAGGAAGAGGAAGCGGTCGTCGGGCGGGCCGTGCGGCACCTTGATCGGCAGCGTGTCGCCGAACGGCACCCGCAGGAGCTCGGCCTGGCCGCCGGGGACCTGGCCGTAGAGCTTGCTGTAGCCGAAGAGGCTGGCACCGGTGCCGGTGTCGGTGTTCTGGGTGGTCTCGCACTGGCTCTGGAGGCCGCGGTTGCACATCCAGCACGTGCCGCAGCTGATGTTGAACGGCACCACGACGCGGTCGCCCGGGGTCAGGCTGGTCACGGCCGACCCGACGTCGCGCACGATGCCCATGGGCTCGTGGCCGACGACGTCGCCCGGCGCCATGAAGGGCGAGAGCGGGTCGTAGAGGTGCAGGTCGGATCCGCACAGCGCGGTCGAGGTGATCTCGACGACGACGTCGGTGCGCTCCTCGATCGCTGCGTCGGGGACCTCCTTGACCTGCATGTCCTGCTTGCCCTGCCAGGTGACTGCCTTCATCGAGCAAAGACCTCCTCGGTCGGTCGTGGCCTCGTGCGCGGTCGTCGCGCACCCGGTCGTCCACCCCAGTGCCCCGGATGGCGCCGTCCATGCGTGGCGCTGCTCACCCGCGCATGGGCCGGCGGGCGCCGGGGAATCAGTGGAGCCGACCGCGCAGACCGACCGAACGAGAGGTGACCCGTGCCCGGCGACCGTGAGCCGACCGACCAGCCGACCGACGAGCCGACCGACGCGGACCGCGCCCAGCGGATCGCCGACCTCGCGACCTCCCGGGGGTTGCGGGTCGCCGCCGCGGAGTCGCTCACCGCGGGCCGGATCTCGTCCTTCCTCGGCCGGGGCGAGGCGGCCAGCGAGTGGTACCGCGGCGCGGTCGTCGCCTACGACGAGGAGGTCAAGTTCGAGGTGCTGGGCGTGACCCGCGGGCCCGTCGTGACGGCGCGGTGCGCGCAGGAGATGGCGGCCGGTGCGCGCCGGCTGCTGGGCGCCGACGTCGCGCTGGGCATCACCGGCGTGGGCGGGCCGGGACCGCAGGAGGACCAGCCGGCCGGCACCGTGCACCTCGCGATCGCCACCGGCGAAGGCACCCGCGAGCTCCTCGTCCGGCTCGGCGGCGATCCCTCCGAGGTGGTCGCCGCGGCGACGAGCCTCGCGCTCGACGAGCTCGCCGACGAGCTGTCGCGCGTACCGGCCAGCAGCTCCTGACCCGCCCGTTGGCAGGTGGTGGCGCGGCCGGACCGTCTGTGAACCTCAGGGCATGGACGACACGCCCTCCCCCGAGCACCGACGGCCCGACGGCGTCACCGACGAGACCGTGGAGGCGGTGGGCAAGCTCTCCGCCGCCCTCGACCACGTCGAGGACGCCCGCGGACACCTCTACGCCTTCCACCGCCTCATGGGCAGCGCCGAGACCACGATGGAGGAGGCCACGGCGCTGGTGCGCGAGGCCGGCCACGACGAGCTGGCCGACGCCCTCGACCGCGACGTCCTCGGCCAGAACCCGCTCCCCGGCATGTGGTCGTTCCAGATGGTCGAGGCCTTCGACGACGGCTTCTACGCCCGCACCAAGGGCCTGCACCAGCGCATCCTCGACGAGCTCATGGACGGCCGGCGCCACGTCTTCGAGGCGGAGACGAAGGAGCAGCTCCGCACCCGCGGCAGGGAGGGCCACGAGGCGCGCCCCGCCGACGTCGAGGGGCACCCGGAGTTCGACGACTGAGCGCCGGGGCGGGCGTACGCGCGTGGCGGGCGTACGCCCGACTTGGTGAGGAGTCGGGCGGGCGTACGCGGCGCGCATGGCCGGCGTACGCCCGATCCGCCCGACTTGGTGAGGGAGTCTGACACCTGGAGGGGGTTGCAACCCCCTCCAGGTGACGGAGTCCCCGCTCGAGCGGGGACTCCGACGACGCCGACGACGCCGACGACGACGCCGACGAAGCGGAGAAGCGAGCCCCGGGCTCAGGCCTGGTCGCGCAGCTGGGGGAGGACGTCGGAGCCGTAGGCGGCGAGCATGTCGGCGTAGTGGGGGCCCATGTTGGCGACGTAGACCTCGGTGAACCCGGCGTCGACGAAGGGGGCGTAGGCCGCCACGTGGTCGGCGACGTCGGGGCCGAATGCGCCCTGCTCGGCGAACGCCTCGCGGGTGACGAGCTCGCTGGCCTGCTCGAAGTGCTGCGGGCTGGGCAGCACCTGGCTGAGCTCACCGGGGACGCCGGAGTTGGGCCACAGCTCGTAGGCCGCGTCGATCGCGGCGTCGCGGGAGGGGCCCCAGGCCACCTTGAAGCCGGCCTGCGTCGGGGCGTCGGCGCCCTTGGCCGCGCGAAACGCCTCCACCGACTCACCGTCGGGCTGGGTGGTGATGAACCCGTCGGCGATGCGGCACGCGACGTCGAGCGCCTTCGGGCCGAAGGCGCTCATGTAGATCGGCGGCGGCTGGTCGGGGAGCGTGTAGATGCGGGCGGTGTCGACCGTGTAGTGCCGGCCCTCGCGGGAGACCACCTCGCCGGTCCACAGCTCGCGGATCACCTCGACCGCCTCCTCGAGCATCTCCAGGCGCTGCTCGGCGTGGGGCCAGCGGTCGCCGAGCACGTGCTCGTTGAGCGCCTCGCCCGTGCCGACGCCGAGGGTGAACCGCCCCTCGCCGAGCAGCACCGCCGACGTCGCCGCCGCCTGGGCGACGATCGCCGGATGCGTCCGCACGGTGGGGCAGGTGACGGCGGTGGTGACCGGCAGGTCGCAGACCTGGGCGATCGCGCCGATCATCGACCAGACGAACGGCGACTGCCCCTGGGCGTTGGTCCACGGGTGGAAGTGGTCGCTGATCCACAGGCTGTCGAAGCCGGCGCGCTCCGCCAGCCGCGCCTGCTCGAGCAGCTCGTCGGGGGCGTACTCCTCACACGAGAGGAAGTAGCCGAAGCGCGTCATCGCGCAGCGTGGGCCGCGAGGCGGGGCCGGGCGACCTCGGGCTCGGGCGACATCAGCAGCCCGTGCTGGATCGCCCACAGGACGGCCTGCGAGCGTGACGTGACCTCGATCTTGGAGTAGGCGCCGCGGATGTAGGACTTCACCGAGTTGATGCTGAGGTTGGTCTCCTCGGCGATCTCGCGGTTGGCCTTGCCGGCCGCGATCATCGAGAGCACCTCGGTCTCGCGCTGGGTGAGCGGCCACTTCTCGGCCGCCGCCTTCTCGGCCTCGGCCTGGCCGGTCCACGCGTCGACCACGACCCGGCCGTCGGCGATCTGGAGCAGGTTCCACACGAGGCGCCGCGCCGGCAGCCACTTGCTGACGAAGCCCGCGGCACCGCGCGACATCTCGGTGGACACCGCCTCGGGGCTGCAGTCCCAGCCGAACGCGACCATCCGCGTCGGGAAGCGCTGGGGGGCGGGGCGGACGCCGGCGGTGCGGCGGTGGGGTTCGTAGAGGGTCAGGTCGCACAGCGGTGCGGGGCCGTCGACCCGGTGGGACACCACGGTGACCAGTGCGGAGTGGGGCTCGAGCATGGCGCGCAGGCCGTGCACGACGAGCTCGCTCTCCTCCATGATCGCCACCTTGACGTGGCGCGTGACGGGGGCATTGGGTCGTTGCATGAGGGGGTAGTACCCCGAAGGGCGTGGCGCATGCGCGCGGCCTTGTGAACGGTCGCGGTCAGGTCAGCAGTGCGCGGGCGACGCTGGCCGCCTCGGTCTCGGTGACGCCGGCATCGGCAGCCGCGGCGACCAGCATCCGCGCCGCCGCGTCGGTGGTCACCGCCATCCGCGCCGCGACCAGCCCGACGGCCACGTCGACCAGCCGCTGCTCGCGCAGCCGCTCGGGGGCCAGCTCGGCCCGACGCAGGCTGTCGAAGCCCAGGTCGGCGTTGGTCACCGCGCCGGCCTGCCACACCCCGAGGGCCTCCACGAGCCCGTCGATGCGGTCGCGGAACGCGTAGGTGGTGGAGGCGTAGAGGTCGATGGTGAGCACGGCCCTGCCGTGCTCGACCACCGGCAGCGACACCGTGCTGGCGATGCCGTCGAACGCGCGCTCGCGGGCCATGTCGGCCCAGTCGAGCTCGTCGAGCGGATGGGACGGGCCCGGCGTCGCAGGCCCGGCGCCGGCACGCTCGCCGTCCCCGTGGTGGGCACCCTCGGTCGCGGCGCGGTCGACGAGGGTGAAGGTGAGGTCCTCGTCGAGCAGGGTGACGCTCAGCGCGACGCAGTCGGGCACGGATCGCACGGCCCAGCCCTCGATGAGCCGCAGCAGGCCCTCCATGTCGTCCACCGTCAAGGTGACATACTCGTCCAACGCCTCCCGGCTTTGCGGCAGCAACTCCACGGCGATCCCCTCGACATCGGTGTTGGCTGAACTTCGATGCTCCCCGTCCGCCCATGGCCTCGCCACACCCGCTCGGGCGATGATGCATGCCCTCTCCCCCACCGGGGTACGACGCGCCTGTGAGCCCTGAGACCCAGCACCCCGTCGTCGTCCTCGACCTGGACGGCACCCTGGTCGACTCGGTCTACCAGCACGTCGTCGCGTGGCACGCGGCGTTCCGCGACGTCGGCCTGCACGTCAGCGCGGTCCGCGTCCATGAGGCCATCGGCATGGGCGGCGACCGGCTCGTCGGACACGTCGCCGGGGATGCCGCCGAGGCCGCCGTCGGCGACGACGTGCGCAAGTTGCACGACGACTACTTCGCGTCCGCCCTCCGCACCGTGCGCGCCCTCGACGGCGCCGCCGACCTCGTCGAGTCGCTCGCCGGCCACGGCCACCGGCTGGTGCTGGCCAGCTCGTCGGAGGCCCCGCTCGTCGACGAGATGCTCGACATCGTCGGCGTCCGCCGCCACCTCGCGGCGATCGTGACCGGGTCGGACGGGGCGGCGACCAAGCCGGCGCCCGACATGGTCGCGCTCTCGGTCGAGCGGGCGGGTGGGGGCACGTCGGCGGTCGTCGTGGGCGACGCCGTGTGGGACGTGCTGTCCGCCGAGGCCGCCGGGCACGCGTCCATCGGGATGCGCAGCGGCGGCATCAGCGGCGAGCGGCTGACGTCCGCCGGCGCGTCGTGGGTCTACGACGGCCCGCGCGACCTGCTGACCCGCCTCGAGGGCGGCCCGCTCCGGTTGCCCTGACGCCCCGCCCGGGACGTCCGCGGCGAGAGGAACGTACGAAGCCCGCCGGAGTCACCTCGCACGGCGTACGGGAGATGGAGACCGGCGGGCCTCGCGCCTGACCGCCGCGATCGCGACGACCGTGGCGTGCAGTCGATGTACCCCCTGGGGTAGGAGCTCATGCACCCCCGGCACGGATTCGTCCGCCGGTGCCCGCTCGGATCGGCGCCGGGGGGACTAGCCACCTGCCGGCGGGGTACCGGGACCGCGTGCCCGACCCCACCCCAGGAGGCCAGATGAGTCCGTCCGACGACCGGTCGCACGAGCCGTGGACCGACCCGCAGACCCACCTCGACACCGACCCGGTCAACGCCGAGCCCACCCGCCAGTCCAGCGACGAGCCCGCCCACCCCGCCGAGCCCGACGCCTCCGGGCCGGACTCCCCGCAGCGGGGTGCCGACGAGCCGGTGGAGGACGAGTCGTGACGTCGCTGTGGCTCGACCGCGCGACGCCCGTGGCCGACGACCCGCTGCCCCCGCCGGGCACCACCCTCGACGCGCTGGTGGTGGGTGCCGGCCTCACCGGCCTCACGACCGCCCTGCTGCTGGCCCGCGCCGGGCTGCGGGTGGCGTGCGTCGAGGCCCGCGAGGTCGGTGCCGTCACGACGGGCCGCACCACCGGCAAGGTGTCGCTGCTCCAGGGCACCCATCTCTCCCGCATCCGCCGGCACCGCTCCGACGAGGTGGCGGCGGCCTACGTCGACGCCAACCGCGAGGGCATGGAGTGGTTGCTCCGCTTCTGCGACGACCACGGCGTGGCCTACCAGCGGCGCACCGCGGTGACCTACGCCGCCGACGAGCAGGAGCGCTCGTCGGTGGAGCAGGAGCACCGCGCGGCCGCCGACCTCGGGATCGCCGTCGAGTGGCGCGACTCCCTGGACGTGCCCTTCCCCCACGTCGCCGCGACGGCGCTGCGCGAGCAGGCGCAGCTCGACGCGATGGACGTCCTCGGCGCGCTCGTCGAGCAGCTGCGCGCGCACGGGGGCACGCTGCACCAGGGGCACCGGGTGCGCTCGGTGTCGAAGGGCGGGCGGCCCACCGTCCGCCTGGAGAGCGGCAGGGCCCTGACCGCCGACCACCTCGTGCTCGCCACCGGCACGCCCATCCTCGACCGCGGGCTGCACTTCGCCCGGCTCGAGCCGCAGCGCTCCTACGTGCTCGCGCTCTCCGGGGCCGAGCCGCTGGAGGGCATGTACCTGTCGGCGGGCTCCGACGCCCGGTCGGTGCGCGACGCCCCGGGCGGCACGCTCGTCGTGGGCGGCGCGGGGCACGTCGTCGGGCGTACGGACTCCCACCTGGCCCACCTCGAGGCCCTCCGGTCATGGTCGGCGACGTGGTACCCCGGCACCACCGAGACCCACCACTGGTCGGCGCAGGACTACAGCAGCCCCGACGGCGTGCCCTACGTCGGCCCGCTGCGCCGGGGCGGCGACCAGATCCACGTCGCGACCGGCTACGAGAAGTGGGGCATGACCAACGCCGTGGTCGCCGCCCGCACGATCTCCTCCGACGTCCTGGGCGACCTGCCGCCGTGGGCGCAGGTGCTCGGCGCGAGGTCGTCCTCGGGCAGCAGCGCCGCCGAGGTGGCCCGGATCAACCTCGGGGTCGGCGCGGCCGTGGTCAGCGGGGCCGTGCGCACCGCCCGCGAGCGGATCCCCGGCACCGCCGGTCCGGCGCAGGCCCGCGCGTGCGGCGTCGTCGGCGTCTGCACCCACCTCGGCGGACTGCTGAAGTGGAACGACGCCGAGGACACCTGGGACTGCCCCCTGCACGGCTCGCGCTTCACCCCGGACGGGGAGGTCCTCGAGGGGCCCGCGTCCCGGCCGCTGCTCAAGCGCACCGACAC
Organism: Nocardioides sp. Z35_8; assembly: GCF_059621125.1. NCBI lineage: Bacteria > Bacillati > Actinomycetota > Actinomycetes > Propionibacteriales > Nocardioidaceae > Nocardioides > Nocardioides sp. Z35_8. The sequence continues at coordinate 1,338,330 of NZ_JCAQIE010000001.1, read as the reverse complement.
CACACCCGACGAGGGAGACCGGGTGGAGTGATGACCGTGACCAGCCGCCTGCCCGGCGGCGGCGCACCGGTCAGTAGTGGGTGAGGCTCGACTCCCGGGGCCGGCGCGTGGTGAGCACCCGCGCGGCGACGAAGCCGCCGACGGCGCCGAAGAGGTGGCCCTGCCACGAGACGCCGGGCTGGCCGGGGAGCACGCCGAGCAGGGCGCCGCTGTAGAGCAGGAAGACGGCGACGCCGATCATGATCTCGGTGGTGCGCCGGTTGAGGAGGCCCCGCACGATCAGGTAGACGATCCAGCCGAAGATCAGCACGGAGGCCCCGGCGTGCACGCTGCCGGGCTGCGCGAAGAGCCACACGCCGAGGCCCCCGATCACCCAGATGATCGCGGTGGCCGCGATGCCGCGGGCCACGCCGGTGGCGAGGGTGAGGAAGCCGAGCACGAGCACCGGGATCGTGTTGCTGACGAGGTGGTCGAAGCCGAAGTGCAGCGTCGGGGCGAGCAGGATGCCGACGAGGCCGTCCTCGCTGCGCGGCTGGACGCCGTAGGAGTCGAGGGGGTGGCCCGTCGCGGTGTCGAGGACCTCCAGCAGCCAGAGCAGCACGACGAACCCGCCGGTCAGCAGCGCGGCGCCCTTCCAGGCGGGCTCACGGGATGGCGGGCGGGCGGGCTGCATGCCCCTCATCGTGACATCCCGGCCGAAACCGGGCCGGATGCGACCGGGTCCCGGATCTGCCCGGCCTCGATCAGCGTTCTCGCGACCTGCTGTCCGGCAGCATCTCCGGGCACCGTCCGCCGGGCGTGGTGAGCAGCTCGTAGTGCCAGATCTCGTTGGCGAAGGCCTGGCAGAGCCCGTACGCCGACCCGTGGTCGGCCATCCAGCCCGCGCCGTCGGTCGGGCCGATGTCGACCGCGTCCCCTGTGACGTGAGCAGAGAAGTCGGGCGAGGCGACCCAGCGGCGGGCCTCCTCGAGAGAGCCGTACCTGTCCACGGCCTCTTCGAGGAGCAACTCCTGGTGGGCCCTGCTGCGCCACCCGCTGGTGACGTGCAGGTCGACCCCCGTCGTCCGGGCGTCCTCCGCGGCCGCCATCACCGCCTCGAGCAGTGCCGGGTCGAGCCGGCCGAGGGCGGCGTCGTCGTGCAGTCCTTCCCCCAGCTCGCGCGCCGCGGCCTCCGGGGGCGTCGCCCGCGCGGCGGGCCGGAGGATGCCGTTGCCCCCACCCGGTGAGTCACAGGCGAAGACGGCGACGCCGACGGCGGCGAGGGCCAGGGCGAGGAGGAGACGGGTCCCGGTGTCGATCACGCGACGACGCTAGGAATTCCACCGTCGCCGGGGCCTCCACCCCAGGTGCCGCCCCGGGAGCGGCAGGTCCCGACCGGCTCAGACCCAGGTGTGGGACGCCGGCGCACCGGGCGCGGGGCTCAGCAGCAGCGTCCGCCCGCCTGGTGCTCGCGCTCGTGGTCGCGGCGCCGCTCGAACTCGCGCCGCGACATCGGCGGCTCGCCGAAGGCCGCGCACTCCGCGACGTAGTCGTCCCACCGGGCCTCCCCGGTGAGCTCGCGGACGTAGCGCCGCAGCGTGCGCGCCGCCTCCGCCACCCGGGTCACCGGTGGCTCCCCGCCTCGGCGCCGCGGCCGTCGGCCTCCCACTCGCGCACCGCCTCCTTCTCCTCGGCGGTGGCGATGAAGTCGGAGGGCTGGACCAGGTGGGACTCGTGCCACGGCACCTCCGTGGTGGGCAGGCCGCCGGAGCGCACCGCCTTGGCCCAGATGACGAAGGCGTTGAGGACCACCACGATCACCAGGAGCGCGAAGAGCGCCTGCAGCGTGCCGTTGACCGTGGAGTTGAAGACCACCTGCTCCATCTGGTCGACGTCGGTCGCGGGGGCGAGCAGCTCGCCGGCGTCGAGGGCGTCCGCGTAGCGCTCGCGCTGGGTGAAGTAGCCGATGGCCGGGTTGTCGGAGAACACCTTCTGGTAGCTGGCGGTCATCGTCGTGACCAGGTCCCACGCCAGACCGATCCCCGGCACCCAGGCCCACTTCACCTTGCCGTGCTTGATCAGCAACGTCACGCACAGCGTCAGCGCGATGGCCGCGAGCAGCTGGTTGGCGATGCCGAAGAGCGGGAACAGCTGGTTGATGCCGCCGAGCGGGTCGGTCACCCCGACGTAGAGCATGTAGCCCCACAGCCCGACCACCACCGCGCTCGCCGACCACGCGGCGGGCTTCCAGGAGAGGTCGGCGTAGCGCGGCCACAGGTTGCCGACGGTGTCCTGGAGCATGAAGCGCCCGACCCGCGTGCCGGCGTCGACCGCGGTCAGGATGAAGAGCGCCTCGAACATGATCGCGAAGTGGTACCAGAAGGCGGCGAGCCCGCCGCCGAACGCCTCGGTGAAGATCTGCGAGATGCCGAGCGCGAGCGTCGGTGCGCCGCCGGTGCGGGAGATGAGCGTCTGCTCCTCCACCGCCGCGGCAGCCGCGGTGAGCTGGTCGGGGGTGATGCTGAAGCCGAGACCCGAGACGAACTCCGCGGCGGTGGCCGGGTCGGCCCCGGTGGCGCCGGCCGGGCTGTTCATCGCGAAGTAGAGACCGGGGTCGATCACGCAGGCGGCGATGAGGGCGCTGATCGCGACGAACGACTCCATCAGCATCCCGCCGTAGCCGATCATCCGGACCTGGCTCTCCTTGGCCACCATCTTGGGCGTGGTGCCCGAGGAGATGAGGGCGTGGAAGCCCGACAGGGCGCCGCACGCGATGGTGATGAACACGAACGGGAACAGCTTGCCGGCGAACACCGGCCCGTCGCCGTCGACGGCGAAGTCGGTCACCGCCTCCTGCTGCAGCACCGGCGCGGCGAGCACCAGGCCGATGGCGAGGAGCACGATCACGCCGATCTTCATGAAGGTCGACAGGTAGTCGCGAGGCGTGAGCAGCATCCAGACCGGCAGGATCGAGGCGACGAAGCCGTAGACCACCAGGCCGATCGTCAGCTGCTCCTTCGACAGCGTCAGCGCCTCCTCGAGGCCCATCTGCTCGACGTAGCCGCCGCCGATGATCGCGAGGAGCAGCAGGGCGACACCGATCGCCGTGACCTCCGAGACCCGGCCCGGTCGCAGCACCCGCAGGTAGTAGCCCATGAACAGCGCGATCGGGATCGTCAGACCGATCGAGAACACGCCCCACGGCGACTCGGCCAGCGCGTTGACGACCACCAGCGCGAGCACCGCCAGGATGATGATCATGATCGCGAAGACCGCGATCAGCGCGGCGATGCCGCCCACCAGGCCGATCTCCTCGCGCACCATCTGGCCCAGGCTCTTGCCGTCGCGGCGCATCGAGAAGAAGAGGACGACCATGTCCTGCACCGCCCCGGCGAAGATGACCCCGACGATGATCCAGATCGTGCCGGGCAGGTAGCCCATCTGGGCGGCGAGGACCGGGCCGACCAGCGGGCCGGCCCCGGCGATGGCGGCGAAGTGGTGGCCGAAGAGCACGTGCCGGTCGGTGACGTCGAAGTCGCGGCCGTTGTCGTGCCGCTCCGCCGGGGTGGCCCGGGTGTCGTCGACGCCCAGCACCCGGTAGGCGATGAAGCGGGAGTAGAAGCGGTAGGCGATCGCGTAGGAGGACAGGGCCGCGAAGAGGATCCAGAGGGCCGAGACCTCCTCCCCGCGGGAGAGCGCCAGGACGCTCCAGCAGACGGCGCCGACGACGGCGACCGCGCCCCACACCACGATGGCCTTCGCGCTCATCCGGGACCGACCGCTCGGCGGTGACGGCGATCGGGGCGTGCTGGTCGACTGCGTGGCCATGCGCGACTCCTCCGTGCTCAGGCGCGCCCCGGCGGGCCGCGAGCCTTCCCCCGAATGACTACCCCGCCGGCCGACCCCACCGCAAGGTGTCCGCCACGGCGAACCCACCCCGGCCGATCGGACCACCCGACGACGGATCGGTGCCACGATGGGCGCCATGGAGGTCGAGCTCGCCGAGGTCCGCGACTTCCTCGCGGGCCACGCGCCCTTCGACGGGCTGCCCCCGGGCGACCTGGCCGGTCTCCCCCGCCGGTGCACCGCGCGCTACGCCAGGCGCGGCACCGTCGTCCTCGACGTCGGCGAGCCGGGCGAGGGCCTCTACGTCGTGCGCTCGGGCGCCGTGGAGGTGTGCGACGAGGCCGGCGGGCTGGTCGACCGGATCGGCACCGGCGAGGCGTTCGGGATGAGCTCGCTGCTCGAGCACCGGCCCACGCGCCACCGCTGCACCGCCGTCGAGGACACGCTGCTGCTGGTCCTGGAGCCGGCGGCGTTCGACGAGCTGTGCCGCGCGCACCCCGACGTCGCCGCCTTCTACGCCGCCACCCACCACACGCGGCTCACGCGGGCGATCCGCAACCTCCGGCGGGCGACGTCGGGCAGCACCGCGCTGGGCACCCGCGTCGGCGACCTTGTCACCCGGCCCGCGGTGACCACGGCTCCCGGCACGCAGGTGCGCGACGCCGCGGTCACCATGTCGCGCGCCGGGGTCTCCAGCGTCCTGGTCGTCGAGGACGACGAGCTGCTCGGCATCGTGACCGACCGCGACCTGCGCAACCGCGTGCTCGCCGCCGACGTGCCGCCCCACACGCCGGTGCGCGCGGTGATGACCCCCGACCCGGCCACGCTGTCCCCCGACGCGCCGGCGTTCGAGGCGCTGCTGGAGATGGTCGCCCGCGACATCCACCACCTCCCGCTCACCGACGACGCCGGACGGCCGATCGGCCTGGTGACCACCACCGACCTGGTCCGGCTCGAGAACGCCGACCCCGTCCACCTGGCCGCGGCGATCGGCGGGCAGACGACGCTCGCCGGCGTCGTCGCCGAGGCGCCCGGCATCCGCGCCGTGCTCGGCCGGCTCGTGGAGCGCGACGTCACCGCCGCGGACGTCGGCCGCGTCGCGACCGCCCTCGGCGACGCCGTCCGACGCCGGGTGCTCGCGCTGGTCGAGGACGAGCTGGGGCCGCCGCCGGTGCCCTACAGCTGGGTCGTGCTCGGCTCGGCCGCCCGCGACGAGGAGGGGTTCACCGCCGACCAGGACCACGCGATCGTGCTCGCCCACGAGCCGGACGACGCCGGCGCCGCCTGGTTCGCCGAGCTCGCCGCGCGGGTCACCGCTGCGCTCGAGGAGTGCGGCTGGCCGCGCTGCCCGGGCGAGGTGATGGCCACCAACCCCCAGTGGCGGCTGAGCGTCGCGCAGTGGCAGGACCAGTTCACCCGGTGGTCGCGCGAGCCGCACCCCGACGCCGTGCTGCGCGCGGCGATCTTCCACGACATGCGCCACCTCGCGGGCGAGCGGCGGCTCGCCGAGCAGGTGCACCGCGCGTCGGTGCGGACCGCCTCCCCACGCCTGCTCGGCCACCTGTCGCGGCAGGCGCTGTCGATGCGCCCACCGCTCGGCTTCTTCCGCGGACTCGTGCTGGAGCGCCACGGCGAGCACCGCGACACCCTCGACATCAAGCGCCCCATCGCCGCGGTCGTGCAGCTGGCCCGCATCCATGCCCTCCGCGCGGGGTCGCCCGCCCTCACGACGCGACGCCGGCTCGAGGCCGCGGTCGCGGGGGGCGTCCTCGACCGGGACGCCGCGACCGAGCTCGCCGACGCGCTCGAGCTGATGAGCCACCTGCGCCTGCACCATCAGGCGGCGCAGGTGGCGGCCGGCGAGACGCCCGACAACAACGTGCGCCCCGCCGACCTGACGCAGTGGCAGCGCCGCCACCTGCGCGACGCCTTCGAGATCGTCCGGTCCGCGCAGCAGACCCTGTCCAGCCGCCTGCCGCCGGGGTTCGAGTGAGGGCGCTCCGTCCCCTCCTGACCCGCCGCCCGCGCGGGCCGGATCGCTATCCGCCGGGCCCGGTGCGCGAGCTCGCGGCGGCGCCCGCCCCACCTGCCGCGACGCCGGTGTCGCGGCTCGAGCTCCTCGCGCTGGACGTCGAGACGACCGGCCTCGACCCGCGCACCGACCACCTGCTCTCGCTCGGGTGGGTGCCCCTGGCGGGCGGACGCGTACGGCTCGCCGACGCGCGCGAGCACCGCGTACGTCCTCCCGACGGCGTGGGCGTGGGTGCCTCGGCCACGTGGCACCGCCTGACCGACGACGGGCTCGCCGACGCCCCCGCGGTGGCTGACGTCCTGCCGCAGCTGCTCGCCGACCTGCACGGCCGGGTGCTGCTCGCCCACCACGCGCCGATCGAGGTGGGGTTCGTCGCCGCGGCCACGCTGGCGGCGTACGGCGCCCGGGCACCGCTGACCGTGGTGGACACCCTCGCCCTCGAGCACCGGCTGCGTGCCGACGTGCACGGGGAGGTGCAGGGCTCGTTGCGGCTCGACGCGGCCCGCCGCACCTACGGGCTCCCCCGCTACGCCGCCCACGACGCCCTGACCGACGCGATCGCCGCGGCCGAGCTGCTCCTCGCGCAGGTCGCCGAGCTCGAGCAGCGGCTGGGCCGCGAGGTGCTGCTGCGCGACCTGCAGCCGAAGCGGTCCGGGTAGCGGTCCCGGGCCTCAGCCGGCGACCGACGGCTCCGCGACCGGCACCAGCTCGTCCGCGATCCCGCGCGCTCAGGCGGAGGCGCCGGGCGCGAAGCGCCACTCGAGCGTCGCGCGGTAGGTCTCCCCCGGCCGCAGCACGGCAGACGGCCACTCGGGCCGGTTGGGCGAGTCGGGGAACAGCTGCGGCTCGAGCGCGACGCCGTCGCCCTGGCGGTAGCGGCCGCCGCGGGTCGAGCGGCGGGTGCCGTCGAGGACGTTGCCGGTGTAGACCTGCACGCCGGGCTGGTCGGTCCACACCTCGACGCTCGTGCCGGTCGCCGGGGAGGTGAGCACCGCGGCCCGGCGCAGCCCGGTGCCGCGCACGACGTAGTTGTGGTCGAGGCCGCGGGTCGCGACCATCTGGGGGTGCTCGGCCCGCAGCACCGGCCCGAGCACCGCCGGGCGGCGCAGGTCGAACGGGGTGCCGGCCACCGGGGCGTGGTCGCCGAGCGGGATCCCGCTGTCGTCCACCGGCGTGTAGGCGTCGGCCTCCACCGTCAGCTCGTGGCCGTCGATCGTCCCCGCCCCCTCGCCGTCGAGGTTGACGTAGGCGTGGTTGGTCAGGTTGACGACGGTGGGGGCGTCGGTCGTCGCGTGCATCGCCACCCGCACCGCGTCGCCCTCGACGCGGTAGCGCACCCGCACCGACACCTCCCCGGGGAAGCCCTGGTCGCCGTCGGGGCTCACCAGCGTGAGCACCGCCTCGTGGGTGTCGTGCGACTCGACGTCCCACAGGCGTACGTCGAACCCGTCGGGGCCGCCGTGCAGGCTGTTGCCGCGGTCGTGCGTGCGCACCTCGACCTCGCGGCCGTCGAGCACGAACCTGCCCGCGGCGATCCGGTTGGCGTAGCGACCGATGGTGCCCCCCACGTAGTCGCTGCTCGCGAGCCGCTCCTCGACGTCGGGGTGGCCGAGCACGACGTTGCGCCGCTCGCCGTCGCCGCACCCGACCACCAGCCGGTGGACCGTGGCACCCAGGGTGAGCACCTCCACCACGGGCCCCGGCGCGGCCCCGATCGTCAACAGGCGCACCTCGCGCCCGTCGGGCATCCGGCCGAACACCCGGTCGTGCGTGTCGTCGCTCACGCCCCCATCCTCGGGCATCGCGCCCCGGCTCCGGGGGCGCGCCCCGCCGGTCCCGCAGTCCGGAAGTCCCCCCCTGGGGGTGGATTGTGGGCAAAGCCCGGCGGCACGCGCCGTCGCGACGTACGGTCGTGCCCGCATGGGGGGCTGGATCCGGGACCCCGCCGGGCCGGGGGGCTGGCGGGAACCGGGCACGGCAGACCGCGCGCCGCGCCGGAGGATCGCGACAGTTTGCCGGTTCGCCGGACAGCGCGGCGCGCGGCCCCTATGCTCCCCTGCACCGGCCGCCCACCGCGGCGTCCGGCGCGGACCCTGGCCGTCGGTGCCCACCAGCCGACCGAACGGCGAGTCCACCCCCGCTACGACTCGAGGTCGACCAGCCTGCGGGTGCGGGTGATGCCTGCCGCCACGTCGACGACCTTCTGGTCGGCGGTGACGTCGAGCCGCTCCATCAGGATCCCCAGGGCCTGCCCGATGACGAGCCGGTCGTGCATCCCGAGGCCGAGCTGGTCGATCTGGCGCTCGGCCTCGGTCACCAGCGCCAGGTGGGCGGCGATCGCCTGGCCGACCGCGACGTCGTCGGAGTAGACGGACAGCGACATCATCGACGCCACCTCGAGCTCGGCGTGCACCCGCGAGGCCCACTGCGGCCAGCCCTGGTGCGTCGGAGGGAGCCGGCGCACCGATCAGGACAGCCGGAAGACATGCACGACGTGGGGGGTGTCGACCAGCGTGTGCGGGGCGAACGCGTGGTAGGCCCACAGGTGGACCCACGCGTTGCCGGTGCGCACCGTGAGGTAGGTCTTGAACATCCCGGGCGCCAGGTAGGTGAGCACCACGAAGACCAGGGAGAGCAGGGCGGACCGCGGCGAGTCCAGGACCGCCCAGGCGTCCCACACGTGCAGCGCCGCATAGGTGAGGCCGCCGCACAGCACCGTCGCGGTCACCGACCCGGTGAGGCGGAGGAAACGCGGGACCAGGATCGCGTAGAGGAACACCATCGCCGGCAGCCCGGTGCCGAGCAGGTAGAGCACGAACGTCAGGGCGGCTCCCCGCACCAGGACGCCCGCCGGGAGGTCGAGGCTGTCCGGCCGGAGCACGAGGACCTGGGAGCAGGTCTCGAGGGCGAGGACGACGGCCACCACGAGCAGGTCGTTGCGACGGTCCGACGACCTCAGGCCGAGCGAGGTGGCGCTGTAGCGCCGGCCGAACCAGGCGAGCGGGACGATCGCGTAGACCACGAGGTTGTAGGCCGCCCACGCCAGCGCCTCGAGCGGCTCCACGTGCGCGTGCGTGCCGAACAGGGTCCCCGCGAGGTGCAGCCCGAACGGGCTCCACCCCATCGCGTTCGCCAGGAGGTGGCCCCCCGCCAGCCCGCACGCGGCGTAACCGAGCAGGCCGAGGGTCTCCCGCCACGCCTGCCTGCGCTCCGGCGCGCGCGCGGCGACCCCGGGGTCGGTGCGACGGCGGGTCAGCCACCTCACCACGAGCATCAGCACCAGCACCTGGAGCAGGCCCACGTTGGTCTCGAGGAGGACGTCGCCGGTGCTCAGCCCGGCGCGCGCGGGCCAGTCGAACGGCAGCGACCCCGGCGCGGCGAGCCAGACGTACACGTTGGCCGCGAGCCACAGGGCGACCACCGTCGCCAGTGCCCGACGCCCCCGCGGCGCGGCCGTCCCGGTGTCAGGTCTCGTGTCGAGACTCATCGCCGACCCCCCGTTCTATTACGACTGTGATAGAACGCACGCTAGCACAGGTGTGATACACAGAGTCGTGCCCCGAGCCGTCGATCGTGAGGAGCGCCGCCGCCAGCTCGCCGCGGCGGTGTGGCGGGTCGTCCGCGATGAGGGGGTGGAGCAGGCCTCGGTCCGCAACGTGGCGCGCGAGGCCGGGCTGTCGACCGGGTCACTGCGCCACTACTTCGCCAGCCAGTCCGACCTCCTGCGGTTCGCGATGCACCTGGTCATCGAGCGGCTGGAGGCCCGCGTGGCCGCGCTCGACCTGCCCGACGACCGCCTCGCGGCCGCGAAGACCGCGCTGGCCCAGCTGTTGCCGCTCGATCCGGAGCGGGCGGTCGAGAACGAGGTGTGGCTGGCGTTCTCGGTCAGGGCGATGGTCGACGACGACCTGCGGGCGCTGCGCGACGACGCCTTCGACCGGCTGCGGGCGGCGTGCCACCGGTGGGCGGGCGCACTGCTGTCGGACGCCTCGCCGGAGGTCGTCGACCTCGAGGCCGAGAGGCTCTTCGCGCTCGTCGACGGGCTCGCGGTGCACGCCGCGCTGCGACCCGACGCCGCCTCCGTGTCGGGGATGCAGGCGGTGCTGGACCTGCACCTCGAGGCGCTCGCCCAGCGGGCGGTCAGTCTCCCGGGTTGACCCCGCACGCCTCGTCGAGGTGTCCGAAGGCCACGGTGACCCACGCGGGGGCGCCGTCCTCGTTGCCGTGCTCCGCGACGTGGTCGGCGGCGTCGGCAGCGTCGCCGAAGACCCGCTCGACCTTCGCGTCGCCGCGCTCGGCGACGTCGCGGAGCACGCTGGCGGCCCGCCCCACGTCACCCGCGGTCATCGCGTCCTCCACGGGCTCGCGCACCTCCGCGCACGCCTCGGTCATCGACAGCTCGTCGGCGCCGCACCCGGCCACCGCGAGCACGGTGACCAGTGCCAGTCCGAGCCGCACCATCAGCGTCCCCTCACCATCGTCGAGCCGCGTCGCGACCTCGCCACCTCGAACGTACTGGGGATCGGCGTCCGCGGGGATGCCGCGCCTCATCGGCGGACGCGGAACGTCCAGGTCGCGGCCTGCCGGTTGCCGGCGGCGTCCACGACGACGAGTCGCGCGGTGTGCCGGCCGAGGGCGAGCGGGCGGCGCGGCGTCCACCGCACCTGCCCGCGCCGGGCGACGTGGCGCACCGGCGCGACCCGGGCGCCGTCGACCTGCAGCACGACGCGTCGTACGGACGAGTGGGCGTCGCGGACCCTGGCCCGCAGCGTGGGGGTGCGGTCGGTGGTCACCGACGGCCGCACGGCGCGGACGACCGGGGCGGTGCGGTCGACGGCCCACTCGTGCGAGGCCGGGGTGGCGTCGGCGTTGCCGGCCGCGTCGCTCGCCCGCACCAGCAGCCGGTGCCGGCCCTGGTCGAGGCCGGTGAAGCGCGCCGTCGCGGGGCAGGCCTGCCACGCGGCGCCGTCGAGGCTGCACGTGAAGGTGCTGCCGGCCTCGGTGCTGGTCAGCGTGAAGGTCGCCCGCCGGGCACGGACCACGCCCTCGGGCCCGCCGCTCACGGCGGTGTCGGGGGCCGCGGTGTCGACCGGGGTCGGCCCGGGGGGCGCGGCCACGGCCACGGCCACGGTCGCGATGTCGGTGTTGCCGTGACCGTCGGCGACCGTCAGCTTCGCGGTGTGGGTGCCGCTGGCGGTGTAGACGTGGTGCGGGTCGGTGCCGCGGCCGGTGCTGCCGTCGCCGAAGTCCCAGGCGTAGGTGAGTCCGGCGACGCTGGGCGCCAGGTCGACGCAGCCGATGCGGAGCGCGGGGTTGTCGGGGTCGTGGATGACGACCGAGACCGCCTGCTCGTCGGCTCGCTGGGGCTGGACGACCTCGACCAGCCCGCTGCGTCCGTGGGCGTCGGAGGTGAAGGGAAGCCAGATCTCGTTGGCCTCCTCGAACGGCAGCGCCTCGTCGAACCGGAAGTGTGCGCCGGCGTTGTTGGACGAGCAGGCCTCCTCGTGCACGTGCACCATGTGCATGGCGCGGGCCTTGAGTCCGCTCACGTCGAGGGAGGCGTGGGTGGCACCGCGCCGGCGCACCATCGTGGCGGTGCCGGTGAGCTCGGGGTGGGCCGTGAGCCCGTGGGCGAATGCCCGGAACGGCCCGCTGGTGCTCACCTCGGCGGAGAACGCCACCGCGAGGGGCGCCGTCCCCGAGGCCGGCGTCGCCGTCGCGGAGACGTGCGGCAGCTCGTGGTGGGCGTGGGCGTCGGTCACGGTGATGTCGACGGTGTCGGTCCCGGTGACTCCGTCGGCGTCGGTGGCGGCGAGCGTCGCGGTGTAGCGCCCGGGCGAGGCGTAGGAGTGCTGGTGCTCGGCACCGGCGCCGGTCGCGCCGTCCCCGAAGTCCCACACGTAGGTCAGCTCGCCGTCGCCGGCGTGCTGGGCCGAGCCGCTGAAGGAGACGTCGAGCGGCGCCGGCCCGGTCGTCGGGGTCGCGCTCGCGTCGACCGTCGGCGCCTCGCCCCCGGGCTCCCCGGACTCGGTCACCACGACCGTGCCGGTCATCATCGTGCCGTGGATGGAGCAGGTGTAGGAGTAGGTGCCGGGCGCGGTGAACGTGTGCCGGACCGGGCCGTCCGGGTCGTCGGGCGTGCGGTACTCCTGCACCGGGGGCACCCAGGTGCCGGCGGGCGTGTCCACCGACGTCAGGTCGTGCTCCTGGCGGGCCGTCGGCCACTCGAAGCGCCACTCGACCGTGTCGCCGACCGCGATCGTGACCCGCGACGTGCCGGTGTCGCGTGAGCGCCAGCTGTTGCCGTCGGCGTCGTCGACCGCGTCCACGACCCAGGTGCGCGCCGCCTGGCCGGCAGCCGGCGCGGGCGAGCCCGGGAGCGCGCCGGCCGCCACGAGGCCGGAGAGCACGAGAACGGCGGTCACGGCAGTCGTCACAGCGGCCCGCAGGGCCCGACGTGAGGTGAGCATCACACGACGCTAGGGCGACGCGTGGCACACGGTCAAGAACCTCGTCCTACCATGTGAACGGATCCTTGCGTGCGTCCACACTTGTGGACACCCCGTGACGGAACGGCCCCCGCGGAGTCCCGCGGGGGCCGTTCGCGTCTCGCACCGGGTGCGGCTCAGGTCAGCGGACCCAGAACCACTCCCGGACCTGGCTCCCCGAGGTGCTCGCGTTGCCCCGGTAGGTGACCGACACCCAGTGCCTGCCGACCTTGAGGTTGCGCTCGACCTTGAGGACGTAGCGACCCTTCTTGTCGAGCCTGGCCACCGTGACCAGGCGTCCGTCGATGCGGATCTGCACCTTGCCCCTCGCCGGCACGCCCCGCAGCGACGCGACCTTGGCGACCACCCTGAAGTCGCGCTTCCAGGTGAGCACCTCGGGCTTGATCGTCACGACGGTCCGCGACCTCGCCTTGCGGGTCGGCCCGGGGTCGACGACGACGGTGACGTCCGCGGACGACGCACGGTGGCTGGCGTTGCCGGCGTAGCGCAGCGTCAGCACGTGCTGGCCGACCGGCAGGGACCGCGGCGGCAGCACCACGGTGCCACGACCACCCGCGACCGCAGCGGTCGCGACCAGGGCTCCGTCCTTGCGCAGCTCGACCGTCCCGGACGCGGTCTCCGGAGAGACCGTGACCGACACCGAGCCGCTTGCGCCGTAGGTCACCGGCAGCGCCGCACCCGCGACCGCCGTGGTGGCCGGACCGTCACCGGGCTGGCCCGGTCCGCCGCCCGCCGCCTTCTTCACCGTGATGGTCACCGTCGTCGCCGCCGAGGTGGCGGTGCCGTCGCTGGCCCGGTAGGTGAAGGTGTCGGTGCCGGAGTACGCGGCCCGCGGGGTGTAGGTGAACGACCCGTCGGCACCCAGCACCACCGTGCCGTTGGCCGGCTGGGTGAGACCCGTCGCGCTCAGGCTGTCGCCGTCGGCGTCGGTGTCGTTGCCCAGCACGCCGGGCGCCGGGAGCACCAGCGGTGCGCCCTCGACCGCGTTGAACGCGTCGGGTTGCCCGACCGGAGCCCTGTTGACCGGCGGCACCTCGGCCTTCCGCACCGTGATGGTCACCGTCGTCGCCGCCGACGACGCGATCCGGTCACTGACCCGATAGGTGAAGGTGTCGGTGCCCGAGAACCCGGCCCGCGGGGTGTAGGTGAACGACCCGTCGGCGCCCAGCACCACCGTGCCGTCGGTCGGCTGGGTGAGACCCGTCGCGATGAGGCTGTCCTCGTCCGCGTCGGTGTCGTTGCCCAGCACGCCGGGCGCGGCGACGGTGAGGGGGGTGCCCTCGTCGGTGCCGTAGGCGTCCGCGCCACCGACCGGCGCCCGGTTGGGCGGCGGGCAGGTGGCGACCTCGGCGACCTGGTCGGCGTCGAGCTCGTAGCCGTAGATCCGGAAGTCGTCGACCAGCTCGGTCGGCTTCGGGTCGGGATAGCTGGTGTTGCCGATGAAGTTGGCGGTCGTGCCATCCTCCCCGACGTCACCCATGTCCACCGGGATGGTGTTCTGCGCCATCAGCTCGCCGTCGAAGTAGATCCGTCCGACCGTGCCGGGTCCGTCCGCGGAGGGCCCGAGGGTGACCACCACGTGCGTCCACTCGTTGAGGGGAAGATCCCCCTCACCGGGCAGCTGGATGCGGTGGTCGGTCCCGTTGTCGACGCGCAGCGTGGCCGCGAACCCGCGGTCGCCACCGAAGGTCGAGGACTGGATCAGCAGGTACTCCTGGGTGCCCTTGCCGATCTGGACGTGGGTGGTCCAGTCGGGCAGGTCGGTGGGTCGGATCCACGTGGACAACGAGAACTCCGCATCCATGCCGGCCGTGATGTTGTTGGGCAGGTTGACGTGACCGGTGCCGTTGAGCGACACCGCACCGGCGCACTGCCCGGTCCCCCAGCCAGCACCCTGCACGAGCGTCGCCGCTCCGACGGACGCGTCGATCCCGGAGTTGTGCACGGACGTGCCCTGTCCCTCGTCGAACCTGTAGTGGACGGGGATCCCCGCGGACGGCGGCGGCCGGGACACGATGTGGGTGGTGGAGGCCTGCGAGTCGCGCCAGCCCTCCCCGGCCACGAAGCGCACCTCGATCTCGTGCTGTCCCTGGCCCAGCGTGAGGGGCAAGAACGCCACCGCACCGTCGACGACGTCGACCGGCACGCCGATCCGGCCACCGTCGACCCAGAGCTCGGCCTCGCCCTCGGGGTCGCCCGGGACCTCGTCGGTCACCGTCGCGGAGACCGTGAGCGGCTCGTTGAACGGGGAGGGCGACTCGGGCGTGACCGTGAGCGTGGTCGTGGTCTCGAGGGCGGTGCCCTCCTCGTGGAGCGACGTGACGTCGGCCTGGGTCAGCGTGGACTCGTAGAGCCGCACGTCGTCCATCAGCCCGTCGAACGACGGGTCGTCGACGTAGCCGTTGCGCCCCAGCCAGTTGTTGGCCGTGGGCCCGACGTCGCCCATGTCGATGGTGAGGTCGTCCTCCGCGGCGACGACCTCGCCGTTGAGGTAGAGCGTGCCCGTCGCGCCCTTGCGGGTGAAGACGACGTGGTTCCACTGTCCCTGCACCACGTCGACCTCGTCGGGCGCCTGGACGCGCTCCTGGAGGTTCGAGCCCTTGGCCTTGAAGGTGGCCGCCAGGCCACGGTCGCCGCCGCTGGTGCGCATCTGGATCTGGAAGAAGCTGCCGGCGTCGCCGAGCCCGTCACCGATGTGGAACAGGTTGATCCAGTCGCCCATCGTGTCGGGGCGCACCCAGAACGAGGTGGTGAAGTCGTCCGCACCTCGCAGCAGGTTGTCGGGCAGGTCGGCGGTGTTGGCGTTGGGACCGCCCGGCAGGTCGAGGGCGCCACCGATGACGCCGTCGGCCGCCCACCCGGTCTCGCCGGTCAGCTCGGCCGACCCGACGGACCTGTCGGTGCCGGTGTTGGCCGCCGTGCGACCCTCCTGCTCCTCGAACTCGTAGTGGACCGCGACGTCACCGGTGCCGGGGTCGACCGCGGTGATGACGAGGTTGTCGATCATCATCCCGGCGTCGCCGTCACCCGCCTCGAGGCGGAGCGTCTCGTTGCGCCTGCTCGCGGTGAAGCTGCTCACCCAGGTGCCGTAGACGACCTCCTGCCCGTTGCCCTGCGAGGGCAGGTCGGTGCCGGCCGTCAGCGTGTGGTCGAGCGAGCCGATGGCCACCCGCGCGTTGGCGGGACCGGCCGGTGCGGCAGACCTGCTGTCGCGGGCGTAGCGCAGGTGGATGCGGTAGTCGCGGCCCGGGTCGAGACCCGGGACGACCCGCGACAGCGCGCCCGACTGGCCGAGGGCCAGGCTGTAGCCCACCTTGCCGAGTGCGCCCTGGCTGGCGTGCTGGGCGGGAACCAGCTGGACCTGGCTGTCGACGTTCCACGGAGCCATCCGGCCGCTGTCGGGGGCGATGTCGGCGATCGCGCCGGCGTTGCCCGGGAAGCGGGGGTACTCGAACATCTCGACGACCTGCGGGGTGCGCTGGTCCATCGTGACCGTGGGGTCGATGTCGAGGATCGAGGCGACCGACGGGGTGCCGTCCTCGTCGAAGACGAACAGCATGTAGGCGCCCGGAGGGGCGTAGGTGGCGTCCACGGGCGAGGTGACGGTGATCCCGTCGGGGCCCTGGACGAAGTCGAGGTCCTGGAAGTTCTGGTCGTTGTTGAAGCTGTGGGTCACCGACCCGTTGCGGACCAGGGTCACCCGCGAGACCGGCGTGGACGCCTCGATCTGGAACGTGCCGTCGTAGCCGATCTCCTGGGGGGCCTCGGTGATCTCCGGGCGCTCGGCGAGCTCGTCGCCGTCGAACAGGTAGGCCGGGGAGTAGTACTCCACGTCCGTGTAGTTGCGCGGACCCGGGGCGCCACCGCCACCGATCATGACGCGGCCGTCAGGAAGGAGCAGCGCCGCGGAGTGGTAGAGGCGCGCGTGCTCGTAGGGCACCTCGATCGTGGTCCACTTCCCGGTGTCGGGGTTCCAGATCTCGGCGTTGGTGACGTAGCCGCCGTTCTCGGCGTTCTGGCGGCTGCCGCCGGTGACCAGGACGTCGCCGTCGGGCAGGATCGTCGAGTTGGCCCAGTGCCGCTGGTACTTCATCGGCTCGGTCGGCTCGATGACCGGGTTGGCGGTGCCGCCGGGAGTGGTCAGGTCGACGGTGAAGCCGGCACGGGCCCCGTCGGGGCCGCCGCCGTTGGCCCACCAGCCGCCACCGACCTGCAGGATCTTGCCGGGTCGGTACATCGCGGCCGTCGACGTGGCGCCGACGGGGTTGCCCTGGGCGCCCTGGTTGGCGATGTTCGCCGGGAGCTCGCTGATCAGCGTCAGCTCGCCGGTGCCGTCATTGCCGTCGGGGTCGAGCTCGTACATCTGGGTGCCGGTGATGTTGAACAGCGTGCCCTTGCCGGGGGTCACGAAGGCCCGGGGGTACCACCAGCGGTTCTGGTGCCTGCCGTAGGCCGCCTCGCTCTTGGCGCCGGTCAGCAGCCTCCAGCTGGCGCCCTCGTCGGGGGTGTAGACCTCGGGGGTCAGGACACCCGGACCGCCGGGGCCGCCGCTCAGGCTGCCGCCCTGGACGACGACGGAGCCGTCGGGCATGGTCGTGCCGGTGGGGTACCACCGGGCGTAGTGCATCGGGGCCTCGTTCTGCAGGCCGTTGTTGGTGTCGTAGCTGGTGACGCCCATCGACGCGTCGTTGGGCGCGTTCTCGCCGAGGCCGTCGTCGCCGCCGACGGTCAGCACCTTCTTGGTGTGAGGGCTCTGCACCTGCATGGAGCAGAACAGGTCGGTGTAGGTGGCGTTCTCGATGATCCCGGCGCGCAGCTCGGCGCGGGTCATGTCCATGCTCCTCGGCTCGGCCGGGTCCCAGATGTCGATCTCGACCTGGCCGCCCTGGTAGATCGACTCGTCGCCGGTCCAGTCGAACGCGCCCGGGCCGCCCTGGCCGCCCTTGCTGCCGAAGGACTGCACCTTGCCGTCCGTGGTCAGCGCCATGTTGATGGGCATCAGGGGCCACGGCACGACGCCGCTCCACGAGCCCTCCTCGTCCTTGACCGGCGGCGAGCAGTCGGCCTCGAGCAGGCCCGCGGCGTAGGCGAGGCCGTGCTTCATCTGCGTGCGGATGTAGGGCTCGGCGTAGGACGTCTCGGTGTGGCCGAGCCCGGAGTACCACGAGCGGCCGTCGTCGATCTCCTGGCACCAGGTGATCGGGTGGGTGGTGCCCTGGCGACCCATGCCGTAGGAGAACTCGTCGGCCTCGACCAGGGTGCGCACGTGCGGCGCCGGGTTGACCGTCCAGTCGTACCACTCGTCCTGGCGGTTGACCCTGCTCGGCAGGCCCTCGGTGAGCGGGTGCTCCTCGTCCTCGACGACGACGTCACCCGGCCGCACGCCGGGGTCCTCCGGGTGTCCCTCGGACATGGCGCCCACCAGGCGGAGGTAGAACGGGTTGACGTCGTGCTCGCTCTGCCCCACCGACCAGCCGGTGTAGTGCATGCCGGTGAAGCCACCGCCGCCGCGGATGTACTCCTCCAGCGCGGCACGCTGCTCCAGGTTGAACAGCACGCCGCCGGTCTGCATGAACGAGACGGTGTCGACGGCGGCGAGGTTGGCGGTGTTGAACGCCGCGGGGTCCTCCGTCGCCTGGATCTGCACCTCCTGGTCGTACTCCTCGCCCAGGTCGGCCGCGAGGTCGCGGATGGCCTGGACGCCCTCGTCCCATGAGGCGTGGTAGCCGGTCTTGTAGAAGAGCAGCACCCGGAGGACGCCGTCGTCCGCGGGCGCGGCGGCAGCGACCGGCGCGGCGGAGACGGGCGGCGCCACGCCGCCGGCGACCGCCAGGGCGGCCGCGAGCGCCACCGCGGGAGCGAACGACGTGGGCATGGACTTCACGCGTGAGGCTCGCGCGCGAAGAGAAGGGCGAAGCTTCATCTCGGGATCCCTCGGCTTGGCTCGGATGACTCGAGGGCGTGGCTGTCGCCGGCACTCGTGGGCCGAACGTATGACCGTCATCACACAGAGTCAAGAAACTGGTCCACCATTCTGGACGATCTGGACCACTTGTCCACGTACGTGGACGACCGGGCCTCGTGGGGCTCGGGCGGGCGGCGGGCGGGCGGGCGGCGCCCGCCCCTCGGAACGACGGTTGTGCCCCCCGTTCCGAGTTCCATATGCTGACATCTGTTCACATTCCCGACCCGCCTGTCCGTCGTCCTGCCCTCGCAGGCGTCCCGATCGAAGGAACCCTCATGCCCAACATCACCGTCGAGCTGCTGCGCGGCCGCACCGTCGAGCAGCGCCGCGCCTTCGCCGAGGCCGTCGCCGACAGCGCGGTGGAGATCCTCGGCGCACGCCGCCAGGACGTCCGCATGGTCTTCAGCGAGATCACCCCCGACACCGTCGCCAACGGCGGCGTGCTGGCGAGCGAGGACCAGTCGCGAGCCGGGGTGGTGGCCGCCCTCGACGACAAGGGCTGAGCCGCACCCGGCCTCCCGCTCGAGGACGCCCACGACGCGACGAGGGGCCCCGCCGGATCACTCCGGCGCGGCCCCTCGCTGCGCGCGGTGTCGGCGCGGGTCAGCGCACGACCCGGATCCGCTGCCGGTCCCTGCTCCACTCGGTGGCGGCGTCACCGCTGTAGGTGACCGCCACCATGTGCCGCCCGACGTTGAGGTTGCGCCGGATCCTCACGACGTAGCGCCCCTCGTCGTCGAGCCGGCCCACCGCCACCCGGCGACCGTCGATGCGCACCTTCACGGTGCCGGTCGGCGGCCCGGCCCCGCCCAGCACCGAGCCGACCTGCACGACGACGCGGAAGTCCTGCTTCCACCTCAGCCGCGTGGGCCGCACCTTCACGAGCGTCCGCGACGCCACCGTGGTGGTCGGCGCCGCCTCCACCAGCACGGTGACCTCTCCCGTGGACGCACGGTGCTTCGCGTCGCCGCCGTAGTGCAGCGTCAGGGCGTGCTGCCCCACCGGAAGGGAGCGCTGCGGCAGCAGCACCATGGCCTGCCCACCCGTGACGGCGCCCGTCGCGAGCACGTGGCCGCCGCGCCGCACCTCGACCAGGCCGGTGGCCGACTGCGGGGAGAGGGTGAGCGACACCGCACCGCTCGCGCCGTAGGTCACCGGCAGCGCCGCCCCCGCGAGGGCCGTGGTGGTCAGCCCGTCGTCGGGCAGGCCCGGTTCGCCGCCGGTCGCAGGCGTCACCGTGACGACCACCGTGGCAGGCGGCGACAGGTCCTCGCCGTCGCTGGCCCGGTAGGTGAAGAGGTCGGTGCCGGAGAACCCGGCTCGGGGGGTGTAGACGAGCGAGCCGTCCTCGGCGAGCTCGAGTGTGCCGTGGGCGGGCGGCGTCGCGTCGACGGCCGTCAGCTCCTGCCCGTCCGCGTCGGAGTCGTTGCCCAGCACGCCCGGTGCCGCCAGCACCAACGGCGCACCCTCCACCGCGTCGAACGCGTCGGGCTCCGCGACCGGGGCCGCGTTGACCCTGATGGTCACCGTCGTCGGCTCCGAGCCGGCGACGCCGTCGCTGGCCCGGTAGGTGAAGGTGTCGGTGCCGGCGAACCCGTCGCTCGGGGTGTAGGCGAACGAGCCGTCCCCGGCC
The DNA here is from genome assembly GCF_059621125.1 of Nocardioides sp. Z35_8. Lineage (NCBI taxonomy): Bacteria > Bacillati > Actinomycetota > Actinomycetes > Propionibacteriales > Nocardioidaceae > Nocardioides > Nocardioides sp. Z35_8. Next base: position 1,318,366 of record NZ_JCAQIE010000001.1, on the reverse strand, counting down.
AGGTCGACCGTGCCGTGGGCCGGCTGGGTGAGCCCGGTCGCGGTGACGTCGTTCCAGTCGGGATCGGTGTCGTTGCCCAGCACGCCGGGCGCGTCCACGGTGAGGACCTGGTCGGCCCCGGTGGAGTAGGAGTCCGCCACCGCGACCGGCGCCGCGTTGGGCGGCTCGGCGGCGTGGAGGGTGGCGACCTCCTCGGCGCTCAGCTCGTACCCGTAGAGGCGGAAGTCGTCGACCGTCCCGCCCGGACGGGGGTCGTTCCAGCTGGTGTTGCCGATGAAGTTGGCCGTCGTCCCGCCCTCGCCCACGTCACCGATGTCGACGGGGATGTTGTGGCGGGTGGCCGCGTCGACGAGCACGCCGTCGAGGTAGATCCGGCCAGTGGTGCCTCCGCCCGTGGGCGACGGGCCGAGGGTCACCACGACGTGGGTCCACTCGCCGAGCGGCAGGTCGGAGTCGCCGGGCAGCATGATGCGGTACTGCTCGCCGTCGTCGACGCGCAGCGTGGCCGCGAAGCCCCGGTCACCGTTGATGACCGACGACTGCAGGAGGAAGAACTCCTGGGTGCTCTTGCCGAGCTGGACGTGCGTGGTCCAGCTGGGCAGGGTGGTCGGCTTGATCCACGTCGAGACGGTGATCTCCTCGTCCATGCCCGCGGTGATGTCGTCGGGGAGCTCGACGTGGCTCGAGCCGGTCACCGGTCCGGCGGGGCCGCCGGGCAGGGAGACGCCGTCGTCGTACCTGCCCTCGGCCCACGTGGTCGCTCCGACCAGCGTCGCCGGGCCCACGGTGGTGTCGGTGCCGTAGTTGGCCGCCGCCGACCCGCTGCCCTCGTTGAAGGTGTAGTGGATCGGGGCGTCGGGGTCGTCGACCGGCCGCCGCACGACGTGCGTCGTCGTGGCACGGGAGTCGCGCCAGCCCGCGTCGCCGGCGAACCGGACCTGCACCTGGTGGGAGCCGCGGGCCAGGGCCAGCGCGGGGAACGCCACCGCACCCTCCGACACCTCGACGGGGTCGCCGACGAGCGCTCCGTCGACCCACAGCGAGGCCTGCCCCTCGGCCGGGTCGTCGTTCTCGTCGCTCACCGTCGCCGAGACCGTGACCGGCTCGTCGACGACGGAGGGCGAGGCGGGGTCGACCGTCAGGGCGACCTCGGTGCGCAGGGCGGTGCCCTCGGCGTGGATCGCGCTCACCTCGTCGGCGCTCAGCGCCGCCTCGTAGAGCCGCACGTCGTCCATCAGCCCGTCGAACGACGGGTCGTCGACGTAGCCGTTGCGCCCCAGCCAGTTGTTGGCCGTGGGCCCGACGTCGCCCATGTCGATCGTCAGGTCGTTGCTGCTCGCGACCACCTCGCCGTCGAGGTAGAGCGTCCCGCTCGCGCCGGAGCGGGTGAAGACGACGTGGTTCCACCGGCCCGCCACGACGTCGACCTCGTCGGGCGCCTGGACGCGCTCCTGCAGGTTCGAGCCCTTCGCCTTGAAGGTCGCTGCGATGCCGCGGTCGCCGTTCTCGGTGCGCATCTGGATCTGGAAGAAGCTGCCGGCGTTGCCGAGCCCGTCACCGATGTGGAACAGGTTGATCCAGTTGCCCATGGTGTCGGGGCGCACCCAGAACGAGGTGGTGAAGTCGCTGGCCCCCTGCAGGAGGTTGTCGGGCAGGTCGGCGGTGTTGGCGTTGGGACCGCCCGGCAGGTCGAGCGCCCCGCCGTGCACGCCGTCGGGCGCCCACCCGGTGGCGCCGACCAGCGTGGCCGCCCCCACGGACGCATCGGTGCCGGTGTTGGCCGCGGTGCCGCCTGCCTGCTCCTCGAACTCGTAGTGCACCGGCACCTCGGACGTGCTGGCGTCGGGCGCCACGCCGTCCTTGATCTCGATGCCACGGAAGTCGACCGCGTGGGACGCGCCCCGGTTCTCCAGCCCGATGAACCCGTTGGTGGCCAGGGGCTGCGCGCTGGCGTAGGTGTTGACCAGGGTGCCGTTGAGGAAGACGCGGACCTGCGAGCCGGTGAGCTGCACGAGGTAGGAGTTCCACTCGCCAGCCGGACGCTCCGCGGCTGCGACGGCGTCCTGGTCCGGGGCCTGCGCCGTGCCGCCCGTCGGCACGATCGCACCGGTGTCGGTGCCGATGGGGATCCTGACGCCGCCGACCGGGTCGGCGCCGGTCCGGCTCGTGGAGGCGAGGTAGACGCTCGACTCGTCGTCCGCGCCGTCGCGTCGCCAGTCGAGCCTGAGCGTGTAGGGCGCGGACTGCTGGGTGGTGAACCACTCCGCGCCACGACCGCGGATGGTGCGGATCGTGCAGTCGGTCTGGCGCCCGAAGCCGCCGGAGCCGGCCTTGCGCCAGCCGTCGAACGACGCGAAGGTGCCATCGAAGAGCGCGCGGTAGCCGGGACGGACGGGGGTCCCCGCGCAGGGGTCAGGAGTGGTGCCGCCGACCTGGATGGCGTCGAAGTTGAGCCGGCAGAAGTCCACCGACCGGTCGCACTCCAGCGCCAGCGTGTTGGCACCCGCGTCGAGGGTCACCTCGGTCGACACGAAGTCCCAGGCCTCCCAGTCCTGGAGGCTGGTCATCGGGAACGCGAGCTGCTGACGGGTGCCGTTGGTGCGCAGCCCCATCGAGCGCGTGACGTTCTCGGCGGCGCTGAGCGGCCCGGCGGCGTAGCGCACGTGGACGGGGTAGACGCCCGCCTCGGGCACGGTCACCGTCATCGTGGAGGCCATCCCGCTCTCGCGGAACGTGTAGGACCCCTCGCCCGAGAAGTTGCCGTGGTCGCCGGAGTTGTAGGCGGGGCCGCCGCTGATCACGCCGTCCTCGACCTCTACCCAGGCGGCGACGTCGTCACCGGGCGCGGCAGCCGCCGCGGCGGGCGAGGCGGTGACGCTGCCGAGGCCGGCCACCAGGCCCAGCGCGGCGAGGGCGGCGGTCGCCGGGCGGCGGATGGCCCGGAGCGGGCCGGGGTGGGCAGACCTGCGGAGAAGCTTCATCACGGATCCCTCGGGTTGGGCTCGGCGCGAGGGCAGGCGTGCCAGGGAGGCAGGGGGTGCCGGCGCTCGACGTGTGGGCTGACCGTATGACCGTGGTCACACAGAGTCAAGAAGTCGATCCAGACTGGTGAACCAGAAGGACTCTCTGTCCACGTATGTGCACCGCCGTCTAGACCTAGGGTGCGCCGCCGGCCGCCCGGGGGCCGAGCTCGAGCAGCGACCTCACGACGCGGGCCTCGCGGGACCGGTCGAGGCGAGCGAGCGGCACGGCCACGCTGACGGCGTGGACCGGGTCGCCGGCCGGCACCAGCGCCCCGACCGCCACGGCGAAGCACCGGATGCCCGGACACACCTCCTGGCTCTCCACCGCGTAGCCGCGGACGGACGCCTGCTCGATCGCGGCCAGCACGGCCGCGCGGTCGGTGCGGGTGTGCTGGGTCATCCTGGTGATCGCCCCCGGCACCAGTGCCTCGCGCACCGCCACGGGCCGGGTGGCCAGGACCGCCCGGCCGAGCGACGTGGACCAGGCCGGCATCCGCCGCCCGACGGCCGAGGCCATCGGCACCGGGCGGGCCGACTCGCGCTTGTCGAGGAAGACCACGTGGGAGCCGTGCAGCCGGCCGAGGTGCACCGTCTCCCCGGTCGCGGCCGCCAGCCGGTCGAGGATCGGCGCGGCGCGGGCGATCACGGGGTCGTCCTCGACGTGGGCCGCGCTCACCGCCATCGAGCCGAACCCGAGGCGATAAGCGCCCCGGGCGTGGTCGAGCTCGAGCCAGCCGCGCTCGGTCATCGTCCTCAGCACCGCGTGCATGCTGCTCTTGGGGATGCCCATCCGCAGCGACAGCTCCGCCCGGGTGGCCGGGCCGTGCGCCGCGATGTCCTCGAGCAGGTCGAGGACGCGGGCGGCGGACTTGACGGGGACACCGCCCGTCACGCCGGGCCGGTCGTCGTTGCTGGTCATCGCGGCACCGATCACCCGTCGCCGACGCTGAAGGCGAACGTCTGCACGGGGTTGTCGAACTCGCTCACCCGCAACGACACCTGCACCCGCCAGGTGCCCGGCGCCGGCAGCACCACGTCGCCGGCGTACTCCCCCGGTGCGATCGACTCGAGGGCGATCTCACCGAGGTCGATGTCGTCGGACTCGACGCGGATCCTTGGTGCGTCGAAGCCCTCGAAGGGCTCGCCTGCGGCGTCGCGCGTCGACACCGACACGGTGTTGGCCCCTGTGGCGAGCGGGTCGAGGGTGACCTCGACCTCGTGCTCGCCGAGCATGCCGGTCTGCACGCCCGGCTCCGCGGCCCCGGCGGAGTCGGCGCCTCGATCGGCCTCCGGGTTGCGGTCGACCAGCATCCCGGTCACCAGCAGCAGCACGACGAGGAGGACGGCCTCGGCCGCGGCGGCCCGGACCACGAGGCGGGCGCCGGAGCCCAGGTCGTCCGACGGACCCGCGGCGCGCACCCGCGGCAGCACGGCGTACCTGTTCCACCCGGCGATGGCGACCACGAGCAGGGCCACGCCGATCTTGATCGCCAGCAGTCGGCCGTAGCCGGTGTCGAACAGCGCGGTGAGCGACCCCATGATCCGCCAGGCCAGCACCGTGCCGGAGACGACGAGGACGGCCAGCACGCCTGCGGCGACCGTCGAGAACCTGGCGAGCACGTCGGCCGCGACCGGGCCACGCCCGGCGAGCACGGGCAGCACCAGCACCAGGGCGACCAGCCCGCCGAGCCACACGCTGCCGGCGAGCAGGTGCAGCATGTCGACGCCCACCACGAGCGCCTCGGGCGAGGCCGCCCGGGTGTGCCCGGTCAGTGCCGGCGCGCAGGCGGCCACGACGGCGGCCGCCAGCGCGACCCGCCCGCGCGTGCGACCGGGCCCGGCGGCGCCCACCATCAGGGTCGCGAGCAGCACGCCCAGCGCCACGCAGGCCGCGACCACGTACTCGGTGCTCGCCATCGTCGACCACGCCGCGGACTGCATCAGCGAGTCGGCGCCGCCGCCGGACTGGTAGAGGGCGGTGAGCGGGAGCCCGACCAGCCACGCCACCGCCGTGAGCGGCGCGGCGACGCGCAGCACCCGGACCAGTCGTCGGCGTGCCCGCGTGTCGTCGTCGGCGGCAGGCAGCACCGCCGCGACGAACCACGCCAGCCCGACGCACAACAGCAGGCCGACATAGCCGAGCCACCGCGCGGCCGTGAGGGTCCACGGCACGTCGTCGGTGGGGGTGGCGGCGGCCGGTGGCACCTGCACCGTCTCGCTCGCCGCGCCGATCGAGAAGCTCAGCGACCCGCTGACGGGGTGGCCGTCCTCGGAGATGACCCGCCAGACCACCACGTAGGTGCCGTCGCCGACCTCCTGGTCGAGGCCGACCGTGAGCACCTTGCCCTTGACGGCCGAGGACGAGGGCACCACGCCGCCGACGGCGTCGAAGACCTGGACCCCGTCGGCGACCCCGGCGACCGCCTCGGTGAACGTGAACGCCATCTGCTCGGGGGCGGCGTCGAGCACGGCCCCCTCGGCGGGGTCGGTGCTCACCAGGTCGGCGTGGGCGCTCGCGGGAGCGCCCGTGCCGACCGTGAGGGCGACGACGAGCCCGGTGAGGAGCACGGCGACGAGCCGCACGAGCCGCCGCGCCACCGGCGCGCGATCGCGGCTCACGTCCGACCGCGGTGGAGCAGGAGGCTGGCCGCGCACCGGTGCGTGCGGGTCAGGTGGTGTCTCATCGCCTCACATCCTCGGGGATCGGCTGTCAGCGGGTCCGGCGTTTGCACCACTCAGCGGCGCACGCGGGCGCTGCCACCGCCGGCGAGTGCCCGGACCTCCTCGCGGGTGGCCATGGAGGTGTCACCCGGAGTCGTCATCGCCAGGGCGCCGTGTGCGGCGCCGAGCTCGAGGCACGTCTGGAGGTCCTCGCCCTCGAGGAGCCCGTAGACGAGGCCGGAGGCGAACCCGTCACCGCCTCCCACGCGGTCGAAGATCGCGAGGTGGTCGCGTGCCGTCGACTGCAGGACGCCCGTCTCGGGGGACCAGGCGATGGCCTGCCAGTCGTTGTCGCTGGCGCTGTGGACCCCGCGCATGGTCGTCGCGATGACCTTCAACCACGGCATCTTCTCCGCGACGGTCGCGACCATCGCGGCGAAGCTGTCCATCGGCAGCTCACGCAGGTGCTCGTCGACGTGCTCGACCTCGAAGCCGAGGGCGGCGGTGAAGTCCTCCTCGTTGCCGATCATCACGTCGACGTGGGAGGCGAGCCGGGTGTTGACGTCGCGGGCGAGGTCGGGGCCGCCGATCCCCGCCCACAGGCTGGGCCGGTAGTTGAGGTCGAACGACACGACCGTGCCGTGGCGCTGGGCGGCGGCCATCGCCTCCTCGGCGACCGCTGCCGCGTTCTCCGACAGGGCCGCGAAGATGCCGCCGGTGTGCAGCCAGCGCACGCCGCGGCGCCCGAAGAGGTCGTCCCAGTCGATGGTGCCCGGCGCCATCTGCGCGATCGCCGTGTGCGCCCGGTCGGAGACGCCCACCGCGCCGCGCACGCCGAAGCCGCGCTCGGTGAAGTTGAGCCCGTTGCGCACCGTGCGCCCGATGCCGTCGTAGGGCTCCCACCGGATGAGCGAGGTGTCGACCCCGCCCTGCATGACGAGGTTCTCCACGAGGTGCCCGATCTCGTTGTCGGCCAGGGCGGTGACCACCCCGGCGCGCAGGCCGAAGACCTTGCGCATGCCGCGAGCCACGTTGTACTCGCCGCCGCCCTCCCAGACCTCGAACCGGCGGGCGGTGCGGATGCGGCCCTCGCCGGGGTCGAGGCGCAACATCACCTCGCCGAGCGCGACGATGTCGAGCTCGCACTCGGCTTCCGGACGGGTCTCGATCATGCGTGCGCTCCCTGGGAGTCGTGGTGGGACAGGCGGGACGTGGCGGCGCAGCGCGCCGCGACCTCCGCCCATTGGCCGGAGGCCAGCAGGTCGGGGGCCACCATCCAGCTGCCTCCGACTGCGGCGACCGCGCCGTGGGCCAGGTAGGCCGGCGCGCTCGCCTCGGTGATGCCGCCGGTGGGCACGAAGCGCACCTGCGGGAAGGCGGCCGCGAGCGCCTTGACGGCGGGGAGCCCGCCGTTGGCCTCGGCGGGGAAGAACTTCACGGTGTCGAGACCGAGGTCGAGCGCGCGCATGATCTCGGACGCGGTGCTCACCCCCGGGACGACGGGCAGGCCGAGCTCCTGGCACCGGCGCACGACGCCGTCGCTGAGGCCGGGCGAGACGACGAAGCCCGCGCCGGCCTCGTGGGCGAGGTCGACCTGGGCGGGGGTGAGCACCGTGCCGGCACCCACCACGAGGTCGTCGCGCGCCGCCAGGCGGCGCAGCACCGCGGCCGCGCCGGGCGTGCGGAACGTCGCCTCGGCGACGGGCAGGCCCCCGCTCACCAGCGCGTCACCGAGGGCGTCGGCCCGGTCGGGATCGTCGAGGACCACGACGGGCACGACGCGGTGCCCCCGCAGGACCTCCATGAGGTCCCGCGGGGTGTCGCCAGCGGTCATCGGAGCTCGGCGATGACGGTCTTGAGCTCGGTGTAGTCGTCGAGCCCGAACGACCCGAGCTCGCGGCCCCAGCCCGACTGCTTGTAGCCACCGCGGGGCAGCGTCACGTCGTCGGCGTGCCAGGTGTTGAGCCACACGGTGCCGGCGCGCAGCCGGCCGCCGACGCGGTGGGCGGTGCCGAGGTCACGCGACCAGACGCCCGCGGCCAGGCCGTAGACGGTGTTGTTGGCGGCGGCCACGACCTCGTCCTCGGTGTCGAACGGGATGGCGGTGATGACCGGGCCGAAGATCTCGTCGGTCTGCACGGCCATCTGCTCGGTCACGTCGGTGATGAGCGTCGGGGAGAAGAAGTAGCCGCGCTCCCTCGCCGGGTCGGGGCTGCCGGCGGTGAGGGTGGCGCCGTCCTCGACGGCGCCACGGACGTAGCCCATGACCTTCTCGTGCTGCTCCTGCGAGACCAGCGGGCCCATCGTGGTCGCCGGGTCGAACGCGTCGCCGACGGTGATGGCGCGGGCGGCCGCCGCGACGCCCGCGACGACCTCGTCGAAGACGTCGCGCTGGACGTAGAGGCGCGAGCCGTTGACGCAGCACTGGCCCTCGTTGAAGTAGCCGGCGAGCGCGGCACCCGCGACGGCGGCGTCGAGGTCGGCGTCGTTGAAGATGATGTTGGGGGCCTTGCCGCCGAGCTCGAGGGAGACCTTCTTGAGGTTGCCCGAGGCGGACGCCGCGATCTTCTTGCCGACCTCGGTGCTGCCGGTGAAGGCGACCTTGTCGACGCCGGCGTGCGCCACCAGGGCCGCGCCCGCGTCGCCGAAGCCGGGCAGGATGTTGACGACACCGGCGGGCAGGCCGGCCTCGAGCAGCAGCTCGCCGAGGCGCAGGGCGGTCAGCGGGGTCTGCTCGGCGGGCTTGAGGACCACGGTGTTGCCGGCGGTGATCGAGGGGATGATCTTGAAGGCGGCCATCGTCAGCGGGAAGTTCCACGGCACGATGCCCGCGACGACGCCGATCGGCTCGCGGCGCGTGTAGGCGTGGAAGTCCCGGCCGGGCACCGACATCGGGATCGTGGTGCCCTCCATCTTCGTGGCCCACCCGGCGAAGTAGCGGAACAGCTCGGCCGCGACCCCGACGTCGCCGCGCGCGGAGGCGAGGCTCTTGCCGTTGTCGAGCGACTCGAGCTGCGCGAACTCCTCGGCGTGCCCGTCGATCAGGTCGCCGATGCGCCACAGCAGGTGCGAGCGGTCGCGGGGGGAGAACCGCGACCAGGGGGAGCCGTGCTCGAAGGCGGTGCGGGCCGCGACGACCGCGCGGTCGGCGTCCACCGCGGAGGCCTGTGCGACCTTGACGAGGACGTCCTCAGTGGCGGGGTTGACGGTGTCGAAGGTCTGCCCGTCCTTGGCGTCGACGAGCTCGCCGTCGATCAGGAGCTTCTTCGGGGAGGAGAGGAACGACTGGACGGCGGGGAGGAGCGAGGTGGTGTCGGACATGGTGGCCTTCCGAGGGTCGGAGCGGAGGTGGGACGTACGTCGGGGAGTCGGGGTCGGGACTACTTGATGATCAGCACCTTCGAGCGGTCGAGGGTCAGGGCGACGGCGGCGACGATGATCGCGCCGTAGAGGATCTGCTCCCACGCGGACGGGACGCCCACGATGGGCAGCCCGACGCGGAGCAGCGTGATGACGAGGGCGCCGACGAGCGAGCGCCACAGGCTGCCGTGACCACCCGTGATGGCGGTGCCCCCCACGACGATCGCGGCGACGGCCGGCAGCAGCAGGTTGTCGGCCATGGTCGGGCTGCCGCTGAAGTTGCGCGACACGAGCATCACGGCGGCCAGGCCCGCGCACGCGCCCGAGACGATGAACGCGCCGACCTTGACGAGGTCGACCGGCGTGCCGGCCAGGCGGGCCGCCGACTCGGAGTAGCCGGTCGCCGTCACCCAGCTCTGCAGGGGCGTCAGCCTGAGGACCAGGGCGATGGCGGCCACCACGACGACGGCCACGAAGAACGACATCGGCACGATCCCGGCGACGTACATCGTGATCCACTTCGTCGCCTCGCGGTCGACGATCCGGATCGGCCCGGCGTCGGAGATCACGAGGGCGACCGCCGAGAAGATGCTCAGCCCGCCCAGGGTGACGATGAACGACGGGATGCGCAGCACGACGTGGGCGATGCCCTGCACCGCCCCGAGGGCGCCGGCCGCCGCGATGACCGCCGGCACGGTGAGACCGCCGAGGTCGGGCAGCCACATCGCGAAGAACACCGTCGACAGCGAGCACAGGGCCGCGATCGACAGGTCGATGCCCCCGCAGAGGACCACCAGGGTGGCGCCCGCGGCGAGGACGACGAGCGGGGCCGACGTGCGGACGACCGCGATCAGGCTCCGCTGGGTGAAGAAGTCGGGGTCGGCGATGGTGAGCGCAGCGAGCAGCGCCAGGAGCGCGATGAGCGGCATGAACGACGTCAGCCGCTGGCCGACGGTGGGCCCGCCGTGGACCACGGGCTGCTCGGCCGCCGGGGTGGCGAGCACGGGGGTCGTCACTCAGACCATCTCCTTGACCAGGTCGAGGGGGGTCGGCTTGGCGCCCGAGGGACAGGCGACCTCCTTGGTGGCGCGACCGTCGTTCATCACGATGATCCGGTCGGACATGCCGATCGCCTCCTCGAGGCTGTCGGCGAGCAGGACGGTGGCGACGCCGCTGTTGGCGAGCTCGCGCATCAGCCGGTAGACCTCCGAGCGGGCCCCGATGTCGAGGCCGCGGGTCGGGTGGTCGAGGAGGAGCAGGCGGATGTCGCCGGCGACGAGCCAGCGGGCCAGCACCACCTTCTGCTGGTTGCCGCCGGAGAGCCGCTGGATCGCGGTGCCGCGGTGGGGCGTGCGGATGGAGAGCCGCTCGATCCAGCTGTCGACGAGGGAGGCCTGCTTGCGGGGTGCCACGAGGGGACCGGTGCAGCGGGCCTTCTGCTTGGTGAGGGTCATGTTGTCGGCGACCGACATCGGGCCGACCATGCCCTCGATCTTGCGCTCCGCCGGCACGTAGCCGATGCCGGCGGCGCAGGCCGCCCGGGTGCCGGTGAGCTCGAGCTTCTCGCCGTCGAGGGTGACCTCGCCCGCGGTGGTCGGCTCGGCACCGAAGAGCGCGCGGCAGACGTCCTCGCGCCCCGAGCCGTGCACGCCGACGATCCCGACGATCTCGCCGGCGTGGACGTCGAGGTCGACGTCGCGGAACGTGGCGCCTGAGAGGTTGCGGACGCTGAGCATCGGACGGCGCTCCTCGTCGGCGCGACGGGCGGCGGTGTCGTGGTAGTGGTCCTCGGAGCCGGTCGAGCCGATCATCATCCGGTGCAGGTCGCCGGGGGCGGCGCCCTCGGTGGGCACCTCCCCCACCGACTGGCCGCCGCGCAGCACGGCCACGCGGTCGCAGACGTCGAGCACCTCGTCGAGGCGGTGGGAGACGAAGACGACCGACGCGAACTCCCGCAGCCGGCGCACCTGGGCGAAGAGGGTCTCGATCTCCTTCGACTCCAGCACCGAGGTGGGCTCGTCGAGGATGATCACCGGCGCGTGCTGGGAGCGCTCCTCGATGCGCAGCACCTTGGCGATCTCCACCATCTGGCGCTCGGCGAAGGTGAGGGTGTCGGTGCGGGCCAGGGGGTCGATGTGGGAGCCGATCTTGTCGAGCTGCTCCTGCGCGAGGCGGCGCATCGTGTCCCAGCGGTAGAGGCCACGGCGCACGCCGGGCCCCTCGCTGCCGAGCACGATGTTCTCCGCCGCGGTGAGGTTGGGCACCAGCGACTGCTCCTGGAACACCATGCCGATGCCGTGGTCGGCGGCCTCCACGACGCTGCGCAGGCGCACCTTCTCGCCGCGCACCCAGATCTCTCCGGCGTCGGGTCGCACGAGACCGACGAGTGCCTTGAGCAAGGTCGACTTGCCGGCGCCGTTCTCGCCGGCCAGGCCGAGCACCTCGTGCTGGCGCACGACCAGGTCGACGCCGTCGAGGGCCTTCACGCCGGGGTAGTGCTTGACCAGCCCGCGCACCTCGAGCGCGTGGACGGGGGCTGCTGCCGGCACCTCGGGCGCCTGCTGGACATCGGTGGTCACTTCGTCACCTGGTTCCTTCGACGTTGGGGGAGGACGGCCGCGGCGACCGCGGCGACGACGATGAGGCCCTGCACACCGCCCTGCCAGTAGGGGCTGACGCCCACCTGGACCAGGCCGTTGGTGAGCACGGTGACGAGCAGGACGCCGACGGTGGAGTGGAGGATCCCGCCACGTCCACCGGTGAGCAGGGTGCCGCCGACGACCGCCGCGGTGATCGCCGCGAAGTCGTAGCCGCGTCCGGCCTGGACGAGCCCGGCGCCGAGCTGGCTGGTGACCATCACCCCGGCGAGCCCGTAGAACGAGCCGGCGAGGGTGAACGCGGCCACCTTGTAGGGAGCGACCTTCACCCCCGAGAGGGCGAGCACCTCCTCGGCGCCACCGATCGCGAACGCGTAGCGTCCGAGCCGGGAGTAGCGCTGGACGAGGTAGCCGAGCAGCACGCAGCCGGCCGCGATCCAGGTGAGGTAGGAGAAGCCGAGCAGGCGGTCGACCGCCCAGGACTCCAGCATCGTGTCGGAGATGTTGGGCTGCACGCCGGCGAACATCAGCGTGGCGATGCCCAGCCCGACGGCGGAGACGCCCAGCGTCGTCATGAACGACGGCACCTTGAGCAGCACCAGCGCCAGCCCGCTCACGCAGCCCAGTGCGGCGCCGACCAGCACGGCCACCAGCACCCCGAGCAGGCCGAGGTCGTTGTCGTTGCGGTTGTTGGCGACGAGCAGGGCGACGGCGATCGCCGAGGCACCCATGACGCCGGGAGCGGAGAGGTCGATCGACCCCATCATCAGCACGAACGTGATCCCGCAGGCCACGACGGCCAGCACGGCCGCCGTGTCCATGATGTTCTGGACGTTGCCCAGTGTGCGGAAGTCGGAGCTGAGGGCTGCGAAGACACCGAAGATCACGAGGAGCGCGATCGGGGGACCGGCGTCCCGCAACGACACCCCCCGCCGAGGCTGGGGGCGCGTCGCGACGACCTCGACGTCCTCGGCGGGGGATGTCATGGTCACGAGATGGCGCCCTGCGAGCGGCTGAAGAGGTTGTCGCAGGCGTACTCGGACTCGTCGACCTCGGGGGAGATGAAGTCGGCGACGTTGTCCTCCTGGATCAGGAACTGCTCGGCGAACCAGGCGCGCTCCTCGATGTCGTCGACCGAGAGCTCGCCGGTCGCGACGCAGTAGCCGATGGCCAGGCCGATGCCGCCCTGCCACGGGCCGTCGCTGGAGACGGTGGCGGTCATCGAGCCGTCCTCGATCGCGGTGAGCGCGTCGGGGACCGCGTCGATGCCGACGACGGCGACGTCGTCGCGACCGGCCGCCTTCAGCGCCTCGAGCGCGCCGAGGGCCATGTCGTCGTTGGCCGCCCAGATGCCCTTGAGGTCCTTGCCGTGCTTGGTGAGGAGCGTCTTGGTGACGTCGAGCGCCTCGGCGCGGGAGAAGTTGGCCGTCTGGTCGTCGAGCAGCTCGACGTCCGGGTTGGCCGCCAGCGACTCCTCGAGCCCGGCGAAGCGGTCCTTGGCCGCGCCGGTGTCCAGGATGCCCTGGAGGGCGATGATGCCGCCCGAGCCGCCGATGGCCTCGGCCAGCGCGTCGCCGATCTGCTTGCCCGACTCGACGCCGTTGTAGGTGATGTGGCTCAGCCACTGGTCGTGGTCGGTGACGTTCATGTCGGCCGGCTTGTTCCACTGGGTGACGAGGTAGGCCCCGGCCTCCTGCGCGCCCTCGACGATCGGCGGGGTGTCGGAGTCGCCGTTCGGGAGGATGTTCATGACCAGGCACTCGGTGTCGCCCGCGAGCAGCTGGCTGATCTGCTCCTGCTGCTTGGTGGAGTCGCCGTCGTAGGTCATCCGCTCCTGGCTGAGGTCGACCGACTCGGCGAACGCGTCGCCGCCGTCGAGCCAGGCAGCCTCGTACGGGTTGGACTCGTTGCGGACCTGGCCCACGAGCTTGATGTCGGACGGGCTGCAGCCGCCGGCCTCGGCACCGCCGCCGGACGAGCCGCCACCTGCCTCCTCGCTGCAGCCGGTGAGGGCGGCGGCTGCCAGCGTCAGGCCGAGGACGGCCGCGGCTGGACGAGATGTGAACTTCATCATCGATCCTTCTTTCTTGGTGCCAGAGGCTGGCAGGGGTTGAGGTCCGAGAGGGGGGTCGTGGTGCCGCGGGGGCGGCTCCGGGGGGTGGACGTCCGGGTCGGGGACGGGTCGGTCAGCGGGCCATCCAGCCACCGTCGACGACCAGCACGTGGCCGTTGACGTAGTCGGCGGCGGAGGAGCTGAGGAACACGGCGGCGCCTGCGATGTCGGCGGCGGTGCCCCACCGTCCGGCGGGGATCCGCTCGAGGATGGACCGCGAGCGGTCCGGGTCCTCGCGCAGCGCGGTCGTGTTGTCGGTGGCCATGTAGCCCGGCGCGATGGCGTTGACCTGCACGCCCGCCGGGCCCCACTCGTTGGCGAGCGCCTTGGTGATCCCGGCGACGCCGTGCTTGCTCGCTGCGTACGACACCACCCGGATGCCGCCCTGGAAGGCGAGCAGGCTGGCGACGTTGACGATCTTGCCGCGGCCGCGCTCCACCATGGAGGCACCGATGTGCTGGGACAGGAAGAACAGTCCGCTGAGGTTGGTGTCGACGACGCGCTGCCAGGACTCCGGGGTCAGGTCGACGGTGTCCTCGCGCTCGATGATGCCGGCGTTGTTGACCAGGATGTCGACCTGGCGCGCGGCGGCGACCTCCGCGCCCACCCGGGCCACGGCGTCGTGGTCGGAGACGTCGAGGTCGAGGACCGCGGCCTCGCGACCGTGCGCCTCGACGGCCTCGCGCGTGGCGTCCTGGCTGCCGGGGCGTCCGAGCAGCACCAGGTCGGCGCCCGCCTCGGCGAGGCCGACGGCCACCGCCTGGCCCAGGCCACGACCGGCGCCGGTGACGACGGCCGTCCTGCCCTGCAGGTCGAACGGGGAACGACGCGAGGTCGCGGTCAGGGTGGTCACAGGTCGGCCACGTCGACGGGGGTCAGGTCGGTGTAGGTGTTGTTCTCGCCGGCCATGGCCCAGATGAAGACGTAGGACCCGGTGCCGGCGCCGGAGTGGATGGACCACGGCGGCGAGATGACGGCCTGGCGGTTGCGCACCACCAGGTGGCGGGTGGCGCCGGGCTCGCCCATGAAGTGGAAGACGCGGTCGTCCTCGTCGAGGTCGACGTAGAGGTAGACCTCGGTGCGACGCTCGTGCAGGTGCGGGGGGAAGGTGTTCCAGACCGAGCCGTCGGAGATCACGGTGAGGCCGAACTGGAGGACCGAGGTCTGGAGCTCCTGGCCCCAGGCGTAGCGGTAGAGGTTGCGCTCGTTGGCGCTGTCGGCGCTGCCCAGGGAGAGCGGCTCGACGTCCTGGTGGCTCAGGAACGTCGTGGGGTGGGTGGCGTGCGCGGGCGCCGAGACGAAGTAGAACGCCGCGTCGGTGCCGGTGAAGGAGACGTCGCTGCCGCGGCCCACGAAGATGCCGTCGAGGTGGCCGAGCTCGAACTTCTCCCCGTCCACCAGCACGTGCCCGTCGCCGCCGACGTTGACGACGCCCAGCTCGCGGCGCTCGAGGTGCGAGGTGGCGCCGAGCACGTCCCACGCGGGCAGGTCGAGCTGCCCCCCGGCCGGGACCGCGCCGCCGATGACCATCCGGTCGTCGTGCGTGTAGACACCGTGCACCTCACCGTCGCGGAACAGGTCCTCGCAGAGGTAGTTGTCGCGCAGGTCGGCGCTGGTCGCCGTCTCGGCTCCCGACGGTGACGTGGAATAGCGAACCTGGATCACTTGTGGACACTCCTCGCGTCTCTGAACTTCGTTCCCGTGGCTGAACTGGGAAGGACGCTAGCGTGAGCACCATCACAGGTCAACACCAAGAAACCAATCCATGTACGTGAACCGTCCATGTATGTAAACTCTTGTCAACAGGGGTGCACGCACCCCCGACGGTGGCGGCAGTGGCTGCTCCCGAACCCATCACAGAAGAGGCGACCCGCCATGAACCCATCTGCCGCGCCGACGCCCTCGGGCAGCGCCCCGGTCAAGTCCGCGGCACGCGCGTTGGACGTGCTCGACGACCTCGCCACCAACGGGCCCGGCACGCAGCTGCAGCTCGCCACTCGACTCGGCATCCCCAAGAGCAGCCTGCACGCGCTGCTCCGCACCATGACGGCGCGCGGATGGGTGCAGACCGACCCGACCGGCAGCGTCTACCAGGTCGGCATCCACGCGCTGATCGTCAGCTCGGCCTACCTCGACGGCGACCCCGTGCTGGCGCGCGCGAGCTCGTGCATGGACGAGATCAGCGCGGCGACGGAGGAGGCCGTCCACCTCGGCCGCCTCGACGGCGCCGACGTGGTCTACACCGCCAAGCGCGAGTCGATCCACCCGCTCCGCATGCACTCGGCCGTGGGCCGGCGGCTGCCGGCGTACTCCACGGCGCTCGGCCGCGCCATCCTCGCCGAGCAGCCCGTGGCCGTGCGCGAGGAGCTCATCCCCGAGGAGATCAGCGCACTCACGCCGCACACGACGACCGACAAGCAGCGCCTGCTCGAGATCGTCGAGACCGCGGCGGTCGCCGGCTACGCCGTGGAGCGCGAGGAGTCGTGCATCGGCGTGCGGTGCTTCGCCGTCGCCCTCCCCTTCGACCGCAACAGCGTCGACGCCCTGAGCGTGTCCGTCCCGATCAGCCGCCTCACCAACGGCCGCGAGGACTTCATCATCGAGACGCTGCTCAGCGTGAAGGCGCGGCTCACGCTCCTCCACAGCAACAGCATGGTGCGCTCCCCCGCCTGAGCCGTGCGGCTGGGCTACGCGGTGCCGCCGTCACCCGCCCGCGCGGGGAGGTCGGGCAGCACGAGGTTGAAGCGGCGTCGCTGGGCGCTGATCACCACGTCCTCGGACTCGGCGGCACCGGTGCGCGGGTCGAGCGCGGTGAGGACGTAGCGACCCAGCGGCGGCATCCCGATCTCGTAGTGGCCCTCCTCGTCGGTCCGGGTGGCGCCGGCGGCCTCGCCGGAGGAGTCGGTGAGCACGACGAGCGCGTCGCTGAGGGGCCACCCGCCACGTGAGATCACCCCCGCGACCGTGAGCCGCTGGTCGAGGTGCAGCACGGGCACGGCGTCGGGCGCGAGCTGGCGCAGCTCGGAGCGCGCCGCCCAGCCCTCGGCGGAGCAGATGACGAGGTACTCGCCGGCGCCCGGCAGCACGACCGACCAGCGGCCGTCGTTGTCGGTGCGGGCCCAGTCGGCCTGGCGCCCGCTGTGGTCGAGCATCGAGACCACCGCCAGTCGCGCCGGCCTGCCGTCCGGGCGCTGCACCCGACCTCGTACGACGACCTCGGCGCCGATGTCCGCGCGGCGCACGGCGTCGCCGCGCACCCCGGCCGCCGGCGCGCCGGGCACCTCCGGGGCACCGGCGAGGACGGGAGCGATGCGGGCCGGGATCATGAACCCGACCCCGGCAGCGGCGAACGCGACCACCGCGGCGAGCCAGCTCATCGAGTGCAGGGCGGCCTCGGACGGATAGGCGTCACCGGCCACGACTCCCGCGGCCAGGATCGCGGCCACCGTCGCCGAGCAGGTGGACGTGCCGATGGCGCGGACGACGGTGTTGAGGCCGTTGGCGGCAGCCGTCTCGCCGATCGGCACCGACTGCATGATGAGCACCGGCATCGCCGCGAAGCTCACCGCGATACCGACCGAGACGATGCACACCCCGATCACGAGCTGGGCGAGGCTGGCGTCGAGCAGGACGCGGACGACGTAGCCGAAGCCGGTGATGCACAGACCCGCCACGAGCGTGATCCGGGCGCCGAACCGGCGGGTGATCGAGGCCGAGACCGGCGCCATCAGCACCATCAGCACGCCGCCGGGCAGCATCGCCAGGCCCGCCTCGGTGACGTCGAGGCCGAACCCGACGCCGGTGGAGGCGGGGATCTGCAGCTGCTGGGTGGCGACCAGGAGGTTGGTGAACATCGCGAAACCGGCGAGCAGGGAGGCGATGTTGGTGAGCAGCACCGGGCGCCGCGTCGAGGTGCGCAGGTCGACCAGCGGCTCGCCCGTGCGCAGCTCCCACGGCGCCCACAGCGCGAAGAAGAGGACCGCGACGGTGAAGGACAGGAGGGTCCACTGCGACGTCCAGCCCCAGGAGCCACCCTTGGAGATGCCGAGCAGCAGGGACGTCAACGCGACGGACATCAGCACCGCGCCGGTCCAGTCGAACCGGGCGGGCGTCCTGACCCCCGACTCCGGCACCACCAGCATGACCAGCGCCAGCATCACCGAGGACATCGCCACGCTGCCCCAGAACACCGCCTGCCAGTCGAACAGCTCGTAGATCACGCCCGACAGCGGCAACCCCACCGCACCGCCGATGCCCAGCGTCGCGCTCATCAGGGCGACGGCACCACCGATCCGCTCCGGCGGCAGCTCGTCGCGCATCATCGAGATGCCGATCGGGATCAGCGCAGGCGCGAAACCCTGCATGGCACGAGCCACGATGAGCACGGCCAGAGAGTCGCTCACCGCCCCCAGCAACGAGCCGGCCAGCAGCACGAGGAGGGAGACCACGACCATGCGGCGCTTGCCGTGCATGTCGGCCAGGCGCGACAGGATGGGCGTGGCCACCGCACTCGTCAGCAGCGTGACCGTGACCAGCCACGAGGCGTTGTCGGCGGTGGTGCCCAGCAGCCTCGGGAAGTCGGGCAGCAGCGGCACGACCAGGGTCTGCATCAACGACACGGAGGTGCCGCACAGGGCGAGCACGAGCACGATGAGGCCCGAGCGGCTCGACCCCTCGGACCCCACCTGCGCGGTCGTCGCGGTCGCGGTCATCGGCATCCCCGCACGTCCGCTCGCATGGGGGCGACCCTAGTCGCGTCCGCGGACGATGCCTGTTCGGCCCCGATCCGTCCTGACGACGTGGCCGAGGTCGGCGGGCGGTCTCAGGTGTGGCGGCGGCTCGGGGGTCGGGTCGGGGATCGGGTGTCAGGTCACCGCGCACTGCGCGTGGACGGGGAGGCTGCAGCGACCTCCTTCGCCGACAGCGGCCGCCAGGGGGACGGAGTGTCGACGGTCGAGGGTGCTTGCGGGCTGACCCCCTGGGTCCACCACTGTGCGACGTAGGCCGTGCCACCCGACTGCACCCGGTCGCCCGCCTCGTAGACCTGCCGGGCGTTCCACTTCGGATAGGTCCCGGCGGGAACGCTGGCAGTGGGCTCGGGGGTCTCGCCCGGCAACACGGGGCCGACCAGTCGCCACGGCGTCGCAGATGCCGCGACGGTCGGGTCGTCCGGCACATCGCCGCTGGTCCACCACTTGGCCACGTAGACGTTGCGCTTCCAGACGACCCGCTGGCTCTCCACGTAGACCGTGTCGGCATCCCAGATCGGGTAGGGGCTCGTGGCGGGATCATCCGTCATCAGGGGGCTGGGGGGGACTGCGGTGGGCTCGGGGACCGGGGCGCCATCGAGCCTGCGGGACAGCACCCGCACGTACTCGCCCGGGCTCTGCGTCACCCCGCTGCACGAGTCGGAGACCTGGGTGACGTCGGGCCAGTTGCTGCTGCACTCGCGGTCACGGTTGAGCGACCACAGCGAGAGGCGTCCGAGGCGCTTGCTCGCGGCGAACGCGTTGAGGTGTTGGGCGTCGTCAAGGGTGAACACCTCACCCTCCACGTCGCTCTGTCCCGCCATCGGAGTGGCGCCGAGCGCTCGCCACAGCTGCGCTTCGGTGAGGCGCTGCTCAGCGTCGTCGTAGAGCTGGGCGAGCTGGTCGTGGGTGCTGTTCAAGGCCGCCACTGCAGCCTCCCCGGTGGTCTGGCGCTGCCCGCGACTGTCCCCGAAGTTCATGGTCATGACGTTGACTCCTGCGAGGTCGACCTCGGCGCGGAGCATGCTTCGTACGACCTCGAGTCCGTCCTGGGTGAGGCCGTCGGGTGCGACGGGGAGCGTGAGCCACACCTTGACCCCCGTCTCGTCCTGCAGGCGCGCGATGGCCGCGCCACGACGCTCGTTGGCGGCCGTGTCGGACAGCGCCTCGCCCTCGATGTCGAGATCGATGACCTGCAGGTCATATCGCCGGACCACCGCGTGGTAGGCGTCGTACAGGTCGCCCACCTCGGAGCACGACGTCGCCAGCTCAGCGTTGGCCTGTCCGCCGAAGGACACCATCGGGGTCCCACCGAGCTGGTGCAGTCGCGCGATCCGCCGGTCCAGGTCGAGCTGCTCGTCGGCCTCCGCCAGTGAGTAGTAGGTGCCCCACGAGGGGGTGCAGGCGTCGCTGGCTGCCGCGACGACGAAGGACAGCACCGCGTTGACGCCCGCACCGTCCTGCGGCTCCTCGAACGTCAGGGACGGCGTCGCGGTCACGTCGACGTAGCCGGCGAACCACGAGTCCTGGGTCACTTCCACGCGAGCATCCTGGAACCAGCCCCAACCCCGCAGGGAGCCGAACGCCAACGCGGCAGCAACCACCAGCACGATGGTCACACGGCTCCACGACAAACGTCGTCCCTCGACCAGCTGCAACTCTCTACTCCCCCGCGCGCGCTGTGGATCCGGCCTTTTCAGCGCGCCCTCGCTCGCCTGTGATTACCCTACGAGGCGCGCCGGGGGGCCGGCACGACAATCCACTTTCTTGTGCGGGGAGCGTTTTCGAGATGTCAGCCACCACCACCCCGGCGCGCGATGCCACCGACACCCACGACGTGCCTCGACGCCGGCGGCAGTGGGGCTCGGAGCGCCGCTCCGAGCCGCTGCCGATCGTCCACCCCCGGCCGAGCACTGCGAAGCTGACCTGGGGTCGGATCGCGATCACCGCGACGTGCCTGTTCTGGCTGGCGTACGTCGTCTCGTCGGTCGTGCGGCACTTCCTCAACGACGTCGGTGGATTCCGCTTCACCATGGAGGCGCTCTCCTACGTCACCGTGGTGACCGCCCTGACGTTCTCGGCCCTGATGTATCTCGTCGCTCGTCAAGGGGCGCTCACGAGGTTCCGGACCCATGAGCGCGTGCCGCGCGGTCTCCTGGACGGCCACTTCGACGACAGCCACGACTCCCTCACTGTCCTCATCCCGTCCTACGCCGAGGAACCGGACATCGTGCGACTCACCCTGTGGAGCGCGGCGCTGCAGGAGTATCCCGACCTCCGCGTGGTGCTCCTGATCGACGACCCGCCCTCTCCCAGTGACCCCGTCGACCGTGAGCGGCTGAACGCCACACGGGGGCTGATCGGCGACATCGAGGAGGCGATGGCCGTGCCCCACGCCCGGGCGGCTGCCGCGTACGGGGCGGCGCACCGGGAGCTGGGGGACGCGCCGTTCGCCAGCTCGAGCCAGCTGGCCGCGCTCGCGGCGGAGTACCGCGCCGCTGCCGAGTGGCTGGACCACATGGCCGACGAGGAAGTGGTGGCCGACCACGTCGCGGAGTTCTTCGTCGACCAGGTCCTCGTGGGACTGGCCAGCGAGCTCCGCCTGTCGCTGCTGGCCATCGAGGCGGCCATCGACCAGGGAGGGCAGATGTCGGCGACTCGGCTCCGTGAGCTGCACCGTCGGCTGACCTGGATCTTCGGAGCGAAGCTGGACAGCTTCGAGCGCAAGAGCTATGCGTCGCTGTCCCAAGAGGCCAACAAGGCGATGAACATCAATGCCTACCTCGGGCTGATGGGCCGTTCCTGGCGGCCCACCCCGTCGGCGGAGGGGACGATCCTCGTCGAGGTGTCCGCGAGCGATGCGCAGGCCGGCGACATCACCGTTCCGGGCAGTGAGTACGTGCTGACCCTCGACGCCGACTCCCAGCTCCTGCGCGACTACTGCCTGCGGCTGGTCTACTTCCTGGAGCAGCCCGAGAACCATGACGTCGCGATCGCCCAGACCCCCTACTCCTCCTACCGGGGAGCGCCCACCCGTATCGAACGCATCGCCGGAGCCACGACCGACATCCAGCACATCCTGCACCAGGGCATGACCCACCACAACGCCACCTTCTGGGTCGGCGCCAACGCCGTGATCCGCCGGCGCGCGCTCGACGACATCGTCCAGGTCGAGACGGTGGCCGGCTTCGAGATCCGCACCTACATCCAGGACCGCACCGTCATCGAGGACACCGAGTCGAGCATCGACCTCGCCGCCGCTGGCTGGCGCTTGATGAACTACCCCGAACGGCTGAGCTACAGCGCGACCCCGCCGGACTACGGCTCCCTCGTGGTGCAGCGTCGGCGCTGGGCCAACGGAGGCCTGCTGATCTTTCCCAAGTTCTGGGCGCAACGCAGGTCGCGCGCCGCCGCGGGCATTCCCATCGGTTGGGGCGAGTTCACCCTTCGGTTCAACTACATGGCCTCGATCGCATGGGCATCGTTCGCGCTCCTCCTGCTGCTGTTCTACCCCTACGACGGCCGACTGCTCTCACCCCTCGTGGTCGGCGCTGCCCTGCCCTACTTCCTCTGCATGGCCAGCGACCTGCACCTGAGCGGGCACCGTCGGCTCGACGTGCTGCGGATCTACGGCTTCAACCTCGTCCTCCTCCCGGTCAACCTGGCCGGTGTGCTCAAGTCCATGCAGCAGGCATTCACAGGCGAGAAGATCCCGTTTGCACGCACTCCCAAGGTCCGCAACAGGACCGCGGCCCCCGGGCTGCACGTCCTCGTGCCCTACCTGGTGGTGATCTACGCGTTGATCACGGCCTGGCGGGGCTACACCCACGAGAACTGGGGGAACGTGGCGTTCGCGCTGTTCAACGCGGTCCTGGCTGCCGGTGCGATCCGCGCCTACATCGGCGTGCGCAACTCCCTCGCGGACATGACGATGGGGGTCGTCAACTGGCTCTTCGTGCCCGTGGCGTCACCGAGTCCGGTGACCCACAAGCCAGACACGCCTGGCCCCGTCGACTGGGAAGGCATCCTCTACCACGGCGACCGAAGGCTGAACCGGGACCTGCGCCGCAAGAAGGACCGACGCAGACGAGCCGCCAGCACCACCATGACGCCGCCTGCGCGTCGTTCCTCCCACGCGCGTCGGGAGGGCGGCGTGGGACTCACCAGCGGCCGTGGACCCGCTCCCTGAGGCGCCGGTCGTAGAGGTCGCGCACGCCGTCGACGAAGCGGCGTCGCTTGCCCCAGAACACCGCCTGCCAGTCGAACAGCTCGTAGATCACGCCCGACAGCGGTCGTGCCCAGCAGCCTCGGGAAGTCGGGGAGCAGCGGCACGACCAGGGTCTGCATCAACGACACGGAGGTGCCGCACAGGGCGAGCACGAGCACGATGAGGCCCGAGCGGCTCGACCTCGGACCCCACCTGCGCGGTCGTCGCGGTCGCGGTCATCGGCATCCCCGCACGTCGACTCCCATGGGGCCGCCCCTAGCGTCGCCGAGCGGCCCCGGATCAGTCGGTGACCGGAAGGTGGAGCACCACCCGCCGCAGGAGCTCGGCGAGCTCGTTCTGCTCGTCCTCGTCGAGCGGGCGGAGGATGTCGCGCTCGCGGCGCTCCTCCCCCTCCAGCAGCGCATCGACCAGCGTGTGACCTGCGCTGGTCAGCTCGACGGTGACGCGGCGGCGGTCGTGCGTTTCGTGGGCGCGCCGGACAAGGCCCTTGTCCTCGAGGACCCCGAGGCGGGTGGAGGCGACGGCGCGAGAGACACCGAGCACCCGGGCGAGGGCCGATGGGCTCAGCTGGTAGGGCTCGCCCTGCTTGCGCAGCATCAGGAGCGTCTTGTACTCCCCGGGCGCCGCCCCGCCGGCGGCGACGCCGCGGGCACGGCCCTCGCTGACCTCGCGCACGATGCGGGCCATGCGCGCCAGGATCTCCTCCTTGATCGGGTCCAGCCCCGGGAGCTCGCGCGCCCACGTCTCGACGTGCTCGTCGACGACATCCCTCATGAGCCGAGAATGGCACAGCACGGACCCGTCGCGCAGCGATGGTTCACCCGGGTGAACCATTAGCTGGCGGTCACTTCCGGTGGCTCACTACCGTCCCCGAGATGACGACGCCCACCTCGTGTCCTGCCCTCGTGCGCGGCGTCCGCGCCCTCCTGCGGGCCGGGAGGCTCGACGACGCGCGTGCGCTCGCTGCCGTCTCCGACGAGACGGACCCGAGCCTGTGCCTCGTCCTCGTCGAGCTCGACATCGCCGAGGCCTACCTCACCGGCGAGTCGCCCGATCCCGGCTCCGTCGAGCGCCGGCGACCGGTCATCGAGGCCCACGGGACCCAGGCCGATCGCTGGGACCTCGAGCTGCTGTCCGCCCGTCTCGAGTTCATCGCCCAGATCTTCCTGCCCGGCACCTCCCTCGCCTCCATGGAGGGTCGGGACCGACGTCGGGTCGACGACCTGCGGGCCCGCGTCGAGTCACTCCAGCGCACCAGCCCCGACCGGCGCCGCGAGGGCTGGGCGGACTTCTACCTGGGCGTCGTCCTCGACAACCTCTACGGCGAACGGCATCGGGCGCCTGTCCACTACGACCGGTGCCTGGCCGCCGCCGAGGACACGGCCGACGACGTGCTCCGCTACGAGGCGCTGCGGCACCTGGGCGACCACCGCAACGAGGACGGCCACGCCTCGGCCGCCCGGGAGATGTGGGAGGACTCCGCGGCCAGCGCGGCCCGGGCGGGCGCCGTGTCCAGCACGTTGTCCCAGCTGATCCTGCTGGCCGAGCTGGCCCGGGACCGCGGCGAGGTCGACGGCGCCAGGCTGCTGGCGGCCGAGGTCGCGCGGTGGAGCGGCAGCATCGGCGCCACCCGCCTGCGCGACCAGGCACTGGCCCTGGCCGGCCCTGCGCACGGCTGAGGCCGGCGAGGGCCCTCCGACCGCGGCGGTTCACGCGCACGATCCGGTGTCGGAGTGTCGACCCCGACAACGCGGGGCGGGACTCACCAGCGGCCGTGGACCTGCTCCCTGAGGCGCCGGTCGTAGAGGTCGCGCACGCCGTCGACGAACGCGGCAGGAAGCTCCCCGACCTGCCCGGCGGCGGCGTTGGCCCGCGCCTGGTCCACGTTGCGCGCACCCGGGATGACCGACGAGACGCCCGGCTGCTGCCAGACCCACGCGATCGCGGCCTGGACCGGCGTGACGTCGAGCCCCGAGGAGGACACGAGAGCGGAGAACTCCTGCGCCGCCTCGACACCCGTGGCGTAGTCGACGCCGGAGAAGGTCTCGCCGACGTCGAACGCGCTGCCGTCGCGGTTGTAGGTGCGGTGGTCGTCCTCGGCGAACGTGGTGTCGAGGTCGTACTTCCCGGTCAGCAGCCCCGAGGCGAGCGGCACCCGGGCGACGATCCCGACGCCGGCGGCCCGGGCCGCGGGGAGCACCTCGTCGAGCGGCTTCATCCGGAAGGCGTTGAGGATGATCTGCACGCTGGCGACGCCGGGCCGGGCGATCGCGCTGAGCGCCTGCGCGCACGTCTCGACGCTGACCCCGTAGGCCGTGATGACGCCCTCGTCGACGAGGCGGTCCAGGACGTCGTACGTCGCGTCGTCGTCGATGACCTCGCTCGGCGGGCAGTGCAGCTGCACGAGGTCGATCGTGTCCACGCCGAGGTTGGTGCGGGACCGGTCGAGCCAGGAGCGGAGGTGGGGCTCGACGTAGTTGGCCGGCACCTGGTCCATCCGCCGGCCGATCTTGGTCGCGACCGTGAAGCCGGCGTCGGGGTGCGCGTGGACGAAGCGGCCGACCAGCTGCTCGCTGCGGCCGTCGCCGTAGACGTCGGCGGTGTCGTAGAACGTGACGCCGGCCTCGGCCGAGGCCTCCAGCACGGCCATCGCGTCTGGCTCGCTGACCTCACCCCAGTCGGCGCCGAGCTGCCAGGTGCCGAGGCCGACGACCGAGGCGGAGAAGGGCGTGCGCGGGAGGGGACGTGAGTCCATCGTTGCTCCAGTCATCAGGAAGGGCTCGAGAGGGTGCGGTCGGGATTGCCGTAGTAGGCGTCCGGACCGTGCTTGCGGGTGAAGTGTCGCGCGAAGAGGTGGTCGGGTGACGAGGCCGCCGGGTTGAGCGTCAAGGTGCGCATCGCCATCTCGGCCACGGCCTCGAGGATCACCGAGTGCTCCACCGCCTCGGCGGCCGTCGCACCCCAGGTGAACGGGCCGTGGCCAGCGACGAGCGCGCCCGGCACGCCGAGCGCATCCGCCCCCATCGCCTCGACCAGGACGCGGCCGGTGTTGAGCTCGTAGTCGCGCCCACACTCCTCGGCCGTGAGGGTCCGGGTGATCGGCACGGGCCCGTTGAAGGTGTCGGCGTGGGTGGTGCCGAGCATCGGGACCGGCAGGCCCGCCTGGGCGAAGGACACGGCGTACATCGAGTGCGTGTGCGCGACGCCGCCGAGACCGGCGTGCTCGAGGTAGAGCAGCCGGTGCGTCTCGCTGTCGGTCGACGGCTTGAGGTCGCCGGCGAGCACGCGCCCCGTCTCGACCTCGACGGGCACCAGGTGCTCCAGGGCGAGCTCGTCGTAGGGCACCCCCGACGGCTTGATGACGTAGACGCCGCGGTCGCGGTCGACGCCGCTGACGTTGCCCCAGGTCAGGGTGGCCAGGCCCTCTCGCGGGATCACCAGGTTGGCCGCCAGCACCTCGTGCAGGAGGTCGTCCGAGACCGGGCCCGACATCAGAGTCCCTCAGCGAGCCGGTGGTAGGCCGCGTTCCACCGCAGCTCGCGCTTGAAGCTGCGCGGGGTCGTCTCGTCGTCGATGACCACCAGCTCGACGCCGGTCATCTCGGCGAGGTCCTCGAACGCCTCGACCCCGACCGCCTTCGACAGCACCGTGTGGTGCGGGGCGCCCGCCATCAGCCACGCCTCGGCGGACGTCGACAGGGACGGCCGGGGCTCCCACACCGCGCACGCCACCGGGAGCAGCGGCAGGTCGGCGTCGGGCTCGACCACGTCGATGTCGTTGACCGTCAGGCGGAACCGGTCGCCCAGGTCGGACAGGCCGGCGACGACGCCGCGGCCCGGGTCGGCGGTGAAGCGCAGGCGGACCGGGTCCTCGCGGCCACCGATGGAGAGGGGGTGCACCTCGAGCGACGGCTTCCCGGTGGTGATGGTGGGACAGACCTCGAGCATGTGCGCGCCGAGGATCTTCTCCTGCCCCGGCACCAGGTGGTAGGTGTAGTCCTCCATGAACGACGTGCCGCCGGGCAGCCCCGCGGCCATGGTCTTGGTGGCGCGCAGCAGCACCGAGGTCTTCCAGTCGCCCTCGCCGCCGAAGCCGTAGCCGTCGGCCATCAGCCGCTGGACCGCGAGGCCCGGGAGCTGGCGCAGCCCGCCGAGGTCCTCGAAGTTGGTGGTGAACGCGCCGAAGCCTCCGGCGGTGAGGAACTGGCGCAGGCCGAGCTCGATCCGGGCGCCGTAGCGCAGCGAGTCGGCGCGCTCGGCGCCCGGCCGCAGCTCGGTCGCGACGGCGTAGGTGTCGACGTACTCGTCCACCAGCTTGTCGATGTCGGAGTCCGCGACCTCGTCGACGACGGCCACCAGGTCGTTGACGCCGTAGGTGTTGACCGAGACGCCGAAGCGCCGCTGCGCCTCGACCTTGTCGCCCTCGGTGACCGCGACGTCGCGCATGTTGTCGCCGAAGCGGGCCAGCTTGAGGTGCGACAGCTCGTGGCGACCCAGCGCCGCGCGCGCCCAGACCGCGACCCGCCGCGCGACGCCCGGCGAGTCGACGTGCCCGGCGACGGTCTTGCGGGCGACGCCGAGGCGGGACTGGATGTAGCCGAACTCCCGGTCGCCGTGGGCGGCCTGGTTGAGGTTCATGAAGTCCATGTCGATGGTGGGCCACGGGAGCTCCATGCCGGCCTGGGTGTGCAGGTGGAGCAACGGCTTGCGCAGGGCGTCGAGACCGGCGATCCACATCTTCGCCGGCGAGAACGTGTGCATCCACGCGATGACACCGACGCACCCGGGGTCGGAGCTGGCGTCGAGCATCTGCCGGTGGATCGACGCCGCGTCGAGCAGCACCGGCTTCCACACCACCGTGACCGGCAGGTCGTCGCTCGCGCCGAGGCGATCGGCGATGGCCCGCGACTGGGACGCCACCTGGTCCAGGGTCTCCGGGCCGTAGAGGCCCTGGCTCCCGGTCAGGAACCAGACCTCGGGGGTGGGAACGGACGTCATGCTCATGCGGGGTTTCCTCCGTGGGTGGTCGCAGCGGCGCGTCGGGCGACGGCGTCGCGCCGGATCGCCTTGAGCCGCCGCATCGTGGTGGTCGCGCGGCCGAAGTGGTCGTGCAGCGCGACGTACTGCTCGAACAGCGGGTCGTACGCCGCCGCGCGCGCCTCGTCGGGCACGTAGACGTGGCGCCGCACCTTGCCCATCTGCTTGGCGGCGCTCGGCACGTCGTCGTACGCCCCCGCAGCGACCGCGGCGTGGATCGCCGAGCCGAGCGCCGGGCCCTGCGCGGAGTCGATGATCGACAGCGGCAGCCGGGTGACGTCCGCGTAGACCTGCATGAGCAGGGCGTTCTGGGCGAGTCCGCCCGCGACGATGAACTCCTCGACCGGGACGCCGCTGTCGCGGAAGGTCTCGACGATCATGCGCGTGCCGAAGGCGGTCGCCTCGAGCAGCGCCCGGTAGACGTCCTCGGCCCGGGTGGCGAGCGTCTGCCCGACGACCAGCCCGGACAGCTCGTGGTCGACGAGCACCGACCGGTTGCCGGAGTGCCAGTCGAGCGCGACGAGCCCGTGCTCACCGATCTCCTGCCCGGCGGCGAGCCGGGTCAGGTGCTCGTGCACCGACTCACCGGCCGCCGCGGCGGCCGCGGTGTAGGAGGCGGGCACGCCGTGCTCGGCGAACCAGCCGAAGATGTCGCCCACCCCGCTCTGGCCGGCCTCGTAGCCCCAGAGCCCGTCGACGATGCCGCCGTCGACGACGCCGCACATGCCGGGCACCTCGCGCAGCACCTCGGCGTTCATCACGTGGCAGGTCGAGGTGCCCATGATCGCGACCATCTGGCCGGCGCCGACGGCCTGGGCGGCGGGCGCGGTGACGTGGGCGTCGACGTTGCCGACGGCCACGGCGATGCCCTCGGGCAGGCCGGTCCACGCCGCGGCCTCCGCGGTCAGCGCGCCGGCGCGCTCGCCCAGCGCGCCGATGCGGTGCTCGAGCTTGTCGGTGACGAAGTCGCCGAAGCCGGGCGCGAGCGCGGTGAGGAAGTCGGGCGAGGGGTAGGCGCCGTCGTGGCCCTCGAACGTCTGGAGCTGTCCCTTGTAGCCGGCGGTGCAGGCGTTGCGGACGTAGGCGCCGCACAGCTGCCACACGATCCAGTCCGCGGCCTCGACCCAGTGCTCCATCCGGTCGTAGAGGTCGGCGTCCTCCTCGAACAGCTGCAGCCCCTTGGCGAACTCCCACTCCGAGGAGATCAGCCCGCCGTAGCGCGGCAGCCAGCGCTCGTCCCGCTCGCGGGCGAGGTCGTTGATCCGGTCGGCCTGGCCCTGCGCGGCGTGGTGCTTCCACAGCTTGACGTAGGCGTGCGGCCGGTCGGCCAGGCCGTCGACCTCGTTGAGCGGGGTGCCGTCGGCGAGGGTCGGCACCATCGTGCAGGCGGTGAAGTCGGTGGCGATCCCGATCACCCGGGCGGGGTCGATGCCGGCGGCCCCGACGGCGGCCGGGACGGCGACGCGCAGCACCTCGCGGTAGTCCTCGGGCACCTGCAGGGCCCACTCCGGTGCCAGGGGGCGCTCCGTGCCGGCGAGGTGGGCGGGCAGCGACCGCTCGAGCACCGCGTGCGGGTAGGGGTGGACGCTGGTGCCGAGCTCCGCGCCGTCGGAGACGCGGACGACGACGGCGCGCCCCGAGAGGGTGCCGTAGTCGACGCCGACGACGTACTGCTCGGTGCGGTCGGTCATGGGGAGGGTGTCCTCTCGACGGGTGCGGCGCTGCTGGCTCGCACCACGAGCTCGGGCCTGATGAGTCGGTCGGGGGCGGGCTCGTCGGCGATGGCGGCGCGCAGGATCTCGATGGCCCGACGACCGACGGCCTCGAAGTCCTGTCGGACGGTCGTCAGCGGCGGGATGAGGTAGGGCGCCTCGGGGATGTCGTCGAAGCCGACGACGCTCACGCCGCGCTCCCCGTCGGGCACGGTGCGGCCTGCCTCGCTCAGCGCCCGCAGGAGACCCAGGGCCATCTGGTCGTTGGCGCAGAAGACGGCGGTGACCTCCTCGTCGGTCGCGATCTCGCGCCCCACCTCGAAGCCGCTGGCGGCCGACCAGTCGCCGGTGACGTGCTGGGACGGACGGAGCCCGGCGGCGTACATCGCGCTCTGCCACCCCTGGAGGCGGGCGCGGGCCTCGGTCCAGTCCTGCGGGCCGGCGAGGTGGACGATGTCGGTGTGCCCCAGCTCGACGAGGTGGCGCGTGCCGAGCTCGGCGCCGGCCACCTGGTCGACGCCGACGGTCCACCGGGCCTTCTGCGGGTCGCCCTCGACGACGACCACCGGCACGCCCCACTGCTCCTGCGCCCGGGCGACGCCGACCGCGTCGTCGGTGGCCGAGATCAGCACGATGCCCTCGACGCCCTGGTTGCGCAGGTGGTCGATCGCGTCGACGAGCTCCTCCCGGGTCAGGCTCTGGAGGTTGGCCGAGCTGACGAAGTAGCCCGCGGCGCGGCCGGCGGCCTGGATGGTGCGGTGCACGGTCGAGGGACCCCAGTAGCCGCTCTTGGAGCCGATGACGCCGATGGTCGCGGACCTGCGGGTGACCAACGCGCGAGCGGCCGTGTTGGGGCGGTAGCCGAGCTGGCGGATCGCGTCCTCGACCTTCTCCCGCGTCGCCGGGCGCAGGTTGCTCTGCCCGTTGATGACCCGCGAGACCGTCTGGTGGGAGACCCCGGCCAGCCTGGCCACGTCGGCCATGACCGGCGTACGTCGCTGGTGCGCCGGCACTGCGTCCGGCGTGGGTGAGGACTCGGTCATGCCCGACGCCTGGTGGCGAAGCGCTGCACGACCACGAACGCCAGGAGCAGCACGCCGGTGATGATGCGGATCCAGTAGGAGCTCAGGGTCCCGTCGAAGGCGATGAGGGTCTTGATGATGCCGAGCACCAGCACGCCGAGGAGCGAGCCGAGGACGTAGCCACGGCCGCCGGTCAGCAGCGTGCCGCCGATGACGACCGCGGCGATCGCGTCGAGCTCCATGCCGATGGCGTGCAGGCTGTTGCCCGACAGGATGTAGAGGGAGAAGAGCAGGCCGGCCAGCGCGGCGCAGAAGCCGCTGATCACGTAGACGCCGACCTTGGTGGCCGCGACCCGCAGGCCCATCAGCATCGCCGAGCTCTCGTTGCCGCCGATCGCGTAGACGGTGCGGCCGAAGCGGGTGCGCGCCAGGACGTAGGCAGCGACGGCGACCACGACGAGCGCGATGATGGCGGTCCACCGGATGTAGTAGTCGCCGATCCACACGGTCCTGAACGCCAGCTCGGTGAAGGTGGGGTCCTTGATGGAGATCGACTCGACGCTGATCAGGTAGGTGAGCCCGCGGGCCAGGAACAGCCCCGCGAGCGTGGCGATGAACGGCTGGATGTCGAAGTAGTGGATGAGCAGGCCCATCAGCAGCCCGAGGAGGGTGCCCGTCGCGAGCACGGTGACCATCGACAGGTAGGGCGACCAGCCCAGGTCCAGCGTCTTGGCGGCGATCATCGTCGACAGCGCCACGACGGAGCCGACCGAGAGGTCGATGCCGCCGGTGAGGATCACGAAGGTCATCCCGACGGCGAGGACGATCAGGAAGGCGTTGTCGATCAGCAGGCTGATGAGCACCTGGGGGTCGGTGAGTCCGTCGTAGCGCAGCCCACCGAGGCCGTAGAGGCCGAGGAACAGCGCCGCGGTGGCGATGATCGGCAGGTAGCGCTGGGGCGGGCGGTAGGTCCGGACCCGGTCCCAGACCGATGCGGGCGGAACGGTGACGGCGCTCATCGGGCGGAACCTGTCTTCGCGAGGACGGGGGTGGGCGCTCCCGGCCGACGCACGCGCAGGAGGGCGCGCGCCTTCGGCGACTGGAGGAGGCACACCGCGATGACGACGATCGCCTTGAAGAGGTAGTTGACCTCCGAGGGGATGCCGATGTTGGGGATCGTGCGGGTCAGGGTCGCGATGAAGAGCGCGCCGATGAGGGTGCCCGCCAGCGAGAAGCGCCCGCCCATCAGCGACGTACCGCCGATGACGACCGCGAGGATCGCGTCGAGCTCGATCCACAGGCCGAGGCTGTTGGCGTTGACGGAGTTGGTGTTGGCCGCGATCACGAGGCCGGCGAGGCCTGCGCACAGGCCGGAGAACGCGTAGACGGTCCAGATGATGGTGCGGGCGCGCACGCCGGCGAGCCGGCTGGCCTCCGGGTTGATGCCGACCGCCTCGATCAGCATGCCGAGCGCCGTGCGCCGGGTGAGGACCGCGGCGAGGAGCACCATGCCGACCGCGACCAGGAAGGCCAGCGGCAGCGTCAGCACGAAGCCCGAGGCCAGGTCGCTGAACCAGGGGTTGTTGACGGTGGTGATCTGGCCGTCGGTGATCGCCATCGAGATGCCGCGCCCGGCGACCATGAGGATCAGCGTCGCGATGATCGGCTGGATCCCGAGGACGGAGACGAGGAAGCCGTTCCAGGCGCCCAGCGCGATGCACACGACGATGGCGTAGGTCATCGCCGCGACGGCCGTGCCGAGCGCGGCCTCGTCGCCGGCGCCGATGATCCGCGTGCAGGCGACCGCTCCCGCGATGGCCGCGATGGCGCCGACCGACAGGTCGATCCCCCGGGTCGCGATGACCAGCGTCATGCCGAGGGCCACGAGCATCACCGGCGCGCTGTTGCGCGCGATGTCGACGAGGTTGCCGTAGAGGTGGCCGTCCTGCATCCGCACGTCGAGGAACGCCGGCTTGGCGATCACGTTGACCAGCAGCAGCACCAGCAGCGCGAGCACCGGCCACACGAGCGGGTGGCGCAGCACCCGTTGCGCGCGGGTCGGGGACTCAGGCACGGATCGGCCCCTCCTCGCGGGCCTCGCCCGCGATGATCTCGAGGACGTCGCGGACGCTGACGTCGTCGTTGGTCTGCTCGTGGATCTTGCGACGGTCGCGCATCACGACCAGCCGGTCGCTGAGGCGCAGCACCTCCTCGAGCTCGGCGGAGATGAAGACGACCGCGAGCCCCTGCGCGGCGAGCTCGGCGACCTTGGCCTGGATCTGTGCCTTGGCGCCGATGTCGATGCCGCGGGTCGGCTCGTCGAGGATGAGGATCTCCGGCTGGGTGATCAGCCACCGGGCCAGCAGCACCTTCTGCTGGTTGCCGCCCGACAGGTTGCGCATCAGGGCGGTGGGGTCGGCCGGTCGGATGTCGAGGGCCTCGATGTAGTCCCTGACCAGACGGGCCCGCGTGGCCTGCGGGATCGGGCGGAGCCAGCCGCGGGAGGCCTGCAGGGCGAGCAGCATGTTGTCGGCGACGGTCAGGTCGCCGACCACGCCCTCGGCCTTGCGGTCCTCGCTGGAGAACGCGATGTTGCGGTCGATGGCGTGGCGCGGGCTGCGGAGCCTGCGCCGGGTGGAGCGCACCGACAGCTCGCCGCTGTCGGCGGTGTCGGCGCCGAAGAGCAGCCGCGCCAGCTCGGTGCGGCCGGAGCCCAGGAGGCCGGCGATGCCGACGACCTCGCCCTCGAAGAGCTCGAGGTCGGTGGCCTCGAGCGTGTTCTTGCGTCCGATGCCCACCGCCTTCAGCAGGGAGGTGCCGGACTCGGCGTCCGTGTGCGGGGCGGCGCGGTCGAGCCGGTCGAGCACCTCGAGCTCGCGACCGATCATCAGGCGTACGAGCTCGAGCTGGCTGGTCTCGGCGAGCATCCGCTCCTCGACCAGCGTGCCGTTGCGCAGGATGGTCATCCGGTCGGCGATCTCGTAGACCTGGTCGAGGAAGTGGGAGACGAAGACGATGGCCACGCCCTCGTCGCGCAGCCGGCGCATCACGGTGAAGAGCTTCTCCACCTCGTCGGCGTCCAGGCTGGAGGTGGGCTCGTCGAGGATGAGCACCTTGGCCTCGACGTCCACGGCGCGGGCGATCGCCACGAGCTGCTGCACCGCGATCGGGTGCTCGTCGAGGGCCGTGCGCGGGTCGATGTCGATGCCGAGGTGGAGGAGCGTACGGCGGGCGCGGCGGTTCATCTCGCGCACGTGGACCGCGCCGAGGCGGCGCGGCTCCCGTCCGAGCAGCATGTTCTCCGCGACCGTCAGGTTGGGCACCAGGTTGACCTCCTGGTAGACGGTGCTGATCCCCGCGGCCTGCGAGGCGGCCGGCGAGGAGAACTCGTGCTCCTCCCCGTCGACGAGCACCGTGCCGGAGTCGATCGTGTAGACGCCGGTGAGCGCCTTGATGAGGGTCGACTTGCCCGCGCCGTTCTCGCCCATCAGCGCGTGCACCTCGCCGGGGAACAGCCGCACCGAGACCCCGTCGAGGGCGCGGACGGCGCCGAAGGTGATGGAGATGTCGCGCATCTCGATCACGGGCTGCCGGTCCGTCCCGGGCCGAGCGCCGCGCTCCGGCTGCGTCCTCATCTGGGTCATCTCGTTCCTCTCGGGCCTCCCGGGCCTCTCCGGCCTCTGGGGCTGATGCCGTGCTGCTCCCCGGGGGCGGGGGGCGGGGGGCGGCGCGGCCCGCGGGTGGCGCGGGCCGCGCTGCGGATCAGTACTGCCGGTCGGGCAGTGCCTCCTTGGCCTGCTCCTGGGTGAAGGTGGTCTCCTCGGTCACGACGCGCTCGGGGACCTCCTCGCCGTCGAGGACCTTGGCGGCCAGGTCCATCAGCTGGGGCCCGAGCAGCGGGTTGCACTCGACGATGAAGTTGATCTTGCCGTCGGCGAGGGCCTGCATGCCGTCCTTGACCGCGTCGATCGTGATGATCTGGATGTCCTTGCCGGGCTCGAGGCCGGCGGCCTCGATCGCCTCGATCGCCCCGAGGCCCATGTCGTCGTTGTGCGAGAAGACGACGTCGATCGAGTCGTCGGACTGCAGGAAAGACTCCATGACCTGCTTGCCGCCGTCACGGGTGAAGTCGCCGGTCTGCGAGGCGGTGACCTCGATCGTGTCGTCGGCGCCGATCTTGGACGCGAAGCCCTCGGCCCGGTCGATCGCCGGAGCGGCGCCGGTGGTGCCCTCGAGCTGGACGACGTTGATGGTGCCGTCACCGTCCACGTCGGCGTCCTTGGCGTTCTCGACCAGCCACTCGCCGGCCTTCTCGCCCTCCAGCACGAAGTCGGAGCCCAGGAAGGTCTCGTAGAGCGAGGTGTCCTCCACGTCGACCGCGCGGTCGGTCAGGATGACCGGGATGTTGGCGGCCTTCGCCTCCTGGAGGACGGCGTCGAAGCCGGTCTCCACCACCGGGCTGAAGGCGATGACGTCGACCTTCTGCTGGATGTAGGACCGGATCGCCTGGATCTGGTTTTCCTGCTTGCCCTGGGCGTCGGTGAACTTGAGGTCGACGCCCTCGGCCTCGGCCGACTCCTGGATGGACTTCGTGTTGGCCGTGCGCCAGCCACTCTCGGCGCCCACCTGGGCGAATCCCATCGTGATCTTGCCGTCGTCGCTGCCGCTGTCGGACCCCGAGGCCGCGTCGGTGTCGCTTCCGCAACTGCTCAGAGCGAAGGTGCTCAAAGAGATCGCCGCCGCGGCGACCAAGGTCTTCTTCACCACTGTCGTTCCTCCACATCAAAGGGGCTGCTCGCCCGTGTGACTGGTGTCACATGCTGCGAGTGTGAGCGCTAACATTCGGGAGGTCAAGGGGTCCGGATGCCGCGGTTACGCGGAATGTGAACGTTCACTCAAGGGGTGAGCCGGCGGGTCGCCCGGCGAGTGGGGCTGGCCGCGCGGTATCGAGTGCGCACGCGTGAACGCCTCGACCGGCGCTGCGTGGTGGCGCCCGACGCGTTGCCCGCGGCCTACCGCGCCGCGACGGGCGCTGCGCATGGGCGTGGGCGTGGATCGCCGCCGCGTCAAGCTGTGCGCGTTCGGCCGGAGTGCTGGCTCCGTCCCCACCCCAGACCGCGTCGGCTTAGAAGGACTCACTCTCACAGTCACGCTATAGCCGTCGCGGCGCCAGGCCGCGATCCTCAGGACGGGTCCGACGTACACATGCCCCTGGACTCAACTCTGGACATACGGCCCATTCGCGGCGGAGTGACGCCACTGTCGCGGCCGATCCAGGCGAGGTGGTCCACGCGTGTGAGGAGCGGAGCCGTTGCTCGCGCAATGCCGACCTAGTCTGAGTGAAGTTGTCCGTGCCAAGGAGGATTCCCATGAAGTGCCCCAACGATTCAACGACTCTGGTCATGAGCGAGCGCGCCAGCGTGGAGATCGACTACTGCCCGGAATGCCGGGGCGTATGGCTCGACCGTGGTGAGCTCGACAAGATCCTCGAACGTGCGGAGGCGGAGGCGTCGCGTTCCGCCGTACCCCCCGCCGCACCGGCCCGCGATGTGCAGAACCCCACGCGAGCCACCTCCGACGATCGTGACCGTCGCTCGGAGGGGTCCAGCGGGTACCGCGGCAAGAAGAAGGAGCACTGGCTGGGCGAGCTGTTTGGCTGAGCTCCCCAGCGAGTGGATTCGGTGCCGGGACCCTTCGACAGGTAGTGGTCCGCCCATCAGATCCGGATGTTCTCCCGGCGCCGACACGCGGCGGTAAGACGCACAGGCGTGACGCGGCACGATTGTTAGTACTAAACGACATCGCCGTCCTCGGACACTCGGTACCTGAAGCGGACTGCAGTCAGGTCGTCCGGAGCGGGAAGCCAGTCTGAGTGCCGCGTTGCGATCCCGCCCGAGGACAGTACCTGTGTCCGGTCGACCCGCCAGTTGATCTGCGCAACAACGAAGAGGTCCGTCGGCTGGTAGGTGACGGCGTGGTCCACCTCGCCAGATGTGAGTTCGACGGCTTCGCCTCGGCCTGACGAACCCTTCACCTCAACATGTCGGACTTCACCGGTGATCCTGTGCACGGCGTGGATGTCGTAGGACCTAAACGCGCCGACGAAGTCGACGGCATAGCCCTCGTCTTCGTAGTACTCGGCGCAGATTCGCTCAGCGTGCTTCTCGATTGCGGTCCGTACAGCTGCGTCGGCGATGTAGCCAGCTTCTCGGGCCTGCCTTCTATCCGTCGGGTCAGCGAGAGGTGGATTTGGCGCCAGACCCGACCAGAGGCGGAGGAGGGTCTGCGCGACGGTAGCGTCGAGTTGAACGCCACCCGCTTGCGGAGCCCAATCGAACTTCGGTATCTCACTGCGCAGGACGTTCTCAGGAAGGAGCTCGCTGTCGTCGACTGCTCGATCCCATGCCAGACCGACGTAGTTGGCCAATTTGTCCTTCTCGCCGTTCCAGTGCGCCGCGCGGCGGACGGTCGGGTCGATGATTGACCCGCTCGCCACGATCCCCCGCGGACCATCTCCTAGGCGCATCAAGTAGACGACATCGCCGACTGAGAAGCCGAACGTCCGACGGCCCACAGACCAATCTGCTGGGACAGCATGCCCCGCGTTTGTCTGTCGCAAGACTTCTGAGCGCTCGGGCCAGAGGAAGCCTCGGCTTGGGTTCCACATCAGCAGAAACGTGCGACCGTCCAGTTCTCTGTGCAAGATGTACTTTGCCGAGCCTCGGGGCTCGTTTGTGGCCCATCCGAGAGACTCAAGATGCTCTTTGGCGGCTGTGCGAACGCGGTTCCCGGTGTAGTGGTAGTTGTCTGTCGCCGGTACCTCGAACAGGTCGTGCAGAAGACGCTTCATCGCGCGCATGGGTTTGCCGCGCACCTGATCTCGGCTGCCGTTGAACACAACTTGGTCACCCTCGACTACCCGAAGGTCGTACATGGCCTCGTAAAGCCGTTCGAGATCGATCACGTACCCGTGTGCCTCGAAGGTCGTAGAGCTCATGATTTCACGATGACATGGATCCGACTGCCGTCAGGGTCATCGCTCGAATCTGACCAGGCAACAACAGGGATCACTTGACACGCCGCAGCCGCGGGAGCCGGTCCGCATGGAGCCGGCAGGCGGAGGAATGCCCTAGCCGTCACGGCCCTACGGTCGGGCTGCCCCAGCCTTTGCTTCGGCGGAGAAGCGCCCAGCCTCCAACTGGTCAACGATGTCATCTGCTGCCGCTTGGTCGACGGTGTGACCGTCGAGTCGCCGCAGCCAGGCGACGAAGTTCCTGCCGGCTATGAATTCGATTCCGTCGACGGTCACCCCCTCGGGAACGCCGTGTTGGGCGGGCCCCCACAAGACAACGACCGCCCTAACGCTCAACGGATTGACCTTCGCGCGCCTGGCTCCGCGCGAGTCGCCCTTGAGCAGGTCGCGTGTCAAGGCTTCCGCTCGGAGACGCACCTTCTGTGCTGCCCGCGCCATCTCGGCCGCGTCGTTGATGCGGCTGCGCCACTTCGAATCCACAGCGACCAAGCCGCCTCGGCGTGTCACCACCAGATGATCAATGTCGCCGACCGGCAGCTCGAGGCTGTCGACCCAGCCCCACACAACCTTCTTCCTCTTGGCCCGCCGCAGCTCGTCGCTCGTGTCGTCCTCTCCCCACGCGCCCCTCACGTGCCAGATCGCCTCGGCGTCGTGCGCGATGAAGGCGGTGTGAATGAGGTGCAGATACGCGGCCACCATTGCCGTTGGCACGGCCCCCAGTAGCCACCACGTCAAGCGGGAACCCGGCGCTGCGAGCAGCAGAAGGCCCACGAAGAGGGCGATCAATGCAATTAGGCCGGCCGTCACGGCGCCCACCAGCTTCACGTTGCGCAGGATCCACGCCTTGAGCCGCCGCCTGAACTCCAGGCGCGAGTAGGGCTGGTGCTTGGACATGAAGACTCCAGACGAGACGTGAGCCTCAATTCAAACGGAGTCACGTCCTCGTCGTTGCGCTTCGTAAGAATCAGTCCGACATCCGCTGGACGCGTCAATTGAATCGCGGTGGAGCCAGCGGAGCCCGCCACAGATCCCTAGTACGCGGCGGACTGTCGCCGGTCCGCCGTCTGAGTCGCTAATCCGTGACGCTTCGAGCTTGGACGAGCAAGATGGGTGCGTGGCCCATGACTTTGAACCGAGCGCCCGTCAGTACCCGCGTGAAACCAGAGGAACGCCAGCAACGCGGGCCGATGCGATCGCCTACAACCGCCGCTGGACGGACTACGACCGACAGGTCGTCAGCGCAGAGTTGGATCGACTCCGGGACCAAACTGCATACCTTTGGCGGACCGAGTCCAACTCCTACATCCGAGCCACCGACAAGTACGGCAAAGCGCTGATGTACATAGAGGCGGGATATCTCTGGTGGCACGAGGGGCGTGTTTCGACCCTCCCTGAAGGCGTCCTTCCAGACGACGGAGGTTGGATTCTCCCTCTGTCGACTCGCCAGGACTCCGGGTCGAGACAGGGACCTCGCGAGGAAGCAGAGGCAGCGATCTGCCAAAGATGCTTCTCGTACGCGCTATCGAGTACCGGCCTCTGTCCGAGTTGCGACGAGTGACCCCATGTGTGGGTCGGCGGCGCGCCCTCGTGACTCGTAAGGGCTAACCGCGATGCCCTGCGAAGGCGGCGGAATGGGGCGGTTGATGCGAAGGCCTTCCTCCGAGGGGCCGGGTGACTCGATGAGCCGTGACAATCCCTGGGCGACTGGATCCTAAAGGCGATCAATGGCGTTAATACCTGTCGTTGCGCCGCGGGTTCGTCGCACACGAGGGCGATCAAAGGGCTAGCGTCTGCAGCCCACCGACCGCGAGGAGAAGCCCATGAGCGAAGCAAACACGCCGCAGGCTGGCTGGTATCCCAGCGCGGGGGGCCATCGGTACTGGGACGGGACCAAGTGGACGGACCGATTCCGACCGGAGATGGACCAGACATCCACCACTCCCGATCGAGACCCGGACGCGATTTGGCAAGCCGTAGGGAAGCCCATCACCGGCATCGGTGCTGGGAAGTACAAGCTGACTGCCCACTATCTGTTTTTTGAGAAGGGCACGTTACGCACCGACTCCCAACAGGTTCCGGTATCGGCACTCCTCGACGTTGACGTCCGTCAATCTATGACTCAGAAGGCTCGCGGTGTTGGCACCGTTGTAGTCCACATCCAGCGACCCACGCGGGTGGAGCTTGTTGCGTTAGAGGACATCCCAAACTTTCGGGAGGGGCAGCGAGCGATCAACGAGACCGCACATACTGCCCGGCTCGCGATTCAGCGCAACCAGAACACGATGCGGCACGAGGGCGTCTCCCCGATGCAGCAGAGCACAAACAGCGCGACGCCCGAACAAGTGCCCGGGCAAGCCCCGTCCTATCCGGATCCGATCGACCAACTTCAGAGGCTCGGTCAACTCAGAGATGCTGGCATCTTGACTGAAGACGAGTTCCAGGCCAAGAAATCCGAGATTCTGAGTCGGATGTAGGCGACCCGCCTACGCGGCGCCTGGACGCGGACGGCCCTCAGAGGTCGAACTCGGAGGATACAAGTCCTCGACGTTCCAGCTCTCGGGTGAGTGTCTGAAGCGTATCCAGAGTGGCGTTGAGGTCGGCCTCAGTTACCAA
The DNA here is from genome assembly GCF_059621125.1 of Nocardioides sp. Z35_8. Lineage (NCBI taxonomy): Bacteria > Bacillati > Actinomycetota > Actinomycetes > Propionibacteriales > Nocardioidaceae > Nocardioides > Nocardioides sp. Z35_8. The sequence goes on along the minus strand of NZ_JCAQIE010000001.1, from coordinate 1,278,220 downwards.
CGCTGGGGGGTGCGCAACGCTGTTCCTTACGGCCCGGACCGAGTCGATCTCGCGCCTGAACCGCTTGAACCACTCCATGAGGCGGTCCAAATCCGCCGGACTCAAGCGCTCGAGAACGGAACGGTACGGCGGGGGCATACGGCGGTAGATCTGTTCCGCTGGCAAGCGCTGCAGGTCTTGGGCGATGAACACAAACGGAGACAACCGCTCATACGCTTCCAGAACGCGGTACTTGAGGGCTGCCGAGTCCGGGGACTCCGACGGCGCAGCCCTTAGGTCGTCATGTAGCGATTCGTCCGCCCCTTCGGCATCTGCCTTCTTGTGGGCGGAACGACTTGCTTCTTGAGGATTCTGGTAGGCAGAGTCCGGCCAGTAGTTTTGGTTAACTACGGACTGGCTTTGCGATGCTGTGACTCTGACCTCTAGCAACTCTCGCTCGAGCCGCTCTTGCCGGACCTCCTGCTCCTCGACGCGGGTCTTCAGCGTGAGAAGGCCCGGGATGGACACCTCCGCGAGTTCACCAAGAAGTAGAACCCCCGCGAGCGCGATGAGCGGCAGCACGTCAACGACGTCGGGCCGCACTTCGTCGCACGACTTGCTTTGCTTCTCGCTAGTCGACTGGTCCTTCTCGACCGTGGCGTTCGTAGTTTGGCACTCTGTCGTGGCTGGCCCCCAGAGCACGATGACTGCCGCACCGCCAATGGCTGCCAGCGCCGCGATACGCAAGGTAACTCGCAACCAGGTCGGTCCGCCGGCCACTGTGGTCGACGCTGGCGGGGGCGGGTCAACCTTGTCGACTTGGCTGGGGCTAGTCGTCGAGTCAGGTGCTGTCACGGCATCCACGAACTGATCCTTTCCCCAAAGTGCCAGTCCCCGGCTGTGGCGCGCCGCAGGACGTTCGACTTGGCCCTTACATCGGAACTTGGACTGATCACCAGTCACGACGGCGAAGACGGGTCGCGATAGGCACCTCAGCGGCAAAGCGGGCTTTGCCGCTGAGGTGCTAGAAGCTGCGGGCCAAGGTGATCAATACGCCGGCGACCGAGTGGAGTCGTAGGGTGCGGGTGCGGTACCACGAGTCAACGAGCGATGCGCATGGGGGAAGTGCCGATGCCCGGTTACACATATACGCCTACGGATGTCCTCGTATACGAGGCGGTCTTCTTGCACTTCAGGAACGCGGTGGTCGGGCACGTCAGATCCTGTCTAGTTGTCGAGTACGCAGACCAAGCGGTGGACAAACTGCGTAAGTCGCTTGGCCAGGGGACGTGGGATGCGCTTCACGACAAGGCAAGCGCATCTGAGGCGCGCGGGGCTGTAGTCAGGCAGCGCGAGGACGACTTCGACTTCCTGGACGTTGGTGTGTTCAGGCAGCTAATCGAGCACCACTACGACGTTTTGGTTCCGGACCGATGGCGAGGTCTACACGCCAACGCGAGCAAGTCCCAGCTTGTGCAGTGGGCCCAGGAGGTCAAGAACGCACGCGACCCCGCAGCGCACCCGGGCACCAGGGAGATCGAGCCGGCTGACGCTATCCGAGCGGTCGACGCAGCCCTGCGCGTGCTGAAACGACTTGAGACGGCCGAAGGTGTGCCTGAGCTTGAGGGCGTCCTAGCGGAACTCTATGAACGGGCCGCTCGCCCACTCGAGTTGGGCTCCGTCGCTCCTCTGGACGACACGCTCCCGTCAGCGGAAACGGTCGTTCAGGAATTTGTGGGTCGAGGCAACGAGATGGCGCAACTGAGGGCTTGGCTGAGTCATCCGCGTAGAAACCGGTGGATGTTGGTGGGCGATGGTGGCAAGGGTAAGTCCGCAATCGCCTACGCGTTCGCATCTGAGGTATTAGAGAATGCTCCGGCGTCACTTTGCGGTGCGTTCTGGCTTAGTGCCAAGCGTCGCCGCTATGCCACGGACAAGGTCGTGGACATCCCCACACCTGATTTCTCAACCCTCGAAGAGTGCCTAGACAGAATTCTGCTGGACTATGGCGACCTTGCGTCCCAAGACCTTCCTCTGCCGGAGAAGCAGGAACAGGTCCTCGCCATGCTTAACGAGTTGCCCGTACTTCTCGTGATCGACGACTTGGATTCTGTCGATGAAGAGCGCGAGGACGTGGTCGAGTTCGTCACCCTGGAGGCCCCAGCCACAGCTAGCAAGGTCCTGCTTACCAGTCGTCGTAAGTTCGCCGGCATGGGGGCTACAGCAACCCAGATCCTGGGTCTGGCCGTGCCCGATGCAATCGAGTTTATCGACAAGAGGTGGCGTGCTACCGGTCTTGATCCCGCCGAACTGTCGCCGGAGGATCGACTTGGGATCGTGGAAGCTTGCGAAGGGTCGCCGCTCTACATGGGAGACCTCATTCGACTGATCGCGGCCGCCGTAAGGAAGGGGCAGTCCGAGGTCAGCAAGGTGATTGCCGACTGGAAGGCCCACGATGGCAACGAGGTGCGGAGGTATGCGCTGCAGCGGGAGATGGACATGCTGTCGGCGGGCGCCAGGCGAGCCTTGGAGGCCCTCGCGCTCACAGGCAGGCCGATGACTACGGTCGAGCTCGCAAGGGTCTTGGCGATGGGCGAACTCGCTGTGGCCGGGGCGACGGATGAGCTTCAGCAGCTGTACTTGGTAGTGGCGCCCAGCTTGGATGATGAAACCCCTCGCTTCGCGATCGACGGGAATCTTGCTGTGTTAGTGCGGTCAGAACTCAGGGGCTCGCCACGTGAGGCTCAACTACAGAACGCCGTGGATGCCATCGAGGGCAAGGGGCCCTCCGCTTCGCAGGCTGCAGTCACCCGAGACACGGCTAGGCAGGCGCGTCTACTGCTGAACGCTGGCCGTACCGTCGAAGCCGAACAACTACTCAGTCGGGCGCTCGTCCGAACCCCCGACGATGCGCATCTCCTTGCCATGTTGGGGATGGCTTACGTCGCTTGGAGACCACGCCGAACTGTCGACGCGCGAGCACAGTTCTCCCGGGCGGCGGACCTTGGATACAAGGACCGAGGCATGTTTCTAGCTTGGGCGAGGATTGAAGGAGAGAAGGGAGACTGGAGCCGAGCTGTGCACGCCGCTTCTCGAGGCCTAGCCGTTCGCGAAGCGGATCCCATGCTCTTGTTCGCGTCGGCGCGAGCACATCGATCACTTGCGAAGCAGCACCTTCGAGCGCTGAGCACGGGCAAGGCAGCGGCCAGCTTCGAGGAGGCGGACGCACAACTCGAGCGAGCGGTGAGCGAGGCGCGGAAGCTCCGCCTGCGCGCCAATGACATCTCGCCTATGTATGAGGATTGGGTCTTGAGCGCCAGAGATCAGGCGCGCCCGAAGGCGGTGTGCTATCGACTCAAGCAGTGGCAGAACTGGAGGCCGCGCGACACGCGTTCCAAGCCGCTCCTGCTGGAACACTCGAAGGAGTGCCCCACCGGCGAACACCGCTAGTTCTGTGCTGATCGGTTCTACCCCGGGGGCTGAGGCCCGGTCGGTGCCGCTCGTCGATGAATCTGTGACAACCTCGATCGGCCGTTTTCCTGGTCGCGTCATTCTGGGCGGAACGGGCGCCCTTCGGTGGACGCGTGGTTCTGCCGGTCGGGAGCCATGCCCCCGCGCATGCCCTCGGAAGCCACCCGCCGCGAGTCTGTGCGGCGCAGAGGCTCCGCCGGAAATAGAAGACTCCCCCAGGGTCTCGGGTCCCCGGGGGAGTCAGAGCCGCCTGTCGGAATCGAACCGACGACCTAGTCATTACGAGTGACTCGCTCTACCGACTGAGCTAAGGCGGCGCGGCCCGCCGAGCGTGCTCGGTGGACCGCGGGCGAGTATACGGAAGCGGCCGGTCCGCACCGAATCACGGGTGGGGCGCACCGGCTAGGTTCGAGGGACTGTCCCATCCCCCACTTCTCGGAGGCACGATGCCCACTCGCACCGCACGCACAGCATGGAACGGCGGACTCCAGGACGGCTCCGGCCAGGTCGAGCTCACCAGCTCCGGCGTCGGCACCTACGACGTCAGCTTCCCCAAGCGCGCCGCGGAGGACGCAGGCGGGACGACGAGCCCCGAGGAGCTCATCGCGGCCGCGCACTCCTCCTGCTACGCCATGCAGCTCTCCGCGCTGATCGCCGAGGCCGGCGGCACCCCGCAGTCCCTCGAGGTCACCGCCGACGTCTCGCTCGGCGAGGACAAGGAGGACGGTGGGTTCAAGCTCACCGGCATCAAGCTCACCGTCCGCGGCGAGGTCGACGGGCTCGACGAGGCCGGGTTCGTCGACGCGGCCGAGAAGGCCAAGGCCGGCTGCCCGGTCAGCAAGGCGCTCGCCGCCGTCGACATCACCCTCGACGCCGCCCTCGAGGGCTGAGGCCCGGCGGCCGGCCCGACCGGCCGCCTCAGCGGGCTGCGGCGCGTGCCTCGCGCCGCAGCTCGGCCAGCCGCACGCGCAGCGCCGGGTCGCGCATCACCTCGGCGACGGTCGGGCAGTCCTGCGGCCCGGTGGTCCCGGGGACGCACAGCGAGCAGGTGTCGCCCGGGCGCAGGGGGCAGCGGGCCTCGACGGTCGCCATCCCCCGACGCTAGGCAGGGCCGGGTCCCGGACGTAGGGCCGAAGGTCCTCGGGCGAGGGGCCTCAGCAGGTCGTGCCGTCGGCGGGCACGACACCGTCGATGAGGTAGTCCTCGACGATCGTGTCGATGCACTCGTTGCCGGCGTTGTAGGCGGTGTGGCCGTCGCCGTCGCGCTCGACGAGCACGGCGGAGTCGAGCTGGGCGGAGAGGGCCTCGGCCCACTCGAACGGGGTGGCGGGGTCGCGGGTCGTGCCGAGCACCAGGATCGGGGCGGCGCCCTCCCCGCGGATGTCCAGCGGCTCCTCGCTGGACGCCACCTCGACGCCGCTGCAGGTCGCCATCCCCCACGCGAAGACCCGGCCGAAGGTCGGCGAGGCCTCCTCGAACTCCTCGTACAGCGAGGGCACCTGCGCGAACGGCACGGACGTCGGGTCGTCGAGGCAGTTGATGGAGTAGTTGGCCTCCACCGAGTTGTCGGCGAAGCTGCCGTCGGGGTTGCGCGAGGCGTAGGCGTCGGCGAGCGTCATCAGCGCCGAGCCCTTGCCGTCCAGCGCCGAGGCGAGCGCCGTGCTCAGCAGGAACCAGTAGTCGCGGTTGTAGAGCGGCGTGATGATGCCGTAGAAGGCGTTGCCCACCGTCAGCTCGCGCTCGCCCGCCGGCAGCGGCTCCTCCTCGATGCGGTCGAGGAGGTCGCGGATCGTCGCGAGGCCCTCCTCGACGGTGTCGCCGAGGAAGCAGTTGTCGGTGGTGTCGAGGCAGTTCTGCACGTAGGCCCGCAGCGCGGTCTCGAAGCCGGCGGCCTGCTCGAGCGCCAGCGACTTGGCGTCGAGGGAGACGTCGACCGCGCCGTCGAGGACGAAGCGGCCCACCCGCTCGGGGAAGAGCTCGGCGTAGGTCGCGCCGAGCTTGGTGCCGTAGGAGGCGCCGAAGTAGTCGAGCTGCTCCTCCCCCAGCGCCGAGCGCAGCACGTCCATGTCGCGGGCGGCCTCGGTCGTGGTCACGTGGGCGACCACCGGGCCGGAGCTCGCCACGCACTGCTCGCCGAACGCCAGCACCGAGGCGCGGTAGTCGGCGCGCTCGGCGGCGGTGTCGGGCGTCGGGTCGGCACCGAGGTAGGCGTCGAGGTCGGCGTCGCTGAGGCAGTCGACCGGCGCCGACTCGCCCACCCCGCGCGGGTCGAAGCCGACGATGTCGAACGCGTCGAGCAGCGCCTCGCGGAAGACCTGCCCGCCGGCCGCGGCGTAGGTCGTGCCGCGGGCCCCGGGCCCGCCGGGGTTGACGACCAGCGAGCCCACCCGCGCGCCGCGGGCCGGGACGCGCAGCAGCGCGAGGTCGATCGTCTCGGCCTGCGGGTCGGCGTAGTCGACCGGGACGGTCAGCTGGCCGCACTCGTGGTCGTCGTTGCTCGCGCAGGGCTGCCAGTCGATGCGCTGGGAGTAGAAGTCGGCGAGGTCGGGCGCGGGCGGCTCGGTCACGCTCGCCGGCGGCGGGGTCGTCGGCGACGGCGTGGGCCGGGCGGCGGGCGCGTCGGACGAGTCGGGGGTGCCCTGGACCGCCAGGCCGACCGCGACGAACGCGGTCAGCGCCAGCGCCATGACGGCGACGATGGCGAGCGCCTTGCGCATCAGCGCCCCCCGGGCAGGCGCAGGGCGACGGTCATGGACTCGAGCGCCAGCTGAGGGGGCACGTTGAACTCCAGCATCTGTTCGCGGGCGGTGAAGATGGCGTCGATCATGCGCAGCAGCTCCTCGGGCGACGCGGCCCGGGCGAGGACGGCGACGTCGTCGCGCAGCTCCTCGTTGACCAGCAGGCCGGGCGCCCCGACGGAGAGTGCGATCGCGTCGCGGTAGACCGACACGAGGTCCATCAGGGCCCGGTCGATCACGTCCAGCACGCGGCGCTTGGCCTTCTGCTTCTGCAGCTTCTCCAGGCCCCCGAGCGCGGCCCGGTAGGAGCGGCTGGTCGTGTCCTTGCGCTCGCTGCCGAAGATCGCCTGCAGCTCCTCGAGCTCGCGGCGCTCGGCGTCGGCGGTGATCGCCTCGGTCTCGGCCTTGGCGAGCTCGGCGAGGCTGGTCGCCGCGGTCATGCACGAGCCCAGCGACGTCAGCCGGGCCGGGATGCTGGTCACCTCGCGCCGCCGGGCGCGGGTCTGCTCGTCGAGGGCCAGGGCGCGCGCCCGGCCGATGTGGCCCTGGCTGGCGCGCGCGGCGAAGCCGGCCATGGTCTCGGAGATGCCCTCGTCGCGGGTCAGGAACGCCGCGACGTCGCGGGTGCCGGGCGTCGCGAGGGTCAGCGTGCGGCAGCGCGAGCGGATCGTGGGCAGCACGTCGCGCACCGTCGGCGCGCAGAGCAGCCAGACCGTCTTGGGCGTCGGCTCCTCGATGGCCTTGAGGAGCGCGTTGCCGGTGCGCGGATTCTCCGGGGTGCCGAGCCGGTCGGCGTCCTCGATCACGACGATCTGCCAGCGGCCGATGGCGGGGAACTTGGCGGCCGACTGCACCAGGTCGCGCATGTCGTCGACGTAGAGCACGGAGGTCTCCGACTTGACCCAGGTGATGTCGGGGTGGGAGCCCCGCAGGCCGAGGCGGCAGGCCTCGCACTCGCCGCAGCCGGTGCGCTGCTCGCACTGCAGCGCCGCCGCGAACGCCCGCGCGACGTTGGAGCGACCCGATCCGGGCGGGCCGGTGAACAGCCAGGCGTGGGTCATGCCGTGCCCGGCGGCCGCGCGCTGGAGCACCTCGATCGTCGGCCGCTGGCCGACGAGGTCGGACCACACGGTGCCCGTCGCGGTGCTCACGGGCGTCCCAAGAGGGGCGTGACCCGCTGCTGGACGCGCGCGGCGATCTCGTCGACCGGCGCGCGGGCGTCGAGCACGACGTAGTGGTCGGGGTCGGCGGCCGCGAGGTCGAGGAAGCCCTGGCGCACCCGCTGGTGGAACTCCAGCGACTGGGCCTCGATCCGGTCGCGCTCGGTGAACCGGTCGAAGCCGGCCTCCGGCTCGAGGTCGAGGACGACGGTGAGGTGGGGGCGCAGGTCGCCCGTGGCCCACCGGGCGACGGCCTCGACCTCGGCGACCTCGAGCGTGCGACCGGCGCCCTGGTAGGCCAGCGTGGAGTCGACGTAGCGGTCGGTGATGACGACCTCGCCGCGCGCCAGCGCGGGAAGCACGACCTGGTCGACGTGCTCGGCCTTGTCTGCGGCGTAGAGCAGGGCCTCGGTGCGGTCGGACAGCTCGCCGGTGGCCGGGTCGAGCACGATGCGCCGCAGCTCCTTGCCGACGGGGGTGTCGCCGGGCTCGTACGTCAGCAGGACCGTCTCGCCGCGGGCCACCAGCCAGTCGCGCAGCAGCCGCGACTGGGTCGACTTGCCCGCCCCCTCGCCGCCCTCGAAGCACACGAAGAGCCCGGTCTCCGGATAGACGCCTGCGCTCACGCAGCACACCCTACGGGCGGGGTGGGACAGCTCCGGGGTCAGCCTCGGCGCACCTTGATCGTGCGCGAGGCCTGCACCTTCCTCGATCCGGGCGCGGTCAGCTCGACGCGCACCTTGACGACGAGCCCGGCTCGCAGCGAGCGCATCCCCTTGCGGGACAGCCTCACCGTCACGGTCTTCGTGCGCCCCGCCTCGATCCGGTACGCCTTCCTCGGGGCGATCGCCGTGCCGCCCTTGGCCAGCTCGAGACCGACCCTGCCGGCGCACCCGCCCGCTGCCCGCGTCGGGCAGGCCACGCGCACCGCGACCTTGCCGCGCCTGACCTTGGTGACGCCCTTGGCCTTGGGCAGCCTGCCCACCGGGCGGGCCGAGGTGGGCGAGGTCGGCGGGATCATCGTGACCCCGTCACCGAGGTCGACGTCGGTGGTCTGCAGCTCGTCGGTGGTGACCCGCACGATCGCGTTGGTGGTCTCGTCGGTGAACCAGATCGCGCCGTCGGGCCCGAAGGTCAGCGAGGTCGGCTGGTAGCTGCCGACCGAGCTGATCGCACCGACACCGGTGGCCGAGATGTGGCCGATGCCGGGTGCCGCGCCGCGATTGGTGAACCACATCTGGTCGTCGGGACCGCGGACGATGTCGTGCGGTGCGGACCGCGACCCCGTCCGCCAGATCTGCGTGGCGCCGCTGGCCTGGTCGATGTATCCGACCGATCCGTCGGCGGGGTTGGCGAGCCCGGGCGTGGTGCTGCGGGTGAACCAGATCGAGCCGACGGGCCCGCCCGCGAGACCCATCGGGTAGGTCGTGTCCGAGGGAAGCGGGTAGGTCACCCCGCTGTTGGCGTCGGGCCCGACCTTGACCAACGTGTTGAGCCCGGCTCCCTGACACCACATGGCGCCGTCCGTGGCCTCGCCCAGCAGGTCCTTGCACTCAGGCGCGTTGGCCGCCCAGGTGACCGGCTGGCCGGGAACGGCGCGGACGATCCCGGACTCGTCGTAGTTCATGGTGATCCAGGCCGCGTTGTCGGGCCCCACGCGCACGGCGCCGCCGTACGGCTCGCCGCCCAGGTCGTAGACGTCGAGGCCCCCGGTCGCGGGGTCGAGCCGAGTGGCCTTCCACCCCTGGTCGTGGACCACCCAGACGCTGCCGTCGGGCGAGACGTCGAGGTCCATGACACGCGCGCCGGCGACCGTCGTCGGCCCGAGGGGGAACTCGGTGATCGCTCCGCCCGGGGTGATGCGTCCCACCTTGTTGGCGTCGCGCATCACGAACCACATGGTGCCGTCCGGCGCCGTGGTGATCCGGCCCAGGCCGGCGTTGCTGGTCGGCACCGGGAACACGCTGACGGCCGCACTGGCCGGCGCGGACGCCTGGACCACGAGGAGGGGGCCCAGGAGCAGGGTGAGCGCGGCGAGCAGGGAGGTGCGGGAGGTGCGGGAGGTGCGAGATGTGGTGGTCATGGCGTCACTTCCGTCCACGGTGGCGCGATCCCCCCATGGTCACGCGTCCCACCGTGGCCCCACCCAACCAGCAGCGCCGGGCCGCGCACCAGAGACCGAGGAATGACGTGCGCGCTGTCAGCGGTGGCGGCCGGGCTTGATCGCCGCGGTCACGGCGCCGGCGTACGCCTCATAGCCGGCGAGCGTCGGGTGGAAGGCGCCCGGGTCGGCCGGCCCCAGGATCCACGGGTCGGGCGCGTTGACCCCGTGGCCGACGAAGCGCGACCTCACGTCCACGACGTCGAAGCCGTGACAGCGCGCGGCGGCGGCGATGACCGAGTGGAGCAGGTCGGCGCCCTCGTTGAGCGCCTCCTGCTCGGCAGGGCTCGCGCCGAGGTAGGCACCGTGCTCCGGGGAGAACAGCCGGGGGTAGCCGGTCACGATCACCCGGGCACCGGGCGCGGCGGCCTCGATCCGGTCGTAGAGGCTGTCGAGGAGGGCGGGCAGCTGGGTGACCACGCGCCCACGGACCACCGCGAGCGCACCCGCGCACGCCGCGTCCGAGCCGCCCAAGCAGGCCACGACCGCCGACGACCACCCGATGTCGTTGCCACCGATGCTCAGCAGCACGAGGTCGGTGTCGGCGTCGAGGGCGTCGAGCTGCCCGCCCGCGACCAGCGAGGTGGCGGTCGCGCCGGCGCACGCGACGAAGTCGTCGAGGTCGAGCCGCGCGCGACCGTCGACCAGCACGCCGTAGGCCGACTGCGAGCGGCCGCACGCACCGTAGGGCGGCACCCCGTAGCCGGACCCGTAGGAGTCGCCGAGCACGTCGTACGTCGTGCGCGACCGCGGGGCCGACCCCGCAGGCGCCGTCGCCGTCGCGAGGGGGACCACGAGCGCGACCAGCAGGGCGAGCAGGGTCGTGAGGGCCGTGGCGAGGCCGCGCTGGCGGGAGGCCATCTCGAGACGGTACGTCCGTGAGCGCGCGCGGTCACCCCCCGTGCGGGGGCCTCAGGACGTCTCGGCGGCCTTGTTCGTCGTCTTCTTGGCGGTCGTCTTCTTGGCCGCCGTCTTCTTGGCGGTGGTCTTCTTGGCGGTGGTCTTCTTGGCGGGTGCCTTCTTGGCGCCCTTCTTGGCCGCCTTCTTGGCCGGACCGCGCTCGCGACGCTCGGCGAGCAGCTCGGCCGCCCGCTCGAGGGTGATCGACTCGACGGTGTCGTCCTTGCGGAGCGTGGCGTTGTACTCACCGTCGGTGACGTACTCGCCGAAGCGGCCCGCCTTCACCACGACGGGCTGGCCGGAGACGGGGTCGTTGCCGAGCTCCTTGAGCGGCGGGGTGGCCGCACCGCGGCCGCGCTGCTTGGGCTGGGCGTAGATCGCCTTGGCCTGGTCGAGGGTGATGTCGAAGATCTGGTCCTCGCTGGTGAGCGAGCGCGAGTCGGTGCCCTTCTTGAGGTAGGGACCGTAGCGACCGTTCTGCGCGGTGATCTCGGTGCCGTCGTCGTCGACGCCGACGATGCGGGGCAGGTCGAGCAGCTTGACCGCCTGCTCGAGGGTGACCGTGTCGAGCGTCATCGACGTGAAGAGCGAGCCGGTGCGCGGCTTGGCCGACTTGGGCGCGTCGTCGGGCAGCACCTCGGTGACGTAGGGACCGAAGCGGCCGTTCTTCGCCACGATCTGGAGGCCGGTGTCGGGGTGGTTGCCGACCACCTGCTCCTCGCCGGCCGGGTTGGCCAGCAGCTCCTTGGCCTTGGCCACGGTCAGCTCGTCGGGCGGCAGGTCGTCGGGGACGTTGGCCCGCACCGGCGCGCCGTCGCCGTCCTCGGGCGCCGGGCCCTCGACGTAGGGCCCGTAGCGGCCGACGCGGAGGTCGATCCCGTCGCCGATGGGGAAGGTCGCCATCTCCTTGGCGTCGATGTCGCCGAGCTCGGTGACCAGCGTCTTGAGGCCCGTCACGTCGCCGGAGCCGTAGTAGAACTCCGCGAGCTCGCTGGCCCGGTCGCGCCGGCCGCTGGCGATGTCGTCGAGGACGTCCTCCATGTCGGCGGTGAACTCATACGACACCTGGCGCGGGAAGTGCTCCTCCAGCAGCCGGACCACCGAGAACGCCAGCCAGGCCGGCACCAGCGCGGTGCCCTTCTTGTAGACGTAGCCGCGGTTGAGGATCGTGCCGATGATCGAGGCGTAGGTCGACGGGCGGCCGATCTCGCGGTCCTCGAGCTCCTTGATGAGCGTCGCCTCGGTGTAGCGCGACGGCGGCTTGGTCTCGTGGCCCTCGGGGGTCAGCGTGGCCGCCGAGACCCCGGCGCCCTCGGTGAGGTTGGGCAGTCGCGTCTCTGCGTCGTCGCGGCGCTTGGAGGCGTCGTCGATGTCCTCGACGTAGGCCTTGAGGAACCCGTGGAAGGTGATCGTGCGACCGCTCGAGCTGAAGACGACGTCACGGCCGTCGGCGGCGGCGCCGCCGATGCGGATGGTGACGGAGTTGCCGACGGCGTCCTTCATCTGCGAGGCGACGGTGCGCATCCAGATCAGCTCGTAGAGGCGGAACTGCTCGCCGGAGAGACCGGTCTGCGCGGGCGTGCGGAACGTGTCGCCGGCCGGCCGGATCGCCTCGTGCGCCTCCTGGGCGTTCTTGACCTTGGAGGCGTAGGTGCGCGGCGAGTCGGGGAGGTACTCGGCACCGTAGAGCTCGCGCACCTGGTCGCGCGCGGCGCCCACCGCGGCGCCCGAGAGCGTGGTCGAGTCGGTGCGCATGTAGGTGATGAAGCCGTTCTCGTAGAGCCGCTGCGCGACCGACATCGTCACGCTGGCGCTCATCCCGAGCTTGCGGCTGGCCTCCTGCTGCAGCGTGGTCGTGCGGAAGGGGGCGTACGGCGAGCGGCGGTAGGGCTTGGACTCGACCGAGCGCACGGCGTACGACGCCTCGCCCAGGCCGGCCGCCAGCGCCTCGGCGTCGGCGCGGCTGAGGTGGACGCGCTCCGACGTGCCCTTCAGCTCACCGGTGTTGTCGAAGTCGGCGCCGCGGGCCACGCGCACGCCGTCGACGCTGTGGAGCTTGGCGGGGAACATCCGGGGGTCGTGACCGGTGCCGGCGTCGAACGTGGCGTCGAGGTCCCAGTAGGACGCGACGCGGAACTTCATCCGCTCCCGCTCGCGGTCGACGACCAGGCGGGTCGCCACCGACTGCACGCGGCCCGCGGACAGGCCCGACATGACCTTCTTCCACAGCACCGGGGAGACCTCGTAGCCGTAGAGGCGGTCGAGGATGCGGCGCGCCTCCTGGGCCTCGACGAGGTCGTCGTTGATCTCGCGGGGGTTCTCGACCGCGGCGAGGATCGCGGGCTTGGTGATCTCGTGGAAGACCATCCGGTGGACCGGCAGGCCCTTCGGCGGCTTGAGCTCGTCGAGCAGGTGCCACGCGATGGCCTCGCCCTCGCGGTCCTCATCGGTGGCGAGGTAGAGGGCGTCGGCGTCCTTGACCAGCTTCTTCAGCTTGGCGATGTGGCTCTTCTTGTCGCGGGGCACGACGTAGTAGGGCTCGAAGCCGTTGTCGACGTCGACGGCCAGCCGGCCCCAGGGCTTGTCCTTGATCTTGGCCGGGGTGTCGGCGGCGTTGTTGGGCAGGTCACGGATGTGACCGATCGAGGACTCGACGACGTAGTCCGGGCCGAGGTACCCGCCGATGGTGCGGGCCTTCGCCGGGGACTCGACGATGACGAGCTTTGCCACGTGTGTTCGCTCCCTCAAGATGTGCGCTGCTGCAATGTTGCTCAGCGCCGCAACGGTAGCGCCACATTCCGAGATCGCCACTCCCCGGCGCTCGCGGGGCGGCCCCGTGGGGCCCGGGGGGCGGCTCGGGCACGGCACGGGCCCCACGTCGGCGGGACGTGGGGCCCGAGCGCGTCAGGATGGCTGTCGGGTCAGAACTGCAGGCCCTCCAGGTAGCGGAACCCCGTGTTGGCGGTCGCCGCCGGGTGGAAGTCCGGGGTGTCGTTCTCGACGATGTACTCCTCGGCCTGGTGCTTCTTGAAGATGGCCGGGAAGTCGATGACGCCGAGGCCGAGGTCGGCCATGTCGCCGGGCTCCTCCTCGTAGAGCGCGGCGGCGTCGGCGCCGTGGCGGTCCTTGACGTGGTACTGGCGGACCTCCTGCGGCGCCGAGCGGATGACGTCGATGGCGAACCGCAGCGGGTCGGCCGCCCCGGTGTTCACGCCACCGGTGTAGGCCCAGTAGAGGTCGACCTCGAGGTGGACCAGCCTACGGTCGAGCTCGCTGGTGAGGATGTCCCACGGCGTCAGGCCGCCGCCGAGGTCGATCGTGAACTCGTGGGCGTGGTTGTGGTAGCCGTAGCGCAGCCCGCGCCGCCTGGCCGCAGCGGCCTCGGTGTTCATCTGCTCGGCCCACCGCTGCCAGTCGGCCTTGCTGGTGGAGTTGAGGTAGGGCACGACGATGTACTTCTGGCGGAACGTGTTGGCGTCGTCGAGCTTCTTGTTGAGCTTGGCCGGGTCGAGCCGGGTGGCGTCGCCGTCGACCGTGCTGATCCCGTCGTGGCTCGAGGAGGCCCAGATGCCGCGGGCGTCGAACTCCGCCTTGAGCTTGGCCGCCGTGTCGAGGCCGGTCTCCTTCGGGTAGAGACCCGCCCGCTCGACGCGCTCGTAGCCGAACTTCGCCAGCTGGTCGAGCTGACGCAGGATGGCCGCCCGATCCGTCATCGCGGCGCGCAGCGTGTAGAGCTGGATGCTGATCAGGTCGGTCGGCACCTCCCTCTGCCGCCCGTGGTCGTGGCCGCGGCCCTTGCCCGGGTGACGCCCGGGCTTCCCGGCGAACGCCGGGCTCCCGGCGAGCACCGTGGCGCCGGCTGCGCCCGCCGCGGCGCCGCGGATCAGGCCGCGCCGACTGGCGCCCTTCCTCTCGAGCGACTCGCGCAGGGCGGCGTCGCCGTCATATCCGAAACACATCTGAGCCTTCTTCCTGGTTTGTCGGGGGGACTCTCGGGGCTCTGCGTCAGCCGGCCGGGTCGAGCACGACCTCGGCGTAGCCGCTGAGGCCGGGCTGCGAGCCGGTGTCGGTGTATTCGGCGACGAACACCGCGGCGAGGTCGTCGGTGGCCGGGTCGTGGCCGCCGGGCACCGTGGTGACCAGCGATCCGGAGCAGCCCGTGGCCGTGGACTGCGGGTGGCCGTGGGTGTCGTGGCCGAGCACGTAGGTCACGGTGACCCGGCTGCAGTCGACGGGCTCGTCGTCGGTGACCTTGAGCTCGTAGGACACCGTGTCGCCGAAGCGGAACGCCTGGTCCTCGACCGGGGTGACGAACTCGACCTCCGGCGCCTGGTTGCCCACGGTGACGTCGACGTCGGCCGAGGCCCAGCGGCCGCCCTTGTCGGTGACCCTCAGCGAGGCGCGGTAGCTGCCGTCCTGGGTGTAGGTGAAGGTGCCGTTGCGCTTGCGGCTGTCGACCGTGCCGTCGCTGTCGAAGTCCCACGCGTAGCGCAGCAACTTGTCCCCATCGGGGTCCTTGGTGCCCCTGCTGCTGAACGCCACCGTCAGCGGCGCACGGCCGGCCGTGGGCTCCGCCGTGATCTTCGGGATCGGGCTGCGGTTGCCGCCCTTGCCGACGAAGTCGATGCGGGCGAGCTGCGCGTCGGGGTTCTCGGCGAAGTAGCCGTCGCCGTACTCGAGCACGTAGAGCGCGCCGTCGGGGCCGAACTCCATGTCCATCGGGTTGTCCACGACGAAGCCGCGGAGCACGTCCTCGATGCCGACCTTGGTGCCGTCGACGTGGATGCCCTTGATGTAGTCGCGGGTCCACTCGTAGAACAGCGGGGTGCCGTCGTAGCGCTCGGGCCACGCGACGGGGTTCTTGCCGCGGGTGAGCTTGCGGTCGAACTGGTAGGCGGGGCCGGCCATCGGGGCGATGCCGCCCTTGCCGAGCTGGGGGAACTGCTTGGACTTGCCGTAGGAGTACCAGACCTCCGGCTGCTCCACCGGCGGCAGCCGGCGCTTGCCGGTGTTGTGCACCGAGGTGTTGACCGGGGCCGCGCAGTCGAACTTCTTGCCGCTCTTCTTCTTCGCGAAGTCGTAGTCGTTGTAGGGCATCCTGGCGGTGGCGCAGTAGGGCCATCCGTAGTTGCCGGGCCCGTCGACGACCGCCCACTTGCCGTGGCCGGCGGGACCGCGGCCGGCCTTCGACTTCTTCGCGTCGGGCGAGTAGTCGGCCACCCACAGGTTGTCGGTCTCGGGGTCGATCTCGATGCGGAACGGGTTGCGCCAGCCCATCGAGTAGATCTCCGGGCGCGTCTTCGGGGTGCCGGGGCGGAACAGGTTGCCCTTGGGAATGGTGTAGCCGCCCTTGGCCTTGGGGGTGATCCGCAGGATCTTGCCGCGCAGGTCGTTGGTGTTGGCCGCGGTGCGCTGGGCGTCGAAGGCGGGGTTGCGGTCGGCGCGCTCGTCGAGCGGCACGTAGCCGTCGGACTGGAACGGGTTGGAGTCGTCGCCGGTCGACAGGATCAGGTTGCCCGCCGAGTCGAAGACGATGTCGCCGCCGACGTGGCAGCACATCCCGCGGTCGACGGGGACGTCGAGCACCTTGCGCTCGGTGCCGAGCTGGACCTGGCCGTCGACGAAGCGGAACTTCGAGACCCGCAGGAATCCGTCGTAGCGCTCGAAGTCGGCCTTGGTGCCCGTCTCCGGCGCGTCGCCCTCGTTGATGGAGGCGGTGCTCTCGTCGTCGGCGGGGGTGTCGAGCGGCGGGGAGTAGTACATGTAGACCCAGGTGTTCTTCTTCCCGTCGTAGCCCGGGTCGAGGGCGATGCTCTGCAGCCCCTCCTCGTCGTGGAGGTAGACCGGGATGCGGCCGGCGACGCGGTTGGTGCCGGTCTGGGCGTCGTGGTGCCAGATCACGCCGGCGCGGGTGGTGTGCAGCACGTCGCCGTCGGGCAGCACGGCGAGGTCGAGCGGCTCCCCCGGCCGGTCGTTGAGGGTGACCTTCTGGAACTGCTTGGACGGCGGTGGCGCGGCCGAGTCGCTGTGGCCCTCGTGCGCCGTGGCGACGGTGGTCACGGTCAGCAGGGGCAGGCAGAGGGCGGCGCCGGCGGCGACCGTGAGCCCTGCGCGGAGGTGGTGCTTCATCAGATGGTTCTCCTGTATCCCGAGGTGGCGAGGAGCCGATCTGCAACGTAGGCATGTGAGCGGGGTCACGTCAACGAGCGATCGTCTTTTGGTCACCTCCCGGCACAAGGGCACCGACCACCCCACCCGGTCGGGTGGCCCCGACCTGGAGAGACGGGCTCAGCCGAGCGCCAGGAAGCCCTCGCCCACCAGCTCGCGCACCACCGGGAGGTAGCCGGCCCGGAGGTCGGCCTCGTCCCGCCCGACCAGGGTCGCCAGGGCGCCGAGCAGCTGGCCGAGCGTGAGGTCGCCGTCACTCGCGCCGACGAGCGCGGCCTCGACCGTGTCGGCGGTCCGGGCGCGCCGGAAGCCGCGCTGCTGGCGCAGCACGATCGCCTCCGGGTCCTCGGCACCGGGGCGCCCGACCGTCTCCTGCTGCACGTCCTGGCGGGCCCGCAGCCGGGTCGCGAGCAGCGCCTCATCGGAGAGGCCGCGCAGGTCGGCGACCGACTCGCCCCACGCGTGGATCGCCGGGCCGATGGGCTGCTCCACGTCGTAGGGCCACTCCAGGAGGTCGTGGCGCGAGCCCACCTGACCGGTGCCGCCGAGGCGCACGTTGATCCAGCCGAACCCGACCCCCTCGATGCCGACCTCCTCCAGCCACGACAGCCACGTGTCGTAGCGCTCGGCGTAGCCCGGGCGACCGTGGTGGCCGCTGTCCTTGAGCCACAGCTCGACGTAGGCGGCGGGGTCGAGGGTCTCGCGCTGCACGACGAGCGCGTCGCAGTCGTCGCGCAGCCAGGTGCCGAGCCGCTCGTCCCACGGCCGGCCCGCCACGATCGCCCAGTTGGCCAGCACCTGCAGCCAGCCGCCCTCGGTGAGGTGGTCGGGCCCGGTGCGGACGATGTGCTCGACGACGCGGTCGCCGGGCAGGCCGGAGTCGCGGTAGACCAGCCGCTCCCCCGTCGCCGGGGAGATCACGAACGGCGGGTTGGTGCTGATCAGGTCGAAGCGCTCGCCGGCCACCGGCTCGAAGAACGAGCCGCCGCGGACGTCGACCTCCACCTCGTTGAGCGCCGCGTTGAGGCGCGTCATCCAGAGCGCGCGCTGGTTGACGTCGGTGGCCACGACGGTGCCGGCGTGGGCCGCGAGGTGCAGCGCCTGCACCCCGCACCCGGTGCCCAGGTCGAGCGCGCTGCCGACCGGCTCGCGCATGGTCAGCTGCGCCAGGCTCGTCGACGCGCTCGAGATGCCCAGCACGTGGTCGGGCCCGACGGCGACCGGCGCACCGTCGAGACCGGGCGTCAGGTCGGAGACCACCCACAGGTCGCGCTCGTCGGTGGCGTAGGGCCGGCAGTCGGTGCGGGCGGCCACCTCGGCCACGCTCTGCTCGAGCAGGCCGGCGTTGCAGAGCCGGTCGACCAGGCCCGGCAACGCCCGCTCGGCCGCGTCGCGCGCGACCGGCGCCTGCAGCAGGAACAGGCGCACGAGGGTGTCGAGCGCCGAGCCCGACGTCGTACGCCGCAGCGCGGGCAGGGTCTCGTTGCGCCCGAGCGCGCGGTGGGCCTCCTCCCCGATGGCCTCGGCGACCCGGTCGTAGGTGAAGTCGGCGGCGAGCAGGGCCTCGCGCAGCGGGGCGGCGAGGTCGAGGTCGGACGGCATGGCCCCAGCCTTCCAGACGACCGTGCCACGATGCCGGGGTGCTCGAACGCCCCCCGGACGTGACCGATGACGATGTGCGGGCGCTCGTCCGTCGGCACTGGGAGCCGCGCGCCGATGCCGTCGAGCACCTGCCGGTCGGGTGGGGGGCGCACCACTGGCGGGTGGACGTGGCCGGGGAGCCGATCCTGTTCCTGACCCTCGACCCCGACCTCCCCCGCCACACGCGGGCGACCCTCGAGGCGGCGTACGCCGCAGCGGCCGCCCTCGACCTACCCTTCGTGTGGCCGTCCGTCCCGAGCGCCGACGACGCCCTCACCGTGCCGCTCGGCGCGCGCACGGCGAGCGTGACCGGTTGGCTGCAGGGGCGACGCCCGGAGGCGTCCGTCCCCGAGCTGCCCGGCATGCTCGCCGACCTGCACGCCGCGCCGGCACCGGCCACGGCACGCGCCTGGGGGACCGAGATTCCGTCCGACCTGTCGATCCTGCTGCGCGACCTGCTCCAGCGCGACTGGGTCGGGCCGCTCGGCCCGGCCGCCCGCGGGCTCCTGCTGGAGCACCTCGCCGCTGTGGGCGGGTGGGCACGCGAGCACGGGCGCCTGGTCCAGCTCGCCGACCCCGCGACGTACGTCGTCACCCACGGTGAGCCACACGTGCGCAACCAGTGGCTGGCCCGGGGCCGCACCTGGCTCGTCGACTGGGAGTCGTTGCTCCTGGCGCCGCGCGAGCGCGACCTCGCCACGCTGGTGCACGAGGGCCGCGACGTCGACCACGACCCGCAGATGGTGCGGCTGTTCGACCTCGAGTGGCGCCTCTCCGAGGTCTGGTCGTTCGCCCAGTGGCTGCAGGGGCCGCACACCGGCGACACCGACGACCACACCGCGCTCGGCGGGCTGGCCGAGGAGCTGACCCGACCGCACTTCGGCGAGCGCTGACGGCGTCCGGGCCATCAGCCGACGTCCGCCCCAGGCGGCCGCGGCGTGACTAGAGTCACCGCGTGCTGGAGCGGATGGGCCGGTGGGTGCACCGCCGGCGGACGGTGGTCCTGGCCCTGTGGGCGGTGCTGGTCGTGGCAGGTGCCGTGCTGGGCGGATCGGTCTTCGACCACGCCGAGGACGTCGGTCCGCGCGCCGGGGCCGAGTCGAGCGTCGTCGACGAGCGGCTCGACGCCCTCGACACCGAGGGCGAACGGGTGGTGGCGCTGCTCTCGGGCGCCGACCCGGTCGCCCCCGCCACGAGCGAGGCGGCCGGGGAGGTGCTGTTCGCGATCCGCGAGCTGCCCGGCGTGGTCGACGTGCGGGACCCGTGGACGACCGGTGCCTACGAGCTCGTGGCCGAGGACCGCAGCAGCGCGGTGGTGGAGGTCGAGCTCGACGATGCGCTCGGCGACGACGAGGCCCTGGCCCTGGCCGACCGCATCGCCGACGCGCTGCGCGAGACCCCCTTCCCCGACGTCGCCGTCGGCGGCGACCTGCTGGCCGAGCGGACCTTCACCGACCAGGCCGTCCAGGACGCCGCCCGCGGCGAGGGCGCGGCCCTCGTGGTGCTCCTCGTGCTGCTCGCCGTGGCCCTGGGCGGACTCGTCGCCGGCGTGCTGCCGGTCGCCACGGCGCTCGCCGCGGTCTCCGTCTCGCTGCTGGCGCTCGCGGGCCTGGCGGGCGTCGCCTCCGTCAGCGACTTCGCGGTCAACGTCGTCACGGTGCTGGGCCTGGGCCTCTGCGTCGACTACAGCCTGCTCGTGCTGGCCCGCTTCCGTGAGGAGCGCGCGGCCGCGGGTCGTCGTGCGGACCTCGAGGCGGTGCTCGGCAGGACGCTGGCCACCGCCGGGCGCACGGTGCTGGTCTCCGGCGTCACGGTCGGCTCGGCCGTGGCGGCCCTGCTGCTGCTCGGCGACCCGCTGCTCACCGGCATGGCGGTCGGCGGGCTGGTCGCGGTCGCCGTCGTCACCGCCGCCGGCCTCACCCTGACCCCCGCGCTGCTGGCCGTGGCGCATCGGCGGGTGCCCGCCGCCGACCGCGGCGCGTGGGGACGGCCCGCGCGAGCGCCCGAGCGCTCGGTGCTCGCCCGGCTCGCGCGCCTGGCGCAGGCGCGTCCGTGGCCCGTCCTGCTAGTCACGACCGGGCTCCTCCTCGTGCTGGCCGCTCCCCTGCTCGGCCTCGAGCTGGGCGCCTCCGACGCGCGGTCACTGCCCCCCGGCAGCGAGGCCCGCACCGTCGTCGAGGTGATCGAGCGCGACTACCCCGACGTCGCGACCGCACCGATCGACGTGCTGGTCGACGCGCAGCCCGACGATCCGCGGCTCACCGCGCTGGCCGAGGGGATGGCTGCGCTCGACGACGTGGAGGACGTCTTCCTGCGCGACGGCCTGCCCGACGGCTGGAGCCGCTACACCGTGATGCCCCAGGGCACCACCAGCGGACCGGCGGCGCAGCGGGCGGTCGCCGACGTCCGCGCGCTCGGCGACGACGTACGCGTGCAGGTCGGCGGGCCCGCCGCGGAGCTGGTCGACGCGCGCGCCGCGCTGGCCGAGCGTGCGCCGCTGGCCGTCGCGGCGGTCGTGCTCGTGGCCGGCCTGCTCCTGCTGCGGCTCACCGGGGCGCCGGTCATCGCCGTGAAGACCCTGCTGCTCAACCTGCTCTCGCTGGCGGCCATGCTCGGGGTCGTCACGCTGGTCTTCCAGCACGGCTGGGGCGGCCCGCTGCTCGGCGGGACCGCGACCGGCAGCCTCGACCTGACCACGCCGCTGCTGCTGTTCATGTTCGCCTTCGGGCTCTCGATGGACTACCACGTGTTCCTCGTCGCCCGCATCGAGGAGGAGTGGGACTTCCCCCCTCCGGCGCGTCGCAACCGGCCGGTCCCCGCACCCGGCACCCGGGCAGCCAACGACCGCGCGGTGCTCGCGGGCATCACCGCGTCCGGACCGGTCGTCACGCTGGCCGCGCTGGCCATCTCGGTGGTGTTCATCGGGTTCGCCGCCGGCGAGCTGGTCGCGGTCAAGGAGGTCGGGGTCGGCATGACCGTGGCGATCCTCCTCGACGTCACGGTGGTCCGCGGACTGCTGCTGCCGGCCGCGATGACGCTGCTCGGCGAGCGCAACTGGTGGCGTCCGGGAGGCTGACGCCTCGGTCGCGCCCTGCGTACGACCGCCGGCTCGCGAGTCCCGCCCCGTCCTACCCCGGAACGCCGACGGCGGCCGGTCGCGGGAGCGACCGGCCGCCGGGGCGGGTGGAGCGACCCGGCCCCCTCGCGGGGCCCGGGGTGGAGCGGGTCAGGCGTGGTGCGGTGCCAGCGAGCTGGACCCGGAGTTGTCGCCGTCGTCGGCGATCGCGACCTCGCGCCGCTTGGAGATGACGACGGCCACCGTGATGATCGCGACCGCGGCCAGCGCGATGACGATGCGCAGGACGTCGTTCTGGTCGTCGCCGACGCTCAGGGAGACGACCGCGCTCGCGATGAGCAGGGAGACCAGGTTCATCACCTTGATGAGCGGGTTGATGGCCGGTCCGGCGGTGTCCTTGAACGGGTCGCCGACGGTGTCCCCGATGATCGTGGCCTCGTGGGCGGCCGAGCCCTTGCCGCCGTGGTGGCCGTCCTCGACCAGCTTCTTGGCGTTGTCCCACGCCCCACCCGCGTTGGCCAGGAAGACGGCCATCAGCGTGCCGGTGCCGATCGCTCCGGCGAGGAAGCCGGCCAGGGCGGTCGCGCCGAGGCCGAAGCCCACCGCGATCGGGGCCAGCACCGCGAGGATGCCGGGCGTCACGAGCTCGCGCAGCGAGTCCTTGGTGACGATGTCGACGACCTTGCCGTACTCCGGTCGACCGGTGCCCTCCATGATCCCGGGGATCTCGCGGAACTGGCGGCGGACCTCCATCACGACCGCACCGGCAGCGCGGGCGACCGCGTTGATGGCGAGGCCGGAGAAGAGGAACACCACGGCCGCACCGAGCAGCACGCCGACGATGACCGCCGGGTTGAAGACGCTGAAGTCCAGTAGGTAGGCCTCGTCGATGCCGACGTTGGCCTCGGCGAGCGACTCGAACACCGACGTGGCGTACGAGCCGAACAGCGCCGTCGCGGCCAGCACCGCGGTGGCGATCGCGATCCCCTTGGTGATCGCCTTGGTCGTGTTGCCGACCGCGTCGAGCTCGGTGAGGATCTGCGCGCCCTCCTCGCTCACGTCGCCGGACATCTCAGCGATGCCCTGCGCGTTGTCGGAGACGGGACCGAAGGTGTCCATCGCGACGATGACTCCGACGGTCGTCAGCAGGCCGCAACCCGCCAGGGCGACGGCGAAGAGGGACACCGTGAGGGCCGCGCCGCCGAGGAGGTAGGCGCCGAAGACCGCGGCGCCGATGACGAGCGTGGTGTAGACGGCCGACTCGAAGCCGACGGAGAGGCCGGACAGGATGACCGTGGCCGGGCCGGTCAGGGAGGTCTTGCCGACGTCCTTGACAGGGCGGTACTCCGTGCCGGTGTAGTAGCCGGTGAGGGCCAGGATGCCTGCGGACATCACGATGCCGATGACCACTGCGGAGGCGGCGATGAAGCGGGGGTCACCCTCGGCGCCGGCGAGGTCGACGGCGATGTTGGTGAACTCCGCGAAGCTGCTCGGCAGGTAGAGGTAGGACAGCACGACGCTCGCCACGGCGGCGATGCCCGACGAGATGTAGAACGACTTGTTGATCGTCGTCAGGCCGTTCTCGTCCGCCTTGGGCTTGGTCAGGTAGACGCCCGCGACCGCGGTGAGAGCACCGATGGCCGGGATCAGCAGGGGGAAGACGAGGCCCTTGTCACCGAAGGCCTGCGAACCGAGGATCAGCGCGGCGACCAGCGTGACGGCATAGGACTCGAAGAGGTCGGCGGCCATGCCGGCGCAGTCGCCGACGTTGTCGCCGACGTTGTCCGCGATCGTGGCGGCGTTGCGCGGGTCGTCCTCAGGGATGCCCTGCTCGACCTTGCCGACCAGGTCGGCGCCGACGTCGGCAGCCTTGGTGAAGATGCCGCCGCCGACCCGCATGAACATGGCGAGCAGCGCGGCACCGAAGCCGAAGCCCTCGAGCACGTCGGGCGCCTCGTCCTGGAAGAACAGGACGACGAGGCTGGCACCGAGCAGGCCGAGGCCGACGGTCAGCATTCCGACCATGGCGCCGGTGCGAAGGCCGATGGTCATGGCGGGCTCGCGGCCGGTGGTCTCTGCGGCGGCAGCGACGCGCAGGTTGGCGCGCACGGCGAGGTTCATGCCGAGATAGCCCACCGCCGCCGAGAAGCCTGCGCCGATGATGAAGAACACCGAGCGGAAGATGCGCACGGTGGTGTCGTCGGCCGGCAGCACGAGCAGCGCGAAGAACGCGATCGCGGCGAAGATGGCCAGGGTCCGGAACTGCCGCTGCAGGTAGGCGTTGGCGCCCTCCTGCACGGCCTGGGCGATCGTCTTCATGTTGTCGGTGCCCTCGCCCGCGGCGAGCACCTGCGACCTGAACATCGCGGCCAACCCGAGCGCGGCGAGCGCGATCAGGGCGACGACGACCACCAGGACGAGGTTGCCGCCTTCGAGCTCGGGCTTGGCAACGACCGCGGGCAAGATCCCCGTCATGCGTGTCCTCCTCGGACTTGAGCTGCTGCTGGAAAAGATCCGTGAACGCGCCGGAGTCTACGCAGACGTGACCCAGATCACGGGGCGGCGTGACCCAGACCACACCGCGGCGTCGGGTCCGGGAACGACGAAACCCCTCCGGACACGTCCGGAGGGGTGGTGGCGCGCGGCGCAGGGCCGGGCTGTGGGACAGCCGGTGGGTCAGGCGCCGGGGGCCATGCTGATCGAGTCGTGGATCACGAAGACCTTGGCCAGGCCGGTGATCCGGAAGATCTTGAGCAGCCGCTCCTGGGTGCAGACCAGGTCGAGGGAGCCGTCGTGGGCGCGGACCTTCTTCAGGCCGCCGACGAGCACGCCGAGACCGGTGGAGTCGAGGAACTCGACCGCCTCGAGGTCGATGACGATGTCGTAGGTGCCGGCTCCGACGAGCTCGGTGATGCAGTCGCGCAGCTTGGGCGCGGTGTAGACGTCGATCTCGCCGCCCACCGCGACGACGGCACGGCCATCCACCTCGCGTGTCGCAAGGGTGAGATCCACGACTGCTCCCCGGTCCCCGAATTCGTTCGGACAGTGCGCCTTCAGGCACGCACGTGCCCCTGGTTCTTTCGGGTCGTATCAAACCACGAGTCCCACGTGTTGCGCAGGAGTCCTCTCCACATGGTGTCGCGTTGGTGGCGGACGCCACCTCCGGCGGGCGTCACCGCCCTTTGCCAGACTGCGTGGGTGAACCCCTCCCGCCCCGGCGTCCTGCCACCCGTCGACGCGCTGGTCCGCCGGCTCGCCGGCGTGCCCGGGCGCGAGGACCGGCTGCGGCACCTCGAGGTGCTCCCGGCCCGCGAGGCGGTGCACGAGGACTGGCCCGACTGGGTGCCCGACGACGTGCGCGGCGCCTACGCCGCCCAGGGCCTGGCGCGGCCCTGGCGGCACCAGGTCGTGGCCGCCGACGCCGCCCACGCGGGCGACCACGTGATCCTCGCGACCGGCACCGCGTCGGGGAAGTCGCTGGCCTACCAGCTCCCGGCGCTCTCGGCGATCCGGGCGGCCCGGGGTCCGCGCGGCGAGCGGGGCGCCTCGGTGCTCTACCTCGCGCCCACCAAGGCGCTGGCCCACGACCAGCTCGCCGGGCTGTCGTCGCTGGGCCTCGACGTACGACTGGCCGCCCACGACGGCGACAGCTCGCGCGAGGAGCGCGACTGGACCCGCGACTTCGGCGAGTACGTCCTGACCAACCCCGACATGCTCCACCGCTCACTGCTGCCCGCGCACCACCGGTGGTCGCGACTGCTCGGGTCGGTGCAGTACGTCGTGGTCGACGAGTGCCACCACTACCGCGGCGTCTTCGGCGCGCACGTGTCGCACGTGCTGCGCCGGCTCCGGCGGGTGTGCGCGATCTACGGCGCGCACCCGACGTTCGTGCTCGCCTCGGCGACGGTCGCCGAGCCGGAGGTCACCGCGTCACGGCTGACCGGGCTCGACGTGATCGCGCTGACCCGCGACGACTCGCCGCGCGGCCGGGTCTCGCTCCTGCTGTGGGAGCCGCCGTTCACCTCGCACGCCGGCGAGAACGGCGCCCCGGTGCGCCGGGCCGCGGCGTCGGAGGTCGCCGACCTGCTGGCCGACCTCGTCGCCGAGGACGTCCGCACCCTGGCGTTCATCCGGTCGCGGCGCGGCGCCGAGCAGGTCGCACTGTCGGCCTCCGAGCTGCTGGCCGAGGTCGACCCGTCGCTGCCCGGGCGGGTCGCGGCCTACCGCGGCGGCTACCTCCCCGAGGAGCGGCGCGCGCTCGAGGCCGCGCTGCGTCGCGGCGACCTGGTCGGGCTGGCGGCGACCAACGCGCTCGAGCTCGGCATCGACATCAGCGGCCTGGACGCCGTGCTCATCGCCGGCTTCCCGGGCACCCGGGCGGCGTTCTGGCAGCAGGTCGGGCGGGCCGGGCGCGGCGCACAGGACGCGCTCGGGGTGCTGGTCGCTAAGGACGACCCGCTCGACACCTACCTGGTGACCCACCCCGACAAGCTGATCGGCGCCCCGGTCGAGGCGTCGGTCTTCGACCCGGCCAACCCCCACGTCATGGGTCCGCACCTCTGCGCGGCCGCCCAGGAGCAGCCGCTGACCGAGACCGACCTGCCCCTGTTCGGCCCCAGCGCCCGGGAGGTCGTCGACGACCTGACGACCCTGGGGCTGCTGCGCCGCCGTCCCCGGGGATGGTTCTGGACCGACCGCAGCCGGGCCGCCGACCTGGCCGACAACCGGTCGGCGGGCGGGTCGCCGGTGCAGCTGGTCGAGGCCGGCACCGGCCGGGTGGTGGGCACGGTCGACGCCGGCGGCGCGCACAACCAGGCGCACGCCGGCGCGGTCTACGTCCACCAGGGCGAGACCTGGCTGGTCGAGGACCTCGACCTCGAGCACCACGTGGCGACCATGCGCCGCGACGACCCGACCTACTCGACCACCGCTCGCGAGGTGACCGACATCAGCATCGTCGCCACCCGTGAGCGCCGCTCGTGGGGCGGCTGCGAGCTCGCGCTCGGCGACGTGGACGTCTCCCACCAGGTGGTCTCGTTCCTCAAGCGCCGCCAGCCCGGCGGCGAGGTGGTCTCGGAGGAGCCGCTCGACCTGCCCGAGCGCACCCTGCGCACCACGGCGGTGTGGTGGACGGTCCCCGACGACGTCGTGGCCGAGGCCGGCCTCGCCGCCATCGACGTGCCGGGCGCGGCCCACGCGGCCGAGCACTGCTCGATCGGGCTGCTCCCGCTGTTCGCGACCTGCGACCGCTGGGACATCGGGGGCGTCTCCACGGCGCGCCACGCCGACACCGGCCTGCTGACGGTGTTCGTCTACGACGGCCACCCGGGTGGGGCCGGCTTCGCCGAGCGCGGCTTCCGCACCGCGGTCGCGTGGCTCGACGCCACCCGGGAGGCGATCGCGAGCTGCGAGTGCGCGACCGGCTGCCCGTCGTGCATCCAGTCGCCCAAGTGCGGCAACCAGAACAACCCCCTCGACAAGGACGGCGCGATCCTCCTGCTCGATGCCCTCCTCTCGGGGGCACCGCGGACCGCCGGACAGGACTAGATTCGCCCCATGGTGATCCTCGGCCTCGGCCTCCTCATCCTCGGCGGCATCGCCGTGCTCTCCGCGATCTTCGTCAGCGAGCCGGGCAGCGGGGGCGAGCTCCTCGGCTTCGACGTCACGACGCTCGAGTCGTTCCTCGTCGGGGTGGCCGCCGGGGCCGCGATCCTGTGGGGCTTCACGATCCTCAAGTGGGGCACCCGACGCAGCATCGCCCACCGCCGCGAGCGCAAGGAGCTCAACAAGCTCAACGAGAAGCTCGAGCGGGTCGAGTCCGAGCGCCGCGTCGACGATCCCGAGCGCCGCGACACTCCCTGACCCCTGCCCCGGCCGGCCGGCCGGTCTGTCCACCGCTGACTGGTCACGGTCTGAGTGCCGCGCCGGCCCCGGTCGGGCGCGCAGCGAACCACCACCCGCCCTGCTCACCCCCGTGCTCACCCCGGCCCCGCCCGCGCGTCGGCGGTGACCCGCACCTCCTGCCAGGGGACGTCGGGTCCGGCGACCGCCACCGTGACGGTGACCGTCGGGCCGGCGAGCCCGCAGCGCTCCAGGGCGGCCCCGTGGGCGCCGGCGACCCGAGCGGCGGCGGCGCACGGATCGGCCGCGCTGCTGCCGGCGAGCGCCGCCGCGGCGCCGAGCGCGGCCAGGTCGGCGACGCCCTGCGCGCGCCGCTGCGCGGTGACGAGCCCGCCGGCGGCGGCCAGCCCGGCCGTCACGAACAGCAGCACGCCGGCCATCGCGACCACCAGCACGGTCGCACCGCCCGCATCCTCGGCTCGCGCGGGCCGGGGCGTCACGACGCCTCGGCCAGCGCAAGGGCGTCGGCCGAGACCGTCACCCCGGGCAGCGACCCCAGCAGGCCGCCCGGCCCCCTGACACGCGCCGTGGTGGTGACCACGACCTCGTCCTCGCCGACCTGGACCCGCACCCGGGCGCCCTCGGGCGCGATGCGCTGCGCCAGGGACGTCGCCGCGGCGACGTCGTCACCGCGGGCGACCGCGCGCGCCGCCTCCCGCGAGGCGTCGACGACCCGCACCTGCGCCGCACCGAGCGCCAGCATCCAGACCAGTCCGGCGGTCAGGGCGACGAGCAGCGGGACGCCGATCGCGAGCTCGGCGGTGGCCGAGCCCGTGTCGTCCCTGGCGAGCGGACGCATCAGCCGATGCCGAGCAGGCTCATGACGTGCTTGAAGAGCCGCTCGAGCAGCTGGTCGCCGAACGCGCCGGTCAGGAGGGTGTAGAGCAGGCCGGCGAACCCCGCCCCGGCCGCGGTGCCCACGGCGTACTCAGCGGTGGTGATGCCGGACTCGTCGTGACGCTGGACCAACATGTGCTCCCCTGTCTTCGGGGGCTCCCGATGAGCCCCGCCGACACCACGGTCGGGGGTGGAGCGGCGCCGCGCACCCGCCCGACCGGCTGCCTGTGGAGGCCGCCCGGGACGGCCGGGCTGTGGACGGAAACCGGCCCGGTCGCCTCACGGGGCCACCGAGCCGAACAGCGACGCGACCGTCGGGACGACGCCCAGGAGCATGAAGGCGGGCAGCAGGCAGGCCCCGAGCGGGACCGCGGCCGACACCCCGACCCGGCGGGCCGCGTCCTCCGCGCGGGCCAGCGACTCGCGCTGCAGCTCGTCGGCCAGCCGCTCCACGCTCTGCACCACCGACGCCCCGGTGGCGTGCGAGCGGACCATCGCCCGGGCGAGCGGCGCGAGCTCGCGATCGTCGGCCACGGCCGACCAGGCGTCGGCAGCGCTCGCCCCCCATCGCGAGCGCTCCACCACCGGGACCAGCCGGTCGGCGGCGGGTCCGGGCAGCGCTGCGCACACCTGCGCGAGCCCGGGCACCGGCGCCGACCCGGCGCGCAGCGTGGCGGCGAAGAGGTCGACCAGGTGTGGCAGCGAGCGCTCCACCTCCTCGCGCTCGCGCCGCGCGGACGGCGCCTCCGCGGCGGCCAGCACCTGGCGCGCCGCCACGCCCGCCGCGACCGCGGCCAGCGCCCCGACGAGCCCGCCGACGAGCAGCCAGGCGCCGAGCGCGACACCCACGACCGCGAGCGGCCGCAGCCGGGGCGTCGCCGGGCCGCTCACCCGGCCCACCCGCGGCGGCGACGGCACGAGCACGGCCACCGCCAGCGCGGCGCACACCACGCCCACCCACGTCACGGTGCGGCCGCCCGGTCGGCGAGCCGCTCGATCCACCACAGGCCGAGCGCGACGAGGGCGAGCCCGAGGATGCCGCACACCAGGCCGACCGGCGTCGTGAGGAGGAACGCCCACGGGTCGGAGCCGGCACCCGAGCCCATCAGCAGCACGGCGACGGGAAGGCAGGCGACGAGCCGGGCGGTCGCGCGCGCCGAGGCGAGCTCGGAGTCGACGAGGCGGCGGGTGCGACGCCGCGCCCGCAGGCCCGCCGCCGTGCGCTCGAGCGCCGCGGCGAGGCCGTGGCCGGAGTGCTGCGCGACCTGCCAGGCGCCCGCCACCCAGCGGAGGTCGCCGGCGCCCCGCCGCTGCGCCGCCAGCCGGCGCATCGCGTCGGGGACGTCGGCGCCCAGCCGCATGGCCTCGACCACGGGGCCGAGCGGCGGCCAGCGCTCAGCCCCCGCGGCGAGCGCGGCCTCGGGCGGTCGCCCGGCGGCGAGGTCGGCGGCCAGCAGGTCGCACACCTCCAGCACCGCGGCCTGGTCGGCCGCGACCGCGCGCCGGCCGGACGGCATCCGTGCGGCCACGACCCGGGCCGGGCCCCGCCGGCCGCTCCGGCCCGGTCGACGGGGCGGCGCGGGACCCGCCGGCGGCACCGCGAGGGCCACGGCTGCGGCCAGGAGGAGCGCCACCAGCCACGCGCTCACCACGCCACCGATCGCAGCCGCGCCGCCAGGGCGCCCGCGGCTGGTCCGCGCACGACGCGGTCGGCCTCGAAGGTGGCCGCCGTGCGGAGGGCGACGAGCCCCGAGGCGTCGCGCTCGGGCACCCCGAGCTCGAGGACCCGTCGGCGCCCGTCGCGGCCGCGGCCCAGGTGGATGACGACGTCGAGCGCCGAGGCGAGCTGGCTGTGCGCGGCCGAGCGGGGCAGGCCCGCGGCGAGCGACAGCGCCTCCACGCGGGCCGGGACGTCGGCGGCGGAGTTGGCGTGGAGGGTGCCACAACCGCCGCCGTGGCCGGTGTTGAGCGCGGCCAGCAGGTCGACGACCTCGGCGCCACGCACCTCCCCCACGACGAGCCGGTCGGGTCGCATCCGCAGCGCCTGGCGCACCAGCACCTGCAGCGAGATCTCCCCGGCGCCCTCGATGTTGGCCGGGCGCCCCTCGAGCCCGACCACGTGCGGGTGGTCGGGGCGCAGCTCGCTGGCGTCCTCGACCAGGACGATGCGCTCGCCGGGATCGACGAGCGACAGCAGCGCGGAGAGCACCGACGTCTTGCCGGTGCCGGTGCCGCCGGTGACGAGGAAGGCGCACCGCGAGTCGACGATCTCCTCCAAGAGGAACGCGCCGTCGGGCGGCACCGCTCCGGCCGTGACCAGCTCGGGCAGGGTCCACACCCGACCCCGGGGGACGCGCAGGGACAGCACCGTGCCCGAGCGCGCGACCGGCGACAGCACCGCGTGGAAGCGGGTGCCGTCGGCGAGGCGTACGTCGGCGTGCGGGGTCGCGTCGTCGAGGCGGCGCCCGGCCGAGGCCGCCAACCGCTGCGCCAGGCGGCGCACCGCGGCGTCGTCGGGGAACGACACCGACGCACGCTCGAGCCCGCCGCCGCGGTCGATCCAGACCTCGTCGGGGCCGTTGACCAGCACGTCGGTCACGTCGGGGAGGCGGAGCAGGTCCTCCAGCGGACCCGCCCCGAGCACGTCGCGGCGCAGCAGGTCGTGCACGGCGAGGACCGTCGCGTCGCCCACCGGCGCCCCGGACGCGCG
This sequence comes from Nocardioides sp. Z35_8, assembly GCF_059621125.1. Taxonomy (NCBI): domain Bacteria; kingdom Bacillati; phylum Actinomycetota; class Actinomycetes; order Propionibacteriales; family Nocardioidaceae; genus Nocardioides; species Nocardioides sp. Z35_8. The sequence continues at coordinate 1,247,478 of NZ_JCAQIE010000001.1, read as the reverse complement.
CAGCGCCTCCGCGACCCGGTGCGGGGTGAGCTCGCCGGCCGAGCCCGCCAGCCGGCGCCGCACGTCGTCGAGGACCACCGCCGGCACCGTCGGCACCGCGGTCGGCCCGGCGGCCTGCCCGGTCGTGGTCCCGGTCGTGGTGCCGGTCGTCGTCAACGGAGCCACCCTCGGATGGCTCATGCCGCGGCCGCCAGCAGGCCGCGGGCGGCACGCGCCAGCGGGCCGCGCCCGGTCAGCGGCCCCAGGCCGCGGTCGAGCGATGCGGCCAGCCCCCGCTGGTCGGGGACGACGGCGGCGATGGGGAGCCCGGTCACCCGCTCGGCGTCGGCGTCACCGAGCCCGCCCGGACGCAGGACGAGCGCCGCCCGCCCGGCGCCGCCGAGGTCGGCGACGAGACGGGCGGCGGCCGCCACGCCGGGAACGGTGGCCGGCGTCACCACCAGCAGGTCGTCGCAGCGATCGACCAGCTCGGCGCGCGCCGCGCCGCCGTGACGGGGCAGGTCGAGGACGACGAGGTCGTGGCCGCGCACCGCGGCCGGCAGGACCCGGCGGGCGGTGGTCGCGTCGAGTGCACGGCGCAGCCCCGACCAGGTGAGGACGCCGAGGTGCTCGCGACGCGGCACCCCCTCGCGCAGGGCACGCGCGCCGAGACGCCCCGCGGTCTCGGTGAGGGCCTCCCACCGGACGCCGGCGAGGTCTTCCATGCCGAGCAGCCGGTCGAGCCCGGGGCCGAGGGGGTCGCCGTCGACGAGCAGCGTGGGCGCGCGCCGCGCGTGCCACTGGGCGAGCGCGCAGGCGAGCGTCGTGGCACCGGCGCCGCCGGCTCCACCGACGACCCCGACGAGACGACCGGGTGAGGCCCGCTCGCCCACGTCGCCGAGCTCCTCCGACAGCCACGAGGCCCCCTCCGACAGGTCGACGGCGGAGGTCGCGCCGAGCTCCACCGCGGAGCGGAACGCGGTGTCGGAGAGGCCGACCCCGACGACGTGGACGCCCGCCCGTCGCGGCGGGGCGAGCCCGGCCAGCGCGGCGGCGAGGTCGTCGCCGACCAGCACGAGGTCGGCCTCGCGCCAGGCGGCCAGTGACAGGGCCGGCTCGGCGCACACCTCGACCCCGGCCCCCGCCGCCGCACAGAGGGGGACGACCGAGTCGTGGACGATCGGGGACCGGGTGATCAGGAGGACGGACATGCGGCCAGCGTCGCCGCCGGGCGCGACGCCGGAAAGCCCGCACCCGCGCGGCCTGTGGACGATGGCCGTACGCCGGCACCTGTGGACGTCGGCTGGCCCGACCGAGAACGGCGCAAGCCCTCGGCGTCGCGGGTCGGCGCCTACGATGGCCACATGACCCGCCCCCAAGCGGCCTTCTTCGACCTCGACAAGACGATCATCGCCAAGTCGAGCACGTTGGCCTTCAGCCGCGAGTTCCAGGCGGGCGGGCTGATCTCGCGGCGCGCGATGCTGCGCTCGGCGTACGCCCAGTTCGTCTTCTTCACCGGCGGGGCCGACCACGACCAGATGGACAAGATGCGCGAGTTCATGTCGCAGCTGTGCGCCGGCTGGGACGTCGCCACGGTGCGCGACATCGTCCACGAGACGCTCAACACGATCGTGGAGCCGCTGGTCTACGACGAGGCGGTGACCCTCATGGAGGAGCACCGGGCCGCTGGGCGCGACATCGTCATCGTCTCCGCCTCCGGCGTCGAGGTCGTCGAGCCGATCGGCGAGATGCTCGGCGCCGACCGGGTGATCGCCACCCGGATGGAGATCGTCGACGGCCACTACACCGGCAACATCGACTACTACGCCTACGCTGAGGAGAAGGCGCGGGCCATCGAGCACCTCGCCGAGACCGTCGGCTACGACCTCGACGAGTGCTACGCCTACAGCGACTCGGTCACCGACGTGCACATGCTGGAGGTCGTCGGACACCCGTTCGCCGTCAACCCCGACCGCGAGCTGCGCCGCATCGCCGCCGCCCGGGACTGGCCCGTGCTGTTCTTCGTCCGCCCGGTGGCCCTGCGCCGCCGGCTCCCCGTGCCCCCGGCCCGACCCACGCTGGCGGCCCTCGCCGTCGGCGGCGCGGTGGCGGCGGGCGGCTTGATCTGGGCCAGCCACCGACGGCGCGCGGCCGGCTGAGCCGACCCACCGGCACCGGGCAAAGTCAACCCTTGAAGGTCGCCGCGGACCGGGCTAGAACTGAAGCAGAACTCCACAGCAGCACGTGATCCGGGTACCCACGCGGCGATCCACCCATCCGATGGGGTGCTGGCCAGTTCGGGGTCCGCCCGAGGCAGCGATTGAGAAGTGCACGCTTGGTAGCCACGGTGTCACGTGTCGGCGGCGGCACCCGATCTACGCGAGCGGGTGCCGCTCGCACGTCCGGACGCAGCTACCTAGCCCCGCAACGGTGACGCCTCGGCGCCGGCGGCGAACGCCTCGGCACCGTAGAGCGCCCACGCGTGCACCCCGCTCGGCCCGCCCTCGCTGTAGGCGCGCAGGTTGGACTCGTACGCCGCGCGGAGGGCGAGGTGCCCGGCCTCGGGGACGACGAGTGACTTCGAGTCCACGCCGCGCGAGACCAGCACGAGCCGCTCGAGCGCGCGGGCCACGATGCCGTTGTGGGAGGCGAACGGCGCGGCGGTCGCCACGTCGGCGTGCGCGACGGCGGCCACCAGCAGGGCCGGCGCCGCGCTGTCGGCGAGCAGCAGCTCCGCGACCCCGCGCAGCCGGTCGGCGGACGCGGCATCGCGCGGGCGACCGAGCTGGTCGGGCGGCAGCGCCGACGAGGCGACCACGGTGTGCAGCCGCGCGATCGCCTGCAGCGGCGCGGTCTTGAGCAGCGGGGCGAGCGCGAGCATCGACGCCGAGAGCCGGACGGCGTCGGCCGCGATCTCGTCGGCCTCGCCCGCGCGCACCTCCTCGAGCGTCGAGGACGACCCCTCCAGCACCGCGCTCGCGTGGGCGCCGCGCAGCAGCGACTCGGCGGTCAGCTCCGGCGACGTGCGCCGCAGGCCGCGGTCGCGCAGCATCGCGTCGATCCCGTCCCGGGTGCCGGCGTAGGCCGAGGGCACTCCCTCGAGGTCGACGAGCCAGGCGAGCGGGTCGGTCATGGCGACGACGGTAGTCGCGACCACTTCCGGTCCCGGCGCCGGCTCATCCCGCCCGGCCCCCGAACGATCGGCGCTCGCCCGGGGCAGGTCGCTGGCGCACCGGGCCGGGCACCGCTTGTAGCCTGAGGCGGATGAGCGACGACCACCGCGAGACCTCCGCCACCGTCGACCTCGCACGGTCCTTCGGGCCGGTGGCCGAGGCGTACGACCGTGGCCGGCCGAGCTATCCCGCCGAGGCCGTCGCCTGGCTCGCCGGCGGCGATGCGAAGGTCGTCCTCGAGCTCGCGGCCGGCACGGGCAAGCTCACCCGTCAGCTGGTCGACCAGGGCCACGCCGTCTTCGCGACCGAGCCCGACGAGGCGATGCTCGAGGTGTTGCGCGAGCGGGTGCCGGAGGTGAGCGCGAAGGTCGCGGCTGCGGAGTCGCTCCCGGCCAACGACCGCTCGGTCGACGTGGTCGTCGTGGGCCAGGCGTTCCACTGGTTCGACCACGAGGCCGCCCTCTCCGAGGCGGCCCGCGTGCTCAAGCCGGGCGGCCACCTCGCGCTCGTGTGGAACAGCCGCGACGAGCGCATCCCGTGGGTCCGCCGGCTCGGCGACCTCCTCGGTCGCCAGGACCTCGACACCAGCTCCGCCGGCCACCTCGTGCAGAGCGAGCTCTTCGGCTTCGTGGAGGAGGCGACCTTCAAGCAGTGGCAGGAGGTCAACCGCGAGACGATCCTCGACCTGGCGCGCTCGCGCTCCAGCTTCGCGGCGATGGAGCCCGACGAGCGCGAGCACAACCTCGCCCGGGTGCGCGCCTTCTACGACGACTACGGCCGCGGGATGGACGGGATGCAGATCCCCTACGTCACCCGCTGCTACCGCGCGGTCGTGGTCGACCCGGACGACACCGGGCCCGCCCCGGACGACGAGGACCCCGACGGTCCCGTCGTGAGCGACGGCACCGACACCGACATGCTGCTCATCGACTTCCGCTAGGCCCACAACCTTCTGCGGATACGGTGCGTCCCACCGGCCACCGGCTGACACCAGATCTCGGGGGACCCCATGCGTGGTACGACGTCACTGACCGCTTGCGCCCTGCTCGGCCTCGCCCTGCTCGGGCCGATCGCGACGGCGAGTGGTGCCGAGGATGCCGACCCGCCCACCTGCCTCGGCCTGACCGCCACCATCGTGGGGACGCCCCGGGAGGAGCTGGCCGGCACGCCCGGTGACGACGTGATCGTCACCAACAGCGCCCAGCCCGTGGTCGCCGGCGACGGTGACGACGTGGTGTGCGTGACGACGGCCGAGAACGACACCTACCCCAGCGGCGTCGACCTCGACGCCGGACCCGGAGACGACGTGGTCGTGGCCACGGCCACGGGGTCCAACACGCAGACCGACCTGGGACCGGGGCGGGACGTGTTCCATGGAGGCGACAAGGAGGACTGGATCGAGGCCAGCCTCGACGACACCGTCGTCGCTGACCGCGGCGGCGACCTCGTGACCTACACGATCGACCGCGGCGCACCGGTCCCCGACATCGTGGGCACACTGACGGCCCGGCGGACGGATGGCTGGATCAAGGTGGTGGCCCCCGGCCGCCGGCTCGTGATCGACGGCCCGGAGGGCGTGGTCCGCCTCGACGGCCGCGTCGTGACCACCATCGGTGTCCCGCCCCGGATGCTGTACGGCGTCGCGCAGCGGGTCACGCTCCTGGGGACGCCCGGCGTCGACCGCCTGGCCGGCGCCGCGTGCGGTCAGAGCGTGCTACGGGGACTGGGTGGCGACGACGAGCTGGTCACCTTCCTCGACCGCGCGACCCCGCGCCCGGAGTGCCCGCACCGCCGGGTGTCCGCGTTCGGCGGGGCCGGCGACGACGAGATCATCGGGACGGCGTACGACGACGTCCTGCGCGGCGGACCCGGCCGCGACGACATCCGGGGCCAGGGCGGCGACGACGTGCTGCTCGGCGGCCCGGGCCGCGACCGGGCCGACGGCGGCAAGGGCCGCGACCGCTGTGACGCCGAGCGCGAGCGGCGCTGCGAGCGCTGACCCCGAGCGGGTCGCGTGCCGAGCCCGCCGTCGTACGCGCGTGGCCCGGCACTCGACCTGCGGCCGCTAGGGTCTCGCCATGGCCTGGAGATGGCGGCGCACGTCGCTGGGCGGCGAGGCGGACCGCGCCGCGTTCCGCGCCCTCCACAACGCCTCCCTCGCCAGCCCGGCCCTGCGCGAGGGCCTGACTACCGCGAGCGCGCAGCGCTCGGTGCACCACCTGCGCGCGCTGCTCGGCACCCCGGCCGCCGGCCTCGGTGACACCAGCGGGCTGCTCGCGTGGGACGGCCTGGGCAGCCACCACCGCCCCCAGCTCCCCGGCACGATCGGGCAGGTCGCCGAGACCGGGCGCACGATGATCGTCGACGCGCGCACCCTGGTCTGCGACGACGGCGGCTGCCAGGTCCGGCAGGCCATCGTCAGCCCGCTCGTCGTGGACGACACCCTCGTGGGAGCGCTCGTGGTCGGCGCCCCGCACACCACCGGCGGCCTGGTGCGGGCGGCCGACGAGGTGGCGTCGTGGGTCAGCGGCCAGCTCGAGCTCGCCGAGCTCGACCTCTCGCGCACCCGGCTGATGGAGGCCGAGGTGCGCGCCCTGCGCGCTCAGATCAGCCCGCACTTCATCTACAACTCGCTCGGGGCCATCGCCAGCTTCGTGCGCACCGATCCCGACCGCGCGCGCGAGCTGCTGCTCGAGTTCGCCGACTTCACCCGCTACTCCTTCCGCCGCCACGGCGAGTACACGACACTCGCCGAGGAGCTGCGCTCCGTCGAGCGCTATCTGCTGCTGGAGCAGGCCCGTTTCGGTGAGCGGCTGCAGGTGACCCTGCAGGTCGCCCCCGAAGTGCTCCCTGTCGCGGTGCCCTTCCTGTGCATCCAGCCGCTCGTGGAGAACGCCGTGCGCCACGGCCTCGAGGCCAGCGCCGACAAGGCCGACGGTGTCGGCCGGCTCTCGATCGTCGCGCGCGACCACGGCCAGGAGTGCGTCCTCGAGGTCGAGGACGACGGCACCGGCGAGGACCCCGAACGCGTCCGCCAGGCGCTGGCCGGCGACGCGTCGATGGACTCCATCGGGCTCGGAAACGTGGACGCGCGGCTGCGCAACGCCTACGGGGACGACTACGGTCTGGTCGTCGAGACCGCACCCGGGGCGGGCACCAAGGTGATCGTCCGGGTGCCGAAGTTCGCCCCCGGAGTGCAGGTATGACACAGCTGAAGGTGCTCGTCATCGACGACGAGCGTCCTGCCCTCGACGAGCTGGCCTTCCTGCTCGGCCGCGACCCGCGCATCGGCGAGGTGCGCAGCAGCGACTCCGCGACCGAGGCGCTGCGGGTGCTGCAGGCCGAGGAGGTCGACGCTGTGTTCCTCGACATCCAGATGCCCGGCCTCACCGGCCTCGACCTCGCCCAGGTGCTCTCGCGCTTCCGGTCACCGCCGCGGGTGGTGTTCGTGACCGCCCACGAGGAGCACGCGGTCGCGGCCTTCGAGCTGCGCGCGGTCGACTACGTCCTCAAGCCGGTGCGCGAGGAGCGCCTCGCCGAGGCCGTGCGCCGGGTCGTGGAGGCCGCCGCCCCGGCGCCGTCGGGCGACGTGCAGATCCCCGTGGAGCGTGGCGGCGTCACCCGGTTCATCAGCCGATCCGAGATCACCCACGTCGAGGCGCAGGGCGACTACGCCCGGCTGCACACCGCCGACGGCTCCCACCTCGTGCGCACGCCGCTCTCATCGCTCGCCGAGCAGTGGGCCGCGGCCGGCTTCGTGCGCATCCACCGGTCCGTGCTGGTCGCGCTCCCCCACGTCGAGGAGGTGCGCAGCGAGAGCGGACGGGTCAGCGTCGTCATCGGCGGCGCCGAGCTGCCGGTGAGCCGGCGCCACACCCGCGAGCTGCGCTCGGTCCTCACCCGGCGCGAGACATGAGCGAGCCGCCCGTCGAGCGCGTCCGGGTGACCGGACCGCCGCGGCGTCGCGCGGACGTCGTACGCCCTGTCGGCACGCGCGAGATCGACGCGGAGACGGCCCTGGGCGAGGTGTTCATGCGCTCACTGCTGCGCGAGCAGCTCATGCTCGCGCTGCGGGTGCTCGCCGCGCTGGCCGTCACCGTGGGCATGCTGCCGCTGCTCTTCCACCTCGTCCCCTCGCTCGGCGACGCGCGAGTGGGGCAGGTGCCGCTCGCGTGGCTGCTGCTCGGGGTGCTGACCTATCCGTGGCTGGTGCTGCTCGGTTGGCTCTACCTGCGCCGCGCCGAGGGCCACGAACGCGACTTCGCCGACCTCGTCGGGTCGGCCGGCACCCCCGGACCGGCGGACCCGCCGTGAGCACCGACATGGTGCCGGGCGTCGTCGCCGTCGTCCTCGTCTCGATCGCGACGCTGGTCATCGGCACCTGGGGGCTGCGGATCTCGCGCACGACGAGCGACTTCTTCGTCGCCTCGCGCACCGTCCGGCCGCGGCTCAACGCGAGCGCGATCGGCGGGGAGTACCTCTCCGCGGCCTCGTTCCTCGGCGTCGCCGGCCTGCTGCTCACCTTCGGCGCGGAGATGCTCTGGTATCCCGTCGGCTGGACCGCGGGCTACTTGGTGCTGCTGGTGCTCGTCGCCGCTCCACTGCGCCGCTCGGGCGCCTACACGCTGCCCGACTTCGCCGAGGCGCGGCTCGGCTCCCGCGACGTGCGCACGCTCTGCTCGGTGCTGGTCGTCGCGATCGGCTGGCTCTACCTGCTGCCGCAGTTCCAGGGCGCCGGCGTCACCCTGCGCGCGACGATCGGCGCGCCGCCCTGGGCGGGCTCCCTGGTGGTCGCCCTGGTGGTGCTCGCGTCGGTGAGCCCGGGCGGGATGCGCTCGATCACCTTCGTGCAGGCCTTCCAGTACTGGCTCAAGCTCACCGCGCTGCTGGTGCCGGTCTTCGTGCTGATGGCGGTGTGGGTGGCCGACGGCGCGGCCGACCCGGCGGCAGCCGCCCCGCACTCGTGGTCGATCCCGCTGGCCTCGCCCGGCGGCGGCATCGGGCTCTACACGACCTACTCCCTGATCGTCGCGACGTTCCTCGGCACGATGGGCCTGCCGCACGTGGTGGTGCGGTTCTACACCAACCCCGACGGCCGGGCGGCGCGTCGTACGACGCTCGCGGTGCTCGCGCTGCTCGGCGTCTTCTACGTCCTCCCGCCGGTCTACGCCGCGCTCGGGCGCATCTACGCGCCCGGCCTGGTCTCGGGGCGCTCCGACGTGCTGGTGCTGGAGCTGCCGTCCCTGATGGTGGGCGGCGCGGTGGGCGCCGTGCTCACCGGCCTCGTCACGGCCGGCGCGTTCGCGGCGTTCCTCTCGACCAGCTCGGGCCTGACCATCGCGGTGGCCGGGGTGCTGTCGCAGGACGTGACGGGACGGCGCTGGGGGTCTCGGCGCCTGGGCGGGGTGGCGGCCTTCCGCGTCGCCGCGGTGATCGCGGTCGTCGTCCCGCTGCTGCTCTCGCTGCCCGCCCAGGACGTGGCGGTGGCGCGCACGGTCGGGCTCGCGTTCGCGGTCACCGCCTCGACCTTCGCTCCCCTACTGATGCTCGGGATCTGGTGGCGCGGGCTGACGCCGGCCGGCGCCGTCGCCGGGCTGCTGGTGGGCGGCCTGGGCTCGGGCGCGGCCGTGGCGTGGACGCTCGCCACCTCGTCGTCGACCGGCTGGACCGCGGCGCTGCTCGGCCAGCCGGCCGCGTGGTCGGTGCCGGCGTCGTTCCTCACGATGGTCGTGGTGTCCCGACTGACCCGCGCCACCGTCCCGGCCCACGCCGGGCGCTTCATGGTGCGCCTCCACACGCCCGAGGCGGTCGAGCTCCAGCGCTGAGCCGCCCAACTGCCTGCAGGGTGGTCACTCCCGCCGGAGGTGGAACTCGTTGCCGTCGGGATCGGCCAGCTCGACGTCGTCGCCGCGCGAGACGAGCGTCGCGCCGAGGGCCACCAACCGGTCGGCCTCGGCCTCGAGGTCGTCGGTGACCAGGTCGAACCACATCCGGTTGCGTCCACGACGCTCGTCCAGCGGCGGCCCGCCCCAGGCGATCTTCGGCCCGCCCCCGGGCGGCTGGATCGCGGTCTCGCCGTCCTCGTCGTGCACGAGCGGCCACCCGAGCGCCGCTGACCAGAACACCCCGACGTCGCGCGTCCCGTCGCACGCGAGCTCGCCGAGGAACGGCGTGCCGGCGAGCCAGCGGTTGCCCTGCTCGACGACGCAGAAGGCGTTGCCCTCGGGGTCGGCGAGCACGACGTGGTCCTCGTCGGGCAGCTGGCCGACGTCGAGATGGGCGGCACCCAGGGCGATCGCCCGGTCGACGGTCTCCTGCTGCGTCGAGGAGCTGCTCGTCAGGTGGAGGTGGACCTGGGCGGGCAGCCGGACCGGCTCGGCGGAGTCGACGAAGGTGATGCCGAAGGGCGCATCTGCGTCCGGGAGGAGCCCGGCACCGGCTCGGCGCCAGCCGAGCAGGCCGCCCCAGAAGGTCGCGGCGACCTCCACGTCCGCGGTGCGGACGGCGAGCGCGCGCAGGTGGGCGGTCATCCGGTGAGGCCGGGCGGTCCAGGGAGCTCGACGAGCTCCGGGCGCATCCCGGCCAACACCGCGAGCTGCTCGGGCGTGACGTAGGACGGGTTGCTGCCGGCCGGCATCCGCAGCACCTCCATCGCGGCGAGGTCGGGGTGCCCGACGAGCTCGGAGCGCAGCAGCGGGTCGCCGAGCGGAGCAAGGACCATCGGCATCACGCCGTCGCGAGCGGGCCCCGTGGTCCGGCCGTGGGCGTAGAGGCCCGCCGGCTGGTCGGCCTCACGCCCGCTGACCCACAGCAGGACCGACTGCCCGGCGGAGACGAGGTCGGTGCGGTAGGTGGGACGCGCGCACCACGTCTCCACCTCGGCGAACCCGGCGCGCACGTGCTCGCGGGTCGACGGTGCGGCGCCGCTGGCCTTGACCAGCCAGGCGCCGAGCGTGTCGGGCGAGAGGGCACGGTCAGCCATGCACCGAGCCTCGCACGCTGCGCGAGGCGCCGCCTCACACGTAGGGGTCGGTCAGCTCGCGCAGGCGCACCAGCGCCTCGCGCAGCCGGTCCGCGAGGTCCGGGCCGAGGTGATCGGTCCACTCCCGCTCCACGGCCGCCACGACCTGCCCCGCGTGGCGCGCGGCCTCGCGGCCCCGCGCGGACAGCCGGATCAGCCGGGCCCGACCGTCGTCGGGGTCGAGCACCCGCTCGACGATGCCCTCCCGCTCGAGGGCGGCGACGAGCAGGCTGGCGGTCTGCTTGGTGACCTGGGCGCGCTCGGCGAGCTCGGTCAGCCGTGAGCCCTCGTCGGCGATCCGCTGCGCCAGCCGCGACTGCGCAGCGGTGAGGTCGTAGCCCGCCTCGCGCATGGCTCGCAGCACCCGCTCGTCCATCGCACGGTAGGACACGTACATCAGCGTGGCCAGGTCCATCGTTCCCCTTGACATTGGTCAGCGTTGCTGACCATATTGGTCAGTATCACTGACTATCGTAGGGGATACCTCATGAGCAGCAGACTTCCTCCGGTCCGGGTCGCCCGGGCGGCCACCTCCGCCCGCACGGCGATGCAGGGCCTGACCCGGCGCATGGTGCCGCCGCAGGTCGGCGTGCTCGAGCTGGTCTCGGGCCTCATCGGCGCCAACACGGCGTACGCCCTCGCGCGGCTCGGTGTCGCCGACGAGCTCGCCGCCGGGCCGAGGACGGGAGCCGACGTGGCCGCCGGGCTCGGCACGCACCCCGACGCGACCCACCGGCTGATGCGGGCCGCCGCCGGACTGGGGCTGCTGCGGCAGGACGGCGACACCTTCGCGCTGACGCCGCTCGGCCAGACGATGCGCTCGGACGTCGACGGCTCCATGCGGGCCGTGGTGCTGATGATCGGCGACCCGCGCTACCAGTCGGTGTGGGGCCGCCTGCCCGAGGCGATCACCACCGGCACCGCCCAGGCGGAGGCGGTGCACGGGATGTCGATGTGGGAGCTGCTCGACCGCGAGCGCGACTACGCCGACATCTTCCACGAGGCGATGTCGCGGCTCATTGCGCTCGACTGGCCCACCGTCGCCGCGGCCTACGACTTCGCTCCCTTCCGGCGGATCGTCGACGTCGGCGGCGGCCAGGGCCAGCTGCTCGCCCTGATGCTGGGCGCCGCCCCGCAGGCCGACGGCGTGCTGCTGGAGCAGCAAGCGCTGCTGCCGGTCGCCGAGCGGCGGCTGCGCGAGGCCGGGGTGTTGGACCGGTGCCGCCTGGAGGCCGGGTCGTTCTTCGACCGGGTGCCCGACGACGGCGACCTCTACGTGCTGCGCCGCGTCGTGCACGATCTCGACGACGACCGGGCACTCGCCCTCCTGTCCACCGTGCGCGACCACGCGCCCGCCGACGCCACCCTGCTGCTGATGGAGGGCGTCGTCGCGCCCGGGAGTGGCCCCGACTTCACCAAGTCCCTCGACCTCGACATGCTGCTCTTCGTCGGCGGACGCGAGCGCACCGAGCAGGAGTACGCCGCGCTGCTCGAGCGGGCGGGCTTCCGGATGACGCGGGTGGTGCCCACCATCTCCACGATCTCGCTGGTCGAGGCACGACCGGCGGCCTGACGCCGGCCGGGCCGCGCCGGGTCGGCGGCGGGGGCCTGCTCAGCCGCGCAGGCCCTGGCGCAGCTCCTCGAGCGCGTCGGCGAGGCCGATCCGGGGAGTCCATCCCCAGCGCTGGGCGCGGTCGGAGACGATCCGGCCGGTCCACGCCGGACCCTCCTCCCAGACCGGCTCGAGGCCGAGCGCCTCGGTCACCGCGCCCAGGTAGTCGCGGTAGGCGGCCGGGCCCCCGGCGACGTTGACGGGCGTGCACCCGCCCGCGACCGGCCCGGCCTCGGGGTCGTCCGCCGTCGCGATCGCGCCGGTGGCGAGGTCGGCGGCGAGGTCCGCGAGGTCCGTGACGTGCACCCAGGCGAAGGCCTGGTCGGGGTTGCCGTGCCGCTGGGCCTCGTCGTCGCGGATCTCGGCGGGGCGGATCGAGTTCCAGATCGAGGTGTCGCCGGCGCCGAGGATGGCGGGCGGGCGCAGCAGCACCCGGGTCGCCCCGCCCAGCCGCTCCAGCGCCGCGTCGACGTCACGCTTGACCACGCCGTAGGCCGACGCGTCGTCGGGCACCAGCGGCGAGGACTCGTCCACGTCGCCTATCCCGGGACTGCGGTCGTAGACGCCGGCGGTCGAGATGTGGACCAGGAGCGGCACCCCGGCGTCGACCGCGGCCTCCGCGATCGCCATCGTGCCGTCCAGGCCGACCCGTCGCTGGTCGTCGCGCCCGCTGCCCAGCGGGTGGACCGTGGTGACGAGGGCGTCGGCGCCGGCCACCACGGTCGCGGCGAAGGCCGGGTCGGCGAAGTCGCCGACGTGCTCCTCGACGCCCGGGTGCTGTGGTGCGGTGCCGACGCGGCGTACGACGGCACGCACCGTCGCACCCCGCTCGCTCAGCGCGGAGACGACGTGGCTGCCCACGAATCCGTTGGCACCGGTCACGACGACGACGGGAGAGGTCACGATGGGGGAGCTCATTCCCCCACCATGTCAGCCGGGACCTGACCGCGCGCCCGCCCCGGTGCGCAACGACCGGGCAGCAGGATGTGTCCCGTGACCGACGCCTTCGACATCCGCACCGGGTCCGCCGCGATGGACCTCGACCTCGTGCACCAGTGGCTCAGCACCGACGCCTACTGGGCCACGGGCCGCTCGCGGGAGGCCGTCGCGACCGCGGCCGAGCACTCGCTCAACTTCGGCACGTTCGCCGGCGGGCGGCAGGTGGCCTACGCCCGCGTCGTCACCGACCACGCCAACTTCGCCTGGCTGTGCGACGTGTACGTCGACCGCGGCCACCGCGGGCGCGGGCTCGGCACCCGCCTCGTCGCGGCGGTCGTCGAGCACCTCGACGACCTGGGGGTCAGGCGGACGCTGCTGGCCACCCACGACGCGCACGGGGTCTATGCCGACGTCGGCTTCGGCGCCCTCCCCGACCCGGCGATGTGGATGATCAGGACCCCGCACCCGGGGTGAACAGCGTCAGCTGCATGCCGTCCGCGGCCGCGACCCGCGCGTTGCGGTCTCCCCACGGGGTGTCGACGGCGGGCGCCACCGGCGTGGCGCCGGCCGCGACGAGCGCCGCGGCGGAGGCGTCGGCGTCCGCGACGTGCAGGGCGAGCCGCACCGGGCCCGAGACGCGCTCCCCCACCTCGAGGTCGTCGACCATCGCGGCCTGCGCCTGGTCGAAGAGCTCGAGCGTCGCGCGACCCGCGTCGAGGAGCAGCACCCGTCCCTGCTCGCTGCTCCAGTCGGCCACCTCGGGCAGCCCGAGCGCGTCGCGGTAGAGGCGTACGGCCGCGTCGAAGTCGTCGACGGTGAGGGTGATCCGGAGCTCGCGGACGAGGGGCTGGTCGTCGGTCATGGGTCGATCGTGGATGCTCAGGTGCACCTGACGTCAACCCCCGGACGCACGAGGAGCCCCGACCGCAGCGCGGTCGGGGCTCCTCGGGGTGTGTCAGATGACGCTGACGTTCTCCGCCTGCGGGCCCTTCGGGCCCTGCGTGACGTCGAACTCGACCTTCTGGTTCTCGTCGAGCGACTTGTAGCCGCTGGACTGGATCGCGGAGAAGTGGACGAACACGTCCTCGCCGCCGCCGTCCTGCGCGATGAAGCCGAAGCCCTTGTCAGCGTTGAACCACTTGACGGTGCCCTGAGCCATGATGATGTTCCTTTGTTCTCGCATCGGGGGCACGTTGCCTCCGAGCTGCTGAAGACATCCATTCCGTACTGATGTCCAGCGAACCGAAAACCAGGAAAACGAGATACGAGCCGCAGCATGGTGCGCGGCCAGGTCGGTGGTGCCGACCCTTCAACAAGACCCAGCGTAGCGCACCGAGCCGCGAACGCCACTTCGTCGGCTCGACGCCTCCCCGCGGCAGGCTCGGATCCCTAGCGTCGCAGCAGCAGCGCCGCGTCGCCGAACTCGTGCCAGAGGTAGCCCTCGGCCACCGCGGCGTCGTACGCCGCCTGGCTGAGGCGCTCGCCGGCGACCGCCTCGACGAGCAGCAGGTGTGAGGCCATCGGGTCGTGCCAGCCGGTGACCAGGCCGTCGACGACCCGCGGCGGCCGGCCGGGGGTGACGACCCGCGAGGTCCAGCCGCGGCTCGCGACCACGCGCCGGCCGAGGACCGACGACTCGATCGCGCGGGTCGCGGTCGTCCCCACCGCGACCACCCGACCTCCGTCGTCCCGGGCGGCGTTGACCACCCTCGCCGACGCCTGGGGCAGCTCGAACCACTCCGGACCGGGGGCCTCGCCGGCCTCCTGGGAGGAGACCCCCGTGTGCAGCGTGACCGGGGCGAACTGCACCCCGGCCGTGACGAGCCGCGTCACCAGCTCGGGCGTGAACGGCCGCCCGGCGGACGCCATCTCGGCGCTCCCGGGACGGGTGCCGAAGACGGTCTGGTAGGCGTCCAGCGGGTAGGGCCGGTCGAGGTAGCCGTAGGCGATCGGCCGCCCCGTGCGCGCGAGCAGGTCGTCCAGGTCGCCCCGGACGGAGGTGCGCCAGAGCCGGTTGCCGCGCCCCGTCGGCGACGACGGTGCGCTGGCGGGCCACGGCTCGACCAGCACGAGCCGGACGTCGCCGATCGCGACGACCTGTCCGGGCGTCGCGTCCAGGAGGGCGCGCGAGGCGTCGGGTGCGGTGCGCAGCTCGACCACGCGGTCGCCGTCGTCGAGGCGGTGCGCCACGTGCAGCACCACCGCGTCGCCGTCGAGCGTCGCGTCCACCTCGCCGGGGACCGTCGCCGAGGTGTTGACCACGAGCACGTCGCCCGCGTGGAGGTGGTCCGGCAGGTCGCGGAACCTCCCGTGCGAGAGCCCGTCCGGCGTGCCGACCAGGAGCCGCACCTCGTCTCGCGCGAGGCCGCGCTCCTCGGCCGGGCGGGGCGCGAAGGTGGACGCGGCGAACCTCGTGCGCGGCGTCTCGTCCAGCGCGGTCACGCGACGTCCGCCGCTCGGTAGCGCCCCGACTCGGGCCGTTTCCCCAGCAGGGCGAGCAGACGCGGCACGACGGTGTCGGGGAGGGGGCGGTCGGAGATGTCCTCGCCCGGGAAGGCGTCCTGGTGCATGGCCGTGCGCATGTCGCCCGGGTCGACGGCGTACGCCCGCAGGCCCGTCTCGGCGCCGTAGGTCAAGGTGACGTGGTCGAGCGCGGCCTTGCTGGCGCCGTAGAGCCCCCAGGTCTCGTAGTGCTGGACCGCGGCGTCGGAGCTGATCGAGAGGAGCACGCCGTCCGCGGTCCGCAGCCACGGCAGGAGCGACGAGGTCAGGACCAGCGGCCCGCCCACGTTGACCCGCCAGACCTGCCGCAGGTCGTCGACGCCGACCTCGGCCAGGGCTCGCATGGGCAGCGGGCCGAGCGTGCTGGCGTTGTGGACGAGCAGGTCGAGCCGCCCGCGTTCCTCGACCTCGGCCAGGAGTCGGCCTCGGTGGTCGGCATCGGTCACGTCGCCAACCACAACCGTGACCTCCGGCGGGAGCCCCGCCTCGGTGAACCTCTGCGCGCTGCGCCCGTCGGTGATGACGTCCCAGCCCTCTCGGACGAGCGCCTGCGCGAGGGCGAGTCCCAGCCCTGTGGATCCTCCGGTGACGAGTGCCACCCGTGTCGTTGTCGTTGTCATGCGGCTATCGTTCAAGTTGAAGTGAACTTGAGTTCAAGGGGTCAGGATGGACGGCCGGGATCTTCTTCCGATGGGCGAGGTCACCAGGCGCAGCGGCTTCGCGGCGTCGGCGGTGCGCTACTACGACGCCGAGGGGCTGATCGAGTCGCAGCGCTCGGCCGGGGGGCAGCGACGGTTCGAGCGCAACGTGCTGCGCCGGCTGGCGTTCATCCGCGCCGCCTCCAACGTCGGCCTGACGATCGACGAGATCCGCGACGAGCTGGCCCGGCTGCCTGGCAACCGCACGCCCACCAAGGGCGACTGGCACCGGATCTCCCAGCACTGGCGCGGCCGGCTCGACGACCAGATCGCCGCGCTCCAGCGGCTGCGCGACGGGCTCGACGGCTGCATCGGCTGCGGCTGCCTGAGCCTGCGCAGCTGCTCGTTCTCCAACCCGGGCGACGTGCACGGCGCGAGCGGCCCCGGCGCACAGCTGCTGCCCGACACCCTCCGCAAGCCGCACCCGACCCGGCGGTCCGGGGGCTGACCGGCCCCGGCGCGACCGCTCGTCGTACGGCAACGACCGCTGGGCGACGAGCGGCGCCCACCGACCGACCGGCGCGGGCGCGAGACTCCCCCGTCCGGCATGAGCGGTGTCACCGTGACGGCGGTCACATCTCGGTGACCCCGGCGGAAGGACCCCTCCGTGACACAGCAAGACCGGGCTGAGCGCCACGATCCCATCTACGACAGGCTCCACGCGACCCCCGAGTTCGCCGAGCTGCGCCACCGCTACCGCAGCTTCGTCTTCCCGGCCACGGCCGCGTTCCTCGTGTGGTACCTGCTCTACGTCGTCCTCTCCAACTGGGCCGGCGACTTCATGTCGACCAAGGTTGTGGGCCACATCAACGTCGCCCTCATCTTCGGGCTGCTGCAGTTCGTGACCACGTTCGGTCTCGCGTGGTACTACGCGCGCTACTCGCAGTCCAAGCTCGACCCGCTGGCCCGCCAGCTCGACGCGGACTACCGCAAGGGAGGAGACGCCTGATGGACACCCAGGTCCTCACCACGATCCTGTTCCTGTCGGTCGTCGCGCTGACGATCGGCATCACGTTCTGGGCGAGCCGGCAGACCAAGACGGCCGCCGACTTCTACTCCGGCGGGCGCTCGTTCTCCGGCCTCCAGAACGGTCTGGCGATCGGCGGCGACTACATGTCGGCGGCGTCGTTCCTCGGCATCTCCGGTGCCATCGCGGTCTACGGCTACGACGGCTTCCTCTACTCGATCGGCTTCCTCGTGGCGTGGCTCGTCGCGCTGCTGCTGGTCGCGGAGATGCTGCGCAACGCCGGGCGCTACACCATGGCCGACCAGCTCGCGTTCCGGATGCGCCAGCGGCCGGTGCGCACGGCGGCGTCGATCTCGACCATCGTCGTCTCGATCTTCTACCTGCTCGCCCAGATGGTCGGCGCCGGCTCGCTCGTCGCGCTGCTGCTCCGCGTCGACAGCCAGGCGATCAAGAACATCACCATCATCGGCGTCGGCGCCCTGATGATCTTCTACGTCGTCGTCGGCGGCATGAAGGGCACGACCTACGTCCAGATCGTCAAGGCCGTGCTCCTGATGATCGGCTCCGCGCTGATCGTGCTGCTGGTGCTCGCGAAGTTCGACTTCAACCTCTCCGAGCTGCTCGGCTCGGCCGCCGAGAACTCCGGCAAGGGCGAGGCGTTCCTCCAGCCGGGCCTTCAGTACGGCGCCACCTTGACCTCGCAGATCGACTTCCTGTCGCTCGGCCTCGCGCTCGTGCTCGGCACCGCCGGCCTGCCGCACATCCTGATCCGCTTCTACACCGTGCCCACCGCGCAGGACGCGCGCAAGTCGGTGCTCTGGGCGATCGGGCTGATCGGCGCGTTCTACCTGATGACGCTGGTGCTCGGCTTCGGCGCGGCTGCGCTGCTCGACCGCGACCAGGTCGACCCGCTCGAGGGTGGCAACCAGAACCTCGCCTCGCCGCTGCTCGCCGAGGCCGTGGGCGGCGGGGACGGCTCCACCGGCGGCGCGGTGCTGCTCGCGCTGATCGCCGCGGTGGCGTTCGCGACGATCCTCGCGGTGGTCGCCGGGCTCACCCTGGCCAGCTCCTCCTCCGTGGCGCACGACCTCTACAAGGGCGTCATCAAGAAAGACCAGCCGGTCACCGAGAAGGACGAGGTGCGGGTCGCCCGCATCGCGGCGTTCGTCATCGGCGCGGTCGCCATCGCCCTGTCCATCCCGGCGCAGCGCCTCAACATCGCGTTCCTCGTGGCGCTCGCGTTCGCCGTCGCCGCCTCGGCCAACCTGCCGGCGATCATCTACAACATGTTCTGGCGGCGCTTCAACACCCGCGGTGCCACGTGGAGCATCTACGGCGGCCTCATCGCCGCCGTCGGGCTGGTGTTCTTCTCGCCGGTGATGTCCGGCCTGCCGACGTCGCTGTTCCCCGACGCCGACTGGTCGATCTTCCCGCTCAACAACCCCGGCATCGTCTCGATCCCGATCGGGTTCCTGCTGGGCTACATCGGCACGGTCACCTCGCGTGACCCCGAGGCCGAGGAGCGCTTCACCGAGCTCGAGGTCCGCGCGCTCACCGGCGCCGGCGCCGAGCAGGCCGCGCCGCACTGATCCGGCCCCGGCCGGCTCATCCCGGTGGTCCCCTCGCCGATCCGAGTAGGTTCGGCGGCGAGGGGATCACCCCGCCGTTTCCCCGCCGTTCCCCTCACCCCCGACCCCGCACGCGTCCCGCACGAGGAGAGAGCCTTGTCCGAGCAGACACTGTCCAACCTGATGCAGGAGGACCGGCGCTTCGAGCCCCCGGCCGACCTGGCCGCGAACGCCAACGTCAAGGAGGAGGCCTACGCCCGCGCCGACGCCGACCGCGAGGCGTTCTGGGCCGAGGCCGCCGAGCGCCTCGACTGGGGCCGGAAGTGGGACCAGGTCCTCGACTGGACCGACCCGCCGTTCGCCAAGTGGTTCGTCGGCGGCACGATCAACGCCTCGGTCAACTGCGTCGACCGCCACGTCGCGGCCGGCAACGGCGACAAGGTCGCCATCCACTGGGTCGGCGAGCCGGTCCACGACGGGGTGGCCGACACCCGCGACCTCACCTACGCCCAGCTCAAGGACGAGGTCTCCAGGGCCGCCAACGCGCTCACCGAGCTGGGGGTGCGCAAGGGCGACCGGGTCGCGATCTACATGCCGATGATCCCCGAGGTGGTCGTCGCGATGCTCGCCTGCGCGCGCCTCGGCGCCCCCCACACCGTGGTCTTCGGCGGCTTCTCCGCCGACGCCCTCGCCTCGCGCATCACCGACTGCGAGGCCCACGTCGTCATCACCTCCGACGGTGGCTTCCGGCGCGGCGCCGCGAGCGCGCTCAAGCCGGCCGTCGACGAGGCCGTGGAGAAGACCGGCGACCTGGTGCGCCACGTGCTCGTCGTACGCCGCACCGGCCAGGACGTCGCGTGGGACGACTCGCGCGACGTGTGGTGGCACGACGTCGTCGACTCCGCCTCCCCCGAGCACGAGGCCGAGATGCACGACTCCGAGCACCCGCTCTACGTCATGTACACCTCCGGCACCACCGGCAAGCCCAAGGGCATCCTGCACACCACCGGCGGCTACCTCACCGGGACGTCGTTCACGCACTGGGAGGTCTTCGACCTCAAGCCCGAGACGGACGTCTACTGGTGCACCGCCGACGTCGGCTGGGTGACCGGGCACTCCTACATGGTCTACGGCCCGCTCGCCAACGGCGCGACGCAGGTGATGTACGAGGGCACGCCCGAGAAGGGCCGCTGGTGGCAGATCGTGCAGGACTACAAGGTGACGATCTTCTACACCGCGCCGACCGCGATCCGCACCTTCATGAAGCAGGGCCGCGAGATCCCCGACGGCTACGACATGTCGTCGCTGCGCCTGCTCGGGTCGGTCGGGGAGCCGATCAACCCCGAGGCCTACGTCTGGTACCGCGAGGTCATCGGCGGCGACCGCTGCCCGGTGGTCGACACGTGGTGGCAGACCGAGACCGGCCAGATCATGATCAGCCCGCTGCCCGGCGTCACCGCCGGCAAGCCCGGCTCGGCCATGAAGGCACTGCCCGGCGTCGCGGCCGACGTCGTCGACGACGAGGCGACGCCGGTCGGCCACGGCAACGGCGGCTACCTCGTGCTCAAGGAGCCGTGGCCGGCGATGCTCCGCACGCTGTGGGGCGACGACCAGCGCTTCAAGGACACCTACTGGTCGCGCTGGCCCGGCCTCTACTTCGCCGGCGACGGCGCCAAGCTCGACGACGACGGCGACGTGTGGCTGCTGGGCCGCGTCGACGACGTGATGAACGTGTCGGGCCACCGCCTGTCCACCACCGAGATCGAGTCGGCGCTCGTGTCGCACCCCAAGGTCGCCGAGGCGGCCGTGGTGGGCGCGGCCGACGAGACCACCGGCCAGGCCGTGTGCGCGTTCGTCATCCTCCGCGACTCCGCGGGCGACGGCGGCGAGGACATCGTCGAGGAGCTGCGCAAGCACGTCGCCAAGGAGATCGGCGCGATCGCCAAGCCGCGCCAGATCATGGTCGTGCCCGAGCTGCCCAAGACCCGCTCCGGCAAGATCATGCGCCGCCTGCTCAAGGACGTCGCCGAGCACCGCGAGGTCGGCGACGTGACCACCCTCGCCGACTCCACGGTGATGGACATGATCAAGTCGAAGGAGACCTCCGCCCCGGCCGAGGACTGACCCTCTCCACCCGCCGGCTCCCCTCTCCACCCACCGGGTACTGAGGGACGTTCTGGTAGGCGATCCGGCCTTCGGACACCAGAACGTCCCTCACTAGGTCGCGCTTGCGGCCGGCCCGGCTGGCCACGGGAGGCTCGCGACTGCGCGCCGGCCGGCGGCGGGACCGTCAGTGGGTGGCGTCCTCGCTCGCCGCCTCGTCGGCGGCCGGGTCCGGACGTACGCCGCGGGTGGCGAGGAGCAGGAGCGCGACACCCACGACCGCCGCGATGAGGGAGGCGAGCAGGATCGCGATCTTGGCCTCGGCGGTGAGCAGCTCGACACCGGGAAAGGACAGCCCGGCGATGAAGATCGAGACCGTGAAGCCGATGCCGGCGACGGCACCGAGGCCCAGGAGCATCGACCACGAGGCGCCCTCCGGCAGCTTGGCGACGCCGAGGCGCACGGCGAGGGCCGACGTCAGCACGATGCCGACCGGCTTGCCGAGCACCAGGCCCAGGACGATGCCGAGCCCCACCGGCTCGGTGAAGACCTCGCCGATCGCGCCCAGCTCGACGCCGGCGTTGGCGAGGGCGAAGACGGGCAGGACGACGTACGCCGACACCGGGTGCAGCGTGCTGATGAGGCGCTCGACGACCGAGACCGACTCCTTGAGCAGGAAGCGGAGCCGGGCGAGCTCGTCGGGGTCGAGCTGCCGGTCGCGCAGCGCCCGCGTGGCGTGCTCGCGAGCGACCTCCTCGTCCAGCAGCGGCCTGGCCGGGGCCAGCAGGCCGATCGCGACGCCGGCCAGGGTCGCGTGCACGCCCGACTCGAGCAGGGCGAACCAGACGACGACGCCGAGGACCGCGTAGACCACGGTCGCCCACACGCGCACCGCCCGCAGCGCCGCCATGACGGCCAGGAGCGCGACCGCGATCGCCAGCCAGGTCAACGACAGGTCGCTCGTGTAGAACACCGCGATCACCAGGATCGCGCCGATGTCGTCGACGATCGCGAGCGTCAGGAGGAACAGCCGCGCGGCGGACGGGATCCGCCGCCCGAGCACGCCGAGCACGCCCACCGCGAAGGCGATGTCGGTGGCCATCGGGATGCCCCAGCCGGCGTTGCCGGCGGCACCGGGCGGGTTGAGCGCGAAGTAGATGCCCGCGGGCACGACCATCCCGCCGACGGCAGCGAGGATCGGCAGGGCCGCGGTCCGAGGGTCGCGCAGGTCGCCGTTGACCAGCTCGTACTTGATCTCGAGGCCGACGACGAAGAAGAAGATCACCATGAGGGCGTCGTTGACCCAGTGCTGCAGCGTCTCGTCGAGGTGCAGCGGCCCGACGTCGATGGCCAGCCGGGTGTGCCAGAGCGCGTCGTACGACGACGCCCACGCGCTGTTGGCCCAGATCAGGGCGGCGGCCGCCGAGAGCAGCAGCAGGATCGATCCGGCCGCCTCCACGCGCAGGAACTCGCGCATCGGGCGGGCCACGAGGCGGGCCAGCGGCTTGTCGCTGGCGATGTAGACCGGGCCGGTCTTCCACAGCCGGTCCTTGGACCCGGGCTCGTGGGGCTTGCGGTGTGAGGCCATGCGTCGGCGCATCCTTCGGGGGTCGTCGGGGCACTGTCACCGCGGAAATCCACCACGGGCCGACCAGACTTCCCGGCTCACCTGTGGCCCACTGTAGTCGGGGCGCTGCCGCACGCGGCCCGTTGGTAGGGTCGCAGCATCCAGCCCCGGCGTACACCGAAGGACACCTCACCCATGGCAAACGAACCGGTCAAGGACACCGATCCGACGCTCGGCAAG
This sequence comes from Nocardioides sp. Z35_8, assembly GCF_059621125.1. NCBI lineage: Bacteria > Bacillati > Actinomycetota > Actinomycetes > Propionibacteriales > Nocardioidaceae > Nocardioides > Nocardioides sp. Z35_8. Next base: position 1,225,109 of record NZ_JCAQIE010000001.1, on the reverse strand, counting down.
CTCGTCATGGACGCGCAGCGTGACGTCTCGACGCTGATCTCCAAGGAGATCCAGCTCGCCAAGAGCGAGCTCAAGGTGAGTGTCAAGCACGGCGGGGTCGGCATCGGCCTGTTCGCCGGCGCGGCGTTCCTCGCCGTGCTTGCGATCATCATGCTGTCGGTGGCGATCGTCTACTTCATCCACTGGAACGGCGCGGGCCTCGACCTGCAGTGGGCGTTCCTGATCGTCTTCGGCTTCTACGTCCTCGTCGCCGCGGTCCTCGCGATGATCGGGCTCAAGCAGGTCAAGCAGGTCAAGGCCCCCGAGAGGGCGATCGAGCAGGGCCGCCAGATCCCCCAGGCGCTCAAGGGACAGCCCTGATCTAGCGCACGCAGGTGCCGGTGTCGACCGGCGCCTCCCGGGTCAGCCCGGACGCCGCGGAGTCGGCGAGCTGGTCGGACGTCAGGGCGTAGCCCGTGTCGGGGTCGCTGACCGACGCCGCGAACACCATGCCCGCGACGTCGCCGGCCGACGTCACGATCGGCCCGCCGGAGTTGCCCGGCCGGATCAGCGCACGCAGCGAGAAGACCTGCCGGATCACGGTGCCCTCGCCGTAGATGTCGGGCGAGCGGAGCCGCTGCTCGGAGCGGATGCGGCCGGACGCCACGGCGTAGGGACCGTCCTGCGGGTAGCCGAGGACCGCGACCGGGTCGCGGGGCTCGGCCTGGGTGTCGAAGGCGAGCGGCGACGAGCCGGTGTCGGGGAGCGCGAGGACCGCGACGTCGAGGTCGGCGTCGTAGAGCACCACCGTGGCGGTCACCGAGGAGCCGGCGACCTCGACCTCGGGGCGGGTCACGCCCGCGACCACGTGGGCGTTGGTCATCAGCCGGGTGGGGGCGTAGAAGAACGCGGTGCCCTCGACGCCGCTGCCGCAGCCGTTGGTGCCGCGGACCTTGACCACGCTCGGCGCGGCCGCCAGCACGTCGGGGTCGGTGAGCATCCGCGGGTCGCCGGCGCGGACGGCGACGATGCGCTCGGGCGCGAACGGCTCGAGGTAGCGGGGGAAGAACGTCGTGCCGACCACGTTGTTGAACGCCTGCAGGACCCGCCCGGAGTCGGTCGGCAGCACCGCATCGACCTTGGCGAGCACCGTCGAGTCGCGCACCAGCGGCGTGATGGCGCCGATGCGGGTGCCGGAGACGGCGACGCCGAGGGCCCAGGCGACCAGCAGGACCGCGACGGCGCTCAGCGCGGAGCCGCCGATGGCGTCGACGGCGCGGATGGGCTGCCAGGTGATGCGGTCGCGCAGCCGCGCCCCGACGTACTGGAAGAGCGCCTGGCCCAGCGACGCGCAGATGATCACGATGAACAGCGCGCCCAGCGACACCCACAGCGACGGCGCGGCGTCGCCCAGCGCCAGGGGGGCCACCCAGACGCCGACGAGGCCGCCGAGCAGCAGCCCGACGGTGGCGCTCGCGCCGGTGATGAAGCCCTGCCAGTAGCCCGAGAGGGCATAGATCCCCACGAGTGCGATGAGGCACCAGTCGAGGCCGTTCATGCGCGCTACTCCTCGAGCCGGGTGTTCTGCGGGGTGTTGGGGGCGAGGTCGGTGCCCCGGGGGACACCCTGCAGCATGTGGTCGGGCAGGTCACGCACCCGCGCCCGGTCCCAGTCGTCGGCCCACCCGAGATGGCTGAAGAGCCGCGCGACGATGCCGGCGGTGAAGCCCCAGAGGATCACGTCGCGATCGGGCCCGATGAGGAACCCCGGGCCGAGCCAGCCGCTGGGGTGGCGCACCGTGATGCGGTTGTCGGGGTCGAGCAGGTCGGCGATCGCCACGTGGTGGATCTCGTGGACCTCGTCGGGGCTCGCGATCCGCACCTCGCCGCGGTCGCGCCAGTAGCCCAGGACGGGCGTGACGGCGAAGTTGCTCGGGGGCAGCCAGAGCTCGGGCAGCTCGCCGAAGACCTCGATCTCGGCCGGCTGCAGGCCGATCTCCTCGTAGGCCTCGCGCAGCGCGCCCTCCACCGGGGTCTCGCCGGCGTCGAGCGACCCGCCCGGGAACGACACCTGGCCGGGGTGGGAGCGCATGTGGTGGTTGCGCTCGGTGAGCAGCAGCTCGCCGCGGTGCGCGAGGTCGTCGGGGGACGACGGGTCGGCGTCGCGGTCGGCGAAGACCATCAGGACGGCGCCGCGCCGCGGCTCGACGTCCTCCGGCGGCATGAACCGGGTGAGCTGGTGGACGGTGATCGTCGACGCCGCCTCGACGACCGGGGCCAGCCACCCCGGCAGCGAACCGCTCGCGTCGGGGGGCGGCGTTGCGCTCACAGGTCGATCCCGAGGTGCTCGGCGACCAGCTCGCGGACGTCGTCGACCGAGTCGACCCCGCCGGAGTCCTGGCCCACCACGACGCCGTCCTCGTCGACGAAGACGAACGCCGGCAGCCCGCGCCGGGCCACGGCGAAGGTGTCCTCGGTCATCAGCTCACCACCCGGGTCGGCGACCGAGGGGTAGGTCGCCCCGGTCTCCTCGGCCAGCGTGAGGGCCGCGGCGGGGTGCACGTCGTTGAAGTCGACGCCGAGCACCGGCACCCGGTCGCCGTACTGCTGGTGGAACGCCTCCAGCGCGGGCATCTCCTCGCGGCACGGACCGCAGTTGGCCTGCCACACGTTGATCACGACCGGCCCGCGCAGGGCGGAGAGGTCGACGTCGGGACCGCCGCCCAGGCACGGCAGGGTCAGCTCGGGCAGCCCGCCCTCGACGGGGGCGCCGGTGCCCGGCTCGCACGCCTCCATGCCGATGCGCGCCTTGGTCTCGCGCAGCGCGGGGGTGTCGACGTCGACGTCGGGCGGGCGGACGTCGACGCGTCCGCCGTCGGCCGAGCAGGCGGACAGCACGGCTGCGACCAGCAGCCCCAGGACGACCTTCTTCATGCGGGCCTCATGCGGGTCCCTGGGTGGTGACCAGCTTCTCCGCCTCGACCGGGTCGGTCGGACCGATGCCGAAGGACGGGCAGAGGCGGGCCACCGGGCAGGCGCCGCAGGCGGGCTTCTTGGCGTGGCAGCGCCGGCGCCCGTGCCAGATGAGGTGGTGCGACAGCATCGTCCAGTCGCGCTTGGGGAAGAGCGCGCCGACGGCGTGCTCGACCTTGACCGGGTCGGTCTCCTCGGTCCAGCCCAGGCGCCGCGCCAGCCGGCCGAAGTGGGTGTCGACGGTGATGCCGGGCTTGCCGAAGGCGTTGCCGAGCACAACGTTGGCGGTCTTGCGCCCCACGCCGGGCAGGGTGACGAGGTCGTCGAGGCGGTCGGGCACCTGGCCGTCGTAGCGCTCGACCAGCGCCTGGCTCAGCTTGAGCAGCGCGTCGGTCTTCTGCCGGAAGAAGCCGAGCGGGCCGAGCAGCTGCTCGAGGTGCTCGCGCGGCGCCGCGGCCATCGCCTGCGGCGTGGGGTAGGCCGCGAAGAGGGCCGGGCTGGCGGCGTTGACCCGGCGGTCGGTGGTCTGCGCGGAGACCACCGTGACGACGAGGCACTCGAAGGGGTTGGTGAAGTCGAGCTCGGCGCGGGCGTCGGGATAGGTCTGCGCCAGGATCCGGTCGACCTTGCGCGCCCGGCGTACCAACGCGGTGTCGGGCTGGGGGATCACGACCGGGACGGCCTTGCGGGCGGGGGCTGGCACGCGCTCAGCCTACGGTCCGGTCCCGACACCGCCGAAGCCGGCGAAGCGTCCGCCGCACCGCCCGGTGTCGCGCGTGTGAGGCGGACCACGGCTAGGATCGGTGGTGATCCCGGGCGTGACCCGCCGGGACGCACCCGACCGGGAGGAATGACGTGGACAACGACGTGCTTCGGCAGGCACCGCTGTTCAGCTCGCTCGACGACGAGGCAGCGACTGCACTGGGTGGATCCATGGCCGAGACCCGGCTCCGTCGCGGTGACGTCCTCTTCCACGAGGGCGACTCCGGCGACAAGCTCTACATCGTCACCGAGGGCAAGGTGAAGCTCGGCCGGTCCTCCTCCGACGGCCGGGAGAACCTGCTCGCGATCATGGGCCCCGGACAGATGTTCGGCGAGCTCTCACTCTTCGACCCCGGCCCCCGCTCGGCGACGGTCACGGCCGTCACCGACGCCTCCTTCGCCTCGCTCTCCCACGACGACCTGCTGAAGTGGCTCGAGGGCCGCCCGCAGGTGGCGCGAGGCCTGCTGTCGCAGCTCGCCTCGCGGCTGCGCAAGTCCAACGACGTCGTCGCCGACCTGGTCTTCTCCGACGTCCCCGGCCGCGTGGCCAAGGCGCTGCTCGACCTGGCCGACCGCTTCGGGCGCACCGCCGACGACGGCGTGCACGTCCACCACGACCTCACCCAGGAGGAGCTCGCCCAGCTGGTCGGCGCCTCCCGCGAGACGGTCAACAAGGCCCTCGCCGACTTCGCCTCGCGCGGCTGGCTGCGCCTGGAGCCCCGCTCCGTCGTGATCATGGACATCGAGCGCCTCGGCCGCCGCGCCCGCTGACTCCGACCTCCACCCCGGCGCAGACGCGGACGTTGGTCCGCTCGGCCGCGCCGGCTGAGCGGGCACGCGAGCGAGGTCCCCGACCAACGTCCGCGCCTCGACGCGGGCGGGACGCCTCAGGCGCGCGGGTCGCGGCCGGCGAACGCGGCCAGCCGGTCGTAGCGCGACGCGTCGTCGGGCAGGTCGACCGCCGCACCGAAGGCGTCGCCGCGGTTGTCGGCGGTCAGCCCCTGCTGCAGGAACGCCAGTCCGCGCTCGGCCACCTCGTCGTCGAGCGGTGTCAGCGGGGGCCGGCCGAGCGCCCGGACCAGGTCCCAGGTGTGCACGCCGAGCTCGGCGCTCTGCCAGTCGGCCTGGGCGACCTGGTCGTCGGGCTGGGTGTGCCAGTGGTGGAGCAGGTCGTCGGCGTGCGTCCGGAAGTGGGCGGCCAGCTGGGAGGCGTCGACTCCGGTGCGTGCGCTCCAGTCGACCTGCTCCCCGCGCGCCAGCTGCAGGAAGTGCTCCGGCGCGGCGCCCAGGTGGTCGGCGAGCTCGGCCACGGTCCACCCCTCGCAGGGCGTGGGCCGGTCGAGGTCGTCGGGGTGGACGGCGGCGAGGGCGTCGCCGGCCTGGTCGAGGGCGCGGGAGAGGACGACGACGGGGCGGCGCGGCTGGTCCATGACCCCACCTCACTCCTCACGCCGACCGGGCGCAAGGGGTCATTCGTCGAGGTGGGCCAGCTGGGCCCGCACCGACAGCTCGGCCGCGCCCCACAGCACCGGGTCGACGTCGGCGTAGACGATCTCGACGATGGCGCGCGGCAGCGTGTCGTGGGGGAAGGACCCGCCCTCGCGCTCCACCGCGTGCAGGTCGCGCAGCGCGTCGCGCACCTGGTCGAGCCGCCGACGGCGGTGGGCGAGGTAGTGGTCGAGGGCGCCGAGGGCGTCGTCGATGACCGGGCCGTGGCCGGGCCACACCGTGGTGATGCCCTGCTCGCCGCACAGGGCGTGCAGCCGCTGCAGCGACGACAGGTAGGCACCGAGCTGCCCGTCGGGGTGCGCGACGACCGTCGTGCCGCGCCCCAGCACCGTGTCGCCGGTGAGCACGGCGCGGTCCTGCGGCACGACGAACGACAGCGAGTCGGACGTGTGCCCGGGCGTCGCGACGACGTGCACCTCCAGCCCGCCGACGGCCACCACGTCGCCCTCGTCGAGCCCTTCCGAGCCCAGCCGGTGGGCCGGGTCGAGCGCGCGTACGCCACACCCGTGCCGCTCGGCGTAGTCGCGGGCCGCCTCGCTGTGGTCGGCGTGGTGGTGGGTCAGCAGCACCACCGCCACGTCACCGGCCGCCACGTCGACGGCGTCGAGGTGCGCGGCGATCGAGGGCCCCGGGTCGACGACGACCGAGCGCGACGACCCGGGGTCGCGCAGCACCCAGGTGTTGGTGCCGTCGAGGGTCATCACGCCGGCGTTGGGCGCCAGCACGCAGGTGCCCGTGGACCCGAAGGCGCCGCCCGACCAGCTCATCGCCGGCCCCTCATCGCTGGGCCATCAGCGCGGCGTAGGCCGGTGGCGTCGAGAGGACGAACTCGTCGCCGTCGGCGACCACCTCCGGGGTGAACATCTCCACCCGGCGCTCGCGCGCCTGCGCGAGCACCGCGTCGGGGCCGGCCTGCTGGCCCACCTCGAGGCAGGTCAGCCAGGTCGGCGGCAGCATGAGGATGTCCTCGCGCTCGACCTGCTCGACGGCGTCGAGGGCGGGCACCCACATCACCGAGGACGACTCGCTCGACACGTCACGGGTCACCTGGCCCTCGGGCAGCCGCGCGACGAAGAACCAGGTGCGGTAGCGCCGGGGCTCGAAGACCGGGGTCAGCCAGCCCGACCAGGCGCCGAGGAGGTCGGTGCGCAGCACCAGCGAGCGCCTCTCGAGGAAGGCGGTCATCGAGACCTCGCGCGTCTCCAGGGCGACGCGGTCGGCCTCCCAGTCGTCGCCGGTCGTGTCGGCCACGACCGAGTCGGCACCGGCGCCGGCGAGCAGGACGCCCGACTCCTCGAAGGTCTCGCGCACCGCGGCGCACACGAGCGCGACGGCCCTCGGCTCGTCGCAGTCGAGCCGGAAGGCCCACTCGGCCGGCGACGGCCCCGCCCAGAGGCCGCGGCCGACCAGCTCGTCGTCGAAGTCGCGCGGGTCGACCCCGCCGCCGGGGAACACGCACATGCCCCCGGCGAAGGCCATCGAGGTCTGGCGGCGCAGCAGGTAGACGTCGGACCCGCGGCCCGACGCGGACGGGCGCAGCAGCACCACTGTGGCGGCGTCGCGCGGCTCGGCCGGCGTCGCGTCACCCGCGGCGTACGAACGGGCCTGGGCGACGAGGGCCTCGGGGAGCGGAAGTCGCTCCATGCTCAGACTTCGACGACGATCTCGACCTCGACGGGCACGTCGAGCGGGAGCACCGAGACGCCGACGGCGGAGCGGGCGTGCTTGCCGGCGTCGCCGAAGACGTCGCCGAGCAGCTCGGAGGCGCCGTTGGCGACCTTCGGCTGGCCGGTGAAGTCGGGCGTCGAGGCGACGAAGACGACGACCTTGACCACGCGCTTGACCGCGTCGAGCGAGCCGACCTCGGCCTTGACCGCCGCGAGGGCGTTGAGGGCGCACTGGCGCGCGCACTCGTAGCCGACCTCCTCGCTGACGTCGCCACCGAGCTTGCCGACGGCGATCATCTCGCCGTCGCGGGCAGGGAGCTGTCCGGAGGTGAAGACGAGGTCACCGGTGCGGGACGTCGGCTGGTAGGCCGCGACCGGCGGGACGACGTCGGGGACGGTGATCCCCAGCTCGGCGAGGCGTGCCTCGGCGCCCACGTCAGGCCCCCGGCTTGGCGCGCTTGAGGAACGCCACCAGGCCGCCCTGGGCGTTGGTGTGGATGGCCACCAGATCCCAGCCGTCCTGGCCGAAGTTGTTGAGCATCAGGGCCTCGTTGTGGAGCGGAATCGGCGCCACCTGGTATTCCCACTGGGTCATGGCTCGCACCCTACTCGGGACGGACGAGCGCGGACCGGGGTCCTCCCGTGGGCTGACGCAACGGCACCGCGCGCTGGTTAGGGTCCGACCATGGACCAGCACCCGTGGCGCCTGGGACCGCGCGCGCGGCGGTGGCTGGACGTGTCGATCGTCGGCGGGCTGGTGGTGCTCGGGATGGTCGGCCACCTCGCCGTCGGGGAGCCGGTGGCCGCGCTCCTCACGACCGCCGAGGTGGTCCCGCTGCTCTGGCGCCGCACCCGCGCCTGGGGGGTGTTCCTCGCGGTGGCCACGGCGTCCGCGGTGCAGGCCGTGGCCTACCACGAGCCGGTCGTCGGCCAGCTCGCGTTCCCCATCGCCGTCTACGCCGTGGCTCGCTGGTCGCCGCGCTGGCAGGGGGTGACGGCGCTGCTCGTCGGCTACGCCGCCTCGCTGGTCGCGGCGGTCCGTTGGACCCTGGGCTTCGGCGGCGAGCTGACCGCCGGCAACATCGTCCCCTACGCCGTGACTATCGGCGCTCTCGTCACGACCGCCTGGGCGCTGGGCTTCGCGGCCCAGGAGCGGGAGAAGTACGTCGCCTCGCTGGTCGCGCGCGCCGAGCAGGCCGAGCGGATGGCCGAGCGCGAGGTCGAGCTCGCCGCCCGCGACGAGCGCTCGCGCATCGCCCGCGAGATGCACGACGTCGTCGCCCATGGGCTGTCGGTGATCGTCGTGCAGGCCGACGGCGCCCGCTACGCCGCGGCGAAGGACCCCGGCGTGGCGGTCGCCACCCTCGAGACGATCGCCGCCGCGGGCCGCGAGGCGCTGACCGAGATGCGCCGCCTGCTGGGGCTGCTGCGCGAGGGCGACACGGGCGTGGCGCCGCAGCCCGGGCTCGGCGACGTGCGCCACCTGGTCGAGGAGGCGCGCACCGCCGGCATGCGGGTCACCGCCGACCTCCCCGACCGGGTGGCCGAGGTGCCCGAGGTGCCCGTCGGCGTCGGGCTGGCGGCCTACCGGATCGTGCAGGAGGCGCTCACCAACGTGCGCAAGCACGCCGGACCGGACGCGAGCGTGGACGTGCGGGTCACCGTCGACCGCGAGGTCGCCATCGACGTGCGTGACGACGGGCGGGGTGCGGCGGCGGGTGCCGACGGACGTGGGCTGGGCCTGGTCGGCATGCGCGAGCGCGCCGCCGTCCACGGCGGCACCCTCGAGGCCGGCCCGGCGCCCGGCGGCGGCTTCGCGGTGTCTGCGAGGCTGCCGCTGTGAGCGAGCACCCCACGGCCGACCGGATCCGGGTCTTCCTCGTCGACGACCAGCAGATGGTGCGCGCCGGCTTCCGGATGCTGGTCGAGAGCCAGGACGACATGGAGGTCGTCGGCGAGGCCGGCGACGGCGCCGAGGCGCTGGAGCGACTGTCGGTCACCGCCGCCGACGTGGTGCTGATGGACGTCCGGATGCCCCGCGTCGACGGGGTGGAGGCCACCCGGCGGCTGCTGGCGGGCGCCGAGCCGCCGCGGGTGATCGTGCTGACCACCTTCGACCTCGACGAGTACGCCTTCGCCGCGATCCGTGCCGGCGCCTCCGCGTTCCTGCTCAAGGACGCCGCCCCGCCCGACCTCCTCGGCGCGATCCGGGCCGTGCAAGCCGGCGACGCCGTCGTCGCGCCGAGCACCACCCGCCGGCTGCTCGACCACTTCGCCGCGCTGCCCGACCCTGCCACGACCGGGCTCGTCGACGACCGACTCGCACAGCTCACCGACCGCGAGGTCGAGGTGCTGACCCTGGTCGCCCGCGGCCTCAGCAACACCGAGATCGCCGCCGCGCTCGTCGTCGCCGAGACGACCGTGAAGACCCACGTCGGCCGGGTGCTGGCCAAGACCGGCTCGCGCGACCGCGTGCAGCTCGTGGTGCTCGGCTACGAGTCGGGCCTGGTCACCCCCTAGCCCGTCCCCGCGTCCTCCCCCGGTCGTACGCCGACCCGCCGGGTGCGACCGCAGGGGGACGGGAGGTCCGTGCCGGGGACCGACGACCCGGGGGCCGCGAACGACGAGCGTTGTCCCCATGACGACGACACCCGACCTGACCACCCGCACGGCGGCGAGCGCCCGCGGGCTGACCCGCACCTACGGAGCCGGCGACAGCGCCGTGCACGCCCTGCGCGGCGTCGACCTCGACCTGCCCGCCGGGCGCTTCACCGCGATCATGGGCCCCAGCGGCTCCGGCAAGTCGACCCTGATGCACTGCCTGGCCGGACTCGACGCCGCGACGAGCGGCACGGTGAGCGTCGCGGGACGCGACCTCGCCGGGCTCGACGACACCGCCCTGACCCTCTTCCGCCGCGAGCACATCGGCTTCGTCTTCCAGGCGTTCAACCTGCTGCCGATGCTCACCGCCGGGCAGAACATCGTCCTCCCGCTCGAGCTCGCCGGCCGGGACGTCGACCGCGAGCGCTACGACCAGGTCGTCGGTGTCCTCGGCCTCGCCGACCGCCTCGGGCACCTGCCCAGCCAGCTCTCCGGCGGCCAGCAGCAGCGCGTCGCCATCGCTCGGGCCCTGGTCACCCAGCCTGCCATCGTCTTCGCCGACGAGCCCACCGGCAACCTCGACAGCGAGGCCAGCGCCGAGGTGCTCGATCACCTGCGCCGCTCGGTCCGCGAGCTCGGCATGACGGTCGTCCTGGTGACCCACGAGCTCGACGCGGCGGCCTACGCCGACGACGTGGTGGTCATCCACGACGGCGCGCTCACCGCCCACCTCACCGACCCCGGCCAGGACGAGCTGGTCGCCGCACTGCGCGGGAAGGGCGCCTGATGCGCACCGTGATCCTGGCGTCGATGCGCCACCACACCCGCAGGTACGTCGCCGCGTCGCTCGCCGTCGTCATCGGCGTCGCCTTCATCGTGGTGATCGGGATGCTCACCGGAGCCACCCGGTCCGGGCTGACCGAGGACACCGGAGCGCCCGTCGCGGGCGTCGACCGGGTCGTGTCGACCTACGACACCGACGAGGTGAACGGGCTCGTGGACGCCGCGGCCGAGGGCGGCTTCGCGGTCCTGACGCTCGGCTACGCCATGGAGCCCGTCGCGCGCGACGGCGTCCAGCTCGCGGCGTCGGCGGACATCGCGGAGGCGTCCCTCGACCCGCGCGTGCAGTGGCAGCAGCTCGAGGACGGACGGTTCCCCGCGGAGGCCGGCGAGGCGCTGGCGGACGTCAACCGGAGCAAGGCCGCGGGCATGGCCATCGGCGACGTGGTCCGCATCGGCAGCGGGTCTGCCGCGACGGACGTCGAGATCGTCGGTCTGGTGGACAGCCCCGCGGCGCTCGGCGCCGCGCTCTACGTGCCGTGGCAGGACCTCCGGCGGTTCGAGGACACGCTGTGGATCGACGCGGTCGGGTGGGACGGCCCGGCGGACCTGGCCCGCGAGGTGGCTCCCGACGCCACGGTCGCGTCCTCGTCCGACTGGACGGCCGCCCGCCAGGCCGAGATCACCCGCGGTGTCGACGTCATCGCGATCATGGCGCTGCTGTTCGTCGCGATCGCGCTGTTCGTCGGCGTGCTGGTGATCACCAACACCTTCGCCATCCTCTTCGCGCAGCGCATGCGCGACTTCGCGCTGCTGCGCTGCGTCGGCGTCACCCGCCGGCAGCTGCGAGGCGCGATCCGGCTCGAGGCCCTCGTCCTGGGGGTGGCCGCATCGGCGATCGGCGTCGCCGTCGGGACGCTCGCCGGGGCCGGCCTCGTCGTGCTGGTGCGCCGGTGGTTCACCGACATGGGTCCGGCCGCGCTCGACCCCGTCTGGACCGCCACGGCCTTCGCGGTGGGGACCCTGGTGACGCTCGGTGCCGCCTGGCTGCCGACGCGCGCGGCCGTGAGGGTCGCCCCGCTCGCCGCCCTGCGACCTGCCACCGGCGTGGACGTGCGGTCGGCCGCCGGACGCTGGCGCCTGGCCCTCGCCGCTCTCGGCATCGGGGCCGGCGGGGTCCTGCTGGCGGCGGCGATCGCCACGAAGTCGGTGCCGGTGATGCTCGCCGGCGGCGTGCTCGCCTTCGTCGGTGTGCTCCTCCTCGGCCCGGTGCTGGTGCCGCGGCTGATCCGGCTGACCGGCGCGCTGCCGGGCGGGGGGCCGGTGCGCCGGCTCGCCACCGGCAACGCCGTGCGCAACCCGCGGCGTACGGCGACCACGGCCGCCTCGCTCCTCGTCGGGGTGACCCTGACGACCGCGATCCTCACGGGGCTGGCCTCCTCGCGCACCGCGATCGACCAGGACATGGACGACTCGCACCCGCTGGACTCCAGCATCACCGCGGTCGACGAGCCGCTGGACGGCTCGCTCGTCGACCGGGTCGCGGCCACCGATGGGGTCGCCGAAGCCGTCGCGCTGGACGGCACTACGGCCACCATCGGACAGGTGGCGCTCACCCTCCTCGCAGCGGACGACGGCACCCGGGTCGTGCGCGGGTCCGCCGACCTGGTGCCCGACGACGGCGTGCTGCTCCTGCCCCACAGCGTGGTCGCGGAGCTTCCGGCACGGCTGTCCGAGCGCGCCGGGCAGGGGGAGGCGACCGTCACGGTCGGCGGCCGCGAGCACACCCTCGAGGTGCGGACCGACAGCGGCTGGGGACGCTCGGGCCTGGTGTCCGCCACCACGCTCGCAGCGCTCGACCCCGACGCGCGAGCGATGGCGGTGTGGGCCAGGGCCGCGGACGGTGCCGACGCGGATGAGCTGTCGGGCGACCTCGCGGTGCTGGCCGGGGCGGCGGACGCCGACCTGGGCGGCGGCTGGACCGAGCGCAGCTGGGTCTACCTCCAGGTCGACATCCTCACCGGTGCCGTCGTCGGCCTGATGGCCGTGGCGATCCTCATCGCGCTGGTCGGCATCGCCAACACGCTGGGGCTGTCGGTGCTCGAGCGCGGCCGGGAGAACGCGCTGCTGCGGGCGATGGGACTCACGCGCGAGCAGCTGCGCCGCGCGATGGCGGCCGAGGGCCTGCTCCTGTCCTCGGTGGCGACGCTGATGGGCCTCGCGATCGGCCTGGCCTTCGCCTGGGTCGGGGTGCAGGTCATGGTGGCCGGGGTCGTCGACGGCGCCGGGTTCACCGTCCCGGTGTGGCAGCTCGGAGCCGTCGCGCTGGTCGCGGCCCTCGCCGGGCTGGCCGCCTGCGTCGTGCCCGCGCGCCGGGCGGCGCGGGTGACGCCTGCCGCGGGACTCGCGCTCGTCTGAGCGCGGGCCTCGGGCAGGAGAAGGGCCCCGGACCTCCTCGGGGGAGGGGTCCGGGGCCGATCCGACCCGCTAGGTTCCGTCCATGGAGCGCACCGAGGCGGCGGAGAGCCGCAAGCAGCACGACGGGCTCGACCCCTTCGAGCGGTTCGTCGAGCTGTCGACCAGGGCCATCAGCCGGGCGCCGTTCTTCGCCGTCGTCGTGGCGGTCGTGGTGATCTGGGCGGCGAGCTATCCGTTCTGGTCGAGCACCACCAAGTGGGAGCTGGCGATCCACACCTTCGGTGCGGTCCTCTCACTGCTGCTGCTCGTGCTGTTGGAGAACGCCGGGCGTCGCAACACCGAGGCCATGCAGGAGAAGCTCAACGTGATCGCCGAGGCGATGGCCGCGCTGATGGACTCACGCGCCGCCGACGACCCCGGTCTCCGTGGCGCGGTCGAGGACCTGCGCGAGGCGGTCGGGCTCGAGAAGCGGCACTGAGGGCCCTCAGCCGACGAGCAGCCGCAGCGTCTCCTCGCGCGCCGGCGAGGTGCGTACGTCGGTGCCGGCCGCGGCGCCCGCGACCGGGTGCACCATCACCTCGTCGACGCCGAACTCCTGGGCGAGCTCCTCGATCCGGGCGCGCGCCTGCTCGGGGGCGCCGACGATCCAACGCCGCGCCATCGCCTCGGCGAGCGCGCGCTGGTCGGGCGTCAGCTCGACCGCCTCGGCCTCCTCGACGAGCCGCTGGGCGTGCAGGGGGGCGCCGGTGCGCAGCGCGATCATCTGCTGCACGTTGGGCAGCGCGCGGCGGCGCGCCTCCTCCTCGGTCTCGGCCACGACGGCGTTGACGGTCAGGAACGTGCGGGGCTCGGGATACTCCGGCGACGGGCGGTAGGACGAGCGGTAGAGGTCGAGCGCCACGCCCGTGCCCTCCCCCGAGAAGTGGTGCGCGAAGACGTAGGGCAGGCCCTTCTCGGCGGCCAGGCGAGCCGAGTAGTCGCTCGAGCCGAGCAGCCACATGTCGGCCAGCGTGCGGGCGGCGGGGGTCGCGCGGAGCGGCTGGCGGCGCGGGCCGACCTGGAGCTCCACGCCCTCGGTGGTCATCAGGGTGCGGATGTCCTCGACGTAGTCGGGGAACTTGGTGACCGCCTCGTCGGCGGACTCCGCGCTCCCGCCGCGCAGGACGTACCTGGTGAGCGGGTCGGTGCCGGGGGCCCGGCCGATGCCCAGGTCGATGCGGCCGGGGAAGGCGGCCTCGAGCAGGGCGAACTGCTCGGCGACGACCAACGGCGCGTGGTTGGGCAGCATCACGCCGCCCGAGCCGACCCGGATGCGCTCGGTCGCGGAGGCGAGCATCGCGATGAGGACGGGCGGGTTGGTGGCGGCGACGGCCGGCATGTTGTGGTGCTCGGCGACCCAGTAGCGGCGGTAGCCGAGGTCGTCGGCGACGCGGACGAGGTCGCGCGAGGCGGCGATGGCGTCACCGGTGGTCTGGTCGCTGCGGACGGGCACGAGGTCGAGCACGGAGAGAGCAGTCACTGTCGGCGCAGCGTCCGCGACGCCGCGATTATTCCGGAGCACAACCCGGTTGACCTCGTGTGCACGGCAGGCCCTACCGTCACCGAGTGAGCACCAGCACCACGCCGGGCACCGACGAGCCGCGCGAGCGGATCCTCTCCCCGGCCTACGCCGCCACGACGGTCGGCCTGTTCTCCCTCATCGCGTTCGCCGCCTTCGAGGCGATGGCGGTGACCACCGTGATGCCGACCGTCGCGCGCAGCCTCGACGGCTTCGACTACTACGCCCTCGCGTTCGCCGCCCCCTTCGCCAGCGGCGTCGTCGGCATGGTGGCTGCGGGCATGTGGGCCGACCGCCGCGGTCCGTTCCAGCCGCTGCTGGCCTCGCTGGTGACCTTCTCGCTCGGCCTCCTCGTGTGCGGGACGGCACCGGCGATGGAGCTCTTCGTCGTGGGGCGCATCGTGCAGGGGCTGGGCAGCGGCGCGATGATCGTCGTGGCCTACGTGCTGGTCGGGCTGGTCTACCCCGCCCGGCTCCGCGGCGCCATCTTCGCCGCCTTCGCCGCCGCATGGGTCCTGCCGGCCCTGTTCGGACCCGGGGTGGCCGCGTTCGTCGCGCACGCGGTCGGCTGGCGGTGGGTCTTCCTGGGGATCGTGTTCCTGGTCGCGGTGTCGGCGGTCCTGGTGACCCCCACCGCCCGGCGGCAGCCCGCCCCCGCGGAGCCGGGCGCGGCGTCCCTGTCCCGCCTCGGCTGGGCGGTGCTCGCCGCCGCAGCGGTGCTCGCGCTCGAGCTGCTCGGCTCCGGGACCGGTGCCACCCTGGTGGCCGCGGCGCTCGCGTTCGTGCTGGTCGTCGTCGGCGTCCGCCCGCTGCTGCCCGCGGGAACGCTCACCGGCGGGCGCGGCCTGCCGGCCGTGATCGCCACCCGCGGCCTGCTCGCCGCCTCGTTCTTCTGCGCCGAGGCCTACATCGTCTACGTCCTCCAGGAGCGGTGGGACCTCACTCCCGGCCAGGCCGGCATCGCCCTGACCCTCGTCGGCGTGGTGTGGGCGGCGTCCAGCCAGGTCTCCTCGCGCCTGGGTGAGCGCGTCTCGCACGGCGCCGCGTTCCGGTTCGGCACGAGCGTCGTGCTGCTCGGTGTCGCGGGCATCGCGGCCCTCGTCTGGCTCCGCTCCAGGGGCACGGGCGTCCCGGCGCCGGCTCCCATCGCGGCCTACGTCCTCGCCAGCATCGGCATGGGCTTCGCCTATCCCCGCACGGGCGTGGCGATGCTCGCCTCGGCCACCGACGAGGACCGTGGCTTCAACTCCTCGGCCCTCACCGTCGCCGACTCGCTGGGCGCCGCGCTGGCGCTGTCGGTGAGCGGCATCGCCTACGCCGCTGCGGTGCGCGCCGACGTCGATCCCTTCTCGGTGGTCTACGCCCTCGCGGTCGTCATCGGCGTGCTCGGGGTGGTGGTCGGTGCCCGGGCCGCGGCGCGTCCGGAGGTCAGCGGTAGGTCACCTGCCTGACGAGCACCTCGAACGGTCCGCGCCTGCCGGTCCGGCGCATCCAGTCGGCGAGCGCCACCGTGAGCAGCCAGGTGAGGACGGCGAGCACCGCGTTGGCGGCGATGGTCAGGTCGTCGGAGAGCCCGAGCAGCACAGGAGTGAAGGCCAGCGTCCACACCACCGACTGCGCGAGGTAGCACGTCATGGACCGTTGGCCGACGGCCTGCAGGGCCAGCACCGTCCTCCCCTGCGCGCGCCCGGTCTCCTCGAGGCGCAGCGCGACCAGCGCGATCAGGGCCGCATAGCCGAAGCCGCCCAGGACCCCGGTCGCGTCGTGGAGCGCGGCCGGCCCGGAGACGGTGGCACCGCCGGGCACCCGGCCGTCGAGCTGGAGCAGGGCGAGCGGCTGGGCGCCGACGACGGCCGCGGCAACACCCGTCAGGCCGACGACGAGGAGGCCACGGGCCCGCCTGGCCCGCGCCTCGGGCGACGGCGGCTCGAGCAACCGGCGGCGGCCGGCCCACAGGCCGACCAGGAAGGGGCACGCGAAGCCGACCGGTCCCAGAAGGGCGATGAAGCCCGACGCGGTGGCGCGGTCGACCACCATCGTGACGAGGCCGGTCGGCAGCATCGTTGCGACGTCCGGCCCCCCGGTGGCGTCCCCCAGGGCGCCGTCGTCGGGCAGCGCGACGAGCACGAGGAAGGCGGCTGCGACGCCGAGCAGCCATCCGTCCTTCCACCGCACGGCCCAGGCACCGACCAGGAGGAGCACCCCGTAGGCGGCGAGGATGTCGCCCACGAAGAGCAGCACCGCGTGCAGGAATCCGACGCAGACCAGGACGCCGGCGCGGCGCCAGAGCAGGCGACGTACGTCCCGGGGCCTGGCGTCGCCCTGCCGCCGCACGATCTGGCTGACGCCGTAGCCGAAGAGCAGGCCGAACATCGGGAAGGCCCGACCATCGACGAACGTCGTGGTCGCCCACGCGACCGCCCGGTCGAGCGAACCCTGGTCGAGCGGGTAGCCGCCGAGGTACGACGACCCCTCGAGGAAGTAGTGCGAATTGGCCAGTGCGATCGCGAGCAGCATGACGCCGCGCGCGAGGTCCGGTCCCAGCGACCGCGACGCCTGGTCGACGGGTCCGGCAGCGACGGTCATGCTCGGGATACTAGAGTGACTGCTCCATTATTGGAACACCTGCCGTCGCCCGCTCCCCCGCGACCCGCCGCCCGGCCCTCCCCTCGGGGCCGGGCGGCGCGCGCGATCAGCGGCGCCGGAGCGCCGCCTCGACGAGGGCCGGCGGTGCGTAACCCCGGTCTGCCTCGTTGAGCGTGGTGCCGGGCGGGACGATCTCGTCGATCCGGTCGAGCACGTCGGACGGCAGCACGACCTTCTCCACGCCGAGCTGCGACTCGAGCTGCTCGAGGGTCCGCGGGCCGATGATGGCCGAGGACACCCCCGGGTGCGCGAGCACGAAGCCGAGGGCGAGGTGGATCAGCGACAGCCCCGCCTCGTCGGCCAGCTCCTGCAGCGCGAAGACCGCCTCGAGCTTGACCTTGTTCTCCGGCGAGGACGGGTCGTGACGCGCGGGCTGGCGGCGCAGCCGGCTCGACGTCACCGCCGGGTCCTCGCCGCGG
Organism: Nocardioides sp. Z35_8; assembly: GCF_059621125.1. Lineage (NCBI taxonomy): Bacteria > Bacillati > Actinomycetota > Actinomycetes > Propionibacteriales > Nocardioidaceae > Nocardioides > Nocardioides sp. Z35_8. The sequence goes on along the minus strand of NZ_JCAQIE010000001.1, from coordinate 1,207,798 downwards.
CGGTAGCGACCCGAGAGCCAGCCTCCCGCGAGCGGGCTCCAGGGGAGCACGCCGAGGCCGTACTTCTGTGCGGTCGGCAGGATGTCGCGCTCGACCTCGCGAGCGAGGATCGAGTACGGCGGCTGCTCGGTGACAGGGCGCTCCCGGTTGCGCTTCTCCGCCACCCAATGCGCCTCCACGACCTGGGAGGGCAGGAACGTCGAGGTGCCGATGTAGCGCACCTTGCCCTGGCGGACGAGGTCGGTCAGGGCACCGAGGGTCTCGTCGATGTCGACCTCGGGCCGCGGCCGGTGCACCTGGTAGAGGTCGATGTGGTCGACCTGCAGGCGTCGCAGCGAGTGCTCGACCTCGCGGATGATCCAGCGACGCGAGTTGCCGGCCTGGTTGGGGTCCTCGTCGTGCATGGTGCCGTGGAACTTGGTGGCGAGGAAGACGTCGTCGCGGCTGCCCGTGCGGGCCTTCAGCGCCTTGCCGACGATCTCCTCCGACTCACCGCGGGCATAGACGTCGGCGGTGTCGATGACGTTGATGCCGGCGTCGAGCGCACGGTGGATGATCGCGATCGACTCGTCGTGGTCGGGGTTGCCCCACGCGCCGAACATCATCGCGCCGAGGGTCAGTGGACTGACCTGGACGCCGGTCCGCCCCAGGGGGCGGTAGTGGTCGAAGCTCATGCGGTCCTCTCGTTGAAGGTGGGTGCGTACTGGCTGGCGGGTCGTTCGAGGCCGAGGTGCTCGCGGAGGGTGCTTCCTGTGTACTCCTCGCGGAACAGCCCGCGTGCACGCAGGATCGGCACGACCTCGTCGATGAAGACCTCGATGCCTCCCGGCAGCCACGGCGGCATCACGTTGAAGCCGTCGGCGGCTCCCGACTCCGCCCACTCCTGGATGGTGTCGGCGACCTGGTCGGGGGTGCCGGTGACGACCCGGTGGCCGCGGGCACCGGCGAGGCGGTGGCAGAGCTGGCGCAGCGTCGGCTGCTCGCGCTCGACGATGTCGAGCACCAGCTGGAACCTGCTGCCCTCGCTGCGCTCCTCGCTCGCGTCGATCACCTCGCGCGGGAAGGGACCGTCGAGGTCGTACGCCGAGAGGTCGACGCCGGTCAGCCGGTTGAGCTGCGCGAGCGAGTACTCCGGCTGGGTGAGGTCGTTGAGCTGCTGGTGCAGGTCCTCGGCCTCCCGCGCCGTGGACCCGATGAACGGGCTGATGCCCGGCAGCACCTTGAGCCCCCGTGGGTCGCGACCCTGCGCCTGCGCCCGCCGCTTGATGTCGGCGTAGAACTCCTGGGCCGACCCGATCGTCTGGTGGGCGGTGAAGATCGCCTCGGCCCAGCGGGCCGCGAAGGCGCGCCCGTCCTCCGACGAGCCGGCCTGCACGTAGACCGGCCGGCCCTGCGGCGAGCGGGGCGCGTTGAGCGGGCCCGCCACCCGGAAGTGCTTGCCGACGTGGTCGACGCGGTGGATCTTGTCGGGGTCGGCGAAGATCCCGCTCTCCCGGTCGGCGACGACCGCGTCGTCCTCCCAGCTGTCCCAGAGCTTGGTCACGACCTCGAGGTACTCCTCGGCCCGCTCGTAGCGGTCGCGGTGCAGCGGGTGGGCGTCGAGGCCGAAGTTGAGCGCCGCGTCGGCCGCGCCCGTCGTGACGATGTTCCAGCCGGCGCGGCCACCGCTGAGGTGGTCGAGCCCGCAGAACTGCCGGGCGAGGTTGTAGGGCTCGGTGTAGGTGGTCGACGCGGTGCCGATCACGCCGATCCGCTCGGTCGCGGCCACGATCGCCGTCATCACGGTGATCGGCTCGAGGCGGAAGCGGGCGGCGTACTGGATGTTCTCGGCCAGGGAGGGGCCGTCGGCGAAGAAGACGGCGTCGAACTTCGCCGCCTCCGCGCGCTGGGCGAGCTCCTGGTAGTAGGTGATGTCGAGGATCCGGTCGGTCTGGCTGTCCGGGTGCCGCCAGGCCGCCTCGTGGTGGCCGTCGGGGTAGATGAAGAGGTTGAGGTGGAGCTGCCGGCCGGTCATGACGCCGCCCGGTCCACGGCGCTGTCCACGGCACGGTCGAGGCGCGCCGGTGCGGCGTCGTGGTCGTCCTCGACACCGAGCTCGGCCAGCAGCCGGGCCCGGAGGCGGGCGAAGGCCGGGTCGGCCTGCGAGCGCCGGCCCTCGAGCTCGACGCGCGCGTCGTGGCGTACGACGCCGCCGTCCAGCACGATGACGCGGTCGGCCAGCACGATCGCCTCCTCGACGTCGTGGGTCACCAGCAGGACGGCCGGGCGGTGCACCTCGCACAGCTTGCGCAGCAGCGTGTGCATCCGGATCCGGGTCAGCGCGTCGAGCGCGCCGAAGGGCTCGTCGGCCAGCAGCAGCTGCGGGTCGCGGACCAGCGAGCGGGCCAGGGAGGCGCGCTGCTGCTCGCCGCCGGAGAGCTCGTGCGGCCATGCCCTCTCCCGCCCGGCGAGACCGACCTCGTCGAGCGCCCGGACGCCGCGCTCGGCGGCGTCGCGGTCGCGCAGGCCCAGGGTGACGTTGTCGAGCACGCGCTTCCACGGCAGCAGTCGGGAGTCCTGGAACACCACCGAGACCTTCTCCGGCACCTCGATGACTCCGGTGCCGGCGACGTCGCGGTCGAGGCCGGCCAGGGCGCGCAGCAGGGTGCTCTTGCCCGACCCGCTGCGACCCAGCAGCGCCACGAACTCGCCCGGGGCGATGTCGAGGTCGAGGCCGTTGAGCACGCCTCCCGCCTCGTTGAAGCTGCGGTGCAGGGACGTGACCCGCACCGCCTGCTCGTGCTGGGTGCTCAGCTCGCCAGTGTGCGACGCCATGACAGTGCCTTCCTCTCGATCAGTCGGACGATCGCGTCGGCGGTGACGCCGAGCATCGCGTAGACGACCAGGCCGACGACGATGACGTCGGTCTGTCCGTAGTTGGACGCGAGCGTGATCATGTGGCCGATGCCGCTCGTGGCGTTGATGACCTCGACGACGACCAGCGCGAGCAGCGAGGAGGTCACCGCGAAGCGCAGGCCGAGCAGGAAGCCGGGCATCGCGCCGGGGAGCACCACGTGGCGGATGAACTCACCGCGCGTGACACCGAGCGTCTCGGCGAGCTCGGCATACCTGCCCTCGATGGTGCGCAGGCCGTTGTGGGTGTGGATGTAGATGGGCACGAACACCGCGAGGGCGATCGTGATGACCTTCATCGGCTCGCCGATCCCGAGCCACAGGATCAGCAGCGGGATGAGGGCGAGCGTCGGGATGGAGCGCTTGACCTGGATCGGCCCGTCGATGAGGGACTCCCCGATCCGGGACAGGCCCGACAGCAGTGCGAGAACGGTGCCGACGACGACGCCGAGGCCCAGGCCCAGGGCCGCCCTGAGGCCCGAGGTGAGCAGCCCCTCCTGGAGGCGGCCGTTCTCGATGAGCGTCCCGGCCGTCTCCAGCACCGTCCATGGCTCGGTGAGCGTGCGCGGGTCGAGGAGTCCGGTCGCGGACCCCACCACCCAGGCCGCCAGGAGCGCGGCGATGCCGATGAGGCCACCGAAGCGGATCGGCCTGCCCGGGCCGAGCCGCCGCCGGGCCGGGCGTACGTCCTCCGCCTCGGCGAGTGCGCGGGCGGGTGCGGCGAGGGTCGTCATGAGCCCTCCAGCGCGGCCGCGATGGCCTTCTCGTAGCGGCGGTCGTAGAGGGTCTCGACCTTCAGCGGCTCCTGGCCCTGGGCCTCGACCAGCGTGTCGACGGTCTCCTGGTGGCGCGCGATGAACTCGTCCCAGTCGGTGGGCACCGTGTACTCGCCGAGCGCCTCGACGACGTGCGTGGCGTCCTCGGGCGCGAGGCCCTCGTGGTCGACGTAGTAGGCCTGGGCGAACTCGTCGGGGTGCTCGGAGATCCACTGCTGCGCCTTCGCCCAGGCGACGACGAACTCCTTGATCGCGGCGGCCTTGTCGGCGTCCTCGAGCACGGCGGTCGGCGCGTAGAGCGTCCACGCGTCGTCCCGCACGCCCGGGAGGATCGTCGTGGCGCCGTCGCGCTCGTACTTGGCGAGGTAGGTCTTGACCAGGGTCTGGCCGAGGGGCGCGACGTCGACCTGCTTGCCGGCGAGCGCGACGGAGAACGCGTCGTCGACGCTCTGCATCTCGACGAACTCCACGTCGTCCTGGCTCAGGCCGGCCGCGCGGAGCACGTTGAGCACCAGCGCCCCCTGCGCCTGGCCGGGGCTGTAGGCGATCTTCTTGCCCTTGAGGTCCTCGATCGACTCCACGTCGACGCCGGGGGCCACGCCGAGCTCGTACGTCGGGTGCTCCATCGGGTCGACGGTCTCCCGCGCGGCGACGATCCGGACGTCGGTGCCGGTCCAGTGGGCGAAGAGCGGCGGGATGTCGGCCACCGAGCCGATGTCGATGGCGTCGGCGCGGAACGCCTCCAGGGTCTTGGGGCCGCCGGTGATGTTCGCCCACTCGACCTCGACGTCCAGGTCGTCGATCAGGCCGGACGTCTCGAGGGCGACCTGCGTGGCGGGGTCGCCGACGCGCAGCACGGTGTCGTCGGCAGGGGCGTCGGGGAGGGCGGCGGTCAGCTCGAGCCGCGGTCCCGCCTGGTCGCCTCCGCAGGCGGAGAGGGCCAGGAGGCCGGCGCTGGCCAGCGCGGCCGCTCGGATCAGGGGGCGGGTGAGCCCTCGTCGTGGCATCAGGGATTCTCCTTCTCGGGACTACGGACCTTCAAAGTACTGTAAACAACTCGACTTTATTGTTTTTGGAGTGACAGGAGTTCCCGTGCACCCGCGCTCGGCGGACCCGGCTCGCGGGTGGAGATCAGCGCAGGAGCGGCAGCAGCGCGTCGCCGACGCGCGCGATCTCCTGCTCGTACGGCGTGTCGCTCAGCACGAAGTGGGTGACGCCGAGGTCGGCGTAGCGCCGCAGCGCCTTGGCCACGTCGTCGGGCGAGCCGACCAGCCAGGTGGTGCCCGCGCCGCCACCGCCCACGCGACCGGGAGCGGTGTAGAGGCAGTCGTCGAGCACGTCGCCCCGCTCCGCGAGGTCGAGGAGGCGCTGCTGGCCGACGGCGACCCGGCGGCCCGGGTCGGCGGCCCACTCGTGCTGGCCCTGCGCCATGGCGGCGACCTTGGCCTCCGCGTCGGCCCACGCCTGGTCGGTGGTGTCGCGCACCAGGGTGGTGATGCGCAGGCCGTACTCCAACGGGGGCAGGTCGCGGTCGAGCTCGGCGCTCAGCGCGCGGAGGTGCTCGATCCGTGCGGCGACACCGTCGAGGGGCTCGCCCCAGAAGAGCTGCACGTCGGCCTCCGCGGCGGCCGTGCGCTGGGCGGCCTCGGACGCGCCGCCGAAGTAGAGCTGGGGGTGCGGACGGCCCTCGCGCGCCACCGGCTTGTGCTCGAGCGTGGCGCCCGAGGCGCGATAGTGGGCGCCGTCGAAGGCGATGTCGTCCTCGGTCCAGTAGCGGCGCACCAGGCGCATGAACTCGCGCGTGCGGGCGTAGCGCTGCGCCTGGTCGCCCTCGTCGTCGCCGTACTGCGGCTGGTGGTCGGGCCCGCTCACGATGTTGACCTTCACCCGGCCGCCGGAGAGCCGGTCGAGCGTGGCGGCGGACGAGGCGAAGTGGGCCGGCGTCCAGTAGCCCGGCCGGATCGCGATGAGCGGGTTGAAGGTCGTGGTCGCCGCAGCCAGGGCGGTGGCGACGGTGAAGCTGTCGGGTCGCCTCCACCCGGTGCCGATCAGGGCGCCGCCCCACCCGTGGTCCTCGGTGAGCCGGGCGAGGTGGGCGAGCCGCTGCAGGCTGTTGTGGCCCTCGACCGTGTCGTCGAGCCGGTGCCCGGGCGATGCCTGGTTGGGGATGTACCAGAGGAACTCCATCACGCACGACCTTTCAGGATTATCTGTAGTGAGTTACTAGAGATATCACGCGGGCCGACATGGGGGGCGATCGCCCACCTGGTGTCGGCGGCGCGATCGGACGGCCTTGAGGTCAGCCGGTGACCTGATGCGGTCCTAGCCTCGGTCGATGGACATGAAGCTGGAGCTGGTGATGGTGCCCGTGACGGACGTCGACCGGGCCAAGGAGTTCTACGTGAAGGTCGGCTTCGTCGCCGATCACGACCAGACGGTCAGCGACGAGGTGCGCTTCGTGCAGCTGACGCCGCCGGGGTCGGCCTGCTCGATCGCCGTCGGCAAGGGGCTGACCCGGCTCGAGCCCGGCTCGCTCGACAACCTGCAGATGGTGGTCGCGGACGCCGACGCCACCCGCGCGGAGCTGCTCGAGCGCGGCGTCGAGGTCAGCGAGGTGGACGAGCTGGCGTGGGGGCGCTTCGTCCACTTCACCGACCCCGACGGCAACGGCTGGGCCCTCCAGCAGCTGCCCGACTGGTCGGCCGGAGCCGGCGGCGAGGCCTGACGCGGGTCCAGCACCGGCCGGGCTGAGCCTCCCGGCTCGGGGCCAGGCACGGCACGACCCCCCTTGGGGGTGTTCTTCGGACCGGCCTGCCCGACACCACGCGTCCTTCTGCCGGATCCAGCCAGGACGTTTGAGACGATCCCCTGGCGGAGGACCGCTCCGCCGGCATCAGCGCCCCGCAGGACGACGCGAAGGATCCCGCCATGCCTGACGAACGACCGCCCCTGTGGCGCGGGCTGGAGATCGGGCGGCTGCTGCGCGGCTCGCTCGTGGAGATGTTCATCAAGGCCTATGGCGCGGGAGCCGCCCTCAGCGTCGCGCTGAGCGACGCGGAGACGGTGGCGGGCAAGGCCGGCGACGCCGTGCGGGCGGTGCCCAACCTGGCGGAGCGGTACGAACAGGCGAGCTACGCCGTCGACCACCGCGAGGAGATCCAGTCAGCGATCGCCTACCTCAACGACCACACCGTCTCGCAGGACGAGCTCGAGCGGACGGCGGACGACAGCGTGGAGACGTTGGGCGCGATCGAGTCGACCTACGAGCAGCTGGGCGAGGCTCGATCGGTCCTCGAGATCGACGGCATCCGGGGCACCTACGACAACGTCCGCTCGGCCGTGGAGCACGTCGACAACGCCTGGGACGCCAAGCCCGACCTCGAGGCGGTGAGGCAGCTCAGCGAGGTCGCCGAGCAGGTCCGTCCGCTGGTGGGAGAGGTGGACGTGCTCATCCCCGTGTACTACGGCGGGCTGCTGGCCCTGATGGACAACTTCGCTCGCGACGAGATCGTGGGCACCCTGGTCGTGATGGGCGCGGCCCTCGGGATCTCCGTCGTCCTCGGCCGGGCGGTCGGCTTCTGGGTCCGGCGCGGCAGACCGGGGCTCGTCGCGCACGTCGTCCAGCAGGTCGGGGCGCGGGTCTTCCGGCGCTGGTACGTCGACAACCTGCCGCACGTCCTCGGCCCGCCGCTCTACGACGCCGCGCGCGAGCACCTCGAGCGCGAGATCGCGGCGGACCCCGAGCGCGCCCTCGACCCGGCCACCCTGCGGGAGCTCGAGACGTACTTCGCGGGCGACCGCCCCGACCGCGCCGGCCAGTGAGCGACGTCGACCCGGTCCTCAGACCAGCGGCGGCTGCGTCTTCTCCCGCACCTCGTCCTCGGTGACCCCGGGGGCGAGCTCGACGAGCCTGAGCGCGCGGTCACCGAGGGTGCCGGAGGGGGCGACCTCGCCGGTGGCGGGGTCGATCACGTCGATGACGGCGAGGTCGGTGATGATCCGCTGCACGACCCGCTTGCCGGTGTAGGGCAGGTTGCACTCGTCGAGGATCTTCAGCGAGCCGTCCTTGGCGGTGTGCTCCATCAGCACGATCACCCGCTTCGCGCCGTGGACCAGGTCCATCGCGCCGCCCATGCCCTTGACCATCTTGCCGGGGATCATCCAGTTGGCGATGTCGCCGTTGGCGGAGACCTGCATCGCGCCGAGGATCGCGGCGTCGATCTTGCCGCCCCGGATCATCCCGAACGACTGCGCGGAGTCGAAGAACGACGCGCCCTTGCGCAGCGTCACCGTCTCCTTGCCCGCGTTGATCAGGTCGGGGTCCTCCTCGCCCTCGAACGGGTAGGCCCCCACGCCGAGGATGCCGTTCTCCGACTGCAGCACCAGCTCCACGTCGTCGCCGACGTAGTTGGGCACCAGCGTCGGCAGCCCGATCCCCAGGTTGACGTACGAGCCGTCCTGCAGCTCCGAGGCCGCCCGCGCGGCCATCTGCTCACGGGTCCAGCCCTTGCGCTCTGCCATCGCCGATCAGCCTCCCAGTCCGAAGCTCGCCGCGTCGTCCGAGCCCGGCACGGGATCCGGCTCGGGCCGCGGGCGCGTGGTGACCTTCTCGATCTTCTTGTCCGCCGCCTGCTCGGGCGTCAGTGCGACCACCCGCTGCACGTAGACGCCCGGGGTGTGGATGTCGTTGGGGTCGAGCTCGCCGGGCTCGACGAGCTCCTCGACCTCCGCGATCGTGATCCGCCCGCACATCGCGGCGAGCGGGTTGAAGTTGCGCGCGGACTGCCGGTAGATCAGGTTGCCGTGGCGGTCGCCCTTCCAGGCCCGCACCAGCCCGAAGTCGGCCACGATCGCCTCCTCCAGCACGTACTCCTTGTCGCCCTCGGGCGTCGCGAAGACCTTCGTCTCCTTCGGCGGCGAGGCCACGATGACGTTGCCGGAGTCGTCGTACCTCCACGGCAGCCCGCCCTCGGCGACCTGGGTGCCGACACCGGTCGCGGTGTAGAACGCCGGGATCCCCGAGCCGCCCGCGCGCATCCGCTCCGCGAGCGTGCCCTGCGGGGTCAGCTCGACCTCGAGCTCACCGGAGAGGTACTGCCGCGCGAACTCCTTGTTCTCCCCCACGTAGGACGAGATCATCCGCCGGATCCGCTTCGCGAACAGCAGCCGGCCCAGCCCCCACTCGTCGACGCCGCAGTTGTTGGACACCGCCTCGAGGTCGCTCGTGCCCGCCTCGAGGATCGCCTCGATCAGCACCGACGGGATGCCCGAGAGACCGAACCCGCCCACCGCCAGCCGCGCCCCGTCGGGGATGTCAGCGACCGCCTCGGCCGCGGAAGAGACCACTTTGTCCATGGCGCAGACCCTAGCGGCCGACGACGGGCCGGGTCCGGGAAGGAGGCACCCTTCCCGGACCCGGCCGTGTCACCGCTGGTCGCGCGACCTCACCGCTTGGCCAGGCGCTCCTTGACCTGGGCGAGCAGGGCGGCACGAAGGTCGCCGTCCACCTTGGTGCGGACCAGCTTCCGCAGCGCCTTGAGCTGCTTCCTCGCCGCCCGTCGGTCGCCCGACCGTTCGGCTCGGCGGGCGTCCTTGTCGGCCTCGAGCAGCCTGGCGGCGAGCCTGGGGCCGAGGTCGCCGTCGGCGGCCGCGGCCTTGACGACCTTCTTCAACGACGCGCCGGTGGCCCGGACGATGAAGACCACCGTGCGCGAGCCTGTGTTGCCGGCGCGGTCCGTTGCCGTGACCACGAGGGTGTGGCGGCCCGTGGGCAGCGTCCACATCCGCCACTCACCGGCCTCGACGGGCGCGCCGTCGAGCGTGGCGCGCACGCTGCGTACGCCCGACACCGCGTCCGTGGCCGTCCACGCCGCGTCGGCCGTCTTGTGGCTCGGGTAGGTGCGTGCCCGGATCCCGGAGACCGTCACCTGCGGGCCGCCGGTGTCGACGGCGACCGCGGTGGACTGCGCCGTCTCGACGTTGCCCGCCTTGTCGGTCGAGCGGTAGCCGACCGTGTGCTCGCCGTCGGCGACCTTCACCGGTCCGACGTACGCCGTCCAGGGGCCACCATCGATGCGGTGCTCGGTGGACGCCACACCCGAGCCGTCGTCCGTCGCGGCGAGGGTGAAGCTCGGCCCGGTGACGAACCAACCCGCCTCGCCGTCGGCCCTCCCGGGCTGCCAGGTGAGGGTGGTGGCCGGGGCCTTGTCGTCGGTCGGCTCCTCCGTGGGCGGCTCCTCGTCCTCCCCGGCGGCGAGGTGGAAGTAGTCGAAGCCGACCGTGACCGGCTCCTCCTGCTCGGGACCGATCGCCATCAGGCCGAGCGAGTTGAGCGGCCCGTCGTAGGTGATGCCGTCGCCGATGGGCGTCCACGACGCACCCGCGGTCGACTTCACCGCCGCGGTGTAGCGGGTGCCGACCTTGGTCACCTGCACCCACCAGTAGCCGCTCTCCGTGGTGTCAGGGAGGTCGACCTGGTCGCCGCCGCCGACTCCGTTGCCGCCCTTCTCCGCCGCGAGCTCGGCTCGCAGGTCGAGCGCGCTGCCGGGCGGGTTGTAGGCCACGACGTCGGCCTTGGCGTAGTTGTCGTCGTCGCCGTACATCAGCAGCCCGGCGAGCTGCCAGCGCTGCTCGAGCGGGGCCTTGACCTTGGTCTCGGCCACCCAGTCACCCTCCGGCGCGTCCTGCAGGATGAAGTTGCGCGGCGAGACCGGGTTGGCGGCGTTGATGTCGCCCGGCTCCGTCTCGATCTCCAGGTGGCCGCCGGTCACCGACGCCGTGCCCGAGCTGTAGCGCACCGACTCCGCCCAGCGGCAGCCGTCGAGCGCGGTGCCGTCGAACTCGTCGTCGGCCTCGACGCTCGCCGCCTCCCGGTCCGGGGTCACCCGGAACCAGTCCACCTGTGCGACACGCGGGGTGGTGCCGAGGTCGCCCGCGGCCATCAGACCGATCCGCGCACCCGCCCCGGACTTGAGGGAGAGCGTGCCGGCGAGCTCGGTCCACGCCGAGCCGTCCGCGGAGTACGCCCCGCGGAGCGTGCCGCCCGAGTTGGTCAGCCGCAGGTGGATGGTGCTCGGGAAGCCGTCCGCCACGACCGGCGCGGCGGGCGTCGTGCGGGTCCCGCCCGTCTCGGACTGGAACTCCACCAGCCGTGAGCCGTTCTGGTGGCGCACGAAGCCGAGCTTGTTGTACTCGTCGTCCGACTGGTGCACGACCAGGCCGGCCCACTGCCAGTGCGAGCTGTGCTCCAGCGTGAGCCTGGTGGTCGCGGTCCAGTCACCGGCGGGCACGGGCTGGCCCGCGAAGCTCACCGGCCCGGCACCGTCCTCGTTGATGTCGCCGCTCGTCACCGGCAGGCGCAGGGAGCCGCCGGCCTGGGTGATCGACGCCCCGGGAGCGTGACGCATCGCCCACTTGGGAAGCAGCGCCGGGGAGTCGAACTCGTCGCTCACCGGGCCCGTGACGCAGGTCAGCGGGTCACCCGGGGTCTCGGGCTCCGGCTCCGGCTCCTGCGGGTCGCTGTCGATGGCGAACTGCGAGAAGTCGGCCGTGCGCACCGCGGACTCGTGGGCCATGACGAACATGCCGACGTCCTGGGTGGAGCCGATCCCCGTCAGCGTCGCGGCAGTGCCGACCTGGGTCCAGGCGGAGCCGTTGTTGGACCAGTACGCCGACACCTGGGCGCCGCGGCGGCTGAGCTTGAGCCACTTCGGGACCGTGCTGGTGCCACCGGCGACGGACGCGTTGAGCTGGCCGTTGCCGTCGGGGTCGGTGAGGAACTCCACGCCGTTGGCCCGCCGCCACGCGAGCATGGCGTAGCCGGGCGAGGTGCCGGGCTGCGTCATGTCGTTGCGGATGATGAGCCCGGCCTTGCCGGAGTTGTTGACGAGCGTGCTCGCGTCGACGCGCACGACGGCGTCGTAGTCCTCGTCTCCGCCGGCCGGCTGGTAGAGCGTCGTGTACTGGTCGGTGCCCTGCCAGGCGTTGGCACCGGCCCCGGAGATGCGGAAGGCCCCGGCGCCGAGGCGCTCGACCTCGCCGTCGACGTTGCTGAAGGGCACCAGGTCGCCGAAGAGCTCACCCACCTGCACCTGCACCAGGCGGGAGGTCGTGGTGTTGCCGTCGTCGTCGGTCGCTCGCGCGGTGAGCTCGTGGAGGCCTTCCTCGGCCGGGGTCGTCCACGCGGCGGTGTAGGGCGCGGTGGCGTCCTCGCCGATCTTGGTCTCCCCCGCGAAGAACTCGACCTTCTCGATCGAGCCGTCGGCGTCGGCCGCCTCGGCGGCCACGGTGACCTCGGTGCCGGGGTCGAGCTGGTCGCCGTCGACCGGCTCGGTGATCGACACGACCGGCTTGGCGGTCGGCGAGCTGCCCTGGCCGATGGCCTCGAAGAAGTTGAGCTTGATGTCGTGGGGGCCGGTGAAGACCAGGAACAGGTCCATCGTCTCGTTGCCGAGCTCGCTCACGTCGACCGCGACGTCGCGGTACTGCAGTCCGGTGGCCGGGACCTCGGCGGTGCCGACCACCTCACCGGTCGGGCCGTCCTTGCGCAGCTCGATGGTGCCGCCGGCGGCGTTGGCCTGGACCCGCAGGTTGAAGGTGTCGATGCGGTGGAAGCTGACCGGCTCGAACTCCAGCCAGGCGCCGTCCCTGCCGACCACGACCTGGCCGCCGCCGGCCGCGTCACGGCCCGGTGCCAGGGTGGCCGTGTCCGACTTGGCGTCGAACCACTCGGCCTGGCGCAGCTTGGGGAAGATCACCGAGGTGTCCGAGCCCAGGAGCGGGTTGTCGCCGTCGGCGCCACCGGTGTCGGTGTAGCGCGCGTCGATGGCGTAGAAGATGTTCTCGTCGGCGGCGTGGCCGCCGATGCTCGTCACGGTGCTGCCGGTGAGGCCGCGTGAGGCGACCAGCGGGTGGGCGTGGTCGTCGTGGCCCAGCGCGGGCTGCACCTCGACGGCCTGCGGGTCGACCGACTCCTCCTCGGGGTCGGTCACCTCGACGTTCCAGCTGATCTCGTCGCCGAAGTCGAAGAACGAGCCATCCGGCGGGGACTCGAGCTCCACGACCGGCCGGGTGTTGCCGACCGTGATCGGGGAGGTCGTCGTGCCCGTCTTGCCGGCCGGGTCGGTGACCGTCAGGCGGGCGTCGAAGACACCCTCCTCGGTGTAGGTGTGGGTGGCGGTGACGCCGGTGGCGTCGGTGGTGCCGTCGCCGTCGAAGTCCCACTCGTAGGTGAGCTCCTCGCCCTCGGGGTCGGTGGAGTCGCCGCCGTCGAAGCTCACCTCGAGCGGCGCGGGACCCGAGTCGGGCTCGGCGTCGATGCGGGCGACCGGCGAGCGCGAGCCGCTGATGTAGTCGATGCGGTAGAGCCCGGACGTGGGGTTGTCGCGGCCGTAGCCGCCGCCCCAGTCCAGGACGTACATCGAGCCGTCGGGGCCGAACTTGGAGTCGATCGGCGCGAGGAACGGCACGTCGGGCAGGAACGGGTTCACCTTCTCCACCTCGGAGCCGGGGGTGCCGGACGCCGGGTCCTTGAGCTGGAGCGAGAACATCTTGTTGCGCGCCCAGTCGTAGAAGAAGGGCTTGCCGTCGTAGTACTCCGGGAACTTGGTGTCGGACTCGAGCTCCTCGTCGAAGCGGTAGACCGGTCCGCCCATGGGCGCGAGGCCACCGCCCTGCGGGATCGCGCCGACCGACGAGCGGCGGTAGCCGTAGTACATGTCCGCGGCGCGAGCCGGCGGCAGGTTGGTCAGGCCGGTGTTGCGCACCGAGTCGTTGACGGGGTTGGCGCAGTCGAAGTAGTCGCCGACCACCGGCGGGTTGAGCGGGGTGGTGCTGCCGTAGTCGACATCGCGGAAGGGCTCGCCGTTGGGGTTCTGGCCCTGGTGGTTGCCGCCCATGCACAGCGGCCAGCCGTAGTTGCCGGGGCTCTTGATGAGATTCCACTCCGCGATGCCCGCCGGGCCGCGCGTCGCGGGGGCGTCCGTGCCGTTGTCGGGCGAGTAGTCGGCCATGCTCAGCCAGCCCGTCACGCTGTCGACGGAGAACCGGAACGGGTTGCGGAAGCCCATCGCGTAGATCTCGGGCAGCGTCTTGTCACGCCCGGCGTCCTCGGCCTCGGGGAACAGGTTGCCGTCGGGGATGGTGTAGCTGGACCCGGCGCCCGGCTCGCCCGGGTCGTCGACGGGGTTGATGCGCAGGATCTTGCCGCGCAGGTCGTTGGTGTTGGCCGAGGTCGCACGGGCGTCGTGGAACGTGCCGGCGCGCTCGGAGAGCGGGGCGTAGCCGCCGGAGGGCTCGGAGTGCGGGTTGACGTCGTCACCCACGCCGATGAAGAGGTTGCCGTCGTCGTCGATGTCGAGGCCGCCGCCGGTGTGGCCGGGCTCGTCGGGCAGGCGGCGGGCAGGGATCTCGATGATCACCTTCTCCGAGGCGGGGTCGACCGAGCCGCCCTCGAAGGTGAAGCGGGAGACGGTGGAGACGAAGTTGTCGGGGTCGGCGTTGTCGGGCGACTCGGCGGAGCGGTAGAGGAAGACGTGGCCGTTGGTCGTGAAGTCGGGGTCGAGCGCGACGCCGAGCAGGCCGTCCTCGCCGCCGGAGTAGACCGGGAGCGACAGCACGGTGGTCACCGCCTGGGTCTCCGGGTCGTACATGCGCAGCTGGCCGCGGACGAGCTCGGTGTAGAAGACCAAGCCGTTGTCGGCGACGTCGATGGCGTAGGGCGCGGAGGTGTTCTGGTCGAGCGGGATACGCTCGAAGTTGCTCCACACGGTGCCGCCGCAGTCGCCCTCCTCGAGGCCGGCGACGTACTTCACGCCGCCGACGAGCTCGGCCATGAACTCCGGCTCGTCGTAGTGGGACGGGAAGTGGCCCAGGGCGGTGCCCCAGAAGCGGCCGCCCTCGTAGGGCTTGCACCAGGTGATCGGGTGGTCGTAGCCCATGGTGCCGCCGGAGTAGGTCGACTCGTCCGTCGACTGCAGCACGTGGGCGGAGCCGCGCACGTTGTTGCTGAAGTTGTACCACTCGTCGTTGCGGGTCCAGCGGGTCACGTCGTCGGTGCCCGTGAAGTGCCGGGTCGAGGGGTGGGTGGTGTCCTCGTTGCGCACCACGCCCGACGGGCCCGGGTCGGTGCCGGTGGGGGCGTGGCCGGGCATCATCGAGCCGACCATCTCGTCCCACCAGGGGTAGTTGCCGCGCATGTCCAGCGCGTTGTGCACCGCCGCGATGCCGTTGCCCTGCGCCATCCAGCGCTCCATGGCCGCCTTCTCCGAGGCGTTCCAGGGGTCGCCGTTGGCCTGGAAGACGAGGATCGCGTCGTAGGGCGCGAGGCCCTCGTCGGTGAAGACGGCCTCCGACCCGCCGGCGGTCTCCTTGTGCACCACCGTGACCGTCATGCCCTCGGCCTCGAGCGCCGCCTTCACCTTCGGCGTCGCCTGGGCGATGGCGGCGTCGTGCCAGTCACCCGCCTGGTCCTCGGTGAAGATCAGCACGTGACCGTGGCCGTCGTGGGCCTGGGCGGGCAGCGCCGCGACGACGCCGAGCAGGACGCTGCCGACGAGGGCGAGCACGGCGGTCAGCGCGGTGGCGACGGTGGACCGGCGTGCGATCCGTCGCGAGGTGGTGGTGGACATCCCAGGGCCTCCGAGAGTGCGGCGTGCGGGCGGGCGTGGTGGCAGTGCCGGACAGGCCTGTGACGTGGGTCACTGGTGGTCCAAGCCAGACGCTCGCAGACTTTTGTCTGACGGTCAACCAAAAGACGGTGCCAGTCATGGAAAAGACGCGCAGGCAGGCGTAGAAGCACCCGGCGCGGGGCACGGGCGGGCTGGCTATCCTCGGCAGCGTGAGCCCCCGTGCCGACCCCCCCGTCGACTGGCCGAAGGTGCGCCTGCACGTCGTGACGGGCAAGGGCGGCACCGGCAAGTCCACGGTCGCTGCGGCGCTGGCGCTCGCGCTGGCCGGGGAGGGACGCAACGTCCTGCTCTGCGAGGTCGAGGGCCGCCAGGGCATCGCCCGGATGTTCGACGTCGACCCGCTGCCCTACCAGGAGCGCCGCATCGCCAAGGGCGCCCCCGGCGACGACGGCCGCTCCGGCCAGGTCCACGCCCTGCACATCGATCCGGAGTCGGCGCTGCTGGAGTACCTCTCGATGTACTACAAGCTCGGCCGCGCCGGGAGGGCGCTCGACCGCTTCGGCGTCATCGACTTCGCCACCACCATCGCCCCCGGCGTGCGCGACGTGCTCCTCACCGGCAAGGTCTACGAGGCGGTGCAGCGTCCGCGCGGCGCGCGCAACAAGGAGCAGATCGCCTACGACGCCGTGGTGCTCGACGCGCCTCCCACGGGGCGCATCTGCCAGTTCCTCGGGGTCAACTCCGAGCTGGCCGGACTTGCCAAGGTGGGGCCGATCAAGTCGCAGGCCGACAAGGTGATGGAGCTGCTCCGCTCCCCGCGCACGGCCGTGCACCTCGTCACGATCCTCGAGGAGATGCCCGTGCAGGAGACCGCGGACGGCATCGCCCAGCTGCGTGAGGCGGGGCTGCCGGTGGGCGGGGTCGTGGTCAACCTCGTGCGCCCGCAGGAGCTGGGCGCGAGCGCGCTCGCCCAGGTCCGTGCGGGCGCGGTCGACCCGACCGAGGTCGCCTCCGACCTGGCCCGCGCCCGCGTCGACGTCGACACCGGGCTGGTGGAGTCGCTGGTCGCCGAGGCGCGCGACCACGCCGTACGCCGGCGCCTGGAGGACGAGCAGCGCGCGCTGGTCGCGGCCGAGGGCGTGCCGACCTACGAGCTGCCGCGCCTCGCCGGCGGCATCGACCAGGGTGCCCTCGTCGAGCTGGCCCAGCTCCTGCGACGCCAGGGGATGGCATGAGGCCCGCGGGCGACGGGGTCCCGCCGGCGCCGGCGCTCGACGTCGACTCGCTGCTCGACGACCCGACGACCGAGATCATCGTGTGCTGCGGCGCCGGCGGCGTCGGCAAGACGACCACCTCCGCGGCGCTCGCGCTGCGGGCCGCCGAGCGCGGTCGCAAGGTCGTCGTGCTGACCATCGACCCGGCCCGCCGCCTCGCGCAGTCGATGGGCATCGAGCAGCTCGACAACACCCCGCGCCCGGTCGCCGCCGTCGACGCGACCGCCGGCGGCTCGCTCGACGCGATGATGCTCGACATGAAGCGCACCTTCGACGAGGTGGTCGAGTCGCAGGCCAGCCCGGAGAAGGCCAGGCAGATCCTGGAGAACCCGTTCTACGTCGCGCTCTCCAGCTCGTTCGCCGGCACCCAGGAGTACATGGCGATGGAGAAGCTCGGCCAGCTGCACCGACAGGCGCTGGCCGACGGCAGCCACGACCTGATCGTCGTCGACACGCCCCCGTCGCGCTCGGCGCTCGACTTCCTCGACGCGCCTGAGCGCCTGTCGAGCTTCCTCGACGGTCGCTTCATCCGGCTGCTGCTCGCCCCGGCGCGCGGCCCGGCCAGGCTGATGACGGCCGGCTTGTCGGTGGTGACCAACGCGCTGACCAAGGTGCTCGGCGCGCAGGTGCTGCGCGACATGCAGACGTTCGTCGCGGCCTTCGACACCCTCTTCGGCGGGTTCCGCCAGCGGGCCGAGCAGACCTTCGCGCTGCTGCAGGCCGAGGGCACGGCGTTCGTCGTGGTCGCCGCGCCGGAGCCCGACGCCCTGCGCGAGGCCGCCTACTTCGTCGACCGGCTCACCGACGACGACATGCCGCTCGCCGGCCTGGTCGTCAACCGCGCCAGCCCGTCGGCGCGCACCGAGCTGTCGGCTGCGGAGGCGGTCGCCGCCGCGGACCGGCTCCAGGAGACCGACTCGGCGTCGCTCACCGCGGGACTGCTGCGGCTGCACGCCGACCGGGTGCGCCTGATCGAGCGCGAGCGCCACCTGCGCGAGCGCTTCGCCGCCGCCCACCCGCAGGTGCCGACGGCGGTCGTGCCGGCGATGGCCGGCGACGTCCACGACCTCGACGGCCTGCGCGAGATCGGCGAGAGCCTGGCGCGGGGCGCCTGACCCGTGGTCAGACGTCGGCTCAGACGTTGACGGCCGGGGCCTCGACCTTGGTGCGGGCGGTCTCGAGGATCGTGCGCCACGACGAGCCGGGCTTGCGGCGGAGCAGCGCACGGCGCTCACGCTCGGTCATGCCGCCCCAGACGCCCCACTCGATCTGGTTGTCCAGCGCCTCGGCCAGGCACTCGGTGCGCACGGGGCATCCCGCGCAGACCTGCTTCGCCTTGTTCTGCTCGGCGCCCCGCACGAAGAGTGCGTCCGGCGTGTCGCCCTTGCATGCGGCGCGTGCTGCCCAGTCCTCGACCCACATAAGTCAAACCCCACGGTGATTGTCGAGCCGGTCGGCCGCCCCCATAGCGGCCATCCTCGACTCAGAATGAAAAGTAAACGAACGACACGGGTAGAGGCAGGGGCCGAGTGGCCCAATTCGTATAGTCCGATCTGACTACTCCGCTGCGCCGCTTGGATTCCGGATGGTAGGGGCGCGCCGCGTAGTCTGGTTGCCATGTCCTCACGCTCGTCCTCGCCCTCCGGGCGCCGCCAGGGCCCCGACGCCGGACGCGTCGCGTCCCACCTCGCGGTGATGGCGGCCGTCGCCGTCGTGATGGGCGTCCTCGTCGCCTGCCTCGCCATCCCGTTCGCGGGCATCGTGGGGGTCGCGGCCAAGGACGTCAGCAAGGGCATGGTCAACCTCCCCGAGTCGCTCGAGGCCAAGGACCTGTCGCAGAAGACGCGCATCTACGACGTCAACGGCAACCTGATCGCCTCGCTCTACGACCAGAACCGCATCAACGTGTCGCTCGGCTCGATCTCGCGGCCGATGGTGAAGGCCATCGTGGCGATCGAGGACTACCGCTTCTACGACCACGGCGCGCTCGACCTCAAGGGCACGCTCCGCGCGTTCATCACCAACCAGGCCAACGGCGGCTCCGTGCAGGGTGGCTCCTCGATCACCCAGCAGATGGTCAAGCAGACGCTGCTCTACCAGGCCGAGACCGACGAGGAGCGCAAGGCCGCGACCGAGGAGACCTACGCGCGCAAGGTCCGCGAGCTGCGCTACGCGATCGCGTTCGAGCAGAACCACAGCAAGGACTGGATCCTCGAGCGCTACCTCAACATCGCCTACTTCGGCGACGGCGCCTTCGGCGTCCAGTCGGCCGCGCGCCACTTCTTCTCCAAGAACGCCAAGGACCTCAACATGCTCGAGGCGGCGACGCTGGCGGGCCTGGTGAAGAACCCGGTCGGCTACGACCCCGTCGACAACCCCGAGCGTGCCGAGAGCCGGCGCAACGTCGTCCTCGACCGGATGGCCCAGCTCGGCATCCTGACCGAGAAGAAGGCCGAGCGCCTCAAGAACAGGCCGCTGGAGAAGACGCTCGACATCGAGACCTCCCCCAACGGCTGCCAGCAGTCGCGGGCGCCGTTCTTCTGCGACTACGTCGTCAACTGGCTGCTCAAGGACCCCGTCCTCGGCGACACGCCGAAGGAGCGCCGCCGCACGCTCAACAACGGCGGCCTGACGATCAACACCACGATCGACCTCGACATGCAGAAGGCCGCCGACGACTCGGTGTCCTCCCACGTCTTCCAGACCGACCAGGCCATCGGCGGCCTGGCGATGATCGAGCCGGGCACCGGTGACGTCCGCGCGCTCGCCCAGTCGCGCCCGATGGGCAAGGACAAGAAGGGCGGCGAGACCTACCTCAACTACACCGTCCCGAAGAAGTACGGAGACGCCAACGGCTTCCAGGCCGGGTCGACGTTCAAGCTCTTCGTCCTCGCCGCGGCCATCAACCAGGGGATCCCGCTGAGCACGGGCATCAGCTCCCCGCAGCAGATGGACATCCCCGACTACGAGTTCGAGACCTGCGACGGCCCGTACGCCGGCGAGGGCAGCTGGCCGGTGGCCAACTCGACGGGCGCGGGCACGTTCAACCTCTACACGGGCACGCAGGTGTCGGTGAACACCTTCTTCGCCCAGCTCGAGATGCGCACGGGCATGTGCGAGCCGCTGGAGCTCGCCAAGCAGATGGGCGTCACGGTGCCCCCGGAGCAGCAGGTGCCGTCGTGGATCCTGGGCGTCTCCGACGCCGACCCGCTCACCATGGCGCAGGCCTACGCGACGTTCGCGGCGCGCGGGCTGCACTGCGACCCGCGCCCGGTCACCGCGGTGCTCGACTCCTCCGGGGAGATGCTCAAGGAGTTCCCCAGCGAGTGCGAGCAGGTCATGCCCAGCGCCACGGCCGACGCCGTCAACGACATCCTGCGCGGCGTCATGGAGCCCGGCGGCTTCGGCCAGAACATCGCGATCGACAAGCCGTCGGCGGGCAAGACCGGCACCAACAACAGCAACATGGCCGTGTGGTTCGTCGGCTACACGCCGAAGCTCGCCACCGCGGCGATGGTCGCCGGCGCCAACGAGTTCGGCGAGTGGCTCACCCTCAACGGCCAGGTGGTCGGCGGCACCTACATCAGCAGCGCGTTCGGCTCCACCGTCGCCGGCCCGATCTGGGGCGACGCGATGGCGGCGGTGTCGCCCAAGCTCGACTACGAGGACTTCCAGGCCCCGCCCGGCGACGAGATCGCCGGCGTGCTCGCCGCCGTGCCCGACGTGACCGGCCAGAGCGTCGAGGCCGCCACGGCCACGCTCCAGGGCGCCGGCTTCACCGTCGCCGACGGCGGCCAGGTCAACTCCGAGATGGAGGAGGGCCTGGTGGCCTCCACCTCCCCCGACCCCGGCACCCGGCTGAGCAGCGGCGACCCGGTCACGCTCTACACCTCGACCGGCTACGTCCCGCCCCCGCCCAAGGGCAACGGCGGCGGGAAGGGTCGCGGCGGCCGCGGCGGCGGTCGCGGCAACGGCTGAGCCGAGTCGGCGCGTTCTGACGCCTACTCAACGCCGAGTCGGCGCGTCCTGACGGCATTGGAGCGCCGAGTCGGCGCGTTCTGACGGCATTGGAGCGCCGAGTCGGCGCGTTCTGACGGCATTGGAGCGCCGAGTCGGCGCGTCCTGACGGCGCTGGAGCGCCGCGTGGGCGCATTCTGACGGCGCTGGAGGGTCGAGTCGGCGCATTCTGACGGCTACCTGTCAGGACGGGCCGACTCGACTGGTATCAGCAGTCAGGACGGGCCGACTCGGCGGGTATCGGCAGTCAGGACGAGCCGACTCGACGTCAGCCGAGCTGGCGGCGCACCTCGGCGGCCACGGCGCCGCCGTCGGCGCGGCCCTTGACCTGGGGCGTCACGACGCCCATCACCTTGCCCATGGCGCGCATACCCTCGCCTGCCGCGCCGGTCTGGGCGATGGCGGCCGTGACGAGCTCGGCGATCTCGGCCTCGGTGAGCGGGGCCGGGAGGTAGTCGGCGATGACCTCGCCCTCGGCGGCCTCCTTGGCCGCCATCTCGGGGCGGCCGCCCTCCTCGAAGGCCACGGCCGCCTCGCGGCGTCGCTTGGCCTCGGTCGACAGCACGCCGATGATGTCGTCGTCGGAGAGCTCGCGGGCCTGCTTGCCGGCGACCTCGGCGTTGGTGATGGCGGTCAGCACCATCCGCAGCGTGGAGGAGCGCAGCTCGTCGCGCGCCTTGATGGCGGTGGTGAGGTCGGCGCGGAGACGGTCCTTCAGGGCACTCATGGGAGCCATTGTGGCAGCCTTGGCGGATGCGTTCCCTCCCCCTTGTACGCCGCACGCTCGGCCTCGGTGCCCTCGCCGGCGTCGGACTGGCGGCGTACGCCGCGTGGGAGGCCCGGCAGTACACCCTCCGTCACGTCACCGTCCCGCTCCTGCCCCCCGGTCACGCCCCGCTGAGGGTGCTGCACCTCAGCGACATCCACATGGCGCCCGACCAGCGGGCCAAGCAGGAATGGCTGCGCGGGCTGGCCGCGCTCGAGCCCGACCTGGTGATCGACACCGGCGACAACCTCGCCCACATGCGCGCCGTGCCGGTGGTCGCCGACGCCCTGGCCGGGCTGCTGGAGGTGCCGGGCGCCTACGTGCTCGGCTCCAACGACTACTACGCGCCCGGCTTCCGCAACCCCTTCGGCTACCTGCTGCCCGACACCGGCAAGCGCAACACCTCGGTGCCCCAGCTGCCGTGGCCCGAGCTCAAGGAGCACTTCGACAAGGCCGGCTGGCTCGACCTCACCAACGGCTTCGGCACGCTCACGGTGCGCGGCACCACGATCGCGTTCGCCGGCGTCGACGACCCGCACCTGGCCTACGACGACCTCGAGCGGGTCGCCGGGCAGGCCGACCCGACGGCCGACCTGCGCCTGGCCGTCGCCCACGCGCCCTACCTGCGGGTGCTCGACCAGTTCGCCGCCGACGGCTACGACGCGATCATCGCCGGGCACACCCATGGCGGCCAGGTGTGCCTGCCCACCATCGCCGGCCGCGGCCGGGCCCTCACGACCAACTGCGACCTCGAGCCCGCGCGCGCCCGCGGGCTGCACCGCCACCCCGCCGACTCCGCTCCCGGTGACTCGGGATCCGCCTGGCTGCACGTCTCGGCCGGTCTCGGCACCAACCCCTACGTGCGCCTCCGGGTGGCCTGCCGCCCGGAGGCCACGCTGCTGACGCTGGTGCCGGCAGCCTGACCATCGCCTCTCGTGAAGGAGTCACCATGCCGCTCGTCCGGGTCCACAACTTCTCCATCTCCCTCGACGGCTTCGGCTCCGGCGAGCCGCAGTCCCTGGAGTCCCCCTTCGGCCACGCCGGGGAGCGGCTCCACCAGTGGATGTTCGCCACCAGCTTCTGGGACCGGGAGGGCGGCGGGCGCGGCGTCGACGCCGTCTTCGCCGCCCGCCACGAGGAGGGCATCGGCGCGGAGATCATGGGCGCCAACAAGTTCGGCCCACCCGGGTGGCAGGACGACCCCGACTGGCGCGGGTGGTGGGGGGACGACCCGCCGTTCCACACCCCGACCTACGTCCTCACGCACCGGACGAGGCCGCCGCTGGAGATGGAGGGCGGCACCACCTTCCACTTCCTCGACGCCTCCCCCGCCGACGCGCTCGCCGTCGCGCGCGAGGCGGCCGGCGGCCTCGACGTACGCCTCGGCGGCGGTGCGACGGTGGTGCGAGAGTTCGTGGCCGCCGATCTCGTCGACCACCTGCACCTCGTCGTCGTGCCGATCGTCCTCGGTCGCGGCAGCTGGCTGTGGGGCGGGCTGGCCGGCCTCGAGGACCGCTTCGACACCGAGGCCGTGTCCTCGCCCAGCGGCGTCGTCCACCTGACGCTGACCCGCCGCCGCTGACGGTGCCCGCGGGCCGGGGCGATTTCAGACGGCCCCTCCTGCTCCGGTATGCTCGCCCGCGTTGCCCGGACAGACTTTCGTGGTCCGGGCGGCGGGCTGTGGCGCAGCTTGGTAGCGCGCCTCGTTCGGGACGAGGAGGCCGCAGGTTCAAATCCTGTCAGCCCGACACACCGAGATCCCGGACCCCTCAGGGGTCCGGGATCTCGTCGTTCACCGGCCGGGTGGGCTCAGCGGGCGGCGGCGATGAGCTCGGCGATCTGCACGGTGTTGAGCGCGGCGCCCTTGCGCAGGTTGTCGTTGCTGATGAAGAGCGCGAGGCCGCGGTCGTCGGGGACGCCCGGGTCCTGCCGCAGCCGTCCGACGTACGACGGGTCGCGGCCGGCCGCCTTGAGCGGGGTCGGCACCTCCTCGAGCGCCACCCCCTCGGCCGAGGCGAGGATCTCGCGGGCGCGGGCGGGGGTCATCGGCCGCTCGAACTCGGCGTTGACCGCGAGCGAGTGGCCGGTGAAGACCGGGACGCGGACGCAGAGGCCGGAGACCAGGAGGTCGGGCAGGCCGAGGATCTTGCGCGACTCGTTGCGGAGCTTCTGCTCCTCGTCGGTCTCGTTGAGCCCGTCGTCGACGATCGAGCCCGCCATCGGCAGCACGTTGTAGGCGATGGGCTCGACGTAGGTCGTCGGCTCGGGGAACGAGATCGCGGAGCCGTCGTAGGCCAGCTCCCGGGCCTTGTCGCCCGCCGCAGCCACGCCGTCGGCCAGCTCGTCGACGCCGGCCACCCCGGAGCCGGAGACGGCCTGGTAGGTGGAGACGATGAGGCGGGTCAGGCCGGCCTCGTCGTGCAGCGCCTTGAGGATCGGCATCGCTGCCATCGTCGTGCAGTTGGGGTTGGCGATGATGCCGCGCCCGGCCTCGATGACGCCGGCCATCGCGTCGGGGTTGACCTCCGAGACGACCAGCGGGATCTCGGGG
Organism: Nocardioides sp. Z35_8; assembly: GCF_059621125.1. Classification (NCBI taxonomy): domain Bacteria; kingdom Bacillati; phylum Actinomycetota; class Actinomycetes; order Propionibacteriales; family Nocardioidaceae; genus Nocardioides; species Nocardioides sp. Z35_8. The sequence goes on along the minus strand of NZ_JCAQIE010000001.1, from coordinate 1,183,895 downwards.
TCCTTGCGGAACGCCGAGGAGTTGTCGACGACGATCACTCCCGCGTCCACGAACCTCGGCACCAGCGCCCGCGAGGTGGTGGCGCCGGCGGAGAACAGCGCGATGTCGAGCCCGGTGGGGTCGGCGCTCGCCGCGTCCTCGACGGTGATGTCGCGATCACCGAACGGGAGCACCGTGCCGGCGGAGCGCGAGGAGGCGAAGAAGCGGACCTGGTCGGCCGGGAAGTCGCGCTCGAGCAGGATCTGGCGCATCGCCACGCCCACCTGGCCCGTCGCACCGACGATGCCGATGTTGACCTTGTCGCTCATCGCCCGGTGCCTCCGTAGACCACGGCCTCGACCTCGTCGGCGTCGAGGTCGAACGCCGTGTGCGTCGCGCGGACCGCGTCGTCGACGGCCGACTCGTCCACGATGACCGAGATCCGGATCTCGGAGGTGGAGATCATCTCGATGTTGACCCCCGCCGAGGCGAGCGCGGCGAAGAACTTGGAGGTGATGCCGGGGTGGGAGCGCATTCCGGCACCGATCAGCGAGACCTTGCCGATCTTGTCGTCGTAGAGCAGCTTGTCGTAGCCCACCTCCGCCTGGATCCGCGCGAGCGCGGTCATCGCGACCTGTCCGTCACTACGGGGCAGCGTGAAGGAGATGTCGGTGAGGCTGGTCGCCGCGGCGGAGACGTTCTGCACGATCATGTCGAGGTTGACCTGCGCGTCGGCGAGCGCCTCGAAGATCCGGGCGGCCTCGCCCACCTTGTCGGGGACCCCGACGACGGTGATCTTGGCCTCGCTGCGGTCGTGGGCGACGCCGGCGATGATGGGCTGTTCCATGGTGACTCCCTCGCTGGGTCCGGCTGGTCCGGGGTCGAGCTGCGGGTCGTCGACGACCCAGGTGCCTTCGAGCTGGCTGAACGACGACCGCACGTGGATCGGGATGCCGTAGCGGCGGCCGTACTCCACGCACCGCAGGTGCAGGATCTTCGCCCCGCAGGCGGCCAGCTCGAGCATCTCCTCGTAGGACACCTTGCTGAGCTTGCGTGCGGTGGGCACGATGCGCGGGTCGGCGGTGAAGACGCCGTCGACGTCGGTGTAGATCTCGCACACGTCGGCGTCGAGCGCCGCTGCCAGCGCCACCGCGGTGGTGTCGGTGCCGCCACGACCGAGCGTGGTGATCTCCTTGGTGTCGGCCGAGACACCCTGGAAGCCGGCGACGATCACGATGTGGCCCTCCCCGATCGCCTGGGTGATCCGGCCGGGCGTGACGTCGATGATCTTGGCCCTGCCGTGCACCGAGTCGGTGATCACGCCCGCCTGCGAGCCGGTGAACGACCGGGCGGTGTAGCCGAGGTCGCTGATCGCCATCGCCACCAGGGCCATGGAGATCCGCTCGCCGGCGGTCAGCAGCATGTCCATCTCGCGCGCCGGCGGCAGCGGCGAGACGCCGTGGGCCAGGTCGAGCAGGTCGTCGGTCGTGTCGCCCATGGCGGAGACGGCGACGACGACGTCGTGCCCGGCCTTCTTGATGTCCACGATGCGTCGGGCGACGCGCTTGATGGCGTCGGCGTCGGCGAGCGAGGAGCCGCCGTACTTCTGCACGACAATGCCCACGGTTGGTCCTCGGGATCGGTGTGCGGCCGTCGACGGCCGCGGTGCTCTGGCGTGCCTGCCGGCGCCGTTGCCGCCAGGCCATCCCCAGATTCTACGGCTGGGCGGTCGGCGCGCTCCCGAGCATCTCATCCGCGACGGCGACGACCTCGGCCTCGGCCTCGAAGTCGGTGTCGAAGCGGTCGTGGGCGACGACGGTCAGCAGCGCGCTGAGGGCGGCGCCGGCGAGGGTGCCCCAGCTGTTGACGTAGGAGAACTGCCACCACCACAGCGCCTCGTCGACGTCGCCGGCACGGAAGTGGCGCAGGCCGTTCTCGAGGTCGATCGCGATCGAGGCGAGGTCGTCGGAGAGGCGGCTCTGCACCACCTCGGGGACGTAGGGGTCGAAGACGAACGCGTAGTCGTCGACGCCCTCCAGCATCTCCGCGAGCCGCAGCCGCAGGTCGTCGATGTCGGCCTCGGGGCCGACGTCGGGCTGGTACTGCTCGCGGGGCGTGAAGTCGGTCTGGGCGCCCATCCGCGCGCCGGCCAGGAGCACCTGGCTGATCTCGAGGAGCAGCAGCGACACGGCCTCGGCCCCGTTGCCCTCCCGCGCGATGGCGCGGAGCGAGAGCAGGAAGCTCTCCACGGAGTCGGCGATCTGCTCGCCGAAGCGGATCTCGTCGGTCTCGGTCATTCGGCTGATCTCCTTCCGGCGAACGCTCGCCCGAGCGTCACCTCGTCGGCGTACTCCAGGTCGCCGCCCACTGGCAGTCCACTCGCCAGACGCGTGACGCGCAACCCCATCGGCAGGAGGAGGCGCGTGAGGTAGGTGGCGGTGGCCTCGCCCTCGAGGTTGGGGTCGGTGGCGAGGATGACCTCGGTGACCGCGCCGTCGGCCAGGCGCGGCATCAGCTCCTTGACGTGGAGCTGGTCGGGGCCGATGCCGTCGATCGGCGAGATCGCCCCGCCGAGCACGTGGTAGCGGCCGCGGAACTCGCGGGTGCGCTCGATCGCCACGACGTCCTTGTACTCCTCCACGACGCACAGCACGCTCGGGTCGCGCCGCTCGTCGCGGCAGATCCGACACCGCTCGTCCTCGCTGACGTTGAAGCAGGTCGAGCAGAACTTCACCCGCGCCTTGACCTCGATCAGCACGTCGGCGAGGCGGCGCACGTCGGTGGGCTCGGCCTGGAGCAGGTGGAACGCGATGCGCTGCGCGCTCTTGGGGCCGACGCCCGGCAGCCGGCCGAGCTCGTCGATCAGGTCCTGGACGACACCTTCGTACAAGAGGGACGCCTCAGCCCAGGCCGGGGATGCCGGGCATGCCGCCGCCCCCGCCGAGGCCCTCGGTCAGCGGGCCCAGGGAGTCGCTGGCGAGCGCCTCGGACTTGGCCCGCGCGTCGCGGTAGGCGGCGACGATGAGGTCGGAGAGGTCGGACAGGTCGTCGGGGTCACTGCCGTCGAACTCACCGGAGCGGATCGTCACGCCGACCAGCTCGCCAACGCCGTTGGCGGTGACCGTGACGGCGCCGCCGGCGACGGTGCCCTCGACGGTCTGCCGGGCGAGGTCGGCCTGCGCCTCCTCGAGCTGCTGCTGCATCTGCTGCGCCTGCTGGAGCAGGGCGTTCATGTCGAAGCCGCCGCCGCCGAGGGCGTCGAAGGGGTTCTGGGTCATCTGGTCTCCCGCACAGGGTTGGGTGGAGCTGGGATCGGGTGGTCGGTCAGTCGTTCTTGATCTCTTCGATCAGCCGGGCGCCGAGCGTCTGGCTGAGCAGCGACTCGGTGTCGATGGCCGCGGAGTCGGCGTCGGGGTCGTCGGGGTCGACGTCGTCGTCGGCGGAGCGGACCGGCGCCGCGGGCTCCGCGGGGCTGCCGGAGCGGGCGGCCTCGAGCGCCTCGCGGGCGGGCGCGGCGGACACCGGGGGCAGGGCGGCGGGCGCCGCAGGGCTGGCGGGTGTCGCGGAGCCGCTCACCCAGTCGGGCGGCCCGCTGGGGGCCTCCTGGGCCGGGGCGGACGACGGGCGGGAGTCGGTGGCCGCCTGGCGGACCACCGGGGCCTCGGCGGCAGCGCCCGAGGGGTCGACGATCGACTCGACGCGCCAGTCCATGCCGACGACGTCGATCGCGGCCTGCCGCAGGATCTCGTCGCAGCCGCCGTTGACGAACGAGTCGCGGGCCCCGGCGTTGGCGAAGCCGACGGTGAGTCGGACACCGTCGACGTCGACGACATGGGCGTGCTGCGAGAGCACCATCCACGCGAGACGGCGACGGTTCTTGGTCTGCTCGAGGATGTCGGGCCACAGCCGGCGTACGTCGACGAGGCTGAGGCCGCCGCGTGGTCCGGCCGGCTGCTCGGCGACCGGGGCGTCGGGCCCGGCGCCTGCCGCGGGCACCGGCGCGGGCTCGGCGACGACGGGCGGTGCCTGCGCGGCCGGGGTCGCGTCCACCGACCCAGGAGCGGAGCTCGGCATCGAGGTCGGGATCGGCGGGGGCGGCGGCGGGCCCTCGTCGCGGACCGGCACCGGGGAGGATGCCGGGGCCGGCGCCTGGGCGGGCGGCTGGGCGGGCGCCTGGGCGGGCGGCTGGGCAGGCGGCTGGGCAGGCGGCTGGGCGGGCGCGGCCGGCTGGTCGGGGCGGGGCGGGGCAGCCGAGGGAGCCGCGACCGCCGGGGCGGCGGACGGGCCGGACGGCGCCGGGGCGCCGGCGACGTCCATGCGCCGCTCCAGGCGCTCCAGGCGCGCCATCACGCCGTCGGAGGTGTGGTCGGCGCCGGGCAGCAGCACGCGGGCGCAGAGCAGCTCGAGGAGCAGGCGGGGCGCGGTCGCGCCGCGCATCTCGGTGAGGCCGGCGGCGACGATGTCGGCGGCCCGGCTGAGCTCGATGGCGCCGAAGCGCGCGGCCTGCGCGACGAGGCGCTCGCCCGCGTCCTCGGGGACGTCGATGAGCCCGGTGGCCGGGGCGTCGGGCACGGCGGTGACGATGACCAGGTCGCGCAGCCGGCGGAGCAGGTCCTCGGTGAAGCGGCGCGGGTCCTGCCCGGTCTCGACCACCTTGTCGACCACGGAGAACACGGCGGCGCCGTCGCGGGTGGCGAACGCCTCGACCACCTCGTCCAGCAGCGTGTCCGGGGTGAAGCCGAGCAGGTCGGTCGCGAGCTTGTGGGTCACCCCGCCCGGACCGGCCCCGCCCAGCAGCTGGTCGAGCACCGACAGCGTGTCGCGGGCCGACCCGGCGCCGGCGCGCACGACGAGCGGCAGCGCGGCGGGCTCGATCGACACCCCCTCCTCGGCGGCGAGCTGGGACAGGTAGTCGCTCAGCAGGCGCGGCGGGATCAGCCGGAAGGGGTAGTGGTGGGTGCGCGAGCGGATCGTCGGCAGCACCTTGTCGGGCTCGGTCGTGGCGAAGATGAACCGCAGGTGGGGCGGCGGCTCCTCGACGAGCTTGAGCAGGGCGTTGAAGCCCTGCGTGGTGACCATGTGGGCCTCGTCGATGATGTAGACCTTGTAGCGGTCGCGCACCGGCGCGAAGAACGCCTTCTCGCGCAGGTCGCGGGCGTCGTCGACGCCGCCGTGGGAGGCCGCGTCGATCTCGATCACGTCGATGGAGCCCGGACCCCCGCGGGCGAGGTCGCGGCAGCTGTCGCACTCGCCGCACGGGTCGGCGATCGGCGCCTGAGCGCAGTTGAGCGCGCGGGCCAGGATGCGAGCGGAGGTGGTCTTGCCGCAGCCGCGGGGCCCGGAGAAGAGGTAGGCGTGGTTGACGCGGTTGGCCGCCAGCGCGGCCCGCAACGGCTCGGTCACGTGGTCCTGCCCGATGACCTCCTGGAAGGTCTCGGGCCGGTAGCGGCGATAGAGCGCGAGCGGTGACTCCACGTCGTGAACCCTAACCGTGCCCACCCACAGTGCGCACAGGCCGGGACCACCGCGGGAGATGCGCGGGAGCGGCGAGGGACAGGTGCCGCGTCACGGGCGGGGCGCCGGACATGGAAAGGCCCCCCACGCACCCGCTAGAGCTCACTTACCCTTGCTGCCTTCCGGCCCTGGGGGAATTGGGCGAGATGGCGCCGCGTGGGGGGTTGCCGGAAGTCTAGGGGAGCCCGTGACGGGCACCCAAACCCAGGGTGCGGCAGGCGATTTCACCGGCCACCGGACCGACCGGTACTCTCCTCGGCGGAGGTATCGCCTAGTGGCCTATGGCGCTCGCTTGGAAAGCGGGTTGGGTTAATAGCCCTCGGGGGTTCGAATCCCCCTACCTCCGCCGACACGCAGGGCCCCGCACCGGATGGTGCGGGGCCCTGCGTCGTGTGCGGGGGCGTACGCCCGGCTCAGCGCACCTGGGCTTTGAGGCCGTAGCGCCACTCCTCGGAGATCAGCAGGCTCCCCTCGTCGAGGCGCCGCTCGACCGCGTCGACGAGCATCGCGGACGCCTTCTCCGGGTAGACCCGGTCCCACGACAGCTCGTCGCGGTGCTCGAAGACGTTGTGGATGACCGCGGTCATCAGGTCCTTGTCGACGGGCGGGGCGAGGAAGTTGCTGCCGGCGAGGAACGTCTCGGACCGGTCGGAGCCGAACCGCAGGGTCACGCAGGGCACCTCGAGGACGTTGGCCTCCTCCACGATGCTGCCGGAGTCGGTGACGATGACGGCGCACATCGACATCGCGGCGACGACGTCGAGGTAGCTGTCCCACACCGGGGTGGAGATCAGCGCGTCGCCGTACCTCGCCTCGAGGTCCTCGAGCCACTGGCGGCGGCCGAAGTTGTCGATCGCGGCCTCGGTGCCGAGCAGCCGGATGAAGAGGACGTGGTGGCCCTGCTCGAGGAGCGCCTCCATGGCGTCCATCAGCAGGGTGAAGCGGTCGCGGTTGGTGGTGTTCTCGCGGCGGTGGACGCAGAAGCGCAGGAACGACCCGTCGCCCATCTGCGGGAACCTCTGCAGCACCTGGTTCTTGTCGCTGCCGGCGACGGCCTGCGCGAGCGCGTCGACGACCGAGTTGCCGACCACGTCGATCGCGGCGGGGGCGAAGCCCTCCTCCACCAGGAACTCCCGGTTGAGCTCGACGGGGGCGGCGTGGAGGTCGGAGCCGGCGTCCGCGACCCGGGTGTTGAACTGCTCCGGGGACGGCTCGCGGCTGCCCTTGGCCCAGCTGGCGCGGTCGACCGACTGCTCGCGGAACGACGCCCAGTCGAGGTCGGCGCCCTGCTCGAGCCAGCCCTTCAGCACCTCCGGCTTCGGCGAGAGCGTGCGGAGCCCCGCCTCGACGTGCACCAGCGCCTGGCGCTCGCCGAAGGTGGCCAGCGCTCCGGCCATGGCGGTCGTGGTGTCGCCGTGCACGTAGGTGATGGGGAAGCCGCCGCGCTCGGAGAAGCCGCGGAGGTACTGGGCGAGCTTGGCGGTGATGCCGGAGACGAGGTCGTTGACGCCGCCGCGCACCTCGAGGTTGATGTCCTCGCGCACGCCGAACTCGTCGAGCATCGACTGGGACAGGTTGTGGTCGTAGTGCTGGCCGGTGTGGCAGAGCACGACGTCGTGGCCGCGCTCGCGCAGCTCGTGGTAGATCGGCGCCTGCTTGATGATGTCGGGCTTGGTGCCGACGACGACGATGTGCTGGCTGTTCTCGTGGGACATGGGTTCCTTCGGGTGGTGCGTGAGGTGGGGAGGCGCGCTCAGAGGAGGTCCTCGCGGGTGCTGGCCGCGAGGAGGGAGCGGAGCCGTTCGAGGATGCCGATGTCGAGGGCCTTCTGCCGGTCGAGGACGTAGACGGCGTCCTCGTGGGTCACGACGATCAGGCCGCGGGCGCCGAGCGTGACGACCGGTCGGCCGTCCATGCTGGCGACGAGGGTGTCCTCGGCGTCGAGCTGGAGCGCGGGGCCGATCGAGGTGACCCGCTGGTCGTGCAGCACCCGCTCGAGCCGGGTCCAGGTGCCGACGTCGGTCCACCCGAGCTGGCGGGGGACGACCAGGCACTCCATGCCGGCCCACATCAGCGGGTAGATCTCGTGCCCGCCGATCGCCGCGCCGCGGTAGGCCTTGTCGGCCGTGGCGCCGCGGGCGAACCGCTCGATGGCCTCGAAGATGAGTGGCAGGGCGGTGCGGTAGGCCTCGCACGCGCGCCCCACGCGTACGCCGTAGCAGGCGGTGTTCCAGTAGAGGTTGCCCGTCTCGGTGAGCTCGGCGACGACGTCCTCGTCGGGCTTCTCGTGGAACGAGTCGATCACCTGCACGGCGTCGTCGCCGCCCTTGGTGTGGATGTAGCCGAGTCCGGCGTCGAAGCGGGTGGGCTCGGCGCCCAGCACGACCATCGACCCGGGGGTGGTGACCAGCTGGTCGAGCATGTCGCGGGAGGCGGCGTTGAAGGCCTCCTCCTCGGTGATCAGGTGGTCGGAGGGCGCGATGAGTGCCGGCGCGTTGCCGTACTTGTGCGACAGCGTCGCGATGCTGAGCGCGAACGCCGTCGCGGGCCCGGCCGGGTCCTCCTCGAGGATCAGGTTGTCCGGGGGGACGGGACCGAGCGTCGCCAGGGCGGCCTCGGCGAAGCGGGCGCGGGTCGAGACGTGGATGCGGCTCGGGTCGACGATCTCGCTGAGCCGCTCGATCGTGCCGGTGAGCAGCGGGCGGTCGCGCACGACGGGCTGGAACTGCTTCGGGGCGCGGTCCCGGCTGATCGGCCACAGGCGCGAGCCTTGGCCGCCGGCCAGGATGACGGCGACGGGCTCGTCCGTGGTCTCAGGCATGGCCCGATTCCATCATGGGTCGGGGTGTCGTGGGTCACCGCCGCAGCAGCGGGCGCAGCATCGAGGCGAGGGCGAGCAGCGACCCCGCGACCAGGCCCGACCACAGCAGGATCGCGCGGGGCGTGCCGAAGAGGTCGACGCGCCGGGGCGCCGGCGGCGCCTGGGCGTCGGCGCGGACCTCCTGGACGGTGGTCTCGACCTTGCCCTTGCGCCCCGGCCGGATCTCCCGGGTGAGCGCGTCGTGCGCCTGCACCACGCCCGCGCCCGTCCATGGGCTCGAGGCGTCGTCCCGTGCCGCGCCGGCGCCCTCGGCGGTGGCCTGGAGCCGGGCGACGAGCTGCTGCGGCGTGTCGCGGGGGAACCGCTCGGCGAGCAGCGCCAGGACGCCGCTGACCTCGGCCGTCGCCCACGAGGTGGCGACCTCGCCCACGACGCAGGCCTGGCCGGTGGCGTTGGCGGAGAGCGCGCCCACGGTGGGGGCCGCGACGTCGGTGTCGGCGTTGGGCACGACGTAGGCGCTGGGGTTCTCGTCGCCGGGTGGGGTGGCGCTGACAGCGAGCACGCCGGGGTAGTCGGCGGGGTAGACCTCCGCATCGTTGCCCGGGGTGCCGGCGAACCCGTCGGGGGTGCTCGACGCGGCGTTGCCCGCGGCCGCGACCACCACCACGTCGAGGGCCACCAGGCGCGCGACGGCCGCCTCCAGCGCCGGGTCGGACTGGCGGACGGCGAGGGAGATGTTGACGATGTCGAACCGCTGCTGCGGTTGGGCCGAGATGACGGCCTCGATGCCGGCGACGATGCCGGCCGAGGTCAGCGGCCGCTCGCCCTGCGTGGTGTCGGCGTCCTCGGCGTCGTAGACCTTGACGTCGTAGACCTGCGCGTCGGGAGCGACCCCCTGCGGCCCGGCGATCAGCCCGCCGACGATCGTGCCGTGGCCCGACAGCAGCGCATTGGGAGAGACCCCCGGGACGGCCACGCCGCCGACGACGTCGAGTCCCTCGACGCCCATCACGCCGCTGTCGATCACGGCGACCTTGACGCCCCGGCCGGTGGCGAGCTCCTGCGCCTGCTCGACGTGCATCCGGTCGAACGCCGCGTTGGCCTTGGCGTGGGTGTCGGCGAGCCGCTCGGACTGGGGCAGCTCGGCGACGCTGCAGGGGGCGTCGTGGTCGGCAGCGGCCGGCGTCGCGCCGAGCGGCACGACCGCCGCGGCGAGCAGGCCCGCGGCGAGCACCGTGCGCGGCGACGGGCGGCGACGACCCGGCGACGGGGCAGCCATCAGCCGGCGTCCGCGGACGCGTCGTCGGCCGGCGGGGCGTCCTCGGGGACCCGGCGTGCGCTGTTGGTCGACAGCGGGACACCGGACTCGAAGAACTCCAGCCACGCGCTCGGCACCAGTGGCGGGTCGACGTCGCCGTAGCCGAGGAAGTCGGGCACCTCGGGGCCGACGAGGGCGTACTTCGCGCCCTTCGGGTCGATGACGTAGGGGGTGCCGGACTCGGCGGCCTCGCCGGAGCCGGAGAGGACGTAGGCGCCCGCGCTCGGCTCGACGTCGACCGCGTGGCGTCGCGGCCGGACGCCCGAGGGGTCCGCGGCGCCGGTCGGGTTGGTGGCGAGGCTGAAGGTGGCGCCGGCACGCGCGTCGGGGTGCAGCACGGCGCACAGCGCGCCGTTGGTGATCGGCTGCGGGACCTCGCTGGGCCACTCCGCCGGGGTCTTCGGGTCGCCGAACGACGCGGACAGGTCGTCGGCGAGCTCCTGCGTGCCGGTGCCGACGACGTCGTAGACGAGCGCGTCGAAGTCGCTGAGCCGCTCGGGCTTCTCGTCGCCGAGGAGGTAGTAGGCGCCGCTGCTCGAGCGCAGCAGGTCACCGATGCGGTAGCGGGAGAGGTCGGTGCCGGTGCTGCCGTAGGGCACCCGCTCGCCGGCGCGGGTGACTCCGAACGACTTCTGCTCGAGCGGGTCGCCCAGGCGGAAGAGGTTGAGCCAGTCGGCGTCGACCTCGGTGGCGGAGGCGCCGAACCCGAGCCGTACGCCCAGCGTCGAGGACTCGGTCTCGTCGGCCGGCATGGGCAGGCGGTAGGCGCTGCCCTGCTCGCTGCCGACCGGCGGCGCGGTGGCGATGAGCCAGGTGGTGCCTTCGCTGCGCACCAGGAAGGCCGACCCGGTCAGGTCCTCGACCGTGGGCGTGCGCTGCACCGCGAGCTTGATGCCGACGCCTGCGCCGGTGCACGCGGTCCAGTCGTCGTCGACCAGCTCGTCGGCGGACGGCAGGCTGGCGGGGGCCGCGTCGATGCCGAGGTCCTCGCCGAGCTGCACCGTGCGGATGTACTTGTCGCGCACCGTGAAGGGCGTCAGCTTGGCCTCGCCCAGCAGCAGCTGGGCGGAGACGTAGTTGGGCACCCGCTGGAGCAGGGGGTCGTCACCGCCGCGGAGGACGACGTACTGCTCGCCGGTGTCCTTGGAGATGACGAAGCTTCCCTCGTCGAGCCACTGGGCGGGCGGGCGGCCGAGCAGGAAGCCGGCGATGGCCGCACCGGCCAGCAGGAGCACCGACAGGGCGACGCCGCCGATGAGCACGCGGCCGGGACGCACCGGCTCGACCTCCCGGCCGCCCGGGGCGCCGGAGACGAAGGCGGTGACCAGCCGGCGGCGGCTGAAGGCGTGCGCCTCGACGAGATCCTTCTTGGTCGCCATCGATCAGCCCGCCACCGCGGACACGAAGCCGGCTGCCAGGACCATCAGCGGCAGCAGCGCGAGCAGCGTCATCGTCTCGACGATGTCGCCCATCCGGCCGCGGCGCACCGACGGCGAGGCGGGCACGAGCGTCAGCGCGAGCAGCGCCGCGCCGACGCCGGCCAGGGCGAGGGCGGCGCCGGCCCGCCAGCCGTCGTGGATCAGCAGCATCGACACCGCCACCGAGACCAGGCCGAGGATGCCCGAGGCGAGGCCGGCCAGCACCTCGGCCCCGGTGCGGTACTGGCGGGTGCGGAACATGACGGCCAGGCAGCACACCGCCGCCAGGATCGTGCCGTAGGCACCGCTGCCGACGGCGAAGGGCGCCAGCAGCACCAGCAGCGTGCCCACCGTCGCGGACACCGCGAGGAGGATCTCGTGGCCGACGCGGGCGTCGTCGGCGACCTCCTCGGGGTCGATCTCGTCGGGGTCGGCGGTGATGTCGTGCAGCGAGTAGAGCTGGTCGACCTTGGTGCCGGTGACGCCGAGCGCGAGCCACGGGAAGATGCTGCCGGCGAGGACGACGAGGGTGAGCAGGACGATGAAGACGGTGGCGGGCTCCAGCGAGAACACCCGCACGAGCAGGGAGCCGGCGACCAGCACCGCACCCACCACGACGGCCGGGATCACGAGAGCGCGACCGCCCTCGAGGCCCACGACGGCCACCAGGCCGACGGCCAGCACGCCCAGCCCGGCGTAGAGCAGGGGGTCGGTGAAGAACGCGTCGGGAAGGGGCCAGCGCCACGACGGCAGGTCACCGGGCGCGAGCAGCAGGCCGGCGACCGCGGCGTAGAGCGCGGCGAGCAGCGAGACGACGACGCCGGCCTCGGGCTCGCCCTGCGCGCGGGTCAGGACGATGCCGCCCACCACGAGCAGGCCCGCGATGACGCCGGCCGCGACGCCGCCGAGCAGGCTCTCGCCCTGGAGGAGCAGGGCCAGCGCGCCGAGGCCGAGCAGGATGGCGGCCGCGCCGAGGGCCGTGCGGCGCCCGGCCGCGGGCTCCCACGGCCGGAGCTCGTTCTCGACGACGTCGGCCATCGCCTCGACCACGTCGTCGTAGACCCGGGGCGCCTTGTCGTCGACGCCGGCGGTGACGGTGAGCAGGCCGCCGTCCTCGATGCCCTGCATCGTGAGGCCGGCGTTGTCGGCGAGGATCCGGCCCTCCTGCGTCACCAGGCGGTAGCCGCCGTAGACGGTGGACGCGTCGAGGAGGCCGACGGAGCGGGCGAGCTCCGGCACCAGCTCGGCGACCGGGATCGCGCCCGGCAGCACGAGGTCGACGCGTCGAGATCCCGAGGCGATGGTCACGCGGACCAGGCCCGACGCGACCGAGGACCCCTGACTCATTGGTGATTCCCCCCTGAACAGTGCTTCACCTGCGCTCCGCCCGGCCGGGCGGGGCGCTGAACCGGGAGCAGCCTAGGCGAAAGCGGCTCCCGAAATGCCGGAGGCCGGTCATCCCGCAGGGACGACCGGCCTCGGACGAGGTGCGTGCGCTCAGAAGCGGTTGGCGCCCCGGGCGTCGGCGGCCTTGTACTCGGCGTTGGACGCGTCGACACCCTGGCTGGCCTGCTGGAGCAGGAGGGTCATCTCCGTCATGGCCTGGTCCCACTTGGCCTTGGCCTGGTCGTAGGCCATCTTGGCGTTACCGTTCCAGTCCGACTTGAGGGGGTTGAGCTCGGTCTCGAGCTGGTCGAGGCGGGCCTCGATGTCCTTGGCCGCCTTCATCACGTCGGCCGCACCGGCGTCGAGGCTGCCGTGCTGGACCTTGATTCCGTCGAAAGTCATGTCGATCTCCTAGATCTGCGCAGTCAGGTGTCGGCGTCAGCCGAGACGGCCCTGGAGGTTGGTGTGGGTGGCGGACTGGGCCTCGTCGGTGGAGACGTTGTCGCGCTCGGTCTCCTTCATGGAGGCCGCGAGCTGGTCGAGGGCCTTGAGGATGGTCTCCTGCTTCTGGTCCCAGGCGATCATGAGGTTGTTGAACGCGGAGGCACCCTGGCCGCCCCATCCACCCATCATCGTCTGGATGTTTCCGGACAGGACGCCACACTTGTTCTTGACGTCGGCGCGGGCCTGGTCGACGAAGTCAGCACCCTTGGAGAGCGCCTTCTCTGTCTGGCCGTACATCTCGCTCATTGAAGATCCTTCTCCCTCGGCGGTCCGACCGACCGAGTGTCTTGTTGGTGATCCACTGGACTGGTGATCCGGTGCTCGGGGAGACGTCCCGGCCCCCCGCGCTGATCCTGCATCTACCCGGGCGGATTCGGCCTAAACCTGAATCCACCGAACGTCGTCGGAGCGCCCCCTCAGGAGGTCAGCTCCCAGAGCCGCCGGAACACGCCGGCCGCGACCACGGCGGCGGCGAACGCGAAGCTGCCGCACAGCGACTCGGCGACCTCGGCGCGACGCGACCACCAGACCGAGCGCCAGCCGCGCCCGGTCGCCACTGCGGCGGCGAGGGCGACAACGCCGAGCGCGACGGTGACGTAGAAGAACGTGTCGACGTGCCCGGCGCCCGGGCCCGTGGCGAGGTGGACCCCCAGGGCGACGAGGGCGGCGAGCCCGGCGAGGCGCAGGAGCGCACGCGCAGCGGCGTGCCGGTAGGACCGGGCCGCGAGGAGCAGCGAGCAGCCGGCGAAGAGGACCAGGCAGCGCGCGCCGATGAGGTCGAGGTCGATGGTGGCGCGCTGCAGCAGCAGGGGGCTCGCCACGAGCATCGTCACCAGGATCGCGGCGGACGCGCCGGTGACGATGCGTGAGGCGCGGTGCACCAGCCGCTCCATGGCGCCGGCCGCGACGACCGCGCGGCCGCGCCGCCCCGCGCGCTGGCTGTCGCGGGCCGACCAAGCCGTCACGGCGAGGCGGTCGAGGTCGAGCAGCGCCTCGTCGGGCACGTCGACCGCGAGCGAGGGCGCGAAGCGCGCGGCCATCATCGACCCGAACACCAGCAGCGTCCAGGCGACCCGCGCGTCCCACCCGAGCATCGCCGGCACGGCGCAGCAGGCGAAGACGGCGAGCCCGGCGACGATCCAGACCGTGCTGACCTCGTCCGCGTCGTGGGACAGCGCGCGGCCGATCCCGGCCACGACGGCCGCCGCCATGGCGGAGGTGCCGAGGATCGCGGGGAGCAGGTGCAGACCGGGCTCGTGGAGCGCGGCGAAGGCCGCCGCGGCGGCGAAGGCGGGGGCGGCGGCGGCCCGCTGGCGCGCGTGGCGACCGACCGGCAGCACGCCGGCGAGCGAGCACGCCAGCAGCACGCCGACGACGACGGTGCGCGCGACGTCGTCGCCCGAGCGGGCGGCGTACCAGGCGGCCAGGACCGCGACCAGGGCGGCGAGCCAGGCGACCATCGAGGCGAGCTCCGGGCTCTCCGGCGCGTTCTTGGCGGCCTGGAGAAGCGTCACCCGGCGGGGCCGGTGGACGCCGGCGGTCGCCACCAGCACGTCGCCGGGCTCGATCCCGGCCTCGCTCAGGGGGGCCGCCGCGTTGAGGCGCTCGCCGAGCGCGGTCTGCAGCAGCGGGATGCCGGGCACCTCGGCCTGCTTGGCGTACTCACGGGCCACGTCGACCGAGGTGGCGCCCGCGGGCACGACCAGGTCGAGCACGCCGGCAGGGCCGTGGATGCTCACGGCAATGGTCGCTCCAGCAGTGCTGGACATCGCGACGTCCGACACGGATTCCCCCTTCGCATGCCTCGGGCGGGCGCTCGTCGGGTGAAGGGTAGTCGCGGGCCGCTCCGCAGCACACCTATCATCGTCGCGACTTCAACGGGTGAGGCACGGGGGGACGCGAGTGAGCACGACATTGCGAGGTGGCCAGCGGCTCGACGAGCCCGAGATGCCGGGCGGCCAGATCGTCCTGCAGCCACCGCCGGAGCTGCAGGACGGCGAGGGCGCGGGCGGCGTGCTGATGAACGCCATCCCGATGCTGGGCAGCCTGGGCTCGATCGTGCTCGTCGCCACGATGGGCGGCGCCAACAAGAGCCGCAGCTTCCTCGCGGCCGGCATGTTCCTCTTCGCCACCCTCGGCTTCATCATCGTGCAGATCGACCGGCAGCGGAAGCAGCGCGCCCAGCAGGTCACCGGATCGCGCACGGAGTACCTGCGCTACCTCAGCAACATCCGCAAGGTCGCGCGCGAGGCGGCCGACCAGCAGCGCCGCGCGCTCAACTGGCACCACCCCGAGCCGTCGGCGCTGCCCGCGCTGGCCGAGGACCGCACCCGGCTGTGGGAGCACACCGCCTCCGACGACAACTTCCTGCACGTGCGCTACGGGCTGTGCTCGCAGCCGCTGTCGCTGGAGCTGGTGCCGCCGGAGAGCGCGCCGGTCGACCAGGTCGACCCGGCCGCCGCGTCCGCGCTGCACCGCCTGCTGGTGGTCCACCGACTCCAGCCCAACCTGCCCGCCTCGATCGACCTGCGCGCCTTCGACCGGATCGAGCTGTGCGGCGGCGCCGAGGAGGTGCGCTCGACGGCGCGGGCGATGATCTGCTCGGCGACCGCGTTCCAGAACCCCGACCAGCTGATCGTGGCGGTGCTCAGCTCGGAGCAGAACCTCACCCACTGGGACTGGGTGAAGTGGCTGCCCCACGCCCAGAGCACCCGCGAGGTCGACGCGGTCGGGCCGATGCGCCTGGTCTCCACCTCGCTCGACGACCTGGGCAACCTGCTCCCGCCCGACCTGAGCGACCGGCCCCGCTTCGGCGCCGACGAGCGTCCCGCCACGCCGCACATCCTGCTGGTCATCGACGGCGGCCACCTGCCCCCCGGCAACCACATCGTGCCGCCCGACGGGCTGCACGGCGTCACCCTGCTCGACCTGCCGAGCCGGTGGGACGAGCTCGAGGACTCCACCCGGCTGCGGCTGGAGTTCGTCGACGCCCCCGACGAGCTCGGCAAGCGCCCGGTGCGGGCGCTGCGGCTGCGCGGCGAGCCCGTCCGGGCCCTGGCCGACCAGTGCGACATCGCGACCGCGGAGGCGTTCGCCCGGCGGATCGCGCCCCTCAAGACCGCCAGCGCCGAGTCGTCGTCGTCCGGCGGCGCCGTCGACATCACCTCGACGACCCCCGACCACATGGACCTGCTGGGCCTCGGCGACATCTTCACCTACGACCCGGCCACCGCCTGGCGGCCGCGGCCGGCCCGCGACCGGCTGCGCGTGCCGATCGGCATCGGCGACTCCGGCGGCCTGATCCACCTCGACATCAAGGAGTCCGCCCAGCAGGGCATGGGCCCCCACGGCCTGGTGATCGGCGCCACCGGCTCCGGCAAGTCGGAGTTCCTGCGCACCCTCGTGCTCGGGCTGGTGATGACCCACTCGTCCGAGCAGCTCAACCTCGTGCTCGTCGACTTCAAGGGCGGTGCGACGTTCGCCGGCATGGCCGACATGCCGCACGTCTCGGCCGTCATCACCAACCTCGCCAACGAGCTGACCCTCGTCGACCGCATGCAGGACGCCCTGTCCGGCGAGATGACCCGTCGCCAGGAGCTGCTGCGCGACGCCGGCAACTACGCCTCCGTGCGCGACTACGAGAAGGCGCGCGCCAACGGCGAGCCCCTCGAGCCGATGCCGTCGCTGTTCATCGTGGTCGACGAGTTCTCCGAGATGCTCTCGGCCAAGCCGGAGTTCATCGACCTGTTCGTCGCGATCGGCCGCCTCGGCCGCTCGCTGGGCCTGCACCTGCTGCTCGCCTCGCAGCGGCTCGAGGAGGGCCGCCTGCGCGGGCTGGAGTCGCACCTGTCCTACCGCGTCGGCCTGCGCACGTTCTCCGCCGGCGAGTCGCGGGCGGTCCTCGGCGTGCCCGACGCCTACGAGCTCCCCGCCGTCCCCGGTCTGGGCTACCTCAAGCCCGACCAGTCGACGCTGCTGCGGTTCAAGGCGGCGTACGTCTCGGGTCCGCCGTCGAGCCGCACCCGCGTGACCCGCGACGAGGGCGGCGCGATCCGCGGCATCCTGCCGTTCACGATCTCGGAGGTGCAGGCGCTCGAGCCGACCACCGACGAGGTGGCCGAGGTGGCACCGCAGCCGCAGCAGCAGGGCGAGCAGCCCTCGCTTCTCGACGTCGCGGTGCAGCGGATGATCGGCAAGGGGCCGGCCGCGCACCAGGTGTGGCTGCCGCCGCTCGACGTGCCCGACACCCTCGACGAGCTCATGCCCGACCTCGTCGAGAGCCCCGACCTGGGCCTCACGTCGCCGCAGTGGCGCAACGTGCCCGGCCTGGTGATCCCGCTCGGCACCGTCGACCGCCCGCGCGAGCAGCGGCGCGACACGATGACGCTCAACCTCACCGGCGCGGCCGGCCACGTCGCCGTCGTCGGCGGGCCGCGGTCGGGCAAGAGCACGATGCTGCGCAGCATCGTCACGAGCATGGCGCTGGTGACCACGCCGCTGGAGTCGCAGTTCTTCGTGCTCGACTTCGGTGGCGGCACGTTCGCGCCGCTGGCCCGGCTCCCCCACGTCAGCGGCGTCGCCACCCGCTCCGAGCCCGACGTCGTACGCCGCGTGATGGCCGAGGTCGAGGGCATCGTCGACCGTCGCGAGGGCTACTTCCGCGAGAACGGCATCGACTCGATCGAGACCTACCGCTCGCGGCGCACGCAGGGCCGCGCCGACGACGGGTGGGGCGACGTCTTCCTCGTGATCGACGGCTGGAGCACGCTGCGCGCCGAGTTCGACGACCTCGAGATGGAGATCCAGCAGCTCGCCGCGCGCGGCCTCACGTTCGGCCTCCACATCGTCACCGCCTCCACCCGCTGGGCCGACTACCGCGCGGCGATGCGCGACGTCTTCGGCTCCAAGCTCGAGCTGCGCCTCGGCGACCCGCTCGACTCCGAGATCGACCGCAAGGTGGCCGCCCTGGTCCCGGTCGGACGACCCGGCCGCGGCCTCGTGCCGTCCAAGCTGCACTTCCTCGGCGCGCTCCCGCGCATCGACGGCGACGGCAGCGCCGACACCCTCGGCGACGGCGTGGACGACCTCATCGACCGGGTCGCCGCCGCGTGGAAGGGCCCGCAGGGTCCCAAGCTGCGGCTGCTGCCGGAGCTGGTCACGCTCGAGGCGGTCCGCGAGGACGCCGTACGCCGCCAGCTGCCCGCCAAGCACATCCTGCTCGGCATCAACGAGAAGGAGCTCGCGCCGATCGGGCTCGACGTCGACGCCGAGCCCCACATGCTGGTCTTCGGCGACGGGCAGTCGGGCAAGAGCGCGCTGCTGCGGGCGTACGTCCACGAGGTCATGCGCACGCGCACGCCCAAGGAGGCGCAGATCGTGCTCGTCGACTACCGCCGCTCGATGCTCGGCGAGGTGCCCGACGAGTACCTGCTCAACTACCTGACGTCGGCCACCCAGGCGACGCCGACGCTCAAGGACATCGCGAGCTACCTCGAGGGCCGCATCCCCGGCCCCGACGTGACGCCCGAGCAGCTGCGCAACCGGTCGTGGTGGACCGGCGCGGAGGTCTTCGTGGTGGTCGACGACTACGACCTGGTCGCGACCGCGCAGTCCTCGCCGGTCTCCACCCTGCAGCCGCTGATGGCGCAGGCGCGCGACGTCGGCCTGCACGTCGTCGTGGCCCGGCGCACCGGTGGCGCGTCCCGCGCGCTCTACGAGCCCGTCATCCAGTCGCTGCGCGACCTGGCGATGCCCGGCGTGATGCTCTCCGGACCCCGCGACGAGGGCGTGCTGATCGGCAACCTGCGACCCCAGCCCGCCCCCGAGGGCCGCGCCCGCGTCGTCACCCGCGACGGCGGCACCCAGACCGCCCAGCTCGCCTGGCTCGACCCGACGATGTGACCGGGGGCGGGGGCGGGGGGCGGCGGGGGCGCCCCCGGCTCAAGCGGACTCGTCCCCGCTCAACACGTCGGATCCGGCGTGTCCAGCGGGGACGAGGGTGTCCCAGCTGCCGCCCGGAGCGCACCGGAGGTTCCATGGCGCACCTGAGCCGGGGGCACCCCCGGCTTGAGCGGACTCGTCCCCGCTCAACAGGTCGGATCCGGCGTGTCCAGCGGGGACGAGGGTGTACCAGCTGCCGCCCGGGGTACACCGGAGGTCCCTGGCGCCACGCCCGGGGCACCGGGTGTTGCCGAGGGTCAGCCGAAGGTGCCCTCACAGGGGACCGGGCCGGCCGCCCGCGGACGTCCTGTGGAGGCACGCGTCAGTACGTACGACCTCCCGCAACGCCCAGAAGGCGAGCGTCAGCGGCGGCCGCTCTTGAACATCCCCCGGGCGATCTCCCGGGCGGCGGTGCTCATGAAGTCCTTGAACACCTTGGACCTCACGACGCTCTCGACCATGCCGTCCGGCTCGGGCGCGGGGCGCCGGGACGACGACGGAGACTTCGACGGAGACGGAGGCTTCGCCTTCTCGCGCACCCGGGCGTTCTTCTGCTCGCGCGCCATCTCCTGCACCCGCGCGTCCTCCCCGGCCTTGCGGGCCCCCTCCTCGAGCTTCGCGGCCAGCAGCTCGCGAGCGGACTCGCGGTCGATCGTCTCGCCGTACCTCGCGGTGAGCGGCGACGCAGCGACCGCTGCCTCCATCTCGGTGGCCGGGGCGGGGTCCATCAGCGACTCCGGGGCCCGCAGCCGGGTCCAGGCGACGGGCGTGGGGGCGCCGCGCTCGTTCATCACCGTCACCACGGCCTCGCCGATCCCCAGCGAGGTGATGACCTTGCCGAGGTCGTCGTAGGCGCTGTCGGGGTAGGTGTTGACGGTGGCCCTGAGCGCCTTGGCGTCGTTGGGGGTGTGCGCCCGGAGCTGGTGCTGGATGCGGGAGCCGAGCTGACCGAGCACCTCGTCAGGCACGTCGGTGGGTGACTGCGTCACGAAGAAGACGCCGACGCCCTTCGACCGGATCAGTCGCACGGTCTGCGCGACCTGGTCGAGGAACGCCTCGGAGGCGTCGTCGAAGAGCAGGTGGGCCTCGTCGAAGAAGAAGACGAGCTTGGGCTTGTCGAGGTCACCCTCCTCCGGCAGGTCGTGGAAGAGGTCGGCGAGCAGCCACATCAGGAACGTCGAGAACAGCGCGGGCCGGTCCTGGAGGCGGGGCAGCTCGAGCAGGCTGACGATGCCGCGACCGTCCTCTGCGGTGCGCAGGAGCTCCTTGGTGTCGAGCTCGGGCTCGCCGAAGAAGACGTCGGCGCCCTGGGCCTCGAACGCGACGAGCTCGCGCAGGATGACGCCGGCCGTCTGCGGCGACACGCCGCCGATCGCCTTGAGCTCGGCCCTCCCGCCCGCGTCGCCGGTGAGGTAGTGCAGCACGGCGCGCAGGTCGGCGAGGTCGAGCAGCGGCAGCCCCTGCTTGTCGCAGTAGTAGAAGACCAGGCCGAGCGACGACTCCTGGGTCTCGTTGAGGCCGAGCACCTTGGCGAGCAGGGTCGGCCCGAACGCGCTCATCGTGACCCGGACGGGCACGCCGGTGCCCTGCCCGCCGATCGCGTAGAACTCCGTCGGGAAGGCGGTCGCCGTCCAGTCCTGGCCGACGCTGGCCGTGCGCGCGGTGAGCTTGTCGCTCGGCTCTCCCGGCACGCTGATGCCGGACAGGTCGCCCTTGATGTCGGCGGCGAAGACGGGTACGCCGTGGGCGCTGAGCTGCTCGGCGAGCAGCTGGAGGGTCTTGGTCTTGCCGGTGCCGGTCGCACCGGCGACGAGGCCGTGGCGGTTGAGCATCGCCAGTGGGATGCGGATCCGGACGTCGCTGAGGTCGTCGGCGCCGAGCATCAGGCCGCCCAGCTCGAGCGCGGGCCCCTCGAAGGCGTAGCCCGGCGCCACCGCCTGCGAGATCGGGTCGCCGGCGGTCTGCGTCATGGGCCGAGCCTAGTCAGCGGGGCGGTCGACGACGAGGCCCTCGTGCGGGCCGTCGTTATGATCACGCCGTGATCTTCAAGCGGGTGGGCGACGGCCGGCCCTACCCCGACCACGGTCTCGACTCGCGCGGGTGGGCCGACCTGCCGCCGCGCCAGGTGCGCCTGGACGAGCTCGTGACCACCAAGGACACCCTGCGCCTCGACGCCCTCCTCGACGAGGACTCGACCTTCTACGGCGACCTGTTCGCCCACGTCGTGCAGTGGAAGGGCGACCTCTACCTCGAGGACGGCCTGCACCGCGCCCTGCGCGCCGCGCTGCAGCAGCGCAGCGTGCTGCACGCCCGCGTCCATCTGGCAGGTGAGGAGTGAGCGGCGCGGCGAGGTCGGCGCTCACGCTGACCGGCCTCGCGGTGCTGGTGCTCGCCGCGGCCGCCTGGGGGTGGAGCGCCTTCACCGCGCCGCTGCCCCGCGACGAGCCGGTCGCGATCTGCGAGGACACGACGGTCACCGCCGGGTCCGAGGTGCGGCGCGACCAGGTCGTCGTCAGCGTCTTCAACGGCAGCAAGCGCAGCGGGCTGGCCGGTGCCACGGGCGCCCAGCTCGCCGAGCGCGGATTCGTCGAGGGCACCGTCGGCGACTCGCCGCTCCCCGCGGCGACCACGCAGATCTGGTCCTCCGAACCGACCAACCCGGCCGTGGTGCTGGTGCAGCGGCAGTTCAAGCGGGCGCAGGTCGTCGAGGGCGACGCGCTCGGTCCCGGCGTCGTCGTGGTCGTGGGCGAGAAGTTCCGGTCGTTGAAGAAGAAGCAGGTCGAGTCGGTGGTCGCCGAGACCGACGCGACCTACTGCCGGGCCACCGGCTCGGAGTGAGGCGGGCCGCCGCGCCTACTCACGTTCGGGGCGCGCCGGGTCGCCGACCCACTGGGCCAGGCGCCCGTTGTCGGAGACCTGCCGCAGTCGCGCCTCCGTGGTCTCGCGGAGCTTGCGCGGGGTGACGACCAGCAGGTCGTCGCCGTGGCGCAGGACGGTGCGCCGCTCGGGCACGAGCACCTCGCCCGCGCGGACCACCAGCGAGACGGAGGCCCCCTGCGGCAGCCGCAGCTCACCCACCTCGACGCCGTGCATCCTCGAGGCCGGGGCGATGGTTACCTGCAGCAGGTCGGCCGCGACCCGGTCGAGCGGGGCGGCCTCCACGTCGAGGCCGCGTGGCTCGGAGCGCCGGGCGACCCCGAGCGTGCGCGCCACCCACGGCAGGGTCGGGCCGGTCAGCACGGTGTAGACGACCACCATCACGAAGACGATGTCGAAGAGGTGCTCCGCGCCGTCCACGCCCTCCGACAGTGGGATCGTGGCGAGCACGATCGGCACCGCGCCGCGCAGGCCGGCCCACGACAGGAACGCCAGGTCGCGCGGCGCCATCGGCTGCACCACGCTGCTCACGAGCACCGACAGCGGCCGGGCCACCAGGGTGAGCACGACCCCGGTCACCAGCGCCTGCACGACGGTCTCGAGGTCGATGCGCCCGGGCGAGAGCAGGAGGCCGAGCATGACGAAGAGCCCGATCTGGGCCAGCCAGGCGACGCCCTCGGAGAACGACCGCGTCGCCACGCGGTGGGGCAGCTCGCTGTTGCCGAGGATCAGCGCGGCGACGTAGATCGCGGCGAAGCCCGAGGCGTGCAGCGCCGACGCGGCGCCGTAGGCCGCGAACGCCAGGCACAGGACGGCGAGGGGGTAGAGGCCGGAGGACGGCAGCGCCGCCCGACGCATCACCCAGGCCCCGGCCACGCCCACGGCGACCCCGATCACTCCGCCCGCGACCAGCTCGAAGACGATGAGCCCGCTGGTCTCGAGCAGGCCGGCCTCCCCCACGGCGCCGGTGGAGATGATGCCGACGAGCACGACGGTCGGGGCGTCGTTGAGCCCGGACTCCGCCTCGAGCGCGCCGGTGAGCCGTCTGGGCAGCGGCAGGGCGCGGAGCACGGAGAACACGGCAGCGGCGTCGGTGGGCGAGCAGATGGCCCCGAGCAGGATCGCGAGCTCCCACGGCAGGCCGAGGAGGTAGTGGGTGCCCACGGCGACGACCGCGACCGACACGGCGACGCCGACCGTCGCCAGCGACAGGCCCAGGCCCACGCTCGAGCGCATCTGGCGCCAGTCGGTGGTCAGGCCGCCCTCGGCCAGGATGACGGCCAGCGCGCCGAAGCCGAGGGCGTGGGCCAGCTGAGCGTCCTCGAACACGATGCCGAACGGGCCGCCCTCGCCGAGCAGCACGCCGATGAACAGGTAGATCAGCAGCGACGGCAGCCCGGCGCGCGCAGAGAGCCGTACCGCGAGGATGGCCGCCAGCGTCACCACGGCGCCGACCAGCACGAACTCGTCGAGCTGGTGGACGTCGAAGGTCATGCACACCTCTGGTGGCTCGTGATGCAGGGCGGTCCGGATCCTATCCGCCACGGAGCACCTCGACGCCCCGTTCGAGGCCCGCAACGGCCCGCCACCAGACTCCCTCACTACGGCACAATGCCCGGTGGGGACGCCACGTTTGACGAACGCCGGGCCGGGGTAGGCGTCCCCGGACGAGAGGGAGTGATCGATGTACGGCGACACGGCCGCGGGCCGCAAGCGCGTCGCGCAGCTGCGCGAGCAGGGGGGCGACATCCGCGCGCTGGCCACCCGTCTCGTCTCGCAGTCCGAGGCCGTGCCGTGGCACGGCAAGGCCGCCGAGGCGATGCGTGAGCGGATCAAGGAGCGCGCCGCGCACCTGCGCACCGCAGCCGCCCACCATGAGACGGCCGCCGACTCGCTCGCCCGGCACCTCGCTGAGGTCGACACGCACAAGGAGGCGATCGACGTACGCGCGCACAAGGCCACCAGCCTCGTCGAGGACGCCCGCACGCGTGCCGCCCACGCCGAGGCGCGCGACACGGCCACCGACGAGTCCGACGCCGCCCTGCTCTCGTTCGACCCTCCGCCCGCTGGTCACAAGGACTGGCTGACCGTGACGCTGCCGGGACTCTGACATGGTCACCATCGACCTCACCGCGCCTCCCCCGCCGCCGACCAGCTTCCTCGACGCGACGGCCAGACGGCTCGCCCTCACGCTGCCCGAGCTCCGTCTCGTCGCCGAGCTCGCCGGGGGCGCCCCGCTGCCCTTCGACCTGCCCGACGACGCCGCCGGACCCGACGTCCCGGGCTCGCTGTCCGGGCGGCTCGGCCAGAGCCGTGGCTCGGTCGAGGACGCCGCCTACACCGACGCCGTCCGCACGCTCCACGACCCGGACGACACGCTGCGCCGCCGCGGCCTGCTCGGCGCCGGCGGCGCCGACCCGGGCGTCCTGGGCGCGGTCGGCCTCCTGGCGACCCCGCGCCTGGCCCTCGACATCGACGTCGCCGCCGGCGCCACCCAGGTCAAGGCGTGGCACCGCCAGTCCGGGGGTGCCGTCGCGAGCCTGTCGACGTGCGACGGCATCGTCTTCGAGCTGGCCTGGTTCCCCGTCGACCAGTGGACGGCCGAGCTCGCCCGCGTCACCGCGCCGCCCGAGGAGCTGGCGCTGGGTGTCTCCCACGTGCCCGCGCGCCTCGACGTCCCCTACGCGCTCGCCGACTCCGTCGGGGAGGCGCTCCGCTCCGGTCGCGCCGACCTGGTGCCGGTGCTCGTCGGGCACTCCGACGGGATCGTCCTGGCCGACGGCGAGGAGCTCGGCGACGCCGAGGCCGCTGCCGCGGTGTCGGCCGTGCACACCGAGAGCCGGGGCCGCATGCGGATCCTGGCCGCCGAGGTCTCCGACCGCGCGACCACGTCCGTCGGGGTCGTGTCGTGGGTGCTGCTGCGCGACGGCTGGCACTCGCTGACCCCCCGCCACGACGACGTCGCCCGCGTCGCCGTCGTGCGGGTCGACCCCGACGACCTGGCCACCGAGCTGGCGCCCGTCCTGGCCCAGGTCGTCACCCCGGAGGACGATCGATGAACGACCTCGACATCCCGCGCACCCACGACCACGAGCCCGCCGACTCCTCCGCGTCGGTCGCAGCCGACAAGTACGACCAGATGCTGGCCCTGGCCGACCTGTTCGACAGCTCCGGCAACGAGATGCGCACCCGCGCGCGCCTCGGCGCCGAGATCCTCGGCGACGACGACGTGGTCGACACCGGCGAGCTCTCGCCGGCCACGTGGGCCGAGGCCGAGGAGGACATCCGCGCCGCCACCACCGGCAAGCACGGCCTGCTGACCCGCTCGGTCGAGCTCGACGCCGACGCGCTCGTCGTCCGCGCCACCGTGCTCACCTACCGGTGGATCGACGAGCTGCAGGAGGCGGCCTACAAGACCCTGGGCTCGATCGCCGGACGCGCCATCGGCTACCTCGCGCCCGAGGTCGCGCTCGGAGGCGCGATCGTGAGCGCCGGCCTCATCGAGACCGAGACGATGGACCGCGACGGCGTGACCGCCTACCTCAGCGAGCTCGCCGAGAACAACCCCGACCTGATGGAGCACCTCTCCGGCGGCGGCGGCCTGCTCGACGGGCTGCACATGCGCTCGCTCCTCACCGCGGGGGTGCTCGCCTCCGACCAGGGCGCCCACGCCGCCCGGGGCGGCCTCCGCGCGATCGGCATCGACCCGTTCCCGACCGACGCCGTGTCCGCGTTCCGCGACTCGGCGGGCTCGTTCGTCGAGGCCGAGACACCGCCGGCGGAGGTGGAGACCAGCGCCGGCAGCGCGCCCCGCTCGCTCGAGGAGCTGATGGCCACCCTGCTCGCCGAGGACCGCCGCATCAGCGTGCAGCGCGTCGGCACCGGGCGCTACATCGCCTACCTCCCCGGCTCGCTGGCCCACGACTCCGGCCGGCTGCGGCTCGTCGGGGCCGACCCCACCACGTCCGTCAGCCAGGTCGTGCGGGCCATCGAGGAGGCCCTCACCGACGACGACGCCCGGGTGATGCTCGTCGGGTCGGCGTCCGGCGGCACGATCGCCGCGGAGATCGCCGCAAGCGCCCGCTCGTCGCGCTTCGTCGTCGACCAGGTCGTCACCGCCGGCGCCCCGTCGGCGCAGGTGCCCCGGATCCCCGAGGCGACCCGCGTGCTGTCGCTGGAGGACCGCTCCGACCCGGTCGTGCTGCTCGGCTCGCTGATCAACGCCGCCACGGCCAACCGGCTCACGGTCGTCTTCGACGCCGACGGCGCCGAGGGCACCCAGCTCTACGTCGCCGGCGCGCGCGCGGCCGACAGCGCCGAGCACCCCGAGCTGAGGGCCGAGATCAGCCGGATGCACGAGCTCGGGTTCCTCACCGGCTGAGCGTCAGACGATGCGGTGCACGAACTCGCCGAGCTGGGCGAGGTTGCGGCACTCCACCATCGGCACGATCTCGCCGTAGCGGTCGGCCGCGCTGTCGCCCGTGCCCCAGTGGCGCGGGTGCTCGGGGTTGAGCCACCAGGCGTGCCGCGCGCGGCCGGCGAGGTCGGCGAGCACCGGCACGGCCAGGTCGCTGTAGTTGGACCGGCCGTCGCCGAGGACGAGGAGCGAGGACCGCGGTCCCACGGCGTCGGGGTGGTCCTCGGCGAAGCGGGTCAGCGCGCGGCCGTAGTTGGTGCGTCCCCACAGGGCCGCGTGGGAGATCCGGCCCGACAGCGACTCCATCACCTCCACGACGTCCGCGCCCGGCCGGAAGCTGTCGCTGACCTCGACGACGTCGTCGACGAAGGTGAAGGCGCGCACCCCGCTGAACGCCTCCCGCAGCGCGAACACCAGCATCAGGGTGAACTGCGCGAAGCTGGCGACCGAGCCGCTGACGTCGCAGAGCACGACCAGCTCGGTGCGGTGGGGGCGTCGCGGGCGGTGGTGGGTGGTCAGCGGCACCCCGCCGGTCGCGATCGAGGCCCGCACCGTGCGGCGTACGTCGAGGGGACCGCGCCGCCGGGCGTGCTGCTCCTTGGTGAGCCGGGCCGCCAGCCGACGGGCCAGGGGATAGATCTCGCGGCGCATCTCCTCCAGGTCGCTGCGCCGCGCGGCGGTGAAGTCGAGCCGGTCGATCGTCGGCCGCACGGTCGCGTCGACGACGTGCCCGGGTCCCTTCTCCTCGGCGATGCGCCGGCGGGCGTCACCCTCGACCATCCGCGTGAAGTCGCCGATCCGCCGCCCGGCCGTGCGCTGGGCCTGCTGCTCGTCGAGGCCGCCGTCCAGCAGGCCCTGCACCAGGCGGTCCATCAGCTCGGCGGGCGAGACCCGCTGGAGCGAGGTGTAGGCCGACCAGCTCGACAGCCCGGGTCCGCGCCCGGGCATCGCACCGAAGCGGGCCACCGCCTCGACGGCCAGGCCCTGCAGCGCCTCGCGGACGCCCGCGGCCAGGGCGTCGGCCAGCGCCTCGCGGAAGCGCTCGAGGTCGGGCCCGGTGTCCCGCGGGCCGACGGCCGCCTCGGGGCGCGCCTCCAGCCCTGCCTCCAGGCCCGCCTCGATGCCGGGCTCCGGCTCGTCGGCGGCCACGCCGTCGCCGACCAGCCGCGGGTAGTAGATGTCGAAGACCGCGTCGAAGGTGACCCGCTGCGGCTGCCGCTTCACCAGCGTCGCGGCGTACGCCGCCCTGACGGTCTCGCGGTCGTGCCAGTGCACCTTCTCGAGCGCGCGGATCGCGTCGAGGCCCTCGGCCAGCGACACCGACAGGCCCGCCGAGCGCAGCGCCTCCACGAAGCCGATGTGG
The DNA here is from genome assembly GCF_059621125.1 of Nocardioides sp. Z35_8. Lineage (NCBI taxonomy): Bacteria > Bacillati > Actinomycetota > Actinomycetes > Propionibacteriales > Nocardioidaceae > Nocardioides > Nocardioides sp. Z35_8. Next base: position 1,156,358 of record NZ_JCAQIE010000001.1, on the reverse strand, counting down.
GTGTCGAGCAGGCTCATCTCGTGGCGAGCCTCAGCTCCCGGGCCGCGCGCTGCTGGTCCGAGGCGTGCTTGAGCACGACCCCCAGCGTGCGGGCGACGGTGGCCTCGTCGAGATCGCCCACCTGGAGCGCCACCAAGGTCCGCGCCCAGTCGACGGACTCCGCGATGGACGGCGCCTTCTTGAGCTCGAGCTCGCGCAGCCGCACCACGACGTCGACGAGCTGGGCGACGACCCGCTCGTCGAGGTGCGGCACCTGGCTGGTGACGATCGAGCGCTCCCGCTCCGCGTCGGGATAGTCGAGGTGGAGGAAGAGGCAGCGCCGCTTCACCGCCTCGGACAGCTCGCGGCTGGCGTTGGAGGTCAGCACCACGAACGGGCGGCGCGTCGCGGAGACCGTGCCCAGCTCGGGGATGGTGACCTGGAAGTCGCTCAGCACCTCCAGCAGCAGGCCCTCGACCTCGATGTCGGTCTTGTCGACCTCGTCGACCAGCAGCACCGTCGGCTCCTCGCGCCGGATGGCGCCGAGCAGCGGCCGGGTCAGCAGGAACTCCTCGGTGAAGATGTCGTCGTGGGTCTCGCTCCACGCCCGGTCGCCACCGCTCGCCTGGATCCGGAGCAGCTGCTTCTTGTAGTTCCACTCGTAGAGCGCCCGCGCCTCGTCGAGGCCCTCGTAGCACTGCAGCCGCACCAGCTCGGCGCCGCTCGCCCGGGCCACCGCCTTGGCCAGCTCGGTCTTGCCGACACCCGCCGGCCCCTCGACGAGCACCGGCTTCTCCAGCGCGCCCGCGAGGTAGGCCGTCAGCGCCGTCGCCTCGTCGGTCAGGTAGCCGGCCGCACGGAGTCGCGTCGCGGCGTCCTCGGGGGACTCGAACCAGGTCGTCACGGGGCGAGCGTAGCCATGAGCGCAGCGCTCGCCGCGCTCACGGTGCTCCCGTTCGAGATGCCTCTGCCTCGCTCCGCTTCGGCTTGGCAGCCGCCGGACCCGGCCACGCCCCCTCGGCCGGCGCCTCGCTCCGCTTCGGCTTGGCAGAGGGGGCGGGATTCGAACCCGCGGTAGGTCTCCCTACGACCGCTTTCAAGGCGGTTCCGATCGGCCGCTCCGGCACCCCTCCTCGTCCGGCGCCGGGGCGCCGCACACCGCGCGACTCTACCCAACGACCGACGCTCCCCGCCGGTCCCGGGCCAGCCCGGGACCCGAGCGTCCACACCCGTTCGGCGGCGTGATGAAATCGTGGGCGTGACGACCGAGACCGCCACCGTCCACCGCCTCGCCCCCGCCGTCGCTGCGCGGCTCCTCGGGATCGTGCTGTGCGCCGTCGCCGTGCTCATCCTGGGCAGCACGCTGGCGATCGCCGTGCTCGACCTGCACACCATCTTCCTGCTGGTGCCCGTGGTGCTCACGATCGTCGTCCTGGTGGCCGCGTGGTGGTGGTGGCGCACGAAGGGCTGGGTGGTCCGGATGACACCCGAGGGCTACCGCGTGCAGTGGGTGCGCGGGGTCGGCGCCGCGTCCGCACGGTGGAAGGACGTCGAGGACGCCGTCACCACGACTCTTGCCGACGCCCCGGTGGTGGTGCTGCGCCTGCGCGACGGGCGGACGACCACCATCCCCGTCGAGATGCTCGCCGTCGACCGCGAGGCCTTCGTGCGCGAGGTCCAGCAGCACCTCCAGCGTGGGCACGGCCTGCGCAAACTGTGACCTGATTCGGCGCGGACGCGCCCGGCCTTGTAACCTTCAGTGCGCTCGGCCGGTGGTCGGGCATGGAGGCGTCGCCTAGTCCGGTCTATGGCGCCCGCCTGCTAAGCGGGTTTGGGGCTAAAACCCCATCGAGGGTTCAAATCCCTCCGCCTCCGCAGTGCCCGGTCCCCTCCCTCGGGAGGGGGCCGGAGCCGCGCCCTCACCCGGTGCATTGCAGGATCCTGCAATGCACAGACCTGCAGTCTGATCCAGTTACGAGTCACCACCGGCTGGTGGAGAATGAGCATGTCATCCCCTGTGACACGAGCAACGAGGTGAAGAGTTCATGACCCCTGTACGCCGTATTGCCGCCGCAGCCCTCGTGGCCGTGCTCGGACTCGGAATCGCGGGAGTCACCGTGGCGCCGGCCCACGCCCTCGACATCACGTGGGGCAAGGCCAAGCCCCCGCGCTGAGGACTCAGCGTGCCATGATGGGCACGCAGTGAAGAGCTGAGCACGGACCCTCTCAACCCCCCACGAGTCCAGGTCCGACGGCCTCCCCCACAGGCCAGCCTCAGCTGTCGAGGGCAGCAACCTCCGGTTGCTGCCCTCGACTCATCAGGGGGCGTCCGGGGCCTGCAGGTCCTAGGTCGCGGCGCCCGTCTCGTCGGTCTCCCGGCCGGAGATGCCCCGCTTGCCCATCTCGTAGCCGAGCTGGAACCGCGTCTCGACCTCGAACTCGTTCTTCAGGTCCGCGACGTAGCCGGCGTAGGTCCGCGGGCTGACGCCGAGCCGCTTGGCGCCGGCGGGGTCGGCGCGGCCCTCCAGGAGCATCCGGATGGTCATCGCGCGCTGCTCGGTGGCGATGTCGCGCATCAGCGAGGTCTCGCTGCTGGTGAAGGGGCGGGCGCGCTCCCAGTGGCGCTCGAACATGTCGACGAGGTAGCCCACGAGTGAGCGGTCGCTGATCACCATGGCCGCGTCCAGGCCCTCGTGGCTGGGGATGATCGCCGTGCGCCGGTCGACCACGATCAGCCGGTTGAAGAACTCGTCGAGCGTGCGCACCTCGGCGCCCGCGGCCGTCACCGTCGCGACGTACTTGCGGGTGTCGGCGCCACGCCGTGCCGCGTGCTGGTAGAGCGTGCGGATCGTGACGCCGCGCTCGAGCGCGGCGATCTCGTGGGCGACGGACTCGTTGAGCTGCTTGATCCCGCGGCGGTACTGCGGCTGCGCGGTGAGCACCTCGTCCTGGGCTTCACCGACGAGCGAGGTGAGGAAGGTGCCGATCGTGGCGAGGCCGCGGATCTCGGCGAACGGGCCACCGACGGCGCTCGGCGATCGACGCCACGCCTGGGAGAGCGCGCTGAAGGCCTGGGCCCAGTGCGCCGACTCCGCGATGAGCTCGGCACCCTGCTGACCGAGGGGCGCCACGACCTGTGCCTGGACCGCGGCAGGGTCGACCGCGCGCCAGTGCGCGTCGTCCTCCGACCTCGCCACGAGCCCGATCTCGACGAGGATGCCGAAGGCCTCGTGCAGCTCGCCGCCCGGGACGATGCGCTCGTCGGACGCGCTGATGCTGCCGGAGGTGACGATCTCGCCGTAGAGCGGGGCGGCGTGGTGCTCGAACACGCTGCGCTCGTGCTGGCCCAAGGGCATGGCTCACCTCCCGCTTCCCCGACCGGTTGGGAGGATCGTGCCACACCGCCCCCAAGGCTCGTGCTCGAGAGCACGGGACCACACGCGACCGACCCGCCCCCGCGCAGGCAGGGGCGGGTCGGTCGTGGTCGTCCGGCGTGGCTCAGGCGTCGAGGCGCGCCTTGAGGGTGTCGAGCTCGCTCCAGAGGACGGCCGGCAGGTCGTCGCCGAACTTCTCGAACCACTCCTCGATCTGCGGGATCTCGGCCTTCCACTCCTCCGCGTCGACCGCGAGGGCCTGCGCGAGCTGCTCCTCGGTCAGGTCGAGCCCGTCGACGTCGAGCGAGCCCGGTGCGGGCACGTGGCCGATCGGCGTCTCGACCGCCGCGGCCTGGCCGTCGATGCGCTCGATGACCCACTTCAGCACGCGGCTGTTCTCGCCGAAGCCGGGCCACAGGAAGCCGCCCTCGTCGTCGCGACGGAACCAGTTGACGTAGAAGATCCTGGGCAGCTTGGCGGCGTCGTTGTCCTTGCCGATGCCGACCCAGTGACCGAAGTAGTCACCGGCGTTGTAGCCGATGAAGGGCAGCATCGCCATCGGGTCGCGGCGCACCACGCCGACCGCTCCCACGGCCGCGGCGGTGGTCTCGGAGGAGAGCGTCGCGCCCATGAACGTGCCGTGGTTCCAGTCGCGGGCCTCGGTCACCAACGGGATGGTGGTCTTGCGGCGACCGCCGAAGAGGATCGCGTCGATCGGCACGCCGCGCGGGTCGTCGTACTCGTCGGCGAGGATCGAGCACTGCTTGATCGGGGTGCAGTAGCGGCTGTTGGCGTGGCTGGAGAGCTCGCCGGTCTGCTCCGCGAGCTCGGGCGTCCAGTGCTCGCCCTTCCAGCTGGTGGCCTCGGCCGGGGTGTTCTCCAGGCCCTCCCACCACACGTTGCCGTCGGGGGTCAGCGCGACGTTGGTGAACACGGAGTTGCCCTTGCGGATGGTGTCCATCGCGTGGGGGTTGGTGTGCTCGTTGGTGCCGGGGGCCACGCCGAAGAAGCCGAACTCCGGGTTGACCGCCCACAGTCGGCCGTCCTCGCCGATGCGCATCCAGGCGATGTCGTCGCCGATGGCCTCGACCTTCCAGCCGGGGATCGTGGGCTTGAGCATGGCGAGGTTGGTCTTGCCGCACGCGCTCGGGAAGGCGGCGGCGACGTACTTGGTCACGCCCTGCGGCGAGGTCAGCTTGAGGATGAGCATGTGCTCGGCCAGCCAGCCCTCGTCGCGCGCCATCACCGACGCGATGCGCAGCGCGTAGCACTTCTTGCCGAGCAGGGCGTTGCCGCCGTAGCCCGAGCCGAAGCTCCAGATCATCCGCTCCTCGGGGAACTGGACGATGTACTTGGTGTCGTTGCACGGCCACGCGACGTCGGCCTGGCCGGCGTCGAGCGGCATGCCGACGGAGTGGAGGGCGGGCACCCACTGCGGGTCCTGGCCGGCCTCGTCGAGCTCCTCGATGCGCCGCAGCACGTCGGTGCCCATGCGGGCCATCACGCGCATCGACACGGTGACGTAGGCCGAGTCGGTGATCTCCACGCCGAACATCGGGTGCGCCGCCTCGAGGTGACCCATCACGAACGGGATGACGTACATCGTGCGACCGCGCATGCAGCCGGCGTAGAGCCCACGCATGAGCTCCTTCATCTGCTGCGGGTCCATCCAGTTGTTGGTCGGGCCGGCATCGCGCTCGTCGACCGAGCAGATGTAGGTGCGGTCCTCGACACGGGCCACGTCAGTGGGGTCGGAGGCGGCGTGGAACGAGTTGGGCATGACGTCGGGGTTGAGGCGGGTGAACGTGCCCGTCGCCTCGAGGGACGCGGTGAGCTGCTCCCACTCCTCGTCGGAGCCGGTGCACCAGTGGATGGCGTCGGGCCGGGTCAGCTCGGCGACCTCGTTGACCCAGGCGAGGATGCCTGCGTGCGTGGTCGGGGCGGATGGGCTCTCGGGCGTCTCGGTGTCGATCGTGGCGGTCATGACCGTTCCTCACAGCTTGCGTCGCAGGTGGTTCGCGCGGCCTCGTTGTCGGCGACTTGCTGGGGACGCTAACGCCCGTGATCAGGTCCACATATTGGATCGATCACAGACCTGTGACGTGGGTCTCGCTACCCGGGCGCATGGTTGCGGGTCCGGCGGAAACGCTTCGGGGCGCGGCGCTCAGATCGGGGCGTCGGGGTCGATGCTGCGCGTCTCGGCGCGCCGGTTGCGGGTGCCGAACCAGTCGCGGACGTAGACCTTGGGCAGGATCTTGGCCACCGCCAGGGTGAGGTAGACGATGGTGTTGATCGCGACGAACGCGGACAGCACGGCGATGAACTCCTCGCGCAGCGTGCTCTCCGGAAGGATGATCCCCCACACGATCATCGGCCGTCCTCCGTCCGCGCGCCGTGTCCGGGCTGCACCACATGCTTCCAGGTGGCCTGCCTGTCCAGGGACAGGTCCCACACGCCCTTGACGTAGACGACGTTGAGGAACATGGCGTAGACGAGCTCGGGGAACAGGCTCAGGCCGAGCAGCCTGGCCCGCCACCCACCGCGCCACACGGTGACCACCCGCTCGACGGTGAAGACCAGGCCGACGCCGATCCAGAAGGGGAACCAGACCCAGGTGTCGGTGGCGATGAGCATGAGGATGATGAGGGTGAGATAGCTGCCGAGGGCGATGACCCCGTAGCCGATGCCGAGCTGCTGGGCCCAGTAGCGGAACGTCGAGGGACGCAGCCCGTAGGCGCCGAGGTTCTCCAGGGCCCCGCGCTGCCAGCGCAGCCGCTGCGCCCACAGGGCGCGCCACGTCGGCATCACCTCGGTGACCACCGTGCACTCGGCCGGCGAGATCATCAGTGCGCCCAACGACTTCAGCGCGATGGTCAGCTCGTTGTCCTCGGTGAGCGCGACGGTGTCGTAGACGTCGCCCGGGATGCCGGGCAGGTTGCGCCCGCGCTCCTCGGCGACGGCCTTCAGCGCCCGGGCGCGGAAGACGGACGCGGTGCCGGTGAGGACGAACACCCGGCCCCGGCGACGCTTGAGGTCGCGCTGGTAGCGGGTGTACTCGTTGCGCTGGAACTGCCCGATCAGTCCTGCCCCCTCCTCGCCGTAGAACAGCCCGCCGACCGCCATCAGGGCACGGTCGTCGCTGAGGCGTCGTACGGCCCCCGCGAGGAAGCCCGCGTCGAGGGTGGTGTCGGCGTCCATGACCATCACGCAGTCGTTGTCGCCCATCCCGGGCAGCACCCGGGCCAGCGCCTGGTTGAGCCCGCCGGCCTTCTTCTTGGTGTTGGCGACGGTCTCGAGGACCTCGACGCCCGCCTCGCGCGCGAGCGGCACGGTGCGGTCGGTGCAGTTGTCGGCCACGACGATGATGCGCTCGGGCGGGTGCGACTGCGCGCGCAGCGAGGCGAGCGTCTCGGCGATGCACCCCTCCTCGTTGTGGGCGGGGATGAGCACCGTGATCGTCACCGGGCCGGCGTACACGCCGCGGGTCTCGGCCATCACGACCTTGGGGGCCAGCGGCATCCGGCCGGGGTCGTCGCTGCGCCGCGCGTGCGTGGCGATGCGGCGCTCGAACAGCGCGACGCCCGCGGCGAGCAGCAACGCCACGCCGACCGCCGCCAGCAGCACCCGCGGCGGAGGCGCCGCGGTGTCGTAGAAGACCTGCCACACGCCGAGCACCACGCCCTCCTCGGGCGCCTCACCCGCCTCGGGGTCGCCGGCCGCCACCGCGAGCCAGAGCAGCAGGGCGCCGAGGGAGGCGGTGCCGATGATGGCCAGCCCCACGGACCGCTGGACCCATTGCATCTGTCGAAGCCTCCTCTGCCTCAGTCGCCGTCGCCGAGGCCCGCGACGCCTGCGACGCCCGGGGTGAGCGCCGCGGCGGAGGAGAGGTGGGTGGCGACGAAGTCGTCGAACGGCACCGGCCGCCCGATGAGGTAGCCCTGGGCGAAGTCGACCCCCTCCTCGCGGCAGATCTCGAGGATGCGCGGCTCGGAGACGAACTCGGCGACGGTGCGCTTGCCCAGGTCGCGGGCGATGCCGACGATCGAGCGCATGATGGTGCGGTCGACGGGCGACTCGTGCACGTGGGCGACGAACTCGCCGTCGATCTTCACGTAGTCGAAGAGCAGGTGCTTGAGGTAGTAGAACGACCCGAAGCCGGCGCCGAAGTCGTCGAGGGCGAACGCGCACCCGAGGTCGGTCATCCGCGTGGCGAAGTCTCGCGCGAGGGCCACGTCGGCCACCGCGGCGGTCTCGGTGATCTCCAGGATCAGCGCCGACGGGTCGACGCCGTGCGTCGGGAGCCCGTCGACGATGGCCCGCTCGATCTCGGGGTTGCCGATCGAGTGGCCGGACAGGTTGACCTCGAACTGGAAGTCGGGCCGGTGGTCGCGCCGCATCCGGCCCAGCAGCTCGAGACTGTGGTCGACCACCCAGGCGTCGACCTGGGGCATCAGTCCCACGCGCTCGGCGATGTAGACGAACCGCGACGGCGGGACGAGCTCGCCGTCGTCGTCGCGCAGCCGCAGCAGCACCTCGGCGGAGGTGATCCGCCCGGTGGCCATGTCCATGATGGGCTGGAGGTGGAGCTCGAACCGGTTCTCGATGAGCGCCTGCTCGACGCGGCTCACCCAGTGCAGCCGGGCGGCCGTGCGCGGCCCGCGCGCGTCGCCCTCGGACAGCACGACGGCCTGGTTGCGGCCGGCGTCCTTGGCGTCGTACATCGTCATGTCGGCGAGCGCGAGGACGTCTGCCGCATGCTCGGCGGCGGCGCGGAACGTCACCGCGCCGACACTGGCCGTGACGCGGCGGGCCACGCCGTCGAGGGTGGCGGCGTGGTGGGCGATGCGCTCGACGACGAGCTCGGCCACCCGTGCGGCGTCGGCCTGGTCGCCGTCGGTGAGCAGGATCGCGAACTCGTCGCCGCCGACCCGCGCCACGACGTCGGTGCTGCGGATGGAGCGGCGCAGCAGCCCGGCGATCGTGACGAGGAGCTGGTCGCCGGCGTTGTGCCCGAGCGTGTCGTTGACCTGCTTGAAGTTGTCGAGGTCGAGCAGCAGGAGCGCGCCGGTGGGTCCGTGGCGCTGGCAGCGGTCCAGGTGCCGCTCGAGCTCGCTCTCCAAGCGCCGCCGGTTGGCGAGGCCGGTGAGCACGTCGTGGTCGGCGAGGTGGGCCAGGCGGTCGAGGTAGCGACGACGGTCGGAGATGTCGACGACGTTGATCATCACGATCTCGCCCATCTGCGGGTCGCCGACCACGGTGCTGCTGAGGGAGGCGCTGACGTCGTGGCCGCCGGAGTCGCGCAGGTTGCACTCCGACTGCAGGGAATCGCCGCGATAGCTCGACACCCGGTCGAGGTGGTCCTGGACGCGACCCTCACCCGGGGTCTCGAAGTCCGCGAAGCGATGGCCGACCATGTCGGGCGGGTCGAGGCCCACCAGGACGGCCATCGAGATGTTGACCCGGATGATCGTGCCGTCGGGGTCGAGGAGGGCGACGCCGTGCGGGGCGTCGTCGAAGAGCCGCTCGACCCGGTCGTTGGACACCTGGACGCGGCGGCTCTGCCGCTCGAGGTCGCGCACGATGCGTTGCAGGACGGGGGCGATGACCACCGCGACCGTGGCCCACAGCACCGCGCGGCGCCAGTCGCCGAGCGCGTAGCCCGGCGGCCCGATGAGCGCGATCGGCACGACGACGGTGAGCACGGCCAGCAGGCTCGCGACCCACAGCTGGGTGCGGCTTCCGGTGATGGCCAGCCAGAGGATCGGCAGCAGCAGCAGGACCGTCGTGCCGGAGGACGACCCCCCGTCGCTGGCCCCCGCGGCGTCGTTGACGAGGGCGGCGAAGGGGAACAGCAGGTAGGCCGCGACCGGGTCGAGCCACGAGCGCGTGCTGCGGCGCTGGCCCAGCGCGTAGACCACGACGACCAGCACCAGGCACAGCACCGCGAGCCCGACCACCCACCACGGACGCTCGTAGGGCGGCAGGAGCACGGTCACGAGGCCGGCGACAGCCACGATGCCGAACGGCGCGGCGATCGCAGGCCCACCTCTCCTCAGGTCGGTGAGGGATGACACGGGTGCAGCGCCCCGCACGAAGCGACGTCGCACCGCCCCATCGTACTGGGGGCGTGCGACGTCGCGCGCGGGTTCAGTCGGTCTCGTCGAGGTCCGCCGCGACGCGGCGGTGGGCCTCCCAGATCTCCTCGGGCATCCGCTCGAACTGCGCGAGGTGCTCCTCGCGGAAGCCCATCTCCTGCTGCCAGCGCTCCTTGTCGATGCTCAGGATGCGCTCGAGGTCCTCCGCCGGCACGTCCATGCCCGAGAGGTCGAGCTCCTCCTCGGTCGGCAGGATGCCCACGGCCGTGCGGCGTCCCTCCACCTCGCCGTTCTTGAGCTGGAGCAGCCAGAGCAGCGGGCGCAGGTTGTCGCGGTAGCCGGGCCAGAGGAAGTGACCGTCCTGCGGGTCCTTCTGGAACCAGTTGACGTGGGCGAAGATCGGCTGCTCCTTCGCGGCGCCCACGATGTCGAGGTAGTGGCGCGCGTAGTCGCCCTCGCCGTAGGCCATGAAGGGGCGGTTGGACATCGGGTCGTAGCGCAGCTGGCCGTCGACGCCCTCCGCCGCGAACGTCGCCTCGGCGCCCAGGGTGAGGCCGTCGTAGACGCCTTCGGCGAGGTCGGTGATCGCGCGGATCAGCGGCTCGCGGTCGCTCGTGCGGCCGCCGAAGATGATCGCGTCGATCGGCACGCCGGGCGGGGCGTCGTAGTCGGGGGCGATGTTGGGGACGTTGTCGAGCGTGGTGGTGAAGCGGCTGTTGGGGTGCGCCCAGGGCGCGGTGTCGTTGCTCTTGCGGTCGGCCAGCGGGGAGCCGGTCCAGTCGAGCCAGCCGCGCACGTCCGACGGCGGCTTGGGGGTCTTGCCCTCCCACCACACCTCGCCCGTCGACGGGTTGTAGGCGACGTTGGTGAAGATCGCCTTCGAGCCCTCGTCGACGGAGTGCAGGGCGTTGGGGTTGGTGGTCTCGTTGGTGTCCTTGGCGACGCCGAACACGCCGTACTCGGGGTTCATGCCCATCAGGCGGCCGGACTCCTCGTCGACCCACAGCCACGCGATGTCGTCGCCGTAGAACGCCACGTGGTAGCGATCGCCGAGCGCGTCGGGGGCCGCCATCATCGCGAGGTTGGTCTTGCCCGAGGCGCTCGGGAAGCCGCCGCAGACGTGGTAGGTGCGGCCCGTCTGCTTGTCGTGGATGCCGATGAGCATGTACTGCTCGGCGAGGAACTTCCGGCTCGCCCAGCCGTCGTACGCCCCCTGCCGCAGGCCGTGGGCGATCTTGCCCAGCAGCGCGTTGCCGCCGTAGGAAGACCCGAAGTGCAGGATCGTGCGCTCGTCGGCGACGGTGACGAAGTAGCGCTGGTCGTCGGGGGTGCCCTGACCGAGGTGCTCGAGGTCGCCGGTCACGTGGACGGCGCGGACGAACGAGTCGGGGTCGTCGAGGTCGTTGACGAACTGCACGCCGACGCGGGCCATGCGGATCATGTGGAGCGCGACCGTGCGCGTGTCGGTGAGCTCGACGCCCGCCGCCCAGCGCTCGAGCGGGTTGCCGGCGGGGGCCATCAGGTAGGGGATGACGTACATCGTCCTGCCCGTCGACGCCCCGCGCATCCGCTCGCGCAGCAGCGGCTTCATCTCCGAGGCGGGGCGCCAGTTGTTGTAGACGCCGCGGTCCTTCTCGTCGTTGGTCGCGACGATGGTGCGCTCCTCCGAGCGGGCGGTGTCCTTGTAGTAGCTGCGGGAGTAGTAGCGGCCCTCGCCCGCCGGCTGCAGCTCACCGGCCGCGAGGGACTCCTCGATCAGCCGGGCGTCGTCGGAGGCGTTGACCACCTCGACGCGCTCCGCCCCGGTGAGCTCGGCGTACTCCCTCACGAACTCGCGAACCTTCGGGTTGGTCAACCCGGCCTCGTCCATCACTGCCTCGAGATCTGTCATGGCGCTCCCTCTCGTCGTGCGGCGGTGCGTCGCCGCGATGCGGGTTGCTTGGCACCCTAGGGCACCGCCGCCTCGCCCGATCCGTCCTCCCGGGGGTGCTGATTTCGCCGCTTCGGACTGCGTCGGCTATCCTCGACCAGTCGTCGCGAGCCCGCCGGTTCGCGCAGACGGGCGCCTGTAGCTCAACGGATAGAGCATCTGACTACGGATCAGAAGGTTTGGGGTTCGAATCCCTACAGGCGCGCAAGACATGGATCGCCCCTGAGCTGCGGAGACGCGGGACAGGGGCGATCGTGCGTTGGTGCGAGGCGGTCCCGACCCGCACCGGCTCGCCAGGGACGCCAGGTCAGCGGCCGGCGGTCGCCTCACACCGCGCCTTCAGGCCTTCCGCCTCCAGGTCGACGTACCTCGCGGTCCTCCGCAGGGTCAGCGCTCCGATCAGGGACGCCAGCGGACCGGTGTGGCGGATGCCGAGGCGCACAGCAGTCCGCGACCCGTCGTCGATCGGCTCGACCCAGTGGTCGCCGTAGGTGGTGACGCCGGACTTCGTCGCGACCCATCGGAAGTGTCGTCCCGGGGTGAGCTCATCCACGGTCCACACCATCGCGGGCATGCGCGGTTGCTCGATCTCGACCGCGAGGCCGAGCCCCACCCCCGCCCCGGTGGCGGTCCCCTCGACGATCCGCGCGCTCGTCATGGACGCGGTCCACTCCGGCATCCGCTCGACGTCGGCCAGCACCCGCCAGACGTCGTCGCTCGGTGCGTCGATCACGACTCTTCTGCTGCACTCCGTGGCCATTGCACCCACCGTCCCTTCCTGGACTCCGCGATCGCGGTGTGTACCATATGGTACATCGTCCTCGTCGAAGGTGCCTCCCATGTATCCAGATCCCTCCTGGCCCGTCATCGCCCTGGCGGCACTCCAGGTGGTCGACGGCCTGCTGTGCGTCAAGCCGGTCGCGTTCATCGCCGCGTGCTTCGACGACGTCGGGTTCCCGACGCGCTGGCGCTGGGTCTTCCCGGTGGTCAAGCTCGCCGCGGCCGCGGGACTGCTGGTGGGCCTTGTCGTGCCCTACCTGGCAGCGGCGGCCACGGCCGGCCTGGTCGTGTACTTCGTCCTCGCCATCTGCGCCCACCTCAGGGCGCGGGACCTCGGCCGCAACCTCTTCGTCAACGCGACGGGGATGCTCGCCGTGTGCCTCGGGGTGCTCTACGCCTCGTTCGCCTGAGCCTTGTCACGGAGCAGGGCGGCGTAGAAGTCCAGGTAGCGCTCGTGCGCCCTCGCCACCGCCTCCGTGTCTCCGGTGGCGAGCAGGTCCAGCAGCAGTCCGCGGACCACCGCGATGCCGAGACGCGCGTCGACCGGCGCGTGCTCCGCGTCCCCGGTCGCGGCGGCGAACATGCCGGTCAGGGGCTCCATCCACTCCTCGACGGAGCTCTTGGGCAGCTCTGCCGCCGCGCCGGACCCCTGCAGGCCGGCGGCGTAGAGCTGGAAGAACAACCTCTCGTGCGGGGCGACCGAGGGGCTCGACAATGAGCGCCACATCGCGCGTGCGGCGGCGATGGGGTCCGGGTGGATGGAGGCGAGCTCGACCCGCCGCTCACGCTGGAGGCGTTCGACCTCCTCGACGACCGCCACGAGCAGGCCGTCGAACGAACCGAAGTGGTAGATGAGCATCCGGTGGCTGGTGCCGACCTCTTCGGCCAGACGCCTCAGCGTCCAACCCCCGCTCCCCTCGCGGGCCATGAGCTCGATCGTGGCGTCGAGCAGCCGACGCCGCGGGTCGGTGGGCCCCGCAGAGTCCCCACTGCTCCGCTCCGACACACCCGCAACCCTAGACGACGGCGCGGCTCCGGACGTTGAGCCGGTCACGACGCCGGCTCGGTCCGCGACTCGCGCCACCGCCTCTCGATCCCGTTGAGGAGTGCGGGGTAGACGACCCGGTGACGCAACGGCCTGATGAGCGCCATGTAGGCGCGCCCGAGGCGGCCGTTGGGACGCACGAGGACCGCCATCTGGCCGCGATGACCGCCGCGGCCGTCCGCCACCCAGCCGAGGTGCATCACCGTGTGGACGGTGCGGTTGGCCATCTCGGCGGCCCACTCGTCCCCGGTCTCGTAGAGCGTCACGAACGGTACGCCCGGGAGGTCGCTGCGCGGTGCCCGGACGAGGTCGGCGGGCAGGCGGCCGCGCAGCGATGCCACCCGGTCGCCGAGCCCCGACTCCGGCCGGTCCCACCCGAGGAGCTGGCCGATCCGCCAGCGGGCAGCCCAGAGCACCTGGACGATGCGCGGCGCACTGGCGGGGAAGTCGTCCTCGACGAAGGCCGCGACGAGGGAGCCGAACTCGTCGCCGGCCCCGTTGGTCTCGATGGCCCAGACGTCCTCCAGGGTGAAGTCCCGGGTGGCGTCGTGGATGCGCCACGGCTGGTCGACATGGGCCTGTCGCGGCAGTCTCATGAGGTGCTCTCCGTTCGTCGGGTGCCCTGCGGCGGGACACGGATGCGTACCACATGGTACAACCACGTATGTACCATATGGTACGTCCGCGGGTCGAGCGCAGGCCGCGGCGAGTCGTCCGAGGAGGACCCGGTGGGAGCAGTCGACGTATGGGCACAGCAGGTCACACCGCGCATGGCCGAGCAGCCGTGGATGGCGAGCCTGCTCCGCTGGACGCGCCAGGACAGCCGCGACATCGTCGTCCCGGTGGAGCGGACGGTCGCGACCATGGACGAGGCCGACGTCGACATCGCGCTCCTGTCCGCCTGGCACGGCCCGACCGGTGCGCTGATCAGCAACGACGAGGTGCTCGATGCGGTGAGCACGCGGCCGGACCGGTTCCGCGCCCTCATCAGCGTCGACCTGCACCGGCCCTCCGATGCGGTGAGCACCATCCGGGAGCTGGCGAGCGACGACGCGGTCGTGGGGGTGCGGGTGGTCCCGTGGCTCTGGGACCTGCCACCGGACGACCGGCTCTACTACCCCGTCCATGCAGCATGCGTCGAGACGGGCCTGCCCTTCTGCACCCAGATCGGCCACACCGGGCCGCTCAGGTCCTCGGAGACCGGACGCCCCATCCCCCACCTCGAGCGCGTGCTGCTCGACTTCCCCGAGCTCGTGGTCGTCGGTGGTCACGTGGGCTTCCCGTGGCTCGACGAGGTGACGTCGCTGGTCCTCAAGTTCCCCAACTTCTACGTCGACTCGTCCGCGTACGCCGTCCATCGCCTGCCGACCGCCTTCGTCGACCTGGCGGCGGGAGTGGGCCGCGGGCGCGTCATGTTCGGCACCAACCACCCCATGCTGAGCGCTGCTCGCGCGCTGGAGGGACTGCCCCACCTCGGGTGGGGCGACGACGTGGTCGCGGCGTTCCTCAGCACGACGGCCCGCCGGGTGTTCGACCTGCCCGACCCGCGCTGAGCTGCGCCTAGGATCGACGGGTGCCGCCCATCGACGACGAGTCCCGTCCGCGCGTGGCGGGCTCGGTCGAGCTGACGCCCCAGCAGCGCGTGGGCGGTGACCACCTGCGGATGATCCACGACCACTTCCGCGCCCAGCTGGCAGCCCTGAGCCGCGCCGTGGAGGGCGTACGGGACGGGGCGGGCGACGGGGCGGGCCAGATCGAAGCGGAGGACCTCGCGGCGGTGCGCGCAGGGGTCCACGGCCTCGCGCCGGCACTGACCGCCCAGCAGGTCGCCGGGATGTGCGGGCAGGTCTGCCGCTTCCTGACGATGCACCACTCGATCGAGGACCAGAGCCTGTTCCCCGCCGTCGCGACCCTGGAGAGGTACCGCCCCGTCGCCGTGCGGCTGGGCGAGGAGCACCTGGTCGTCCACGCCCACCTCGAACGGGTCGACGACCTGGCCGTGGCCGTCGCGTCCGACCCGGCCCGGGTCGAGGAGATGCTGGCCGCGGTCACCGACCTCCGGACCGACCTCGAGTCGCACTTCGCCTACGAGGAGGCCGAGATGGCCGAGCCGCTGGGACTGCTGGGGCTCCTCGTCTAGCTGCCCCCGGGCGCCGCTCACCCCGTCGTGCGGGACTCCTGGTGCCCCCAGCGGAGCTGGTAGGCCATCAGCGGCTGGAGGGCGGCGAGCAGGTCGCGTCCGCGCGGGGTGAGCCGGTAGCGCACCTGGACGGGGGTCGACGGCACGACCTCGCGCTCGACGAGGTCGTGGGCCTCGAGCTCGCGCAGGCGGGCGGTGAGGAGGCGGGCGGAGAGCCCGTCGACCGCGGCCTCGATCTCGCCGAACCGGGTCGCACCGCGACCGAGGGCGAGCATGATCGCTCCGGTCCAGCGGCGCCCGACGAACTCCAGGATCGGGGTCGCCTCGCGGCAGGTGGCGTCGTCGATCAGGTCGCGGGGGGCGAGGGTCCGGGTCACTTACCCATCGTAACCCGCTTACCCCAGGTTGTCCCGGTGGCGTCGAGGACGGATCTTTGGGGCATGCCCGACTACGGCCACCCCCTTCGCTTCGGCACCTTCCTGACCCCCACGGCCGCGACGCCGCAACGACCCGTCGACCTCACGCTGGTCAGCGAGGACCTCGGCTACGACCTCGCGACCTTCCAGGACCACCCCTACCAGCCGTCGTTCCTCGACACGTGGACGCTGATGTCGTACGCGGCGGCTCGCACCGAGCGGATCCACCTCTCGGGCAACGTGCTCAACCTGCCGCTGCGGCAGCCGGCGGTGCTCGCCAAGTCGGTGGCCAGCCTCGACCTGCTCAGCGGCGGCCGGGTGGCGCTCGGGCTGGGCGCCGGCGGGTTCTGGGACGCGATCGAGGCCTACGGCGGCACCCGGCTCACCCCCGGCGAGGCGGTCGACGCCCTGGCCGAGGCCATCGAGATCATCCGTGGCGTCTGGGACACCGGCGACCGCTCGGTGCTCGCGATCCCCGGCTCCCACCACCGGGTCCACGGCGCGAAGCGCGGCCCGGCGCCGTCGCACCGGGTGCCGATCTGGCTCGGCGCCCTCAAGCCCCGGATGCTGCGGCTGATCGGGCGCTCCGCCGACGGCTGGCTGCCCTCGCTGGCCTACCTGCAGCCCGGCGACCTCCGGCGCGGCATGGCCACCATCGACGAGGCGGCCCGCAAGGCCGGCCGCGACCCGGCCGAGGTGACCCGCCTGCTCAACGTCGGCCCCGACCTGGGCGCCGACGACCTCGTGCGCCTCGCCGTCGAGGACGGGGTCAGCACCTTCATCGTGACGGGCGACGACGAGGGCGGCCTGCGCCGCTTCGCCGGCCTCTTCGACGAGGTCCGCGAGCGGGTCGCCGAGGCGCGCAGCGCCAGCGGCACGACGGTGCGGACGACCGTGCGCGGTCCGGCGGCGCTCGCGCGGCGGCTGCCCGGCATCGCGTACGACGACCTCCCCGACACCCTGGCCGAGCGGGCCGTCGAGCCGGGTGACGCGGCCTACGCCCGCTACCGCTCGGCCTACCTGCGGGGCGGCGCGCCGGGCCTGGTGCTGCGACCGCGCACCGTGGCGGAGGTGCAGGAGGCGGTCGCCGTCGCGAGCGAGCACCGCGACCTGCCCCTCGGCATCCTCAGCGCAGGGCACGGGATCTCGGGCCGCTCGCTCAACCACGGCGGGCTCGTCGTCGACGTGAGCGCGCTCGACTCCATCGAGGTGCTCGACCCGGAGGCCGGCACGGTGCGGATCGGGCCGGGCGCCCGGTGGGCCGGCGTCGCCCGGGCGCTGGCCCCGCACGGCCTGGCGATCAGCAGCGGCGACTACGGCGGCGTGGGGGTCGGCGGGCTGGCGACCGCGGGCGGCATCGGCTGGTTCGCCCGCTCGCACGGCCTCACCATCGACCACCTGAACGCCGTCGAGCTGGTGCTGGCCGACGGCCGGGTGGTCCGGGCGACGGCAGAGGAGGAGCCCGACCTGTTCTGGGCGGTGCGCGGCGCCGGGGCCAACTTCGGCATCGCCACCTCCTTCGACTTCACCGCCGCCCGCGTGGGCACCATCGCCTTCGCCCAGCTCGCCTTCGACGCGAGCGACACCGCGACGTTCCTCGAGCGGTGGGGCCGCGCGATCGAGGAGGCCGACCGCAGCGTCACCGGTCAGGTCGTCCTCGGCCGGCGGCGCGGTGGGCAGCGGATCGCCCAGGCGATGCTCGTCGTCGAGTCCGACGACCCCGAGACCGTCGTCGCACGGCTGCAGCCGGTGGCCGAGGTGGCGCCGCTCGTGCAGCAGGACGTCGCCCTGACGACCTACGACCAGGTGATGGGGCTGTTCGGCAGCGACGAGCCGCAGCAGGGCCAGGGCGAGCCGCACACCCACTCCGGCCTGGCCGACCACCTCACCCCCGAGCTCGCCGCGGAGGTCGCCGCCCTGCTCGACGGCGGGGCGTCCTACTTCTTCTCCCTCCGTGCGGTCGGAGGTGCGGTCAGCGACGTGCCGAGCCACGCCACGGCGTACGCCGGGCGCAGCGCGGGCTTCTCGCTGTCGGCGTTCGGGGCCGACGGCCGCTTCGACGACGCCTGGGAGCGGCTGGTGCCGCACCTGTCCGGCAGCTACCTCAGCTTCGAGACCGGCACCGGACCGGTCTGGCTCGAGCGGGCCTTCCCGCCGGCCCACCTCGCCCGGCTGCGCGAGCTCAAGGCCAGGTTCGACCCCACGGGCCTGTTCCGCGACAACTTCTTCATCCCTCCGACCGTCGCCACGGCCGCCGACCTCGCCTCTGAGGGCCCGGCCGCGTGAGGCGGGTCGTCCTCGACGTCGACACCGGGATCGACGACGCCCTCGCGCTCCTCTACGCCGTCGTCAGCCCGGTCCTGGAGCTCTGCGGGGTCACCACCGTGGTCGGCAACGTCCCGGCCGAGGTGGCCGCCCGCAACTCCGCGGCGGTCCTGGGCCACGCGGGCGCCCGCGAGGTGCCCGTGGCGCTCGGCGCCACGACCACGCTCTCCGGCGCCGGGGCGCGGGAGGGCGCGAGCAACCACGGCCCCGACGGGCTCGGCGGGGTCCGGCTGGCGTCGGCGCGCCAGTCGGCGTACGCCGACCCCGTGGCCGTGCTGCGCACCGCGGCCGACGGCGGCCCGGTCACCCTCGCCGGCCTGGCACCCCAGACCAACCTGGCCTCGCTCGCCCACCTCGCCGACGACCTGGTGCTCGTCGCGGGCGAGCTCGCGGTCGAGGAGCCGCCCGAGCTCAACGCCGCCCACGACCCCGACGCCACCGCCCGCGTCCTGGCGAGCGAGCGACCCACGACGCTCTACGTCGCGGACGTGTTCGAGCAGGTCGCGGTGGCGCCGGGCGACGTCGAGCGCCTCCGGTCCTCCGCCCGCCCGGCCGCGGCCCTGGCGGGCGCGCTGCTGGCCGTGCGCCGCGCCCACCTCGTCGGCGACGCCGGCGCGCTCGTCCTCCTCACCCACCCGCACCTGTTCCGCGTCGAGCCGCGACGGATGGGGCAGGTGGGCGCCCACCTCACCGAGGCCCGTGACGGCCGCGTGCTGCCGGTGGCGGTGGAGGTGGACGCCCCGGCGGTGGCACGGACGTTCGTCGAGGCGCTGCTCGCGCACTGAGGAGGCACGGCGCTCTGGCGCATGTACTTCGAATGCGAAACACTGTGGGCATGTCGAGCCGTCTCGGTCCCCGTCTGCGCAGGTCGGTGCGGCTCGCCCTGGTGGCGGCGCTGCTGGGCGCGGGAGCGTCGGCCTGTGCCGACGATCCGGACCCCGCGGACGCCCCGCAGCCGTCGACCGCGGAGGTCACCTCCCTGGCGGATCGCTGCCTCAGCGCCTACCCGGACGGCGTGCCGGTCGAGCGCGTCGTGCTGGAGGGGGACGGCACGGACATCGTCGGGGCCATCGTGGGCGACTCCCCGGCGACGACGGCGGTCGTGCTGCTCCCGCAGATCGGCCAGGCGGGCCTGTGCGGATGGCTGCCCTATGCCGCCGTCATGGCGCGTGCCGGGATCACGTCGTTGCCCATGGACCCCTGCGGCTACGGCGAGTCCGCGTGTGACGACGTGCCGATCGAGACCCAGGTCGAGCTCGCGATCGACCACCTGCGTGACCTCGGGGCGGACCGCGTCGTGCTGATGGGCGCCTCGATGGGCGGGTCGCAGACGGTGCGAGCGGTGGGTGCGGGCGCCGAGATCGACAGCTGGGTCGACCTCTCCGGCCCCAGCGCCTGGGAGGGCGAGTGGCTGCTGGACGTGGCCGCGGACGTCGACGCGCGCGGCCTCGTGGTCCGGGCGCGCAGCGACGGCGACCCCGGCGAGTTCGCGCGAGCCCGACGGCTGGCGGCGCGCACGGGCGCGACGTTCGTCGAGGCGCCCTCGGGGCACGGGTGGGACATGCTGCTCGACGTCGACCGCCGTCCCACCCGGGTGGGGCGGGCCGTGCTGGGGTTCGTCTGCTCCGGCCGGCCCGAGGCGTGTGGCGACCAGTAGCGCGTCAGCGGTGCCAGGTCGCGGACACGTCGTCCAGCCCGTGGGCGATGCGTCCCAGCGCCGCCCGGAGCTCGTCCCGCGCGGCCGCACCCCCGACCGACCGGTCGAGGCGGCGTACGACGTCGGCCACGATCGCCTCGCACGCCGTCCGCTTGGCCTCGCCCGCCGGGGTCAGCGTGAGGGTGACCGAGCGTCCGTCGCTCTCCGACCTCGTGCGCCTCAGGTGGCCCCGACGCTCCAGGAGGTTGAGGTAGCCCGTGAGGGTGCCCGGCGACAGCGAGAGCCGCTCGGCGAGGCGGCCGGGGGTGTCCGCTCCGCGGTGCACCTGGCCGTAGACGGCGTAGTGGGCGGGCGCGACCCCCTCGCGCAGGAGCGCGGTCTTCAGGAGCGCTCCGATGCGCTGGTCCAGCACGAAGAGGTCCAGCAGCAGGTTGCTGCCCGGCTCGTCGAGCACGGGCGGGGGCGGGTCCGAGGAACGCCGTGGCATGGCGGCACCCTACGGCGGGCCGCTACCACTCGCCCAACGCGGCGAACCGCTCCCCGATGAGCCGGTGCGTCTGCGAGTCGGGGTGCAGGTTGTCGGGCAGCGGCAGCCGCTCGGCGTCCGCCGGGCCGTAGAGCGCGAGGCCGTCGACGTACGCCAGGTGCGGGTCGGCGCGCCGCTCGACCACCTCGGCGAGCACCTCGCGCACGACCTCCAGGGTCAGCGCGCCCCGCCCGACCGCCTCGGGGTCGCCGGTGGCGACGAAGGCGACCCGCCCCTCGGCCAGCGCCTCCATGTCCGGGCCCGTCGGGCCGGGCGTCGCCTCGTGGATCCCGCAGTGGACGGGTGAGACCAGCCGGATCGGCGTACGCGGGTGGCCGTCGCGGATCGTGTCGAGCCAGCCGTGCAGCGCCGGACCGAGCGCACGGCGGCGCAGCAGGTCGGTGTTGACGAGGTTGATGCCGATCTTGAGGCTGATCACGTCGGCCGGGGTGTCGCGGAGGGTGCGGGCGACGAACGGGTCGAGCAGCGCGCTGCCGCCGAGCCCGAGGTTGACCAGGTCGAGGCCCGCGAGACGGGCGGCCACCACGGGCCAGGGCTCGGTGGGGTGGGTCGCGACCGAGCCGTGGCTGATCGAGCTGCCGTGGTGCACCCAGCGCGGCCGCTTCTGCACGAGCGGCGCGAGCGGGCCGTCGGCCCGAAGGTCGATGAGCTCGGTCTGCTCGTCGTGCGGGAGCCAGACCTCGACGTGGCGCTCCCCCGCGGCGTCGGGCGCGGGCAGGTCGATCACCAGGGTGACCGGCTCGCCGGCGGTGAGCGTGCTGGCACCGGTCATCATGTCGACGTCGAGCACGTTGCCACCGGGCGCCTGCACCCGCTGCACCAGCTCGCCGTCGACCAGCACGTCGTACCAGCCGTCGGGCCGGGCGGGCGCGCCGACGTAGCGCCGCTTGGTGGGCAGCACGTCGAGCTCGAGCCGGGTGGCCGCGGTGCGCAGCGCGAGGCGTACGCCGGCGGGCTGGGCCTCGACGAGGCGCAGCTGCGGGTCGTCGGTCTGACGGCGAGCCCACGCGGGCAGCCGGTGCGGCAGCAGGCCGCGCGCCGTCTGCTCGAGCTCGAGCGCGCCGGCGACGAGGGCGGGGTCGATCATCGTGCCTCCCAGGAGCGCAGCAGGGTGTCGAGCCCGTCGAGCACGCGCTCCCACGTGTCGTCGGACGTGGGGGCGCTCGCACCGCCGTGGCCGAAGGCGCCGGCGGCGTCGAGGGCGGCGTAGCCGTGGAAGGTCGCGCCGAGCAGGCGCACCGCGTGGGTCTCGTCGGCGGCCGACAGCGCGTAGCCGCGCAGGGCGGACCGGGTCAGCTCGGCGTGCCGCGGGCCGGCGCTGGCCGCGGCGGCCTCGGCGTCGAGCGGCAGCCGGGTGGCGGCGTAGCGCCCCGGGTGGGCCCGGGCGTAGTCGCGCCAGACGCCGCCGAGGGCGACCAGCGCCGACCGGCCGCCGACCCCGGCGAGCGCGGCCGCGACCGCGTCGGCGGTCTCCTCGAGGGCGAGCAGCGCCACCCGGACGCGGACGTCGTCGGCGCTGCGGACGTGGGTGTAGAGGCTCGGGGTCGCGATGCCGAAGCGCTGGGCGAGCGCCGCGAGGGTCACGCGATCGAGGCCGACCTCGTCGGCGAGCTCGGCGGCGGCCTCGGTGACGCGCCCGCTGGTCAACCCGGCTCGGGGCATGGTGCGGCCCCCTTCCTCATGCGGTGAGGCTCTCACCTTAGGGCATGAGGAAAGGGGCCCTTGATCAGCGGCTGCGGGTGGCCTTGCGCGCCGCGTCCACCTCGTCCTTGGCGCCCTCGCTGACGAGCGCGCCGCTCGCGCCCTGCAGGTGGGCCCGGATGAACCACTGGTACTGCTCGAGCTCGCCGGTCTGCCCGGTGAGGATGTCCTCGGTGACGGGGTCGTCCTCGACCGCCTCGATCGCCGCACGATGGTCGGCGATGATGCCGGTGTACACGAGGTCGAGGGCGGCGAGGTGCGCCGCGGTGTCGGCGCGGCCGAGGTCGTAGTCGTCCCACGAGCGGGCCGCGACGAGGGCGCCGGGCAGGCCGTTGGGCGGGACGCCCAGCGTCGACATCCGCTCGGCGAGCACGTCGACCATGGCGCGGACGCCGTCGATCTGCGGGTCGAGCATCTCGTGGACGCCGATGAAGTGCGGGCCCACGACGTTCCAGTGCGCGTGCTTGAGCGTGAGCGCGAGGTCGTTGAGGGCGTGCACCCGCATCTGCAGGGCGTCGGCGACGGCGTGGCCCGTCGCGGTGTCGAGGCCCGGGACGGTCAGCGGCGCGTCGGCGTCGCTGGTGACCTGGGACGGGGTGGCGGTACGTGTCGTCTTCTTGGTCATGTCCTCCAACCTAGGCCCGGCGCGCAAGCCCGTCGCGGGCGGGCACCGGCCTCGTCGGCCCCCTCCCCCGCTCGGGTGAGGAGCCGTCGCGGAGCCGGTGGCACCGTGGTCCGCATGGCCGAGAAGAAGACGACGACGAAGGATCCCGGACCGTCGGTCAAGGACGCGGAGGTCTACGAGGCCCTGCGCGACGACGGCGCCAGCAAGGAGAAGGCGGCCCGCATCGCCAACGCCTCGGCCGCCCGCGGCCGCTCGTCGGTCGGCGAGCGCGGCGGCGAGGCGACGGCCTACGAGGACCGCACGGTCGACGAGTTGCGCAGGCGCGCCGCCGAGCTCGACATCGAGGGCCGCTCGACGATGTCGAAGGCCGAGCTGATCGACGCGCTCCGCAACCACTGAGACCGACCCGGCGCTCGAGCCGGCACACGACGCGCCGACCGGACCATCGAACCGGCACACGACGCGCCGCCTCGGGGGCGAACTGTGGTCAGGATGCGCCGACTCGGCGGGAGATCACGGCGAAGATGCGCCCACTCGACTAACGGGGGTCGAGCTCGGCGAGGGCGCGGAGCCGCCTCGACGCCCTCCGCGCCGACGAGATCGCCCACACCCGACCGCCGGAGCAGCCGCGCCCCCAGGTCGGCCCCGCCGACGGCTCCGGCCCCGCACCCCTGCGCGCGTCGTCCTGACCTCCCTTCCGTCAGTCAGGGCGACGCCCCGGGCGGCCCCAGGGTGGGCCGGGTCGACGCCCGGCCCGGTCCACCCGGACGGGTGTCCTTGTCCGACCACCGCCGTGGCAGGTTGGAGGAAGGACCAGCTGGTCCCGCACCTACCTCAGAGGAGGAACGACGATGGGTCTGGACGACAAGTTCGACAACAAGTCCGACGAGCTCAAGGGCAAGGCAAAGGAGGCCACCGGCAAGGCCACCGACGACGAGAAGCTCGAGACCGAGGGCAAGACCGACCAGGCCGGCGCCAACCTCAAGCAGGCCGGCGAGAAGGTCAAGGACGCCTTCAAGGGCTGATCCGGCTGCACGGGCCATCCGCTCGCCGACCGGCGCGGCAGCCGCGTACGCCGCGCATGCCGCGCCGGTCGCTGGGTACGAGCGGGCCATGACCAACGACCCCGACAAGATCGATCCGTCGAAGCAGAGTGGCCGCCCCGTCATGCTCACCGGGGCCCTCGTGGGCCTCTTCCTCGCCCTCGCCCTGATGGTGGTCGTCTACCTGCTCGCCCGCTGACGCGCCCCCCCACCGCCCGCCTCCGCTGCGGGTGTCGGTCGGCGCTCATAGGGTGGCGCCCGTGACCCTGCACCTCCACACCGCCGAGCGCACCGACGCGCTGGCCGACGGCCTGGCGGACCTGCTGGTCACCCCGCTGCCCGATCCGTTCGCGCGCGAGGTCGTCGTCGTGCCGGCCCGCGGCATCGAGCGCTGGCTGACCCAGCGCCTCTCGCACCGCCTCGGCGTCGGCGCGCGCGGCGGCGACGGCGTGTGCGCGGGCGTCGAGTTCGTCACCCCGTCCTCCCTGGTGTCGATGCTGCTCGACCGCGACGCCGACGACCCGTGGAGCCCCGACCGCCTGGCCTGGCCCCTGCTCGAGGTGGTCGACGAGGCGATGGGCACTGCCGGGTTCGAGGACCTCACCCGCCACCTCGGCGCCGGCGATCCCGGCGACGAGCGCTCCGCACGCCGCTACGCGGTGGCCCGCCGCCTCGCCGGGCTCCTCTCCTCCTACGCCGTCCAGCGTCCGCAGCTGGTGCGCGACTGGAGGGCCGGACGCGACACCGACGGCGCGGGCGGGCCGCTCGACACCGACCTGCGGTGGCAGGCCGAGCTGTGGCGCCGGCTGCTCGCCCGCGTCGACGCGCCCCCACCCGACCTGCGCCACGAGACGACCCTGCGGCTGCTGCGCGACGGCGACGACGGGCTCGACCTGCCCGGCCGCCTCTCGCTGTTCGGCCACACCCGGATGCCGGTGACCGAGGTGGAGCTGCTGCGCGCCCTGGCCGGGCGCCGCGACGTCCACCTGTGGCTGCCGCAGCCCTCCCCCGCCCTCTGGGAGGCGCTTGCCTCGACGGCGGCGGCCGGGCCCGTGCCGCGGGCCGACGACCGGTCCGCCGACCTCGTCGCGCACCCGCTCCTCGCCTCGCTCGGCCGCGACACGCGCGAGCTGCGCCGCACGCTCGGCGAGCTCGATCCCGAGCAGCACCCGTCGGGCCACGCCGATCCCGCCACCCTGCTCGGCTGGCTGCAGTCCGACCTGCGGGCCAACCGGCTGGCCGACGCGGGCACCCGCGCCGGGCGCGTACGGGCGCGCACCGACCTGTCCGTGCAGGTGCACGCGTGCCACGGCACCGCCCGACAGGTCGACGTGCTGCGCGAGGTCCTGGTCGGGCTGCTCCAGGACGACCCGACGCTCGAGCCGCGCGACATCCTCGTGATGTGCCCCGACATCGAGACCTACGCCCCGCTCATCTCGGCGGGCTTCGGCCTCGCCGACGTGGCCCACGAGGACGTCGGGCACCCGGCGCACCGCCTGCGGGTGCGCCTCGCCGACCGGTCCCCCGGCGCGACCAACCCGCTCCTCGGGGTCGCCGCCGACCTCGTCGAGCTGGCCGCCGGCCGGATGACGGCCACCGCCGTGCTCGACCTCGCCGCTACCGAGCCGGTCCGGGCCCGCTTCGGCCTCACCGACGACCATCTCGAGCGGATCGCGCGATGGGTCGACCAGGCAGCCATCCGGTGGGGCTACGACCGCGACCACCGCGCCGGCTTCGGCCTCGACCTCGACGCCAACACCTGGCTCGCCGGCCTGCAGCGGGTCCTGCTGGGCGCGGCGATGTCCGGGGAGGGGCACCGGTCCGTGGGCGGCACGCTGCCGCTCGACGACGTCGGCGACGGCCACCTCGACCTCGTCGGCAGCTTCGTGGAGATGGTCGAGCGCCTCCACGCGTTCGTGCGGGAGGCCGCCGCCGCGACGACCGTCGGCGACTGGACGGGCGCGCTCGGACGGGCGGTGCACGGGCTCACCCTCAGCGGCACCGACGACGCCTGGCGGGTCGCGCAGTTCGACCGCGAGCTCGCCCGCATCGACGCCGGCGTCGGCGACCACGACACCCGCCTGCGCCACGCCGACGTACGCGCGCTGCTGCGCCACCGGCTGCGCGGGCGCGCGACGCGGAGCAACTTCCGCACCGGCACCCTGACGGTCTGCACGATGGTGCCGATGCGGTCGGTGCCGCACCGCGTGGTGTGCCTCGTCGGGCTCGACGACGGCGTCTTCCCGCGGCTCGAGGCCGTCGACGGCGACGACGTGCTGGCCCGACGACCGATGACCGGCGAGCGCGACATCCGCTCCGAGGACCGCCAGCTCCTGCTCGACGCGATCGGCGCCGCCACCGAGACGCTCGTGGTGACCTACGCCGGCCGCGGCGAGCACACCAACGACGACAAGCCGCCGGCCGTCCCGCTCGGCGAGCTCCTCGACGCGCTCGACCGCACGGCCAGCGCGCCCGTGCGGGACCACGTCCTCGTCCACCACCCGCTCCAGCCCTTCGACGAGGCCAACCTCACCGCAGGCGCGCTGGTCGCCCCCGGCGACCGCCCTTTCTCCTTCGACCGCACGGCACTCGCCGGCGCCCAGGCGGCGCGGGCACCCCGGCCGGCGCCGCGCTCGCTCGTGCCGGGCCCGCTCGCGCCGCCCGAGCCCGCCCGCGAGGTGGAGCTCGCCGACCTCCACGACTTCCTCGCCCACCCGGTGCGCAGCTTCCTGCGCCACCAGCTGCGCATCACCACCCCCTACGACGTCGACGAGACCAAGGACGCGATCCCGATCTCGCTCGACGGGCTGGAGAAGTGGGACGTCGGCGACCGGCTGGTGCGCGACGTGCTCGACGGCGGCGAGCCCCAGGCCGCGATGCTCGCCGAGCAGCTGCGCGGGCTCCTCCCGCCCGAGGACCTCGGCGCCGCCATGCTCACCGAGATCGTCCAGCGGGTGCGTCCGCTCGTCGAGGCCGCGGTGCCGTTGCGCCGGGGTCCCGCCCGCACCCTCGACGTCGACATCGACCTCGGCGACCGCCGGCTGACCGGCACGGTGGGCGGCGTCTTCGGCAACAACCTCGTCGCGGTGAGCTACTCCAGCCTCGGCGCCAAGCACCGGCTGGCCGCGTGGCTCGACGCCCTGGCCCTGGCCGCCGGCCACCCCGACGAGAACTGGACCGCCCACACGATCGGCCGATGGGGGCGATCCGGACGTCGGGCGCTGGTGTCCCCGATGCCCGACGACGACGCCCGCGCCCACCTGCGCGACCTCGTGGCCGTGATGGAGCGCGGACGCTGCGAGCCCCTGCCGCTGCCGGTGCGCACCAGCCTGGCCTACGCCGAGGAGCACGCCATCGCCACCCGCGCGGGCGGCGGCAGCCAGGCCGACCCCGACGCCAAGGCCCGCGCCGAGTGGGAGACCCCGCGCTTCAACGAGTCCGGCTTCCCCAAGGAGGACGGCGACCAGTGGCACGTCCGCGCCTGGGGCGAGCGCGCCCCCTACGACCTGCTCGCGGCGCCGCTGCTCCCCGACGAGCGGGCCGCAGTCGACGAGCCGGCCGGTGGCACCGCGGCCCCCCACCGCCTGGGCCACTACGCCCTGCGGGTCTGGTCGCCGCTGCTCGCCCACGAGCTGGTACGGGGGATCTGAGATGAGCGAGCTGCCCGACCTGGCTGCCATGGAGACCTTCGACATCTGCGGCCCCCTGCCCACGGGCACCACCCTGCTCGAGGCGAGCGCCGGCACCGGCAAGACCTGGACGATCGCCGCGCTGGTGACGCGCTACGTCGTCGAGGGCGTGGCCACGTTGGAGGAGATGCTCGTCGTCACCTTCACCCGCGCGGCCAGCCAGGAGCTGCGCGACCGGGTGCGCCGCCAGCTCGACGAGGCTGCCGCCGTCCTCGCCGACCCGACCACCGCCGACCCGGCCAACCGCCTGCACCACTGGCTCCTCGACGCCGACGAGGCCGAGCGCGTCGTGCGCCGCGCCCGGCTCACCGAGGCGCTGACCTCGTTCGACGCCGCGACCATCGCCACCATCCACCAGTTCTGCCAGCTGGTGCTGCGCAGCCTCGGCGTCGCCGGCGACACCGACACCGGCGCCGTCCTCGTCGAGGACCTGGAGCAGCTGACCACCGAGGTCACCGACGACCGCTACCTCCACCTCTTCGCCCGTCAGCAGCACGCCTCGTGGACCCGCGACGACGCGCTGGGCATCGCCCGCGCGGTCGTGGGCGATCCCCGCGCCCGGGTGGCGCCGCAGGAGGCGCTGGTCGAGGAGCCCGACGGGCTCCCGGCCGCGCGCGTGCGGTTCGCCTGCGACGTGCTCGGCGAGATCGAGCGCCGCAAGCGCCGCCTGGGCGTGCTGTCCTACGACGACCTCCTCGGCCAGCTCGCCGACGCGCTGCGCGACGACGACGCCCCGGCCCGCGCCCGGATGCGCCAGCGCTGGAAGGTCGCGCTGATCGACGAGTTCCAGGACACCGACCCGGTGCAGTGGCAGGTCTTCGAGCGGGCGTTCCACGGCGTCGCCACGCTGGTGCTCATCGGCGACCCCAAGCAGGCCATCTACGCCTTCCGCGGCGGCGACATCGTCACCTACCTCGAGGCGGCCGAGCAGGCCACGACCCGGCAGACCCTCGGGGTCAACTGGCGTGCCGACCAGCCGCTGCTCGACTCGCTCCACGTGCTGGTCGAGGGCGCCGCCCTGGGCGACGAGCGCATCGCCGTCCACCCCGTGTCCGCGCACCACCGCACCCCCCGGCTCGACGGGGCCGGGCCGCCGTTCCGGCTGCGGGTGGTGCGCCACGACGAGCTCGGGCGCCGGCGTCCGCGCATCGGCGACTGGCGCCAGCACGTGCTCACCGACCTCGCCGCCGACGTCAAGCGGCTGCTGACCAGCGACGCCACCGTCGGCGCGGGCGACGAGACCCGGCCGATCGAGCCCAAGGACGTCGCGGTGCTCGCCGCCCGTCGAGCCGACCTGCTCGCCGCGCAGGACGCCCTGGCCGCCGTCGGGGTGCCCGCCGTGCTCAACGCCGGCGGCTCGGTCTTCAAGACCGCCGCGGCCACCCAGTGGCTCACGCTGCTCGAGGCGCTCGAGCAGCCCCACCGCGCCGACCGGGTGCGCGCCGCGGCGCTGACCGACTTCTTCGGGCGCACGGCCGAGGACCTCCAGGCCACGCCCGACCCCACCGACGCGCTGAGCGAGCACGTACGCCGCCTCGCCGACGTCTTCGCCGCCCGCGGGGTCGCCGCGGTGCTGGAGAGTGCGGTGCTCGACGGGCTCACCGCCCGGGTGCTGGGCCGCGTCGCGGGCGAGCGCACGCTCACCGACCTGCGCCACGTCGGCGAGGCGCTGCACAAGGTCACCGTGAGCGAACGGCTCGGCGTGGTCGGCCTGCTCGGCTGGCTGCGCGCGCAGGTGGCCGACGACAAGGTCGAGGTCGCCTCCGAGCGCACCCGACGGCTCGACTCCGACGCCGCCGCCGTCCAGCTGGTCACGATCCACGGCAGCAAGGGACTCGAGTACCCCGTCGTCTACCTGCCGACGCTCTGGGACCGCTGGGTGCGCGACGAGGACGTGCCGCTCTTCCACGACGCCGACGGCGAGCGCTGCCGCGACGTCGGGGGCCCCAGCCGGTGGCGCGACGCGGCCGTCGCCGCGAGCCGCCACGAGGACGCCGGCGAGTCCCTCCGGCTGCTCTACGTCGCCCTCACCCGGGCGCAGTCGCAGGTCGTCGCGTGGTACTGCCCCACCGCCAACAACACCGCCAGCGCGCCGCTCCACCGGATGCTCTTCGGGCGCGCGCCCGGGCACCCCCGCGTCAACGACGAGCAGCCGGTCGTCGGCGACGACGAGCTGGTCGAGATCCTGGGCCGCTGGAAGTCGGCCGGCGGGCCGCAGCCCGAGCTCGCCGTCCTCGCGCCCGTCGACACCACCCCGATCCAGCGCGACCTCCCCCCGCTGGCGGTGCGCCGCTTCGACCGCGACGTCGACACCGACTGGCGCCGTACGTCCTACTCCGCGCTGGCCGCGGCCGGCGCCCCGCACGGCGGTGCCGCCGAGCGGGTGCTGTCCGAGCCCGACGACGCGCCCGAGCTCGACGACGTCGAGCTCGACCCGCTCGACGACGGGCCCGTCCTCGACCCCGACCTCGACCTGGCGGCCGTCGCCTCGCCCATGGCCGACCTCCCGGTGGGCGCGGAGTTCGGCTCGCTGGTCCACGAGGTCCTCGAGCACGCCGACCCCGCCTCGCCCGACCTCCGCGCCGAGCTGCTGGCGCAGATCGAGGAGCACCGCGCGTGGTGGGCCGTCGACGTCGACGCCGACGCCCTCGCCGACGCGCTCGTCGCGGTCTGCGACTCCCCGCTGGGCCCGCTCGCTGGTGGGCTGACGCTGCGCGACATCCACGTCGGCGACCGGCTGCGCGAGCTCGACTTCGAGGTGCCCCTCGCCGGCGGCGACCTGGCCGCCGCGCGCGACGCGGCCCCGGTCGTCCTCGGCGACCTCGGCCCGCTGCTCCGTGCGCACCTGCCGGCCGGCGACCCCCTGCTGGCCTTCGCCGCGACGCTCGAGTCCGATCCCGACCTCGCGGCGCAGCGCCTGCTGGGCTACCTCACCGGCTCGATCGACGTGGTGGTCCGGGTGCCGGTCGAGGGCCGCACCCGCTACCTGACCGTCGACTACAAGACCAACTGGCTGGGCGACCGCGCCACGCCGGCGACGGCCTGGGACTACCGCCCGGCCGTCCTCGACGAGGCGATGGGGCACTCCGACTACCCCCTCCAAGCGCTGCTCTACGTCGTGGTGCTCCACCGCTACCTGCGCTGGCGGCTGCCGGACTACGAGCCTCACCTGCACCTCGGTGGGGTGCTCTACCTCTACCTGCGCGGCATGTGCGGCCCCGAGACGCCCAGCGTCGACGGCCGGCCGTGCGGCGTCTTCTCGTGGCAGCCGCCGGTCGCCCTCGTCACGTCGGTGTCCGACCTGCTCGACGGGGTGCGGCCGTGAACGCCCCCCGCCGTCCCTCACGCCCGCTGCGCTCCTCCGACCGACGCCCCAGGGACCCCGCATGAGCGACCTCTTCGAGCCGGTCGACGGCACCGACGCCCGGCTGGCGCTGGGTGCCACCGGGCTGCTGGCGGCCTTCAACGCCGCCGGCGTCCTCACCACCGCCGACGTCCACGTC
Source organism: Nocardioides sp. Z35_8 (assembly GCF_059621125.1). Classification (NCBI taxonomy): domain Bacteria; kingdom Bacillati; phylum Actinomycetota; class Actinomycetes; order Propionibacteriales; family Nocardioidaceae; genus Nocardioides; species Nocardioides sp. Z35_8. Next base: position 1,125,509 of record NZ_JCAQIE010000001.1, on the reverse strand, counting down.
GCCGCCGCCCTCGGCCGCCTCGGCCAGGAGTCCGACGAGCGGGTGCTGCTCGCCGTCGCGCTGGCCGTGCGCGCCGTGCGTGGCGGGTCCGTGTGCGTCGACCTGGCGACGGTCGCCGACCCGCCCGACCTGCCCTGGCCCGAGACCGGCGACTGGACCGCATCGGTCGCCGCGAGCCCGCTGGTGACGGCCGGCCTGGTGCGCTGGGACAACGACCTGCTCTACCTCGACCGCTACCACGAGCAGGAGACCCAGGTCGTCGACGACCTGCTCTCGCGCGCCGCCACCTCGCCCGAGCACGACCCCGACCTCATGCGCGCCTCGATGGCCCGGGTGGTGGCGGCGATGCAGCAGGCGCGCCCCGGGACGACCTACGACGAGCAGGTGGCGGCGTGCCTCGCGGCGGCGGGCCAGTGGACCACCGTGCTCACCGGCGGCCCGGGCACCGGCAAGACCACCGCCGTCGCCTCGCTGCTCGTCGGGCTCCTCGACCAGCACCCGCGCGGGCTGCGGATCGCGCTCGCCGCCCCGACCGGCAAGGCGGCGGCGCGCCTGCAGCAGGCGGTGCACCAGGAGGCGGAGGCCTTCGAGGAGGCCGACCGGCTGCGCCTGGCCGGTGTCACGGCCTCCACCCTGCACCGGCTGCTGCGACCCGACCCGGGCAACTCGACCCGCTTCCGCCACCACCGCGGCAACCGGCTGCCCCACGACGTGGTCGTCGTCGACGAGTCGTCGATGGTCTCGCTGACCCAGATGGCGCGCCTGCTCGAGGCGGTGCGCCCCGACGCACGCCTGGTGCTGGTCGGCGACCCGCACCAGCTGTCGTCGGTGGAGGCCGGCGCGGTGCTCAGCGACGTGGTGCGCGGCTTCGCGGGACGGGCCGACTCGCCGGTCACGGCGCTGGAGTCCACCCACCGCTTCGGCCCCGACATCCGCGAGCTGGCCGAGGCGCTGCGCACCGGCGACGCCGACGCCGCGCTGGAGGTGCTGGCGGCCGGTCACGACGCGGTCGAGTGGGTCGACGAGCCCGACCCGTCCTCGCGCATCCGCACCACCGCCCTCGACGCGGCACTCGCCGTGCGCGACGCCGCCGAGCGCGGCGACGTGCCCGGTGCCCTCGCCGCGCTCGACCGGCACCGCCTGCTCTGCGCGCACCGCGACGGCCCGTTCGGCGTACGCCACTGGAACCGGCGCATCGAGCACTGGCTCACCGCCGTCACCGGCGACCCGCTCCACGAGCGGGCCTACGTCGGCCGGCCGCTGCTGGTCACGGCCAACGACCACCAGCTCGGCGTCTACAACGGCGACAGCGGAGTGGTCGTGCTGACCCCCGCCGGGCCCCGCGCGGTGATCGCCGCCAGCGACGGACCGCGCGACCTGGCGCCCTCCCGCCTCGGCGACGTCGAGACCATGCACGCGATGACGATCCACAAGTCGCAGGGCTCGCAGGCCGACGTCGTCACGGTGCTGCTGCCCGACGAGGACTCCCGGCTGCTCTCGCGCGAGCTCTTCTACACCGCTGTCACCCGGGCCCGGTCCCGCGTGCGCGTCGTCGGCTCGGAGCCGGCGATCCGGGCGGCGATCGGGCGCCGGGCCCAGCGCGCGAGCGGCCTCGCGGTGCGGCTCGCGGCCGCGGGGCGCTCCGGCGACCATGACGACGACCACGGCGTCGGCGCCCCGCCGTCGCGCGTCTGAAATGTGCATGACACGCGTGACCGCTAGCCTCGACGCATGCCCTACCTGATGCGCGTCGAGCTCCCGGACGTCCCCGGGTCGCTGGGTCGTGTCGCGACCGCCATCGGTGAGGCCGGCGGCGACATCGACGCGATCGAGATCGTCGAGAAGCGTGACGGCTTCGCCGTCGACGACGTGCTCCTCGAGATGGCGCACGGGACGATGCCCGACTCGGTGGTCTCCGCCTGCGGCACCCTCGACGGCGTCAGCGTGCTGTGGATCAACCGCTACGCCGCGGGCGGCAACCTCTTCCTCGACCTCGAGGTCGTCGAGGCCCTCACCGAGGACCCCTCCACCGCGCCCGACCGGCTCGTCGAGATGCTGCCGGTCGCCTTCCGCGTCGACTGGGCGGCCCGCGTCACGCCCGGCGTCGACGGCGTCGGGGCGCGGGTCGTCCACGCCACCGACGCCGCGCCGTCGGCCTACGACGTCGAGCAGGTCGCCACCCCCACCCGCCTGCCGGGCGACGAGGTCTACGTGGAGTGCGCCGCTCCCTTCGGCGACGACCTCGTCCTGATGGGACGTCGCGGCGGCCCGGAGTTCCTCGACTCCGAGCTCGCGCGGTTCGGGCACCTCCTGGGCCTGGCGATGACGATCAGCCGCGCCTGAGCGCTCCGCTCCAGGCGTGCGCGAGGCGTCCGGCTCCAGCCGTCCCGGACCGGTCGTCCCGGCCGCGGCGGAGTCTCCCCGCGACCGGCCCACCGGGTCGAACGGCACCGGTCGGACGCCTCTGGGCAGCCGCGCGTGTGCGCATAGCCTCGATTGAGGACCCACACAACCGCGCAGATCGGAGATGAGTCATGACCTCACCGCAGACAGACGGCCCGTCGGAGCCGCTCTTCTCTCGGCCCGGCGAGGCGACCGTCGCCCCGCGCCGCACCATCCCCCAGCAGGAGTCGTTGCCGGAGACGGCGAAGCAGATCGTCGACGACGAGACCATCCTCGACGGCAACTCGCGGCTGAACCTGGCGACCTTCGTCGGGACGTGGATGGACGACGACGCCCGTCAGGTGTACGAGAACGCGTTCGACAAGAACATGATCGACAAGGACGAGTACCCGCAGACCGCCGCGATCGAGGACAACTGCTGGCACATGCTCGCCGGTCTGTGGAACGCGCCGGACCCCGAGACGAGCATCGGCACCTCAACCATCGGCTCCTCGGAGGCGTGCATGCTGGGCGGGCTCGCGTTCAAGCGTCGCTGGCAGCACGCGCGCCGCGAGGCGGGCAAGGACACCACCAAGCCCAACCTCGTGATGTCCTCGGCGGTGCAGGTCTGCTGGGAGAAGTTCTGCAACTACTTCGACGTCGAGGCCCGCCTGGTGCCCATCAGCGAGGAGCACAAGACGCTCGACGGCCACGACCTGGACACCTACGTCGACGAGAACACCATCGGCGTCGTCGCCATCATGGGCGTGACCTACACCGGCATGTACGAGCCGGTGGCCGACATCGCCCGGGCGCTGGACGAGATCCAGGCCAAGACGGGCCTCGATGTCCCCATCCACGTCGACGGAGCCTCCGGGGCGATGATCGCGCCGTTCCTCCAGCCCGACCTCCTCTGGGACTTCCGCCTCGAGCGCGTGCACTCGATCAGCACGTCGGGCCACAAGTACGGCCTGGTGTTCCCGGGCCTCGGCTGGATCGTCTGGCGCGATCGCCAGTGGCTGCCCGAGGACCTCGTCTTCGAGGTCAGCTACCTCGGCGGCGAGATGCCCACCTTCGCGCTGAACTTCTCCCGGCCGGGCGCCCAGGTGCTGCTGCAGTACTACATGTTCCTGCGACTGGGTTACGAGGGATACCGGTCGGTGCAGCAGGAGTCGCAGAAGGTGGCGAAGTTCCTCGCCGAGGGCATCGCCAAGATCGACGCGTTCGAGCTGTGGAACGACGCCAGCGACATCCCCGTCTTCGCCTGGCGTCTCAAGAAGGGCCACACCGACAACTGGAACCTCTACCACCTCCAGGACCGGTTGCGGATGAAGGGCTGGCTGGTGCCGGCCTACCCGATGCCCGACGACATGACCGACCTCACGGTCCAGCGGATCGTGGTGCGCAACGGCCTGAGCATGGACCTGGCCGCCGATCTCCTCGCCGACATCGAGAAGGAGACGGTCTACCTCGACAACCTCGAGGGGCCGATGCCGGTCGAGGCTCCCCACCCCGCCTTCCACCACTGAGGGTCTGCCGCTGCAGCGAGCCGGAGCCCCCGCACCCGGTCACCTGGGTCGGGGTCGCTCCGGGTCGGGCTCCGTGGCGGTGGCGTCAGGAGGAGCTGCGGCAGGCGGCGGCTCCGCGCCGACGGCCGGCTGAGGCTCGGACCAGAGCCACTCCGCGGCCATGGTGAGCAGCACCCAGCACAGTCCGGTCACGAGCAGGTAGCGACCGAGGGCGACGTCGAGCGGCACGGCACCGGTCGCGGCGCCCGCCAGGGCCGGCGAGGTGAGGAGCGCGGCGACGACCAGCACCGTCCCGGAGATCGGCTTCACGCGGTCACCGCCAGGCGGTCGCCGGTGACGGTGCCGGCCGAGCGCACCTGCGCGGCGCCGGCGAGCTCGGTGTAGGACAGGACGGGGGTGCTCGGCAGCGCCGGGGCGACCATGCGGCGTACGGCCGCGCGCAGCTGGGGCGCGCAGACCACGACCGGGCGCAGGCCGCGCTCCTCCGCAGCCGTGCGCAGGTCGGACAGCTCGCCGAGCACGCTCTGGGCGATCATCGGGTCGAGCGCGACGACCGGGCCGTGGTCGCCGGGACGGACCGCCTCGAGCATCCGCTGCTCGAGCATCGGCTCGAAGCTGATGACGTGGATCGCGCCCTCCGTCAGGTGCGGGGCGGCGATGGCCGGGCCGAGCGAGGCGCGAGCGGCCTCGACCAGGACGTCGGGGTCCTTGGTGGCCTGCGCCTCGAGCGAGAGCGCCTCGAAGATGCGCACCAGGTCGCGCACCGCGACGCCCTCGGCGAGCAGGCCCTGCAGCACGCGCTGCACCTCGCCGAGGCTCAGCTGGGCCGGGGTCAGCTCCTCCACCACGACCGGGTGGCTGCTCCGGACCAGGTCGGTCAGCGTCTTGACGTCCTCGCGGCCCAGCAGCCGGGCGGCGTGCTGGCCCACGACCTCGGCGAGGTGGGTGGTGATGACCGAGGACCGGTCGACGACCGTGGCCCCGTTGAGCTCGGCCTGCACCCGCAGCTCGGCGGGGATCCACGACGCCTCGAGCCCGAAGACGGGCTCGCGGGTGGGCTGGCCGGGCAGGGCGCCGAGGTGGTCGCCGATCGCGAGGACGGTGCCGCGCGGGGCCTCGCCGCGCGCGACCTCGATGCCGAAGAGGCGGATGGCGTACGTGCTCGCGGGCAGGTCGATGCTGTCGCGGGTGCGCACGGGCGGCACGATGATGCCGAGCTCGCCGGCGATCTTGCGGCGCAGGCCCTTGACCCGGTCGAGCAGGTCGCCGCCGCTGGCGGGGTCGACGAGGTCGATGATGTCGGGCGAGAGCTCGAGGCCGAGCGGGTCGACCCGGATCTCGGCGGCGAGCAGCTCGGGGGTGTCGGGCGCGGAGCTCAGCGCCTGCTCCGCCACCACCTCGGGCTCGTCGGCGGCCGGCTGGGGCACCCGCGTCGAGGCCAGCAGCATGATCCCGCCGGCGACGACGAAGGGCAGCTTGGGCAGGCCCGGGATCAGGCAGATGCCGAGCGCGCCGAAGCCGGCGATCTGCAGCGGCACCTTGTTGTTGGTGAGCTGTCGCAGGATGTCGGAGCCCATGTCGGAGTCGCCGGTGTTGCGGGTGACGATGAGGCCGGTGGCCGTCGACAGCAGCAGGGCGGGGATCTGCGAGACCAGGCCGTCGCCGACCGAGAGCAGGCTGTAGGTGGTGATCGCGTCGCCGAACGACATGCCCCGCTGCGCCATCCCGACGGCGAACCCGCCGAGGAGGTTGACGAGGGTGATCACGATCGCGGCGATGGCGTCGCCCTTGACGAACTTCGACGCGCCGTCCATCGAGCCGTAGAAGTCGGCCTCGGCGTGCACCTCGTGGCGGCGTCGCCGGGCCTCGTCCTCGTCGATGAGCCCGGAGTTGAGGTCGGCGTCGATGGCCATCTGCTTGCCGGGCATCGCATCGAGGGTGAAGCGCGCGCCCACCTCCGCGACCCGCTCGGCGCCCTTGGTGATCACGACGAACTGGATGACCAGCAGGATCGCGAAGACGATCAGCCCGACGATCAGCGAGCCGCCCACCACGAAGTGGCCGAAGGTGTCGATGACCTTGCCGGCGTAGCCGTCGAGCAGGACCAGCCGGGTGGCGCTGACGTTGAGCGCCAGGCGGAAGAGGGTGAGCACCAGCACGACGGCGGGGAAGGCCGCGAACTCCAGGGGCCGGTGCACGAACATCGCGACGAGCAGCACCAGCAGGGCGCTGGTGATGTTGAACGCGATGAGCATGTCGAGCATGACCGGCGGCAACGGCACCACCAGCATCACGATGATGAGCACGATGCCGGCGGGCACACCCAGCTGGAGAAGGCGCTTGGAGACCACGGGTGAGGATGCCTTTCGGGTCGTCGCTGACGCGGGTCGCGCCGTCCGTGGCACCGGGTGACGCCGTCCTGGCCTCACGCCTCCCATCGGCCGGCGGCGCCCGCACCTGAGGGATTGGCGGTGGCCGGTCCCGGCGCGACGGGAGCAGCGGGCCCGACCGCCCGGCGCCGACGTCCCGCCGCGGGCGCGTCCGGCAGCTCGGGGTCGGTCCGCGGGGTGCCGTGCTCGCCGCCGCGCACCCCGGACACGCGGCGCGAGATGACGAACGCGAGGACCTGCGCGACCGCGGCGTAGAGCTCGGCCGGGATCTCCTGGCCGACCGTGGTGGAGCGGTGCAGGGCCCGGGCCAGCGGCACGTCCCGCACCAGCGGCACGCCGTGCTCGAAGGCCCGCTCGCGGATCCGCTGGGCCACCAGCCCCTGGCCGCGGGCCACCACTCGCGGCGCCCCCCGGCTGGCGTCGTACGACAGCGCGACGGCGACGTGGGTGGGGTTGACGAGCACCACGTCGGCGGTGGGCACGTCGGCCATCATCCGGTTGCGCGAGGCGGCCAGCTGGCGCGAGCGGATCGCCCCCTTGAGCATCGGGTCGCCCTCGGTCTGCTTGCTCTCCTGCTTGACCTCGTGCTTGGACATCCGGGTCTTCTTGCCCATCCGGCGCCGCACGACCGCGTAGTCGGCGACGGCCATGACGAGCCCGGCGACCGCGACGGTGCGCAGCAGGCCGAGCACCTCGTCGTGGACCGCCTCGAGCACCGCGCTGATCGGCACGAGGCCGCCGATCAGCGGCATGATGGCCGTCACCGCGCCGTAGGCCACGAAGCCGACGACGGCGCTCTTGAGCATCATCTTGGCGCCCTCCCACAGCGCCTGCGGGCCGAAGACGCGCTTGAAGCCCTGGATCGGGTCGAGCTTCTTGAGCGAGGGCTTGACCGACTTGGTCGCCATGAAGAACCCGCCCTGGGCCAGCGCTGCGGCCACGCCGACGACCATCACCGCCGAGCCGAGCACCACCAGCGTCACCAGCACGTGCTGGGCCCCGCGGCCGAGCAGCGTGGTGGCGTCGGCGACCTCCACCCGGCCGTCGAGGCTGAAGCAGTCGCGCATCAGCTCGGCGAGGGCCGTGAGCTCGCGGCCGAGCAGGGGCGGCAGCACCATCGCCACGATCAGCAGCGTCAGCCACCCGCCGAGCTCCTGGGTGCGCGGGACCTGGCCCTCCTTGCGCGACTCCTTGCGCCGGCGCGCGGTGGGCTTCTCGGTCTTCTCCTCCGACATCGCTCACCCACCCACGAGCGTGAACTGGGCCTCGTTGGCGAGGTCGACGAGACGCGAGACCGCCTCCGGGAGCACGGGGAAGGACAGGCCGAGCAGCAGCAGGGTGAGGCCGATCTTGGCCGGGAACATCACGTTGATGGCGTTGAGGTGAGGCGCCACCTTGGTGAGCAGCGCCAGCCCGAGGTCGGCGACGAAGAGGACCGCCACGAGCGGCAGCGCGATCTGCACGGCGGTCACGAAGAACATGCCGAACGCCGTCAGCAGCACGTGCGAGGCGCCCTCGAGGCGCGGCACCTCACCGAGCGGCAGCACGTCGAAGGTGCGCAGCAGGCCGCCGAGGACCAGCAGGTGCCCGCCCGTGGCGAACAGGATCATCACGGCGAGCATCTGGTGGAGCTTGCCGAAGACGGTGTTCATGTTCATCGACAGCGGGTCGAAGCCCTGGGCGAGCTGGAAGCCGCCGAAGGTGTCGATGAGCGAGCCGGCCGTCGCGACCGCCGCCAGCAGGACGTAGGTCACCAGGCCCAGCGCCGAGCCGACGACGACCTGGGTGAGCGTGGTCAGGAGCAGCCCGCCCGTCGCGGTGGGGATGCTGCCGCCCTCGACGGAGGGCACGACGGCGAAGGCGAGGCCGAGCGAGAGCACCACCTTGGCCATGAGCGGGACGGCGCGGCCGGCGAAGGGCGGCACGAGGGCCAGCCAGGCGATGATGCGCACCGACGCCAGCAGGTAGGCCAGCAGCGGCTCGCCCGCCACGGTCAGGGTCATGGCTCAGCCCAGCAGCGTGGGGATGAGGTCGAAGAGGTCCTCGGTGAAGTCGACGAGGGTCTGCAGCATCCAGCCGCCCGAGATCAGCAGCGCGACCCCGACCCCGACCAGCTTGGGCACGAAGGCGAGGGTGAACTCCTGGATCTGGGTCATCGACTGGAACAGCGAGATGGTGAACCCGATGACCAGCGAGGTCACCAGGATCGGCGCGGAGAGCTTCAGCGCGACCACCATGGTCTGCAGGGCGATGTTGATGACGGTGGTGTCGGTCATGGCGGCCTACCGATAGCTCGACACGACGGAGGTGATGACCAGGCCCCACCCGTCGACGAGGACGAAGAGCAGCAGCTTGAACGGCAGCGACACCATCACCGGCGGCATCATCATCATGCCCAGCGCCATCAGCGCCCCGCTCACCACGATGTCGATGACGAGGAACGGGATGAAGACGATGAAGCCGATGATGAAGGCCTGCTTGAGCTCGCTGAGCACGAAGGACGGCACGAGCGTGGCCATCGACACGTCGTCCCGGTTGGCGGGCAGGTCGCGCCCGGCCACGTTGGTCAGCAGTCGCAGCTCGTCGTCGCCGGTCTGGTCGAGCATGAAGTCGCGCAACGGCTCGACGCCGTCCCCGTAGGCCGCGGTGGCGGTCTTGTCGCCGTCGAGGTAGGGCTGGAGGCCGGTGTCGTTCATCTGGCCCAGCACCGGCGCCATGATGAACAGCGACAGGAAGAGGGCGAGCCCGGCGAGCACCTGGTTGGGCGGGATGCCCTGCAGGCCGAGGGCGTTGCGGGTCAGGCCGAGCACCACCAGGACCTTGGTGAAGCTCGTGCAGGTCAGCAGGATGGCCGGGAGCAGCGAGAGCAGCGACAGCGCCAGGATGACGGTGACCGGCGTGCTGGGCTTGTCGGTGAGGCCACCGAGGTCGATCGTCACCGAGCTGTCCCCGCCGCCGGGGCCGTCGGGGGCGCGCGGGCCGCGGGGGCCGTCGGGCGCCGTGGGCGTCATCGGCACCGCGACCACCACGGTCGCCGCGGGGCCGGCGGCCGGGGCCGCCGCGGCCGCCGGAGCGCCCAGTCCGAGCAGCACGGCGACGGCTCCCAGGGCCGAGGCGACGGTGGCGACCAGGAGTCGGGCCAGGAGTCGGGCGAGCCGCCTGCGCGCGCTCACGACGCCTTGCCCGTGGCGGCCGCGACGGCCTGGCGCCACGTCTGCGCGGACAGGACCGACCCGGACAGGACCGACCCGGACAGCGCGCCGTGCTCGGACGGCGTACGTCGTGCGGCGGGGGTGGCGCGGTGTGCCCCGCGCCGGGCGTCGGCGACGTCGACCGGACGCGGCGCGGGTGCCTCGGCGACGGCGCAGGCGGGCAGCTCGTGGTCGAGGAGCGCCCCGTCGAGCCCGTCGAGCCCGTCGAGCCCGTCGAGCTCGTCGGGGTCGAGCTCGGCGAGCAGGCTGACCTGGTGGTCGGTGCTGCCGAGGACCAGCACCCGCCCGCCCACGGTGATCACCGAGACGGAGGCGCTGCGCGAGAGCGCTTGGCGGTGCACGACCTGCACCGGGGCACCGGGGCGGGCGCCGTAGCGCTTGCCGACCAGTCGCGCGAGCAGCAGCAGGAGTCCCACGACGACCGCCAGGGAGGCGACCAGTCGTACGGTCAGCTCGAGCACGTCAGCCCGCTGCGCTGTCGTCGACGATCTCGGTGATCCGCAGGCCGAAGTCCTCGTCGACGATGACGACCTCGCCGCGGGCGATGAGGCGGCCGTTGACCAACAGGTCGGCGGGGCCGCCGGCGGCGCGGTCGAGCTCCAGCACGTCGCCGGGTGAGAGGGCGAGCAGCTCGCGCACGGTCATCCGGGTGCGGCCGAGCTCGACGGCGACCTCGAGGTCGACCCCGTACAGCATCTCGATGCCGCGCGAGGCGGGCAGCGCGATGGCCTCCTCGGGGGCTGCGGAGGCGACACCTGGGGCGAGCGCACCCGCCGTCGCGATCACCGCGTCGGGCACGAGAAGCGCGCCGCACGGCACGCCGCCGCCCAGGAGCGGGACCGCGGTGGCGGGCCCGGCGACGTCGGATCCGACGAGCTCGGTCGCGACCTCGCGGGCCGCCCCGCACCCGGTGCCGAGCGCGGCGGCTGCGGCGTCGAGGGCCGGCTGCGTCGCAGCGGCCAGGTCGAGGCCACCGAGCGGGCTGGCGGCGAGGGCGTCGACGAGGTCGGCGCCCACCAGGACGGCGATGCGCGGCGCGCCCGGGAGGTGCAGGTCGGCGACGACCGCCCCGGCGAAGCCCGCCGCGGCGTCCGGGCCACCGGGCGCCGGCGTGCCCGCGACGAGGGCCGTCGGCGCCGGCAGCACGCCGGCCGCGGCCGCGGCGGCCGCCGTGACGGGTCCGAGGGCCTGCTCGGCGGTGGGGACGGTCAGGGTGCTCATGCGTTCTCCTTGGTCGTGCCGACGACCAGCGCGGCGAGCCGGGCACCGTGGGTGCCGGCCGTGGCCTGGGCGAAGGTGGTCTCGCCGACGACGACGTCGAGCGGGTCGGTGGCGCCGTGGCCGAGGCGCACCACGTCGCCGACGGCGAGGGTGGCGAGGGCGTCGGGCGGAAGGTGGGACGTGCGGAACCGGACGACGGCGTCGACGGGCACGTCCCGGAAGCGCCGGTCGACGAGCTCGGCCGCCCGGGAGCGCTGCTGTCGCTGCTTCTCGGTGACCGGTGCGGGGGCCGCGGCGCGGACCAGGTGGGGGTGAAGGCCCACGAGCGGCAGGCACAACGTCACCGGATGCCGGCGGTCCCCGACGAGGAGCTCGAACGCGGCGACGACGACCGTCTCGCCGGGCGCGGCCGCCTGGACCATCCGGGGGTCGTACTCCACGCCGACGAGGGCCGGTGTGGTCGCGACGATGCCGGCGAGGCTGCGGGAGAGCTCGTCGAGCAGCCGCACCGCGAGGTCGTGCACGACGGCGGACTCGAGCTCGGTGAGCGGGCGCCGGGGCTGCACACCGGCGCCGGCGCCGCCGAGCATGTGGTCGATCGCGCTCATCACGAACGACAGCGGCACGTCGAGCAGCGCGTGCCCGGGCAGCGGCTCGGCACTCATCGTCACCGCGTACGTCAGCTCGTCCAGCGTGGCGACGTGCTCGTCGTAGGTGCGCTCCGACACGTCGAGCAGCTGCGCGGTGCACACCGTGCGGAGCGCGGACGTGACCACCGTCGCCATCTGGCGCGCGAACCGGTCGAGGCACACCTGGAGGAGCCGGGCGTGCTCGCGGGACAGCTGCACGGGCCGGCGGAAGTCGTACGCCGTCGGTGTCGCGCCGCCGCGGGCGCGCCGGCGCGACCGGGCACCGGAGTGCACGGTGGGGCGCAGGTCGTCGCGGGGCGGCGGGGAGGTCACGCACCACCCATCGGCCCGGGCCGGACCGAGTTGAGGACTACTGGGTGACGAACTCTGTGAAGTACACCTCCAGCACGTCGCCGTGGTAGTCCTCGTGGAGCCGCTCCTCGAGCCGGTCCTTGAGCTTCTGGCGCTCGCCCGCCTTCGCCAGCTGGGCCTCGTCCCCGCCGCTGAAGAGGTCGATCGTCGCGTCGAGCGCCTTGCTGCCGTCGGCCGCGTGGGCGTCGGCGGAGAGCTGGAGCGCGACGCCGATGCGGAGGTAGTGGCCGTCGGCGAGGTTGATCTGGATCGGCTCCATCGTCATCACCTCGCCCGGCTCCGGCTCGGTGGGCGCGCCGGGTCTCAGCAGGAACCACCAGCCGGCGGCGACCAGCGCCAGGGCCAGGCCGACGAGGACGAGCGTGTTCTTGCCCCGCTTCGGCGCCGCGGTCTCGGTCGCGGGCGCGGTGGGCCGGTCCAGCATGGTGCTCATGACGATCCTCCGGTGGTCGGGTCAGGGGTGGCCGCGACGTCGTCGAGCAGCTCGCGAGCCGAGGCGGGGAGCGCGGAGAGGACGACGAGGTCCACCCGCTTGTTGACCCGCTGCGACCCCGGCCGCGCGGGGTCCACGAGCGGGTCCTCGTGGCCGAACGCCGCGGCGCTGAGGCGTTCGCCGGGCAGGCCGCCGACCTCCTGCAGGTAGCGCAGCACGGTCACCGCCCGCGCCGAGGACAGATCCCAGTCGGTGGCGAAGTAGCGCGGCTTCACCGGCACCTGGTTGGTGTGGCCGTCGATGCGCAGGTCCTCGGTGCTCGCGCGGAGCACCGGCGCGACGGCCTCGAGCACCCGGCGGCCGCGACCGCTGAGCTCGGCACGGTCGGGCTCGAAGACGACGTGGCGCGAGGTGAGGCTCAGCACCAGGCCGCGGTCGTCGATGGTGCGGGTGACGTCGTCGGCCAGCCCGGCGCGGCGCAGCGCCCGGGCGAGCTGGTCGCCGAGCTCGTCGAGCCGGGCGAGCTCGGCACGCGCGTCGGCGTACCGCGCCTCCTGGGCGGCCAGCGCCCGCTCGGCGCGCTGGTCCCTCGGCGAGGATCCGGGGAAGTTCTCGGCACGCACCGGTGCGATCGAGGCCGTGCCGGGCTGCTCGAGGATCGACTCCGAGCCCGTCATCACCGACGTGGACTCCCCGAAGCCGGCGGCGAGGCCGGCCTTGAGGGCGTTGAACTTGCGCTCGTCGACGACGCTCATCGAGAACATCACGATGAACAGCACCATCAGCAGCGTGACCATGTCGGCGTAGGTGACCAGCCACCGCTCGTGGTTCTCGTGCTCCTCGGGCTCCTCCACCCGACGCCGGCGCGACCCGGCGCTCACGACACCGCCCCGCACACGTCAGGCCGCCTTCGCGTCGGCGGGCTGCTCGCCGGCCGGCAGGAGGGAGGACAGCTTCTGGGCGATGATCCGCGGGTTGGCGCCGGCCTGGATGGCCGCGACGCCCTCGATGACGAGCTCCATGCGCGCCGCCTCGAGCTCGGTGAGCCGCTTGAGGCGGTTGCCGATGGGCAGCCAGATGACGTTGGCCGACATCACGCCCCACAGGGTCGCGATGAAGGCGGCGGCGATGAGGTGGCCGAGCTCCTCGGGCTGGGCGAGGTTCTCCAGCACGTGGACCAGGCCCATCACCGTGCCGACGATGCCGATCGTCGGGGCGTACGCGCCGGCGTCGGCGAAGAACTTCGCCGACTGCCTGCCCTGCGCCTTGCCGGCGCGCACCTCCGCCTCGAGGATGTCGCGCACCTCCTCCGGGTCGGTGCCGTCGATGGCCAGGGTGACCCCCTTGACGAGGAACGGGTCGTCGACCGACTTCAGGTCCTCCTCCAGCGCGAGGAGGCCCTCGCGGCGCGCCTTCTCGGCGAGCGCGACGACCATCGGGACGATGTCGCCGGCCGGGCGCACCTTGGCGGTGAAGGCGGTCTTGAGCGAGACCAGTGCGTGCTTGGCGTCGGGGATCGTGCCGCCGGCCATCGTCACCATCAGCGTGGTGCCGAGGACGAGCAGCATCGGCGGGGCGAGCAGCAGGCTGGTGGGGTCGCCGCCCTCCATGACGTTGGCGACGACGATGATGACGAGACCCGCCAGGACCCCGATCAGGGTTGCCGGATCCATCAGTCCTCCGCTCCCGTCGCGACAGTGCTGGGCACGGCGGCCAGGTGGGCGCGCTGCGCCCAGGCGTGGGCCTCGCCTCCGGTGCTGGCCGCGATGATGCCGCCACGCCAGGCGCGGACCAGGTCGACGACCTGGGCCAGGCCCTCGGCGACGACGTACTTCTTGCCGTCGACGAGGGTGACCACCGTGTCCGGCGTGCTGTCGAGTCGCTCGATCAGGTCGGCGTTCAGGACGAACGCGGAGCCGGAGAGCCGGGTCAACACAATCATGTCGGTGCACCATCCCTGTGCGAGAGAACGCGATGCCCGTCCGTGGGCCTCGACTCCCCCATCGGTCCCCGGGCGCCCGACCTGAGACAAGCGCGGGAGGGAAATTCGCCCACGCGGAGTGGGACGTGCAGTGGGCGCGGTCAGCAGGCGCCGGAGGAGTACTCGACGTCGACGTCGACGTCCGCGTCCTGGAACAGGCCGCCCTCGTAGGACACCTCGAGGCAGCCGGCGATGGAGGCGTCCTCGGCGCTCACGAGCTCGAAGCGGTCGGTGGTGGGGGTGGGCGCGCCGAACGCCGAGTCCTCGGTGACCGTGCCGGCCTCGGTCACCGTGACGTCACCGCGTCCGAGCGCCTTCGCGACCCGCTCGACCCCGGGCGTGCCGTACTTGAAGTAGGGGCCGGCGAGCTCGCTGGCCGCGTTGCGGCCCGCCGCGTCGAGCCGGTCCTGGCTGAGCGGTGCGGCGGCGCCGGCCGTCGAGACCAGCGCGGCCAGGCCGACGACCACGGCCGCGACTCCCGACACGACCCGGCCCAGCGCGAACACCGCCGCGGACGGCTCGTTGGCCTCCGGGTGCCTGAACTGCCAGGCGGTCGTGGCGTACCAGAGCCTGCGGGGATCGATGACCGTCAGGAGTACCAGCACGATCGTGAGGAGCCACAGCACGGCGATCATGACCCGCACCGTTCCCCCCACGCCGGCGGGCCAAACGCCCGCCGCGACCGACCCCCGTGGCCGGGCGGCGAGCGGGCCGCCCGGCCACCGCGGTCGTCAGCGCTTCTGCCGGAATGTCAGGGGTGTCTCCTCTGTCCGTTGAGAACGAGGGTGTCTCTGCCGTTTGAAGACCCCTCACAGTGCTCGGAGCATCAAACCTGTCTCTAGTATCGGCCGCCGACCAAGCACCTTGAGGGTGCGACTGCGCGGCCGACTGGATGGGTCTAGCGCCGACGTCGCTTGGCTCGGTTGGCAGCGGCTTCGACTCGCCGTTTGATGTCCGGCGTCTCCTGGACGTACAGCAGCGGCATGCCCATCGACAGGACCGAGAACGAGTACCCGGGGCCGTCATCGTCCTGCGGCGGGGACAGGAGCGCGGAGATGGTCTCGCGCTGGAGCGGCTTGACGCGATGCTTGCCGGTCTGGTTGGTGTAGCGGAGGCGAGCGACGGTCCAGAGGTTCTCGATCTGGTCGATCACCAGGTGGGTGAGGGCCAGCCTGCGGTCCGCTGGGATCCAGTGGGTGGTCTGCTGCCACTGGCTGCGTCCCGCCTTGTCGTTCATGACCGTTTCGAGGAGGGTGATCGAGGGGCCCGTGCTGGACAAGAACGGGTTGGCCGGGTCGTCTTGCGACAGCATCTGCATGGCTGCGTTGCCGGGGACAGCACTGAGGCCGTGCTTGGCGGAGTTGTACAGGCTGGCCTCGCGGTCGTGGCGGTCGCAGCACTCGCCGATCAGGATCGTGAGCCCCTCCATGGCGGAGACCCATGCCTCCTCGCTCGTGTCAGGGGGGAGGGTGTTGCGGTCCTGTCGGTAGTAGAAGACCTTGGCGAGGTTGTCCTGGGTGTGTGGTTCGAACAGTCGCTTGCGGAGGTCGCGCAGTCGCTGAGGGTAGACACCCCGCTGCTTGAGGCGAGCGACCTCCAGCCATGGGCAGAGCGCGTCGTTCTCCAACGCGATGAGGAGGCGCAGCAGGGTCTCGGCGGCATGGTGGAACAGCACGATGGCTTCGAGTGCGACAAACAGCGATCGGTCGTCGTCGGTGACGTCGTCTCCACCCATGTCGCCGCGGCTCTCCAGTTCGCCCACCTTCAGGCCAGCGTCGAGAGCCGCCTGGACGTGCTCGCCTCCGTGCGCGACGAGCATGGCCCCTTGCAGGCGGTGACGGAGGAAGACGTGGGGGGCGTGCTGACCGGTGAAGAACTGCTGATTGAGGTCGTCGTACTGCTCGACTGCGAGCCCGATGTCCTCGATTCGTTCCGCCCCCATGTGACAGAACGTATGCGACATCGGGGGCTCCCGTGGGCGAACACCTCGTCATCCAGTGGTGGGGTGTCGGGAGAGGTGGCTACGGTCGTCCGTACAGGTCGCATGGTCGAGCGACGCCCATCTAGTGACGCTGGCGAGGTTCGACCGTGATCGAGGAGATCGAGATCCCGTGGCCGGTCGAGGTGCTGCGAGACCTTGGCTTCCAACCGCGTGACGCGGTCCGGCTCAGCGCTGTGCTGCCGCCGGTGGAGGTGGGCGTCGTGGCGCCGCTGCATCAGCATGTGCTGGAGACGACTCCCGAGATGCGCTACTGGTACTGGCACGAGCCAGCCGCACACGTCTTGTGGGCGCTGACAAACATCACCATCCACCAAGCCATCAGCCTGACCAGAGCAGGGCGAGGCCTCATCGACGTGATCGTCATCTACGACGCCGTCGAGGCTCATGTACACCGGCGGATGTCGATCGAAGGCTTCGACATCGTGCACGCGTGGGCGATGGAGCGGCTGGTCCCCCGTCACCGGCTGGCGCGGTACATCGGCCTGGGCTTCCCTCCGGCGAAGGCTGCTGCGTTGGAGGCTGATCCCGGCGGGCCACCCTCGGAGGACGCGCTCGACATGCTTGCCGCACTGCGGCGGTCCCCGCTCTAACCGAGCCCAGACCGGCTCGCGGCTCGCCTCCGATCGAGGACTTGGCCGCTCACGCAACCCCGGCCGAGGAGGACGAGGATGCGCCCATGAAAGTGACCCGAGCCGCCTGCAACGACGGCTCGGGCCACTCGGGATGATCCAGTTCGCCTACCACTGCGCCCCGGACCCACGCGGTCAACGTCGAGAGCCCTAGCACCGGCCCTCGACGCGACAACGCTGGGTGGCGCAGTCCACCTGTCAACCGTGGACCGATCCACCACAGTCAGTATGGGTCAGAGGACCGACGGCCCCGGTAGAACCGAAGCCGGAGGCCTCGCAGCCAGCCCTGTGTGAGCCCATCGCGGCCGATCCGGACACCCGCGATCTAGTGCTCGGCGGGCGGGACGACCTCGTCCCTAGCGCTTCTGCGTCGTACATGCTCGTCGACCACCTGTTGGTGCGTGCTGGTCCTGCCAGCCTCGGCGTCGGACAGGCCCTCCCGAATTGCGGCCATCAGCGTTGTGTCAGCGAGAACCTCCGCGGTGACGGCCTCTGGGTCCTCGTGCCCCGCCATGCGCACAAGACTACGCCGACTGCGCTCCGTCGGGAGCGCCCGCGAAGCAGCGACGGGCCCGCACGCCGCATGCCGGAATCCGGCGCCATCAGTGGCCTATTGGGCGAACACGGACGCACTCATCGCGGCAGATCCGGACGTCTGGCCGCGTGGCAGGCACAGAGATTGGTGATCCGCTGCTGGAACGGCGGATGGGACCGTAGCGTCCAACGCCTATTCGAGGAGGGGCGTTATGCAGACTCAACGACTGCGGGGGGCTTGTGCCCTGGCCCTCCTCCTCACCTGCGGTTGCGGCCATGGTCAAGCCGCCGAGCCTGCGAACGAGTCTGAGGCTTCCTCAGGGGTGTCACTCCCTTGCACCCGTACTCGTCAGACGCTCATCGACTACGGCGGACCCGGACAGCCGTCGCCCGAGGAGGCGGTTGCGCCGTTTGCCGGCGGCCTCACGCTCGTGTCGGAAGGGACCGCGAATGCTCCGCGCATCCACGGACTGGACACTGATGGCACCGTCGTCCGCACCTTCAAGGTCGCGAAGCACGACGACGGATGGTGGACCGACGGATGGGCTGACTGCGGAAACTAGGCCTAAGCCGCATACGCATCTCGGCAGATCCGTGCGTGGCCTCTCGGGATTCAGCCCTCAGCCGATGGGCTGGAAGGGCAGCACGCGCGCCTCTTCGAGCCCTTGGTCGCCCTCGATGGCTCGAAGGCGCTCGTGTGCCGCGAGGGCGTATCGACGGAGGTGTTCGTGGCGTTCGGTGAGGGCGGCATGGTCTGCACGGAGTGCGGCTAGTGAGGTATCGCGCTGCTGGAGGTCGTCGCGGAGCCGGGCGGCTGCGGCAGGGTCGACGACGTCGTCGGCCATCTCGGCGACGAGGTGGGGAACACGCTCACAGAGTGCGGCGAGGAGGTCGCTGTAGTGGGTCTGTGAACTGCCGTAGGAGTAGCCGCCGACCTTGGACATGCCGAGCCGGGTGGGGGCGCCCCCGCGTGCGCTCATCAGGACAGCGGCGATGAGGGCGCGGGTGGGGACGGCTACCTGTTCCTCGCGGAGGGCTTCGGCGAGGGCTTGGGCCAGTTCGCGGTTGGTGGTCATGCGGTGGGCTCCTCTTGTGCGGCGCGGGCGATGGGGAAGGGGAGGTCGTTGATGACGAGGTTGCGGACGGCGTCGTCGTCGAGGGAGGCGAACTCTGCTTCGAGGTCGGGGGCGTCCTCGTCGATCTTGGTTCGGGCGCGTTGGAAGACGCCGTCGCGTCGGGCCCAGCCGCGTCGTCGCAGTTCGAGTCGGGCTCGTTGGGCGCGGGTCATGGCTGAGTTCTTGCACTTGAAGGGGCGGCACAGGAGCCAGTCGGCTTCGTCCTCGCTCCCGCACAGGCCGCCTGGACCTTGGACGCAGACGGTGAGTTCGCCAACGAAGACGTGCTCGGTCTGGCGCGCGAGGACGTTCAACTGGCGTTGGGTCACGGCGCCGGTGGCGAGGTCGAGCGCCTTGGTCTCGTCGAGGAGGGTCCGGAGCCGTTTGCTGCCGCCTCCTGCGACCTCGGTGGGGTCGGCGTCGACGGTGGCCGCGATGTCGAGGAGGGCTTCGGTGCGAGCGGCCTCGACGGCCTCCTCGATCGCGTCGGGGTCGGCGAGGTAGACCGAGCGTGGGAGGTGGCCGAGGTAGCCCTCCGCGACCGTGCGGTTCGACCAGTGCGCTTGTGCGGCTGCGAGGGCGTCGCCCCAGGTCTGGCTGGCGTAGGACTGGATGCCGGTGATCCTGAGCGTGCGGTGGCTCAGCCACGCAGGCAGGTCGGGGAGGGGCGGCACGATGCCGCGTTCGGCAAGGTGCGCGCCGGAGGTGCGGAACCAGCGGAGCCACGAGAGTTGCAGGGTGAGGGTGTCCTGCTCCTTCTCCGCGCCGCGTGCGCGGCCGAGGTCTGGGTGCAGGAGTACTTCGCGGCCGGTCTGAGGGTGGAACTTGGGTTCGAGGCCGAGTGCGGCCTTGAGGCGGTGGAGCACCGTGACGGCTCGCACGACGTCATCGGAGATGACCCACGTTGAGGGCACAGGGGTGTCCCGGTTCTTGACGAGGAAGCCGGACATGCGGGCGACTGGGACGTCCGCGTCGCCTCGGTCGTAGGTGTCGAAGCGGAGGCAGTCATGGGGCAGCGCCGCGAGTTCTCGGTCGCGGACGGTGGTCAGCATCGTGATCGTGAGGGCGCAGGCGTAGGCGAGCGCAGGTACCCAGTGGTCGAGGCCGAGGCGGAACTTGCTGGCGGGCAGAGCGTCGACCCAGGGCACGAGCGCGCCTGATGCATCTGGGACCTCGGTGATGCCGAGGTCGAAGCCGTCCTCACGGGTCGAGATGGGGAGTTCATGGCGTAGCCGGTTGAACTCCTTGCCCGAGCGTCCCACGGGGTTCCGCATCACCTTGTTGGAGCACCCAGCCAATCGCACAAACACACCCCACGAAGCGCTGAGTTCGCCCGTCTTGAGGTCAGGGAGGGCGGGCAAGGCACGGCCGCTACGTTCGTAGTCCCGAAGGACGGCGAGCACGTGTTCGTCTTGGTCATCGCGGCTCAGCCCTGAACGGTCGGGGACTGCTGCGAGCGCATCGAGGCGGGTCAGGACGTCCTCCGCGCAGTGGTCGAGCATGAACAGCGCCAGACCAAGGAGCGGCCCACACAGTTCGGCATTGGGCCTGGTGCCGTTCTGGAACCTGTCCGGCACCTTGAACAGTTTCTCGACGGTGCGCCCGTTAAAAGGGGTGCCGCCGAACAGGTCCTCTGGCAGTCCGACGACGGTCCGGTAGGACCACAGCGAGATGAGAGGTCGGGCGTACCCGGCGAGGGTCGCAGCCGTCGCGTTGGGGTAGGTCGCCCGCATGGTCGTGGCGAACTGGTTCCACTCGGCTGCTTCCAGCCGCTGGTGGGCCAGCCGGTCGATGACAGTGAGGCTGGCACCCACTGCGTGGATGTACGCCGCGGCGCTGGGCACCTTGAGGGGCTTCTCGTGGGAGGCGACCTCAGCCATGGCTACGCCGACGTGGAGGCCTGAGTCGCCCGAGCGCGCGAGTTCGGGGTTGAGTCGCATGAGGACCCAGTCCTTGACCGCAGGACGCCAGCGGGCCGGGACGTCAGCGAAGTCGAGGTAGGTGACCGTCTGGTTCACGAAGGGGTACCCAGCGAAGTCCCAGCGCTCATCCGAGTAGCGGATGGGCGTGCTGATGCGGTGGCCGTCGTCAAGCAGGTCACGCACGTCGATGTGGTCGCCGAGGGTGTCGATGGCGCCTTGAACGGCGAGCGAGCGCACCTGTGGGGCGAGGGCTTGTTCAGTCACGTCGGCGGCCTTCCATGTAGACGCAGGCGATGAGGACGCGGGCGTTGTTGACGTCGTCGCGACTGACGGCCGCCACGACAGGTTGAGGGAACTGATCGAGGGACTTGCGGGCCAACGTGTTGAGGACGGGGGCTTCGCCGGAGACCCACTCGTGGGGCTCGTGTTTCCGGATGCCGTCGGTGAACTCGACAGCAGCGACCAGTCCGGGGATGACTTCGGGCGTGCGGTACCCGTTGGGGCACACGAAGCAGGCAACAGGTCCGAGCCCGCACGGCTTGTCGTTGTCGGTCGGGGACTGCCCGTTGCTGGCACACATAGCGACGCCCACGTCCAACACCGCCGCGGCGGCCACGAGGTCGTCGGCCGCCTCCTGATCGTCGGATCGAGTGGGGATCATCTGGGTGCGCCAGTAGTCCGTCACGCTGTTCTGGGTGTCGACGAGTCCGGGGATGAGGATGACGTCTGGGAGAGCGTCAGCGAGGTAGAGCCGAGCGGTGCGTCGACTCTGACCGACCACGACCCGTGCGTGCTTCTTGCCGCGCAGGAGTGCTGCCTTGCGAAGCCGTGGAAACGACAGGGTGTCGGGCCGAGGGATGTCTGGGTCTGGCCACTCTGCAGCGGTGCTGCGCCACCATCCGTTGACCTGCTGGGCGGTTGTCACTCTCGTGCCACCCGTGGCGACGAAGAGGAGTCGGGCGAAGTCGGATCCGTCGTCACGGTAGTGCCGGGCCACCCTCGTCGCGGCAGTGACGAACTCCAGCAGCCCCGCGTACGAGAACAGGCCGCCCCGGGGTGCAGGTGTGTGGAGCACCTGGCGGTTGCGCGCCTTGACGCTCGTGACGAACGCGTCATCCCCGGCGGCCTCGACCGAGTCACTGGTGTGCGAGTGGATGACCGAGAGGTTCGGACCCTTGTCGTCAATCAGGCTCAGCAAGACCATCGCCGCAGCAACTTCCTGGTGGGTGACCACGAAGAGACCTGGGCATAGCGCGGCATCGCCGCATAGGTCCTCCGCCGGGAGGCGCATCCAGTCGCGCGGCAGGTCACCGAGTGCCTCGCGAACGGCCTCCTGGTGGCGGACGAACCATCGTCCGACGTGCACCTTCGCGACCCGTTCGATGGCATCGGTCACATCGGGCGCGTAACCCTCCAAGTCGTACTGCTCCACCGGCAGCGACCGTCCGTGCAGTAGCGACCGGTGGCTTTGGTGGTCGGTCCGCAGACTCCGGAGCGTTTCAGCCAGGAACGTGCGGAAGTTGCGCTGCCGACCGCCGGACCCACCCACGGCGGACACTCCTTGCCACGCCATTGCAGGCGTGAACTCAGGACTCGTCAGATCGTCGATCGCAGCCTCGTCGCGCAGCCAGCGAAGGAAGGTCTGACACGACAAGCGTTGCTTGTCGAACGTCGCCCACGAGGTCCATGTGCCCCCGCGAATGTGGAGGTGATCCAACAGTGATTCAGTGAGTTGCAGACCGGCCGGGCCGTCGAGGACTGCCCGGCGGTAAGGCTGCGATGTCCCCCTGGTGTGAATCAGGATGAAGCCGTCGACCACTTCGGCCTGGGTGACGAAGTTGATATGCACGCCAGCGTCGTCGGCGGTCTTACGGCGTGGGACCTCGCGGTCGCTTCGACTCGGCATCAAGACCGCCCGAGGAAGTCGCCGAGGGTGTGCCGCGTGACCATGAGACCGATCTGCTGCGTATAAAGCGCCGTCGTCCCCTCGTTGAGGTGCCCTAAACCAATCGAGGCCATCTGGATGGCGTTGCCGATGTCGACACGGTGGGGCCTGCCATGCATGTCGCGGTCGTTGCTCGTTGGGACGCCGAGCATGAAGGCCGCGGCGAGGTGTGTGGCGTAGGTGTGTCGCAGGTCGTGAGTGTGGACGTGAGGGAACGAGGTGTCGTTCAAGTGGGCATTGTCTTCGGCGATGCGAGAGACGTCCCCCGTGATGGCCTGCGCACTGTCGCGCGACAAGGGTCCACCGGCGTAGGCCGTGAGGAACAGGAGGGGCGAGTGCCCTTCTCGCGTGACGAGGCGTCGACGTTCGTCGGGCTTGAGTTCGTTGAAGGCGTGCTGGCGTCCTTGGTCGTCGGTGATGCCCCAGAAGCGGCCGGACGTGTTGTGTACGTCCGCGACGCGGATGGGGTCCTTGGGTCGCCAGTCCTTGAGGAGCAGGTTGCGCGAACCGCTGGTGGGGTGTGCGTAGGACCAAACGTGCTTGAGGTGTGCCCGGAACGCGGGCAGGCGGACCTCGCGTCGGCCCTTGACGATGGCTCCCGGCAGGCGCATCTCGATCAGGTCACCCGGCTGTGAGGGGTCGGGGAGTTCCCAAACGGTGAGGTGCGTGAGGGTGTTGAGTCGAGCCCCGCACGCCAGTCCCAAACCGATGAAGGCGGCGTCGCGGCCACCGACCAGTGTGTCGCCGAGGGTGCCGTTCGGGCTCATGCGCCACGCGGCCGCCAACAGGTCAGGGATCTGCGATGGGGTCAGAGGGGTGCCGGAGGCAGCCGAGGATGGGACGCCTCGCCCCTCTTGCATCGACTCCACCGGACCGCGTGGGGTCTGGACAGTGGTGAGCGTGAAAGGGATGGCGATGCCGTACATCTCGCGGAGCCATGTGTGGAACTGCTTGATCGCGGTGCGGTCGCGTTGCCAGGTGGTACCCGCGACCCGGGTGTCTGAATCAACCGTGCGGACCTTCACGTACTCGATGAAGTGGTCGCGGGTGGCGCCGCGCAGGTTCGTGTTGTGACGGAGGAGGTGAGCAACCCACGCCGCAAGGCTGTCGCCGTACGACTGAGCCGTAGCAGTGCCGTCAGTGCGCGCGTGGACCTCGGAGAGCCACCGGGTCGCGTCCGGCTCGATGCGGCCGTCGACGAGCAGGACTGGAGATAGGACTGGCCGGAGGTCGAGCGGTGGGATGCCGAGGTCTCCTTTGATGACCTCGGCATCCCATGTGCCGCCTTGAACTACTTGCACGCGGGTCACGCGCTTCCCCTGCCTCAGACTGCTGCCTGGTCGTTGTGAGATGACCTTGACAGAGACAACCGACATTCCGGGAATAACGCTTACGACACGCCCTTCCTCGAACGAGGAGGAGACACCTAAAGATTGCTGCTTTTCAGCGCTTGATGTTGACGAGCTCCTCGAGCACCTGGTCGGAGGTGGTGATCACGCGCGAGCTGGCCTGGAAGCCGCGCTGGGCGAGGATCAGGTTGGTGAACTCGGCCGACAGGTCGACGTTGGACATCTCGAGGGCGCCGCCCACGAGGTCGCCGCGACTGCCCTGCCCGGCGACGCCGAGCTCGGGGGCGCCGGAGTTGGCGCTGGCCCGGAACGCCGTCTCGCCCACCCGCTCGAGCCCGGCCGGGTTGGTGAAGTCGGCGACCGCGACGACGGCGATGTCGCGCTGCACGTCGTCGGAGAACGTGCCGCGGACCACGCCGTCGCTGCCGATCGAGTAGGAGGTCATCTCCACGCCGGCCGGCAGGCTGGCGGCGAGGGCGTCGAGGTTGACGTCCACCAGGGCGCCGCCGGTGGCGCCGGGGGCGTAGCCCTGCACCTTCTTGCCGCTGGCGGAGACCAGGTTTCCGGCCTTGTCCCAGGTGAAGGCGCCCGAGCGGGTGTAGACCCTCTCGTCACCGGAGCCGAGCACGAACATCCCGTCGCCCTGGATCATCAGGTCGGTGGCCGAGCCGGTGGCCTGCGCCGAGCCCTGGGTGAAGTTGCCGCGGGTCGCGGCGACCTGCACGCCCAGGCCGACCTGGATCGGGTTGGTGCCGCCGTTGCCGTTGCCGGCCGCGGCGGCGCCCCGCATGACCTGGCTCAGCGTGTCCTGGAAGACGGTGGTGGAGGCCTTGAAGCCGACGGTGTTGGCGTTGGCGATGTTGTTGCCGGTGACGTCGAGCATCGTCTGGTTGGCGCGCAGGCCACTGATGCCGGAGAAGAGTGAGCGAAGCATGGGTGGGGTCCTTTCGGTGACGGCCTCAGGCCGTGGCGGGGTCGGTGGTCCCGGGAGTGGTGCCGGGAGTGGTGCCGGGAGTGGTGGTGCCGACGGAGAGGAGCTGCGCGAGCGGCACCTGTGCGCCGTCGATCTCGAAGACGGGGCCCTGCGCGCCGAAGGTGACCCCGGCGATCGCCCCCGAGTGCGTGGTCACCCCGTCGGCGTCGATCCACGAGACCTGCTGGCCGACCATGGCGCCGGCGCCGAAGGCCATCTGCGAGCCCAGCAGCGCACCGACGCGGTCGGAGACGTCCTGCATCTTCTCCAGCGCGGTGAACTGCGCCGACTGGGCGAGGAACGCGCTCGAGTCGGTCGGGTTGAGCGGGTCCTGGTAGCGCAGCTGCGCGACCATCAGCTCCAGGAACATCTGCTTGTCGTCGGCGGACGCCGGTGACGTCGACGTCCCCGTGGGAAATGCGGTGGTCGCGGTGGTCGACGCCTCGGTGGCGGAGATCGACACGACTCCTCCTCACATGGTCAGGTCGATGCCCTGCCGGGCACCGCCGACCTGGTCTGGACGGGGCGCGGTCGCTCCGTCGGTGACGCCGTCCGTGGCTGCTGGTCCGCCGTGCGTCCGTGCGCGGCGGTCGTGCTGCGCGGCGTCCCCACCCGGGGACGGCGTGTCGCCGCCCGCGCTGCTGCGCGGGTCGTACGACGTGTCGTGGCTGCCGGTGCCCGTGGCCGCCGGCGCCGGGCTCGCGGCCTGACCGGCGAGGTCGCGCACGACGACACGCGCCTCGCTCGCCCCGGCGAGCTCGAGCACGCGACGCAGCTCGGGGGCCCCTTCGGTGAGGGCGCGGACGGCCTCGCCGCCGCCGCTCAGCTGCACCTGGACGGCGCCGTCGCGGACGGTGAGGGTCACCCGCACCTCGCCGAGCGCCTCCGGCTGCAGGAGCATGGTGAGCCGGTGCACGCCGTTGCCCCGGGAGACCAGGCGGGTCACCTCCGGCACGACCTGGGAGACGGCGGGCGGGGGCGGCGCGGGGCTCGCCACGGCGGCGCCCGGCGTGGTCGACACCGTGGTCGACGCCATGGTCATCCCCCCGGTGGCCAGCCCGGTCGCCGACGCGGCCGCCGAGCCCGACGCGGCACCGGACACCGCACCGGACACCGCACCGGCCGCCGGTGCCGGGCCGGTGTCGTCGGCGGGGCCGCCCGGCGTCCCACTGGGGGTCTCCGGAACGTCGGTGGCGGGGGTGGGACCGGCGTCCGGACCGGCGCCCTGGCCGCTGCCGGACCCGGCACCGCCGGTCGTGGTCGCGCCGGCGGAGACCGTGACCGGGGCACCGGCGTCGCCCGGCGCGGCCGGCGCGGCGTGCCCTGACGGGTCGACCACGAGGGCCGCCTCCGGCGCGGCGGCGGGGACGCCCGCGGCGAGCGTCGAGGCGAGGTGGGGCGCGACGGCGGCGAGCGGTGCGGTGGGCACCACGACGGGCGGAACGGCGGACGCGGTGTCCGCGCCGTCCTCCGTCCCCGCCTCCCCGGAGTCCGCCGGAGCCGGCGCCGGATCGCCGCCGTCCGCGCCTGCGACGGTGTCGCCGCTCTCGCCGGCGAGGAGCTGGGCGACCAGCGCGGCGAACCCCGCGGGACCGGCCTGCTCGCCGACCGCACCGGGTCTCCCGGCCGGAGCGGACGTCGGGGCGACCCCGGGCATCCGGCCGGCCGGCGGGGCGGCGCCGGTGATGGTGGTCGAGATCGTGCTCATGCGGCCCCCTGCCAGCTGGTCATCACGGACTGCACGTAGGCGCGCGTCTCCGGGTAGGGCGGCACCCCGTCGTAGCGCATCACGGCCCCGGGGCCGGCGTTGTAGGCCGCCAGGGCCAGCTCGACCGAGCCGAAGCGGGTGAGCAGGTCGCCGATCAGCCGCGCCGCTCCGTCGACCGCCTGCGCCGGGTCGAACGGGTCGGCGACGCCGAGTCCGCGGGCCGTGGCCGGCATCAGCTGCATCAGCCCCTGCGCACCGGCGGGGCTCACCGCTCGCGGGTCGAAGCCCGACTCGTGGCGGGCCACCGCGGCCAGGAGGGCGGGGTCGACACCGCGGGTCGAGCCCGCTCGTTGGAAGAGGTCGGCGTAGGGCGTGCCGGCGGGGGCCGCGCCCGGCGCGGTGGCCGCCGTCGGCGCCGTGGCCGGCGTGGTGGCGAAGGGCGCGGGGTCGGCGAGGATGCGCCGGACGTAGTCGGGCGGGGTGGTCACGGGGACGACCTGCACCTCACCGCCGGGGCGCGGCGCCTCGATCATCATCCCGTTGCCGATGTAGATGGCGATGTGGTCGGCGCCGACGTTGCGCCCGGAGTTGTCCCAGGCGATGAGGTCGCCCGGCAGCGCCTGGTCGAGGCTCGCGACCGGCGTTCCGGCGCGGGCCTGGTCGGCGGACAGCCGGGGCAGGTCAATGCCGAAGGTGGAGTAGACGGACTTCACCAGCCCGGAGCAGTCCACGCCGCGCTCGGGGTCGGTGCCGCCCCACACGTAGGGCAGCCCGACGAGCTCGAGGGCGCGCGTGACGACCTGGTCGCCCGTCACCGACCCGGCCGGGCCGGGCGCGCCCGCGGGGGCACCCGGCGCGTAGGCCGCCGTGGTGCGCGACAGCGCGTCGGTGAAGGTGGCCGACGCGCCGCCGGCGCGCGGCAGCAGGGCGAGCTGGGCCTGGATCTGGGAGATGCGGGCGGTGACGTCGGTGATGCTCATGCGGCGCCTCCGGCGCTGGGGTCGGTCAGAGGGTCGGTCAGGGGGTCGGCCGAGGGCTCGGTGGGGCGGGCGCGCATCCAGCGGGCGGCGACGAGGTCGTCGACCTCGACCCGTTCGCGTCGCAGCCGCTCGGCGCGGCGCTGCTGCGCGCGGTGCTCGAGCAGCAGCTCGACGGCCGAGAGCCGGGTGCGGTCGCGCTGCCAGTGCTCGCGCGCGAGGGTGGTGAGCGTCGCGGCCGATGCGAGGGCGGCCCGGGACGCGGTGACGTCCGCGGCGAGCGCGGCGGCGGCGCGCCTGGCGGCCGTGTACGCCTCCGGGTCGGCGACCGACGGCTCGGCGGCGGAGGCGAGGCGCGCGACCACCGCGTCGAGGCGGCGTGCGGACTCGCGCTCGTCGGCGGCGGCGCGGGCCACGCCGAGGCGGCTGTCCTGCTCGCGCACGCCGCGCACGCGGGCGACGGCGCGCATCCCGGCGTCCGGGTCGTTGTCGCGCGCCATCAGGCCACCAGCTCGCGCAGGCTCTGCCAGGTGGTGGCCAGGTCGCTCGGCTCGTCCATGCCCTGGCGGAGGAACGCGTCGATCGCGGGCATCCGGGCGAGCGCGACGTCGGCGTCGGGGTCGGCGCCCGCGACGTAGGCGCCGATCTCGACGAGCTCGCGCACCGAGCGGTGTGCGGCCAGCAGGCGCCGCAGCCGGGTGGCGTCGGCGCGCTGGGCGACGTCGGTGACGGAGCCGGTGACCCGCGAGATCGACTCGAGCACGTCGATGCTGGGGAAGTGGCCAGCGGTCGCGAGGCGGCGCGACAGCACGACGTGGCCGTCGAGGATCGACCGCGCGGTGTCGCCGATCGGGTCCTGCATGTCGTCGCCCTCGACCAGCACGGTGTAGAGCCCGGTGATGCTGCCGGTCGGCGACGTGCCGGCCCGCTCGAGCAGCTGGGGGAGCAGGGTGAAGACGCTGGGCGGGTAGCCGCGCGTGGCCGGCGGCTCGCCCGCCGAGAGGCCGATCTCGCGCTGGGCCATGGCGACCCGGGTGAGGCTGTCCATCATCAGCACCACGTGCTTGCCGCTGTCGCGGAAGTGCTCGGCGACGCGGGTGGCGACGGCGGCCGCACGCAGGCGCTCGACCGGCGGTGCGTCGGAGGTGGCGACGACGACGACCGAGCGCGCCAGGCCCTCGGGGCCGAGGTCGTTGTCGATGAACTCGCGGACCTCGCGGCCGCGCTCACCGATCAGCGCGATGACCGAGACCTCGGCGTCGGTGCCGCGCGCGACCATCGAGAGCAGGCTCGACTTGCCGACGCCGGAGCCGGCCATGATGCCGATGCGCTGGCCGCGGCCGCAGGGGGTGAGGGCGTCGAGCGCGCGGACTCCGAGGCCCACCTGGTGGTCGATGCGCGGGCGGCTCAGGGCGGCGGGCGCGGCCTGGGAGACGCCGACCTGCGGCAGGTGGTCGAGCGACGGTCCGCCGTCGAGAGGACGGCCGAGCCCGTCGAGCACCCGCCCGCGCAGCTCGTCGCCCACCCGCACGAGCAGCGGGCCGCCCGTGTGGCGTACGACGTCGCCGACCCGCAGGCCGGTCGTGCTGCCCAGCGGCAGGCAGGTCAGGCCGCCGGGGCCGCTGGCGGCCACCTCGGCCAGGACGACGGCCCCGCGCTCCCCCTCGACCGAGACGAGGTCGCCGACGGCCGCGGCCAGCCCGGTGATCCGGAGCCGGAGGCCGAGGAGCTCGGCGACGCGGCCGAGCCGGAGCGGCGCCACGGCGTCGAGGGCACGCGCTCGGAGGTCGGGGGACAGGACGCTCATC
Organism: Nocardioides sp. Z35_8; assembly: GCF_059621125.1. Classification (NCBI taxonomy): domain Bacteria; kingdom Bacillati; phylum Actinomycetota; class Actinomycetes; order Propionibacteriales; family Nocardioidaceae; genus Nocardioides; species Nocardioides sp. Z35_8. The sequence continues at coordinate 1,096,398 of NZ_JCAQIE010000001.1, read as the reverse complement.
GCAGCACCTCGGCCAGCCGGGCCAGCGCCTCGTCGACGCGGAGGTCGACGACGTGGTCGCCGGCGTGGGCGACAGCGTCGGCGCGCCCGAGCGTCGGGTCGGCCACGACGGCGATGGACAGCTCGCGGAGGTCGTCGGCCAGCGGGGCGACGTCGGGGTGCAGGCTCACCGAGACCACCGCGTGCTCGGGGAGCAGCCCGAGGACCCGTCCGAGGACGTGCGCCGGGTCGGGCTGGGCCGCGCCGACCAGGGCTCGGGTGAGCTCGAGGGCGAGCGCGGCGGCCTGGTCGTCGACGCGCCGGCAGGCGTCGGCCAGGAGCTCGTGCGCCGCGCGCGCGGCCTCCCGGAGAGCGTCCATGGTGGCGGCGTGCTCGGCCCCGCGGCGGGCCTCCTCGGCCGCCGCCCGGCGGGCGAGCTCGTCGGCCTGGGCCGCCGCGGCGGCCGCGGCCTCGCGGCGACCCTGCGCCCAGCCCACGGCGTAGCCCTGTGCCTGTGCGGCCGCACGACTGGTCTCCACGGTCTGCAGCTCGGGCATCCGCAGCGTCGACAGGGCCGGCAGCGCCGCGGCGCCGGCCCCTGCCCGGGCCTCAGTCGATGAACTCATCGTCGCCTGCCCTCCGCACCACGACCTCGCCGCGCTCCTCCATCGCGCGGATCGTGGCGATGATCGCCTGCTGGGCCTCCTCCACCCGCGTGAGCCGCACCGGGCCGAGGATCTCGACCTCCTCGAGCACGTTCTCCGCGGCGCGCTCGGACAGGTTGTGGGTGATCTTGTCGCGCACCGGAGCCGAGACGCCCTTGAGCGCCAGCGCGAGCTGCGCGGTCTCGATCTGGCGCAGCACCTGCTGCACGTCGCGGTCCGAGAGTCGGATGATGTCGTCGAACACGAACATCCGGCTCCGCACCTCCTCGGCCAGCGTGGCGTCCAGTGACTCCAGGCCCGCCACGATCTGGCGCTCGGTGGAGCGGTCCGCGCGGTTGATGATGTCGACGAGCGGGCCGAGCCCGCCGACGCGGGAGGCGTCGCTGGGCGCCAGCACGGAGGAGAACCGTCGCTCGAGGACGGACTCCACGACCCGCACCGCGGTCGGGTTGGCGCGGTCCATCGTCGCGATGCGGTGCGCCACCTCGGCCTGGAGCTCCGACGCGAGCCCGGAGAGCACCAGCGACGCCTTCTCGGCACTCATGTGGGCCAGCACGATCGCGATGACCTGGGGGTGCTCGTCGCGGACGAACGAGCGCAGCTGGTCGGGATCGGCCCGGCTCAGGAGCTGGAAGGGCAGCTGCACCGCCCGTGCGTGCAGCCGCTGCACGGCCTCCTCGGCGCGGTCGTCGCCCAGGGAGCGCTGCAGCAGGTCGCGCGCGAGGTCCATGCCGCCCTGGAGCTGGCGGCGGCGCGCGGCGAACAGGTCGGAGAACTCCCCCATCACGGTCTGCGCCTCGGCCGGCTCCACGGCCGCGAGCTGGGCGATCTCGGCGGAGACCACCTCGACCTCCTCGTCGCTCATGTGGGACATGACCTCCGCGGCCCGGTCCTTGCCCAGGCGCACCAGCACGATGGCCACCTTGCGGGCCCCGGTCCCGGTCACGACGCCCATCACGGGCGCTCCACGAGCCAGCCGCGCAGCAGCGAGGCGACCTCGTCCGGCTGGCGCTCGACGAGGGCGACCAGCTCGTCCCGCATCCCGTCCACGGGCTCGACGACCGGCGCCATCGCGAGCGCGGTCGGCGCGTCGTCCACGACCTGCGAGGCCTGCAGCGCGGCCCGCGTCGCCTGCTCCTGCCGCAGCTGCTCCACGACGTAGGTGGTCGCGTGCTCGCGGGCCTGGGCGTTGCGGCGCGCGCGCAGCCACGCCAGGCACACCAGCAGCAGGACCCCGCCGCCGAGCGCACCGTTGCGCAGCCAGGCGTTGCGCTTGGCGGCCGCCTCCTCGGCGGCCGCGCGCTCGAGCGCGGCGGCGTTGGCGTCCTTGAGCGAGGTGTCGAAGGGGACGCTGGAGGTCTCGATGGTGTCGCCGCGCTCGGGCACGATGCCGATCGCCGACGACACGAGCGCGTCGATCTCGCTGGCGTCGACCGCGACCGCGGAGTTGGTGTCGATCACGACGGCCGCGTGCAGCGAGTCGACCGACCCGGGCGAGGTCTCCGACTGCTCGACGACCTTGTCGACGCCGTTCTCGCGGACGGTGGCGGAGTTGTTGTAGCTGCCGTCGCCACCGGCGCCCCCGGTCTCGAGCTGGGCGTCCGGGCCCACGACGCCACCGGCGGTGCCGGGCGCCGCGGAGCCGGAGTAGGTCTCCGACTGCACCGACTCGGAGAGGGTCGGGGCGTTCTTCCGCCCGTAGGTGGTGGTCTCGGTGACCACCTTGTCGAAGTCGAGCACCGCGGTGACCTGGACGGAGGAGTTGCCCGGGCCGAAGACCCGGTCGAGCATGGCCTGCGCCTTGGCGGCCAGCTGGTCCTGGTAGTCCTGCACCTGACGGTTGCGACCGCTGCTGAGCCCGCCGGCCCCGTCCCCGCTGTCGGACAGCACCCGGCCGGTCGCATCGGCGACGGTCACCTTCGCCGGGTCGAGGCCGTCGACGCTGGAGGCGACGAGGTGCACCACGGCCTGCACCTGGTCTGGCGTGAGCGTGCGGCCCCCGGAGTCGATGAGCACCGACGCGGTGGCCGGGTCCTGCTCCTCGGCGAAGACCTCCTTGGGCGGCAGGGCCAGGAGCACGTCGGCGGCGTCGACGCCGTCGATGGACTCGATCGTGGCGGCGAGCTCGCCCTCCATCGCCCGCTTGAAGTCGGTCTGCTCCTTGAACTGCGAGGTCGAGATGTCCTGGCCGTCGAGGAGGGCGTAGCCGCCGTCGCCGTTGGCGGAGGGGATGCCCTCGCCGGACAGCGCGATGCGCGTGGCGTAGACCCGGTCGCGGGGCACCGAGATGGTGCCGCCGCCCCCGCCGATCTCGTAGGACACACCGTCCGCCTCGAGCTGCTCGACGACCGCCGAGGCGTCCTCGGCGGAGAGGTTGGAGAACAGCGGGGCGTACGACGGCGCGGAGGCCCAGCGGAACACCATGACGGCGGCCAGCAGCAGCGCCGCCGTGCCGATCACGGCGACGACCTTCTGGCCCGGGCTGAAGAGCGCGAACGAGCGGCGGAGACGGTCCAGCGCGCGGGTGATCCCGGTCCTCATCAGCCGACCTGCATCCGCATGATCTCGGTGAACGCCTCGATGGCCTTGTTGCGCACGGCGACGGTCAGCTTGGTCGCGACCTCCGCCTCGGTCGCGGCCAGCGTGTAGTCATGGATGTTGGGCAGCGTGCCCGACGCGGCCCGCACCGCGAGGGTGTCGGCGGAGTCCTGGATGCCCTCGAGGCGCTCGAGCCCGTCGAGCACCATGCTCCCGAAGTCGGCGCCGGAGGTCGGGGCCGTGGCCGTCGACGGGGCGGAGACGACGGGTGCGGCCAGCGGCATGAAGCCGCCGATCGACTCGATGCCACCGATGCTCATCAGCGCTGCCCGATCTGGAGGGCGGCGGTGTAGGTGTCCTGCGCGGTGCGGGTGACCTGCACCGAGGCCTGGAAGCCGCGCTGGGCCTGCACGAGGCTGGTCATCTGCACCGTCATGTCCATGCCCGGCACGCGCACCATGCCGTCGGCGTCGGCGAGGGGATGGTCGGGGGCGTGCTGCAGGACGCCCTCGGCGTCGCCGAGCTCGATGCCGCTCACGTCGACACCGCCGTCGGGGCGGGCCGTGGCGACCACGAGCTGCTCCTGGAAGGCGTCCTCGCTCGTCGCCCGGACGGTGGACGCGTTGGCGATGTTGTGGGCCAGCGCGTCGAGCCACGTCTGGTGCATGCCCAGGCTGCTGTTGGCGATGCGCAGCATGTCGAAGGCGCCCATCACATGGCCCCGGCGGCGACCGAGAGGAGCGAGGCGCGGTCGGAGACGGCGCGGGTCATCACCTGGTACTGGAACTGCGACTGCACCGCGGCGAGCGACTCCTTGCGCAGGTCGACGTTGTTGCCGTCCTGGCCGGCGGGCGCGTTGGTCGCTCGAGCGACGGGGGCCACGCCGGAGGCGGGCATCTCACCGTGCTGCAGGGCGGCCGCGAGCGAGGACTCGAAGTCGACGCTGGTGGCGCGGAAGCCCGGCGTGTCGACGTTGGCGATGTTGTCGGCGATGACGCTCTGGCGCAGCGCCAGGCCGTCGAGGGCCGAGACGAGGACGGACGACACGGCGTCGGGCATGCCCAGGGACACGGGTGCTCCTGCAGGAGGAATCGGGTGCCGGTCCGTCGGCGGGGGTCGAGCGTTCCGTGCTCACCCCCCGCATCGGCCGTTCGCGCTCCTCGCTGAGGGAATCGGGGCGACTTCCTGGCCCGCGGCCCGAGGTCGGGACCTTGGTCCCGGCGCGCACCACCCGGCCGTGCCATGCCGGGCCCACCCGGCCGGGAGGCTCAGGCGGAGAGGTCGACGTACGCCGGGCCCGTCGCCCGGGCGACCGGCGCGGTGCGCCTCAACCGGGCGAGGTCGACCCGGGCGCTGCCGACGGCGCCCGCCAGCTGCTCGCGGACGGCGGCCTGGCGGCGCAGCAGGGCTGCGGCCCGGGGGACGAGGGTGGCGGGGATCGTGCCCTCCAGCTCGGTGGGCACCCATCCGCTGGGCAGCTCGGCCCCGCGGGCCAGCACGCCGGCCGGGTCGGCCACGAAGCCCTCGGCCAGGAGCACGTCACGCTCGAGGGCGTCGATCGCCCGCTCCCACGCGTGGAACAGCTCCTCGCCGTCCAGGGGGACTCGCCCGATCATGCCGTCACCGCGGCCTGCAGGGCGGCCTGGCGCCAGGCGTCGGCGAGGCCGTCGACGAGGTCGAGGCAGTGCCGTGTCGCGACGACGTCGCGGTCGACGTTGGCGCGCACGAGCTGCACGAGCAGGTGGGAGTAGAGCGCGGAGAGTCCGGGGCCACCGTCCCAGGCGTCGACCCGGAGCGAGGAGTGCAGCTCGGTGACGATGTCCTGCGCGTGCAGCAGCTGGGGGCGGGCGGCGTCGTGGTCGCCGGCCTCCTGGGCCGCGACGGCGCGGCGGCAGTCGAGGGCGAGCCGGTCGTAGAGCATCACCAGCAGCCGGGCCGGACTGGCGGTCTCGACGGACGCCTGCAGGTAGGCGGCGGGGTTGGAGTAGGCCATGAGGGTGCTGTCCTTAGCTTCCCGGGGGCGTGAGTGCGGAGATCTGGCCGGCCAGCCACGAGGACTGGCTGTTCATCTGGCTGAGCGCCGTCTCCAGGGCGGTGAACTGCCGGGTGAGCGCGGTCCGTCGCAGCTCGAGCCGGAGGTCCCACGCCTCGATGCCCTCGTCGAGGCGACCGATGGCGTCGTTGCGGCCGGTGATGGCGCTGGTGACCGTGCCGTCGACGCGGTCGCTGGCGACCTTGGCGACGTCGGCGATGCGGGCGACGAACCCCGTCGCGGGGGCGGTGAGCCGGGCCTGGACGCCGGCCGGGTCGGCGGCGTACGCCTTGGTGAAGGCCGCCTCGTCGAGGACGAGCTTGCCGTAGCGGTCGGTCTGCACCCCGAGGTCGGCCAGGCTGCCGTCGCCGGCGAACACCGACGACAGGAGCCGGTCCCGCAGCGAGAGCAGGGTGCTGTCGCCCGCGAGGGGCCCCCTGCTGCCCGTGCCGGTCCGGGTCTGGGCGTCGATGTCGGAGAGCGCGGAGTTGACCGCGTCGACGAGGCCTTTGAGCGCCGTCGTGGCGGCCGCGGGGTCACGGGCCAGGGCCACCTGCGAGGTGGTGCCGGTGGCGTCGGAGGCCAGGGTGAGGGTCACACCGGGGATGAGGTCGGCGAAGGTGTTGGTGACCGACGTGGCCACGATCGAGTCACCGATGGTGACCTGCGCGTCCCGCCCGGCGCGGACGGTGGCCCCGCCGAGCAGGTCGGACCCGTCGGCGGCGGTGAGCGTGAAGTCACCGGCGGCGCCGGTCTCGGCCGCCTCCACCACGAGCCGGTACTGCTCGGTGCCGACCTTGACGGTCGTGGCGCGCAGGCCGGTGGCGTTGGCCGGGTCGTTGATCGCGGCGGCGAGGCCGGCGAGCGTTCCGTCGGTGGTGAGGTCGAGGGGTGCGGAGCCGTCGAGCCGGTCCAGCCGCAGGGCGGTGGGGACGGTGCCTGCCGCGTCCAGCCCGACCGCTGTCGCGAGCTCGAGCCGGTGGCTGGCGGCGGTCTGGTCGACGCGCACCGAGAAGCCGGCGGGGCTGGCACCGGCCGAGGCGCTGACCGCCACCTTGGTGTCGGAGCTGGTGGCGGTGAGCGGCGTGAGGCCGCCCGGCTTGACCAGGTCGCCCGCCCGCGTCGCGAGGGCCGCGATCTTGGTGTTGAGCGCCTGGAGGAGTGAGACGACCGACCTCTCCGTGGCGGCCCGGGACTTCAGCCGCGTCTGCCCGACCGCCTCGAGCTGCATGAACTGGTCGACGATCGTCGCGGTGTCGAGGCCGCTGCCGAGCCCGCTGATGCTGGCCGATCCCATCGCCGTCCCCTCTCGTCGGTCGGCCCCGATCAGGACCGGTGGTGCCGGGCGGGTCGCGACGGCCGCGACCCGCCCGGCATCGGGTGGGTGAGAGCTCCCTCAGCCGATCAGCGGAGGAGGGACAGCACGCCCTGCGAGGCCTGGTTGGCCTGCGCCAGCATCGCCGTGCCGGCCTGGGACAGGATCTGCGAGCGGGTGAAGCTCATCATCTCCTGCGCCATGTCGGTGTCGCGGATGCGCGACTCCGACGCCGACAGGTTCTCGATCGCGACGTTCACGTTGTTGATGGTGTGCTCGAAGCGGTTCTGGATGGCACCCAGCTCGGCACGCTGCGTCGAGACCTCCTTGATGGCGGCCTGGACCGTGTTGCTGTCGGTGATGGCGACCGCCGCCATGTCCGTGCCCTCGTTGAAGTTCGCCAGGGCCGTGACGGAGACCGCGATGATGTCGCCGCTGTCGTGGCCGACCTGGAAGTTCTTCTCCACCCCGCCGAAGAGCACGTCGCCGTTGAACTTGGTGTTCTCCTGGATCCGACCGATCTCTTCCTTGAGCTGGTCGAACTCAGCCGTGAGCGCAGCCTGCGAGTCGGCGTTCTGGGTGCCGCTCTTGTGCTGCACGGCGAGGTCGTTCATCCGCTGCAGCATGGAGTGGACCTCGGTCAGCGCGCCTTCGGCGGTCTGGACGAGGCTGACGCCGTCCTGGGCGTTGCGGGCGCCCACCTTGAGGCCACCCACCTGCGAGCGCAGGCCCTCGGAGATGGCCAGGCCGGACGCGTCGTCGGCGGCGCGGTTGATGCGGAAGCCGGAGGACAGCTTCTCGAGCGACTTGGACATCTGGCCCTGCGTGACCGACAGGTTGCGGTACGAGTTGGCGGCGTCGATGTTCTGGTTGATGCGAAGACCCATGATGGATTCCTTCCGTGGTGTGGATCACTAGCTGGAGTCCGTCCGTGGACTCCGTCGAGGTCCTGTTCGGTCGCCCGGGTGGGCACCTGAGGTTTTCGGGGGAGGTTTCTGCCGCGGCGCCGGTCAGGCGCTCGTCGCCACCCGCGCGGCGGGGGCGTGCGCCGCGGCGTGCCGCTCGGCCACCGCGGCGAAGTAGGCCTCGCGCCGGCGCGCGGCCACGCCGCCGGGCCGCTCGTGGGCGGGCACCAGCAGCGGGTCGAGCTGGGAGTTGATGCCGTCGCGCAGCAGCACCATCGCCTCGGCGCGCAGCTGGGAGATGCGCGACTCGGTGACGCCGAGCTCCGCGGCGAGCTCGGCCATCGGCTGCTCGGCGAGGAAGAAGCCCTCCACGACGCGACGCAACCGCTCGGGCAGCGCGGCGACCGCGTCGGCGAGGTAGTCGAGCAGCTCGGCGTGCACCAGGGCCTGCTCGGGGGTCGGAGTGGTGGACACCAGCGAGCCGGCGTACGACCCGTGGGCGTCGTCGGCCTCGAGCGACCTCACCTGGGCCCGCGCGAGGTCCTCGCGGTTGGCCAGCACGTCGTCGACGGCGATGCCCTGCGCCGAGGCGACCTCGGCATCGGTGGGCACCCGGCCCAGGCTCTGGGTCAGGCGGGTCCGCGTCTCGTCGAGGCCTCGCGCGGTGCGTCGCACCGAGCGCGTCGCCCAGTCGACCCCGCGCAGCTCGTCGAGCAGCGCCCCCCGGACGCGGGTCGAGGCATACCGCGCGAACGGCACCCCGCGGGCGGCGTCGAAGCCCTGCGCCGCCTGCACCAGGGCGGTCAGGCCGGCCGAGGTCAGGTCGTCGCGGTCGACGTGGCCGGGCACGCGCGCCAGCACCTCTCGCACCAGGTGTCCCACGAGCGGGATGTGGGCGGTCACCAGGTCGTCGGTCGTCGCCGGGGCGGCGGCGGGGGACCCTGCGGACGACGGGCTGGCGACCGCAGCGGTCTGGACCGGGGAAGGGAGCGAAGGACTAGCAGGCACGGGGTAGATGCTTGGTGCCCCGGGGCGATTCCGCTGCCGGATCAGCACATCCGAGGACCTTCGCGGCCTGATCGAGGACCGTGGTCCCGACCGGGATGGCCCGAACGGGCCACGGGTGGGTGGTCAGTCCCGCCGGACGGGCATGACCCGACCCGCCGCGCGGGCGTCGCCGCCTCCGCCGCGAACTCCTCAGGTGGCTGCCGGCGCGGCCGATGGACGTCTCGTGACCATCACTGACACCCCGCCGGCGGCTGTGGAGCGGCTCTCCCTCGTGCTCTGGCGCGAGCGCGAGCTGCTCGAGGAGCTCCACTACCGGCTCGAGGTCGAGCAGCTGGTGCTGGCCAGCGGCCGGAGCCGTTGGCTGGCGCACGCCACGCGCGACATCGACGGCCTGCTGGCGACGATCCGCGAGACCGAGGTGCTGCGCGCGGTCGCGGCCGACGCGGCCGCAGCGGCGTTCGGGATGGAGGCCAACCTGAGCCTGGCCTCCCTCGCGGAGGCGGCCGACGAGCCGTGGCGCACGATCCTCACCGAGCACCGTGAGGCGTTCGTCCAGCTCACGCACGAGATCACCCGTCTCGCCGACTCCAACAAGCACCTGATCTCCGCCGGCTACCGCTCGGCGCGCGAGACCCTGCTCTCCCTCGGTGACTCCGTCGACGGCTACTCCGCCGACGGCAGCGCGACCGCCGAGCCCGCCCGCAACCGCCTCGTCGACCGGAGCCTGTGACGTGGCCGGCACCTTCGGCTCGATCTCCACCTCCGCCAGCGCGCTGCGCTACCACCAGGCGGTGATGGAGGTGGCGAGCGGCAACATCGCCAACGTCGCGACCGACGGCTACGCCCGCCGCCGGGTCGTCGGCCTCTCCGTCGGCGCGCCCGCGCAGCCGGCCATGTGGAGTCGCTACGAGGGCCACGGCGAAGGGGTGCGCGTCGGATCGGTCGACCGGCTCGTCGACCCGCTCCTCGACGCCCGCGCCCGCCGCGAGCACGGCAGCCAGGCCTACCTCGACACCCGCGCCGCCGCCCTCGCCCGCGTGGAGGCCTCCCTCGGCGAGCCGGCCGGCGACGGGATCTCCGGCGCCCTGGGCGAGGTGCGCAAGGCCTGGCACGACCTGGCCAACCACCCCGACTCCGCCGCCGTGCGCAGCCAGGTGCTCGCCACCTCGCAGACCCTCGTCGAGGCGGTCGCCGCCCAGCGCCGCAACGTCGCCGCCGAGGAGGGCGACCAGCGGATGTCGCTGCTCGCCGATGTCGGCGAGACCAACACGCTGGCGCGGGACCTCGCTGCGGCCAACGAGGCGATCACCGCCGCCCGACTCTCCAACACCGACGCGTCCGGCCTGCTCGACGCGCGTGACCAGATGGCGCTGCGGCTGGCCGAGCTGACCGGCGGCACCGCCGTCGAGAACGGCCAGGGCGGCCTCGACGTCAGCGTCGGCGGCGTCGCCCTCGTGACGGGCAGCCGGGCCGGCAGCCTCGCGGTGACGAGTGGCGTCGCGCCCGACGGGACCGCAGACGGTGCGGCGCTCGCGCTCGCGGTGACCGGGCCGGACGGCGCCACCACCCCCGTGTCGGGGCTGCGCGGCGAGATCGGCGGCACCTCCGAGCTGCTGACCACCACCCTCCCCGGGCTGCGCGCGGACCTCCAGGCCGTCGCGCAGCACCTCGCCGACGCCGTCAACGCCGCGCACGGCGCGGGGCACGACGCCAGCGGTGCGCCCGGACAGCCCGTCTTCGCGGTGGACCCGAACGCCCCCGGCGGTCCCCTCGTGCTGCTCCTCACCGACCCGGCCGCGCTCGCCGCGTCGGGAGTCGCCGGCGGCGCCAACCGCGACGGGAGCAACGCGACGGCCGTAGCCGCTGCCCTCGGCGGGCCCGAGCAGGGCTACCAGAGGTTCGTGAGCGTCCTGGGGACGGAGGTCTCCTCCGTCCGGCGCCTCGCCGCCGCGCAGGCCGGCCTCACCGGCCAGGTCGACGGCGCGCGTGAGCAGCTGTCCGGGGTCAACCTCGACGAGGAGATGGTGACGATGATGCAGGCCCAGCGCGCCTACGAGGCCGCGGCCCGGGTGATGACGACCCTCGACTCGGTGCTCGACACCCTCATCAACCGCACCGGGCTGGTGCGCTGATGACGACCATCAATCGCGTCACCCAGTCGATGCTCACCGACCGGTCCCTCGACCGGCTCCAGGGCAGCCTGTCGCGCCTCGCGGAGATCCAGGAGCACCTGTCCACCGGCCGCGTGCTCAACCGTGCCTCCGACAACCCCGGCGACGCCGCCACCGCGATGCGGCTGCGCGCGTCCATCGGCGCTCAGCAGCAGTACGCCCGCAACGCCGCGGACGGCACCGGCTGGCTCGACACCCTCGACAGCACCCTCGGGGCGTCCAACGACCTGGTGCGCCGCGCCCGCGAGCTCGGCATCCAGGCCGTCAGCGGTGCCGCCGGCCCCCAGTCGCGTGAGGCGCTGGCGGTCGAGATCGACCAGCTCCGCTCCGCGCTCCTCGGCGTCGCCAACACCACCTACGTCGACCGACCGGTGCTGGGCGGCACCACGGCCGGGTCCGCCGCCTTCACCGAGGCGGGCGGTGCCGTCACCTTCGCCGGCGACGCGCACCCGGTCCACCGCACGGTCGCCGACGGCGTCGTCGTCGACGTGTCGCTGCCCGGGCCCGCCGCGTTCGGCGCCGACGGCGACAACGTCTTCGACCACCTCACGGCGCTCTCCGCGGCGCTGCGCTCGGGCGACGAGACCGGCATCCGCGCCGGGGTCGCCGCGCTCGAGGACGACGGCAACCGGCTCGTCGTGGCCCGTGCCGACGTGGGCGCGCGAGCGGCCCGGGTCGAGCGGGCGAGCACCGCCGCGGTCGACGCGGAGCTGTCCCTGACGAGCGCGCTCGCCGAGATCGAGAACGCCGACCTGCCCCGCACCATGGTGGACCTCAAGATGCAGGAGGTCGCCTACCAGGCAGCGCTCGCGGCGACCGCCCGCGTCCTCCAGCCGAGCCTGATGGACTTTCTGCGATGATCGCCACGATGGAGACCGTGATGCCGCCGAGCAGTGCCCCCGAGATCCCGGTGATCGAGCTCGCCCAGCCGCTGCCCGGCTTCCCCGGGCGCGAGCGTTTCGCGCTGGTGCAGGTCGACGACGACGGCGTGCTGTGCAGCCTCACCTCGCTCGACGAGCCGGGGCTGCGCTTCCTCGTGGTGCCGCCGGCGCCGTTCTTCCCCGACTACGCCCCCGAGGTGGACGAGGCGGTCCTCACCGAGCTGCGCTCGACGTCGGTCGACGACCTCGTCGTGCTCTGCGTGCTCACCGCCGGCGCGTCCCTCGCCAGCACCACGGCCAACCTGGCCGCGCCCGTCGTGCTCGACGTCGCCACCCACCGCGCGGTGCAGGTGGTGCTCGACGACCCGGGCCTGTCGGTCGCCACGCCCCTGATCGCGTGAGGCGTCGCGCGACGCCTCGGGTAGCGTGACGCCATGCTGGTCGTGAGCCGCCGTGCCGGAGAGAGCGTCGTCATCGGCGATGACGTCACCGTCTCGGTGCTCGAGGTGCGCGGCGACGTCGTCCGCATCGGCATCGACGCGCCGCGGTCGGTCGCCGTCCACCGCGCCGAGCTCCTGGCCCAGCTGGCCCGGTCCAACCAGGAGGCCGCCTCCCCGACCGAGGACGCCGTCGACTCGCTGCTCAGCGCGATCCGCGACCGCCCGCAGGGCGACTGACCGGTCCCACCGGCCCCTCCCCGGGGCCGGCTGCCGGGACTGGCCCCCGTGTCGGGTCCGGCGTCAGCGGGGTCGCCGGCGCCCGAGCGCAGAGGCCAGCACCGCGGCCTGGGTGCGACGCTGCACGCCCAGCTTGGCGAGCAGGCCGGTGATCTGGTTCTTGACCGTCTTCTCCGCGAGGTGCAGCCGCTCGCCGATCTGCCGGTTGGTCATCCCCTCGGCGATGAGGTCGAGGACCCGCCACTCGCCGTCGGTGAGCCGGGACAGGCCCGGAGCCTGGTTCCGCGCTCCCATGCGCTCCACGACACGGAGGGCGACATCGGAGCCGACGAGGGACTGGCCGTGCCCCACCGCCCGCACGGCGTCGACCAGCTCACGCTCGTCGGCGGTCTTGAGGACGTAGCCGGACGCACCGGCCAGGACCGAGTCGACCATCGCGTCCTCGTCGTCGTCGCAGGCGAGGATCAGCGCCTGCACGCGCGGCTCGGCCGACCTGACCTCGCGGCACACGTCGATGCCGCTGCCGTCGGGCAACCGTCCGTCGAGGACGGCGACGTCGGGCACCAGCTCGCGGATCTGGGGCACCGCCTCGGCCACGGTGCCCGACTCACCGACGATCGCGATGCCGTTCTCCGCCTCGAGCACCGCCCGGAGCCCCCGCCGCACGACCACGTGGTCGTCGAGCAGGTAGACCCTCAGGGCCGTCGATCCGTCCGTGCCAGCAGTGCCAGTCATGCCACATCCCCCCGTTGTCCCGAGGGCCCCACCCTAGGCGGGCGGGGTAGCCGTGACGAAGCAGCGGGGTGTCAACGGCAGACCGGGCTGCGCGCCGGCGTCAGACGCGCTCGAGCAGGAAGAGCGGGATCTCGCGGTCGGTCTTCTCCTGGTAGGAGGCGTACGTCGGCCACGTGGCGACCGCGTGCTCCCACCAGTCGGCGCGCTCCTCGCCCTCGAGGATGCGGGCGGTGTAGACGTGCTTCTCCGCCCCGTCCTGCAGCTCGACCTCGGGGTGGGCGACGAAGTTGTAGTACCACTCCGGGTTGTCCGGGGCGCCGCCCTTGGAGGCGACCGCGAGGTAGGCGCCGTCGCGCTCGACCCGCATCACCGGGTTCTTGCGCAGGTTGCCCGACTTCGCGCCGACCGAGGTCACGACCACGATCGGGTAGTCGGTGTCGCCCAGCGTGTTGGCCCGCTGGCCGTCACTCGCCTCGAACTCGGCCACCTGGTTGCGGACCCACTCGGAGCTGCTGGGGACGTACGTTCCTGTCAGTGCCATGCCTGCCACAACACCACGGGCGGCGGCGATCTTCCAGTCCCCGTCGGGGTGGGGCCGCAGGGGGCGGTCGGCGGGCGGGCCTCGGGGCAGCCGCCTCCCACGGGACCATCGGGCGATAGCCTCCGGATCCATGAGTGCGATCGAGGGCGTCAGTGAGATCTTCGACCCCGAGGACTGGGACGTGGTGCCCGGCTTCGACGACCTCACCGACCTGACCTACCACCGTGCGCGCGAGCACGGCACCGTGCGCATCGCGTTCGACCGCCCCGACGTGCTCAACGCGTTCCGCCCGCACACCGTCGACGAGCTGCTGCGCACCCTCGAGCACGCGCGCACGTCGGCCGACGTCGGCTGCGTGATCCTGACCGGCAACGGACCGAGCGCCAAGAACGGCAAGTGGGCCTTCTGCACCGGCGGCGACCAGCGCATCCGTGGGCGCGCCGGCTACCAGTACGAGGACACCTCCGCCGGCGCCACCGACACCGGGGCCGAGGAGCCCAGCCCCATCGACAAGGCCAGGCTCGCGCGCCTGCACATCCTGGAGTGCCAGCGGCTGATCCGCTTCATGCCGAAGGTCGTCATCTGCGTGGTCCCGGGCTGGGCGGCCGGCGGCGGGCACAGCCTCCACGTCGTCGCCGACCTCACCCTCGCCAGCCGCGAGCACGCCCGCTTCAAGCAGACCGACGCCGACGTCGGCTCGTTCGACGGCGGCTACGGCTCGGCCTACCTCGCGCGCCAGGTGGGGCAGAAGCTCGCCCGCGAGATCTTCTTCCTCGGCGACGAGTACGACGCCGAGGAGATGCACCGGATGGGCGCGGTCAACCGCGTCGTCGCGCACGCCGAGCTGGAGAAGGTCGCACTCGACTGGGGCCGGAAGATCAACGGCAAGTCCCCGACCGCCCAGCGGATGCTGAAGTACTCCTTCAACCTCCTCGACGACGGCCTCGTCGGCCAGCAGCTCTTCGCCGGCGAGACGACCCGCCTGGCCTACATGACCGACGAGGCGCAGGAGGGACGCGACCAGTTCCTGGAGAAGCGCGAGCCCGACTGGTCGCCCTACCCCTGGTACTACTGATCTTGACATGGCGCCAGATTGGGCGTGGGGTACCGCGATTCGTGCGGTCTTCGCAGGAGTTTTCGTTCTCCGACGGGTCCCTGGGCGGGCGTAGACTCGACCCATGTCCATGAGCGAGTCGGAGGCCTACGAGGCGGGGATGTCCCTGCCGAGTGATGCGCGCAGACGCCTCGCAATCCGACTCCTCGAGTCGGTCGACCCCGATGAGGCGTTCGACGCGGCAGCGGAGTCGTGGCTTCGCAACGAAGCCGCCGCGGCGTACGACGCTCTCAAGGCGGATCCGTCGCGAGCCATCCCGGCTGAAGATGTGCGCGCCCGCTTCGAAGCCAAGTGGGCCGCCCGTTCATGACGGGCCGCATCAACCTCACTCCGGAAGCCGAACGGCAACTCAACGAGATCGACGACTGGATCGCCAAGAACGCGACCTCTGAGATTGCTCGGCGCTTCGTCTCGGCGATCCTCGAACACATCGACGCGCTTCTCGTGTTCCCGCTCGCCGGTCGACCGCGCGACGACGTACGGCCGGGTATGCGGACGACCACCCACCAGAAGCGGACGCTCGTGGCCTACGAGGTTGACGAGTCGTCTGGCGAGATCGTGGTCAACGTCGTCGGCGTGTTCCACGGCGGCCAGAACTGGGAGGCCGCGCTCAGCGCCGATGACGACTCGGAAGAAGGCTGACAGCGTGGCCCCGTGCGTGGCAAAAGCGTGGCAGGAGAGTCGTCGTAGGCCGTCGGCGACCAACGCCCCCAATCACGTTTCCGCAGGTCAGCCGCATAGTGCCGTCACTGACCACCAACAACCGCTGAGCGTGCCGCCCTACCCCTGGTACTACTGAGCGTCCCTCCCGTCGCCGGGGCAGGCCTCAGCTGGTCGCGAGGGTGTGGTTGTCGATCTCGGGGTAGTGGCGGCGGATGTCCACCTTGCGCTCGAGCTCGGCGATGATCGCGGGGGCGAAGTTGACCTCGTAGAGCGCGTGGGCGCTGCCGAGGCCGCCGGGGCTGAAGACGTTGATCTCCATCAGCTTGTCGCCCACGATGTCGAGGCCGACGAGGAACATCCCGTCGGCGACGAGCTTGGGCCGCACCACCTCGACCATCGCGAGCATGTCGTCGGTGACCTTGACCTTCTCGGCCTTGCCGCCGGCGGACATGTTGGAGCGGATGTCCTTGGTGGAGGGGGTGCGCCGGAACGCCGCGTACTCGCCGTCGACGACCAGCGGCCGGCCGTTCATCACGAACATCCGCACGTCGCCCTTGGCCGCCTCGGGGAGGTACTCCTGGGCCACGACGTAGCCGTCGCGGGAGATGGCCTCGATGATCTGCTTGAGGTTGGGCGCCTCCTTGCGGTCGACGAGGAACACACCCGCGCCACCCGAGCCCTGCAGAGGCTTGAGCACCGCCTTGCCGCCGAGGTCGGTGATGAAGTCCTCGATCATGTCCTCGTCGCGCGAGATGAGCGTGCGCGGTCGCACGATCTCGGGGAAGTGCTGGAAGTAGGCCTTGGACAGCGCGTTGGCGAGGCTGGTGGGGTCGTTGACCACGAGCACCCCGCTGGAGGCGATGAGCTGGCCGAAGGCGACGCCCGCGTTGTTGCGCCACGGGTCGGTCTCGGCGTCGTCGGCCGGGTCGTTGCGCAGCATCACCACGTCGAACTCGTCGAGGCCGATGAGCTGCTCGACGTCGGGCTTCTGCACGTCGGCGAGGTGCCGGTCGAGCGAGCGGTAGGTCTTGGCGTGGCCCGCGCGGGCCTTGGTGCTCAGCGACCCGTCCGGCTCGTAGGCGAAGTCGCCGATGCCCATGTACCAGGCCTCGTGCCCCATCTCCTTCGCCGCGAGAGCCAGCCGGTTGGTGGTGTACTCAGCCTTCTCCGTCTCGATGTCGTTGACGACGAATCCGATCTTCATGCGGGTCCTTCCAGGAGTGTGCTGAGGTCGTCGGTGCCGGCCGCACGGGCCAGGTGGTCGTGCGCGGCCGGGTCGCGCAGGTAGCGCGGCAGCACCCGGGGCGGGTGCAGCAGCCCGCGGGACTCGAGGTCCCCGACCAGGGGCAGGTCGCGCAGGGAGAATTTCCCGAGCCAGAGCTGGTCGAGCGAGCCGCCGGAGCCGAGGTGGTCGAGCAGCTCGACGAGCCCGCGGAGGTAGATCGCGTCCTTGGTCATGCCGCCGGAGCGGTAGACCCGCATGACCGTGGTCCAGGCGCTGGCGCTGGGGAAGTCGTCGGCGACGAGCGCCTCGTGGGCCTCGGCGAACGTCGCGCCGCCGATCATCCGGTGCACCGTCACGACGCGGCCGGCGAGCTGGCGCAGCCGGAACGCCGTCAGGCCGCCGCAGGCGATCTCGGCGAGCACGGCGAGTCCCTCCTGCGTCTCGTCGTAGCCCGCCAGCCCGACGCCGAGCACCTTGATCGGCTGGTGGCTGCCGTTGGCCTGCGTCACCAGGTGGGTGCCGACCTCGTGGTGCAGCAGCGCCTGCGCGCGGGCGCGCTGCACCCGGGTCTCGGGTCCGATGAGGAGCACGTCACCCGAGACCATCACGCCGTTGACGTCCGAGCGGATCTCGGCGTGCATGTCGAGGTCGGGATCCTCGTCGCGGTAGCGCGCGATCTCGGCGTCCGCGAGCGCGAGGAACTCCTCGGCGTCGAGGGCCGTGCCGCTGGGCTCGGTGCGGGTGATGCCCGTCAGCAGCGCCTCGGCCTGGGCGCGCAGCGCCGGCGACACGCCGCCGTAGAGCTCCACGCTCAGCGGGAGGAAGTCCTCGGTGTCGCGCGCCTCGAGCATGTCGAGCTGGAGCTCCATCTCGCGCTGCTTGGCCCGCAGCAGCTGGCCGAGGACGGCGTCGTCGACCGCACCGGGGTCGATGTCGTCGAGCTCGGCGCGTACGACGGCGGGGTCGGTCTCGAGCTCGCGGTAGGTGAACGGCGGGTCGGGCTCCCGACCGGCCAGGAAGTCCTCACGCAGGTCTTCGGCGTCGACCGGCGTGACGTCGAGCAGGAAGCGGAAGCTCTGGGCGAGCAGGGAGAGTCGGTGGTCGACGGCCAAGTCGGCGGCGCTGAGCCCGGCACCCGGTCGGGCCGGGTCGCCGTCGCTCACCGCAGGCGCTCGAGCTCGTCGTGGAGGCCCGGCACGGCTGCGGCGAGGCCTTCCTGGGCGCGGCGGAACCGCTCGGCGTCCAGCTCGCCGGACCACTCGTCCATGAAGGTCTTCTTGAACTCGATGGCCAGCACGCAGCCCACCCGCGGGTAGCGGTCGTGCACCCACCACGCGAGGCCGCGGCCCTCGAAGACGACGTTCTCGCGGGCGTCGAGCGGCCCGCAGCCCACCGACGCGTCGCGCAGGTCGGCCATGAACCGCTCGACCAACGGGCCGAACAGCTCGTGGTCGAGGCTGCCGGTGCCGACGTTGACCTCCGGGTTGTCCTCGGCGGGGGCGGCCGGCCGGTCGGCGCCGTCGCGGCGGTGGTTGTAGGAGTGCACGTCGAGCAGCACGAACGGTCCGCGCTCGGCGAGCGCGTCGAGCCGCGGGGCCAGGGCGTCGTAGAAGGCGTCGTAGGTGGCCAGGCTGCCCTCGTAGAGCTCCTCGGACAGCACGCCGTCGCGCCACACCTCGAGCCCCCAGCAGTCGTCGGGCTTGCGGTAGATGGCCTCGCGGCGAGGCCGGTTGAGGTCGGCCTCGAAGCGCGAGCGCCGCGTCACCACCCGGTCGGGCACCACGGCGGCGAGCCGGTCGGTGAACGGGTCCTCCTCGCGGAGGCGCTCCGCCTCGTCGAGCACCATCGCCTCGGCGATCTCGGGGCGCAGGTCGTGTCCGGCGTGCACGGCGGTCGCCACGACCGGGCCGTCCCACTCGCCGACGAACGCGACGGCGCCCGGGGTCCCTCCGACGTCAGCCATGGCGGAGTGTTCTACCGGAGTCCGCACCTCACCTCCACCCGGCTCGCACCCCTACGGGTGACCGGCTGGTAGGACTGGGGCCATGAGGATCGTCGTGCTGACCGGGGCGGGCATCTCGGCCGAGAGCGGCCTGACCACCTTCCGTGACGCGGGTGGGCTGTGGGAGGGCCACGACCCGATGCAGGTGGCGACGCCGGAGGCCTACGCCGACGACCCCGGCCTCGTGCAGCGCTTCTACGACGCGCGGCGGGCGGCCCTCGCCCGGGTCGAGCCCAACGCCGCACACCACGCGCTCGCCCGCCTCGAGGACGCGCTCGGTGACGACCTGCTCCTCGTCACCCAGAACGTCGACGACCTCCACGAGCGCGCCGGCTCGCGACGGGTCCACCACATCCACGGCCGGCTGCAGGCGGCGTGGTGCACCGGCTGCGACGAGCGGCACGAGTGGCACGGCACCCTGGCTGACGAGCCGCCGTGCCCCGGGTGCGGCGCGAGCGACCTGCGTCCCGACATCGTCTGGTTCGGCGAGGTGCCCTACGGCATGGACGTGGTCGAGGAGGCCCTCGAGCGGTGCGACCTCTTCGTCTCGATCGGCACGTCGGGCGTCGTCTACCCGGCCGCGGCGTTCGTCCACTGGGCCGCCGGCGAGACCCTCGAGCTCAACCTCGAGCCGAGCGCCGGCGCGTCCGACTTCGACGCCTCCCGGCAGGGCCCGGCCACCCGGCTCGTCCCCGCGTGGGTCGACGAGCTGCTGGGCTGAGCCGCGTCAGGGCCCCGCGGCCCCGTGGTGCGCGAGGGGCCGGAAGTGCAGGCGTACGCGGGTGCCGCGACCGAGCACCGACTCGATCTCGATGCGCCCGCCGTGCCGTTGCATGATCTCGCGCACGATGCCGAGGCCGAGGCCGGTGCCCGGGCGCATCAGCGCCTCCTCGTTGGTCGAGCGGAACAGTGGCGAGAACAGGTCGGCCTGGTCGGCCTCGGAGATCCCGATGCCCTCGTCCCTGCAGGAGAAGGAGAGCCCGCCGTCGGCGCGGCGCTCGATGCCGATCCACACCTCGTCGCCGGGGTCGGAGTACTTCACCGCGTTGTCGACGAGGTTGGACACCGCGCTCGCGATCTCGCGCGGGTCGCCCAGCACGACGGCCTCGCTCAGGTCCCCGACGAGCTGGAGGGTGACGCCCGACCGCTCGGCCACGGCGGTCATCGCCGCGACCGTCTCCTCCACCACGGGGACGAGGTCGACGTGCTGCATCGCCGGGCGGTGCTGCGGGTCGCTGACCCGGGTCAGCATCGCCAGGCCCTCGAGCAGCTGGCCGAGTCGCTCGCTGCCGCGCAGGATGGCCTGCGCGCGCCTGCGGTCCTGCGCGTCGGCGTCCTGGCTCTCGAGCAGGAACTCCGCGTTGGCGGCGATGACGGTCATCGGGTTGTTGATCTCGTGGGTCAGCTCGCGCAGGAACCGGTGCCGGGCCCCCTCGACGCCGCGCAGCTCCTCGAGCAGCCGGCGTTCGCGCTGGGTCGCGCGGGCGTTGGCGATGGCGCGACCGAGGTCGTGGCCGAGCTCCAGCGCCGCGTGGCCCTCGCTGTCGGTCCAGCGTCGTGAGCCGGTGCGCCGTGCGCACATGAGCATGCCCAGCAGCTCGTCGTCGACACCCACGGGCGCCACGACCACCGCCTCCAGCCGGGCCAGGCCCAAGGCGTCGGTGAACCAGCCGGTGTGGGCCGCGAGAGCGGCGTCGCCCCAGACCTGGCCGGGCTCGATGATGGTCACCCGCTGTGCCGCCCAGGCGCGGGCGGCGGCGGCGTCGAGCGCGCTCCTCACCTCGGGGACCGTGTCGAGGCCCAGCACGTCGGGGCCTTCGCGGTCGTCGCGGAAGAACACGCGGATCTCGAGCTCGTCGACCGACAGCGCACCGAGCAGCGTCGAGCGGGCCTCGCGCAGGAGGTGGTTGACGTCGTGGCGCGCCGTGTTGGACCGGGCCAGGCGCCGGGTGGCACGGATGACCCTCATGTGGTCGGCGTACTCCTCGCGCTCCACCACGGCGAGGATCGAGCGCAGCACCACCTCCAGGTCGTCGCCCAGCTCGAGGAGGCGCGCGACGCCGGGTCGGCGCAGGTCGGTCGGGACGTCGAGGTAGAGCAGCGCCCGCAGGTCGCCGCGCTCGTCGGTGATCTCCGCGACGAGCATGTCGAAGGCGTGCCACGTGTCGGGGCAGTCGGTCACCGGGATCTCGGGCACCACGACCACGCCGTCGATGCTCTCGCGGACCTCCTCGGACAGGCTGTCGGCCGAGATCCACACGAGGTGGCCCAGGCGCACGCCCTGTGCGAAGACGAGCTGCATGTCGACGAGGCTGGACGCGGTGCCGAGCCGCTCCTCCGCGTTGGGCTCGTCGCCGACGATCGCGACGAACTCGAGCAGACCCTGGGGCCGCACGACCTCGATGGCGCAGACGTCGAATCCGGCGCGCCTCGCCGCGTCGCGGGCCAGGTCGTGCATCAACGCCCGGGCGCGCGCGTCACCCCAGCTGAGGTCGCGCGTCCTGCGCTCCTCGGTCCGCGCCTGCTCCATGGCGTCGTCGCCCTCCCCATCCCCACCGGCGATCGTAGGGGGCCGGCCCCGTCGCGCCGGTCGGTATCCACCCACCGGGCCCGATCTTCACCGTCGGGCGTCGCCGTCAGGCGGGCGGGCGCGGCCCTCCGGCCGGGATCCACGCGGCGAACGTGGTGCCCTCCCCCAGCGTCGAGGTGACCTCGAGGGTGCCCCCGTGGGTGGTCACGACGCGCTCGATGATGGCCAGGCCCAGCCCTGTGCCCGGACGCCGCCGTGCCTCGGCGCTGCTGGATCGGAAGAACGGCTGGAACACCTTGTCGAGCTCGTCGGCAGCGATGCCGATGCCGGTGTCGGCGCAGGTCATCCGTACGCCGTCCACGCCGCCGGCGGCGTGCGCCGACGCCACCAGGGCGACCCGCCCGCCGGCCGGGGTGTACTTGACCGCGTTGCCCACCAGGTTGGCCACCATCCGCTGCAGGCCGGCGGCCTCGCCGATCAGCGTCAGACCGTCGGCCACCGAGGAATCCACCTCCACTCCGGCCGCGGCCGCGGTCGACGCCAGGTCGCCGCAGGTCTCGCGGACCAGCGCCGACAGGTCGACCTCCAGCGCCGCCGGCCCGTTGTCGGGGTCGCTCACCGAGGCCAGGGTCATCAGGTCGGCGACCATGTCCTCGATGCGCCGGGCCGAGCGGCCGAGCGCCCCGAGGGAGTCGCGGACGTCGTCGGGCGTGGGGTCCTGGTCGAGCAGCTCGAGGTGGGTGAACAGCACGCTCACCGGGTTGCGGAGCTCGTGGGCGAGGGTCAGCACCATGTCGCGCCGGTAGTCGTTGACCTCGCGCAGCTGGGCGTTGAGCGCCCGCTCGCGCTCCATCAGCCGTGCCTCGAGCATCAGCCGTGCCACGTCGCCGGCGACCGTGGTGGCGGCGTTGATCTCGGAGGCGTTCCAGCGCGGCGCGTCGGGTGCGCGTCCCATCACCAGCGTGGCGAGGTACTCCTCTCCCGCCCCGATCGGCACGAGCAGCCCGGACCCCATGCCGCGGGCGTCGAGCAGGCGCACCAGGGCGTCCGGTGTCTCGATCGACTCCTCGTGCATGCTCCAGGTGCGCTGCGTCTCGACCACGACGTGCCCACGCCGGCGCCACTGGTGGCGCATCAGCTCGGCGAGCTCGGCGCGTGCGGCCTGGAGTCCCTCGACCACGGTGCCCGTCGCGACCACGGCGACCTCGGCCGTGTCCATCGCCTCGGTCATCGCCCGGGACAGCTCACCGACGAGCTCCTGCGCGCCCAGGCCGGGGCGTACGCTCTCGATCGCCCGGCGCGCCTGGGTGACCATGCGGAGCTGCTCGCCGTAGAGCTCGCGCTCCACGATGCTGATGACCGCGTCGAACATCGCGCCGACCTCGAGGTTGATCGCCTCCGCCGTCTTGGCCGTCGGACGCAGCCCCGAGTGCGGCTCGTCGAGGTAGACGATCGCGCGCAGGTCGCCGTCCTCGTTCTCCAGCAGGCGCAGCATCTGGTCGTCGGGGTCCCACCCGTCGGGCAGGCCGGACGGGGCCGTCGCGGGCTTGTGGCCGTACTCGTCGAGCCACGCGCGGGTGTCGTCGTCGAGGCGCTCGCCCGCGATGTGGCGCCAGCCCGCGAGGTCCTCCCCGAGCGCGTGGATGTGGTCGAGTGCGAGCGGCGAGGCCTGGCCGATCATCTTGTCGCGAGCCGCGTCGTCGCCGGCGATCGCCACGAACTCCAAGAAGCCGTCCGTGCGCAGCGCCTCGATGGCCACGACCTTGTGCTGGGTGCGGCGCGCCAGGTCCTCCGCGACGGCGTGCAGGACCGCGCGCTGGGCCTCGTTGCCCCACGCCTTCCCCCGTGGGCGCACCCACCCCGCGTCGTCGCCCACCAATGCTCCTGCCACCGAGACGAGCCAGATGGCGCGACGTTACCCGCCATCGGCGGGTTCGGTGCGGCTCTTGGGCAGGATCGTCGAGATGGTGACCCGCGGGTAACATAGCGGCATGAAGCGTGAGATCTACGACGAGGACCACGAGGCCTTCCGCGCCTCCGTCAAGCAGTTCCTGGACCGCGAGGTCGTCCCGCACCTCGACAGCTATGCCGGCAACCACGGCCTGGACCGCGACTTCTGGCTCGCGGCGGGCAAGCAGGGCTTCCTCGGCCTCGAGATCCCGGAGGCCTTCGGCGGCGCCGAGGCCGGCGACTACCGCTTCAACGCGGTGCTCACCGAGGAGCTCGCCAAGGTCAACATGACCCTTCCGAGCTGCGTGGGCATCCACGCCGACATCACCGTGCCCTACCTCGTGCACCTGACGAACGACGAGCAGAAGGCCCGCTGGCTGCCGCGCTGCGCGACCGGCGAGCTGGTCACGGCCATCGGGATGACCGAGCCCGGCGGCGGCTCCGACCTGGCCAACCTCAAGACGACGGCCGTGCGCGACGGCGACGACTGGATCATCAACGGGTCCAAGACCTTCATCACCAACGGTGGCTCCGCCGACCTCGTGCTGGTCGCGGCGCGCACCAGCCCGGAGAAGAAGGCCAAGGGCATCTCG
Organism: Nocardioides sp. Z35_8; assembly: GCF_059621125.1. Classification (NCBI taxonomy): domain Bacteria; kingdom Bacillati; phylum Actinomycetota; class Actinomycetes; order Propionibacteriales; family Nocardioidaceae; genus Nocardioides; species Nocardioides sp. Z35_8. The sequence continues at coordinate 1,072,875 of NZ_JCAQIE010000001.1, read as the reverse complement.
CTCTTCGCCGTCGACACCACGCTCGACGGCTTCAGCGTCGGCCGGGTGCTCGACAAGGTCGGCCAGGACGAGTCCGACACCGCCGAGCTGTCGTTCGAGGACGTGCGGGTCAGCAACGACGACCTCGTCGGCCCGCTCGACACCGGCTTCATCTCGATGATGCAGTTCCTGCCGCAGGAGCGCCTCGGCTCGGCCGTCACCAACCTGGCCCACGCCCGGCAGATCCTCGAGGAGACGATCCAGTACGCCAAGGACCGTCAGGCGTTCGGCCAGCCGATCGGCGCCTTCCAGAACACCCAGTTCCTGCTGGCCGACCTGGTCACCCGCGTCGACGTCACCCAGGCGTTCGTCGACCAGTGCGTGCTCGCGCACACCAAGAAGGAGCTGACCCCCGTCGACGCCGCCAAGGCGAAGTGGTGGACCTCGCAGGTGCAGAACGACGTGCTCGACCACTGCGTGCAGGTGCACGGCGGCTACGGCTACATGAACGAGTACCGCGTCGCCCGCGCCTGGCGCGACGCGCGCGTGACGAAGATCTGGGCCGGCTCGAACGAGATCATGAAGATGCTGATCGGGCGCGACCTGGGCCTGTGATGCGGGCCTTCGTCGCCGTCCTGCCGCCGGCGGGGGTCGTCGAGCACCTCGACGACTTCCTGGCCGTGCGTCGGGAGGCGGCGGAGCTCCGCTGGTCCGCGCCCGAGCAGTGGCACGTGACCCTGGCGTTCGCGGCATCGTTGCCCGAGCGCTCGCTCGACCAGCTCGAGGAGCTGCTGGCCGCGGCCGCCGGGCGGCGGGCGTCCTTCGAGATGCTCGTCGCCGGCGGCGGCGCCTTCCCTCACCCCGACGCCGCACGCGTGCTGCACGCCGGCCTCGAGGTCGACGACGACGCCGGGCTCGACCGGCTCGCGGCGGCCTGCCGGGCCGCGGTGTCCCGTGCGGGCGGCCGGGTCGACGGCCAGCGGTTCCGCCCGCACCTCACCCTCGCCCGGCTCGGCAGGCCGGCCAACGTCACCTCGTGGGTCCGGGTCCTCGACACCTACGCGGGCCCGCGCTGGCAGGTCACCGAGGTCGCGCTGGTGGCCTCCCACCTCGGCGAGGGCCCACGCCGAGGCCCGCGCCACGAGGTCGTCGCGACCTTCCCCCTCGGCTGACGCCGGGCTCGCAGCCAAGGCTCCCCTTCGTTGCATCCGGCCGGGCGCCGAGCGACGATCGATGGGTGATCCCGGAGACCGGCACCGACGACGACCCGAAGCACTTCCATGCCGAGATGGGCGGCGCCGTCGGCGAGCGCCTCAACTGGCTGCGGGCCGCGGTGCTCGGCGCCAACGACGGCATCGTGTCGACCGCCGGCGTCGTGATGGGCGTGGCGGGCGCGACCGACGACAGCGGCGCCATCGTGATCGCCGGCATCGCCGCCCTGACCGCCGGCGCGCTCAGCATGGGCGCCGGCGAGTACGTCTCGGTCAGCACGCAGCGCGACTCCGAGCGGGCGCTGCTCGACCTGGAGGCGAACGAGCTGCAGCAGATGCCGCAGACCGAGGAGCGCGAGCTCGCCCAGAAGTACGTCGACAAGGGCCTGTCGCCCGAGACCGCGGAGCAGGTCGCCCGCGAGCTCACCGAGCACGACGCCCTGCGCGCGCACGCCGAGATCGAGTTCGGCATCGACCCCGACAACCTGACCAACCCCTGGCACGCCGCCTGGGCCTCGATCCTCGCCTTCACCGCGGGCGCGCTGCTGCCGCTGCTGATCGTGGCGTACGTCCCCGCCGGGCAGCGGATCCTCGTCACGGTGCTCAGCGTCGCCGCGGCGCTCGCGCTCACCGGCTTCGTCAGCGCGCGGCTCGGCTACAGCCCGCGAGGCCCTGCCGTGGTGCGCAACGTCGGCGGTGGGCTGCTCGCGATGGGCGTGACCTACCTGATCGGCACGCTGGCCGGCGTGCAGGTCGGCTGAGCCGCCCCTCCAGCGGAGCGAGGTCGGGCGTCGCGGTCGTCATCGTGGGCGCTGCGCGGCCAGGGTGACGTACGCCGGTCCGGTCTGCCCCGCGCCGCTGGTTCATCAAGGTATGTCGACGAACCGTCACTTCCCACGGCGAGTTCACGCAGGGAAGTGCGGGTTGGTCTGCATACCTTGATGAACCGTCACGGCGGCGCGCCAGGCGCAGCACGAGCTGCGGGTCGATGGCGTACGACGACGGGGCCCCGGGGGTCCGCCGTCAGGACAGCGCGGACGCCACGTCGCGCGCGAGCCCGAGCCATCGCTCGAGCTCGTCGGCGTCCGGCTCCCAGTGCGCCATGACCGTCACGACGCCACCGGAGACCACCACCCACACGCCGCTGTCGACGATGCGCTGCATGAGCGGGGCCAACCGCTCCCGCGTCGCCGCGACGTCACCCGCCGCCAGCACCCGCTGCGGGCCGGCGTCGCTCGCCCGTCCGTGGAACCGGTCGGGGAACAGCAGGGGGGTCCACACCACGGGCAGGTCGCGCACGACCAGGTCGGCCTCGACCCCGGGCGCCTCGACCTGCGTGACGTGCACCCGGATGGCGTACTTCATGCCCGAGCCGCGCCGGGAGGTGTACGCCGTCCACGACCGTGACCGGAAGCCCTCGCCCGTCACGTCGAGGTCGCACTCGCCCACGTCGATCGCGTGGGCGCGCAGGTCGGCGGGGAAGGCACCCGCGGCGGCCGGGCCGCGGCGTACGGTCCAGCCGCGGTCGGCGGCGAGCCGGACCACGCTCTCCTGCGTGGCGTGCGCCTTCTCGACGAGCTCGCGGTCGCCCGCTCCGCCGCGACGGTAGTGACGCAGCCACGACCGTGCGCGCAGTGCGAGCACGACGACCAGGACGACGAGCAGGCCGACCCGCAACCAGTCCGAGATCTCCACGCGGCGGAACCTAGTAGCCCCTCGCCCGCCGCGCCCAGTCCTCGTCGTCCTCGTCGTCCTCGAGGCTGGCCGGGTCGACGTGCGCGGCGAGGTCGACGTCGCTCTGGGTCTGGATGTGCGTGCGGAGCTGGTCGTCCTCGGCCAGCTCGTGCTCGGTGATCTCGCGCACCTGGCGGTTCCAGTCGGCGACCGCCCGGTCGTGCGCCTGCTTGACCATCTGGCCGAGCACGGCGTGCGAGGAGGCGGCTCCCTCGGAGAACCGGATGTCGGTGACGACGGCGCTGCCGTCGACGGTGACCTCGACGAGCCCGCGACTCGAGCGGCCGACTGCGACGATCGCCATGATCCGGTCGCCCGCCGCGTCGGCGCGGCGGGCCCGCGCGGTGTGCTCCTCGCGCAGCCGGGCGAGGCCCGCCTCGGTGAACTCGGTGGGGATCTCGAAGCTCATGCGCCGGCACCGCCGCGGTCGATGCCGGAGTCGACGGCCTGGACGGCGTTGAGCATCGCGCCCCAGCCCGTGTCGACGAGCTCGGCGACGATCTTGAAGTCGGTCATGCCGCGCACCAGCGCCTGCGTGAAGGTGGTGCAGTCGGTGACCGTGATGCTGATCCGGGCGGTGGCCTTCGGGATGACCCACGACGCTCCGATGCCGACGGTCGCGGCGACCTCGCCGGCCCACGCGATGAGCGCCCCCACCAGGTCGGCGATCAGGTCGCGGACGAAGCTGCGCACGGCCTGGACGACCCCGCTGGCCAGCTGCATGCCCTGGGCGATGCACCGGCAGACGAACGCCGAGCGGTGCATCGCGTCGACCAGCGCGGCTGCCACCACACCGAAGGCGGTGGCGGCGAGTCCGCTCCAGCCGGACATCGCCGCGTTGAGGGCACTCATCAGGTCGGCCGCGGAGGACTCGAGGTGGTCGGCGATGTTGCCCCAGGAGACGCCGATCGACTCCACCAGCGCCGGGTTGCCGGCCAGCGAGTCGAGCATCTGCGGCAGGGGCGGGACGTAGTCCATGAGGAACCCGGCCACGCTGCTGAGCAGCGTCGCGAACGGGTCGATGGCCATCATCACCATGTCGGTGGCGACGCCGGCGAGGGCGATGACGCCGCTGAGCTCGTCGCCCTGGGCGAACGCCTGCCCGGCCGCCACGGCGCTGGAGGCGCCGGGGTGGAAGCCGACCAGACCGGAGTAGTCGCCCCCCGCCACCTGCTCGTAGGGAGAGCCCGCGAGGTCGATCGGCTCGACGGCGATCAGGTCGGACATCAGAGTGTTCCTCTCAGCTTGTCGTGCATCTGCGCCACGGCCGCGTCGGTCTTCTGGAAGTCGGCCGAGCACGCGTCCACCGCACCGGCCCCCTTGCCGAGGGCGCCCTCGATGGCCCCGATCGCCGTCAGCGCGGCGCTCGAGAAGGCCAGGCACGGCGGGGTGAAGAACGAGCAGATGATGCCGAACGCCTGCGGCGAGAGCGCCGTGACCGCGGCGCCGGCGGATCCGGCCTCTCCTGTCTGACCGGCGGCAGTGCTCAGCGCGGCCGAGATCCTGGACAGCTCGGACGGTTCGACGTAGAACCCGTTGCTCACGGTGTCTCCTGGGGGTCGAGGAAGCGGAGCAGCGCCTGTGCCACGCTGCGGTCGAAGAGTGCGTCCACGGCCCGACCCGCGGACCGGGACCCGAGACCGAGGCCGGCCTTGGCCTGCTGCAGCGCCGCCAGCGTCTCCTCGCGGAGCTCGTCGGCGCTCAGCCCGGTGATGCCCGGCTCGAACGACACCGACTGGATCATCCCCCGGGAGTCGACGCGCACCTGGACCGCACCGTCGAGGGCCTCGCCGCTGGCGCCGGAGCCGGGGGTGAGCATCTGCTCCTTGGCGGCGGCGTCCAGCTCACGAGCCCTCTCCAGCTTGCGCAGCACCTGCTCGTGGATCTCGTCCATCAGCTCGCGCTGCGCCGCGGACGCGCGGACCGGATCGGCGGGCGGCCGGACCGGTCGCAGCCACGGGCCGGGGGGAAGTTGGTCGGTCATGGGTGGATAGATACCGTCTCGCGGCCGGCTCAAACACGTGTCTCACGATCGTGGGCAGATCCCTGCCCCGATGCGCCCCGCACGCGCCCCTCAGCCGAGCGCCGCGACGATCTCGGTGACCTTGTCCTTGGCGTCGCCGAAGAGCATCTGGGTGTTGTCCTTGAAGAAGAGCGGGTTCTGCACCCCGGCGTAGCCGGTGGCCATCGACCGCTTGAAGACGATCACGTCGCGGGCCTTCCACACCTCGAGCACCGGCATGCCCGCGATCGGCGAGCCGGGCTCCTCGAGCGCGGCCGGGTTGACGGTGTCGTTGGCGCCGATGACCAGCACGACGTCGGTGTCGGCGAGGTCGTCGTTGATCTCGTCCATCTCGAGCACGATGTCGTAGGGGACCTTCGCCTCGGCGAGCAGGACGTTCATGTGCCCGGGCAGGCGGCCCGCGACGGGGTGGATGCCGAAGCGGACGTCGACGCCCTTGTCGCGCAGCTTCCGCGTCAGCTCGGCGACGGGGTACTGCGCCTGGGCCACGGCCATGCCGTAGCCGGGCGTGATGACCACCGACGAGGCCCCGGCGAGCAGGTCGGCGACCTCGCCCGCCTGGATCTCGCGGTGCTCGCCGTAGTCGCGGTCACCGCCCACGGTGGCGCCGTCCGAGCCGAAGCCACCGGCGATGACGCTGACGAACGAGCGGTTCATCGCCGTGCACATGAGGTAGCTGAGGATCGCGCCGGACGAGCCGACGAGCGCGCCGGTGATGATCAGCAGGTCGTTGCCGAGCATGAAGCCCGCCGCGGCCGCGGCCCACCCCGAGTAGCTGTTGAGCATCGACACCACGACCGGCATGTCACCGCCGCCGATGGCGGCGACGAGGTGGAAGCCCAGCGCCAGCGCGAGGACGGTCATGAGCGCGAGCGGCACCATCCCCACCCACCCGTCGGCGAGCATGAACCACACCATCAGCGCGGCGGACACCAGCAGGACGGCGAGGTTGAGCAGGTGGCGCGCGGGCAGCACCAGCGGCGAGGACTTCATCCGGGCGCTGAGCTTGAGGTTGGCCACGATCGAGCCGGTGAAGGTCACCGCGCCGATGAACACGCCCAGGAAGACCTCGGCGTTGTGCACCGCGTCGGACTCCAGCCCGAGCTCGCCGTGCAGGGAGGCGACCTCGATGAAGGTGTTGTAGCCGACCAGCACGGCGGCGAGGCCGACGAAGCTGTGCATCATCGCGATCAGCTCGGGCATGCCGGTCATCTCGACGCGCCGGGCGAGCCGGATCCCGATGACCGCGCCCACCGTGCCGGCGACGAGGATGATGACGAGCCCGACCACGACCGGGCCCTGGTCGACGTAGTCGGCGCCGAGGCGGTCGAGCACCAGCAGCAGGCTCGCGACCAGCGCGAGGGCCATGCCGGCCATGCCGAACGCGTTGCCGCGCCGTGCCGTCTCGTGCTTGCTCAGCCCGGCGAGGGCGAGGATGAACAGCAGCGCCGCGAGGATGTAGGCGCCCGTGACGAACGAGACCAGGCTCGAGTCCCTACCGAGGTCCATGCCGGTCTCAGCCCTTCTGGAACATGTTGAGCATCCGCCGGGTGACCAGGAAGCCACCGAAGACGTTGATGCTGGCGAGCAGGATGGCCACCCCGGCGACGATCTGGACCGCGAGGTTGTCGACCGGGGCCTGCAGGATCGCCCCGACGACGATGATGCCGCTGATCGCGTTGGTGACGCTCATCAGCGGGGTGTGCAGCGCGTGGTGCACGTTGCCGATGACGTAGAAGCCGATCACGACGGCGAGCACGAAGACCGTGAGGCTCGGCAGGAAGCTCACCGGCGCGGCGGTCGCGAGCGCGAGGAACACCACGGCGGCCAGGCCGGCGGCGTAGAGCCGGCGACGCGGGTCGGGCGGCGGGGGCGGCTGCTTCTCGACGGCCGCGGGGGCGGCGGGGGCGGGCGCGGCAGAGACCTGCACGGGGGGCGGCGGCCACATCACCTCCGCGCCCTCGCCGGTCGATCGCGTCACGGTGATGCCACGCTGGACGACGTCGTCCAGGTCGAGGGTGAGCACGCCGTCCTTGCCGGGCGTCAGGAGCTTCATCAGGTTGACCACGTTGGTGCCGTAGAGCTGGCTCGTCTGCGCGGCCAGCCGGCCGGCGAGGTCGGTGTAGCCCAGCACGGTGACGCCGTTGGCGGTCACCACCCGCTCGTCCTCGACCGTCGCGGCGACGTTGCCGCCGTTGGCCGCGGCCATGTCGACGACGACCGACCCGGGCCGCATCGCCGCGACCGTCTCGGCGGTGATCAGCCGCGGTGCCGGCCGGCCGGGGATCAGCGCGGTGGTGATGACGATGTCGGCCGCGCGCGCCTCCTCGTCGTACATCGCGGCGGTCGCGGCCTCCTGCTCGGCGGTCATCTCCTTGGCGTAGCCGTCGGAGGACACCTCCTGCTCCATGTCGACGGTGACGAACTGCGCGCCCATCGACTCGACCTGCTCGGCCACCTCGGGACGCACGTCGAACGCGCGCACGACCGCGCCCAGGGAGCCCGCCGCGCCGATCGCGGCCAGACCGGCCACCCCGGCGCCGACGACGAACACCCGTGCAGGCGGCACCTTGCCGGCGGCGGTGACCTGGCCGGTGAAGAGCCGGCCGAACTCGTGGGCCGCCTCGATCACCGCGCGGTAGCCCGCGACGTTGGCCATCGAGGAGAGCACGTCCATCGACTGCGCGCGCGAGATGCGCGGCACGGCGTCCATCGCGAGCGCGGTCACGCCCTGCGCGGCGAGGCGCTCGACCAGCTCGGGGCTCCGGGCGGGCGCCATCAGGCTGACGACCGTCGCGCCCGGGCGCAGCCGGCCGATCTCGTCGTCGGTGGGCGCGTCGACCTTCACCACCACGTCGCTCGACCACACGTCGGCACCGGTCCCGACCGCGATGCCGGCCTCGGCGAACGCCGTGTCGGGCTGGTCGGCGGCCACGCCGGCCCCCGTCTCGACCACCACGTCGTAGCCGAGCGCCGCGAGCTGTGACGCCGTCTTCGCCGTGGCGGCCACCAGGGTCTCCCCTGGCCGGGACTCGCGAGGGATGCCGATGCGCACTACTGCCTCCTGGTGGCGGGCCGGACGGTCGGGCCGGGCACAAGGTACCGAACGTGTGGCGTGAGTCACGGCTGCACACCGTGGCGTGGACCACAGCGGCGCGGCCCGAGCAGCGGCGGGGGTCCTGCGCGAAGATGGTGCCCCCGACCGGGGCGACCGCCCTCGGCGACCCGTGATGGGGTGATCTCGTGCGACGACAGATCCCGAGGCGGCGCGACCTCGCTCCGCTGCTGCGCTTCAAGGAGCCCACCTGGTCGGCGCGCGAGCGACGCCTCGCCAACGCGCTGACCGTCGAGGACCTGCGTCGCATCGCCAAGAGGCGTACGCCCCGCGCGGCGTTCGACTACACCGACGGGGCCGCGGACGGCGAGGTCTCCCTGGCCCGCGCCCGGCAGGCCTTCGCCGACGTGGAGTTCCGGCCCGCGATCCTCCGCGACGTCTCCGAGGTCGACACCTCCCGCGACGTGCTCGGCGCCCGGGTGGCGCTGCCGTTCGGGATCGCCCCCACCGGCTTCACCCGGATGATGCAGGCCGAGGGCGAGATCGCCGGCGCGACGGCAGCCGCGGCCGCCGGCATCCCGTTCGCCCTCTCCACCATGGGCACCACCTCGATCGAGGAGGTCGCCGCCGCTGCCCCGGCCGCGAGCGGCGCGCGCAACTGGTTCCAGCTCTACATGTGGAAGGACCGCGAGCGCTCGATGGCGCTCGTCGAGCGGGCCGCCCACGCGGGCTTCGACACGCTGCTCGTCACGGTGGACGTGCCGGTGGCCGGCGCCCGGCTGCGCGACGTGCGCAACGGCATGACGATCCCGCCGACCCTCACCCCGCGCACCGTGCTCGACGCGATCCCCCGCCCCGCGTGGTGGTTCGACTTCCTCACCACCGGGCCGCTCGCGTTCGCCTCGCTCGACGCCTGGTCGGGCACGGTCGCCGAGCTGCTCGACACGATGTTCGACCCGACCGTGACCTACGACGACCTGGCGTGGATCCGGGACCAGTGGCCCGGCAAGGTCGTGGTGAAGGGCGTCCAGACCGTCGACGACGCGCGCCGCTGCGCCGACGTCGGCGTCGACGCGGTGCTGCTGTCCAACCACGGCGGGCGCCAGCTCGACCGGGCGCCGGTGCCCTTCCACCTGCTGCCCGACGTCGTCGCGGCCGTCGGCGACCGCGTCGAGGTGCACGTCGACACCGGCATCATGTCGGGGCAGGACGTCGTCGCCGCCGTCGCCCACGGCGCCACCTTCACCCTCGTCGGGCGCGCCTATCTCTACGGCCTGATGGCCGGCGGTCGCGAGGGTGTCGACCGGGTGATCGACATCCTGCGCGGGCAGGTCGAGCGGACGATGAAGCTGCTCGGCGTCCGCACGCTCGACGAGCTCACCCCCGACCACGTCGTGGCCCTGCGGCGGCTCACCGCCCGGTGAGCTGAGGGCTCGCCGTCAGTGCGCGACGCCGTAGAGCCGGTCGCCGGCGTCGCCGAGGCCCGGGACGATGTAGCCCTTGTCGTTGAGCATCTCGTCGATCGCCGCGGTCACGACGGTGACCGGGACGTCGAGGCCGGCGAGCCCCTTCTCGAGCCGGTCGACGCCCTCCGGCGCGGCGAGCAGGCAGATCGCGGTGATGTCGTCGGCTCCGCGGTCGGTGAGGAAGCGGACCGCCGCCGCGAGGGTGCCACCGGTGGCCAGCATCGGGTCGAGCACGTAGCACTGGCGCCCGGACAGGTCCTCGGGCAGCCGCTCGGCGTAGGTCGAGGCCTCGAGCGTCTCCTCGTTGCGCACCATGCCGAGGAAGCCCACCTCCGCCGTCGGCAGCAGCCGCATCATCCCGTCGAGCATGCCCAGGCCCGCCCGCAGGATCGGGACGACCATCGGCTTGGGGTGCGCGAGGTAGACCCCCGACGTGGGGCCGACGGGCGTGGTGATCGGCCGTGGGTCGACACGCACCTCGCGCGTCGCCTCGTAGGCCAGCAGCGTCACCAGCTCGTCGGTCAGCCGTCGGAACGTCGGGGAGTCGGTCTGCTCGTCGCGGAGGACGGTCAGCTTGTGGGAGACGAGGGGGTGGTTCACCACGTGCAGGCGCATGGGGTCACCCTAGTGGGGTACGAACCCGGCGACCGCGGCGCCGGCGAGGGTTGGCGGCCCCCGTGCTTTCTGCGACATTTGACGTCGACGGTGGTGGAGGAGGTGTGGGGATGTCCGAGCCCGGCCAGGTCGACTTCGCGCTGGTCGCCTTCCGCGAGGACGGCGCGTGGCAGGTGCAGGAGATCGCCTCGCCCGCGTTCGACACGATCGACTCGCTGGGCCACGCGCTGCGCCAGGTCTCCGGCGACGATGGCGCCGTCGGGATGGTCGCGGTCGACGAGGACTTCTTCGTGCTGGTGCGCGTCGTCGGTGCGCGTACGCGCGTGCTGCTCTCCGACGTGACGGCCGCCGACACGTGGGAGCTCGCGCAGTCTGCGATCGACCACCTCGGCCTGCCCCCGCCCGAGGACGACGACATCGAGGTGCCGGCAGGCGACCTCGACCTGCTCGCCGACCTCGGCCTGCACGCCGTCGACCTCGGCGCGCTCCTCGACGACGTGGAGCTCTACCCCGACGAGATGCTCTCCGACATCGCCCGCCGACTGGGCTTCGGCGAGCTCTTCGACGACGCCGTGGGCCTCACCTCCGCATGACGCTGCACACCACCCGGGTCGGCACCTGGGACGACGCCATGCGCCTCGCGCTCGCCGAGGCACGGGCCGCCCTGGCCGCCGACGACGTGCCGGTCGGCGCGGTGGTCCTCGACGAGTCGGGCGCGGTCGTCGCCACCGGCCACAACACCCGCGAGGCCGAGGGCGACCCCACCGGCCACGCCGAGGTGGTGGCCCTGCGCGCCGCGGCGGCCGCCCGCGGAGAGTGGCGGCTGTCGGGGTGCACGCTGGTCGTCACGCTCGAGCCGTGCACGATGTGCGCCGGCGCGGTGGTCCTCGCCCGCGTCGACCGCCTCGTCTTCGGCGCCTACGACGACAAGCTGGGCGCCGTGGGCTCGCTCTGGGACGTGGTGCGCGACCGCCGCCTCAACCACCGTCCCGAGGTCGTCGCGGGGGTGCTGGCCACGGAGTCCACCGCCCTGCTCGACGACTTCTTCGCCCGCCACCGCACGGTCGCCCCGCCCGCCGGCTGACCCGGCCCGACCCCGCTGACGCGGCCCGCCCGGCGACGTACGCTCGCTGCATGACCGTCGTGCGCCGCGCCGCCGTCGAGGACGCCGAGGTGCTCGGGCGCCTGCTGTGGGACTTCAACACCGAGTTCGACACCGAGACCGACGACGCCGAGGTGCTCGCGGGGCGCTTCGCCCGCCTGCTGGGCCTCGACGGCGTGCTCGCCGTGCTCGCGGAGGACACCTCCGACCTCGCGGTGGGGTTCGCCCTGGTCACGCTGCGCCCGGCGATCTGGTACGACGGCCCGGTGGCGCAGCTCGAGGAGCTCTACGTCGTCCCCGCCCTGCGCTCGCGCGGCGTCGGCACCCGGATCCTCGCCCTGTGCCGCGACCTCGCCCGCGACCTGGGGTCGCCCGAGATGCACATCAACGTCGACGAGGTCGACACCGACACCCGGCGCTTCTACGAGCGGCACGGCTTCGCCACCATCGAGGAGGGCTCCGAGCACCGCATGCTCTGCTACGTCGGCCCGACCGCCTGACCCGTCGCGCGCCCGGCCGCGACCATCTCCTCGACGCCCTCGCCCAGGCACTCCTCCAGCGCACCGAGGTCGGCCACCGCGCTCGCGTCGACGTTGACGCCGATGCACGCGGTGTCGGCGCAGGTCACCAGGCACACCGTCAGCGCCGAGCCGGGCAACGGCCCCAGGACGTACATCCCCTCCACCTCGGCCCCGGCCATGAAGCGTCGGCGTGGCGGGCCCGGCAGGGAGAGGACGAACGCGTCGGGGGCCGTGGCGGCGCGCAGGGCGGACGCCCCGACGACGGCCGGGAGCCGGTTGATCAGCGGCGCCGCGGCGTCGAGCACCTCGAGGGCCCGCTCGGTGTGCAGCGACAGCACCTCGCCGCGCACCGCCGCGACCCGGTCTACCGGGTCCTCGACGGCGAGCGGACCGCTGACCTGCGCGGTGGCGAAGCGGTTGCCGAGGTCGTTGGCGCGGGCCAGCGAGACGCGGACGCCCACCGGGATCTCGGCCACCGTGCTGCCGCGCCGCGCGTGGTAGCGCCGCAGCCCGCCGAGGACCAGCGCCACGGTCGTGTCGTCGACCGACCCCCCGGCGAGGCGGGCGACGGAGCGCAGCGGCTCGAGGGGGGCCCGGAAGGTGAGGAACCGCCAGCGCCGCCCCGTGCGCGGCGAGAGCTCCGGCGAGGGCGGCGCGGCCGGGGTGAGGAGCCGGCGCACCGAGGCGCCGTAGCGCAGCGTCGAGGCGACGGTCGCCTGCGGTCGCACCGCCGCCAGCGCGGCGCGGCGGGCGGCGGCGCGGGCGAGGTGGGGAAGCGCGGCGACCTCGGTGCGCAGGCCGGTGACGGCCAGGTCGACCGGGTCGGCGTCCGCCGGCGCCACGTGCTCCTCGCCGAGCGGCTTGAGCGGGGTGTGCGCGCGGCGATCGGACTGGAGCATCGAGAGCAGCTGCACCGTGCCGAGCGGGTCGGCGAGCGCGTGGTGGATCTTGAGGACGTACGCCGCCCCGCTCGGCATGCCGTCGAAGAGGACCCCCTCCCACAGCGGGCGCGACCGGTCGAAGGGTCGCAGCGCGATCTGTGCGGCCTCGCCGAGCATCTCCTCACGGCTGGCGACCCGCTCGCGGCGCAGGTGGTAGCCGAGGTCGAAGGTCGGGTCGTCGGCCCAGACCGGAGCGGCGGTCGGGACGGCCGGCTCGACGACGCGCTGGCGCAGGCGGCGCACCAGCTCGGTGCCCCACTCGGTGGCCGTTACGAAGCGCTGCCAGTCGGGCGCCCGGTCGAGGTCGATCACGACGGTGGTCGTCGACGACTGCACCGGGTGCCGCTCGGCACGCCACAGCAGGGTCTGCATCGGCGTCAGCTCGCCGCCGGTGGCCATCGACGCGGCCGCCACCCAGCGCTCGACGTCGGCGGGGGTGCTCATGCGGGGTCCCCGCGGCGTTGTTCGGGGGAGCGCAGCGGAGGAGAAGAAGGTCGTGGGGTGCTCATGCGGGCCACCTCGCGAGTGTCTGCTCGAACCTCGTGTGCAGCGCCGCGATCCGCTCGCTCATCTCGTCCACGCTCCAGTCGGTCTCGGGCTCCAGCACGCACGCGTCGACGACCCCCGGGTGGAGCACCATCGACCCGCGCCGCATCAGCTCCCCGGTGTTGCGGAGCACGATCGGCACCACCGGCACGCCCGCCTGGGCGGCGAGGTGGAACGCGCCCTTGCGGAACGGACCCAGCACGGGGGTCGGCGACCGCGTCCCCTCCGGGAAGATCATCAGCGAGGTGCCCGAGCGGATCCGCTCGACGACCCCGTCGAGCGTCGCGCGCGCCGACGCGGAGTCGGAGCGGTCGATCCAGGCCGGGTCGACGACCACCGAGCCGACGACGGCGCGGGGGTCCCAGCGCGCCTCCTTCTTCGCGACGATCGTGAAGTCGCGCTCGAGCAGGCGGCCCAGGACCGGGACGTCGAGCGCGCTCTGGTGGTTGGCCACGAAGATGGCCGGGCGGTGGGTCCACAGCCGCTCCCGGTGGAGCACGTCCAGGCCGACGCCGGCCAGCGCCATCGGCAGGTGGGTGGCGAGCCGGAGCGCGGCGTTGCGGCCCTCGCGCAGGTCGCCGCGCGCCAGCCCGTAGGCCAGCCCCAGGCCGACCCCCGCGTTCATGCCGGCCAGCGCGAGCGCCGTACGCCCGGCCGCGCGGAGCGAGCCGCCCACCGGGTCGGAGAGGTCGAGCACCGGCCACCCGAGGCGGGCGGCGGCGGCGCGCAGGTCGCGGTGCGGGTTGAGGGCGGTGGGGCGGCCCACCGAGGAGAGGAACGCGACATCCTCGTAGCCGTTGCCGTAGGCGTAGGAGTCGGCGAGGTCGAGCGCGTGCTCGCGGGCGAACGCACGCACCCCGCTCGCCTTGTGGCGGCCCCACAGCATGGGTCCGTCGGTGGCCCCGGTGAACTGGCCGTCCTCCACGACGAGGCGGGTGCAGACGAGGTGGTCGACGCCGAGGTCGCGGGCCACCGGAGCGACCTGGTAGGGCGTGGCGGCCGACGCGACGGCGACGGTGTGGCCGGCGCGCTGGTGCGCCGCGACGAGCGCGCGCGACTCGCGGCGGATGGTGCCGGCGATCTTGGCGCGGAAGAGCCGCTCACCGAGGTCGGCGAAGGCCTCCTCGGACTCGCCCCGCATGGCGGAGAAGGCGACGTGTGCGATGCGGGTCGGGTCGCCGCCGAGCTCGCCGTCGACGGCCGTGACGACGGTGCGCAGGAACTCGGCCGGAGAGACTTCGCGGCCCCGGAGCCGGTCGCCGTAGAACGTGGCGGCGGTGTAGCCGGCGACGAGGGTGCCGTCGAGGTCGAAGAACGCGCCCACCGACGGGCCCTGCGGCCCGGCCTCGATGGCCTCGATCGCCTCCTGCGCTGCCCTCGAGAGCCCGCTCACACGCGCTCCGCCCTCGGCACCGGCTGCCGCTGCGGCGCCGGGTCGGGGTCCGGGCCGGGGTCGGGCGTCGGCTCGGGGTGGCCGACCGTGACCGTGTCACCGGCCATCTCCCCGACGATGTTGACGCGCCGCACGGAGTCGCGCAGCTCGGCGGCGAACGCCTCCCGGGCCGACCCGACGCCCGCGCCCTCGGCGAGCAGCCCCCGGTGGCGGGCGAGCGCCAGCGCGGACCGGAAGAGCTCGAGCGAGATCGACTCCTGGCTCGCCACCCGGCGCTGCAGTGCCCACTGGCGGCCCACCGCGAGCGAGTCGGCGAGCAGCTCGTCCTCGTCGACCGGGCCGTCGCCGTGGTCGGCGAGCCGGTCGGCGACGACGAGGTAGGCGTCGAGGAAGGGGCGCAGCACGAGGTGGGCCAGGTGGGGCCGGGCCTGCACGAGCAGCTCGCGCGCCCGCGCGGGCGTCATCTCCGTGACGCCTTCGCCGGCCAGCAGCCGCAGCTCGGTGCGCAGCTCGGCCTCGAACCGGCCGCGCGAGGGGAAGAAGAACTCGAACTTGAGCAGGTCGCGCATCCGCTTCGCCTCCTCCCAGCCCACCTGGAGCTCACCTCCCGGCGGCAGCTCCGCGCCGGGCTCCAGCTCGCTGACGGTGAGGAGGGACAGCTCGCCGATCGCCCGGTCGACGAGCACGTGGATCACGGTGTTGCGGTAGAACGCGGCCACGAGGTGCTGGTCGTCCCCGATCTTCCAGACCGGCTCGGTGCCCTGGTCGTACGCCGTGAGCACGCCGCTGCGGGTCAGGTCGGCGAGGGCGCGCCGGATGGTCGCGCGGTCGCGGAGGTCGGCCGCCCCGGCGACCGGCCAGCGGCGCGCGTCGATGTAGGCGGCGAGCGGCTCGACCGTCTCGAGCACCTCGTCCACGGTCAGCGCCCGGTCGGCGCCGAGGAGGGCGAGGGAGACGATCGCGGTGGTGGTGACCGGGGTGGCCCGGTTGAGCCGGTGGGAGATGTCGAGCGCGACCCGCTCGACGGCCTGGTGGCCGGTGACGCCCTCGGCGGCGAGCTCGGCCATCCGCTCGCCGAGCGAGAACGGCTCGCCGACGGTGAGGTAGGCGCGCCCGAGGCGCTTGTGCTGGAGGCGGGCGAAGCGCACCAGCCAGCGCCAGTCCTCGGGCGTCTTGCTGGCGCCGCGCGCCTCCTCGGTCATCGACGAGACCTCGTGGAGCTGGTCGTAGACGACCGAGACCGGCACGACCTGCACGTCGGGGGCGTCGTCGTGCTCGTCCTGACCCTGCACGGTGTCGGTGAGGTACTTCAGGATCCCGTGCACCGGCGGGCGCAGCTTGCCCGTACGCGTCCGGCCACCCTCGATCGACCAGGCCAGGTTGCGCTTGTTGGCCACCAGCCGGCGGATGTAGGAGCGCAGCGCGAGGCGGTAGACCGGGATCTCCTGGGTGGCGCGGCGGATGAAGATGAGGCCGGTGCGGCTGGCGACGGAGCCGATGACCGGCAGGTTGAGGTTGGCGCCGCCGAAGGTGTAGGTCGGGGAGAACCGGCGTGCCCGCAGCACGTTGGGGATGACCATGCCGTCGAGGTAGGAGCGGTGGCTGAAGGCGAGGGCCAGGCTGTGCGTGCGGTCGAGCTTGCGCAGCTGCTGCACCTGGTCCTCGTCGACCAGGACGTCGTAGGCGCGCAGGAACCACTCGCCCATCCGCGCCCAGCCCTGCGACGCCCGGTCGTCGTGGGCGGCGCACATCTCGTGGAGGTAGCCCGTGACCTCCTGCCAGACCTCCTCCTCGGGGCGGCCCTGCTCGTCGGCGTGCGCGGCGACGGCGCGCTGGAACCGCTTGTCGTGGAGGAGCTCGGTGACCTCCGGGGGCGGCGCGGCCGGCAGCCGGTCCCCCACGCTCCTCGGCAGTGCGGCGCGCGCGAGGTCGCGGGCACGTCGGACGACAGCCACAGCCCCTCCTTCCCGCACGCGCGGCGGCGCGAGCACAGGCGTCCGCCGAAGTTACCGTCGTACGCGCTCCGTGACCACGGCATCGACGCACTTCGTGGACCACCCGCGGTTTTCGGCTCGCCCGACCTCTCCGGTAACGTTCGGCGCGGTGACGTGTCCGAGCGGCCTAAGGAGAACGCCTCGAAAGCGTTTGTGGGCGCAAGTCCACCGAGGGTTCAAATCCCTCCGTCACCGCCACCTGATGTCTCTGGACATCGGAGACTCCCGGATCCGCGACTCGCAGGTCCGGGAGTCGTCATTTCGCGGTCGTCGCGGCCCGATCGCCCTCATCGGTCGTCATCCCCGCTCGCCGTAGGCTCGGGTGCATGGCCGACCACAATCCCGCGCTGCGCGCCCTGGCCGAGTCGGGCCTCGACCACGAGGTCACCCGCCACGGCCGGGTCGGCTCCCTGGCCGAGGCCGCCGCCGCCCGCGGCGTGGAGCCGTCGGCGATCGTGAAGACGATGGTGGTGCGCCGCGGTGAGGGCGACCACCTGTTCGTGCTCGTGCCGGGCGACCGGGAGATCTCGTGGCCCAAGCTCCGTGCCCTGCTCGGCGTCAACCGGATCTCGATGCCCGACGCGGAGGCCGCGCGAGAGGTCACCGGCTACGAGCGCGGCACGATCACGCCGTTCGGGTCGAGGACGGCGCTGCCGGTGGTCGCCGACGAGCGCGTCACCGGCCGGACCGTCTCCATCGGCGCGGGCGCCCACGGCCTGGCGGCCACCGTCTCCGGCGACGAGGTCGTGGCCCACCTCCAGGCGCAGGTCGCGGACGTCACCGACCCCGCCTGAGCCCCACGTGAGCGGCCGGCAGGCGGCCCAGACGGGTCGCCTCTGGGGTGCCTCACGCGTGCATCCCGCTTGTACCGTGTCCGCGTGACCGCCACGGTGCTCGTCGTCGAGGACGAGCCCGACCTCGCCCAGATCATGGTGCTGGCCCTGCGGCGGGCCGGCTTCGAGGTGCTCGCCGTCGAGTCGGGGGCGGCCGCCGTCGCCTCGGCCCAGGACCAGTCGGTGGGCTTGGTCGTCATCGACCGCGGTCTGCCAGACATGGACGGGCTGGAGGCCGTCGCGTCGCTGCGCGCGGGCGGCTACCGCGGTGCGGTGCTCGTGACGAGCGGCAACGCCGGCGAGGCGCACGTCGCCGAGTGTCTCGAGGCCGGCGCCGACGACGTGCTCGACAAGCCGTTCTCCCTCGCGCAGCTGGTGGCGCGGGTGACGGCGCTCGAGGGACCTCCGACCCGGTGACCACCACCTGACCACCGCCTGACCGCCGCCTGAGCACTGCTCCACCCCCACCCGGCCACCGGGCACAATCGTCCGGTGCGTGCCGTGGTGTTCGACGAGGTCCGGTCCCAGCCCGAGGTCCGCGAGGTGCCCGCCCCGTCGGCGCCTGCCGGCGGCGTCGTCGTACGCGTCGCGGCGACGGGCATGTGCCGCAGCGACTGGCACGCCTGGGCCGGCCACGACGACGTCGCGCTGCCCCACGTGCCCGGGCACGAGCTCGCCGGGCACGTCAGCGAGGTCGGTGAGGGGGTGACCCGCTGGCGGGTCGGCGACCGGGTGACCGTGCCCTTCGTGTGCGGCTGCGGACGGTGCGAGTGGTGCCGCGGCGGCGACGCCCAGGTGTGCCCCGACCAGCAGCAGCCCGGGTTCACCCACTGGGGCTCGTTCGCCGAGCTCGTGGCCCTGCACGCGGCCGACGCCAACCTCGTCGCCGTGCCGGGGTCCGTCGACCTCACCACCGCGGCCGGCCTGGGGTGCCGCTTCGCGACGGCCTACCGCGCGCTCGTCGGCCGTGCCCGCGTGGCCGCGGAGGAGTGGGTCTGCGTCGTCGGCGCCGGCGGGGTCGGCCTCAGCGCCGTGATGATCGCCCGCGCCCTCGGCGCCCGGGTCGTCGCGGTGGACCGCACCCCGGAGGCGCTCGCCGCGGCGACGCGGATCGGCGCCGAGCACACCGTGCTCGCCGACGGCCGCGACGTGCCGGAGGCGGTCTCCGACCTGACCGGTGGCGGCAGCCACGTCGCTGTCGACGCGGTGGGCAGCGAGCAGACCTGCGCCGACGCGATCCTCAGCCTGCGACGTCGCGGGCGCCTCGCCCAGGTGGGGCTGCTGCCGCCGGTCGACGGGCACCCGCGCGTGCCGATGTCGCGGGTGATCGCGTGGGAGCTCGACCTGCTGGGCAGCCACGGCATGGCGGCCGTCGACTACCCGGCGATGCTCGCGCTGGTCGAGGCGGGCGAGCTGCGGCCCGACCTCCTGGTCGAGCGGACGATCGGCCTGGCGGAGGCCGCCGCACTCCTGCCCGTCCTCGACCGGGCGACGGTCGCCGGCATGACCATCGTCGACCCGTCGGTCTAGGGAGTCGGCGCGGATCGCGTCACACCCATCCAGCGCCCCACCGGGCCCTATTTGCACTGAGTGCAACAATTATCGGGTGCCGATGACCCTGCCCACCGACCGCCGCAGCGCGCTGCGTGCGGAGCGCCGACGGGCGATCCTCGACGCCGCCCGCGCGCTGGCCACCGAGCACGGCGCCCATGGCTTCACCGTCGAGCAGGTCGCCTCCCACGCCGGCGTCTCGCGGCGCACGGTCTTCAACCACTTCGCGGGTCTCGACCAGCTGCTCGTCGCGGTCTGCGAGCAGGTGCTCGACGAGGCGACCGCGGCGCTGCTCGACGACGTCGACCGCCGCACCGCCGAGCTGCCGCCCGGCGAGGCCGGCGCCCGCACCGCGCTCGACGCGGTCGGCGAGGCCACCCGCCGGGTCGACCTCCCCACGGCCATCGCCACCATCCACGTCGCCCTGGGCTCGCCGCAGCGTGGCGACGAGCGCGCCCAGGGGATCTCGCGCACCGCCTTCGAGCACGTCGGCGGCCGACTGCGCCAGCAGCTCCTGCGACGCGCACCCGACCTCGACCCGGTCGACCTCGACCTCAGCCTGGCGCTGCTCTTCAGCGGCATCACCACCGTCGCCGGGCTCTGGGTCGAGCGGCGTCCCGGCCTGGCCCCGCCCGTCCCGCCCACCGCCCGCACCGAGTGGGACGCGCTCCTCGACCGCGTCCTCCACCGGCTCCGGGTCGGCCACGCCGGCTGACCCACCCGACCCCCGCACCACAACGAAAGGCCCGACCTCCGTCATGGCTGAGCTCCTCTACCGCATCGGTCGCTTCTCGGCGCGCCGCCACTGGACCGTCATCGGTGCGTGGCTGGCGGTCCTCGCCCTCACCGCCGTCACCTACGTGTCGTTCGCCGGCGCGCTGACGTCCTCGATCTCGCTGCCCGACACCCCCACCACGCGGGTCTCCCAGCAGCTCGAGGAGGAGTTCGAGGGCACAGGCGGCGGCAACGGCGCCCTCGTCGCCGAGACCACCGACGGCTCGGCGTTCACCGCCGACCAGCAGCGCGAGCTGGTCGACCTGCTCGACCGGATCGCGGACGTCAAGGGCGTCGCCGAGGTGACCGACCCCTTCCGGACCCAGCAGCAGGTCGACGACTCCGCACGGCAGGTCGAGAAGGGCGAGCAGCAGCTCAAGGACGGGATGGCCGAGCTCACCGAGGCGCAGGCGCAGATCGACGCCGGCCGCCAGGCGCTCGCCGACCAGCGTCGCCAGGCGCGTGAGGCCGGCATGCTCGACGCCGTGCGCCCGCAGCTGCGGGCGGCGCAGCAGCAGCTCGACGAGGGCCAGGCCGAGCTCGACCGGCAGCGCGCCAAGGTCGAGGAGCAGGCACCCACGCTCGAGGACGGCGCGACCCTCTCGCGGCTGTCCTCCGGCTATCGCACGGTGTCCGAGGACGGCTCGGCCGCCGTCGCCAACGTGGTCTTCGACGGCCCGACCAACGAGGTCACGACCGAGACCAAGGCCGAGATCGAGGACCTCGCCGCCGATGCCGGCATCGCCGGGGTGGCGGTGCACCCCTCGCAGGAGATCGCCCAGACCGTGCCGTCGATCCTCGGCCCCGGCGAGATCGCCGGCGTCGTGATCGCCGCGATCGTGCTGGCCGTCATGCTCGGCACGCTGGTCGGCGCCGCCCTGCCGCTCATCACCGCCCTGCTCGGCGTGGGTGTCGCCTCGCTGGCGTCGCTGTCGTTCTCCGGGCTGGTCGAGTTCGTCTCGGTCACGCCGGTGCTCGGCGTCATGCTCGGGCTGGCCGTCGGCATCGACTACTCGCTCTTCATCATCAACCGCCACCGCCGGCAGCTGAAGCAGGGCGCCGGCCTGCACGAGTCGATCGGGCTCGCCAACGGCACCTCCGGCAACGCGGTCGTGTTCGCCGGCGTCACCGTGATCGTCGCGCTCCTCGCGCTCAACGTGACGGGCGTCGACTTCCTGGGCCTGATGGGCACCGTCGGCGCCGTCGCCGTGCTCGTCGCCATCCTGATGGCCGTCACGCTCACCCCCGCGATCCTCTCGCTCGTCGGCATGCGGATCCTCAAGCGGCGCGAGCGCGAGCGGCTGGCCGCGGGCGAGCGTACGCACGACGGCGACATCACCGACCGCGACCGGCCGATGCGCACCTCCCGCGCCTGGGGCGTGCTCGGCCTCGGCATCGTGGCGCTGCTGGTCGTGGCCGCCCCGGCGACGCAGATGCGCCTGGGGCTGCCCGACGGGTCCACCCAGCCCCCCGAGTCCTCGGGCTTCCGGGCCTACGACGTGCAGGCGGAGCGCTTCGGCGAGGGCTACAACGGCCCGCTGCTCGTCGTGGCCGACCTGCCCGGCGCGATCAGCGAGGACGAGGTGCTGCCCGAGCAGGCGGCGGTCGCCGAGCGGATCGGCGAGATGTGGGCCGTCGACGCCGTCGTGCCGATCGGCGCGTCGCAGGACCGCACCTCGCTCGCCTTCCAGGTGATCCCCCGCGAGGCGCCCTCCAGCGAGTCGACCGAGGCCCTCGTGCAGGACCTGCGCGAGCTCACCCCGCAGACCGTCGACGGCGACGAGGTGACGCTCGGCGTGGCGGGCAACGCCAGCGCCAACATCGACATCTCCGAGCAGCTCTCCGACGTGCTGCCGACCTACCTGGCCCTGGTCGTCGGGCTGTCGCTGCTGATCCTCGTGCTGGTGTTCCGCTCGATCCTGGTGCCGCTGACCGCGACCCTCGGCTTCGTGCTGTCGCTGCTCGCCGCCTTCGGCGGGATCACGGCGATCTTCCAGATCGGCTTCCTGGCCGACCTGTTCGGCGTGCACGCGCCCGGACCGGTGCTGAGCTTCCTGCCGATCATCGCCACCGGCATCCTGTTCGGGCTGGCCATGGACTACCAGCTGTTCCTGGTCTCGGGGATGCGCGAGGCGTACGCCCACGGGGCGCCCGCCCGGGTCGCGGTGCAGCACGGCCTGCACGCCGGCCGCGCGGTGGTCACGGCCGCGGCGATCATCATGATCTCGGTCTTCGCCGGCTTCATCTTCAGCCACGACGCCACCATCAAGCCGATCGGCTTCGGGCTCGCCTTCGGCGTGCTGCTCGACGCGTTCGTCGTCCGGATGCTGCTGATCCCCGCCGCGATGCACCTGCTCGGGGAGAAGGCCTGGTGGCTGCCCGGCTGGCTCGACCGGATCCTGCCCGACGTCGACGTCGAGGGCGCCCAGCTCGAGCGCAGCCACCCGGTGCACACCGGCGAGGACGTGCCCGCGAGCTGACCGGATGGTCGTGGGGGTCCCGGTGCGGACCGGGGCTCCCACGGCAGCTCACGCGTGGACCACAATGGTCACGTGACCGAACCCCGCGCCGTCCACACCTGGCTCACCGACATGGACGGCGTCCTGGTGCGCGAGGAGGACCCGATCCCCGGCGCGAAGGAGTTCATCGCCGCGCTGCGCGAGCAGGACGTCCCGTTCCTGGTGCTGACCAACAACTCGATGTTCACCCCGCGCGACCTGCGCGTGCGGCTGCTGCGCAGCAGCGGCATCGACGTGCCCGAGAGCGCCATCTGGACCTCGGCGCTCGCCACGGCCCAGTTCCTCGATGACCAGCGCCCGGGCGGGTCGGCGTACGTCGTGGGCGAGACGGGGCTGACCGCGGCCATCCACGACATCGGCTACGTGATGACCGACCAGGGCCCCGACTACGTCGTGCTCGGCGAGACCCGCACCTACTCGTTCGAGGCGATCACCCGCGCGATCCGGCTGATCAACGGCGGTGCGCGCTTCATCGCCACCAACCCCGATCCCAGCGGACCCAGCGTGCACGGGATGCTGCCGGCGACGGGGTCGGTGGCGGCGCTGATCAGCACCGCGACCGGACGCCAGCCCTACTTCATCGGCAAGCCCAACCCGCTGATGATGCGCAGCGCCCTCAACCGCATCGACGCGCACTCCGAGACCACGGTGATGATCGGCGACCGGATGGACACCGACATCATCAGCGGCCTCGAGGCCGGCATGCGCACGATCCTGGTCGCCACGGGCGCCACCCAGCGCCACCAGGTGGAGGACTTCCCCTACCGCCCGACGCTGGTCGTCGACTCGATCGCCGACGTGGTGCCCTACGTCGCGCAGAGGCGGCTGCCCGAGGACGCCTGACGGCGTCCGCGCGCGCAGCTCCCCGCGGTCAGCTCAGCGGCCGCGGGTGCAGCAGGTAGCCGCGCCGCCAGGCCCGGTGCAGGACGACCGCCGCGACCACCGCCCCGGCGCAGCCGAGCGTCAGGTCGCCCAGCGTGTCGGCGTAGGCGAACTGGCGCTCGGTCGAGCGGCTGATGAAGGCGAAGAACTCCGCGACCTCCCACGCGATCGCCGCGGTGGCCCCGAAGGCGAGCGCGCGCTCGAGCACCCGCCCGAACCCGACGTCGCGGGACAGGGTGAGCAGGATGAACGCCGCCGCGAGGAGGCCGGTGTTCATGAAGTGCATCCAGTCGTCGAACCACACGACGGTGTCGTAGAGGTCCATCCGGTTGCCGAGGATGTCGGTGAAGCAGGTGATGGTGATGAGCAGGTCGGAGACCCAGGGGAACGAGATCCGGTCGCGCCACAGCGCCCACCAGAGCACCGGCAGCGTGAAGGAGATCAGCGGGTAGCCGACGGCCCGCATCCCCGCCGCCTTGTCGCGGAGGTTGGCCTGGTCGGGATAGAGCACCGCGAAGGCCAGCAGCAGGACCAGTGCGCCCTTGGCGATGACGTTGGCCGTCTTCGCCAGGGCCGGGGTCACCGGATGCTCGATCGCTGCCTCAGTCACACGTTCCCCTGCCGCCATGGCGCCACGACGGTCGGGCGTCCGCGGCATAGTGTGGCAGCACCGCGCGGGGGCCTCACCACGTGGCTGCGTGGCACTCCCGCGCCGGGTGGTCCTCGACCTGGAGCGTGGCGTGGTCGATGCCGTGCCCGTCACGCAGGGCCGCGCGGGCCGCGGTGAGCACCACCTGGGCGTCGGCCCCCACCCGCAGCACGAGGTGGGCGGTCGCCACGTCCATCCCGGAGGTCAGCGTCCACACGTGCAGGTCGTGCACCTCGGCCACCCCCGGCACCTGGTCGAGGTCGCGCACGACCGCGTCGAGGTCGACGTCGTGCGGCGCGTGCTGCCCGAGCACGGCCAGCACCTCTCGTCCGAGCAGGAGCGCGCGCACCGCCACGAAGGCGCCGATGGCGACGGCCACCAGGGTGTCCCACTGGCCGACGCCCGTGAGGGCGACCAGGGCGCCCGCGACGAGGACGCCGACGCTGCCGGCGGCGTCGGCCATCACCTCGAGGTAGGCGCCCCTGACGTTGATCGACTCGTGCGCGCCGCCGTGCAGCAGCACCAGGCAGACGAGGTTGACCGCCAGCCCGACGGCGCCGACCACCAGCAGCGGGCCCGAGGCGACGTCCACGGTCTCGCCCCAACGGCGTACGGCCTCCACCACGACGTAGACCGAGACGCCCAGCATGATCAGCACGGTGAGGCCGGAGGCGAACACCTCGGCGCGGTAGGAGCCGTAGGTCCGACGGCCGGTGTCGTCGGGACGGGTGGCGATCCGCGTCGCGACCAGCGCGGCGCCGAGGGCCACCACGTCGGCGGCCATGTGCCCGGCGTCGGAGATCAGCGCCAGCGAGCCGCTGACCAGGCCGACCACCAGCTCGACGACGAAGAACGCCGCCACCAGCCCGAACGCGACCGCCAGCCGCCAGCGGTGCCGGGCACCGGCGTGTCCGTGTCCCGCGCCCATCCGGTCCTCCGTCGCCCGCAATCCGTATCATCGGCTCTGAGCGATGCTAGCGGTCGCGCGCGTCGGCGTCGACGGGCCGGCTGGTGCGGTCACCGGTCGTCCTGCGACAGGCGGCGCCGGTTGGGTCGGCGGCGGCGCGTACCGGAGGATGGGGCCTCCCGCCCGCCCGCACCCCAGGAGTCCGGTCCGCCATGAGCACCTACGCCCCTCCCGGCGAGCCGCAGGAGCGTCCGCTGGCCACCGGCCTGCTCGTCGGCGGTCTCGTCGGCCTGCTCGCCGCGACCGTGCTGCTCGTCGAGCGGATCCGGCTCGCGCAGGACAGCGACTACGTGCCGACGTGCAGCATCAACCCGGTCCTGAGCTGCGGCAACGTCATGGAGTCGGCGCAGGCGGCCCTGCTGGGGTTCCCCAACCCGGTGATCGGCGTGGCGGCGTTCCCGGTGGTCGTCGCCACCGGCGCCGCGATGCTCGCCGGGGCGCGGCTGGCGCGGTGGTACTGGCTCGGCCTGCAGGCCGGGGTCACCGCGGCGATGGCGTTCGTCGCCTGGCTGGTCTTCCAGAGCCTCTACCGGATCGGGGCGCTGTGCCCCTACTGCATGGTCGTGTGGGCGGTGGTGATCCCGCTGTTCTGGTACGTCACCGCGCGCAACGCCACCGCGGGCGTGCTGGGGCCTCCCGACGGGCGCCTCGCGAGCCTCCTGCGCGACTGGCGCGGGCCGCTGGTCTTCGGCACCTTCCTGCTCGTCGTGCTGCTCGTCCTCGAGCGCTTCTGGTCCTACTGGTCCTCGCTGCTCTGAGGCCGTCGGCTCAGGGATGCCGCTCCTCGTAGTGGTGCCCGGAGCTGACCCCGGTGAGGGCGAGCAGGCGCTCCGCGCTCTCGAGGACGCCCTCCAGCTGCGCCTGATGGGTGAGCGACCACAGCGAGGCGCGCCCCTCCGGGCGTGAGGTCACCAGGCCGCAGTCGCGCAGGCAGGCGAGGTGCTGGGAGACGGTGCTCTGCGCCAGGCCCAGGTGTGCCGTCAGGTCGACGACCCGGTGCTCGCCCAGCGCGAGGTGCCGCACGATGAGCAGCCGCGACGGGTCGGACAGGGCGTGGAAGAGCCCCGCCTCCGCCGTCAGCCCGGACGCCCCCGCTCTCATCGCCACCCGACGATGCTAGGCCATCCGGAGGTCGTTCCGCGGGGCCGCTCGCCTAACCTGCCCCGGTGGAGAGGCGACTGCTGGCGGACACGCGCCCACTCGCCAACCCCCACTTCAAGCGGCTGTGGCGCGCCAACATCATCACGGTCATCGGGGCCCAGCTGACCGTCGTGGCGGTCCCCGCGCAGATCTACGCGATGACCGGATCGTCGGCCTACGTCGGGCTGACGGGCGTCTTCGGCCTGGTGCCGCTGGTGGTCTTCGGCCTGTGGGGCGGCGCGCTCGCCGACGTCTTCGACCGGCGCACGCTGCTCCTGATCACCACCACCGGGCTGATCGCGACCAGCGCCTGCTTCTGGCTGCAGGCGGCGCTCGGCGCCGAGGACGTGTGGCTCCTGCTGACGCTGTTCGCCGTGCAGCAGGCGTTCTTCGCGGTCAACCAGCCCACCCGATCCGCGCTGCTGCCGCGGATCATCGAGCCGGAGCTGCTGCCCGCGGCCAACTCGCTCAACATGACCGTCATGCAGGCCGGCGGCATCGCCGGGCCGCTCGTCGGCGGCGCACTGATCCCGCTGATCGGCTTCTCGTGGCTCTACCTGCTCGACACGATCACGCTCTTCGCGACCCTCGGTGCCGTCGTACGCCTGCCGCCGCTGCCCGTCCTGGGCGTCACCGTCACGCCGGGCATCCGCGCGGTGGTCGACGGCTTCCGCTACCTGCGGACCCAGCCGGTGCTGATGATGTCGTTCGTCGTCGACATCATCGCGATGGTCTTCGGCATGCCACGCGCGTTGTTCCCGGAGATGGCCGACGTCGACTTCGGCGGGCCCAGCGAGGGCGGGCTGGCGTTCGCGCTGCTCTTCGCGGCGATCCCGGCCGGCGCGGTGGTCGGCGGCGTCCTGTCCGGCTGGGTCTCGCGCGTCGAGCGGCAGGGCTATGCGGTGATGGTGTGCATCCTCGTGTGGGGGTTGGCGATGGTCGGCTTCGGCGTCGCCGCCCTGCTCGCGCCGGCCGCACCGGCGCTCTTCCTCGGCGTCGCGGTGCTGATGCTCGCGGTCGGCGGCGCCGCCGACATGGCCTCGGCGGCCTTCCGTACGTCGATGCTGCAGGCCGCGGCCGACGACTCGGTCCGCGGCCGGCTCCAGGGCATCTTCATCGTCGTCGTCGCGGGTGGCCCCCGCGTCGCCGACGTCGCCCACGGCGCCACCGCCGCGGTCACCGGGGCAGCGGTCGCCGCGGCCGGCGGCGGGGTGCTGGTCGTCGTCGGCACCGTGCTCGCGGCCCTCGCCGTCCCGGCGTTCGTGCGCTACCGGGTGACGCGGGCGGCCTGAGCCCCCGCCCTCCTCGCTGTTTCACCAAGGTATGTCGGCGAACCAGCACTTCCCGGGGTGAGTGGACGCCGGGAAGTGCGGGTTGACCGACATACCTTGGTGAACCGACCGCGCGTCGGCGACCGGTGAACCGACCGCGGGTCGGCGACCGGTGAACCGACCCCGTCGGCGGGTGCTGCGGGTCAGACCACGCGGGTCTTGGGCGTCCCCTCGGCGGTCTTGCCCGGGTCGCGTACGACGACCGAGCCGAGGGCGTCGTCGATGCGGGACATCACGTCCGCGTCGAGCTTCACGCCGGCGGCCTTGACGTTGTCGGCGACCTGCTCGGGGCGGGAGGCGCCGACGAGGGCAGCGGCGACGTTGTCGTTCTGGAGCACCCAGGCGATCGCGAGCTGGGCCATCGTGAGGCCGCAGTCCTTCGCGATCGGCTCGAGGTCCTGCACCGCGGTGAGCACCTCGTCGCGCATGAAGCGCGAGATCATGTCGGCGCCGCCCTTGGTGTCGGTGGCGCGCGAGCCCTCGGGCGGGGCCTGGCCGGGCTTGTACTTGCCGGTCAGCACGCCCTGCGCGATCGGGCTCCACACGATCTGGGAGACGCCGAGCTCCCGCGACGTCGGCACGACCTCGTCCTCGATGACCCGCCAGAGCATGGAGTACTGCGGCTGGCTGGAGATCAGCTGGAAGCCGAGCTCCCTCGACAGCTCCACGCCGGCGCGGATCTGGTCGGCGGTCCACTCGCTGACGCCGATGTAGAGCGCCTTGCCCTGCCGGACGATGTCGGCGAAGGCCTGCATCGTCTCCTCGAGCGGCGTCTCCACGTCGTAGCGGTGGGCCTGGTAGAGGTCGACGTAGTCGGTCTGCAGCCGCTGGAGGGAGCCGTCGATCGACTCCATGATGTGCTTGCGCGAGAGGCCGGTGTCGTTCTTGCCCTTGGGCCCGGTGGGCCAGTAGACCTTGGTGAAGATCTCGAGTGACTCGCGCCGCTCGCCCTTCAGCGCCTCGCCGAGCACCGTCTCCGCCGCGGTGTTGGCGTAGACGTCGGCGGTGTCGAAGGTCGAGATGCCCTCGTCGAGCGCGGCGCGCACGCACTGCGTGGCGACGTCGTTCTCGACCTGGGACCCGTGGGTGAGCCAGTTGCCGTAGGTGATCTCAGAGATCTTGAGTCCGCTGTTGCCGAGGTATCGAAACTCCATCCCCCCAACCTAGCGACGGGTGGGGCGCACCCGTGCGCCGTCCCGCCCCGACGGGCGGTCAGTCGAGGACCACGAGGACGTCGCCGTCCTGCACCACGTCGCCCTGGGTGACCCTGATCGCGGTGACGGTGCCGCCACGCTCGGCGAGCATCGGGATCTCCATCTTCATCGACTCCAGGAGCACGACGGTGTCGCCGGCCTCGACGCGATCACCCTCGGCGACCTCGATCGCGAGGACGTTGGCGACAAGCTCGGAGACGATCTCGAGGGAGGTGGGGCGGGCCATGGCCCCGACGCTAGTGGTTACCGGGCCGTAGCCGCTGATCGTCAGGCGTGCTCAGAGCTCGGCGAAGCGGCTCGGCTCGGGGCGGTGCGGACCGGCCTCCTCGGCGCGCCGGCCGCGGCGGCCCTTGGGCCCGGTGAGCGCGACGTCGGCGCGGATCACCAGCCAGCCGATGGCGAGGCCGAGCACGAGCGAGTACGCCGCGCGCAGCCCGGCCTGGAGGTAGGAGGTCTCGGGGGAGATCAGGCCCGTCGCGAGCGGCACGGTGGCGGCGACGCCGAACGCGCAGACCCACCAGCCCTGCCGCCGGCGGGCGCGGACGTGGGTGCCCCACACCAGCGCCGGGATGCCGAGCAGGACGACGAGCGGGCGCGGGAAGGCGCCGATGCGGGCCGCTGTCCAGTCGGCGAAGTCGAGGACCGACGACACGAAGGTCTGGGCGCCGTAGCGGCGCAGCAGCTCGGCGTAGGCCAGGGTCGCGATGAGGACGCCGAGGCCGATCGCGACGACGATCGCGCCGCGGCGGCCGAGGCCGTGGAGGCCGGCTCCGAGGCGGTGGACGATCGCGAGCACGAGGCCGAGGGCGAGGAGCAGCGAGATGATCTCGAAGCGCTCGGTCGCCACGGTCGGCTCGAAGCCGACGGCGGCGAAGGCGGTCACCGCGGCGACCACGGTGGCGATCAGCGCCTCGCGTATCGCCTTGAGCCCGGTCACCGCGGGCACCGTCACCATCACGGCGTAGACGCTGCCCACCACGCACGTCATCACCGCGGCCCCGGTCGGCAGCACCCGGCCTCCCACGAGGAGGCTGGTCGCGCCGAGCACCAGCGCCAGGCCCGCCGAGACCAGTGCCCGGCCGGCGGTCCGGGTCGCCAGCAGCCACGACAGGGCCGTGACGACGGCGACCGCGCCCACTCCGTCGAGCCACCCGGGTGCGGCCGGGAGCCCGTCGACGCCCTGGGCGCCACCGAGGGCCGCCCACCCCAGCGCGGCCGACCCGAGGGCCAGCAGACCGAGCCAGAACGCGAGGAGCGAGCGCCGCGGCCCGGCGGGGAAGGAGGTGGTCGCGTCCTCGTCGACCGTGGGCGCAGCGGAGCGGGTGGCGACCCGGGACCGGGCGGCCGACGGAGCGGGAGCCTGCGCAGGCGTGGGGGCCGGAGCCGGAGCCGGGACGGGCGTCGGGGCGGGCGCCGGCTCCGCGGTGGGCGCGGACTCGGGGCGGGGGGTCGGCCCGGTCACCTCGGGCTGCGGTGACCCCCGCCTGCGCCGCAGCCGCGAGGGCGGGCGCTCGGCAGCCCGCTTGCCGCGGGAGGACCCGCGGGGGCTGTCGGAGGTGGGGGAAGGCACGACGGAGGAGGTTACAGCCGGCGGTTGGCGAGGGAGGGATTGGTGCGACGGGCCCCGTCGAGGTCGGCGCGGTCGAGGACCGCCTCGATCACCTGCTCCGTCCCGTCGGCCTCGGCGAGGGTGTCGCCGAGCGGGCCGAACACGGCCGAGTGCCCGACGTAGCGAGGCTCCGGCTGGCCGGCGCCGACCACGAAGCAGGTGTTCTCGATCGCCCGGGCGGCCAGCAGCGTGCGCCAGTGGGCGACCTTGCGGTCGCCGGGAAGCCAGGCGGCCGGGACCACGAGCACCTCGGCGCCGGCGTCGACGAGGCGGCGGGCGAGCTCGGGGAACCGCAGGTCGTAGCAGGTCATCAGGCCCACCTGCCAGCCCGCGACCTCCACGACGACGGGCTCGAGCGCGCCGCCGGTCAGCCGGTCGGACTCGCGGTAGCCGAAGGAGTCGTAGAGGTGGATCTTGCGGTAGGTCGCGGGGCGGGGTCCGCGGACGAGGAGGGTGTTGAAGGGCCGGGCCGGGTCGTCGGCCGTCTCGAACATGCCGGCAACGACGGTGCACGAGCAGGCGTCGGCGACGCGGGCCACCTCGCGCGCGAACGGGCCGTCGAGCGGCTCGGCGAAGGGGCTCACGTCGGAGCCCGCCTGGCCGAAGTCGCGCGCGAACGCCTCCGGGAGCACCACGAGGTCGGCGCCGGGCGTCACCTCGGCGAGGCGCGCGCGGTTGTCGTCGGGGTCGAGCCCGCTCGCCCACTGGTGGACGCGCACCCGCAGCCGCTCGGTCATCCGGCGTGTCCGTGCCGACGCGCGGTCGACCGCCGCCCAGCAGGAGAACGCCGTGGAGCAGGAGAACGCCGTGAGGTGGAGTCCATGATCCCAAGGGTAGGCCGCGCGCCCGCTGCGGCTGGGAGGATGGCGGCATGGATCCGGACCGCGCTGCCGACGGCTTCGACGGGGTGGTCCTCGCGGGCGGCACGGGCGAGCGGATGGGCGGGGTCGACAAGGCCGCCGTCGAGCTGGCCGGGCGGACGTTGCTCGAGCACGCGCTCGACGCGTTCGGCGACGCCGACCGGGTGGTCGTCGTGGCACCGGCGAGCGTGCCCACCGCGCGGCCGGTGACGTTCGTGGTCGAGGACCCGCCGCGCGGCGGCCCGGTCGCCGGGCTGCTCGCCGGCGTCGACGCGCTGGCGGGTGCGCCGGCCCCGCTGGGCCTGGTGGGCGTGCTGGCGGTGGACATGCCGCGGGTCACCGCGGCCACGATGCGGCGTCTGCGCGACGCGGCGGCCGGGCGCGACGGCGCGTTCCTCGTCGGCGGCGACGGACGACGGCAGCTCGCGGGGGTGCTCGACGCCGCCCGGCTGGGCGCCGTACGCCCCGAGCCGGGCGGCCGGCACGGGATGCCGCTGCACCGCCTGCTCGCGCCGCTCGACCTCGCCGAGGTGGCCGCGATCGGCGACGAGGCCGTCGACGTGGACTCCTGGGCCGACCTGCGCGACCTTCGTCGCTGAGCCGCAGGCTCCCTTGCCGCACCCCCGTGGGGTGCGAGAGATTGGGCTCGTGAACCTCCACGACTGGATCGATGAGCTGAGCGACGTGCTCGACGTCGAGACCGAGGTCGACGAGGGGCTGGTCCTCGACCTGGCCCGCACCGCCTCGCAGAACGTGCAGCGCACGGCCGCACCCATCACCGCCTACCTGCTGGGGATCGCGGCCGGGGCACGGGACGCCGACCCGGAGGAGATCGAGCGGCTCGCCGCTCGCGCCCAGCTGCTCGCGGAGAGCTGGGACCGGCCGGCCGACGCGCCCGACCCCGACGACATCGACGACGACGTCCCCGACGACTCGACCGTCGATCACTCCACCGATCTCTACGAGGACTGATCCCTTGCGTGCTGTCATCGCCACCGGGGCCGGTGGCCCCGACGTCCTGTCCGTCGGCGAGGTCGAGGACCCGCGCCCGGGCCCCGGCGAGGTGCTGGTCGACGTGGTCGCCACGGCCGTCAACCGCGCCGACACCCTCCAGCGCCAGGGCCACTACCCGCCGCCGCCCGGCGCGTCCGAGGTGATCGGCCTCGAGTGCAGCGGCCGGATCGCCGAGCTCGGCGCGGGCGTCGAGGGCTGGAAGGTCGGCGACGAGGTCTGCGCGCTGCTCGCCGGCGGGGGGTACGCCGCCCGCGTCGCCGTGCCGGTCGGGCAGGTCATGCCGGTCCCGTCCGGCGTCTCGCTCGTCGAGGCGGCCTCGCTGCCCGAGGTCGCGGCGACGGTGTGGTCCAACGTCTTCATGACCGCCCACCTCGACAAGGGCGAGCGCCTGCTCGTCCACGGCGGGGGCGGCGGCATCGGCACGATGGCCATCCAGCTCGCCGCCGCTCGTGGCGCGGAGGTGTTCACCACCGCCGGCTCCCCCGAGACGCTCGAGCTGTGCCGCTCGCTCGGCGCCACCCGCGCGATCAGCTATCGCGACGAGGACTTCGTCGAGGTGCTCCGCGAGGCCGGCGGGGCCGACGTGATCCTCGACAACATGGGCGCGAAGTATCTCGGCCGCAACGTCTCCGCGCTCGCCACCGGCGGCCGGCTGGTGATCATCGGCATGCAGGGCGGCACGCGGGCCGAGCTCGACATCAACGCCCTGCTGCGCAAGCGGGCGTCGGTGACGGCGACGTCGCTGCGCTCCCGGCCGCTCGCCGAGAAGGCGCAGATCTGCTGCGGGGTGGTGGAGGACGTCTGGCCGCTCGTGGCGTCGGGCCGGGTGCGCCCGATCATCGAGACCACGATGCCGCTCGAGGACGTCGCCCGCGCCCACCGGCTGATGGACGACGGCGGGCGCGCGGGCAAGATCGTCCTGACGCTCTGACCCCTCGGCCCCCGGTCTCCCTCACGCTCGGACGGACCGCCCGACCGGACCGGGCATAGGCTGGGGGTCATGACGGAGCAGCAGCAGCCCGCACACCCGGCCGGCGACGGCGCGCGCGAGGAGCTCGTCGTGGTGGTCGGCCCCGACGGCCAGCCCATCGGCACCATCCCGGCGAGCGCGCTCCCGGCGATGACGCAGGGCCAGGAGGGCGAGGGTGAGGGCGAGGGTGAGGGCGAGGAGCACGGCGAGCGCCAGCTCACCGAGCTGGTCGAGCAGCCGGCGAAGGTGCTGCGCATCGGCAGCATGATCCGCCAGCTCCTCGACGAGGTGAAGGCGGCGCCGCTCGACGAGGCCAGCCGCAACCGTCTCAAGGACATCCACGCCGCGTCGATCAAGGAGCTCGAGTCCGGCCTGGCGCCCGAGCTGGTCGAGGAGCTCGAGCGGATCTCGCTCCCCTTCACCGAGGACGGCACGCCGTCCGAGGGCGAGCTGAGGATCGCCCAGGCCCAGCTCGTGGGCTGGCTCGAGGGCCTGTTCCACGGCATCCAGACCGCGATCTACGCCCAGCAGATGGCCTCGCGCGCCCAGCTCGAGCAGATGCGGCGCGCGCTGCCCGCCGCGGCCGGCGGCCCCCGCCAGCAGCCGACCGGCATGCCCACCATGCCGACCGCCGACGCCGACGACCCGGCCGGCAGCCGCGGGGGCATGTACCTCTGACCGGGGTATCCCCCGTGTCCTGACGACGGGCACACCTCCGGATCCGGGCATCCGTGCCCGAGGAGCGAGCCTCCCGGCCGCCCAGTTCGCCGTGAGAGGGTGGCCGGGTGAGCGGCGGGGGCGTGTTCATCTCCGCGTCGTTCCTCCGCTACTGGCGCGCCACGGCCGTCTCGGGGCTGGGCACGTACGTCACGGTGTTCGCGCTCCAGGCGCTGGTCGTGCTCACCCTGGACGGGACGGCCGCGGACGTCGGGTGGCTCAACGCTGCTCGCTGGCTGCCCTACCTGATCTTCGGCCTCGTCGTCGGGGCGCTCGTCGACGGCAGGCGCCGTCTTCCCCTGATGGTGCGCGCGGACGTCGCCCAGGGCGCGCTGCTGCTGGTGATCCCGGTGCTGTGGTGGATCGACGCGCTCTCGCTGCCCGCCCTCCTGGCCGTCGTCTTCGCCTACGGCACCGCAGCCGTGGTCAACATGGCGGCGAGCATGTCGTTCCTCCCGCGGCTGGTGGATCGCGACCAGCTGCAGCCCGCACACGCCCGCGTGGACGGCGCCGACGCGGTGTCGTCGACCGCAGGTCCCGCGCTCGGCGGCCTGTTGGTCAGTGCCGTCGGTGCGCCGTTCGCGGTCGTCCTGGACGCGGCGACCTACGCCTACTCCGCACTCACCCTGCGCAGGATCGCGGTGGACGAGCCGCCACCCCGCACTGGCGTCACCGTGCGCGGGCTGCTCGGCGAGATCCTCGAGGGTGTGCGCTGGGCCTACGGCGCCTCGGGGCTGCGGACACTGGCGATCGCCACCCACGGGTGGTTCGTCGGCAACGCGATCGTCGGGGTCGTGCTCGCCCCGTACGCGTTCCTCGTGCTTGACCTCAGCGCTGCGGAGTTCGGCCTCGTCGGCGCGGCCGGGGGTGTCGGCGCGGTGCTCGGCGCCGTGGTCACCACCGCAGTCGGCCGACGCCTCGGGACCGGCCGCACGGTCATCCTGTGCCACCTGCTCACGACGGGCGCCGTGGTCACCATGACGCTGGCCGGTGAGTCCCCGTACGCCGCCTGGGTGCTTGGGCTGGGCCAGGGCATCTACGGGCTGGCGATGGGGATGAGCAACTCGCACGAGATGAGCTATCGACAGCTCGTCACCCCTGACGCGTTGCAGGCGCGGACCAACACGACGCTGCGGTCGCTCAACCGGGCCGTCGTCGTCGTGGCCGCGCCCGTCGCGGGTCTGCTCGCGGACGCGGTGGGCATCCAGACCATGCTGGCGGTCGCGGCCGGGGCGTTCGGCGCCGTGGCCGTCGGCCTGGCCGCCACGCCGTTCAGGGCCGTGCGAGCCCCCACCTGAGTGGCCTCGTCATCGCGTCGCGGACGACCGCGTCAGCGGGCGAGGCGTCGTACGACGACCAGGCCGAGGAGGCCCACGATCGCGGCCGCGGCGCCGGGAGCCGCCGTCCGGGCGAAGCCGGCGGGCGGGGAGTCCTCGACCAGGGTGCGCACCGCCGTCGGCGGCGGCGGCGGCTCGACCGAGGTGCCCTCGCCGAGGAGGGCCTCGACCTTCGCCACCTTGGTCGGGTTGGCCACGGTGGTGCCGCCGCAGCGGTCGGCCTCGAACGGCGCCTCGGTGCCGGTGACGAGGAAGAGGTAGGAGGTGCCGACCGCGAGCTCGCCGAGACCGCACGCGTCCTTGCCACCGGCGGAGAACACCTGGGTGGAGCGCTCGGGCAGGCCCTCGTAGGCCCGCGAGGCGGTGACGTCGTAGGTGTGGTCGTCACCGGCGACCTCGACGTTGTCGACGGTGCCGATGAAGACCGCGTCGGCACGCTCGACCTGCTGCTGGAGCTGGCCGCGCTTGCACGTGCAGTCGGCCGCTGCCGGGGCCTGGACCGTCACCACGAGGCCCAGGCACGCGAACAGCAGCGCGACGACGACTCGGACGGCTCGGATCATGGCGCGAAGCCTAGCGAGACAGCCCGAAGAGGGAGGCCAGCACCACGGCCACGCCGTCCTCGTCGTGGTGCGGCGCCAGGTGGTCGGCCAGGCCGCGCACCGTCGGGTGGGCGTTGGCCATCGCGTAGGAGGTGCCCGCCCACTCCAGCATCGGCAGGTCGTTGGGCATGTCGCCGAAGGCGACCACGTCGCGGGGACCGAGGCCCATCTCCCCGGCGACCGTGGCGAGGGTGGACGCCTTGGTGACGCCGGCGGCGCTGATCTCGACCAGCGCGAACGTCGACGAACAGGTCGTGGTCACCAGGTCGCCCACCGCGTCGTCGACGCGCCGCCAGAAGTCCTCGGGGTCGAGCTCACGGTGCCTGGCCAGCACCTTCACCACGTCGTCGGTGTAGATCGACTCCCACGCCCCGCGCTGCGACTCGCGGTCGTCGGGGTGGCGGGGGAAGGCGTCCTCGCTCGCCCACCCCGCGGTGTGCTCGACCGCGAAGGTCGTGCCCGGCACCGCCTCCCGCACCCGCTCGGCCACCTCGGCGCCGACGGCGCGCGGCACCGCGCTGAAGTCACGCACCCGCCGGTCGGCGACGTCGTACACGATCCCTCCGTTGCTGCAGATCGCGAGGCCGTGGCCGCCCACCTCGTCCCACAGCTCCTCCATCCAGCGGACGGGACGCCCGGTGGTGAAGACGACCGGCACCCCGGCAGCGTCGAGCTGCTCGAGCACCGACCGGGTCCGTGCCGAGACCTTGCCGTCGGAGTGGAGGAGCGTGCCGTCGAGGTCGGTCGCGACGAGCCGCGGGCGGCTCCCGGTCCCGGCGCCCACGCCTCAGGAGCCCTGCGGGAACCAGCGCGAGATCTCGACCGCCGCGCCCTCGTCGTGCACCGCGGCGGTCACGTCGTCGGCGGCCTCGCGGA
Source organism: Nocardioides sp. Z35_8 (assembly GCF_059621125.1). Classification (NCBI taxonomy): domain Bacteria; kingdom Bacillati; phylum Actinomycetota; class Actinomycetes; order Propionibacteriales; family Nocardioidaceae; genus Nocardioides; species Nocardioides sp. Z35_8. The sequence continues at coordinate 1,036,450 of NZ_JCAQIE010000001.1, read as the reverse complement.
CCTCCTCGACGGCCTGGCCCATGGCGACCCCGCGGCGGGCCCACCGGAGCATCTCGATGTCGTTGCGACCGTCGCCGATGGCGAGCACGTCGGCGGCGCTCAGCCCGATCCGCTCGCAGACGTGCTCCAGGCCCGAGGCCTTGGAGACCCCGACCGGGGCGAGGTCGAGCCACGCGGTCCAGCCCACGACGTAGTCGGTGCCGTGCAGGCCGAGCCGGGCGGCGAGCTCGATGAAGTCGTCGGCGGTGGCCTCGGGGTCGCGGATGATCACCCGGCTGACCGGCTCGCCGACGATGTCGTCGACGTGGGTGATCAGCTGCTCGCCCGACAGCTCTCCCTCGGGGAAGACGCGGTTGACGCGGTAGCCGCCGACCTCGCGCTCCTCGACCGCGACCAGCGCCCGCGGGTGGTGCTCGAGCACCGCGGCCACGGCCGGCGCGGCGTCGAAGGTCTCCTCGTGGACGACCTCCATCGGCGGGTAGCGGAAGACCACGGCGCCGTTGGACGCGACCACCCACAGCCGGTCGGCGTCCTCGCGGGGGATGTGGAGCAGGTCGGCGATCCGGGTCATGCCGTGCGGCGAACGCCCGCTGGCCAGCACGATGTGCGCGCCGGCGTCCAGCGCGCGGTGCACGGCGTCGTGGACCGGCTCGGTGATGGCCTCGTAGTCCTCGGCCTGCCCGTCGACCCACTTGAGCAGGGTGCCGTCGATGTCGAGCGCGACCACCCGCGGCTGCCAGGCCTCACCGGGGTCGCCGGGCACCCGTCCGGCGTACGTCTCAGCGGCCAACGGGCTTCATCACTTCCAGGCCGCCGAGGTAGGGACGCAGCGCCTGCGGCACCGTGACCGACCCGTCCTCGTTCTGGTGGGTCTCGAGGATCGCGACGATGGCGCGGGTGACGGCCGTGAGGGTGCCGTTGAGGGTCGCCACCGGCGTGGTGTGCCCGTCGACACGGGTGCGGATGTCGAGGCGGCGCGACTGGAACTCGGTGCAGTTGGACGTCGAGGTCAGCTCGCCCCAGCCCTGGCGCGTCGGGATCCACGCCTCGCAGTCGAACTTCCGCGACGCGCTCAGCCCGAGGTCGCCGGCGGCGGTGTCGATCACGCGGTAGCAGAGCACGAGCTTGTCGAGGAACTCCTTCTCCCACGCCAGCAGCCGCTGGTGCTCGCGGTAGGACTCCTCGACGGTCGTGTAGACGAACATCTCGACCTTGTCGAACCAGTGCACCCGCCAGATCCCGCGGGTGTCCTTGCCGTGCGAGCCGGCCTCCTTGCGGAAGCACGGGCTGAACGCGGCGTAGCGCAGCGGGAGCGCGGCGGCGTCGAGGATCTCGTCGGAGTGGAAGGCCGCCATCGGCACCTCGGAGGTGCCGACGAGGTAGAGCTCCTCGCCCTCGATCCGGTAGACGTCGTCGGCCGCCTGGCCGAGGAAGCCGGTGCCCTCCATCGCCCGGGGGCGCACCAGCGACGGCGCCGCGGTCTGCACGAAGCCGGCGGCGCGGGCCTGGTCCATCGCCATGGTGACCAGCGCCATCTGGAGCTGGGCGCCGATGCCGGTGAGGAAGTAGAAGCGCGAGCCGCTCACCTTGGCGCCGCGCTCGAGGTCGAAGGCGCCGAGCAGCTGGCCGAGCTCGACGTGATCGCGCGGCTCGAAGTCGAACTCGCGGGGTGTGCCGACCTGCTCGAGGACGGTGTAGTCGTCCTCGCCGCCGGCCGGGGCGTCGTCGTCGGCGACGTTGGGGATGGCGCGGATCGCCTCGTCCCAGGCGGCCTCGGCCACGGCGCGCGCGGCCTCGGCCTCCTTGACGCCGGCCGCGAGCTGCTTGACCTGCGCGAGCAGGGCCTGCTTCTCCTCGCCCTGGGCCTTGGCGACGAGGGCTCCGCTCGACTTCTGCTCGGCGCGCCGGGCCTCGAAGTCCGCGATCGCCTGCCGGCGCGCGGAGTCGGCCTCGAGCGCCCGGTCGACCACGTCGGTGGACAGTCCGCGCTTGGCCTGGGAGGCACGCACGCGGTCGGGGTCGTCACGGAGCAGGCGGGGATCGATCACTCCTGAAGGCTATCCGGCGGCGGTGCGGTCCGTACCACCCGGCGGCGCGGCTGGATGAGCGAGACCCCCGCCGCTGCGCATCGGGCGAATGCCCTGGGGAGACCCTTCGGCATACTGAGCCGGTGCTCGATCACCGCCGTTCCGTCCTGCTCGCCTGGGCCGCGCTCGCCTCACTGGCGTTCGCCGCGCTGGCGTTCGCGGTGACGCGCGACCGCCTGCCGCTCGACGGGCTCGACAGGCTCGGCCGGTCCGCCGAGGACTGGGCGGACGAACACGCACTGCTCGTCGACGTGCTGCGCGTCGTGGAGGTGGCGTTCGGCACGATCGGGATGACGGTCCTCACGGCACTGCTGGCGCTGGTCCTCCTCCTGCGGCGCCACCGCTGGGCGGCGCTGCTGGTCGTCGTGGTGATGGCGGTGACGTCGGCGGCGACCACGGGTCTCAAGCTCTGGCTGGGTCGCGACCGGCCCGACTGGCAGGACACCTTCGGCTCCCACCTCAACTTCTCCTTCCCCTCCGGACACGCCTCGTCGACGGCTGCGTTCGCCGCGCTGCTGGTGATCCTGCTCGCGCTGTTCGTCCGGCGTACGAGCGCGCGCCGCCTCGGGATCGCGATCGTCGTGGCGTGGTGGCTGCTGGTGTGCCTGGACCGGGTGCTCCTGGGCCGGCACTTCCCGACCGATGTCATCGGCGGCTCGCTGCTGGGCGTCGTGGTGGCGCTGGTCGCCCTCGCGTTCATCGACCCGCGGCCGCGCTCGATCGCGGCGCGGACCGAGCCGCTGACCGAGGTCTACGCCTCGCAGCGCCGGCTCGCCGTCATCCTCAACCCGATCAAGGTCGAGGACGTCGGCCAGTTCCGCTCGCTCGTCGCCTCGATGGCCGAGGAGGCCGGCTGGTCCGAGCCGACCTGGCAGTACACGACCGTCGAGGACCCCGGCCGCGGCATGGCCGAGCGGGCGGCCGTCGCGGGCACCGACCTGGTGCTGGTGTGCGGCGGCGACGGCACCGTGCGCGAGGTCTGCGCCGAGCTGGCCGGCACGGGCATCCCCGTCGGCATCGTCCCGGCGGGCACGGGCAACCTGCTGGCCCGCAACCTCGGGCTCCCGCTCTACATCCGCGCCGCCATCGACGTCGCGCTCAACGGCCAGGACCGGGCGATCGACATGGTCGAGGTCGGCGGCGACGGCATCGAGGACACCCACTTCATGGTCATGGCGGGCATGGGCTTCGACGCCGCCCTCATGGAGGGCGTCAACGAGGACATCAAGAAGCGGATCGGCTGGGCCGCCTACTTCGTGTCGGGCCTGCGATCGCTGATGTTCCCGGCGGCCAGGTTCGAGATCCAGATCGACGACGAGGAGCCCACGGTCCACCGCGCCCGGACGGTCGTGGTCGGCAACGTCGGCTTCCTGCAGGCCGGCATGCCGCTCCTGCCCGACGCCACCATCGACGACGGCATCCTCGACGTGGTGATCATCCACCCGCGGCAGTTCCTGTCCTGGATCACGGTGGCGATGCGCGTGCTGCGCAAGAGCACGATCATCGACGAGACGATCGACCGCCGCACCGGTGCGCGCGTCCGGATCAAGGCGTTCGCCGACACCCCCCGCCAGCTCGACGGCGACTCCGTCGGCGAGGGCCGCGAGCTCTGGATGGAGTGCATCCACGGCCGGCTGCTGGTGCGTGTGCCGCGCTGATCAGTGGCCTTCGGCGAAGCGGTGGCCGATGCCGGGCTCGGTGACGAAGAGGACCGGGTGGGCGGGGTCGGTCTCGAGCTTCTTGCGGATGCTGGCCAGGTGCACCCGGAGGTAGTTGGTCTGGGTGTCGTACGCCGGACCCCACACGGCCCTCAGCAGCTCGGCCTGGCGGACCAGGCGGCCGCGGCGGCGGGCGAGCACGTCGACGATGCGCCACTCGGTCGGGGTCAGGTGGATCTCCTCGCCGCCACGGGTCGCGCGCGAGTCGGTGAGGTCGAGGCGCAGGCCGTCGACCTCGACGACGAGGTCCGGCTCCTCCCGACCGGAGCGCCGAGAGGCCACCCGCACCCGGGCGAGCAGCTCGTCGATGGAGAACGGCTTGGTGACGAAGTCGTCGGCGCCGAGGTCGAGGGCCTCCACCTTGTCGTCGGACTCGGCCCGCGCCGAGACCACGATGACCGGCACCTGGGTGAAGGAGCGGAGCTGGCGCAGCACCGCGACCCCGTCGAGGTCGGGCAGACCGAGGTCGAGCAGCACGACGTCGGGCATCCGCTCGTCGACGACCTGCAGCGCGGACCGGCCGTCGCGCGCCGTCTCGACCTCGTAGTCGCGGGCGCGCAGGTTGATCGACAGCGTCCGCCGCATCGCGGGGTCGTCGTCGACGACCAGCACGAACGTCATCGGGCTCCCTCCAGCTCCAGGATGAACGTGAGTCCCCCTCCCGGCGTCTCCTCGGTGGCGATCGTGCCACCCATCGCCTCGGTGAGGCCGCGTGCCACGGCGAGGCCCAGCCCCACGCCGTCCTGCCGCGGCACGTCACCGAGCCGCTGGAACGGCGCGAAGAGTCGCTCGTGGTCGCGGTCGCGCACCCCCGGGCCGGTGTCGGCGATCCGCAGCACCACGCGCTCGCCCGCGGCCGCCGCGTCGATACGTACGCTCGCCGACTCGGGCGTGTAGGTGAGCGCGTTCTCGCAGATGTTGGCCAGCACCCGGTCGAGCAGCCCGGCGTCGGCGAGCACCACCACGTCGGGGTCGACAGCCACCTCGATGCGCGCGCCGCCGGGCAGCGGCGCGATGCTCCCGCGCACGGCCGCCGCCAGGTCGACCTCGGTGAGCACGGCGCTGACCGACCCGGTGTTGATCCGGCTCATGTCGAGCAGGTTGGCCACCAGGGCGGCGAGGCGGTCGGTCGCCTCCTCCACCGTCTCGAGGAGCTCGTCGCGGTCCTGCTCGGAGAACGTCACGTCGGTGGAGCGCAGGCTGGCGACCGCGACCTTGGCAGCGGCGAGCGGGTTGCGCAGGTCGTGCGACACGGCCGCGAGCAGGGCCGTCCGGGTCCGGTCGGCCTCCTCGAGGCGCAGCCGCTCGACCTCGGCTGCCGTGGCGTCCCGGCGCTCGGCCATCACCTTGGCGTAGGCGGCGTACGCGTTGAGCAGGCCGCGCTGCGACGCCGGGAGGGTCGTGCCGGAGAGGACCAGGGTCGTCCGGTCGTCGATCGCGGCGGCCATGTCGGCCCGTTCGACGCAGCCGGGGGGCTCACCCCAGGAGGCCACGACCGTCTCGACGCCCGCGGGGTCACGGCGCAGGACGGCGGCGCCCGTGGCGTTGAAGAGCCGGCACGCCGACGACAGGAGCCCCTCGGTGTCGGCCGTCGAGGTCAGCAGGTTGTGCGCCAGGACGGACAGGGCGTCCGCCTCGGCGCGGGCGGCCCTGGCCTCCGCTGTGCGACGCGCGGCCCGGTCGACGACCGATGACACCGCGATGCCCACGGCGACGAAGATCGCGATGGTGACGACGTTCTCCGTCTCGGCGACGCTGAGGGTGTAGAGCGGCGGGGTGAACAGGTAGTTGAGCAGCAGCGCGCCGACGAGGGCGGACACCACGGCCGGGGCCAGACCACCGACCAGCGCGGTGGCGACCACGACCAGCATCAGCGACATCGCCTCGATCGGCAGGGCGTGCAGGTCCCTCGTCAGGTGGAGCGCGAGGCTGAGGCAGAGAGGTGCCGCCACCCCGAGCACGAGGCCGGCCGCGCGGCGGCGCGGCCCGATGGTGTCGACGGCAGGCGCGGGCGACGTCCGGGCCCGGGCATGGTCGTGGGAGACGATGTGCACGTCGATGTCGCCCGACCCCGCGACGACCCGCTCGCCCACACCGGGCCTCAGCAGCGTCGAGATCCGGCCCCGTCGGCTCGCTCCGATCACGACCTGGGTCGCGTTCTCCGCCCGGGCGAACGCGAGGATCGCCTCGGCCGGGTCGTCGCCGACGACGGTGTGGAAGGAGCCGCCCAGCTCCTCGGCGGCCGTGGCGAGCCCGGCTAGTCGGTCGGGCGAGGTGCCCGTGAGGCCGTCCTGCCGGGTGACGTAGAGCGCCTGCCACTCGCCCGCGGAGCGCCGGCTGGCGATGCGGGCCGTGCGCCGCATGAGGGTGGTGGACTCCGGCCCGCCGCTGACCGGGACGACGATGCGCTCGCGCGTGGCCCAGGTGGAGTCGATCTCGTGCTCGTCGCGGTAGCGGGAGAGGCCTTCGTCGACCCGGTCGGCGAGCCACAGCAGCGCGAGCTCGCGCAGCGCGGTCAGGTTGCCCTCGCGGAAGTAGCGCGACAACGCGGCGTCGATCCTGTCCGCGGCGTAGATGTTGCCGTGGGCCATCCGGCGGCGCAGCGCCTGCGGGCTCATGTCGACGAGCTCGATCTGGTCGGCCGAGCGGACCACGTGGTCGGGCACCGTCTCGCGCTGCCGGATCCCGGTGACCTGCTCCGTCACGTCGTTGAGCGAGGCGAGGTGCTGGATGTTGACGGTCGTGACCACCTCGATGCCGGCGTCGAGCAGCGCCTCCACGTCCTGCCAGCGCTTCTCGTGCGTGCTGCCGGGGGCGTTGGTGTGGGCGAGCTCGTCGACCAGCACCACCTCCGGCCGCCGCGCGAGGATCGCCTCGAGGTCCATCTCCTCCTGGCGGGTGCCGCGGTGCTCGAGCGTGGCGCGTGGCACGACCTCGAGCCCCGCGACGGCACGCTCGGTGCCCGGGCGGCCGTGCGTCTCGACGTAGCCGACGATCAGGTCGGTGCCCCGCTCGACGCGACGACGACCCTCGTCGAGCATCGCGTAGGTCTTGCCCACTCCGGGGGCGGCGCCGAGGTAGACGCGCAGCCGACCGCGAGCGGTGGACGAGGGCATGGGCTCAGTCTCCACCAGCGGCGGCGACGGCGACGTTGAGATCGAGCACGTTGACCCCGGGCTCGCCCAGGAAGCCCAGCCCGCGCCCGCCGGTGTGCTCCTCGACGAGCCGCTCGACCTGCGCGACGGTGAGGCCGTTGGCCTCCGCGACGCGCCGCACCTGGAGGGCGGCGTACTCCGGGGAGATGTGCGGGTCGAGCCCCGACCCCGACGCGGTGACGGCGTCGGGCGGCACCGCGGATCGGTCGACCCCCTCGCGGGCCGCGACCTCGGCGCGGCGCTCCTCGATGGCGGCGAGGAGGTCGGGGCTGAGCGGGCCGAGGTTGCTGGGAGCCGAGGCCAGCGTGTCGTAGTCGTTGGGCGAGGGCCGCGACAGGAACCACCGGTCGCCCTCGAACCGCTGGCCGAGGAGGCGCGATCCGACCACCACGCCGTCGACGCGCACCGGCGAGCCGTCGGCGCGGTCCCCGAACGCCTGCCCGACGGCCCACACGGCGCCCGGGTAGCCGACGCCGAGCAGGACGGTCATGACGAGGAGGAGCCGCAGTCCGGCCAGGGACTGGCGCAGGAGGTCGATGAGCGGAGTGGTGAGCATGGTCAGCCGATCCCGGGGATGGTGGAGACGAGCAGGTCGATGAGCTTGATGCCGGCGAACGGCACGAGGATGCCGCCGAGGCCGAAGACGAGGATGTTGCGGCGCAGCACCGACGTCGCTGAGGCGGCGCGGAACCGCACCCCCCGCAGGGCGAGCGGGATGAGGGCGACGATGACCAGGGCGTTGAAGATGACCGCCGACAAGATCGCGGACTGCGGCGTCGCCAGCCCCATGACGTTGAGCCTGTCGAGCGAGGGGTAGGCCGCGACGAACATCGCCGGGACGATCGCGAAGTACTTCGCGACGTCGTTGGCGATGGAGAACGTCGTCAGGGCACCACGCGTGATGAGCAGCTGCTTGCCGATCTCGACGATGTCGATGAGCTTCGTCGGGTCGGAGTCGAGGTCCACCATGTTGCCGGCCTCCTTGGCGGCGGCCGTCCCGCTGTTCATCGCGACCCCGACGTCGGCGGCCGCGAGGGCCGGGGCGTCGTTCGTGCCGTCACCCGTCATCGCGACCAGCCGGCCGCCCTGCTGCTCGCGGTGGATGTAGGCCATCTTGTCCTCCGGGGTCGCCTCGGCGAGGAAGTCGTCGACCCCGGCCTCGGCCGCGATCGCCCGCGCGGTCAGGGCGTTGTCGCCGGTGATCATCACCGTGCGGATGCCCATGGCTCGCAGCTCGGCGAACCGCTCGGCCATCCCCTTCTTCACCACGTCCTTGAGGTGGACCACACCGAGCACCCGGCCGGCACCCGCGGGGTCCTTGCGGCCGATCACCAACGGCGTGCCTCCCGAGCGGGCGATCTCGTCGACGGTGTGCTGCACCTCGATCGGAGGCTCCGTGCCGAGCCAGGCGGCGATGGCGGAGCCGGCCCCCTTGCGCAGCTGCGTGCCGTCGGCGAGGTCGACGCCGGACATCCGGGTCTGGGCGGTGAACTCCACGAAGGCCGCCCCGCGCGGCAGGGCGCCGTCGTCGGCGCCCCGGCTGAGCGCGAGGTCGACGATCGAGCGGCCCTCGGGGGTCTGGTCGGCGAGGCTGGAGAGTCGTGCGGCGTCGCGCAGCTCGTCCTCCCCTACGCCGGGTGCTGCCACCAGCCGGCTGGCCTGACGGTTGCCGTAGGTGATCGTGCCCGTCTTGTCGAGCAGCAGCGTGCTCACGTCGCCGGCGGCCTCGACGGCACGACCCGACATGGCCAGGACGTTGACCCGCACCAGCCGGTCCATGCCGGCGATGCCGATCGCCGAGAGCAGCGCGCCGATCGTGGTCGGGATCAGGCAGACCAGCAGCGCCACGAGGACGACGACGTCCTGAGGGGCACCGGCGTAGGACGCCATGGGGGCGAGCGTGGCCACCGCGGCGAGGAAGACCAGCGTCAGGCTGGCCAGGAGGATCGAGAGCGCGATCTCGTTGGGGGTCCGTCGCCGGGAGGTGCCCTCCACCAGGGCGATCATCTTGTCGAGGAAGGTCTCCCCCGCCGCGGCGGTGATGCGCACGACGATGCGGTCCGAGAGCACCCGGGTCCCGCCCGTGACGGCACTCCGGTCACCGCCCGCCTCCCGGACGACCGGGGCGGACTCCCCGGTGATGGCCGACTCGTCGACGGACGCGATGCCCTCGACGATGTCGCCGTCGCCCGGGATGACCTGACCCGCCTCGACGACCACGTGGTCGCCGACCTCGAGCTGCGTCGCCGGCACCTCGGACTCCGAGCCGTCGGCCCCCAGCAGGCGCGCGACGGTGTCGGTCCGAGCGGCCCGCAAGGACGCGGCCTGCGCCTTGCCGCGCCCCTCGGCCACCGCCTCGGCGAGGGTGCCGAAGAGGACGGTGAGCCAGAGCCAGACCGTGATCGAGACGGTGAACGTGCTGGGGTCGCGGAGGGCCGCGACGGTCGTCGCCACCGACCCGAGCAGCACCAGGAACATCACGGGCGAGCGCCACAGGTGGCGGGGGTCGAGCTTGCGCACGGCCTCCGGCAGCTGCTGAAGAGCCTGACCGACCAGCACGCCCAGCGTCAGGCCCGCGGCCGGCGCCCGCCCGCGGCGGCCCGCCGCGTCGTGCTCCGCGCTCGTGGGCGGGATCGGGCTCAGGGTCGAGGTGGGAGGTGTCATGCGAGGGCCTCAGCAATCGGTCCGAGGGCGAGCGCCGGGAAGTAGGTGAGGCCGGTCATGATGAGGATGACGCCGACCAGCATCCCGACGAAGAGGGGCTTGTGGGTGGGCAGGGTCCCCGCGGTGACCGGGACCTTGCCCTGCTCGGCCAGGGAGCCGGCGAGCATGAGGACGAGCACGATGGGCAGCAGCCGGCCGAGGAGCATGGCGAGGGCGAGCATCACCTGGAAGAAGTCGGAGGTCACGGTGATGCCGCCGAAGGCGCTGCCGTTGTTGTTGGCGGCGGAGGTGAAGGCGTAGAGCACCTCGGAGAAGCCGTGACCGCCCGGGTTGCCCATCGCGTCGGAGGTGGAGTCGCGCGAGATCGCGATGCCCGTCCCGACGAGGACGAGCGCGGGCGTGGTGAGGGTGTAGAGCGCGACGTAGGTCATCTGCCTCGCACCGATCTTCTTGCCGAGCAGCTCGGGGGTGCGCCCCACCATCAGCCCGGCGACGAAGACGACCAGGATCGCCGTCACGAGGATGCCGTAGATGCCCGCCCCGACCCCGCCCGGCACGATCTCGCCGAGCATCATGTTGACCATCACCACGCCACCGCCGGTGGCCGTCAACGAGTCGTGCGAGGCGTTGACCGCTCCCGTCGACGTCCCCGTGGTGGCGACCGCGAAGAGGGCGGACGCCCACTCCCCGAACCGGGTCTCCTTGCCCTCCATCGCGGCGCCGGCCGCCTGCGCGGTCGGCGAGTGGGCACCCACCTCCGCCCAGGTGGCCACCGCGAGCGACGCCGACCACAGCACGCCCATCACGGCCAGGACCGCCAGGCCCTGCCGGCGGTTGCCGAGCAGCGTCCCGAGGGTGCGGGTCAGGGCCACGGGCAGCACCAGGATCAGGAAGATCTGGAGGAAGTTGGTGACGGCGGTGGGATTCTCGAAGGGATGGGCGGAGTTGGCGTTGAAGAACCCGCCACCGTTGTTGCCGAGCTGCTTGATCGCCTCCTGACTGGCGACCGGGCCGCCGGTGAGCACCTGCGAGTGCCCCGCCAGGGTGCCCATCGTGGAGTCGGTGAAGCTCTGCACGACGCCGCCGGCGACCAGCAGGACGGCACCGACGAACGCCAGCGGCAGCAGGATCCGCACGGTGCCTCGGGTCAGGTCGACCCAGAAGTTGCCCAGTGCGCCCGTCCGCGAGCGGACGAAGCCGCGGACCAGCGCGACGGCGACGGCGATCCCGACCGCGGCGGAGAGGAAGTTCTGCACCGCCAGGCCGGCCATCTGCGCGGTGAAGCCCATCGTGGACTCCCCGGCGTACGACTGCCAGTTGGTGTTGGTGACGAACGAGACCGCGGTGTTGACGGACATCCAGAACGGGACGCCCGGCAGGCCGCGGTCCATCGGCAGGGCGGCCTGGCCGAGCTGGACCGCCATCAGGACCACGACGCCCACGAGACTGAACCCGATGACGCTGGTGGCGTAGGAGCGCGCGCCCTGCTCGGCGCCGGGATCCACGCCGCAGAGGCGGTAGACCACGCGCTCGGCGCGCAGGTGGCGGGTGTCGGTGTAGACCCGCGCCATGTGGTCGCCCAGCGGGACGTACGCCGCAGCGAGCAGGGCGACGAGGAGGGCGATCGTCAGGAGACCGCCGAGGGTGTCGGACACTAGAAGCGCTCCGGGAAGACCAGGGCGGCGAGGACGTAGAGCGCGGCGCAGACCACCGCGACCACGAGCAGGCTGGATTCGATGCTCATGCCGGCCAGCAAAGCCCCGACGGCGGTCCGGTCAGCCCGCCTTGACGCGTTCTTGGCGCGCGTTGACGCCCACTTGGCGCCCACGTGGCCCGCGCCACTCCCTCGGGCCCGGCGCGCTGATCGACGTCAGGACGCGACGGCGAGCAGCATCCCGGCGGCGACACCGCCCAGGACGACGGCCGCAGCCATGGCCCAGGTCGCCCGCCACCCCATCGCCCGGCCGACCATGACCACCGACGGGACGCTGAGCGCCGGCAGCGTGATGAGCAGGGCGCCTGTCGTCCCGGCACCTGCACCGAGCGCCAGCAGGGCGGCGACGACGGGGATCTCCCCGCCGGTCGGGATGACCAGCAGGGCCCCGAGGACGGCCACGACCAGCACCGCTGCCACACCGAGGCTGGCCTCGACGCCGGCGAAGTCGCTCAGCCACGGACTCAGCAGGCCCATCACGAAGACGAGCGCGACGTACTCCGGCACGAGCACGAGGACGAACCGGCCCAGCGAGCGCAGGTAGCGGCCCGGGAGGTCGCCCAGCCGCACCGGTTCGTCCACCGGTGGCGCTGCGACGGCGGGTGCGCCTGCCCCGCGAGCGTCGAGCAGACGGCCGATGAGCGCGCTGGCACCGACGACGACGGCCAGGCCGACGACCACGCGCGTGACGGCGTACTCCGCCGGCAGCACGAACGCCAGGAACACCAGCACGGCCGGGTTGAGGAGGGGGTTGCCCACCCAGTAGGCGAGAGCTGCGCTCGTGGACACCCCGCTGCGGCGCAGCCCGACCGCCACCGGCGCCGTGCAGCAGCTGCACATCATCGACGGCAGGGAGGCCGCCCCGCCGGCGACGGCCTGTCCCGTCGGCGAGCGGCGGTTGAGCAGGCGCGTCACCCAGCCGCGCGGCACGAGGGCATCGACCGCGGCGGCGACGAGCAGGCCGACCACGACCGCGCGCCACACCGCGTCCAGGTAGGCCACGGTGAAGTCCCAGGCGCCCGAGAGCGACGGCCCGTCTCCACCTGCCGACTCGAAGATGGGTCCCGACGGCCACGTCGGCGCGGCCTCCAGGGCGAGGGCGCGGTCCCAGTAGGGCAGCCACTTCGACCACGCGAAGCCGATGGTCGCCACCAGCACGAGGACGACCAGCCCGGCGACTCCCACCCGGGGGGGACGTCGTTCGACCGAGATTCCCGAGAGCATGCCACCCATCGTCGGACGCGGCGGCGGGACCGGCAAGGGGTCCCACCCGTCGGGAGGACCGGTGGCTAGGGGGCCGCGCGGCGGTACTGCACCGGCCACAGGTCGGTGCCGGTCTCGCCCAGCTCGTGGGCCGCGCGGAGCGGCCAGTGCGGCTCGCGCAGCAGCTCGCGACCGAGCAGCACGACGTCGGCCGACCCGTCGGCGAGGATCTCCTCGGCCTGCTTGGGCGTGGTGATGAGCCCGACGGCGCCGGTCGGGACGCCGGCCGCGGTGCGGATGCGCCGCGCGAACCGCACCTGGTAGCCCGGTTCGACCGGGATGTCGGCGCCCGGCACGTTGCCGCCCGTGGAGGTGTCGACGAGGTCGACGCCCTCCTCGTGCGCCAGGGCGGCGAGCCGCACGGTCTCGTCGGCGGTCCAGCCGCCCTCGACCCAGTCGGTGGCGGAGACCCGGAGCAGCAGCGGGAGCCCGGCCGGCACGCGGGACCGGACCTCGCGGACCACCTCCAGCACCAGGCGTACGCGCCCGTCGAAGGAGCCGCCGTAGCCGTCCTGGCGGTGGTTGGACAGCGGCGAGAGGAACTCGTGGAGCAGGTAGCCGTGGGCGCCGTGCAGCTCGATGACGTCGAAGCCGGCGGCGACGGCGCGCTCGGCCGCGTCACCGAAGGCGGTCACCACGCGGGCGATGCCCGCCTCGTCCAGCGGCTCGGGGTCGGGACGCAGCCCGGCGAAGGGCTCGGCCGACGGGCCGACGGGCCGCCAGCCGCCGTCGGAGTCGGGGACGCCGCCTCGCTCGCCGGTGAAGCCGCTGTAGGTCGACGCCTTGCGGCCGGCGTGGGCGAGCTGGACGCCCGCCGCGGCCCCCTGTCCGTGCACGAAGTCCACGATCCGGGTCCACGCCGCCTGCTGCTCGTCGTTCCACAGCCCGGTGTCCTCCGGCGAGATCCGCCCCTCCGGCACCACCGCGGTCGCCTCGGTGAGGACCAGTCCGGCGCCGCCGCGCGCGAAGGAGCCGAGGTGGACCAGGTGCCACTCCCCCGGCACGCCGTCGGCGGCGGAGTACTGGCACATCGGCGCCACCCAGACGCGGTTGCGGAGGGTCAGGTCGCGAAGGGTGACAGGGCTGAACAGACGACTCACGGGGGCGCTCCTGCGTGGCTGCTGGTGGGGGACGGTCCGTGAGTCCGAACCGGCGAGGACGCCGTGTTGTTCCGCCCCGTCCGTGGTGCGTGCCGAGCGGCCCGTCAGGGTCGCGCGTGCTCGATCGCCTCCTCCTCCTCGGGCGAGAGCTGCTGCTCGCACGACCAGGAGGAGATCGACTTGGCGTACGTGCGGGCCTCGCTGCGCCCGTGGATGGACGTCAGCACCACGCCGTGGCCGGCGTCGTCGAGCACGGCCAGGCTCCAGCTGAGGTGACCGCCGACGTCGCCGAACGCGTCGTAGCGCACCACCGACAGGTGGCGCAGCGCGTCGGCGCTCTCGGCCTTGAGGGCCGCGACCTCCTGTCGCAGGCCGTGCACATCCTCGGGCAGCGCCTCGACGCCCTCGCCGGAGGTGCGTGCCGTCGTACGACGGAGGGCCAGCGCGGCGAGCGCGCAGGCGACGGCGGAGAGGACGACGGCGACCACGGCGAGCATGGAACGACCCTATGTTCGGCGGCTGGTCACGGCCGGTCGGACACGGCCGGAGGTGACACACTCGCGCACGTGACAGCTCGACGGATCGCCTACCAGGGAGAGCCCGGCGCCAACTCCCACCTGGTGTGCCAACAGGCCTACCCCGACTGGGAGCCGCTGGCGTGCCCGTCGTTCGAGGACGCGTTCGCCGCGGTCGAGGGCGGCGAGGCCGACCTCGCGATGATCCCGATCGACAACTCGATCGCCGGGCGGGTGGCCGACATCCACCACTTCCTGCCCACCTCGAGCCTGCACATCGTCGGCGAGCGGTTCCTGCGCATCCAGTTCTCCCTGATGGCGCTGCCCGAGGCGAGCATCGACTCGCTGCGCACCGTGCACAGCCACGTCCACGCCCTCGGCCAGTGCCGCGGGGTGATCCGCGAGCTCGGCCTGACCCCGGTGGTGGCCGGCGACACCGCCGGCGCGGCCCGCGAGGTCGCCGAGGCCGGCGACCCGACCCAGGCCGCGATCGCGCCGCCGCTGGCCGCCGAGATCTACGGCCTGCAGGTGCTGCGCGAGGAGATCGAGGACGAGGACCACAACACCACGCGCTTCGTGGTGCTCTCCCGCGACTTCGAGCAGGCGCCCGCGGACGGCAGCCCGGTCGTGACCACGTTCATCTTCAACGTGCGCAACCTGCCGGCGGCGCTCTACAAGGCGCTCGGCGGCTTCGCGACCAACGGCGTCAACATGACCAAGCTGGAGAGCTACATGGTCGGCGGCCAGTTCACCGCCACCCAGTTCCTCGCCGAGGTCGACGGCCACCCCGACGACCCGGGCGTGCGCAACGCGCTGGAGGAGCTCGCGTTCTTCACCACGGAGGTCACGGTGGTCGGTGTCTACCCCGCCGACTCCTTCCGCGCGCGATGACTGCGACACTTCCCCGGTGATCGACCTGCTCGTGGTGGCGCTCGCCTTCGGCGCCATCTTCGTCGTGGAGCTGCCCGACAAGACCTTCATCGCCACGCTGGTGATGTCGACGAAGATGCGTCCGCTCCTCGTCTGGCTCGGCGTCGCGCTCGCGTTCCTCGTCCAGACGGGCGTCGCGGTGGGCGTCGGCAAGGCCGCCTCGTTCCTGCCCGAGCAGCTGGTCCACACCGTCGCCGCGGTGATGTTCGCGATCGGGGCGGTCATCCTCTTCCGCGAGGCCCGCTCCGCCGACGACGACGAGCCCGGGCAGGAGGACGAGTTCGCCGCCAGGGCCGACTCCGGCGCCCACGGGCTCAAGGTCGTGGCGACGTCGTTCCTGGTGCTCTTCGCCGCCGAGTGGGGCGACCTGTCGCAGCTGCTCACCATCTCGCTGGTCGCGAAGTACGACGACCCGGTGTCGGTGTTCCTCGGCGCCTGGGGCGCCCTGCTCGCGGTCTCCGGCCTGGCGGTCATCGTGGGCCGGCTGCTGCTCCAGCGGGTGCGGCTGGCGGTGCTCCATTATGTGGGTGCGACGGTGTGCCTGCTCATGGCAGCCTTCACGGTGTGGGAGATGACACGCTGACCGACCCGGTCCACGGCGGCCTCCGCAACGAGGTCCGCGACCGGTTCGTCGCCGTCAACGGCGACCACGCGATGTCGTCCGAGGACGACGCCTACGTCCGCGAGCACTTCGTGGAGGCCTCGCCCGGAGCGACGCGGCTCATGCTCGACGGCCGGCTGCCGCTGCCGTCGTACGTCCTGGGCGACGGCACCGCGATGGTGCCCGCCGACCACGGCCGTCTCGCGGAGCTGGCCGGCGGCCTCGACCGGCTGCACGACTGGTTCGTGGCGTTCTGGGAGGGGGACGAGGCGGCCGGCGAGCGCGAGTGGCAGGCCTACCTGTCCGGGCAGCACGCCGGCCTCCGCGAGGTGTCGCCCGTGCGGATCAGGCAGGTGGCCGAGCGCGTCGCCGAGGCCCGGGCCGCCCTCGACCTGCTGCGCCGCGACCCGCACGACCCGATCGGACGCGGCATGCTCGGCGAGGCCGTCGACGGCGTCATCGCGGTGCCGGGACTCGACGCGATGCTCCTGCCGATGACCGCCTACGACCGGCTCCGCGCCGGGGGGCCCACGATCCGCGAGCGCTGGGTCGACGCCCCACGGGCGGCGTACCTGACGCCTGCGCCCCCGGTGTGGCCGCTGCGCACCGAGCGCCTCCTGCTGCGCCCGCACGAGCTCGGCGACGCCGACGCCTTCGTCACCGCCTGGGGCTCCGAGGAGTGGACGAGCCTGCTCCTCAGCCGCCCGATGAACCGGGCCGAGGTCGTCGAGATGGTGCGCCGACGCACCGAGCGCGGCGACGGCACGTTCCTCGGCCTCGCGGTCACCACCCTCGACGGCACCGTCGTGGGCGACTCGATCCTCCACCTTCAGGGCACCGGCCTCAGCGAGGCCGAGATCGGCTGGACGGTCCTGCCCGAGCACGCCGGGCGGGGCTACGCGACCGAGGCGGCGCGGGCCGTGCTCCGGCTCGGCTTCGAGCACTACGGGCTGCGGCGCATCATGGCCAACCTCGACGTGCGCAACGAGCGCTCGGCCGCCCTCTGCGAGCGCCTCGGCATGCGCCGCGAGGTGCACCGCATCGCCGACTTCTGGTCCAAGGGCGAGTGGACCAGCTCCTACGAGTACGCCCTGCTGCGCGAGGAGTGGCGCGCGGCCCGGGGTTAGGTCGTTCGTCGCCGTGTTGGTTCGCGCCTCTCTCTCGTTTCCCTCGTTGGTTCATCAAGGTATGCAGACGAACCCGCGCTTCCCACGGTGAGCTCATCGAGGGGAGTGCGGGTTGAGCGACATACCTTGATGAACCGACGCGACGGCCCCCGCGCGGACGATCGAGCACCCCCGAGCCCGGATAGAGTCCCGCCCATGGTCACCACCCCGCACGGAGCCGACAGCGAGGTCGGCCGCCTGGCCACCGTGATGCTCCACCGCCCCGGCAACGAGCTCAAGCGGCTCACGCCTCGCAACAACGACCGGCTGCTCTTCGACGGCATCCCGTGGGTGAGCCGGGCCCAGGAGGAGCACGACGCGTTCGCCGAGACGCTGCGCGACCGTGGGGTCGAGGTGCTCTACCTGACCGACCTGCTCACCGAGACCCTCGAGAGCGATCTCGCCCGCAACCACGCGATCACCAGCGCGCTGTCAGGGCTGCACCTCGGCGACACCATGCGCCGCTACCTCGCGCAGGCGCTGCGCGACCTCGCCCCGGCGGAGCTGACCGACGTGCTCACCGCGGGCATCCGCAACGACGAGGTACGCGGCGGCCACGGCCTGGTGACCAGCCTGCTCGACCCGCACGACTTCCTCATCGACCCGCTCCCCAACCTGCTCTTCACCCGCGACTCCAGCGTCTGGGTACGCGACCGCGTGGCCGTCACCAGCCTCGCCATGCCCGCCCGCAAGCGCGAGACCCAGCTGACCGAGCTCATCTACACCGAGCACCCCCGCTTCGCCGGCACCCGCAAGATCCATGGCTGGCACAACGAGCACGTCGAGGGCGGCGACGTCCTGCTGCTCGCGCCGGGCGTGATCGCGGTCGGCGTCGGGGAGCGGACGACCCCCGCAGGCGTCGAGCGGCTCGCGCGACAGGTGTTCCACGCCGGCCTGGCCCACACCGTGCTGGCGGTGCCGATCGCGCAGGAGCGCGCGACGATGCACCTCGACACCGTCTGCACCATGGTCGACGTGGACAAGGTGGTGATGTACCCCAACGTCGCCGACACGCTTCGCGCCGTCACGGTGACCCTGCTCGACCCGGGGTCGGGCGAGGCCGACCTGACCCTCGACATCAGCGACCACGAGCCGTTCCTCGTGGCGGCGGCCAAGGCGATGCAGATCGACACGCTGCACCAGATCGACACCGGCCTCGACCCGGTCACGGCCGAGCGCGAGCAGTGGGACGACGGCAACAACACCCTCGCCCTGGCGCCGCGGGTGGCGGTGGCCTACGAGCGCAACGACGAGACCAACGACCGGCTCGAGGCCGCCGGGATCGAGGTCGTCCGCATCGCCGGGTCCGAGCTCGGGTCCGGTCGCGGTGGACCGCGCTGCATGAGCTGCCCGGTCGCCCGGCAGCCGCTCCGCGAGGACTGAACGGGCGCGCGTCACGTTCGGCCCGGTGCGTCGTTGACGGGGCATGAACGCGTCGATGCTGGACGGGCTCGGGCCCGCGGACGTCGAGCGCGTGCTCGCCGCCGGACGTCCGCTGAGCCTGCCGCAGGGCTGGTCGCCGACCGCCGGGCAGGCTCCCGCGGAGGGTGCCTACCTCATCACCGAGGGCCGGGCCTCGGTCCGCGAGAGCGGTGTCGAGGTCGCCGTCCTCGGTCCCGGTGCCGCGGTCGGTGATGCCGCCGCGATCGTCGGCCGCACGCTGCGCTCGGCGACGGTGGTGGCCCTGACGCCGCTGCGGGTCGTGCACTTCACCCGAGAGACGATCGAGACACTGGTCGCCGAGATGCCGGCGTTCGGAGCGGCGCTGCGTGCTGGCGCCGGGAGCCGCGACAGCGACTGAGTCCGAGCGCCGGGAGGCCGCCCCACTTCCCCGTCGGTCGTCACGTCTCCGGGCTCGTGGTGTGCTTGGCGTCGGCGACCATCTCGGCCCGCTCGTCGGCTGTCAGCGACGACAGGTAGCGGCGGTAGTCGTCCATGCCCACCGCGATGACGTCGGAGAACTCCGGATCGTCGGCGAGGTCGCGGATCGGTCGGCGACCGGCGAGGACCTCCCCCACGACGGCCTCGACACCGGTGCCCGGATGGTCCTCGGCGATGCTGATCAGGTTCGCGCGCAGGCGAGCCGCGGACGCCTGGTCTCCGGTGAACGCCAGGAACTCGTCGTCCTGGCCCTCTGCCGACTCCGCTGCGGGGTCAGGTGCGGAGTCCTCGGGCGGCCAGGTCATGTCAGGACCCGGGGACGTAGAGCTGGTCGGCGGGTACGGGTCGGCCGGTGGCGGTGTCGACGACCTCGATGCCGTTGCCCTCGTCGACGATCTGCAGGTCGGAGCCCACGGGGAGGTTCCAGATGCCGATGAGTGCCGGCTCGAGCTCGCACACGGAGTTGAAGTCGGTGATGACGAGGTTGCTGGCGTCGTGGAGGTATTCGGTGGTGTCGATGTCGGAGAAGATCCGCCACCCGTTGTCGGCACGCGCTCGGGACTCCTCGCGGACCATCCACTTGATGCGGCCGGCACCGGACAGCACGTTCTTCGACGCCAGGCAGGCGCCGGCGGCGGGGATGAACTCGATCGGCATGTGAGGCCTCCGTGGTGTCTGCGGTGGGATCGTGGCGGCGTCGATGCGGCTGGCGAGGGCCGCTTGTCACTGGGCGGGCGGCGGGACGGGTATCCCGCGGTCGGTGAGGGTCTGCTCGGCGCGGATGACGAGCTCGCCGCGCTTGGCCGACCACTTCCGCAGGTTGGTCAGCACGGTGCGACCGTCCAGGCCGGGCTGCAGCAGGTCGAGGTCGGGGCGGGCGAGGAGGACGTCGTAGAAGGGCGTGAGGGTGACGTCGCTGAACTTGAACTTCGCGGCGAGGGTCTCCAGTGGGGTGCCGACCTTCGCGTCGAGCTCGTTGACGTCTGCGCCGGCGTCCAGCAGGCGCTTCAGCAGCGGCGCCTCGGCCACGAAGTCGTGTGCGTTGCGGGCCAGGAAGCGGTGCAGCAGCATGGCCCTGCGCACGTCGGCGCCGTCGTCGAGGAGGCGGTTGGCGATGGCGACCCGGGAGGGTGAGTCGTCATTGGTCAGGGCCAGCGACAGCAAGGTGTCGTGCTCGTACTCGTAGTTCACCCACGCCGGGTCGTAGACCTTCTCGAAGTCCGCGTAGGTGCCCCGGGTCAGGGCTGCGTGCAGCGCGCTGGTGTCACGAGGCTTGGTGCGGTTGAACAGTCCCATGGGGTCAGTGTGCCAATCTGTCTCGTCGCGGCAGTCCCACGCCGTCTGGTTCGCGCTGGTGCGGGCCGGGAGCCGCTCGGGTCAGGGAGCCTCGTCGACGTGCGAACGGTTTCGCCCGGGGTGGGCGACCTCGTAGTTCCTGGGGTCTTGGTAGCGCTCCAGGAACTCCTCCTTGGTGATCTTGCCGGACAGGTACTCGTCGCGCAGCTTGCGGTACTCCTCGCCGCGCACGTGGCCCATGTCCCACACGTCCTTCTGGGGGTCTCCGGGCCGCCAGTCGATCTTGACCAGGTTGCCGTCCTTGTCGAGGACCCACACCTCGCCGTTCTCGTCCTTGGCGTTCTCCCAGACCTCGTCGACCTGGCCCTTGCCGTAGTCGGGTCGGGAGTTCGCGTAGGGCAGGCGGTCGCCGTTCTTGTCGTAGCCGTAGGAGTTGGGCTTGCCCTTCTTGGGCAGCTTCCCCGTGGGGCGGCGCCGCATCGCGCGGGCGGAGCGGAACTTGCGCAGGATGCGGGTGACGTCGGTGAGCTTGTCGACCGTGCGGACGATGGTGAACACGGCCCGGACCCCGCGGATGGCCGCCAGCGCCGTGATGACCCGGCGCGCGTAGTTGGCGGCTCGGGCCGCGATGAGCGCGGCGCCGCCGCCGGCGGCGGCGCCAGCGGTGAACAGCGACCCGATGCCGGCCACGACCACAGTGGCGCCGACCTCGATCGCGAGGTCCTTCATCAGGCCCTTGACGGTGCTCTTGGTCTCCTCGACCTGGTTGGCGTAGTCACGGCACGCGGTCGCGAGCTCGCGGCAGGCGCTCGCGATGTCGGCGGCGGCCTGCTTCACCTCCCCGACGGCCTTCTTCGCAGCCGGGATCTCAGGAGAGCGCTGGTTGCCGAGCTGGGTGGTGGCGACCTCGCAGTAGGACCGCAGACCGTCCAGGGACGACGCGGCCGCGTCCCAGGCCGACGCGGCCTGACCCAGGCGGCCGGTGTCGGCGCCGGGCCACGTGTAGCCCTCGAGGTAGTCGAGGATGACGTCCCAGAACTGCGGGGTGTCCTCCGCGTTGGCCCCCGACGCCGTCGGTGGCGAGTAGGGGGCGACCTCGACGGGGTCGACCTCCTCGGGCGCGCCGGGGCCGCCTCTGCTGCCGTGGACCGATCCGGCGTCCGCGTCGGCGTGGTTGGCGCCCGAGGCCTCGGCGATGATGGCCAGGGACCCGAGCGCCGTGACCAGGTCGGCGATGGCGGTCACCGCGGCGGCGGCACCGGAGTCGTAGTGGGGGACGAAGTCCTCCGAGGACTTGTCGTCGCCGCCCATGCCGCCGAACCCGCCGAGCTTCCCGGTCAGCGTCTCGTAGGCGTCGGCCGCGAGACCGTTGGCGGTCTCGAGCGAGGTCGCGGCGCTCGTGTAGCCCCCGGAGTCGACCTCGATCCTCATGAGAACGACTCCCACATCTTCACGTTGGCGTCCGCCGCTCCGGTGTAGTTGGTGTGGGCGTTCCGCGCGGACGCCCGCAGCTCGGCGAGGGCGGCACGCATGCCCCGCATGCCCTCCTCCCACGTCTGGTGGGCCTCGGCCTGCGCCTCGGCGGCGAGGCCCTCCCACACCGCTTGGAGGGCCGCGACCTGCTTCTCGATGTCGTTGGTCAGTGCCTCGAGGGCGTTCTCGGTCGCCTGCACATCCGAGATGACGGCGTCGAGGTCGTCGGTGTCGATGGTGAAGATGCGCCCGGCCACGGCTCAGCCCAGCCTGTCGATGATGCGCGCCGACAGCGCATCGAGGCGCTGCTGGGAGGAGTCGTCCGAGGCGATGAAGTCGCGGTGGGTCTCCTCGAGGAGCTCGCGCATCGCCGTCAGCCCGGTGAGGACCTCGCCGGCGGACTCCTTCCACTCCTCCCACGCCTCGGAGAACGACTCGGCCGCCTCACCGGACCAGCCGGCGTCCAGGAAGCCGCGCACGCGTCCGTCGATCTGGCTCCGGTCCGTGCGCAGCCGCTCGGCCGCGTCGTCCACATCGTCCTTCGCCTTCGCGAAGGCCGCGTGCATCACCTGCACCTGGTCCACGATGTGCCCCCTGCCCGAGTCGGTCACCCAGGGTTCTACCCACCCGCGAGGGGGCCGAACCCTCCAGCAGGCCGAATTCGACGGCGCTCCGCGGCAGTCTCCCGTTTCATCAGGAGGGTGGCCGGGTAGATGGAGGGACGTGAAGAGCCCGGTCGTTGTTGACGGGGGAAACAACAACGACCGGGCACCAAGGAATCTACTCCGCTCCGGAGCACGGGCACAACCGTTGAGTTCGTTGTATTCGCCACGTGGCCAGATGGTGGGGCGCGACTTACCGGATCGTCACCTGACGGTTGGCCAGCCCCGCTCGCGCGGACCGCTCGGCGGCGGTGAGCTCGCCTCCTCGCAGGGCCTCCTCCAGGTCGGCGGCGAACCGCGCGGCAGGCTCCTCGAGGACCTCGGCGCCGGTGCCGACGGGGAGGTCCCACACCGGCGCGAGCAGCCCGTGGGCGCGGAACATCCCGACCAGGCGCGACTCGTCGGCGATCGAGTCCTGTCCGGCGGCGTGGAGGCGGGCGAGGGCGTCGAGCAGGGCGTCCTCGGGGTGCGGCATCACCCAGCGCAGGTGCTCCTTGGTGCCGACGTTGGTCCAGTACGCCGCCTCGACCGAGGACAGCCGGCTGGTCGGCATCACGCCGGCGTTGGCCTGCTCGAGCGCGGCCTCCATCGCGGCGTCGCGCTCGGGGACGTCGTCGATCCAGTAGTCGAACCCGTCGTGGAGGGTGATGTCGAGGCTCGTGTCGCTGATCAGGTCCTGGAGGCGCGGGCCGTCGCCGGGGTCGGTCATCAGCCCGACGATGCCCGGCTCCTCGGTGGCCAGCGCGGCCTCGAGGACGGCTCCGAGGTCGCGCGCGGGGTTGCCGTAGGAGTGCTGGACCTGCAGGCCGAGCCAGATGTCACCGGAGTCGCGCACCATCGCGGGGGCGGCGCCGGGCAGGAGGGTGGCGAGGCGGACGTTGCGCTCGCCCTCGGCGAGGGTCAGCGGGGCCGTCGCGGCCGGGACGAGCTCGCGCAGGGCGATCACGTCGCACTCGCTCGGCATCCCCTCGAAGGGGCGCGCGACGAACGTCGGAGCGGCGCCGCCGGCCGCCCCGTGGCACGCCTTGTAGCGCTTGCCCGACCCGCAGGGGCAGGGCTGGCGGGGGCCGACCTCGCCGGGGGCGGGAGCGGACTGGGCGCGGGTGCGGGACTTCTTGGCCATGCCCGAGAACCTATCCGTCCAGCAGCTCCAGCATGTAGGCCGGCCGGTCGCTGATGACGGCCGCCACACCCAGGTCGAGGCACAGCTCGAGGTCGTCGGCGGTGTTGACGGTCCAGACGTGGATCTCGCGGCCGTCGGCGACCAGGTGCCGACCCAGGCCGGGGTGGTCGCGCAGCTCGCGGATTCCGGGCCCGATGATCCAGTCGTCGCCGGCGACCGGTCGCAGCACCGGCCAGCGGTGCGCCTTCTCGATCAGCAGGACCACGTCGAGCGCCGGCGCGAGCCGTCGGACCCGGTTGACGGCGTTGAGGGAGAAGCTCATCACCCGCGCCGGCGAGCCGGGGCCGTCCCACCCGAAGTCGCCCAGCGTGTCCAGCAGCCGCCGCTCGACCAGCCCGCCGTAGCGGGTGGGGTGCTTGGTCTCGATGGCGAGCTCGACGCGCCGGTCGTAGTCGGCCACCGTCTCCAGCAGCCGGCGCAGGGTGAGCACCTTGCCCGCCTCGGGGTCGCGGTCGGGGGCCTCGTCGTCGAGGTCGGACCACGGGTTCTTCCACGACGCGAAGTCGAGCTCGTCGAGCTCGGCCAGGTTCATCGTCGAGACGATCCCCTGGGTGGCGGCCGTCCGCCGCAGGTCGCGGTCGTGCACGCACACGAGGTGCCCGTCGGCGGTGAGCCGCACGTCGCACTCGAGCGCCTCCGCCCCCTCGTCGAGGGCCTTCACGTAGGCCGTCAGCGTGTGCTCGGGGTTCGCGTGGCTGCTGCCCCGGTGGGCCACCACCTGCGGCCGCCGTCGGGGGTCGGCCGTGCGGGTGGCGCGGGCGCGCCGCGTACGTCGCATGGATCGAGCATGCCATGGGCCAGCAGGGGCGACCCCGGGGGCATCAGCGGACGTGGTCGCGCCAGTCGTCGGGCACCCGGCCGGCGGGTCCCGGCACCGGCTGGTCCTCCGGCCGGCTCTGCGGGTCGGCCAGCCGCGGGCCCGTCACGCCGACGGAGCGGTCGAAGTCCCAGTACCAGTCCTCGCCCGGCTCGAAGCTCTGGATCACCGGATGACCGGTCGCCCGGTGGTGCGCCGTCGCGTGCTGGGACGGGCTGGAGTCGCAGCACCCCACGTGCCCGCACTGGGCGCACCGTCGCAGGTGCACCCACCAGCCGCCGGCCTCCTCACACTCCACGCACCCCGGCCCCGACGGGGGCACCTCCGGATCGATCCCAGCCGTCACGGTCCCAGCCTGCCCGTCCGCTGCGCACGGGGGAAGGCCCCCGCGAGGAACCCGGGCAGCCAGTGCGCCTCCCAGTCGGGGATCTCCTGGCGCTCGACCACGGAGCGGATCGGCGCCTGCGCGGCTGTCCGGTAGCGACCGTCCGCGCGCTGGAGGTAGTGGTAGTTCACCAGCTCGCGGCGCAGGTAGGCGACGTCCTCGTGGACACCGCGCAAGACGTCGTTGACCTCGGGCTCGGAGTAGTCGCGGCCGGGCTCGAAGCGGCTGAGCACCTCGAGCAGCACCGCCGCGCGCACCGTGCGCTTCGCCGGCACCCGCGCGAGGCGCCCGTCGCGCACGAACCGGTCGACGACGCGCCGCTGCTCGGCGAGCGCGGCGTCGTACGCCTCCTGCTCGAGCGCTGCCCGCGCGGCGGCGTAGCCCTCGCCGCTCTCCGCCATGCGCGCCCGCACGACGCGCTTGAAGTCACTGTCCTTGGTCACTGTCATCACCTTCGACTGCGCTGCGCCCCCAGTGCGCCGCTGCAGCGGGCGACGATCTGACCTGATCCGGTGGATGCGTCCGAGGATCTGCTCCCCTTCGCCGGGCTGCGCGGACTGGGGCCGACGCGACGGGCTGGGCGGTGGACGGCGCCCTCGCCGGTGAGTCTCCCAGAGACTCACCGGTCACGGCAACGACGTTGTCGGCGTCGCCGCCGACTGACAGGGGTGTCGGCAGCACCCAGACTGTGCCCATGCCGTCACCGAGGCCAGGAGTCCGCGTCCACCGTCGCGCGCGCCCGCGACCGGGCGTACGACGCACCGGTGCCCTGCTGGCCGCGCTCCTGCTGGCCGTGACCCTCGCCCCGGCGGCATACGCCGAGCCGCTGCCGGTGCCGCTGCCGGTGCCGCTGCCGGTCGGCACCGACGTCGACTACCAGCTCGGCGGCGTCGCCGCGCTGCCCGACCACGTCGGGATCGTGGTGCGTGACCGGGCGGCCGAGCCCGCTCCGGGTCGCTACAACGTCTGCTACGTCAACGGCTTCCAGACCCAGCCCGGAGAGCGACGCTTCTGGCGCCGGCACGCCGATCTGCTCCTCACCGACGGCGGCCGGCCCGTGGTCGACGAGGCGTGGGGCGAGCGGCTCCTCGACATCCGCACCCCCGCCACGCGCGAGCGGCTGGCCCGCGTCGTCGGGCGCTGGACCCGTGGCTGCGCGCGCGACGGCTTCGACGCCGTGGAGTACGACAACCTCGACTCCTTCTCCCGCAGCCGCGGGCTGATCCGGGCGCGGCACGCGCGCGCGTTCGCCCGGTTGCTCGTCGCAAAGGCCCACCGGGTCGGCCTGGCCGCGGGCCAGAAGAACTGGGCCGACTGGGACGGCACGCAGGCCGGCTTCGACTTCGCCGTCGCCGAGGAGTGCGGCCGATATGCGGAGTGCGACCGCTACGTCGACTCCTTCGGAGACCGGGTGCTGGTCGTGGAGTACCGGACCCGCGACTTCTCCGCGACGTGCCGCGAGCACGGCGACCGACTGGCCGTCGTGCTGCGCGACCGCGGCGTCACACCCGCTGGCGTACGTCGCTGGTGCTGAGCCGCTCGCGGCGGTTGGCCCACAGGCTCGAGGCGATGGTCGCGGCGAGGATGGCGACGATGACCACCAGGGAGGCGAGGGTGGGCACGTCGGGGACCGACGGCCACACCAGGTGGGCCCAGTGCAGCACCAGCTTGGCGCCGATGAAGCCGAGGATCGCGGCCAGGCCGTAGCTCAGGTGCCGCAGCGCGCCGAGGGCGCCCTCGAGCACGAAGTAGAGCGCGCGCAGGCCGAGCAGGGCGAAGGCGTTGGTGACGAAGACCAGGTAGGGGTCGCCGGTGATGCCGTAGACCGCGGGCACCGAGTCCACGGCGAAGACGATGTCGGTGGCGAGCACGGCGACCGTCACCAGCGCGAACGGGGTCAGCGCGCGGGCGCCGTCGCGCACGACGGTGAAGCGGGTGCCCTCGTAGCTGTCGGAGACCGGCATGATCCGGCGCATCACGCGGACCACGCGAATCTGGGCGACGTCGACCTCGTGCTCCTGCCCGCGGATCGCGTCGCGCAGCAGCTTGGCGCCGGTGGCGAGCAGGATCGCGCCGAAGACCAGGAACACCCAGTCGAAGCGCGAGAGCGCGGCCGCACCGAGGGCGATGAAGATGCCGCGCAGCACCAGGGCCCCGACGATGCCGTAGAGCAGCACCCGCTGCTTGAGCACCTCGGGCACCGCGAAGGCAGCGAGCAGCAGCATGAAGACGAAGAGGTTGTCCACGCTCAACGTCTTCTCGACCAGGTAGCCGGTGTAGTACTCCAGCCCGCGGTCGCCGCCGTGGGTGGTCCACACGTAGAGGCCGAACGCCAGCGGCAGGGCGAGGTAGAACGCCGACCACGCGATCGCCTCGCGCATCGAGACCTCGTGCGGGCGGCGGGTGGCGACGAAGTCGACCACCAGCAGCGCGAGCACGGCCGCGAGGGTGATGAACCACAGGGTGGGTGACGCGATGGACGACATGGGTCTCCTCAGGAATGAGCTCCTGAGGTCTCTCCCGCCGCGGCCCTGCCGTGGTCTCCGCCGGGGCGCCTGCGGAGGCGCCGTAGTGACCGGCGATGGTTGATGGGGTACTCCCCTCGACGGCACATGGTAGTTGAAGGTGCAAGCGCCACCCACCTGGGCGGCGGCACGCCGTATCGTCCCCGCATGGAGACAGTCGAGTACGACGTCGTGGTCATCGGGGGCGGACCCGCGGGCGAGAACGCCGCCCAGTACGCCGTGGAGGGCACCACGATGACCGCCGCCATCGTGGAGCGCGAGCTGCTCGGCGGCGAGTGCAGCTATTGGGCGTGCATCCCCAGCAAGGCCCTGCTGCGCCCGGTCGCCGCGGCCGACGTCACCGGCGACCTGCCCGGCGTCTCGACCGCGCGGGTCGCTCCCAAGGCGCTCCTCGAGCGCCGCGACACGTGGGTCTCCCACTACGACGACTCCGGGCAGGCGCAGTGGGCCGGCGGTGCCGGGATCGCCGTGGTGCGCGGCGACGCCCGGTTGAGCGGTGAGCGGACCGTGCGGGTGTCCTCCGCCGACGGCGACCGGCTGCTGCGCGCACGACGGGCGGTCGTGATCGCCACGGGCAGCGATGCCCGCGTCCCCGACGCCTACGCCGACGCGCTGCCGTGGGGCTCGCGCGACGCGACGGGCGTGGTCGAGGTGCCCGACCGGCTGGCGGTCGTCGGCGGGGGCGTGGTGGCCTGCGAGGCGGCGACCTGGATGAGCGCCCTCGGCTCGGCGGTCACCCTCGTCGTCCGCGGCCCGCGGCTCCTCGACCGGACCGAGCCGTTCGCCGGCGAGGCGGTGCTTGCGAGCCTGCGCGAGCGGGGCGTGACGGTGCTGCTCGACACCTCCGTCGAGTCCGTACGCCGCTCCGACCCCGCCGCGACCGGCACCGGACGCGTCCACGGCGGCACCGTCACGCTCACCACCTCGGGCGGCGAGCTGGAGGCCGACGAGGTGCTGCTGGCGATCGGCAGGACCCCGCGCCTCGACGACCTGGGCCTGTCGTCGGTGGGACTGACCCCCGACGACGTGACGTCGGGGCGGCTGCCGGAGTGGCTGCACGCCGTCGGCGACGCCAGCGGCGGCCCGCCGCTGACCCACTGGGGCAAGCACCAGGCCCGCCTCGTCGGCGCCCGGATCGCGGCCGCCGCGGCCGGCGACGTCGCCTGGGAGCCCGACCGCGAGGCGCCGGTGCCGCAGGTCGTCTTCACCGAGCCCGAGGTCGCGAGCGTCGGGCTCACCGAGGCGGAGGCGCGCGCGGCCGGCCACGACGTCGTGGTCAGCCGGGTGCCGACGTCGTCCGCCTCCGGCACCGCGCTGCTGCGCGACCACGTGGTCGGCGACGCCCAGCTCGTCGTCGACCGGCGTACGCGCCTGCTGCTCGGCGCGACCTTCGTCGGCGTCCGCGCGGGCGAGCTGCTCCACGCCGCGACCGTGGCGATCACGGGCGGGGTGCCCGTGCACGTGCTGCGCCACGCCGTGGCGTCGTTCCCGACCGCGGCCGAGCTCTGGCTGCGGCTGCTCGAGGAGCTGCCGCGCGAGCTGCGGACGCCCCCGCCCGTCGACTGAGCGGCCTCAGCCGCGCTCGCGCAGGTAGCGCCCGAAGTGGGGGACGGTGAACGCGATGCGGCCGCGCTCCCCGGAGTAGACGAGGCCCTTCTTGAGCAGCGAGTCGCGCGCGGGCGAGAGCGACTGCGGCTTCTTGCCGAGCGCGGCGGCGACGTCGGCGCTGAGCACCGCGTCGCCCTCGGCCTCGCCGTCGGCGGCCTGCGCGATCGCGACGTCGGCCATCGCCATCAGGTAGTCGCGCTCCCCCGGCGTCGCCCGCTCGTAGCGCGAGCCGAAGAACCCCACGGCCAGCTCCGACTCGGCCTCGGGCGCCGCCACGGCGACGTCGGCGGCGGTGATCGGCGAGCGCGGCGCGAGGTCCCACACCGCCTTGCCGTAGGCCTGGATGAAGTAGGGGTAGCCGCCGGTCGCGTCGTACATCGCGGCGAGCGCGTCGGGCTCGTAGGCCGCGTCCTCGTCGGCCGCGGGGGCCTCCAGCGCCCGGTCGGCGGCCTCGCGGGAGAGCCGGTCGATGCGCTGGTAGCGGAACAGCCGCTCGCTGTAGGACTTGCTGGCACTCAGCACGGCCGGCAGGTGCGGGAGCCCGGCGCCGACGACGATGACCGGCAGCCCCGACTGGCTGAGCTCGTGGCAGGCGGCGCAGAGGGCGGACACGTCGTCGGGCCCGAGGTCCTGCATCTCGTCGACGAAGACCGCGACGCCCTTGCCGACGTCGGCGGCGAGACCGCCCAGGTCGGTGAAGAGCTCGACGAGGTCGATCTCGATGTCGCCGGAGTCGGCCCGACCGCGTACGGCGGCGGCGTCGATGCCAGGGCTCCACTGGTCCTTCAGCTTCGCGCCCACGCCGGCGTCACGGTGGGCGAACGACTTGACCACGCCCAGGACGTGGTCGACGGACTCCTCGTCGCCGTGGCCGAGCTCGCGCACGGCCTGGTGCAGCGCACTGCTCAGCGGGCGCCGCAGGGTCTGCCCCGGGCGGGCCTCGAGCTTGCCGGTGCCCCAGCCCTTGCGCACGGCCGCGCCGCGCAGCGCGTTGAGCAGCACCGTCTTGCCGACGCCGCGCAGGCCGGTCAGGACCAGGCTGCGCTCGGGGCGCGCCTTGGCCACCCGCTCGAGCACCACGTCGAACGCCGCGAGCTGCTCGTCGCGGCCGGCGAGCTCGGGCGGGCGCTGGCCCGCGCCGGGGGCGTAGGGGTTCCGGATCGGGTCCACGATCACACGCTATCGGCGCGTCTAGGCCGATCCCTAGATCGCCCGATAGTCGGCGAGTCAGCCCGCCTCGGGGCTCCGGCCGGCGCAGACGTTGTCACGCCACAGCGACAGCACCACGAGCTGCGACTCCTCGTGCCACGTGACCCGGAGCGAGCGGTCGTCGCCGCGGCGGTCGAGGAAGACCGTCCCGGTGCGAGGCACGCGCGGCTGGACCATGGGCCATGGTGACGCGCACCACCTCGATCCGAGAAGACCTGCCTAGACTCGGTGCGTGCCCGAGCTGCCCGAGGTGGAAGCCCTCGTCCAGGACCTGCGCGGTCGCCTGGTGGGCCGCGCCATCAGCCGCGTCGACCTGGCCGCCTTCAGCGCCCTCAAGACGTTCGACCCGCCGCTGCAGGCCCTGCACGGCACGCTGGTCGACTCGGTGACGCGCCACGGCAAGTTCCTCGACATCGACGCCAGCGGGGTGCACGTGGTCATCCACCTCGCCCGCGCGGGCTGGATCCGCTGGCGCGACGAGGTGCCGGTCCTGCCGGCGCGACCCAACAGCAAGAACCCGCTCGCCGCCCGGATCGTCATCGACGACCCCGACCTCGACGCGCAGCCGGGTCTCGACATCACCGAGGCCGGCACACGCAAGGGCCTGGCGATCTACGTCGTCCGCGACCCGCAGGAGATCGAGGGGGTCGCCCGGCTCGGGCCCGACCCGCTGTCCGACGACTTCACCGTCGAGGCGCTGCAGCGCATCCTCGAGGCCGAGGGGCGCAAGCAGATCAAGGGCGTGCTGCGCATGCAGTCGATCGTCGCGGGCATCGGCAACGCCTACTCCGACGAGATCCTGCACGCCGCGCGGATGTCACCGTTCAAGCCCGCCAACAGCCTCGACGAGACCGAGCTCCAGACCCTCTACGGCGCCATCCGCGACACGCTGGGCGACGCCGTCCAGCGCTCCAGCGGGCTCGCGGCGAGCGAGCTCAAGGGCGAGAAGAAGAGCAACCTCGCCGTGCACGGCCGCACCGGGCAGGCCTGCCCGGTCTGCGGCGACGTCGTGCGCGAGGTGTCGTTCGCCGACTCGAGCCTGCAGTACTGCCCGACCTGCCAGACCGGCGGGAAGCCGCTCGCCGACCGCCGGATGTCGCGGCTGCTGAAGTAGCCGCCGTCATCGTCCTGGGCCGTCCCGGGGCACGGGCGACATCTGTCGGGGCCCGTGGTGCGAAGGCGCCGGTCAGGCCCACCCCCGTGACAGCCCTACCGGCACCTCGCGCGTCAAGCCTAGCCTGACGAGAGGGATCCTCTCACGCCGTGGCGCCCTTGTCGGGCGTCCGGCGCGAGAATCGCTCCCACGCCGCCTGTCGCGAGACGCCCAGCGCACGCCCGATCTCCGCCCACGAGATGGCACGCTCGCGGAGCAGGTCGACCCACTCCTGGGCGAACGCGACGTTCTGCTCGGCCGAGGCGAGGATCCGCGGCAGCGTCGCGAGCAGCTCGGCCTGGCCCATCCGCTCCCACGGCATCTCCGCGCGGGCGGCCCGCCAGCTGGCCTCGTCGTGGAGGAGCGCATGGAAGTCGTCGACGCACCGCTCGCACACCTGGGCGCCGAGCCCGCCGATCAGGCGCAGGTCGGTGTCCGGTCCTCCGGGCTCGCCACAGAACGAGCAGATCCTGCCCTCGCGCGCGATCGCCATCCACTTCCTCCCTCACCGGCACTGCGCGACATCGTACGACCCGGGCCGCGGCCCCGACGCCGGCCGGCGCGGTCGTCAGCCGACGGCGTCCGGACCCTCGAGCTCGGGCATCTCGAGGTCGTCGATCGGGTCGCCGCAGGTCTCGGCCAGGTAGTCGCCGAAGGCGTCGGTCTGCGCCTGCACCTGCTCCGAGGAGTCGGCGCCGCCGCCCTCGAGCTCCCTCAGGGTCTCGAGCGAGAAGTCGGAGGCGTCCATCCCCTTGGCCTGCTCGACGACCGCCTCGAAGCCCTTGCGCGCCTCGTCGGGGATGCCGGCCGGGGTGCCGACCTCCTCCATCCGCGCGCCCCAGTCCCGCACGGCGCGCGCCATGTCCTCGTCCCTCGGCAGCTCGGAGTCGGTCGGGTCCTCCGGCAGCAGACCGGACATCAGGCTGTCGGCCGTGTCGCAGAAGCGGTCCTCGTCGGCGTCGGTGGGAGGCTCGCCCGCCCCGCACGCGGAGGTGGCTGCGAGCAGCACCGCGGCGCCCGCCAGACCGAGCCGGGCATGGATGGTCATCTCGGGTCCCCTCCGGTGGGGCACGTCCCACCAGGCAGTCGCGTCGCGCGGGCGTCCACCCTCTCGCGACCGTCCCTACTCGTCCATCCCGAAGGGCTCCGGGAGCGGGAGGTCGAGGCAGCGGCCCAGCGACTCGAGGTAGTCCTCGCGCGGGCGTCGTACGACGCCCAGCGAGGCCAGGTGGGGGGTCTGCCACTGCACGTCGAGCACCCGCCGGTCGGCGTACCGGTCGCTCATCAGCTCGACCAGCGCCAGCAGCGCCACCTTCGACGCGTCGCGCCCGCGGTGGAACATCGACTCCCCCGCGAAGAGGCCGCCGACGCTGACGCCGTAGAGCCCGCCGGCGAGCTCGCCGTCGCGCCACGCCTCGACCGAGTGGGCCCAGCCGAGGCGGTGCAGGCGCGCGTAGGCGTGGCGGAACTCGGGCGTGATCCAGCCGTCGGGGCGATCGCGGCTGCCGCACGCGGAGATGACCTCGTCAAACGCGGTGTCGATGCGGATCTCGAAGTCGCGCGCGGAGCGGCGCAGCGAGCGTGAGACGCGCAGCCCGTCGAGCGGCAGCACCCCGCGCTCGACGGGCGAGAACCAGCCCAGGTGCTCCTCGCCGTCCAGGGTCACCGGCATCGGGAAGAGGCCGAGGGCGTAGGCGGTGACCAGGGTGCCCGGCTCGAGGTCGGCGCCCAGGGCGACGAGGTCGTCGTCCGGGTCCCACGTCGAGCGTGGGGGGAAGCCCCACGGCGTCGGAGCGGGGGCGATGGGCACGTTTCGCACGGTAGCGAACGGTCCAACCGGCCCGCGCGCCGGACACCTCGGCAAGGACCGGGGACGCTGGGGCGGCCCACCCGCCTCGGGGTGACGCCGGGTGGGACGCCGGGTGGGACGCCGGCCGTACGATCGGGGCATGGGCCTGAAGCAGACCGTGGGGCGGCAGCTCGCCCCCCGCATCCAGGAGCTCGCGCCGGGGTTGACGGGCGGGTTCGTGCGCGAGGCGCTCAACCGTGCGATCGACGGGATCGGCCCGCTCGCTCCCGCCGCGGTCGCCGCCGACAAGCAGCTGCGCGAGCAGCGCGGCGACGTCGAGCGGGCGATCCACGAGGTCATCGAGAACAACGTGCGCATCGCCGGCGCCCAGGGCTTCGCCACCAACGTCGGTGGCCTGGTGACGATGGCGGTCACGATCCCCGCCAACGTGACGGGCCTGGCGATCATCCAGTGCCGGATGGTCGCCGGCATCGCCCACCTCCGCGGCCACGACCTCGCCGACCCGCGCGTACGCAACGCCGTCCTCGCGGTGCTGCTCGGCGAGGACCAGGTCGACGAGATGGTGAGGAAGCGCCGCCTGCCGAGCACCCCGATGGCGCTGGCCACCGCCCCGGTGCACGACCCCACCCTGGACGGCAGCATCTCGGCCGTCGTGGCGACCGACATCATCGCCCGGGTGGCGGGCAAGCGACTGGCCACCACGCTCGGGCGTCGGGTGCCGGTCATCGGCGGCGTGGTCGGCATGAGCGCCGACGGCTTCGCCACCTGGCGGATCGGCCGCTACGCCGACCGCGAGCTGCTCGCGCGCCGGGCCTGAGCCCTTCGGGCCCCGACCTGGTGGCCCGGTCTGACACCTGGAGGCCGTTGCAACCCCCTCCAGGTGTCGGAGTCCCCGCTCGAGCGGGGACTTCGACAACCCGACGAGGGCGAACGGCGAGCCGCGAGAACGACCAGCCCGGGTCAGCCGCGGCGGCGGAGCCGGCGGTAGACCTCGAGCGAACCCCGGCCGGCGGCGGTCTCCTCGAGCGTGGTGACCACCTTGCGCCTGGCCCGGTAGGCGGGGGTCGCGCGGGCCCGGTCGAGCTGCTCGCGGGTCTCGTGCAGCTCGCGGTGGAGCCGCTCCTCGACCGCGCGCAGGCGGGCGGCCTCCACGAGCAGGGCGCTGATCGCGTCGAGCGCCGGCGGCAGCAGCTCGTCGGCGGTGACGGCGTCGGGGTCGGCGTACGTGCCGAGGTCGGGGCCGCGCAGGTCGTCGAGCGAGCCGACCACGTCGTAGCCGCGCGCGGCGAGCACCTCGATCCAGTGCTCGGAGAGCTCCCGCGCCCACGCGTGGTCGTCGGGCGGCAGGCCGAGCCGGGCGGACGTCACGCTCCGCGACAGGGTCTGGTGAGCCAGCGTCTCGCGGACCAGCGGGCGGTAGTCGGGGGGCGCGATGATCGAGGTGACCCGCTCGTTGATGGTGCGCAGCAGCGCGGTCTCGGGGACGCCGAGGGACGGGTTCTCCCGCTCGGCGGTCAGGTCGAGGGGCAGCCCGTCGAGGCCGAACGTCCGCGAGAACCGGCGCCACAGCTCGCCGCGGTCGGCACCCGGGGGCGGGAGCGTCACGAGGTGGACGCGCTCGGGCGGGAGCGAGGAGCCCCAGCGGTCGAGGATGTCGGGGACCTCCTGCACGGCCCAGAACCACGAGCCGATCCGCGAGTCGCGGGCGGGGTCGCGGATGGTCCGCAGGAACTGCGCGTAGGTGATGTGGCTGCGGTGCTTGACGTTCTCCTGCCACTCCGCGGGCACCTGGCGCACCAGGTCGCGCGCCGACAGCACGAGGTGGACCTCGGCGTCGCCGAGCGCGGCCAGCGCCCGCTCGACCTGCGTGGGCGTGGCCCGCGCGAAGATCTCGTGGCTGATGATCGAGGTGCCGTGCCACGACCGGACCTGCTCGGCCAGCCGGTCCCACGCGCCGACGGCCTCGGTCTCGATGCCGCCCCACGGGAGCGTCATCAGGTCGAGCGCGGCCAGGAAGTGGGCGTCGAACCGGTCGGCCGGGTAGAGGATGTCGTGCTCGCGGAGGACCGCCTGGTTGCGGAAGAGGACGTCCTGGAGGTAGGACGTCCCCGTCTTGGGGCAGCCCACGTGCAGAAGCACCCGCCTGCTCACCGCTCCACCGTCCTCTCCGCCGCGCCCGTGCGCCAGCGCGGGTCGACGATCATCCGGATCGCCAGGTCGAGCACCTGTCCGTCGTCCGGGGCGTCCGCACCGGCCCGCTCGGACCCGCGGGGGGCGAGGTCGGCGAGGTCGCCCACGACAGGGTAGCCAGCGCGGGTCAGCGCGCGGGTGGTGCGGGCCGTCGACGCGACCACCCAGTCGTGCTCCGCGGCGGGTACGCCGACCGGCGCGACCCCGGTGTCGGGGATCCGCCGCTGCAGGGTGCGCATCAGCGCGGGACGCTCCGCGACCGGCACCCGCAGTCCGACGACGGCCGCGACGCGACGCGCGAGCTCGGCCTGGTCGGCGCCCGGCACCCGCACCGCCGGCAGCCGGCGCACGCCGACCTGGCGCGGCAGCTGGTCGAGGTCGGTCACCACCCGGACGAACGGCCGGCGCCCGCCCCAGCGTCGTACGGAGTCGGCGAGGTCGACCCGGGCCGGCAGCTGGTCGCGCTGGCGCCAGAAGCGCAGCCAGTCGATCCACGGACGGCTGCCGTGCTCGAAGCAGCGCTGGGTCCAGGTGTGGACGAGCAGGTCGTCGAGCGGGCCACCGACCGCCACGACGAAGGCCCGCGGGCCGCCCTCGGGCCGGCCGCGGGCGAGCAGGTGCTCGCGGGTGGCGGTGGCGACCAGCGGGTCGCCCACGAGTCGGTAGCGGCGGCGCCAGGGCCGGGACAGGCGGGGGCGGACCGGGTCGGCGCCGAGCGCGACGAGGTCGTCGGCCAGCAGCGAGGCGGCGACGCGGAGCAGCTCGTGCTCGCCGACCGTCGCCGGGTCGACCGGGCGGGGACCGAACGCGGCCGGCGCGGCCCCGACGAGCGGCAGGTCGGCCTTGCCGCGCCCGGCGGCCGGCGCCGCGAGCACCCGGTCGGCCAGCTCGGGCGAGGCCTGATCGGCGCCCGCGCCCCCGGCACTCGCCCGGGCGACGTTGACGCGGCGCAGCAGCTCGAGCTGCTGGGCGCCGGGCAGGGCGCGCCCGGCAGCCGGGCGACCGACGCCCGGGCGACCGGCGCCCGGGCCGGACACGGGGTCGAGGTCCGGGCCGGTCCACTCCAGCCAGGGCGTGGTGCCGCCGGCGCGCAGGTGGGCGATCCAGCCGTGCACGGACCCCGCCGGCCCGGTGGCGCCCGCGGGGCGCGTCACCGGTCGCGCAGCCGACGCGCGGTGTCGCGCAGCCGTCCGCCGAGGGAGTCGGAGGACGCGCGGGCCGCTGCCTCCTGCGTCATCACCGTCAGGGCGTCGAGCGCGGCGGAGAGCTCGAGCTTGGCGCGCACCCGGTCGGGGTCCTTCCACTTCTCGCCCTCGGCGGGCCGGCGCGGGCGCAGGTCCTCCACGTCGCCGATCACGTCGACGCCGCTGCCCCTGATCCAGTCGATCCACAGGTCGGCCTGCTCCTCGGCGAAGCCGTAGCGGTCGGGAGGGAGCCGGACCGGGACCGCCGTGCGGGAGACGAGCACCTGCTGGGCGAGCAGCTCGCGGATCAGCGCGTCGTACGCCGGGTCGCGCCACACGCCGAGCTCGAGGCGTCGGTTGAGCTTGCGCAGCAGCGAGGTCTCGGCGATGCCCAGCGAGCGGTTGTCGCGCTCGGAGTCGAGCGGGGCCCACGCCGGGTCGATGCCGAAGGCCCGGCAGAACCGCAGCCACAGCTCGTCGCCGTTGGGGCCGCGGTCGTGGGGGACGGTGACGACGTGCACCCGCTCCGGGGGGATCTTGGCGCCCCAGCGCGCGAGCACCGTGGGGAGGTCCATCGCGTTGAAGAACCACGTCTGGCTGCGCTCGACCTTGGTCAGGAAGCGCTTGAAGGGCCACTTGCGGCCCTGCTTGATCGACTCCTGCCACGCCGCGGGCAGCTGCCGGCCGAGGTCGCGCGCGGAGTAGACGACGTGCACCTCCTGGCCGGCGAGGTCGTTCATCGCCCGGGCCACCTTGTCGGGCTTGGCGCCGGCGAGGATCTCGTGGCTGATCACGACGTTGCCGTCGGCGCGGCGCACCTTGCGCATCATCGACTCCCAGGCGCCCTGGGCGTGGCCGGGGGCACCGCCCCAGTCCTGCTCGAGGAGGTCGAGCGCGGCCCGGAAGTGGAACATGTCGGAGCGACCGCCCCGCGGGCTGGGGATCGTCACGCCGTGCCGCGCCAGCGAGGAGGCGTTGAGCAGCAGCCGGTCCTGGAGGTAGGTCGTGCCGGTCTTGGGGGCGCCGATGTGGAGGTGGACGACGCGGCTCATGCGGCTGATTGTGCCCGAGCCGGGATGGTGCCGTGCGATGCGGCCGGCCGATCGCGCCGTCGGGGACCCTCCGGCACCGGGCTACCCGTCCCCGCCGAGGGCGCGGACGACGGCGCTGGGGCTCGGCCGGCCGAGCTGGGCGGCCATCCAGGTGCTGGTGGCGACGACGGCGTCGAGGTCGACCCCGTGCTCGATGCCGAGACCGGTCAGCATCCAGACCAGGTCCTCGGTGGCGAGGTTGCCGGTGGCCGACTTGGCGTAGGGGCAGCCGCCGAGCCCGCCGGCGCTGGCGTCGAAGGTGGTGATGCCGGCCAGCAGCGCGGCGTGGGTGTTGGCGAGCGCCTGGCCGTAGGTGTCGTGGAAGTGCATCGCGAGCCGGTCGGTGGCCACGCCCGCCTTGCCGAACGCCGCCACGAGCGCCGCAACGTGGCCGGCGGTCGCCACGCCGATGGTGTCGCCGAGGCTGAGCTGGCTCGCGCCGAGGTCGAGCAGCCGGGTGCCGGCGGTGACGACCTGGTCGATCGGCACCGCGCCCTCCCACGGGTCGCCGAAGCACATCGAGACGTAGGCGCGCACGTCCATGCCGGCCTCGCGCGCCCGCGCCACGGTCGGCTCGAACATGGCGAACTGCTCGTCGAAGGTGCGGTTGAGGTTCTTGGTCGCGAAGGTCTCGGTCGCGCTGCCGAAGATCGCGATGTGCTCCAGGCCGAGCTCGAGGGCCCGGTCGAGGCCACGCTCGTTGGGCACGAGCACCGGCAGCCGGCGGGCGGCCTCGCCCAGCTCGCTCATCAGCTCCGCGGCGTCGGCGAGCTGCGGCACCCAGCGGGGATGCACGAAGCTGGTCGCCTCGACGATCGGCAGGCCCGCGGCGACGAGACGGCGGACGAACTCGGCCTTGACCGCCACCGGCACGATCGCCTGCTCGTTCTGCAGCCCGTCGCGCGGGCCGACCTCGTAGATCGTGACGCGCTCCGGCAGGCCCTGGGCCCGCACCGTCATCGGGAGCTCAGTCATCGGCCGGCTCCACGGTGAAGAGCACCGCGCCGAGCCTGACCAGGTCGCCGACGGCGGCACCGACGGTCGTGACCGTGCCGGCGAACGGCGCCCGCAGCGCCAGCTCCATCTTCATCGCCTCCATCACGCCCATCGTCTCACCCTCGGCGACGGCCTGGCCCTCGGCGACGTTCACCGCCAGGACGGTGCCCGGCATCGGCGCCAGCAGCGTGCCGTCGCCGGCCGCGACCGTGTGGTCGCCGAACGGGTCGGGGCGCTCCCACGCCCATCGCTGTCCGCGGTGCACGACGTCGACGAGGTCGCGCTGGACGTTGAGGACGGCGTGCTCGGCGACCCCGTCCACGAGCAGGTGGACGGTGTGGTCGGCCGCCGACACCAGGCGTACGTCGTGGCTGGTGCCGTCGTGGGTGACCGTGCCGCGGTGCCGGTCGACGACCACCAGGTCATCGCCGAGCACCACCGTGTCGGGCGCGGGGTCGGCGCCCATCCGCCATCCGTCGGCCCGCCACGGCCCGGGCTCGCCCATCGTGTCGAGCAGCACCTCGGTCCACGCGCCGAAGACCCGCGCGAGGTCCGCGTCGGGCGCCGCGACCTCGTGGCGGTCGAGCCATGCCGTGTCGATGGTCGCCCCGCGGAACTCCGGGGAGTCGGCCAGGGCGCGCAGGAAGCCGGTGTTGGTGGTGATCCCGAGGATCGCGGTCTCATCGAGGGCGCCGACGAGCGCAGCGCGGGCGGCCTCGCGGTCGGCGCCCCACGCGATGACCTTGCCGAGCATCGGGTCGTACGCCGTGGAGACCTCCTGCTCGGGCTCGAGCGCGTGGTCGACGCGGATCCCGGGAGTGCTGGAGCGCTCGACTCGGTGACCTGTCAGCTCGCTGGCGCTCGCGGACAGCTCACCGCTCTCAGGCCACCGCACGATCGACGTGCGCCCGGCCTGGGGCAGGAAGCCGTGGAAGGAGTCCTCCGCGTAGACGCGGGCCTCGATCGCGTGGCCGTCGAGGGTGACCTCGTCCTGGGCGAAGCCGAGCGGCTCGCCCGCAGCCACCCGCAGCTGGAGCTCGACCAGGTCGACGCGCTCGCCGCGGATCCGGACGACCTCCTCAGTGACCGGGTGCTCGACCTGGAGGCGGGTGTTCATCTCGAGGAAGTAGAACTCGCCGGTGGCGTTGTCGAGCAGGAACTCGACCGTGCCGGCACCGGTGTAGCCGCACTGCTCGGCGAGGGCGACGGCCGACGAGGTGATCGCGGCGCGCTGCTCGTCGGTGATCGTCGGCGCGGGCGCCTCCTCCAGCACCTTCTGGTGCCGGCGCTGGGTCGAGCAGTCACGCTCGAAGAGGTGCCGCACGGTGCCGTGGGGGTCGCCGAAGACCTGCACCTCGATGTGGCGCCCCGACTCGACGTACTTCTCGATCAGGAGCGTGTCGTCGCCGAACGAGGAGGCGGCCTCGCGGGCGGCGGCCTCCCTCGCGTCGGGCAGCTCGGCGGCGCTGCGCACCACCCGCATCCCCTTGCCGCCACCGCCGGCGGCGGCCTTGACCAGGACCGGGTAGCTGAAGGTCGCCGGGTCGTCGTCGAGGGCGTACGACGGCACCACCGGAACGCCGGCCGCGAGCGCGATGTCGCGGGCCCGGTCCTTGCGGCCCATCGCGTCCATCACCTCGGCGCTCGGACCGATCAGGGTGATGCCCGCTTCGGCCAGCGCCCGCGCGAAGGGCGCGCGCTCGGACAGGAAGCCGTAGCCGGGGTGCACGGCCCAGCAGCCGTGGCGACGCGCCTCGCGCACGACCTCGTCGACGTCGAGGTAGGACGAGACGCGGCCCACCTCGTCGCAGGCCCGCACGTGGGGGGCGTCGGCGTCGAGGTCGGTGTGGATGGCCACCGTCGGCAGGCCGAGGCGCCGACAGGTCCGCGCGACGCGCACCGCGATCTCACCCCGGTTGGCGATGAGCACGCGCATGGTCTCGGGTCGGTCCATCGTCATCACATCCTGAAGATGCCGTAGGACGGCTCGGGGATCGGGGTGTACGACGTCGCGGCGAGCGCCATGCCGAGCACGCGGCGGGTGTCGGCGGGGTCGATGACGCCGTCGTCCCAGAGCCGGGCGCTGGCGTAGTAGGACGAGCCCTGGGTCTCGTACTGCTCGCGGATCGGCGCCTTGAACTCGTCGTCGTCCTCGCGGCCCGCGACGCTCGCGAGCACCGAGGCGGCCTGCTCCCCGCCCATGACCGAGATCCGGGCGTTGGGCCACATCCAGAGGAAGCGCGGGTCGTAGGCGCGACCGCACATGCCGTAGTTGCCGGCGCCGAACGAGCCGCCGATGACGACGGTGAACTTCGGCACGACGCTGCACGCGACCGCGGTGACCAGCTTGGCACCGTCGCGGGCGATGCCCTTGTTCTCGTACTCGCGCCCGACCATGAAGCCGGTGATGTTCTGCAGGAACACCAGCGGGATCCCGCGCTGGTTGCACAGCTCGATGAAGTGGGCGCCCTTGAGCGCCGACTCGCTGAAGAGGATCCCGTTGTTGGCGACGATGCCGACCTCGTAGCCGTCGATGCGGGCGAAGCCGCACACCAGCGTGTCGCCGTAGAGCCTCTTGAACTCGTGGAAGCGGCTCCCGTCGACGAGCCGGCGGACCACCTCGCGCACGTCGTAGGGCGTGCGGGTGTCGGTGGGCACCACGTCGTAGAGCGACTCCGGCGGCTCGTGCGGCTCCTCCACCCCGGCCCGCGGCTGCCGGGCCGGCTGCGCGGCGGGGAGCGTGTCGACGATCGAGCGGACGATCGCGAGCGCGTGGGCGTCGTCCTCGGCCAGGTGGTCGACGACGCCGGAGGTGCGGGCGTGGACGTCGCCGCCGCCCAGGTCCTCGGCCGTGACGACCTCGCCCGTCGCTGCCTTCACCAGCGGCGGGCCACCGAGGAAGATC
Source organism: Nocardioides sp. Z35_8 (assembly GCF_059621125.1). Taxonomy (NCBI): domain Bacteria; kingdom Bacillati; phylum Actinomycetota; class Actinomycetes; order Propionibacteriales; family Nocardioidaceae; genus Nocardioides; species Nocardioides sp. Z35_8. The sequence continues at coordinate 995,169 of NZ_JCAQIE010000001.1, read as the reverse complement.
GTGCCCTGCTCGCGGACGATGACCGTCTCGTCGGACATCGCCGGGACGTACGCCCCGCCGGCGGTGCACGAGCCCATCACGCTGGCGATCTGCGGGATCCCCTTCGCCGACAGGTTGGCCTGGTTGAAGAAGATCCGGCCGAAGTGCTCGCGGTCGGGGAAGACCTCGTCCTGCATCGGCAGGAACGCCCCACCGGAGTCGACGAGGTAGATGCAGGGCAGCCCGTTCTCCGCGGCGACCGTCTGCGCGCGGAGGTGCTTCTTGACCGTCATCGGGTAGTAGGTGCCGCCCTTGACGGTCGCGTCGTTGGCCACGACGACGCACTCGCGGCCCGCCACCCGGCCGATGCCGGCGACCACGCCGGCGGACGGGACGGCGTAGTCGTCGCCCCCCGACCCGCTGCCGTACATCCCGAACGCCGCCAGCGGCGCCAGCTCGAGGAACGGGCTGCCCGGGTCGAGCAGCCGGTCGACCCGGTCGCGGACCAGCAGCTTGCCGCGGTCGGTGTGCTTGCGCCGCGCGGACTCCGACCCGCCCTGGCGCACCCGCGCCAGCCGGGCGCGGAGGTCGTCGACGAGCTCGCGCATGGTGGGGGTGGTGCTCACGGGATCGGACACCGGCTCAGGTTAGCGATCGTTAACCTCCGGTGTCCATCACTCCGCCCGACGGTCCGTGGGTCGACGACCGGGGGGCGGGAACTCACCCCGCAGCACCGTGCCGCGACCCGGCGCGGTGTCGAGCGCGAGGCGCCCGCCGGCCGCCTCGACGCGGGCCTCCATCCCGAGCAGCCCGCCGACGTCGACGCTGGGGCGGTCGAAGCCCCGACCGTCGTCGCTCACGGCGAAGGAGAGGTGCGGACGCCCGCGGACGGTGATGACGACCTCGGTCGCGCCGGAGTGCTTCGCGGCGTTGGTCAGCGCCTCGAGGATGCAGAAGTAGGCCGCCGCCTCGACGTCGCGGCTGTGCCGCTCGACGTCGGCGACGTCGAGGGTGACCGGCACCGCGGAGCGCCGCGCGGCCGATTGGAGCGCCGCCACCAGCCCGCGCTCGCTGAGCAGCGGCGGGTAGATGCCGCGGGCGAGCTCGCGCAGCTCCTCGGCGGTCGCACGAGTGTCGCCGGCCAGCTGCTCGAGCAGCGTCGCCGCTCCGTCGACGCTCCCGGCGGCGAGGGCCTTGCGGGCCCGCTCGATCGTCACGCTGGTGGCCAGCAGCCGCTGCTGCACGCCGTCGTGCAGGTCGCGCTCGAGACTGCGACGGGCGGCGTCGGCGACCTCGACGACCCGGCGCCGCGACTCCACGAGCTCGCCGGACTGCTCCTGCAGTCGGGCGTACGCCCCGCGCACCAGCAGCACCACCACGACCACCCCGGCCGGCAGCGACGACGCCACCACCAGGGCGTTGGCCCACCAGTGCTCGCTGACCGCCTCCGGCCGCCGCCACTCACCCAGCGCGGCGACGCCGGCGCTGCCGACCACCGCGACCACGCTGAGCGCCAGGATCCACCGCCGTCCCAGGAAGGAGGAGCCGATCAGCAGCGGCACCATCGTCAGCAGGGCGGTGAGCGGGCTGAGGACGGGCGTGGCCCAGGTGCCGCCGACGGCGAAGACCAGGGCGGCGAGCGTGAGGCCGACGACCGCCGCCGGGGCGCCGTGCCGGCGCGACAGCGGCGCGGTGGCCAGCAGCAGGGCGATCGAGAGCGCCATCACCGCGAGGTCGACCTCGGCCGCCCGGGGGCGGAAGCCGAGGACGTACGCCGCCGCGAGCAGCACCGTCGCCACGCCCAGCACGGCGAGGTTGATCCGCATCAGCCGCCGGAGCGCCGGGTCGAGGCTGTCCCAGCCGCCCAGGACCGAGCTCACCCTGGCCCGCTCACCCGAGCGCGATGCCGCCGACGCCGGCCTCGCTGAGGAAGACGAGCGTCGCGGCGACGCGGCGGTGGACGGGGGCGTCGGCGGGCAGGTCGAGCTTGGTCAGGATCGAGCCGACGTGCTTCTCCACCGCCCGGTCGGTGACGGCGAGCTGGTCGGCGATCGCGGCGTTGGTCATCCCGCGGGCCACCATGCCCAGCACCTCGAGCTCGCGGGGGGTGAGCCGGTCGAGGACGGAGTCGGCGCGCCGCGCGCCGCCCGCCACCAGGGAGTCGACCACGAGCTGGTCGATGACCGATCCGCCGGCCGCGACCGTGCGCAGCGCCGTGACCAGCTCGTCGACGTCGGCCACCCGCTCCTTGAGCAGGTAGCCGCGCCCGTCGCTGCCCTCGCGCACCAGGTCGAGGGCGTACTCCACGTCGGAGTACTGGGTCAGGGCGACCACCCCGACGCCGGGATGGGTGCGGCGCAGCTCGCCGGCCGCGCGGATCCCCTCGTCGGTGAGGTCGGGCGGCATCCGGATGTCGGTGAGCACCACGTCGGGACGGTGCTCGTCCACAGCCGCGAGCAGCTCGGGCAGGCTGGTGGCGGCCGCCACGACCTCGATGTCGTCGTGTCCCTCGAGCAGCGCGAGCACCCCGGCGCGCAGCAGGTCGCCGTCCTCGGCGAGCACCACGCGGATCGGGGGCATGGGCGCATCGTAGCGACCGAGTCCACTGTCCCACCCGCACCACGGGTCACGCGGCACGAGGCCGCTCCCACGCTGGATTCCGTGGTCATCGGACAACTTCGCGACGGGATCCTTGGCCCGATGGTGGTGCTGGCACCACTCACGCCTGAGGGTGTAGCGCCTACGCTCTAGCATCGGGTCAGAGTTCATCGGTCGTGGGGACCGGCTGGACCGACGTGGGGCTGGTGCCAGGGGTGGCAGCATCGGGGAGCTGGGAGGCACGTGTGATTCCGCTGGCAGTCTGGCAGGCGCCGGAGCGTCCGATGAGGCTCCCGTCGCCGCGCGAGCCGAAGGAGCGGTTAGCAGGCACTAACCTCGTCGCCGTGACTCCGCGCCGGCAGCAGATCCTCGACATCGCTGCCGACCTCTTCGCCGCCCGGGGCTTCCACGGCGTGTCCGTGGCCGAGCTCGGCGCCGCCTGCGGCATCTCCGGCCCGGCGCTCTACAAGCACTTCGAGTCCAAGGACGCGATGCTCGCCGAGATGCTGGTGAGCATCAGCGAGACCCTGCTCGCCGAGGGCAGCAGCCGCGTCGCCGCCGCCGACGGCCCGCGTGCGGCGCTCGAGGCGCTCGTCGAGTGGCACATCGAGTTCGCCCTCGGGCACCGCGCGCTCATCGTCGTGCAGGACCGCGACTGGAGCAGCCTGCCCGACCGGGCACGCGAGCGCGTACGCGCCCTGCAGCGCGCCTACGTCGACGTGTGGGCCACGCAGATCCGCCGCCACGACCCGACCCTGAGCCCGGAGACCTCGCGCGCCCGCGCCCACGTCGTCTTCGGCCTGCTCAACTCCACCCCGCACAGCGGCCGGCTCCCCGACCCGCAGATGCACGCGGTGCTCCGCGACATGGCCCACGGCGCGCTCGGGCTCTCCTGAGCATCGCCGCTCACCAGGCCTCGAACGGGCTGTCCTGCCCGAGCAGGCGGGCCGCACGGACGGCCGCGTCCTCGGCGACCACCAGGTCGTCGACCTCCGCCTGCCCGTCGTGCCCGCCGGGCCCGGTGGCCGGGTCGTCGTCGGGCGACGCGTCGGGCCGAGGCTGGCGGACCAGCCGGTGCAGGTCTCGCAGCACCCGCTCGCGCGAGAGCCCGCGCAGGTGGGTCAGCACGAACGGGTCGGCCTGGATCAGCCACGCCAGCTGGGTCAGCACGGCCAGCGCGTGGGGGCACGGGTCGAGCCAGGCGTCGCAGGTGCACGCCGAGCCCAGCTCGCCGCCGTAGGGCAGCAGCTCGACGCCGGCCTCCTCGACCGCCTCGACCAGCGAGTGCGGCAGCTGCCCGGCCAGGAGGGCGCCGATCCGCCCGGACTCGGCGGCGACGAGCTCGATGAACGCCGACGCGTCGGCGCCGTCGAGGACCGGGACGGTGACCTCGACGGTCCAGGCGTCCTGGCCGTCGTCGACTGCCGCCACCGCGCCGCCCTCGGTGACGGTGATCGCGCCGACCGACCCGGCGCGCGCGAGCGCACGACCGCGGCGCAGGTCGGTGACGCTGAAGGCGGCCTCCTCCACCGCGCGGAGCACGGCCTTGCTCCACCAGGTGCCGGACCCACCCCCGCGGCGGGGCGGCAGGCGGGGATGGGTGGTCGCGGTGTCGTCGGGCGGGGCCATCAGGTGCCCTCGCGACGCAGCTCGACCAGGTCGCGCAACTCGGCGTCGGAGAGCTCGGTGAGCGCCGTCTCACCTCGCGACAGCACCGAGTCGGCCAGGGAGCGCTTGCGGGCCAGCAGCTCGGCGATCCGCTCCTCGATGGTGCCCTGGGTGACGAAGCGGTGCACCTGCACCGGTCGGGTCTGGCCGATCCGGTAGGCACGGTCGGTGGCCTGGTCCTCGACGGCGGGGTTCCACCAGCGGTCGAAGTGGATGACGTGGTCGGCCCGGGTGAGGTTGAGCCCGGTGCCGCCGGCCTTGAGGGAGAGCAGGAACACCGGCGCCTCGCCGGCCTGGAACCGCGCCACCATCTCGTCGCGCTGGCGCACCGGCGTGCCGCCGTGGAGCAGCTGGTGGGGCACCCCCGCCGCGGCGAGGTGGCGCACGAGCAGCTCGGCCATCGCGACGTACTGGGTGAAGACGAGGACGGCACCCTCCTCGGCCATCACCGTGCCGACCAGCTCGTCGAGGAGCTCGACCTTCTCCGAGCGCCCGCGCAGCTTGGGGTTGGCCTGGCGCAGGAAGTGGGCGGGATGGTTGCAGATCTGCTTGAGGCCGGTGAGCAGCTTGAGCACCAGGCCGCGCCGGGTCTCCTCGTCGGCCTCCTCGATGCGCCGCATCGACTCGCGCACCAGGGTCTCGTAGAGGACGACCTGCTCGCGGGTCAGGCCGAGCAGGTGGTCGGTCTCGGTCTTGGGCGGGAGCTCGGGGGCCACGCCCGGGTCGGACTTGCGGCGGCGCAGCAGGAAGGGGCCGATCAGGTCGGCGAACTGCCGTGCCTTGGTGGGCTCGAGGCCCGACTCGATCGGGCCGGCCCACACCTTGCGGAACGCGTTGCGGCTGCCGAGCAGGCCCGGGATCGCCCAGTCGAGGATCGACCAGAGCTCGGTGAGGTCGTTCTCGACCGGGGTGCCGGTGAGGGCGACCCGGGCGGTGCTGGGGATGGTGCGCAGCGCGCGGGCGGCGGCCGAGCGGGAGTTCTTGATGTGCTGCGCCTCGTCGGCCACGACGAGGTCCCACGGCACCTCGGCCAGCAGGGCGGCGTCGTTGCGCATCGTGCCGTAGGTGGTGAGGACGAAGCCGTCGCGCACGCCGTCGAGGTCGCGCGTGCTGCCGTGGTGTCGGCGTACGGCGACGCCGGGGGCGAAGCGGCGGATCTCGGCCTCCCAGTTGCCGAGCAGCGAGGCCGGGCAGACGACCAGGGTGGGGGCGCCGCCGCGCCCTTCGCTGCGGTGCAGGTGCAGCGCGATGAGCGTGATCGTCTTGCCGAGGCCCATGTCGTCGGCCAGGCAGCCGCCGAGGCCCAGCGACGTCAGCTCGGCCAGCCACGACAGGCCGCGGCGCTGATAGTCGCGCAGCTCGGCGCGCAGGCCGGCAGGCACGTCGACGAGCTCGCCGGTGACCGCGTCACGCACCCGGTCGCGCATCGCGAGCAGGCTCGCGCCGACGACCGCCTCGTAGGGGGCGTCCTCGATGTCGACGACCCCGGTGAGGGTCGCGGCCAGCGCCTGCACGGGGGTGACGGTGCGGATCAGCCTCTTGCGGGCCCGCTTGATCACGGCGGAGTCGACGGCGACCCAGTTGTCGCGGAGCTTGATGATCGGGCTGGTCGTGCGGGCCAGCTCGTCCATCTCGTCGTCGGTCAGCTCCTCGCCGTGCAGCGACAGCTGCCACTCGAAGCCGAACAGGGCCTGCGGTCCGAACAGGCCGTCCTGCAGCGGCTCCTCCCGCCCGCCGGCCGGCGCCCGGCGGCCCAGCTCGACGCGCTGGGTCACCTCGCGGTCGAGGTACTTCGGCCACATGACCGGGTGCCCGGCCTCGGTGAGCGCCGCGGCGCCGCCGTCGAGCAGCGAGAGGATCTCGTCGGTGTCGAGGGTGATCTCGTCGGGGACGCGCAGGTCGAGCAGCCGGTCGAGCACCGGCCAGGCGTCGGCCGCCGAGCGCAGGGCGATCGCGGCGTGGGTGCGGGCCCGCTCGCCGAAGCCGTGGGCCGCCTCGGGGCCGGTCTCGGCCCACAGCTCGGAGGCGTCGGCGACGTGGGCGGGGTTGTCGACGGCGTGCACCTGCATCACCAGGCGCACGGCGCCCGCGACCAGCTCCTCCTCGTCGGCCTCGACCCGGAAGGAGATCGAGACCAGCTGGGGTCGGTCGTCGCGCCCGCGAGCCCGGATCCGGGCGATCCGCTGCTGCAGCCGGTCGCTGAAGTCGTCGGGGCTCCGCTGGGCGGGCGCGTGGTCGGGTGTGCGGGCGGGGCCGCGGTGCCGCGAGCGTCCCGGGGTGGTGCGGGGCATGGTGTCGATGACCGCGTCGAGCATCCCGCGCACCATCCCCTCGGCGGTCGCCTCGTCGAAGCCGTCCCACGCCCGCGAGCGCGCCAGGTCGGCGATCCGCTGCTCGTCGGCCGCGTCGAGACCCGCGACCTGCCAGTGCCGGCCCTCGGGGTCGGGGGCGAAGCGGCCCGACGCGACCAGCTGCAGGCCCATCAGCGCGGCTCCGGCGAGCAGCGCGACCGACGGGTGCACGTCGGCCTGGTCGCGCACCTTGCCGAGCACCGGCAGCGCGCCCCTGATCGGCATCACGATGGTGCGGCGCGCGTCGGTGAACTCCACCGACCCCTCCCGGGGCGGCTCCCCCACCAGCAGCCGGGCCGGTCCCGTGACCGGCACGAGGCTCATGCCCGCCCACCCTGGCGCGACGCCGCGGCCGGCGGCGGAGGTGAGGACCACGGTGGGATGTCGGTCATCTGGCCCCTCTCCGGTCCACCGGGTGGTGGACGACGAGACGCTAACGCCTCGCACCGACACGGAGTTCCCGCCCCCGGCTCGCCCCGGGCCTCGCGCAGGTGCTCGACCGGCTACGGTCGACGACCATGGGCACCCCCGTGGACGTCTCCGCATTGCTGGCCGCACACCCGGTGATCGACGGGCACAACGACCTGCTGTGGGAGGCGCGCGCGCAGGCGGCGTACGACTTCTCCCGCCTCGACGTCGGCGCGGGCGGCACCCCCACCCACACCGATCTGCCCCGGATGCGCGCGGGCGGGATGGGCGCGCAGTTCTGGTCGGTCTACGTGCCCACGCGGCTGACCGGCGACGCCGCCGTGAGCGCCACCCTCGAGCAGGTCGACGCCGCGCGGATGCTGACCGAGCGCTACGCCGACCAGCTGGTGTGGGCGACGACGGCCGACGAGGTCGAGGAGGCGTGGGTCTCCGACCGGATCGCCTCGCTCGCGGGCGCCGAGGGCGGCCACTCGATCAACTGCTCGCTCGGCACGCTGCGCGCGCTCCACGCGCTCGGCGTGCGCTACCTGACGCTCACCCACAACGCCAACACCCCCTGGGCCGACTCGGCCACCGACCGCCCGGTGGCCGGCGGGCTCACCGACTTCGGCCGCGAGGTCGTGCGCGAGATGAACCGCACCGGGATGATGGTCGACCTCTCCCACGTCTCCGCCGACACGATGCGCGACGCGCTCGAGGTCGCCGAGGCGCCCGTCATCTTCAGCCACAGCTCCGCGCGGGCGGTGACCGACAGCCCTCGCAACGCCCCGGACGACGTGCTCGAGGCGATGGCCCGCGGCGGCGGGGTGTGCATGGTCACCTTCGTGCCGAAGTTCGTCAACGAGGCCTGCGCCGACGCCCACCGCGAGATGGTCGCGGCCGCGGCGAGCGAGGGCGTCCCCGAGGCCGACGGCGTCCGGTTCGCGGCGTTCGAGCGGGCGTGGGTGGTCGACCACCCGCAGCCCACGGCCACGCTCGGCGACGTCGTCACCCACGTGGAGCACGTGCGCGAGGTGGCCGGCATCGACCACGTGGGGCTCGGCGGCGACTACGACGGGGTCGAGACCCTGCCCGCGGGGCTGGAGGACGTGTCGGCCTACCCGCGGCTGCTCTCCGCGCTGGCCGATCGCGGCTGGTCGACCGGGGACCTGGCCCGGCTGACCTGCCGCAACACCCTGCGGGTGATGCGCGAGATCGAGGCGGTGGCGCTCGACCTGCAGTCGGAGCGCGGACCGAGCCTGGCGCGGATCGAGGACCTCGACGGCGTACGCCCGAGCACCGGTGACGGTGACAGGGGCCGCGCGTAAAACGATTGCGCCGGTGTCGCCCGCACCGCCTACCGTGGCTGGGTGACCCACACCCAGACCCAGCCCGGCGAGATCCGCCCCGAGCGCTCCGACAAGCTCGACAAGAACGTCCTGATGGTGGCCGGCGTCGTCGTCCTCGGCGCGATCATGTCGATCCTCGACATCACCGTCGTGTCCGTCGCGCTCAACACCTTCCAGGAGGAGTTCGACGCGACCGCCGCCGAGGTGGCCTGGACGATGACCGGCTACACCCTCGCCCTCGCCAGCGTCATCCCGCTGACGGGCTGGGCGGCCGACCGCTTCGGCACCAAGCGGCTCTACCTCCTCGCGGTGCTGCTCTTCACCCTCGGCTCGGTGCTGTGCGCCGCGGCGACGTCGCTGGAGACGCTCGTGCTCTTCCGGGTGCTCCAGGGCCTCGGCGGGGGCATGCTGATGCCGCTCGGCATGACGATCCTGACCCGCGCCGCCGGCCCCGAGCGGGTGGGCCGCGTGATGGCCGTGCTCGGCATCCCGATGCTCCTCGGCCCGATCTTCGGCCCGATCGTCGGCGGCGCCCTGATCGAGAGCGCGTCGTGGCACTGGATCTTCCTGATCAACCTGCCCATCGGCCTCGCCGCGATCGTCTACGCCTGGATCGTGCTGCCCAAGGACGACGTCGAGCCGTCGGAGACCTTCGACTGGCTGGGCATGCTGCTGCTCTCGCCCGGCCTCGCCGCGTTCCTCTACGGCGTCAGCTCCATCCCGGAGGAGGGCACCGTCATGGCCGCCCGGGTGCTGGTGCCGATGGTCGGCGGCCTCGCCCTCATCGCGGCGTTCGTGCCGTGGGCCCTCGCGCGGCGCAACGTCCACCCGCTGGTCGAGCTGCGCCTGTTCGCCAACCGCAACCTCACCGTCGCGATCATCGCGATGACGCTCTTCGCCATCGCCTTCTTCGGGGCCTCGCTGCTGTTCCCGCTCTACTTCATCCAGGTCCGCGGCGAGGGCACCCTCTTCACCGGCTGGCTGCTGGCCCCACAGGGCGTCGGCGCGATGCTCACCATGCCCCTCGCGGGCGTCCTCGCCGACCGGATCGGTCCCGGCAAGATCGTGCTCGTCGGGATCACGGTGATCACCGTCGGCATGGCGATGTTCACCCAGATCGGCGCCGACACCTCCTACGTCTACATCCTCGGCGCGCTGTTCATCATGGGCCTCGGCATGGGCGGCACGATGATGCCCATCATGTCCGCCGCGCTGGCGACGCTCACCGCGCACAACGTCGCCCGCGGCTCGACGCTGCTCAACATCACCCAGCAGGTCGCGGCCTCGATCGGCACCGCGCTCTTCTCGGTGATCCTCACCAACGAGCTCAAGGACTCGCGCTTCGTCGCCGCCGGCACCGCTCTGGCCGAGGCCGGCGACGACCAGACCAAGGTGGCCGCGATACTCGAGCGCTTCGGGATCTCGCCCGACCAGCTCGGCAGCCTCGAGCAGCTGGTCACCAGCGACATGGCCGACGCGTTCGCGACGGTGTTCGTCGTCGCCACGGTGCTCGTCGCGTGCTGCCTGATCCCCGCGGCGTTCCTGCCCCGCAGGAGGCTCGCCCCGGTCGACCCCACCGTGCTGGTGGGTCACTGACGGCCCGCGTGCGAGGCATGGACGGTCTCGGGGCGGAGCTGCCGCAACGCCACACCTTCGTGTGGGTCCTGGCCGCCGCCGCGGCCGTCTTCGCGGTGCCCGTCGTGCGCACGGTCCGCACCGCCACCGGCGAGTCGGGCGGCACGGCGGTCGGCGCCTGGGCGATGGCCGCGGTGATGGCCCTCGTGCTCGTCGTGGCGCCCGTGCTGCTCGTGCGCAGCATCCTCACCCGCCACACCTACGTCTCGGACGAGGCGGTGTCGGTGGTCGCGGGCGGCGAGGTCCGCCAGCAGATCGCCTTCGACGACCTGACCGAGATCAAGGTGCGCTACACCGGTGACGGCGGCAAGGTCATGCCCAGCGAGCGGATCCTCCTCTCCGGCGAGCCCCGGGTCGGCCGGGGCACGATCGTGGTGTCCCGCTTCCACGTCGAGTCGCTGCAGCCGCTGCTGCGCCGCCTCGCGGCGGAGGTCGCCGAGCGTCCCGCGCTGCTGCAGGGAGACCTCGAGCGCGACTACTTCCAGCACGCGGTGACGACCGCGCTCTGACCGCCGTCGCTCAGCCCTGGGAGGCGAGGGCCAGCGGGAGGACGGCGCTCGCCCCCGCCGCGCGGATCGCGGTCGCGGCGACCGTGAGCGTCCAGCCGGTCGCCACCTGGTCGTCGACGAGCAGCACGGTGGCGCCGGCCGGCACGTCGGCGTCGAGGCCACCGCGACGGCGTACGGCGGCGACGCGCTGGGCCGAGTTGGACTGGCCGGCGCGGGGCGGGACGGAGGGGTCGCGGATCGCCCACGTGCCGACCACGGGGACCTGCATCACGCGGGACAGGCCGTCGGCGAGGTCGCGGGTCAGGGTGGGCCGGGTCGCCGACTCCACGACGACGATCACGTCGGGACGCGACCTCCACTCGGGGGCCCAGTCCTTCATCACGTCCATCACCGCCTGCGCCAGCCCGGGCGGGACCGGACCGTCGGGGGTGTCCTCGCGGAAGAGCGCCCGCAGCGCCTGCCCGTGGCCGAGGTCGGTGAGGCGGGCGACCGTGCGACCGGGCTCGGCGCCCTGGGTGATCTTGCCCTTGAGGTCGAGGCCGAGGTTGGCCAGCGCCGTGGGCCACATCCGACGCGGCTCGAGCACGACGCCGGGGCGGGAGAGCCGCTGGCCGGCCTCGGCCACCGCCGTGTCGCTCACCGCCGTGGACAGGCTCAGCCCGCCGCAGTTGTCGCAGCGACCGCAGTCGGCGGCGTCGGGGTCGTCGAGCTGCTCGCGGAGGTAGCGCATCCGGCACTCGGTGGTCTCGAGGTATCCCAGCATCGCCTGCTGCTCGCGCTCGCGGGCCTCGGCCACCCGGGCGTAGCGCTCGGCGTCGTAGTGCCAGGGACGCCCGGTCGCGACCCAGCCGCCCTGCACGCGCTGGACGGCGCCGTCGACGTCGAGGACCTTGAGCATCGACTCGAGCCGGTTGCGGCCGAGCTCGACGCGGGTCTCGAGGGTGGCCGTCGACATCGGGCGCTCGGACGCGCCGAGGGCGGCGAGCGTCTCGCGGACCTGCTCCTCGCGTGGGAAGCCGAGCGAGGCGAAGTAGGCCCAGATGTCGCGGTCCTCGAGCTGGGGCAGCAGCACGACCGTCGCCTCGTCGGTGCCACGGCCGGCGCGGCCGACCTGCTGGTAGTAGGCGACGGGCGACGCCGGGGCGCCGAGGTTGATCACGAAGCCGAGGGTCGCGTCGAAGCCCATGCCCAGCGCGCTGGTGGCGATGAGGGCCTTGACCCGGCCGTCCACCAGCGCCTGCTCCAGCGCGTGCCGCTCGTCGGGCTCGGTCTGGCCGGAGTAGGCCGCGACCTCGAGGCCGCGGTCGCGGAGGTAGCCCGCGACCTCCTGCGTGGCGGCGACGGTGAGGCAGTAGACGATGCCCGACCCGGGCTGCTCGGCGAGGTGGTCGGCCAGCCAGGCGAGCCGCTGCTCGGGCGTCCGGAGCCGGATGACGCCGAGCCGGAGGGACTCGCGGTCGAGCGTGCCGCGCTGCACGAGCACCTGCGAGTCGGCGGCCCCGTCGGCGTGCACCCCGAGCTGCTCGGCGACGTCGTCGGTCACCCGGGCGTTGGCGGTCGCCGTCGTGGCGAGCACCGGGATGCCGGTGGGCAGCTCGGCGAGCAGGGTGCGCAGCCGGCGGTAGTCGGGGCGGAAGTCGTGGCCCCAGTCGGAGATGCAGTGGGCCTCGTCGACCACGAGCAGGCCGCAGGTGGCGGCGAGGCGCGGGAGCACCTCGTCGCGGAAGCCGGGGTTGTTGAGCCGCTCGGGGCTGACGAGGAGGACGTCGACCTCGCCGGCGCGGATCTGCTCGTTGATCGGCTGCCACTGGTCGATGTTGGTCGAGTTGATCGTCACCGCCCGGATGCCGGCCCGCTCGGCGGCGGCGATCTGGTTGCGCATGAGCGCGAGCAGCGGGCTGACGATCACGGTGGGACCCGCACCCCCCTCGCGCAGCAGCTTGGTCGCGACGAAGTAGACCGCCGACTTGCCCCACCCGGTGCGCTGGACGACGAGGGCACGGCGCCGGTCGACGGCGAGCGCCTCGATCGCGGCCCACTGGTCCTCGCGCAGGGCGGCGTCGTCACGCCCGACCAGCGCCCGCAGGTGCCGCTCGGCGGCCTCGCGGGCGGCGGGGCGTACGTCGGCGGGGGTGGTGGGGACGGCGGTCATGCCACCTGTCTACCAACCGCCACCGACGCAGCGCACGGCGCCTCAGGCAGTCTGTGGATCGCGGTAGTTGTCGAGCTGGGTGGTCGACTTGATCAGCTGCTGGAGCGCGGTGAGCTCGCTCGCGTTCATCTCCGAGGCGTAGCGGGAGGCCTTGGCCAGGGCGGTCGAGGCCTTCTCCAGCGCCGGGGAGATGTCGGCGACGAGGTCGGCGAACTTGTCGAGCGACTTGGCCAGGTCGGTCATCAGCGTCCGGGTCCTCTGGATCAGCTCGCGGGCCTTGTTGGCCGCCGTGGTGATCGCGTGCGGGGCGGCGATGCCGAGGGTGGCCGCGGCCTCGCCGAGCAGCTTGATGATCTGGCCGATCGCGTCGGACATGATCTGCACGATGAACTCGCGGACACCGGCGAGCACCGTGCCGCCGAGGGCGACGCCGGCGCCGACCCCGGTGCAGACGTTGCCCATGCCGCGCACGAGCGACTCCTCGGTCTCGGCGAAGTCGCGATAGGCGTCCATCGTCATGCCCTGCAGTCCGCTGAGGTCGCCGGCGACGGCGCCGCGATAGTCGTCGGCCAGGCCGCGGAGGTGGCCGGCGCAGTTCTCCCACGTCTGGGCGAAGGACTGGATGGTGGCGGGGTCGCCCAGCAGCTCGTCGAGGGCGTCCTGCACCGGGCCGATGTGGGAGAGCAGCCAGCCGGCGAACATCGAGCCGAGGGTGCCGATCGGGTCGACGACCGCGCCGACGACGTCGACGGCGGCGCTGAGACCGTTGGCCGAGCCCTCGATCCAGTCACCGCGGTCGAAGGCCTCGGCGGAGTCGGCGGCCCCGTCGATCATCTTCAGCCCGTTGGTCATCTCGTTGAAGCCCGGGTTGCGGTCGACGACGGCGACCAGGTCGTTCACGACAGCGCCTTGTGGATCGCCTCGTTGAGCTCGGCGACCTTCTCGTCGACCAGCTCGAACAGGTCGGCCGCGGACCGCATGCCCGTGGCGGTGGCCGACAGGGAGTCGCTCGCGGCGCGGGTGGCGCCGACGCCGGCGACCTCGAGCGGCGCGATCAGCGGGTAGACCAGCGCGGCGCCGATCTTGCCGAAGGTGTTGGGGTGGAAGGAGACCGAGTCGGCGGCCTGCACGGCACTGTCGGCCCGGCCCTTGAGGTGCTCGACCTTGCCCGCGTGGCTCCGCATCGCGGCGAGACTGACGTCGATGCTCATCGTTGGTACTCCTCGTAGCCGAACGTGTTGCGGTAGGACTGCGTGATCGTGGACGCCGCGGCGACGTCGGGACCGTAGATCTCGCGGGCGGCCTGCTCGACCTCGAAGCTCAGCCGGCGCTTGGCCTGCGAGTGGGCCTCGAGCACGCTGTGCGCGAGCCGGGCGGGCTCCTGGCCGGCGAACGAGTCGTCGAAGCGCAGGTCGACCATCTGGCCGTTGCCGTCGACGACGACGGTGACGACGCGGTCGGTCGACTCGCCCTCCACCCGCATCCGCTCGGTGGTGGCGGCCAGGGCCTGGGCCTGGTCCAGTCTGGCCTCGGCGGCGTCGAACGACTCGTTCATCGCCGCCAGATAGGCATCGAGCCGTGAGCTCATCAGTCCTCCGGGGATGTCGTCGTGCCTGGGGATCCTTCCCCGCCCTACTGTGGGCAAACATGGAGAGCCCGCCCGGTGCATCGCCGCCGGCGACCGTCCTCACCCCGCGCCCGCTGGTGCTCCACCTGGCGATCGGGGTGCTGGTCGTCGGGATCCTGCTCGCCTCGGCCACGTGGGCCGGCGGCGGGGACCAGCGCGCGCTGCTCACCGTCGCAATCCTCGTGGTGACGGTGGCCCTGCCGGCGTGGGCGATCTGGTGGGCGCGGGGTCGCACGATCCTGGTCCGCCCGGACCGCGTCGTCGTACGCCGGGGGGAGCGCGAGGTGCGGACGTTCGCCTTCGACGACCTGACCGAGGTCCGCCCCGGGGTCGACGGCTCGGCGGGCGGGGCCACCCCCGAGCTCTGGAACAAGTCGGTGACCCTCCTCGGTCGGACCACCGCGGGCAGGCGACGCGGCCTCAAGGTCACCGCGCAGACCGTCGAGAGCATCGACCCCCTGCTGCTCGCCCTGGCGCCGGTGGTGGCGCGGCGCCCGGAGCTCCTGCCGCACGCGGTGCACCGCGCCCTGTTCGAGGAGTACGTCCGCGACCTCCGCTCCGGCCGCGGCCGCCAGCGCGGCTGAGGCGGGCTCAGTGGGCGCTGCGGGCGCCGCGGGCGCCGCGGGCCAGGAACCGGTCGAGGTCGACGCCGGCGCGCCGGGCGGCCCGCCGGGCCTCGGGGGTCGTCAGGTCGGGAGCGACGAACGTCTCGGGCTCGATGGTGCGGTCGGCGGCGGCGTACTGCTGCTGCAGGGCTGCCTGCGCGTCGGCGCCGGCGGCCGCGGCGGCCGCGACGTCGGCGGTGACGGCCACGGCGGCGCCGGTCAGCAGCGGGCTGACGACCGGGGTGTAGCCGGAGGTGTGTCCGGAGACCTTCGGGTGGTAGCTCTCGCTGATCGGGGTGGACAGCCCGTTGATCCACTCGGCGTCGTCGCACACGGCGTGCCCGACGAAGCGGCTGGTCGGGTCGGCGAAGGAGAAGCCGGCGGCCGACGCGGCGGTGGCGAGGCGGCTGTTGAGCAGGTCGGCGGTCTGGTTGAGCCGCGTCTCCTCCGCCGGGGAGAACCAGGTCAGTGCGTTGCAGTCCTCGCCGTTGAAGATGCGCGGGTAGCCGACGACCACGACCTTGGCCTGGGGCGCACGGCTGCGGATGCCGGCGTAGAGGGTCGCGAGCCGCGAGGGCAGGGTGGAGGTGATGAAGGACTGCGCGCCGTTGATCGCGCGGTCGCAGCTGCTCAGCCAGCCCGGCAGGGCGCACTCGGTCAGCACGCTGGCGAACCCGGCGTCGTTGCCGCCGACCGACACCGAGACGTAGGCGGTGCTCGCGGTGAGGGCGGGGAGCTGGGTGGAGGTGACGTCGGGGATGGTCGCGCCGGAGCAGGCGCGGAAGTTGAGCGCGTAGCCGCGGGCGGCCGCGATCAGGCTCGGGTAGGCCGACGTCGAGCGCTGACAGCCGGTGCCGTCGGCGATGTAGGAGCGGGTGCCGGTGCCCGAGGAGTAGGAGTCGCCGAGGGCGACGTAGGCCGGTGCGGCGGCCTGGGCGGGCTGGGCCAGGACCGGGGTGAGCAGGCCGGCGAGCGCCGTGCCGAGCACCGCGAGGCGGGACGAGCGGTTCATCTGTGTCCTCCGAGATAGGTGCCACCCGAGCGTGGCCCTCATCACACTAGGGACGCGCGCTCCGCTCCACCAGACCGGACCGGACGGGCGGCAACGGCACGAGGTGCCCCGCCGGCGTCACCGGCCGGGGTCAGTCGCCGATGCGGCGCAGTCGGGCGCCCGGGGGAGGCGGCGCGGCCGCGGCGTCGCGGAAGGACTCGCCGACCAGCTCCGGCACGACCTCGCTGACGTCGTGCTTCGCGGCGATCTCCACGTCGGCGACGAACCCCACCTCGGTCAGCTCGCGTCCGCCCGCGCAGAGGAGCAGGTCGTGCGGCAGCACCGCCGCCTGCCAGGCGGCCATCGCCATCCGGGCCTCCGGGCTGGCCCCGGCCTCCGCCTCCTGGTCGAGGGCGGTGAGGACGGCGCCCGCGCCCCACAGGTCCTCCGCGGCCGGGCGGAGCGTGTCGTCGTACCACCGCTCCCCCGCGGGTACGACGACCACGCTGGCGCCGTCGGCGACCTTGGGCGCCAGCCACCGCGCGACCGCGCCGGCGTTGCGCAGGCAGGCGCCGACGACCTGGGCGCCGGACTCGGCGAGCGAGAAGGCGATGGTCGAGCCGTTGGGCGAGGGCAGCACGAGCCGCTCGACGCCCTCGACCTCGGCGAGCCCGGCGGGCGAGAGCGAGACGTGGCGGGCATCGCCGCGCGAGAGCGCCTCGAACCGGCCGACGGCGAGCGTCGCCCCGTGCCGCATCGCGTGCTCGGCGGCTCGGGAGTCCTTCCAGCGGAACGGGAAGACCTCGATGCCCCGCTCGAGCGCCACGGTCAGGGTGGTGGTGAAGGACAGCACGTCGACGACGACCGCGTAGTCGGCGGGCACGGCCTCGGCACCCGTCGGGCCCCACTCCATGCGGAGCCGATAGGTCGACTGGTCGTGCCCGGGCAGCGTCACCGCCTCATTCAACAGCCCCGGCGGCTCGCGCGCAGCACGGCCCGCCCGAGTCGGCCGCGATCAGTCGGGGACGTTGGGCACGACGAGCACCGGCACGCGCGAGGCCCGGACGACCTGTGCGGCGGTCGAGCCGAACCGCAGGCCGGCGAACCCGCCCGCGCCGCGGGTGCCGACGACCAGCATCTCCGCGTCGGCGGCCGCCGCGACGAGCCGCTCGGTGGCCTGGCCGCGCAGGGCGTAGAGCTGCACGTCGACGTCGTCGGGGATCCCGGCCGCCGCGCAGTCGTCCTCGAGGTCGGCGATGACCGCGCGCTCGAACTCCGCGAAGGGCGGGACGTAGCCGCCCACCATCGAGTCGGGGCGCGGGGCCGTGGTCACGCTCCACACGCGGATCACGTGCAGCGTGACGCCGAGGCGCCGGGCCAGGTCGGCGGCCCGCCGCACGACGGTGGTCCCGACCCGCGACCCGTCGTGTCCGACGACGATCCCGCCGGTGATATCAGCGCTCTTGCTCACCATGGCGTCATCGTAGAGACGCGGGCAGGCAGCACGTCAGGGCCGAAGGTCCTCCGCCGACTCACCAGATGCGGACGCGGCGCTCCGGGTCGAGCCACAGCCCGTCCTCGGGCCCGGTCTCGAAGACCTCGTGGAACTCGTCGAGGTTGCGCACGATGTTGGCGCGGAACTCGGCGGGACTGTGCGGGTCGATGGTGAGGTACTGGAGCTCCTGCTCCTTGCGGCGCTTGGTGCGCCACACGTGGGCCCAGTTGAGGAACAGGTCGCGCCGGTCCTCGAGCGACGCCTCGCCGCCCTGGCTGATCACGAACGCCTTGTGGGCGATGGTGAGCCCGCCGAGGTCGCCGATGTTCTCGCCGACGGTGAGGCTGCCGTTGACGTGCTCGCCGGGCAGGTTGCGCGGCTCGAAGGCGTCGTACTGGGTGATCAGCGCCTGCGACTTGGCCTCGAACGCGGCCTTGTCGTCGGCGGTCCACCAGTCCTGGAGGTTGCCGTCGCCGTCGTACTGGGCGCCCTGGTCGTCGAAGCCGTGGCCGATCTCGTGGCCGATGACGGCACCGATGCCGCCGTAGTTCTCGGGGTCGGTGGCGTCGGGGCTGAAGAACGGCGGCTGCAAGATGGCGGCCGGGAAGCAGATCTCGTTGGTGCCGGGGTGGTAGTAGGCGTTGACCGTCTGGGGCAGCATCAGCCACTCGTCGCGGTCGACCGGCTGGCCGACCTTCTCCAGCTGGCGGTCGGTCTCGAACGCCGACGCCGACGCGACGTTGCCCATCAGGTCGTCGGCGGAGACCGTGAGGGTGGAGTAGTCGCGGAACTCCGTCGGGTAGCCGATCTTGGGGTAGAAGCGGTCGAGCTTGTCGAAGGCCTTCTTCTTGGTGTCCTCGCCCATCCAGTCGAGCGCCTCGATGGAGCGGCGGTAGGCGGTGACGAGGTTGGCGACCAGCTCGTCCATCCTCTGCTTCGACCGCGGCGGGAAGTGGCGCTCGACGTAGACCTTGCCGACCGCCTCGCCGATGGCGCCCTCGACGAAGTCGACGCCACGCTTCCAGCGGGCGCGCAGCTCGGGGGTGCCGTTGAGGGTGCGGCCGTAGAAGTCGAAGTTGGCCTCGACGAACGGGTCGGGCAGGTAGGCAGCGGAGCTGCGCACGACGCGCACGTGGAGGATGTCGCGCCAGGTCTCGATCGGCGTCTCCTCCAGCACGGTGGAGAGGTGGGAGAAGAAGTCGGGCTGCATCACGATCGAGCGCCGCAGCATCTCCTCGGTGCCGCCCAGGCCGGTGATCCAGGTGACCCAGTCGAAGGCGGGGCTGAGCTCGCGCAGCTCGTCGAGGCTCTTGTGGTTGGTGGTCTTCTGCACGTCACGGGTCTCGGCGGCCTCCCAGTGGCCCTCGGCCAGCCGGGTCTCGTAGGCCAGCACGCGCGCCGCCGCACCGGCCGGGTCGTCGTGCTCACTCAGCTCGAGCAGCGTGGTGAGGTAGGCGAGGTACTTCTCGCGGATCTCGGCGAACTTGTCGTCGCGGTAGTAGGACTCGTCGGGCAGGCCGAGGCCGCCCTGCGCGAGGTAGACGATGTTGCGCGAGGCGTCGCCGCGGTCGGGCGTGATGTAGGAGCCGAACACGCCTGGCCCGCCAACGCGCTCGAACGCGCCGAGGAAGGCGGCGAGGTCGGTGAGGTCGGCGACGCGGTGGGCGCGCTCGAGCAGCCCGCGGATCGGGTCGAGGCCCTTGGCGGCGATCGTCTCGGTGTCCATGAAGGAGGCGTAGAGGTCGCCGATCTTGCGCTCGTCCTCGTCGAGCTGGTCGGCCGGGCGCTCGGCGAGCTCGGTGATGATGTCGCGCACCTGCTGCTCGGCGGCGTCGGCCAGCGCGATGAACGCGCCCCAGCTCGACTTGTCGGCGGGGATCTCCGTCTCGTCGAGCCACCGGCCGTTGACGTGGCCGAAGAGGTCGTCCTGCGGGCGGATGTCGAGGTTCATGCCGTCGCGGGCAGCGTCGAGGATCGTCACGTCGCGACCCTAACCCCGGCGGCCCAGTCCCGGGCGCGGCGGAGGGCCCCTGTGGACGACGCGGTCGCTCGTCGTTCGGCCGGGCTCAAGCGGTCACCGCCTCGCTCAACACGTCGGATCCGACGTGTTGAGCGGGGACCGCACCGCTTGAGCAGCCGCGTCAGCGGCGGGAAGGCGATGGGCCGGCGGGGTCAGCGCACCCGGACGACCGACTTGCCGAGGGTGCGCCGCTCGTCCATGTCGACCAGCGCCTGCCCGAAGCCGGCCAGGTCGTACGTCGCCCCGACGGGCGGCTTCACAGCACCGGACTCGATCATCGGCAGGAGGCGGTGCCACTGCTGCTGCATGTAGCCCGGTCGCACCATCGCGTAGGCACCCCAGCCGACGCCGCGGACGTCGGTGTTGCCGAGCAGCAGCCGGTTGACCTTCACCTGGGGGATGCCCTGCCCGGCGGCGAACCCGACGACGAGCACGCGTCCCTGCTCGGCGAGGCAGCGGAGCGAGTCGGTGAACGCGTCGCCGCCCACCACGTCGAGGACCACGTCGACGCCGCGGCCGCCGGTGAGCTCGCGCACCGCGTCCTTGAAGTCAGGGCCCACGACGACCTCGTCGGCGCCGGCCGCGCGGGCGAAGTCGGCCTTCTCCTGGGTGCTGACCACCGCGATCGTCCGTGCGCCGAGACCTCGCGCGACCTGCAGGGTGGCGGTGCCGACGCCGCCGGCGGCTCCGTGCACCAGCACGGTCTCGCCCTCGCGCAGCCCGCCGCGCTCCTCGAGCGCGAACAGCGCGGTGAGGTAGTTCATCGGCAGCGCCGCACCCTCGTCGTACGACATCGCGTCGGGCAGGGCGAAGGTGAAGATCGCCGGGTTGGCGACCTGCTCGGCGGCGCCGCCGTTGAGGTTGACGCCGGCGACCCGCTGGCCGACGGTGAACCCGCTCGACTCCGGGGAGCCCGGGTCGAGGACGACGCCCGCGAAGTCGACGCCGAGCGTGAACGGCGGCTCGGGCTTGAACTGGTACTCCCCGCGGCTGAGGAGCAGGTCGGGGAAGGCGACACCGACGCTGTGCACCTCCACCAGCACGTCGTCGGGGCCCGGGACCGGAGGGTCGACGTCGCGGACCTCGATGTCGGCGGGACCGGTGGGCGTGACGACCTGGACTGCGCGCATGCGCCGACACTAGTCAGGTGCTCACCCGACCCGCTTCACCTCGGCGAGCTCGAAGTGCATCGGGTCGGTCCAGCGCCAGTCGCCACCCCAGGCGAAGCCCCACGTCTTGAAGATCGCCACCACGTCGCGGTCGATCGCGCCGACGGTCCCGCGCTGGTTGTCGCGGGTGTTGAGGTCGAGGGCGAGGCCGAAGGAGTGGTTGGACAGCGTCGTGGTGCCGGCGATGAAGCGCGGGTAGTAGCACCCGGCGTACTGGCCCGGGTCGATCTCGTCGGCGAGGCCGCGCTGCTCGACCTCGAGCAACGCCGCGCGCAGCTGGGGGAAGAGGTCCTTGTGGCAGGTGACGCTGCCGAGGATCGGCACGGACTCCGTGCGGATGCTGGCCGCGACCCAGGCGGGCTCCGGGGCGATCCGGCCCCCGCCGAGCACCTGGTAGCGGAAGGTGCCGACGACGCTGCCCAGGGTGCCGCCGGCGGGCACCGCGGTGAGCCTGGCGTCGGGGTCGAGCCCGAGGCGGGAGGCCACGTCGAGCATCTGCACCGAGGCGTCCTCGCCGACCAGCCGCTGCAACGGCTTGCGGATGCCGGCGGGGGCGACGGCGTCGGTGGAGATGAGCAGCCCGTTGTCGGTGTCCATCCCGATGTCGTCGGCCCAGGCGGTGTTGACGACCATGTCGATGGTCGGCAGCTGCGGGGTGTAGGCGCCGACGTGCAGGCTCGGCGCGTCGTCGGCGCCGAGCCGCACCATCCCTGTCTCCGGGTCGGCCACCCGCTCGGCGACCGTGCGGTCGATGGCCAGCTCGCCCCCGGCGACGCGGTCCCAGGCCTCCTGGAGGTCGGCGACCTCGGCCTGCGTGAAGTGCCGGTAGGCGCCCGGGTCCACGGCGGCGACGGTGAGGACGCGGTTCTCCAGGCTCACCTGGCCCAGGCCGATGCGCTCGGTGTGCGCGACGCCGCGCAGGTCCTCGATCCGCGCGAGCAGCGCGTCGTCGATGGGCTTGTCCCACTGCACGAGAACGTCGGCGCTCCACAGCCGTCCGTCGCGCTCGCCGGGCGGGTCGACGGCGTGGTCGGTGTCGGCGACGGGCGGCGTCGTGTCCGACGCGGTCGGCTCGGGGGCGGGCGACGCGGGGGCCGGGTCGGGACGCTCGCGCGCGGCCGGCTCGCTGCAGGCCGCCAGGCCCACCAGCCCCGCCAGCAGGGCGGCCGTCGCCGCGGCCGCCACCCGTCGTCGTCCGCGCACGCCTCGACCCTAGGCAGACGGTGTCTGGACGCGGCGGGGGATGGTGACCCAGGAGACGAGGCCGCCCAGGGCGAGCAGCGCCGCGCACGCGAGCAGCGCGGTGCCGTACGCCGCGTCCAGCCGGGCTGGGTCGCGGTAGTCGTCGCCGGCCAGGCCCACGGCCGTCGGCAGCGCGGCGACGGCCAGCAGCGACCCGGCCCGCGCGACGGCGTTGTTGATGCCGCTGGCGATGCCGGCCACCTCGTCGGGCGCGGCCGCCAGGACGGTGGCGGTCAACGGGGCGACCATCAGGGCCAGGCCGAGGCCGAAGACCGTCAGGCCGGGCGCCACGTCACGCCACCAGGTCACCCCGGGTCCGACGAGCAGCAGCCACAGCGTCCCGGCCGCCATCACCAGCGGTCCGAACGTCAACGGGATCCGCGGCCCGATCCGCTCGCCCAGCGCGCCGCCGCGGGCCGCGAGCAGCAGCATGCACAGCGTGATCGGGAGCGTGGCGAGGCCGGCCTCGAGCGCGGTGTAGCCGCCCACGGTCTGCAGCTGGAGCACCAGGAAGAACAGGACGGCACCCAGCGCGGCGTAGACGAGCAGCGTCATCAGGTTGGCGGCGCTGAAGGTGCGGTCGCCGAACAGCCCGAGCGGCACCATCGGCGCACGGGTGCGGCGCTCCACCACGACGAAGGCCGCGGCCGCGGCGATCCCGCCCCCGGCCGCCCACGGCGTCGCGGCTACGCCGGCGTCGGTCAGCGCCCACGTGACGCCCGCCAGGGCGAGGGAGGCGAGCGTCGCGCCGGTGAGGTCGAAGCGTCCGTGCGTGCGGGGGTCGCGCGTCTCGGGAACCCACCGCAGGGCGAGCCACACCGTCAGCACCGCGAGCGGCAGGTTGATGAGGAAGATCCACCGCCACGACGCGTGGTCGACCAGCAGCCCGCCGACCAGCGGCCCGATCGCGGAGGCGATGCCGCCGAGGCCCGACCAGGCACCGATCGCCCGGCCGCGGTCCTCGGACCGGAGCGCGCCCTGGATCATCGCGAGGCTGCCCGGGGTGAGCAGCGCGCCGCCGACGCCCTGGAGCACGCGGGCGGCGATCAGCACCTCCGCGGTCGGGGCGAGCCCGCACAGCAGGGAGGCCAGCGCGAACCACACGGTGCCGACGACGAAGACCCGACGCCGGCCGAGGCGGTCGCCGAGGGAGCCGCCCAGCAGGATCAGCGAGGCCAGGGAGAGGAAGTAGCCGTTGGTGATCCACTGCAGCGCCGCCAGCGAGGCGTCGAGGTCGGCACCCATCGACCGCAGTGCCACGTTGACCACGGTGCCGTCGAGGAGCGTCATCCCGGAGCCGAGGGTCGCCGCGGCCACGACGCCGCGCGCGGTCGGCGTGCCCCAGGCGACTCCGCTCATCGGCTCGCCCGGCCTCAGTCGCGCGGCACTCGGGTCGACGTCGTGGCCATGAGCCGAGTGTGGCAGGGCTCAGTCGTGCTCGGCGTGGCGTCCTTCGGGCACCTTGGTGACGAAGGTGAGCGCCACGGAGGCGAGCGCGACGACGCCGATCGTGGTGTAGGCCAGCGTGTAGGCCTTGTCCTCGCCGATGAGCGCCGAGGCGAGCACCGGTCCGATCACCCCGCCCAGGCTCCAGCCGACGAGCATCAGTCCGTAGATCGCGCCGGCGTTGCGCACGCCGAAGAAGTCACCGGCGGTCGCGGGCATCGTGCCGAACGTGCCGCCGTAGCAGAGGTAGATCACCGCGGCGAGCACGGAGAAGAGCGCCACGCTCCCGGCGTGCGGCAGCACGATCAGGCACACGCCCTGCAGCGCGAGGATCGCGGCGAACGTCCTCATCCGGCCGATCCGGTCGGAGATGCCGGCCCAGACGATGCGCCCCGCGCCGTTGAAGATCGCGAGCACGCCCACCAGCGTCGCGGCGCCGGTGACGCTGACGCCGGCGATGTCGGTGGCGCTGAGCTTGGCCTGGGAGATCAGCGAGATGCCGGCGCTCACGCTGAGGGTGAGGATGGCGGTGAGGAGGTACCACTGCGGCGTGCGCAGCGCCTCGCCCTGGGTGTAGTCGCGGCCCGCGCCGGTGGCCGCGCCGCCGGTCGTCTCCATCCCGGGCACGACGTAGTCGGCGGGCGGGTTGCGGAAGATCGAGGCGCCCACCAGCGACATCACCAGGTAGGCGATGCCGAGCGGGATGAACGCCCCGGTGGGGTCGTCGGGGTCACGGTCGATGAGCCACTGGGCGACCGGCGAGGTGAGCACGGCGCCGAATCCGAAGCCGCCCACCGCCAGCCCGGTGATCAGGCCCGTCTTGTCGGGGAACCACTTCTGCAGCATGGCGATGGGCACGATGTAGGCGAAGCCGAGGCCGAAGCCGCTGATGACGCCGTAGCCGAGGATCAGCAGCCAGTAGTCGTCGGAGCCGTTGGTGAGCCCCGCCAGCAGGATGCCGACGCCGTAGACGACACCGCCCGCGAGCGCCACGACCCGCGGCCCCCGGGCGTCCTGGAGCCGGCCGCCGAGATAGCTGCCGATGAAGATCATGCCGATGGTGACGGTGAAGGGCAGCGAGGCGCGCACCTTGCTGAGCTGCCACGACTCGGCGTCCTCGAGCGCGCCACCGAACACCGACCAGGCGTAGACCGCCCCGATCGAGAACTGCAGGAGCAGCCCACCCCCGACCAGCAGCCAGCGGAAGCCGCCGGGTCCGGAGCGGCTCGAGGCAGCGGGATCCTGCGCTCGCGTGGGTGTCTCGTCCATCGCTGTCTCCTTCGTCCGGCCCCGGCCGTCGGTCGGCCCGAGAGGCGCCGTTCTGGCTCAGCCCTGGTGGCGCACCTGCTCGCCGCGCTCGACCCGCTCGCGCTGCGGCACCACCGTGTACTTCGGGTCGTTGGCCGAGGCCAGGCCGGCCTCGTAGACGCCCATCCGGGTGCACAGCGAGCCGGCCATCAGTGCAGTGCCCGCGACGGCCGAGAGCATGCGGCTGCGCCCGCCCGCGAGCGCGCCGGCGGCGCCCGCGACGGTGAGCACCTTGCTGGCGCGCATCCACCTGCCGGCCACGCCGGTGTGCAGCGTCTCGGCGGACAGGCCCATCGAGGCCTCCATGCGGTGGGCCATCACCAGCTCGACCGCGGCGCCGCCCACCGCGAACGCGCGGGCGGGACCGGCCTCGGCCACGGGAGCGGTGGCCATGCACCAGCCCCCCGACGCGGCCGCGGCGGAGCCGCAGAAGACGAAGGGCAGCTCCGCGTAGGCCGAGTGCCACGCCGGGGTGGCGGTGTCGGCGATCAGCACCGCGGTGTACGCCGCCACCGGCGGGGCGGTGATCGCCCCCACCAGCCCGGCGGGGCGTCCCAGGCGCAGCAGCAGCCGCACCGGTCCGCGCTGCCACCGGGTCGGGAGCATGCCGACCAGCTCGGCGGCCGTGGCGAGGCTCGCGAACGGGGCGTGCAGGGTGAGGATCCAGGTGCCGACCGACATCGGGGAGGTCAGCTTGACGACCCGCAGCATGTTGAGGAACCGGCTGGGCCTGCCGAGGTCGTGGACGAGCGCGACCATGCTGAGGAGCAGGGCGATGAGCGAGCCGATCCGGCCGGCGCGCCGCAGTCCGGGGCGGTCGGTGAGGTCTGCCCCGGCGGCGAGGAGCGAGGTCCCGGCCGCGACTCCCCCGGTGAACAGGTAGTAGGCGATGTCGTGCTCCCACGGCGCCGCCTTGACGATCGGGCGGCCGTAGTAGGAGGTGAAGTCGGCCTCCGGCACCATCACCCGGTCGCCGCCGCCGCGGCCACGCCCGCGGCCGCGCGAGCGACCCGGGCTGCCGCCGTGCCGGACCTGCGGGCCGGCCCCGTCGACCTCGCTCACGAGCGCCTCCGCACGAACGACAGCGCCGCGCCGAGCAGCAGCGCCGTGCCCGCCATCCCGGCGCGGCTGAACATCTGCGGCAGGTCCCGGGTGGTGACGACCGGGTCGGGCGGCAGGCCGTAGACCTCCGGCTCGTCGAGGAGCAGGAACATCGCCCCGGTGCCGCCCACGCCGTCCTCGGGGTCGTTGCCGTAGAGCCGGGCGTCCATCACCCCGCGCTCGTGGAGCAGCGCCACCCGGGCGTCGGCGCGCTCGCGCAGCTCCTCCACGTCGCCGTACTGGATCGACTCGGTCGGGCACGCGGCCGCGCACGCCGGTCGTTGGCCGTCGGTGAGCCGGTCGTAGCAGAGGGTGCACTTCTGGGCGATGCCCACCTTGGGGTCGCCCTCCGGACCGCGGCGGCGGTCGATCACGCCGTAGGGGCAGGCGGCGACGCAGTAGCCGCAGCCGTTGCAGATCTCGTCCTGCACCACGACCGTGCCGAACTCGCTGCGGAAGAGCGAGCCGGTCGGGCACACGTCGAGGCAGGCGGCGTGGGTGCAGTGCTTGCACACGTCGGAGGACATCAGCCACTGGAAGTCGGGCTTGGCCTCCTCGGGCACGTCGCTGGGTGGGGCGCCGACGGTCGGCATGCCGAGGTCCGCGCGCTGTGGCTGCGGTGCCTCCGTGCGGGCGGAGCGCTCGATGAAGGCCACGTGGCGCCACTGGTTGGCGTTGAGGGAGTGGCTGTTGTCGTAGGAGGTGCCGAGCATCTCGAAGAGGTTCTCCGGGACGTCGTTCCACTCCTTGCACGCCACCTCGCAGGCCTTGCACCCGATGCACACGCTGGTGTCGGTGAAGAAGCCCTTGCGCTTGGGCGGATCGACGTAGCCGGCGTCGGGCGCCGGGTCGAGTGGTCCGAAGAGGCTGTTGCGGCCGATCACTGGCCCTCCTGGTCGTGCTCGTCGTCGTCGCTGGTGTCGGCGCCTGCCAGTGACCTGGCCTGCGCCCCTTCGGACGCGGTGACGATCCGCGTGTGGACGCCGTCGTCCACCCCGGCCCGCCGCGCGTAGTCGGTGACGAGCGTGCGCAGGGCCGCACCCTGCGGCCGCCGCCCCGGGCGTACGTCGCAGGTGCCGACCTTGCTCTCCTGGATGAGCACGTTGGGGTCGAGCGAGATGCCGAACAGGTCGTTGGTCGAGTCGCCGCTGACCAGCCCGCCGCTGCCCCAGTGGTAGGGCATCCAGACCTGGTGGACCGTGCGGCCCTCGACCCGCAGCGGGCGCAGCCGCTCGGTGACGAGCACCCGGCCCTCGATCGCCGAGCGGGCGGTGATCACGTGGCACCACCCCATGTGCTCGAGGCCCCGCTCGCGTGCGAGCGCCGGCGACACCTCGACGAACATCTCGGGCTGGAGCTCGGCGAGGTGCTCGAGGTAGCGGCTCATGCCGCCGGCGGTGTGGTGCTCGGTGAGCCGGCTGGTGGTGAAGACGAAGGGGAAGACCTCGCTGTGCTCCTCGGGGGGCGAGGGGTTCATCCGGTTGTCGTCGCGGTCGTAGGCCTTGCGCGTGGGGTTGCCCTGCTGGCCGTAGAGCGGGTTGCGGAACGGCGACTCCACCGGCTCGTAGTGCGTCGGCATCGGGCCGTCGATGAGGCCCTGCGGGGCGTAGAGCGCACCCTTCCCGTCGCCCTGCATGATGAACGGGTCGATGCCCTCGATCGCCTCGACACCGTCGGACCCCTCGGGCGAGCGGTAGGACGGCGGCTTGGTCTTCTCGAAGTCGGGGACGTCGTCGCCGGTCCACTCGCCGGCCTCGCCGAGTGTCGGGTCCCACCAGACGTAGGCCTTGCGCTCGCTCCACGGCCGGCCCTCGGGGTCGGCGGAGGCGCGGTTGTAGAGGATGCGGCGGTTCATCGGCCAGGCCCAGCCCCACTCCGGCGCGACGTACGACTGGTCGTGGCGCGACGTGCGGCGGTTGGCCTGGTTGACGCCGTCGGCGAAGACGCCGGTGTAGATCCAGCAGCCGCCGGCGGTGGACCCGTCGGCCTTCATCTCCCCGAAGGACGAGAGCGGGCGGAGGGTGGCGACGTCGTAGCCGTTGATCTCCTTGAGCACGGCCTCCGCGCTGGGCTCGCCCCAGGCGGCGGCGCCCTCGCTGCCGAGCGCGCCCTCGTCGTGCACGGGGTAGTCCCAGGCGAGGTCGAGCACGGGCCGGTCGCGCTCGTCGGTCGAGCCCGCCAGGCGCTCGCGGACCATGCGCCCGAGGTGGTAGAAGAACCACAGCTCCGAGCGGCAGTCACCCGGCGGGTCGACGGCCTTCTCACGCCACTGCAGCATCCGCTGGGTCTGGGTGAAGGTGCCCTCCTTCTCGGCGTAGGACGCGGCCGGGAAGAGGAAGACCTCGGTGCGGCACTCCTCGGGCACGATCTCGCCGGTGGCGACCTCGGGCCCGTCCTTCCAGAACGACGCGCTCTCGATCTCGAACAGGTCGCGCACGACCAGCCAGTCGAGGTTGGCCATGCCCAGGCGCTGCGCGCGACCGTGGGCCGAGCCGACCGCGGGGTTCTGGCCGAGCAGGAAGTAGCCGGAGACCTTGCCGTCGATCATGTCGAGCACGGTGCGGTAGGTGCCGTGGTCGCCGGTGATCTTGGGCAGGTAGTCGAAGCAGTAGTCGTTGTCGGCGGTGGCCGCGTCGCCCCAGTAGGCCTTGAGCAGGCTCACGGTGTAGGCGTCGGCCTTGGACCAGAAGCCCTTGCTGCCGGGGTTGCGGATGCTGTCGACGTAGTCCGACAGGGTCGCGTGCTGGCCGGGGTTGGGCATCGGCAGGTAGCCGGGCAGGAGGTTGAACAGGGTGGGGATGTCGGTGGATCCCTGGATGCTCGCGTGGCCGCGCAGCGCCATCACGCCGCCTCCGGGACGACCCATGTTGCCGAGCAGCAGCTGCAGGATCGCTCCGGTGCGGATGTACTGCACGCCGACGCTGTGCTGGGTCCAGCCGACGCTGTAGACCAGCGCGGTCGTGCGCTCGCGGCCGGAGTTCTCCGTCCAGGCCCGGCACACCTCGAGGAAGTCGGCCTGGCTCACGCCGCAGGTCTGCTCGACCACCTCGGGGGTGTAGCGGGAGAAGTGGCGCTTGAGCACCTGGTAGACGCAGCGCGGGTGCTGCAGCGTCTCGTCGCGCCGCGGGTGTCCCGCCACCTGCATGCCGTGGGCCTCGTTCTGCATGCCGGCAGCGGTGTCGCTCTGCTCCTGGGTCTCCTCGGAGTCGTCGGCCTGCGCCGAGCTCTGCTCGCCCGGGCCGTCCTCGACGTCATAGGCCCAGCTCGTCGGGTCGTAGGTGCGCCTCTCGGGGTCGAAGCCGCTGAACAGCCCGTCGAGGTCGTCGGTGTCCTCGAACGCATCGCTGACGAGCGTCGCGGCGTTGGTGTAGTTGACGACGTAGTCGCGGAAGTCGAGCTCGTTCTCCAGGACGTAGCGGACGATGCCGCCCAGGAACGCGATGTCGCTGCCGACGCGGATCGGGACGTGCTTGTCGGCCACCGCGCTGGTGCGGGTGAACCGCGGGTCGACGTGGATCACCTTCGCGCCACGCCGTTGCGCCTCCACGACCCACTGGAAGCCCACCGGGTGGGCCTCGGCCATGTTGGAGCCCTGGATGATGATGCAGTCCGCGTTGGCGAGGTCAGCCGTGAAGCCGGTGGCGCCGCCGCGTCCGAAGCTGGTCCCCAGACCGGGGACGGTGGCGGAGTGTCAAATACGCGCCTGGTTCTCGATCTGGATGGCGCCCATCGCGGTGAAGAGCTTCTTGATGAGGTAGTTCTCCTCGTTGTCGAGGGTCGCCCCTCCGAGGCTCGCGATGCCCATCGTGCGGCGCACCCGGCGGCCCTTCTCGTCGAGCTCCTGCCAGGCGTCACGGCGCGACGTCACCACGCGGTCGGCGATCATCTCCATCGCGGTGGTGAGGTCGAGGTGCTCCCACTCGGTCGCGAAGGGGCGGCGGTACTTCACCGTGGTCTCGCGCAGCTCGCTGGTCACCAGGTTCTTGCTGGCCGAGCCCTTCGGGCACAGCCGGCCGCGGTTGACCGGGCTGTCGGGGTCGCCCTCGATCTGCACGATCTGCTCGTCCTTGACGAAGATCTTCTGCCCGCAGCCGACCGCGCAGTAGGGGCACACGCTGCGCGCGACCCGGTCGGCGGTGGTGGTGCGGGGCTCGATCTCGTCGGTGGCCCGCGAGCGCACGGCCTTGCCGCGGCCGAGGAGGTCGCCGCTGACGAGCTGGCGGAGCACAGGCCACGGCAACTGGGAACGAGACTCACCCATGGCCCTCACCTCCCCGCAGTGTGCGCTGTGCCTCGACCCTACGGCGCCCGCCGGGGGCCGTCCACCACCCCGAGGGTGGTCAGCGCACGACCACCGCGCGCTCGCCCGCGGCCACGACCTCGCCCACCACCGGGTGCCCGGGAAGCTCGCCCACCACGAGGAGGCCGCCGGACGTCTGGGCGTCGGCGAGCAGCACCAGCTCGTCCTCGTCGACCGAGGCGTCGAGGTGGGGCCGCACCCAGTCGAGGTTGCGCCGGCTCCCGCCCGGGACGTACCCGTCGGCGAGCGAGGCGCGCGCCCCGTCGACGTAGGGCACGGCGGCCGCGTCGATGACGGCCGTGGTGCCGCTCGCGCGCATCATCTTCATCAGGTGGCCCAGCAGGCCGAAGCCGGTCACGTCGGTCGCCGCCCGCAGGCCGGCGTCGACGGCGGCCCGGCTGGCGTCGCGGTTGAGCTGCGTCATCACCGCGACGGCCTCCTCGAACCACTCGCCGGTCGACTTGTGCCGGTTGTTGAGCACGCCGAGGCCCAACGGCTTGGTCAGGGTCAGCGGCATGCCCGGCTGCGCCGCGTCGTTGCGCAGCAGCCGCTCGGGGTCGGCGAGACCGGTGACGGCGAGCCCGTACTTCGGCTCCGGGTCGTCGATGCTGTGCCCGCCGGCCAGGAACGCGCCCGCCTCGGTGCACGCGTCGTCACCGCCGCGCAGCACCTCCGCGGCCACGTCGAACGGGATCCGGTCGCGCGGCCAGCCGAGGAGGTTGACCGCGACCACGGGCGTGCCGCCCATCGCCCACACGTCGGACATCGCGTTGGTCGCGGCGATGCGGCCGAAGGCGTAGGGGTCGTCGACGACCGGGGTGAAGAAGTCGGCGGTCGCGATGATCGCGCGCCCGGTGCCGTCGGGAGCGGGGTCGATGCGCACGGCGGCCGCGTCGTCGCCGTGGTCGAGACCGACCAGCAGGTCGCCCGAGGCCCGGCCCCGGCCCAGCCCGCTGAGCACCCGCTCGAGCTCGCCGGGCGGGACCTTGCACGCACAGCCGCCGCCGGAGGCGTACTGGGTGAGGCGGATTGCCGGGTCGGACGTGCTCGCGCGCTGGGTCACCCGGCCAATCTAGGCACGGCCGGGTCAGGGCCGCGAGCACGTGCCCGGCGTGCGGACCGTGGGCGCGGCCGCGAGGACCGGACTAGGGTGGCGCGCGGAGGCGGTTCTCGTCTGGTGACGGACGCGGTCCTCAAAACCGTTGCGACCCAGCAGCTGGGTCGGGCGGGTTCGATTCCCGTCCGCCTCCGCCACACGTGAGCCGGGTCGTCGGACGAGGAGGGGCGGGTGCCGGATCCGCGGCGGGCCACGCCCCGCACCGACCAGGTGCTCGCCGACGAGCGCCTGGTCGCCGCCGCCGGGCGGCTGGGGCCCGGCCTGGTCAAGCAGGCGGTGGCCCGCGCGCAGGAGCAGTGCCGGGCGGGCGACGTCGCTCCCGAGGACGTCGCCGACGTCGCGGTGGCGTCGCTGCCCGAGTCGGCGTCGAGCCTGCGGCGGGTGCTCAACGCGACCGGGGTCGTCGTGCACACCAACCTCGGCCGCGCGCCGCTGTCGGAGGCGGCCGTCGAGGCGGTGCGCACCGCCGCCGGCGCCACCGACGTCGAGCTCGACCTCGCCACCGGTCGCCGCGGCCGCCGCGGACGCCGTGCGCTGGACGCCCTCGGCGCCGCCGTTCCCGACGCGGGCGGCGTGCACGTGGTCAACAACGGTGCGGCGGCCCTCGCCCTGGTCACCCGGGTGCTGGCGCGCGGCGACGACGGGCGCGACACCGTGGTGATCGCGCGCGGCGAGCTGGTCGAGATCGGCGACGGCTTCCGGATCCCCGAGCTGATGGAGTCGGTCGGAGCCCGGCTGCGCGAGGTCGGCACCACCAACCGCGTCCACCTGCGCGACTACACCTCGGCCGTGGACGACACGACCGCGTTCGTGCTCAAGGTGCACCCCTCCAACTTCGCGGTCACCGGGTTCGCCTCCTCGGTGCCGGCCCGCGAGCTCGCCGGGATCACCCACGCGGGACGCCGGGTCCCGCTCGTCGTCGACATCGGCTCGGGCCTGCTGGCGCACCACCCCCGGCTCCCCGACGAGCCCGACGCCGCCGGGGCGCTGCGCGCGGGCGCCGACCTCGTCACCGCGTCCGGCGACAAGCTCCTCGGCGGCCCGCAGGCCGGCCTGCTCCTCGGCGAGGCTGGCCTGGTCGAGCGGCTGCGGCGCGACCCGTTCGCCCGGGCCCTGCGCGTCGACAAGCTCACCCTGGCCGCGCTGGAGGCCACGCTCGCCGGTCCGCTGCCCCCCGTGCCGGCCGCCCTGGGCCGCTCGGCCGGCGACCTCCGGGCACGTGCGCAGGCGGTCGTCGCCGCCTGGCCCGCCGACGTGGTCGCCGCGCTCGATGCCGAGGTCGTCGACTCCGCCGGAGCCGTCGGCGGCGGCGGCGCGCCGGGCGTCGAGCTGCCGAGCGCGGCGATCTCGCTGCCCGAGCGCCTCGCGGCACCGCTGCGCGCCGGCGACCCGCCGGTGCTCGGCAGGACGGTGCGTGGCCGGCTGCTGCTCGACCTGCTCGCGCTCGACCCGGCCGACGACACCGCGCTCGCCGACGCCGTACGCCGCGTGGCGGGCGCGGACCGACCCTGATGCACGTCATCGCCACGGCTGGTCACGTCGACCACGGCAAGTCCACCCTGGTGCGCGCGCTCACCGGCACCGACCCCGACCGGCTCGCCGAGGAGCAGCGGCGCGGGCTCACCATCGAGCTCGGCTACGCGTGGACGGCGTGGCCCGGCGCGGGCGACGTCGCGTTCGTCGACGTCCCGGGGCACGAGCGGTTCCTCACCACCATGCTCGCCGGCGTCGGCCCGGTCCCGGCCGCGCTGCTGGTGGTGGCGGCCGACGACCCCTGGATGCCGCAGTCGGCCGAGCACCTCGCCGCCCTCGACGCCCTCGGCGTCGCCCACGGCGTCGTCGCGGTCACCCGCAGCGACCTGGCCGACCCCGCGCCGGCCATGGCCCGCGCCGCCGCGGAGGTCGGGCGCACCAGCCTGATCGGGGCGCCGGTCGTGGCGGTCAGCGGTCGCACCGGCAACGGCCTCGACGAGCTCCGTGCCGCGCTCGCGACGATGCTGGCGCGGCTGCCCGTCCCGGACCCGGCGGCCGACGTACGTCTCTGGGTGGACCGGCGGTTCACCGTGCGGGGCGCCGGCACCGTGGTCACCGGCACCCTGCCCGCCGGCACCGTGCGGGTGGGCGACACGCTGTCCCACGGCGAGCGCACGGTGCGAGTCCGCGGGGTGCAGGCCCTCGGCCGCGACGCCGAGGCGGTCAGCGGCACCGCCCGGGTGGCGCTCAACCTCACCGGCGACGTCGCCGGCATCGGGCGCGGGACCCCGCTGACCACCCCGGCGGCGTGGCACCACACCGAGGTGGTCGACGTACGGCTCCGGGGCGACGACCACGACGCGGGCCCGCCGCTCTCGCCGCAGCTGCACGTCGGGGCGGCCGACGTCGCCGTGCGCCACCGCCCGCTCGGCGACGCCGCCGACGGCATCGCCCGGCTGACGCTCGAGCGGCCGCTGCCGCTGCGCGTCGGCGACCGGATGGTGCTGCGCGACCCCGGACGCCGAGCGCTGTGGCGCGTGGACGTGCTCGACCCCGACCCGCCGCGGTTGCGCCGGCGCGGCGCATCGGCACGACGTGCGGCGCAGCTCGCCGGCGCCGACGGCACCCCGCGGCTCGCCGACGAGCTCGCCCGCCGCGGCCTGGCCCGCCGCGACCGGCTGCGGCGCATCGGCGTCGACCCCGCCGCCGGCGACCACCTCGAGGCCGGGCCGTGGCTGGTCAGCCGCGCGCTCGCCGCCACCCTCGCCCAACGGCTGCCCGGGCTCGTGGAGGAGCATGCCCGCGCCCATCCGCTCGACCCCGACGTGCCGCTCACCGTGCTGGCCGACCGACTCCGCCTGCCCGACCCGCAGCTCGTCGCCCCGCTCATACGCCCGCCGCTGCAGGTCGTCGGCGGGCGGGTCCGCTCCCCCGGGTCGGGACTCCCGGCGGCGGTGGCCGCGGCCGTCGACGTCGTACGCGGCGAGCTCGCGACCGAGCCCTTCGCCGCCCCGACGGCCGACCGGCTGCGCGAGCTCGGCCTCGACGACCGCGCCCTCGGTGCGGCCGAGCGCGCCGGCCTGTTGTGGCGGGTGGCACCGGGCCTGGTGCTGCTGCCCGGGGCCGACCGCGACGCGGCCGCCCGGCTCGCGCGGCTCGAGCAGCCCTTCACCACCAGCGCTGCGCGCCAGGAGCTGGGCACGTCGCGGCGGGTGGTGCTCCCGCTGCTCGACCGGCTCGACCGGTCCGGGCTGACCCGCAGGCTCGCCGACGACCGGCGCCAGGTCGCCGTCCCCGGGGTCGAGGGATGAACCCGTCGTGCCGTCTCGCCGGTGTTGCGCCGGTCACACCCGGTCGACGCTGACGATAGGTTGGTGGCCATGGAGCATCCCTTCGGCATCGACTTCGGCGGCACCGGCATCAAGGGCGCCCCGGTCGACCTCGAGGTCGGCGACTTCGCCCACGACCGGGTGCGCATCGACACCCCGCGGCCGGCCACCCCGCAGGCGGTCGCGGCGGTCTTCGGGCAGATCATCGACAACTTCGACGTCTCCACGCGGCCCGTGGGCGTGACGGTGCCGGGCATCGTGCGCCGCGGCGTGGTCCACTCGGCCGCCAACATCGACAAGTCGTGGATCGGCCAGGACGCCGACGCGATCTTCACCGAGGCCCTCGGTCGCGAGGTGCACGTGGTCAACGACGCCGACGCCGCCGGGCTCGCCGAGTCGGAGTACGGCGCCGCGAAGGGCCGAAGCGGGCTGGTCATGGTCATCACGCTCGGCACCGGCATCGGCTCGGCCATGATCTGGGACGGTCAGCTCGTGCCCAACTCCGAGCTCGGCCACCTCGAGCTCGGCGGGGCCGTGGCCGAGTCGACGACCGCCACCAGCGCCCGCGAGCGCGAAGGGCTGAGCTGGGAGGAGTGGGGGAAGCGGCTCACCGCCTACTTCCGCCACGTCGAGCGGCTCTTCTCCCCCGACCTCTTCGTGATCGGCGGCGGCGTGAGCAAGTCGTGGGACAAGTTCGGCCACCTCATCGAGGTCGACACCGAGATGGTCCCGGCCACGCTGCAGAACCGCGCCGGCATCGTGGGCGCCGCGCTGGTCGCACACCGCCTCGCCGGCGTCGAGGACTGAACCGGGCCCGAGCCGACCGCAGACGGCTCAGGGCTCGAGCGCCCGCTCGAAGGCCTCCGTCGCGCCGCGCAGGTAGCGCTCGACGACCGCCTTCTCCTCGTCGGTGAACCGGGAGTCGTGCTCGTCGAGGGCGCGGAACATCGGCATCAGGTGCCCGATCACCTCCGTGCGCCCGGAGTCGGTGATGTGCAGCTCGGTGCGCCTGCGGTCGCCCTCGTGGGGGCGACGCTCGACGTGCCCGCGGGAGACCAGCCGGTCGACGATGCCCGTGGCCGCGGCGGTCGACACCTCGAGCCGGCGCGCGACCTCCGCGGGCCCGATCTGCTCGCGGCTGAGGTGGTCGAGCGCGACCAGCTCCGACTCGCTGAACCCGGCACGCCGCGACACGACGTGGTTGACCCGGCTGCCGACCGCGATCAGGTCGCGCAGGGCCATGAGGGTCGCGGGACGCGCGCTCTCGTTGCCCCGGCCGATCCAGCGCGGCGTCGTGGGGGGTGCCTCCGCGTCCGTCACCGAGTGTCGACCTCCCCGTCGTGTCCGTTGGCTTGCCTCTCCATGATACTACCTATAACTTGATAAGTAACCTTCTTAGCAACCATCTTTCCTAGACTTCTCGCCTGACGTCCCGTCCACACCTTGGAGACCCTCGTGACCTCCCACCGCCCTCCTGCCCTCGCGCGGGCGATCACCGGGCCCAGGCTCGCCTGGCTGTTCGCCCTCGTCCCGATCCTGATGGCGCTGGCCGCGATCGCCTTCGTCCCCGAGGGCGAGCGCGACACCACCCCCGTCGACCAGCTCCCCGTCGGGGCCGACAGCACCTACGCCGTCGAGCTCGAGGACCAACTGCCCGACGACGAGGGCCAGGTGGCCATCGTGCTGTGGACCGCGGAGTCCGGCGAGCTCGACCGCGCCACGCAGGGCGAGCTGACCAAGCAGGCGGTGGCGCTGCTGTCGGAGGCCGGCGGTGGTGAGGACGCCCAGGGCGCGCCCGACGGTGCCCAGGGTGGCGGCCAGGACGGTGCTCAAGGCGGCGGCCAGGGCGGTCCCGACGGGACCCAGGGCGGCACCGGCGGCGGACCGCCCGGCGGCGAGGGCGAGCAGTCGCCCGTCGTGGTCGCCGAGGACGGCACCGCGGCGCTCCTCGCCCTGCCCGTGTCCGCGAGCTCCGCCACCGACAACATCGACAGCGTCGAGGAGCTGCGCGAGCAGCTGCGCGCGGACGCCCCAGACGGCGTCGAGGTCCAGGTCACCGGCCCCGCGGGCATCCAGGCCGACATCGGTCAGGTCTTCGACGGCGCCGACATCCGGCTCCTGGCCGCGACGGCGGGCGTCGTCGCGATCCTGCTGATCATCACCTACCGCAGCCCCGTGCTCTGGGTGATCCCGCTGACCGTGGTCGGCGTCGCCGACCGCTTCGCCGCGATCGCGTCCACCAACGTGCTCGAGGTGGCGGGCTTCGCGTGGGACGAGTCCACGGTCGGCATCCTCAGCGTTCTCGTCTTCGGAGCCGGCACCGACTACGCCCTGCTGCTGATATCTCGCTACCGCGACGAGCTCAAGACCACCGACTCACGCCACCTGGCGATGGCGCGCGCGCTCAGCCGGACGTTCGAGGCCGTGCTCTCGAGCGCCACCACGGTCGTGCTCGGCCTGCTGACGCTGCTGCTGTCGGCCGTCCCCACCACCCGCGGCCTCGGCCTCGCGTGTGCGGTCGGCGTCCTGATCGCGGCGACGTTCGCCTTGGTGGTGCTGCCGGCGGCGCTGGTGCTGTTCGGCCGGTGGGTGTTCTGGCCGCGCGTCCCGCACGTGGGCGACGAGGTGCTGGTCGACTCCCGCGGCTTCTGGTTCCGCGTGGGCCGGGCCGTCTCGCGGCGCCCGCGCACCTTCGTCGTCGCCACCATCGCGGGCCTCGCGGTGCTGGCCACCGGCACGGCGTCCATCACCACGGGTCTCGACCCGGCCGACCAGTTCCTGCAGCGACCCGAGGCGATCTCGGCCGCCGAGCGGCTCGGCGAGTCGTTCCCGGCGGGCACGAGCGACCCGGTCCAGGTCATCACCCGCGACGAGCCCGACAAGGTGCTCGCGGCCGTCGAGGAGGTCGACGGTGTCGACTCCGCGCGCATCACCAACGACGCCGACGGGATCGCCCGCATCGACGCCGTCCCCGACGCCGCACCGGGCAGCGACGACACCCGCGACATCGTGCTCACGCTGCGCGACACGGTGGCCGACTTCGACGACACCTACGTGGGCGGCGGCGACGCCGAGGCCATCGACGCCAGCGACTACGCCGCGAGCGACCGGCTGCTCATCCTGCCGCTGATCCTGCTGCTGGTGCTGGGCGCGCTGCTCCTGCTGCTGCGCTCGATCGTGGCCCCGCTGCTGCTCGTCGCCACCGTCGTCGCGACCTACGCGGCCAGCATGGGCGCCTCGTGGTGGCTCTTCCGGACGGTGTTCGACTTCGACGCGATGGACACCGGGGTGCCACTCCTGGCGTTCCTGTTCCTCGTCGCGCTGGGCGTCGACTACAACATCTTCCTCGTCACCCGGGCCCGGGAGGAGGCGCGCGAGCACGGCACCCGCACCGGGATGCTGCGCGCGCTGACGGCCACCGGCGGCGTGATCACCAGCGCGGGCATCCTGCTCGCCGCGGTCTTCGCGGTGCTCGGCGTGCTGCCGCTGGTCGTGCTCGCCCAGCTCGGCGCGATCATCTGCGTCGGCGTGCTGCTCGACACCCTGGTCGTCCGCACCGTGCTGGTGCCCGCCCTCGCCCTCACCCTGGGCGACAAGTTCTGGTGGCCCCGCAAGGTGACCGCCTGACCGGGCGCTCTTCCGGCTCGCTCCGTGTCGGAGTCCCCGCTCGAGCGGATCGTCGGAGTCCCCGCTCGAGCGGGGACTCCGACACCTGGAGGCCGTTGCGACCCCCACGAAGTGTCGGACTCCCCCACCAAGAGGGCGGTTATGTCACGCGCCGCACCACGCGCCCGCGCCCGGCCCCCCGCGCCCGGCCCCCCGCGCCCGGCGCCCCCGCCCGGCGCGTACGACGCCGCAGCGTACGCCGCCCGGGCTCAGGCCTCGCGGCCGCTGATCGCCGAGGCGACGCGCTTGGTGACGTCGGGGTGGAAGACGCTCGGGATGATGAACGCCGCGTGCAGCTCCTCGGCGCTGACGGTGTCGGCGATGGCCTGGGCCGCGCGGAGCAGCATGTCGGTGGTGACCTCGTCGGCGCCGGCGTCGAGGAGGCCGCGGAAGACGCCGGGGAAGGCCAGCACGTTGTTGATCTGGTTGGGGTAGTCGGAGCGGCCGGACGCCACGACGGCGGCGTAGCGGTCGGCCTCGGCCGGGTCGACCTCCGGGTCGGGGTTGGCCAGCGCGAAGACCACCGGCTTGGGCGCCATCGTCGGGATCCACTCCGGGTCGAGGATGCCCGGGGCGGAGACGCCGATGAAGACGTCGGCGTCGACGAGGACCTCGCGCAGCGACCCGCGGGCGCGACGGGGGTTGGTCGCCGCGGCCAGCTCGGCGTGGGACGCGGACAGCGACTCGTCGCCGGCGGCGAGCGCACCCGCGCGGTCGACCACGACCACGTCGCGCGCGCCGGCGGCGAGCAGCAGGGTCACGATGGCGGTGCCTGCGGCCCCGCCGCCGGACACCACGATCCGCACGTCGGCGAGCTCCTTGTCCACGCAGCGCAGCGCGTTGGTCAGCGCGGCGAGGACGACGATCGCGGTGCCGTGCTGGTCGTCGTGGAACACCGGGATGTCGAGCGACTCCCGCAGCCGGGCCTCGATCTCGAAGCAGCGCGGCGCCGCGATGTCCTCGAGGTTGATGCCGCCGAAGCCGGGGGCGATCATCTCGACGGCCCGCACGATCTCGTCGGTGTCCTGGCTGGCCAGGCAGATCGGCCAGGCGTCGATGTCGGCGAAGCGCTTGAACAGCGCGGCCTTGCCCTCCATCACCGGCATCGCCGCACCGGGGCCGATGTTGCCGAGGCCGAGGACGGCGGAGCCGTCGGTGACCACCGCGACCGAGTTGCCCTTGATGGTCAGCTTGCGGACGTCCTCGGGGTTGTCGTGGATCGCCATCGACACCCGCCCCACTCCGGGCGTGTAGGCCATCGAGAGGTCGTCGCGGGTGCGCAGCGGCACCTTGGACTCGACGGAGATCTTGCCGCCGAGGTGCAGCAGGAAGGTGCGGTCGCTGACCTTGTGGACCCGCACGCCCTCCACCTCGGCCACCGCGGCGACGACCTCCTGGGAGTGCGTCGCGTCGGAGGCCGAGCAGGTCACGTCGACGGTGAGGCGGTCGTGGCGCGACTCCGCGACGTCGATCGCGGTGACCACCCCGCCGTTGCGGGCGATCGTGGTGGCGACGGAGCCGACGACACTGTGGTCGGCTGCGGTGTACAACCGCATGGTGATCGAGTACGACGACGCGGTTGCTGCCATGCCCAGACCCTCCCGCCCCGGCGGGGTTACCGGCAAGTCGGCGGCGTCCTGGGCTCGCCACGTGGACACCCGCGCGGTCCCGGGGGGTTTGGCCGCTCAGGCGCCGGGGAGGCCCTATAGTCGCCGCGACGGCGCGGGAGACCGGGGGGTGCGCATGGCCGAGGGGGCCACGGGTGTCGATGGTGCCGACCGGGCCATCGCGAGCCGGCTCGGGTTCGTGTCGCGACCCGTCCGCGGGCTGGTCAACGCGCCGCACCTGCTGGTCCTGGTCGTCCTCGGGATCTGGGTGGCCTGCTCGCTGGTCTACGCCCTGCTCGAGGGCAAGGGGCCGATCGAGGGTCTCTGGTGGGGCGTCGTGACCGGCTCGACCGTCGGCTACGGCGACTTCTATCCCGCGTCCACCGCCGGGCGTGCCGTCGGGGCGGTCCTCATCGTCTCGATGCTCGTCCTGGTGCCCATCGCCATCGGCCACGTGATCGCCAACCTCGTCTTCGACAAGGAGTCGCTCGCCGTGGCGACGGTGCTCGAGGACGTCCACGAGCGGATCGACCGGCTCGAGCACCTCACCCTCGCCTCGCTCGAGGCGCAGCACGGCCGCGAGTGGCTCGAGCAGCGGCTCGCCGAGCACGAGGCCGCCGACGCGGCCACCACCGACGTCGCCGAGCAGATGCTTGCGATGTTCACCGACAAGAACGACGTCCAGGACCCGCCCGGAGGCCTCCGATGACCACGCCCGCGCGCCGCATGCGCTCGACCAGCATCTCGCTCGGCATCACCGCGCTGATGGCGAGCACGCTGACCGGGTGCTCCTCGAGCGCCGACTACGCCGCGGTGTGCGTCGACCCCGACACCAAGGAGCGCGTCGCCGACGACCAGTGCGACGACGACTCCGACTACAACGGCGGCGGCTCCGGCTTCTTCTGGTACTACCTCGGCGCCAGCTCGCGGATCCCGGCGGTCGGCCAGACGACGACGGGCGGCACCTTCAGCGGCAGCTCGCTCAACGGCACGGTGCAGCGCGGCGGCCTGCCGACCACCGGCGGCTCCAGCGTCAAGTCCGCCACCACCAAGGGCGGCTTCGGCGGCAGCTCCCGCGGCTTCGGCTGAGCCGAGCCCCCACCACCCACCCACCATCCACCGCCCCGACAGCCCGACAGCCCCGCTCCCAGGAGACACCCGTGACCGACCTGATCGACGCCCTGCTCCACGCCGTCGCGTACGCCCTCGTGGGCGGCGCGATGCTCGTCGCGGCCTACTACGTCCTCGACCTGGCGACCCCGGGCCACCTCGGGACCCACCTGCGCGGGGTCGACGAGAACGGCAACGAGTCGGTGCACGCCCACTCCAAGGGCGCCGGCCTGGTCACCTCCGCGTGGCTGGTGTCCAACGCGGCGGTGCTGTTCACCGCGATCTGGACCAACGGGGAGACCTCGCTCGGTTGGGCCCTGGCCTGGACCGTGTGCTTCGGGGTGGTCGGCATCGCCCTCAACACGCTGATGTTCTTCGCCGTCGAGGCGATCACGCCGGGCGACCTGCGCTCCATCGTCACCGCCCCGGGGCCGGTCCGCCCGCTGGCCCACGTCGCCGCCGCCGTCGCCCTCTCCGTCGGCGCCATCGTGTGCGCCAGCATCGCCTGAGCGGCGGGGCACGCACCGATGTGGCGACACCGGTCGCGGGCGCGTGAGGGCTGGCGCGACACCGTCGTGGAGCAGGGCCTGGTCTTCCCGACCACGAAGATGCCCGACGGCTCCGAGCTTCCCTACTGGAACGAGGACGCCTGGTACGAGGTGACGATGGAGGAGGTGGAGGCCCTCGAGGCGGCCACCGAGGAGCTGTGGGCGATGTGCCTGCAGGCCGTCACCCACATGGCCACGACGATGACCGACGAGCGGCTCGGCCTGCCGCCCGGCTCGCTGGGCGTCGTACGCCGCTCGATCGAGGCCGGCGACCCCGCCCTCTACGCCCGCTTCGACCTGGCCTACGGCGCGGACGGCTCGATCAAGATGCTCGAGATCAACGGCGACACCCCGACCGGCCTCGTCGAGACCGGGATCATCCAGTGGAACTGGATGGAGGACGTGATGCCGGAGATGGACCAGTGGAACTCCGTCCACGACCGCCTCGTCGCCGGCTGGCGCACCCTGCGGCGCTCGGGACACTTCGACGGCGACCGGATGCACTTCCTCTACGACCTCGGCGAGGAGGACTCCTACGACGGCGGCGAGATGGAGATGACGGTCCACTACCTGATGGACACCGCCGTCCAGGCCGGCTGGATGACGATGGCGCACCCGATGGCCGAGGTCGGCTGGAACCCCGAGACCCGCGACTACCGCGACGTGCACGACGAGCCGCTGCGCAACGCCTTCAAGCTCTACGCCTGGGAGGAGATGCTGGCCGAGCCGTTCGGCCGCCACGTCGTCGAGCAGGCCGAGGCGCGGCCCACGCGATGGATCGAGCCGGCCTGGAAGGTGCTGCTCAGCACCAAGGCGCTGCTGCCGGTGCTCTGGGAGCTGTTCCCCCGCCACCGGCTGCTGCTGCCGGCCTACTTCGACGAGCCGCGCGACCTCCAGCGTTGGGTCGCCAAGCCGCTGCACGGGCGCGAGGG
This sequence comes from Nocardioides sp. Z35_8, assembly GCF_059621125.1. Taxonomy (NCBI): domain Bacteria; kingdom Bacillati; phylum Actinomycetota; class Actinomycetes; order Propionibacteriales; family Nocardioidaceae; genus Nocardioides; species Nocardioides sp. Z35_8. Next base: position 952,934 of record NZ_JCAQIE010000001.1, on the reverse strand, counting down.
CGACAACATCCGCGTCCACCTCGACGACATGCTGGAGGACGTCGTGATGCCCGGCGGCTACGGCGCCGAGGGCTGGGTCTACCAGGCCTACACCGAGCTGCCGAGCTTCGAGGGCAACCGCGTGGTGCTCGGGTCGTGGATCGTCGACGGCGAGGCCGCGGGGATGCTCGTGCGGGAGTCGGACGACCTGGTCACCGACTACTACTCCCGCGTGGCGCCCCACGTGATCAGCGACGGCCTCGCGCCGTCGGAGGAGCAGGTGGCGCAGTGGCTGGCCGAGCGCGTCGGGCCGGACGCGCCCACGCCGGCCTGAGCCGCCGGGTCAGCGCACGACCGAGTCGGTGATCGTGCGGCTCGCGCCGAGGAAGAAGATGCCCGGCAGGGTCTCGAAGCCGTCGCTGGGGTTGTCGGTGAGCCGCGAGCCGCGGACGGTCAACGTGCCGGTGCGGTCGTTGGAGACGAAGAAGATCGCCCCGCCTCCCTCGCGGGCCCGGTTGCCGCTGATCGTCGAGTCGTCCACCGTGAGGTGGATGTCGTTGCCGTCGAGGTAGACCGCCCCGCCCGACCCGCCGCCGGGCGTGTCCGGCCGCGCCGGGTTGGCGCCCCGGCCGACCGCCCGGTTGCCGGTGAACGTCGAGCCGCTGATCCGCCACGAGACGCCGATGCTGCTCAGCGCCGAGCCGTTGCTGCAGCGTCCGCCGGTGAAGGTGGAGCGGCGTACGACGACCGGGCGGTCGCGGTGCTGGTCGAGCACGCGCACCGCGGCGCCGCCGACGTCGGGACCGGTGCGGTCGCAGCGGTTGTCGGCGAAGGTCGAGTCGACGATCCGCAGCCGGCCGCCGCGCACGAAGATCGCGCCGCCGCCCCCGCCGTCGGTCGACTCCCCGACGCTGCTGCCGCGGACCAGGCTCATTCGCTTCACCACCAGCCGAGGCTCGGCCTGGTCGTTGCAGTGCGAGGTCGTCCAGACCTGCGCCCGGTCGCAGGTGTTCATATAGAGGATCCGCCGCTGGCCCGCACCGCTCAGGGTGACCAGGCCGCCGCCGTCGAGGACGACGCGGGCCGAGGTGTTGACCACCTTGGCCGTGCGAGTCATCTCGATCGTCACCGGCGCCGGACCGCAGTCGAACGTGATCACGCCGCCCTTCGCGACCGCGCGGACCACGGCGCGCGAGGTGCACGACGCCGGCGTGCCCGTGCCGACGACCACGTCGGCGCGCGCCGCGGCCCGCGTCGCCGTCGCCGTCGCCTCGATCCGGGCGGCTGCGACGCCGGTCGTGGGGGCGTCCGCCGTGGCCGGGGGTGCCGGCACCACCACTGCGGCGAGCACCGCCGCGGCGACGCCGGCGCGCCTCACGACGCCTGCCCGGGCGCGTCCTGCAGGGCCTTCTCGATGTCGCCGGCGAGCTTCTCGGGCTCGGTCTGCGGGGCGAAGCGGTCGATCACGTGGCCGTCGCGGCCGACGAGGAACTTGGTGAAGTTCCACTTGATCTTGCTGCCGAGCAGGCCGCCCTTGGAGGCCTTGAGCCAGTCGAAGAGCGGGTGCGCGTCGTCGCCGTTGACGTCGACCTTGGCGAACATGGGGAACGTGACGCCGTAGTTGCGCTCGCAGAAGTCGGAGATCTCCGCCTCGTCGCCGGGCTCCTGGTGGCCGAACTGGTCGCAGGGGAAGCCCAGCACGACCAGGCCCTGGTCGGCGTAGGTGTCCTGCAGCTCCTGCAGGCCCTGGTACTGCCCGGTCAGCCCGCACTGGGAGGCGGTGTTGACGACCAGCACCACCTTGCCGTCGTACTGGCCGAGATCGGTGTCGGTGCCGTCGATGGCGGTGGCCGAGAAGTCGGAGAGAGTGGTCATGGCCCGAGTGTGCCAGCGGTGCCGGCACGACCGCTCCCCTCAGGTGTCGAGGGCGTCGAGCTCCACCAGCGCCGACTCCCACCGCTCACGGCGCTCGGCGTCGGTCTGCTCCCACCACGGGGTGCCGCGCTCGCCGAGGCCGACCTTGGCCAGCGGGTACGCCGTCGCGTCGCCGCGAGCTCGTCGTCCCCCCGGGCCGAGCGGACGCCCGCGCGTCCCCTGCCGAGGTGGGAGGTCAGGCGTTCGCGCTCGGCCGCCGGGATCGCGGGATCCGTGCGCCGCCACCGCCGGCCGTCGACGACCAGCCACTTCTCCGCATCGGTCGGGGAGTCGGTCGGCTCGGCCACGTGGCCAGTCTGCCCCGGTCGACCAGCAGCGGCTGGTGGTGCGCCGCTACCTGCGCGGACCCGACGCCGCCCCCGCCACCCGGTCCGCCGGTGCGTCCTCGACCGCGGGCGACGAGGCGGACCGCGCCCGGATGATCGCCTTGCGGACCTCGTCGTACCAGAGCACCACCGACGCCAGGGCCACGCACGCGCCCCAGTGGGCGAGGTCGAGGGAGTGGGTGCCGAAGGCGACCTGGAGGAAGGGCACCTCCACCACGGCGAGCTGGAGGACCGCGCCCAGCGCGATCGACGCCCACAGCCACGGGTTGGCGAACAGGCCGTGGAACGCGCTGGTGGTCTCCGAGCGGGCGTTGAGCGCGTTGAAGAGCTGGGCCAGCACCAGGGTGGTGAAGCCGGCCGTCCGGGCGACCTCGAACGTGTCGCTGCCCTCGACCAGGCCGCCGGGCAGGAACAGGTCGATCGCGAAGAGGGCCACCAGCGCCATCACCAGGCCGACCGTCACGATGCCCCCCCACATGCGCCCGTCGATCGCCCGCTCGGTCAGCCGGCGCGGCCGGCGGGCCATCACGTCGTCGATCTCGGGGTCGACGCCCATGGCGAGCGCCGGCGTGGAGTCGGTGACCAGGTTGATCCAGAGGATCTGCGTGGCGAGCAGCGGCAGCACGATCGCCTCGTCGCTCGCCGCGCTGAGGCCGAGCATCCCGGCGAAGACCACACCGAGGAACACGGTGAGCACCTCGCCCATGTTGGACGACAGCAGGTAGCGCAGGAACTTCTTGATGTTGTCGAAGATGACGCGGCCCTGCCGCACGGCCGCGACGATCGTGGCGAAGTTGTCGTCGGCCAGGATCATCCGCGACGCCTCCTTGGTCACCTCGGTGCCGGTGATGCCCATCGCGACCCCGATGTCGGCCGACTTCAGCGCCGGGGCGTCGTTGACGCCGTCGCCGGTCATCGCCACGATCTCCCCGTCGTCCTGCAGCGCGTCGACGAGCATGAGCTTGTGCTGCGGCGCCACCCGGGCGTAGACCGACACCTCCCGGATGACCTCGCGCAGCGCGTCGCCCTCGAGGCCGTCGAGCTCGGCCCCGGTCACCGCCCGCGCGCCCGGTCCGACGATGCCGAGGTCGGTGGCGATGCGCCGAGCCGTGGTCGGGTGGTCGCCGGTGATCATGATGACCCTGATCCCGGCGCGGTGCGCCTCGGCGATCGCCGCGGCCACCTCGACCCGCGGCGGGTCGATGATGCCGACCACCCCGACGTAGACGAGGTCGTGCTCCAGCCTCGTGTCGAGGTCGTCCGCGCCTGCCGATCCGTCGGGCGGCGCCTCGTCCGGGTCGTCGACGACGCGGTAGGCGACGCCGAGGGTGCGGAACGCCTCGCCCGAGAGGGCCTCGACCTCGGCGAGGCGCTCGGCCCTGGCCGCGTCGGTGAGGGGGACCGTCGTCGCACCCACCTGCTGGCGGGTGCAGTTGGCGAGCAGGACGTCAGGCGCCCCTTTGCTGAACAGCAGGCGGGTGCCGTCGGGGCGCTCCTCGTGCAGCGTCGACATCATCTTGCGCTCGGAGGTGAACGGGATCTCGGTGCGGCGCTCGAAGCGTTCCAACCGCTCGGTGACGCCCTCGAGCTTGCGCGCGGCCACCAGGAACGCCGCCTCGGTGGGGTCGCCCTGGATGGTCCACTCGCCGTCGCGCTCGCTCAGCTGGGCGTTGTTGGCGAGCGAGCCGGCGCCCAGCAGCAGCCGCGCCTCGGCGAGTTGCGCCTCGCTCAGGTCGCCGCCGTCGGCCGTCACCGCCCCGTCGGGGCGGTAGCCCACGCCGCTGACGTCCGCGCGTCCCGACGCCGTGACCAGGCGCTCGATCGTCATCTCGTTGCGGGTCAGGGTGCCGGTCTTGTCGGTGCAGATCACCGACGCCGAGCCGAGGGCCTCGACCGAGTCGAGCCGCTTCACCACGGCGTTGCGCCGCGCCATCCGCTGGACGCCGATCGCCAGGACGACCGACAGGATTGCGGGCAGGCCCTCGGGCACCGCGGCGACCGCGAGCGACACGCCGAGGAGCAGGACGACGACGAAGTCGCTCGCCGTGCTGACGCCCTGCACCACCACGATCACGGCCATCACGACGACGGCGATGACGACCACGATGATGCCGAGCATCCGGCCGATCCGGCCGACCTCGGTCTGCAGCGGGGTGGGCTCCTCCACGGTCGCGTCGAGCATCTCGGCGATCGCGCCGACCTCGGTCGACATGCCCACCCCGGTGACCACGGCGCGACCGACGCCCTGCGCCACGGCCGTGCCCTTGTAGACCATGTCCACCCGGTCACCGAGGGGGACGAGCTGCTCCAGCGTGGCCGGGGACTTCGTGACGGCCTCGCTCTCGCCGGTCAGCGACGCCTCCTGGACGCGCAACGCGGTCGCGCTCAGCAGTCGCCCGTCGGCGCCCACCGCGTCGCCCTCGTTGAGGACGAGCACGTCGCCGCGCACCAGCTCGGCCGACGGCACCACCTCGAGCCGCCCGTCGCGCAGCACCGTCGAGGAGGCCGCGGTCATGGTGCTCAACGCCGCGACGGCGTCCTCGGCCCTGGCCTCCTGGGTGTAGCCGAGCACCGCGTTCATCACCACGATCGCGGCGATCACGATGGCGTCGACCGGCACCCCCTCGCCGCCCTCGACGAACCACGAGATCGTCGAGATCGCGATGGCGGCCAGCAGCAGGTAGACCAGCGGGTCCTCGAACTGCGCCAGGATCTTGCGCCAGGTCGGGACCGGCTTCTTGGCCCGCAGCTCGTTGGGCCCGTCGCGGCGCAGGCGGCGCTGTGCCTCCTCGGTCGAGAGGCCGGTCGCCGGATCCACCTCGAGCCGGCCGAGCAGCACCTCGGCGTCGACCTGGGACGGATCGACCGGCTCCGGCATCACGACACCACTCGGCTCATCCGTCCATCATGCGCCTCCGGCGGCCGTCCCGGACGTGCCGGACGCCTCGGGGCGCACCCCGGACGGACGCGGATCGTCTGTCGAGTCGTCGCGTCCTGACACGGCTGACGCCAAGATGAGCCGACTCGACGGGTTCGGGCGGTCAGGATGCGCCGACTCGACCTCGCTGCCGCCGGCTACGGGCGGTGCGGCTCCGGAGCCAGGCCGAGGTAGCCGCCGAACAGCCGCCGGAGCACGGCCAGCGCCTCGTCGGGGGTGAGCGGCGCCTCGGCCGGCGTGCCCAGGCCGCGCGCCAGGGTGTCAGGTGGGGTGGTTGTAGGTGCCGCTGAAGGGCGGGGCGCCCCACGGGTAGGTCGTGAAGGTGATGACGGGCGCCGACCAGGTGACGTCCTGGCCGCTGTCCATCTGCGCGAATCCTCGGGTGAAGTCCCAGTCGGAGCTGTGCTCCGACAGGTCGACGCTGACCCGGGCCACCCTGTCGCTGCTCGGCTGGAAGCCACCGACGGTCACGTAGAACCTGGTGCCGTTCTCCCACCCGGCGTCGAACCTCACGTCGTCGACGGTGCAGGTCCCGACGACCTCGCCGGTGGCGTTGTCCAGCACCTCGCACGAGTCGCCGCCGGCGGTGGCCCAGGTGCCGGACGTGGCCCGGGTGGCGAACACCGCTCCGTCACTCCACGCCGCGACCGTCCGGTCCGCGGTCGTGGCGACGATCAGGGCGACCGCCACGAGGGTGCCCATCGCGGCGAGCAGACGCCGTCGCGTGGCGGGCCAGGTCATGCTGTGGCTCCTTCTCTCTCATCAGGTTGGCAGGGGTCTCGGCAGGGTCTCGGCAGGGCAAGGGGTGGGACTGGGCGCGGCCGGGCCTGCGCCGGCCGCGCCCAGCAGGGCCCTAGCGGGCCTCGTGCGACGAGGCGGCGACCAGGTCGCGTGTCGCCTCGTCGTCGTGCGGGTCGCGTGCCGCGTCCTGCCGCCTCCCCGCCGGGACGGGGCCGGGGCGGGGCATCAGGCTGAGCGCGAGGATCGCCGCGACCGCGATCACGAGCGGCACGGCGACGCTCGGCTGCGTCAGCCGCAGCCAGGCATCACCCACGCCAGCGAACTGCCAGCGCGGGGACAGCACCGTGTCGTCGGTGACGACGTACTCCCCGGCGTCCGGGCTGTCGTTGGCGTCGCCCTGCATGCGGACGTGCCATGACCCGTCGTCGTGCTGCGCCACGTCGATGACGCGGTGCGTGACGAGCCGGTCCGAGACGTCGTTGTGCAGGGACAGCACGTCCCCGACCTCGACGTCCTCGATCGGCACCGGGGTGGCGACCACCAGGTCGCCGGTCATGATCTCCGGCTCCATGGACCCGGAGACGACGATGAGCGGCTTGATCACACCCAGCGTGGTCGCGCACCACAGCCCCAGGCTGAGGACCCCGATGACGGCGAGGCCCCAGACGAGGACGTCAGCGGCCGTGCGCAGGACGCGCACGGCCACCGCGCGGCCCGCCATCTCGTCAGGACTCTCCGGTGAACTGCAGGGTCATCGTCCCCTCGGTGCCCTGGTAGTCCTCGGGCCAGTCGTCAGGGGTGGTGACCTGCAGGATCACCGTGTCCGTGGCACCGGCGTCGAGCTGGGACGACGACGGGTCGTGGATGGTGGCCGTCGCCGGCGCGGTCCCCTCGAACAGGGCACCCTCCGTGGTCAGGACGCCCTTGCCGAGGGTCAGCGGGACGCTGCCGGCGTTCTTCAGCTGCAGGCTGACGGTCTTGTCGGCGCCCTGGTTGAGGTCCTTGAACGCGTCGGCAGGGATCGACACGGCCTGGTTCTCCGTGTCTGCGTCGTACCAGGTGTTGCCACCGTCGACGCTGGCCTGCAGCTCGACGCTCTCGACGGCGCTCGCGCCGCCGTCGAACCATGCGTCGTCGGTCCACGTGGCACTGGTCAGGGCCGCTCCGACGCCCAGCACGGCGACGCTGGCCAGCGCGAAGCGGACGATCGCTCCGCGGCGGCGGCGCTTGTCGCGGTCCTGGTCAACGGCTACGACGTCGGTCGTAGTCATGTCTGCTCCTTTCTTCGGTTCGGCGTTCGCCGGATGACGGTCGGCGCGCGCCCGGACGTCCGGGCATGACCCGTCGACCGCCCGCTCGGGTTCGCAGGCGGTCCTCCCGCCGGGCATGACCGGGGGCGGGCACTGCACGACCGGGGCGGCGGAGCCGCGACCCGACGGCCGTCGTGGACGCTCGCGCGACGAGAAAATTCTGACGGCCGCCGAGCGAGCGCCCAATATCGGCGGGCGTGACGTTGGTCATCCCGCGGGCGCCGCGTCGCCTCTCAGGTGGCGCCGAGGGCGTCGACGACTGCGCGGACCGCGGGCGACTCGGCCATCGACGCGCGGTGCACGACGGTGATCTCGCGCGACGGCACCGGGCGGTGCGCGGCCACCGCGACCACGTCGTCGGGCAGCGCGGACCGCCCGAGCCGCGGCACGAGGGCGATCCCGAGCCCGGCCCCGACGAGCGCGAGGTGGGAGTCGAACTCCATCGCGACGTGGGCGATGCGGGGAGCGCGGCCGGTGCCGTCGTACATCCGCCGCAGCCACTGCCGGCAGATCGACCCCTCGGGCGTGGCCACCCACGCCTCGTCGACGAGGTCGCGCGGGGAGACGCGGGTACGCCCGGCGAGGCGGTGGTCGCGCGGCACGATCACGTCCGCGACGTCGCGGGCGATGGTCACGCTGACGAGGTGGTCGGGCAGGTGGAGGGGCACGTCGCCCCACTGGTGCACGATGCCCAGGTCCTGCTGACCGGCGGCGACGAGGTCGACGGTGTCCCACGGCTCGCGCTCGGTCAGCGTCAGCGACAGCTCCGGGTGGCGGTCGAGGAGGTCGCGCACCGACGCGGCCACCAGCCCGCGCATCGCCGTCGAGAACGCGGCGACGCGCAGCCGGCCGGTGACTCGGCCGGCATCGCGCTGGAGCCCGGACTCGATCCTCTCGAGCTCGGTGAGGAGACGCGAGCCGTCGTCGACGAGGCGGCGTCCGTGCGCGGTGAGCATCACCCCTCGGCCGACCCGTTCGAGCAGCGCGACCCCGGTCTGCTTCTCCAGTCGCTTCACCTGCTGCGACACCGCACTGGGCGTGAAGCCGAGGGCGTCCGCGGCGCCCGCGACGCTCCCGTGGGTGTCGACGGCCCGCAGGCTGGTGAGAGCGGCGAGATCGATCATGCAGGAACGCTACCGCGTGAGGTGAACGATCGTTCGCTGGTGCTTCATGATTGCGCACCGCAGACTGAGGACGTGAACCTCCGCGACTCCCTGCTGGCCGCCCTCGTCGCCACGATCTGGGGATTCAACTTCGTCGTCATCGACTGGGGCATGGCCGACGTGCCGCCCTTGCTGTTCGTGGCGATCCGGTTCGCTGCCGTCGTGCTCCCGGCGGTGCTCCTCGTCCCGCGGCCCGACGCGCCGTGGCGGATCATTGCGGCGGTCGGCGTGTTCATGTCGCTCGGCCAGTTCGGGTTCCTCTACCTCGCGATGGCGGCCGGGATGCCGCCCGGCCTCGCGGCCCTCGTCCTCCAGGCACAGGTGGTCTTCACGATCGTCATCGCGGCGGGTGCGCTGCGCGAGGTCCCGACGCCGCTCCAGGTCGGCGGCGTCGTGGTCGGTACGGCCGGTCTCGTCGTGGTCGGGCTCGGACGCGGTGGCCAGGTCCCGCTCGTCGCCCTGGTGCTGTGCCTGCTCGGCGCTCTCTCGTGGGGCATCGGCAACGTCGTCGCCCGTGCCGCGAAGGTGCCCGGCGGGTTGTCGCTCACGGTGTGGTCGGCGCTCGTCGTGCCGCTCCCCCTCCTCGCGCTCTCCCTCGTCGTGGACGGGCCGTCCGCGGTGGCCACCGCGCTGGCCGGCTTCTCGTGGCAGGCGGCGGTGTCCACCGTCTACACCGCCGGCCTCGCCTCGTTGGTCGGCTACGGCATCTTCAACGGCCTGCTCGCCCGCTGGCCGTCGAGCGCAGTGGTGCCGTGGGTGCTGCTCGCCCCCGTCGTCGCCATGGCGTCGGCCTGGGCGCTGCTCGACCAGCGGCCCAACGCGGCTGAGCTCGGCGGCGGTGCGCTGCTGCTCGTCGGGGTGCTGGTGGCGCTGCGTCCGTCCCGGGGCCGAGGGGCCGCGCGTGAGGCGGACCCCGCCCCCGAGCTCGTGCGGTGAGGTGAGGTGCGGTGCGGTGAGGTGGCGCCCGGACCCACGTTGGACCAGAAAGGGCTCCTGACCTCGATCGAGGTCAGGAGCCCTTCTGCCACATGAGCGATCCGGGCTTCGACCCGAACCGCTCCTGCTCGTGGTGCGCGAGGGGGGAGTTGAACCCCCACGTCCTTTCGGACACACGGACCTGAACCGTGCGCGTCTGCCTATTCCGCCACTCGCGCCAGAAGCGGGCTCAGGCTACCCCACGGCCGAGGCTGGCTCCCAATCGGCCGGGAGGTCGTGCCGGACCGGCGCGGCGATCCCGGGCCGACCGGGGCGGCACCGTGGCGAGGGGGCGGGCGGCCGGTACGCTCGGCCGCACCGGCCGGGCGGTGGGTCATGCCTGCCCGCCCACGACGATCCGACCGAGCGCGACGAGAGGAGGCCCGATGCCGAACCCGCTGCAGCGCTTCGAGCAGCGGCTCGAGACCGTGATCTCCGGTGTCTTCGCCCGGGCCTTCCGCAGCGCCGTCCAGCCCGTCGAGATCGCCGCGGCCCTCCAGCGCGAGTGCGACAACAACGCCCAGGTGCTCAGCCGCCAGCGCCGGCTCGTCCCCAACGACTTCCACGTCGAGCTGTCGGCCACCGACCTCGAGCGCATCGTCGGCCTGGGCCGCGCGCTCGAGCAGGACCTCGTCGACCAGCTCCAGGACCACGCGGACGCCCAGGGCTACGTGTTCACCGGTCCCATCGGCATCGCCTTCGAGACCGCCGACGACCTGACGACCGGCCGCTTCCGCATCCGCTCCAAGGCGCAGGCGAGCGTGACCGACAACGACCAGCGCACCCGTACGCGCTCCTCGCACGCCACCCTCGAGGTCAACGGCACCCGGCACCCGCTGCGGCCCCCAGGCCTGGTGATCGGCCGCGGCACCGAGGCCGACCTGCGCATCAACGATCCCGGCGTGAGCCGGCGCCACCTCGAGCTCGTGGTGAGCATCGACGGCGTCGAGGCCGTCGACCTCGGCTCGACCAACGGCATCCTCGTCGACGGGTCGAAGGTGACGCGGGCCCGGCTGCGCGACGGCTCCACGCTCCGCATCGGCCACACCGACATGACGGTCCGCATCGACGGCGGTCGCGACGAGGCCGGGGGCTGGAATGTCTGAGCTGACCCTGTTCCTGATCCGGATGGCGTTCCTCGCGATCCTCTGGATCTTCGTGCTGTCGGCGATCTCGGTCATCCGCTCCGACATGTTCGGCGCGCGCGTGCCCGAGACCGCGCGCAACGGCGCGCCGGCGCCGAGCCGCAAGGCCAAGGCCACCAAGACCAAGGCGCCCCGCAAGCCGCGCCGCGGAGCGCCCACCCATCTCATCGTGGTCGAGGGGGAGAACGCCGGCGTGCGCGCCGAGCTCGCCGACGCCCCGCTCCTCATCGGCCGCGGCAGCGACGCCGCGATCAAGCTCGACGACGACTACGTCTCCACCCGCCACGCCCGCGTCGCCGCGAGCGGCGACGAGTGGTTCGTGGAGGACCTCGGCTCCACCAACGGCACCTATGTCGGCCCCGTCCGCATCACCCAGCCCACCACCATCGGCCCCGGCGTCCAGGTCCGCGTCGGCAAGACGATCCTGGAGCTGAGGAAGTGATGTACCTCCACTACTCCGCGATCTCCGACGTGGGCCGGGTCCGCCGGGAGAACCAGGACAGCGGCTACGCCGGGCCCTGGCTGCTCACGGTGTGCGACGGCGTCGGCGGCGCGGTGCGCGGCGACCTCGCCTCCAGCACCGCCGTGCAGGCGCTGCGCAAGCTCGACCAGGAGCCCGACGACGACATCCTCGGCCAGGTGGCGGGCGCGGTGCACCGCGCCGACGACCGCATCGCCGAGCTCGTCGAGGAGGATCCCGGCCTCAACGGCACCTCGACCACCGCCACCGTCGCGCTCTTCGACGGCCACCGTTTCGGCATCGGCCACATCGGCGACAGCCGCGCCTACCTGCTGCGCGACGGCGAGCTGCGCCGGCTGACCCACGACCACACCTTCGTCCAGTCGCTCATCGACGAGGGGCGGATCACCGAGGAGCAGTCGCGCACCCACCCGCACCGCAACCTCATCCTCAAGGCGCTCGACGGCGTGCGCCACGAGGAGCCCGACCTCTTCGAGGTGCCCGCCGAGGCCGGTGACCGCATCTTCGTCTGCAGCGACGGCGCGTGCGGCACGCTCACGGACGAGCGGATGGCCGACATCCTCTCCACCGGCACGCCCGACTTCGCCGCCGTCGAGCTCGTCCGGGCGAGCCTCGAGGCCGGCAGCACCGACAACGTCACCTGCATCGTCGCCGACGTCCTCGACGAGGCGCCGCCCGAGGACCTCGCCCCGCTGCTCGTCGGCGCGGCCGCCGACCTGCCGCGACGGCTCCCGCTCAGCGGCGCGGTCGGCGGGCTGTTCCGCGGCCACCGCTCCGGCGACACCGGCGAGATCCCGCCCGTGCCCGACGACGTGCCCGAGGGCGCCTACGTCGCCGACCCCATCGACCCCGAGGCCGCGCGCTACGCGCCCCGCGACCCCGGCCGCTACGCCTTGCTGCGGCGGCTGCTGGTCGCGGCCGTGCTGCTCGGCCTGGGCTGGGTGGTGCTCGCCGCCGCCTGGTCGTGGAGCCAGCAGCAGTTCTACGTCGCCGAGGACGACGGCAGGGTGACGATCTTCCGCGGCATCGACGCCGACCTCCCGGGCATCTCGCTGTCCCACCCCTACGAGGTCACCGACGTCGAGCTCACCCGCCTCAGCGACATCGACGCCGAGACGGTGCGCGAGGGCATCGAGGCCGACGACCTCGAGGACGCCCACCTGACCGTGGACAACTACGCCGCACGCCAGGACGTCGACCCAGGGTGACGGGACGAGTGCGATGAGTCAGACCGGGACCCTGATGGGCTTCGTGCACCGGCGACGCCGGGGTGCGGAGCTGTTCCTGCTCGTGCTGGCGCTGGTGGTGGGCATCGGCGCCTACGCGGCCGTGGGCCTCGGTGTCGAGGGCGTCGTGCCCGCCGACCTCGTCGGCTACGGTGGCTGGCTGACCGCGCTGATCGTCGGGGCCCACATCACCGTGCGCCTGGTCGCGCCCTACGCCGACCCGGTGCTGCTGCCGCTCGTCGCGGCCCTCAACGGGCTCGGGCTCGCGGTGATCCACCGCCTCGACCTCACCTACGAGGCGCTGGGGCGCCCCAACTTCACCTTCGCGCGCCAGCAGCTGATCTGGATGACGCTGGGCGTCGCGCTCTTCGTCGCCACGCTCGTGCTCCTGCGCGACCACCGGGTGCTGCAGCGCTTCACCTACACCGCCGGCCTGCTCGGCATCGTGCTGCTGATCCTGCCCTTCCTGCCCGTCATCGGCAGTGGCAAGAACGGCGCCAACATCTGGATCAACGTGGCCGGCTTCAGCTTCCAGCCCGGCGAGGTCGCCAAGGTGCTGCTGGTGATCACCTTCGCCGGCTACCTCGTGCTGCACCGCGACGCCCTCGCGCTCGCGGGGCGGCGGGTGGTGTTCATCGACCTGCCGCGCGGGCGCGACCTGGGCCCGGTCCTGGCGATGTTCGGCGTCTCGATGATGATCCTGGTGCTGCAGAACGACCTCGGCTCCTCGCTCCTCTTCTTCGGCCTGTTCCTGGTGATGCTCTACGTCGCCACCGAGCGGCCCGGGTGGCTCGTGGTGGGCGGGCTGATGTTCGCCGTCGGCGCGCTCGCGGCCTACACGTTCGTCGGCAACGTGCAGAACCGCTTCAACTTCTGGCTGCACCCGATGGACTACTACGAGTCCTCGCCGGGCAGCTACCAGCCGGTCGAGGCGATGTTCGGCATGGGCTGGGGCGGCCTCATCGGCCGCGGCCTGGGCAACGGCTTCCCCGAGCGGATCACCTACGCCGAGTCCGACTACATCGTCGCCGCGATCGGTGAGGAGCTCGGCCTGACCGCCGTCATGGCGGTCATCCTCTGCTACGGCCTCATCGTGGAGCGTGCGCTGCGCACCGCGCTGATCTCGCGCGACGGCTTCGGCAAGCTGCTGGCCGTCGGCCTCGGTGCGATCGTCGCGCTCCAGGTCTTCGTCGTCGTCGGCGGCGTCACCGGCCTGATCCCGCTGACCGGCCTCACCACCCCGTTCCTGTCCTACGGAGGCTCCTCGCTGGTGGCCAACTGGGTCCTGATCGCGCTGCTGCTGCGCATCTCCGACCAGGCCCGCCGTCCCGCCCCGCGCCTCGACCCGGTGGACGACGCCGGCGCCGACAGCGAGAGCACGCAGGTGGTGAGGCTGCGGTGAACAAGCCCATCCGGGTCTTCTCGGTCTTCTGCCTGGTCCTGTTCCTCGCGCTGCTCGTCAACGCGACCTACCTGATGTACGTCCGCGCCGACAGCCTGTCCGACGACCCGCGCAACCGCCGGATCATCACCGCGGCGTTCTCCCGCGAGCGGGGCGCGATCCTCGTCGGCAAGGACGCGATCGCGCGCAGCGTGCCCTCCGACGACAAGTACAAGTTCCAGCGCACCTACTCCCAGCCGTTCAAGTACGCCCCCATCACCGGCTACTTCTCGTGGTACGGCCAGACCGGGGTCGAGCGCTCCCAGAACGCCGTGCTCGCCGGCGACGACTCGCGCCTGTTCGTCACCCGCCTCGTCGACATGCTGAGCAACACCGACCCCAAGGGCGGCAACGTCCAGCTCACCGTCAACCCGGCGGCCCAGGACGCCGCCTGGACCGGCTTGGAGAACCTCCCCGGCGACGCGCAGGGCGCCGTGGTGGCGCTCGAGCCCACGACGGGCCGGGTCCTGGCGATGGCGTCCACCCCGACCTTCGACCCCAACAACTTCGCCTCCCACGACTTCGGCGCGGTCGCCGAGCTCAGCGAGGAGCTCAACGCCGACCCGCGCGAGCCGCTGGTCAACCGCGCGATCGGCACGACGCTGCCGCCGGGGTCGACGTTCAAGCTCGTCACCGCCGCCGCTGCGATCGAGTCGGGCAACTACGACGCCGACTCGCAGGTGCCGGGCGGCTTCCGGTTCAAGCTGCCGCAGTCCACCACGACCGTCGGCAACTACGACGGCGGCAACTGCGGCGGGCGCCGGATCACCCTGACGCAGGCGCTGCAGGTCTCCTGCAACGTCACCTTCCTCAGCCTCGCCAACGAGCTCGGGGTCGAGGCGATGGCCGACCAGGCCGAGGCGTTCGGCTTCAACTCCACGTCGCTGGAGGACCTCGGCGGGCAGGCCGAGTCGCTCTACCCGCGCGACATGGACCCGCCGCAGACCGCCCTGTCCGGCATCGGCCAGTCCAACGTCACCGCGACGCCGCTGCAGATGGCGATGGTCGCCGCGGCGATCGCCAACGACGGCGACGTGATGCGCCCCTACGTCGTCGACGAGGTGCGCGCGCCCAACCTGTCGGTCCTCGACCGCACCGACCCGCAGAGCATCAGCAAGGCCGTCTCCAGCACCACCGCCGACGAGCTGACCAAGATGCTCGTCGCCACCGTCGAGTCGGGCACCGCGACCCCCGCGCAGATCCCGGGCGTGGAGGTGGCCGGCAAGACCGGCACCGCCCAGTCCACGGCGGACCGCCCGCCCTACGCGTGGTTCGTCTCCTTCGCCCCCGCCAACGACCCCAAGGTCGCCGTCGCGGTGCTCGTGCAGTCGAGCGACACCTCCCGCTCCGAGATCGGAGGCGGCCGCCTCGGCGGCCCGATCGCCAAGTCGATCATGGAGGCGGTGATCACCCGATGACCGTGCTCGCCCCGGGTGGCCACGTCGACGACGCCCACCGCTACGTCCTCGAGTCGCGCATCGCCACCGGCGGCATGGGCGAGGTGTGGTCGGCGCGCGACACCGTGCTCGACCGCGCCGTCGCGGTCAAGGTGCTCAAGGCCGAGTACGCCGACGACCCGCTGTTCCGCAGCCGCTTCGAGACCGAGGCCCGCAACGCAGCCGCGCTGCACCACCCCGGCATCGCGTCGGTCTTCGACTACGGCCAGGGCGCGCCCGGCGACGGCTCCGGCACCCCGCGCCCCTACCTGGTGATGGAGCTCGTCGACGGCCAGCCGCTCTCGGCGCTGCTGCGCCCGGGCGCGCCGCTCGACCCCGCCGCCACCCAGGACCTGCTGGCCCAGGCGGCCGACGCCCTCGGCGCCGCCCACGCGGCCGGCATCGTGCACCGGGACGTCAAGCCCGCCAACCTCATCGTGACGCCCGACCGGCGGATCAAGGTCACCGACTTCGGCATCGCCCGCGCCGCCGAGGGCATGGCGCTCACCCAGACCGGCGAGGTGATGGGCACGCCCGCCTACATCTCGCCCGAGCAGGCCGAGGGCGAGACCGCCACGGCCGCGTCCGACGTCTACTCCCTCGGCGTCGTCGCCTTCGAGTGCCTCGCCGGCCGCAAGCCGTTCGTCGCCGACACCCCGGTCGCCACCGCGATCGCCCACGTGCGCCGCCCGGTGCCGGACCTGCCCGACACCGTGCCCGCCGACCTCGCCGCGGTCGTACGCCGCTCGCTGGCCAAGTCGCCCGGTGACCGCTTCCCCGACGGCACGGCCTTCGCCCGCGCGCTGCGCTCCCCCGCCTCCTACGCCGGCTCCTCTCCCGCGACCTCCTCCGACGCCTCGACGCCCGACGAGGACGCCACCGTCGTGGCGCCCGTCGCCGCCCCCGACCCTCACCGCGACCCGGCCAGCGACGTCGCGGCCACCCGGGTCGCCCCGGCCGCACCGCCGCCGGCCCCCACGCCCGCCGAGCCCGCGCCCACCCCCGGCAGCCGGCGTACGACGCCGTGGCCGACGATCGTCGGGATCGTCGCGGTGGTGCTGGCCCTGCTGGTGGCGTTCTGGCTCGGCACCCGCGACGACGACTCGCCGTCGCCCACCGACGAGCAGACGACCTCGGGCGACCGGTCCCCCTCGCAGCAGCCCAGCGACTCCCCGAGCGAGCAGTCCGAGTCGCCCACCAAGTCGCCCACCCGGACCCCGAGCCCGTCGCCCAGCGAGACGGAGTCGGAGACCCCGACCGAGACGCCCACCGAGACACCCACCGAGACGCCCACCGAGACCGAGGCCCCCACGGTCGAGGTCGACCCGGGCGCCTACGTCGGCCGCGACCACGGCGACGTCGAGCAGGAGCTGCGCGACCTCGGCCTCGAGCCGGTGCCCGTGGAGCTGGACAACCCCGGGGAGCAGCCGGAGGGCACCGTGGAGTCGGTCGAGCCGAGCGGCACGCTGCAGGAGGGCGACCGGGTCACGGTCAGCTACTGGGGCGCGGCCGCTGCCGGCCAACAGAAGGACGACGAAGGGAACGACGAGGGATGACGCAGCCGGAGCCGACGCTGATCGGCGGCCGCTACGAGCTCGGTGAGCTCCTGGGCCGAGGCGGCATGGCCGAGGTGCGCAAGGGCAAGGACCGCCGCCTGGGCCGCACCGTGGCGATCAAGCGCCTGCGCACCGACCTCGCCAGCGACCCGACGTTCCAGGCACGGTTCCGCCGGGAGGCGCAGTCGTCGGCGTCGCTCAACCACCCCGCGATCGTGGCGACCTACGACACCGGCGAGGAGATGGCCACCGACGGGTCGGGCGTCGCGCAGCCCTACATCGTGATGGAGTGCGTCGAGGGACGCACGCTGCGCGAGATCCTGCGCGAGGGCCGCAAGATCCTGCCGGAGCGGGCGCTGGAGATCACCGCGGGCGTGCTGTCGGCGCTCGACTACAGCCACCGCGCGGGGATCATCCACCGCGACATCAAGCCGGGCAACGTGATGCTCACGCCGTCCGGCGACGTCAAGGTGATGGACTTCGGCATCGCCCGCGCGATGTCCGACGCGTCGTCGACGATGACCCAGACGGCCGCCGTGGTCGGCACCGCGCAGTACCTCTCCCCCGAGCAGGCCCGCGGCGAGACGGTCGACTCGCGCTCCGACGTCTACTCCACCGGCTGCCTGCTCTACGAGCTCCTCACCGGCAGGCCGCCGTTCGTCGGCGACAGCCCGGTGGCGGTCGCCTACCAGCACGTGCGCGAGCCGGCGGCCCCGCCGTCCGACCTCGACGACCAGCTCGACCCCGAGATCGACGCCATCGTGATGAAGGCGCTCGCCAAGCGCGTCGAGGACCGCTACCAGAGCGCCGCCGCGATGCGCGCCGACATCGAGCGCTACCTCTCCGGCCACCCGATCCAGGCACCGGCCGTCGCGCCGGCCACGGCCGAGACGGCCTACGTCCCGCCGGCCCCGCCGGCCGACGCGACCTCCACGATGGCGGCCTCCCCGCCCCCTGGGCGCGACGAGCGGGGCCGCGGCCGGGCCGCGTGGTGGGTGCTCGGCG
Organism: Nocardioides sp. Z35_8; assembly: GCF_059621125.1. Taxonomy (NCBI): domain Bacteria; kingdom Bacillati; phylum Actinomycetota; class Actinomycetes; order Propionibacteriales; family Nocardioidaceae; genus Nocardioides; species Nocardioides sp. Z35_8. The sequence goes on along the minus strand of NZ_JCAQIE010000001.1, from coordinate 935,277 downwards.
GGATCCTCGTCGTCGCGCTGCTCGCCGGTGGCGCCTACCTGGTCAACGGGATGCTCTTCGACGACGCACCGGAGCGGAAGCCCGTGCCCAACATCGTCGGCCTCACCGAGGACGAGGCGCGCATCGCCATCGGCGACGCGGGCTTCAGCGTGGGTCGCATCACCCGCGAGACCTCCGAGACCGTCCCGGCCGACACCGTGATCGGGCAGGACCCCAACCGCGACGTGTTCGCCGACCCCGACACCTCCGTCGACTTCGTGCTGTCGCTGGGCAAGCCCGAGGTGGAGGTGCCGTTCGTGGTGGGCACGCTCCGCAAGGAGGCACGCGCCGCGATGCTGGCGCAGAACCTCAAGGTGCGCTTCCAGGAGGAGGACTCCGACGAGCCGCGCTTCCAGGTGCTGCGCACCGAGCCGCCCGCCGGCACTGCCGTGGCCGAGGGCACCACGGTGACCCTGGTGTTCTCCGACGGGCCCGAGCAGGTGCCCGACGTCCGCGGGCTGCCCCAGCGCCGGGCCGAGCGGCAGATCACCGAGGCCGGCTTCGTGCCGAGCGTGCGCATCGACGCCTCGTCGACCGAGCCCAAGGGGACGGTCGTCGACCAGATCCCCGCCGGCGGCACGGCCGACCAGGGCAGCACCGTGACGCTCTTCGTCTCCGACTACGAGGAGCCGGTCGAGACGCCGACCGAGACCCCCGACACCGAGACGCCGACGCCCACGGAGACCCCGACGACGGAGCCCCCCACCGAGACCCCGGAGCCGCCGACCGAGACGCCCGACGGCCGTCCTGCGGCGCAACGCCCCGAGGCACCGCGGCGCGACTGAGCACCGCGACCCGGAGCGCGGGACGTACGCCGGCTGCCGGGCCGGTCGGCTACTCCGGCATCGGGGTGGCGTAGGTGAGGTCGAGCAGCCCCTCGTAGGCCGGCGCGACGGCCGCGTCGAGGGCAGTCATGTCCCAGGTGACGCCGCCGCCGGGGATCGCGGTGTAGTCGCGGTAGATCCCCAGGATCGGGTCGGTGGTCAGCTGGGCCTGCATCGCAGCCGGGTCGCCGATGCCGACGATGACGTAGGGCGGGGAGTAGGGGATGCCGTGCAGCGTCACCTGGTTGCCCTCGCACTTGATGCCCGTGGTCGAGATCAGGCGCTGGCCCTGGATGGTGACGGCGACGGCCCCGGCGTTCCACATGGCGTTGGCGACCGCCTGGATGTCCTGCTGGTGCACGACGAGGTCGTTGGGGTCGCCCTCGTAGGAGGCGCGCGCCTCCTCGGAGGCGTCGTCGAGGGTGACCCGCACCGCCGGTCCGGCCCTCTCCGTCAGCCCGGCGGGGTCGACCAGCGTGGCGATCTCGTCCTGGACGCGGCCGACCGAGCGGTCGCCGAGCTCGGCGCTGAGCGCCTCGACCTCCGTGTTGAGCGCGGCCGCCCGGGCGGTCAGCTCGGCCGCCTCGTCGCGCTCGGCGCGGACGACGGAGGCCAGGTCGGTGAGGCGCCCGCCGCGCAGGTCGAAGCCGTCGGCCTGCTCGGCGCTCACGGCGAACAGCGCCCCGCTGAGCAGCACGACCACCGGGGTCGCCACGCGCCATGCGCGCCGGCGCCCGGGGGACGACTGGGGCGGGGGCGGCATGCCGACTACGCTAACCCCCCGTCGGGCGCCTGCCGCCCGCGCCCGGCGTTCGCACTCGCCGCGACCCGCACACCAGCCCCAGGAGAAGCAGTGTCGAAGTCCCCCACGATCACCTCTGCGGAGAAGACCTCGCTCTTCACCCCCAGGTTCCTGATCGCCCTGCTCCTCGTCGTCGTCGGCATCGCGTGGCTGGTCTTCTACTACGTCGAGGGTCGCGGCAACCCGACCGCGTTCCCCCCGGTCGAGGGCAGCCCGAAGGCGATCGCCGACCTCGGCAAGTGGAACTACGCGATCGGCTTCGGCCTGCTGATGCTCGGCTTGATGATCTCCGCCCACCCCTCGACCCCGCTCGGCCGCGGCCGGGGCGTCGTGGTCGGCATGCTGGGCTGCTTCCTGGTGGGCCTGCTGTGGATCTGCACGTTCTACGTCTTCTCCGACGACCTCTCCAAGCTGTGGATCCTCAACGACCTCGGCCAGTGGAACCTCGTCGTCGGCATCGCCTTCATGGCGGTCGGGTTCAGCTTCGCGACCAAGTGGGAGTAGGTTCTCCCCTGGCCCGGTGATCCGGGCCCCACGGCATCCGTCGCCTCGAGCGGTGGGTGAGGCGCCTTCCTGGGGAAGGGGAGGCGTCTCTCCCACCGCTCGAGTCGTTTTCGGGTCCGCCCGGTTCTCCACACTGTGGAGAACCTCTGTGGAGAATTACATCGGTGTAGTTATCCACAGGTGTGTGCACACCTGTGCACGACCGACCGTCCCGCGCCCGCACGCAGACGGCCCCCGCCACCGTCGTACGACGAGGTGGCGGGGGCCGGAGGCCGGCGCTCAGGTGAAGGAGGCGGCCCGGGCGAGCGAGACGGCGACGAGGGCGACGGCGAGGATGCCGAGCCCGGTCCACTGCACGAGCGAGCGGTGTGACTTCGGCGCGTAGGCGATGATCGCGGCGGCCGCGATGCCGCCGAGGAGGCCGCCGAGGTGTCCCTGCCAGGAGATCATCCGCCAGCCGACGACCGTGATCACGACGCCGAGCACGAGGTTCTGCACGAGCCACTGGGAGTTGAGCCGCGCCTTGCGGGCCGTGACGAGCAGCGCACCCAGCAGCCCGAAGATCGCGCCCGAGGCACCGACCGTCGAGCCGTACTCGAAGCTCAGCCACATCACCATCGCCGAGGAGGCGAGCCCGCTGACGAGGTAGACCGCGAGGAAGCGGCTGCGCCCGACGATGCCCTCGAGCGTCGGGCCGAGGATGAACACCGCGAACATGTTGAGCGCCACGTGCCAGATCTCGACGTGGGTGAAGACGCTGGTGATCAGCTGCCACCAGGCGCCGTCGGCCACCCCCGGCACCTCCCGCGCGACGGCGCTGGTGCACGCCGGGTGGGTCTGGTCGTAGATGTAGCCGTCGCCGGGCGCGCAGTAGCCGTCGGGCCGCAGCGCCAGCAGGTCGACCAGCCGGGAGCGGCTGCCGCCGGTGACCGCGATCGCGAGCCAGACGAGCGCGTTGATGCCGATGATGACGTACGACGTCAGCCGCGGGTCGGCGCTGCGCTCGCCGCCGTACAGGGCGCGGTTCTGGCGCGAGCCCTGGGCGGCCTGCTTGACACAGTCGGGGCACTGGAAGCCCACGGCGGCGTCGCGCATGCAGTCGGGACAGATCGGCCGTTCGCATCGCTGGCAGCGGATCCAGGTCTCGCGGTCGGGGTGCCGGTAGCAGGTGGGCACCCCGGCCGCGGACTGGTCCGCAGCCGGCCCCTGGGGCGGCTCCGTCATGGCTGGGTCATGGCTGGGTCGTGTCTCGCGTCGCGGGCGGCGGCGGGCGGGTCAGCGCTCGATGACGACCGACTCGATGACCACCGGCTCCTGCGGGCGGTCCATCGCGCCGGTGGGCGTGGTGGCGATCGCGTCGACCACGTCGCGGCTGGCCTGGTCGGCCACCTCGCCGAAGATCGTGTGCTTGCGGTTGAGCCACGGGGTCGCGGCCACGGTGATGAAGAACTGCGAGCCGTTGGTGCCCGGGCCGGCGTTGGCCATGGCGAGCAGGTAGGGCTTGTCGAAGACCAGCTCGGGGTGGATCTCGTCCTTGAACGTGTAGCCCGGGCCGCCGGTGCCCGTGCCGAGCGGGCAACCGCCCTGGATCATGAAGCCGTCGATGACGCGGTGGAAGCCGAGCCCGTCGTAGTACCTCTCACCCGACCGGCCGGCGTCGTCGCGGTAGTCCTTGGTGCCCTCGGCGAGGCCGATGAAGTTCTCGACGGTCTCGGGCGCGTGGTGGGGGAACAGGTTGACGACGATGTCGCCCCGGTTGGTCTTGAAGATCGCCTTGGGGTCGGCCATGGAAGTGCCTCTCAGCTGTGGGTCTGGTCCTTCTGTGGTGGCACGGCAGTCGGCTGCCGCCCGACTCGATCCTGCCACGACGGGCCCATCCGACGACGAGGCGGGCGACCCCTGACAGTGCGCGTTCCCGCCCACCCGGCCGGGGCTGGTCGCCTCAGGGTCCCCGTGGTGAGATGGACCCACACTGACAGAGGAGGTCACGCATGCCTTTCGGCCGCAAGAAGTCCCTGATGGACCGCGCGCACGACTACGTGGAGCAGCTCTCGGAGACCGTCAACGACACCGTCATCCCCCAGCTGGAGTCGACCTGGGAGCAGGCGATGGACAAGGCCGGGCCCGCGCTGGCCGAAGCGCGCGAGAAGGCCCAGCCGCTGGTCGAGGAGGGACGCACCCGCGCGAGCGAGGCGGCCGCCGCCGGCGCCGCGCTGGCCGCCGTGAAGGCCGCCGAGGCGCGGGAGAAGGCCGGCCCGCTGCTCGCCGAGGCCAAGGTGAGCGCTGCCGAGAAGGCGGCCGCCGCCGCGACGCTCGCCGCCGAGCGCGCCGCCGAGGGACGCGACCTGGCGATTGCCAAGGTCAACGAGCTGCGCGGCGTGGAGCCCGAGCCCAAGGGCGGCAAGCTGAAGAAGCTGCTGCTCGTCAGCGGGCTGCTCGCCGTCGGCGGCTTGGTCTTCAGCAAGCTGCGCGCCAAGAAGGACGCCGACGCCAACTGGCAGTCGACCTACGTGCCGCCCGCTCCGCCGAAGCCGGCCTCGACCACGATGGCGTCCCCGCCGCCGACGCCCGCCTCCCCGGCGAGCACGTCGGCCGCCCCCGGTGGCGACCCGCTCACCGACCCGCTGCCCGACGACGTCACGGCCGACGACGTGGTGACCGCCGAGCCCCCCGCGACCGACGACGTCGGCGGCGGCGCCCCGGGCGAGGCGATCAGCGACTCGGTCGAGGAGGCGCACAGCCCCTCCGACCCCGACAGCCCTGCCGAGGTCATCGACATCGACGACGTGCCCAGGAAGGGCTGACACCCAGCCACACCAGCGCCGCACGGGCGGTGCGTGAGCGGAGCCTCCGACCCGGGGGAGCCGCCTCACGCACCGCCCGTACGCGTCTCCGGAGCCGGGAGGCTCGGACCGGCCGGCTCAGACCGGCTCGGGGCGGTTGTCCTCGATCCAGTCGTCGATGCGCTCCCACCAGTGGTAGAGCCACTCGATGCGCGCGTCGCGGTCGGCCGGGATCTCCTCGCGCGCGACCCGCCACCAGCGCATGGTGATCTGCTTGTCCATCGGCAGCTCGCGCCAGACGTCGGCGACGGTGAGCATGTGGTCGAGCCCGGTGTGGGCCACCATCAGCACGTCGGCCTCGGGTGCGGCCTCCAGCGCCGCCAGCACGCCGCCGGGCCGCGGGGCGAGCACGTGGGTCATCTCCTCCGCGCGCACCGCCATCCGCTCCATTCCGAGCCGGCGCAGCCGGGCGATGGCGCGGTCGCGGCGGGCGGGGGTGAAGTTGCCGCCCTCGGGGAAGATCACGAACGCGTCGTTGACGTCGAGGCCCGTGGCGAGCGAGGAGATCTGCGACTCGAGGTCCTCGCCGGCGACCGGGTCGGGCGAGATGAAGCGCGCCGGGACCCGGTTGAGGATCACGTCGATGGCGGGGTCCCAGGCGAGGGTGTTCTTCAGCACCACCCGCGGCTCGCGGTGGTACCAGTGCAGCAGGGCGTACATGAGGATGAACGAGTCGCCGGGCCCGGCGTGGCGACACATCACCAGCACCGGGGCGTCGGGCCAGCGCGACGGGTGCGGCCCGTCGGTGCGGATGCGCAGCGCCAGCACCCGCCGGGCCTCGCGGAAGAACACGATGAGCGTGCCCTGCACGAGGTCGTAGTGGATCCCCGAGAAGTAGGGCGAGCGGATCCGCCAGCCGAAGCCGCTGGCCAGCCACAGCCCGAGCAGCACGGCGAGCAGCAGCGTCTCGAACGTGAGGTAGAGCAGCGCCAGCCAGAGCACGCGCAGCGCCCGCCACCGTCCCGGCAGCGCGGGCGAGAGCACGGCCGCCACCAGCAGCCACCCCGGCAGCGTCACCCACATGAGGACCGTCAGGCCGATCACGGCCGGGGCCACGACCAGACGGCGCAGCGCCCAGACGAGGGGGCGCCTCACGACGCGCCGAGCTCGGCGTCGAGGTAGGCCCGCGAGGCGGCGTACGTGGCGTCGATGCGCGCCTGGACGCGGGAGAAGTCGCGGTGGGCGAGCAGCGAGTCGTCGCGCGACGAGGTGCCGCCCGCCGGCAGCACGTGCGCCTCGACGCCCTCGGGGATGGTGGCCATGTCGCGCGTGAAGCGGTGCCGGCGGGCCACCTCGAAGCTCACCCGGGCGACCTCCCACGGCCGGGTCGGCACGCGCAGCGGCCGGTCGATGCGGCCCACCTGGAGCACGAAGACGCGCGTCGCGCCGAGCTCGACGGCCCGGCCGACCGGGATGGAGTTGACCAGCCCGCCGTCGAGGAAGTGCTCGCCGTCGACCTCCGCGGGCGGCAGCAGGCCGGGCACGGCGGCACTGGCGAGGATCGCGGGCACGAGGGGGCCGCTGGTGAACCAGTGCTCGGCGGCCCGCTCGATGCTGGCGGCGCACACCTCGAGGTGCACGGGCAGGTCCTCGAAGCGGAGGTCGCCGAGCTCCTCCTCGAGCCGCGCGCGCAGCGGCTCCGAGGAGTAGATGTGGGTGCCGCTGGAGACGGCCCGCCGCACGGTGCGCAGCGGGCGGTCGCCGTAGACGTCGCGCCCGCGCGCGGTGGCCGCCCACAGCTCGGTCAGCCGGTCGACGACCGCCGGCTCGGGGCGCCTGGCCACCATCGCGCCGTTGAGGGCGCCGACGCTGGTGCCGAGGACCAGGTCGGGGACGATGCCGCGCTCGAGCAGCGCGCGCAGCATGCCGACCTCGACCGCGCCGAGGACGCCGCCGCCGCCGAGCACGAACGCGGTGACCATGGCACGACCCTAGTGAGGATCAGGCGATCTCGGGGTGCTCGGCGCGCACCCGCTGGGTGGCGCGGTGCTCGGCCCAGAACGACAGCACGGGGATCGTGCCGCACACGAGCGTCACCAGGGTGAACGGCAGGTCCCACCCGGCGCGACGGGAGAGCAGGAACGCGCTGAAGAGGAAGATCATGTAGAGCCAGCCGTGGGCCACGCCGAGGTAGGTGGTGATCAGCTCGCCGACGTGCTGGGCGTCGGAGCCGGGGGTGACCCAGGCGGGCGTGCTGTCGAACAGGCCCCACATGGGGGAGCCGTCGAAGTTGGCCAGCGGGACGCCGACCAGGCAGAGCACCACGAGCAGGACCCCCACGATGGAGGCCATGACGCGGTAGACGGTGAGGTTGCGGGACACGGCGGTCAACCTATCCAGCGCTCGGTGAGCGCATCTCGGGAGTGGTGGCGTCGCGGCGCCAGCGCCACCAGATGTAGGCGGCGAAGGCACCGAAGACCCACCACTCGGCGGCGTACAGGAGATTGCGGATGCCGGTCGAGCGGCTCGGCGAGGGCAGCGACTCGAGCTCGGCCTCCTCGAGCCCGGGGCCGGGCTCGTCGCTGATGATGAAGGCGGACCAGAGGTCGACGTCGACGCGCTGGACGGCGTCGGCGACGCGGATCTCGGGGAAGACGTCGTCGTCGGGGTCGTCGTCGGTGACGATCGTCGCCTCGGGCGCCTGCAGCCACCCGGTCACGTCGGCCTCGCCGGACACCGCGAGCAGGTCGGGGTCGGGCTCGGGCGCCCACCCGCGGACGACGAGCACGGCGGCGTCGCCGGTCTGCAGCGGCGCGACGGCCCAGTAGCCGGGCTCGCCGGACCCCTCGCGGTCGGCGACCCAGAAGCCGCCGTCGAGCCACCGGCCCGACACCTCGACCGGGCGGCCGAGGTCGGAGGCGCGGAACGGGTCGTCGTTGCCCATCACGTCGGTCAGCGGCACCGGCGCGACGTCGGTCAGGTCGCGTGCCTCGGCGGCGCGGTCTGCCTCGAAGGCGTCGTACTGCCACTTGCCGAGCATCCCGGCGATCCCCACCAGCACCAGCGCCAACGCCGCAGCCGCGACGTCGATCAACAGGCTGGGTCGGCGGGGGGCGGTCACGGCCTCGATTGTCCCAGCCGTCCGGTCACCCTCCCGCGGCGCCTGCCAGCTCGTCCCGCCTGCGAGTGAGGTACGCCATCTCGGCGCGATTGCCGGCCAACTCGATCGCCCGGTCGTAGGCCTTCCGCGCCTCCGCGCTGCGGCCCATCCGGCGCAGCAGGTCGGCGCGGGCGGCGTGGAGGGCGTGGTAGCCGGCGAGCGCCCCGGCCACGGCCTCGACCTCGGCGAGGGCGACGTGCGGGCCGTCGAGCTCGGCGAGCGCGATCGCCCGGTTGAGCCTGACGATCGGCGAGGGGTCGAGGCGGGCGAGCTGGTCGTAGAGCGCCACGACCTGCGACCAGTCGGTGTCGCGGGCGTCGGCGGCGTCGGTGTGCACGGCGTTGACGGCGGCCAGGAGCTGGTAGCGCCCGGGCGGGCGACCCGACGCGAGCCGCTCCCGCACGAGGGCGTGCCCCTCCTCGACGAGCGCCCGGTCCCACGCGCCGCGGTCCTGGCGGTCGAGGGGGACCAGCTCACCGCCGGCCGAGACCCGCGCCTCACGGCGAGCCTCGATGAGCAGCATGAGGGCGAGCAGCCCGGCCACCTCGCCGTCGTCGGGCAGCAGCTCGCGCACCAGCCGCGTCAGCCGGATCGCCTCCCCCGTGAGCTCGGCGCGCACGGGCTCGGCGTCGGCGGTGGTGGCGAGGTAGCCCTCGTTGAAGATGAGGTAGAGCACCGCCAGCACCCCGTCGACCCGGGCGGGCAGGTCGGCGGCGTCCGGCACCCGCCACGGGATGCGCGCGGCGCGGACCTTGCCCTTGGCGCGGGTGATCCGCTGGGCCACCGTCGTCTCCTGCACGAGGAAGGCGCGCGCGATCTCCGCGACGGTGAGCCCGCCCACCAGGCGCAGGGTGAGGGCGACGCGCGCCTCCGGAGCGAGCGCGGGGTGCGCGCAGGTGAACAGGAGCCGGAGTCGCTCGTCCGCGACGGCGCCCGTGGGCTCCGGGGGATCGGAGAGCTGGTCGGACAACATGTGGGCCTGCCTCTGCTTGGCCTCGCGCCTGCCCTCGCGGCGCAGGCGGTCGAGCGCCTTGTTGCCGGCCGTCGTGGTCAGCCACGCGCCCGGGCTCGGTGGTACGCCGTCGGCGCGCCACCGCTCGACGGCGGTCGCGAACGCCTCGGCGGCGGCCTCCTCCGCGACGTCGAGGTCGCCGAAGCGCCGCGCGAGGGCGGCCACCACCCGGGCCCACTCGTCCTGGTGGACCCGGGCGAGGACGCCGTCGGGGTCGTCGCCGCGGCCGGAGTCAGGGTCGACGTCGGGCGGCGTCACGGATCAGGCGACGCCGCCGAAGGGGCGGACCTCGACCTTGCGGTGGCAGGCGCGCGAGGCGTCGGCCGACAGCGCGAGGGCCACGTCGAGGTCGTCGGCGGTGAGCACCCAGAAGCCGGCGAGGAACTCCTTGGACTCCACGAACGGTCCGTCGCTGAACACCGGCTCGCCGCCGCGGCTGTCCGTCACGGTGGCGTCGTCGGGACCGGTCAGGCCGCCGGCGAAGACCCAGCGGCCCTCGGCCCGCATCCGGTCGTTGAACGCGTCGATCGCGCCGGGCGCGGAGTCGTCGGCGGGGTTGTCGGTGTCGCCGATGACGCTGAGGAGGTAGTGCATGTCGTTCTCCTGTGCTCGGTGGCCGCCCCTGTCGGGCGGCCTCTCACCCCTACCACGAACGACGTGGCCGGGATACGACACCGCGCGACGACGTCTTTCCTCCGGTCCCCGCCTGGCGTCAGGCGGAGGCGAGGGCGAGCTTGACGGCGAACCCGACGAACACCGCGCCGACGGCCGACGTGGCGCCCGCCGACAGCGCCCGGCGACGGCGGAACGCGGCAGCGAGGTGGTTGCCGGCGAAGATCAGCACGCTGAGGTAGGTCGCGCTGGCGAGCGTCGCCAGCGAGCCGAGCACGAGGAACGACACCACCGGGTGGGGGTAGGCAGGGTCGACGAACTGCACGAAGAACGCGACGAAGAACAAGATGGCCTTGGGGTTGAGCAGGCTGATCACCAGCGCGCGGCGGTAGGGCCGCTCGCCCCGACCCTGCGGCTCGACGCCGGCCTCGTGCGCCGCGTCGGCGATCTGCTCGGCGACGGGCACCCGCGAGCGCCACGTCGTCCACCCGGTGCGCAGCATCCCGATCGCGAGCCACAGCAGGTAGGACGCACCCGCCCACTTCACCACCGCGAACGCCGCCGGGTTGGCCTGGAGCAGCGAGGCGACCCCCGCGGCCGAGAGCGTCATCAGCACCGCGTCCCCGGTCCACACGCCCGCCGCGCCGGCGTACCCGCTCCGCACCCCGCGGCGGGCGGCGACGGAGAGGATGTAGATCGAGTTCGGCCCCGGCAGCAGGATGATGAGGATGAGGCCGACGAGGTAGGTCGGGAGGTCGGTGATGCCCAGCACGGCACCAGTGTGCGACCTGGCCGGCGGTCGCGCCCAGCGGATTCCGCGCGGTGGAAGCGACGTCACACCGGGCTGGGCGCAGTCCCGGCTGGAGGGTCTGGTCTGGTGGAGCCTAGGGACTCGAGGTCTGCCCCGAGTTCGGTTGACACCTTGAGGTGGGCGGCGGGGTGAAGCCGAGGTCCTGCAACTCGCTTTTCCATGCGGCGGCCAGGTCGGCGCCGGTGCAGGGCACCACCTTGTCGGGACGAGTGTCGGCCCAGGCGCGTCGGTCCCACGTACGGTCGTGACGAAGTGATCGGATCTAAGTGCGTCAGGGTTAAGCTCACCGCCAAACTCGCACGTCCGCGTCGATTCCAGGGGGAGTGCGTGGCACAGGATCCACTCAGGCCGGGCTTGCGGGATGAGCTGGTCACCGAGGAGCTGAGTCAGCTTCTAGCCCAACTGGATCAGGAGCAGCTGATCTCCGACCCGCTGCGTGCTAGCGACGCCGTCGAACGACTGGGCAAGCACCTGCTGCGCGTGGCTCGACGGATGCGGACCCCGACTGACACCCAAGCCGTCGAGTCTGGGACCACGTTGGTGAACGCCGCGATCGTGGCTCTAGGGGCGGACTTCGCGGGTGATCGCGTGAGCCACCCTCCACGACTCCTCAAGGGAGTACGCCACCCTGTGGGACTCACGCGGGGAGCGTTGCCCGACCACCCGATGATCCCGCTCACTTCGAGCGAGCTTCTCGTGAACGGCGCTGGCGAGCCCGGCTTTGGCGCCGTGCTGAAGGAGGAGATCCGCTGCGCCGACGAGGTCGACCTCATCTGCGCCTTCGTCGGATACACCGGCTTCCAACCGCTCAAGGACGAGTTCCGGGCCCTGATCGAGCGGGGCGGGCGGGTACGCGTGATTACGTCGACGTATCTCGGGGCGACCAGTGCGAAGGCCCTCGATGAGCTGGTGACGCTCGGCGCCGACGTCCGAGTCAACTATCAAGGTCAATCGACGAAGCTGCACGCCAAAGCTTGGCTGTTTCGCCGCCCGGGCGAGCTCGATACCGCGTGCGTAGGCTCGTCGAACCTGTCGGACGCCGCCCTGTACTCCGGGCTTGAATGGAACGTTCGCCTCGCCAGGGCGGACGCGCCCGCGGTCCTCGGTCGGATTCACCAAACCTTCGAGAGCTACTGGCACACCGCGGTTTACGAGCCCTATTCGCTGGCCGACCGGCCGCGGCTCGACGCGGCCCTGCTCGACGCCAAGGGCTACGCGCACCGCGCCATCAGCCGGACGGCACAGCGCACAATCGACCAGCTCAATCAGCAGCTTGTTGACGCGTATGCCGAGATGCTGCTGGTGGCAAGGCCCCACCAACGCTTGGTTCTTGACACGCTGAAGCATCGACGCGAGTCGTTCGACGAGCACCGACACTTGGTTGTCGCCGCAACCGGCACAGGCAAGACGGTGATCGCCGCGCTCGATTACGCGCGCCTCTGCGTCCCGGGGCGACCGAGGCCGCGGTTGCTCTTTGTCGCTCACCGTGAGCAGATCCTTAATCAAGCGCGTGACACGTTTCGCAGGGCGTTGAAGGACCCGGGGTTCGGCGAGGTTCTCACGGGCAGCGCCGCGCCGCCGGCATCCGACCATCATGTCTTCGCCATGGTGCAGACGTTGCACCGCCGGCTGGCCGCGGTGCCAAGCGATCACTTCGACGTCGTCTATATCGACGAGGCGCATCACGGTTCCGCGTCGTCCTGGCGCGAGGTCATCGAGCACTTTGACCCCAGCGAGATCGTGGGCCTTACCGCTACACCTGAGCGGACCGACGGAGTCGGCGTTGCCGACCTTTTTGGCGGCGAGTACACCACCGAGTTGCGGCTGTGGGAAGCAGTCGACGACCAGTTGCTTGCGCCGTTTGAGTACGTCGGTGTGGACGACGGCACCGATCTCCGCCAGTTGCCCTGGCATCGAGGTGACTACGCGGTCGGCGAGTTAGCCGAGCTCTACACCGGGGATCACGAGCGCGTGCGCCTGATTGTCCAGGCGATTGAGCGGTGGGTCGACGTGCCCGCGTCCATGCGTGGACTGGGATTCTGCGTGTCGGTCGCGCACGCGCAGTTCATGGCGACCGAGTTCACCCGTCGGGGCTTCAAGGCCGACTACCTCGAGGGTCACCACGATCAAGCTCACCGCGACGAGGTCATGGCTCGGCTCAAGGCGGGTGAGCTTCAAGTGGTCTTCAGTGTTGACGTACTGGGGGAAGGCATCGATGCCCCCGACGTGGACACGCTCCTGCTCTTGCGCCCCACCCAGAGTCCGGTGCTTTTCGCGCAGCAACTGGGTCGCGGACTGCGAACTTCGCCGGGAAAGTCGACCTGCCTGGTGCTCGACTTCATCGGCCAGCACCGCGCGGAGTACCGCTTCGAGGAACGGTTCCGTGCGCTAATCAACCCCACCCGCGGGAGCCTACGCGCTCAAGCCGAGCAAGAGTTTCCATTCCTACCGGCTGGCTGCTCCCTCACCCTCGAACGCGTTGCACGTGAGCGGGTGTTGGCGCGGCTCAAGGCCGTTGCCCCAGGCGCAGGGCTGTCGGGCCTCAAGAAGGACCTCCTTCGGACACAGCCAAAGTCACTGGCGGAGTTCCTTGAGTCGACTGAGCGCACCGTCGAACAGCTGTACGCCGCTGATCAACGCAAGGTTTCCTGGACACGGCTCTTGCGCGCCGCCGGCGGATTCGACGTACCCGCCGAACCCTCCGAGCCCAAGCTGCGGCAGGAGGAGGCCGACCTGCTCAAGCGCGTCGGCTTCCTGCAGCACGTGACCGACCCACCGCGGATCAACGCCTGGACCACGTGGCTCAGCCGTCCGGCGTCCCCGGTTGCGGAGAAGCTCTCCGTCTCTGAGTCTCGACTGGCGATGCAACTGATGCACCTGCTGGGGATGACACCCGCCAGTCTCGAAACAGGCTTCGAGCAGCTTTGGCGCCACGATCCAGTTCGCGAAGAGATCAGCGAGTTGTTGACTCTCACCGGTTCAGCCCGCGATGCGACAGTCACGGATCTCGCCGGACTGGATCAGGTGCCGCTGATGGCCCACGCGCGCTACACACGCGCCGAGGTGTTCGCGGCTATGGGCGTCAGCACGATCGACAAGCCTAAAGAGCATCGCGAGGGCGTCTACTTCGTTCCTGACCTTCGCACGCAGTTGATGTTCGTGACACTGAACAAGGACGATGCCTCGTTCGCCTCGCACGTTCAGTACAAGGATCACGCCGTCTCGGCCGACCTATTCCACTGGGAGTCGCCCAACAACTGGCGCCAGCACACGCCAGCGATGCTGAGATGCATAGGTGACGGACCTGAGGCCTCCAAACACCGACTGCTCTTTGTGCGCGAGCGAAGCAGTGGAGGCGTCGAGGGTACGTTCCGCTGCTTCGGCCAAGTCGATCTGTATGGCGACCTCGAGGGCGATCGTCCTGTCGCACTCACTTGGCGGCTGCGTCAGCCGCTGCCTGAAATGATCTTTGAAGCGACCAATCTCTTAGCGACAAGCTAGGCAGCATGAGAGCCGTTTGAGGCAATAGAGCGATGCGGACCCGGGGCTGTACACATCGGGGGTCTTCTGCTGTGGGTGGTCGCTTAGGGTGGCGTGAACGCCGGGTCCCAGCGATGCAGGCAGCGCTGGGAGACGAAGCCCTGTGAGCCTGCCGCGCCGAACCTCTCCCGTGTCCACCCCACCGCCTCAGTCCGCACTCCAATGTCGAGCCGCCACTGGGGATGCGCGACGGAGCGTCCACATGGTCCGATGCTTGATGGTGCACGCCCGCCTGATCAAGGCCCTCTTGGGCTCGATCCTGGGATGAATAGTCGGTAGAGACCAACGCTGACGGTACGGAGTCGTCGACTTCGGTCGGCTCGACGCTGGCCGGGCGGAGCTTCGGCGGCGCCGCAGACCAGGCCCGCAGGTTTCCCAGCACTTCGACGTAGAAGGCGTCGACTGTGGTCAGCACGGAGTCAATGAACGATCCGCGCCCGCGCCCGCGCTTCATACCCAGGTTTCCCGAGACTGCGAGACGAAACGTCCGCAACTCCTTGGCCGGATCGAGGACGAGACTGTTTGGGTTCTCGCGCACCGTGGACAGGAGTTCCGCTGCTTGCGACCCGCGTGCATGTGCGGCGAACACCTCGATTCTTGTCCCGTCCGGCGCGTTCTTCAGCTGGCGCAGTAGCCAATTCACGCGAGTGGTGGGACGGCCCTCGCGCGGCGAGTCGACGTCCACGTGGCAGGTCACCCGTCCGGCGCGAAGGTCCGCGGTCACGACCAAGTGCCCCACCGTGTCAGGGATCCGAATGGCACCGGACATCTGACCGGTCGCGCATAGGGACTCCGTCAGGGCTTGGGCGCGGACCAATGGGTCAGCGGCCTCCTTGCGAGAGAGAACGGGAACGACCTCGGTGCCGAGCTGACGACCGAGCTGCAAGCTGGCGAACCTCAGCAGGGCGTCGAATCGGGCGACAACCTCGGCGATGCCCTTGTCAGTCGTGCGCAGGGTCCCTGTTGTGACCTGGTCACGGACCCCGACCCAGGCCTCACCCATGTCGTCGAACTCCAGCGCGCCTGACTTGCTGTGTTCGAGGTAGCGGATCAGTTCACCGAGGATCCAGGCTTGATCTGGGTCGGCGACGCCACGGAACTCCTTCTGCATGACCGCCTCGGCAAGTACCTGCGACCACGAGACGTGGTGAAGGGCGACCTTCTTCAGCTTGCGCTTGTCGACCTTGGTGGGGTGCAGTCCAGCGACCGCGGATATCTCATTCGAGATGGTGATGACAGCGTTGAAGCCATGGTCGCGGGCGATGTCGAGGTAGTTCTCCAACTGTTCAGTCGCGAGCTGGTTGGGGCCCGTCTTGACCTCGACGAGTGCTGTCCATGTGTTCGACCCGCGCGATACCCGGATCAGGCCGTCCGGGTAGAGGCGTTTCTCTCCGAGCATGAATGGCACCTCAATGAAGCACTCAAGAGCGCCAACGGGAGCACCGAACGGCTTGACGAAGCCGCGGCCGAACTCCTTGACCGCCGACAACACTGCCAGAAGCGCCGACGTCGCGCGTCGCTCCTGCTCCTCAGCGCCATTGATTCCCGAGGTGGGAATGAGCCGTGCTTCATGCCAGGACTCTTCAGCCATGATCTCCCCGTAAGTGGTGCATCGCGGTGGCAACTGGCCATGCGGCCAGAGGGCGGCGGTAGCGAAAGACACGCGCGTTTGCCGCGAATCGAACGACGCGACTCTCGAATGGCCCCGAACGCGGTCAGGCCGGCGACAGGGCGGACGCTATCCGCCTGTGCACATCCTCGAGGCCATCGACGTCCGATGCACCGCCGGCCTGCAGCAGCGGATACAACTTCTTGGGCCACATCACCTCGACGCCGCGTGTCGTGAACGAGCCGCCGATCAGCGGCCAGTCCGCCTCGACGAAACAGAGCACGCCCTGGACTGCGACCTGGTCGCCGACCACGCTGCGGACGATGTCGACCTGCTTTAGCACGCCGTCGACGAGCTTCGTGCAGTTGCGGCTGCCGACCATCAGCTTCTCGACACGCGGCCGGAGGAGTCCGCCCTCGACCTTGAGGTGCGGCCGTCCGGCGTACTTCTTCGCGTCGATGACGAACACGCCGGTGGGCGTGACGACCAGGTGGTCGATGTTCGCCCTGCTCCCAGGAATGCGCCGGTCGTGCAGGACGCGGAGAGTGTTCGAGGCGAGCTCGTTGAGACGCCTGCCGAGTCGCTCCTCGCCGAGCGCGCCGGTGTCCCATGACTTGGTCGACTGCGGCTCGTCGGTCAGTGCGTGGATGAGCCCGCCCAACCTGGGGTGCTTCTCCCGGATCCGTCGTTCCCTACTCTGCTCGCGCCGTTCAAACTCTCGCCGAGCGGAACCACCCGGGGTGCCGGGGTGGATCGGGTCTTCGACAGTGGGCACGTCGACACGCGACTGGTCGTGGTGCAGGCATCGCACGGTCTTCGTCAACCGCTCGTAGATCGCCTCGGTCTTGGGAGGCAGCTCGACGTCGCAGACGCGGCACGCCCCGGCGTATCGCAGGCGCATCCGCTTCTCGTCCGTCCTAACCGCGTCATCCACGCTCAGGACCGTAACGACGAGCCTGCGACCATGTTTGGATTTCGCAAATTTGCCGAGGCACGGGGCCGAGAGTGGTCCTTCCCCCCACCAGTCCCCCTAGAGCCCGATCTCGAAGTCGATCGGAATACTCCAGAAAAGAACAAACCCAGGCTGACCTGCGGTTTTGGTTGTGGAGCCTAGGGGACTCGAACCCCTAACCCCCTGCTTGCAAAGCAGGTGCGCTACCAATTGCGCCAAGGCCCCGTGAGCGCTTGGCGCTCGGAGGTGGGCTCAGGCCTTCTCGACGGTGTCGGTGGCCTCGGCCCAGAGGGCCTGCTCGTTCTTGCCCTCGTCCATCTTCTTCTTCGCCAGGACCGCGCCGGCGGCAGCGAGGGCGACCAGCAGGAGCTTCTTCATGGACTCTCCTCGAGAGCGGAGCGAAGGGGATGGAGTGGGCCTAGGAGGACTTGAACCTCCGACCTCTTCCTTATCAGGGAAGCGCTCTAACCGTCTGAGCTATAGGCCCGTGCACGCCGCAAGCGGCGACGCCGAAGGTTACCTGACCGCGGTCAGGCCGTGCCAATCGAGGTCGCGACTCACTTCTCGTCCTCCGCGAGGGTCACCTCGATGCCGCCCAGGAGGGCGGCCGCGAGGTTGTAGAGGAAGGCGGTGAGGGTCGCGATCGCGGTCAGCAGGATGACGTCGACCACCGAGACGAGCAGCGTGAAGCCGAGCACCCGCGACATGCCGACGTAGTTGGTGACGTCGAAGGACGAGTTGCCGCTGTCGCCCTCGACGATGCTGCCGACGGCGGAGTTGATCGAGTCCCACACGCCGGCCGCGCCGAGCACCGACCACACCATGAAGATCGCGACGAACGTGACCACACCGAAGGCGACCGAGAGCAGGAACGCCGTCTTCATCACCGACCAGGGGTCGATGCGGGTCAGCCGGAGGCGGGCGCGGCGCGGCTGGCGGCCGGACGTACGCCGGGCGCGGCTGCTCCGCCCCGACGACGGTCCGGCGTTGGCCCGGTGCTCCTCAGCGGCGCTGGACAGCGTGTCCTGGAGCCGACCGGTCAGCGACCTCTTGGCGGGCTCTCCGCCGGAGGTGCGGCGGGGCGTCGCGGTGCGTTCCGACATGGATCACTCCTCGGTGTCGTCGTCGGAGGGGGCTGCTTCCACAGCGTCCTGACCATCGATTGTTGCACCGTCGACCACGTCGGGCGATTCCGCAGCGGCCTCGCGGGCGGCTGCCTCGACCTCGGCGGCGCTCTCGGCGGCCAGCTCCTCGACCTCTTCGTCCTCGCGGGCCTCGACCGACCGGGCGACGACGGCGACGGTGTCGCCCTTCTTGGGCGTCACGAACTTCACGCCCTGGCTGTCGCGGCCGGTGGCCCGGAAGTTGGCGTCGATGGGGCTGCGGACGACCTGCCCGCCGCTGGTGATCGAGAGGACCTCGTCACCCTCCTCGACGATGAACGCGCCGACCAGGCCGCCGCGGTCCTCGTTGGCGAGCTTGACCGCGCGGATGCCGACGCCACCGCGGTTGGTGGTGCGGTAGTCGGTGATCCGGGTGCGCTTGGCGTAGCCGCCGTCGGTGATCGTGAAGACGTACTGCTCCTTCACCTCCGGCAGGTCGCCGGCCTCGATGGCCTCCGGCGACGCACCTTCCTGGACCAGGCGGGCCTCGGCGGCCTCCTCGGCCGCGACCTGGGCGGCGCGGATCACCGAGAGCGAGAGCACCGAGTCGTCGTCGTGCTTGAACTTCATGCCGCGCACGCCGCCGGTGGCGCGACCCATCGGCCGCAGCTGGTCGTCGTCGGCGCGGAACCGGATCGCCTGGCCCTTGCGGGAGACGAGCAGGATGTCGTCGTCGGCGTTGACCAGCTCGGCGCCGATGAGCTCGTCGTCGTCCTCGCGGAAGTTGATCGCGATCACGCCGGCCTGGCGCGGGCTGTTGTAGTCGCCGAGCTTGGTCTTCTTGACCAGGCCGGTGCGGGTGGCCAGGACGAGGTAGGGCGCCTGGTCGTAGTCGCGGATCGCCAGCACCTGGGCGATGTCCTCGTCGGGCTGGAAGCTCAGCAGGCCGGCGACGTGGCCGCCCTTGGCGTCGCGTGCGGCCTCGGGGAGGTTGTAGGCCTTGGTGCGGTAGACGCGACCGGCCGTGGTGAAGAACAGCAGCCAGTGGTGGTTGGTGGTGGCGATGAAGTGCTGGACGACGTCGTCGCCGCGCAGCGTCGCGCCACGCACGCCCTTGCCGCCGCGCTTCTGCAGCCGGTACTGGTCGGCGCGGGTGCGCTTGGCGTAGCCGCCGCGGGTGATGGAGACGACCAGGTCCTCGTCGGGGATCAGGTCCTCCATCGACAGGTCGCCGTCGGCCGCGATGATCTGCGTACGCCGGTCGTTGCCGTGCTTGTCGACGATCTCGGTCAGCTCGTCGGAGATGATCTGCCGCTGGCGGGCCTCGTTGGCCAGGATGTCCTCGAGGTCGGCGATCACGCGCTCGAGCTCGGTGAGGCGGTCCATGATCTTCTGCCGCTCCAGGGCGGCGAGGCGGCGCAGCTGCATCTCGAGGATGGCGTTGGCCTGCACCTCGTCGATCTCGAGCAGGCTCATCAGCCCGCTCCGCGCCTCCTCGACGTCAGGGCTGCGGCGGATGAGGGCGATGACCTCGTCGAGGGCGTCGAGCGCCTTGGCCAGGCCGCGGTAGATGTGCGCCTGGCGCTCGGCCTCCGCGAGGCGGAAGCGGGTGCGCCGCTGGATGACCTCGATCTGGTGGGTGACCCAGTGCGAGATGAACTGATCGATCGGCAGGGTGCGCGGCACCCCGTCGACCAGCGCCAGCATGTTGGCGGAGAAGTTGCTCTGCAGCTCGGTGTGCTTGAACAGGTTGTTGAGCACGACCCGGGCGACGGCGTCGCGCTTGAGGATGATGACCAGGCGCTGACCGGTGCGTGAGCTGGTGTCGTCGCGGACGTCGGAGATGCCCTGGATCCGGCCGGAGTCGGCGAGCTCGGCGATCTTGAGCGCGAGGTTGTCGGGGTTGACCATGTAGGGGAGCTCGCTGATGACCAGCATCACCCGGCCCTTGGAGTCCTCGTCGATCTCGACGACGGCCCGCTGGCTGATCGAGCCGCGCCCGGTGCGGTAGGCCTGCTCGATGCCCTGGCGGCCGACGATCAGCGCGCCGTTGGGGAAGTCGGGGCCCTTGATCCGCTCGAGGAGGGCGTCCAGCAGCTCCTCCTTGGTGGCCTCGGGGTGCTCGAGCGCCCAGATGGCTCCCTCGGCGACCTCACGCAGGTTGTGCGGCGGGATGTTGGTCGCCATGCCGACCGCGATGCCGGCCGAGCCGTTGACCAGCAGGTTGGGGAAGCGGCTGGGCAGGATGGTCGGCTCCTGGGAGCGACCGTCGTAGTTGGGCTGGAAGTCGACGGTGTCCTCGTCGATGTCGCGCACCATCTCCATCGCCAGCGGCGCCATGCGGCACTCGGTGTATCGCATGGCGGCGGCGGAGTCGTTGCCCGGCGAGCCGAAGTTGCCCTGGCCGTTGATCAGCGGCGCGCGCAGCACCCAGGGCTGGGCGAGGCGGACCATGGTGTCGTAGATCGCCGAGTCGCCGTGGGGGTGGTACTGACCCATCACGTCGCCCACGACGCGCGAGCACTTGGAGAAGCCGCGGTCGGGGCGGTAGCCGCCGTCGTACATCGCGTAGAGGATGCGGCGGTGCACGGGCTTGAGCCCGTCGCGCACGTCGGGCAGCGCGCGCCCGACGATGACGGTCATCGCGTAGTCGATGTAGGACTGCTGCATGAGCGTCTGCAGCTCGATGGGCTGCACGCGGTCGGTGCCGCCGTCGCCGGGTCCGCCCGTGAGGTCGGTGGGGATCTCGGTCATCTCGTTTTCTCTCCTGCGTTCTATCGATGTCTAGGTCAGTTCTTAGATGTCTCTAGAGACCTAGATATCGAGGAATCGAACGTCCTTGGCGTTGCGCTGGATGAACGAACGGCGCTGCTCGACGTCCTCGCCCATGAGGATCGAGAAGATCTCGTCGGCCTGGGCGGCGTCCGCGAGGGTGACCTGCTTGAGCAGGCGCGCGTCGGGGTCCATCGTGGTCTCCCACAGCTCGTCGGCGTTCATCTCGCCGAGACCCTTGTAGCGCTGGACCGGGTTCTCCTTGGGGAGCTTCTTGCCCTGCGCCTGGCCGTCGGCGAGCAGCGCGTCGCGCTCGGCGTCGGAGTAGACGAACTCGTGCTCGGCCGGCTTGTTCCAGCGCAGCCGGTAGAGCGGGGGCTGGGCCATGTAGACGTAGCCGTGCTCGATCAGCGGCCTCATGAAGCGGAACAGCAGCGTGAGCAGCAGCGTGTTGATGTGGTGGCCGTCGACGTCGGCGTCGGCCATCATCACGACCTTGTGGTAGCGCAGCTTCTCGAGGCTGAACTCCTCCTGGATGCCCGTGCCGAGCGCGGAGATGATGGCCTGCACCTCGGCGTTGGCGAGCACCTTGTCGATCCGGGCCTTCTCGACGTTGAGGATCTTGCCGCGGATCGGCAGGATCGCCTGGATCCGCGGGTCGCGTCCCTGACGCGCCGAGCCGCCGGCGGAGTCGCCCTCGACGATGAACACCTCGCACTCGGCGGGGTTGGTCGACTGGCAGTCGCTGAGCTTGCCGGGCAGGCCGCCGCCGCCGAGGAGGCCCTTGCGGTTGCGAGCCAGCTCGCGGGCCTTGCGGGCGGCGAGGCGCGCGCTGGCCGCGGCCTGCGACTTGCGGACGATCTCGCGACCCTCGGCCGGGTTCTGCTCGAGCCAGGCGCCGAGCTGGTCGTTCATGACCCGCTGGGTGAAGCCCTTGGCCTCGGTGTTGCCGAGCTTGGTCTTGGTCTGCCCCTCGAACTGCGGCTCGCCGAGCTTGATCGAGATGATCGCGGTGAGGCCCTCGCGGATGTCGTCACCCGAGACGCGGTCCTCCTTCTTCTTGATCAGCCCCCACTCCTCGCCCCAGTTGTTGACCAGGGAGGTGAGCGCGGCGCGGAAGCCCTCCTCGTGGGTGCCGCCCTCGTGGGTGTTGATGTTGTTGGCGAAGGTGTGGACCGACTCGGTGTAGGAGGTGTTCCACTGCATCGCGACCTCGAGGCTCATGTGCTGCCCGCTCGCACCCTCAGCGGTCTCGGCCTCGAAGGAGATGACGGTCGGGTTGGCCACGGTCTTGCGGCGGTTGAGGTGCTCGACGTAGTCGACGAGGCCGCGGTCGTACTTGAAGACCTGCTCGAGGCCCCCGGTCTCCGCGCGCTTGATCGCGTCGTGGCCGGCGTCGACCTCGTCGGTGACGGTGTCGTCCTCGACCGCGTCGGCGCGCGCGTCGGCGTCGGGACGCTCGTCGCGCACGACGAACTCGACGCCCTTGTTGAGGAACGCCATCTCGCGCAGGCGCGAGGTGATCGTCTCGAGGCTGTAGGTGGTGTGCTCGAAGATGTCCTCCGAGGCGTACCAGGTGACCGTGGTGCCGGTCTGCTCGCCGGGCTCCATCGGGCGGACCTGCTCGAGGTCGCCCTCCGGCACGCCGAGGTGGAACGTCTGGCGCCACAGGTGGCCGCGGTTCTTGACCTCCGCGACCAGGCGGGAGGACAGCGCGTTGACGACCGAGACGCCGACGCCGTGCAGGCCGCCGGAGACCTTGTAGCCGCCGCCGCCGAACTTGCCGCCGGCGTGGAGCATGGTCAGCGCCATCGTGAGCGCCGGCATGTCCTGCCCGGGGGCGGTGTCGGTGGGGATGCCGCGGCCGTTGTCCTCGACCCGCACGCCGCCGTCGGCCTGCAGGGTGAGCACGATGCGGGTCGCGAAGCCGGCCAGCGCCTCATCGACGCCGTTGTCCACGATCTCCCAG
Source organism: Nocardioides sp. Z35_8 (assembly GCF_059621125.1). NCBI lineage: Bacteria > Bacillati > Actinomycetota > Actinomycetes > Propionibacteriales > Nocardioidaceae > Nocardioides > Nocardioides sp. Z35_8. Next base: position 912,785 of record NZ_JCAQIE010000001.1, on the reverse strand, counting down.
ATCAGGTGGTGCAGGCCGCGCTCGCCCGTGGAGCCGATGTACATGCCGGGGCGCTTGCGCACCGCCTCGAGGCCCTCGAGCACCTGGATCGCGGACGCGTCGTACTCCACGCCCTCGTCGACGGCCGTGGTGGACCGCTTCTCGACGGTGGCCTCCACGGCGGCGGCGAGGGCCTCGGCGCGCTCGGCCTCCGTGGGCTGGGCGTCGGACGGATCGGGAGCAGAAGCGGAGTCGGGGGTGGCCGGGGTGGACTCGTGGTTCTGTTCGCTCAAGGCACAGCCTTCTGCTCATCGCCCCGGACCTGGCCCGGGGGCGCTCGACATGAGTCGAGTCGCGGCGGTTGCGGGTGCAACACGATCTGCGACTCGTACGCCCATATTACCCGTCAGGGCGCCCGGACCGAAGGACCAACCCCCGGTTGGGGAGGGATCCGGTCGGAAAATCGCGTCAGCGGGCCCGTGGGGGCCTGTCAGGCGCGCGAACGGGGGGGTCGGTGGGTCCCCATGTGGTCCGACGGCTGCCAGATCGACAGAACGCGGCTCCGGCGCTCGCGTCGGCGGCGGCCCGGCCCCGGGCTGACGGTTCATCAAGGTATGTCGCCGAACCCGCACATCCCATGGCGAGCTGAGCGAGGGAAGTGACGGTTCGCCTGCATACCTTGATGAACCAGCGTCGCGGAGGGGGCTCCGGCCGGCGAGCGGCGGCCCGGGTGCTCAGCCGTAGGTGTCGCGCGGGCCGCGGCCGTCGCGGCTGGACAGCCGGCCCTTGGTCCAGGTCGGCAGGTGCGGGCCGACCACCTCGATCAGCGTGACCGTGCCGTGGCCGAGCTCCTCGTTGAGCCGGCGGACGATCGTCGGCGCCAGCAGCTTGAGCTGGGTGGCCCAGGCGGTGGAGTCGGTGCGCACCACCAGCCGTCCGTCGGTGAACGACTCGGGCGTGCAGTGGTCGGCCACCTCGGAGCCGACCAGCTCGGCCCAGCGGCCGAACACCCCCTGCACCTTGAGGTCGAGCTCCCACCCGTGGTTGGCGATCAGCCGGCCCATCGCCTGGTCGATCGGTTGGGGGTCGCGGTCGTCGGGCCGGGCGCCGGACGCCCGCGGGGTCGTACGACGGCGTGGTCCCCCGGAGCGGCGCCGCGCGGGCTTCGAGCCAGGGCTGGCGGCGGCAGCACGTGCGGCAGCGCGGGCGAGGTCGAGGCCGTCGGCGCGGTGCTCGGCCACCGGGGCGGGATCGGCGCCGTCGGTGATGGCGGTGGTGTCGTCCCGCGCGGTCCCGGGGTCGCCGGGACGCTCGTCATCCGTCACGGGTCACCGCCCCGTCCGCGACGAGGTAGCGCACGCCCTGCAGCGACGCGGGCACGTCGGCGGCGACCGCGGCGGTGACCAGCACCTGCTCGGCTCCCGCGACGAGCTCGGCGAGCTGCTGGCGTCGTTCGGAGTCGAGCTCGGCGAACACGTCGTCGAGCACCAGGATCGGGTCGTCGCCGTCGGCGCGCAGCAGGTCGTAGGACGCCAGGCGGAGCGCGAGCGCGTACGACCACGACTCGCCGTGCGAGGCGTAGCCCTTGACCGGCAGCCGCAGCTGCGGGTCGCCGAGGGTGAGCAGCAGCTCGTCGCGGTGCGGGCCGACGAGCGAGATGCCGCGGTCGAGCTCCTCCTTGCGGCGTGCCGCGACCGCGTCGAGCAGCGCCCGCTGGAGGTCGCCGGTCGAGGAGGTCACCTCGACGCTCGCGCGGTAGTCGAGGTCGGCGTCGTCGCGGCTCGCGCCGCGCGCGACCGCCTCGTAGGCCTTGCCGAGGTAGGGGCGCAGGTCGTCGACCAGCCGCAGTCGGGCGCCGAGGATCTCCGCGCCGACCCGCGCCAGGTTGTCGTCCCAGATCTCCAGCGTCGACATCGCCGCGTCGCGCGCGGACCCACGCGCCACCCCGGCGGTCTTGAGCAGGCTGTTGCGCTGCTTGAGCACCCGGTCGTAGTCGGAGCGAACGCCGGCCAGGCGCGGGGTGCGCAGCACCAGCAGGTCGTCGAGGAACCGGCGCCGGTCGGACGGGTCGCCCTTGACCAGGGTCAGGTCGTCGGGGGAGAACACGACCGTGCGCACCAGGCCGACGATCTCGCGGGGGCGGGGGAGGGGGGAGCGGTTGATCCGGGCGCGGTTGGCCCGACCCGGGTTGAGCTCGACCTCGAGCAGCGCCGTGCGCCCCTCCTTGACGACCGAGGCCCGCACGATCGCCTGCTCGGCTCCGGCGCGGACGAGGGGTGCGTCGCTCGCCACCCGGTGGGACGACAGCCGGGAGAGGTAGTCGATCGCCTCGACCAGGTTGGTCTTGCCCTGGCCGTTGCGTCCGATGAACGCCGTCGCCCCCGGCTCCAGCGCGACGTCGATGTCGGCGTAGGAGCGGAAGTTGTGCAGGGTCAGGTGCGCGACGTGCAAGGGGACCTAGCTCTCGCTCGGCTCCTGGCCGCTGCCGGCGCCGGCCTTCTGCGCGGTCTCGGACTGGTCGGGCCCGGTGGCGCCCTCCGCGTCGCCGCCCTTGGGGGCCGGGGTGCGCACCGCGTGCCCGCCGAACTGGTTGCGCATCGCGGCGACCGCCTTCATCGCCGGGCTGTCGTCCTGCCGCGAGACGAAGCGGGCGTAGAGGGCGGCGGTGATCGCGGGGGTCGCGACGGCGTTCTCGATGCCTGCCTCGACGGTCCACCGGCCCTCGCCGGAGTCCTCGGCGTAGCCGGCGACCTTGCTCAGGCCCGGGTCGTCGTCGAGCGCGGCGACCATCAGGTCGAGCAGCCACGAACGGATGACGGTGCCCTCGCGCCACGAGCGGAACACCTCGGTGACGTTGTCGACCATGTCGACCTTCTCGAGCAGCTCCCAGCCCTCGGCGTAGGACTGCATGATCGCGTACTCGATGCCGTTGTGGACCATCTTGGAGAAGTGGCCGGCGCCCACCTTGCCCGCGTGGACGGAGCCGAAGTCGCCCTCGGGGGCGAGCGCGTCGAAGGCCGGCCGGACCTTGGCGATGTCGTCGCCGTCGCCGCCGTACATCAGGGCGTAGCCGTTGTCGAGGCCCCAGACGCCGCCGGAGACGCCGCAGTCGACGTAGCCGATCTCCTTCTCCGCGAGCAGCTCGGCGTTGGCGATGTCGTCGGTCCAGCGCGAGTTGCCGCCGTCGACGACGACGTCGCCCGGACCGAGCAGGTCGGCGAGCTCGGCGATCGTCGCGCGGGTCGGGTCGCCGGCCGGGACCATGACCCACACGACCTTCGGGCTCGGCAGCGCCTCGACCAGCTCCTCGAGCGAGCCGACGTCGCTGACGTCGGGGTTGCGGTCGAAGCCCACGACCGTGAGTCCCGCGCGGCGCATGCGCTCGCGCATGTTGCCGCCCATCTTGCCGAGCCCGACGAGTCCGATGTCCATGTCGGTGAGCCTAGCCGCAGTCCGGTCCGGTCCGGCCGGTCCGGATCCTGTGGGATCCGACGGCCGGGCGCGCGATCAGCCGAGCAGGCGCCGGGGCATCAGCAGGTAGCGGAAGGAGCCGGTGTCGTCGGTGTCGGTGCCGGAGATGACGACCGGCTTGGTCGCCTGGGTGAACGCCAGGTCGACCATCTCGCCGTCGATCGCGCTCAGCCCGTCGAGCAGGAACTGTGGGTTGAAGCCTGTCGTGAGGTCGTCGCCGGTGATGTCGGCGTCGACCGCCTCGGTCGCCATCGCCTCGTCGCCGGAGCCGGCGTCGAGGACGATCTGGTTGTCGCCGAACTTCATCTGCACCGCGGTGTTGCGCTCGGCCACCAGCGCGACGCGCTTGACGGTCTCGATGAGCTCGGCCTTGTTGACCTTCGCCACCGTGAGGTGCTCGGACGGGAACAGCGAGCGCACCTTGGGGAACTCCCCGTCGAGCAGGCGCGTCGTGGTGCGGCGTACGCCGCCGAGCCCGGTGCCCTCGAACCCGATCAGGCCCTCGCCGGCGCCGCTGGCGCTCAGCGCGATGGTGATCTCCGCGCCCGAGGTCAGCGACTTGGCCGTGTCGCCGAGCACCTTGGCCGGGACGAGCGCGGCGACCGACACGTCGGGCGACTGCGGGTTCCAGGTGAGCTCGCGGTGCGAGAGCCGGAACCGGTCGGTGGCCAGCAGCGCCATCGTGGAGCCGTCGATCTCGATGCGGACGCCGGTGAGGACCGGGAGCATGTCGTCACGGCCCGCGGCCGTCACGGCCTGGGCGACGGCGTGGGCGAAGTCGGCGCTGGAGACGGTGCCGGTGGCCGACGGCATCTCGGGCAGCGTGGGGTAGTCGGAGACCGGCATGGTCTGGAGGCTGAAGCGCGCCGACCCGCAGGTGAGCGAGACGCGCGGACCCTCGAGGGTCAGCTCGACGGGCTTGGCCGGCAGGCTGCGGCAGATGTCGGCGAGCAGGCGGCCGCTGACCAGCGCACGGCCCTCGTCGTTGACCTCCGCGGAGAGGGTGGCGCGGGCCGAGGTCTCGTAGTCGAACGTCGAGAGCACCAGCCCGGCGTCGCTCGCCTCGATCAGCAGGCCGGCCAGGACCGGCGAGCTGGGACGGACCGGCAGGCTGCGGGCAGCCCAGGCAACGGCATCGGCGAAGACGTCGCGTTCGACGCGGAACTTCACAAGGGTCTCCTCGACGAGAGGTGGTGGTGCGGGCAACGAGTGACTGCACGCAGACGAGAACCACACGCGTGCACGTGGGAAGTGCATCCTGCCACGCGCTGTCGGCGCGGCGGCAGGGTTCTCCCCAGAGGGAGGGTTGTCATTCGTTGGTGGGTGATGAGTCCCATGGTGAGGTTCATAGTCGTCATAGGGTCCGTGGAAACTGTGGATGGGACGCGTTGGTGCAGGTCAGGGCGCCGGAACGCTGTGGATGACGGGTGTGGACGCCGGACCGACGACTCGCGGGGTGGTGTGGACGAGCCGGCGGTTCGTGTCGTTCGTCCCATGAAGTCCACAAGGGCTGGGGACGACGCGGCGGACCGAACCACAAGTTCTCCACACACGAGCGACCTCCACGCGGGTGCGCCGGTGCGGGGCCGGTGCGAGCCCGGTGTCGAGTCTGGTCAGCGCTGGCGGGCCTGCATCTTGATCCGGTTGGTGAGCTCGCTGACCTGGTTGAAGACCGCGCGCCGCTCGGCGAGGAGCTGACGGATCTTGCGGTCGGCGTACATCACCGTGGTGTGGTCGCGCCCGCCGAACTCGCGGCCGATCTGCGGCAGCGACATCGACGTGAGCTCGCGGCACAGGTACATCCCGATCTGGCGGGCCATGACCAGGTGCCGGCCGCGCGAGGGCCCGGTGAGGTCCTCGAGGCTGACCCCGAAGTAGGCCGCGGTCTGGGCGATGATCAGCGGGTGGGTGATCTCGGGCTCGCCACCCTCGGGGATCAGGTCCTTGAGCACGATCTCGGCCAGGGTCATGTCGACCTCCTGGCGGTTGAGGTTGGCGAAGGCCGTCACCCGGATCAGCGCGCCCTCGAGCTCGCGGATGTTGGTCTGGATCTTGGAGGCGATGAACTCCAGCACGTCGGGCGGCGCGGTGAGCCGGTCCATCGCCGCCTTCTTGCGCAGGATCGCGATGCGGGTCTCGAGGTCGGGCGGCTGGACGTCGGTGATCAGGCCCCACTCGAAGCGGTTGCGCAGGCGGTCCTCGAGCGCCTCGAGCCGCTTGGGAGCGCGGTCGGAGGTCAGCACGATCTGCTTGTTGGCGTTGTGGAGGGTGTTGAACGTGTGGAAGAACTCCTCCTGCGTCTGCGTCTTGCCCTCGAGGAACTGGATGTCATCGATCAACAGCACGTCGACGTCGCGGTAGCGCCGCTTGAACCTGTCCTGGCGGTCGTCGCGGATCGCGTTGATGAACTCGTTGGTGAACTCCTCGCTGGAGACGTAGCGCACCTTGGCGTTGCTGTAGAGGCTGCGCACGTAGTGGCCGATCGCGTGGAGCAGGTGGGTCTTGCCCAGGCCCGACTCGCCGTAGACCAGGAGCGGGTTGTAGGCCTTGCCGGGCGCCTCGGCGACGGCGACGGCGGCCGCGTGCGGGAACCGGTTGGACGAGCCGATGACGAACGTCTCGAACGTGTACTTGGGGTTGAGCCGGGTCTCCAGCGCGGAGGGGCGACGCTCGGCGGCCCCGCCGCCCATCGGCTCGTAGGCCTCCGGCGCTCGTGGCGCAGGCGGCTCGTAGACCGCCTGCGGGTTTGTCGACAAAGAGACAGATCGATCTGTCGATTCGTCGATGTGGGACGGCGACTCGCCCTCGAGCGCGGGGTTGACCGTGACGAGCATGCGGATCTCGCGGCCGAAGCCCTCGGAGAGCGCGTCCTCGATGTGGTTGCGCAGCCGGCCCTCGAGCTGGTTGCGGGTGAAGTCGTTGGGGACCGCGATGATCGCGGTGTTCTCGTGGAGCGTCATCGGCACGCTCGGCCTCAGCCAGGCGCGCTGGTTGGGCTGGAGGTCCTCGACGATCTGCTGCCACGCCGTCCCGAGATCTACCTGCTGGTCGTCCACCCGGACCGCCTTCGCTTCCACCATGTCGTCATGCGCGTGTTGCTGCTCGGAAATCCCCCGCCTCGCACGGACGCGCCACCGATCCGACGGTGAGGCTTCCACAGAGTTGTCCACAAGCTGTGAACGGCCGGTCGCGACCCGGGGGGCCGGATCCCCGTGGCCTCCTCCTGCGTCGGGCCCCCACCATCGTCTCCGCAGGTCACGGGGCTGTTGGCGGCCGTCGTGGCCCGGGTCGCACGACCTCGTGGACCCTGGGGGGACCGTGGCCGGACGAGACCGCGGACACAGGGAACGTAACAACCGAGCGAGCCGTGGAGCAAGACGTCATCCACAGGGTCGGCCCCCGGGAGGGCTCGCGGGTTTGACCCCCCGTTTGCCCTCCGCGTACCGTTGGCCGGTCGCTCCCTGTCGACGGGTGCCGCATGTCCACGATCCGCCGCCTGGCGGCTGCGTGGGTGCGCGGTGCCGGCCGAACGCCTGCACCGACGCCGTGTGGAGTGGACATCCCTCGAAACCTTCGGAGAAATAGCCGTGAGCAAGCGTACGTACCAGCCGAACAACCGTCGCCGTCACAAGGTGCACGGCTTCCGCCTGCGCATGCGGACCCGTGCCGGTCGCGCCATCCTGTCCAGCCGGCGCCGCAAGGGCCGCAAGAGCCTGGCCGTCTGAGGCCGGGGCCCACGGCGCCCGCCGTGCTCTCCGCTGCCCACCGCCTCACCACCGCTGACGGCTTCCGTCGCACGGTGCGCCAGGGGCGGCGTTCCGGCTCCTCGACGCTCGTCGTCCACCTGTGGGTGGATCCCGACGCGACACCGGCGCCGGTGCAGGTGGGGTTCACGGTCGGCAAGTCCGTGGGCAACGCCGCCACGCGCAACCGTGTGAAGAGACGACTTCGGCACCTGACCCGGGAGCACCTCCCCGCACTGGAGGGGCTCCCGGGTCGTGCTGCGCTCGTGGTCCGTGCGCTCCCGGCCGCGGCCGATGCGTCGTACGCCACCCTCGGCGCCGATCTGGCCCGTACGCTGAGCAGGGTGAGCACCCCATGAAGCACCTCCTCATCGGGTTCATCCGCGCCTGGCGCTTCGCGATCAGCCCCCTCTACGGCCAGGTCTGCCGCTACCACCCGAGCTGCTCGGCCTACGCGCTCGAGGCCGTCACCGTGCACGGCGCCCCGCGTGGCACCTGGCTGGCCGCACGTCGTCTGGTCCGCTGCCACCCGTGGGCAGCCGGCGGCTACGACCCCGTTCCCTCCCGCGCCGGCTCGGCCGCGGAGTCCCCTGCAACTCGAGGAGCATGAGTGCTCGACTTCTTCGGTGCCATCGGCGGCGCGATCATGGCCCCGCTCTACTACGTCATCTCGGCGGTGCTGGTCGGCTTCCACAAGCTGTTCGGCTCCCTGTTCGGCGAGACGTCGGGCGTCGCGTGGGTCCTCTCGATCATCGGACTGACCCTCGTCATCCGGATGGCGCTGATCCCGCTCTTCGTCAAGCAGATCAAGTCCAGCCGCAACATGCAGCTCATCCAGCCCAAGGTGCGCGAGCTGCAGAAGAAGTACGGCCACGACCGTGAGCGTCTCGCGCAGGAGACGATGAAGCTCTACAAGGACTCGGGCACCAACCCGTTCGCGTCCTGCCTGCCGATCCTGCTGCAGATGCCGATCTTCCTCGCCCTGTTCCGGCTGATCGACCAGGCCGCCAAGGACCCCTCGCACGAGCGCGGCCTGATGACCGAGCAGCTCAACACGCAGTTCGGCGACGCGATCTTCCTCGGGGCCAAGATCTCCGACACGTTCCTCAACACCGACGACATCGGCGTTCGGGTGCTCGCCGCGTTCCTCGTGCTCGCCATGACGGCGACGACGTTCCTGACCCAGCGCCAGCTGATGAGCAAGAACATGCCGGCCGACGCGCTCTCCGGCCCCTACGCCCAGCAGCAGAAGATGCTGCTCTACGTCCTTCCGGTCGTCTTCGCCGTGGGTGGCATCGCGTTCCCCGTCGGCGTCCTCTTCTACTGGACGACCTCCAACCTGTGGACGATGGGCCAGCAGTTCTACGTGATCCGCAACAACCCCGCGCCCGGCACGCCCGCGGCCGACGCCAAGGAGCAGCGCGACCGCGCGAAGGCGGCCCGCAAGGGACAGAAGACGCCCGCGCAGCTCGAGGAGGAGCGGCTCGCAGCGGAGGCGGAGGCCAGGCGCGCGGAGAAGTCGCAGTCCCGCCAGCAGCCGCAGCGCCAGACCAAGGCCCAGCGCAACCAGAAGAAGAAGCGCTGACCAGACTTCCCGGGACGGCGACCCTGCGGGCGCCGTCCTCCGTGATCGAGACCAGGAGACACACGTGAGCGAGCAGCTGACCGACGGCGAGACCACCGAGGCCACCCCCGACGGCGGGGCCACCACCCACGTCGACGCCGCACCCGTCGACGCCGCCGGTGCGGACGAGGCCGGCGCGGACGAGGCCGGTGCCGCGCGCCCGTCCAAGGTGCAGCGCCTCGAGAACGAGGGTGACATCGCCGCCGACTACCTCGAGGAGCTCCTCGACATCGCCGACCTCGACGGTGACCTCGACATGGACGTCGAGGGTGACCGCGCGAGCGTGCAGATCGGCGGCGCGGACCTGAGCCTGCTCGTGGGGCGCAACGGCGAGGTGCTGGAGGCGCTCCAGGAGTTGACCCGTCTCGCGGTCTACCGCGAGACCGGCGAACGCTCGCGCCTGATGCTCGACATCGACGGACACCGCGCCCAGCAGCGCGAGCGCCTCGTCGCCCTGGCCGAGACGTCCATCGCCCAGGTGAAGGGGTCGGGCCAGCCGGTCTCGCTCGACCCGATGAGTGCCTTCGAGCGCAAGGTCGTCCACGACGCGGTCGCCGCCGCCGGCCTCACCTCGGAGTCCGAGGGCGCGGAGCCCAAGCGACACGTGGTGATCCTCCCGGCGTGAGCGACGACGTTTCACGTGAAACACCCTCCGTGCCTCCCGAGGCGCGGGGGGTGTTCGCGTCCGACCGGCTGCCGCTTGCGGAGCGCTACGCCGAGCTCTTGGCGACCGAGGGCGTCGTGCGTGGGCTGATCGGCCCGCGCGAGGCGCCGCGACTCTGGGATCGGCACCTGCTCAACTCAGCGGTGCTCGCCGAGGCGATCCCGGACGGATCGACGGTGTGCGACATCGGCACCGGAGCAGGCCTGCCCGGTGTCGTGGTCGCGATCGCACGTCCCGACCTGGCGGTGACGCTGGTGGAGCCGCTGCTACGGCGCACGACGTTCCTCGACGAGGTGGTCGCCGAGCTCGGGCTGACGCACGTGCGCGTGGTGCGGGGACGGGCGGAGGAGCTGCACGGCATCGAGACGTACGACGTGGTGACCTCCCGCGCGGTGGCCCCGCTCGACCGGCTGCTGGGCTGGTCGATGCCGCTGGTGGCGCCGACCGGCGCACTCGTGGCGATGAAGGGTCGGTCGGTGCACGACGAGATCGCGGCCTCCCGTGCGGTGTTGCGTCGCTGGCGGTGCGGCGAGCCCGAGGTGTTCGAGGTCGGCGTCGGCGTGCTCGATCCGCCGACGACGGTCCTCCGGGTGCCGTGGGCCGATCCGGGCCGGATAGGTTGGCCTCTTGCCCGCGGGCACCGGACCACGCCCCACACCAAGCGGCCCGCGCGCGGGGACCGACGAGCGACCAAGCGAGAGGTGAGCTGAGTTGAGCCACGGCCCCCATGACGATCCCACCGTCCACCCTGGTGGCACCGACGACGGGCGCGGCGGCGTTCCCGAGGGCGGTGAGCACTGGCGTGCCGGCGATCGGCCGTACCCGTTTTCCACCGACGCGGCAGGGGGGGGTGAGCGGGATTATCCACAGTTTGGTGTGGGTCATCCACAGAACGGGGACAACCGGCCCGTGCCATCCTCGCCGTCTGAGGACGATGTTTCACGTGGAACCAGCGAGCGCCCGGCGACGGAGCCGCCCGTCCCGACCCGCGGTGTTTCACGTGAAACCAAGCCGGCGTGGCAGGTGCGCACCGCCGGCGAGCTCGCGGGTCAGGACACCGACTTCGCGGACCAGGCGACCCCACTGGCCCAGGCCGCCCAGCACTCGGTGCTCGCGCGGACCGGCGGACTGCGCCGTCAGGGTGTCGCACGTCCCCCGGCGACCCGGGTGATGGTCGTGGCCAACCAGAAGGGCGGGGTCGGCAAGACGACGTCGACGGTCAACGTCGCGGCGGGCCTGGCCCAGCTCGGCCAGAAGGTCCTGGTCATCGACCTCGACCCGCAGGGCAACGCCTCGACGGCCCTCGGCATCGACCACCACCGTGGCGTCCCGTCGACCTACGACATGCTCGTCGAGGGCGCTCCGCTGGCCGACGTGATGACCGAGTGCGGCGACCTGCCCGGGCTGTGGGTCGTACCGGCCACCATCGACCTGGCGGGGGCCGAGATCGAGCTCGTCAGCGTGGTGGCGCGCGAGCAGCGGCTCGACCGCGCCATCACCGCCCACCCCCTCGTGGGGAGCGCGGCCGACGCGGGCGAGGAGCGGTTCGACTACGTCCTCGTCGACTGCCCCCCGTCGCTCGGGCTGCTCACCCTCAACGCGCTCGTGGCGGGGCGGGAGATGTTCATCCCGATCCAGGCGGAGTACTACGCGCTCGAGGGCCTCGGGATGCTGCTGGAGACGGTGGAGATGGTGCGTCAGCACCTCAACCCCCGCCTGACCATCTCGACCATCCTGCTCACGATGTACGACGCCCGCACCCGGCTCGCGGCCGGCGTGGCCGAGGAGGTCCGCGGGCACTTCGGCGACCAGGTGCTCAAGACCGCCGTCCCGCGGTCCGTGCGGGTCTCGGAGGCGCCGTCCTACGGGCAGACCGTGATGACCTACGATCCGGCGTCGGCGGGAGCACTCTCCTACCTGGAGGCCGCCCGTGAGATCGCGACCAAGGGAGCTTCTACATGATCGAGGTCCAGGCATGAGCGCCAACGCACCGCGCCGCGGGCTGGGTCGTGGCCTGGGCTCGCTGATCCCCACGACGCCCAGCCAGCCCGCTCCTTCGACGCCCGGCGCCGCCGCTGCGCCGTCGTCCGACCGTGGCGGACCGGCCGCCGCGGACGCGGGCGCCGCCGCCGCTCCCGTCGCGGGCGCCTACTTCGCCGAGCTGCCGATCGCCCAGGTGCGGCCCAACGCCCGCCAGCCGCGGCAGGTCTTCGAGGAGGAGGCACTCGCCGAGCTGGTGCACTCCATCCGTGAGGTCGGTCTCCTGCAGCCGGTGGTGGTGCGGCGCACGGGCGAGGAGAGCTACGAGCTCATCATGGGCGAACGCCGGTGGCGGGCCTCCCAGCAGGCCGGCCGCGACACGATCCCCGCGATCGTGCGCGAGACCGACGACGAGGACATGCTCCGCGACGCGCTGCTGGAGAACCTCCACCGCTCCCAGCTCAACCCCCTCGAGGAGGCGGCGGCCTACGGTCAGCTGCTCGAGGACTTCGGCTGCACCCACGAGGAGCTGGCCCAGCGCATCGGTCGCTCGCGACCGCAGATCTCCAACACCCTGCGGCTGCTCAAGCTCTCTCCCGCCGTCCAGCGCCGCGTCGCTGCGGGAGTGCTCTCGGCCGGGCACGCACGCGCGCTCCTCTCGGTCGACGACGCGACGCTCCAGGACAAGCTCGCTGCACGGGTCACCGCCGAGGGCATCTCGGTGCGCGGGCTCGAGGAGATCGTGTCGGTCGGCGTCGAGGAGGCCGCCCCCCGGGTGCGGCGCAACAAGCCCGTCGCGCCCGGCCTCGGCGAGCTCGCCGACCGGCTCTCCGACCGTCTCGAGACGCGCGTCAAGGTCGATCTCGGCAAGGCCAAGGGCAAAATCACCGTCGAGTTCGCCAGCCTCGACGACCTGCGCCGGATCGTCGACATCATGGACCCGCGCAACGGGGACGACCGCCCGATCTGACGGTGGGCGGGCCGACACACCACGTACGATCCGGGGCCGGTGTGCGCGGTCTCGAGACGGCGTCGACCAATGTCGACAAAGCGACATGTCGCTCAATCGATGTAACGATGTGGCGACCTAGCGACAGATCGATCTAGCGCTCTGGCTGCTTGTCTGCCGGCATCGCTGCCTGCGTGGAGGCACGCTTCTCGGCGCGGCGCCGGGCGCGCTCGCGCTTCTCCTCGGCGTCGAGCCGCGCGGCCTGCTCGAGCGTGGGGGCACCGCCTCCCATCGACGCGGGCAGCCACCACGAGCCCGGCGGCTGCTCCGCTGCCGGGTGGGCGGCGATGGTCTCGCGCAGCAGCTCGGACATCCGGTCGTGGAGCTGCGCGGTCTCACCCACCGGGTCGTCGCCCGTCGGGTGCAGGGGCTCGCCCACGGTGATCGAGATGGCGCGCCCGCGGGAGAAGTCGCGCGGGTGGTCCTTGGTCATCAACCGCTGGGTGCCCCACAGGATCACGGGCAGGAGCGGAACGTCGGCCGCGGCGGCGATGCGGACGGCACCGGTCTTGAACTCCTTGAGCTCCATGGCGCGCGAGATGGTGGCCTCGGGGAAGATCCCGACCGCCTCCCCGCGACGGAGCAGGTCGACGGCCTGGTGGAAGCTCTCCACGCCCTCGCCCCGGTCGACCCGGACGTGATGCATCGAGCGCATGACCGGACCGCCGACGCGGTGGTCGAAGATCTCGCGCTTGGCCATGAACCGGACCAGCCGTCGCGACGGGTGGGCGGCGAGCCCGCCGTAGATGAAGTCGAGGTAGCTGACGTGGTTGAACGCCAGCAGCACGCCCCCCTCGCGGGGCACGTGGTCGGTGCCGCAGAGCCTGATGTCCTGGCCGAGGAGGCGGAAGGCCGTCTTGGCGGTGACGATGATCGGCGGGTAGGTCACATCGCGCATGGCGAGGAGCCTAGGGGTCGCCCGAGCGGCGCGGCGACCGTTCGTGATCAGCGTCGCGTGGCGAGGAAGTCGGCGATGCGCCCGATGGCCTCCTCGAGCACCGACGCCTCGGGCAGCGTCACCAGCCGGAAGTGGTCGGGCTCGGGCCAGTTGAACCCCGTGCCGTGCGTGACGAGGATCTTCTTGGCCCGCAGCAGGTCGAGCACCAGCTCCTGGTCGTCATCGACCGCGTAGACGGCCGGGTCGAGCCGCGGGAAGCAGTAGAGGGCCCCGCGCGGCTTGACGTTGCTGACGCCGGGGATCTCGTTGAGGAGCCGGTGGGCGAGCATGGACTGCTCGTAGAAGCGTCCTCCGGGGCCGATGAACTCCTCGATGGACTGGTAGCCGCCCAGGGCGGTCTGGATGGCGTGCTGGGCGGGCACGTTGGCGCACATGCGCATGTTGGCGATGAGCGTGAGCCCCTCGAGAAAGTCGGTCGCGATCTCCTTGGGCCCCGAGATCATCACCCAGCCGGCGCGGTAGCCGCACACCCGGTAGGCCTTGGACAGCCCCGAGAACGTCAGGCACAGCACGTCGTTGCCGCCGTAGGTCGCCGCGTGGTGGTGCTGGGCGTCCTCGAACAGGATCTTCTCGTAGATCTCGTCGGCCATCACGACGAGCTGGTGGCGCCGCGCGATGTCGACGAGGGCCTTGACGGTCTCCGCGCTGTAGACGGCGCCCGTGGGGTTGTTGGGGTTGATGATGACGATGGCGTGGGTGTTCTCGGTGATCCTGGCCTCGATGTCGGCGAGGTCGGGATTCCACTCGTTGGCCTCGTCGCACCGGTAGTGCACGGGGACGCCACCGGCGAGCGTCACGGCGCCCGTCCACAGCGGGTAGTCGGGGGCCGGCACGAGGATCTCGTTGCCGTCGTCGACGAACGCCTGGAGCACCATCGAGATCAGCTCGGACACGCCGTTGCCGATGAAGACGTCCTCGACGCCCACGTCGCGCAGCCCGCGCGACTGGTAGTAGTGCATGACGGCGGTGCGCGCCGACCAGATGCCCTGGCTGTCGGCGTAGCCCTGCGACTGGGGCAGGTGGTGGATCATGTCGGCGAGGATCTGCTCGGGCGCCTCGAACCCGAACGGGGCGGTGTTGCCGATGTTGAGCTTGAGGATCCGGTGGCCCTCGGCCTCGAGCCGCTGCGCCTCCAGCAGGATCGGGCCGCGGACGTCGTAGCGGACACCTTGCAGCTTCTTGCTCTGTCGGATCGGGCGCACGCCTCATCCTCTCAGGCGCGGTCGCGGTCTAGCATCGAGACGTGTCCCGCAAGACCGCGTACCTGACGCTCGACCACCTCCGCGAGCTGGCCGACCCGGTGCGTTCGTGCGTGTTCTGGGAGCTCACCCCGGTCGAGCGCTCGCGCCTCGACGACGCCGACCGGATCGCCGAGAAGGAGCGCTGGCTCGCGTCGGTGACACGCGAGTGGGGTCCGTGCGGGCGGGTGGTGCGCATCGACGGTCGTACGGTCGGGCACATCGTCTACGCCCCGGTGCCGCGGCTGCCCGGTGCCGCGGCCCTGCCGACCGCCCCGGGCTCGCCCGACGCGATCATCGCGGCCACCGCCTGGGTCGAGCCGTCCCTGCGGCGCAGCGGACTCGGACGCCTGCTGGTCCAGTCGATGGCCGCCGACCTGGTCGAGCGAGGTCACACCACCATCGAGGCCTACGGCGACACGCGGGGGCACACCGTCGGGTGCGTGCTGCCGGCAGACTTCCTCGGCCGGGTGGGCTTCACCGTCCAGCGGGCGCACCCGACGACGCCGCGGCTGCGGATGGACCTGCGCACGACGCTGAGCTGGAAGGACGAGGTCGAGCTCGCCCTCGAGAAGGTCTGGGGGGTGGTGCGCCCCACGCAGAAGGCGACCCGCCCGATCGGATCGGTGCGGGTCGCCTCGCGCGACTAGAGGTGGGGCTCAGATGATGCCGTCGAGCTCCTTGAGCAGCGCGGCCTTGGGCTTGGCGCCCACGATGGACTTCACGACCTCGCCGCCCTGGTAGACGTTGATCGTCGGGATGCCGGTGACCCGGTAGGACGACGGCGTCACGGGGTTCTCGTCGACGTTCATCTTGAGGAACGTGAGCTTGTCGCCGTGCTCGGCGTTGAGCTCGTCGAGGATCGGGGCGACCTGGCGGCACGGGCCGCACCACTCGGCCCAGAAGTCCACGAGGACCGGCTTGTCAGACTTCAGGACCTGCGCCTCGAACTCGGCGTCGGTCACGGCGGCGATGTTGCCCACGGGTGTGCCTCTCTCTCGATGCTGTTGATGCGACGGAAGTCAGTGCTGTCCCAACACGGGGTCGGGGGCAGATGTTCCCGGGCGCGCCTCAGAGGCCGGCGGTCTGCACCTGGTCGGTGAGCGCGTCCATCGCGACGTCGTCCTGGGCCTGGCGGGCCGTCGCCCCGGTGTGGTCGAGCTCGGCGAGGTAGCGCTCGGCGTCGAGCGCGGCCGAGCAGCCGGTGCCGGCGGCGGTGATCGCCTGGCGGTAGTGGTGGTCGACCAGGTCGCCGGCGGCGAACACCCCGGGCAGGTTAGTGGCCGTGGAGGGGTGCCGGACCAGCACGTAGCCGTCGCCGTCGAGGTCGACCTGCCCGGTGAGCAGCTCCGAGCGCGGGTCGTGGCCGATCGCGATGAACAGCCCGGTGGCGGGCAGCTCGCGGGTCTCGCCGGTGACGGTGTCCTTGAGGGTGATCGACTCGAGACGGTCGCTGCCGTTGATGCTCTCCACGACCGAGTTCCACTCGATCTCGAGCTTGGGGTCGGCGAACGCCCGCTCCTGCATGATCTTGGAGGCGCGCAGCTCGTCGCGGCGCACGATCAGCGAGACCTTGGAGCCGAAGCGGGTCAGGAAGGTCGCCTCCTCGATGGCCGAGTCGCCACCGCCGACCACCGCGATGTGCTGCTCGCGGAAGAAGAAGCCGTCGCAGGTCGCGCACCACGACACGCCGCGCCCGGAGAGCTCCTCCTCGTTGGGCAGTCCGAGCTTGCGGTAGCCCGAGCCGGTGGCGAGGATCACCGCGCGCGCGGTGTAGGTCTCAGTGGTGGTCTTCACGACCTTCACATCACCGGTGAGGTCGACCTCGACGACGTCGTCGGAGACCAGCTCGGCGCCGAACCGCTCGGCCTGGGCGCGCATCTCGTCCATCAGCGCCGGACCCATGATGCCGTCGCGGAAGCCGGGGAAGTTCTCCACCTCCGTGGTGTTCATCAGCGCGCCACCGGCGGTGACCGAGCCCTCGAGGACGAGCGGGTTGAGCGAGGCGCGGGCCGCGTAGACGGCGGCGGTGTAGCCCGAGGGGCCCGAGCCGATGATGATGACGTTGCGCGTCTCGGTGCTGGTGCTCATGAGTGGTCAGTGACTCCTGCGGGATCGACTGGGGGGTGGGCGGTACGCCATCCTCAACGGATCGTAGGGGAGTGTTGTTCCGCAGCGGAGGGGCGCTCAGGGCGCGGGCAGCGTGAGGGTGCGCACCGGGTCGGTGATCCCGCACACGTAGACCTCGGCCTGCTGGGCAGCGCCGTCGGGGCGACGGAACACCACCACGCCGGGCTGGCCGTCGACCTCCACGAGGAGGCGGCGCCCACGGCCCAGGTCCGGCAGGTCGCAGCCGTCGACGGCGTCGGGCGAGCCGACCACCCGGTGCCGGGCGGAGGCCTGCGGGCGCAGCGCCAACAGCTCGTCGTCGAGGCGGGAGTCCGCTGAGGAGAGAGTGGGACGACCCGCGAACGCCGTCGCACCGCCGCTCTTGAGCGACTCCGGCGCGGACTCGGCCGCACCGGCCCCGTCGTCGGCCCCGTCGTCGGCACTGTCACGGGAGCTCGGGTCGCGGCTCGGCGCGGGGGCCCCGGCGATCGAGCTCTGGGAGGAGGACCCGGCGCTGGCGTCGTCGGAGCCGTCACGGGGGAGGGCCTGGCCGATCGCGACCCCGGCGACCACGACCGACGCGGCGGCCAGCAGCCCGATCCCGGCGCGGCGCCGCCGGCGCGAGCCGATGTCGACGATCCTCCCGGGCGACGACGCGGCCGTCGCGTCCGCACCGCGCTCGGCGACGAGCGAGGCCAGGGTGTCGTCGAGGCGCGCGACGACCTCGGGAGGCGTGGACTCGTCGTGACGCGCGTCGGCGAGGAGACGGCGTACGGCCTCCTGCTCGGGTGGCAGCCCGGAGGGATCGGGCATCGGGGCTCACCTCCTCGGGCGGCGCGGCGTGGTCACGGTCGGGGTCGGGCGACCCGGTCACGGACCAGGGTCGGGATCGGAGAACGGGGTCAGGGCGCGGGCGGTCCCCGCGGCCGCACGCTCGGTTGGACGGGACCGTCGGGCGGCGGGTTCCCGTGGGGCGGGTCACCGGCGGGGTGCTGGAGGTCGGCGAGGATCCCGGCCAGCTTGGTGCGTCCGCGCGAGCAGCGGGACTTCACCGTGCCCTCCGCGCACCCGAGCATCCGGGCCACCTCCGCGACGGGGTAGCCCTCCATGTCGACCAGCACGAGCGCGGCGCGCTGCTCGGCGGGCAGGGTCGCGAGCGCGTCGAGCACGCGCCGACGGCGCTCGGAGTCGACGGCGACCTCGTCGGGCCGGTCGTCGCGCACCGCGGTGGCCACCACGGTGCCGCGGTCCTCGACGTCGTCGGGCAGCGCCTCGAGGCGCCGGATCCGCGCCGACCGGATGCGGTCGAGGCACGCGTTGACCACGACCCGGTGCAGCCAGGTCGTGACGGCGGCCTCGCCGCGGTAGGAGCCGGCGCGACGGAACGCCGCGATCATGGCGTCCTGGAGTCCGTCGGCAGCGTCCTCGGGGTTGCCCATCGTGCGCAGCGCGACCGCCCACAGGCGGTCGCGGTGGCGGGCGAACAGCACGCCGAACGCCTCCGCGTCGCCGTCGACGTGGGCCTGCAGCAGCGCCTGGTCGGAGCGCTCGTCGCTCGCGGCGGTCCTCACCCGAGCACCTGCACCTCGGTGATCGTGCCGCGGAAGCCGTCGTCGACCTGGGGCAGCAGGGTGAGCCAGACCGTGACGTAGCGCCCGGACACCGCCTCGTCGAGGTCGACCGTCAGGTCGCCGGTGCCGGAGGCGGTGCCGACCGGGGTGAGCTCGGCGACGCCGGTGGGCGGCTCGGAGGTGACGTAGGCGGCGAGCGAGGTCTGTCCGCCGGTGGTGGAGACGACCACCCGGCGCACCGCCTTGGTGGCGCCGAGGTCGACGACGAGGCCGACCCCGGTCTTGAGGCCGGCCGGGCCGAAGTTCTGCTCGTAGGTCGAGGTCGACCACGAGGTGGCCGGGTCGCCGTCGAGGACGTTGGGCACCGAGTCGGGGTTCTCCTCCTGCGGGGCGGCGCCCTGCGGGTCGAAGTCGACGGCACTCAGGTGGGCGAAGGCCGTCGGCTCGGCGACGCTGGGGCTGGCCGTGGCGGTCGGCTCGTCGCCGGAGCCGGGCGTGGGCGGCTTGAGCCCGAGCTGGTAGGCGGCGACGGCGGCCACCCCCACGAGCAGGCAGATGCCCATGATCAGCGCGAGCCGGATCCAGCGGCGTCCGGGCACCTGGTCGCCGGTGTCGTCGACGTCGCCGGTGTCCCAGCGGTCGTCCGACCACGACCCGGAGGCCCACGACCCGGTGTCGCGCCCGAGCGGACGTACGCCGGAGTCGGTGTTGGGGCCCGAGTCCCACGGCCAGTAGGACGAGTCGGTGACGGCCCGGCTGCCGGGGCGCGGGCGGCGTACGGGCTGACCGTCGGGCGGGTCGGGGGCGAAGAGCGGCTTGGGCTCCGGCTCGTCGAGCGGCGGCGGCGGCGCGGGCCGCTCCGCGCGCGCACGCAGCCAGTCGACCTCGTCGTCGTCGTGGAACACCGGCATCCCGGCCTCGGTGGGCAGGTCGGTCACCGACGGAGCGGGAGCGGGATCGGGAGCGGGCGCCGACGCGTCGGCAGGCGGCGACCCGGGGTCGGCGTCGGCCGCGGGACCGACCCGGGGGGCGACCTCGGTGTCGGTGTCCGAGCCGGACGGGACCACCAGCTCGACGTCGGTGCGGGTGCCGTCCTCGACCTCGGTGGCGGTGTGGGTGGCGGCCCCGGGGGCCAGGTCGGGGGCCAGGTCGGGGGCCAGGTCGGGGGCCAGGTCGGGGGCCAGGACGGGGGTGGGCGGCGCGCCGGAGACGGTGGGCGGCGACGAGGTGGCGATGGGAAGCACGGCGTGGAGGGGGTGGGCGGGCACGTGGGTGCCGGTCGTCTCCCCGACGTGCTCGAGGAGCAGGTCGCGCACGGTGCGGGCCGAGGGCGGCGGGGCGTCCTCGCGCTGGGGGTTGAGCACCTGGTCGCAGAGCGCGTCGAGCATCCGCGGGATGCCGGCGCGGACCCGCCGTGGGCGCAGCACCCGCCCGTGCACCTCGGGTGCGGGAGGCAGGGCGGAGGGGGAGACCCCGGCCCACTTGCCGGTGAGCGCGCAGTAGAGCAGCCCCACCAGGTCGACGTCGTCGACCTGCGCCCGACCGGGCGGGAGGCCGCGCAGGGCGGCCTCGACGCCGAAGCCGATGATGCGTACCTGGCCGTGCTGGTCGACCAGCACGTGCTCGGGGGTCAGGCAGCCGTGGGCGAGCCCCGCCTCGTGCGCCCCGACGAGGCTGTCGGCCACCTCGGCGACGAGCCAGGCGGCGCGGCGGGGGGCGATCGGCCCCTCGCGGGTGAGCAGGATGTCGAGGGAGTCGCCCTGGCCCCACTCGTTGACCACGAAGCAGCGGCCGTCGGCCTCCTCGGCGTCGAGCACCCGCAGCAGCCGCCGGTCGATGACCGGGCCGGTGCGCCGCGCCGCCTCGAGGAGCGGCTGGGCGCGGTCGTCGTCGCGGCCGAGGATGTGGACGGCGACCGGGCGGTGCAGCACGAGGTCGTGGGCCCGCCAGAACCGGCCGGCACCCGACTCGGCCAGGAGGTCGTCGAGGCGGTAGCGCCCGGCGAGGACGTCACCGGCCTGCATCGACGCAGCCACCGCTCACCCCACCTCTCCTCACACGTCCGGTTGCGGGTCCACTCTAGGCAGTCTCACCCGCGCCGGAGGCGCGCCGCGACGGTGTCCAGCACGGTTGTCACCTCGCGGATGCGCAGCAACCGGGCGCCGCCGAGCACGACCACGAACCCGGCCAGCGCGCTGGCCCCGCCCCGGACCAGCCCGACCAGGGGCCCGGGACGCTCACCGAGGTCGGCCAGGGCGAGCCCGACCAGCCACGCCGTCGCGCCCGCGAAGGCGAGCACCACGGCCATCCGCACCAGGAACCGGAGCAGCTGGGGCGTCTCGAGCCCGCCCACCGTGCGCCGGAGCAGGGTGAAGCTCACCACCGCGCCCACGACGTACGACGCCAGGTAGGCGACGACGAGCATCGGCGCCGTCTCCTCGGCCGGGCGCGAGGGCACCAGCACGGTGGCGACCAGGACGTTGGTGGCCGACACCGCGACCTGGATGAAGAAGACCAGCCGCGTCATCTCCATGGCGTAGAAGCCGCGCAGCATGAAGTAGTGGATGGTGAAGAACACCAGCGCCGGACCGAAGAGGGCGAGGGTCGGAGCGAAGCTGGCGGCGGTGTCGGCGCCGCCGCCCCACCCGAACGCGAAGCCGGCCACGTCGCCGGCGACGACCGGCAGGATGACCGCGAAGGGGAGCACGAGCGCGAGCGCGGTGCGCAGCGTCGAGCCGACGGTGCTGCCGAGGTCACGCAGCCGGCCGTCGTGGGCGTGCACGGAGAGCTGGGGCAGGATCGCGGTGGCGAGCGACACGGTGATGATCGAGTGCGGCACCATCATGATCAGCAGGCTGCTGCTGTAGACGGTGTAGCCGGTGCCGTCGCCGCCCCCGGCCGTGCCGCCGGAGGCCAGCCTGACCACGACGAGGTAGGCCGCCTGGGTGACGATGACGAACAGGACCGTCCAGATGCCGAGCGACAGGGTGTGGCGCAGCTCGGGGTCGCGGAAGTCGAAGCGCGGGCGGTAGGTGAAGCCCGACGCCCGGAGGTAGGGCACGAGCACCACGAACTGGGCCACGATGCCCAGCGTCGAGCCGAGGCCGAGCAGCACCTCCTGGTCGGTGCCGAGCGGCGCGTACTGCTCGGGGCCGTCGCCGACCGATCCCCAGACCACGAGGTAGACCAGCAGCATCGCCACGGAGATGAGGTTGTTGGCGATGGGCGCCCACATCATCGGGCCGAAGCGACCGCGGGCGTTGAGCACCTGGCCCACCAGGACGTACATGCCGTAGAAGAAGACCTGCGGCAGGCACCATCGGGTCAGGTCGACGATCGACTCCAGGTGCGCGACCCGGTCGGGGGCGAGGAGGCGGCCGTCGAGGTAGAGGCGCAGCAGCTGGGGTGCGAGCACGACCAGCAGCACCGTGACGGAGCCGAGGAAGAGCGCCGAGAGGGTGATCACCCGGCTGGCGTAGGCGTCGCCGCCGTCGGGGTCGTCGGTGATCCGCCGGACCAGCTGCGGCACCAGCACGGCGTTGAAGATGCCGCCGGCCAGCAGGATGTAGACCATGTTGGGCAGGGTGTTGGCGATGGTGAACAGGTCGCCGCGCAGCCCCGCGCCGAGCGCGGCCACCAGCAGCGCGCTCCGGATGAATCCGGACGCGCGGGAGAAGATCGTGCCGGCCGCCATCACGGCCGAGTTGGCCAGGACCCGCTGGTCGCTCACGAACGCTCCCCGACGGGGGACTGCGGCGCGGGCTCGTCCCGCTGGTCGTCGGGCTCGTCGGGTGGGTCGTCGGCGTCGGCCTGCTCGCGCTCGGCTGCTTGGTCTGCGGCTTGGTCTGCGGCTTGGTCTGCGGCTTGGTCTGCCGCGAGCTGCGCGCGCCGCGCCCGGATCTGGCCCGGCAGCCGATAGCCGACCATCCCGAACAGCACGAGGCCGCCGAGGGCCATGACGATCCAGATGAGCGCGCTCACCCGGGCCGCGCGGATGGGGAGCTCGTCGGACGCGCCGAGCGGTACGCCCTCGAGGCTGGTGACCGCCAGCTGGACCTTGTGCACACCGGCGCGGCTCGTGGTGGCCTCGAAGCGCACCACGCTGCGCGCCCCGGGACCGAGGCGTCGTACGCCGCCGCCGCTGAGCGTCAGCGCGCCGTCGGTGCGCACCTGCACCCGCACCTCGACCGGCTGGTCGAGGCCGTTGACGAGGGTGACGCCGAGCGGGCCGGAGTCGCCGGAGAGGGTCACCGCGGGCGGTGCCTCGATCCCGATCCTGCCCAGGTCGGCCTGCAGGGACTCCTCGATCCGGTTGGCCGCGGTGCGCGCCATCCCCTGCTGCTCGCTGTGCTGCTGGGAGAGCGACACGAGCACCTCGTCGAGCACCGTCGCCTCGATGGTCGTCACGGGGACGAGCACCTGCTCGAGCAGGGTGGCGGCCGCGGTGGCCCGGGAGACGGCGGCGAAGACGGAGCCGCCGATCTCGGCGGCGAGGTCCTCCTCGGTGTAGGTCAGGCTGGCGGCCGGCACACCCTTGGCGGGGCGGCTCGCGATCTCGTCGACCGGCACCACCTCGAGCCAGCGTTGCTCGAGGTCGGTGAAGAACGACGCCGCGTCCTCGCCACGCCACACCGTCGGCAGGGTGACGACCAGGGGCGCGGTGTCGTCGGAGTCCAGCCGGAGGGCCGCCTCGCTGATCAGGCGCTGCCGCAGCGCGAGGGGGTCGTTGGCGGGGGTGGGGCCCGGGCCGCCCGCCTCGGCGCCGGTGCTGGTGACGACCACCTCGTGGCCCAGGAGCCGCACGACCGAGGTCGGGCTGGTCGGTGGGATCTCGAAGGCGTTGTCGCCCAGCAGGACGACCGTGCCCGCGGTGACCGCGGCGAGGGCCTCGGGGCTGAGCACGTCGTTGTCGGGCGCCACCGTGGGCTGGGAGGGGATCCCGAGCTCGGACATGACGGCGGCCGCACGGGCGACGGCCTGGTCGAGGCGGGTGCGGTCGTGGCGGACCGCCGCCGAGACGTCGATGTCGCCGTAGGGAAGGGTCAGCACCGGGGTCGAGGCAACCAGTCCCCGGAAGCGATCCAGCCACGCCGCGGCGGCGGCGGCCAGCGCGGCCTCGCCCTCGGTCGGCTCGTCTGTGGGCGCCGCGTCGGTCGGGCTCCCCGTCTCGCCCGCGGGGTCGGTGGTCTCCTCCCCGCCGGGCTCGACCGGTGTCGGCTCCTGGCCGGGCACGGTGGGGTCGGGGGCGAGGTCTCGCGGGGGGTTGCCCGCCGCCAGGCGGGCGAGGGCGAGCAGCACGGCGGGGTCGACCAGCCAGCTGTGGGGCGTGGTGCCGGCCGACTCGGCCATGTCGAGCACGCCGTCGAGACTGCCGCCCTCGGCGAGGCGGCGGGCCCACCGCTCGGTGCCGGCGACGGAGCCGTCCTCGGCGAACCAGACGCGGCTGCGGATCGGCAGGATCACCGCCGCCTCCTGCACCCTGTCGCCGGTGGGCAGGCGGGGGATGAACGTACGGGCGCGGCCGTCGGCGACGAGGTCGCGCGGCACCGCCCCGTCGCCGAGGGCGTGGATGCCGATCCAGTAGACGCCGGGCTCTCCGGAGGTGGCCAGGAGCTCCACGGGGATGGAGTCGCTGAACTCGGCGGTGGCTCCGGGCGGGAGCTCCTCGATGGTGTCGAACGTGCCGGGCACCGTCACCCGCTCGCCGACGTACTCGGTCGCGTCGATGGTGGCCGAGGCGGCGAGGTTGGCCGCGTCGAGGATGGGGAGCTCGGAGGAGAACGCGTGCAGGTTGACCCGGGTGAAGGTGTCGTCGCTGACGTTGGTGACGGTGCCGGAGATCTCCACGTCACCGCGACGGGGCAGCACCGGACTGATGGTGTCGATGTGCACGACGAGGGGGTCCGACAGGGCCGCGGGGGCCGCCGGAGCGGGTGCGGTGAGCCCGGCGCCGGCGATGCCGACGGTCAGGAGGCCCGCCAGGGCAGCACGGAACGACGACGGGCGGGGCACGCCCCGATGCTAGTTGCTCGGCCCCGTCGGCCCGGCACGTAGACTGGCCTGTCGTGTCCGACGTCGCACTGCAGCCCCTCACGATCGTCGAGATCCAGCGACGGGTCGGTGACGAGCTCGACCGGATCGGGTCGGTCATCGACGAGCTCGGCACCCTGTTCGCCGACGCCGGCGAGGAGCTGGCGCTGGTCGGCGGTCCCGTGCGTGACGCGATGATCGGTCGGCTGCAGAACGACCTCGACTTCACCACCTCCGCCCACCCCGACGTGACCGAGCGGCTCGTGTCGGGCTGGGCCGACGCGGTGTGGGACATGGGCCGCGACTTCGGCACGATCGGCTGCCGCAAGGGGCCGTGGCAGGTCGAGATCACCACCTACCGCTCGGAGAGCTACGACGCCTCCTCCCGCAAGCCCGACGTCGACTTCGGCGACTCCCTCGAGGGCGACCTCGGGCGGCGCGACTTCACCGTCAACTCGATGGCGGTGCGGGTGCCGAGCCGTGAGTTCGTCGACCCGTTCGGCGGCATCGTCGACCTCGCCGAGCGCGTGCTCCGCACTCCCGGCGCCCCCGAGGACTCCTTCTCCGACGACCCGCTGCGGATGATGCGCGCCGCGCGGTTCTCCGCCCAGCTCGGCTTCACCGTCGCGCCCGACGTCGTCGAGGCGATGACCGCGATGGCGGGCCGGATCGAGATCATCTCCGCCGAGCGGGTGCGTGACGAGCTGGTCAAGCTGGTGTGCGCCCCGCACCCCCGCCTCGGCCTCACGCTCCTCGTCGACACCGGCCTGGCGTCCTACGTCCTGCCCGAGCTGCCGGCCCTGGCCCTCGAGCGCGACGAGCACCACCGCCACAAGGACGTCTACGAGCACACCCTCACCGTGCTCGAGCAGTCGATCGAGCTCGAGCACCGCCTCGGCGGCGGCCCCGACTTCGTGTCCCGCTTCGCGGCCCTGATGCACGACGTCGGCAAGCCGCGCACCCGGCGCTTCGAGCCCGGCGGCGTGGTGACCTTCCACCACCACGACGTGGTGGGCGCCAAGCTGACCCGCAAGCGGATGCAGGCGCTGCGCTTCTCCAACCACGACATCGACGCCGTCTCACGCCTCGTCGAGCTGCACCTGCGCTTCCACGGCTACGGCTCGGGCGAGTGGACCGACAGCGCCGTGCGGCGCTACGTCCGCGACGCCGGCGACCAGCTCGAGCGGCTGCACATCCTGACCCGCGCCGACTGCACCACCCGCAACCAGCGCAAGGCCGACCGGCTGCGGCGCACGTACGACTCGCTCGAGGAGCGCATCGCGCGGCTCTCCGAGGAGGAGGAGCTGGCCTCGATCCGGCCCGACCTCGACGGCAACCAGATCATGGAGGTCCTCGGGATCGGCCCGGGCCGCGAGGTCGGCGAGGCCTACCGCCACCTCCTCGAGCTGCGGATGGACGAGGGCCCGATGTCCCGCGAGGCCGCCGAGGCGGCCCTCCGCGCGTGGTGGGCCGCCCGCCAGGGGTAGCGCCTGGCGTCGTGCTCGTCCCGACCTGTCGGCCTCTGTCGGGTCCCCCTGTCGGAGTCCCCGCTCGAGCGGGGACTCCGTCACTCGGAGGGGGTTGCAACCCCCTCCAGGTGTCAGACTTCCCCACCAAGTACGCGCCACGCCCCCTTCGGGTCCGCGCCCGCCACGCCCCCTCCGGCCGGGGCACCGCCGTCACCGCCCACCCGCGCGGGTCCCGCCGTGCTCGCGTACGACGTGCAGCAACCGTTGGTGCCGCCCGCGGGGGGTCACGGGCCGGGGTCGATTCGCCGCGCGGTAGAAGTGGCGCTTGAGCTGCTCCGCCGCCACGACGTAGCCGAGGGTGATCAGCAGGAGCGCGCCGACCACGGCCATGGGCAGGGACTCCAGGCCGAGCACCTCCGACACGCCGGGCACGAACGGGAGGGCCACGGTCAGCAGCCCGACGGCGAGCGAGGAGAGCAGGAGCGCGCGCCCCGGCCGGCTGCGGAACGCGGCGCGTCGGGTGCGCAGCACCATCAGCACCGCCAGCTCGGTCAGCGTCGACCCGACGAACCACGCCGAGCGGAACAGCGTCGAGCCGGCGTCGAAGACCTGCAGCAGGACCGCGAAGGTCAGCAGGTCGAACAGGGTGCTCAGCAGTCCGAAGACCACCATGAAGTCGCGCACGAAGCGCAGGTCCCAGTGCTGGGGCCGGGCCAGCTGCTCGGGGTCGACGCGGTCGACGGCGAGGGTGGTGCTCGGGATGTCGGAGAGGAAGTTGAGCAGCAGGATCTGGCGCGGCAGCAGCGGCAGGAAGGGTAGGAACGCCGAGGCGATCACCATGCTCGCGACGTTGCCGAAGTTGGCGCTGACGGTGGTGAAGACGTACTTCAGGGTGTTGGCGAAGGTCTGCCGCCCCAGGCGGACGCCGTGGCCGAGCACCGCGAGGTCCTTGTCCAGCAGCACGATCGAGGCGGCGCTCTTGGCCACGTCGACCGCGGTGTCGACCGAGATGCCGACGTCGGCGAGGTGGAGCGCGGCCGCGTCGTTGATCCCGTCGCCGAGGTAGCCCACCACCGACCCGCTGTCGCGCAGAGCCTTGATGATCCGCTCCTTGTGCAGCGGGTCGACCTCGGCGAAGACCTCGACGTCGCGCACCCGGCCGACCAGCTGGGCGTCGTCCAGCGCGTCGATGTCGTCGCCGGTCAGCACCGTCGCGGTGTCCATCCCGACCTGGCTGGCGATGTGGGCGGCGGCGAGGTGGTTGTCGCCGGTGATCATCGGCACGCTGATCCCGGCCTCCCGCAGCTCGCTCAGGGCGTCGGCGGCACCGGGCTTGGCCGGGTCGGCGAACGCCAGGAAGCCGACGAACTCCATCTCGCGCTCGTCGTCGGCGCGGAGGTCCTCGGCCCCCGGCATCGGCCGCCGGGCCAGGCCGAGCACCCGGTAGCCCTGGCTGCTGAGCGCGGCGAACCGGGCGTCGAGCGCGGCGCGGTCCACGCCGGCGCAGGCGTCGGCCACGGAGGCGTACGCCCCCTTGCACACCAGCTGCCGCCCGGTCGGGCCGTCGACCAGCACGCCGAGGCGCTTGCGCTCGAAGTCGTAGGGCAGCTCCGCCACCGCCCGGTGGTCCGGGTCCGGGCGGCGCCGCTCCACGATCGCCGCGTCGACGGGGTTGACGAAGCCGGTCTGCAGCCCGGCGTTGAGGGACGCCAGGGCGAGCACGAGGTCGCTCGGCGCGCCGTCGGCGTCCACCGCCGCGTGCAGCCGGGTCGTCCCGACCGTGAGGGTGCCCGTCTTGTCGGTGCAGAGCACGTCCATCGCGCCGAAGTCCTCGATGGTGTCGAGGCGGCGTACGACGACCCGATCGCGCGCCATCCGCCGCGCCCCGGCCGACAGGCTGACGGCGATGATCGCGGGGAGCATCTGTGGGGTCAGCCCGACCGCGAGCGAGAGCGAGAAGAGCAGTGAGTCGACGAACGGTCGCTCGAGCACGAGGTTGAGCAGCAGGATGACCAGCGCCAGCCCGGCGGTGACCCGGGCGAGCAGCAGCCCGAACTGACGGATCCCTCGCTGGAACCCGGTCGCGGGGGGCTGCTGCTCCAGGCGCTCGGACAACCGGCCCAGCTCGGTCCGGGCGCCGGTCGCCACCACCACCGCGAGGCCGCGGCCGCTGACCACGTGGGAGCCGAGCAGCAGGACTGCGTGCCGGTCGGCCGGCGAGGCGTCGGCGGACGTCGCCCCGGGGCGCTTGTGCCGGGGGAAGGTCTCCCCGGTCAGCGCGGACTCGTCGACCTGGAGGGCGTCGGCGCTCAGCAGCCGGCAGTCGGCCGGCACCACGTCGCCGGCGTGCAGCACCACCACGTCGCCGGGCACCACCTGCTCGAGGGCCACCTCGACCTCGGCGCCACCGCGGAGCACGTCGGCGTGGACCTGCACCAGCGCGAGCAGCCGGGCGACGGTGAGCGAGGCCCGGTGCTCCTGCCAGAAGCCGAGGACGCCGCTGAGGCCGACGATGGTCAGGATGATCACCGCGTCGGTGACGTCGTGCAGCACGAGGGAGATCAGGCTGGCGACGACCAGGATCAGGGTGATCGGCTCGGTGAACTGCATGGCCAGGGCGAGGGGCCAGGAGACCCGGTGCGGGGGCGCGAGCCGGTTGGGACCGGCCGACTCGAGCCGACGCGCGGCCTCGTCGGCGGCCAGGCCGGCGTCGGTGCTGCCGAGGGAGGTGAGGAGGTCGTCGTCGGGCAGCGCCCACCACGCCTCAGGCACCGCGGCCGCGGGTCGGTCGCCCTCCCCCATGCGCAAGCCCCTCGCCGTGCGGTGCCGTGCGGTGCCGTGTCGTTTCACGGTACGCCGACGCGCGCCGCAGCGACATGCCCCGCGCGCCGGACGTGGCGCGGGCGCAGCGGACACGCCAGCGGCCCCGCGGGTCCGGAGACCGGCCGCGGGGCCGCTGGTGGTGCTGGGTCGTGCTGGGTGGTGCTGGCGTCCGGGGACGCCGGGGTCACTCGCCCCTGATGAACTTCTCCAGCTCGGCGCGGCCGAGGTCGTCGGCCATCTGCACCGGCGGGGACTTCATCAGGTAGGCCGAGGCCGGCAGGATCGGGCCGCCGATGCCACGGTCCTTGGCGATCTTCGCCGCGCGGACCGCGTCGATGATGATGCCGGCCGAGTTGGGGGAGTCCCAGACCTCGAGCTTGTACTCGAGGTTGAGCGGGGCGTCACCGAAGGCACGGCCCTCGAGGCGGACGTAGGCCCACTTGCGGTCGTCGAGCCAGGCGACGTAGTCGGACGGGCCGATGTGGACGTTGCGGTCGCTGATCTTGTCGGCGAGCTCGCCCTTGAGGTTGGACGTCACGGCCTGGGTCTTGGAGACCTTCTTGGACTCCAGGCGCTCGCGCTCGAGCATGTTCTTGAAGTCCATGTTGCCGCCGACGTTGAGCTGGTAGGTGCGGTCCAGCGCGACGCCGCGGTCCTCGAACAGCTTGGCCATCACGCGGTGGGTGATGGTGGCGCCGACCTGGCTCTTGATGTCGTCGCCGACGATCGGGACGCCCGCGTCCTCGAACTTCTTGGCCCACTCGGGGTCGGAGGCGATGAAGACCGGCAGCGCGTTGACGAAGGCCACGCCGGCGTCGATCGCGCACTGGGCGTAGAACTTGTCGGCCTGCTCGGAGCCCACCGGGAGGTAGGACACCAGGACGTCGACCTCGGCGTCCTTGAGCGCCTGGACGACGTCGACCGGCTCGGCGGCCGACTCCTCGATGGTCTGGCGGTAGTACTTGCCGAGACCGTCCATCGTCGGGCCGCGCTTGACCTCGACACCCAGCGTGGGGACGTCGCAGATCTTGATCGTGTTGTTCTCCGAGGCGTCGATGGCCTCGGAGAGGTCCTTGCCGACCTTCTTGTCGTCGACGTCGAAGGCGAGGACGAACTCGACGTCCTTGACGTGGTAGTCACCGAAGACGACGTGCATGAGCCCCGGCACGGTCCCGGTGGGGTCAGCGTCCTTGTAGTACTCCACGCCCTGGATGAGGGACGTGGCGCAGTTGCCGACTCCCACGATCCCTACTCGTACAGAACCCATGGGGGTCTCCTTCTCTTTCTGGTGTTCCCGGCTGCTGGTCGGTGCTGCTGGTCGTGCTGCTGTGCCGTGCTGTGGTGCTCGGTGCAGGTGCTGGGGGAAGGTGCTCAGTGCAGGGGTTCGGTGGTGGGCCGCGCCGACTGGTTGAGCGCCTGGGCGGCCGCGGAGCCGCCGGCCTCGTCGCCGCGCTCGGCGCGGATCAGGTCGGAGAGCCAGCGGACCTCGCGCTCCACCGACTCCACGCCGTGGCGCTGGAGCTCGCCGGCGTAGCGGTCGACCTCGGCCTGGGTGCGGGCCAGCTCGTCCTGGACGCGGGCCAGCCGCTCCTGCAGGCGCGAGCGGCGACCCTCGAGGACCCGCAGGCGGATCTCCATGTCGGTGGAGGAGAAGAAGGCGAAGCGGATGTCGAAGTTGTCGTCCTCCCACGCCGTGGGTCCGACCTCCGACATCAGGCGCTGGAACTGCTCGTTGCCGGCCGGGGTGACCTCGTAGACGATGCGCGGGCGGCGGCTCGTCGTGGTGGTGGTGGTGCTCACCTCGGTGATGAGGTTGGCGCGGAGCATCTTCTTGAGGGCGGGGTAGAGCGAGCCGTAGGACAGCACGCGCCCCCAGCCGAGCATCAGGTTGAGCCGCTTGCGCAGCTCGTAGCCGTGCATGGGTCCCTCGTGCAGCAGTCCGAGGACTGCGAGCTCGATGGTGTCCCCGCGGCGTGCCATGTGACCTATCGTACCGATATATCCGCTGGCGACGAATCGGGATGCCCTGAGCGTTCCCCTTACCCTTGCCGCGTGAGTGTGAAGAAGCGGAGGGCCGACGGCAAGGCCCAGACCCGGCGGCCCCAGCCGCGGCGTACGGGGAAGCAGCGAGCGGCCAGGATCGCCAAGGTCCTCGCCGTCCTCGGTGTGGTCGGAGCCATCGTCCTCGGCGGCGTGGTGGTCGTGCTCTACCAGGCGATCAGCATCCCCGAGCCCAACGAGGACTTCGAGTCCCAGACCACCTTCGTCTACTACCGCGACGGCGAGCAGGAGCTCGGCACCTACTACGAGGAGCAGAACCGGGTCTCCATCCCGCTGTCGCAGATGCCCGAGACGATGCAGGACGCCGTCGTCGCCGCGGAGAACCAGACCTTCTGGACCGACAAGGGCCTCGACCCCAAGGGCATCGCCCGCGCGCTCTTCTCCAACGCCCGCGGCAACGCCCGACAGGGCGCCTCCACGATCACCCAGCAGTACGTCAAGATCCTCTACCTGACCAGCGAGCAGAGCTACAAGCGCAAGATCCGCGAGGCCGTCGTCTCGCTCAAGATCCAGCAGCAGCTGAGCAAGGAGGAGGTGCTCGAGGGCTACCTCAACACCATCTACTTCGGTCGCGGCGCCTACGGGATCGAGGCCGCGGCGGAGGCCTACTTCGACCGCCCGGCCAGCAAGCTCAACCTGCGCCAGTCAGCCGTCC
Source organism: Nocardioides sp. Z35_8 (assembly GCF_059621125.1). NCBI lineage: Bacteria > Bacillati > Actinomycetota > Actinomycetes > Propionibacteriales > Nocardioidaceae > Nocardioides > Nocardioides sp. Z35_8. Next base: position 881,401 of record NZ_JCAQIE010000001.1, on the reverse strand, counting down.
TGGCCACGGTGCTCAACAACCCCTCCAAGTACGACCCCGCCAATGGCAAGGAGGCGCGGCAGGACCTCAAGGGCCGCTACGCCTACGTGCTCGACAGCATGGCCGAGATGGGCACCATCGACCCCGAGCAGCGCGACAAGGCGGTCAAGCGGCTGCCCAAGTTCCCCAAGATCGCCGCCCAGAGCCAGTACGGCGGGCAGCGCGGCCACATGCTCTCGCTGGTCAAGCAGGAGCTGCTGGCCCGCAACATCGCCAGCGAGGACGAGATCGACGGCGGCGGCCTGCGGATCACCACGACGTTCGACCCCGAGGTGATGAGCGACGTCGCGGAGGCCGTGACCGCGCAGCGCCCGGACGCCGGGATGCCCGGCCCCGCGGGCAACAAGGACCTGCACGTCGGTGCCGCCACCGTCGACACCGCCACCGGCGAGCTGCTCGGCTTCTACGGCGGCCAGGACTACCTCGAGTCGCAGATCAACTGGGCCGTCGCCGGCGGCATGGCGGGCTCGACGATGAAGGCCGCCACCAACGTCGCAGCCATCCGCGAGGGCTACTCCCTCAACGACACCTTCGAGGGCAACAGCCCGATCGACATCGCCGGCACCGAGTTCGGCAACCAGGGCGACACCGACTACGGCTCTGCGGTCTCCATGCTCGAGGCGACCGAGAACTCGATCAACACCGCCTACGTCGACATGGTCGACTCGATGGACGGCGGCCCGCAGAAGGTCATCCAGGCCGCCGAGGACCTCGGCATCCCGGGCAACGAGCCGCAGCGCTGGGGCATCCCGCGCAGCTCGATCGACTTCCAGGACAACATCGGCGTCACCCTCGGCACGGCGCAGGTGAGCCCGATCAACATGGCCAACGCCTACGCCACCCTGGCCAACGGCGGGGTGCGCAACGAGGTCCACGTCGTGCAGAAGGTCGTCGACCGCAGCGGCGAGGTGCTCTACGAGGCCAGCGAGCGGAGCAAGGAGACGGTGGACCCCGACATCGCGGCCGACGTGACCTACGCGCTGCAGAAGGTCGTCGAGTCCGGGTCGGGCACCGAGGCGCTCGCGCTGGGGCGCCCGGCCGCGGGCAAGACCGGCACCGCCACCAACGACAAGGAGGAGGTCTCCTCCTCGTGGTTCGTCGGGATGACGCCGCAGGTCTCCACCGCCGTCATGTACGTCCGCGGCCGGGGCCGTGAGGGCCTCGACGTCCCGCGACCCGACGGGGCCGACCTGTGGCTGCCGACCAGCTCGGACGGCAAGTCCGGCTACTTCGGCGGCAACTACCCCGCCAAGACGTGGACCGACATCATGCAGCGGGTGATGGAGGGCAAGGAGGTCGAGGACTTCCCCGAGCCGGTCTTCGTCGACGGCGACGCGCCCGAGGACGGCCACGAGTACACGCCGCCCCCGCCGCCGCCGTCCTCCTCGACGCCGCAGCCGTCCAACACGCCGTCGCCGACCCTCGAGCCGAGCGAGCCGAGCGAGACCCCCACGGAGACTCCCACCGAGACGCCGACGGAGACGCCGACGGAGACGCCGCTGCCGACCGAGACTCCGGTGCCCACGGAGACACCGACGCTGCCGACCGAGATCCCGACGCTGCCACCCGAGACGCCGCCCACGCCGGGCGTCCCCCCGCCGAGCGGGCGCCTCCAGCCCCGCTCCCCGTTGGCCGACGTCCGACCCTGACCCCGGCCGTGGACCGCGCCCAGCCCGAGCAGCCCGAGCCCGTCGAGGCGCCGACGCGCGTCGACCCGGTCGCGGCGGCCATGTCGGAGGTCGCGGGCGGTCCGCTGGGAGCGCACGCCGCCGGCCACCCCTGGTGGTCGGCCGCACGGGTGCTCGCCGGCGCCACCGCGGTCACCCTCGCCGCCGGGATGCTGGCCAAGACGGCCTGCGTGCCCACGGGCTGGGGCAACGAGCACCAGCCCTTCACCGAGCTGTGCTGGACCGACCTGGCCGGCAGGTCGGTCGACGCCGGGTCGCCGCCGCGGGTGGCCGCCTGGCTCACCGACGGGGTCGAGCGCGCCACCGCGGTGCTGCCCGGCTCGGGCACCGTCGCGACCACCGCGGGGCTGGCGGTCCTCCTCGCCGCGCTGGCCCTGCTGGCGACGGCGCTCCTCGTGCGGGTCGACCGCCGGCGGCCGTGGTCCGCCGCGGGCTGGGCGCTCGGCCCGGTGCTGCTCGTCCACTGGCTCTCGTGGGAGCTCGTCGCAGCCGTGGGCGTCGCCGTCCTGCTGTGGGGCTGGACCTCCGGGCGTCCGTGGCTGGCGGGGGTCGGCGCCGGCGTGGGGGCGGCGTTCGCGCTCCCTGTGGCGCTGGCGTTGGTGGGCGTGCTCGCCGTCGGAGGACGGCTGCGCGACCGGGTCGACGCGCTCCTCGCGGCGGGTGCGGCCTACGTCGTCCTCACCCTGCCCGGCCGGGTGACGGGGCCCGATCTCGACATCGGCTCGATCTGGCTGCTGCTCGACCAGACGGGCATCGGCGCCTCGACCACGGTCCGCACGCTCGGCCAGGTGGGCGTCCTCGCGCTCGCGGCGGCCGCGGCGTGGTGGCTCGTGCGCCGGGCCGGCCGGCCCACGGCGATGACGACCGCGCGCGCCGGGCTGGTGCTGTTGGCCGCCGGCCTGGTGGTGGCGCCGTCGGCCCCGCCCGAGTCGACGCTGCTCCTGCTGCCGCTGGCCGCGCTGGCCGTCCGCCGCTGGCGCGACCTGCTGGTGTGGCAGGGGCTGCACCTGGTGAGCTGGGTGATCACGGGCTGGTACGTCGGGCTGGCCCTGGAGCCGACCGTGTCGGACGACGGCCGTGCCTACTGGGTCGCGGTGCTGCTGCGGGTCCTCGGTCTGCTCTGGCTCATCGGTGCGGTGCTGCGTGACGCCGCGTCCGGGCCCGTCGACGGGCCGGACGACGACGCCGGCTGGCGGCCGCCGGGGTCAGTCGACGACGACGCGGTCGAAGTCCGTCGCGGTGAAGCGCACCCGCACCTCGATGTCCTCACCGACGTGGGGGACGCGCGCCCCTGAGGGGACGAACAGCATCGAGGCCTGCATGTGGGGCGGCTCGGCGAACAGCCGCTGCTTGCCGTCGATGGAGAACGGCGAGCGTACGAAGCCGACGGCGTCGAGGCCGCCGCGGGCCAGCGTCGCGGCCCGCGCCTTCAGCGACTGGTCGCCGGTGGGGGCCTCGAGGCCGATGCCGTGGGCGGTGCCACCGCTGACCACCACGATGTGGCCGTGCTTGGGCGCGCTGCGGCCCCGGTAGCCGAAGGTGTCGCCGCGCTCGACCTCGTGCACGTCGAGGACCGTGGCGGTGACCGAGAGGGCGCCACGGTCGCCGAGCCAGAGGTCGGTGCCGATGCGCGGGCGCACGGTGAAGTCGGGATAGGTGGTGGCCAGGGCGGCGAGCTCGGCGCGCGTGAGGTGGGAGACGAAGACCGTGCGGGTCGGCAGCCCGGACGCGACGATCTCGTTGATGAGGCGGTTGACCTCGCCGAGGTGGGAGGTGGTGTTGAGCGGCAGGTGCATGGCCACCCCGCGCAGCCCGCTGCGCGCCGTGCCCAGCGTCGCGGCCGCCGTGGCGAGGTCGCGGCGGGTCATGCCGTGGCGCAGCATCGAGGTGAGCTGCTCCAGGACGAAACGGGCGCCGGGGTCGCGCTCGCGCAGCGCCACCAGGTCGTCGGGGCGGCTGACGGTGTGCACGACGCGCGAGGCGGTGCGGGCGTCGAGGTCGAGGGCCGCGCCGAACGGGCGCCAGGGGGTGAGCACCAGGAGGTCACCGGAGTAGCGGCTCGCCGCCGGCTCGACCTCGTCGTACGTGCCGACCGCGAGGGTGTCGAGCGGCGCGCCGGTCTCGTCGGCGTGGTCGGCCAGCCACTGCGCGCGCCGGGCGAGGCGGGGGAGCGAGAGGCCGTAGCCGTTGCCCTTGGCGACCGGGACGATGCCCGGGTGGTCGCGGACCGTGCGGAGCAGGTGCGAGCGCCACCGCTCGCCGTCCACCGTGAGGGTCAGGCTCATCCGCGCCTCACCCCCTGCGCGCCAGGTAGAGCTGGAAGGCCTTGTAGATCGCCCGGTTGAGCGGCAGGTCCCACTCGCCGGCGTGCTCGACCGCCTGGCCACCGGTGCCGACCTTGAACTGGATCAGACCGAGGTGCGGGTCGTCGGCGTCAAGGGTCTCGGTGATGCCGCGCAGGTCGTAGACGTGGGCGCCCGCGCCGAGCGCGTCGCGCATCATCGCCCACTGCACGGCGTTGGAGCCGCGGACCTCGCGCTTCTCGGTCGACGAGGCGCCGTAGGAGTACCAGGCGTGGGTGCCGACCCGGATGCCGATGGTCGCCGCGACCAGGTCGTGGTCGTGGCGCGCCAGCCAGACCTGGATCCGGCCGGGGTCCTCGGCGGCCAGGGCGTCGTACATCGTCTCGAAGTAGGACAGCGGGCGCGGGGTGAAGTGGTCGCGCTCGGCAGTGTGGACGTAGAGGTCGTGGAACGCCTTGAGGTCGGTGCGCTGGCCCGGGCTCACCTCGACCCCCGCCTTGTCGGCCTTCTTGATGTTGCGCCGCCACAGCTGGTTCATCCCGGCGAGGACGTCGGCCTCGGTGCGCGGGCGGCCCTCGTCGTCGACCAGCGGGACCTGGAAGTTGAACTGCGGCTGACCGGCGGAGAAGCCGCCCGCCGCCGACTGATGCTGCCAACCGAGCTCGTGGAGCTGGGCGACCACCCGGGCACCCTGCTGGGTGCGCTCGAGCGGAGGCACGTCGCCGAGGCGGTGCACCGCCGGGTCGGCGATCCCCGCCTTGACCTGCTCGGCCGACCAGCGGCGGGTGAGGACCGGCGGTCCCATCCGCACCGCGAAGGCGCCCTGGTGCCTGAGGTGCGCGACCATCGGCGCCAGCCAGTCGGCGAGGTCGTCGCCCGACCAGTCGATCACCGGGCCCTCGGGCAGGTAGGCGAGGTAGCGCCGGACCTTCGGCAGCTGGCGGTAGAGCACCAGGCCCGCGCCGACGAGCTCGTCGCCGCGGAACCAGCCGATCGACTCGGCGCGCCACTCGGCCTTCACGCTCGCCCAGGCCGGGGTCTGCAGGAAGCTCGCGGACGACCGGCTGGCGATCAGGTCTCGGTGCTGCAGCGCGGAGATCGGGCGCAGCGTCAGGGGGGTCGTCACCCCGGCAAGGCTACAAGGGACCAGACACGACCCCCGTGCGTGTCTGGTCCCTTCGCCAGGAGAGACGCACGCCACAACGGATCGGTTGCACGGCGTCCGCCCTTTTCCCGTGGGGCACCCCCGAACGGGTGTACCCAGGGAGATCGTCGGAGAAACCTCGGACTTCCCCAACGCATCGTCGAGGTCGGCCCCGGGGTGCTTCGGACCCGTAGCTGTCCGCGCCCCCGCCACGACGGCTCACCCGGCGCCGCGACCACCGTGCCGGGCACTGCGTCGACGGCCCCTCACGCGCTGAACGCCGCGACCGGTGCTCCCTCGACGGCCACGTCGACGCAGAACACCGCACCCGCCGCGGGGTCCTCGGACTCACCCAGGCCCTGTCGGGACGTGGTGATGTAGAGATGGGTGTCGCCCGGTCCGCCGAAGGCGCACGACGACACCTGGACCGCATCCACCTCGACGACCGCGGTGAGCGTGCCGTCGAGGGAGTAGCGGTGCACCGCGGACCCGCCCCACAACGCGACCCAGAGACCCCCGTGCGCATCCTGCGCCATGCCGTCGGGGTCCCCCCCGGACACGTGCGCCACCGGTCGCCGGTTCGCCAGGGCCCCGGTGTCGCCGTCGTGCTCCAGCACGTCGATCGAGCCCCGCGGGGTGTCGACGTGGAAGGCGCGGGTCCCGTCCACGGACCACACGAGCCCGTTGGGGATCGTCAGGTCCGTGATCGCCGGCGAGACCGTGCGGTCCGGGTCGAGCCTCCACAGGGTGCCCTGTCCGGGCATCGCATGCACGTCCATCGAGCCGCAGTAGAACCGCCCCCGCCGATCGCACCCTCCGTCGTTCATGCGGCGACCGGGGCCGAACAGCGAGGGCGAGGTCCACTCGAGGGCGCCCGCGGGGTCGAGCAGGACGAACCGGTCGTCCGTCGCGACCACGACGCCCCCGTTCGTGCGGGGACGCCACGCCCCCACGACAGCACCCACGTCGAGGCGTGACTCGAGGCGCTCCCCGTCGAGGGTGAGGAGGTCGCCCTCGGAGACGTCGACCAGGCGCAGCCGCGACAGGGCGGGGTCCCAGCAGATGCCCTCTCCGTGGTGCGTGACGACGTCGGTCAGCTGCGCGGCTCGGATGGCTTCCTCCGGAACTGGGACGGGGGTGGGCGTACGCACGAATCCTAGAGAGAGGGGTCCTTGAATGGAACCGATTGCACGCGCTCCCCGGCGGCGTTCTCAGCTGGTGCACGCGCAGCCCTTGACGCTGTGTGTGATGGCGGTCATAGTTTCACGGCAACAACGGTGGAACCGATTCCACCATCGGCTCGACCGCGAGGAGCACCAGACCATGCGCCACTCCACCACTCGACGAAAGGCCGCCGTCGGTGCCGCCCTGGCACTCGTGGCCGGCACCACGGCCGCCTGCGGAGGCGACTCCGACGCGAGCCAGGCCTCGCTCGGCAAGGACGACGTCCTCACCATCACGACGTTCAGCGACTTCGGCTACGACGCGCTCATCGAGCAGTGGAACGCCGACCCCGAGCGTCCCTTCTCGGTCAAGATGACCAAGATCGCCGACTGGGACCCGTGGAAGCAGACGATGACCCAGGCCCTGCAGGCCGGTGACGGCCTGACCGACGTCATCGCGATCGAGGGCGACGCGATGCCGCAGTTCCTCACCGATGGCGCCTCCGAGCAGTTCGCCGACCTCACCGACCCCTCGCTCGACGACCGCTGGGTTGAGTACGCGTACGAGAACGGCCAGACCGCCGACGGCAAGCAGGTCGCCTACCCGACCGACGCGGGACCCGAGGGTTTCTGCTACCGCGCCGACCTCTTCGAGAAGGCCGGGCTGCCGAGTGACCGCGAGGAGGTCAAGGCTGTCTTCGAGAGCTGGGACAGCTACTTCGCCGCCGGCGAGCAGCTCACCGAGGAGCTGCCCGGGACGAAGTGGTTCGACTCGAGCGGGGCGATCGCCCAGGCCATGCTCAACCAGACCGAGTTCCCCTTCCAGACCGAGGACAACGAGGTCGAGGTGAACAACCCCGAGCTGCAGAATGTCTGGGAGACCGTCACCAGCAAGGTCGACACCCTCTCCCCGCGCGTCGTGCAGTGGGACGAGGACTGGGAGGCCGGCTTCACGAACGACGGCTTCGCCACGATCCCCTGCCCCGGCTGGATGTTCTCCAACGTGAAGTCGGCCGCTCCGGACGTCGAGGGCTGGGACTTCGTCGACGCCTTCCCGGGCGGCGGCGGCAACTGGGGCGGGTCCTACCTCGCCGTGCCGATGCAGTCCGAGCACCAGGAGGAGGCCAAGGAGCTCGCCAACTGGCTGACCGACACCGAGCAGCAGCTCGCCGCCTTCGAGGCCGCCGGCAACTACCCGGCCAACATCGGGGCGCAGGAGTCCCTCGCCGCGGACAACATCACCGACCCCTACTTCAACGACGCTCCCACCGCGCAGATCCTCGCCAACCGGGCCGCCGCGGTGGAGCCCGGCCACCCCTACAAGGGTGACAAGTACTCCGACATCCTCGGCCTCTTCCTCACCGCGATCCAGCGCGTCGACGAAGGCACCTCGCCGGACAAGTCGTGGGCGACGTTCGAGCAGGCCGTCGAGAGCCTGTCCTGACCGATGTCCCCGTCCAGCACGGACGCCTCCGCCGGGGAGGTCCCGACGACCTCCCCGGCCCGGGGCACCGGCCCCCACCCACGAGAGGAGCAGCCCGATGACGACCGTCGAGGCGCTCAGGGCCGGTGAGTCGGAGGAGCGGGCCCGTCCGCCGACGCCGCCGCTGACGTGGCGCCAGAAGCTGTCCCGGTGGGACTTCCGGATCTCGCCGTACCTCTACTTCCTGCCGTTCTTCCTGGTGTTCCTGCTCGTCGGGGTCTACCCGATGGCCTACTCGGGGTATCTCTCCTTCTTCTCCTGGCCGCGCTACGGGGCCGACCACGGTGCCGGCGTCGGCTTCGCCAACTACGCCCACGTGCTCACGGACCCGGTGTTCCACAAGGCCTTCTGGAACACCATCGGCATCTTCCTGCTCTCCTCGGTGCCGCAGGTCGTCATCGCCACGGTCATCGCCGGGATGCTGGACACGCCGTTGCGGGGACGGACCTGGTGGCGGATGAGCGTCCTCCTGCCGTTCGTCGTCGCTCCGGCCGCGACCGCGCTGATCTTCGGCAGCCTCTTCGCCGACAAGTCCGGTCTGGTCAACGAGGTCATCCGCGCGGTCGGCCTCCCCGGCGTCAGCTGGCACTCCGACCGCTTCGCCAGCTGGACGGCCATCGCCACGATGGTCAACTACCGCTGGACCGGCTACAACACGCTCATCATCCTCGCCGCGATGCAGGCGGTCCCGCGCCAGATCTACGAGGCGGCGGCGATCGACGGCGCCAACCGCGTGCGGCAGTTCCTCCACGTCACGCTGCCGTCGATCCGCCCGACGATGTTCTTCGTCATCGTCACCGCGACCATCGGCGGGATGCAGATCTTCACCGAGCCCCGGCTCTTCGACACCAACCTGCAGTTCCAGGGCGGCGCGAACTACCAGTACCAGACGCTGACGATGTACGTGTTCAACACCTCCAACAGCGGCACCGACCCCTACCCGCGGGCCGCCGCGGCCACGTGGCTGATCGTGCTGCTCATCATCGGCATCGCGCTGCTCCAGTTCCTCCTCACCCGCCACCTGCAGAGGAGGGCCGAGCGATGAGCCGGCGTCCCGGGTTCCTCGTCTACGGCCTGCTCTCCGCCTTCGTGGCGGGCTCGGCCTTCCCCCTCTACTGGTCGTTCGTCATCGGCTCGGTGACCAAGGAGCGCGCGATCCAGAGCCCGCCGCCGCTCTACCCGGGCGGCCACTTCCTCGACAACGCGCGGCGCGTCTTCGACCAGATCGACTTCTGGTCGGCGCTGGGCAACTCGGTGATCATCTCGAGCGTCTCGGCGGCGTCGGTGGTGTTCTTCTCCACCCTGGCCGGCTACTCCCTCGCCAAGCTGCGGTTCCGGGGCGCCAACCTCGCCATGGGCTTCGTCGTCGCGACCTTGGCGGTGCCCACCCAGCTCGCGTTCGTGCCGCTGCTCAAGGAGTTCAGCAACCTGGGGCTCGCAGGGACCCGCACCGCCGTGGTCCTGCCCTTCCTGGTCACCGCGTTCGGCGTGTTCTTCATGCGCCAGTACCTCGTCGACGCGATCCCGGACGAGCTCATCGAGGCGGCGCGGATGGACGGCTGCACGCAGATGCGCACCTTCTGGACCGTCGCGGTGCCCGCGGCCCGACCGGCCATGGCCATCCTCGCCCTGTTCACGTTCATGCACACCTGGACCGAGTTCATGTGGCCGCTGCTGATCCTGCAGGGCTCCGACGTGCAGACCCTCCAGACCGCTCTCGACCAGCTCAAGATCGCGCCCGCGGGAGGCATCGCCGACATCGCGCTGCTCCAGGCCGGCACCCTGCTCGCGACGATCCCGCTGCTGCTTCTGTTCATCGCGACCGGCCGCCAGCTCGTGGCCGGCATCATGCAAGGAGCCGTCAAGGGATGACGACGATCCGACCGTTCCCCGCCGACTTCCTCTGGGGAGCCGCTGCGGCGGCCTACCAGATCGAGGGCGCCGTGGCCGCCGACGGGCGCACCCCGTCCATCTGGGACACCTTCACCCGGGTGCCCGGTGCGATCCTCCACGGCGACACCGGCGACGTGGCCTGCGAGCACTACGACCGGATGCCGCAGGACGTCGCGCTGATGAAGGCGCTCGACCTCGGGTCCTACCGCTTCTCCGTCGCCTGGCCGCGGGTGTGCCCCGACGGCGGCGCGGTCAACAGGGCCGGGCTGGACTTCTACAGCCGGCTCACCGACGAGCTGCTGGCGGCCGGGATCACGCCCTGGCTCACCCTCTACCACTGGGACCTCCCGCAGGCGCTGGAGGACGACGGCGGCTGGACCAACCGCGACACGGCGCACCGCTTCCTGGACTACGCGATGGCCGTGCACGACGTCCTGGGCGATCGCGTCGACAGCTGGACGACCCACAACGAGCCCTGGTGCTCCGCCTTCATGGGCTACACCAGCGGTGGCCACGCGCCCGGACGCCGTGAGGGAGTCGCCGGCGTCGTCGCCGCGCACCACCTGCTCGTCGGGCACGGCCTGTTCGTCGACGAGTTCCGCCGCCGCGGCGGAACCCCCGACAACGGCAAGGCTGTAGGCATCACCCTCAACCCGACGGTGGCCGATCCCTTCGACCCGACCCGTGACGACGACGTCGACGCGGCCCGGCGCCTCGACGGCTTCCACAACCGGGTCTTCCTCGACCCGCTGTTCCTCGGGAAGTACGCCGACGACCTGTCCCGTGACACCGCGGGGATGCTCTTCCGGGGCCGGCCCTGGGAGGACTTCGTCCAGGACGGCGACCTCGAGCTGATCAGTGCGCCGACCGACTTCCTCGGTGTGAACTACTACCACCCCGACCTCCCGGCGGCCCTGCCGTGCGACGTCGAGCCGGACGAGCTCCTCGGGAGCCGCATCCAGCACTCCCCGCGTCCCCGCGAGTCGCCGTACCCCGGTGGTGGCTTCGTGTTCCCGCGCACCGGCCGGCCGACGACCGACCGCGACTGGGAGATCGACCCGGACGCGCTGACGCGCCTCCTCGTCCGGCTCGCGGAGACCTACGACGCTCCGCCGATCTACATCACCGAGAACGGTGCGATGGCCGACGACGTGGTGGTCGACGGTGCCATCCACGACACCGGCCGGCAGCAGTTCATCGAGCAGCACCTGCACGCGGTGCTGGACGCGGTGGACGCGGGCGTCGACGTGCGCGGCTACTTCGTGTGGTCGTTGATGGACAACTTCGAGTGGAGCTACGGCTTCGCCCACCGCTTCGGCATCGTCCACGTCGACTACGCCACCCAGGTGCGCACGCCGAAGGACAGCGCCCGGTGGTACTCGGAGGTGGCCGTGGCGAACGGCCTGCCAGTAGCGTGACCCACGTGGTGGGGAAGGCGCACGCGTCCACGCTGGACGATGTGGCCAGGCTGGCGGGGGTCAGCAAGGCGACGGCGTCGCGTGCGATCAACGGCAGGTCCAAGGTGAGCGCGAAGGCGCAGGCCGCGGTCCTCGACGCCGTCCGGGAGCTCGGCTACACGCCGAACGGTGCCGCCCGCTCCCTCGTCATGCAGCGGACCGGCTCCGTCGCGGTGATCCTGCCCGAGTCGGACGAGCGCATCTTCTCCGACCCGTTCTTCGCGCGGATGCTGCACGCCGTGGCGCGCTCGCTGCGCGAGCACGACCTGCAGCTCGTGCTCCTGCTCGCCCAGCCGGGCGACGAGGCGCGGATGCTCCTCTACCTGCGCGGGCGCTACGTCGACGGCGCCATCGTCGCGTCCCACCACCGCGACGACCGTCTCGCCGAGCACCTCTCCGACCTCGGGCTCCCGTGCGTGTTCATCGGCACCCCGTGGGTCGGCGCCGACCGGGTCTCCGTCGTCGACAGCGACAACGCCGGTGCCGCCGCCCAGGCCGCACGGGTCCTGGTCGAGAGTGGTCGGCGCAGGATCGCCGCGATCGCCGGACCGCACGACATGCGCGCCGGCCACGACCGGCTCATGGGCTGGCGCCAGGAGCTGGACGCCGCGGGCCTGGACAGCAGCCGGGTCGCCTACGGCGACTTCACCGAGCACAGCGGGACCAAGGCCTGCGCCGAGCTCCTCGACATCGACGGCGACATCGACGGCATCTTCGCTGCCTCCGACCTGATGGCACTCGGCGCGATGCGCGAGCTCGAGGCCCGCGGCATCCGGGTCCCGGACGACGTCGCGATCGTCGGCTACGACGACCTCGGCGTCGCCGAACGCACCCAGCCGCCCCTGACCACGCTGCGCAACCCGATCGACCAGATGGTCACCGAGGCGGTCCGGCTCCTCACGGAGGCCATCGGCCAGGGTGGACGTGGCGCCCCGCGTCGCGTCGTCTTCGTGCCCGAGCTGGTGCGTCGCGACACCGTCTGAGCGTCGCGCCGGCAGGTCGGCGGCTTCACCACCGGGCGGTGCCTCACGGTGAGCGGCGGGCACACCACCTGGTCCCGCCCTCGCTCCGCCGTGTCGTCGGTCAGAGGTGCTCGCGGAGCCAGGCGAAGTCGGCCAGGTGCTCGCTCGCGCCGCCCGGCGTCTCGCAGATGACCGGGGCGCCCGCCTCCCGCACGACACCGGCGAACTCGTCGGGCGGGAGGTGGCCCGCGCCGAAGTTGGCGTGCCGGTCGGCGCCCGAGCCGAACGCGTCGCGCGAGTCGTTGGCGTGCACGAGGTCGATGCGGCCGGTGATGGCACGGACCCGCTCGACGGCGTCGCCCAGGTCGATCCCACCGGCCCACGCGTGGCAGGTGTCGAGGCAGAACCCGACCTGCTCCGCGCCCTCGGCCGCCGAGATCGCGTCCCACACGCCGGCGATGCGGTCGAGGTGGCGCGCCATGGCGTTGTCGCCGCCTGCCGTGTTCTCGATGAGGAGCGGGATCTTGAGGTCGGTGGCCTCGATCGCCTTGCGCCAGTTGTCGAAGCCGACCGCCGGGTCGTCGCTCTTGTTGACGTGGCCGCCGTGGACGATCAGCCCCTTCGCCCCGATCTCGGCCGCGGCGTCCATGTGCTGCTGGAGCAGCTTGCGGCTCGGGATCCGGATCCGGTTGTTGGTCGTGGCGACGTTGACGATGTAGGGGGCGTGGACATAGAGGTCGACGCCGGCGTCCTCGGCCGCCGCGCGCAGCGCCGCCGGCCCGCCCTCGAACCGCACCTCGGGGCCCTGGTAGCCCTGGGGGTCGCCGAGGAAGAACTGCACGAGGCCGGTGGCGCGCGCGACGGCCTCGGCGACGGGGTCGGTCTGCTCGACGTGGGCGCCGATGGGGAGGGTGCTGGCGGTGCTCATGCGGCCCAGCCTAGGAGGACGTACAGACACCCGGCGACCACGCCGACCAGGGAGGCGACCGCCAGCCAGGCGAGCCAGTCCGCGCCGTCGGTGGGCACGGAGGGCGTACGCCGCGGGCGGGGAGCCGGCCCGAGCCGGTCGGGCACCGGCGGGCACTCGGGGGGCGGCACCGGGAGCCGCCGCAGCAGCCGCAGCGCCGCGTCGGCGGTGGCGATGCGCTGGGCGGGATCGGCGACCAGGAGCCGCTCGAGCAGCGGGCGGAGCGGGTGCGAGGGGATCGCAGGTTGGCCCGACGGCGGCAGCCCGGTGAGCAGCTCGAGGGCGACCCGCCCGACGGCGTAGAGGTCCTGCGCGGGGTCGGGCGGAGCGCCGCGCGCCTGCTCGGGCGCCATGTAGCCCTCGGTGCCGACGCCGCCGGGCACCGTGGTGAAGCGCCGGTCGGCCACGGGGGCCGCGACCCCGAAGTCGGCGAGCCGCAGGTGGGGCGGTCCGGTGCCGGTGGCCTCGAGGAGCAGGTTGGCCGGCTTGACGTCACGGTGCACCAGTCCCGCGGCGTGGACGGCACCGAGCCCCCTCAGCAGCTGCTCGACCAGCAGCGCCACCGTCCCCGCGTCGAGCGGGCCGTGCTCGCGCAGCAGCTGGGCCACCGAGCCGCCCGCCACCAGCTCCATCGCGAGCACGACGAGGTCGTCCTCCGCCGCCCAGCCGTGCGGTGCGACGACGTGCGGGTGCCGGACCCGCACCGCCTGCTCGCGCACGAAGCGCGCCAGCAGCGCGGAGCCGTGGCGCCCCAGCACCTTGAGCGCCACGTCGTGCCCGGTGCGCAGGTCACGCGCGCGCCACACCGAGCCCATCCCGCCGGCGCCGACCTGGTCGAGCAGCTGGTAGCGGCCCGCCACCACCGCGGGGGTGCGCGATCGGGTGCGGGAGGGGATGCGGGAGCGCGTCGGGACGGGCGTCATCGAGGAGGGGGTCGACGAGGGGGTCGCGGCCACCCGCCGACGCTAGCCCGGAGCGACGGCGCGTGGACCGTCCTCCACAGGCCGGTGCGACGATTCCAGCCGCCGGGGCGGTCGCTGATAATCTGCTCCGGTTGCCTTCGGGTGACCGTGCCGTGCGACCGATGTCGCCAGCCACGAACGCACAGTCCTCCTGCCACGGAGAGCCCGTGGCCGCTCTAGCCCAGAGGAGGTGGAGACCGCTATGCGTGCCTATGAAGTGATGGTCATCCTCGACCCGAGTCTCGACGAGCGCACCATCGAGCCGTCGCTCGACAAGTACCTCAACGTGATCCGCAAGGACGGTGGCTCGATCGAGTCGCTCGACGTGTGGGGTCGTCGCCGGATGGCGTACGAGATCAAGAAGAACGCCGAGGGCATCTACGCCGTCATCACGCTGACGGCCGAGCCCGCGACGGTCAAGGAGTTCGACCGCCAGCTCACGCTGAACGAGTCGATCCTGCGCACGAAGGTCATGCGTCCCGACGCCCACTGATCGCCCCGACGGGCGTCTGTGGATAGACCCTTCCCGCTGTCGGTGAGTGCCTGTTTGATGGGCGCAGCACCGGGAGCACCCGGATCAACCGGCACAGCAGCAGGACTTTCTGAGGAGACCTGACATGGCAGGCGAGACCACCATCACCGTGATCGGCAACCTCGTCGACGACCCGGAGCTGCGGTTCACCCCCTCGGGGGCCCCCGTGGCCAACTTCCGGATCGCGTCGACGCCGCGCACCTTCGACCGCCAGACCAACGAGTGGAAGGACGGCGACACGCTGTTCCTCTCCTGCGCGGTCTGGCGCCAGGCCGCGGAGAACGTCGCCGAGTCCCTCCAGCGGGGCATGCGTGTGATCGTCCAGGGTCGCCTCAAGTCCCGTCAGTACGAGACCCGCGAGGGTGAGAAGCGCACCGTCTTCGAGATCGACGTCGAGGAGGTCGGCCCGTCGCTGCGCAGTGCATCGGCCAAGGTCACCAAGACGACGCGACAGGGCGGCGGTGGCGGCTACTCCGGCGGCGGCGGTGGCGGCTACTCGGGTGGTGGCGGGCAGCAGTCCGCGCCGGCCGACGACCCGTGGTCCACCCCGGCGCCCGCCCAGGGCGGCGGCGGTTGGGGCGGCCAGTCCCAGGGCGGCCAGCCCCAGGGTGGCCAGTCGTCCCAGGGTGGCCAGTCCGCTCCGCCCAAGGACCCGTGGGCCACGCCCGGGGTCAGCGGCGGCAACGACGAGCCCCCGTTCTGAACCGGTTCCTGATCCGGACCACCTGCACCACGTTCACATTCCATTCCGTCCCTGATTGCCTTCAGGGCCGGGCTCACTGAAAGGGAGCACCACAATGGCCAAGGCAATTCTGCGCAAGCCCAAGAAGAAGGTCTGCCAGTTCTGCAAGGAGAAGGCGACCGGTGTCGACTACAAGGACACCACGCTGCTCCGCAAGTTCATCTCCGACCGCGGCAAGATCCGCGCCCGCCGCGTGACCGGCAACTGCGTCCAGCACCAGCGCGACGTGGCCATCGCCGTCAAGAACGCGCGCGAGCTCGCCCTGCTGCCCTACACGTCCACCGGTCGCTGAGAGGAGCACGGATCATGAAGCTCATCCTGACCCAGGAGGTCGACGGACTCGGCGCTCCCGGCGACGTGGTCGAGGTCAAGGACGGCTACGGCCGCAACTACCTCGTGCCCCGTGGTCTCGGCATCCGCTGGACCCGCGGTGGCGAGAAGACCATCGAGTCGATCAAGGCCGCCCGCACCGCCCGCGCGGTGCGCGACGAGGACCACGCCAAGGACGTCAAGGCCAAGCTCGAGGCCAACGCGGTCAACGTGAAGGTCCGCTCCGGTGAGGGTGGCCGCCTGTTCGGCGCCGTCACCACCACCGAGATCGCTGACGCGATCACGGCCGTCTCGGGCGAGAAGGTCGACCGCCGCACCATCGTGGTGGCCAACCCGATCAAGTCGCTCGGCGCCCACGAGGTGTCGGTCAAGCTGCACGACGAGGTGTCCGCCGCGGTGGCCCTCAACGTCGTTCCCGCCTGACCCGGCGCACGACACGACCACGGCCCGCCGCCCCTTCGGGGGTGGCGGGCCGTGGTGCGTCCGCGACCGGGCGACGCGGGGGGCGGTGGGTCACTGCGTGGGGTGGTCGCAACGCGTGGGGCGTCCGCTCGTGCCTGCGTGGTAGGCGTAGGTCCGAGAGCCGACGCGCAGCGTGATGCGTGAGCCCTCGACCACCGCCTGCGTGTAGGCCATCTCGGGCTCGGCGCAGCCGGGACTGCCGTCTCGCCACGTCACGTCCTCTACCGCGACCACCTCGACCGTGTCGGGGTCGACGCCGAGGGAGGCGGCGAGGTCGGCGACCGCGTGCGTGACGGCCGCCCCGGCCGGCAGGGAGGACGAGGGGGAGGACGAGGGGGAGGACGAGGGGCTGGCCGAGGGGGCCGGGTCCACGGCTGTCTGCTCGGGATCGGGCGATCCGCCCGGCGTCCCGCACGCGGTGAGGACCCAGGCCGCCGCGAGCAGGGTGAGGCGTCGGGGCGCGGTCGTCATGGCGGTGTGACGGGCGACCCGCTGGGAGTGTTCCGCGTGACCCCAGACGTCACCGGGGGAAGGTGGAGGCGATCTCGGAGCCCGGGGCGGAGGTCGTCCGCCGGGGTCGCCGGCCCTCAGCGGGCGGCGGCGCCGGTGACGAGCCAGTGGTCGCCGCGGGCCCGCCAGCCGAGCAGCAGCCCGCGCGCGCCCATGAACACGACCGTCATCGCCACCCAGACGGCGACCAGGCCGTGGGGGAGGGTGGCCGCCCACAGCGCCGCGGGGGCGTACGCCGCCAGCACCACCAGGCCGGCCCACGCGAGGTAGGCGCCGTCGCCGGCCCCGATCAGGACGCCGTCGAGGACGAAGACCACGCCCGCGACCGGCTGGCCGAGCGCCGCCACGAGCAGCACGGGCACCAGCAGGTCGCGCACCGCCGGGTCGGGGGTGAAGAGGACGCCGACGAACGGGGCGAGCGCCGCGAGCGCCAGCCCGGCGACGACGCCGCTGCCCCAGCCCCACCGCACCATGCGCCGGGTGAGGCGGCGGGTGCTCTCGACGTCGCCGCTGCCGAGTGCCCGGCCGGTGAGGGCCTGGGCCGCGATCGCGATGGCGTCGAGGCCGAAGGCGAGGAAGGTCCACAGCGTGATGGCGATCTGGTGGGTGGCGACGTTGACGTCGCCCGCCCCGGTGCCCACCCGCGTGACCGCGTAGGTGCCGACGAGCAGGCACGCCCGCAGCGCCAGGGTGCGGACGACCAGCGCGACGGCGGCGTGCGCGGCCGCGAGGATGCCGGCGCGGTCGGGGGCCAGGGGCGCCTCGTGCTCGCGGGCGGCGCGGACGACGACGACCAGGAACCACGCCGCGCTGAGCACCTGCGCGAGCACCGAGCCGATCGCCGACCCGGCGATGCCGAGGTCGAGGCCGTAGACGAGGACGAGGTTGAGGACGATGTTGAGCCCGTTGCCGACGACGGCGACGAGCAGGGGCGTACGCGTGTCCTGCAGGCCGCGGAGCACCCCGGTCGCGGCCAGCATCACCAGCAGCGGCGTGGTGCCGAGGAAGGCGATGCGCAGGTAGGTCTCGGCGTGCCCGGCCACCTCGGCGCCGGTGTCGAAGGCGCCCACGAGGGCCGGGGTGAGCGCGACGCCCCCGACGGTGGCGAGCACCCCGATCAGCACCGCGAGCCAGATCCCGTCGACCCCTTGGGCGAGGGCGGCACGGAGGTCGCCGGCCCCGAGGTGGCGCGCGACGCTCGCGGTCGTGCCGTAGGCGAGGAAGACGCACAGCCCGACGACCGTCTGCAGGACCACCGCCGCGACGCCGAGCCCCGCGAGCTCGGGGGTGCCGAGGTGTCCCACGATCGCGGCGTCGGAGAGCAGGAACATCGGCTCGGCCACGAGCGCGAGGAAGGCGGGGACAGCGAGTCGCAGGATCTCCCGGTCGGTCCTGCGGGCGGTCTCCCGGGCCGTCTCCGGGGCCGTCTCCGGTGCCGCGCCGGGATCCGACCCGGGGGTGGGGTGGGTGGTCGACCCCGGGGCTGGGTCCGGGGCTGACTCCGGGGGGCGGGCCGTCACGGACCCAGCCTAGGAACCTCCCGGCGCGGTGGCGGGGCGGGGACCCGGGCACCTCGCGGTCGCGTCGTCCATAGTCCATTGGGACTACCTGTGCATGGCCGTGTGGATGACGGCCGGTGGCGGTCGTCGGGGTCCGGGGACGACCCGGGCCGGCGGGCATCTTCCAGATGGCGGACAGATGAACGGTCCCGACGGCAACATATTTTCCCTCCACAGGGTGTGGGGCCCATCGGTGCAGGTCAGCGCGCTGAGCGGGGCTGATTCTCCACCTGTCTCCACAGCCTGTTCCACTGGCCGCCCGCGTGCTCACGCGTGTCGTCCACGGCGTTGCTCAGCTTGTCCACATGCCCTGTGGATAACTCGGCGTCGTCGGCTTCCCCCGGGACGCCGTGAGGACGTACGGTCCTGCGCGGGCCAGTGAGGAGACGACTGGTGGACCCGGGGGCGAGCGCGCCCTCGGCGACGAGGTCGTCGATGTCGGAGGTCGTCCCTACCGTCATGGTCGGCGGACCCGAGCGAGATGGAGGGAGCACCGGTGAGCGTCACCTTCGAGGGGGACACCGACGAGGCCTGGGGCGACGGCCCGGCGGCCTACGAGCCGGGCGCCTCGCCCCGCTCGCCGGGCAACCGGACGCCCCCGCAGGACAACGCCGCCGAGCAGAGCGTCCTCGGCTCGATGCTGCTGTCCAAGGACGCCATCGCCGACGTCGTCGACGTGATCAAGGGCGTCGACTACTACCGCCCCGCCCACGAGGTGATCCACGACGCGATCATCGACCTCTACGGCCGCGGCGAGCCGGCCGACCCGATCACCGTGGCGGCCGAGCTGGTCAAGCGCGGCGAGCTGCAGCGCATCGGCGGCGCCCCCTACCTCCACACCTTGTCGGCCAACGTGCCGATCGCGGCCAACGCCGGCTACTACGCCGAGATCGTGCGCGACAAGGCGATCCTGCGCCGCCTGGTCGAGGCCGGCACCCGCATCGCCGCCCTGGGCTACGCCGGCGAGGGGGAGATCGACGACGTCGTGGACCACGCGCAGGCCGAGGTCTACAAGGTCACCGACCGCCGGGCGAGCGTCGACTACGCCCCGCTGAGCGACATCATGAGCGGCGTCCTCGACGAGATCGAGGCCATCGGCAACCGCGAGGCCGGCCTCTACGGCGTGCCCACCGGCTTCGCCGACCTCGACGACCTGACCAACGGCCTGCACTCCGGCCAGATGATCATCGTCGCGGCCCGCCCGGCCATGGGCAAGTCGACTCTGGCCCTCGACTTCTGCCGTGCCGCGTCGATCCACAACAACCTGACCAGCTGCTTCTTCAGCCTCGAGATGACGCGCTCGGAGATCATGATGCGCCTGCTCTCCGCGGAGGCGAAGGTGCCGCTCAACCACATCCGCAACGGCACGATGCGCGACGACGACTGGGAGAAGCTCGCCCGCAAGATGGGCCAGGTCTCCGGTGCGCCGATGTTCATCGACGACAGCCCCAACATGACGATGATGGAGATCCGGGCCAAGGCGCGTCGGCTCAAGCAGCGCCACGACCTCAAGCTGATCGTGATCGACTACATGCAGCTGATGAGCTCGGGCAAGAAGGTCGAGTCGCGCCAGCTCGAGGTCTCGGAGTTCTCCCGCAACATCAAGCTCCTCGCCAAGGAGCTCGAGCTGCCGATCATCGCGCTGTCCCAGCTCAACCGTGGCCCCGAGCAGCGTGGTGACAAGCGCCCGATGATGAGCGACCTGCGTGAGTCGGGCTCGCTGGAGCAGGACGCCGACATGGTCATCCTGCTCCACCGCGACGACGTCTACGAGAAGGAGTCGACCCGCCCCGGCGAGGCCGACCTCATCGTGGCCAAGCACCGCAACGGCCCCACCCGCGACCTCACCGTCGCGTTCCAGGGCCACTACTCCCGCTTCGTGGACATGGCCCAGGGCTGATGCAGGCGCCGACGATGGTGTCACCGGGCGCGGACGGTCACCATCGACCGGCCCCGTCCCATGCGCGCGTCCCACGTCACGAAGGTTCCTCCGCGGTCGGCGTAGCGGGCGCGAAGGCCCACGTCGGGTCGCCGCCCGCTCTCCGTCGCGTCACCGGGAGCGCGGCCGTGTCGCGCTCTGGGGCGCCCGTGCCCATGCACGCCGGCCACCGCGCGTAGGCCCTGCCGCCCGTCTCGACGGGTGTCTCGACCCGGATTGCGTGGAATCCCCCACGTCCGCGCTCTGAGTCCCCGTCGCGTCCTGTGACCGGCCCCCGTCCGCGGATCCGGAGGCCGGGCCCGATCCCATGTCCCTGCGGCCGCGACGGGAGGGTGGCTCAACGGGTCGTCGGGCGGGCGGAATCTCGCCCGAAAGAAAAGATGGCAATGAATGCATAGATGGCATAGTGTGACGTCCGTCGCTCGCGCCGCTCCAGACGATCGGCCCGCGCCGCTCACAGCCCCAGGGAGGCACCCATGAACCGCGTCAGGATCACTTCGCTCGCTCTCGCACCGTCACTCGCCCTCGCCCTCGCTGCCTGCGGAGGCACGGGGGGCGACGACGCGTCCGCCGACTTCCCCAGCAAGGAGATCACCTGGGTCGTCCCGTACGACGCGGGCGGCAACACCGACTCGATCACGCGCACCGTGGCGGAGGCGATGTCCAAGGAGCTGGGCGAGGACATCGTGGTCGAGAACCGTCCCGGCGGATCGGGCGCCATCGGCATGCAGCACGTCCAGAACGCCGACCCCGACGGGCACACCATCGGGCTCTACACGACCGGGACGATGGTCGTCACCCCGCTGGTCAGCGACCTCGGCTACAGCGAGGAGGACTTCGACAACGTCGGCCTCATGCTCACCCAGCCCGTCGTCTTCCTGGCCATGCCCGACTCGGACTACTCCTCGATCGACGACCTCGTCGCCGCCGCGAAGGACGCGCCCGGCGACATCTCGATCGGCGTTCCGGGAGCGACCACGCCGCAGGGCTACGAGCTCGCCCGCATGGCCGAGGACTACGGCGTCGAGTTCACGCCGGTCCCGTTCGACTCCAACGCCGAGGTCGTGGCCGCGCTGCGCGGCGACAACGTCGACGCCATCGCGCTCAACGCCTCGCAGGACGTGGTGACCCAGATCGAGGCCGGCGACCTGACGCCGCTGGCGGTCGGTGAGCCCGAGCGGGTCACCTGGCTGCCCGACGTGCCGACGCTGAAGGAGTCCGGCTTCGAGGACCTCACGGTCTCGGGCACCCTGATCGGCCTCACCGCGCCCGCCGGGCTCGACGAGGACGTCCTGGCGGCTCTCGAGGATGCCCTCGAGGTCGCGCTGGAGGACGAGGCCGTCCAGGAGTTCCTCGGTGCGGACAACGTCCCGGACGAGTTCGTCGGGTCCGAGGCCGTGACCGAGCAGCTGGGCGAGCGCCGCGCGATCTACGAAGCGCTGATCGACAACTGAGCACAGAGCCCGGCTGGGTGAGGGCGGACCTCACCCAGCCGTGCCCCTGGGAGGGAGCAGGTGATGGTCCAGTCCGACGATGCGCCCGGCGACACCGCCGCGGCGGCGCCCGGGGCGGACGCGGGCGCTCGCTCGCCCCGCTCGTGGCGGCGGGAGCAGGCACACCGCCTGGCTCCGCTCCTGCTGACGGTCCTGGGCGGGCTCTGGGTCTGGCAGGCCTCGACGCTCGCCTTCGGTGAGGTCACCCGACCCGGTCCGGGGATGTGGCCGATGATCAACGCGGTCATCTTCACCGCCATCTGCGCGGCGCTGGTCCTGGTGGACCGGCGAGCCGACTACGAGAAGTGGTCGAAGCGCAGCCCGCAGGTGCTGGCCATGCTGGGGAGCCTGGCCGTCTACGTGGTCCTCTTCCAGGTGCTCGGCTTCCTGCTCGCCTCCACCCTGATGCTCGCGGTCTGGCTGCGTGTCTTCGGCCGGGAGTCGTGGCGGTGGACGCTCGCGCTCTCGGTCGGGGGAGCCGTCGTGTTCTGGATCATCTTCGACCGGCTCCTCGGGGTGCCCTTCCCCGCCGGTGTGTTGCTCGAACGGATCGGAGGCTGAGTCATGAGCGGTCTTCTCGACGGCTTCGCGCAGATGATGGACCCGCAGACGCTCCTCTTCGTCTTCGTCGGTGTCACGATCGGCACCCTGGTGGGCGTCCTGCCGGGGCTCGGGCCCACGGCCACGATCGCGCTGCTCCTCCCGCTGACCTACACGATGGAGCCCACGCAGGCGATCGTGATGCTCGCGGGGATCTACTACGGCTCGATGTACGGCGGGACCATCACGTCGGTCCTGCTCAGGCTCCCCGGCGAGGCGGCCTCGGTCGTGACCACGTTCGACGGGTATGCCATGACGCGTGCCGGCCGGGCCGGCCCCGCTCTCGGGATCGCCGCGATCGGGTCGTTCATCGGCGGGACCATCGCCGTGGTGGGGCTCACCCTGCTGGCACAGCCCATGGCCGAGCTGGCCGTGAAGTTCGGGCCGCCGGAGTACGTCGCCCTCACGGTCGTCGGCATCACGCTGGTCACCTACCTGGGCAGCTCCTCGACGTGGAAGGCCCTCGCCATGGCGGCGCTCGGCCTCCTGCTGGCCACCGTCGGCTCGGACTCCATCACAGGCAGCTCCCGTTTCACGTTCGGTGAGGTCTCGCTCCTCAGCGGACTGGACTTCGTGGCCATCGCCATGGGCCTGTTCGGCGTCAGCGAGATCCTCTACTCCCTGGAGCAGACCGAGACCGCGCAGACCGTGAAGGCGAAGGTCAGGGGCGTGTGGCCCAAGCGCCAGGACCTCCGCGACTCCAGCGGGGCCATCGCTCGCGGCTCCGTCCTGGGCTTCTTCATCGGCATCCTGCCCGGCGGCGGCGGAGTCATCTCCTCGATGGCGTCGTACGCCCTGGAGAAGCGCCGGGCCAAGGACCCGAGCAGGTTCGGCCGCGGGGCCATCGAGGGCGTCGCCGGACCGGAGACCGCGAACAACGCGTCGTCCACGTCGGCGTTCATCCCCCTGCTGACCCTCGGCCTGCCGCCGAACGTCGTCCTGGCGCTGATCTACGGCGCGCTGCTGATCCAGGGGGTGACGCCGAGTCCCCGCCTGATCGAGGAGCACCCCGACGTCTTCTGGGCCGTCATCGCGTCGATGTACGTCGGCAACCTGATGCTGCTCCTGCTGAACATCCCCCTCGTCGGGGTGTTCATCCGCGTGCTCCAGGTGCGGCCCGGGATCCTTGCGGCGTTCACCCTGCTGGTGACGATGGCCGGCGTCTACTCGGTCAACAACGAGGTCTTCGACATGTGGGTCGTCATCGGCTTCGGCGTGCTCGGCTGGCTGATGAAGAAGACCGGCTTCGAACCGGGTCCGCTCGTGCTCGCCTTCGTGCTCGGCCCGATCATGGAGCAGGCCTTCCGCCAGTCGCTGCTGATGTCCGGGGGCGACCTGGGCATCTTCGTCAGCCGGCCGCTCTCCGGCGGCATCCTCGTGACGCTCGTCGTGGCCATGGTCGTCATGGGCGTCCTGCGCACCCGTCTCCTGCGGCGCGCCGAGGAAGACGTCGAGGAGATCCTCGCGACCGAGAACGAGGCGTCGTCCGTGACGCCCACGAAGGAGGGGTGACGGGCATGGCCACCGTGCCTTCCTTCGATCCGGCCGCGATCACCGTGGCCGACGAGCTGCTGACCACCACGCGCGCGGTCCGCAAGCGGCTGGACCTCGAGCACGACGTCGACGACGCCCTTCTCCGCGAAGCGCTGGCCGCTGCCCGCCAGGCCCCCAGCGGGGGTGCGGAGGAGCCGCTGCGCTGGCTCGTGGTGAAGGACCCCGGCACCCGGGCGGCGGTGGGCGAGCTCTACCAGGCGGCGTACGCCGAGCTCGATCGCGCCCGGCCGGCCCCGTCGGGGGAGGCGGCCGGTCAGCTGACCAAGGTCCGGCAGAGCTCGGCCCACCTGGCCCAGGTGATGGGGAAGGTGCCCCGGATCGTCGTCGTCTGCTCGACCGCGCCCGCGCCGCAGGCGGCCGTCGGCGCCGAGGCGGCGAAGTTCTACGGCTCGGTGTACCCAGCGGTCTGGTCGTTCCAGCTCGCCGCCCGCGCCCGCGGTCTGGGCACCTGCCTGACCACGGTCGGCCTGCGGAGGTCCGGCGAGCTCGCCGGGGTCCTCGGGCTGCCCGACGACTGGACCCTGTGCGCGCTGCTGCCCGTCGCGCGCATCACCGGCACCACCCTGGGGGCGGCGCCCCGGCGCAACGGCGAGGAGGTCGTTCGATGGATCTGAGGTACACCGACCAGGAGGATGCCTTCCGCGCGGAGGTGCGCGGCTGGCTCGCCGAGAACGTCCCCCGGACGCCCCTGCCCTCGGGTGACACCGAGGAGGGATTCGCCGCCCACGTGGGCTGGGAGCGGTCGCTCTTCCAGGCGGGGTGGTCGGCCGTGTCGTGGCCGCGGGAGTACGGCGGACGCGACGCCTCGCTGTGGGAGTGGCTGATCTTCGAGGAGGAGTACGCCCGTGCCGACGCGCCGGCGCGCGTCACCCAGAACGGCATCTTCCTGCTCGCCCCGACCGTCTTCGAGTTCGGCACCCCCGAGCAGCAGCGGCGCATCCTGCCGCGGATGGCCGCGGCGGAGGACCTCTGGGCGCAGGGCTGGTCCGAGCCGGGCGCCGGCAGCGACCTGGCCTCCGTGCGGAGCCGGGCGGTCCGCGACGACGACGCCCAGGGCTGGCGGGTGAGCGGCCAGAAGACCTGGAGCACCCGCGGCGGCTTCTGCACGCACCTCTTCGGGTTGTTCCGCACGGACCCCGAGTCCGCCCGCCACCGCGGGCTGACCTATCTGCTGGTGCCGCTGGACGCGCCCGGTGTGACGGTCCGCCCCTTCCCGCGCCTGGACGGCGACCCCGGCTTCGCGGACGTCTTCTTCGACGACGTCCTCGTGCCCGACCGCGACGTGCTGGGCGGCGTCGGGGAGGGGTGGCGCGTCGCGATGTCGACCACCGGCTCCGAGCGCGGCCTCACCCTGAGGTCGCCGGGACGGTTCCGGCGCACGGTCGCCCGGCTCCTCGAGCTGGCCGAGCAGCACCCCGAGCGGGTCTCCGGAAGCCTGCACGACCGCCTCGTCGAGGCGTGGATGGACGCCGAGGCCTACCAGCTGTTCACCCTCAGGCAGGTCACCCAGATCACGGAGGGCCACCAGGTGGGGGCCGAGTCGAGCCTGAACAAGGTCTTCTGGTCGGAGATGGACGTCCGGCTCCACGAGATCGCGATGGAGCTCCTCGGGGCCGAGGCGCAGGTCGACTCGGTGTGGCCGCGGGGCTTCCAGTTCGCGCTCGGCGGAACGATCTACGCGGGGACCAACGAGATCCAGCGCAACATCATCAGCGAACGCATCTTGAAGCTGCCACGGAAGTAGGAGCGGTGGGAAACACATGAGATTCGATCTGACCGAGGAGCACCGGGCGCTGGCCGAGGTGACCGCGTCCCTCCTCGCCGAGCTCTGCCCGCCGGAGTTGCTGGCGCGTGCGTGGGAGTCGGACCCGGGCGGAGCCCCGGACCCGGAGGTCGAGCGGCTCTGGAACGCCCTCGCCGAGCTCGGTGTCCACCGGCTCCTGCTCGACGAGGCGTCGGACGGGCTCGGCCTGGACGAGGTGGCGCTCGCCGTCGTGTGCGAGGAGCTGGGCCACAGCGCCGTTCCGCTCCCGGTCGCCGAGACCATCTGCGCCATGCCCGTCCTCGCCGCGGCCGGTCGCGACGACCTGGTCGATCCCGCCCGCGACCGCGCGCCGCTCGTGGCGTGGTGGCCGGAGCCCGCCGCGCTCGCCGCGTGGGGTCACCAGGCCACCGTCGGGCTGGTCGGCGAGGACGGCGAGAGCCCCGCGCTCCGGCTGCTCGACCCGCCCGCGGCCCGCGTGGTCGACGTGCCGCTCGACAGGTGTCGGCCGCTCGCCCGGCTCGGAGACGATCCGACCGGCGGACAGCCGTTGGAGCTCGCCGCGTCCGACGTCGCCGCCCTCCGCCTCCGCCTCCAGCTGGCCGCGGCGGCACAGCTGGTCGGCCTGGCGCGCCGGATGCTGGCGATGACCCTGGACTACGTCCGCGGTCGCGAGCAGTTCGGCGTCCCCGTCGGCAGCTTCCAGGCCATCAAGCACGCTCTCGCCGACGTCCACCTCCGCGTCGAGTTCGCGCGTCCCGCCGTGTGGCGGGCGGCGTGGTCGATGTCGAGCGGGGACTCGGCGGCCGAGTCGCACGTCTCGATGGCCGTGCTGGCCTCGGTGCGGGCGGCCAAGGAGGCGGCGCGGGTCACCATCCAGGCGCACGGCGCCATGGGCTACTCCGCGGAGTATCCGCTGCACATGTTCGCCAAACGCGTGTGGGCGCTGGAGGCCTCGGTGGCGCCCGCCGACCATCGCCGGATGCTCGGCCGAGCACTCGGCGTACCCACCACCACGAGAAGGGCAAGCGCCTGATGACTTCCGATGCGACCGTGCTGCACGAGCGGCTCGGGCAGGTCTCCATGATCACCATCAACCGCCCGGAACGGCGCAACGCGCTCGATCCCGCCACCCACCTGGAGCTGCGACGCGCGCTCCAGGAGGCGGACCTCGACCCGGCGACCAGGGTGATCGTGCTCACCGGCGCGGGTCAGGGCTTCTGCGCCGGGGGCGACGTCAAGGAGATGGCGGGCAAGGACAGCTACGGCTCCAAGGACCGGGTGCTGTCGGTGGGGCGGGACCTCATCGACATCCTGCTCCGGCTCGAGAAGCCGATCGTCGCGATGGTGAACGGCGCCGCCGTGGGACTCGGTGCGACGATCGCGCTGATGTGCGACATCGTCTACATGGCCGAGGACGCGCGGATCGGCGACCGCCACGTCAACGTCGGGCTGGTCGCCGGCGACGGTGGCGCGGTCGTGTGGCCGCTGCTGATCGGTCCGGGCCGGGCCAAGGAGCACCTGCTCACCGGCCGCCTCATCGACGGGCGTGAGGCCGCGGCCATGGGCCTGGTCTCGCGCGCGGTCCCCGCCGCGGAGCTCCGTGCCGAGGTGCTGGCGCTCGCCGAGGAGCTCGCGGCCCAGCCCCCGTACGCCCTGCGCGCGACGAAGGCCTCCATCAACAAGGCCATCCAGGCCACGGCCAACCAGGTGCTGGACCTGTCCTTGGCCTACGAGCACCTCTCGATGCGCACGGCGGACCACCAGGAGGCGCTGAGCGCCCGTGCGGAAGGGCGTCCTGGTGTCTACACCGGTCAGTGAGGCACGCGAGGTCAGCCCGGTGGGCGACGCCGACGGGGCACGCGAGGAGCTGGTGCCGCGCCTGTTCGACCCGCGCAGCATCGCGGTCGTCGGCGCGTCGTCGGACCCGGTGAAGGCGGCGGGGCGGACGCTGCGCTACCTCCAGCGGTACGGCTTCGCCGGACCGATCTACCCGATCAACCCCGCCCGCACGGAGGTGCAGGGCCTGCCGTGCTACCCCAGCCTCGAGGCCCTGCCGGAGGTCCCCGACCTGGCGGTGATCGTGCTCCCCAGCACGGCCGTCGTCGAGGCCGTCGAGAGGTGCGCCGTCGCCGGGGTCGCGGTGGCGGTGGTGTTCGCGTCCGGGTTCAGCGAGACCGGCGAGGAGGGCCGCCTGCTCGAGGAGCAGCTGGCTCGGGTCACCCGCGAGCACCCGATCCGGGTCGTCGGGCCCAACTGCAACGGCGTCATCGGGGTGGCGTCGGGTGCGACGACCACCTTCATGTCCGGCATCGACGACCCCGACCTCACCCTGCGCGACGACGGGGTCGCCTTCGTCTCGCAGAGCGGTGCCATGGGTGCCTTCATCCTCACCGAGGCGCAGTACTCGGCCCTCGGTGTCGGGCGGTTCGTCAGCACCGGCAACGAGGTCGACGTGAGCCTGGCCGAGGTCGTCGGCGCCCTGGCGGAGGACCCCGCGACCCGCGTGGTCCTCGGCTACGTCGAGGGCGTCCGGGAGCCGGGACGGTTCCGCGACGCGCTGGCCACGGCGCAGCGCCGTGGCGTGCCGGTGTGCCTGATGAAGGTCGGCCGCTCCGCCGCAGGCGCGGAGGCGGCCGCCTCCCACACCGGCGCCCTCGCCGGTGAGGACGTCGTCTTCGACGGTCTCCTCACCCAGCACGGGGTCATCCGCGCGCACAGCGTCGACGAGCTGCTCGACCTCGGGAGGGTCTTCGCCTTCACCCCGCGCCCCGCGGGGCGGCGGCTGTCGATCCTGACCCTGTCGGGCGGAGCGGGAGTGCTGATGACCGACGCCGCCGCGGACCACGGACTGGAGGTCGCGCCCTGGACCGGCAGCTGGGCGCAGGACATGCGGGAGGTCCTCCCGGCGTTCGCCAGCGTGCGGAACCCGATCGACCTCACCGGGGCCCTGGTCAGCGACACCGAGCTGCTGCGCCCGGCGCTGGAGCTGGCGGTCGAGCACCCGGAGACCGACGTCGTGATGGTGATGCTCGGCAACATGCAGAACCAGGAGGCGGACGCCTGCCGGCTGATCGCCGAGGTGGCCGCCACGACCCACAAGCCGGTCGTGACCGTCTGGGTCGGTGGCACCGGGAGTGCGGTACGCCGCCTCGCCGAGGCCGGGCTCCCCGCGTTCACCGACCCGGTCCGTGCCGTTCGCGCCGTGGCCCGGCTGGTGGACCACTTCTGCGAGCCGGCCACCTCGTCGACCCCGGTCGGTGGCGACGGGGACGGCGGGTCCGCGCACGCCGCCCCGGCGCCCAGCTCGGGCACGACCTCCTCGGCCCTCGACGAGGTCGCGGCCAAGGAGCTGGTCCGGCGGCACGGCGTGCAGACCGTCGCCGAGCGGGCGGTGCACACCTCTGCCGAGGCGGCCGAGGCGGCGGAGGCGCTCGGCTTCCCGGTCGTCGTCAAGCTGCTCTCCACCGAGGTCCCGCACAAGTCCGACCACGGACTGGTCGCGGTCGGCCTGCGCGACAGTGGGTCGGTGGCGACGACCGCCGAGGAGATCCTCGCCCGGGCCGGTGCCATGGGCGTGGCGGACCGGCGGCTGGTCGTCCAGGAGATGGTGGCGGGTGAGACTGAGCTGATCCTCGGAATGCGCCGGGACGCTATCTTTGGCCCCGTGGTGGTCCTCGGCGTCGGCGGCGTCCTCACCGAGCTGGCATCGGACGTCCAGGTCCGTCTCCCACCGCTCGAGGAGCGTGACGCGATCTCGATGATGGACGGCCTGCAGTACAGCGAGCTGCTCAAGGGCCCCCGCGGCCGGGTGCCGGTCGACCGCGACGCGCTCACCAGGACGATCCTGGCCTTCGGCGAGTTCGTCCTCCAGGAGGGCGACGCACTGGAGACCGCCGAGCTCAACCCACTGGTCGTCGACAGCGACGGGATCCCGGTCGCGGTGGATGCGCTGGTGGTGAGGGCGACCACCGACGTCCCGTGACGCCGCGCTGCGCCGGCCACCGGGGCCGAGAGAAGAGGATGAGGCATGGGCACGCGTAGACCTCGCATCCCCAAGGCCTCGGACATCGTGGTCTCGGCGGTCCGCGAGCGCATCATCGTCCACCGTCTCGCCGAGGGCACGGCGCTTCCCACGGAGACCGAGATGATGGCCGAGTACGGCGTGGGTCGGGTGACCGTCCGGGAGGCGCTCCGCCTGCTGGAGCACGACGGGCTCATCGAGGTCCGGCGGGGGGTGCACGGGGGTGTCTTCGTGCGCCACCCGCAGGTGCGGCAGGTGAGCGACGTGGTCTCGCTGGTCTTCGCGATGCGGAACACGACGCTGCGCGAGTTCGCCGAGTACCGCCAGCTCGTGGAGCCGGCGGCGGCCGAGCTGGCCGCACGCAACATCTCCGAGGAGCAGCGGACCGCCCTCCGCGGCCTGGTCGAGCAGGAGTCGGGCCTGGGGCAGGTGCAGGACCTGCACCAGCTGGTGGCCGAGGCCACGGGCAACGGTGTGCTCGGCACGGCGCTCAACGCCCTGCACCACCCGTTCCAGGAGCACTTCCGGCCCGGCAAGATCCACGCCAGCCACCTCGCCGAGACCGCGGCCTCCCACCGCAAGATCGCCGAGCGCATCCTGGCCGGCGACGGTGCGGCGGCCCGGCGCGCCATGGCTGTGCACCTGGAGGCCTACCGCGCCTACCTCGAGCGCGAGGACCTGCTCGAGGAGCCGATCATCCCCCGTGAGGTGTGGCGGGTCCCGGGGTAGGCAGGCCCGTCGGCACCCATCACGACCTCGAGACACAACCACCTGGTGAGGCGTCGATCTCGAACGCGGTCCAGCACCGCCCGAATCAGGTCGGCCGGCTCGGCTGCCTCCGGGTCACTGATCGTGGTGCGCTTGCCTGCATCGCTCCGTGCAGAACCGGAAGGACCGCCCATGGCGACCAGGCCATCCAGCACGATCCGGTCCGGCCCCATCAGGGGGCTCGCGCCGCTCGTGCCGCCGAACCCCACATCACCCGGGGCGCGGGGAACGTGGACTTCGCGTCGCGCACGGTGCCTGTTCCGGGGCGGCGTGACGGACCGGCCATCGACTGGGCCCCGGTCGGCTCAGAGCTCGGCACCCCGGCCGAGCTGGGTGAGCGCGAGCTTCGCCGGCAGTCACTCACCGACGTCGACGGAGCACGGTTCGACGAGCCGCTGTGCGGGTCGGGCAGGAGCGATCCGTTCACCGAGATCATCACGACTGTCGAGACGGGGCGCAGCGGTGCCTACATCGACCGCGTGGACGTGAGCTACGACGTCGGGGGTCGTCTGTTCACGCTCTCGACCAGCTGGTCCTACGTCGTGTGCGGAGATGCCATCACCGAGCAGGACAACTGCTGAGCGCGGTCGTCGCGCAGGCTCAGGCGGCGAGGTCGCGGCGGGTGACGGCGGCCAGGGCCGCGACGACAGCTGATGCGGCCACCGCGGCCAGCACCAGCTGGGCAGCGACTCCGGTGCTCGTTGCGAGGCCCGCCGAGGTATGGCCGAACATGCTCAGGTCGACCACCCCCGAGGGGAGCTGCAGCTGCTTGCCGAGCAGCGTCACCCCGCCGCCGACCAGGAGGGGCACCCAGGCGATCCAGCTGATCCGCGGCGCAGCGGCGACGGCGAGGGCGGCCAGCCCGATCACCACCGCCACGGCGGGCCACTGCTGGACTGCCTGCCAGAACGCGTCGCGCGTGACGTCGGGGCCGCTGACGATCGCGCGGGCGATCACTCCGGAAGCGACGCCGCACAGCAGCAGCGTGGCGAGCGAGGTGAGGGCTGCGACGCCCACGTACGCGCGCAGCAGAGCGGAGCGGGTGGCACCGGCGGCGCGTACGTGCTCGGCGAGGCCGGAGCGTTCGGCGGCGGCGACCTGGGTGATCAGGGTGATGCAGACGGCGGAGGCCACGAGGGCCGCGATCGTGCCGCTGAAGGCGAAGTACGCCTCTGCAGGGTCGCGCCCCGACAGCTGGGCGCCGAGGAAGCCGCCGTCGATGCGGCCCCGGCGCAGGTTGTCGATCACCCCAGCGCCGAGGACGGCGAACAGCGCTGCGCCAGCGGCGATGAGCAGGGTCGACCACAGCGCCCGCCGCCGGTCGAGCCGCCACGCCAGGCCGTGGGGGGAGTCGATCCGAAGCCGGGCGGACTGTCGTTGGGGCAGCCTGACGATGCTGGCGCCGAGCTCGTTGGCCGTGGCGAGGCGCACGAAGACCCCGCAGAGCACCGCCGCCTCGATGACTGCGGGCACCAGCCACAGCACCCGGTCGGAGGCGAACGGCAGCGCCAGCGCTCGCAGCGACATCGGTGCCACCCACTGCAGCGCCGGCGTCTGCCCGACGTCGGCGATCGCGCGGACGCCGATGGCGAGCGCGACCGCCAGGGCGCCCGCGGCCCGGGCGGCGCGTGCGGTCGGCAGGGCCATCGCCAGCACAGCGGTGACCAACCCGACCAGCAGGAAGGTGAGCACGACGACCAGCCCGAGCGTCGCGGCTCCGGCGACGTCGACGCCGTCGATGCGACCGGAGTACGCCGCGGTCGCCGTGAAGCAGACCAGCCCGAGCCCGACGGCGACAGCGCCGAGCAGGATCAGCGCCGCCCAGGCCGCGTCGCGGCGCTGCGGGCCGGTGGTGAGCAGCAGCTCGAGCGAGCCGTCCTCGTCCAGGGCGCGGCTGAGCCGGACGGCGAGCAGCACGGCCATGAACGCGGCGATCAGGGTCAGGAACGTCCCCATCTCCCACGCGTAGACCTGCGCCGGCGTCCCCAGCTCGCCGAGTCGGCCGTAGAGGAACTGTGTCGCCGGGTCGGCACGGGCCTCGTCGAGCGCGGCTCTGGCGGTGGCCGCGTCGGCATAGGTCGAGGAGTAGCCGGGCACCGTGGCCGCCGCGACCACGCCGGTGGCGCCGAGCCAGGCCAGCGTCCAGGCCCGGTTGTGCCGCCACAGCGGAGCGGCCACGGACAAGGGACCGATCATCGGGCGGCCACCTCGTAGTGGCGCAGGAAGAGCTCCTCGAGAGTGGCGGGTTCGCACGTGATCGAGGTCGCGCCGACGTCCATCAGGGCGCGCAACACGTCGTTGACCTCGTGTCCGGCGACGCGTACGGAGACCCGGTCGCCGGCCCAGGCAGCCTCGACGCCGGAGATCGAGAGCCTGTGGCCAGCACCAGACGGGACCACCGCACTGACGGTCGAGGAGGCCAGATGGCGCATCTCGTCGACCCGCCCGGTCTCCACCAACCGACCGTCCTTGACGATCGTCACCCGCCCACACAGGCGCTCCACCTCGCTGAGGATGTGACTGGAGAGCAGCACCGTCCGCCCCGCCGCGGCGGCCTCGCGCACGCACGAGGCGAACACCTCCTCCATCAGCGGGTCGAGGCCGGAGGTCGGTTCGTCGAGGACGAGCAGGTCGGTTCGCGCGGCGAACGCGGCGACCAGCATCACCTTCTGCCGGTTGCCCTTGGAGTAGGTGCGCACCCGGCGCGACGGGTCGAGCGCGAAGGCGTCGACCAATCGGCGTTCGGCGTCCGCGTCGTACGCACCGCGGAGCCCGGCCAGCGCGTCCAGCACCTCCTGCCCCGTGAAGCTGGGCCACAGCGCCACCTCGCCCGGTACGTAGGACGCTCGCCGGCACACCGCGCCGGGGTCCATCTCAGGGTCCAGTCCGAGGACGCGGACCTGCCCCGCAGTCGGTCGATAGAGGCCGAGCAGGACCCGGATGGCGGTGCTCTTGCCGGCGCCGTTGGGGCCGAGGAACCCGTGCACCTCGCCCGTGGTGACCGTCAGGTCCAGACCGTCCAGGGCGAGGAAGTCGCCGAAGGTCTTGACCAGTCCCTGGGCCAGAACTGCCGGCTCGCTCACTGCTTCCTCCCGGTCTCGATCTCGCGGGTCAGGTGTCGCTGCATGGCCGTGCCGAGCCGTCGGCCGCGCTCGTCGTTGGTCGCGTCGAAGAGCGCATAGAGTCGTGCCACGACGTCGAGGTCGATCGAGGCCGCGATCTCGGGAAACCGTTCGCCGACCCGCCGCTTCATCCGCTCGACGTTGGCCGAAGCGAACGCGTCGAGCTCCTCGTCGCTGAGCTCGTCGGCGGTGTGGAGAGCGGCGAACGCCGCCAGGCCCTCGCGGAGCAGCTCGGGTGTCGAGCCGAGGAAGAGTGCCTCGGCCTCCGGCGGTACGTCCCCGCGGAAGTACGCCAGCTCGAGGAACTCCCGCTCCTCGCACATCGCCCGACGAGAGGACTCGTCGGGGGCGTGGGCCTCCAGCTCGTCGTAGAAGTCGACGACGACCTGCGGCAGGGGCGTCAGTGAGCCACCGGCGACGATCGAGTCGAGCAGCCGCGCGAGCCGCTCGCGCTGACCGGTGAGCTGGGCCAGACGCGCATCGAGCGTGGCCAGCGCCTCGCGCAGGTCGCTCGCCCCGGCGCCGTCGTGCTCGCCCGAGAGCAGCTCGGCGATGTGGGTGAGGCTCAGCCCCGACTCGACCAGCCACCGGATCCGGATCAACCGCGCCACGTGGCTCAGCCCGTAGTCGCGCACGCCGGCCACCGTCGCAGGCACAGGTATCAGTCCGCGCGCGTGGTAGTGCCGCACGGTCCGCACGCTCACCCCGGCCAGATCGGCCGCGTCCTTGACCCGCATGGCACCAGCATGGCGGTGTGACGTGACGTCACGGCAAGTGTCGGCGGGGTTTCTCGGAGACGTACATCCCGGCTGCGCCCACGACGGCGAGTGCGCACCTCGTCGTTGACACCCACCTGTTCCTCGCCGATGACCTCAAGACCCTCCAGGAGCGCTCGGCGGGAATCGTCGACGACAGCGAGAGCGCCCGCCTGGCCGATGCCTCCCGCCGAGCCGCGTGCCCCGGGGGGCTCAGGCGTTGTACCGGTCGGCCACCGCGTCGAAGCGCTCGCGCGACGTCGCCACGATCTCGTGGTAGGCGCGGTCGTCGAGCTGCAGGACCTGCAGCAGCGGCGCCACCTCGTGGTGCCGGGTCACCTGGCTCTCGAGCTCCTCCGGGTCCTCGTCGCGCGTGGTGATCTCGTGCGACATCGCACACGCCAGCGCCACGGCCGCACTCACGGCGGACAGGTCCTCGTGTGCCTCGTGGTGCTCGCGGATGCCGTCGACGATCGTCAGCGGGAGTCCCCACGCCTCGGCGACCGCGGCGCCGATGTCGGCGTGGGTGAGCCCGAGGACCCGCCGCTCGGTCTCGACCAGGTCGAGGCCGTCGGTGGCGGCGGCCAGGGCGAGCATGTCCAGGATCTGGTTGCCGAAGTGCCGGGCCAGCACGACCATGCCGAAGTCGTGCAGCAGCGCTGCGGTGCCTGCCTCCGCCGGGACCGGGACGCGGGCTCGGGAGCGGATCACCTCGGCCGCGATCGACGCGGCCACCGAGCGCTCCCAGAGCGCTCCCGGCTTGAGGCCGTACGCCGGCAGCGCCGCCAGCATCCTGCCGCCGACACGTGAGGCCATGGTCAGCGACAGCAGGGTGCTGGACCCGAGCCGGACGACGGCGTCGCGCACCGACGTGATGTTGGCGCGGTGGCCGAGCGCCACCGAGTTGGCCCGGCGCAGCACGTCCGCGGCCAGCGAGACGTCGAGTGCCACGGTCTCGCTGATCTCGCGGATGTCGGAGTCGGGGTCCGCGACCAGCGTGGCGAGTCGGGCGATGGTGTGGGGAAGGGGTTCGACGGACTCGGCGGCGGCCAACAGGTCCGCCTGGTCCACGAGCGGTGCGGTGGTCACGTCGTCCCGATCGGCACGACGGCGCCAGACCTGAGGGATTGGTGGGGTCGGGAGCCGGTCGGGCGCTCAGGGTGCCACCGGGCGGAACGGACGCACCTCCTCCACGCCGTCGCGCACCACCAGGAGCGTGGACTCCGGGACCTCCTGCCACATCCCGACCAGCGTGCCGAGCGGCTCGGAGGCCACGATCCGGGAGCCGGCGGAGAGGTCGTGGAGCACGGGGTGGTCGGGGTGCTGCCTCTTGATCGTGTCGACGTCGGTGCTGTGGAACAGCGACCGGGCGTGCCCGTCGCTGGCGTAGCGGAACGCCCACGTGGTCTCGCCGTCGGTGGTGGCCACCGTCATCTGGAGCGGGTGCTCGACGCCGTGGCGACGCCCCGTCTGCTCGATCAGCGCGACGGCCCGGGAGACCGCGGCGGGCGGATCGTCCTCGAGGCCGAAGGTCAGCGCGAGGTAGAAGAAGATCTCGCTGTCGCTCGACCCGGCGATCAGCGGGAAGAGGTCGGGAGCCACCGCCAGCGTCAGGTCGCGCTTGACCCGCGAGAAGGAGGCGATGGCGCCGTTGTGCATCCACAACCAGCGGTCGTGGCGGAAGG
Organism: Nocardioides sp. Z35_8; assembly: GCF_059621125.1. Taxonomy (NCBI): domain Bacteria; kingdom Bacillati; phylum Actinomycetota; class Actinomycetes; order Propionibacteriales; family Nocardioidaceae; genus Nocardioides; species Nocardioides sp. Z35_8. The sequence goes on along the minus strand of NZ_JCAQIE010000001.1, from coordinate 845,503 downwards.
GATGGCAGTTCGTCTGCTGCACCGGGGTGCCCGAGGTTGCGCGGACATGGGCGAAGAACCGGTGCGACCGGACCTCCGCGGCGACCTCGCGCAGGTTGAGGTCGTTCCAGGCCGGCTCGGTGCTGCGGTAGCGACCGGGCGTGCCCGTCGCGCCATACCAGCCGACGCCGAACCCGTCGCCGTTGACGGCCTCGGCACCCATCTCGGATCGCTTGCTCTGCACCACCAGGGAGTTGGTGGGCCTGAAGAGGAGGTCCTCCAGCAGCAACGGCGAGCCGGAGTAGGCGAGCCAGCGACACATGGGCCCCTCCTCCTCGTCCCTCTCTGCACGATACGCCGGTGCCGCCGCGCCGCCCAGAGTCGTGGGGCCAGCCCTCCTGCGGTCGCCGTCCGCCTCGACGTACGACCCCGCGGCGCGCACCGGGCGCCCGCGTCACGTGCCCGGTGGCACCGCCCCGGTCGGCTCGGGGCTCCACGACTCCAGCCACGCAGGCCGCGGCCCGGGTGTCATCCCGGCGAGCAGGGTGGCGAGCAGTCGGGGGACCAGGTCGGGTGCCGCATCCCGGATGGCCTCCGGCAGCGGTCGGGTGACGAGCCCCAGGGCGAGCACCAGCTCCAGCGCTGCCACGTCGTCGCGGACCAGCCCGGCCCGCCGGCCCGCCGCGAGCACCCCCTCGACCCCGGCGAGCGTCTGCTCCTGGGCCTCTCGCACGGGGGCGGCGAGGTCGCGGGTCACGTGCTCGGTGAGGGCGGCGGAGACCGCGCCGAGGTCGAGGTCGGCGAGCCTGCCGACATAGCGCGTCCACGCGTGCGCCGGGTCGGTCTCGAGGTCGGCCATGGAGTCGGCGGCGGCCGCGCGCATGTCGAGCAGGATCGCGAGGACCACCTCGTCGGCCAGCGCCGACCTGGACGCGAAGTTGCGGTAGAGCGTGGCGATGCCGACCCCGGCGGCGTCGGCGACGGCCTCCAGGGCGACCTCGCCGCCCTCGGCCGCGAAGAGGTGCCGGGCCGCTCGGATGATCCGGGCGCGCCGCTCGGCTGCGTCCGATCGCATGGGGGTCTCCTGGTGCCGGGCGGGTCGGTGATTTGACTCGACCAGCATAAGCGGAGGATTGTTCTCCACATAAGCGGAGGAAAAGCCTCCGGCCGGCTTCTCCGCGAGGACCCCCGTGACCACCCCCACGCCCGTCTCCATCCCCACCGCACCCACCATTACCGGGGAGGGCGTGGACGACGACGGCTCACGGCCGAGCACGCCGGCACGCCGGACGCCTCCGCCGCTGGTGGCCGCCATCGCGATGACGGCCGGGCTGGGGGCGCTCCTGGTGCTCCTCCTCGCGCTCTTCATCCTCCCCTCGCTCAAGAGCGGCGCGCACCACCTGCCGGTCGGCGTGGTGGGATCCGCGGCGATGACCACGCAGGTCGAGCACGACCTCGCCGCGACGGCGCCCGAGGCCTACCGCCTCGAGCGCTTCGACTCCGCCCGCGCACTGGCCGACGCCGTGCGGGACCGGGAGGTGGCCGGCGGCTTCGTCGTCGGCAGCGACGAGGTCCACGCCGTCGTCGCGAGCGCCGGCTCGGCCGCGATCTCCTCCGCCGTCACCGCCACGGCCCAGAGCCTCGGCCAGGCCCTCGGCGCCGAGGTCAGCACCAGCGACGTCGTCGCGCTGCCCGAGTCGGACCCCACGGGCATCGGCATCGGCGGGCTGGCGTTCCCGCTCGTCTTCGGCGGCATCGTCCCGGCGGTCGCCTTCCGCACGATCTTCCCCCGCCGCCCGACGTGGCGGCTCGCCGGCGTCCTCGGCTTCTCCGTCGCGGGCGGCCTGATCGTCTCGGGGGTCCTGCGCTTCTGGTTCGGCAGCATCGAGACCGCGTTCTGGCCCGTCGCCGGCGCCATGGCACTGGGCATCGCAGCACTGGCGTTCCTGCTCAGCGGGCTCCAGCAGGCCTTCGGCGGCAAGGGCTTCACGATCGGCGCGATGACCATGATGTTCCTCGGCAACCCGCTCGCCGGCATCGCCACCACCGGGGCCTGGCTGCCCGCGGGCCTGGGCACCGTCGGCCAGGTCCTCCCGCCCGGCGCCGCCGGCACCCTCGTGCGCTCCGCCGCCTACTTCGGCGGCGCGGGCGGACTGACCGCCGCTCTCACCCTCGCCGCCTGGGTGATCGCCGGTCTCGCTCTCCACGCGTACGGCGTCGCTCGCCAGGCGCCCGAGCCCGCCTGAGCCCGCCTGATCCCGCCTGATCCGACGGGGGCAGCAGGCGTGCACCGCACCTGGCATGACCTGACCAGCTGACCAGACCAGCGACCAACGGCTTGCCCACCGGCAACCCACGCGAGGGTAAAACGGACACCCTGCTGCGAGGTGGCCGCAAGGGTGGGCGTCTCGTCAGCTGATCCTCGTGGGGAGAACTCGATGGGCCAGATCCCGGTCGCACGCGCCCCGGCGCTGCCGGGTCGCGCGACCGCGCCTGCCCGGTGGTCCCCGTGGCGCTCGCTGGCGCACCTGGCCACGGAGCGTCCCCACGACGTCGCCTTCGTCCTGACGTCCGGGGCCGGCGCGACGCGCACCTGGGCTGAGGTGGCCGAGACGGTCGAGCGCGCCGCCGCGGGCCTGGTCCGCAGCGGGCTGCGGGTGGACCAGGTCGTCGTGTCGCTGCTGCCGGCGGACCACGCCCACCCCGAGCTCGACCTCGCGCTGCGGGTCGTCGGCGCCGTGGTGGTGCACGTCGCCCCCGGTGCCCCCGCGGGCGACCTCGCCCGCGAGCTCGGCGACGCCGACGTACGCCTCGTGGTGGCCGAGGACTCCGACGACCTGTCGCGCCTCGACGGGGTCACCCTCCCGCGGGCGGAGCTGTTCGCCGTCGACGGTGGCCGCGGGTGGGACCGCCTGCTCGAGCTCGGCGCGGAGCGCCTGGTGATGGACCCCACGCTGGTGGAGCGCTCGGACGACATCGTCGACCCGGACGACGCCGACCCCCGGATGATCTCGGAGCGGGCGCCCCTGGGTCGCGTCCCGGTGGCCGGGCTGCGCGACGGCCTGGTGCAGGCCCGGTCGAGTGCCCTCGTCGTCGCCGACGCCGCCGACGCGCTGCTCCAGGTGGTGCGGCGCACGCAGCTCGACCTCGGGTTCGCCCTCTGCGTGGTCGAGGACCCCGCTCGCCTGCCGGGCGTCATGGCCGCCGTGCGCCCCTCGGTCGTCGTCGTGCCCGAGCGGCACGCCGGGGCCGTCCTCGACTCCCTCGGCGACCTCGGTGGGGCGGTCGAGGTCGTCGAGCTCGCCGACCTGCGCGCCGCGGACCTGCCCCAGCCGCCGCCGCTCGTCCTCGGTGATGCCGCCGACCTGCCGCGTCGTTCGCGCCGGGCGCGCGGGGACGACTTCGACCTCCGGCTCCCCCCTGAGCCGGGCGCCTCGGCCTTCCTGCCGGCGTTGCCGACCCGGACGTGAACCTTCGACGAAGCCCTCGGCATCGAGGGCCCGGTGGCCACGCTGCTCGTCGACCACCAGCCACCGGCTGACTCGCCCGAGCAGTGCCGTGACCGGTGCCGTGCCGGCGCCCCGTCCGGAGCCCGGACGCACGAGGGGCCGCCGGTGTCGCCACCGACGGCCCCTCGTCACTCACGATCGCGTCAGCTGGCGCGACCCCGGTCGACCACCGAGAACCGGATCGTCTTCGTGCCGGCCCGGACCTGGTCGTCGCCGCGGTAGCGCACGACGAGCCTGACCTTGCCGGTGCGCGCGAAGCGGGGCAGCTTCACGATGGCGCGGCCGCCGGCGTCGAGCGTCTTCGTCCAGGCCTTCGACCGGCCCGCGCCCTTCACCGTCACCCGCACCTTGCCCGACGGCGTGACGTCGTGGGCGGCCACGGCCACCCGCAGCTTCACCCGGCTGCCCAGCTCCACCGGCTTGACCATCTTGGTCGAGACCCGCGCCGCGACCTTGTCGGCACTCGGCGTGGTGGGGGTGGGGGTCGGCGTCGGGGTCGGGGTCGGCGTCGGCGTGGTGGTGCCACCATCACTCGGCACGTTGTCGGACAGGATCGTGATGTCCGCGTCGTTGACGTCGAAGAAGTAGTTCTCCACCGCCTCGACCTTGATCCGCGCCGTGGTGCTGGGCACGTCGGGCCACGTCACCTGGGCGTTGCCGTCGTTGGGCGTGCTCTCGGCGAGCACCGTCGGGAACGTCTTGCCACCGTCGAGCGAGAGGCTGATCCTCACGTTGGGCGACAGGGCCGCGGTGTTGGCGGTCCAGTAGACGGTCTCCGTGCGACCACCCACCGCGGCGGCGCTGGCGGCGCTCTTCGACGTCACGCGGAACGGGCCGGTGGTCTTGTCGATGAGCAGCTTGACGTCGCTGTAGGCGTAGCCGCCGCCCTCGGGGGCGAGGTCACGGGCGGTGAAGCGGAAGTTGAGCGACGGCTCGGCGTTGCCGTCCCACCCGACGCCGGGCTGCGCGGCGGAGCCCACGTAGTCGGCGGTCGGCAGCCACTCCCCGAAGCACTCGGTGACGGGGACCGTCGGGAGCGGGACGGGGGTCGGGCTGCCCACCGGCGGCTTGGTCGGCATGGCCGGGCAGGTGCCGTCGATCGCGTTGGTGTTGTTGGCCAGGATCTGCGCCATGTCCGGGAACACCCGCGTGGGGCTGGACGTGGCGAGGTTCTCGCCGGGGGAGTTGATCTGCAGCGCGCCGGCCGGGGTCACCGGGGCGTGCACCCCGAAGATCCGGAACAGCGGGCCGTCGACCTTGGTCTGGTTGCCCAGCGCGGTACCGGCGGCGCCGCCGCGGTCGTTCTGCTCCCAGATGTGGACCAGCGGGTCGCCGTCGGGGTCGCTGGCCTCGCCGGTCAGCGCGAACGGCGTCCGGATCGGGATCGTCTTCGTCACCGGGGCCTGCACCTCCGGAGCGTGGTTGCCCGACGGCGTGACGGTGAAGCCGCCGTTGCGCTGCGGGCCGCCCTGGGCGGTCTCGCCGACGAAGCCCGTGACGTCACCGGAGGCCGGCGCGAAGCCGAGCGCGGCGACGTCGGTGCCGGCGTACGGGGCACCGGTGAAGCGCACCTCGAAGCCGGTGTCGTCGAGCGTCGGGACGTTGCCGGGCGCGGGCGCAACCACCCGCAAGTCACCGAAACCTCGCACCTCCACGCTCCCGACGCCGGTCACGGCCTCGATGGCGGCGTCGATCCCGTCGAGGGTGTAGTTGGTGCCGCGCACGATCGGCGGGGTCTGCTGGGCGTTGAAGCTCAGCGTGAACGACTCGGCGTCGCTGAAGCCGCGCAGGGACACCGTCTGGACCTCGTTGATCGGCGCGCGGTTGGCGGTCATGGTGGTCGTCATGTCCGTGATGCTGCGCTGCGAGAAGTACGGGTCGCTGTGCGGCTGGAGGTTGTCCTGCTGGCAGATGCCGGCGTAGGCCATGACCGAGCTGCCCGAGCCCGGCTCGTACGGCGATCCGCCGCGGTTGCCGGAGCAGTTGAGCTCGGTGCCGTTGAAGGTGTGCGGACCGCCGAACTGGTGGCCGATCTCGTGGGCGACGTAGTCGACCGCGAAGTAGTCGCCCTCGGGGGCGGGGAGGCCGGTGCAGCCGCGGGCCTTGCCGTCGCCGCCGATGACGCCCAGGCCGGCGACGCCGCCCCCGTTGACGCCGAGCGCGATGTGGCCCACGTCGTAGGCCGACGCGCCGACGAGCTGGCCGAGCACGATGCGGTTGCGGTTGAGCAGACCGCCGGTGCAGCCGCCGGCGAGCGTGGCGGGCGGGAAGCACGGTGCCGAGCCACACGGGCCGTTGGCCTCGGTCGCCTTGGCGGCGGTGTCGAGGTTGAGCTTGTCGGTGTCGTTGATCAGCAGCATCCGCACGGCGAGGTCGTCGTTGTAGATCTGGTTGACCCGGTTCATCAGGGTGACCTTCTCGGCCAGCACGTTGGCGGTGCCGAAGTAGGTCGCGTAGGACGGGTCGGTCACCAGCGCGAGGCGGAAGGTCCGCAGCGAGACCTCGGTGCCGGGGGCCTTGCCCGCGGACTTGTCGCCGAGACCCTTGACGAGGTCGTCGTCGAGCTCGGGCTCGACGAGTCCCCGCTCGCTCGCGGGAAGGTCGCCGTGGCGGTAGGAGAGGTAGAGGCTGTCGTCGCCGTTCCAGGCGGGGTCGACGTACCAGGCGGCACGCTCACCGGAGCCGCGCACCGAGGCGTGGAAGCCCATCGGCGTGAGGTCGAGGCGGATGGTCGCGGTCGGGTCGCCGACGGCGCGGCCGGCGTAGGTCGCGATCTCGGGGTGACGAGCGGCGAGCTCGGCCTCCATGACGGCGACCTCGTGCACGCGGAAGTCGATCAGCTCGCCGTTGGGAGCCGGAACGCTCACCACGGTGCCGGTGCTGTCGGAGCGGGCGGCGTCCTCGGCGGGGGCCCGGTCGAGCGCGGCGCTGATGGCGTCGCGGTCGAGGGTGAAGGCGGCGTAGCGGGTCGGCTCGACGCGGCGTTCGGCGTCGCCGCGGTCACCGCCGGGACGCTGCTGGCTGGCGGTCCAGTAGCCGTCGTCGGGCGGTGGGGCGGCGGTGCCGGACAGGGCCAGGGCCTGGAGCCCGACGAGGGCGAGGGCGACGGAGACGAGCAGGGACAGGTAGCGGAGCGGACGGGACATGCAGCCTCTGATCTCACGGGGGGTGGAAGTCCGAAACGTAAGGCAGGTCGCCCCCGAAAGGGTGCACCCCGAGGGGGGTGTCCTCCCCCCTCCCGCATCGTGGGACGGCGCGCCCGGAGCGGCCGTCGTGTGCCGGGTGATGAGTTCCGGGTCCGGCAGCGGTCACACGGGTGTCAGGCAACGATGGACGAAAGGTTGGACGATGACGCTCGAGACGATCACCCAGGAGGTCGACATGGACGCGTGGCAGGCCATGGACCAGACGGAGTTCGCGGCGCTCGCCGAGCGGCACCGCCGCGAGCTCCACGTGCACTGCTACCGGATGCTCGGGTCGTTCCAGGACGCCGAGGACGCCGTGCAGGAGGCCTACCTCCGGGCCTGGCGCGCCCGGGCGACCTACGAGGGGCGCTCCCCGGTGCGGGCCTGGCTCTACCGGATCGCCACCAACGTGTGCCTCGACCTGCTCGCCCGGCGCCGCCCCGAGCCGGCCTCCGGGGGCGAGGTGCCGTGGCTGCAGCCCTACCCCGACCGGCTGCTCGACGAGCTGAGCGCCGACGGCGCCGACGAGCCCGAGGCGCTGGCCGTCGCCCGGGAGACCATCGAGCTCGCCTACCTCGTCGCGGTGCAGCACCTGGCTCCGCGTCCGCGGGCCGTGCTGATCCTCCGTGACGTGCTCGGCTGGCCCGCCAAGGAGGTCGCCGAGCTGCTCGGCGACTCGGTCAACTCCGTCAACAGCGCCCTCCAGCGTGCCCGCGCGGGCATGCGGCAGCACCTGCCGGCCGAGCGCCAGGACTGGACCGGCGAGGACGACGACACCGCGACGCGCGACCTGGTCCGACGCTTCACCGAGGCCAGCATCGCCACCGACATCGACGCGCTCGCCACGATGCTGCGCGACGACGTCCGGTTCGCGATGCCGCCCTCGCAGGGGCTGCTGGTGGGTCGCGAGGCGGTCGTGGCGGACTGGGTCGCCCAGGGCTACCCGCAGATGAGCGGCTTCCGCGCGCTGCCGACCGCGGTCAACCGGCAGCCGGCCGTCGCCCACTACCTGTGGAACGAGCAGGAGGCGGCCCATCTCCCGCTGACCCTCGACGTGCTCCGCATCTCCGGCGGGGCGGTGACCGAGGTGACCATCTTCGACGCCGACCGCTTCGCCTCCCTCGGCCTGCCCGACCGGCTCCCCGGCGAGGGAGTGCAGCGGTGAGCGGGCTCGCCCGGACCGCCCTGGTCGGGCTCGGGGCGGCCGCCGCGGCCGCGGCCGTCAACGCCGCAGTCGCCGCCGCCGCCCGCGGCGCGGGCGTCACCCTCGAGGTCGACGGGGGCGAGGCGATCCCGGTCTCGGGCATCGCCTTCGTCACCCTGGTCCTCGCTGCCGCCGGGGTGCCGATCGCGGCGGCACTGTCGCGGTGGAGCACCCGCCCGGTGGCGTGGTGGCTGCTTACGACGACCGCGCTGACCGCGTTGTCGCTCATCCCGCCGTTCGTGGCGGCCGCCGACGCCGCCACCGCGGTGACGCTCGTCGTGCTGCACCTGCTCGCCGCCGCGGTCGTCGTCCCGGTCGTCGCACGCACCCTGCGCACGCCGGCCCGCGCGGCCTCGGCCTGACGGGCGTCGGCCCCTGGCCTCCGGCAGCAGGCCGAGGTCCCGGCCCAGGGGCGTGGCGAGGGAGCGTGCGTAGACCGTCCCTCACTACCGCGCCGCCGCGCCCCGCTGCGGCCCCTCGAGCTCCTCGAGGCGCTCGGGCCCCAGCGGCTCACCCAGCGGCTCAGGCGGTCGACCGTAGGGTCGGGACATGAAGACGCGCACTCTCGGCAACCAGCAGGTCGGCGCCGTCGGCCTCGGCCTGATGACCTTCGACCAGACCGGCACGCAGCCGCGCCAGCAGCTGCTCGACACCGTCTCGGCGGCCCTCGACGCCGGTGTCACCCTCTTCGACAGCGCCGACGCCTACGGGCCCGGCGACGAGCTGGGTGGGGACGCCCAGGGTGAGAACGAGCGCCTGATCGCCTCGATCCTCGACGAGCTCGGCGTACGTGACCGCGTCCTCCTCGCCACCAAGGGCGGCCACGTCCGCACCGACGGCGGCGGCTGGGACACCGACAGCTCCGCGACCCACCTCCGCGAGGCTGTCGACGCCAGCCTGCAGCGCCTCGGCGTGGAGCAGATCGCGCTGTGGCAGCACCACCGCCCCGACCCGAAGGTCCCCTACGAGGAGGTCATCGGCACGCTCAAGGAGATCGCCGACAGCGGCAAGGTCGCGCACATCGGCCTCTCCAACGCCGACCCGCAGCAGATCCGCGACGCCCACGCCGTGCTGGGTGACGCGTTGGTGAGCGTGCAGAACCAGTTCAGCCCCAAGTTCCGCTCCAGCCGGCCCGAGATCGACGTCTGCGACGAGCTCGGCCTGGCCTTCCTCCCGTGGAGCCCGCTGGGCGGGCTGTCCGACGCCAAGGAGCTCGCCGACAAGCACCCCGCCTTCGCCGAGGTCGCGCGCGAGCGCGGCATCAGCGCGCAGCAGGTCGCGCTGGCCTGGGAGCTCGCCCAGTCGCCGGTCGTGATCCCCATCCCCGGAGCCAAGCGGCCCGCCTCGATCGTCGACTCCGCCGCCGCGGCAGACATCGAGCTCACCGCCGACGAGCTCGCGCGCCTCGACGCGAGCTGACCTGCGCGGGCCGGCCCGGCGCGCGCGAGGCGTCGCCGGGCGGCCCTAGGGTGGCGCGCGTGCTGAGCCTGCAGATCGACGACGCCCGCCTGTGTGACCTCGAGCCCTGGCACGCCGAGCAGCTCGCCGGCCTGTTCCGCGCGCACGGCGCCGACTTCTACGAGTGGCTGCCGTGGGAGGGCTTCGAGGACGTCGACGCCGCCCGCGGGTTCATCGAGGGCTTCGCCAAGGCCCGCGGGGAGGGCACCCGGCGTCTCCTCGGCATCTGGGTCGGGGACGAGCTCGTCGGCGGCACGCTGTTCCCGAGCATCAACGCCCGCTCCCGCACGGCCGAGGCGGGCGTCTTCCTCGCCTCGCCGGCGCGCGGGCGGGGCATCGTCACCCGGGCGGTCGCCGCGATGCTCGACTGGGCCTTCACCGAGCGGGGGATGCACCGCGTCGAGTGGCGCTGCGCCCCGGGCAACCACGCCAGCCGGCGGGTGGCGCAGCGGCTCGGATTCACCCACGAGGGCACCCTGCGCGAGGCGTTCTGGGTCCGCGACCAGCGCCAGGACCTCGAGGTCTGGTCGCTCCTGGCCCGCGAGTGGGCCGGCCCGCCCCCGCGCGACTGAGGCGTCGCCACAAACTTGACTCGTTCAAGAAAACGGGGCAGGGTGGGCGCGATGGACGACGTCGACTTCGAGCACCTCCTGCGCAGTGCTGACCTCCGGGTCACCCGGCCGCGTCTGGCCGTGCTCCGCGCCGTACGCCGTCACCCGCACGCCGACACCGGCAACCTGCTCGCCGCCGTGCGCACCGAGGAGCCGACCGTCTCCCACCAAGCCGTCTACGACGTCCTCGGCGCGCTCGCCGACTCCGGGCTGGTGCGCCGCATCCAGCCGGCCGGCTCCACCGCGCGCTACGAGCTGCGCGTCGGCGACAACCACCACCACGCCGTGTGCCGCTCGTGCGGCGTCGTCGCCGACGTCGACTGCGCGATCGGTGCCCGCCCCTGCCTCGACGCCTCCGGCACCGGCGGCTTCGTCGTCGACGAGGCCGAGGTCACCTACTGGGGCCTGTGCGCCGACTGCTCCACCGACCGGGCCGTCGTCACCTGACGCCTCCCCGCCGCATCCCCCGTCCCACCCCACGCCACGCACCGATCCCCTCTCGAAAGGTTTTCACCATGACCGACAGCCAGGACACCACCCCCGAGAGCCCCCAGGGGGTCGACCGGAAGGCCGAGGCCGGGTGCCCGGTCATGCACGACTCCGCCACCGCCCAGGGCAGCGAGAGCGAGAACCCGGCGATCGACTCGCCGCAGCCCAAGACCGGCGGCCGTCCCCACAGCCTCCAGGACTGGTGGCCCGACATGCTCGACCTCTCGGTCCTGCACGCGCGCTCGCCGAAGGGCAACCCGCTCGGCTCCGACTTCGACTACAAGAGCGAGTTCGAGAAGCTCGACGTCGAGGCGCTCAAGGCCGACCTGGTCGAGCTGATGCGCTCCTCGCAGGACTGGTGGCCCGCCGACTTCGGCCACTACGGCGGCCTGTTCGTGCGGATGAGCTGGCACGCCGCCGGCACCTACCGCATCTACGACGGCCGCGGCGGCGCGGGCGACGGCGGCCAGCGCTTCGCCCCGCTCAACTCCTGGCCCGACAACGCCAACCTCGACAAGGCGCGGCGCCTGCTGTGGCCGGTCAAGCAGAAGTACGGCCAGAAGATCTCCTGGGCCGACCTGATCGTCCTGGCCGGCACGGTCGCCATGGAGGACATGGGCTTCGAGAACTTCGGCTTCGCCTTCGGCCGCGAGGACGTCTGGGAGCCGGAGGAGATCTTCTGGGGCCCCGAGGACACCTGGCTCGGCGACGAGCGCTACTCCGGCGAGCGTGAGCTCGACGAGGTCCTCGGCGCGGTCCAGATGGGCCTGATCTACGTCAACCCCGAGGGCCCCAACGGCAACCCCGACCCGATCGCGTCCGCGCGCGACATCCGCACCACGTTCGCGCGGATGGCGATGAACGACGAGGAGACCGTCGCGCTGATCGCCGGCGGCCACACGTTCGGCAAGACCCACGGCGCCGGCGACGCCTCCCTCGTGGGCCCCGAGCCCGAGGGCGCGCCGCTCGAGCAGCAGGGCCTGGGCTGGAAGAGCGAGTTCGGCAGCGGCAAGGCCGGCGACACGATCACCTCCGGCCTCGAGGTCACCTGGACCTATCACCCGACCCGGTGGGACAACGAGTTCTTCCACATCCTCTACGCCTACGACTGGGAGCTGATGGAGTCCCCGTCGGGCGCCCACCAGTGGCGCCCGAAGAACGGCGCGGGCGCCGACATGGTGCCGGGCGCCCACGAGGGCGACCCGCGTCGCGAGCCCCGCATGCTCACCTCCGACCTGGCGCTGCGCATGGACCCCGAGTACGACAAGATCTCGCGTCGCTTCAAGGACAACCCCGAGGAGTTCCGCCTGGCCTTCGCCAAGGCCTGGTACAAGCTGCTGCACCGCGACATGGGCCCCGTCAGCCGCTTCCTCGGCCCCTGGGTGCCCGAGGCGCAGCTCTGGCAGGACCCGGTCCCGCCGGTCGAGGGCGAGCTCGTCGGCGACGCCGACATCGCGACCCTCAAGGCCGCCGTGCTCGACTCCGGCCTCTCGGTCTCCGAGCTGGTCTCCACCGCGTGGGCCTCGGCCGCGAGCTTCCGCTCCACCGACAAGCGCGGCGGCGCCAACGGTGCCCGCATCCGCCTCGAGCCGCAGCGCACCTGGGAGATCAACCAGCCCGAGCAGCTCTCCCGCGTGCTGGACCAGCTCGAGTCGATCCGCGCCGACTTCAACGCCAAGGGCGGGGCGCAGGTCTCGCTCGCCGACCTGATCGTCCTCGCCGGCAACGCCGCGGTCGAGAAGGCCGCCCGCGACGCGGGCGTCGAGGTCACGGTGCCGTTCCACGCCGGTCGCACCGACGCGACCCAGGAGCAGACCGACGTCGACTCCTTCCGGGTGCTCGAGCCGCGCGCCGACGGGTTCCGCAACTACGTGCGCCCCGGCGCCAAGCTGCGGCCCGAGACGCTGCTGGTCGACCGCGCCTACATGCTCGACCTCACGGCGCCCGAGATGACCGTCCTCGTCGGCGGTCTCCGTGCCCTGGGCAACAACGTCGGCGGCGTCCAGCACGGCGTCCTCACCGACCGCCCGGGCGTGCTCACCAACGACTTCTTCGCCAACCTGCTCGCCCCCGGCGCGCAGTGGAAGGCCTCGGAGTCCGAGGAGGGCGTCTACGACATCCGCGACGCCGCGACCGGCGAGCTGAAGTGGACCGCCACCGCGGTCGACCTGATCTTCGGCTCCAACTCGCAGCTGCGGGCGCTGGCCGAGGTCTACGCGAGCGACGACGCCCGCGAGAAGTTCGTGGCCGACTTCGCCGCGGCCTGGGCCAAGGTCATGGAGCTGGACCGCTTCGACCTGCGCTGACCCGCCTGCGACGGCCCGGACCCCTCTGCGGGGTCCGGGCCGTCGTCGCGTCCGGGCGGCTCCCCGCCCGGAGAGCGGGGCCAGAAGTCGGAGGCGCGGTGTCGGTGGGGGCGCCTAGGGTCGCGGTGTGTCCAAGGACGACCTCGACCCGGTGCCGGCGGCCCCCGCGGCCCCGCTCGTCGAGGCACATCTCCCGCCGGGGGTGACCCGCGGCCAGGAGACCCTGCGCACGTTCCGCCACGTGCTCGTCAACACGCTGGTCGCCAACGTCACCTCGAGCTATCTCTGGTTCGCCCTCACGTTCTGGGCCTACCTCGAGACGCGCTCGGTCATGGCCACCGCGATCATCGGCGGCGGCTACATGCTGTTCACCGCCGTCTGCGGCACCTACTTCGGCACCCTGGTCGACCACCACCGCAAGAAGCGGGTGATGGTCGCCTCCTCGACGGTCACGCTCGTCGCCTACGCGGCGTCGGGCGGGCTGTGGGTGCTGCTGGGCGAGGAGCGCCTGGCCGACTGGGGCAGCGCGTGGTTCTGGCTGTTCGCCGCCGTCGTGCTGGTCGGCGGCGTCGTGGAGAGCCTGCGCAACATCGCCCTCTCCACCACCGTGACGCTCCTCGTCCCCGAGGACGGCCGCGACAAGGCCAACGGCCTGGTGGGCACCGTCCAGGGCGTCGCGTTCATGATCACCAGCGTCTTCAGCGGGCTCAGCGTCGGCCTGCTCGGCATGGGCTGGACGCTCGCCGTCGCGATCGCGCTCACCGCGGCCTCGCTGCTCCACCTGCTGCCGATCCCGATCCCCGAGCTCGACCCGGTGCCCGAGGCGGGTGCCTCCCGCTTCGACGTGCGCGGCGCGGTCGCCGCCATCCGAGCCGTGCCCGGACTGGTCGCGCTGATCCTCTTCTCGACGTTCAACAACCTCGTCAACGGCGTCTACATCGCGCTGATGGACCCCTACGGCCTCACGCTGTTCAGCGTGGAGGCCTGGGGCGTCGTGCTCGGGGTCACGGGCATCGGATTCGTCGTCGGCGGCGGTCTGGTCGCCCGCTTCGGTCTCGGCGCCAACCCCGTGCGCACCCTGCTGCTGGTCAACGTCGCCGTCGCCGTCCTCGGGATGACGTTCACGCTGCGGGAGTCGGCGTGGCTCTACGTCGTGGGCCTCTTCGTGTTCATGTGCATCATCCCGGCCGCCGAGTCGGCCGAGCAGACGATCCTCCAGCGCGTCGTCCCGTTCCGCACCCAGGGACGGGTGTTCGGGTTCGCCCAGAGCGTCGAGCTGGCCGCCAGCCCGATCTCGGCGTTCCTCATCGGTCCGGTCGCCGAGTTCGCCCTCATCCCCTACATGGAGTCGCCGGAGGGCCGCGACACCTGGCGGTGGCTGCTCGGCGACGGCGACGCGCGTGGGATCGCGCTGGTGTTCCTGATCGCCGGCGCGATCATGTTCGTCACCGTGCTCGCCGCGCTGGCCTCCGCGCCCTACCGACGCCTCTCGGACGCCTACGCCTCGGCGCCTCCCCAGGAGCTCGAGGCGCCCCCCATGCACTGACCGATCGGTCAGTTTCCCCAAGGTTGGCCCTGTTCAAGACCCCGCCTCCGCGCTTAGTGTCCGCAGGGCAGGGAGTTGTCGTGGCCGATCCCGCCCGCCTTCCTGCCTCTCGGAAAGGAAGTCTCGTGAGATCCACGACCCTTGGGCTGTCCCTGGCCCTGATCACCGGGGCCGGGGCACTGAGCCTCGCTCCCTCGTACGCCGCCCCGGCGGACGACCAGCGCAGCGCCGATGAGGCGCGTGCGGCCACCGCCGAGCACGTCCTGCCCAACCCGGCAGCGGAGAAGCAGGAGGCGCTCCGGCAGCAGGCCTGGGCCGACGTGCTGAGCGGCGAGGCCGCGCCGCAGACCGTCAACGGCAACAGCGTGCTCAAGGTCGGCACGGAGCCGGCCGCCGCACGTTCCACCAACGCCCGTGGCCGCAAGGCCAAGGCCGCGGCCGCCACCCAGGACCAGTACGTCGAGCTGAGCAACGAGCGCACCGACAAGGTGTTCGTGTTCCTCGTCGACTACGGCACCCAGCGCCACCCCGACTTCCCCGACCGTGACACCGATCCACTGACGGCCGGGCCCACGCGCTTCGACGGACCGGGGTTCAACGAGATCCCCAAGCCGGGAGCCGACGACAACTCCACCCAGTGGCGCCCCAACTTCAACAAGCGCTACTACCGCGACCTCTACTTCGGTGAGGGCGAGGGCGTCGAGTCGCTCAAGACCTACTACGAGCGTCAGTCCTCGGGCCGCTACAGCGTCGAGGGCATGGTCACCGACGTCACGACGGTGCCCTACAACCAGGCGCGCTACGGCCGCAGCAACGGCTACCCCTGCGGCGGCACCAACTGCACCAACGTCTGGAACCTCGTCTCCGACGGCATGAACGCCTGGGTCGCCGACCAGAAGGCCGCCGGCAGGACCGACGCCCAGATCAAGCGCACGGTGTCGCAGTACGACATCCGTGACCGCAACGACTTCGACGGCGACGGCAACTTCGACGAGCCCGACGGCTACATCGACCGCTTCCAGATCATCCACGCCGGCGGCGACCAGGCCGACGGCGACCCGCTCTACGGCGAGGACGCGATCTGGAGCCACCGCTGGAAGGCCTTCCAGAACACCGGCCAGGGCCCGACCCCCGGCGGCGTCGCCAACCCCGACGGCGGCACGCAGATCGGCAACACCGGCATCTGGGTGGCCGACTACACCGTGCAGCCGGAGAACGGCGGCCTGTCCGTCGTCGCGCACGAGTACGGCCACGACCTCGGCCTGCCCGACCACTACGACACGGCCGCCTCGGGCGACAACCCCGTCAGCTGGTGGACCCTGATGGCCCAGAGCCGCGTGTCGGCCGCGGGCGACCAGGGCATCGGCACCCGCACCGCCGACCTCGGCGTGTGGGACAAGCTGCAGCTGGGCTGGCTCGACTACGAGACCGTGGTCGCGGGCCAGGACCGCACGATCGACCTCGGCCCCCACGAGTACAACTCCGCGAAGGCCCAGGGCGTCGCGGTCGTGCTCCCCGACAAGCAGATCCCGACCGCGCTGCTCACCCCGACCGAGGGCGCCAAGCAGTGGTACAGCGGTCGCGGCAACAACTACCGCTCGTCGATGTCCCGCGCCGACCTGGCCGTCCCGGCCGGCACGACGTCCCTGTCGCTGAAGGCCGCGTGGAACATCGAGGAGGACTACGACTACGCCTGGTTCGAGGTCGAGTCCCCCGCGGGCAGCGGCACCTGGACGGCGCTCGACACAGCGTCGATCGACCCGGACACCGACGGTGACGCCAACCCCGACAACGACCCGGTCAAGGAGCCGGGCATCGACGGGGTCAGCAACGGCTACGTCGCGGCCACCTTCGACCTGTCGGCCTACGCCGGCACGACGATCGGGTTCCGCGCCCGCTACGCCACCGACGGTGCCGTCGAGGGACAGGACCCCGCCCTCGGCTGGTCCGGTCTGCTGGTCGACGACATCAAGGTGACCAACGGCACCACGACCGTGCTCGCCGACGGCGCCGAGACCTCGCCCAACGGGTGGGCCCTGGCCGGCTTCTCCTCGGTGGGAGCCAGCTACAACACCGCCTACGACCAGTTCTACCTGGCCAGCAACCGCCAGTACGTCTCCTACGACAAGTACCTCCAGACCGGTCCCTACAACTTCAGCTTCGCCGACCGGCCCGACTTCGTGGAGAAGTTCCCCTACCAGGACGGCCTGCTGGTCAACTACTGGGACTCGTCCTACACCGACAACAACACCAGCCAGCACCCCGGCAGTGGCTTGGTGCTGCCTGTCGACGCCAACCCGGAGCCGCACTACAACCTCCAGGGGGCCGCGTGGCGCGGACGCATCCAGACCTACGACGCGCCGTTCAGCCTGCAGACGTCCGACTCCTTCTACCTGACGGCCAACGGTCGGCGCAGCTACATCCGTGGACGAGCGGCCAACCCGCTCTTCGACGACAGCGACCCCAACCGCTACTTCGCGCCGTACGCGGCCGCGGGCCTGCCCCGCGTCGGCGTGAAGGTGGCCGGAGTGGGCGTGAAGATCCAGGTGCTCTCCCAGAGCGGCACCAGCATGCGGATCCGCGTGCGCTGATCCCCGTCGGGCCGACGCCGTCGGCCTGACGACCAGGTCGCAGCGAGGGCCGGGAGCCGCATGGCTCCCGGCCCTCGCTGCGTCACCCGGTGCGTCAACCCAGGACCCGGACCGCCGACGCCCGGACGACCGACCCGGCGCACCCGGTCGCCGCCAGGTCGGGCGCACCCGTCACCGCGACCCGGTCGCCGGGCACCAGGTCGGCGGCCGGACCGCCGGTGATCGTCCACGTGATCGCGTGGTCGTCGCGCACCGCGAGGCAGTCGCCGATCAGCACGACCTCGCCGACCACCCGCACCTTCTGCAGGGCCTCGCTCGGCGGGGTGGTGCTGCCGGTGGTCGGCGCCCCAGTGGGCTCCGAGCTGGGATCGGAACTGGGCTCGGTGCTGGGCTCGGTGCTGGGCTCGGTGGCGGTCGGCTTCGTGGTCGGGTCGGAGTCGCCCGGCTCGCGATCGCCACACCCCGAGACGGACACCGTGAGCAGGAGGGCGAGGAGGGCGACGGTCCGAGAGCGCATGGTGGTGGGACGCCGGGAGGTGGTCGACGGCTCCGTCAGGCCGGCATCCGGGCGTCGAGGAAGCGCACCGTGCGATCCATCGCAGCGATGAACGCCGGGCCGAACGCGTGCCCGTCGTCGTACCACTCGAGGGTCGCGTCGACCCCGGCCCGCGTCATGGCGCGCTGGGTGGCTCGCGCCCACGCGGGCGGGCAGGTGTCGTCGAGGCGTCCGTGCACCATCAGCACCGGCTCGGTGACGTCGCCGAAGCGGGGTCGCGCCGAGATGCCGCGCCAGAACTCCGGATCGTCGGCCGGCAGGCCGTGCCGGCCGCGGAAGCCGGCCGCGAGCTGGGCGAGCGGCGCGTCGGGACGCTGGAACTGCGCGAAGTTGTCGGCCTCCAGGCTCGACACCGAGGCCCAGCCGACGCCGGCGGCGAACAGACCCGGCTCGGCGGCCAGCGCGCGCATCATCACCCCGCCCCCCATCGACCGCCCGAACAGCGCGATCCGGTCGGGGTCGACGCGCACGTCACGCGACTCCCGCAGCGCGTGCAGGGCGGCGATCGCGTCCGCGGCGTAGCCGAGCCGCACGGCCGTCTCGATGCGCGGGTCGTCGCTCGACTCGGCGTGGTTGCGGTAGTCGACGTGCAGCGCGACGTAGCCGCGCTGGGCCAGGAAGCCGCGTTCGCGGGTCATGCCCTGGCCGCGGAGGTAGGAGGCGGGGTCGATGTAGCCGTGGGCCAGCACGACCGCCGGGAACGGCCCGCGCCCGCGCGGCACGTTGAGCACCCCGCTGATCCGCAGCGGCCGCGTGCCCTCGCCCGCCGTCGTGGAGGCGAAGGTGACGTCGTACGACGTGTAGGCGGCCGTCTGCTCGCGCACGGCGCCGAGCCGGAGCCCGCCACCGGTCAGCTCGGCCCGCGACAGGGCGGCCATCGAGAGGGGATGGGCCGGCGCGAGCTCCTCGCTGGGCTCCTCGGACGGCTGCTCGGACGGCTGCGCGGTGGGCTCCTCGGACGGGTCCTGGGTGCGTTTCTCGGTGGGCTCGGCGGACGGCGTGCCGCTGGATCTCGGCGCCTCGCCGCCGCCCGCGTCGCCATCCGCGCCGCCGCCGTTGCAGCCGGTGAGCAGCACCAGGAGCGCGACGACGGTCGCCATCGGGGCCGCGGCCCGGAGCCGGAGAGCCTGCATGTCCTCCAGTGTGCAAGGCGGCCGGTCGCGCGGGTGTCACGTCCGCGGCCGCTGGTGCGTCGACTGGTCGAGACGTCGTGCACGCGCAAAGGTGGACCCATGGACCGGACGGAGGCCTTCGAGGCCGAGCGGCCACGGCTGCTCGTGCTCGCCGCGCGGGTGCTCGGCGACCACGCCGAGGGCGAGGACGTCGTCCAGCAGGCCTGGCTGCGGCTCGAGCGCGCCGCGGACCGCGACGGCACCGAGATCGACAACCTGGCCGCCTGGCTCACCACCGTCACCACCCGGCTGTGCCTCGACCGGCTCCGCGCGCGTACGCCCGTCCCCGTGGAGGACCCCGTGCTCGACGACGCGACGGCCGAGCTCTGGGTCGAGGCCCCGCCCGACCCGGCGGACGACGTCGCGCTCGCCGACACCGTCGGGATCGCCCTCCAGGCGGTGATCGACCGGTTGTCGCCGCGCGAGCGGGTCGCGTTCGTGCTGCACGACAGCTTCGGGTTCGACTTCGCGACCATCGGCGCCGTCCTCGACACCACCGAGGTCTCGGCCCGCAAGCTCGCCTCGCGGGCCCGCGCCAAGGTGTCCCAACCCGCCCCGGAGGACGCGCTGGCCGACTGGGAGGTGGTCGACGCGTTCATGGCCGCGGCCCGGGGCGGCGACTTCCAGCGGCTGCTGCGGCTGCTCGCGCCCGACGCGGTGGTCGGTGCCGACGAGGCGGCCGTCCTGATGGGCACGCCCGCGTCCATCGTGGGCCGCGACGAGGTGGCGACCTTCTTCAACGGCAGCGCCCAGGCGGCCCTGGCCGTCTTCGTCGGCGACCGTCCCGCCTCGGCGTGGTTCCACCGCGGGGCGGCTGCCGTCGTCTTCGACTTCGAGGTGGCCGACGGCCGGGTCCGGGCGATCACCTTCCGCGCCGATCCTGCCGTGCTGGAGCAGGTCGTGCGGCGCGAGGGCGACGCAGCGAGGTCGTGACGAGCGCCGTGGCGCGGACCGCCCGGTGGAGGCGGTCAGTGGTGGACGGGCGGCTTGTGGGGCACGGCGATCCGCTCGCGAGGCGTGCTGAGCGCGAGCCCGGCGATGAGCACCCCGGCGACCAGCAGCACCGCCCACACCCACCCGCCCATGTGGTCGAACGCCAGTGCGTCCGACGACGTCTGCGGTATGGCGAGGATCGAGCCGACGCCGGCGATGCCGATCAGCTGGCCGGTCTGCTTGGAGGTGGAGATGAGGCTGGACGCCAGCCCCGCCTCCGCGGTCGGCAGCTCGGAGAGCGCGGTGACGCTGACGGGATCGGCGATGAGGCCGAACCCGAGACCGAAGACGAAGTAGGGGACGACGACCGTCCACAGCGCCGCCGACTCGGTCGTCCACAGACCTCCGGCGCCGAGGGCGATGAGCACGCCGCTGGCGACCAGTGCCGCACGGGAGTGGCCGCCGGCCACGAGGCGCGCCGCCAGGAGGGCCGAGGCGGTGGCGCCCGCGGCCAGCGGGATCGTCATGAGACCGGCCTGCGTGGCGTCCAGCCCGCGCTCGGACTGCAGGTAGAACGTGTTGACGAACAGCAGGCCCGCGAGCGCGAGGTAGCCCGCCACCGCCATGGACAGCGCGGTGACGAACGGCCGGTCGCCCAGCAGGTGCAGCGGCAGCAGCGGGTCGGAGCGGCGCAGCTCGTAGGGCGCGAGGGCGACCAGTGAGGCGACGGCGACGAGGGCGGCAGCGAGCACCGGCGCGGACGTCCACCCGAGGTGCGACCCTTCGATGAGGGTGAACGCGACCGCGGCGAGGAGGAGGGTCAGCAGTACCTGGCCGACACCGTCGAACGGGGTCGGGCGCTCGGAACGCGACTCCTGCAGGAGCGCGACCGCGAGGACTGACGCGACCCCCCCCAGCGGCACCCCGGCCCAGAAGACCGATGTCCAGCCGAGGTCCTTGACGAGCAGACCGCCGAGGATCGGGCCCGCGGCGAGCGACGCGGTGCCGATCGTCGTCCACCACATCACCGCGACGGCGCGCCGCGCGGTCTCGGGGAACGCCGCCGCCAGCAGGGACAGGCCGGCCGGCGCGATCAGGGCGCTGCCGACACCCTGGACGACCCGCCCGACGACGAGCGATGGCACCGAGGTGCTGAGGGCGCAGACGATCGAGCCGACGACCATCACCACGTTGCCCAGCACGAGCACGCGCCGTCGGCCGATCCGGTCGGCGAGGTTGCCCGCGAAGACCAACAGGCTCGCCAGGCTCAGCACGTAGGCGCTCACCACCCACTGCAGGGAGCCCAGTCCGGCGCCGAGGTCGCGCGAGATGTCCGGCAGGGCGATGTTGGCGACGCTGCCGTAGACGGTGTGCAGGAACTGCGAGAGGCAGCAGACGACGACCAGCCACCCGCCCGCGACGCTGCGTGACCTCGCCATGTGCGCGCCCCCTGTCCGAGGCGTCGACTCTACCGGCGTGGTCGGCCATGCGCAGGGCACGCGAGGGCCCGCCCGCGACGCCGCGTGTCACGTCCGTGGCGTCCCGCTCGTCGACCGGGCAGAGTCACCACCAACACGAAGGAGGAGGACGGCATGAAGACCATGACCTGCCGCCAGCTCGGCGGCCCGTGCGACCTCGCCCACCGCGGCGAGACCCACGACGACGTGATCGTCGCGCAGGACGCGCACCTCAAGGAGGCCGAGAAGGAGGGCGACGAGGCCCACCTGCCGGCCCGCAAGGAGATGAAGGGCCGCTGGCGTCACCCCAAGCGGTCGCTCGGCTGGTATCGCGAGATGCAGGCCGCCTTCGCCGCACTGCCCGACGACTGACGGTTCATCAAGGTATGTCGCTGGACCCGCACTTCCCACGGCGAGCTGACCGTGGGAAGTGCGGGTTGCCCTACATACCTTGATGAACCATCACGGGCGGGCGGGGGGAGCTACCGTCAGGGGCGGGCGCGACGGTCGGCGAGCAGCCACGCCGCGCCGGAGGCGGCGGCGGTGACGCCGAGGACGGACGGCCAGGTGCCGACCTTCTTCGCGAGCGGGTGCGAGACGCCCATGGCGGTCCAGTAGGCCGCGCTCAGCCCGGCCACCAGCGGCGCGCCGCCGACGGCGTACCACTGGCGCGCGGCGAGCACGTTGGCGCCGAGCATCGCCGCCCCACCGAGGGGTCGTACGCCGGTGCGCTGGGCGAGCGTGAAACCACCGACGAGGCCGGCGGCGAGCAGGGGGGCGGTCGGGACGCGGGAGAGGTCGGCCATCCCTCGACCCTAGCGAGACGGCGTACGCGGCTCAGCCGCGGCCGACGCGGCCCTTCGACCCTGCCGCCCAGCACACCGTCGCGACGCACTCGATGGCGTGGTAGCCCAGCGTGCTGACGCGCTTCCACGTGGCCCCGCCGTCGGAGGTGATGCTCGATCCGGCCGAGCCGCCGTAGTCGCCGGTGGCGACGGCGTAGCGGGTGCCGCGCAGGAAGGACACGTCCTCGCCGACGTGCCTCAGGTCGGCGCCGACGGTCCACGTGCGACCGTCGCGGGTGAAG
The DNA here is from genome assembly GCF_059621125.1 of Nocardioides sp. Z35_8. Classification (NCBI taxonomy): domain Bacteria; kingdom Bacillati; phylum Actinomycetota; class Actinomycetes; order Propionibacteriales; family Nocardioidaceae; genus Nocardioides; species Nocardioides sp. Z35_8. The sequence continues at coordinate 823,420 of NZ_JCAQIE010000001.1, read as the reverse complement.
GCCGTCGTGTCCTCGGTGTCGTCGGCGTCGGCGAAGTCGCCACCGACCGCGATGCCGTGGCGGGGCGAGGCGAAGTCGCCGGCGAACCCGCCGGCGGCCTCACCGGCCGGGATGCCCGAGGGGGTGGCGGTCCAGGTCAGTCCACGGTCGTCGGAGCGCAGCACGCGCGAGCGCTTGCCGCCGGTGATCAGGAACGCCGACCGGCCGGCGGTGACCAGGCAGTCGCCGCTGGCGGCGAAGCCGAACTCGCCGTCCGAGGCCGGCATGCCCCTGCTGGGCAGCACCGACCAGCTCCGGCCGCGGTCCGCCGTGGACAGGATGCGGAGCTTGCCGTCGACGGGGTCGCTGACGGCCAGGCCGCGCTTGCCCCCGCCGTAGAAGGCCATGCAGTCGTAGAACGCATCCTCGTCGGTGTTGCGGAACGCCTCGGTCCAGCTGGCACCGCCGTCGGTGGAGCGGTAGATCCGCGAGGCCTCGCCGGGACCGATCGCCAGGACGTGGGCCACGCGACCGTGGACCTCGACGTCGCGGAACGACAGGTCCTCGGTGAGCTCGGGGCTCACGTCGGCCCACGTCCGGCCGCGGTCGGTGGTGCGGAAGACCCGGGCGGGCCCACCGTCGGTCAGGCTCTCGCCCGTCACCCACGCCTCGCTGCGGCTCACGGCGGCCAGGCCGCGGAGGTTCTGGTCGGCGTCGACCACGGTCTCGGACCACCCGTCGCGGAACGGGTCGGGCCCACCGGGCCTGGCGTCGGGGGAAGCGCCGGGGGAAGCGCCGGGCGGCGCCGCGGTCGCCGGGAGGGCGAGCGCGAGGGCCAGCGCTGGGGTGAGGGCTGAGGTGAGGGTGACGCCGAGTCGTCGCATCCGCACACCATGGCGCGAGGCGCGCATCGGTGTCCACACCCCGTGCCCGGTGAACCGGTCGCGGAACGTCCGCAGCCGGGTCTACGGTCCCGGCATGAGCACCGAGGACGACGAGCACGACACCTGGGTCCCGCCGCCGTGGGAGCCGCCGATCGACGGCACCGAGGCCGAGCACGTGGTCGGCGCGCTCGCCCGTCAGCGCGCGACGCTGCGGTGGAAGGCCGACGGTCTCGACGAGGCGGGCCTGCGGCATCGACTGCCGTCGTCCGCGCTCTCCCTCGGCGGCCTGCTGCTCCACCTGGCGATGGTCGAGGACTACTACCTGACGACCAAGCTCCGCGGCGAGGTGCTCGACGAGCCGTGGCGCTCGCTCGGCCACGACGGCACCGACGACTGGGAGTTCACCACCGACCGGCTGGGCGCCGCCGAGACGTACGCCGCCTACGACGACGCGGTCGTGCGCAACACCGCCCGGATCGAGGCGGCCCTGGCCGAGGGCGGCCTGGACCTCCTCGCCCACGTCGACGACGGCGACGGCGACGGCCACCACCCGCGCCTGCGCCGCCTGCTCCTCGACCTGCTGGAGGAGTACGCCCGGCACACCGGCCACGCCGACCTGCTGCGCGAGGCCGTCGACCGGCGCGTCGGCGAGGACCCGCCCGACGGCTGGACGCCTCCCTGGGTCTCCTGAGTCGTCCACAGGCGCTGGTCGCCGCGGTTTGGCGCGCGGCGCGGCGGGGCATCCACTCTCCATGTCGACCTACCAGGTGGAGCCCGCCGAGCTCCGGAGCACCGCGAGCGACCTCCGCTCCGCGGCCAAGGACGCCCGGGCGGCGGACGCCTCGGACGCCGTCGCAACGCTCGGGGGTGCGCTCCCCGGCAGCAGCACCGCGAGCGTGATGCCGAAGTTCGCCACCGCGTGGGACGAGGGCATCGACGGATGGGCGTCGTCGGTCGACGACTTCGCCGACGGACTCGAGGCGGCAGCCACCGACGCGGAGGCCGCCGACGCGAAGGCCCAGGCGTTCCAGGAGTGGCTGCGCAGCTTCGTGGGAGGCAGGTGATGATCACCTTCGGCGACCTGAGGTCCTGGCGCGCCGCGGGCGTGAGGGCGGCGAGCGACGCGCTCCGCGTCGACATCCTGTCCCTGGAGAAGGCCCGCGACGCCGTGGAGTCCGACGCGGTCCCCGCCGGCTGGACGGGCCTCGCGCGGTTGTCCGCCCTGACCCGGCAGGTGGGGCTCGTGGCCCAGATGACGAGGCACATCGACGGCCTGGCCCGCTTCGAGCGCGAGGTCTACGCCCAGATCGGCCAGGTCACCCGGATCGAGCAGGCCGTGCAGGACATCCTCAGCGACGCGGCGGCGCAGGACCTGGCCGTCGACGCCGCCGGCACCGTCAGCGACGTCGGGCCGCGGCGCACCTTCGACAACCAGTTCGAGGCGCGCGAGCACCTTGCGATCCGCCAGAGCGCGGTGTCCGCCCTGGCGGCGCGGGTGGGCGACGCCCTCGACCAGGCCTACGCCGTCGACTCGGCGCTCGTGGCCGCCCGTCCGCAGGGGTCCTTCAGCGACGACGGCCCGGAGTACGTCGCCGACCCCGAGGTCGCGCGCGACTGGGCCTCGATGTCCGACGCCGAGCGCCGTCGGGTGCTGACGCACATCGCCGAGCAGCAGGCCCGCGACGCCGGCGTGGACGACTTCGAGGTGCGCATCGAGGACCTCGAGGACCGGAACGGCGACGGCAAGGACGACGACCCCTCCACCGACTCCCGCGGCAGCTGGAGCGAGAGCGACCGGGTGCTGCGCATCGACGAGGGCAACCTCGACGACCCCACCATCCTCGGCACGGTCGCCCACGAGGTCCGCCACGCCGAGCAGCACAAGGCGGTCGACGACCTGCCCTGGTGGTGGTGGGAGGACTACGACGGACCCCCCGGCGTCAGCCAGGAGGAGGTCGAGCAGTGGCGCGACAACTTCGACGACTACAAGACATCGAAGGTCGACGGCTTCGAGGCCTATCGTGACCAGCCCGTCGAGAGGGACGCCCGTGAGACCGGCGGCGACTACCTCGACGACCTCGACGAGGACGACCTCGACCGGATCAGGAAGGACGCACGATGAGCGCGCACACCGCGCACCCCCCGCCCGACGGGCCGGCACTGTCCGACCTCGCGCTGGTGTGGGCCCGCACCCGGTCGGCCGCCGACCTCGCGGCGCTGCGCGAGGCCGTACGCGGTTCGACCGGGTTCGATCCGGGCCTCGACGTGGTCGCCCTCGCGGGCCCGGCCCTCGCTCGCGGTGACCATGCCGAGGCGGCCTCGCTCGTGCACGCCGCGATGCCGGGCGCGTTCTTCTCGCCGTCGGCGCACGCGGCGCTCGCCGCCGCACACGCCGGACTCGGCGACGACGCCCGGGTGCGCGCCGAGCGCACCCTCCAGGCGCTGGCGCTCGAGTCGATCCGGAGCACCGGCGACGGCACCCGCGAGCGCCCGTGGAGCGTGCTGCGGGTCAGTGACGAGTACGACGTGCTGCGTGCCGACCGGCGGACCTCGCGGCAGCAGAGCCTCCTGACCGTCCACGGCCGCTCGCTCGACCGGCATGAGTGTGACGACGGCAGCGAGGCGTGGTTCGACGTCAGCGGCCTGGTGCGTGCATGAGGTCGGGCCTCCCCGTAGCGGCGGTGCTGACCGTGGCGGCCCTGGCGCTCGCCGGCTGCTCCTCCGGCGACGGGCCCGAGGCGGACCGCAGCGGGGGCGGTGACGGTGGCGACGCCGGGTCGGGTGACGTGGCGCAGGTGCCCGGCGTGGCGTTCACCGGCGACTCCGCGGCGCTGAGCCCCGACGGTGCGCGACTCGCGGTGCCGTGCGACGGCGAGCTGTGCGTGTGGTCCACCGGCGAGGGGACCCTCGACGGGCGGTGGGACGGGGGCGGCGTGGTCGCGTGGAGCACCGCCGGGCTCGTCGCGACCGACCGGATCGACGGCGGGACCGTGTCGGTGGTCCTCCTCGACGACACGACCGGCGAGGAGGTCGGCTCGGTCGAGGCCTACGACGCCGCCGTCGTCCAGGACGCCGCGGGCGGCGGTCTGCGCGACCTCGAGTTCTCACCGGACGGCGACACCCTCGCCGGGGCGGGAGCCGACGGCGTCGTACGCCTCTGGTCGGTCGCCGACCCGGCGGAGGTGGCCGCGGTCGAGCCCGGGATCGACGCCGGGGGCGACGCCGTGGCGGTCGCGTGGTCCCCGCGCTCGCCGACGCTGGCCGTGGCCGCGTCCGACGCTCCGGCGAGCCTCCACGACACCGTGACCGGCGAGCAGGTGGGCGAGCTGGACGCGCCGCCCCAGGGGCACGTGGCCTGGGCCCCGGACGGCACCACCCTCGCGACCTCGTCCTTCGCCCTCGACGACGGCGCCGCCGTCACCGTCTGGGACAGCGCCACGCGCCAGGAGGAGGCCGCGCTCCCCGCCGCCGGCGACCACCTGGCGTGGCTCGGCGCCGACACCGTCGTGGCGAGCGTCAAGGACGATCCGGAGGTGCAGCTCTGGGACTGGCGCGACGACGCCGTGCGGGCGCTCGTCGGCGCCGACGACACCCCGCGCGCGGTGCTGGTGTCGCCCGACGGCTCGCGCATCTACGCGATCAGCCCGCGCGACGGCATCCTCGCCTGGCGGGTGTCGGGCGACCCGGCGACCACGTTCGAGAAGCCGGGGGCCTGACTACTTGCTCGGCTCGGGGGTGTCGATGTCGACGTCGACGCAGTCGACCTTGGGGTTGAGGCCGGTGTAGTTGAGCGGCCCGGCGACGATGTTGAGCGCGATGTCGCTGGCCTCGGAGCAGTTGGTCTTCGTGTCGTCGAAGTAGCCGCGCTGGAACGCCGCGAACGCGCCGATCACCAGCCAGATCACCAGCAGAATGCCGATCAGTCGTCCCATGTGGTCCTCCTCGAGGATCGGGGGCGGGGTTGCCGGGAGGGAGTCTGGGCCGTCTCGGTGCCCGCGTGCCACCCACTCAGGGGTAGGCGAGCCCAGGGTGGGTCGATGACGGTCCTCGCCGCCGTGCTCGCCGCCGCCGCACTCCTGCACGTCTACATCTGGGTGCTGGAGTCGTTCCGGTGGACCGAGCCGGCGACGCGTCGCGCGTTCGGGGTGGCGGAGGCCGATGCGCCGCTGCTGGCGCCGATGGCGTACAACCAGGGCTTCTACAACCTCTTCCTGGCGATCACGACAGGCGTGGGTGTCGTCCTGCTCGGCAGCAACGAGGACGTCGCCGCGCCCTCGCGCTCGCCGGCACCGGCTCGATGCTGGCGGCGGCGCTCGTGCTGGTCACCCACGACCGCACCAAGGCCCGCGCCGCACTCATCCAGGGCACGCTTCCCGCGCTGGCGGTGGTCTTCCTGCTGCTGACGCTCTGAGCGGCTATCGGCCGAGCCAGGCATGGACCGAGGCCACCACCGAGGCCCCCTCGCCGGTCGCCGACGCCACCCGCTTCATCGAGCCCGCACGGATGTCACCGCCGGCGAAGACGCCCGGCAGCGTGGTGGCCAGCTCGGCGGGAGGAACGCCGTCGACCCAGTGCTCCGACCCGACGTCGCGACCGGTGAGGACGAACCCGCGGTCGTCGCGCAGCACGGTCGGGGGCAGCCAGCCGCACTCCGGTGACGCGCCCAGCAGGAGGAACAGCCCGCGCGCCTCGACCCGCTCCCGCGCGCCGCTGTCGACGTCCTCCACGTCGAGCCAGGCCAGCTGCCCGACGTCGTCGGGGCCTCCGTCGACGACGCGGGTGCACGTGCGCACGGTGACGCGGGGGTTCCACTCGATCTCGTCGATCAGGTAGGACGACATGGTCGCCCGGAGGTCGGGGCGCCGCACGACGAGCGTCACCGCGGAGGCGAACCGGGCGGCGTGAACCGCCGCCTGGCCGGCGGAGTTGCCGCCGCCCACGACCACCACGTGGTCGCCGGCCAGCTCGCGGGCCGCTGCCATCGCCGCGCCGTAGTAGACCCCACGCCCGACGAGGTCCTCCAGCGACTCCACGCCGAGGCGGCGGTAGTCGACGCCGGTCGAGACGAGCACCGTGCGGGCGTGCACGTCGCCGCCGTCGGTGTGGACGACGTGGTGGTCGCCGTCGGCGCACGGGGAGATGCCCGTCGCAGGCCAGCCGGTGAAGAACCGGGTGCCGAAGCGCAGCGCCTGGCCGCGGGCGCGCTGGGCCAGGCGCATGCCGGAGATGCCGCGCGGGAAGCCGAGGTAGTTGCGGATCATCGAGCTGGTGCCGGCCTGCCCGCCGATGGCCTCGGCCTCCAGGCAGACGGTGGACAGTCCCTCGCTGGAGGCGTAGACGCTCGCGGCGAGACCGGCCGGCCCGGCGCCGACGACCACGAGGTCGACCACCTGGTCGACGTCGATCTCGTCGGGGCGGCCGTAGAGCCGGATGGCGAGCGAGCGGACGTCGGGGCAGTGCCCCGACCAGCCGGCCAGCGAGGACACGACCGGCCAGTGGCCGACCTCGTCCGGGCAGGTCGCCATCACCCGGCGCCCGACCTCGCTGTCGGGGTGGTGCACCCCGGCCGGCATGCCGACCCGGGCGAGGTAGTCGAGGAGGTCGCGGGCGAGGGCGTCCTTCTCCGGGGTGATGATGCGCACGCTCTCGACGACCGGTGTCGCCACCGTCGCGTTCCACTCGTTGAGCAGCTCGCCGACGGCGAGGTGGAACTCCTCGTCGCGGGGGCCCTGCGGCATCAGCAGCAGCGCGTCGACCTTGCCGGCCGCGACGGCGTGGCGGAAGGTCTGGTTGTCCTCGCGGAAGCGGCTGACGTGGGTGACGATCAGCCGGCGCGAGGTGGGCACCGCCTGGCGGGTGCCGTTGATCAGTCCGACCAGCTTGTCGCGGTCGTGGTCGCTGTCGACGACGAAGAGGGCGACCTGGTGTCCGGAGTGGACCAGCTCCTTGGCTGTGGCCTTGGCCATCACCTCGTCGCTGACGTGGCGGACGTCGTACTCCCGCTCGTAGCGGGCGAACGCCTCACCCAGCTCGGCGGCGTGGTGGGTGGAGGCGATGACGATCGCGGGCGCTCCCATCCGCCGAGCGTAGTCGCGCCCGGACTGGGTAGTGAGGGACGGTTTGGTCGGTTTTCGGGCCCCGGAGCGACCAGTCCGTCCCTCACTACCCAGGACGAGGGGTCAGTCAGCCGGTGATGTCGTGCACGTAGCACCAGCGCCACGACTCGTCGGGCTCGGCCGACTGCACGACCGGGTGCAGGCTCTCGTGGAAGTGGCCCGTGGCGTGCCTGCCGACCGAGGAGTCGCAGCAGCCCACGTGCCCGCAGCTCAGGCACTGGCGCAGCGACACCCACCGGGTGCCCTCGACGAGGCACTCCGCGCAGGCCGGGTCGCTCGCGGTCCGCGTGACCGGGTGCTCCGCGAGATCGCGGCAGGAGCGGCCGCCGGTGGGGGCCAGGCTGCTGCGGCGTACGTCGGCGCGCGCCGAGGTGGCGGCGTCGAGCATCGACTCCTCGATGTCGAGCATGCCGAGCACCTGGCTCACGACCTCCGACGGCACGTGGCCCCTGCTCCGCACGCGCAGCACCTTGGCCCGCTCCGCCTCGATCATCTCGCCGCGGATGCGGGCGTAGAGCTCCGACGGCGTCTCCTCCCCGGACGCGGTGGCCAGTTGCTCCCACGCCGCGAAGGTCCGCTGGTCGACGCGCGCGCGGACCTGGGCGGCGACGCCGTGGTGGTCGTCGTACTCCAGCTCGTCGAGCCGGGCGAAGCCCGCGTCGGCGGCCTGCTGGAGCAGCGAGGCCCGGGCGAGGGCGTCCTCGGCGGGGTCGGGCGCGGGGACGTCGAGCAGCCGGGTCACCAGCGGCAGCGTGAGCCCCTGCACGAGCAGGGTGCCGGCCACGACGGTGAAGGCGATGAGGAGCAGCACCTCACGGTGGGGTGCGTCCTCGGGGATGACGAACGCGGCGGCGAGGGTGACCACGCCCCGCATGCCGGCCCAGCCGATGAGGAAGCTCCACGAGGCGGGGATGGGGTCGCGGCGCCGGAGGAAGCCGGTGGCCTGCATGTAGACGAGCCGGACGACCACGACGGTCAGGAGGGTCGCGCCGCACACGAGCGCGATGCGGGACCCGGGCAGGCTGGAGGCGCGGGCGCCCTCGAGGATCCAGTCGAGCTGGAGGCCGATGAGGAGGAAGACGGTGTTCTCCAGCACGAACGCGACGGTGCGCCAGGTGATCCGCTCGGTGATCCGGGACTGGGCGGTCTGGATGAGCGGCGCCTTGTGGCCCAGCAGCAGCCCGGCGACGACGACCGCGATGACGCCGGACGCGTGGATCTCCTCCGCAGCCACGAACGCCGCGAAGGGGGTCAGGAACGAGACGGCCGTGTCCATCAGCGGGTCGCGCAGGCGCGTGCGCAGGGGGGCGACGAGCAGGAAGGCCGCGGCCCCGATGAGCACGCCCCCGCCGGCCGCCAGCGCGAAGTCACCGGCCACCGCGGCGACCGTCACGCCGGCGGACAGCGCGGCGACGGCCGTGCGGAGGACCACGAGGGCGGTCGCGTCGTTGAAGAGGGACTCGCCCTCGAGGATCGTGACCACGCGGCGGGGGAGCCCGATGCGTCGGGCGACGGCGGTGGCCGCGACGGCGTCGGGCGGCGCGACGACGGCGCCGATCGCGATGGCAGCCGCCCAGCCCAGGCCGGGCACCAGTCGGTCCACGACGACGGCGACCGCCAGCGCCGTGACCACCACGAGCAGCACCGACAGCCGCAGGATGGCGCCTCTGTTGGCGTTGAAGTCGACCAGCGAGGTCTGGATCGCGGCGGCGTAGAGCAGCGGCGGCAGCAGTCCCAGCAGGACCACCTCGGACTCGAGGTGGATCGTGGGCACGCCCGGCACGTAGGCCGCGGCCGCGCCGACGACGACGAGCAGGAGCGGCGCCGGCACGTGCAGCCGCTCGCTGACGGCGGTCACCGCGAGGACGACGGCCGCCATCGAGACGAGCAGCAGGGCGAGCTCCACCGACACAGGGTCCGGCAGAACCGGATGTCGCGCCAGAGGATCAGTGCACGACGTCGTAGCGCTGCAGCAGGATGCCGTTGTCGTAGGCGGCGTGCTCGACGAGCTCGAGCCTGGTCTTGTCGCTCTCGCCGAAGAGCCGCTTGCCGCTGCCGAGCAGGAGCGGGTAGACGAGGAGGGTGTAGCGGTCGACCAGCCCGGCCTTCGCCAGGCCCTGGGCGAGCTGGGCGCTGCCGTGGACGTGGATCTCCCCGCCCTCGGTCTCCTTCAGCGCCGCGACGTCGTCGAGGGAGCGGAGCACGGAGACGGTGCCCTCGCCCCACGGGACCGTGTCGCCCTCGAGCGTGGTGGAGACGACGTACTTCGGCATCGCGTTGTAGGTGGTGAACTCCTTCATCGAGGGCCACACGGGAGCGAACTCGTCGTAGGAGCGCCGGCCCAGGAGCAGGGCGCTGGCCTCCTCGGTCTCGCGGCCCTTGATGTCGTAGGCGGCCATGTCGGGCTCGACGTCCTTGAAGGTCCAGCCGGCGTGGGGGTGGTCGCCGCCGCCGGGCGCCTCCATGACGCCGTCGAGGGAGAGGAACGTGGTGATGACGATCGTGCGCATGGGTGGAGCCTCCTGTGCTCTGGGGCCGGCTGGGCTGGCGGGGCTGGCGGGGCCGGCTGGGCGGAGCGGCGTCAGGGGGCGAGCAGGCCGTCGATCTGGTTGATCGCCTGCGTGGAGCCCTCGACGACGCCCATGGCGAGCACCTTCTGGAGGGAGGCGGCGTCGGCGTAGGTCGAGACGAACGTCGCCCGCGTGCCGTCCGCGGTCTCGCTGAAGTCGTAGACCTGCTGGGACTCGGGCAGGTCGGGGTTGGCGGCGAACGTCTCGTCGACGGCGAAGCCGTCGGTGAACGTGAACCGGTGGGGCCGCTCGACGGTCGCGACGTCCCAGTAGGCGTAGAACCGGTCGCCGCCGGGGCTGGTCATGTAGTAGGTCATCCGCCCGCCCGGGACCAGGTCGTGGTCGACGAACGTGGCGGGGTAGCCGGGAGGTCCCCACACGCGCTCGAGCTGGCGCGGGTCGGCGTAGACCTGCCACACGCGCTCGGGAGGGGCGGCGAAGTCGGCGGTGATGGTGAGCGTGAGGGCGTCGAGGTCATGGGTGACGTCGGTGACGGGCATGGTCTGGTCCGTTCTTCAGGTGGTCCCCGTGCTGGTGGTCCGGCTGGGACGGGTTGGTGGTGCGGGGGCGGGCTCGGCGAGGAGCTCGTCCATGCGGGCGATGCGGCCGCGCCAGAGGCCCTCGAGCTCGGTGAGCATCGCGCCCACCGACCGCACGGCCTCGACGTCGCCGCTGGCCAGGGCCTCGCGGCCCCGACGGCGCTTGGTCAGCAGTCCGGCACGCTCGAGGACGGCGACGTGCTTCTGCACGGCGGCGAAGCTCATGTCGTAGCTGCGGGCCAGGGCGGAGACGGAGTGCTCGCCGGCCAGCACGCGCCGCAGGATGTCGCGCCGGGTGCGGTCGGAGAGCGCGTGGAACCAGGCGTCCGCGCGGTCCTCGTCGCTGTCCATGCCCACAACATACAACCGGTCGGTTGTATGTTGTCAAGGCACCCGTGGGGGTGGGAGCGCGGTCGTCGGCGCGGGAACGGGGTACCCAGCGGAGTAGCATCTGAAGCCTGGGCGCCCTCACGCGCCTCCTCCGAGGGAAGTGGGACACGCCCGTGCACAGGCTCGTGGAAGGACTCCGCCTCGGTGACCGCTACGTCCTGCAGGAGCGCATCGCCTCCGGCGGGATGGCGGACGTCTGGCGCGGCCTCGACGACGTCCTGCAGCGTGAGGTCGCCGTCAAGGTGATGCGGGCCGATCCCGACAACGAGGAGATCTTCGCCGAGCGCTTCCGCGACGAGGCGCTCCACTCCGCGGCTCTCCTGCACCCCAACATCACCACCGTCTTCGACTACGGCCACGACGACCACCTGACCTACCTCGTGATGGAGCTCGTGCCGGGACTGCCGCTCTCGGCGGTCATCCGCGAGCACGGGGCGATGCAGCCCGAGGCGGTGCGCTCGATCCTCGGCCAGGCCGCCCTCGCGCTCGGCACCGCCCACGAGGCCGGCGTGGTCCACCGCGACGTCAAGCCGGCCAACATCCTGGTCCGCGAGGACGGCCTGGTGAAGCTGACCGACTTCGGCATCGCCCGCGCGATCGACGCCATCGGCCACACGCGGGTGGGCGAGATGCTCGGCACGCCCAACTACATCAGCCCCGAGCAGGCGGTCGGGGAGCAGGCCACGGGCGCCAGCGACCTCTACGCCCTCGGCGTGGTGGGCCACGAGATGCTCACCGGCAAGCGTCCCTTCGACCGCGGCACCCCGATCGCGACGGCGCTGTGCCACGTCAACGAGCCGCCCCCGCCGCTGGGCGAGGACGTGCCGGAGGACCTGCGCGCCGTCGTCGCGTCGCTGCTCCAGAAGGACCCGGCGGACCGACCCGACAGCGCGGTCGCGGTGGCGGTGGCGCTGGGGATGGCCCCGGCGGAGCTCGTCGAGGTCGGCGTCGACCTCGCCTCGGGCGTGCACAGCGGCTACGTCGTGCTGCCGGTCACGCCGCTCACCCCGGCGACCCCGCTCGAGGCGGTGCAGCCCGCCGGCCGGGCGCCCGCCGACGTCCCGACGGTGGCGGCCGGGCCCGAGGAGCTGCTGCGCTGAGTCCCGCCGGGCCGACCCCGCTCAGCCGATCCGTGAGCGGGTGGCCGCGGCGTCGAGCAGCGCCGCCAGGGCGGCCGGCCGGGTGAACATCGGCCAGTGGCCGGAGTCGAGGTCGACCAGCTCGAGGGCCGTCGCGGCGGCGAGCTCGGGGACGTCGCCGCCGTCGATCCACTCCTGCGCCTGGGCGGGGCTGAACTCCGGGCAGACGAGGGTCAGCGGCACGCCGTGACGCCGCTCGTCGGTCCAGCGCACCACGCCCTTGGTCACCCCGACGGGCACCGGGTGGGTGCCTGCGGCGACCTCGGCCTTGAGCTCGGGGGACATGTCGTCGGAGTCGGGTCCGGCGAACGGCTCCCAGCCCGGGAACGCGACGGCGTCGCCGTCGGTCTCGAAGAAGTCGGCATAGGTCTCGCCGTCGGTCGTCGGGAAGCCGCCGATCAGCACGACGCCCGTCACGGCGTCGGGGCGCCGGTCCGCGGCCACCCACGCCAGCGTGGACGCGGCGGAGTGCCCCACCACGACGGGTGCGCCCTCGGCGGCGTCGACGGCGGCGAGCACCGCGTCGGCCTGGTCGTCGTACGTCGCGGTGGGGGCGCCGTCGCCCTGCCCGGGCAGCGTCACCGGTACGCCTCGGTGGCCGAGCGCCTCGAGCTCGGGCAGCACGTCGTCCCAGGCCGAGCCGTCGAGCCAGAGTCCGGGGATGAGCACGATGTCCATGGGTCCTCCTTGGTGGTGGGTGTCGACCCTCGACGCCCACGCTAGGACCGGTTGCGGACGTTTTCCGTCCGGAACCGGTGCGAGGATGTCCGCGTGAGCGACATCAGCCCCACCGCCCGCGCGCTGCGGGCGCTCGACATCCTGCAGGCGCGGCCGGGCACGACCGCGGCCGACCTGGCGGCACGGCTCGGGGTCACCGAGCGGGCCGCGCGGCGCTACGTCGCGATCCTGCGCGAGGCCGACATCCCGGTCGAGTCCACCCGCGGTCCCTACGGCGGCTACACCCTCGGGCGCGGGCTGCGCCTGCCACCGCTGGTCTTCTCCGCCACCGAGGCGCTGGGTCTCGTGATGGCCGCCCTCGACTCCCACCACGCGGTGGCCGACTCAGGCGACCCGGTCGGCGCTGCGCTGGGCAAGATCCTGCGGGTGCTGCCCACCAACGTCGCCCGCCAGGCCGTCGCGGTACGGGAGACGGCGCGAGCCGTCCCCGAGCGCACCCCGGTGCGTCCCGACCCCGAGGTCACCACCGAGCTGGTCGCGGCGGTGGCGGCCCAGCGGCAGGTCGAGGTGGGCTACCGCACCGCGGTCGGCAGCGAGCGCACGTTCGTCGTCGACCCCTGGTCGGTCGTGGTCCGCCACGGCCGGTGGTACCTGCTGTGCCACTCCCACCACGCCGACGCGCTGCGCACCTTCCGCGTCGACCGGATCACCGCCGTGGAGCTGCTCGACGGCACGTTCGAGGTGCCGGCCGACCTCGACCCGGCCGCGGCGCTGGAGGCCAACCTCGCCAAGGGGTGGGAGCACGACACGCACGTCGTCTTCGACGCGCCTCTCGACGAGGTACGCCCGTGGATCCGGCCGACCATCGGCGAGCTGCGCGAGCTGCCGGGCGGGCGCTGCGAGCTGCTCGGCAGCACCAGCAACCCCGAGGCCTACGCCGGGGAGTGGCTGGCCGGCGTCCCGTTCCCGTTCACGGTGGCCGGTGGGGCGGAGCTCCGGGCGGCGGTGGCGGTGGTGGCCGAGCGGCTCGGGCGCGCGGTCAGCGACTGACCGCGACCTCCGTGCCGAGCGTCCAGCCGGGCGCGACGGGCAGGTGGTCGCCGCTCCAGAACGTGCCCGGGTCGTACCAGGTGGCCCGCCGGTCGTCGCGCAGGATGCCCATCTCCATGTAGCAGGTCGCCACGACCTCGGCGCAGAACGCCGCCTCCGGGGTGACCCGCCGACCCCGCTCGCGGTGGGGGACGTAGGCGTCGCGGCCGCGCAGCCAGCGCGCTCCGAGCCGCGCCATGCTCGGGAAGGAGACCCCGTCGAGCCGGGCGACGGCGCGCAGCATGCCGTCCTCCTCCTCGGCACCGATCTCGGGCGCGAGCTGGCGCACCCAGGCGTCCTGGTCGTAGTCGGTGTGCCACCGCCCGACCGCCTCGCGCAGGTCGTGCAGCTGCACGCCGCGGTGGTGGGCGCCGGTCCACACGTCGAGCTGCGACCGGCCGAGCTCGGCGTGGAAGATCAGGGGCGGCAGGTCGTCGACGACGACCGCCATCCCGACGTGGTTGACCGGGGCGTTGGTGACGGCGCGGATGGCGCGGTCGGGCGCCCGCCGGCCGCGGAACAGCCAGATGTCGCCGCTGCGCGTCAGGTCGACCGCCTGGTCGAGGGTCAGGGCCGATGCCATGCGCGCAGTCTGCCGCAGGAACGGCGCTAGGCTCGCCGCATGCGCGTGTGGAAGTGGCTCGGCCTGGCGGGGATCCTCGCGGGCGTCGCCACGGGCGCGGCCGTCGCGCGTGACGAGCGGGCGCGCCGCCACTACGAGCCCGACGAGATCCGCGAGCGGCTGCGCGCGCGCCACGACGAGGCGCTCGCCCGGCAGGGCGGCGGGTCGGGCGACGGGTCGGGCACGACCGAGGCCTGAGGCGGCGCGGCCGCGCGGCTCAGGCCCCGAGGGCGAGGCGGACGGCGATCGCCAGCATGACCAGCCCGACGAGCACGTCGAGCACCTGCCACGCCCGCGGGCTCGCCAGGCGCGGCGCGAGCAGCCGGGCGCCGTACCCGAGCCCGGCGAACCATGCGAGGCTCGCCGCGCACGCCCCGAGCGCGAACCACCAGCGACCGGACGCACCGTGGGTGCCCGCGATCGAGCCGAGCAGGAGCACGGTGTCGAGGTAGACGTGGGGGTTGAGCCAGGTCAGCGCCACCGCCCGGACCACCACGCCCCGCCGGGCCTCGACCTCCCCGCCCGCCGCGTCGAGCGCCTGCGGCCGCCGAGCACGCAGCAGCGACGCCGCGCCGTAGCCGGTGAGGAACGCGACGCCGAGCCAGCGCACCACCTCGACGGCCCACGGCGCACGGTCGACGACGACCCCGATCCCGGCGACCCCGGCGACGATGAGCACGACGTCGGACAGCGCGCACACGCCCACCACCAGCCCGACGTGGCTGCGGCGCAGCCCCTGGCGCAGGACGAACGCGTTCTGCGCGCCGATCGCCACGATCAGCGCCAGACCGGTCAGCAGCCCTGCGACGACGTCTCCCACGCGTGCCAACCTAGGGCGCCGGACCCTCGCCGGCCCTCACCGGCCCTCACCGGACCCTTGCCCCGGCCCTGACACATGTCAGGGTCCGCTGCGGGTGTTATCCATGGCCCTGCTGCGTGGCCCCCTGTCAGACTTCCTCACATGAGTGAGCAGCCCACGGGAGAGGCGCCGCAGGGCGTGGCGGCACGTGCACGTGACCTGGTGAAGGTCTACGGCTCGGCGGAGGCGCAGGTGCGGGCCCTCGACGGCGTGACCGTCGACCTGATGAAGGGGGAGTTCACCGCCATCATGGGTCCCTCGGGGTCCGGCAAGTCCACGTTGATGCACTGCCTGGCGGCACTCGACGCCCCGACGTCCGGCGAGGCGGTCGTCGACGGCACGTCGCTGGGAGCCCTCAAGGACAAGGCGCTCACCACGCTCCGCCGCGACCGGATCGGCTTCGTCTTCCAGGCGTTCAACCTCGTGCCGACCCTGACCGCGCGCGAGAACATCGTCCTCCCGCTCGACCTGGCCGGCAAGAAGGCCGACAAGGAGTGGTTCGACGCAGTCATCGACGCCGTCGGCCTGCGCCCGCGGCTGGGCCACCGGCCCAGCGAGATGTCGGGCGGGCAGCAGCAGCGCGTCGCCTGCGCACGCGCGCTGGTGAGCCGCCCGTCGATCGTCTTCGCCGACGAGCCCACCGGCAACCTCGACTCCACCAGCTCGGCCGAGGTGCTCGGCTTCCTGCGTCGCAGCGTCGACGAGTTCGCCCAGACGGTGGTCATGGTGACCCACGACCCGGTCGCGGCGGCCTACGCCGACCGGGTCCTGTTCCTCGCCGACGGCAAGCTCGTCGACGAGCTGCGCGACCCCGACCGCGACGCGATCCTCGAGCGCATGGGCCGCCTCGGCGACGCCGCGGCCCGCAAGGCGGGCTGAGCATGCTCCGCCTCACCTGGCGCAACCTGGTGGCCCGCAAGGTCCGCCTGGTGATGAGCACGCTGGCGATCGTGCTGGGCATCGGCTTCCTCGCCGGCGTCCTCACCTTCAGCCACGGCCTCGGCGCGACCTTCGACAACATCATCGAGGGCTCCACCTCCGACGCCGTCGTGCGCACCGAGGGCGAGGTGTCGTTCCAGGCCTCCGGCGCCGGCACCACCAGCCTGATCAAGCCGAAGGCCGTCGACCGGTTGGCCGCGCTGCCCGAGGTCGCCGCGGCCGACGGCTCGGTCGACGGGGTCGGCGCCTACCTGCTCGGGGAGGACGGCAAGCTCGTCGGCGGCACCGGCGCGCCCACCCTGGTCTTCAACCACAACGACGGCGTCAACATCGCGGGCGAGCCGATCCTGGTCCTCGAGTCGGGCGAGTGGCCGGACGCGCCCGGCCAGATCAACCTCGACGCGTCCTCGGCCGAGCGCGGCGGCTACGAGCTGGGCGACGAGGTCACCCTCCTGCTGCCCACCGGCCAGCTGCGCAAGGAGTTCGAGCTCGTCGGCACGTCCAACTTCAACGGCGGCGGCACGGCCGGCGCCACGCTCGCGCTGCTCGAGACGAGCGAGGCCCAGGACGTCTTCCTCGACGGCGAGGACGCCTACACCACGGTGGCCCTCACCGCCGCCGACGGGGCCAGCCAGACCGAGCTCGCCGACGCCGCGAAGACCGTCCTGCCCGACGGCTTCACCGCCGTCACCGGGCAGGAGGTGATCGACGAGTCCGACGAGCAGATCGGGCAGTTCCTCGACGTCATCGGCTACTTCCTGGTGGCCTTCGCGGTGATCGCGATCGTCGTGGGCGCGTTCATCATCTTCAACACCTTCTCGATCCTGGTCTCCCAGCGGGTGCGCGAGTCGGCGCTGCTGCGCGCGCTCGGGGCCAGCCGTCGGCAGGTGACGCGCTCGGTGCTCGTCGAGGCGTTCCTGATGGGGGTCCTGGGCTCCACCCTGGGCCTCCTGATCGGGCTCGGGCTCTCGCGCGGGCTCGCCGCGATCTTCCGCTCGCAGGGCCTCGACATCGCGTCCGAGGTGCTGGTGCTGACCCCGTCCACGGTGATCGCCGCCTACGTCGTCGGCATCGTGGTGACGATGGTCGCGGCGTTCGTGCCCGCCCGCCGCGCCGCGAAGGTGCCGCCGGTGGCGGCCCTCCGCGACGACCTCACCGTCCAGGAGAAGGCACTCGGTCGCCGGCGCCTCGTGCTGGGCACCCTCGCCCTCGTCGTCGGCGGCGCGCTCATGGTCGCGGGCCTGGTCGGCGCACCGGGCGCCGACCCGGGGTGGATCGGCGCGGGCGCGGTGATCTGGGTGATCACCGTCGCGGTGATGGCGCCGGTCCTCGGGCACCCGGTGCTCCTGGCCTGCCGCACCCTGTTCGACAAGCTCTTCGGCACCACCGGCAAGCTCGCCGGCGAGAACGCGCTGCGCAACCCACGGCGCACCGGGGCGACCGCCTCGGCGCTGATGATCGGCCTCGCCGTGGTCTCGGCCGTGGGCGTGCTGGCGTCGTCGTTGAGCGCGACCAACGACGAGCTGGTCGACCGCGAGTTCCGCAGCGACTTCCTCGTGCAGTCGCCGAGCTTCCAGGGCTTCCCCACCCAGGTGGGCGACGAGATGGCCGAGGTCGACGGCGTCGGCACGGTCTCCCGGATGCAGGGGTCGGTGGCCCTCGTCGACCAGGACCAGAGCTTCGTGGCGGGCGTCGACGACGCGTTCGGCGACATCTACGACCTCGACATGCGCGCCGGCACCCAGGACATGAGCGGCGACCAGACGATCCTCAGCGCGTCGACCGCGAGCGACCTCGGCGCCGACGTGGGCAGCACGATCCCGGCGTCCTTCCCCGGAGGTCGGACCGTCGCCCTCGAGGTCGTCGGGATCTTCGAGGACACGCCGATCACCAACGGCGTGACGATGCCCATCGGCGTCCTCGAGGACGCCGGGCTGCGGCGCAACGACAGCACGCTCAGCATCAACGTCACCGACGGCGCCGACGTCGACGCGGTGCACGACGCCCTCGACGAGGTGGTCGCGGACCTGCCGATCGTCACGGTGCAGGACAAGGAGGGCTTCTCCGAGCTGATCAAGCAGCAGGTCAACCAGCTGCTGTTCATGATCTACGGCCTGCTCGCGCTCGCGGTCGTCATCGCCGTCATCGGCATCGTCAACACCCTCGGCCTCAGCGTCATCGAGCGCACCCGCGAGGTGGGCCTGCTGCGCGCCGTGGGGCTCTCGAGGCGGCGCCTGCGGCTGATGATCACGCTCGAGTCGATCACCATCGCGGTGCTCGGGGCGGTCCTCGGGCTCGTGGTCGGACTCCTCATCGGGGTGGCGCTGCGCCAGTCGCTCTCCGAGGACCTGACCGTGCTGGCCCTGCCGCTCGGCTCGCTCGCGGTCTTCCTGGTGATCGCGGTGGTGTTCGGGGTGCTGGCCGCGATCGTGCCCGCCGTACGGGCGTCGCGGATGAAGGTGCTCGACGCGATCGCCACGGAGTAGCACGACGGAGTAGCACCTGGTCGTCCGCCGCTCCCACCGGCCCCGGGTGCTGACGCATCCGGGCGTCGGTGGCACCGTGGACAGGTGAGCGACTCACGCGACGCGCAGGGAACCCGTCTCGAGGACCGGTCCGACACCCGCTTCTTCGGCCAGCCGGGAGTGCTGGCCAACCTCTTCGGGGTCGAGCTGTGGGAGCGGTTCAGCTTCTACGGCATGCAGGGCATCCTGCTGATCTACCTCTACTACTCCGCGTCCCGGGGCGGGCTGGGCATCGACGAGGGCGTCGCGACCGGCATCGTGGGCGCCTACGGCGGCGGGGTCTACCTCTCGACCATCCTCGGCGCGTGGCTCGCCGACCGGGTGATCGGACCCGAGCGGACGCTCTTCTCCTCCGCGGTCTGCGTGATGGCCGGCCACCTCGCCCTCGCCCTGCTTCCCGGCCTGCTCGGCGTCGGCGTGGGCCTGGTGCTCATCGCCCTCGGCTCGGGCGGGGTGAAGGCGACGGCGACCTCCCTGGTCGGCTCGCTCTACGACGAGCACGACACCCGCCGTGACGCCGGCTTCTCGCTGTTCTACATGGGCATCAACATCGGTGCGCTGCTCGGGCCGTTGCTGACCGGCCTGCTGCAGAAGGAGGCCGGCTTCCACTGGGGCTTCGGGGCGGCGGCGGTCGGGATGGCGCTCGGCCTGGCGCAGTACGCCGCCACCCGCAGCAAGCTGCCCGAGAAGACGCACCGCGTCGCCAACCCACTGCCCCCGGGTCGGTGGCCGCGCTACGTCGCCGTCGCGGTGCTCGCCCTCGCCCTGGTCGCCGTCCTGGTGTGGGTCGACGTGATCACCGCCGCCCGCCTCTCCACCATCGTCATCGGCATCAGCCTGGTGGCCGCGATCGCCTACTTCGCGGTGATCCTCGCCGACCGGGAGGTGCAGGGTGCGGAGCGAAGCCGGATCTTCGCCTTCATGCCGCTGTTCGTGTGCAACGTGGTGTTCTGGTCGCTCTACCAGCAGCAGTTCACCGTGGTGACGATCTACGCCGACAAGCGCCTCGACCGCGACATCCTCGGGTGGGAGATGCCGGTCTCGTGGGTCACCAGCATCAACCCGGTCTTCATCATCGTGCTGGCCGGGGTGTTCGCGGCGCTGTGGACCCGGTTGGGCACGCGGCAGCCGTCGACACCGGTCAAGTTCGGCGCGGGTACCGCGCTGATGGGCGTGGCGTTCTTCGGCTTCCTGCTGATGCCGAGCGGCCAGAACACCGCGCCGCTGCTCGGCCTCGCGGGCATCCTGCTCGTCTTCACCCTGGCCGAGCTGCTGATCTCGCCGGTGGGGCTCAGCGCCACGACCAAGCTCGCGCCTCGCAAGTTCGCGACGCAGATGATCGCGCTCTACTTCCTGTCCATCGCCCTCGGCACGGCTCTCGCCGGCACGCTCGCCGGCTTCTACGACGAGACCGACGAGGCGCCGTTCTTCCTCTGGGTGGGCCTCGCCTCAGTGGTCACCGGCGTCGTGGTGATGCTCGCGTCGAAGCCGATCCACCGGCTGATGGCCGGCGTCGACTGACCTGCTCGAGGCGCTCGGCCGGGGGGGCGACTCAGTAGCCGCCCTCGGGGGCGACCATCTCCCCGCGCACCCCCAGCAGCCGCACCGGGCGCGCGTCGTCCAGGGCGAGGTAGAGCTCGTGGGCCGTCCGGGCGACCACCTCGACGTCGTACGTCGGCTCGGCGAGCTTGCGGATCCGGGTGACGGTGAAGAACGGGGCGAAGCGCACCTTCAGGTGCACCCGCATGACCGCCCGGCCCTCCTTGCGGACGTCCTCCACGACCCGCCCGGCGAGCTCGAGGAGGGCGGTGCGCACCTCCTCGGGCGTCGCGAGGTCGGACTGGAACGTCGTCTCGCGGCCGTGGGCGCGGGCCACCCACGGGGTGTCGTCGGGTCGCGAGCGGCCGCCGCCGCGCCCGAGCCGGCCGAGGTGGGGGCCGTTGGTCGGGCCGAACGCCGCGACCAGGGCCTCGTCGTCGGCACCGGCGAGGTCGGCGACGGTGCGGATCCCGATCGCCTCGAGCCGCGCGCCGATCCTGTTCCCGACGCCCCACAGCGCGGTGGTCGGGCGGTCGCCCATGACCTCCATCCAGTTGTCGCGGGTCAGCACGAACGTGCCCTGCGGCTTGCCGAAGTCGGTCGCGATCTTGGCCCGGACCAGCGTGTCGCCGATGCCGACCGAGCAGTGCAGCCCGGTCGCTGCGAGCACCGCGGCCTGCACGGTTCGCGCCGTCGCGACCGGGTCGTCGGTCTCGACCCCGACGAACGCCTCGTCCCAGCCGAGCACCTCCACGACCGCGCCGGGCGTCGCGCGCAGCGTCTCCATCACCCGCGCCGACGCCTCCTCGTAGACGGGGAAGTCGACCGGCAGGAAGACCGCGTCTGGCGAGCGCCGCTTGGCCAGCTTGAGCGCCAGCCCGCTGCGCACGCCGTGGGCGCGGGCCTCGTAGGACGCGGTGGAGACGACGGCCCGCTCGGTCGGGTCGCCCCGTCCGCCGACCACCACGGGCAGCCCGACCAGCTCGGGGCGCCTGAGCAGCTCGACGGCGACGAGGAACTGGTCCATGTCGACGTGGAGGACCCAGTGCTGTGGCACCTCGCCATTGTGGCCGCAAGCCCTTCGTCCGCGCGTCTGCGACCACCCGTCGGCGTACGGTGGAGACATGACGAGCGACGAGCAGACCGGGCGCGATCCCTACGCCGAGCACCCGGAGGAGTCGGTCTTCCCCGGAGCGGGCGAGCGGGTCAGCGACGCCGACCGCCAGCGCGCGCTCGACGCCCAGCCGCGCGGCAACGCGACCGTCGGCGACACGGTCGACACCGACGACGTCGACTCCGAGGCCCATGAGCACGGTCCCGGCGCCGCGGACGTCGCCGACCAGGCCGACGGCGGCCACATCAGCGACTGAGTCGGCCCTCAGCCGAGGGCGTCGGCCAGCCCGTCGAGGAGCCGGTCGACGTCGCGGTCGTCGTTGTAGGCGGCGAGGCCGATCCGCAGCCCCGAGTCGACCGGGAGCCCGAGGGCGCGGAAGGTCTCGTGGGCGTAGAACGTCCCGGCCGGCACCAGCACGTCGCGGCGGGCGAGCCGCTCGAAGACCTCCCCGGGCGCGTGGTCGCGCAGGGTGAGGAACAGCGTCGAGGTGCGCGAGGCCGCCCGCGAGTGCAGGGTGAGCCGGTCGCCGAGGCCGACGAGCCCGTCCTCGATCCGCTCGCGCAGGCGCAGCTCGTGGGCGGCGATGCGGCCGGCCGCGTCGACCAGCCGCTCGCGACGCGTGTCGCCCGAGCCCAGCGAGGCGATCAGGTCGACGGCGGCGGTGACGCCGGCGAGCAGCTCGTAGGGCAGCGTGCCGAGCTCGAAGCGCTCGGGGACCACGTCGGTGGAGGGGAGCAGCTTGTCCGGCCGCAGCGTCTCCAGCAGCGCCGGGTCGGCGACCAGGGCGCCGCAGTGGGGACCGAAGAACTTGTAGGGCGAGCACACCAGGAGGTCAGCGCCCATCGCGGTGATGTCGGGGGCGGCGTGGGCCGTGTGGTGCACCGCGTCGACGTGGACGAGCGCCCCGACCTCGTGGGCGCGGGCGGCGACGGTGGCGACCGGCGGCCGGGTGCCGAGCAGGTTGGAGGCCGCGGTCAGCGCGACGAGGCGGGTCCGCTCGGTGATCTCCTCGAGCGAGGTGAGGTCGAGCTCGCCGGTCGCGGGATCGAGGCGCAGCCAGCGCACGGTGACGCCGGCCCGCTCGGCGGCCTGGAGCCACGGGCGCACGTTGGAGTCGTGGTCGAGCTCGCTGACCACGATCTCGTCGCCGGGCGACCAGGTGCGAGACAGGGTGCGCGAGACGTCGTAGGTCAGCGCGGTGGCGCTGCGCCCGTGGACCACGCCACCCGGTCGGCCCGCGACGAGGTCGGCGACGGCGGCGCGGAAGCCGACCACGGCGTCCTCGGCGTTGCGCTGGCTGACCAGCGCGGAGCCGCGCTGCGACAGCGGGCCGGTGAGGGTGCGCGCGATGGCGTCGCCGACGACGCGGGGCGTCTGCGTGCCGCCCGGGTTGTCGAAGTGGGCGATGCCCGACTCGAGCGAGGGGAACTCGGCACGGAAGGCGGCGACGTCGAGGACGGGCAGGTCGGCAGGCATGCTGCGCACTCAACCAGACGCCCCGACCGGGCGCTCACCCGGCGATGTGCACCACCGCGTCCCCGGAGTTGACCAGGGGGGCCTCGGTGCGGCCGATCACGACGCCGTCACGGTTGGCGTAGACCGCGCGGAGCGTCTTGCCGAAGGAGTCGAAGAGGGTGCCGAGCCGCTCGCCGTCGCTCACCTTCTGGCCGAGGTGGGCGTCGAGGTGCAGGATGCCCGAGCGCCGCGCACGCACCCAGCCGCTGGAGCGGCACTCCAGGCTCGGCTCGACCGGCGGCTCCTCCACCGGCTCGGTCATCCCCAGCGCGGCGAGCACCCGGCGTACGCCGACCACGCCGGCCTCGACGGCGTAGTCGTCGAAGCGGAGGTTCTCCCCGGCCTCGTAGAGCAGCACCCGCGCGCCGTGCTCGCCCGCCGCGTGGCGCAGCGAGCCGTCACGGATCCGGGCGTGGAGCATGACCGGCGCACCGAAGGCGGCCGCCAGCTCGCGGGTGCGGGGGTCGTCGAGGTCGGCCCGCACCTGGGGCAGGTTGCTGCGCTGATCGGAGCCGGTGTGCAGGTCGATGCCGACCTCGCAGCCGGCGACGATCTCGCGCATGAACAGGTGGGCGATGCGGCTGGCCAGCGAGCCGCGGGGCGAGCCGGGGAACGACCGGTTGAGGTCGCGGCGGTCGGGCAGGTAGCGGTCGCCCGTCATGAAGCCGAGCACGTTGACGATCGGCACCGCGACGAGCGTGCCGCGGAACGTCTTGGGGTCGAGTCCGGCCATCACCTGGCGCACCACCTCCACGCCCGCCACCTCGTCGCCGTGGATGGCGGCGTCGATCCAGATCCGCGGACCGTCCTCGCGCCCGTGCACCACGCGCACCGGCAGCGTGACCTCGGCGCCGGTGACGAGCCGGGTGATCGGCAGCTCGAGAGCACGCGCCGACCCGGCGCGGATCCGGACCCCGCCGATGGCGAAGGACTCGCGCGCCACCTACCTGCCCCAGTTCTTGCGGCGCACGGCGCGGCGCGGCCGCCCACCGGCGTACGACACCGACGCGTCGACGAGGAAGCCGCGCGCCAGCGCCTCGCGGCCGATCAGCATCCGGAAGCCCATCTCGTCGCGGTTGCTGAGCGTCATCTCGGTCGTGATGGTGCGTCCGGCGAGCGTGACGTCGAGCGCGACCGCGTAGCGCTGCTCGGCCTGACCGTTGCTGGAGCGCACCTCACGGCGGTCGAGGACGGGCAGGTCGAGCTCGACGAGGTCGTCGTCGGAGCGCTGCCAGGGGTGGATCGAGAAGCGCACCCGCTGCTGCCCGTCACGCTCGTGGGCCTCGAGGTCGAAGGCGTGCATCGACGACGATCGGGCGCCCGTGTCGATCTTGGCCTTGACCCACGGCACCCCGGCCTGGGGCAGCGCCACCCACTCGCGCCAGCCCAGCACGACCTTGTCGAGCGCGGGTGGCTGGGGGGCTGTGGACACCGGGCCATCTTGGCAGGTGGGCGCCGCGGAGGGGGTGGTTGGATGCTGCCCATGAAGCTCGCCATCCTCTCCCGGGCCCCGCGGTCCTACAGCACGCAGCGGCTGCGCACGGCCGCCGTGGACCGCGGTCACGACGTGAAGGTGCTCAACACCCTGCGCTTCGGCATCGACCTCTCCGGCGAGGAGCCCGACCTGCTGTTCCGCGGCAAGCAGCTCTCGACGTACGACGCCGTGCTGCCGCGCATCGGCAACTCGATCACCTACTTCGGCACCGCCGTCGTGCGCCAGTTCGAGCAGATGGACGTCTACACCCCCAACACGAGCTACGGCATCGCCAACAGCCGCGACAAGCTGCGCGCGACGCAGATCCTCTCGCGCCACAAGATCCCGATGCCGGCGACGACCTTCGTGCGCGACCGCGCCGACGTGATTCCGGCGATCGAGCGGGTCGGCGGCGCGCCGGTCGTGATCAAGCTCCTCGAGGGCACCCAGGGCATCGGCGTGATCCTGGCCCCGACCATCAAGGTGGCCGAGGCGATCATCGAGACCCTGCAGAGCACCCGGCAGAACGTCCTCATCCAGCGCTTCGTCAAGGAGAGCAAGGGCCGTGACATCCGCGCCCTCGTCGTCGGCGACCGGGTGGTCGCGGCGATGCGCCGGGTCGCGCAGGGCGACGAGTTCCGCTCCAACGTCCACCGTGGTGGCACCGTGGAGGCGGTCGACCTCGACGAGGAGTTCGAGCGCGTGGCGGTGCGGTCCGCGCAGATCATGGGCCTGCGGGTGGCGGGCGTCGACATGCTCGAGGGACGCAAGGGACCGCAGGTGATGGAGGTCAACTCCTCACCCGGCCTGGAGGGCATCGAGTCCGCGACCAAGCTCGACGTGGCGGGCGCGATCGTCGACTACATGGCCAACCAGGTCGCCTTCCCCGACATCGACGTGCGCCAGCGGCTGACCGTCTCGACCGGCTACGGGGTCGCCGAGATCGTCGTCCACCACGGCTCCGACATGGTCGGCAAGAAGCTCGGCGACTCCGGCCTCGACGACCGCGACATCACGGTCCTGACCCTGCACCGCGGCCCCCATGTCATCCCCAACCCGCGCAACAAGACGGTGCTGGAGGGCGAGGACCGGCTGCTGTGCTTCGGCAAGCTCGAGGAGATGCGCTCGATGATCCCCGACCGCAAGCAGAAGCGCGTGCGGCGGCTGATGAAGAAGCACCTGCCGCCGGAGAGCCTCTGACCTCCACCCGCGTCCCTGGCCGGCATCCGCGCTGCACGGTGCCCTGGTGCGGTGTCGGTGGCCGGGCCTAGCGTGCCGGGCATGAAGCGGTTCGTGGACGAGGACCTGACGGGCGCGGAGCTCCGCGAGTGCGACCTGAGCGGGGCGCGCCTGGTCGGCGTGGTCATGCAGGGCGCCGTGATCGACGGGCTGGTGACCGACCTCGTCGTCAACGGCGTCGAGGTCATGGCCTACGTCGAGGCCGAGCTCGACCGTCGTCATCCGGTCCGACGGCTCATCCGCTCCGACGACGTGGCCGACCTCCGCCGGGCCAGCCGCGAGCTGCGCACCGACTGGGCGGCGACCGTGGCACGCATGCGCGAGTCGCCCGGCATCGAGCACGAGAGCGTCGACGACGAGTGGTCGGCCGTGCAGACGCTGCGTCACCTGGTCTTCGTCCACGACTCGTGGTTCCGGCGCTGCTGCCTCGGGTCGACCGACCTGTTCACCCCGATGGGCCTCGGCATCGAGTCCGTGCCCCACCGCGAGGAGCAGGGGCTCGACCCGTCGGCGGACCCGACGCTCGACGAGGTGCTGGCTGTCCGTGCAGCACAGGCCGCCGAGCTCGAGCGTTGGCTCGACGCGGTCACGTCCCGAGAGCTCCAGGAGCCGGCACCGGTCCCCGCCGACGACAGGTGGCCGACCTATGCCCGCGGACGGTCGCTGCGGCAGTGTCTGGGCACGGTGCTCCGCGAGGAGTTCGAGCACCGTCGGTTCTGCGTGCGCGACCTCGACCTCCTCGCGGGGCCGGACCGGCGCCTGTCGTCCTAGTCCCGCGCCCGCGTGTGCCAGAGCCACGCGATCCCCACGAACGGCAGCACCAGCGGCAACCAGCCATACCCCGCGCCGTAGTCCGACCACACGGTCGCGTCGGGGAACAGCTCGGGGTCGAGCACGGTGAGCGTGCCGACGGTGAGCACGCCGACCAGCTCGAACCCGACCGCGGCCCAGGCCAGCCGGCGGGCGGTCGCGGCGCGGAGTCGCTCAGGAGAAGCGCACGGCGATGCCGGGATAGTCGAGCACGAGCAGGTGGTCGTCGACGTGCAGCTCGGCCTCGAAGCCGCCCTCGGACGTGTAGTGAAACCGCTTGGCGTCGATGCGCCGGTAGGTCTGGTCGAGCCGCCTGACCTTCAGGTCGAGCGCCTGGACGTAGACCGCCGAGGCCGTCACGGTCTCGCCGACAGGCAGGTCCAGGCGGTGCACGGGGAAGGTGTTGGTGCAGGCAGACGCCTCGAGGTCCACGTCCACGAGCCCGTCGAGGTCCGGTCGAGGCACGTCGTCGACCGTCCAACGACCGTCGCCGTTCACAGACAGGATGACGGTACGTCGGCCGTCGAGGGTGTCACTGCTGACGACGGCCGACGTGGTGCGCCACCCGCGAGAGAACGCGATGCGGTAGTCCACGGCATAGGGCATGCCACCCTCTACGGCGCTGGTGTGACCACGAAGCTCGCCGTCACTGGCGTAGACGACCTCGAACCCGGCGACGGCGTCGGCGAACCGCCAGGCGGCGAATCTGGGTAGCTGCGGCATGCGTCCAGTCGTTCCGTGCGAGATCGCGAAGGGCCGGAGAGTCGAGAATGACACGCCGCAGGCGCGGGTGTCACCAGTCGAGCCCGCTCTGCGAGCGGGATCGTCAGTGGCTGCGCGGGGGTGGCTCGCGTCCCTCGCCCGAGCCGCCGCGACGCTCACCCGAGGCGCAGCCGCGCGAGCGCCTCGCCGTCGTCGTGCTCGCCGGTGGGCACGAACCCCGACGCGAGGTAGAACGCCTCCGGTCCGCCCGGCGCCTGCACCCAGCTCGTCTCCGCCTCGGCGTGCCCCCGCTCCCGCATCGCCCGCACCCACAGGTCGAGCGCGCGGCGGCCGATGCCGCGGCCCTGGTGGCGCCGGTCGACGAGGAAGCGCCAGAGGTAGGGCCGTGGCGGCGACTCGGACCACATGAGGAAGCCGGCGGGATCGCCGTCGGCCTCGATGCCGCGACAGTCCGCGACGAGCGGCACGCCGTCGCGGGTGCCGGGGAAGAGCGCGTCGACGAACGACTGCTGCACCGTCGCGACGAAGCGCTGCTGCGTGTGGTGGACACCGACCCGCGTCCACCTCCGGAACGTGTCGTCGGTGATCTCCACGAGCCGCACGTCGGTCGGCGGCGTACGCGGCCGGTCCCGCCAGGCGCGCCACTGCGCCGCGCTCATCGCGTAGACGAGGTTGTCGTCCCACCCGCCGCGCCACCAGAACGAGCGGTGGGTCTCCACCTCAAACGTCATCCCCAGCCGCTCGAGCAGCCGCGCCGACGCGAGATTGCGCGGCGACAGCTCGGCGACGACCCGGTGCACGCCGAGGCGTTCGACGAGGTCGGCGACGACGGCGCTCGCCGCCTCGGTGGCGATCCCCTGCCCCTGGGCCGCCCGCGCCAGGGTGAACCCGAGGTGGGCCACCCCGCCGTGCTCGTGCAGGCCGACGAAGAGGTCGCCGACGACCCGGCCGTCCTGCTCGATCAGGACCTGGTGGCGGCCGCCGTCGGCGAGGTCGGTGAGGCCGGCGTGCCGGGCGACGAGCTCGAGCGCCCGCTCCTCGCTCCACGGCAGCTCCCAGACCTGCAGCGCGGCCACCTCGGGGTCGTTGCGGTAGGCCGTCAGCGCCGGCACGTCCTCGGCGCGGGGCAAGCGCAGCGTCAGCCGCTCGGTGCGCATCGGGTAGGGCGACGGGATCACCCGTACAGGCTCTCGGCCGCCACCGCGACCGGGCAACGGGGTTTGCACCCGTCGTCAGTCCCGCGCCCGCGTGTGCCAGAGCCAGGCGATGCCCACGAACGGCAGCACGAGCGGGAGCCACCCGTAGCCCGCGCCGTAGTCCGACCACACGGTCGCGTCGGGGAACAGCTCGGGGTCGAGCACGGTCAGGGTGCCGACCGTGAGCACGCCGACCAGCTCGAACCCGACCGCCGCCCAGGCCAGCCCGCGGGGGCTGGGGCCGACCTCGGCGAGGCCGAGGGTGGCGGCGACGTAGACGAGCGCGGCCATGGCCGAGAGGGCGTACGCGAGGGGCGCCTCGTCGGCCTTGGTGGCCAGCTGGACGAGCGAGCGGGCGGTCGCGGCGAGCGCGAAGACGCCGTAGACGGCGACGAGCGTGCGTCCCAGGCCCGACGACGTCGAGGCGGCGCGGCTCACGCGGTCCACACCGCCACCGCGCGGACGACGATGAACGCCTGCGCCAGCGCGGCGATCATCAGCACGGCCGTGGCGCCGCGACTGCGCTCGGCGAGCGACCAGGCGAACCCGATCGGCAGCAGCACGAGCCCTGCGACGAGGTAGCCGAACACCGTGATCGCCGAGGGGCCGCTGAGGTCGGCGCCGCCGACCTGGAACGCGGCGACCACGATCAGCACCAGCGTCGCGGCCTCGATGACGGCGGCGAAGCCGAGCAGGCCCCAGTCGGGCGTGCGGTCGAGCGCGACGTAGACCAGCACCACCAGCGCGAGGAGCAGCGAGGCGGCGAGCAGCACGAGGGGCAGGGGTCCGTCCACGAGGGTCGATTGTCCCAGAGTGGCCCGCACGTCCCGCCGGAGGACCGAGTCAGCCCTCGACCGGGGGGAGCTCGCGCATGGCGTGGTCGGCGATCTTCTTCATCATCCACCCGTCGATGCCGCCGCCGACCAGTCCGCCGGCGACCGGGACGCCCCGGCCGAGGCGGGCCAGCGCCTTCTCGCTCACCCCGCGCACCAGCCGGAAGCCGACGGCCTTGTTGACCATCATCAGCGCCGCGGGCGGCAGGCCCTTGAGGGCGTAGCTCGTCACCCGGCTGCCGGCGGTCGACATGCCGGTCCGACGCAGCACCTCGTCGGCGTCGGAGCCGACCAGCGTGAGCAGGATCGCCGTACGCACCCGCGGGTCGTCGATGTCGTGGCCGCGCAGCACCGCGATGCCGCCGACCATCCGAACGGCCTGGAGGTAGAACTCCGCGACGTTGACCGGCAGCGACACCGGCATCGTGACGAAGCCGCCGATCCCGGTGACGAAGCCGCCGACGCCGCCGGTGAGGGTGCTGCGGCGGGCCAGCGCCGCGATCGCCTTCTCCCGGTCGCCGCCGGCCTTGCGGAGCGCCTCGCCGGCGACCGAGCGGACCGGGCTGAGCGGTCCGCGGCCGTCGAGGCCGACGTCGAGGAGCAGCGCGACCATCCGGTCGACCGCCCCCGGGTCGGGTCGCGGGTCACCGGCGGCGTCGAGTGCCGACGTCCTCGACGTCTCGGAGCCGCCACGGCGCACCAGGTCCTTGAGTCCCATGCTGGCCACCCTACGAAGCGGTCGGGCACCCGACCCCTGGTCCCGCTCAGGAGGTCGCGGAGCGGAAGCCGCGCAGGCGCAGGCTGTTGGTCACCACGAAGACGCTCGAGAACGCCATCGCGGCACCGGCGAGCATCGGGTTGAGGAGGCCGGCGGCGGCCAGCGGCAGGGCGGCGACGTTGTAGGCGAAGGCCCAGAACAGGTTGCCCTTGATCGTGGCGAGCGTGCGGCGCGCGAGCCGGATCGCGTCGACGGCGACCAGCAGGTCGCCGCGCACGAGGGTCAGGTCGCCGGCCTCGATGGCCACGTCGGTGCCGGTGCCCATCGCCAGGCCGAGGTCGGCCTGGGCGAGCGCGGCGGCGTCGTTGACGCCGTCGCCGACCATCGCCACGACCTTGCCGGCCGCCTGGAGCCGCTGCACCTCGGCGACCTTGTCGGCGGGCAGCACGTCGGCCACGACGGTGTCGATGCCGACCTGCGCGGCGACGTGGCGGGCGGCGGCCTCGTTGTCGCCGGTGAGCAGGACCGGCGTCAGGCCCAGCTCGCGCAGCGCGGCGACGGCTCGTGCGGACGTCGGCCTGACGGTGTCGCCGACGACGACGACGCCCCGGGCGCCGCCGTCCCAGCCGACCGCCACCGCGGTGCGGCCCTCGGCCTGCGCCCGCTCCACGGCAGCCTCCAGCGACGGCGGCAGGTGCTGTGCCCAGTCGGCCAGCAGGCTCGGTCGGCCGACCACGACGGCGTGTCCCTCGATGACGCCCTGCACGCCCAGGCCCTCCCGGTTGGCGAACTCCGCCACGGGGGGCAGCGGACCCTCCACGGCGGCGATGGCCCGGGCGATCGGGTGCTCGGACGCCGACTCGAGGGCCGCGGCGAGGCGGCGTACGTGGTCGGGCGACTCGCCCTCTGCGGCCACCACCTCGTGGACGGTCATCTCCCCGGTCGTCACGGTGCCGGTCTTGTCGAGCACGATCGTGTCGACGCGGCGGGTGGACTCCAGCACCTCGGGGCCCTTGATCAGGATGCCGAGCTGCGCGCCGCGGCCGGTGCCGACCATGAGGGCGGTCGGCGTCGCCAGGCCGAGGGCGCACGGGCAGGCGATGATCAGCACCGAGACGGCGGCGGTGAACGCCGCGGTGGCGCCGCCCCCGGCGCCGAGCCAGAAGCCGAGCGTGGCCACGGACAGCGCGATGACGACCGGCACGAAGACGCCGGACACGCGGTCGGCGAGGCGCTGCACCTCGGCCTTGCCGTTCTGGGCGTCCTCCACCAGCCGCGCCATCTGTGCGAGCTGGGTGTCGGCGCCCACGCGGGTGGCGCGCACGACGAGCCGCCCGCCCGCGTTGACGGTGGCCCCGACGACGGCGTCACCGGGGCCGACCTCCACCGGCACGGACTCGCCGGTGAGCATGGACGCGTCGACCGCGGAGGTGCCCTCGACGACCTCGCCGTCGGTCGCGACCTTCTCGCCGGGGCGGACCACGAACAGGTCGCCGACCGCGAGCTGCTCGACCGGGATCCGGACCTCCGCGCCGTCGCGCAGGACGGCCACGTCTCGCACACCGAGCTCGAGCAGCGCCCGCAGCGCCGCGCCCGCGCGCCGCTTCGACCGGTGCTCCAGCCACCGCCCGGCGAGCAGGAACGTCGTCACGCCGGCGGCGGCCTCGAGGTAGATGTTGCCCGCGCCGTCGGTGCGGTCGATCGAGATGCGGAACGGGTGGGTCATGCCCGGCTCGCCGGCCGTGCCGAGGAACAGCGCCCACAGCGACCAGGCGAACGCGGCCAGCACCCCCACCGAGACGAGGGTGTCCATCGTCGTCGCGCCGTGGCGCAGGTTGGTCCAGGCGGCGCGGTGGAAGGGCAGCGCGCCCCAGACCACGACGGGAGCGGCGAGGGCGAGGGAGGCCCACTGCCAGTAGGTGAACTGCCATGCCGGCACCATCGCCATCGCGATCACCGGGACGGTGAGCACGGTGCTGACCAGCAGCCGCTGCAGGAGCGGGTCGCGCTCGGGGACGTCGTCGGGTGTGGGCGCACCGGGGGGCGTCGGCAGCGCGGCGGAGTAGCCGGCGGCCTCCACGGTGCGCAGCAGGTCGTCGGTGCTCACGGTGTCGGGGAAGGTGACCTTGGCCTTCTCGGTCGCGTAGTTGACCGTGGCCGTCACGCCGTCGAGCTTGTTGAGCTTGCGCTCGATGCGGTGGGCGCACGACGCGCAGGTCATGCCGGTGATGGCCAGCTCGACGTCGGCCCGGGGGCTCGTGGTGGTCTCAGTGCTCATGGTCGCCGCCCTCGGCGTGGTCGCCGGACGGTGCCCCGCCCGACTCGACGGTGAACGCGGCGGTGTGCACGGTGCCGCGGTGCTTGAAGTCCAGGAAGAGCCGGTAGGTCCCCGGCTCGGGGAACGCGGTCGCGAAGTCGATGCCCGGGCCCGCGGCGCCGTCCTCGGGGTGCACGTGGAGGTAGCCCAGGTCGCCGGCGCGCATCGCGACGAGGTGGCCGTGGGCGCCGAGGTAGGGCTCGAGGTCCGTGACGGGCTCGCCGTCGAGCTCGATGCGTGTGGTCAGCACCGTCGACGCTCCCGGGGCCGTGTCGCCCTGGAGCGTGACGGCGTACGTGCCCTCGTCCGTGCGGATCCGGTCGGTGCGGTCGTCGGCGGGCAGCGGGCGCGGGGAGAAGTCGCCGGCCACCGCCACGTCGTCGGCCAGCGTGATGCCGTCCCAGCCCTCGGGCACCAGGTCGGCGACCACCCGCCACACCCCGGGGGTCAGGTCCACGTCCACCGACCAGGTGCCGCTCGCGCGGTCGAGGCGCGGGTGCACGTGCTGGAAGCCGGTCAGGTCGCGGCGTACGACGATGAGGTGCAGGTCCTTCTCGTGCTCACGGGTGTAGTCGAGGAGGGGCCGCCCGCTGGAGGTCAGCACCTGGAAGTCGAGACGGGTGCGCCCGGCGGGCAGCGTGCGATCGGCGATGGCCAGCGAGAAGCCGTCGGCGCGGGAGGTGAGCCCGGCGACGTCGGCGACCCCCGACGCGTGCTCCGCGTGCCCGTCGCCCTCCCCGGCTCCGTCCTCGGCAGGGTGGTCCGCGTCGTCCCCGGCACCGTGACCCGCGTCGTCCGTGTGGGCGCCGGCGGCCGGCTCGGTGTCGAGCGGGCCGACGAACCGGCCGCCGACCCAGGCCAGCGCGAAGGCGGTGGCGAGGGAGGCGACGAACGCGACGACGCGCAGGGGGGTGCTCATGCTCGGGTCCTCCGGGAGGTGAGGGGTGGAGGGTGCAGGCGCGCTCAGGCGAGCGCGTAGCCGGCCTCCTCGACGGCGGCACGGACGGCCGACTCGTCGAGGGGGGCGGTGCTGGTGACGGTGACGGCTCCGGTCTCGACGACGACGTCGACGTCCTCGACGCCCGCGATCTCGGAGATCTCCTCGGTGACCGACGCGGCGCAGTGGCCGCAGGTCATGCCGGTGACGGTGAAGGTCTGGGTGCTCATGGGTGCTCCTCGATGGTGGGGATCCGGACTGGTGGTGGCTGGTGGCTCAGGAACGCACGAGGCGCGCGATGGCCTCGGACGCCTCCTGGAGCTTCTGCTCCTGCTCGGGGCCGCCCTGGCGCGCCGCTTCGACGAGGCAGTGCGCCATGTGGTCGTCGAGGAGCGAGAGGGCGAGCGACTGGAGCGCCTTGGTGGCCGCGGAGACCTGGGTGAGGATGTCGATGCAGTACTTCTCCTCCTCGACCATCCGCTGGATCCCGCGGATCTGTCCCTCGATCCGGCGCAGGCGCTTGAGGTGGGCCTGTACGGCCGCGTCGTTGCCCTCGAGGTGTCCGTGCTGCTCGCTCATGCGTCCATCATACCCCTTGGGGGTATGCGCGGCTCCGCGAGGCTCGCCCGTAGGGGTGGAAACGCTCGTGCTGGCACCACCATGAAGCGGTGCGGGGTACCGGCTCGGGCTACTGTCGCGGTGACGGTCGGGGGGTCGTCGGGGGTGGATCGTCCATCCCCCTCCGGACGACACCATCAGGAACACCATGGACATCCGAGTCGCACTTCTCGGTAGTGACGAGCTCGTCAAGCGAGGCCTCGACAGCATGCTCAAGACGCTCGGCGGCTTCGAGCTCGGCACCATCAAGGACCGCGCCCGCCAGCCCATCGACATCGCGCTCGTGGAGACGTTCGGGACGCCTCGCGGCGACACGTCCCTGCAGCGCGCGGTCGCCGATCCGCACATCCGCCGCGTGGCGGTCTACACGTGGAACCACCAGCCGGGGCTGGCGCACGAGCCGCTGGGCCAGGGCGTCACCGGCTACCTCGCCAAGAGCCTCAACGCCCCCCAGCTCGGGCGGGCGCTGCGCGCGATCCACCTCGGCGAGACGGTGGTCGCGCCGCTGCTGCCGGTGCTGCCGACCAAGGCCCTGCGCTCGAGCACGCAGGCCGACCTGCTGACCGCCCGCGAGCGCGAGACGCTGTCGCACATCGCCACCGGCAAGAGCAACGACGACATCGCGCGACAGATGCAGATCTCGCTCAACTCGGTGAAGTCCTACATCCGCAGCGCCTACCGCAAGACCGGTGTGCAGAGTCGGAGCCAGGCCGTGCTGTGGGCCGTGTCCCACGGCCTGGCCGCGGAGGCCTTCGGCGGCGTCGACGACGCCCGTCAGCTCCGGTAGCCGCCCAGCAGCTCGGCCAGGCGCAGGTGCGGCTGGGCCTCCTGGCGCCGTCCCTGGCGCTGCAGGGCGCGCCCGAGCAGCAGGTGGGCGTAGGGCTCGTTGGGGTCGTGCTCGAGCAGCTCGGTCGCGACCCGGATCGTGCCCTCGAGCTGCGCGGAGTGGAACAGCGCACGCGCCAGCAGCAGGCGTACGTCGGTCAGCTCGTGCCGCACCTCGCCGGGGTCGTCGAGCAGCTCGGTCAGCAGGACCGCCGTCTCGCGGTAGGCGCGCTCCTCGAAGAGCGCCTGGGCACGCAGCCAGCGGTCGTGGGTGCTGTCCTCGAGCAGGCCGGCGTGCCCGCGGAGCAGGTCCTCGAACGGGGTGAAGTCGGTCATCGTCGCTCCTCTCGCGGCGCTCGACCCGGGTGTCGTCACCGGGTGCTGTCCTCCGAGCGTGCACCCGGGGACCGGTGCAACGCGCCATCCCGCCCGGCGATTCCGCAGGTCGAGGCGCGGACGTCAGCGGGCGACACGGAAGGGGCGCTTCAGGACACCACCTGTCCTGAGGTGCGGGGAGGCTGGTGCCCATGACGAACTCCCGCATCACCCAGCTGGCTGAGCAGCTCGACTGGCACTGGACGGCCCAGCTGCGTCCCCGGCTCGACGGGCTCACCGACGACGAGTACTTCTTCGAGCCGGTGCCCGGCTGCTGGACGATCCGCAGGCACGGCACACGCATGGTCCCCGACTTCGCCGATCCGCCCCCGCAGCCCGAGCCGCTGACGACGATCGCCTGGCGGATGGCCCACGTGATCGTCGGCGTCCTGGCGACGCGGGCGCACTCCCACTTCGGCGGTCCGCCGGCCGACTACGAGTCGTGGGACTACGCCGCCGACGCCGACACCGCGCTGCGGCAGCTCGACGACGCCTACCGGCTCTGGCGCGACGGGGTGCACGGCCTGGCCGACGCCGATCTCGACACGCCCGTCGGGCCGGCCGAGGGGCCGTGGGCGGCCGCACCGATGGCGACGCTGATCCTGCACATCAACCGCGAGGTCATCCACCACGGAGCCGAGATCGCCCTGCTCCGTGACCTGTACGCCCACACCCCGCCCACCGCCGCGTCCTGACCGGTTCCTCGGAATACTGGGGACGGCAGCCCGGTTGGAGGTGATACAACCTTCAACCAGCCGTTCCCCATGTTCGGAGGACACCATGCAGTTCGGCATGTTCAGCGTCGGCGACGTCACCCCGGACCCGACCACCGGACGCACCCCGTCCGAGGCCGAGCGCATCGCAGCGATGACGCAGTACGCCCTCAAGGCCGAGGAGGTCGGACTCGACGTCTTCGCGACCGGCGAGCACCACAACCCGCCGTTCGTCGTGTCGTCGCCGACCACGCACCTCGGCTTCATCGCGGCGCAGACCGAGCGGCTCCTGCTCTCGACGAGCACCACGCTCATCACCACGAACGACCCGGTGAAGATCGCCGAGGACTACGCGTTCCTCCAGCACCTCTCCGGCGGCCGCGTCGACCTGATGATGGGCCGCGGCAACACCGGGCCGGTCTACCCCTGGTTCGGCAAGGACATCCGCGACGGCATCAAGCTCGCGGTCGAGAACTACCACCTGCTCCGCACGCTGTGGCGCGAGCCCGTCGTCAACTGGCAGGGCCAGTTCCGCACCCCGTTGCAGGGCTACACCTCGACGCCGGCTCCGCTCGACGGCACGCCGCCGTTCGTCTGGCACGGCTCGATCCGGAGCACCGAGATCGCCGAGCAGGCGGCCTACTACGGTGACGGCTTCTTCCACAACCACATCTTCTGGAACAAGGAGCACACCGAGCAGATGGTGAGGCTCTACCGCCGCCGCTTCGAGCACTACGGCCACGGCTCCGCCGACCAGGCCTACGTCGGGCTCGGCGGCCAGGCGTTCATGGCCTCGACCGAGGCCGAGGCCAAGCGGGTGTTCCGGCCCTACTTCGACAACGCCCCGGTCTACGGCCACGGCCCGTCGCTGGAGGACTTCTCCGAGATGACCCCGCTGACCGTCGGCACCCCCGAGCAGGTCATCGAGCGCACGCTCGGCTTCGCCGACTACGCCGGCGACTACCAGCGCCAGCTCTTCCTGATGGACCACGCCGGTCTGCCCACCTCGCTGGTCCTCGAGCAGATCGAGATGCTCGGCACCGAGGTCGTGCCGGTGCTGCGCGCCGAGTTCGAGCGGCGCCGTCCCGCCCACGTGCCCAGCGACCCGCCCACCCACAGCTCGCTCGTGACGGCCGGTCCCGAGGCCCCCCACCACCTCGTCGAGCCCGCCCGGGCCCGCATCGAGGCGCAGCAGGCCGCGCAGGTCGACGCATGAGCCGACGCATCGTCGTCGTCACGGCCGGGGTGACGGTGCCGTCGTCGACCCGGCTGCTGGCCGACCAGCTCGCCGAGGCGACCCTCGCGCAGGTCACCGCGCGCGGCGAGGCCGCCGAGACCGAGTTCATCGAGGTGCGCGAGGTCGCGGGCGAGCTGGCGACGTTCATGGTCACCGGCGGCATCCCCACCCCGCGGCTCACCGAGCTGCGCGAGCTGGTGGCGTCCGCCGACGGCCTCATCGTGGTGACGCCGGTCTTCAACGGCAGCTACAGCGGGCTGTTCAAGATGTTCTTCGACGCCCTCGACAAGGACGCGCTGGTGGGCACGCCGGTGCTCATCGCCGCGGCCGCCGGCAGCTCGCGGCACTCGCTGGTGCTCGACCACGCGATGCGCCCGCTCTTCGCCTATCTCCGCGCGGTGGTCGTCCCCACCGGCGTCTTCGCCGCCACCGAGGACTTCGGCAGCCACGGTCTCTCCGACCGCATCACCCGCGCGGCCGCCGAGCTGGCCGCGCTGGTGCTGGGCCAGGGCGGCTACGCCGTCGGCGGGTTCGCCCCCGACCTCGCCGCCCGCCCGCGGCGTACGTCCGGCACGCAGGTGGAGGCCGACGTGACGCCGTTCGGCGACCTGCTGCGGGGCCACACCGGCACCGACTGACGGCCCGGACCGGGACACCGCCCCACGGGTGTGCTCTCCGCCGTCGGGCGGTGGTTGTGTCGGTGACTTGCGGACCGCCTGTGTCGGAGTCCCCGCCTGAGCGGGGACTTCGACGGGATCGGGGATGATCCCAGCCACTGGGTGACGTGGAGCCTCCACGATCGCTCCGGGGCGCCGGATCGGGCTCCCCGGGGCGTATGCGTGTGACGAGCCTGCACGATCGACCGAGACCCCCGGAGGGACACATGAGCGACACAGTCTGGAGCTACCGCGACAGCGAGTGGGCGCACGACCGCGACCTCGTCGGCTACGACGTCGAGGGTGATGACGGCCCGATCGGCAAGGTCGACCGGGCCACCGCCGACACCGACGGGGCGTGGCTCGTGGTCGACACGGGCTTCTGGATCTTCGGCAAGAAGCGGCTGATCCCGGCCGGCACCGTCGTGGGCATCGACCACGACGGCAGACGGATCATCGTCAACGTCAGCAAGGAGCAGGTCAAGGCCGCGCCCGACTACGACGACGACACCTGGGACGAGCACGCCCGGGGCCGCCACGCCGCGCACTACGGCCGGCACGCCGGCCACGAGCACCGGGACGACCGCGAGCACTGAGACGACCACGAGCACTGAGACGACCACGAGCACCCGGTGCACCGCGAGGACCGCTAGGCCCTCAGGTGGGCCGCCAGCCGGGCGGCGAGGTCGACCGACGCCGCGATCTCGTCACGTCGGATGGAGACGCTCTCCACGTTGACGCCGATGGGCACCTCGAGGCGGCGGCAGAAGTCGATGAGCTCGACGGCCGTCGCCTGCGCCTGGTCGAGCGAGGCGGCCAACGGGTCGGTCGAGTGCCGCAGGTCGTTCTCGATCCACCGGGGGACGTCGACGCCGAGCCAGCGGAGGAACTCGAGGGTCTTCATCGAGCCGCACACGGAGAACGTGAACACCATCGGGACCGGAGCCAGGCCACGGGCCGCGCACTCGTAGCGGTAGTCGGAGACGAGGTTCTTGGCGGCGTTGAGGTCGTAGACGACCTGGGACACGAAGAACCGGCAGCCGGCCTCCTGCTTGGCGATCAGGCGCAGGTGCTCGTTGTCGCGTCGGCTGTGCCGCTCGGGGATCGCCACCCCTCCGCACAGCAGGTCGGGGTTGAGCTCGGTCCGCAGCGCCTGGGCGTCGGCGAGGGACACCGGCGCGGCCAGGCCGCTGGAGGCGGCACCGACCAGCACGGTCAACGTCCGGCGGGGATCCTGCGCGCTGAGCCAGGTCTGCAGCTCGTCGCGCTGGTACTTGCCGACCGCGCGGTAGACGATCGTCGGAGTCCGCCAGCCCCCGAGGTGTTCGGAGCGGTAGTCGGACGGGTCGACGGTCGGGCTGAAGGGGAACGGGCGCTCCGCGGGGTTGCGCGACCGCTCGTCGTCGATGTCGTAGAGGACCAGCGCGTCGAGGTCGAGGTGGTCGAGGCGCTCCATGGTGGCGCGCGCGATCTCCGGGAGCCGCTCGGCGGGCGTCGACCGCCGCGGCGGGGTGATCGCGAAGAGGATGAAGTCACCGTGGCCGGCGCCGATGCGCGTGGTGATCTCCACGCCGCCACGGTAGCGGTGGCGGCGCCCCACCTCCGAATGCGAGGGCTGCGGACGGCCGGGCCCGCGCTCGGGTCGGCCGCGTCTCGACCGTGCTCCTAGGGTGTGCGGAGCCGTCCCACCACCGAGGGAGCCCTGTGCCCGAGACCGAGCTCGTCCCGTGGCGCGCCGAGCCCGCGGTGCCTCGCGTCCACGCCGGCACCGTGCGCGCCGACCGGCTGCGGGTCCGCGCGGACTACCCGGTCACCGGCGTCGCCCTCGTGCTGCTGGTGCTGCAGGCGGTGTTCCTCCTCCCGCTCGTCTGGCAGCTCGACGTGACCGCGGTCGCGGTGCCGGCCCTGCTGGGGCTCGACGCGCTGGGCTTCGGCGGGCTGTGGCTGCTGCGCGAGCGGGCCCGCCGCGACGTCGGCCGGCTCGAGTCGTCGTACGCCGACAGCGAGCGCGACGGCGTCACCCGCGACCGGTCGCTGGCCGGGCTGCTCGCGGTCTCGCGCGAGCGGCACGAGGCGATCCGCGAGGAGTGGACCCGCGCGCTCACCGACCCGCTCGCGTCGCTCGCCCCGGCGGCCGCGACCGACGTCGCCGACCCCGACACCGCGGCGTTCCTCGAGTCCTACGCCGCGTTGGAGGACTTCCTGGCCGCCCACCCCCGCGGCGTGCCGCCCGAGCTGGTCGCGGTCTACGGCGAGGACGTCCGCGAGTGCCGGCGGCGCTGGGACGCGGCCCGGGCGCGCTCGGGCTGAGCGCTCCTCACCGCTCCCACGCCGGCCCGTCGCCGCCCAGGCGCTCGACCAGCCGCCGCCCGACGTGAGCGGCGTTGGCGAGGCGTACGTCCTCGGGGACCTCCGGGAGGTTCTCCTCCCAGTCGAGCAGGCACGACCCGCGCAGCTGCGCCATCCGGGCCGGGCGGGCGAAGAAGAAGGGGTGGGCGTGCGCGCCGCCGTCGCCGTAGCGACCGATGTGGCAGCGACCCACGCTCGGCAGCTCCTCGACCGCGGCGGTGATCCGGGCCATCAGCACGCCCATCTCGGCGGCCAGCTCGTCGGGCAGGTCGGCGACGTCGTGGTGCTCGACCGGGCGCAGGATGAAGGAGACCGGCAGCCTCATGTCGAGGGTGACGAGCAGCCAGCGCTCGTTGCGCCACGCCACCAGCGCGGCGCGCTCGGGCGGCATCGGCTGACGGCAGGAGCAGTCGGCCGGGTCCTCGCCGTCCCGCGGCGGCTCGGCGTCCTGCAGCGCCTCGAGCGGCTTGATCCGCAGCCCGTCGAGCTCGAACGGGAAGACGTCCCACCCCGGCATCGCCTCGATGGCGACCGGAAGCCTGCCCTCGGCGTCGGTGGCCGCGGCGACGCGGGCGTGGAACTGCTCGGCGGTCTCGAGGCTCATGCCGCGCAGTCAACCAGCCGGACCGGCCGGACGGGAGGCCGCGACGCGCCGGGTCGGCAGCGGGTGGGCGCCGACCCGGCACCTCCGGGGGGACGCCGTCACGCAGCGGGGGTGAGCTCGGGCTCGGACCCGGGCCCCGCGTCGACGAGGTCGCCGGTCGGCCGGGCGGGGCGACGCGGCCACCAGACGCGATCGCCGAGCAGCACCAGGGCGGCGGGCAGCATCACCAGCCGGATCAGGGTCGCGTCGAGCAGGATCGCCACCGCCAGCGCGACCCCCATCATCTTCATCTCGAGCATGCTCAGCGTCGCGAAGATGGCGAACACCGAGACCATCACCGCTGCGGCGCTGGTGACGACGGACGCGCTGTCGCGGATGCCCTGCTCGACGGCCAGCCGGGTCGGCAGCCCGCGCCCCACCAGCTCGCGGATCCGCCCGGTGACGAACACGTGGTAGTCCATCGACAGCCCGACCAGCACGACGAGCACGAACAGCGGGATCCAGTCGATCACGAAGCCCGGGCTGGTGAAGCCGAGCGCCCCCTCCAGCCAGCCGTGCTGGAACACCAGGGTCAGCACGCCGAAGGCCACGCCGACCGAGACCAGGTTGAGCGCGGTCGAGACCAGCGCCAGCGGCACGCTGCGGAAGGCGACCCCCATCATCACCAGCGTCAGCAGCAGGACGAACCCGATCACCACAGGCATCCACGTGGTGAGGTGCTCGTCGAAGTCGAGGTTGGACGCCGCGTCCCCGCCCACCGCCCACTCCAGGCCGTCGGCGTCGAGCGCCGCGGGTGCGATCTTCTCGCGCAGGTCGGTGATGGCCTCTGTGGTCCGCTCGTCGGAGTCGGGCCACGGCAGCGCCAGGGTGAGGGACGAGGTGTCGCCGTCGTCGGAGGTGGCCAGCCCGCCGGGCACCTCGCTGAACGCGCCGGATCCGGTCGCGGTGGACGCCAGCTCACCCAGGGCCGTCGCCGACCCCGGGCCATCGGCCAGCACCGTCACGGTGGTGCCCTCGCCGGGGAAGTCCGCTGCCACGTCGCGCATGGTCTGCACCGCCGCGATCTCGCCCGGCAGCGTCTCCAGGGTGGCGGCGTGCATCGTCATGCCGAGCGCCGGCAGGGCGAGGGCGGCGCACACCGCGAGCGACCCGCCGAGCGCGAGCGCGGGTCGGCGTACGACCGGGGCCAGGATGCGGCGACTGATCCCGCCGGCGCCGATGCGGCGGTTGAGGCGCCACAGCAGCGGCACGCGGGGCCGGTCGACCCACCGGCCGAGCTTGACCAGCAGCGCGGGCAGCACGGTGATCGAGCCGACGACCGCGACCGCGACGACGATGATCGCGCCGAGCGCGAGCGAGGTGAAGGTGACGAAGCCGACGAGGAAGAGTCCCGACATGGCCGCCGCCACGGCGAAGCCGGAGACGAGGATCGAGTGTCCGGAGGTCTGTGCCGCGATCTCGACCGCGTCGAGCGTGCTGCGCCCGCGAGCCCGCTCCTCACGTTCGCGCTTGAGGTAGAACAGCGAGTAGTCGACGCCGACGGCCATGCCGATCAGCACGATCATCGAGCCGACGGTCGGCTCCGCCGGCACGAGGTGGGACACCGCCGCTGAGATGCCCATCGTCGCCGCCACGCTGCCCAGGGCCAGCAGCACCGGGATGCCGGCGGCGATCAGGGCTCCGAAGGCCAGCAGCATCAGCACCAGCGTCACCGGGATGCTGATCCCCTCGGCCGAGGCGAGGTCGTCGGCGACCTGGTCGTTGATCGCCTCGTCGAGGCTCGGTCCGCCGGTCTGGCGCAGCGTCAGGTCGGGGTGCGCGGCGGCGACGGCGTCCGTCACCTCCTGGAGCGGGCCGGCGTCGTCGACGCCCTCGGCCAGCGAGGCCGACACCAGCATCGCGGAGCGGTCGTCGTCCCACACCGGCGGAGCGACGTCGCTGACCCCCTCGGCGCGGGCCATCTGCTGGGCGAGGTCGCGAGCCCCCTCCGGCACCCGGGCCGGATCGCCGCTGATGAGGACGACCTCGGACTCGGGTGCGGCCAGTCCCGCCCGCTCGGCCATCGCGTCCGCGCGACCCGACTCGCCCATGCGGTAGTCGGCCGGCTCCGCCTCGTGCGTCGGTACGAGGACGGCGAGGCTGGTCGCCGCCGCCACCAGCGCCAGCCAGGTGAGGATCGCGCGCCACGGGTGCTCGGCGCTCCAGCGCGCGGCGCGCTGGGGGATCCGGGTGATCAGGTCGGCTGCCATCGACGTGCTCCATTCCGTGTGCGTCCGGGCGGGTGGTGCCCGTGGATCGGTCGATCCCCACGCTCCCGGCGATCGCCGCGTCCGGCAGGGGTGGCACCTCCCGGCGCGAGGTGGGGAAAACCCCACCGACCGGGGCCTCGCGATCGGTGAGGATGGGGACATGGCGCACCGACCCGGCCCCCTCCGGCTGACCGGCTTCGCGCTCGCGCAGGTGGCGCTGGCCGTGCCGACGCTGGTCGCCGCCACGCTCGTCGCCCTCGGCGCCGGCACCGCGGTCGTCGTCGTCGGGATCCCGGTCCTGCTCGTCGGCCTGCCCCTGCTGCGCTGGATCGCCGACCGGCACCGCGCGATGGCGGCCGCCACCCTCGCCCACCCCGTACCGGCCGACCGCCTGCCGGACGACGACCTGCCCCTGCCGGCCCGGCTCGCCACCTGGGGTCGCGACCCGATGACCTGGCGCGAGCTGGTGTGGGCCGTGGCGTCGGCGAGCGTCGGGCTCGCGCTCTCGCTGGCCGTGGTGGTGCTGATGCTCGGCGTGGTCACCCTGGTGCTGTGGTGGTTCGCGACCCCGCACCTGATGCGGCTGCGCTCGGTCCTCGACGCCCGCCTGCTGAGCCGGGGCAGCCACGAGCTCCTCGCGGAGCGGGTGCAGGTGCTCACCGAGACCCGTGCCGAGACGGTGGAGGACTCGGCGGCGGAGCTGCGCCGCATCGAGCGTGACCTCCACGACGGGGCACAGGCCCGCCTCGTCGCCCTCCAGATGAGCCTCGGGCTGGCGCGCCAGCTGATCGACACCGACCCCGTCGCCGCCCGCCACCTGCTCGCCGAGGCGTCGACCACGACGGGGGCG
The DNA here is from genome assembly GCF_059621125.1 of Nocardioides sp. Z35_8. NCBI lineage: Bacteria > Bacillati > Actinomycetota > Actinomycetes > Propionibacteriales > Nocardioidaceae > Nocardioides > Nocardioides sp. Z35_8. The sequence goes on along the minus strand of NZ_JCAQIE010000001.1, from coordinate 780,200 downwards.
GCGCTCGGCGACATCCGCGACGTCGTACGCGGCATCCACCCGCCCGTGCTCGCCGACCGCGGCCTCGCCGGCGCGGTGCAGGCGCTCGCTCTCGACCTGACCGTCCCGGTCGCGGTGGCCGGCGACCTGCCCGACCGGCCCTCGGCCGCCGTCGAGACCGCGGCCTACTTCGCGGTGCTGGAGTGCCTGGCCAACGTCGCCAAGCACGCCGGGGCGCAGCAGGCCTGGGTCGAGCTGGAGCGCCGCGGCGACCTGCTGGTCGTGGTGGTGGGCGACGACGGGCGGGGCGGCGCCGACCCGTCGGGCGGCACCGGGCTGCGGGGGGTGGCGCGGCGGCTGGCGGCGCTCGACGGCAGCGTGAGAGTCTCGAGCCCTGCGGGTGGTCCCACCCTGGTGACGCTGGAGGTGCCGTGCGAGTCGTCCTCGCCGAGGACAACGCCCTCCTCCGCGACGGGCTGACCCGGATCCTCACGGCGCACCGCTTCACGATCGTCCACTCGGTCGACAACGCACCCGCTCTCGCCGAGGCGCTCGCCGACCCCGACGTCGAGGCGGCGATCCTCGACGTACGCCTCCCGCCGACGCTCACCGACGAGGGCCTGCGCGCCGCGATCGCCTGCCGCGCGGCCCGCCCGGGCTTCCCCGTCGTGGTCCTCTCGCAGTGGGTGGAGCACCTCTACGCCCGCGAGCTGCTCGCCGGTGGCGGGGGCGGCATCGGCTACCTGCTCAAGGACCGGGTCGGCGACATCGGTGAGTTCGTCGACGCCGTGCGCCGGGTGGCCGCCGGCGGCACCGTGCTCGACGCGGAGGTGGTCTCCACGATCATGGCGCGGCCGCGGGCGCGCGCGGTCGACCGGCTGTCCGAGCGCGAGCGCGAGGTGCTGGGGCTGATGGCCGAGGGGCGCTCCAACGCCGCCATCGCGGCTCGGCTCCACATCACGCCCAAGGCCGTCGACAAGCACGCCAACAGCATCTTCACCAAGCTCGACCTGCCCGTCGCCCCCGACGACAACCGGCGGGTGCTCGCGGTGCTGGCCTGGCTCGAGTCCTGAGCCTGCCCCGAGCCGGCCCTGAGCCCGCCCCGGCCCACCAGGGGCTCACCGGAGTCTCACCAGGGGGAGGGCTGGTAGTCCTTGACGAAGCAGCCGAAGAGGTCGGTGCCGGCCTCGCCGAGCACGATCGGGTCGTAGACCCGCGCGGCGCCGTCGACGAGGTCGAGCGGGGCGTGCCAGCCCTCGGCGGCGATCCGCAGCTTCTCGTGGTGCGGGCGCTCGTCGGTGATCCACCCGGTGTCGACGGCCGTCATCAGGATCCGGTCGGTCTCGAACATCTCGCCCGCCGACGTGCGGGTCAGCATGTTGAGCGCGGCCTTGGCCATGTTGGTGTGGGGGTGCCCCGCGCCCTTGTAGCGCCGCGAGAACTGCCCCTCCATGGCGGAGACGTTGACGACGTACGCCCGCCCGGAGGTCGCGGCCGCCGCGGCGCTCGCCATCGCCGGGCGCAGCCGCGAGACCAGCAGGAACGGCGCGATCGAGTTGCACAGCTGCACCTCGAGCAGCTCGAGCGGGTCGACCTCGCCGACGGTCTGGGTCCACGAGTTGGAGACCTGCACGTCGGGCAGCAGCCCGCCGGCGTCGACCGCCGTGCCCGCCAGGTGCGCGTCGAGGGAGGCCTGCCCCGCCTTGAGCGCCAGCGCGGTCAGGGTGGCGGCGTTGTGCACGGCCATCGCGTGCTCGGCCGACTCGCCCTCGTGGTGGGCCACGGCGGTGTCGCGCAGCGCGCCCGCGATCGCGGCGGGGTGGGCCTCGGAGATCCGGTCGAAGGTCACCAGCTCGGGCACGGAGTCGTCGGGCAGCGGCAGCGACTCGGCCTCGACGAGCGGCGCGTAGGCGCCCGGCGTGCGGCGCACCGTCTGGCACGCGTTGTTGATGAGGATGTCCAGCGGGCCGGCCGCGGCGACGTCGTCGGCGAGGGAGATGACCTGGGTGGGGTCGCGCAGGTCGATGCCGACGACCTTGAGCCGGTGGATCCACTCGTCGCTGTCGGGCAGGGAGCCGAACCGGCGCACCGCGTCCTTGGGGAACCGGGTGGTGATCGTGGTGTGGGCCCCGTCGCGCAGCAGGCGCAGCGCGATGTACATCCCGATCTTGGCGCGCCCTCCGGTCAGCAGCGCCCGCCGGCCGGTGAGGTCGGTGCGCTGGTCGCGCTTGGCGTGGCTCATCGCCGCGCAGGTGGGGCACAGCCAGTGGTAGAACGCGTCGACGAGGGTGAAGTCCTGCTTGCAGATGTAGCAGCCGCGCGGGTTGATCAGCTCGCCGGCGAACGCGCCGGGCGCGGAGGAGACGAGCGGGATCCCGGACGTCTCGTCGTCGATGCGCTCGGGCGAGCCGGTGGCGGTGAGCTCGGTGACCGCACGGTCGTGCGCCAGCTCCTCGGCGCGCTTGGCCATCCGGCGCTCGGCCTTGATCGCCTTGTACATGTGCGAGGCCGCGCGCTTGACGGTGATGTGGTCGGGGTGGTCGCCCGGCACCCGGTGCAGCTGCTCGAGGACGCGGACGGTCGTCGCCAGGTCGGCCGGGTCGATGCCGTCGTGCTGCTCGTTCACCGGAGCAGGGTACGGGCGGCGGGCGCCGTCGCCCCAAAGCGCGGGCGGCGTCCGGGCGGCGGGTGTGACCCGTCAGACCTCGCGCGCCGGTGAGCCGTTGATCCGCACCCGGTCGGCCCGCATGCCGTGCTCGACGCCCCACAGCACCGCCCGGGAGCGGGAGTCGACGTCGATCTTGCGGTAGGCCGAGCGGATGTAGGACTTGATCGAGTTGAGGGAGAGCAGGGTCCGCTCGGCGATCTCCTGGTTGCTCAGGCCCATCGTGATCAGCGACAGCACCTCGGCCTCGCGGGCGGTCAGGCCCTCCTCGCGGCCGGGCCAGTCGCCCCCGACCAGCGGCGAGCGCCCCCGCGACGGCGAGACGACGAGCTGGCCCCCGGCGATCGAGACCAGGGCCTCGACCAGCCGCGCTGCCGGCAGGCTCTTGGAGAGGTAGCCGCGCACGCCCTGCCCGAGGGTGTCGCGGGTCAGCCACGGCTGGAAGTTCCAGGTGTAGACCGCGACCGAGCGCACCTGGGGGCTCTCGATGAGCTGGCGCACGGCCGGGCCGTTGCCCTGCCCCATCCCGAACGTGTCGTAGAGCGCGACGTCGACGGGCTGGGCGACGGGCTTGCCCGCCGCGAGCTCGACCACGTCGACGCGGTGGCCGTAGCTGCGCATCATCGCGTCGAGGCCCCGGACGACCACCTCGTCGTCGTTGACGAGCGCAACTCGGATCACCATGCATTCAACGTACTGCGGTTTATGTATGTTGAACCTCTTTACAGAGAGTTGAGGGCATCGTGCGGGACAGCGCGGCCGTGGTCGAGGAGACCCGCACCGGGGGCCTCGGCGTCCGTTGTGAGGGGGTCGTCCACCTCTACAAGACCTTTGGCGGACACGACGTCGTCGCCCTGCGAGGCGTCGACCTCACCATCCGGCCCGGCGAGCGGGTCGCGTTCCTCGGCCCGAGCGGGTCGGGCAAGTCGACCCTCCTCGCGCTCCTCGGCGGCATCCAGAAGCCGAGTGCCGGCAAGATCTACCTCGGCGACGAGGAGGTCTCGCGGATGGGCGAGCGCTACCTCGCCCGGATCCGCTCGCGGCAGGTATCCACGATGCTCCAGGGCGCCACCCGCAACCTGCTGCCCTACGCCACCGCCCGACAGAACATCGCGTTCGCCCGGCTCTCGCTCTCGGGCGGCGACCGCGACCACGCGCTGGCCGACACCGAGCTGCTCGACCGCGTGGGGCTCCTCGACCAGGCAGAGCAGGTGGTCTCCACGATGTCCGGCGGCCAGCGCCAGCGGCTCGCGCTGGCCTGCGCCGTGTCGACGTCGCCGCGCCTGCTCCTCGCCGACGAGCCGACCAGCCAGCTCAGCCACGCCGACCGCGACCACGTGCTCCACCTGATCCACTCGCTCGGCGACGACTTCGGCACCACCATCGTCGTGGTCACCCACCAGCCCGAGGTGGCCGCCACCTTCCCGCGCACGGTGACGATGAAGGGCGGCCGCGTCGGCGCCGAGGGCCACGGCGGCTCGGAGTACGCCGTGGTGGGCGAGGACGGCGTCCTCCACCTCCCCGGCCACATCGCCGCCGAGTGGCCCCCCGGCACGCTCGTCCGCTTCGAGGACGACGAGCAGGGCCGCATCATCGTCACCCGCGCCAGCAGTGAAGGATCCCAGGCATGAGCCAGCCGCGCGAGCTGCGGCTCGACGCCATCACCTACGTCAGCGGGCGCACCCTCCTCGACGACGTGAGCGTCACCTTCCCCGCGGGCAAGGTGACCGCGCTGTCGGGTCCGAGCGGGTCCGGCAAGACCACCCTGCTCTCCATCGCCGGCGGGCTGCTCGAGCCCACCTCGGGCTCCGCCGAGCTCGACGGACGCGAGATGTGGACGGGCAGCGGCGACCCGCTGCCCGAGGTGGCGTTCGTCCTCCAGGTCTACGGCCTGGTGCCGATCCTGTCGGCCCGGGAGAACGTCTCCATCGCCCTGCGCGCACGCGGGGTGGCGCCCGCCGACGCCGACGAGGCGGCCGAGGCCGCGCTCGCGCGGTTCGGGATCGCCGACCTGGGCGAGCGGCAGGTCGAGGAGCTCTCCGGCGGCCAGATGCAGCGCGTCGCCTGCGCCCGCGGCTTCGTGGTCGGCGCCGACGTGCTGCTCGCCGACGAGCCGACGTCCGAGCTCGACGAGGGCAACCGCGGTGTCGTCCTGGCCGAGCTGCGCGAGGAGGCCGCCCGCGGCGCCGTCGTCGTGGTGGCCACCCATGACCCCGCCGTCGTGGAGGCGTGCGACCTGCACATCGCGCTCGACGAGGGCCGGGTCGTTCGGTGACCGCCCGTCCGTCCGCGGCACCGGAGAGGCCGGGTCGTTGAGCCGAGTCCTGCGCGGCGCCTGGAGCCGCCGCGGTGCCCTGGCCACGCTGGTGCTGATGTCGCTGGTGGTCGTCGGCGGTGCCGTGACCGTGCTGCAGTTCGCCGAGGCGGCCGGCACCTCGCGCTGGCTGAGCGCCCCGCTGCTCCTGCTCGGGGCGGTCGCGGTGCCGAGCATCGGCGCGGAGCTCGCCGTGGCCCGCCGCGAGGAGGTGGGCCTGGCCCGGCTGCGGGGCGTCCACGGGGTGCGGCTGTGGCGCTTCCTGCTGGTCGAGCCGCTGCTCGCGATCGTGCTCGGCACCCTGCTCGGCCTCGCGGTCGGCGCGGCCGGCACCGTCTGGGCGAGCGCCACCTGGCTCGGCGAGGCCGCCCCGGCGCTCGGGCGTACGGCGCTGCTCGCGGCCGCCGCCATCGCCGGCGTGGGCCTGCTGATCGTCGCGCTGTCCGCGGCCTCGGCCGTGCGCGAGCCGCTCGCCGCCCAGGTCTCGACGCGGCGTCGGCCGCGCCGGGCGACGACGCTGGCGATCTTCCTCAGCGTGCTCGTCCTCGTCGGCGCAGCGGTCGCGGCCTACCGCAGCCGGGAGGGCGACGGCGATCCCGACCTGGTCGTCCTGCTCGGCCCGGCGCTGGTGGGCCTGGCGCTCGGGCAGGTCGCGGTGTGGGTGGTGCGGATCGCGGCCCGGGTGCTGACCCCGGCGACCGAGAGGCGCGGCCTGGGCGCGTTCCTGGCCGCGCGACGGCTCGCGCGCGCCGACGACCTGGTCACCCCCGTCCGGCTGGTCGTGGCCGCCGGCGTCGTCGGGGCCCTGGCGCTGAGCGGCGCGGTGGCGGTCAGCGGCTGGACCGACGAGCAGGCCGCCGTCGAGGTGCCGGGCGAGCGCACGATCGACGCGACCGCGCTCGGCGCGATGGGAGCCGTCGACCTCACCGAGCAGACCGACCCCGAGGGCGAGCACCTCGTCGCCACCGCGATCGTGCGCAACGAGAACCGGCTGGCCGAGCGCCGCGCCTACGTCGACGCCGCGCGCTGGGAGCGGGTGGTCGGCGACTTCTACGACGACACCCCCGCCCGGGCGGCGTCCGACGCCGTCGGGCGCCTCGCCACCGGCCTCGCCCCGGTGCGCGTCGCCGGCGACCGCCTCACGGTGGCGGTCTCCGGGATCGAGCTGCCGCCCGTGCGCACCCTCCGCGGCCCCGACGGCCAGGAGACCGAGGTCGGCGGCGCGCGCGCCGTGCTGACGCTGTCCTACGTCACCGCGGCCAACAGCTCGGGCGCCGTCACCGTCACCCTCGACGTGCCCACCGACGGCACCCCCGCCCGCCGCGCCGTGCGGGTGGACGAGTGCACCGACGGCTGCGTCGTGACCGGGCTCTCGCTCGACCGAGACAGCCGCGGCCTCATCGACGGCAACGACTTCGTGGTGCTGGTGGAGCAGCTCACCCTCGGTGGCACCGACCTGCTCGCCCAGCCGTGGGTGCCCGACCCGTCGTCGGTGGAGGCAGCTCTCTCCAACCAGTTCTTCCGCAACTACGAGCCCCCGGCGGTGCTCGTGGTCAACCGCCCCGACGGTCTCCAGGTGGCGATGCTGCCGGCCACCGCGCTCGAGCTCGACCTCGACCTGGGCGCGAACGAGGTGCCCGTGCTGGTCGCCGACGAGGCCGCGCCGCAGGCGCTCGACCTCGGCGGCGACGACCGGGTGACCGAGGTGGTCGGCGTCGCCCGGTCGCTGCCGCTGCTCGGCAGCATCGGCACGCTCGCCGACATCCGCACCTCGGCGGTCGGGTCGGGGCCGACCGTCCCCTCGGCCGAGGTGCAGGTGGTGGCCCGCGCGGGCGCCCCCCAGGAGGTCCTCGACCGGGTCGCCGAGGCGACCGGCACCCGTTGGCGCTCCCGGACGGCCGTGCGCGAGTCGCTCGGCGAGCGCTTCGGCGGCGCCCAGTCGGTGGCGTACGCCCTCACCGCCCTGGCCTGCGCGCTGGTCGCGCTGCTCGCGCTGGGCGCGGGCGTGGCGCGCCACCTGCGCGACTACCGCCGCGACGTGGCGTCGCTGCGGGTGCTCGGCATCTCCACCGGCACCGCCCGGCGCGCCGGGCGCACCGAGCTGGCCAGCCTCACCGTGCTCGCGCTGGCCGCGGTGGTCGCGGGCGGCTGGCTGGCGGTGCGGCTGCTGCTCGACGGGCTCCCGCTGCTCGCGGTCCCGGTGGCCGGGCTGCCCCTCGACACCGCGCCCCACGCCTGGCCGCTCGTCGTCCCCGCCCTGATCGCGGCGCTGGCGGTCGTGGTGGTGGGCGGCCGTGCGCGGGCCGTGCGCGCCGCCACGACCCGCCCCAGCCTGCTGCGCGAGGAGGAGGGCCAGTGAACCCACCCCACGACGTCCCTCGCCCCCGCTGCGCTCCTCCGACCGACGCCGAGGGGACCCCGCAATGATCCAGCTGTTCGGTGCGATCGTCCGCGGACTGCGGGCCCGGGCGCTGCTGTCCGCGGGCTCGGTGCTGCTGAGCGCCCTCGCCGTCGGCTCGGCCGTGCTCGGCCCGGTCTTCTCCGAGGCGGTGACCAACTCCTACGTCGTGACCCGCCTGCAGGAGACCCCGGCCGGCCTCACCGGCCTGAGCCGCGTCTTCACCCCCGACCCCGGGACCCCCCTCGGCGAGGCGCGCACCGACGCCGTCAACGCCTCGGAGGAGCTCACGACCGGCCCCTGGCAGGAGCCGGTGCCGATCGTGCAGTCCGAGCGGTTCAGCGCCCTGCGCGGCGTGGTCACCTTCTGGGCGCGCACCGACGCCTGCGAGACGCTCGAGGTCGAGGGACGCTGTCCCCAGGCACGCGGCGAGGTGCTGATGCTGGCCTCCGACCTCGAGAAGACCGGTGCCGAGATCGGCCGGCCGCTGGACCTCGCGATCTTCCAGCCCAACGGCGTGGCGGCCCTCGGGCTGCCGCGTCCCGGCATCGACGAGGTCGTCGTGGTCGGCACCTACCTCACCCCGCGCACGAGCGAGGACTGGCTCATCCCGGGACGGCTCACCAGCACCAACGAGCAGGAGAGCATCCGCGGCGGCTACCAGCCGTTCGCCCCCGCCCCGCTGATCACCACCGACGACACGATCACCGCGGCCGGCTCCTGGACGGTGCGCGTCGACACCCACCTGGCCGTCCCCGCCGACCTCACCCCCGAGCAGCTCGACGAGGCCGCGGCATCCGCCTCGGCCGTGCCCAGCGAGGGTGGCGTGGCGGTCGTCGGCGGCATCCTGCGCTCCGACGACACCAACTCGCTGGCCGACGTCGTCGAGGAGGTCCGCTTCCAGCAGTCGACCGCGCGCAGCTCGATCGCGCCGGCCGTGCTGTCGCTGGTGCTGGTCGCACTGGCGCTGCTGATGCGCCTGCTCAACGCCGCCAGCGAGCTGCGGGTGCCCGAGCTGGCGCTGGCGTCGCTGCGCGGGGTCACGTCCCGCAGGCTGTGGGGCCTCGGGCTCGCCGAGCCGCTCACCCTGCTGCTGGTCGCGACCCCGCTCGGCATCGCCTTCGGGCTGGGCCTGGCGGTCGTGCTCGTGCGGAGCTGGCTGGTGCCCGGCCTGCCGCTGCCCCTGCCGGCGGCCAGCTGGGTCGCGGCCGCGCTCGTGCTCGCCGCGGCCGTGGCAGTCGCCTGCGTGGCCGTGGGCCTGGTGGTCCGCGAGTCGCTCGCCTCCCAGCTCTCGGGCGTACGCCGCCCGGTGGCGGCGCGCCGCTGGTCGGTGATCGCCCAGCTCACCCTCCCCGCCCTCGCCGTCGCGACGCTGGCGAGCAAGCTGTCGGCCAGCGGCCCCGCCGAGCCCGACGCGACCGACCTCGTCCTGCCGGTGCTGCTCGCCGTCGTGGCCGGGCTCGCGGCGACGCGGCTGACCGCCGTGCTCGCGACGTGGTGGACCCACCGTTCGCGCGGGCGCTCGCTCAGCGGCTTCGTGTCCTCGCGCGCGATCTCGCGCCGCCAGGAGGGCACCCTCGTCATCCTGCCGATCACCGCCGCCATCGCGGTCGCCGTCTTCGGCGCGGGCGTCTACGACTCCGCCGCGACCTGGCGCACCAGCGTCGCCGCCACCGCCTCGCCGGCCGCCACGACGTGGTCGACCAACCTCACCATCTCCGAGGCCGTCGACCTGACCCGCCGGGTCGACCCCGACGGGGAGTGGATCATGGCCGCGGCCAGCGTCTCCAACCCCGGGGCCAACTTCTCGGTCGTCGACAGCAGCCGGCTGGCGCGCGTGGCGACCTGGCCGCCCACGTGGAGCCCGGGCCGCGACGTCGAGCAGGTCGCCGACACCATCGCGCCCGGTGGCCGGGTGCCGACGCTCGAGGGCCGGCGGATCACGCTCACCGTCGACAACCGGGCCGACCTCGACGACGGCCTGTCCGTCGAGCTCCGCTTCGGCAGCCGCGGAGGGGTGCCGCTCAAGGCCTACCTCGGGCCGTTCCCGCCGGGCGAGAGCAGCCGCTCGGCCCGGGTGTCGTTCTGCCGGGAGGGCTGCACGCTCGAGGGGATGACCCTCGGCGGGGGCGCCGGCACCAACGCCCGCATGTCGGGGACGATCCGTCTGGAGGAGGTCGCGGTCGACGGCACGCCCGTGCCCGACGCCATCGCCGGCGCGGGCTGGACGCCGACCCCCGACCCCGCCGTGCGCACCTCGATCACCGGCATGCGGGAGGTCGACGGCACCCTCGACCTCGACGTCGACACCGGCGACTCCGTCGGCATGGCGCGGCTCACCGCCGGCGGCATCACCCGCGACCGGCCGGCGCTGGCCGGGCCGGGCGTCCAGGCGCGGGCCATCGCCAAGCTCGACGAGGGCTTCGGACTGATCCCCGTCGACCCGATCGGCGGCATCGGCGCCATCGAGGGGATGCCCTTCACCGGCCCGTCGGGGCTGCTGGTCGACTACAGCTCGTTCGTCACCGACCGCCCCGTCTACGACAACCTGGTCACCACCCACGTGCTGGCGCGTGAGGGCACGCCGTCCTCGATCACCGAGGCGCTCTCGAGCGCCGGGCTGACCGTCGGCACCACCCTCCAGCAGGAGCGCGAGGTGCTCGACCAGAGCGCCTACGCCCTCGCGCTGCGCCTCTACGGCGTGGTCGCGGCGCTGGTGCTGCTGATGGCGCTCGCCGGCCTGTTCGTCAGCGCGGCGGTCCAGCTGCCGGCCCGCCGCCGCGACGCCGCGGCGCTGCGCGTGGTCGGCGTACCCCGCTCCGCGGTGATGGTGGCCGTGGTGCGCGAGCTCGCCGTCGTGCTCGGCAGCGCCGCGCTGGCGGGCATCCTGGCCGGCTCCCTGGCGCAGTGGGTGGTGCTGCGCACGATCACGCTCGGCTACGCCGACGATCCGGCGACGCCCGCGCTGGTGGCCGCGATCTCGCCGCTGCGCCTGGCCGTGCTGGCACTGCTCGCCGCGGCCGTCCTCGGCGCCGTCGCCCTGGCCAGCGCGTCGATGACCGTGCGCGGCGCCCGCGGCGCGACCCTGCGCGAGTCGGCCCGCTGAGGCGTCCGACGCCCGGGGGTCAGTCGCAGCAGGGGTCGAAGCGGAACCCGACCCCGCGGATGGTGCGGATCCACTGGTTGCCGGTGGCGGCGGCGCGGAGCTTGCGGCGCAGGTTGGCCAGGTGGACGTCGACCACGTGGGTGCTGTCGGGGACGAAGTCGCTGTCCCAGACCGCGCGCATCAGCTCCTCGCGGGGCACGACCACGCCCGGGTTGGCCACGAGGTGGGCGAGCAGGTCGAACTCGGTGCGGGTGAGGCCGACCTCGCGGCCCTCCACGAGGACCTCGCGGGCGTCGCGGTTGATGCTGAGGTCGCGGCACCCCTCCTGCCGCGTCGCCGGCGGGTCGGGCACCGCGACCAGGGTGGGCGCGGGCTCCGGTCCGGCCTCCGTGGTGCGCGGGCGCCGGAAGAGCGCCGCGACGCGAGCCTGGAGCTCGCGCATCGAGAACGGCTTGACGACGTAGTCGTCGGCGCCCACCTCGAGACCGATGAGCCGGTCGAGCTCGGCGGTGCGGCCGCTGATCACGATCACGTAGCAGTCGCTGACCGCGCGGATCCGGCGGCAGACCTCGACCCCGTCGATGTCGGGGAGCGTGAGGTCGAGGGTGACGAGATCGGGGCGCCGCTCGGCGATGTGCGCGAGGGCGTCGGCGCCGGTGGTCGCGACGGTGACGTCGAAGCCGGCCTGGTCGAGCAGCTGGCTGATGGCGTCGCCGACGTCGCGGTCGTCCTCGACCACGACGGCCGTGCGTGCATCCATGATCAGTCCACTCCCCTGGTTGACCGTTCACCTACCCCGCGCGCGGACGGCTCAAACCGGTCGGCGTGCGAGACCCCCTGCACCGATGCTAGGCGGCGACCGGTGGGTCATGTGGTGAATCGGCCCCACGCGCACCCGCCGGACGGCACCGGCGGGTGGGGGAGCGGACGGCTCAGAAGTCCAGGCCGCGGGCCCGGTCGTCGGAGTCGATGCGTGCCACGAGGAAGGGTCCTCCCCCGGAGCGCCGCTCCTGGTCGTCGTCCTCCTCGCGGTCCATCCGGTAGCCGATGCCACGGATCGTGTGGATCCAGGTGGCGTCGGAGTGCCGGCGCAGCTTGCCGCGCAGGTTGGCCACGTGCACGTCCACGAGGTGGTGGTCGTGGGTCAGGGCGCTGCTCCAGATCGCCAGCACCATCTCCTCGCGGGTGCAGACCCGGGACAGGTGGACGGCGAGGTACTCCAGGACGTCGTACTCGATGCGGGTCAGATCGACGATCGCGCCGTTGACCTGCACCTCGCGGCGGGCCGAGTTGATGACGAGCCCCGCCCCGGCGGAGATCGTGGTCGGCTCCTCGACCGGCTGCGCGGGGCTCGGCACCTGCGGACCGCGACCGGACGCCGACTCGTCGGCCCCCGCCGCAGTCCGGGGCCGGCGGAACAGCGCAGCCACCCGGGCGCGCAGCTCGCGCGGCGAGAACGGCTTGAGCACGAAGTCGTCGGCCCCGACCTCGAGGCCGATCAGCTTGTCGACCTCGTCGGAGCGCGCGGACACGATCACGATGTAGCAGTCGCTGGTCTCGCGGATGCGACGGCACACCTCGATGCCGTCCATGTGCGGGAGCGTCAGGTCGAGGGTGACCAGGTCGGGCGGGTCGCTGGCCGCCACGCTCACCGCTTGTCGTCCGTCCGGCGCCGAGGTCACCCGGAAACCGGCCCCCTCGAGGGTCTCCACCAGCGCTGACGAGATGTCAGGATCGTCCTCGACCACCAAAGCATGAAGTTCTTGCACGTCAAACCCCCACAGATGCGAAGACAAGGGCCCCACGCCCTCGCCGTGCGCCGCCCGAGCGGCGTCGCTCGATGCTAATGCCATCCCCGGGCCAGACATAGGGACGGTCTGACGGGGCGACGGCCTGTCTAGACCGGGGATGGACGCGGCCGCGCCGGGCGTCCCCTGTCGCCCTGTCACCCGTCACCGTCACCGTCACCGTCGGCTCAGCGCAGGTCGATCGCCCGGTTGACCCAGACCTGCTCCACCGCCATCCCGACCCGCTCGTACATCGGCAGCGCGCCGGTCCGCGAGTCGGTGCCCAGCTCGAAGGTGCGCGTGCCGTGCTCGCGACCGCGGGCGAAGGAGTCGACGAGGAGCGCCTGCGCGATCCCCCGGCGGCGCTGGTCGCGCCGCACCGCGAGCCGGTCGACGTACGCCGTGGTGCCCTCGTCGGAGACGAGCACGAGCGAGACCCCCACGACCGTGCCGTCCGGGTCGAGCGCCACGCGCAGGTTCCACGGCTCGAAGCCGGGGCGGCCGGTCGTGGCCGCCTCGAAGTCCTCGAACGGCTCGCGCTCGCGTACCGACCACTCGAGGAACGCGTCCTCCAGCACGTCGTGGGCGGCGCGGACCTCGCCGGCGGCGGCCGTGCGCACGACGTAGCCCTCGGGCAGCGGTCGCGCGGGCACGGTGGCGCCCTCGGGCAGCCGGAGCACCCAGCTCGTCCACCGCACGCGGAAGCCGAGCGACTCCAGCAGGCGGTCGCCGGGCGAGCCCTGCGGGACCGGCATCCCGACGGCCGGCGAGCCCAGGTCGCGGCCGAGGTCGACGAGCCACCGGGCCAGCCAGGTGCCGATGCCGCGGCCGCGGTGGGAGGGGAGCACCGCGGTGTCGGCGCGGTCGGCGCCCGTCAGCTCGGCGTACGCGACGAGGGTGTCGCCGTCGAGGACGCCCACCGAGCGTGCGGCGAGGTCGTGGCTGGGCCGCGCCCAGTCGCTGACGATGTCGGCCTCCTCGATCGCGACCTGCCCGATGTCCTCGAGCTCCTGGGCGACCATCAGCCGGTGGACGGCGCCCGCGTCGGACCTCCGGAGCGGACGGGTGGTGAGGCCCTCGGGGAGGGTGGCGGCGCGAGTCGACATGCAGGGGAGTGTGCTGCCTCACGTTGCCTGCTGTCGCGCGCTTATCGCCGTCCACGGGGGCGGGCGCGAAATCCCACTTTGCCGCCTGAGGCCCTACCGTGGTGAGCGTGAACGACGAGCAGCCCGCAGCGCCCGAGCAGACCTTCTCCGACCTCGGCCTCTCCGCCGAGGTGCTCAAGGCCCTCGCGGACGTGGGCTACGAGTCCCCCTCGCCGATCCAGGCGCGCACGATCCCGCAGCTGCTCGAGGGCCGCGACGTCGTCGGGCTCGCCCAGACCGGCACCGGCAAGACCGCCGCGTTCGCGCTGCCGATCCTCTCCCGCCTCGACCGCTCGCAGAAGACCCCGCAGGCCCTCGTGCTGGCACCCACCCGCGAGCTCGCGCTGCAGGTCTCGGAGGCGTTCGAGCGCTACGCCGCCCATATCAAGGGCGTCAGCGTGCTGCCGATCTACGGCGGCCAGGGCTACGGCGTGCAGCTCTCGGCGCTGCGTCGCGGCGTCCACGTCGTCGTCGGCACCCCGGGCCGGGTCATGGACCACCTCGAGAAGGGCACGCTCGACCTCAGCGAGCTGCGGTTCCTGGTCCTCGACGAGGCCGACGAGATGCTCAACATGGGCTTCGCGGAGGACGTCGAGACGATCCTGGCCGACACCCCGGCCGACAAGGACGTCGCGCTCTTCTCCGCCACGATGCCCAAGGCGATCCGCCGCATCGCGGAGAAGTACCTCAACGACCCCGTCGAGATCTCGGTCAAGGGCAAGACGTCGACGGCCTCCAACATCACCCAGCGCTACCTCATCGTCTCCTACCCCCAGAAGGTCGACGCGCTCACGCGCATCCTCGAGGTGGAGAACTTCGAGGCGATGATCGTCTTCGTCCGCACCAAGAACGAGACCGAGACGCTCGCCGAGAAGCTGCGCGCCCGCGGCTACTCCGCGATGGCGATCAACGGCGACGTCGCGCAGGTGCAGCGCGAGCGCACCGTCAACCAGCTCAAGGCCGGCAAGCTCGACATCCTCGTCGCCACCGACGTCGCGGCCCGCGGCCTCGACGTCGAGCGGATCAGCCACGTCGTCAACTACGACATCCCGACCGACACCGAGTCCTACGTCCACCGCATCGGTCGCACCGGCCGCGCCGGTCGCAGCGGCGACTCGATCGCGTTCGTCACCCCGCGCGAGCGGCACCTGCTCCGCGCGATCGAGAAGGCCACCAAGCAGCCGCTGACGCAGATGCAGCTGCCGAGCGTCGACGACGTCAACGCCACGCGGCTCTCGCGGTTCGACGACCAGATCACCGAGGCGCTGACCCAGCCGGAGCGGATCGACTTCTTCCGCGACGTGGTCTCGCACTACGTCAGCGAGTACGGCGTCGCCGAGGTCGACGTGGCCGCCGCCCTCGCCGCGGTGATGCACGGCGAGCAGCCGCTGCTCCTCGACCCGGAGCCCGAGCCGCGCACCCGCTCGTTCGAGGAGCGCTCGAGCCACGGCGGCAAGGCCGACCGCAGCCCGCGCGAGTCGCGCAGCGGCCAGCCGATGGCGGCCTACCGCATCGAGGTCGGCAAGCGGCACAAGGTCGAGCCGCGCCAGATCGTCGGCGCCCTGGCCAACGAGGGCGGCCTGTCGCGCGGCGACTTCGGCTACATCTCGATCAAGCCCGAGTTCTCCGTCGTCGAGCTCCCCGCCGACCTCCCGCCCGGCACCCTCGAGCGCCTCGCCGGCACCCGGATCTCCGGCAAGCTGATCGAGATCAAGCCCGACAACGGCCCCTTCCGCGGCCGCTCGGGCGGTGGCCACCGCAAGGGCGGCGGCTACCAGGGCAAGAACCCCCGCTGACGGCATAGGTGTCGAGTGGGCGCGTCCTGACCGAGTAGGCCCGTCGAGTCGGCGCGTCCTGACCGCGTAGGCACGTCGAGTCGGCGCGTCCTGACCGCGTAGGCACGTCGAGTCGGCGCGTCCTGACCGAGTAGGCCCGTCGAGTCGGTGCGTCCTGACCGCGTTGGCACGTCGAGTCGGCGCGTTCGAGCTGCCTGGAAATGCGTCGAGTCGGCGCCTCCGCACCATGAACTGGTGAGGAAGCGCCGACTCGATGCCATTCGTGCGTCAGGACGCGCCGACTCGAGGGGTTCAGCGCGTCAGGACGCGCCCACTCGACCGGATGGGGGCGTCAGGACGCGCCCACTCGACAACTCAGGCGTTGCGGATCGCGGAGACGTCGAACTCGAGCTTGATCTTGTCGGAGACGAGGACGCCGCCGGTCTCGAGGCCGGCGTTCCAGGTGAGGCCCCACTCCTTGCGGTTGACGGTGGTCTCGCCCTCGAAGCCGACGCGCACGTTGCCGAAGGGGTCGCGGGCCGAACCGGTCTGCTCGAAGGCGATCGTGACCGGCTTGGTGACGTCCTTGATCGTCAGGTCGCCGGTGATGGTCCACGTGGTGCCGTCGCGCGTGACGTCGGTGGAGGAGAAGGTGAGCTTGGGGTAGGTCTCGACGTCGAAGAAGTCCCCGGAGCGGAGGTGGCCGTCGCGGTCCGCGGTGCCGCTGTCGATGGAGGCGACGTCGATGGAGATGTCGACCTTGGACGCGGACGGGTCGGCCTCGTCGATGTGGGCGGTGCCGTCGAACGAGCCGAACTGGCCGCGAACCTTGGTCACCATGGCGTGACGGGCCACGAAGCCGAGGCGGCTGTGGGTCACGTCGATCGTGTAGTCGCCCGAGATGTCGTCGATGGCGGTGGTGGAGGCGTCGAATCCGGTGCTCATGAGGGCTCCCTCGTCAGGTAGTTGGTAGAACTTTCAACCATCCTAACGACCCATGCCCCGGGTTCATTCCCGAACAGCCAGAGATTCCTCCCCGGACGTGATCGGCGTCCGGACATGACACGAGCCACGCCCCCGCGTGGGGACGTGGCTCGGATGCGGACCGCGTCAGGCGACCTGGGCGGAGAACACCGAGGAGGTCGACCAGCGCGCCTCCATGCGGGTGCGACCCGACGCGTCGGTCACCGGGGTCCACGTGCAGACCGGGCGGTCGGTCATCGTCTGCGTGCTCATCGGACACCTCTCGTTCACCTGCTGTTCACCCAACCTAGCAGGTCTCCACCCGAGGGGACTCCGAACGACCTGACGCGCATCCGCGCCCCACCCGAGCGGCCAGAAGCATGCGTGGGCCGGGCTCATGCTCCACCGAGGCGACAGGCCGACACGAACCGCCGGGGGGATCCCGCGCCAACAGACGACTTTCTGCCCGATTTCGGGCAGGAACTGGTCGCGCGACCGATCTCGCAGGCATGATCGCCCGGTGCCGGACCCCGACCTCGTCGCCCACGTCGTCGCCACCACGCCGCTGACGCCGGGCGAGGCGGCGCGGGTGATCGACGACGTGATCGCCTTCCACGCCCAGCCGGTGGAGGACTACGTCAGGGCGCGCCACGCGCACCTCAAGACCTACGGCGCCAAGAACCCCGAGATCTTCGCGCGCATCGCCGAGGAGCTCACCCATCGCGTCGTCGCTGCTCCGGAGCTCACCGAGCGCCAGCTGCGGCGCATCATCTACGGATAGGACCCCGTCCCCATGTGTGGAATCGTCGGTTACATCGGCCGCCAGGAGGCCGCCCCGATCGTCCTGGAGGGGCTCACCCGCCTCGAGCACCGCGGGTACGACTCCGCCGGGGTCGCGGTGCTCGGCCCTCGGGGCGTCCGGGTGGCCAAGCGGGCCGGGCGGGTGCGCGACCTCGGCGACGCGCTGCCGAAGCGCTTCGCCGGCACCACCGGCATCGGCCACACCCGGTGGGCGACCCACGGCCCCGCGACCGACGCCAACGCCCACCCGCACACCGACGAGGCCGGCCGCGTCGCGGTCGTGCACAACGGCATTCTCGACAACTCCGCCGCGCTGCGTGCCGAGCTGACCGACGCCGGCGTCACGCTCGCCAGCGACACCGACACCGAGGTGCTCGCCCACCTCGTCGCACGCAGCGACGCCGACACGCTCGAGGGCAAGGTCCGCGACGCCCTCGGCGCGGTCGTCGGGACGTACGGGCTCGCGGTGCTGCACGCCGACTTCCCCGACCGCATCGTCGTGGCGCGCAACGGCAGCCCGCTCGTGGTCGGTGTCGGCGACAAGGAGATGTACGTCGCCTCCGACCTCGCCGCGATCGTGCGCCACACCACCACCGTGGCCGTGCTCGACGACGGCGAGATGGCGACCGTCACGGCTGCCGGGTTCAGCACGATGCGCCACCGCGACCTCGTCGCCACCGTCAAGACCGCGGCGGTGCTCGACGTCGACGCGGCGTCGTACGACGCGGGCGAGCACGAGTCCTACATGCGCAAGGAGATCCTCGAGCAGCCCACCACCGCCCAGGCCGTGCTGCGGGGCCGGCTCGACGAGCGCTTCGGCACCGCCCACCTCGGCGGGCTCGACATGGACGCCCGCGAGCTGCGGGCGGTGCGCCGGGTGAAGATCCTCGGGTGCGGCTCGGCCTACTACGTCGGCCAGATGGGCGCGGCGCTGATCGAGGAGCTGGCCAGGATCCCGGCCGACGCCGAGGCGGCCAGCGAGTTCCGCTACCGCGACCCGGTGATCGAGCCCGACACCCTCTACGTCGCGGTCAGCCAGTCGGGCGAGACGATCGACACCCTGCTGGCGGTGCAGGAGGTGCGCCGCAAGGGCGGGCGCTGCGTCGGGCTGGTCAACGTCGTCGGATCGGCGATCGCGCGTGAGTGCGACGGCGGGATCTACCTGCACGCCGGTCCGGAGGTGGCCGTCGCCAGCACCAAGGCGCTGACCAACATGTTCCTGGGCTTCGCGCTGCTCGCCCTCCAGCTCGGCCGCGTGAGGGACCTCTCCATCGCCGACGGCAAGCGCCTGGTCGCGGGGCTCGAGCGGCTGCCCGGGCAGATCGAGGAGATCCTCGCCGGCGAGGCCGACCTGGTCGAGGTCGCCCACGACCTCGCCGAGGCGCGCAGCCTGTTCTTCATCGGCCGGGTGCGCGGCTTCCCGGTGGCCCGCGAGGGGGCCCAGAAGTTCAAGGAGATCAGCTATCGCCACGCCGAGGCCTACCAGACCTCCGAGCTCAAGCATGGCCCGTTGGCCCTGATCGACCCCGAGGTGCCGACCGTCGCGCTCGTGCCCCATGACGAGCTCACCGAGCGCAACGTCGGCGCGCTGCACGAGATCGAGGCGCGCAAGGGGGCCCTGGTCGTCATCACGCACGAGGACGTCGACCTCGGGGAGGTCGGCGCGCGCCGGATCGTGGTACCCCGCAACGAGCCCGAGCTCGACCCGATCCTGCTGACGATCCCGCTGCAGCTGCTCGCCTACCACGCCGCGCGGCACCTCGGACACGACATCGACAAGCCGCGCAACCTGGCCAAGTCGGTCACCGTCGAGTGACCCGGGAGCCCGCAACCCGGGCCTGAGATGGACTGGCCGCCCCTTGCCGCATGGGGTCGGCAAGGGGCGCGCCGTGGAGAACCTTCCCACCCGCTCCACGTCCTGTCCGAGGTTCCCCCGAAGTGGCCCGCGGATTTTGCTGTCGCGAAGATCACGCCCCGGATCAGGGCCGCGAACGCCCCGTCGAGACCCCCCTCGAGACCGGGCGCGACGAGGCGGAGACCAGCTGCAGCGCCCGACGGGCCAGCGGCTCGGCCGCTGCCCGGTCCTCGGCGACGAGGCCGACGCGGGTACGCCGCCCGAGCAGGTCGTCGACGTCGTGCGCGCCCTCGTGGGTGATCGCGAAGACCAGCTCGGCGAGGGTCACGTGGACGTCGTCGGACACCGGCGCGAGCAGCTCGTCGTCGGCCAGGCCGGTCACCTCGCGGGCGACGGCGAGCACGAGCTCGGCGTCGGTGCCGAAGCGTCGGACGAGCCGGGCGGGCACCGTCGTCCGACGCAGGTCGTCGGGGGCGGCGGCGCCGAGCAGGGGGAGCGACGCCGTGCGGCACGAGCCGGCCTCGAGCCGACCGGCGGCGACGAGCGCGTCGAGGGTGTCCTGCGCCATCCGCCGGTAGGTGGTGAGCTTGCCGCCCACGACCGTCGTCACGCCGGTGGGCGCGGTGAGGATGGCGTGGCGGCGCGACAGGTCGGCCGTGGCATCGGTGCCGGCGACCTCGAGCAACGGTCGAAGGCCGGCGAAGGCGCCGACGACGTCGGCCCGCGTCGGCGGGACGGTGAAGGTGGGCGCCACCAACGCCAGCAGGAAGTCGATCTCGCCCTCGCTCGGCACGGGCACGTCGGGCACCGGCCCGGGCGCGGGCTCGTCGGTGAGGCCGACGTAGATCGTGCCGTCCGGCTGCGGGAGCACCATCGCGAAGCGCGCGCTCGTGCCGGGGATCGGCACCATCACCGCCACCCGGGTGCGGGGCAGCGCCGACCCGCGCAGGACGAGGTGGGTGCCCCGGCTCGGGCGCAGCCGCACCCGCTCGTCGAGGTCGCCGGCCCAGACGCCCGTGGCGTTGACGACGGCGCGCGCGCGGACGTCGTACGTCGTGCCGGTCAGCTCGTCGCGCAGCGTCACGGCGGTGCCGGTCGCGGACGTGACGCGAGCCCGGGTGCGCACGTGGGCGCCGTACGACGCCGCCGTGCGCGCGACGGTGACCACCAGCCGCGCGTCGTCCTCGAGCTGGCCGTCCCAGGCGAGCAGGCCGCCGCGGAGGCCCTCGCGACGCAGCGTGGGCGCGAGGGCGAGGGCCTCGGTCGCATTGAGCCGGCGCGGCCGGGGGAGGGTGCGGGTGGTGGTGCCGGCGGAGCGCCGGAGCGCGTCGCCGGCCCGCAGGCCCGCCCACGTGAGGGCTGCTCGGCGGCGCGGCATCGCGTCGTCGAGCGGGGTCAGCATCGGCAGCGCCCGGACGAGGTGGGGAGCCGTGCGGTGCATCAGGATCCCGCGCTCGACGGCGCTCTCCCGCGCGATGGCGAGCTGGCCCTGGGCGAGGTAGCGCAGCCCGCCGTGGACCAGCTTGGACGACCACCGCGACGTCCCGAACGCGACGTCGTGGGCGTCGACGGCGAGCACCGACAGCCCTCGGGTGACGGCGTCGAGGGCGACGCCCGCACCGGTGATGCCCAGCCCGACGACGACGACGTCGACCTCCGCGGGGATGGCGTCGAGGCCGGGGACGATCCGGCGGGCCGGGGACATCACGGCTCCAGCGCGCGGGTGACGGCGCGGACGTATTCCGCGTCGAGGTCGGCCAGCGAGACGCGGTCGTCGGTCATGGTGAGGGCGGAGAAGACGAACCCGTGCGCGCCCAGCGTCAGCGCCCGTGCCATCGGCACGGCGTCGCCCTGACGGATCGCGCCGGAGGCCTGGCCGCTCTCGATCTCGGCGGCGAGGATCTCCACCAGCGCCTCCTGCGAGCGGCCGCGGCGGTGGAGGAGGTAGGGCAGCATCAGGTCGGGGTCGAGCTCGACGATCCTGACGAAGAGCCCGTTGTCGCGCAGCGCCCGCACGGTGGCGAGCGCCGCCTCGGCGATCCCGGCGGGGGTCGTGGTGTCGGCGGCCGCGCGGCTGATGGCGGCGGCGATGCCGACCCACTCGCGGGTCATCAGGTCGCCGAGCAGCGCGCCCATGTCGGGCCAGGCGCGGTAGATGGTCATGCGGGAGACGTCCGCGCGCCGGGCGACCTCGGTGAGCGTCGTACGCCGCCAGCCCAGGTCGAGGATGCACTCTCGGGCCACGTCGAGGTAGCCGTCGAGGCGTGGGTCCGCGGTGTGACGAAGTGACGACATCTGTCACACTGTAACGCATGTCTCCCGCCTCGCCCGTCCCCGAGATGCACCCCCAGCGCTGGGGCGACCCGGCCTCGGCCACCGTCCTGCCCGACTCGGCGCTCGGCCTGGTCGAGCTGGCCTTCGGCCTGCAGGACCGCCGTCCGGTGAGCGGGGCTCGACCCCCGGCGTGTGCGCTCGACGCGGCCCTGCTCGACGACCTTCGCCGCGTCGTCGGCGCCGAGCACGTGCTGGTCGACGACGCCACCCGCACGGTGCGTACGCGCGGCAAGTCGACCCCCGACCTGCTGCGGGCCCGGGCCGGCGACCTCGCCGACGCGCCCGACGCGGTCGTGCGGCCCGACGGGCACGCCGAGGTCGAGGCCGTGCTGCGGTGGGCCGACGAGCACCGGGTCGCGGTGGTGCCCTTCGGTGGCGGCACCTGCGTGACCGGAGGCCTGGCGGCCCGTCGCGACGGCTTCGCCGGCGTCATCAGCCTCGACCTGGGCCGGATGAGGCGCCTCCTCGCCGTCGACGAGGTCTCCATGACCGCGACCCTCGAGCCCGGGCTGCGCGGACCGGAGGCCGAGGCGCTCCTCGCCGAGCGGGGCCTGACCCTCGGGCACTATCCCCAGTCGTTCCGCCACGCCTCGATCGGCGGCTTCGCCGCGACCCGCTCCAGCGGCCAGTCGAGCGCCGGCTACGGCCGCTTCGACGCGATGGTCGTCGGGCTCACGGCCGCCACGCCCACCGGCTCGCTCGACCTCGGCGCGGCGCCCGCCAGCGCCGCCGGACCCGACCTGCGCCAGCTGCTGCTCGGCTCGGAGGGCGCGTTCGGCGTCATCACGTCGGTGACGCTCCGGGTGCGGCGCGCGCCCGCCGTGACGGCGTACGAGGGCTGGCGCTGGCCGTCGTTCGGCGCCGGCTCCGACGCCATGCGCGTCCTGGCGCAGTCCGGGCTGCTGCCGACGGTGCTGCGGCTCTCCGACGAGGCCGAGACGGCGATCAACCTGGCCGACCCGTCCGCCATCGGCGCCACCGACGACCCCGGCTGCCTGATGGTGACCGGCTACGAGGGCACCGAGGCGTTGGTGGAGGCCAGGCGCGCGGCCGTCACCGCGGCGCTGACCGACCTCGGCGGGACGCCGCTCGGCACCGAGCCGGGGGAGAGGTGGGCGCACGGGCGCTTCGACGGGCCCTACCTCCGCGACGCGCTGCTCGACCACGGCGTCCTCGTCGAGACGCTCGAGACGGCCTGCTTCTGGTCGGACCGCGAGCGGCTGCACGCCGACGTCTCGACGGCCCTCACCTCGTCGCTCGGGGAGGGCACGCTCGTGCTGTGCCACGTGTCGCACGTCTACGAGACCGGCTGCTCGCTCTACTTCACCGTCGCCGCCCGCCAGGGCGACGACCCGCTCGCGCAGTGGCAGGCCGCCAAGGCCGCGGCCAGCGACGCGATCGTCGCCGCCGGCGCCACGATCAGCCACCACCACGCCATCGGCACCGACCACCGGCCGTGGCTCGCCGCGGAGATCGGCGAGGTCGGGGTGCGGGTGCTCCGCGCGGTCAAGGCCGAGCTCGACCCCCGCGGGGTCCTCAACCCGGGCGTCCTCATCCCGTAACCCCACCGGCGAGGGGTAGTGAGGGACACACCGGTTGGTGGGCGGGTCGAAAACCGACCAGACCGTCCCTGACTACCCGGACGAGACTAGCCCGGGCGAGCACCTACCCGGGGAAGGACCAGACCAGCAGCTCGGTCGCCTCGGCCGCGCTCAGGACGCGGCCGGGCTCGTCGGTGAGGCGTACGGCGTCACCGGAGTGCAGGTCGAGACCGTCGAGCGTGGCAGCGCCCGTCGCCGCGAAGACGTGCTGGCGCGGGTCGTCGGGCAGGGCCACCGACTCGCCAGCGGCCAGGCGCGCGACGAGCAGCCGGGCGCCGGCGGTGCCGACCGGCAGGCCGTCGCCGCCGGCGACCTCCACCAGTCCGGACGAGGGCTGCGGCGCCTCGCCGAGGACGTACGACGGAGTGGTGCCGGGGGTCGACGGGGTGAGCCAGGCCTGGACGAACCGGCAGCGCCCCGAGTGCCGGTCGGCGACCTCGCTGTGGCGCACGCCGGTGCCGGCGGACAGCACCTGGGCCCGCCCGGCCTCCACGACGTGGCTGGCACCGGAGGAGTCGGTGTGCACGAGCGCGCCCTCGAGCACCCAGGTGACGATCTCGAGGTCGGTGTGCGGGTGCTCGGGGTAGCCCGCGACCCCCGCGACCCCCGCGACCCCCGCGGCCCCCGCGGCAGAGGGGTCGAGCAGGTCGTCGTT
Organism: Nocardioides sp. Z35_8; assembly: GCF_059621125.1. Classification (NCBI taxonomy): domain Bacteria; kingdom Bacillati; phylum Actinomycetota; class Actinomycetes; order Propionibacteriales; family Nocardioidaceae; genus Nocardioides; species Nocardioides sp. Z35_8. Next base: position 756,822 of record NZ_JCAQIE010000001.1, on the reverse strand, counting down.
GTGGCACACCAGCGGCCCGAAGCCGAGGTTGGCCGGGTCGTAGTGGGGGCCGAAGGAGAAGGAGTGGCGCGTGACCCGGCCCGCGTCGGTCTCGGTCGACCTCCGCGAACCCGCGTACACGGCGATGCCCATGGCGATATCTTCGCCGGTGTGGCTTCCCCGCACGACCTCCCCCTGCTCCCGCCCGGTTTCCGCTTCGGCACGAGCACGGCGAGCTACCAGATCGAGGGTGCGGTGGCCGAGGACGGCCGGGGACCGAGCATCTGGGACACCTTCGCCGCGGAGCCGGGTCGGGTCGCCGACGGCACCACCGGAGCGGTCGCCTGCGACCACTACCACCGCGTCGACGAGGACGTCGCGCTGATGAAGGAGCTCGGCACGGGCGGCTACCGCTTCTCGATCGCCTGGCCGCGGATCCAGCCGACCGGGCGCGGTGCGCCCAACGAGAAGGGCCTCGCGTTCTACGACCGGCTCGTCGACACGCTGCTCGCCAACGGCCAGGAGCCGATGGTCACGCTCTACCACTGGGACCTGCCGCAGGCGCTCGAGGACGACGGCGGCTGGCTCAACCGCGACACCGTCGAGCGCTTCGCCGAGTACGCCGCGATCGTGGGCGAGCGGCTCGCCGACCGCGTCGCGCACTGGATCCCCGTCAACGAGCCCAACGTCGCCTCGATCCTCGGCTACGGCCTCGGCACGCACGCCCCGGGCAAGACGCTGCGCTTCGACGGCCTGCCCGCCTCCCACCACCTGCTGCTGGCCCACGGCCGCGCCGCCATCGAGCTGCGCCGGGCGGGCGCGACGTCGGTCGGCTGCGCCAACAACCACTCGCCCATCTGGCCCGCGAGCGACGACGACGCCGACGTCGGGATGAGCAAGATCTTCGACGCCCTGTGGAACGGCGCGTTCCTCGAGCCGATGCTCCTCGGGCGCTACCCCGCCGACCTGATGCCCCTCTTCGAGGGCGTGATGGCCGACGGCGACCTCGCCACGATCCGCCAGCCGCTCGACTTCTACGGCGTCAACTACTACCAGCCGCTCAAGGTCGCGGCGGCCGACGAGGACTCCGACATCCCCTTCGCCGTCCGCGAGGTCGTCGGCTACCCGACCACCGACCTCGGGTGGCCGATCGTCCCGGACGCCCTGCGCGAGTGGCTGGTGATGTTCCGCGCCCGGTTCCGTGCGGCGCTCCCGCCGATCGTCATCACCGAGTCCGGCTGCGCCTACGGAGGCGACCCCGACGAGGACGGCGTCGTCGACGACCAGGCGCGCATCGACTACCACCGCGCCCACGTCAACGCCGTCGCCGAGGCCGTCCAGCGTGGCGTCGACGTGCGCGGCTACTACTGCTGGTCGCTGCTCGACAACTTCGAGTGGGCCGAGGGCCACCACCAGCGCTTCGGCCTCGTGCACGTCGACTACGACACCCTCGAGCGCACCCGCAAGAAGTCGTTCCACTGGTACGCCGCGCTGATCGCCGCGCAACCGCAGCACCTCTGACGCGGCTGGCTGGTCGCCGGGTGGTTGACTGCGCGCCATGGCCGACGAGCGTCCCGTCCCCGAGCGTCCCGTCCCCGACCGCCCCGGTGCGGAGGGGGGCGGCTTCTCCGGCGGCGCGGCGCGCGACAACCACGGCATGACCTGGGTCGCGCTGGTCCTGCTGCTCGTGATGGTGGTCGTGGTCGGGTGGCGGTTCTACGACTTCTGGGACAGCCGCCAGCCGCCGTCCGGCGTGCAGACGCAGCAGGCGACGGTCCTCGGCTTCGAGGATCTCGGCCCGAGCCGCGCCGGACAGAGGTCGACGGAGTACACCTCGGTCGTCTTCGAGCTGCCCGACGGTGAGCAGGCCTCCGCGCTCTACGAGCTGCGCCGCCTCGGCGACGTGGGGAAGGGCGACGAGATCACCGTCTACCAGCAGGGCGGGGAGTGGCGTACGACGGCCGAGCGGGCCTGGGGCTCGACGCTCGGGTGGGCCCTCGGACTGGTCGCGCTGCTCGCGATGGTCGTCGGCTGGTTCCGCGTGCGGTCGCGCGCGAAGCGGCGCGAGAGCCCTGCCTGACACGACCTCCCGCGTTTTGACGGCGACCGCTCCGGGTAGGAGGGGTGCCGGCACCGACCCCGACCGCGCCACTCGACGAAGGACCCCGACCGTGAGCTTCCAGGTGGACCCCGACGCGCTGACCGCGGCGTCGCGACTCGCGTCCAAGCAGCACGACCACATCAGCACGATCGACGACTACATCTCCTCCTCGTGCAGCAACTTCGGCGCCTTCTCCGGGGTGCTCAACCTCTTCCAGGGCAGCTACGAGTCGGCGGTGGCCACGGCCCACGACGGGCTGCGCGACTCCCGCGCGGTGGCCGACAAGGTGCGCGACGCGTTCCTCGACTCGCGCGACGACTACCTCGAGACCGACGAGGCGACCTACGACCGCTTCCGCGCGCTCGCGCCCGACCCGTCGAGCTTCCCGCCCTACGCCCCCGCCGGCAGCGGCAACGACACCCCGGGCGGCCCCCTGTCCGACGCCCCGCAGGACGGCCGCAAGATCCCCGACCTCGAGGACAAGCACCCCGGCATCTCCGACGGCGCCTCCGCGGTGGGCGACAAGGTCAAGCCCGGCAACGACGTGGGCGACGTGCCGCCGTGGATGGACCCCACGAAGGCCGCCGGGGACCACGTCTCCGACGCGATCGAGCGCCGCACCGATGAGTACAAGTACTACCGCTCGCTCGGCTACTCCGACGCCGAGGCGCTGGCCTACGCCAAGACCGACGGCATCGACGGCCGCGCCGACACGATCAACCACGACCGGATCAACCGCACCGCCGAGGGCGCCTACCACCGTGAGTACGACCGGGCGATCGCCGAGGGCGCCAGCCCCCAGGACGCCCGCGAGCGCGCCAACGACGCCTACGCCGACTCCCGCTCGCGCGACTCCGCCGACCACGACCGGCGCCGCGACATCGGCGAGACGGTCTCGACCTACACCGACGTCTACGACGAGGGCAAGAAGGTCGTCGACAACGTCAACGACCTCGTCGACACCGTCGGCGAGATCGGTGACAACGCCGACGACCTCGACCGATACGACGACTACCAGTCCCAGCACGAGGACGACAGCGCACAGGAGTGGGCCGGCCGATGACGACGATCACCGAGCACGTCAACCCCGTCTCCGCGGTCTCCGGCGGCACCCCGCCGGGCACCCAGGGGCAGTACATCGAGGACAAGAAGGGCGAGTGCGGCCTGATCATCCCGGCGATCGACGGCATCGTCGACAAGATCACCGGCTGGAGCCTGCTCGAGGCGCTGTTCAAGCCGGTCGCCGGCGACTTCAACGCCGTGTCGTCGATGCAGCTCGCCTGGGGCAACGTCGGCAACGCCTGCGGCGCGGTCGGCCAGAACTACACCTCCCTGGGCCAGCAGCTCCCCGCCGTGTGGCAGGGCCCGGCCGGCAGCTCGGCCCGCTCGCGGATGGCCGACGTCGGTGAGATGCACGCCGACCAGCAGGAGGCCTCGGGCTACATCGCCGAGCAGCTCGGCCACGTCATCGAGGTCGGCAAGGCCACCCTCGACGTGCTGGTGATCGCGATCGACTTCATCGACGGCGTGATCCAGGAGCTCATCATCTCCGGCCTCGCCGGACCGATCGGCTGGCTCAAGGCCGGCGTCTCGGCGCCCGGCAAGGCGCGTCGCATCGTCGAGCTGATCCACGACGGGCTGCGCGCGATCGAGAAGCTCACCCAGGCGGCGCAGGCGCTGCTCAAGGTGCTGCGCTACGTCAACGCCGGCCTCGGCGGCGCCAACGCCGTGCTGTCCTCGATCAGCACCGCCCAGCACGCCGCCGCGGGCAACCGCACCGACGACTCCGCGACGCGAGGATTCTGATGGCCCTCTCCGACGACCCCGGCCTGCAGGCCGCCCTCCAGGACTCCCGCCGGCAGGCGCGCGAGGCGACCGCGTCGCTGCGCCAGCTCGCCGCCCACCTCGGCGCCGAGCGCGACAAGTTCCGCGCCGAGTCGGCCCGCCGCATCCAGGACCTGCAGGCGCAGGCCCGCCGCGGCGAGCTCGGCCCCGACCAGGAGCGCCTGCAGCGCCGGGTCGACGCGGGCGAGACGTCGTGGCCCGACATCGCCTCCGGCGCCGACGACGACCCGTCCGCCGAGGCCGCCCGGGTGCACCTCGGCACGAGCCTCAGCGCGCTGCGCGAGGAGCTCGAGCACGACGAGGCGTTCCAGGAGGCCGACGCGGCCGCGAAGGCCCAGCAGGGGCGGGCCACCCCCGAGGCCTGATCGGTGCCGGAGGCCACCGATAGGCTCCGCAGCATGACCGAGCCCACCCGCCGCCGCGTCGTGTTCGTCGTCGGCTCGGGCCGCAGCGGCACGAGCACGATGGCCGGCACCTTGCGCACGCTCGGCCTGCACGTTCCGCAGCCCGAGGTGGTCGCCGACGCGACCAACCCCAAGGGCTTCGGCGAGCCGCGCTGGGTCGTCGACCTCCACACCGAGCTCCTCGCGCGCAGCAACGTGCAGGTCTCCGACGCCCGCCCGCGGGCCTGGCTCGACACCGGCACCACCAGCGGCGACCACGCCACCCGGGCCCGGGTCGCGGCCTGGCTGGAGGAGCAGCTGGCCGTCGGCGACGAGCTCGTCATCAAGGACCCCCGCGCCGCCTGGTTCCTCGGCCTGTGGCGCGCGGCCGCCGACCGGTGTGGCGCCGCGTCGTCCTACGTGACGATGCTGCGGCCGGTGACGGAGGTCGTCGGCTCCAAGCAGACCTACTACGGCTCGATGGGGACCGGGCGCGGTGGCGCCGGAGCCGACCAGGGCGCGATCACCCGCACCGCGGCGTGGGTCAACATGATGCTCCACACCGAGCGCGCCACCCGCGGCCGGCAGCGCGCGTTCGTCCACTACGCCGACCTGCTCGACGACTGGACGCAGCCCGTGTTCGCCCTCGGTGAGGCCTTCGACCTCGCCGGGGTCAAGACGGCGATGGCCGTCGACATCGCCGAGGTGCACCGCTTCATCGACCCCTCGCTGCGCCGGGTGACGATGACCTGGGACGACATCCCCGTGCCCGACCGGCTGCGCGAGCTGGCCGACGAGACCTGGCAGGCGCTCGACGCGATCGCCTCCGACGACACTCCCGCCCACCAGGAGTGGTGCGACCAGCTGCGCATCGCCTACGCCGAGCAGTACGCCGAGGCGGAGGCGTTCGCCCACTCGACCGTCGTCGCCCAGCGGCGCGCGGCCGCCGCGGAGGCGCGGCGCGAGGCGGGCGGGCAGCCCGCGCGCAGCGCCGTCGACCGGGTGCCCCACGCCGTGCGCGCGATGGTGCCCCCCGCGGCCCGCGAGCGGCTGCGCAAGGCGATCGGCCGCGAGCGCCCGCAGGGGCCGGGGACGCGCTGATGCCCGACATCGCCTCCCTCGAGGGCGACCCGGCGTACGACGTCACGTGGCCGTGGACGTCCGGCGAGCCGTTGGCCCCGGGCCTGACGTGCGTGTTCCGGGTGCGCAACGAGGCGCGCAACCTGCCGTGGGTGCTGCCTCCGGTCTTCGACGCGGTGCAGCACGTGCTGCTGGTCGACAACGCCTCCGACGACGGCACCGCCGACGTCGCCCGCGAGGTGGCCGAGCGGTGCGGCGCGTCCGACCGGCTCACCGTGCTCGACTACCCCCACCGGGTGTCGCGCGCCGGCGGCGAGCACCTCGCGACGCCCGCCACCAGCGTCCACTCGCTCACCCACTTCTACAACTGGTGCTTCTCGCACGTCCGCACGGCCTACTCGATGAAGTGGGACGGCGACATGGTGCTCACCCCCGAGGGATCGGGCATCCTGCGCGACCTCGCGTGGCAGCTCGAGGCGACCCGCGCGATCGTCGCGATCCCGCGCCACCCGCTGACCGTCGTCGACGAGTCGACCGGCTGGCTCGACCTGTCGTTGCGCTTTCTCGAGCCGTGGGTCTACCCGATGGGGCCCGACACCACCTTCGTGAAGGCCTTCGACTGGGAGCTGCGCGAGCAGCCGCCGGGCATCGAGCGGATCGTGCTGCAGCAGGGCCTGGTCGTCGAGGTCAGGTGGCTCGACGCCGACGAGTACGCCCACTGGCGCCGCGACGGCGTCGACTTCACCAACACCCGGCTCTACCGCAAGCTGCGGGAGTTCGAGGTCGACGAGGCGATCCGCCACGGAGACCCCGAGGCGCTCGGCGGGCTGGTCAAGGTGACCGCACCGCCGGGCGTGCACATCATCGACCACGTCAGCCGTGACTGGCTGTGGCGTCAGCCCCGACCGCTCGTGCAGCACTCGCTGCCCGCCTCGCTCAAGGAGCGCGTGCGACCGTGAACCTCCCTGCCCAGCACCCCCTCCACGACCTCCGGCTCCCGGGCCCGACGCTGGTCGTGGTCGACGACTCCGACAGCCTGGCTCTCGACGCCCTGCAGGGCATCGAGGACGTGCCCGGCATCGAGCCCACGATCGTCGCGCTGTCCTCGCTCACCGGGCCGCGCAAGGGCTGGGGCTCGGTGCTCGTCGTCGCCGCCGACCGGGCCCGGTTGCGCCGGATGGCCAGCGCCGTGCCGGCGCTCGGGCAGTGCAAGGCCGTCGCCTGCTGGCTCACCGACGCCCCCACGCCGTGGGTGCTGATGCCGCGCCCGGAGTGGCCGCGGATGGTGCACCTGGCCGCGCGCGAGGCCGGTGACCGCGGCGTGCTGACGGTCGTCCGGTTCGCCGCCGGAGCCCGCGCCCAGCTCGTCGTGATGGAGATGGCCCGCCAGGCCGCCGGGCCGGGCGACGCCACGCACGGCGGCCTCGTCGTGGCCTATGCCGGCCGACCGGCGGCGCCCGGGCTCGACGCCCGCGCGGTGCTGCTCCCCGACGTGGCGGACGCCGGCGCCGCCGAGCGCGACGTGCCGCCCGACGTGGTGGTCGCCCGGCGTGGCACCACCTCCCAGCAGGGCGTCGCGGCGCACCACGTGATCGACCGCGCCCCGACGGTCGTCACCGACCCCGGGCCCGAGCCGGTCGACGAGCGGGTCTTCAACCCGATCGGCTTCCGCAAGGACTGGGACCACCCCGTCGTCGACCTGGCCCGGATCGGCCGCGGACCGGTGACCGAGGGGGTCGTCGCGGCCGCGCGGGCGTTCCAGGGCGTACGCCTGCCCGCCGACACCCCCACCGCCGACCTGCTCGCGCTCGCGATCTCCGGTGTGCCGCTGGTGACCTCGGGCGTGCTCGACGTCGCACCGCCGCTGGCCGAGGCCCTCGACGCGGAGGTCGACCTCGACGACGCGCTGCGGCGCGAGGAGCACAGCCTCGCCGTGCGCCGCGCCGCCTTCGACCACCACTCCACGCTGGCCTGGCGCTCGGCGCTGGCCTCGCGGGCCGGCGTACGCCATGTCGGGCTGCAGCCGATCAGCGCGCTGCTGGCCACCCGGCGCCCCGAGATGCTCGAGTTCGCGCTGCGCCAGGTCGCCCGGCAGCGCGGCGCCGACGTCGAGCTGGTGCTGGCCGCCCACGGCTTCGAGCCCGACCGCGAGGTGGTGCGGCGCGTGCTCGGCGACCGCCCGCACCAGGTGCTCGCGTTCGACCAGGCGGAGTTCTTCGGCGACGTCCTGACCGCCGCGGCGCGCGCCGCGTCGAGCGAGGTGCTGCTCAAGATCGACGACGACGACTGGTACTCACCCGACGCGGTGCACGACCTGCTCATGGCGCGGCGCTTCTCCGGCGCCGACGTGGTCGGGATGCCGTCGGAGTTCGTCTACCTCCACGCCACCGACCAGCGCGGCGACCTCACGGTGCGGCGCAACCACCCCTCGGAGATCTTCGCCCGCTTCGTCGCGGGCGGCACCCTGCTCCTCGACCGCGGCCTGCTCCACTCCCTCGGCGACTTCCGCCGGGTGCGCCGCTACGTCGACGCCCAGCTGCTCGCGGGCGTCGAGGCGGCGGGCGGGCGGATCTACCGCACGCACGGCCTCGGCTACGTCCTTCGCCGCACCGGCGCCGGACACACCTGGCAGCGCGACGACGAGGAGTTCCGCCGGCCTGACATCGTGGCGTCCGAGTGGCCGGGCTTCCAGCCGAGCCGGGCGCTGGAGGTCGACCCGGTCGACCGTCCCGACGGGGGGAGCTAGGACATGGCGCGGCAGCCGGTGGTGCGGCACAACGACTGGGGCTCGCTCACGCCCGCCACCCTCGGCGACTGGGAGCCGACGCTGTCGGTGAGCGTCGTCGTCCCGACCTTCAACTACCAGCGCACCCTGCCCTACGTCCTCGCGGCGCTGGCCGCGCAGTCCTACCCCGACCACCTGCTCGAGGTGCTCGTCGTCGACGACCAGAGCTCGCCGCCGCAGGAGCTGCCCGAGGTGCGCCCCGAGCGCACCCGGCTGATCCGCGTCGAGGAGGGCTGGGGCCGCGCCAACGCCTGCCACCTCGGTGCGCTCGCCGCCGAGGGCGACGTCCTGCACTGGTACGACGCCGACATGCTCGCGCACCGCGAGGAGGTCGAGGCGCACGCCCGCTGGCACCACCTCGTCGACTACGCCGTGCCGGGCGGGCACAAGCTCTTCGTCGACCCCGCCTCCCTCTTCGACCTCGACCCCGCCGTCGTGCGCGACCGGGTCGCGGCCGGCGGGGCGGGCGAGCTGTTCCCCGGCCAGGAACACGAGCCGCACCAGTGGGTCGAGGACTACTGGGCCAAGACCGACGACCTGCGCACCGCCGGCCCGCGTGCCCAGCGCTACCACATCGGCATGACCGGCTCGGTCAGCAAGGCGCTCTACCTCGACTCGGCCGGCTTCGACCGCACGCTGCGCCTCGGCGAGGACATGCACCTCGGTCACTCGCTCGCCCAGGCGGGCGGCGTCTTCGTGGTCGACCGCCAGGCGCGCAGCTGGCACCTCGGCCGCTCGCAGGTGCTCCGCCGGGCCGAGCAGGTCAACCGCTTCAACGACCCCTACCTCGCCGACCTCGTCCCGACGATGCGCCCCAAGCGCAACCGGCGCGGCCGCGCCTACCAGGTGCCCTACCTCGAGGTCGTCCTCGAGGCCGGGCCCGCCGACGAGACGATCCACCTCGTCGACTCGCTGCTCGACGGCGACGTGCCCGACCTGCGCATCACCCTCGTCGGGCCGTGGGGATCGGTCCACGACGAGCGCGTGCAGCCCGTCGAGGACCCGGTGCTCGAGACCCGGCTGGTGCACCGCTCCTACCTCCACGAGCCGCGGGTGCGGCTGGTCGAGCAGCGGCCCACCGGCTCCGACGCCGAGTTCGTGCTGACCCTGCCCGACGTCTCGCACGCCCCGCTGCCGGCGACGCTGTCGGCCCTGCTCGACGACCTCGAGCGCACCCACCACGGCGCCCGCGTGCTGGCGTACGACACCGGCGCGGCCGCGCGCCTGGAGCGCACGTCGGCGCTGGCGCGGGTGGCGCGCCTGGTCGACGAGGGCGACGACGCCGAGGCGCTGCTCGACGAGTCGTTCGGCGTGAAGACCTATCCCGCCACGTCGGTGGGCTGGGTGCCGGTCGCCGACCGCGTGGTCGAGCGCTTCGTGCTCGGCGCGCGCCCGCCGATGGACCCCGACAAGTCGGAGCACCGGCTGCGCAAGGCGCTGCGCCGCGCCGCGGACGCCTCCGCTGCGGCCGGGCAGGACGGCCCGGGCCGGCCGGCCGAGCCGGCGCCGGGCGAGACGCCGGACGCCGAGGCCGACCACCACCGCCGGGGCATCTTCGGCCGCCGCCGCTGATGGTTCATCACGGTATGTCGGTGAACCCGCACTTCCCACGGTGAGCTCGTCGAGGGAGGCGCCGGTTGGTCTGCATACCGTGATGAACCGTCAGTCGCCGCCGAACAGGTCGCGGGTGTAGACCCGGTCGGCCACGTCGCGCAGCTCCTCGACCATCCGGTTGGCGACGATGAGGTCGACGCGCTCCTTGAAGCCGGCGAGGTCGCTGGTGACCTCCGAGCCGAACCACGAGTCGACGCCGAGCTCGGGCTCGTAGACGATCACCTCGACGCCCTTGGCCTTGAGCCGCTTCATGATCCCCTGCACCGACGACTCGCGGAAGTTGTCGGAGCCCGCCTTCATGATGAGCCGGTGGATGCCCACGACGCGGGGCGCGCGGTCGAGGATGTCGAAGGCGATGAAGTCCTTGCGGGTGGTGTTGGCCTCGACGATGGCCGAGATCAGCGTCTGCGGCACGTCGGAGTAGTTGGCCAGCAGCTGCTTGGTGTCCTTGGGCAGGCAGTAGCCGCCGTAGCCGAACGACGGGTTGTTGTAGTGGGTGCCGATCCGCGGGTCGAGGCCCACCCCGTCGATGATCTGCCGGCTGTCGAGCCCGTGCGAGAGCGCGAAGGAGTCGAGCTCGTTGAAGTAGGCCACCCGCATCGCGAGGTAGGTGTTGGCGAAGAGCTTGATGGCCTCGGCCTCCGTGGGCTCGGTGAACAGGACCGGCACGTCGTCGGAGTCGGCGCCCTTGACCAGCAGCTCGGCGAACGCGCGCGCCCGCGCGGAGTCCTCGCCCACGACGATGCGCGCGGGGTGGAGGTTGTCGTGCAGGGCTCGCCCCTCGCGCAGGAACTCGGGGGAGAAGATCACGTCGGCGATGCCCAGCCGGGTGCGTACGTCCTCGATGTAGCCCACCGGCACGGTGGACTTCACGACCATGGTGGCGCCGGGCGCGATGCGGTGCACGTCGCGCATGACGGCCTCGATCGAGGTGGTGTCGAAGTAGTTGGTCACCGGGTCGTAGTTGGTGGGCGTCGCGATGACCACGAAGTCGGCGCCGGTGTGGGCCTCCTCGGCGTCGGTGGTGAAGGTGACGTCGAGGTCCTCCTCGGCCAGGAAGCGGGAGATGTCGTCGTCGTGGATCGGGCTCTCGCCCCGGCGCAGCCGCTCGACCCGCGAGGCGTCGAGGTCGAGGCCGACGACGGTGTTGTGCCGGGCGAGCAGCACGGCCATGGACAGGCCGACGTAGCCGAGGCCCGCGACGGAGATCTTCGTGGTCACGCGAGCAGTCTGCCGCACGCCGGCGACGGGAGCGTGACGACGAGGGCGCGATCGCCCGTCATGGGTAGCGGGGCCGGGTCATCCGGCGATCGGGGTCAGGTCGGACGGCAGGACCGCGGGCACGCCCCGAGCGTGGCGGGGCCGTAGCGTGGTGTCGCCCGTGCAGGCCGGGTCGTCGAGCTCGGGGAGCTCCACGACGCGGGTCGGGTCGGGCCCCCCGGTGACCGGGAGCGTCACCCGCAGGTCCGTGCCGCCGGCGCCGAGCCGGGCGGTGAGCACGGCGGGCCCGGCGTCGAGCTCGCGGACGAACGTCGCGAGGGTGGCTCCGCCCCCGCCGCAGGCGGCGTAGGTGAGCCGCCACCCGGGCAGCCGCCCCGCCAGCTCGGCGAGCGTCGTCACGTCGGCCGTGGTCTCGGCGGCGGGTGCGCGGCGCCGGTTGACGCCCTCCTCCAGGCTCACCGACGCCACCCGCAGCCCGAGGTCGGCGAGCCCGGGGTCGGCGGCGGCCTGCTCGAGCAATGCGTCGACCCCGTCGGGGTCGTCGGCCTCCCACGCCGCGTCGGCGTCGGTCGCGCCCGCGTCGCCGATCGGGGCCGAGGCCAGGGGCGGCGCCTCGAACGGGGGCGACTCGGCGTCGAGGCACGTGCGCTCGACCGGGTCGGGCACCGCCCACGCGGTGTCGAGGTGGTGCCGGCCGACGACCTGCACCGCGGCGCTCGCGCCGTCGCCGTCGGGCGTCACGACCAGCTGGGCCACGGCGTCCTGCGTCGGCGCCACGAGCGCGACCCGGACGGCGTCGTCGCACGTGCTCGACGTGGGCGCCCAGCCCGCGGACCGGGCGACCCGCAGCTCGGCCCGGGCGGCGCGCTCGACGCCGGCGGCGTAGGGCGTCGTGCGCTGTGCGACGACCCGGTCGACCTGACCCCTGCTGCCGAGCGCCGGGCCGGCCACTGTCGCGGAGGTGGGCGCGACCCACGGGTCGGACCACACCGCGACCGCCGCGTCGACGTCACTGGCGTCGGAGACGATGCCCGCGTCGTCGGAGCAGCCGGCGAGCACCGCCGCCGTCACGACGGCGACGGCGCTCAGGACGGCGTGACGGCGAACCACGGCTCGTCCCACCCGGAGACACCGAGGTCGCCCCTGGTGAAGTCGTCGCGCGAGACCGTCTGCTCGCGTCCCGTCGCGGGGTCGTAGATCCTCAGCGAGTCGCCGTCGCCGCCGGTGACGAGGACGACGTGGCCGGGCCGGGTGGTGTCGCCGACGTAGAGGGGCACGTGGTGGCCGTCCTCGACCGAGTCGGCGATGTGGTCGTAGGTCGCGCCGCGGTCGCCCGGGGCCACCGTCTGCACCTCGTAGTCGCGCCCCGGCGCGCCGCTGCCGTCCTGCGCGGACATCTCGTTGGCGAGCGCCCACGGCTGGGTGCCGGCGGCCTCCGGCCACGGGAACTGGAGCTCGCCGTCACGGTCGCGGACGGCGTTGGTGCGCTCGTGCATCGCGAGCGACTCGTCGGCGAAGCGCTGCTCGGGGGTGCGCGGGTCGGTGACACCGGTCGCCGCGTCGTAGCCGGTCTCGATCCACAGCGCGTAGGCCGGGTCGTTGAGCATCCGCGACATCACCAGGCTCGAGGAGCCACAGGTCGTCTGGTCGGGCTGGGAGTAGGAGCCGTCGGTCGGCGGGTCGAGGCCGTCGAGCTGGGCGGGGCTCATCGTGTGGAGCTTGGCGAGGTAGTTGGCCAGCGCGGCGCCGCTCAGCCCCGAGGCGACCCCGGCGAGGATCCACGCGCGCTCCTGGTCGCTGCGGGCGCCGGCGAGGGCGTCGCGCACCGCCTGCTGCTGCGCGGGGGTCAGCTGGTCGAACGCCTCGTCGTAGGCGGCCAGGGCGGAGCCCGACAGCGGCCCCTCCTCGTCCTCCCAGGCGTTGACCAGCGACACCGCGCTGATGCCCCGGGGCAGCGAGTCGGGCAGGTCGATCTCGTCCATCGCCCGGCGGATCGCGGCGCGGGCCACCCGCACGGCGTCGCGGGCGTCGGCGTAGGAGCCGATCGCCTCCCGCACGGCGTGGACGACCCCCGCGACCACGCCGCGGAGGTGGTCGACGAGCTCCCACGGCATCAGGTCGCCCCACGAGAGCTCGAGGTTGTTGCGCAGCATGTCGTCGGCCCGGGCGTGCCGCTCGCGCGCGTCGGCCATCGCGTCGGCGAGGGTCTCGAGCGCGGTCACGACGCCGGTCGCGGCGGGAGGGACGGTCGCCGTACGCGTGCCCAGGCGCCGCATCGAGGTGCGGAAGGCGTCGCCCGACGTGCCGCGCCACACGGTCGCGTCGATGCGCTCGCGGCAGGTGTCGAGCTCGCCGCACCCGCGCTCGACGACGCCGGCGATGCGCCGCCACGCGGCCGCCGCGGCCGTCAGGTCGCGGGGGTCGGGGGCGGGCGGGTCGGTGGCGATCTCCACGGCCGTCGCGACGGCGTCGACGATCGTCTGGGCGGCGTCCCACGGCGGCCAGAGGTCGATGTCCTCGACGACCGCCAGGACGCCCCTCAGCCGGGAGACGGTGTCATCGAGCAAGCCCATGGAACTCTCCCGCCGAGCTGCCGTCGGTCGCCTCGAAGTCGGCGATGCACTGCTCGGTGCCGGTGCGGTGCTCGTCGATCACGCCTCGCACGACGCGCAGCACGCCTTCCATGTCGCCGGCCGCGTCGGCCAGGGCGTCGGCCAGGTCTCCGAGGGCGTGACCGGCGGCCTCGCCCGTGTGGTCGAGGCCGTCCTGGACCTCGGCGCGTGCGTTGTCGCCGTAGTGCCATCCGGCGCGGACCGCCGCGGGGTCGAGCTCGATGGTCATGGTGCCTCCCTGTCAGGAGGATTCCCCTCCCGGTGGCGATCAAACAAGGCGGTCGGCGGCTGTGCAGTCGGCGTCGGCGGCGACGGCTTGGCCGGGGCTGGCAGGGTGGAGGCATGGGAATGGCGAAGAAGCTCGCGACGCTCGGCATCGCGAAGAAGGTCTACGACGAGGCGCGCAAGCCCCACAACCAGGCCAAGATCCGCTCGGCCGTGCAGAAGGTCCAGGAACGCCGCGGCGGCAAGCGGTCCTGAGCCGGCCGGGCCGCGGCCGCGCAGGCCTGTCCCGGGCGCAGGCCGGGCCGGGCCGGTTGCCACGCCCGCCCGGTGGGCGTAGGACTGGTGCATGACCACCACACCCGTCGAGCCCGACGCCGACCCCGAGGTCGTGCCGTCCGGCGACCCCTCCGTCAACCCGATCGACCCGGGGGAGGTGCCCGACTCGCCCATCCCCGAGACCCGCCCCGACGGGGAGCAGTAGCGCCGCACCCCCGGCTGCCTATGCTCGCGGCATGACGATCCAGCAGCCCACCGCCCTCACCCACGCCGCGATGCTCGGCCTCGGCGTGCACCGGCCCCAGCGGCTGGTGACCAACGACGAGATCTGCGAGGTCCTCGACTCCTCCGACGAGTGGATCCAGACCCGCTCCGGCATCCGGACCCGCCGCTTCGCCGGCGCCGACGAGACGCTCATCGGCATGTCGATCTCGGCGGCGGAGAAGGCGCTGGCCGCGGCCGGGATCGCCGCCGACCAGGTCGGCTGCGTCATCGTCGCCACGTCGACGCACCCCGAGCACACCCCCGCCTCCGCGCCGCAGGTCGCCAGCGCGCTCGGCATCACGGCCGCCGCGTTCGACATCTCCGCCGGGTGCGCGGGCTTCTGCCACGCGCTCAACCTGGCCGCGGCGATGGTGCGCGCCGGTGCGGAGAGCCACGTGCTGGTGATCGGGGTGGAGCAGCTGAGCCGCTTCATGGACCCCGCCGACCGGGGCACCGCGTTCATCTTCGCCGACGGCGCGGGCGCGGTCGTGGTGGGTCCGTCGGAGACGGCGGGGATCGGCCCGACCGCCTGGGGCTCCGACGGCTCGCAGGCGCACGTCATCACCCAGACGCCCAGCTGCCTCGGCGGACACTCCGACCGCGAGCACCCGGTGGTGCAGATGGAGGGCACCGCGGTCTTCCGCTGGGCGCCGTTCGCGATGGCGAAGGTCGCCCACGA
Organism: Nocardioides sp. Z35_8; assembly: GCF_059621125.1. NCBI lineage: Bacteria > Bacillati > Actinomycetota > Actinomycetes > Propionibacteriales > Nocardioidaceae > Nocardioides > Nocardioides sp. Z35_8. Next base: position 741,758 of record NZ_JCAQIE010000001.1, on the reverse strand, counting down.
GGCGCTCGACCTGGCCGGCGTCCCGGTCGAGGAGCTCGACGCCTTCATCCCGCACCAGGCCAACCTGCGGATCACCCAGACCCTCGCCAAGAACATCCGGCTGCCCGAGCACGTCGCGATCGCCACCGACGTCGTCGACTCCGGCAACACCTCGGCCGCGTCGGTGCCGCTGGCCATGGAGGCGATGCTGCGCCGGGACGAGGCCGCGGCCGGCGACACCGCGCTGCTCATCGCGTTCGGCGCCGGGCTCAGCTATGCCGGACAGGTCGTGACCCTCCCGCCGCTCGGCGGGTGAGCCGGCCCCGTCCCGCACGGGGGCGACCGGCGGGCTAGGTTCGCGTCCATGGCTCACCACTGGATCGCCACCCGCCCCGGCGGGCTCGACGTCTTCTCCTTCGAGGCCTACGACGTGCCCGCGCCCCCGCGCGGTGAGGTCACGATCGCGGTCCGCGCGGCCGGGATGAACCCGGCCGACGCCAAGCACGTCGCCAGCGGGTCGGGCGACTTCCCCCGGGCCGTCGGCTACGAGGTCGCCGGGGTGGTCAGCGCCGTCGGGCCCGACACCGACATCGCCACGGGACCTGTGGCGGTGGGCGACGAGGTGCTCGCCTTCCGGATCAGCGGTGGCTGGGCGAGCGAGGTCACGGTCCCGGCGCAGGACGTGTTCGCCAAGCCCGCAGCGCTGTCGTTCCCCGAGGCGGCCAACCTCCTGCTCGCGGGCACGACGGCCGCCGAGATGCTCCACGTCACCGGCGTGGCCGCGGGCGAGACGATCCTGGTGCACGGTGCCTCCGGGGCGGTCGGCGTGAGCGTGCTGCAGCAGGCGGCGCGCCTCGGCGCCCGTGTGATCGGCACGGCCAGCCCGGCGCGCCACGACGTCGTCGCCGGCTTCGGCGGGGTGCCCGTGGGCTACGGCGACGGCCTCGAGCAGCGGGTGCGCGACGCCGCGCCCGACGGGATCGCCGCCGCGCTCGACTGCGTCGGCACCGACGAGGCGATCGACACCTCGCTCGCGCTGGTCGCCGACCGTCGTCGCGTCGTCTCCATCGCCGCACCCGGTCGCGCGAAGCAGGAAGGCATCATCGCCATCGCCGGCGCGCTGCCGGCCAGCAAGGCCTTCCGCGCCTCGGTGCGCGCCGACCTCGTCGACCTCGCCGGCGCCGGTGGGCTCGTCGTCCCCGTCGCGCGCACCTTTCCGCTCGCCGACGCGCTCGAGGCAGCCGAGCTGCTGATGGCCGGGCACCCGGGCGGGAAGCTCGCGCTCGAGCCGTGAGCGTCGAGACGGCTCAGGCGCCGGGGCCCGGCCCCTCGGCGAGGAGCCGCCGTTGGTCGACCAGCTCCCGGGTCGCGCCGAGCGCCTCCGAGACCTCCCAGGCGACCTGGGCGGCCCGCGCTCCGAGCTGGCCGGTGCGCGCGCCGTCCATCCGGACCGTCGGCACGGAGAGGCCGAGTGCGCCGACCACCGAGCCGGTGTGGTCGAAGACGGGCGCGGCGACGGCGCGGATGCCCGGGGTGCGCTCGGCGTCGGACCCCGCCCAGCCGCGTCCGCGGGCGACCGCGAGCTCGGCTGCGAGCTCCACCGGGTCGGTCACCGTCTTGTCGGTCACCGGCTCGATGCCGCGTGCGAGGGCCGCCTGCTGCCGCGCCCACGGCAGCATGCACAGCATCGCCTTGCCGGGCGCTCCGTGGGTCAGCGCGATGGGGACCCCGAGGTCGGTGTAGTGACGCCGCAGCTCCTGGCGTGACTCGACCTGGTCGACCACCGTGCGCTCGTACGTCGCGAGCAGCTCGTGCAGGCCGACGGTCTCGTCGACCTCGTCGCGCAGGGCCACCATGTAAGGGCGGGCCGCCTCGCGCAGGCCGGACGGGACGGCGCCCGAGCGCCCGAGCTGCACCAGCAGCGGACCCGGCCGGTAGCGCTTGTCGGGGCCCTGCTTGAGGAGCCGGTTGACGGTCATCGAGCCGAGCAGCCGGTGGGCGGTGCTGGTCGACAGACCGGTCAGCCGGGCGATGTCGGTGATCCCGAGGGCGGCGTGGTGGGCGTCGAAGCACCGCAGGATCGCGACGGCTCGGTCGATCGACTGGACGCTGCTGCGCTCGGTCGGGCGCTCGGTCGGGCGCTCGGTCATGGTGTCGTCCCTCGGTCCACGGAGTCAGTGTGCCGGAGTCCGGCGTTTCTCTTGACGACCCATGTGGCGTGTGCCACAGTTCCCGCATGACGGCAAGCAATCCCACGATACGGGAAAACTCCTCACGGCGTCCACTCGAGGGCTTCCGGGTCCTCGACCTGACCCGCTTCCTCTCCGGCCCCTACTGCACGATGGTGCTGGCCGAGCTGGGCGCCGACGTGATCAAGGTGGAGCAGCCGCACACCGGTGACGACTCGCGGCGCATGGCGCCGAAGATCGACGGCGAGAGCTACCCGTTCGCGATGCCCAACCGCAGCAAGCGGTCGGTGTCGCTGGACCTCAAGACCGACAAGGGCCGGGAGCTGTTCCTCGCGATGGCCGAGACGGCCGACCTGGTGATCGAGAACTTCCGACCGGGGGTCGCCGACCGGCTCGGCATCGGCTACGACGGCGTGAAGGCCGTCCGCGACGACATCCTCTACTGCTCCATCAGCGGGTTCGGCCAGACCGGTCCCTACCGCGAGCGCCCCGGCTTCGACATCATGGCGCAGGGCATGGTCGGCTTCCTCCGGATGACCGGTGAGCCGGGCGGGCGACCCGCCAAGGTCGGCATCGCGGTCAACGACATCGCCGCCGGCGCCACGGCGATCTACTCGATCCTGGCCGCCCAGATGCAGCGGATGACCACCGGTCAGGGCCAGTACATGGACATCTCGCTCGTCGACGCGGGGCTCGCCTGGGCCGTGTGGGAGTCCGGCGCCTACTTCGGCGCCGGCGAGGTGCCGCAGCCGACGGGCACCCGGCACCGCCGGTCCACTCCCTACCAGGCCTACCGCACCAGCGACGGCTACGTGACCATCGGTGCCGCCAACGATCGGCTGTGGCTGAGGCTCCTCGGCGCCCTCGACCGCCCCGAGTGGGAGAACGACCCGCGCTTCCTCACGCTGCCCGACCGGATGGCCCACATCGACGAGCTCGAGGCCGAGATCGAGGCGATCACGATCACGCGCACCACCGACGAGTGGATCAAGGCCATCGACGCCGTCGGCGTCCCCTGCGGCCCGGTGCTCACCTTCGACGAGACCCTCGACGACCCGCACGTCCAGGCCCGCGGCATGATCGCCGAGCTCCACCACCCGGTCATCGGCGAGATGCGGACGATCGCCCCGCCGACCAAGTTCTCCGCGATGGACTACTCCGTGCGCGGACCCGCGCCGTGGCTGGGCCAGCACACCGCCGACCTGCTGCGCGAGATCGGCGAGAGCGAGGACTCGATCGCCGCCCTGTTCGCCGACGAGGTCGTCTTCGACGCCCGACCCGACCTGCACGACCGACTCGAGGGAGAAGCCTGAGCATGTCCGACCACATCCTGGTGGAGCGTCGCGACGCGATCGCGACCGTCGTCCTGAACCGTCCCGAGAGCCACAACGCGATCAACGTCGCGATGTACCGCGACCTGCCCGACGTCGTCCGCGACCTCGACGCCGACCCGAGCGTCAAGGTGATCGTGATGCGCGGCGCCGGCACCCGGTCCTTCGCCTCCGGCGCCGACATCACCGAGTTCGAGGCCGAGCGCAGCGACGCGGTGAAGGCGAAGGCCTACAACGTGAAGGTCGCCGCGGCCGAGCACGCGATCGAGGGGCTCACCAAGCCCTCGATCGCGATGATCCACGGCTACTGCATCGGCGGCGGCGCCGGCCTCGCCCTGGCCTGCGACATCCGGTTCGCCGACCGGGCGGCGAAGTTCGCCGTGACCCCGGCCAAGCTCGGTCTGGTCTACAGCCTCGAGTCGACCAAGCGGATGGTCGACCTCGTCGGCCCCGCGCGCACCAAGTGGATCCTCTTCAGCGGCCTGCAGGTGCCCGCGGCCCGCGCCTACGAGCTCGGCCTCTTCGACGAGGTGGTCGACACCGAGGACCTCGAGGAGCTGACCTACGGCTTCGCCGAGACGGTGTGCAGCCGGGCCCAGTTCAGCGTCCGAGCCGGGAAGGTGATGGCCGACAAGGTCGTGGCCGGGCAGGTCCGCGACGACGAGGCCACCCTCGACCTGCGCAACTCCTCCTTCGACACCGAGGACTTCGCCGAGGGCGTCCGGGCGTTCATGGCCAAGCGTCCGCCCAGCTTCACCTGGTCCTGACATGACGACCACAGCGACCGGACGCGCCGTGCCGCGCGTCGACCCCGACGAGGTGTCGGCCTTGGCGCGCGAGGCGGCGTCCGATCCGGCCTGGGAGTTCGGCTCCTTCTTCCTCAGCCGGTTCCTGCAGCTCGAGATCTCCTATGACGAGCCGGAGCAGACCTGCACCGTCGTCCTTCCGTACGGCCCTCACCTGTGCAACCCGCAGGGCTCGGTGCACGGCGGTGTCATCACCACGGCCCTCGACATCTCGATGGGCCACCTCTGCAAGAAGTTCCTGTCACCGGCGGTGACGATCGAGATGCAGATGCGCTTCTTCCGTCCCCTCACCGGGACGGGCACCTGCACCGGCCGCCTGATCCGCTCGGGTCGCCGCATCGTGCACCTCGAGTCGCGGATGACCGACGACCAGGGACGACTCACCGCTCTCGGAACCGGGTCGTGGCACCGCCTCGACGCGGTGTGACCCACGCACCGACCACTCTCGACCCGGCACGGCAGCGCCGTGCCCCGCAACCAGGAGGAACCATGAAGCACAAGAGGATCGCAGTCGCTTCAGCGGCGGCGCTGATGCTCACCCTGAGCGCCTGTGGTGGCGACTCGGACGGTGGGTCGGGCGGGGCGTACCCGTCGGAGGACATGGACTGGACGATCGCGTTCGGCCCGGGCGGCGGCAACGACCTCATGGCGCGCACGATGGTCGACATCCTGCAGCGCCAGGACCTCTACCCCGAGAACATCCGCGTCGAGAACCGCGACGGCGGATCGGGCGCCACCGGGTGGGGCTACCTGCTCAACCAGTCCGGCGAGGGCTACGGCATCTCGACGACCTCGGGATCGTTCATCACCACGCCCCTGCAGGCCGACACCGGCTGGGAGCCGACCGACTTCACCCCGGTGGGCCTGCTCGCCGCCGACAACGCGCTGCTCATCGCGTCCGGCAAGGCCGACTTCCAGAGCTACGAGGAGTGGGTCGACTACGCCACCGAGAAGGGCAAGGTCGTGGTCGGCGGGATCGGCACGGTCAACGTCGACTACATCATCCAGCAGATGATCGCCGACGCCGAGGGCTACGAGATCGACTACGTGCCCTACAACGAGGAGGGCCAGATGCAGACCTCGCTGCTCTCCGGTGCCATCGACACGATGATCTCCAACCCCGGCTCGATCATGGGCCAGATCGAGGCCGGCCAGGTGACGCCGCTGCTCTTCACCGGACCCGAGCGCCTCGAGGCGCTGCCCGACGTGCCCACCGGCGAGGAGAACGACATCTCCGACATCCCGTCGATGCCGCGCGGCCTGATCCTGCCCCCCGAGGCCCCGCAGGAGGCGCAGGACTGGTGGATCGAGACGATGCAGGAGGTCGTCGAGACCCCCGAGTGGCAGGAGTACCTCGACGAGAACTACCTGCTCGAGGACGAGCGCTGGGGCGAGGACTTCACCACCTACCTCGACGACACGCAGACCGCGTTCGAGGAGCGACTCACCGACCTCGGTGCGCTGTGACGCTCGCTGACGCAGCCACGCCCGCGGCCCGGCCCCAGGGCCGGGCCGCGGGGTGGGTCCGGCCCAAGACCGTCTTCCTGGCGGGCGTGCTGGTCGTGCTCGCGGTCTACACCGAGATGGCCTTCGGCCTCGACTGGCGCACCCAGGCCGGCCGGATCGGTCCGGGGTTCTTCCCGCGGATCGTCGGCGTCGGTGGCCTGCTGATCACGCTGTGGGCCCTGGTCACCGCCATCCGCACCCCGGAGGACGACGAGGTGGTGGCCCTCGAGGACGAGGTCGGTGACGCCGACCTCGGCAAGCACCCGCGACTGCTCGCGATCATGGTGCTCGCCGCCGCCGCCCTCGTCGCCACGCTGCTGTGGCTCGGCACCATCATCTCGTGCGCGCTCTTCCTCGGCGTCATGTTGAGCCTGCTCAACCGCGGGCACCACGTGACCAACGCGGTCGTCGCCATCTGCCTGCCGCTCGTGATGTACATCCTTCTCCAGACCCTCCTGAACGCCGGGCTGCCCGAGGGCATCCTGCCGCGCTTCTGACGACCGGAACCCCGACATGGACATCTTCGACAACCTGGCCAACGGCATCGTCGCCGTCGCCACCCCGATGAACCTGCTGCTGCTGTTCGCAGGCGTCATGCTCGGCATGATCGTGGGGGTGATGCCGGGCCTCGGCCCCTCGGCCGGACTTGCGATCCTGCTCCCGCTCACCTTCACGCTGGACCCGACGGGCGCGGTGGTGATGCTGGCGGCGGTCTACTACGGCGCGATGTACGGCGGCACGATCACCTCGGTGCTGATCAACACCCCGGGCGAGTCGGCGACGGTCGCCAGCACCTTCGACGGCTATCCGCTCGCCAAGCAGGGCAGAGCCGGACCGGCGCTGGTGATGGCCGCCATCGGCTCGTTCGTCGCCGGCACCGTCGGCGCCGTGCTCATCAGCATCGCCTCGCCGGCCACCGCTTCGCTCGCGGCCACCTTCGGCCCGCCCGAGCTCTTCCTCGTCGTCGTCCTCGGCCTGCTCACGCTGATCGTCATCATCGGCGGCAACCGGCTCCTGGGCGCCCTGTCGGCGCTGATCGGCTTCGGCATCGCCACCGTCGGCATCGACATCGGCACGGGTCAGCAGCGCTACACGTTCGGCTCGGTCGAGCTGATCAACGGCATCGACTTCATCCCCGTCGCCATCGGCCTCTTCGGCGTCGGCGAGATCCTGCACACGCTGTGGCGCGGCGGCCACCTCGAGAAGCTCGCCTACTTCAACGTCTCTGCCCGCTCACGGGGCTTCTGGCCCACCAGGACCGACCTGCGCGAGTCGGCCGGGCCGATCACCCGAGGATCGTTCCTCGGCTTCTTCGTCGGCGCCACGCCCGGTGCCGGCGCCACGGTCGCCTCGCTCATGTCCTACAACCTGGAGAAGTCGGTCTCCAAGACGCCCGAGAAGTTCGGCAAGGGCGCGATGGCCGGCCTCACCGGCCCTGAAGCGGCCAACAACGCCGCCTCCTCGGGCGCGATGGTGCCGCTGCTGACGCTCGGCATCCCGGGCTCCGCGTCGACCGCGGTGCTGATCGGCGGCTTCATGATGTGGGGGCTCCAGCCGGGGCCGCTGCTGATGACGCAGAACCCCGAGTTCGCGTGGGGCCTCATCGCCAGCATGTTCCTCGGCAACATCATGCTGCTGCTGGTCAACGTGTTCTGCATCCCGGCATTCGCCAGCATCGCCCGGGTCCCGTTCCGGGTCCTCGGCCCGACGATCATCGTGATCTGCGTCCTCGGCACCTTCACGGTCAACGGCTCGATCGTCGAGGTGGCGATCATGCTCGCCTGCGGCGTGCTCGGCTTCTTCATGCGCCGCTTCGGGCTCTCCCCAGCCGCGATGGTCATCGCGCTCGTGCTCGGCCCCATGGCGGAGGAGTCGCTGCGCCAGACCATGATCATCTCGGGCGGCACCTTCGGGATCTTCTGGGACCGCACCACCTCCCAGGTCCTGATCGCACTGATCGTCCTGCTCCTGGTCCTCCCGCTCGTCACCCGGCTCATCAAGCGGGCCGCAGCCCGCATCATCGCGCGCCTCGGCGCCATGCGGCGCCGTCACGCCCGCGGCGGCACCCCGGTCCCGCCGCCCGAGGACCTTCCCGGCCCGTCCGGTGACGCGCCCACGGACGGCTCCACGGACGACGGTGACCGTGGGCCCACGCCCGAACGCGTGGACTCCCGTTGATCGCCAGCATCCTCGCCACGTCGGCGGCGGCGCTGGTCGGCGCGGGCGTCGCCACCGCGCTCAAACTCCCGGCGGCGCCGCTGCTGGGGGCGATGATCGGGGTCGCGGCCCTCTCGCTGTCGAGCGAGCTGAGCTGGCAGGCGCCGGGCGGGGCCAAGTGGGTGGTCTACGTCGCGATCGGTGCGCTGCTCGGGCAGTCCGTGACCCGCGAGTCGCTCGTGGCGCTCCGCTCCGCGGCGGTGCCCATCGTCATCACCGTCGTGCTGTTCCTCCTCTTCGGGCTGGCCCTCGCCTGGGGACTGTGGAGGTTCACCGACTTCGACGTGCACACCGCACTTCTCTCCACGGCACCGGGCGGCATCGCCCAGATGGGAGCGTTGTCGGCCGAGGCCAACGCCAACGTCCCCGTCGTGCTGTCGATCCACGTCCTGAGGATCACGTCGGTCATCGTGCTGATGAGCCTCGGACTCAAGCTGATGGGAGGACGATCATGAACCCGTCCGGACACCACCACCACCGCTCGCTCGACGGCGTACGCGTCGTCGACCTGAGCCGCGCGCTCGCCGGTCCCTACGCCACGATGATGCTGGCCGACGTGGGCGCCGACGTGCTCAAGGTCGAGCCGCCGTCGGGCGACGACAGCCGCGGCTGGCTCCCCTTCGCGCCGCCCGGCCCCGACGCCGCGCCGGACACCACCGAGGAGTCGGCCTACTTCCTCTCCGCCAACCGCGGCAAGCGCTCGGTGCGCCTCGATCTCAAGTCGCCGGAGGGCGCCCAACGCCTCCGCGACCTGTGCGCCGACGCCGACGTCCTGGTCGAGAACTACCGCCCGGGCCTGCTCGCCAGGCTCGGCCTCGACCCCGCCTCGCTGCGCGAGGCCAACCCGCGACTCGTTACGCTCTCCATCACCGGCTTCGGGTCGGGCGGCCCCGACGGCGACCGCCCGGGCTTCGACCAGATCGTGCAGGCCGAGGCCGGGCTGATGAGCCTGACCGGCGAGGCCGACGGCGACCCCACCCGCGTCGGGCTGCCGATCGCCGACATCCTGGCCGGCATGTTCGGCGCCTTCGGCGTGATGTCGGCCCTGCGCGAGCGCGAGGCGACCGGCGTCGGCCGGTCCGTCGAGACGAGCCTGCTCGCGGCCGTCGCCTCGGTCCACGCCTTCCACGGCTCCGGCTGGCTCAACGGCGGCCGGGTGCCGGCCCGCACCGGCAACCGGCATCCCTCGATCGCGCCCTACGGCACCTTCCGGTGCGCCGACGCCTCCCTGGTGATCGCGGTCGGCTCGGAGTCGCTGTGGCGACGCTTCGCGGCGGTCGTCGGCATCGACCCGGCGCGTCCCGACGTGGCCACCAACCGCGACCGGGTGGGCAACGTCGACGCCCTCCAGGCCGAGATCGACGGCCTGCTCGCCGACCGCGCGGCCGAGGACGTCCTCGCCGAGCTGGCCCGCGAGGGAGTGCCCGCGGGCCGGATCCGCAGCATCCCCGAGGTCTACGCGTGGGAGCAGGTCCGCCACCTCGGCCTGGTCCACCAGCTCCAGCACACGACCCTCGGCCAGGTGGCCGTGCCGGGCGGCGCGCTGCGCTACGACGGCGCGGCCTCGGCCTCACCGGTGCCCCCGCCCCTGCTCGGCGAGCACGAGGACCTCGCGTGGGACCGGCCCTGGCTCGACCAGCGCGACGCCGCGGACGGTGCGGCATGAGCGCCGTGTCGTACGCCGTGATCGGTGGCGGGATCCTGGGCGCGGCCGTCGCGCGGCGCCTCCAGGTGGTCGACCCCGACGCGTCGGTCACCGTGTGGGAGAAGGAGGACCGGCTGGCCGCGCACCAGACCGGACGCAACTCCGGCGTCGTGCACGCCGGGCTCTACTACGAGCCGGGCTCGCTCAAGGCGACCCTGTGCCGGCGCGGGGTCGGCCTGCTCCGCGACTTCTGCGACGAGCACGACATCGCCTACGACGCGTGCGGCAAGGTGCTCGTCGCCCTCGACGCGGCGGAGGAGGGCCGGCTCGACGCGATCGAGGCCAAGGCGCTCGCCAACGGCGTGCCCGGCATCCGCCGGCTGTCGGCCGGGGAGCTGCAGGAGATCGAGCCCCACGTGCGCGGGGTGGGCGGGCTGCACTCGCCGTCGACCGCGATCGTCGACTTCCCCGGCGTCACCCGCCGCCTCGCCGAGCTCGTGGAGCGAGACGGCGGCACCGTCCGGCTCTCGACCGAGCTGACCGGCGTCCGGCACGACGGCACGGGCGTGGTGCTCACCGCCCGCACGCCCGACGGCCCGGTCGAGGAGCGCTTCGACCGCGTGGTCCTCTGCACCGGGCTGTGGGCCGACCACACCGCCGAGCAGGCGGGCGACACGCGGGAGCCGCAGGTGGTGCCCTTCCGGGGCGAGTACCTCCTGCTGCGCCCCGAGCGCCGCTCCCTGGTCAACGGCCTCGTCTACCCGGTGCCCGACCCCCGCTACCCGTTCCTCGGCGTGCACCTGACGCCCCGGGTCGACGGCGAGGTGATGGTCGGCCCCAACGCCGTGCTCGCCCTGGCCCGCGAGGGCTACGACTGGCGCACCGTCTCCGCGCGCGACCTGCGCGAGATCGCGGCCTACGACGGGTTCCGTCGTTTCGCGCGCCAGCACTGGCGCACCGGCGTGATGGAGATGGCCGGGTCGCTGAGCCGCCGCCGCTTCGTCGCCGCCGCGCGCCGCTACGTGCCCGAGCTCCGGCTCGACGACGTGGTGAGCGGGCCCAGTGGCATCCGGGCGCAGGCGCTGGAGCGCAGCGGCGCGCTGGTCGACGACTTCCGGATCACCACCCGCGACCGGGTCACCGCGCTGCGCAACGCCCCGTCGCCGGCGGCGACCTCCAGCCTGGCGATCGCCGAGCACGTCGTCGACGTCGTGCTGGGCCGCGAGGTGGCGCGGTGAGCGACGTCCACCTCGACCGTGGCCTGTGGATGGTGCTCGCCTCGCCGTTCGACGACGGCCTCGCACTCGACACCGCCTCGCTGGAGCGTCAGCTCACGCTCGCCGACTCGGTGTCGGCGCAGGGCGTGGTCGCGCTGGGCGTCTTCGGCGAGGCCGACGCGCTGACGCGCGCCGAGCAGCAGGACGTCGTCCGCACGGTGACCACCGCCTCCGACCTGCCCGTCGTGATCGGGCTGTCGGCGCGCACCACGGCCGTCGCGGTCGACCAGGCGCTGTCCTGCCTCGAGGCCGCGCGGCGACCGCCCCGGGCGCTCATGGTGCAGGTCAACTCCCCGCGCACCGAGGTCGCCGTCGAGCACCTCACCGCGATCCACCGGGCGACCGGGCTCCCGGTCGTCGTGCAGGACTACCCGGCCGCCTCCGGCGTCACCGTCGCCGGCGACGTGCTGGTCGAGGTCGTCCGCGCCTGCGCCGGCTTCGCGGCCGCGGTGAAGGCGGAGGCCGCGCCGACCCCGCCCGCGATCGCGACGCTGACCGGCGCGGTCGAGGTCCCCGTGTTCGGCGGGCTCGGCGGTGTCGGCCTCGTCGACGAGCTCGCCAGCGGCGCCGCCGGGGCGATGACCGGGATGAGCCACCCCGAGGGGCTCCGCGCCGCGCTCGACGCCCACGAGGCCGGCGGTTTCGCCGAGGCCCACCGGGCGTGGGCGCCGTGGCTCCCGCTCGCCAACTTCGAGGGCCAGCTGCGGATCGGGCTGTCGATCCGCAAGGAGATCCTGCGTCGTCGCGGCGTGCTCGCGACCGGCCGGGTCCGCCCGCCCGCCGCCGCCCTTCCCGCCACGATGGTGCCGCTGCTCGAGCAGCACCTCACCCACCTGCCCCCCACCTCTGGAGGAACCCCATGGATCTCGGCCTGACAGGCAAGGTCGCCCTCGTCCTCGGCTCGACCGCCGGACTCGGACGCGCGTCCGCGGAGGCGCTGGCCGCCGAGGGCGCCCACGTCGTCGTCGCGGGGCGCCGCGCCGAGCTCGTCGACGCGCTCGTCGAGTCGCTGCCGTCCGCGGCCGGCGTGGTCGCCGACGTGACCGACCCCGACACCCCGGCCCTGCTGGTCAACCGGGCCCGCGAGAGCTTCGGCGAGGTCGACATCGTCGTCCTCAACGGCGGTGGCCCGCCGCCCGGCCCCGCCGACGCCTTCACCGCCGAGACCGCCCAGGCGGCGTTCGACCTGCTCCTCAAGCAGCACATCAGCCTCGTGGGCCAGGTGCTGCCCGGGATGCGCGAGCGCCGGTGGGGCCGCATCGTGGCGATCGGGTCGAGCGGCGTGCAACAGCCGATCCCCACGCTGACCGCGTCCAACGTCGGGCGCGCCGCGCTCGCGGCCTACCTCAAGACGCTCGCGGGCACGGTGTCCGCCGACGGCGTCACGGTCAACATGGCCCTGCCCGGCCGGATCGACACCGATCGCGTCGCCCAGCTCGACCGGGCCGCGGCCGAGCGCACCGGCACCACGCCCGACGCCTCCCGCGCCTCCTCGGAGGCGGCGATCCCCGCCCGACGCTACGGCGACCCTGCCGAGTTCGGCGCGGTCGTCGCGTTCCTCGCCTCGCAGCAGGCGGCGTACGTCACCGGCGAGCAGGTCCGCGTCGACGGCGGACTCGTCGGCGCCTACTGACCCCCACCACCACCCCCAGGAGACCACCCGTGCGACTCGCCACCATCCTCGACCGCGGCGCCGACGTCCCGGTCCTCGTCGACCCCGAGCGCGGCGTCGTGCCGATCGCGTCGCTCACCGACCGGCCGGTGCCCTCGCTGCTGAGCGTCATCGAGGACGACCTCTACGACGACCTGGTGGCCGCCGCCGCCTCGGCCGGCGCCGAGTCGTTCCGCCCGTCCACCGACGTCACGTGGACCGCGCCCTACCGGCGCCCCCGCAAGATCTGGGGCATCGGGCTCAACTACGTCGACCACGCTGCCGACCTCTCCGAGTCGGTGCCCGACGAGCCGGCCTCCTTCATCAAGGGCGACCACACCATCATCGGCCAGGGCGACGACATCCCGATCCCGTCGCAGAGCGAGCGCACCACGGCGGAGGGCGAGCTGGGCCTGGTCATCGGGCGCGAGTGCCGCAACGTCTCCGAGGAGGAGGCCCTCGACCACGTCTTCGGCGTCACCACGATCCTCGACCAGACGGCCGAGGACATCCTCCAGCGCAACCCCCGCTTCCTCACCCGCTCCAAGAACTTCCCCGGCTTCTTCTCCTTCGGCCCCGAGATCGTGCCGATGGCCGAGGTCCTCGAGCGGTTCGGCTCGATCGGCGACGTCGAGGTGTCCACCGTCGTCAACGGCGACCAGGCGCGCACCAACACCGTCGCGCACATGCGCTACAGCCCGGCGTTCCTCGTCGCGTTCCACAGCGCGGTGATGCCGCTCTTCCCGGGCGACGTCATCTCCACCGGCACGCCCGGCGCGATCCACGTGCGCGCGGGCGACGTCGCGGAGTGCCGGATCCCCGGCATCGGCCGCCTGGTCAACCCGGTGGTCAGCGGCTGACGGGGGCCGGCCGGGCCAGCCGGTCGGCCACCACCGTCCACACGTCGGGGTCGAAGCCCATCCCGAGGTGGGTCGAGCCGACCTCGACGTGCTCGACCCCGGGGGTGGACCGGTCGAGGCACGCCTGCCACGCCACCACCCCGTCGCGCCGGGAGAACAGCACCGTGAGCGGCACGCGGATCGGCGAGGACGCATCGAGACGGCGCGACACCCGGTCGGCGTCCGCATCGGCTCCGGTGCTGGAGGCCCGGGCGACGCTGGTGTGGCGCGCACCACCGGTCACCGGCGTGCCGTAGGTGACCACGCGGCGTACGACGTCGGGGTGGCGGCGGGCGACCTCGCGCGCGATGACGCCGCCCAGGCTCCACCCGACCAGCGAGGCGGGGGCACCCGTCTCGTCCACGAGATCACGGACCCGCCGCGAGAGCCGCTCGACGTCGCGGCGCGGGTCGCCGGTGTTGGTGCCGAAGCCCCAGCCGCGGGCGTCGTAGCCGAGCCGCGCGAGGTAGCCGCGCAGGGGTGCGCCGGTGAGCTCGGGCGCCTTCCACCCCGGGATGTCCACGACGAGGTGGCCGTCGCCGCGCGGTGCTGTCGCCAGCCGCGGGAGGGCGCCGACCAGGCGGGCGGCGTCGAGCGCCGAGCCCAGCTCGCCGAGCGTCGTACGCGCCGACGGTGGTCCGCTCGGGAGGCCGAGCCCCGCGGGGTCCGCGTGGTGCCGCGCCCGCGAGCGGGTGCCGGCGGCCGCCAGGAGGTGGTGCCCGGGGAGGGGGAGGCGTGCCATGTCGCGACTGTACGACGGGGGTGTCCGGCGGCGGCTGCGCCCGGCCCGGCGGCGTCGGCGTGGGCTACCCGGCGTCGACGACCTCGCCGTTGTGGGGCACCCGGCCGCCGAACGTGATCGGCACGGCGGCGGCCTGCGCGACGTCCGCGCGGTCCATCGCCTGGAGGTGGACGTGGGGCTCGGTGCTGTTGCCCGAGTTGCCGCACCGCCCGAGCACCTCGCCCACCTCCACCCGGTCGCCCGGCCGCACCTGGAGGCTGTCGCGTTGCAGGTGGCACACCGCGACCACCGGCCCCTCGGCCGTCCGGACGAGGACGTGGTTGCCGGCCAGCGCCTCCCACCCCGCAGCGACCCGGCGGCGCTGGGTGAGGGCGTAGCCCACGGACGGCAGGCCGCGGTAGGACGGGTGGTCGGTCGCCGTGCCGTGCACGCCCACGACCACGCCCGACACGGGGGCGAGGACGGGGCGCCCGAAGCCGGGGAACCGCTCGGCCGGCTCGGGGCGGACCAGCGACCCGATCGTGACGGGTGCGGTCCGCCCGCCCTCGTCGACCGGGACGAAGTCGATGGCGTACGAGGTGGCCAGCAGCGCGGTGCCGTGGCTGGGCACCCGGTCGGCGGGGCTGTTCTGGGTCAGCCAGCGCCCCGTGAACGGGAACGCGAGGTCCATGGGGGCTTGGTCAGCTCGACAGCGGCGAGGCCTTGCGGATGGCCCGCTTCGAGGTCTTCGCGCCCGCCTTGGCCGCCGAGACGACCCCCTGGCTCAACAGCGTCAGCCCGCCGCCGACCAGCCACACGTCCTTGGCCACCGCGATGCCCTCCTGGCTGGGGCGGATCCCGTCGTCGAGCGTCATCGACGGGGTCCTCAGGTACATCCCGACCAGGCTGCAGCCGAAGCCGGTCAGCGCGGCCCCGGCCACGGTCGCGGGGACCATGGGCGCCAGCAGCGCCGCCCCGACACCGATCTCGCTGTACGCGAGCAGCCGCGCGAACTTCGCCGGCTCCATGTCCTTGAACAGGGCGGGGTAGGCGCCGGCCGCGGCGCCGTGGAGGAACTGGGCCGTGCCCTCGTCGGCACCCAGCTTGCTGACGCCGGAGTTGAGGATGTAGGCACCGGTGGCGAGGCGAAGCGGGATCTGGGTGAGGGACACGGGCTCTCCTGGGTGGGTTTCGTGGACGGGCACTCGCTCTACCGTTACCCCCACGTGGCGCCCACACAACCCCGGGAGCCGATCGGTTTCGCGGGCGCGCTCGTGGGGAGGGTCCGCCCGTGGCACGCTGGGGCGGTGAGCGGTGAGCTGCCCCGGCCCGTGCGGGTCTTCACGCCGGCCGACCTGGCGCCGGGCGACCCGACGCCCGGCATGCACCGTGAGCTGGCCTTCGAGCTGCCCCTGCTGTGGGCCGGACAGGTCGCGACGGACCCCGGTGCCGTGTCTGGCTGGCACCACCACGAGCGCAACGAGTCGAGCCTCTACGTCGTGCGCGGGGTGCTGCGGCTGGAGTTCGAGGGCCACGAGGGCCACCTCGATGCCGGCCCCGGCGACTTCGTCCACGTCCCGGCCTGGACCGTCCACCGCGAGTCCAACCCCGGCCGGGAGCCGTCGCTGGCCGTGATCGCGCGCGTCGGTGGCGGTCTTCCGACCGTCAACGTCGACGGTCCGGCGGCTCGCTGACGCTCGGTCCGGCGTTCTCCTGGCCCCAGCGGCCGAGCGCGACGATCGCCTCGCGCAGGGCGAGCCCGCGGTCGGTGAGCGCGTACGCCCGGGTGTTGTGCCGCAGCGGCAGTCGGGTCAGGACGCCGGCCGCCTCGAGCTCGCGCAGGCGCGTCGCGAGCATGTTGGTCGGCACGCCCAGCTCGCGCTGCAGGTCGCCGTAGCGCTGGGGCCCGTCGAGCAGCCGCTCCACGATGAGCAGGGCCCACCGGGCCCCGACGACGCCGAGGGCCGCGGCGAGGTCGCTCACGCGGTCGGGTCGGCGTCCGGCTTCATCCAGAACGGGGAGTAGTGGTAGCCGTCGGGGTCGTCGAACTGTCGCTGGTACATGAAGGGGTAGTCGTCGGTGTCCCCGATCCGTCCGCCGGCGGCCCCGGCGCGCTCGACGACGGCATCGACCGCCTCGCGGCTGCCGAGGTCGAACGAGACCGTGACCTTGGAGGGCGTGTCGGGGGCGCCGACCAGCTCCTCGCTGCCGCCGACGCTCGCGTACATCTCGCGGCTGCCGAGCATGACGTACTGCTCGGGCGCGATCGCGAAGCACGACACGTTGTGGTCGGACATCTCCGGGTTGAGGGTCCACCCGAGGGCGGTGTAGAAGGCGGTCGCGCGCTCGACGCTGTCGACCGGGCAGGTGATGAAGAGGCTCATGGCATTGACACTTGCAAAATACAAGTGACGCGTCAAGGAGGTGGGGGAGTCGGCTCAGGTCCGCAGCTGCGTCCACTGCCCCTCGGACACCACGCGGACCTCCCCGTCGACCACCGTGATCGCCGTCTGGTCGTCGATCGCGGAGGCCGGGTGGTCGATGCCGGTCACCCACTCCTCCGCCTCGGCCATCGAGTTGCCGGGCATGCCGTCGGGGTGCGCCGACCCTCCCGCCCCCGGCATCGCGGTGACCGATTTGGGTGATGGCGACCGGGTGCTGCCCGGGCGTAGGTTCGGACATCGGCCCTTCGAGCACCGGAGCCCACCATGCGCATCTCCCGGACGCCCACCACCTCCACCGTCGTCGCTGCCCTGCTCCTGGGACTCCTCGCGACGCTGACCGTGGCGGTCGGCGCCGCGACCGGCGCCGGTCGTACGTCCGCTGTCAAGGCGTGCGCCAGCAAGAGCGACGGCTCCCTCCGCCTCGTCGGCACGAAGAAGTCGTGCCGCAGGGGCGAGCAGGCGGTCACCTGGAACAAGCGGGGCGTCCCGGGCTCGGACGGCGTCGACGGGACCAACGGTGCTGCCGGCGCCGCAGGCGCTGCCGGCGAGCGGGGGCCGGCCGGGGCCCCGGGCGTGTCCGGCTACCAGATCGTGGAGCGGTCCACCCCGGTCGACGGGTTCTTCCTCGGGAGCGCCGAGGTCGCCTGCCCCGCCGGGAAGAGGGTGGTCGGCGGTGGCGTCAGCGCGCTCAACGCGGCGGGACGGGACGTCGGGACGAGCACCTTCCTGGTCCGCGCCGAGTACCCGTCGGCGGACGGATCCAAGTGGGGCGCCGTCGTCGAGAACGGCAGCGGCACCGTCGTCAGCCGGTTCGTGATCCGCGCCATCTGCGTCACCGCCCTGGACTGAGCGTCAGCCTCTGGCGTCGCGTCGCTCCTGCAGACGCGCGCGGGCCTCGGGCAGGTAGGCCAGGCACGGCGCCTCGGCGTCGGGGTGCTTGGACGTGAGGTGCAGGATCCATCGGTCCATCGCGGCCATGTAGCCGTTGTCCTCGCCCGGCCGGCGCGTGCCCCAGGCGCGGGTGCCGGTGCCGGGCCGCGGCACCTCGCACTGCGTGCACGAGATCGTGTAGGCGTACGAGCCGTCGGGGCTCTCGTCGATGCGGACCACGGCCAGCGGTCCCGCCTCGGCGCTGGCCTTGCGCTGTCGGGCAGATCGGGTGGCGGGCACAGGGGACCTCGGTTCGTGCTCGGGGATGGCCGTCCCAGCCTAGGCACCGGCGGAGGTGCCGAGCTGCGGGGGCAGCGGTACGCCTCTCGGGCGGATGCCGTCCTCCGCTCTCGCCTACGCTGACGCCATGCTCGTGAGCGGCCTCGCCATCCACCCCGTCAAGAGCACGGCGATCCGGCCGGTGGACAGCGCGCGGGTCCTGCTCGGCGGCCTCGAGAGCGACCGGACGTGGATGGTGGTCGACGGCGAGGGGACGATGGTCACCGCCCGCGAGGCGCACTCCCTGTTCAGGATCGTCGCCGACACGCCGGCCACCGATCCCGCGCTGCAGCGAGGGCTGCGGCTGCGCGCCGACGAGATGCCGGACCTGCTCCTGGACCCGCCGAGCGCGGAGCGGGTGCGCACCCGGCTGTTCGGCCAGCAGCTCGAGGGCGTTCCCGCCGGCCGAGAGGCTGACGCGTGGCTCCGGGCGGTGCTGGGCCGCGAGGACGTCCGCCTGCTCTGGTGCGACGAGCCGACCCGGCGCAGCCTGGACCCCGAGCACTCCCGGCCTGAGGACTTCACGGCGTTCGCCGACGGCTATCCGGTCACCATCGCGTCGCTCGCCTCCCTGCGCCAGCTCAACGACTGGATCGCCGAGGGTGCGGTCCAGCGCGGCGAGGACCCGCCCCCGCCGCTTCCGATGGAGCGCTTCCGGCCCAACATCGTGGTGGACGGCGACCAGCCCTTCGCCGAGGACCACTGGAGCTCGGTGGTCATCGGGGACGTGCGGTTCCGGGCCGCCAAGCTCAATGCCCGGTGCGTGATGACGACGCTCGATCCCGACTCGCTGCAGACGGGCAAGGAGCCGATCCGCACCCTGGCCAAGCACCGGCGGGTCGGTCGGAAGACCCTGTTCGCGGTCAACCTGATCCCGGACACCACCGGTCAGATCAGCGTCGGCGATCCCGTCGAGGTCCGCTGAGGCCGTACGCGGGCAGGGCGGACCGATGCCTCGCCTGCGCCGTTGACCCTTCCTATGGGGCGGGAGGCGGTGCGACGGCAGGCGGGGGTCGTTCTCGGGAGCGTTGGGTGACGACGTCGTCGAGGTAGCGCACGACAACAGCCAGCACTGCTGTCACCGGGACTGCGAAGAACGCACCGGTGACGCCGAACAGGGTGCCGCCGAGGGTGACCGCGAGCAGCACCACGGCCGCGTGCAGGTCCATCGACTTCGACTGGAGGAACGGCGAGAGCACGTTGCCCTCGAGCTGTTGCACGGCGACGACCAGCGCCAGGACGAGGAGAGCGCCGGTCGTGCCGTTGGAGACGAGCGCGATGAGCACGGCGAGGAGGCCGGACGCGAACGCGCCCACGATCGGGATGAATCCGGCGAAGAACGTGATGATGGCGAGTGGCACCGCCAGCGGCACGCCGATGAGGAGCAGCCCGCCGCCGATCAGCACGGCGTCGATCAACGAGACCAGCGCCTGGGTGCGGATGAACCCGCCCAGGGTGTCCCAGGCCCGTTGCCCGACGGACTGCAGGTGGTGTCCCGCGGTGTGCCCCGCCAGGCGACCGACCCAGGGCAGGAAGCGCCTCCCGTCCTTGAGGAACAAGAAGCTGAGGATGAGAACGAGCACGAGGTTGATGACGCCGTTCGTGACTGCTGAGACGCCGGTGAGGACTCCGGAGGCGATGCTGCTGGCGGAGCCCGCGAGCCGTTCCTGCAGTGCCTGCAGGGCGGCGTCGATCTGCTCCTTCGACACGAAGTCCGATTCCTGGACCCACTCCTGCACGCGTTCGAGTCCGTCACTGGCGCTGTCGACGATGTCACCACTCTGTGCCGCCACGGACGGCGCGATGGTGAAGCCCACCGCGACGACGATCGCGACTGCGCCGAGCAACGTCGCGGCGGCTGCCAGGGCGTTCGGCAGGTGCGCCTTGGTCCGCAGGAACCTGGCGACGGGCGACAGGACGGTGCACAGGACCAGTGCCATCAGCACCGGGAAGAGGATGACCCAGGCATATCTGATGACGTATCCCAGGAGAACCGCGCCGAGAACGATGGCAGCCAGCCGCAGGCTCCAGCGTGCGGTCCAGGCCACACCCGCACCGATGGTCTCCTCCCGCGACGGCGGGTACGACGGCACCGCGACGGGTGGGGTCGGCGGAGCAGTCTGTGGGTCGGGGGGAGGCGGAGCCTGCGAGCCGCGCCCGGACGAGAGCTTCCTGGTGAAGAGCTTCACGCCATGAGTATCCATCTGGACGGCGCATGAGCGGCACGCCTGTGCGGGTGCCGATCTGCTGGTGGCACAGCGGCAGTCTCCGCAGCAACGGCGTCGTGAGGTTCCGTCATCCGTCGAGTCCGTCGATGTCCTGCGACGCCCGAGGGATTCAGCGCTGGCAGGCGCTCAGGCACGCGGACCGTCGGTGGCTGCCGGTGTCCGGGTGATCGTCCGCCGTCGGGGCGGGTCAGCGCACCGGGCCGTCCTCCGCGGCGGTGATCCGCGCGATCGGGGTGGGCGGGGACGCCGTCGGAAGGTCGACTCGAAGCAGCGCGCCTCCGCGTGCGGAGCGGGCGGCGGTCACCCGGCCGCCGTGGGCGGCGACGACCCGCTGCACGATCGACAGGCCGAGGCCGGATCCGGGCAACGCCCGGGCGCTGTCGGCCCGGTAGAACCGGTCGAACACCCGCGGCAGGTCGGCGGCGTCGATGCCCGGCCCGGCGTCGTCGACCTCGAGCACCGCGGACGCGCCTTCGGCACGGAGCCTGACCTGGACCTGCTCGTCCGCAGGGGACCACTTGCCGGCGTTGTCGATGAGGTTGAGGACCGCCCGCTGGAGCGCGGCGGGACGCCCGCCCACCCACACGGAGGTCACGTCGAGCGCGATCTCGACGTCGGGCGCGCGGGAACGCGCCAGGGCCGCGGCGGCCACCACCACGTCGGCGAGGTCGAGCAGCTCGGCGCTCTCGTCGGTGATGTCACCACGCGCCAGGTCGGTGAGCTCGGCGGCAAGGGTGCTCAGCTCGGCCACCTGGGCGCCGAGGTCGTTGAGCAGCAGGGTCCGGCTCTCCGCCGGCAGTGCGCTGTCCAGGGTCCCGCGCCGATCGAGCCGGATCAGCAGCTCGACGTTGAGGCGCAGGCTGGTGAGCGGGGTCTTGAGCTCGTGGGCGGCGTCCTCGGCGAGCAGCCGCTGGGCCCGACGGGAGTCCCGGAGCGCGGCGAGCATGTCGTTGATCGACCGGATCAGCCGCCGGATCTCCCCACCGCCCTCGTCCGGGATGTCGGCGTCGAGATCCCCCGTGTCCGCGACACGCACCGCGGCGGCGGTCAGCCGGTCGATCGGTGCCAGCCCGGCCCGCGCCACGGTCCGCCCGACGAAGGCGCCGCCGACCACGCAGAGCAGCCCGACCATCAGCATGCCGAACCCGAACCGGTTGATCGGGCTGTCGTCGGCGGCGCGGGCCACCTGGACCGCACCGGCACCCGCCCGCCGGGTGTGGATCACGTAGCCCTCCTCGGGGTCGTCCGACTCCATCAGGCCGGCCGGCGCGACCCGCCGGGCCTGCTCGGTGACCGGGGGCAGGGCGGGCTGGCCGGCCGGCGTCCGGGTCGAGCCGTCGGGCAGGAGGACCCGCACCAGGCGACCGGATCCGGGATACGGCGGCAGCTCCACCTGAGCCAGACCGGCGCGCTCGGCGGCCGTCGCCAGGACGCGGGAGTCGGCGCGCAGCTGGTCCTCGAGGCTGTCCCGCAGCTCCCGGTCCAGCAGCTCGCTGGCCAGCTGGAAGGCCACGAACACGCTGACCGCGATGGCCGTCGCCGCGATCACCGTCAGCCTGGTGCGCAGGGACCGCCCGCGCCACCACCGGGTCAGCGGGCGCGGCTCCCGGCCCGTGGGTCTGCTCATGGAGGAGTCTCGCGCAACGCGTAGCCCAGGCCGCGCAGCGTGTAGATCAGTCGCGGCTGACCCCCGGCCTCCATCTTGCGGCGCAGGTAGCTCACGTAGACCTGGAGGTTGTTGGCGGTGGCGCTCATGTCGAAGCCCCAGATCGCCTCGAACAGCATCTCGCGGGTCACCACCCGGGTCGCGTTGGCCATGAGCACCTGCAGGAGGGAGAACTCCGTCCGGGTCAGGCGCAGCGGCCGTCCGCCGCGCCACGCCTCGAACCTGTCGGGATCGAGGCGGACGTCGGCGAACGACAGGACCTGCGACTCCTCGTCGGTCGCCGTGCGTCGGCGAAGCAGGGCCCGCACCCGGGCCAGCAGCTCCTCGGTGGCGAACGGCTTGGGCAGGTAGTCGTCGGCGCCCGCGTCCAGCCCCTCGACGCGGTCGGAGACCTGGTCACGAGCGGTCAGCATCAACACCGGCAGGTCCTGGCCCGCGGCTCGCAACCGCCTGCAGGTCTCGATCCCGCCGAGGCGGGGCATCATCACGTCGAGGATCAGCAGGTCCAGCGGGTCACTGCCGGCCCCCCCGACCCCGTCGAGGACGGCGAGACCGTTGGCGACGGTGCTGGTGTCATAGCCCTCGACCCGGAGCACGCGCTCCAGCGATTCACGGATGGCGGCCTCGTCGTCCGCGATCATGATCCGCACGCCGGCCCGCCCTCTCCCGTCGATGCTCCTGCCGCTCATTGTCCCCGATCCACCTGCCCCGTGTTCGCCTCATCAGGGCTCGCGGGGGGAGACCGTCATGATGCCGATGCACATCTCGTCGCCGGTGCCGTCGCCCCACACCACGTATCGCGGCGGCAGCTTGCTCAGCTGGGGCACCTGCTGGCGCAACCCGGCGTCGTGCGTGCACGTCACCCGCAGGGTGTCCCCCGCATCGACCTCCACGGGCGACGGCAGCCTCACCATGTGCTGGTCGTCGAAGTCGAACTGCGGCACGTCCAGCAGGACCTTGGCCTGCGGCGTGCCCGGGTTGAGCTCGACCTTCAAGGACCGCCCGAGCATGTGCATGTGACCGAAACCGGCGAACACGGTCACCGGCTCCTCCACCACGTGGTCGCAGACCTGGGTGTCACCGGGCGTCGGCACGCCGCCCTCGTTGCACTCCTCCACCTGCTCGTCCGCGAACTCGCCGACCTCCGGCCCGAACCGCTTCGTCACGTCCGCGATCGAGGCCGCCCGGTCACACAGCGGACCCGACTCGCCCGCGGCACAGGGTAGGTCGGTCGGCGCGTCGAGCGACCACGTCTCGAGCTCCCGTGTCTGCGGCGTTCCGTCCGTCAGGCGCAGGCGCACCGCCGAGCGGTCCGACCCGGCCGGCTCGCCGTCGGTCGCGAGCAGGTTGTAGTGCATCTGGAAGACGATCAGGCTGCCCGGCTCGAGCTTGAAGCCGGCGTCCTGGTCGAGCAGCGTCTCGGCGGCGCCCGGCGCCCAGGTGTCCACCCACGCCGCGCCCGGGTCGGCGCCCTCGTCGTCGTCCTCCACGTCGGCTCCCTCGACGCCGGTCCCGCCGAAGCACCGCCAGCCGAGGCCGGGAGTCCTCGCGTCCTGCTCGCGCACCGCGTCGGCGTCGCGCGGCGGCACGGCGTACACGATGCCGTGGTGCGCGATGGCGACGTTCTCCGGCATGACCTGGGTCCCGGTCAGGAACGCCTCCTCGGTCAGGCCCGGATCGAGCACCTGGCACCGGTACTCGTCCAGGGCGCCCTCCGGCGGCTCGGGCGTGTAGGCCTCCGCCATCCTCAGCTCGACGAACCGCTCGCCGGCGCGCAGCGGCTGCGGGGGAGCCGACGACCCGCCCGCGTGCATGCTGTGCGAGGCGTCTCCGGGGGGCGCCGTGTCGTCGTCGGCGTCCGAGCTGCAGGCGGCGACGGCCAACGCCGTCGCGAGCACCGTGGTGGCCGCCGTGAACCTCCGCCATGCACCGGACGGCGCCGCGTTGACTGCCATGACTGGCCTCCTGCTTCGTAGTGCCTCGTCTGTCTGAGGCCTACGTCCTACCGAGCGAAACTTAGACACCTGTTAGAGCGATGAGACGGCCCGGAGTCGGTCTCGGGCCCCTCAGGTCAGAGGATGGAGCGGCCTCCGCCGCGACCCGGACCCAGTGTCAGTGGGCCCTGGAAGAGTGTCTCCATGGCGGCGATGGCACACGTCGACGACCACAGTGGTCCGACCACATCGGCAGGGGTTCCCGGCGCGAGTGGCTCAGTCGCCGCGCAGGCGCGAGTAGCCGTGCTGGAGGGCGTCGGACGCGCCGACCACGGTGAGCACGGCCGCGGCGGCACGGGTCGGCCGGGGCGCGAACGCCATCCCGGCGACGTAGGCCGTGCCCACCCAGACGCCCAGGCAGAACGGGCAGGTCAGCAGCTCGCCCACGGTGTGGCGTACGCCGTGCTCGCCGCGCGACGACTCCACGTGCTCGCCCGATCCCGCGGCCGCGTCGAACTCGGTGAACGGCGCGCGCAGCGGGCTGGCGACCGACGAGCGGCTGAGCAGCCGCGTCAGCTTGTGCGTGGCGATCCCGCCGAGGGTGAGGTCCGTGAGGGAGTAGCGCTCGGGGAGCGAGCGTCCCGTGCCGCGGCCGAGGAGCAGCAACCCGCCCACTGCGGCGACGTAGACCGCCATGCTGCCGGTGTAGCCGCGGAGGTCGACTGCGCCGTCCGGGTCGTAGCGGGAGGCGTCGAGGAGCTGGGTCATGCGCGTCCGTACCCCGTACCCGCCCCGACGATGACACGTGTGCCGGCCGATCAGGTCACAGCGGCCGGAGCCGGGCTCAGGAGTCGTGCAGCCGCGTCGCGACCTCGCGGCGCAGCACCTTGCCCATCGGGTTGGTCGGCAACTCGTCCATGAAGACGACCCGGCGCGGCACCTTGTAGGGCGTCAGGCCCTCGCGGGTGTGGGCGCGCAGCTCGTCGGGCTGCACCGGCACCCCCTCCACGAGCACCACCGCGGCGACGACCTCCTCGCCGCCGTCCTCGTGCGGCATGCCGACGACCGCCACGTCGACGACGCCGGCATGGGTGCGGAGCACCGCCTCGACCTCGGAGGGATAGACGTTGAACCCCCCGGTGATGATGATCTCCTTGATGCGGTCGACGATCGTCAGGAAGCCGTCGGGCGACATGGTGACCACGTCACCGGTGCGGAACCAGCCGTCGTGGAACGCCACGGCGGTCTCCTCGGGCATCCCGCGGTATCCGGAGAAGACCTGCGGGCCCCGCACCAGCAGCTCGCCGCGCTCGCCCTGCGGGACGTCGCGGTCGAGGTCCTCGGGGTCGGCGACGCGGATCTCGACGTCGGGGAAGGGCACGCCGATCGAGCCGGGCCGGCGCGCCTTCGTCATCGGGTTGCCGACGATCACCGGCGAGGTCTCGGTCAGGCCGTAGCCCTCGACGAGCAGCCCTCCGGTGGCCGCCTCCCACCGCTCCACGAGCGCGGCCGGCAGCGGCATCGCCCCCGAGAGGGCGTAGCGGATGCCGCGGATCGAGACGTTGCGGCGCTCGGCCTCGTCGACGATGCGCTGGTAGAGCGGCGGCACGGCGGGCACGAAGCTCGGCACGTCGCGCTCGATGGCCTCCATGATCAGCCCGATCTCGGGCTTGGGCAGCAGCACCAGCTTGGCGGCCAGGCTCACCCCGAGCAGCACGCTGACGGTCACGCCGTAGGCGTGGAACATCGGCAGCGCGACGAGGAACGTCTCGGTGCCCTCCTGCAGGCCCGAGACCCAGACGCGGCCCTGGAGCACGTTGGCGACGAGGTTGCGGTGCCGCAGCGGCACGCCCTTCGGCACGCCGGTCGTGCCGGAGGTGTAGAGCAGCAGAGCGACGTCGTCCTTGCCGGGGCGGGGGTGCGACGCGTCGATCGGCTCCGCGGACGCCAGCTCGGACCACTGCGTGGCCTGCGGGGCGGGCGAGGTCAGCTGGTCGCGGGCCGCGCGCGCCTTCGCGATCGGCAGGCGCAGCGCGAGCCGCTTGGTCCACGGCAGGCGGGTGGTCATGTCGACGGCGACGATCCGCTCGAGCGGGGTCTCGCCGACGAGCCCCTCGACGACGGGCACGACCTTGTCCCACACGATCGCGACGCGGGCGCCGTGGTCGGCGAACGGGTAGCGCAGCTCGGCCGCGGTGTAGAGCGGGTTGTGCTCCACCACGGTCGCGCCGAGGCGCAGCACCGCGACGAACGCGATGACGTTCTGCGGGCAGTTGGGCATGACGAGCGCGACGTTGTCGCCGGGGCGTACGCCGAGCGCGTGCAGGCCGCCGGCGACGCGCTGCACCTCCTCGTCGACCTCGGCGTAGGTCGACTCCCGGCCCAGGAAGTCGAGTGCCGGCCGGTCCGGGTGGTCGCGCACCGCGCTCTCCCACAGGTCGAGGACCGTGGTGTCGCCGTAGTCGAGGTGCAGGGGCACTCCGGGTGCGTAGGAGTCTGCCCAGAGGGGTTGTCGAGCAGGCACGGCTTTCCTCGCGTTCGGGTGTCGCGGGACGGGGATCGCGACTGCTTCCAAGATATCGCTCGGACAGCAGGGTCCGGCAGGGCGTACCCGCTCCTGCCCCGCACCGCGACCTCGAGAGCAGTTCGGTCCCTCCGGTGGGGACCAAGGACCCTGACCCGCCTGCCGGTGAGCACGCAGGCTGGAGTCAGCACCAGACACAGACCAGGAGGTCACCATGTACGCCAGCACCAGCACCGCCCACCCCGCCGACGCCGTCGCCCGAGTCATGGTGTGGCCCGTGGCCACGGTGGGCACGGCGACGTCCCTGCTGGAGGTCGCCGAGGCGCTCGCCGCGGAGGGGGTCGGTGTCGTCGCCGTGGTGCACAACGACCGTCTCGCCGGACTGGTGTCCGAGCGCGACGTCGTGCAGCACCTCGCCCAGGGCGCCAACCCCGAGCACGTGACGGCCGCCGACGTGATGAGCGTCGATCTCGTCACCGTGGGCCCCGACGACCACGTGCTCGACACCGCCCGCCGGATGGTGGAGGCCGATGTGCGGCACCTGCCGGTGATGGACGGCGACGAGATCGCCGGCATCGTCTCGATGCGCGACCTCTTCGGTGTGATCGTCGCCGCCGCCGCCCCGTGGGAGTGAGCCGGGGCCTCGAGCCGGTGGAGTGAGCCGCTCACCCCTCCCGGATCACAGCGCGGCCACCACCTCGGTGCCCTGCTTGATCGCCCGCTTGGCGTCGAGCTCGGCGGCGACGTCGGCGCCGCCGATCAGGTGCACCGCGGGTGCGTGCGTCGCCTCGTGGTCGAGGTCGTCGTAGAGGTCGCGCACGGAGTCCTGGCCGGCGCACACCACGATCGTGTCGGCCTCGAGCACGCGGGAGGCGCCGTCGACGGTGACGTGGAGGCCCTCGTCGTCGATGCGGTCGTAGGTCGCCCCGCGGACCTGGGTCACGTGTGACTGCTTGAGCACCGCGCGGTGCGCCCAGCCCGACGTCTTGCCGAGGCCGATGCCGATCGGCGTGGTCTTGCGCTGCAGCAGCGTCACCTCGCGGGCGGGGGTGCGCGGCTTGGCCTCGGTGAGTCCGCCCTCGTGCAGCGCCGGGTCGCCGACGCCCCAGTGGGCCATCCAGTCCTCGAGGTCCTCCTCCTCGTGGGTGAGGAAGACGCTCACGTCGACGCCGATGCCGCCGGCGCCGATCACGACCACCCGGCGGCCAGGGACGACCGCGCCGCTCAGCACGTCGGCGTACGACGCCACGCTGGGGTGATCGATGCCGGGGATCTCCGGCATCCGCGGCTCGACGCCCGTCGCGACGACGACCTGGTCGAAGCCGGCGAGGTCGGCGGCGGTCGCGGCGGTCGAGAGGCGTACGTCGACGCCGAGGACCTCGAGGCGACGGGTGAAGTAGCGCAGCGTGTCGGCGAAGTCCTCCTTGCCCGGCACGGCCATCGCCAGGCGGAACTGGCCGCCGAGCTCGGGCGACTTCTCGAAGAGCGTCACCGCGAAGCCGCGCTCGGCGGCGCTGGTCGCCGCGGCGAGGCCGGCGGGACCGGCGCCGACGACGGCCACCGTCTGCGTGCGGAGCGTGGGCATCAGCACCAGCTCGGTCTCGTGGCAGGCGCGCGGGTTGACCAGGCACGAGGCGCGCTCGTTGCTGAAGACGTGGTCGAGGCAGGCCTGGTTGCAGGCGATGCAGGTGTTGATCTCGTCGGCCCGCTCGTCCATCGCCTTGGCGACGAACGCGGGGTCGGCCAGCAGCGGGCGCGCCATCGAGACGAGGTCGGCCTCCCCGGCGGCGAGGATCTCCTCGGCCAGCTCGGGGGTGTTGATCCGGTTGGAGGCGCAGACGGGGACGTCGACGAGCTCCTTCAGGCGGGCGGTGTGCGCGCGCCACGCGCCGCGCGGCACCTGGGTGATGATCGTCGGCACCCGCGCCTCGTGCCAGCCGATGCCGGTGTTGAAGACGGTGACGCCGGCGGCCTGCAGGTGCAGGGCGAGCTCGGCGGTCTCCTCCCAGGTCTGGCCGCCCTCGACGAGGTCGAGCAGCGAGATCCGGTAGACGAGGGGGAAGTCGGCGCCGACCAGCTCGCGCGAGCGGCGTACGACCTCGACCGCGAAGTGCATCCGGCGCGCGGGGGAGCCGCCCCACTCGTCGTCGCGGTCGTTGGTGCGCGCGGCGAGGAACTGGTTGATCAGGTAGCCCTCGGAGCCCATGATCTCGACCGCGTCGTAGCCGGCCTTGCGGGCCAGCGCGACGCTCTTGGCGAAGGCGGTCGCGGTGCGGTCGACCTCCTTGCTCGACATGGCGCTGGGCTTGAAGGGCGTGATCGGCGACTTCTTGTCCGACGCGCTCTGCGAGAGCGGGTGGTAGCCGTAGCGCCCGGCGTGGAGCACCTGGAGCGCGATCGCGCCGCCGGCCCCGTGGACCGTCTCGGTGATCCGCTGGTGCCGCATCGCGTGGAGGCGGTTGGACATCTCGCTGGCGAACGGCTTGAGCCAGCCGCGCTTGGTGGGGGCGTACCCGCCGGTGATGATCAGGCCGACGCCGCCGCGCGCCCGCTCCTCGAAGAACGCCGCGAGCTTGTCGATGTCCCACGGGTGGTCCTCGAGCCCGGTGTGCATCGAGCCCATGACGACGCGGTTGCGCAGCGTCAGCGCGTCGGGCCCGGCGCCGAGGGTGATCGGCTCGAGGAGGTGGGGGTAGCGGGGGTGGGTCATGTCAGTCCCTCTCGTGGGCCCTGTCGTGGGCGTGCAGGTAGTCGGTGATCCAGTCGATCCAGAAGCGCTCCAGGCGGATGCCGCCGCGCAGCACCAGCCACTGGTCGAGCCCGGCCTCGTCGAGGGCGTCCGGGTCGGGGAACTGCTCGCGCTCGAGCGCCTCGTAGTGCGCGAGCCGGGTGGCGTGGTCGGCGCGCGCGTCGGCGAGGTGGGCGCTCAGCACCGCGCGGTCGCCGTACGACGCCCCGCGCAGCTTGACGGCCAGCTCGCTGCGGAAGGTCTCCATCGGCATGGGCGTGGCCAGCCACTCCGCGAGCACCCGCCGGCCCTCGGCCGACGGGGTGTGGACCCGCTTGTCGGGCCGGCCGTCCTGCTCGACCACCTCCACGGCGACCCAGCCGTCGGCCTCCATCCGCGCCAGCACCCGGTAGATCTGCTGGTGGGTGGCGTGCCAGAAGAAGCCGAGCGACTTCTCGAACCGCCGGGTCAGCTCGAGCCCGCTCGCCGGGCGCTCGCTCAACGCGACGAGGAGGGCGTGCTCGAGGGCCATGCGCGCATCGTGCCCGACCTATGCAACGAGTTGCAAGCCTTTGGTACGCCCGGGGCGAGGGGCGGGCGCGGGCGGAGATCGTGGAGCTTCCGAGTCACCGGGTGGCTCGGATCCACCACGATCTCCCCGTCGAGGCGAGGGGGGTTGGTCCGCGTCGTCGGGCTCGTCCTGCTCCGCGAGCTCGCGGCTCGGCGTCGCCCTTCGGCTCACTCGAAGCCCGGGGGCACGTGGGTCAGGCGCTCCTCGGTGGTGAGGCCGTCGTTCGGGGTGCCCGCGTCGTGCCACGGCGCGCCGTGAGCCAGCCACTCGGCGCGGTAGGCCCGGGCGCCCGCGGGCGTGACGTCCTCGTAGCCGGCCTCGACCTCGCAGCACGGACAGATGTCGAAGTCCGGGCTCCGCCCGTCGTCCCCCCACGGCGGAGACGGCCACCGGTAGCCGCAGGCTCGGCAGTTGTGCTCGTCCCCGGCCGCGCGCAGGTGCGCCCGCAACGGCTTCAGGGCCGTCATTGCTGCCGGATGCACCTCGTCGCCGAACACGGTGAACCTGATGAGCTCGAGGTCGCCCTCGACGTTGCGCACGACCCTCGCCACCTCGGACGAGCCGGGCGAGTCGGTGCGCTCGAGCAGCGTCACGACGGACTGGAGCCCGGCCTGGAGCGTCTCCAGGTCGATCTCGTGGGCGGCGAAGGCGCGCACGGTCTCGGCAGTCGCGGCCAGCAGGGTCTGGTTGCTCATCAGGTGGCCCTCGTGATCACGGTGATGGCGATGTCGTCCTCGGTGACGATACGCACGCCGTCGGCTCGTAGATCTCGCCGATCGCCCCGGCGGGCGTCCGCACCGTGCCGGGCGTGACCGTGCCGAGCGGGTGTCGAGGACGCGCGACCGGGCCGACCCTGACAGCGGTGGTGTCATGATCGGGCCATGACGTACGAGCTGGGGCAGGGCACCGGGCCGTTGCGGGGCGTGCGGGTGGTCGAGGTCGCCGGCATCGGGCCCGGCCCGCACGCGTGCATGATCCTGGCCGACCTCGGCGCCGACGTGATCCGCATCGACCGGCCGGGTGGCGGGATGTTCGCGATGGGAGCCAAGGACGTGATGGCCCGCGGCCGGGCGAGCGTGGCCCTCGACCTCAAGCACCCCGACGCGGTCGCCACCGTGCTCGACCTGGTCGAGCAGGCCGACGTCCTCGTCGAGGGGATGCGCCCGGGCGCGATGGAGCGCCTCGGGCTCGGCCCCGACACGTGTCACGCCCGCAACCCGCGCCTGGTCTTCGCGCGGATGACCGGCTGGGGCCAGGACGGCCCGTGGAGCGGGGCGGCCGGGCACGACATGAACTACGTCGCGATCAGCGGCGCGCTCCACGGCCTGGGCCAGGACCGCGACCGGCCGCACTTCCCGAGCAACCTCCTCGGCGACTTCGGCGGTGGCTCGACCTACCTCGTCATCGGCGTCCTCGCCGCGCTCCTCGAGGCGCGCGCCAGCGGACGCGGCCAGGTGGTGGACGCCGCGATCGTCGACGGCACCGCCCACCTCAACGCGATGGCCTCGACCTTCGCCGCGATCGGCCTCGCCACCGACACCCGCCGCTCGGGCCTGCTCGACGGCGGCACGCCGTGGTACGACCTCTACGAGACCGCCGACGGCCGGCACGTGAGCGTCGGCGCGCTCGAGCCGCAGTTCTGGGCCGCGCTCGTCGAGCGCGTCGGCGTCGACCTGCCCGACCGCGACGACCCGGCCAACCACGCCGAGATCCGGGACGCGCTGACCCGGCGGTTCAAGGAGCGCACGCAGGCCGAGTGGTGCGAGGTCTTCGACGGCACGGACGCCTGCGTCGCGCCCGTCGTACCCCTGTCCGAGGCCCCCGCCCACCCCCACCTCGCCGCGCGCGGCACCTTCGTCGAGCGTGACGGGGTCACCCAGCCGGCGCCCGCGCCGCGCTTCTCGCGCACCGCCCCCACCCTGGGCCTCGCGCCGGCGCTGCCGGGGCAGCACACCCGTGAGGCGCTCGAGGCGTGGGGCGTACGCGATGTCGACCGGCTGCTCGCCGACGGCGCGGCGGCGCAGGCGTGAGGCCCTTCCTCTTCCTCGGCACCCGCGCGGAGGACGACGTCGCCCAGCAGGAGTACGACGCGGTGCTGGCCGGCTGCGGCCTGCGCCCCGACGAGCTGGTGCGCGTCCGGCTCGAGGCCGAGCCGCTCGGCGAGGTCGACCTCGCCGCGTGGTCCGGGATCATCCTCGGCGGCGGCCCCTTCAACGTCTCCGACCCCGAGGACGTGAAGTCGCCGGCGCAGCGCCGGGCCGAGGCCGAGCTGCACCGGCTCGCCGAGCGGGCGGTCGCGGCCGACTTCCCGTTCCTCGGCGCCTGCTACGGCATCGGGGTGCTCGGCACTCTGGGCGGCGGCGTCGTCGACCGGACGTGGGGCGAGCCCATCGGCGCCCTGCCCGTGGGGCTCACCGAGGCCGGCCGCGCCGACCCCCTGTTCGGTGTGATGCCGGCGGAGTTCCTGGCCTACCTCGGTCACAAGGAGGCGGTCTCGCGGCTGCCCGACGGCGCGGTGCTGCTCGCCTCGACGCCCACCTGCCCCGTCCACGCCTTCCGGATCGGACGCCACGTCTACGCCACGCAGTTCCACCCCGAGCTCGACGCCGTCGCGATCTGCGACCGCATCGACGCCTACAGCGCCCACGGCTACTACGAGCCGCACGAGCAGGAGCACCTCAAGTCGGCCGCCCGCGAGGCGATGGTCGCCGAGCCGGTGCGGCTGCTGGCCAGGTTCGTCGAGCTCCACGCCCGCGCCTGAGCCCGTCTCTGGGAGGGTGAGGCGGTGGACGTCGACACGCACCCGGTCGCGGCGCGCCGCGCGCGCCTCGCCGTGCCGGTGGTCGTCGTCGCCCAGCTGCTCGGCACGTCGCTGTGGTTCAGCGCCAACGCCGCGGCCGCCGACCTCCGCGAGGTCTGGGACCTGACCGACGCGGGCCTGGGCAGCCTCACCGTCGCCGTGCAGTCGGGCTTCGTCCTCGGCACGCTCCTCGCGGCGGTGACCAGCCTGCCCGACCGCTTCCCGGCGAGCCGGATCTTCGCGGTCGCCTGCGTGCTCGGCGCGGGCAGCAACGCCGGCTTCGCGCTGCTCGCCGACGGCACGGCCGAAGGGGTGGCGTGGCGGTTCGTCACCGGACTCAGCCTGGCCGGCATCTACCCGCTGGGGATGAAGCTCGTCGTCTCCTGGTCCCCCGACCGCGCCGGCGAGGCGCTCGGCTGGCTCGTCGGCATGCTCACCCTCGGCACCGCCCTCCCGCACCTGATCACCTCGCTCGGCCTCGGCTGGCAGTGGCGGGCCGTCGTCCTCACCTCCTCGGTGCTGGCCCTCGCGGCCGGCGTCGTGGTGCTGCTGCTCGGCGACGGGCCCCACCTGCCGCGCGGAGGTGCCGCCGGGCTGCGCCCCGGCGCCGTGCTCCAGGCGTTCCGGGTGCGGGGCTACCGGGGTGCGGCGCTGGGCTACTTCGGGCACATGTGGGAGCTCTACGCCTTCTGGACCCTCGTGCCGCTGCTGCTGCTCGACCTCCTCGGCGACCGCGGCACGACCCTCAACGGCTGGGCGTTCGCGGTGATCGGGGCGGGGGCGCTCGGGTCGGTCGCCGGGGGCTGGTGGAGCCGGCGCGTCGGCGGCGTACGCGTGGCCGCGACCGCGCTGTCCGTCTCCGGCGCCGCCTGCCTGCTCTACCCGCTGGTCGCGCGCGCCCCGGTCGCGCTCGCGCTGGCGCTGCTGCTCGTGTGGGGCGCCGCGGTCGTCGCCGACTCGGCCCAGTTCTCCGCACTGTCGGCCCGGGCGTGCCCGCCCCACCTCGTGGGCAGCGCGCTCGCCATCCAGAACGGCCTGGGCTTCGGCCTCACCATCGGTGCCATCGCGCTGACCGTCGCGCTGGTCGGCGACCTCGGGCCGCTGGTGTCGCTGCTCCTGCTGCCCGGCCCGGTGCTCGGGCTCGCGGCGATGGCGCGCAACCTGCGCTGACCTGTCACTCGTGGTCACGCCCTGGGCCCGCGTCACCTACCCTCGGGACGTGAGCAGTGGCGAGCACGTCGACGTGCTGATCATCGGGGCCGGGCTGTCGGGCATCGGCGCGGCCGCGCACCTGGCCACCGACCTGCCGCAGACGACGTACGCCGTGTGGGAGCGGCGCGACGCCAGCGGCGGCACGTGGGACCTCTTCCGCTACCCGGGCGTGCGCTCCGACTCCGACATGCACACGCTGGGCTACCGCTTCCGGCCGTGGCGCGGCGACACGGCGCTGGCCGACGGCGCCTCGATCCTGGCCTACCTGCGCGACACCGCGCGCGAGCACGGCGTCGACCGCCACATCCGCTACGGGCACCGCGTCGTCGCGGCGGACTGGGACTCGAGCGCCGCACGGTGGACGGTGACCGCCGAGGTCGACGGCGAGCGGCGCACCATCACCGCCGGCTTCCTCTGGGCGTGCAGCGGCTACTACGACTACGACGCCGGCCACGCCCCGCACTTCGAGGGACAGGAGCGCTTCGGCGGCCGGCTCGTGCACCCGCAGCGCTGGCCCGACGACCTCGACCACACCGGCAAGCGCGTGGTCGTGATCGGCTCGGGCGCCACCGCCGTCACCCTCGTGCCCGCCCTCGCCGACACGGGCGCCGCGCACGTCACCATGCTGCAGCGCTCGCCGACCTACGTCCTCCCCGTGCCGGCCACGGACGGGGTGAAGGGGCGGCTGACCAGGCTGGTGGGGGAGGACCGCTCCTACGTCGTGACCCGCTGGAAGAACATCGCGCTGCAGGCCGCGCTCTACCGCGCGAGCCGCCGCCGCCCCGACCTCGTGCGCCGCTTCGTGCGCCGGGTCAACGTGGCGCAGCTGCCGGCCGGCTACGCCGTCGACACCCACTTCAACCCGGTTTACGACCCGTGGGACCAGCGGATGTGCCTGGTGCCCGACGGCGACCTGTTCCGGGCCATCGGCGACGGACGCGCGGAGGTCGTCACCGACCGCATCGCCACCTTCACCGAGACCGGCGTGGAGCTGGAGTCGGGGCGGCGGCTCGAGGCCGACGTGGTCGTGACGGCCACCGGCCTGTCGCTGCAGGTCTTCGGCGGCGCCGAGCTCAGCGTGGACGGCGAGACCGTCGAGCCCCGCGACACGATGGCCTACCGGGCGATGATGCTGTCCGGGGTGCCCAACTTCGCCTTCACGATCGGCTACACCAACGCCTCCTGGACGCTCAAGGCCGATCTCGTCAGCGAGTACGTCGTCCGGCTGCTGACGCGGATGCGCGCCACCGGGGAGCGCTCGGTGGTGCCGGTGCGCGACCCGTCGGTCGAGGAGGTCCCGCTGATGGACTTCGACGCGGGCTACATCCAGCGGGTGGTCCACACGCTGCCGCGCCAAGGCACCGTCGCCCCGTGGACGCTGCGGCAGAGCTACCTCCACGACGCCCGCACGATCCGCCGCGCGCCCCTCGACGACGGGGTCCTGGACTGGTCGTGAGTGCCGCTTTCATGGAAGCGCTCTCACATTCCGGATCGGTTTCGTCCGCAAGCCGTTGACAGGTCATGTGACCGTCGTCATAGTTGCTGGCGGACGGAAGTGGAAGCGCTCTCACACCGCTCACGTCCACCTCCGGCCGGGCGACCAGCCCGGCACCCCGCAGGACGGCAGGAGTGCAGTGGTGCAGACAGCAAGCAGGACCCAGCGGACCCGGCGGGTGCGACTCGCCTCGAGCGCACTGATGGCGCTCACCCTCGCGACGACCGCGGCCGCGTGCAGCAACGACGACGACTCCGACGGATCGAGCGCCGATGGCGCGACCACGATCACCGTCGCGACGTTCAACGAGTTCGGCTACGAGGACCTCATCGAGGAGTGGAACGCCGACAACGACGACATCAAGATCAAGCAGGTCAAGGTCGGCACCTGGGACGACGCCAAGGCCAACCTCTACACCAAGCTCGCGGCGGGCTCCGGCCTCTCCGACATCGAGGCGATCGAGGGCGACGCGATGCCCGCGATCATGGCCGAGAGCGGCGCCTTCGTCGACCTCACCGACCCCGAGCTCGAGGGCCGCTGGCTCGACTGGAAGGCCGAGGCCGGCACCAACGCCGACGGCCAGATGATCGGCTACGGCACCGACGTCGGGCCGGAGAGCATCTGCTACCGCGCCGACCTGTTCAAGAAGGCCGGCCTGCCCACCGACCGCGAGGAGGTGGCCAAGCTGATGGGGACGTGGGACGACTACTTCGCGACCGGCGAGAAGTTCGTCAAGGCGATGCCCGGCACCGCGTGGTACGACTCCTCCGGCGCGCTCGCGCAGGCGATGCTCAACCAGGTCGAGTACCCGTTCGAGACCGACGAGGCCACCATCGACGTGGACAACCCCGAGCTCCAGGCGGTGTGGACCGCCGTCACCGACAACATCGAGAGCGGGCTGTCGTCCAAGATCCCGCAGTGGAGCGACGACTGGACCGCGCAGTTCCAGGACGACGGCTTCGCCACGATCGCCTGCCCCGGCTGGATGATGGGCATCATCGAGGGCAACTCCGAGGGCGTCGAGGGATGGGACATCGCCAACGTCTTCCCCGGCGGTGGCGGCAACTGGGGCGGCTCGTTCCTCACCGTCCCGGCGCAGGGCGACAACATCGAGGAGGCCAAGGAGGTCGCCGCCTGGCTGACCGCCCCCGAGCAGCAGGCCAAGGCGTTCGAGGCCGTGGGTGCGTTCCCCAGCCAGGTCGAGGCGCAGGACGCCCCGGAGGTCAAGGAGGCGGTCAACGAGTTCTTCAACGACGCGCCCATCGGCACCATCACGGCCGAGCGCGCGGCGGCGATCACGGTGCAGCCGTTCAAGGGCCCGAAGTACTCCGACATCCTCTCCGCGTTCCAGGCCGCCATCCTGCGCGTCGACGACGGCTCGCAGGACCCCGACACGTCGTGGGAGCAGTTCCTGACCGACGTCGAGGCCCTGGGCTGACCCGGCCCCGGGCACCCCACCACCCGATCGGCGAGACGTGACCACTCATCTCCCCACCCGGGGCGACGGCACCGAGCAGGTGCCGTCGTCCCGGGCCCGGCTCCCGGCCGGCCGCGACCCCGGGCGGCGCCCGCGGCCGTGGAGCCACCGGCTGAGCCGGCTCGACGTGGCGCTCTCGCCCTACCTCTACATCGCCCCGTTCTTCATCGTCTTCCTCGTGGTCGGCATGTTCCCGCTGGCCTACACCGCGTGGGTGTCGGTGCACGACTGGAGCCTGCTCGGCGGCCAGGGCGACTTCGTCGGCCTCGGCAACTACCGCGAGGTCATCGACAACCCCTACTTCACCAAGCAGCTGGTCAACACGATCAGCATCTTCCTGATCTCCTCGGTGCCGCAGATCCTGCTCGCGCTCGTGGTGGCCGCCCTGCTCGACAACCAGCTGCGGGCGCGCACGACGTGGCGGATGAGCATCCTGCTGCCGTTCGTCGTCTCGCCCGTGGCCGTGGCGATCATCTTCGGCAGCCTCTACGGCGACCGCTACGGCCTGGTCAACGAGCTCCTCGGCATGGTCGGCATCGACCCGATCGCGTGGCACACCGACCGGCTCGCCAGCCACGTCGCGATCGCGACGATGGTCAACTGGCGCTGGACCGGCTACAA
Organism: Nocardioides sp. Z35_8; assembly: GCF_059621125.1. Taxonomy (NCBI): domain Bacteria; kingdom Bacillati; phylum Actinomycetota; class Actinomycetes; order Propionibacteriales; family Nocardioidaceae; genus Nocardioides; species Nocardioides sp. Z35_8. The sequence continues at coordinate 704,628 of NZ_JCAQIE010000001.1, read as the reverse complement.
CGCGCTGATCTTCCTGGCCGCGATGCAGGCCGTGCCCCGCGACCTCTACGAGTCGGCCGCGATCGACGGAGCCGGCCGGGTGCGCCAGTTCCTGTCCATCACCGTGCCGATGATCCGGCCCACGATGGTCTTCGTCATCATCACCTCCACCATCGGAGGTCTCCAGATCTTCGCCGAGCCCCGCCTCTTCGACGACACCGCGGCCCGCAACGGAGGCAGCGACCGGCAGTTCGGCACCATCACGATGCTGATCTACGACTTCGGCTGGCAGCTGCGCGACCTCGGCCGCGCCTCGGCCACGGCCTGGCTGCTGTTCCTCGTGATCTGCGTCTTCGCCATCGGCAACTTCCTGGCCATCCGCCGCTTCGGCACCCGGGGAGGATCCCGATGAGCCGGCGCCCGGGGTTCCTCGTCTACGGGCTGCTGGCCGCGTTCGCGCTCGGCTCGGCCGCACCGCTCTACTGGTCGTTCCTGCTGGGCTCGCAGACCAAGGAGGTGGCCGCCCAGGGCATCCCGCCGCTGCTCCCGGGCGGCCACTTCATCGACAACGCGCAGCGCGCGCTCGACTCCATCCCCTTCTGGAAGGCGCTGGGCAACAGCCTGCTCGTCTCGACCGTCACCGCGTGCTCGGTGGTCTTCTTCTGCACCCTCGCCGGCTACGCCTTCGCCAAGCTCCGCTTCCGGGGCAACGGGCCGCTGATGGTCATGGTCGTCGCGACGATGGCCGTGCCCACCCAGCTCGGCGTCGTCCCGCTGTTCATCCTGATGTCCAAGCTGGGGTGGGCGGGCAGCATCTGGTCGGTCGTCATCCCCTGGCTGGTGACCGCCTTCGGGGTGTTCTTCATGCGCCAGTACCTCGTCGACGCGGTGCCCGACGAGCTGATCGAGGCCGCGCGGATGGACGGGTGCTCGCAGATCCGCACCTTCCTCACGGTCGCCGTCCCGGCGGCGCGACCCGCCGCGGCGATCCTGTGGCTGTTCACCTTCATGCAGGTGTGGACCGACTTCTTCTGGCCGCTGATCGCCCTGCCGTCGGACAACCCCACCATCCAGGTGGCGCTCAACCAGCTGCAGAGCGGGTACTTCAAGGACTTCAGCATGGTCCTCGCCGGGACCACCCTGGCCACCGTCCCGCTCCTCGTCCTGTTCGTCGTCGCCGGTCGCCAGCTCGTGACCGGGATCATGCAAGGAGCCGTCAAGGGATGACCATCCACACCACGCCCGCCGCCACGCCCGCCGCCACCGCCATCGACACCGAGGCCGCACGCTTCCCGACCGACTTCGTCTGGGGCATGGCGACCGCGTCCTACCAGATCGAGGGCGCCGTCGCCGAGGACGGACGTACGCCGTCGATCTGGGACACGTTCTCCCACATCCCCGGTGCGGTGCTCAACGACGACACCGGCGACGTGGCCTGCGAGCACTACCACCGGATGCCCGACGACGTGGCCCTGCTGGCCGACCTCGGTGCGACGTCCTACCGCTTCTCCGTCGCGTGGCCGCGGGTGCGACCCGACGCCGGTCCGGTCAACGCAGCGGGGCTCGCCTTCTACGACCGGCTCGTCGACGAGCTGCTGTCGCACGGGATCGCGCCGTGGCTGACGCTCTACCACTGGGACCTGCCGCAGGTGATCGAGGACGCCGGCGGGTGGACCAACCGCGACACCGCCCACCGGTTCGTCGATCACGCCATCGCCGTGCACGACGCCCTGGGCGACCGGGTGCCGACCTGGACCACCCTCAACGAGCCGTGGTGCTCCTCCTTCCTCGGCTACACCGCGGGCCACCACGCCCCCGGACGCCAGGAGGGGGCCGCGGGCCTGATCGCGGCCCACCACCTGCTGCTCGCGCACGGGCTCGCGACGCAGGAGCTGCGCAGCCGGGGCGTCGACCGGCTCGGGCTCAGCCTCAACTTCACCGTCCCCGACCCGAGCGACCCGAGCGACCCGGTCGACGTCGACGCCGCGCGGCGCATCGACGGCCTGCACAACCGGTTCTTCCTCGACCCGGTCTTCCGCGGCGCCTACCCCGCCGACGTGCTCGACGACACGGCCGCGCTGACCTGGCAGGGCCGGCCGTGGCTCGACGTGGTGCGCGACGGCGACCTCGACGTGATCTCGTCCCCGATCGACGTCCTGGGCGTCAACTACTACCACGGCAACGAGGTGTCGGGTCACCCGCGCACGGACGTCGTCGGCCTCGGTGCCGACCACCCCGAGCGGGTGGCGCTCTCGCCGTTCCCCGGCTCCGAGCACGTCACGTTCCCCAGCCGCGGGCTGCCGCTCACCGACATGGGGTGGGAGATCCAGCCCGACGGCCTGCACCGCCTGCTGCGGCGCCTGCACGACGACTACCCCCGCCTGCCGATCTACCTCACCGAGACCGGCGCGGCGTTCGCCGACGCCCCCGACTCTCAGGGCCGGGTCCACGACCCCGACCGGATCGCGTTCCTCGACTCCTACCTGCGCGCGGTGCACCGCGCCATCGAGGAGGGCGTCGACGTGCGCGGGTTCTTCCACTGGTCGTTCTGCGACAACTTCGAGTGGGCCTTCGGCTACGCGAAGCGCTTCGGCCTGGTCCACGTCGACTACGCCACCCAGCGGAGGACGCCGAAGTCCAGCGCCCACTGGTACGGCGAGCTGGCCCGCTCCGGGAGCCTGCCGCCACCGGTGGGCGGGGCGCACTAGCGTGGCGCGCGTGTCGTCGTCGCGGAGTGCCGCCAGCGCCGGCCAGCCCACCCTCGACGAGGTGGCCCGGGTCGCCGGCGTCTCGCGCGCCACGGCCTCCCGCGCGATCAACGGCGGCCAGCGCGTCAGCGCGCGTGCCCAGTCGGCGGTCGAGACGGCGGTCCGCACACTCGGCTACGTCCCCAACCCGGCGGCGCGCAGCCTGGTCACCCGGCGCACCGACTCGATCGCGGTGGTCGTGCCCGAGCCCGACGACCGGGTCTTCTCCGACCCGTTCTTCGCCGGCACCCTGCGCGGGGTGACCCGCGTGCTCGGCGAGCGCGACATCCAGCTCGTGCTGCTGCTCGCCCGGCCGGGCGCCTCGAGCACGCGCACCCTGCGCTACCTCACCAACCGGCACGTCGACGGCGCGCTCGTCGTCTCCCACCACCGCGACGACCGGCTCGCCGAGCACCTCGCCGACATCGGCCTGCCCTGCGTCTTCGGCGGCCGGCCCTGGACCGGCGGCGACCGCGTCGCCTACGTCGACGTCGACAACGTGGCGGGGGAGTGCGAGGCCACCGAGCTGCTCGTGGCCCGCGGCTGCACGCGCATCGGCACCATCGCCGGGCCCTCCGACATGACGGCCGCGGAGGACCGTGTCGTCGGGTGGCGCCAGGCCATGGCAGCGGCCGGGTTGGCCGCCGACGCGATCGAGCACGGCGACTTCACCGAGGCGAGCGGCGAGGCGGCCACCCGTCTGCTGATGCAGCGCCACCCCGACCTCGACGGTCTCGTCGTCGCCTCGGACCTGATGGCCGCGGGTGCGTTGAAGGTGCTCGCCGAGCTCGGGCGCCGGGTGCCCGACGACATCGCCGTCGTCGGCTTCGACGACCTCGGCGTCGCCGAGCGCACCACGCCGGCGCTGACCACCGTGCGGCAGCCGGTCGACGAGATGGCCGAGCGCGCGACGCGCCTGCTGCTCGAGTGCGTCGACGACCCCGCCTCCGGCCGTCCGATGCGGCTGATCATCCCCCCGACACTGGTCCGCCGCGCCAGCGCCTGAGCCGCGCGGCGTACCGCGGTCCCTTGCGGTCAGGCCAACGAGGCCAGCAGCTGGTCGACCCGGCGGCGGATCTCGTCGCGGATCGGCCGCACAGCCTCGATCCCCTGCCCGGCGGGGTCGTCGAGGCGCCAGTCCTCGTAGCGAGTGCCGGGGAAGAACGGACAGGCGTCGCCGCACCCCATCGTGACGACGACGTCGGAGGCGCGCACGTCGGCCTCGTCGAGGACCCGCGGCTGGTGGCGCGCGATGTCGATGCCGACCTCGGCCATCGCCGCTACGGCGACCGGGTTGATCGACGACGCCGGCGCCGACCCGGCCGAGAGCACCTCGACCCGGTCGCCGGCGAGGTGACGCAGCCAGCCGGCGGCCATCTGCGAGCGGCCGGCGTTGTGCACGCAGACGAACAGCACGCTGGGAGTGGTCATCGTCGGCTCCTCGGCACGATCGGGTCGGGTGCGGGATCGGGTGCCGGGCCCGGCGCCCAGTCGGCGAAGCGGCCACGCAGGGCCAGGCTGACGTGGACGAGGCCGACGAGCACGGGCACCTCGATGAGCGGGCCCACGACACCGGCCAGCGCCTGGCCGGACGTGACGCCGAACGTCGCCACGGCCACCGCGATGGCCAGCTCGAAGTTGTTGCCCGCCGCGGTGAACGCCAGCGTCGTGGTGCGCTCGTACGACATCTCGAGCACGCGGCCGAGCAGGAAGCCGCCGCCCCACATCAGGGCGAAGTAGGCGAGGAGCGGCAGCGCGATGCGCGCCACGTCGAGGGGCCGGCTGGTGACCTGCTCACCTTGGAGGGCGAAGAGGAGGACGATCGTGAAGAGCAGCCCGACCAGCGCCCAGGGACCGACCCGCGGGAGGAACGCCGCCTCGTACCACTCCCGGCCGCGGAGGCGCTCGCCGTAGGTGCGCGAGAGCCAGCCGAGCAGCAGCGGCACGCCGAGGAAGACCAGCACCGACTTCGCGACCTGCCACGTGGACACGTCGAGGGCGGCCCCCTCCAGTCCCAGCCAGACGGGCAGCGCCTCGAGGTAGAACCAGCCGAGGCCGGCGAAGGCGACCACCTGGAAGACCGAGTTGAGGGCCACCAGCACCGCGGCGGCCTCGCGGTCACCGCACGCGAGGTCGTTCCAGATGACGACCATCGCGATGCAGCGGGCCAGGCCGACGATGATCAGTCCGGTGCGGTAGTCCGGGAGGTCGGGGAGCAGCAGCCACGCCAGCGCGAACATCAGCGCCGGCCCGAGCACCCAGTTGAGGACAAGGGAGGCGACGAGCAGGCGCCGGTCGGAGGTGACCGTGTCGAGGCGGTCGTAGCGCACCTTCGCCAGGACGGGATACATCATCACCAGCAGGCCGATCGCGATCGGCAGCGAGATCCCGTCGACCTCGACGGCCGACAGCGCGTCGTCCAGGCCGGGCACCGAGCGGCCGAGGAGGAGCCCGGCGGCCATGGCGAGGCCGATCCACAGGGGCAGGAGGCGGTCGAGCGTCGAGAGCCCGCCGCCCGCGCGGTCGGGCGTGCTCACGCGTCCCCGCCGATGAGGGCCGCGAGGTCGGCGAGCACCTCGCGACGCACGGCGTAGTAGACCCACACGCCGCGCTTGCTGCGCTCGAGCAGGCCGGCGTCGTGCAGCACCTTGAGGTGGTGGCTGATGGTCGGCTGGGAGAGGTCGAAGGCGTCGTTGAGGTCGCACACGCAGGCCTCGCCGCCCTCGCTGGCGGCGACGATCGAGACCAGGCGCAGGCGCACCGGGTCGGCGAGCGCCTTGAGCAGCGGCGCGACCCCCTCGGCCCGGTGGGCCGACAGCGGCTCGCGCACCAGCGGCGAGCAGCAGGCGACGGTCTCGACGGGGCTCAGGGTCAGCTCGGACTTCGACACGAGTCAATATTGACAGATGTCGATGTCTACGGCAATCTCGACCCATCGACATCCATCAATATCTCAAGGAGCACCCCATGTCCCGCCTACAGCTCGCGCTCAACGTCGACGACCTCGAGGCGTCGATCGCCTTCTACTCCACGCTCTTCGGCACCGAGCCGCACAAGGTCCGCCCGGGCTACGCCAACTTCGCGGTGGCCCACCCGCCGCTCAAGCTCGTCCTGGTGGAGAACGCCGGGCAGGGCGGGAGCATCAACCACCTCGGCGTCGAGGTCGAGGACGTCGACGCCGTGGACTCCGAGCTGACCCGCCTCGCGGCGGCCGGCTTCGCGACGACCGAGGAGCGCGACACCACCTGCTGCTACGCCAAGCAGGACAAGTTCTGGGTGCAGAACACGCCCGACGGGGAGCGCTGGGAGGTCTACACGATCACCGACGACGCACCGGTCCCCGCTGTGGAGGAGCGGGTCGAGGAGGCCGTCGACGGGGGCGCCGTCTGCTGCGCCTGACGCGTCGCGCGACAGCCGGCCGGGACGAACGAGGCGAGCGTCACCGCGCGGGAAATTCACACGAACACCATCCGCACCGGTAGCGTGGGTCTCTCAGACGCCCGGCCGGTCTTGCCCCGGGCGCAGGTCCTTGCGGACCTTTCCTCACTTCTGAGGCACGTACGCCGCGTACGTCCGTTCCACGCACATCGCGGCTCACGGTGGCGAGACGCCAACCGAAAGCAGTCACATGAACTTCGCCGCCCTCGGCGTTCCGTCCTCGCTCGCGCAGATCCTCGAGCAGCAGGGCATCACCACTCCCACCCCGATCCAGGCCGCGACGCTGCCTGACAGCCTCGCCGGTCGCGACGTCCTCGGCCGCGGCCGCACCGGCTCCGGCAAGACGTACGCGTTCCTGCTCCCGCTCGTGGCCCGCCTCGACGCGTCGAAGATGCCGGCCATGCCGCGCAAGCCGCGCGCGCTGATCCTGGCGCCGACGCGCGAGCTCGTCGGCCAGATCCACGCCGCCCTCGTCCCGCTCGCCAAGGCCGCCGGCCTGTCGACCGTCGTGGTCTACGGCGGCGTCGGCCAGAACCCCCAGGTCACCGCGCTGAAGAAGGGCGTCGACGTCGTCATCGCCTGCCCCGGGCGCCTCGAGGACCTGATGGGCCAGGGCTACGCCGACCTCTCCGCCGTCGAGATGACGATCCTCGACGAGGCCGACCACATGGCCGACCTCGGCTTCCTGCCGGGCGTGCGCCGCATCATGGACAAGACCCCGCAGTCGGGTCAGCGCCTGCTCTTCTCGGCCACGCTCGACAAGGCGATCGACGTGCTGGTCAAGCGCTTCCTGACCAACCCCGTCACCCACGAGGCCGACTCGGCGCAGTCGCCGGTCTCCACGATGCACCACCACGTGCTGCACCTCTCGCGCGAGCAGCGGGTGCCGGTGCTGGTCGACCTCACGTCGGCCCCGGGCCGCACGGTGGTCTTCACCCGCACCAAGTACGGCGCCAAGGCGCTGGCCCGCCAGCTCAACAAGTCGGGCGTGCCCAGCGTCGAGCTGCACGGCAACCTGTCGCAGAACGCCCGCACCCGCAACATGGAGGCCTTCCACGCCGGCCACGCCACCACGCTGGTCGCGACCGACATCGCCGCGCGCGGCATCCACGTCGACGACGTCGCCCTCGTGGTCCACGCCGACCCGCCGGTCGAGCACAAGGCCTACCTCCACCGCTCGGGCCGTACGGCGCGCGCGGGCAACGAGGGCACCGTCATCACCTTGATGACCGACGAGCAGGTGCGCGACGTGCGCGACCTGACCCGTCTGGCCGGCATCAAGCCGACCACCACCAAGGTCAACGGCCCCAGCCACCCGATGCTGGTCCAGCTCGCTCCCGGTGAGCGGACCCTCGTCCCCGGCGGTCTCGTGGTCGAGACCCCGACCGGTGCCGGCGCCCAGGGCGCTCGCGCCGGCGGCGGTGGCGGTGGCCGCAACAGGTCGCGTGGTCGCGGCAGGAGCAGCGGCCAGGGCGGCAGCGGTCAGGGTGGCCAGGGCGGCCAGCGCCGCTCCTCCGCCGCGTCCGGCGGGCAGTCGGCCAAGGGCGGCCAGTCCTCCGGCGGTCAGCGCCGGGGCCGCAGCGGCGGCTCGGGCGGCGGCGCCTCGGCCGGCACCTCGCAGGGCGGTCGCGCGCACAGCGCGTCGTCGTTCAGCCGCGGTCGCTGACCTGGCGCTCGGCCCCCCGACGGTTCATCACGGTATGTCGCTGAACCTGCGCTTCCCTCGCTGAATTCGCCGTGGGAGGTGCAGGTCGGCCTGCATACCTTGATGAACCAACGCCGCCCTGGGCCCTGAGTCTCCCTGAGACTCACCGTCCACCGACGGCCTCGATCCACCGCCACTGGCCCGTGAGTCCCTCAGGGACTCACGGGCCAGTGTGCTGTCCGGAATGCCCGGCCGGCCCCGGTGGTTCACGCTTCAACCAACCAAGGAGGGCGGACCCATGGCCGACTTCGACTTCTCCGTGCTCGGTACGCGCGAGCACCCCACGCTGGGCCTCGACACGTTCGGCGACGCCCCGCTCGAGGGCGCCCCGTGCAACCACCCGGAGACGCTCCGCCAGGTCGTCGCCGAGGCGGTGCTCGCCGACCGGGTCGGCGTCGACTACATCGGCCTCGGCGAGCACCACCGCCCCGACTTCGCGATCTCCGCCCCCGACGTCGTGCTCGCCGCGATCGCCGGGCAGACCGAGCGGATCCGCCTCGGCACCGGCGTGACCGTGCTGTCCTCCGACGACCCGATCCGCGTCTACCAGCGCTTCGCCACCCTGGACGCCGTGTCGGGCGGGCGGGCCGAGGTGCAGCTCGGGCGCGGCTCGTTCATCGAGTCCTTCGGCCTCTTCGGTCTCGAGCTCTCCGACTACGACCGGCTCTTTGCCGAGAAGCTCGACCTCTTCGCCGCGCTGCAGGACGAGGGCCCGGTGACCTGGGAGGGCACCGTCCGGCCGCCGCTCTCCGCCCAGCGCGTCTACCCGACCACGGCGGCCGGCCGCGTGCCGGCGTGGATCGGCGTCGGCGGCACACCGCAGTCGGTGGTGCGCGCCGCGCAGTACGGCATGCCGCTGATGCTGGCGGTGATCGGCGGCTCGCCCGCGTCGTTCGTCCAGCTCGCCGAGCTCTACCGCGAGGCGCTCGGGCGCATGGACCTGCCCGAGCTGCCGATCGGCATGCACTCCCCGGGCCACGTCGCCGCCACCGACGACGAGGCGCGCGAGCAGCTCTACCCCCACCAGGCCGAGCTCTACACCCGGCTGGGCCGCGAGCGCGGCTGGCCGCCCTACTCCCGCATCCAGTTCGAGCAGGCCGCCGCGCCGCAGGGCGCGCTGTTCGTCGGCTCGCCGGAGACGGTCGCGCAGAAGATCGCCTGGGCGGCGCGGACGCTGGGGCTCTCCCGCTTCCAGCTGAAGTACTCCGTCGGCGGGCTCGCGCACGAGCACCGCATGGAGTCGGTGCGCCTCTACGGCGAGGAGGTCGTGCCGCGGGTGCGCGAGCTCCTCGCGTCGTCCTAGCCCGAGTGCGCCCGGCCGCGCTGGCAGCGCCCTCCTAGGCTGGCCGACATGCGCTCCTGGATCCAGCGGTCGCTGTGGGACGTGGTCCCGCGCGACCAACGCGACACCGCCGCCGCCTTCCGCCGGCGGCAGGTCGTCGCGGCGGTCGTCGTGCTCGTCGGGGCGGTCGTCCTGGGCTGGTCGTTGCGCCTCGAGCCGGGCGGCAGCACGTTCTACGTCGCCGCGGTCGTGCTGGCCGGCGTCTGGGCGGCCGGCGCGTTCCTGTCCGGCCGGCTCCACCTCGGCCGGATCGCCGGCGACGGCGAGGTGTTCATCCGGCCGATCCTGGCGCCGATCATGCTCGGGCTGCTGATGGTCGGGGTCTTCGTCCTCGGCGCGCTGGTGGTGCGCGAGATCGACCCGCTGGCGACCTACGTCAGCTCGGTCCTGGAGTACGCCGACCAGGGCTCGCTGACGCTGCTGGCCGCCATCACGTTCGTCAACGGCATCGCCGAGGAGCTGTTCTTCCGGGGCGCGATGTACGCCGCGATCCCGCGTCACCCGGTCCTGTGGACCACGCTCGCCTACGTCGTGGCGACGCTGGCCACCGGCAACGTGATGCTGGCCTTCGCCGCCATCCTGCTCGGCACGGTCTGCGGCCTGGAACGACGGGCCAGCGGCGGCGTGCTGGCGCCGATCCTGACCCACATCACCTGGTCGCTCTCGATGCTGTTCCTGCTACCGCTGCTCTTCTGAGGCCGCCCGCTCGGCCAGCGCCCGGCGCACCGACTCGCGGTAGGACAGCGGCTCCCCGGGCACGACGTCGCGGATCGAGGTGTCGCGCACGACCACCTCGGTCGACATCGAGTCGATGAGGTTGCGCCCGGTCGTGGCGTCGACGTCGGTGACCAGCGCCAGCCAGTACGACGACAGCCGCGGCGTCAGCACGGGCACCACCACGATGGGGATGCGGCGTCCGCCGGCCGCCTCGGCGGCCACCCTCATCATGTCGAGGTAGGTGAGCTGCTCGGTGCCGCCGATCTCGAAGACCCGGCCGAGGGCGTCGGGATGGTCGACGACCCCGGCGAGGTAGCGCACGACGTCGTCGATGGCGATCGGCTGGGTGCGCGTCGCGACCCACCTGGGCACCACCATGGCGGGCAGGTTCTTGACGAGCTGGCGGGTCATCTCCCACGAGATGCCGCCGTGGCCCACGACGATCGCCGCGCGCAGCACGGTCACCGGCACGCCGTCGCGAGCCAGCAGCTCCTCGACCTCGCGGCGCGAGCGCAGGTGGGCGGACAGCTGGTCGCCGTCGTCGCCGAGACCGCCCATGTAGACGATCTGCCGCACCCCGGCCGCCGCCGCGGCGGCGCTGAAGCTGCGCGCCGCGTCGGCGTCCTTGCGCTCGAAGTCGGGGTCGTCGAGGGAGTGGACGAGGTAGATCGCCACGTCCACGCCGCGCAGCGCCTCGTCGAGCGACGCGCGGTCGCCGACGTCGGCCCCGACCGGCTCGCCCGGGCCGTCGTACGACTCCGGGCGCCGGGTCATCGCCCGGACGTCGTGGCCGGCGTCGATCAGGGCGGGGACCAGGCGGCGGCCGATGAAGCCGGTGGCGCCGGTGACGAGGACGGTGGCCATGCGGCCATGCTGTCAGGCGGGTCCTGACCCGCCGGTCGATCGAGCCGAGGCGCGGGCCGCGCGGCGGGCGTCGAGCCGCGCCATCGCCGGGGTCGCGGTGACGCCGTGCAGCAGCACCGACGCGATCACCGTGAAGGCGACCGTCGACCACAGCCACGCCTCACCCGGCACGTGCTCGTGGCTGACGGCGTAGCCGAGGTAGAACAGCGACCCCACGCCCCGGACCCCGAAGAACGACACGGCCGCCATCTCCCCGCGGTTGAGGCCCCCGTCGAGGTGCTCGCTGCGGGGCAGCACGCCCACGGCGATCCAGCCGGCGAGGGGGCGTACGACGAGGACGAGTCCCAGGCCCACGGCCACGCCGCGCCAGTCGAGGTGCTCGAGGAGCCCACGGGTCATCGCCATGCCCAGCACCAGCAGCACGAGCAGGGTCATCAGCCGCTCCAGGCGCTCGACGACCCCGTGCATCGCGCGCTGGTAGGAGTGGCCGCGGTGGGTGGCGCGCAGGCTCATCGCGCACACGAAGACGCCGAGGAAGCCGTAGCCGCCGACCACCTCCGTGGCGCCGTACGCCGCGAGCAGCGCGGCGAGCGCCAGCATCGGCTCCCCGTGGTCGGCGAGCCGGAGCGAGTCGCTGCGGGAGCGGAAGGCCTGCCGGCCCAGCAGCCATCCGATCGCGAGGCCCACCACGACGCCGATGGCGATCTTGCCGAGGACGTACCAGCCGAGCCAGGCGCCCGCGTCCGCGAGGCCGAACCCGCCGGCGAGCAGCAGCAGGGCGAGGTGCACGAAGGGGAAGGCGAGGCCGTCGTTGAGCCCGGCCTCCGCGGTCAGCGAGAACCGGATGTCGTCGTCCTCGTCGTCGCGGCGCGTCGGGCCGGGACCCTCGCCGTCGTCGACGTCCTCGGTCAGCGGCTCGCCGACCTGCACGTCGGAGGCGAGCACCGGGTCGGTGGGCGCGAGCGCGGCGCCGAGGAGCAGGGCGACGGCCGGCACCAGCCCGGCGACCCACCAGCCGATCAGCGCGACGCCGAGGATGGTCAGCGGCATGGCGACCAGCAGCAGCCGCCACACCGGCGACCAGGACAGCCACGAGCGCCACGACCGGGGATCGAAGCGGCGGTCGATCGCCAGGCCGACGCCCATCAGCGAGACCAGCACCGTGAACTCGGTGACGTGGGTGATCAGGGTGTGGTGGTCCTGCGGGTCGAGGCTCACCGAGTCGTCGATCGGCAGCAGGCCGATGGCCATGCCGAGGGCGACGAGCACCATGGGCGGCGACACCGGGACCCGGTGGACCAGCTGGGGCAGGACGATCGCGAGGAGCAGGGACAGGCCGAGCAGGAGGTAGACCGCCCCGCCCGTCATCGCGGCCGCCTGCCGTCGTACGCCGCCTGGCTCTCGTCGATCGCCTGCTCGTAGGCCGTCACCAGTCCCGCGATCGTGAGCGGCTTGAGCCGGTGGATGAACTCGCGCAGCTGCTCGGCGGTGTAGCCGGCCTCGCGGAACTGGGGCCAGACCTTGGTGCGCACGATCTCGGAGAGCTCCTCGGCGACCTGGCGCCCGTGGGCGGCGTAGACCTCCGCGACGGCCGCGGCGGCCTCGGGGGAGATGCCCATCCCCGACAGGCCGCCGGGGACGTCGACGTCGCGGTCGCCGGTGACCGGCGCGAGGAGCGAGAGGTGGCGCGCGATGTCGGACGGCGTGGCGGTGGCCGGGATCTGTTCGACGTAGCGCTCGATCGCCGACAGCGTGAAGCCGTGGCCCTGCAGCTCGCGCACGAGCTCGAGCCGGGCGACGTGGTCGGGGCCGTAGTAGCCCGAGCGGCCGCGGCGCACGGGCGGCGGCACGAGGCCGCGGGAGGCGTAGAAGCGCACGTTGCGCGCGCTGACGCCGGTGCGCTCGGTGAGCTGGTCGAGGGTGAGCAGCTCGTCGTCGCGCCGCGTCGGCTGGTCGGCGTGCAGCTCGGTCTCCACCGGACCATCCTCTCGTCTGCGGCGGTGTCGCCGGAGACCCCGTGGGGTGGGTGACCCGCGCCACACCTGTTGGACTGTGACAGTAATGGTGTCACAATCGGCCGCATGGCAGAAGCATTCGTCTACGACCACATCCGCACACCTCGCGGCCGCGGCAAGGCCGTCGGCACGCTCCACGAGGTGAAGCCGGTCGACCTGGTCGTCGGACTCCTCGACGAGCTCAAGACCCGCAACCCCACGCTCGACCCTAGCCGCGTCGACGACGTCGTGCTCGGTGTCGTGACCCCCATCGGCGACCAGGGCGGCGACATCGCCAAGACCGCCGCGCTCAAGGCCGGCTACCCCGAGACCGTCGCCGGCGTGCAGCTCAACCGCTTCTGCGCCTCCGGGCTGGAGGCCGTCAACCAGGCCGCGCAGCGGGTGCGCTCCGGCTTCGAGGACCTCGTCCTGGCCGGTGGCGTCGAGTCGATGAGCCGCGTGCCGATGGGCAGCGACGGCGGCGCCTGGGCGATGGACCCGGCGACCGCGCTGCAGACCGGCTTCGTGCCGCAGGGCATCGGCGCCGACCTGATCGCGACCATCGAGGGCTGGGGTCGTGAGGACGTCGACGCCTACGCCGCCGAGTCGCACCACCGGGCCGCCAAGGCCTGGGCCAACGGCTACTTCGACCGCTCCGTGGTCCCGGTCAGGGACCTCGCCGGCGTGACCGTGCTCGACCGCGACGAGACCGTGCGCCCCGACACGTCGGTCGAGGGGCTCGCCGGGCTCCGCCCGTCGTTCGCGCAGATCGGCCGCGACGCCGGCTTCGACGACGTCGCGCTCGAGAAGTACCACTGGGTCCCCGCGATCGACCACGTGCACCACGCCGGCAACTCCTCCGGCATCGTCGACGGCGCCGCCATCGTCGCGATCGGCACCGAGGAGGTCGGGACGTCGCTCGGCCTGACCCCGCGGGCGCGGATCATCTCGACCGCCGTCTCGGGCGCCGACCCCACGATCATGCTCACCGGTCCCGCGCCCGCTGCGCGCAAGGCGCTGGCCCGGGCCGGCCTCGAGGTCGACGACATCGACCTCTGGGAGATCAACGAGGCGTTCGCCGCCGTCGCGATGCGCTTCATGCGCGACATGGGCATCAGCCACGACGTCACCAACGTCAACGGCGGCGCGATCGCGATGGGCCACCCCCTCGGCGCCACCGGCGCGATGATCCTCGGCACCCTCGTCGACGAGCTCGCCCGCCGCGACCAGAAGCGCGGCCTCGCCACGCTGTGCGTCGGTGGCGGGATGGGCATCGCCACCATCGTCGAGCTCGTCTGAGCCGCGCCTCCTCCTGCCCCTCCTCGCTCCGCCAGACAGGACCTCCGCATGAGCACCGCCAGCACCGAGACCCAGACCGCCGTCCGCTACGACCGCGACGCCGACGGCATCGTCACCCTGACGCTCGACGACCCCACCGCCAGCGCCAACACGATGAACGAGCTCTACCTGTCGTCGATGGAGGCCGCGGTCCAGCGGCTCTACGACGAGCAGGACGACGTCGTCGGCGTCGTGCTGACCAGCGCGAAGAAGACCTTCTTCGCCGGCGGCAACCTCAAGAGCATGATGAAGGCGACGCCCGACGACGCGGCGGAGATCTTCTCGATGGCCGAGGCGATCAAGGCCAGCCTGCGCCGTCTGGAGACGTTCCCGCGCCCCGTCGTCGCGGCCATCAACGGCGCCGCGCTCGGCGGCGGCCTCGAGATCGCGCTCGCGGCCAACCGCCGCATCGCCGTCGACGACCGGTCGGTCAAGATCGGGCTGCCCGAGGCGTCGCTCGGCCTGCTGCCCGGCGGCGGCGGGGTCACCCGCGTCGTACGCATGCTCGGCCTGCAGACCGCGCTGATGGACGTCCTCATGCCGGGCACCCAGTTCAATCCTCAGGGGGCGCTCGCCAAGGGGCTCGTCGACGAGCTCGTCGCGACCCGCGAGGAGCTCGTCCCGGCCGCCCGGGCCTGGATCCTGGAGCACCGCGACGACGAGGACGCAGCGAAGAACCCGTGGGACCGGGCGGGCTACAAGATGCCCGGCGGCACCCCGCGCACCCCGGCGCTCGCGCAGTTCCTGCCGGCGTTCCCGGCGCTGCTGCGCAAGCAGACCAAGGGCGCGGTCTACCCCGCCCAGCGCGCGATCATGAGCGCCGCGGTCGAGGGGGCGCAGGTCGACGTCGACACCGCCTCGCGCATCGAGAGCCGCTACTTCACCAGCCTGGTGGTCAGCCAGCAGGCCAAGAACATGATGCAGGCGTTCTTCTTCGACCTGCAGGCGATCAACTCCGGCTCGCTGCGCCCGCAGGGCGTCGAGAAGTGGCAGGCCACCAAGGTCGCCGTGCTCGGCGCCGGGATGATGGGCGCCGGCATTGCCTACTCCTGCGCCCGCGCCGGCATGCAGGTCGTGCTCAAGGACGTCTCCCTCGAGGCGGCCGAGAAGGGCAAGGCCTACACCGCCGGCCTCAACGCCAAGGGCGTGGAGCGCGGCAAGATCACCCAGGAGAAGGCCGACGAGCTGCTCGGCCGCATCACGCCCACCGCCGACGCCGCCGACCTGGCCGGCTGCGACCTGGTGATCGAGGCGGTCTTCGAGGACCCGTCGCTCAAGGCCACGGTGTTCGCCGAGGTGGCGTCCTTCGTCGAGCCCGACGCGCTGCTGTGCTCCAACACCTCGACGCTGCCGATCACCGAGCTGGCCAAGGGCGTCGACCGCCCGGCCGACTTCATCGGCCTGCACTTCTTCAGCCCGGTCGACAAGATGCCGCTCGTCGAGATCATCCGCGGCGCGGAGACCTCCGACGTCGCGCTCGCCAAGGCGTACGACGTCGTGCAGCAGATCCGCAAGACGCCGATCGTGGTCAACGACTCGCGCGGCTTCTACACCTCGCGCGTGATCGGCACCCAGATCAACGAGGGCCTCACCATGCTGGCCGAGGGCGTCAACCCGGTCTCGCTGGAGCGGGCGGCGACGTCGGCCGGCTTCCCGGTCGGTCCGCTCCAGATCAGCGACGAGCTCAACCTCGAGCTGATGAAGAAGATCCGCGTCGCCAACGAGGCGGCGTGGCGGGCCGAGGGCAAGGACGTCTCCGCCGACCCCTCGTCCGCGGTCGTCGACACGATGCTCGCGCTCGGTCGCCCGTCGCGGCTCAAGGGCGCCGGGTTCTACGACTACGACGAGGCCGGCAAGCGCACGGGCCTGTGGCCCGGACTCGCCGAGACGTTCCCGGTCGCCGAGGAGCAGCCCCCGATCCGCGACGTGCGCGACCGGATGCTGTTCATCGAGGCGCTCGAGACCGCGAAGTGCTTCGAGGAGGGCGTGATCACCTCGGCCGCCGCGGCCAACATCGGCTCGATCATGGGCATCGGCTTCCCCGCCCTGACCGGCGGAGCGGCCCAGTTCATGACCGGCTGGCAGGCGCTGGACGACACCGGCCACGGCGTCGGCCCCGTCGGGCTCCCGGCCTTCTGCGACCGTGCCGACGAGCTCGCCGACACCTACGGCGAGCGCTTCCGCCCGACCGCCTACCTCCGCGACCTCGCGGCGCAGGGCGGCTCCTTCCCCGCCTGACCCCGGGCTGGGTCGAGTGGGCGCGTCCTGACGTTCAGACAGGGTCGAGTCGGCGCGTCCTGACGCCCAGACAGGGTCGAGTCGGCGCGTCCTGACGCCAAGACAGGGTCGAGTCGGCGCGTCCTGACGTTCAGACAGGGTCGAGTCGGCGCGTCCTGACACCGCGGCGGTCAGGATGCGCCGACTCGACGCCCGGTGGGCGCGAATGCGCCGACTCGACGCGTTCTGGGGGTGAGGACGCGCCCACTCGGCCAGAATCGTGCGGTGAGCCAGACCCCAGCCGTCGTCGTCCGAGACCTGCACGTCCGCTTCGGAGACGTCGAGGCGGTCTCCGGCGTCGACCTGTCCGCGGGCAGCGGCCGCGCCACCGCGCTCCTGGGCCGCAACGGCGCCGGCAAGTCGACCACCATGAAGGTGCTCGCCGGGGTCGTGCCGCCGACCTCCGGTCAGGTCACCGTCGCGGGCCACGACGCCGCGACCGACGTCCTCGGCGTCAAGCGCGCGGTCGGCTACTGCCCCGACGTCGGTGGACTGGTGCCGCGCGCCACGCCGTTCGAGCACCTCCAGCTCAGCGCCCGCCTGCGCCGGCTGGAGGCGTGGGAGGAGCGCGGCCGCGACCTGCTCGAGCGCTTCGAGCTGGGCGACGTCGCCCACCGCGTGGTCGGCGGCTTCAGCCACGGCATGAGCCGCCGGCTCAGCGTGGTCCTCGCCGCGCTCCACGAGCCCTCCGTCCTGCTGCTCGACGAGCCCTTCGACGGCGTCGACCCCCTCGGTGTCGAGGCGACCCTCGAGGTCGTCGCCGACGCGCGCGCCCGCGGCGCCTGCGTCCTCCTCTCCACCCACCTGCGCGACCTGGCCCTCGAGGCCTGCGGCGACGCGGTCGTGCTGCGCGGCGGCAACCGGGTCGCCGCGATGCAGGCCGCCGACCTCACCGGCGAGGCCTATCGTGCGCTCCTCGACTGACACGGGTCGGCGCGGCTGGCTCGACGCGGCGCGCGACACTGGCCACCTCCTGGCGTTCCGGACCCGGACCGTACGCCGTCGCGGCCCCGCCGTGCTCGGCCTGGGCGTCGTGCTGACGCTCAGCCTCGCCTTCGCCGTCGGCCCCGCGCGGATCGACCTCGACGCGGTGGGGTCGCCCGCGCTCGAGCGGGCACTGGCCGCCCTCGACTCCAACCTCGGTGCCGCCTTCGCCGGCTTCCTCGTGCTGGCGGTCGGCGCCGCGTTGGGCAGCGGCGGCGGACGCGAGCTGCTGTCGCGCGGCGAGGCCGCGGTCCACCCGATAGGTCCGGTGACCGAGCACCTCGGCGCGCTGCTGCTCGCCCCGCTCAACCTGGCCTGGCTGGTGCAGGTCTGGAGCCTCCTCGCGGTCACCGCGCTGGTCGCGCCGCCCGGCCGCCTCCTCGGCGCCCAGCTCGTCGTGCTGGCCTGGGCCGTCCTCGCGACCGCAGTCGGCCAGGCCGTCGGCTGGGCGGTCGAGGGCGTACGTCGCACCGCGCGCGGCGTGGTCGTCGTCCGGGTGGTCGGTGGCGCGGTCGTCGTGATGCTCGCCGGCCTGCACCTCGCCGGGCACCTCGCACCGCTGGCGCGGGCGCTGCCGACGACGTGGGTCGCCGACGCCGCCCGGACCGGGCGCTGGCCGACCGTCGTGCTCCTGCTCCTCGTCCTCGCTGTGGCGACCGTGGTCCTGGGGGCGCGGCCGGCGGCGTGGGCGCTGGGTCTGCCGCCGCGCGAGGAGCTGCGGACGCAGTCGGGCGTGCACGAGGCGCGGCCCGCTCCGGCGCCACGCTGGGGCTCCGCGGACCGCGCACTGCTGCGCCGCCTCGACCGCGGCTCGGTGTGGCGCTCGGTCGGCATGCGGCGCGGCCTGCTGGTCCTGGGCCTGGGTCCCGGTCTGGTCGCGCTGGTCGCCGGCCTCGAGTGGTCGACGGTGCTGCTGCTGCCCGGGCTGAGCGCGAGCGGCGCGGCGCTGCTCTTCGGCGTCAACGCCTGGTGCCTCGACGGCAAGGGCATGGTCTGGCGCGAGACGCTGCCGGTGCCCGCCGCCGACGTGTTCGGCGTACGCGCGGTCGTCGTCGCCGAGTGCATGGTGCTGGTGTCGGGCGTGACCGTCGTGCTGGCCCTGCTCCGCAACGGCCTGCCGCCGCTCGTGACGGGCGTCGCCGTCGCGTCGTGCTGGCTGGTCGTGCTCGTGCAGGTGCTGGCGGTCGTGATGACCTGGTCGATCCGCTCGCCCTACTCCGCCGACCTGTCCTCGCCCCGGGCGACGCCCGCCCCGCACGCCGCGATGGCGGGGTACGCCGGCCGGCTCTCGCTGGTCACGACGCTGACCGCGATGCTGTTCACCGGCCTCGCTGCGCTGCCGTACGCCTGGCTGCCGGTCGCCGTGGCACTCCCGTTCCTGGCCTGGTCGTCGCGCCGGTTGCTCCGCGCCCGTCGCCGGTGGCTCGCCCCCGACGAGCGCGCGCGCGTGGTGCTGACGGTGGCCGCGGTCTGAGGCTCGGGGGGCCTGTCGGAGCTGCCGGGCCTGTCGGGCCTGCCCGGCCTGTCGGGCCTGCCCGGCCTGTCGGAGTCCCCGCTCGAGCGGGGACTCCGACACCTGGAGGCGGTTGCAACCCCCTCGAGGTGTCGGACTACGCCGACAAGTCGGGGTCGAACGCGGCTGACCCGCCGATCCCACCGCCCATCGACGAGCGGGAGCGCCACGTCGCGACCCGGCGCGGGCGCCGGACACGCCCATTAAAAGTCAGGCTTGACTGTTTGTTTGTTCCCCGGCAGGCTGACGCCCATGACCCCACCGGCCCCGACGCGCGTCCCGCAGGCGGACCGCACCCGCGCGATGCGGGCCCGGCTGCTCGAGGCGACCGTCGAGCTGCTGGTGGAGCGCGGCTTCGCGGGGACGACCACGACGCTGGTCTCCGAGCGCGCGGGCGTGAGCCGCGGCGCCCAGCTGCACCACTTCCCGACCAAGAACGACCTCGTCGTCGCCGCCGTCGAGCACCTCACCGAGCGGCGCGGCGCCGAGCTGGCCGCTGCCGTCGCCCAGCTGCCGACCGGCGCCCGGCGCACCCGGGCCGTGGTCGAGATGCTCGGCGACCACTTCGCCTCACCCGTCTTCGCCGCCGCGCTCGAGCTGTGGGTCGCCGCCCGCACCGACGAGGCGCTGCTCGCCGCGGTCGCCCCGCTCGAGCAGCGGGTCGGCCGCGAGGCCCACCGGATGACCGTCGCCGCGCTCGGCGCCGACGAGTCCCAGCCGGGCGTACGCGAGCTGGTGCAGGCGACCCTCGACCTGGTCCGCGGGCTCGGGCTCGCCTCGACGATCTCCGACGACTCCGCGCGCCGCCGCCGGATCCTGCGCGAGTGGGCCGACGTGCTCGACCGCGAGCTCGACCGCGAGCCGGACGCCCCGCCGCCCGACGACACCACCCCCGTCCCCCCGACCCACCACGCCCCAGGGATCCCCACATGACCGACACCCTCACCCAGGTGCTCGCCGACCTCGCCGCCGAGGGCGACCGCCTCGAGCAGCTCGTCTCGGGCCTCGACGACGACGGCTGGCGCACCCCCACCCCGGCCGACGGGTGGGACGTCGCCACCCAGGTGGCGCACCTGGCGTGGACCGACGAGGTGGCCGAGGCCGCCGCGACCGACAAGGAGCGCTGGGACGGCTACGTCCTCGAGGCGATCAACGACCCGACCGGGTACGTCGACGCCTGCGCGCTCGAGATCGGCCGCGACCCCGCCCTGCTCGAGCGGTGGCGCGACGCGCGTACGCGGCTGGCGGCGGCCCTGACGGCCTACCCGCAGGGCGAGCGGATGCCGTGGTTCGGCCCGCCGATGAGCGCCACCTCGATGGCGACGGCGCGGCTCATGGAGACCTGGGCGCACAGCCTCGACGTGCACGAGGCGCTGGGCGCGCCGGTCGAGGACACCGACGCGATCCGCCACGTGGCCCACCTCGGGGTGCGCACCCGCAACTACTCCTTCGCCAACAACGGCCTCGAGGCCACGGGCGAGGAGTTCCGGCTCGAGCTGGTCGCCCCGTCCGGCGAGCTGTGGACCTGGGGCCCGGAGGACGCGGCCCAGGTGGTCACCGGCTCGGCCGGCGACTTCTGCCGCCTGGTGACCCAGCGCATCCACCGCGCCGACACCGACCTGGTCGCCACCGGCGCCGACGCCGACCGCTGGCTCGACGTCGCCCAGTGCTTCGCCGGACCGGCCGGCGAGGGGCGGGCGCCGCGATGATCGAGGCACACCGCCCACCACTGCGCATCGGCAACGTCTCGGGCTTCTACGGCGACCGGCTGAGCGCCATGCGCGAGATGCTCGAGGGCGCCGGGCCCGACGGGCAGGGTGTCGACGTCATCACCGGCGACTACCTCGCCGAGCTGACCATGCTGATCCTCGGCAAGGACCAGCTCAAGGACCCCACCCTCGGCTACGCCCGCACCTTCGTGCGCCAGGTCGAGGACTGCCTCGCCCTCGCGCTCGAGAAGGGCGTCACCATCGTCACCAACGCCGGCGGCCTCAACCCCGCCGGCCTGGCCGACAGGCTCCGCGAGGTCGCCACGGGCCTCGGCCTCGACGCCCGCATCGCCCACGTCGAGGGCGACGACGTGCGCCACCTGGCGTTCGACAACGCCCTGACCGCCAACGCCTACCTCGGCGCCTTCGGCATCGCCTCGGCCCTGCGCGCCGGCGCGGACATCGTGGTCACCGGACGCGTCACCGACGCCTCCCTGGTCGTCGGCCCGTGCATCGCCCACCACGGCTGGGACGCGACGTCGTACGACGCCCTCGCGGGCGCCGTGGTCGCCGGGCACGTCATCGAGTGCGGGGCGCAGGCGACGGGCGGCAACTTCAGCGGCTTCGGCGACCTCGACCTCGCCACGCCGATCGGCTTCCCGATCGCCGAGGTCGGTGCCGACGGCTCGTGCGTGATCACCAAGCACGAGGGCACCGGCGGGGCGGTCACGCTCGACACGGTCACGGCCCAGCTGGTCTACGAGATCCAGTCCACGCGCTACCTCGGACCCGACGTCACCACGCTGCTCGACACGATCCGCCTCGAGCAGCAGCGGCGCGACCGCGTCGCCGTCACCGGCGTACGCGGCGAGGCCCCGCCCGCAGAGCTCAAGGTCTGCGTCAACGAGCTCGGGGGCTGGCGCAACAGCGTGGAGTTCATGCTCACCGGGCTCGACGTCGAGGCCAAGGCCGCGCTCGTCCGCCGCCAGCTCGAGGCCGCGTGGGGCGACCGCGCCCCCGGCGACGTCACCTGGACGATGGGCCCGCTGCCGCGCCCCGACGCCGACACCGAGCAGGGCGCGTCGACCACGCTGCGCTGCGACGTGCGCGACGCCGACCCGAAGGTCGCCGGCAAGGGCCTCACCGGCCCGGCCGTCGAGCTCGCGCTGGCGTCCTACCCCGGCTTCACCATGACGGGTCCGCCCAGCCCGGCCACGCCCTACGGCGTCTACCGCCCGGAGTACGTCGAGCGCAGCCAGGTGAGCCACACGGTCGTGCACGCCGACGGCACCCGCGAGGTGATCGCCGACCCGGTGACCACGCAGGCGCCGTCCGCCGTCCCGCCCGTGGCCCACGCGCCGCTCCCGCGGCCTGCTGCGACCCGGCGCCAGCCGCTGGGCGAGTGGGTGCACGCCCGGTCCGGCGACAAGGGCGGCGACGCCAACCTCGGCCTGTGGGTCGCCCACACGGCCGAGCGTCGCGCGGAGCGCATCGACTGGCTGCTGCGGAGCGTCACCCCCGAGTGGGTCGCGGCCCTGCTGCCCGAGGCGCGCGACCTCGACGTCGAGGTCCACCCGCTGCCCGACCTGGGTGCGGTCAACGTCGTCATCCACGGGCTGCTGGGCGCGGGCGTCGCCGCGTCGACCCGCTTCGACCCGCAGGCCAAGGGCCTCGGCGAGTGGGCCCGCAGCCGTCACGTCGACGTCCCCGAGGAGATCGCATGACCGGCTGGCAGCACGACACCGAGGAGCGCCAGGCGCTCGCCGACATGGCCGCGGAGTTCACCCGGCGCGCGATCGTGCCGCACCTGCAGGCGTGGGAGGACGTCGGCGAGGTGCCGCGCGAGCTCCACCGCGAGGCGGGGGCGCTCGGCCTGATCGGCGTCGGCTTCCCCGAGGAGGTCGGTGGGCTCGGCGACGTGCTCGACACGGTCGCCGTGCAGGAGTCGATGCTCGCCGCCGGCGCGTCCAGCGGCCTGATGGCCACCCTGTTCACCGCCGGCATCGCGGTGCCGCACATCGCCGCCTCCGGCAACGCCGACCTGATCGAGCGCTTCGTACGCCCGACGCTGGCCGGCGAGCTGATCGGCTCGCTCGCGATCACCGAGCCCGGCGGCGGGTCCGACGTCGCGGCCCTGCGCACCACCGCCGTGCGCGACGGCGACCACTACGTCGTCAACGGCGCCAAGACGTTCATCACCTCCGGCGTGCGCGCCGACTTCGTCACCGTCGCGGTGCGCACCGGCGGTCCCGGCCACGGCGGCATCTCGCTGCTGGTCGTCGAGAAGGGCACGCCCGGCTTCACCGTCGACCGGTCGCTGGCCAAGATGGGCTGGCACTGCTCCGACACCGCCGAGCTCGGCTTCGCCGACGCCCGGGTGCCGGTGGCCAACCTCGTCGGCGACGAGGGCAGCGGCTTCCTCCAGATCGCCGGCCAGTTCGTCTCCGAGCGGCTCGCGCTGGCGGTCCACGGCTACGGCATCGCCGCGCGCGCCCTCGCACTGACCGTCGAGCACGCCCGGAGCCGCGAGACCTTCGGCCGCCCGCTGATCGCCAACCAGACCGTGCAGCACACGCTCGTCGAGATGCGCCGCCATGTCGAGGTCGCGCGCGCCTACGCCTGGCAGGTCGCCCGCCTCCACGCGGCCGGCACGATGCCGATCGCGGAGGTGACGATGGCCAAGCAGACGGGCGTCGACGCCGCGGCGTACGTGTGCGACCGCGCGGTGCAGCTGCACGGCGGCAGCGGCTACATGCACGGCACCGAGGTCGAGCGGCACTTCCGCGACGCGCGGCTGCTGCCCATCGGCGGCGGTGCCGACGAGGTGATGCGCGACCTCGCGGCCAAGCTGCTCGGCTACACCCAGAGGAAGAGCGCCTGATGGGCCTGCTGCCCGACCCCGCCGGCGAGGTGACGCTCTGGATCGACGCCCCGCCCGGCGAGGTGTGGGCGCTGGTCAGCGACGTCACCCGCATCGGGGAGTTCAGCCCCGAGACGTTCGAGGCGCGCTGGACCCGCGGGTCCGACGGCCCCGAGGTCGGCGCGACGTTCAAGGGCCACGTCAAGCGCAACGGCGTCGGCCCGACCTACTGGACGGCCTGCACGGTGACGGCCTGCGAGCCCGAGCGGGTCTTCGAGTTCAGCGTCGGCACGCCCGACGTGGCCGTCAACAACTGGGGCTACCGACTGGCGCCGCGCGACGGCGGCACCGAGGTGACCGAGTACTTCCGGCTGGAGCCCGTGTGGTTCCTGCGCGGCTACTGGCTCCTGCTGGGAGCCCTGCGCGGCCGGACCAACAGGCGCGGAATGCGCACCACGCTCGAGAGGATGAAGGCGGTGCTGGAGAAGTGACGGCAGACGTGAGCACGCAACCCGAGAACGGGGCCGGCGAGGCCGCGCCGCAGACCAACCGCGAGGCGATGCTGGCCCGCCTCGCCGACCTCGACGCGCAGCACGCCGTCGCGGTCGCCGGCGGCGGTGAGAAGTACGTCGCCCGCCACCACGAGAGGGGCAAGCTGACCCCCCGCGAGCGCATCGAGCTGCTCGTCGACCCTGGGTCGGCGTTCCTCGAGCTCTCGCCCCTGGCCGGCTACGGCTCCGACTTCACCGTCGGCGCGTCGGTCGTGACCGGCATCGGCGTCGTCGAGGGCGTGGAGTGCATGATCACCGCCAACGACCCCACGGTGAAGGGCGGCGCCTCCAACCCCTGGACGCTGAAGAAGACGTTCCGCGCCTCGCAGATCGCCGAGGAGAACGCGCTGCCGATGATCTCGCTGGTCGAGTCGGCCGGTGCCGACCTGCCGACGCAGAAGGAGATCTTCATCCCCGGCGGCAAGATCTTCCGCGACCTGACCCGCGCCTCCGCCCGGCGGGTCCCGACGATCGCGCTGGTCTTCGGCAACTCCACCGCCGGTGGCGCCTACGTCCCGGGCATGAGCGACTACGTCGTCATGGTCAAGGAGCAGGCCAAGGTCTTCCTGGCCGGCCCGCCGCTGGTCAAGATGGCCACCGGTGAGGAGTCGGACGACGAGACCCTCGGCGGCGCGGAGATGCACGCCCGCATCTCCGGCCTGGCCGACTTCCTGGCCGAGGACGAGCACGACGCGCTGCGCCTGGGCCGTCGGATCGTGGCCCGCCTCAACTGGACCAAGGCGTCGTACGTCGCGGCCGGCGGGGTCGGCTACGCCGAGCCCGACCACGACCCCGACGAGTTGCTCGACCTGATCCCGCAGGACCTCAAGGAGCCGTTCGATCCGCGCGAGGTCATCGCCCGGATCGTCGACGGCACCAGCGAGGGCAACGAGGTCGCCTTCGACGAGTTCAAGCCGCTCTACGGCTCCTCGCTCGTCACCGGCTGGGCCCGACTGCACGGTCGCGAGATCGGCATCCTGGCCAACGCCCAGGGCGTGCTGTTCAGCGAGGAGGCGCAGAAGGCGACGCAGTTCATCCAGCTCGCCAACGCCAAGGACACCCCGCTGCTCTTCCTGCACAACACCACCGGCTACATGGTCGGCAAGGAGTACGAGCAGGGCGGCATCATCAAGCACGGCGCGATGATGATCAACGCGGTCTCCAACTCGACGGTGCCGCACATCAGCATCCTCATCGGAGCGTCCTACGGCGCCGGCAACTACGGCATGAACGGTCGCGCGTACGACCCCCGGTTCCTCTTCACCTGGCCCAACGCCAAGTCGGCCGTGATGGGCCCGGCCCAGCTGGCCGGCGTGCTGTCGATCGTCACCCGCGCCGCCGCCGAGGCCAAGGGCAAGCCCTTCGACGAGGAGGCCGACGCCGGCATGCGGGCGTTCGTCGAGCAGATGGTCGAGGAGCAGTCGCTGCCCTACGTCCTGTCCGGGATGCTCTACGACGACGGCGTGATCGACCCACGCGACACCCGCACCGTCCTGGGCATCGCCTTCTCCGTCATCGACACCCGGCCGATCGAGGGCGCCTCCTCCTTCGGTGTCTTCCGGATGTGAGGACACCCATGACGTCCACCGCTCCGCTGCGCTCCCCGGCGAACCACGCCACGGGGACCCCGACCCTGACCGAGGTGTCCGCATGATCTCCCGAGTCCTCGTCGCCAATCGTGGCGAGATCGCCCGCCGTGTCTTCGCGACCTGCCGTCGCCTGGGCATCGACACCGTCGCCGTGCACTCCGACGCCGACGCCGAGCTGCCGTTCGTCACCGAGGCCGACCGCGCCGTGCGCCTGCCCGGCAACACCCCCGCCGAGACCTACCTGCGGGCCGACCTGATCATCGACGCCGCCCGCCGGGCCGGCGCCGACGCCATCCATCCCGGCTACGGCTTCCTCTCCGAGAACGCCGGGTTCGCCCGTGCGGTCGAGGCGGCCGGGTTGACCTGGATCGGCCCGGCGCCCGAGTCGATCGAGTCGATGGGCTCCAAGGTCGGCTCCAAGGAGCTGATGCGCGCCGCGGGCGTGCCGGTGCTCGAGGCGCCGGACAGTCCCACCGAGGCCGACCTGCCGCTGTTGGTCAAGGCGTCGGCCGGCGGTGGCGGCCGCGGCATGCGGATCGTCCGCGACCTCGCGGCGCTCGAGGGAGAGATCGCGCGCGCCTCCGACGAGGCGGCGTCCGCGTTCGGCGACGGCACCGTGTTCGTCGAGCCCTACGTCGAGGCCGGCCGCCACGTCGAGGTCCAGGTCGTCGGTGACGGCGCCGGCGAGGTGCTCGTCCTCGGCGAGCGCGACTGCACCGTGCAGCGCCGGCACCAGAAGGTCGTCGAGGAGGCACCCGCGCCGCGCCTGCCCGAGGCCGTCGCCAAGGAGCTGCACGAGGCCGCCCGTCGCGCCGCCGCGGCGATCGACTACCGCGGCGCCGGAACGGTGGAGTTCCTCTACGACCCCGCCAAGGAGCGCTTCTGGTTCCTGGAGATGAACACCCGCCTCCAGGTCGAGCACCCCGTCACCGAGCTGGTCCACGGCGTCGACCTCGTCGAGCTGCAGCTCGCCGTCGCGCAGGGCGAGGCCGACGCGGCGTTCGCCGCCGCCCAGGACGCCACCACCCGCGTCGACGGCCACGCCATCGAGGTGCGCCTCTACGCCGAGGACTCGACCTGGACCCCGCAGTCGGGCCCGCTGGTGAGCCTCGAGATCGAGCACGAGGCCGCCTTCGGTCCGCTCGCTCGCGCGGGCATCCGCCTCGACTCGGGCTTCGCGTCCGGCAACGAGGTCGGCACCCACTACGACGCCATGCTGGCCAAGGTGATCTCCTGGGCACCCACCCGGGCCCAGGCGACCCGCCAGCTCGTCGCCGCGCTGCGCCGTGCGCGCATCCACGGCCTCACGGTCAACCGCGACCAGCTCGTCGAGATCCTCTCCGACCCGGCGTTCGCGTCGATGGACGTGACGACCTCCTGGCTGGAGACCCGCGAGGTCGCCGCGCCCGAGGCGGTCGAGGGGACCGACCCCGCCGCGGTGGCGGCCGCGCTGCTGCTGGCCGCCGACGACGCGCGCCGGCGTACGGTCCAAGCCGGCCTGCCGCCGGCGTGGCGCAACGTCGTCTCCCAGCCCCAGCGCACCACCCTGGTGCCGCTCGGCGCCACCGCTCCCGACGCCGGGGCGGAGGTCGTCGTGGAGTGGCACGGCACCCGCACGGGGTTCGCCGTCGAGGGCGTCACGGTCCTCTCGGCCGGGCCCGAGGCGGTGCGCCTCGAGGTCGACGGGGTGGCCAGCACCTGGGCCGGCCGCATCGTGGCCGACACCCGCACGGGCGCCCGCGACGTCTACCTCGACGGCCCCGACGGCGCGTCCACCTGGCACCACCCGCCGCGCTTCACCGACCCCGCCGACCAGGTGGTCGCGGGGTCGCTCCTGGCCCCGATGCCGGGCTCGGTGGTCACCGTGGCCGTCGCCGCGGGCGACCGGGTCTCCGCCGGCCAGCTCCTGCTGGTCATGGAGGCCATGAAGATGCAGCACAGCGTCACCGCGCCGGCCGACGGGGTCGTCGCCGAGATCAACGTCGAACCCGGGTCGCAGGTCGCGGCCGGGCAGGTCCTGGTCGTCGTGAGCGACGACCTCGAGCAGGGAGCAGACGCATGACGATCAACTTCACCGAGCCCGAGGAGCGCGTGGCGCTGCGCGAGGCGGTCGCCAAGCTGGCCGGCAAGTACGGTCGGGAGTACATCGAGAAGCAGGCGGCCGAGGGTGGCAAGACCACCGAGCTGTGGCTGGAGATGGGCGCCAACGGCTTCCTCGGCGTCAACATCGCCGAGGAGTACGGCGGCGGCGGGGGCGGCATGTCCGACCTGGCCGCGGTGCTCGAGGAGGCGGCGGGCCAGGGCGCCCCGCTGCTGATGATGGTCGTCAGCCAGGCCATCTGCGGCTCGATCATCGGCCGCTACGGCACGCCAGCGCAGAAGCAGCGCTGGCTGCCCGGCATCGCCGACGGCTCGATCACGATGGCGTTCGGCATCACCGAGGCCGACGCCGGCTCCAACTCGCACAACATCACCACCACCGCCCGCCGTGACGGCGACGGCTGGGTGCTGACGGGGCAGAAGACCTACATCTCCGGCGTCGACGAGGCCCAGCTGGTGCTGATCGTCGCGCGCACCGAGGACGCCAGGACCGGCAAGCTCAAGCCCGCGCTGTTCGTCGTCCCCACCGACGCCGAGGGCTTCGGCAAGCAGGTCATCCCGATGGCCTGGTCGGCTCCCGAGAAGCAGTTCACCCTGTTCATCGACGACGTGCGGCTCCCGGGCGACGCGCTCGTGGGCGACGAGGACGCCGGCCTCGTGCAGCTCTTCGCCGGGCTCAACCCCGAGCGGATCATGGGCGCGGCGTTCTCGTGCGGCATGGCGAGGTTCGCCATCGACCGGGCCGTGGAGTACGCCAAGACCCGCACGGTCTGGAAGGCGCCGATCGGTGCCCACCAGGGCATCGCCCACCCGCTCGCCAAGGCCAAGATCGAGCTCGAGCAGGCGCGCCTGCTCTGGCAGAAGGCCGCCGCGCTCTACGACGCCGGGGACGACTTCGGCGCCGGCGAGTACGCCAACATGGCCAAGTACGCCGGCGGCGAGATCGCCTGCAACGCCACCGACATCGCCGTGCACACCCACGGCGGCAACGGCCTCACGGTCGAGTACGGCCTGGCCAACATGATGGTTGCCGCCCGCCTCGGCCGCATCGCGCCCGTCAGCCGCGAGATGATCCTCAACTTCGTGGCCATGCACAGCCTGGGGCTGCCGAAGTCCTACTGACCCCTCAGGTGTCGCGCTGCCCCAGCGGGGGGATGTTGGCATTGCCGCGGAAGACGTTGTCCGGGTCCCACGCGGTCTTCACGGTCCGCAAGCGCGACCACTGCGCCGCGCTGTAGGCCTCCTGGACCCGTGACTGTGCGTCGTCGCTGGTGAAGTTCACGTAGACGCCACGGCTGTGCGGGGCGAGGGCCTCGAAGAAGCCGCGCACCCAGGCCCGGTGCCGGTCCGCGTCCCCGGCCTGCTCGGGCAACCACGAGCCGACGATGTTGATGTCGTGGCTCGCGTCGCGGTGCGCGAAGGCGGTCGCATCGTCCGGCACCCGGCTCATCGCGCCGCCGAAGCTGAAGATCGGCACGGTCGAGAGCGGGCTGCTGATCATCGCGAGGTGCTCGCAGATCGTGTCGATGATGTCGCCGGAGAGCGGGCCGAGCCGGTGCGACCTCCAGTAGTAGTGCCGCCCGTGCGGCACCGCCGGGTCGAGGAACCTCTGGTGCGCGACATAGGGCTTCGCTGCGATCGTGTCGAGCACCGGGTGGCCGAGGGCTCGCACCGGCGCGAGCACCCGCTCGCCCTCTTCCACCGGGCCGGCGTAGGTTGCCACCAGGCCGATGATGGGCCTGCCGTGGAGGTGCTCGGGGAAGAGCGGCAGCGCCGGCGCGAGCCGCAGGTTGGCCATCAGGCCGACCTCGTCGGGCGCGTCGGCGATGAAGTCGCGCAGGAAGGCCAGCACGGTCGGCGCCTCCTCCGCCGACCAGGCGACCAGCCCGGCCAGGACGGTCGGACCGAGCGGCTGGAGCTCGAAGGTGAAGTCCGTGACGACACCGAAGTTGCCGCCACCGCCGCGCACCCCCCAGAACAGGTCGGTGTTCTCGGTCTCCGACGCCCGCACGATCGAGCCGTCCGCGGTCACCACCTGGCACGAGCGCAGCGCGTCGATCGCCAGCCCGGACCTGCGCATCAGGTGGCCGATCCCGCCGCCCAGCGTGAGGCCGGCGATCCCGGTGTGGCTGATGTAGCCGCTGGTCATCGCCAGCCCGAAGGCCTGGCTCTCGCGGTCCACGTGGGCGTTGAGTGCGCCGCCCTGCGCCGACACGGTGCGCGCCGCCGGGTCGACGACGGTGCCGCGCATCCCGGAGAGGTCGAGGACGACGCCGTCGTCGACGAGCGAATGGCCGGCGATCCCGTGGCCCCCACCTCGTACGGCGACGGGCAGGCCATGGTCCCGTGCCCAGCGCAGGGCGACGGCCACGTCGCTCGCCCCCTCGCACCGGGCGAGGAGGGCCGGACGGCGGTCGATCTCGCCGTTCCAGATGCGGCGCTGGACCTCGTACGCCGGGTGGTCGGGCGTGATCAGCTCGCCGGCGAAGTCGCCGGCCAGTGCGTCCATGGTGGGCAGGTCGAGCGTGGTCATGGGTCTCTCCTCGTCGGTGGGTGCTGCCCGACAAGGGTCGGTCGGCCGAGGAGCGGCGCGCGAGTATCGATCCTGTACTGGTACAGAACCCAGAGCGGACCTACCGTCGGAGGATGGCAACCACCTACGGCCAGTTCTGCCCCGTGGCGATGGCCTCGGAGGTGCTCACCGAGAGGTGGACGCCGCTCGTGGTCCGTGAGCTCCTGTGCGGCAGCACGCGCTTCAACGATCTCCGTCGTGGGGTCCCGCTCATGTCACCGGCGCTGCTCTCCAAGCGCCTCAAGACCCTCGAGCGCGTCGGGGTCGTGGACCACGACGGCGGCGCGTACCGGCTGACCGCGGCGGGTAGGGAGCTGTGGCCCGTGATCGAGGCGATGGGGGTCTGGGGCCAGCGGTGGGCGCGCGGTGACGTGATCGCCAAGCACTACGACGCCTCGCTGCTCATGTGGGACATCCATCGCAACGTCGACACCGACGCCCTGCCCGCGCGCCGGGTCGTCGTCCACTTCCACCTCCGGGGGTCGAGCGACAAGAAGAGCCACTTCTGGCTCGTCCTGGCGACACCGGCGGTGGACCTGTGCCTCACCGACCCGGGCTACGACGTCGACGTCGAGGTGGCCGGTCATGTCGAGACGATGATCGACTACTGGATGGGCCGCCGCGACCTGCTGGGAGCGGTGCGGGCCGGTGACCTCGCCATCGCCGGACCGCGTCCCCTGGTCAGGGCGCTCCCGACGTGGTTCACCCGCAGCACCTTCGCGCCGGTGCCGCTGCCCGAGGGCGCCTGACTGTCGGAGCCGGGTGGCAGGATCGCGGCGTGGCCCTCGCCGACCGACCGCTCGTGCCCGAGGAGTGGGTGCGGCGCATCGACGCCGTGCTCGGCGCCCTGCCGCGCTGCGTCCAGGAGCCGGCGTGGACCGGCACCCGGTGGCGGGTCGGCGGCGCCACGGTGGCGCACGTGTTCGGTGGGGAGGACCAGCTGTTCCGGATCACGTTCCGCGGCGAGCCCGACGAGGTCGCCGCCTTCCAGCACATGGGCGCGCCCTACTTCCGCGCCGGGTGGGGCGGCAACCTCATCGGCATGGTCCTCGACGACGACACCGACTGGGACGAGCTCGTCGAGCTGCTCACCGACTCCTACTGCGTCCAGGCGCCCGCCCGCCTCGCCGAGCAGGTGGCTCGCCCGGGCGCGTGAGCGGACGACCCGCCATGGCGCGCCCGGCAGGATGGGCGCCATGACCGCGACGTCGCACGGCCGCCTCGTCGGGCTCGACGTCGCCCGCTGCCTCGCGCTGCTCGGCATGGTCGCCACCCACGTCCTCGACGAGCGCACCCCGGCCGGCGACCTGGCCACCGCCCAGTGGCTGGCCGGCGGGCGGGCGTCGGCGCTGTTCGCCGTGCTGGCGGGGGTCAGCCTCGCCCTGATGACGCGCGAGCCGCTGCGCGCGCGCCCGCTCGCGCTGCGCACCGCCGGCATCGCCGGCCGCGCGCTGCTCATCGCGCTGCTCGGCCTGCTGCTCGGCGGTCTCGACACCGGGATCGCGATCGTCCTCACCTACTACGGCGTGCTGTTCGTGCTCGCCCTGCCGTTCACGCTGCTGCGGCTGCGGACGCTGCTGCCCCTCACCGTCGCCTGGGTGGTCCTGGCCCCGGTGGCCTCCCACCTGGTGCGACCGCACCTGCCGGAGCGCGGCTTCGACAGCCCGACCTTCGGGCAGCTCGTCGACGACCCCGGAGGTCTGGCGAGCGAGCTCCTCCTCACCGGCTACTACCCCGCGGTGCCGTGGCTGGCCTACCTGCTCGTCGGCCTGGTGCTCGGACGGCTCGACCTCCGCGACACCTCCCTGCTCGGCGGGCTCGCCCTGGGCGGGCTGTCGGTGGCGGTGCTCGCCACCCGGGTCTCCGGCTCGCTCGTCGACCCCGCCGTGGCCGAGGAGAACGCGACGGGCATGTACGGCACGACGCCCACCGGCGGGGAGTGGGACTGGCTCCTGGTCGTCGCGCCCCACTCGGCGACGCCGTTCGACCTCGCGCAGACCATCGGCAGCGCGGTGCTGGTGGTCGCGCTCTGCCTGCTCGTGGCACGGGTGCTGCCGCGGCCGGGGACAGCGGCGCTCGCCGTGCTGTTCGGGGCTGGCACCGCGACGCTCACGCTCTACTCCCTGCACGTGGTGATGCGCACCGACGCGGTGTGGCCGCCGGAGGAGCCCTCGACCTACGCCCTCCACGTCTCCGTGCTGCTCGCCCTCGGCGCGGTGCTGCGGGTGCTCGGCCGGCGCGGCCCCCTGGAGGCGGTGGCGGGCCTGCCGACCCGTCTCGCGCGCCGGGCGACCCGGGAGAAGGAGCCGGCCGGCGAGCCTCAGCGCAGCGGCACGAAGCGGTAGCGCCCGTGCTCGGTCACGACCGCCCCGGGGTTGCTCACCCGCAGCATCGTCCCGCCGGCGGGCACCACCATCACGCCCTCGCCGCCGAGCTGGGCGACCAGCTCGCCGGGGAGCGAGTCGGCCATCGCCGAGACCAGGATGCGGTCGTACGGCGCCCCGTCGGGGTCGCCGAGCACGGCCGGGTCGGCGGCGCGGATCGTGGCCCACGGCCGCCTGGTGCGGGCCAGGTTGGCGGCGCCGAACGCCACCAGCTCCGGCTCGAGCTCGACGCCGAGGACCGAGCCGGTCGGCCCCACGAGGTGCGCGAGCAGCGCGGCGGTCCAGCCCGACCCCGACCCGACGTCGAGGACCCGGTGGCCGACGTGGACGTCGAGCAGCCGAAGCATGCCGTCGACGGTGCGTGGCTGGGAGTTGGTCTGGCCTGCCGCGATCGCCAGCGGCCCGTCGTACGACGCGCGGCGCCGGACCCCGCGCGGGAGGAAGTCCCGTCTCGGGGTGGCGTCGAACGCGGCTGAGACCGGGTCCATCGGTCCATGCAATCAGACCCAGTGGTTGTCGTGCTCGCGCATGAAGCGGTCGTAGGCGTCGCCGTCGAGCTCGCCCATGCCGGCGGCGAGCCCTTCGAAGTAGGCCTCGCGCGGGGCGCCGGGTGCGAAGTGGAGGAGCATCGTGGCCGCCCCGTCCTCGTTGCGGAAGCCGTGGATCCCCCCGGCCGGCACGTGCGCGAAGTCACCGGCGTGGCAGCGCACCCAGTCGGCGCCGTCGAAGATCGTCACGGTGCCCTCGAGGACGTAGAACGACTCGGTGATCGTGCGGTGGAAGTGGGCGGCGGGACCGCTCGGCGCCCCGGCGAACTCCCACCGGTAGAGCCCGAACGTGCCCTGGGTGGAGGCGCCCTGCGCGAGGTAGAAGACCTTGTTGCCGTTGGGGTAGAAGACGGCCGGCTCGAGGCCGGCCCGCACGACGCGGGCCGAGACCTCGCCGGACCCACCGTCGTAGATCGGCGGCGGATAGCTCATCGGGCGTCGGCCGCCTCGTAGGCGTCCTGGACGTCCTGGGGGGAGGAGGCGTTGGGCTGGCTGACCCGGACGTGGTTGCCGAACGGGTCGCGGAGGCCGAAGTCGGTGCCGTAGGGCTGCTCGACCGGCTCCTGGGTGATCTCGACGCCCGCGTCGCGGAGCGCGGCGTAGGTCGCGTGCACGTCGTCGCTGAGCAGGAACACCCCGCCGAGGGCGCCCTTGGCGACGAGCTCGCGCACCTGCGTCGCCGAGGCGTCGTCGTGCACCGGGGGCCCGACGAGCTCGAGCAGGATCGAGGTGTCCTGGCCCGGGACGCCGACGGTGAGCCAGCGCATGAAGCCCAGGTCGATGTCGTCGCGCACCTCGAAGCCGAGGTGGCGGGTGTAGAAGTCGAGCGCCTCGTCCTGGTCGAGGACCGGCAGGCTGCGGATGTGGAGGCTGGTGATGTGGTTGGTGGTCATGCCGACGACGCTAGTGAGCCGGGCGCCGGTCCTGCTTCTCCGAAACCGCTGTCCCTTCCTCCTCGGCGCTGCGCTGGCGCGGCCGGGTCCAGGCCGCGACGAAGCACGACGGCACCGCGACCGCCTCGTGGCGGGCGCGGAACTCGCTGGGTGAGCAGCCGACCACGTTGCTGAACGTGCGGCTGAAGGTGCCGAGGCTGGCGAACCCGACGTCCCACGCCACGTCGGTGACGGGCCGGTCGGTCTGGCGCAGCAGGGTCATCGCCCGCTCGACGCGGCGACGCTGGAGGTAGCGGTGCGGGGTCTCGCCGTAGACCTCCTTGAACACCCGGCCGAACTGCGAGACCGACAGGTGGGCGATGGCCGCGAGCGTGGGTACGTCGAGGGGCTCGGCGTAGCGACGGTCCATCGCGTCGCGAGCGCGCAGCATCCGGCGGTTGGTGTCCTCCTGCGCGGACGGCGCCCGGCCCATGCCGAGGAAGGTAGCCCACGCCCACGCCCACGGCACGCGGACGCGACAGCGGCATGACCCCGGGGGGAGGGGCCATGCCGCCGTCTGTGCGTTGTAGGTCGGATCTCGCGTTCTGGGGGGGGATCCCGTACGTCAGCGGGGGTCGACGTACGAGGTGCGAGAGCCGGTCCTGCGGAACGCGGCCGCCGCCGGGCTCACCCGGACGTCTGGTCGTCCCCCTTCCCGGGAGGATCGATGGAGGTGGCACGGCCGGGGCCGTGGTTGCCCGGGTTGACGGAGTTGCCCGAGTTGCCGGGGCCGCCCGAGTTGCCGGGGGCGCCGTTGCCGGGGCCGTTCCCGGGGCCGCCGTGGCTGTGGCCGTTGCCCTGGTTTCCGTTGCCGGAGCTCCCGGGGCCGGAGTCCCCGTTGCCGGGGTTGCCCGAGTTGCCGGGGTTACCCGGATTGCCGTGGCCGTGGCCGGGGCCGCCGCCGGGACCGGAGTTCCCGGGGCCGCCGTGACCCGGACCGCCGTGACCCGGACCGCCGTGACCCGGACCGCCGTGACCCGGACCGCCGTGACCCGGACCGCCGTGGCCGCCGCCGTTGGTGCCGTGGGTGTGGTGGTGGTCGGAGGGGGTCGGCCCGTCGGTCCTGCCGCCGTCGCGCGGCGGACCGATGAGGGCGACGCAGTAGGTGGCGATGCGGTCGGCGCCGCCCGCCTCCTCGGCGAGCGCCTGGAAGGCGGCACTGTCGAGCGACGCGCCGGCCTGCGAGCGGTCGGTGGCCTGGAAGGCGCGGCACAGGCCCGCGTAGTCGGGGATGGCGGGGGTGGTCGTCGGGCCGGGCGTCACGGGCGGCGTCGGCGACGGCTTGGTGGACGGACCGACAGAGCCCGAGGGGCCGCCGGTGCCCGACGGCGCGAGCGACCCGCTGGTCGTCGCGGACGGAGCGCTGTCCGGGCTGCTGCTGGTGGGGTCGCCGGAGGAGGCGGACGGGCTGCCGCCCGTCGTCGGGGTGGCCGACTCGGCCGACTCGGCTGACTCGACCGACTCGTCCGCGGGCTTGCCGGGAAGCGACGGCAGGTCGGGAAGCGAGGGGAGGTCCACCGAGCTGGCGAGGGCGAAGCCGCCCGAGGTCAGGGCCACCACGGCGCCCGTCGCGACGGCGGCTCGGGTCGCGGCGCGGCGGGCCAGACGGGCGGGGGAGACGAAGCCGGAGCGCGTGGCGGGCCGCGGGGACGTCCGGGCGACGCGGAAGGCGGCCACCGTGGCGTCCTCGCGTCGCAGCTCGTCGGGATGCGCGGGTGCGCTCGCGGCGGCGAGCGCGCGCCCCAGGGCGTCGTCGTGCTCCGCCGGTGCGTCGAGCAGGCGCTCGGCGTCACGGCGGGACAGGCGGGGGTCGGGGGTGCTCATCTCACTCCCCTCAGCGTTGTGGGGCCCATGGGTGTTACGGCTCCTCCGAGATCCTCTTCGCGAGCCGCTTGAGCCCACGGTGGGCGGCAGCCCGGACGGCGCCCGGCCTCTTGCCGAGGATGCGTGCCGCGGTGGGGGCGTCGAAGCCCAGCACGGTGCGCAGCATGATCGCCTCGGCCTGGTCGGGCGGAAGCGCGGCGATCAACCGCACGACCTCCTCCGAGCCGACCCGCACGAGGGTGTCGGCCTCGACGTCGGTGCCGTCCGCCAGGTCGACCAGGTCCTCGACGGGCTGGTCGGCGACGGGCCTGCGCCGGGCGTGGCGCAGGTGGTCGAGGGCCCGGTTGCGGCCGATGGTGGTGATCCACCCGCGGAAGCCGTCGGCGTCACCGGTGAAGCGGTCGAGGTCGCGGAACGCCTGCGCCCAGGCGTCGCTCGCGACGTCCTCGGCGTCGGCGGGGCCGACGAGGACGGTGAGGTAGCGCAGGAGCGGCGGCTGCACGTGGCGGTAGACGAGACGGAACGCCGCCTCGTCGCCCGCCTGCATCGCCTCGACCGCATGGTCGAGCCCTTCCTCCGCGCCCACCGCCGCATTGTTGCCGACCGGGTCGCGACGGCACCAACCCCGACCCTCAGGCGGCGTCGGTGAGGTCGAAGACGGCGATCGGGTCGGTCGTGGGCTGCGGTGACCCGCCCTCGGGCTCGACGGTGATGCCCACCGCGGCGGCGTCCGCGGCCGGTCCGTCGAGCACGACGGTCTGGTCGGGGTCGTCGGGCATCAGCCCGGCGGAGACGAACTCGTCGCCGTCGATGAACCACAGCTCGTAGTCCTTGCCGGTCGGCGCGCTCACCATGTCGTCGGTGGTGAGGACGGCGCGGTCGCGCGACTTCGAGCGCGTCAGCGTGGCGCGGCCGGCCTCGCCGAGGTCGACGACGACCTCCTCGGCGTCGGGGGCCTGCAGCACCTGCTCGGCGGCGGTCAGCCGCTCGACGTCGTCGTCGGCGGACTTCCAGGGCTGCGTCACCGCCGCGCCGACGCCGACGATGATCGCGAGCGCTGCCGCGACGAGAAGGGGCACCCAGCCCCTCCTCCGGCCCGGGCGGCGGTGGTCGTGGGGCGGGGCGGGGGAGACCTCGGGAGCGAGTGGGCGGACCTGCGAGATGCCGGCCAGGACGGACTCGCGCAGCGATCCGGGCGGCGCGACGGCGACGGTCTCGGAGAGCAGCGCGGCGGTCTCGCGGAGCTCGGCCACCTCGGCTCGGCAGTCGTCGCACTCGGCCAGGTGCCGCTCGAAGCGGGCCCGCTCGAGCTCGTCGAGCGCGTCCATGGCGTAGGCGCCGGTGAGCTTGTGCACGTCACTCATGCGCCTTCTCGCTTCGCTCGACGCGCGCCGAGGGCACCGGGCGCGCAGGGGTGGATGATGAGCTCGCTGCGCTCGCTCATGAGGCAACTCCCATCAGGTCTCGCAGGCGGATCAGTCCGTCGCGGATGCGGGTCTTGGCCGTGCCGAGGGGCACGTCCAGCAAGGTGGCGACCTCGGTGTGCGTGTAGCCGCCGAAGTAGGTGAGCTCGACGGCCCGGCGCTGCACGTCGGTCAGCGTGGCGACCGCCCCGCGGATGCGGGCCGCGTCGAGCGAGGCATGCGCCGACTCGGCGGTCTGGTCATGGTCGGTGGGGGCCGCCTCGCGGTTCCACGTCTCCTCCCGCGAGGAGGCCGCCTCGACCGAGCGGACCCGGTCGACGGCCTTGCGGTGGACGATCGTGAGCAGCCAGCCGACGGCGCTGCCGCGGTCGGTGTCGTACCTCGTGCTCGAGCGCCACGCGTCGAGGTAGGCCTCCTGGGCCACCTCCTCGGCGTGCGCCGGGTTGCGCACGACACGCAGCGCCAGGCCGTAGGCCCGGGCCGACGTGGCGTCGTAGAACTCGGCGAACGCCGCCTCGTCCCCCAGGGCCGAGCGCCGCAGCAGGTCGGCGAGCCGGGCGGCGTCGCCCCCGGACGGGACGCCCTCAGGCGCCCCGTCCGGTACGGGCCTCACGTGGTCCACGTCAGCAATCCTCGCAGTGTGTGTCGGGTGCGGGCATCACATCTGCGGCATCAGGACCTGGTCGACGACGTAGACGGTGGCGTTGGCGGTCGGCACGTTGCCGCAGATGATGCTCGCCTCGCCGATGGTGAAGTCCTCGCCCTCGCCCTCGACGGTGATCATGTCGCCCGCGAGGGTCTCGTGCTCGCCCGCGACGGTCTCGGGGGTGAGCCGCTCACCGACCACGTGGTGCGTCAGCACGGTGGTCAGCATCTTCTTGTCCTTGAGGAGGGCGTTGAGGTCCTTCTTCGGGATCTGCGCGAACGCGTCGTCGGTGGGCGCGAACACGGTGATGTCCTCGGTCGAGTTGAGCGTGTCGACCAGGTCGGCCTCGGTCACGGCGGCGACGAGCGTCTTGAGGAGGGGGTTGTTGGACGCGGCGGTCGCGACCGGGTCGTCGGCCATGCCCTCGACCGAGCCCTCGCCGGACGTGGGGACGGCCGAGCAGCCCTCGCCGAACGGCGCGTCGGCGGCCATCGGCTCCTCGGACTCCATCGGGGTCTCGGAGCTCGACTCCGACTCCGTGGGGGACTCGGAGGTCGACTCGGACGTGGAGTCGGAGGCGCTGGTGTCGGAGTCGCTGTCGCTGCCACAGGCGGCCAGGCCCATCGACGCGGTCAGCGCGAGGGCGGCCAGTCCGAGGGTGCGGGTGCGGAGCAAGGTGTTCATGACATGCCTTTCGGTTGGAGCCGATCTGGGTGGGCCGGGGGCCCGTTGTCGAGAGGTGTTCGGGGCCGGTCTCGGGGTGGATGGGTGGATCGGCGAAAAACTTTGGACAATCCTTGGACGACCTCGCCCGGGCAGTGCTCGGGGGGCGCGTCAGGTGATGAGGACGGAGATCTCCTGGAGGCCGCTGGAGCCCTCGGGGAAGGGGCGCATCCGCACGTCCGTCTGCACGTCCCCGGCCCTGTTGGTGGCCCGGGCGGCGAGGAGGTGCCGGCCCGGCGTGGCGTCCCACTCGAGGTACCACTGGCGCCAGTAGTCGTCGGTGACCTGCGGGCCGAGGGTCGCCTGCTGCCAGGCCCCGCCGTCGACGCGCACCTCGACCCGGTCGACGCCCACGCCCTGCGCCCAGGCCACGCCGCCGACGACGACCGTGCCTGCGCCGGTCTCCGAGAGCGGTCGCGGGGTGTCGATCCGGCTCGAGATCTTGATCGGCGCGTCGGTGACCCAGTCGCGCTCGGTCCAGTAGGCCTGCTCGGCGTCGTAGGTCGTCAGGGTCATCCGGGTGATCCACTTGCACGCGCTGACGAAGCCGTAGAGCCCGGGCACCACCATGCGCGCCGGGAAGCCGTGGGTGCGGGGCAGCGGGCCGCCGTTCATCCCGATCGCGATCATGGCGTCGCGGCCGTCGAGCGCCACGTCGAGCGGGGTCGAGATCGTCATCCCGTCGACGTCGGTCGACAGGATCTGGTCGGCCCTCGTCGCGTCGATGCCGGCGCGGGCGAGCACGTCGGCGAGCGGTACGCCGAGCCAGCGGGCGCCGCCGACGTAGGGCCCGCCGACCTCGTTGGAGACGCAGGTGAGGGTGATGTCGCGCTCGATGGTCGGCATCGCGGCCAGCTCGTCGAAGGTGAGCGTGACCTCCCGGTCGACGTCGCCGTCGACGGTGAGCGTCCACGAGTCGACGTTCACGGCCGGGATCGTGAGCCGGGTGTCGACGCGGTAGAACTCGCCGGTGGGGGTCCGCAGCGGGGTGATCTGGTCGTAGGTCCCCTCCAGGCCCACCGGGAAGGACGACGCGGGGTCGGCGGCGACCGGCAGGGAGACGTCCGTCCCGCCGAGGCGGTAGGACGTCACCCAGCGGCCGGCGGCCCCCATGACCACGCCGGCAGCGGCGAGCCCGCCGGTCGCCAGCACGACCCCGCGTCGGGTGGGGCCGCCGACCCCCGGCGGCGGCCCCGGGCGGCCCCGGTCGTCGACGCGGTGCAGCCACCACAACGAGGTGGCTGCGACCGCGGCGGCGACCAGGGCGGGTACGAGGTCCAGCGGCCCGGATCCGGGGCGCAGGACGGCCAGCACGCCGGCGACACCGGCGAGCCCGACCAGCACGAGCAGCCCCGGCGTCTCGCGCCGCGCCGCGACCACCCCCGCGACGGCGGCGAGCACCAGCACGACGAGCGTCACCGAGCCGACGAGCACCAGCTTGTCGGCGCTGCCGAACTGCCGGATCGCCCACTCCTTGAGCGGGGTCGGCGTCAGGTCGATGACGGTCGAGCCGACGGCCAGCACGGGCGAGGCGGCCGGCACGGTCAGCGCGGCGACCAGGTGGCCGGCGGCCAGGCCGACGAGGGTGGCGAGCACGCCGTACGCCGCGTGGCGCGCGGTGCGCGAGCGGGACCGCTGGTCGATGGTGTGCATGGGTGGGGTTCGGAGCCGGGGGCCGCGCCGGATGGGACACCCCTGCCGGTCCCTCCAGAACCGGTCGGGAGCACCGCTGCGGTGCGGCAGGATGTCCGCCATGACCGACGCCCCCGACGAGCTGGTGCACTACGCCGTGTCAGACGCCGTCGCCACCATCACCCTCGACAGCCCCGCCAACCGCAACGCCCTGAGCCGCCAGCTGGTGACCGAGCTCTTCGCGCACCTCGAGCGCGCCGGTGCCGACGCCGACGTGCGAGCCGTGCTCATCGAGAGCTCGGGCAAGGTCTTCTGCTCCGGCGCCGACCTGACCGAGGCCTCGAGCGAGGGGATGGAGTCCGGCACCCGGGCGATCGTCGAGCTGCAGCGCCTCATCGCCACGCTCGACAAGCCGGTCGTGACCAAGAACCTCGGCGCCGTGCGAGCGGGCGGGATCGGGATCGTCGCCGCCGCCGACATCGCCATCAGCGCGGCCGACGCCACCTTCGCCCTCACCGAGGTCAAGCTCGGCCTCGCCGCCGCGATCATCAGCCTCACCGTCCACCACCGGATGACCCCGCGGGCGGCCGCCCTGACCACGCTCGGCGGCGAGGTGTTCACCGGCGCCGACGCGGCGGCGTACGGGCTGGTGACCAAGGCGGTGCCGGCCGACGTCCTCGACGAGGAGGTCGCCGCCGTGTGCGCCAGCCTCGCGACCGGGGCGCCCCAGGGCCTGCGGGAGTCGAAGCGGATCCTCAACCGCGACCTGGTCGCGCGCATCGACGCGCTGGGCGAGGAGATGGCGACCACGAGCACCCGGCTGTTCGCCTCCGACGAGGCGCGCGAGGCGATGGTCGCCTTCCTCTCCCGCAAGAAGTAGCCCCCGGGTCGCATCCGTCGGCCGCCCTGCGCGCGAGAAGCAGGTGAGGCGACAGAGGGAGGCGAACGTGGACCAGTACGACGTCGCGCGCCGTGGCCGCGCCAGTCCGGGAGCACCCCGGTGAGCCTGCCCGACCCCGCCGCGTGGCTGGGCGTGGTCGCCGCCGCCCACCTCGGCTTCCAGGTCACCGTCGACCGGGTGGTCTACCCGGCACTGCGCGACGTGGAGCACGGGGTGTGGCAGGCCGCGCACCAACGGCACGCGCGGCGCATCGCCCCGCTGGTGGGGCTGCTCTACGTGCCGCTCGTCCTGGTCCTGGCCTGGACCGCGGCGGTCGAGCCGCGGGCGGCCGGCACGTGGCTCGCCGCGATCGGCGCGTCGCTGTCCGTCGTCACCACCGCCGCGCTCGCCGCCCCGCTCCACGCACGGCTGGCGCGGGCCCCGCTGACGGAGCGCCCCCGGCTGCTGGACGACCTCGCGCGCGCCGACCGGGTCCGCACGCTGGGCGCCGCGGCCTGCCTGCTCGGCGCCGTCCTCCTGCTGACGTGAACGGCGGGTGCGCGGGGCCACGATCGCGAGGAGTCGGCGCTCGTCGGTGCCCGCCGGTAGGCTTGTCGGTCTGCCCGGGACCGTTGGGCAGTGGTTCATCGGGGGATGAGGAGCAGGATTTGAGCGAGGAGCTCGAGGCGCGCGAGATCGCGGCGGAGCAGGCGTACGTCGACGAGGTCTACGTGCAGCTCGAGGCGTCGACCCGCAGCGCGCGGGCGTTGGCGGCCGAGGGCCACAGCCGGGGCAAGCTGGGGCACGAGGGCGGCCTCGTCGAGCGCGACGCGATGGTCTTCCAGGCTGCCAAGCGCATCGCCCAGCTCGACGCCGCCCACGAGGGGCTGGTGTTCGGCCGGCTCGACCTCCGCCCGGAGATCGACGCCCAGCCGCGCTACATCGGGCGCATCGGCGTGCGCAACGCCGACCGCGACGTCCTGCTGATCGACTGGCGCGCGCCCGCCGCCGGCGTGTTCTACCAGGCCACCGCCGCCACGCCGTCCGGCGTGGTGCGCCGACGGGTGCTGCGCTCGCAGCACCGCACCGTCATCGGCGTCGAGGACGAGCTGCTCGACGACGAGGCCGACACCGACCTGCCGATCGTCGGCGAGGGCGCCCTGATGGCCCAGCTCTCCCGCGCCCGCGACCGGTCGATGCACTCGATCGTCGCCACCATCCAGGCCGAGCAGGACAAGGCGATCCGCGCGCCCGGCAAGGGCGTCGTGTCGATCTCGGGCGGGCCCGGCACGGGCAAGACCGTCGTCGCCCTGCACCGTGCCGCCTTCCTGCTCTACTCCGACCGACGCCGCTACGAGGGCGGCGGCGTGCTCGTGGTCGGGCCGAGCGGGGTGTTCATGCGCTACATCGAGCGGGTGCTGCCGAGCCTCGGCGAGACCGCGGTCGCGCTGCGCTCGCTGGGCGAGGTCGTCGGCGGCATCCGCGCCACGCGCCACGACGAGCCGAGGGTCGCCGACGTCAAGGGCGCGACCCGGATGGCCGAGCTGCTGCGCCGCACCGCCCGCCAGCACGCCCCGGGCGCCCCGACCAGCTTCCGCATCTACTGGCGCGACGAGACGATCGTGCTCGACCCCGCCCTGCTGGGCCGGCTGCGCCGCCAGCTGATGTCGCAGGGCCGCCGCAACCGGCAGCTGCCACGGGTGGCCAGGACGCTCCTCGACGCGATGTGGCGCCAGGTGAGCGGCGAGCGCGGCCGCGAGCGCGGCCGACAGGCGTTCGACGACGACATGCTCGGCCACGCCGGCTTCGTGGAGTTCGCCTCCGCCTGGTGGCCCCCGCTCGACGCCCTCACGGTGTTCGGCTGGCTGCGCGAGCCCGACTTCCTGGCCCGCGTGGGCGAGGGCGTCATCTCGCGCGAGGAGCAGCGGCTGC
The DNA here is from genome assembly GCF_059621125.1 of Nocardioides sp. Z35_8. Lineage (NCBI taxonomy): Bacteria > Bacillati > Actinomycetota > Actinomycetes > Propionibacteriales > Nocardioidaceae > Nocardioides > Nocardioides sp. Z35_8. Next base: position 661,424 of record NZ_JCAQIE010000001.1, on the reverse strand, counting down.
TCGGCAAGTCGTGGGCGTCCGGCGACCTCTCGATCGAGGACGTCCCCCTGGTCGACGAGCTGCGCTACGCACTCGGCGACGTGCCGCAGCGCACCGACGACGAGCGCGACCTCGACGAGACCGGCCTGCTCGAGGGCGGGGTCGACCTCCAGGAGCTCACCACGGTCTCCGAGCGCGACTACGCCCCCGGCGGTCGTCCGTGGGCGGCGCCGACGCACCGGATCGAGGACGACGGCTACGCCCACGTCCTCATCGACGAGGCGCAGGACCTCACCCCGATGCAGTGGCGGATGGTCGGTCGGCGTGGCCGCTCCGCCAGCTGGACGATCGTGGGTGATCCGGCGCAGTCGTCGTGGCCCGACGCCCCCGAGGCCGCTGCGGCCCGTGCGGAGGCGCTGGAGGGCAAGGAGCTCCACGAGTTCCACCTGTCCACCAACTACCGCAACTCCGCGGAGATCTACGCCTTCGCCGCCGACTACGCCCGCCGCGTGGGTCTCGACGCCGACCTTCCCGACGCCGTCCGCCGCACGGGCGAGGAGCCGCGGGTCGTGGGTCCGGTCGACGACCTCGAGGCCGCGGTGCGCGAGGCGGTCACCACGATCGCCGACCGCGTCGAGGGCACCGTCGCCATCGTCGTGCCGGTCGCTCGGCGCTCGGAGGTCAACGCCTGGCTGGCGTCGTGGCCCGAGCTCGCCGACGACGCTGTCGGCGCCCGCGCCGCCGTCGACTCGAGCGTGACGCCCAGCGGCGAGGACCGCGTGGTCGTGCTCACCGGGCTCGACACCAAGGGCCTGGAGTTCGACGGCATCGTGGTGGTCTCGCCGCAGGAGATCGAGGACGAGTCGGCCACCGGCCGCGCCACCCTCTACGTCGTGCTCACCCGCGCCACCCAGCTGCTGACGACGGTCGGTTGAGGGCGTCGGGCAGGGTCCGGCGGCTAGCATCGCCCTTCACCGTCCGGACGCAGTCACGAGTGGGGAGGCCGATGTCTGTGAGCGCACGCCGCGACATCGCTTGGCGACCCGCCCGTCAGGCCGCGAGGGGGGTCGGCGCCGCGATGTCCGCCCTCGCCCTCGTGCTGGGAGCCGGTGCCGCGCAGGCCGCGCTGCCGCGCGGTGAGACCGTCGAGTCCGACCCGGCGCCCACGTGGGGCTGGGAGGAGGCGTTCGTCGAGCAGTTCGACGGACCTGCCGGCACCGCGCCCGCGCAGTGGCACAGCATGCTCGGCTCGAACGGCGCCATCCACAACGGGCTCGGCCAGCTCGCCGTCGGGCACCTGTCCCAGATCCGCACCAACGCCGGCTGGACCTTTCCCCTCGGCACCCAGGTGCGCGCCACCGTCAGCCTCCTCATGCCCGACACGGGCAGCAACTACGCCGCGTTCTGGATCCAGCACCCCAACGGCGTCGACCCGCGCGAGATCGACGTCATCGAGAGCTACGGGCCGCTCAAGACCACGGGCGTCCAGGTGGGCTCGCACCTCTGCTACGACGACACCGCCGACACCGCCGTCAACGCGTGCGCGGCGACCGGCCGGCCGGCCGAGCTGTGGCCCGTCACCGACGCCTTCGGCGCGGGGCCGAGGCCCTGGGACGCCTACTGGGAGTACGCCGCCGAGTTCACCGTCGGTGGCGACACGGTGGTCTACACGGCCTCCGACGGCCAGGGCCAGGAGGTCTACCGCGTGACATCGACGCCCGACGCGCGCCGGGTGCCCAACGGCATCGTGCCGCTCCACCTCCGGCTGTCCAACAAGGACGTCCTGCCCGAGCACGCCGTCCCCGGCGGCAGTCGGCAGGACATGCTCGTCGACTGGGTCCGCGTCGAGGTCCGGACGCCCTAGGCGACGGCCGGGATGAGACGTCCCGGGGGGCGTCCCCGGGCGCCCGTAGGGTGCTTCGCATGACCCAGACCCCCGCCGTCCGCGACCTCCTGGAGCAGATCCAGGGGCACGGCGCGTGGGCGGTCATCCGGCGCAAGGCCTCGCCGACGGTGGGACTGGTCGGCGGCACGCCCCACGAGGTCGCGAGCCTCCTCGACATCCCGCTCGAGACGGGAGCCCCGGAGCCGGGCCGCAGCGCCGACCGGCTGGTGGCGGTGCCGTTCCGGCAGGTGCGCGAGCGCGGCTTCGCCGCCATCGACGACGGCGCCCCGCTGACGGTCGTCGACCTCGAGGTCGAGCACGAGGTGCCGGTCGACGACCTGCTCGCGGCGCTCCCCGACGTGCCCGTCGAGTTCGCCGACCGCGGTGGCTTCGCCACGAGCGACGAGGACTACGCCGACGTCGTCGAGGCGATCATCCGCGACGAGATCGGGCAGGGCGAGGGCGCCAACCTCGTCATCGGCCGGCACTACCGCGCGGTCGTCGCCGACTGGGACGCCGACCGCGCGCTCACGGTGCTGCGGCGGCTGATGGAGCGCGAGCGCGGCGCCTACTGGACGTTCTGCTTCTTCACCGGCGAGCGCTTCCTCATCGGCGCCAGCCCCGAGCGGCACGTCTCGGTGCGCCAGGGCGACGTCCGGATGAACCCGATCTCCGGCACGTTCCGCGTCGCGGGCCACGGCGACGACCTCAAGGAGCGCCTCCTCGACTTCCTCGCCGACGAGAAGGAGGTCTTCGAGCTCTTCATGGTGGTCGACGAGGAGCTGAAGATGATGTGCGACGTCTGCCAGGAGGGTGGCCAGGTCCTCGGGCCGTTCCTCAAGCCGATGACGCACCTGATCCACACCGAGTACCTCCTCGCCGGCCGCTCCGACCGCGACCACCGCGAGATCCTGCGCGACACGATGTTCGCGGCCACGGTGACCGGTGCGCCGGTCGAGAACGCCTGCCGGCTGATCGCCGACTACGAGCCCGAGGGCCGCGGCTACTACGGCGCCGCGCTCGCGCTGTTCGGCCGCTCTCCCGAGGGCACGCCCACGATGGACAGCCCGATCCTGATCCGCACCGCCGACGTGTCGCCGGCGGGCGAGCTCAAGGTCACCGCGGGCGCCACGCTCGTGCGCGACTCCGACGCCGCCTACGAGGTGGCCGAGACCCGGGCCAAGGCCGGCGGCATCCTCAGCGCCTTCGGCCTCGTGCCGGCGGCGACCTCCGACGGCACCGACATCGCCGAGCTGGCACGCGACGAGGACGTCCTGCTGGCCCTCGGCACGCGCAACCAACGGCTCTCCCGCTTCTGGCTCACCGACCAGGCCGGCGAGCCGGCCGACCCCGGTCTGGCGGGCAAGGAGGCCGTGATCCTCCACGGCGAGGACGACTTCGTGAACATGCTGGTCCACGTGCTCGGGGTCTTCGGCATGACCTCGCGGGTGGTGCGGCACGAGGACTACGCGCCCGGGGCGTTCGCCGGCGCCGACCTGGTGATCGTCGGGCCCGGGCCGGGCGACCCGCGCGAGGGCGAGCACCCCAAGATCGCGTCGTTCCGCCGTGCGGTCGACGACCTCCTCGCCTCGCAGCAGCCGTTCCTCGCCGTGTGCCTGGGCCACCAGACGCTGTGCGAGCGGCTCGGCCTCGACCTCGGCTACAAGGACGTGGTCTTCCAGGGCACCCAGTCGCCGGTGCGGCTCGACGGGCGCACCGAGCGGGTCGGGTTCTACAACACGTTCGTCGGCCGCGTGCCCGACGGCGGCGCCCTGCCCGACGGCGTACGCGTCGAGGCCGACCCGGAGACCGGTGACGTGCACGCGATCGTCGGCCCGCACTACCGGGGCATCCAGTTCCACGCCGAGTCGATCCTCACCGAGAACGGCTATGACCTGCTGCACGCCGCGGTGCGCGACCTCCTCGCCCGGCACGACGGGTAAAGTCGACCAGACGTCTAGACATTCGTCCGGCGTGGCAGGCAACGAAACGCCTGCCGAGGACGTCACCCTTGGTGACCGACGTGGGACAGGCAGGGGGGGCAGTGGGGTACGTCAAGGGAGCATGGGCCGGCGTGTGCCTGCTCGCGCTGATGGCATGCGGCGCGGCGAGCGGCGGCACCACCGACGGCTCGCGCGGCCCGGACGGCGTGGCACCGCCGCGCGTGACCAGCGGCGCCGTGGCGGTCGCCGAGGCGGTGCCGGCGGCGGCGCGGGCCCAGCGGCCCAACATCGTCGTGGTGATGCTCGACGACTTCTCGATGGACCTCGTGCAGACGATGCGCTCGGTGCAGCGGATGCGCAAGGCCGGCGCGAGCTACCCGCACTCGTTCGTGACCGACTCGCTGTGCTGCGTGTCGCGCTCGAGCTTCTTCACCGGCCAGTACCCCCACCAGACCGGCGTCCTCACCAACACCTCCAACAAGGGCACCTCCCGCCTCGGCGGCTGGCCCGCCTACGACACCAACGGCAACCCCGAGCGCGCCTTCAACGTGCGACTCCAGGAGGCCGGCTACCACACCGGCTTCATCGGCAAGTTCCTCAACGAGTACGAGTGGTCGCCGGGCCGCGCGCTGCCGCCGGTCGTGCCGGGGTGGACGACGTTCAACGTGGTCTTCGGCTCGGCCTACGACGGCTGGGACTTCGCCAGCACGACCCTGGTCGACCAGCGGCTACAGCTCGTGCAGCACCCCGCGCCGCCGGCGAGCGCGAGCAGCACGGTCAAGGACAAGGCCTACGCCGGGGCGGTGATCGGCGACCTCGCGATGGACTTCGTGCGGGACAACGAGGCCTCCGACGCGCCCTACTTCCTCGAGGTGTCGCTCTACGCCCCGCACAACCGCACCAACCCCGAGGGCCACTACGCCGGCGACCCGCTCTTCCCGCCGATGTTCCGCGACCGCACCGGTCCGCGCAGCTGCGGGCGCGTGGCCTGCCACAAGCTGACCGCGGCCGACCTGCCCGGTCTCGGCGACCCGCGCAAGGACAACCGGCCGCGGCGGGCCGACGGCAAGCCCGCCCGGGCGTGGAACACCGCCCGGATGCTGCCGCGGTCGGCGGCGGTGCGCGACCTGCGCGACCGGGCGCGGATGGCGCAGTCCGCCGACCGGCTGCTGAAGAGGATCCTCGGCGCCGTCGGCCCCCACACCTACGTCGTGCTCACCTCCGACAACGGCTTCCACCTCGGCCAGAACGGCATGGGCCGCGGCAAGGGGACGCCGTACGACACCGACGTGCGGGTGCCGCTGCTCGTCACCGGCCCGGGCGTGGTGCCGGGCAAGCGCCGCGAGGTGACCAGCAACATCGACCTCGCGCCGACGTTCGAGGAGCTCGCCGGCCTGCCGCCGGCGCCGTTCCGCAGCGGGCAGTCGCTGGTGCCGACCCTGGCGCAGCCCACGCTGGTCCAGCAGTCCTACGCGTTCCTCGAGCACACCCAGCAGACGCTCACCGGCAACGACCCCGACGCCGCGTTCAGCGGCACCGAGCTCGACCGGATCCCCTCCTACACGGCCGTGCGGAGCCGCACCGGGCTGCTCGTGCGCTTCGACCTCGACCCGCGCCCGGCCACGACCACCTGGGGCTACGAGTACTACTCCTACAAGAAGGACGCCTACGAGCGGCGCAACGCCTTCGCCGGCAAGCGGAGGTCGCCCGAGGTCAAGGACCTGATGGCGAGGCTGACCGCCTTCGACGGCTGCCGCGAGGCGGGCGACCAACCGGTGTCCGAGGCCTGCCGGGCGCTGCGCCGCTGACGCGCGCGGCAGGCACTAGCCTCGCTGCGTGACGCCGGACGTGATCGTGGTCGACCACCACGACTCCTACACGTGGAACCTGGTGCACCTCCTCGCGCGGGTGAGCGGTGTCCTGCCGCGCGTGGTGCAGCACGACGAGGTGGCGCCCGGCGAGGTGCTGCGGCACTCGCACGTCGTGCTGTCCCCGGGGCCGGGCCATCCAGCCCAGCGCGCCGACTTCTCGGTCGGCACCGCGGTGCTGCGTGACGCCTCGCGCCCCGTGCTCGGCGTCTGCCTCGGCATGCAGGGGCTGGTCACGGCGTACGGCGGCACGGTGGGGCGGCTGGCCCCGGCGCACGGGGACGTCGCGGCCGTGCGGCACGACGGCGTGGGCGTCTTCGCCGGGCTGCCGCAGGGCTTCGCCGCGGTGCGCTACCACTCGCTGGGGGCGGTCGAGTTGCCCGAGGGGCTGGTGGCGACCGCGTGGAGCGAGGACGGCGTGGTGATGGGCGTACGCCACGAGGCCCTGCCCCTGGAGGGCGTGCAGTTCCACCCCGAGTCGGTGCTGTCGGCGCACGGCGAGGACATCGTGCGGAACTTCCTCCGATGAGCGACCCCGTCGCCTTCTTCCGCGAGGTCGCGGACGCGCACCGGCGCTGCTTCTGGCTCGACGGCGGCGGCGCGCGCGAGTGGTCGGGGCGCCGCTCCATCATCGGCTGGCTCGACGACGACGACGTGTCGCTCTCGTGGTCGGCGACCAGGCGCGAGGTGACCCTGCACTCCGCCGGCCGCGCCGAGGTCGTCGGCGACGACGTCTTCGCCGTCCTCGAGGAGCGCATCGCGCCGGGCGAGCAGTGGTTCGGCTACCTCGGCTACGCCTCCCGCACCGACCTGCCCGCCACCCCCGACCCCCTGCTCCCCGACGCCGTGTGGATGCGCCCCCGCTCGGTCCGGGTGTTCGACCACCCGCCGCCGGGGCCGTCGTCGTCGGAGTCCCCGCTCGAGCGGGGACTCCGACACCTGGAGGGGGTTGCCACCCCCTCCAAGTGTCAGACTCCCCCTCCAAGTCAGGGCCCGACGGCCGCTACGACCCCGGCCGCCACTCCGGCCACCCCACCCGCCCCGCCCACCGCGTACGCCGACGCGTACGCGCGCGTCCAGGAGCACCTGCACGCGGGCAACTCCTACGAGGTCAACCTCACCCACCGGATCTCCCGCACGTCCGACCTGGACCCCGTGTCGGCCTACCTCCGCCTGCGTCGGCTCAACCCCGCGCCCTACAGCGGCTTCCTCCAGCACGACGTCGCCGGCGCGCGGGCGTGGCTGCTGTCGAGCTCGCCGGAGAGGTATGCCCTCGTGGGCGCGGACCGGCACCTGGAGACCAAGCCGATCAAGGGCACCACCCCGCGCGGCGCCACGGCCGAGGAGGACGAGCACCACCGCGAGCGGCTGGCCCGCGACCCGAAGACGCGCGCGGAGAACCTGATGATCGTCGACCTGCTGCGCAACGACCTGTCCCAGGTCTGCGAGGTCGGGTCGGTCGAGGTGCCGGCGCTGATGCAGGTCGAGTCCTACGAGTCGGTGCACCAGCTGGTGTCGACGGTCCGCGGGCGCCTGCGCGACGACGTGTCGCCGGTCGCCGCGCTGCGGGCGCTCTTCCCGGCGGGCTCGATGACGGGCGCTCCCAAGCTGCGCACGATGCAGGTGATCGAGGAGGTCGAGTCGACCCCGCGCGGGGCGTACGCCGGCGCGTTCGGCTGGATCAGCGCTGACGGCCCGGCCGACCTCGGGGTCGTCATCCGGTCGCTGACGACCGACGGCGGCGGCACCTGGACGCTCGGCACCGGGGGAGCCATCACGGTGCGGTCCGACCTCGCGGAGGAGTGGGCGGAGGCGGGGTGGAAGGCCGAGCGGCTGCTGCGCGTCTTCGACGCCCCGCCTGCCTGAGCCCGACCCCGGGGGACGAGCGGCGAGTCAGGTGCGCGCCACTGAGACGCCGGGCACCCACAGCGAGAAGCGGGCACCGCCGCCGGGCGCCTCGGAGACCTGGATCTGGCCGCCGTGGCGGTCGACCACCTGTCGCACGATGGCCAGGCCGAGGCCGGAGCCGGGCATCGCGCGCGACTCCTCCGAGCGGTAGAAGCGCTCGAAGACGTGCGGCCGGTCGGCCTCCGCGACGCCGCTGCCCTGGTCGTCGACGGTGAGGACGCCGTCGATGAGCCGGACCGTCACGGTGCCGTCCGGAGGGCTCCACTTGGCGGCGTTGTCGAGCAGGTTGGTCACCGCGCGCTCCAGGCTGCTGGCGTCGCCGACGACGGGCCACGCCTCGAGGTCGACGTCGAACGACACGCCCTGGGCGCGACGGCGCACGCGGGTCACCGCGCGCTCCACGACCTCGGCGAGGTCGACCTCGGCGACCACCCGGGTGGTGGGCTCGTCGCGGGCGAGCTCGACGAGGTCGCCGACGAGCGCGCTCAGCTCCTCGATCTGGCCGCGGACGTCGTCGAGCAGCTCGAGGCGCGCCTCGGCGGGCAGCGCCGAGTTGCCCTCGGCCTGGCGCAGCAGGTCGAGGTTGGTGCGCAGCGACGTGAGCGGCGTACGCAGCTCGTGGCTCGCGTCGGCGACCAGCCGGCGCTGCCGGTCCCGCGAGGCGCCGAGCGCCAGCAGCATGTGGTTGAAGGCGGTGGAGAGGCGGGCGACCTCGTCGTCGCCCTCCACCGGCAGCGGGGTGAGGTCCTCGGTCATCGCGATCCGCTCGACCGCTGAGGTGAGCCGGCGCACCGGTCTGAGCCCGTTGCTCGCGACCAGCCAGCCCGCCAGCAGCGCCGCCAGCACGCCGAGCGCGCCGAAGACGAACAGCACCCCGCTGAGCTTCTCGAGCGTGCGGTCGTTGGGCGCGAGCGGCTGCGCCAGGATCAGCGCGGCGCCGTTGTTGGCCTGCACGGTCGCCACCCGGAACCGCTCGCCCTCGGTCGTGACGAGGGTGCGCACCGACGACTTGCGCTGTCCGGTCGCGACCTCGTACTCCGGGCGGCCGAGGGTGAAGTCGGGGACGTCGTCGCCGGTCACCGTGCGTCCCTCGGCGGTGACGAAGATGATCCGCACGTCGGCCGCGCCGAGCATCCAGGCGGGCGCGCCCGACGCGGTGATGTTGGACAGCGTCGTGAACGCGGTGGCCTTGTGCGCGCGGTTGAGCAGCGACTGGTCGAGCGAGCTCATCATCTGCTGGCGCATCACCACGAACGCGGTGAACGCCATCAGCGCGATCGACAGGCCCAGCGCGACGGTGGTCAGCACGGCCACCCGCGAGGCCAGCGACCTGCGGTAGTGCCAACGCCCGTCGGAGCGGGTGGTGCTCGCGCCTGGGGTGTTCATGCTTCCTTCAGGACGTAGCCGACGCCGCGCACGGTCTGGATCAGCCGTGGCTCGCCCGCCGCCTCGGTCTTGCGGCGCAGGTAGCCCACGTAGACCTCGAGCGAGTTGGCGCTGGTCGGGAAGTCGTAGCCCCAGACCTCCTCCAGGATGAACGAGCGGTCGAGCACCCGGCGCGGGCGGCGCATGAACATCTCGAGCAGGGTGAACTCGGTGCGGGTCAGCTCGATCGGGCGCCCGCCGCGCGAGACGTCGCGGCTGGCGACGTCCATGGTGAGGTCGGAGAACGTCAGCACCTCGCTCGCCCCGTCGCCGTCGGGCACCACGCGCCGCAGCAGCGCGCGCAGGCGTGCCAGCAGCTCCTCGAGCGCGAACGGCTTGGTGAGGTAGTCGTCGGCGCCGGCGTCGAGGCCCTCGACCCGGTCGCCCACCGCGTCGCGCGCGGTCAGCACCAGGATCGGCACGTCGTTGCCGGCGGCGCGCAGCGCGCGCGTCGTCTCGATGCCGTCGAGCCGCGGCATCATCACGTCGACGACCACCACGTCGGGCTGGTGCGACCCGACCGCCACGAGCCCCTCGGCGCCGTCGGCGGCGAGCACCACGTCGTAGCCGTTGAACTCCAGCGACCGGCGCAGCGAGTCGCGCACGGCGCGGTCGTCGTCGACGACCAGCACGCGGGGCCTGGACTCACTCACGTCGCAAGGATGCCACCGCCCCCTGAAGCCACGCTGAGGAGCGCGCGCGGGTCAGGCGTATCGGGCCGCGACCGCCCCGGCGCGGGCGCCGTAGCCGCCGCCGAACATGCACGCGTGCACGAGCAGCGGGAACAGCTGGTGGATCCCGAGCCGGTCCTCCCAGCCATCAGCCAGCGGACGCGCCTCGTCGTACGCCGCCATCACCCGCGGCAGGTGGGTGAGCCCGAAGAGGTGCAGCATGGCCAGGTCGAGCTCGCGGTGCCCGCCGTGGGCCGCCGGGTCGATGACGTGGATGGCGAGGTCCTGGCCCCACAGGCAGTTGCCGTTCCACAGGTCGCCGTGCAGCCGGGCGGGCTCCTCCTCCGGCAGCAGGCTGCTCAGCCGGCCGATCACCGCCTCGACGTTGGCGGCGTCGGTGTCGGTGATCGCCCCGCGGTCGCGGGCGAGCTTCAGGTAGGGCAGCACGCGGCGCACGGCGTAGAACTCCGCCCACGAGTCGGCGGTCCTGTTGGGCAGCGGGAGCCGGCCGATGAAGCCGTCGTGGTCGAGGCCCCAGCCGTCGGCGCCCGCGGCGTGCGTCACGGCGAGCTGCTGGCCGAACGTGACGGCCGCCTCGACCGGCGTCTTGGCGCTCTGCTCCACCCAGGCCAGCACCAGGCAGTCGGGCGCCGCGGCCAGCAGCTCGGGCACCGGCACCCCGCCCTCGACCTCGCCCAGCCACCGCAGGCCCGCGGCCTCTGCCTCGAAGAAGCCCTCGGGCGCGTGCGGCAGCGTCTTCATCAGCGCGGTCTGCCCGTTGGACAGTCGCAGCCGCGTCGCGGTGGCGATGTCGCCGCCCGCCACGGGCGAGGTCGCGACCACGGCCGTGCCGAGGAGCTCCTCGGCACGCCTGGCGACCAGCGGCTGGCGAGCCATCAGGCCCTGCCCCCGCCCGCCGGGTCGCTCCTCTGGTCGCTCGTCTGGTCGGGGTCGAGGGCTCGGGGGAGGGCCGCCACGATCGCATCGCTCGTGCGCTCGACCATCGCCAGCACCTCCTCGAACCCGTCGTCACCACCGTAGTACGGGTCCGGGACCTCACCACCCGGATCGACCGGATCGAAGTCGCGGAACAGGCCCACGCGGTCGGTGCGCCCACCCACGTCGGCCAGGTTGGCCTCGTCCATGACGAGCACGAGGTCGTACGCCTCGGGCCAGGTGGCGTCGTACTGCCGGGCGCGGTGCCGGCTGGCGTCGTAGCCCGCCGCCGTCAGCGTGGCCGCGGCGCGCGGGTCCATCGGGTGGCCGACGTGCCAGTCGCCGGTGCCCGAGGAGGCCACCTCCACCCGGTCGTCGAGCCCGGCGTCGGCCAGCCGGGCCTCGAGCACGACGTGGGCGGTGGGCGAGCGGCAGATGTTGCCCAGGCAGACGAGGGCGATCCGGTAGCGACCGGGACGGCGGGCGGGCGGGAGTGCGGGCACCCGCATCAGTCCAGCGCCGGCAGCGCGGCCCGCACGCCCCAGCCGACGACCGTCACGATGACCGAGCCGACCAGCGCGCTCCAGAAGCCGTCGACGTGGAAGCCGAGGTCGAAGGCGCCGGCGAGCCTGGCGGTGAGCATGAGCATCAGCGCGTTGATCACGAGCAGCAGGAAGCCCAGCGTCAGGATGATGAACGGCAGCGAGAGCAGCTTGACGACGGGCTCCACGAACGTCGAGACGAGGCCGAGGATCACGGCCACGAGGAGCAGCGGCAGGATCTTCTCCTGCAGCTGGGCCTGGCCGCTGTCGGGTCCGTCGAACCAGATTCCCTTCAGCATCCAGGCGGCGACGGCCAGCCCGGCGGCGTAGGTGAGCAACCACGTCACGAAGCGCATGCCGACGACCCTAGCCAACCCGTGTGGGCCGGGGAGGGCCTCCGTCCCCGTTACCCTCGCCGTCGTGGTGACCATCGGAGGGGTGGGCGTGATGGCGCTCGGCGCGCTGGCCGCCGCGGTCGTCGCCCTCCTCGTCGCCCTCGCGGTCCGTCCGCTGCTGGGCACCGCGTCGGCGGTGTCGTTCGCCGGGCTGTCCTGGTCGCTGGTGGTGATCGCCCTGGTCACCCTCGTGCCGACCCGACCGGACGTGGGGATCGTGCCGGCGGAGGGCCGCAGCGAGGCGTGCTCGTGGGACTACGGCGGGCCCTCGGGGGCGGCGTTCGAGGTGTTCGGCCTCGACCAGCGCACCCTCAACGTGCTGCTCTTCGTGCCCGCCGCGGTGTTCCTCGTGCTGGCGGTCTGCCGCTGGTGGGCAGGTCTCGTGCTCGCACCGCTCGGTCTGGCCGGCCTGGCCGCCTACAGCCTCGTCATCGAGATGGTCCAGCTGCAGCTCGCCCGCCTCGACCGGGCCTGCGACGTGACCGACATCGTCGACAACGTGCTGGGAGCCGGCATCGGCTTCGTGGTCGGTGTGGTGCTCCTCCCGGTGGTGCGGCCCTGGCGGGGCCGCCGCCGACCGGAGCCGAGGCCGGCTCACTAGGGTGCGGGGCATGCCCTCCACCCCCGCCGACACCCCCGCCGAGTCCCCCCGGCCGCGGCCCAACGTGCTCGCGATCCCCACCTACGTCGCCGGCAAGCCGCCCGTCGCGCGGGCCGGGCTGGCGTCCTACAAGCTCTCGTCCAACGAGAACCCCTACCCGCCGCTGCCCGGCGTGCTGGACGCGGCGACCGAGGCCGCCGCGCAGATGCACCGCTATCCCGACATGGGCAGCACGGCGCTCTATGCGGCGCTCGGCGAGGCGATGGGCGTCCCGGTCGAGGACCTGGCCGTGGCGACGGGATCGGTGGCGCTGATCTACCAGCTCGTCCACACGTTCTGCGAGCCCGGCGACGAGGTCGTCTACGCCTGGCGCTCCTTCGAGGCCTACCCGATCGCCGTCACCGCCGGCGGCGCCACGAGCGTGCAGGTGCCGGTGACCGCGGACGGTCGCCACGACCTCGACGCGATGGCCGCCGCGATCACCGACCGCACCAGGTTCGTGCTGGTCTGCACGCCCAACAACCCCACCGGCCCGGCGGTCACGCAGACCGAGCTGGACGCGTTCATCGCGAAGGTCCCGGCGCACGTCGTCGTGGTGGTCGACGAGGCCTACCTCGAGTTCGTGCGGATGGACGACCCGGTCGACGGCCTCGCGACCTACCGCCGACACGACAACGTGGTGCTGACCCGCACCTTCTCCAAGGCCTATGGGCTGGCCGGCTTCCGGGTCGGGTACGCCGTCGCTCCCGCACCGCTGGCGGGCGCCCTGCGCGCGGTGTCGCTGCCGTTCGGCGTCAGCCACGTCGCCCAGGCCGCCGCCATCGCGTCCCTGGAGGCGCAGGCCGAGCTGCTCGAGCGCGTCGACGACCTCGTGGCCCGACGCGCCGACCTCGTGACGCGGCTGCGCGAGGTGGGCTGGGAGCTCCCCGACGCCCAGGGCAACTTCGTCTGGCTCCCGCTGGGCGAGCGGGCGCTCGACTTCGCCGCGGCCTGCGGCGAGCAGGGGATCTCGGTGCGTCCCTTCGCCGGCGACGGCGTGCGCGTGAGCATCGGCGAGCAGGAGGGCCTCGACCGCGTCGTCGAGGTCGCCGCCCGCTTCGCGCCCGCCTGAGCGACCCGTGGACGCGCGGACCTCGCTCGCCCCGTCCCGCCCCGTTCAGGCGTGGGGTGGCGGAGGGGTGCCGGGCAGGGTCCGCGCGCCTGCGTCCGGGGTCCGGTCCATGCCCCGGAAGGACGGCACCCGCGTCGGTGCCATCGTGGTCAGGGCGTAGACCGCGCCGGCGACCAGCAGGGCGGGGGAGATGCCGAGCCCCGCGACCGCGAGGCCGCCCAGCACGCCGCCCAGGGGCATCAGCGACCAGCAGATCGCGGTGTTGAGCGACGACACCCGTCCCAGCAGGGGTGCCGGGATCCGCTCGAGGATCACTGCTCCGAGGATCGGGTTGAGGCAGCCCGACGCCACGCCGGCGACGGCCGTGACGGCGAAGACCAGCCACAGCGGCGACTCCAGCGCCAGCACGACGTAGCGCGGGGCACCGGCGACGAGGAACGCGATGACGTACGTCCGGTAGCGCGGCAGCGTCTCGCCCCAGCGTGCCGCGGCGAGTGCGCCCAGCACCGAGGCACCGCTCATCACCGCGAAGAGCGTGCCGAGCACCGCCACCCCCGCCCCGGACTCCTTCGCCCAGACGGGCGCGAGGACCGCCGCGTAGGCCTGGTCGACGAGGTTGGTGACCGCGACCATCGCGCAGATGGCGATCAGCACCGGCTCGGTGCGCAGGAAGTCCCAGCCCTGCCGCAGCGCCCGGCCGTAGGACGTGGCGTCGGCCTCGGCGTCGGCGGCCACAGGCCGGCCGAGACCCGAGGTGGCGACGGCGAAGACGACGAAGGAGACCAGGAAGGACGCGGCGTCGACGTAGAGCGCGTCGGCGGCGCCGACGCTCGCGACGAGCAGTCCCGCCAGCGCCGCGCCGGCCATGGTGGAGGTGCGCTCGACCGCGCTCGCGAGCCCGGCCACCCGCTCCAGGGACCAGCCGGCGACGCGGGCGATCTCGGGGCTCATCGCCGCCTTGCCCGCATCGCCCGGGCCGCGCAGCGCGCCCGCGACCGCGACCAGGGCCAGGAGCGTCGGGAAGCCGAGCAGCCCGAGCCCGTGCAGCAGGGGGATCGCGGCCACCACGACGGCGGACAGCAGGTCGCACGCCAGGGTCACGCGGCGCGGGCCCACCCGATCGAGCAGCGGTCCGCCCAGTGCCTTGAAGAGGACCAGTGGCGTGATCTCGGCGGCGGCGACCAGACCGGTCTGCGTGGCGGAGCCCGTCGTCGAGAGCACGAACCAGGGGATCGCGATCATCGAGATGCGCGTGCCGACGAACGAGATCCCCTCCGCCGCGAGCCAACCGACGAGCGGCGTACGACGGGTGGTCGGCGCGGTCACGACCCGCCCCACCGCTGCCCGGGCCGCGGGAAGGCGTTGAGGTTGACCACGAACGCCGCGGCGTCGTCGCCGTCGGACTCGTCGGTCTCCTCGATGAGGGAGGTGAGCGACTGCACGAGCCGCTGCGCCTGCGCCGGGGTCAGGCTCAGCTCCCAGTCGCTCAGCGTGCCGATGTGCCGCCACTGCGGCGGGAGGGCGGCCATCTCGGCGATCGCAGCCCGCATGCGGTCGGCGTAGAGCAGTGCCACGGTGGTGAGGTAGGCCTCGACGTCGCTGTCGACGACGCCCTCCGCGCGCAACTCCGTGCGGGTGCTGTCGTGGGCCGCTCGCCACCAGCGGTCGCGGCCGTTGCCGCGCTCGGCGTCCTCCTCGATGAACCCGTGCCGCGCGAGCTGGCGCAGGTGGTAGGACGTGGCTCCGGTGTTGAGGTCCAGGCGCCGCGCCAGCGTCGTCGCCGTGGCGGGCCCGTCGCTGCGCAGCAGACCGAGCATCCGCAGGCGTAGGGGGTGGCTCAGGGCCCGGAGCCCCGCGATGTCGGGCGAGATGGAGGACGACACCGATGCACCGTAAACTGCCAACGACCCTTTGCAAAGGGTTGTTGGGGGGTTGGTGCGAGTTATGGTTGAAGAATGAACGACACGGCGACCTACACGACCAAGGGCAAGCCCTTCGAGCGGGACATGTCCTACCTCCCGGACCGCGTGCTGGCCGGCGAGCGGTCCGCCGATCCACTCGACGACACGTTCCCCAGCGGGTCGAAGGACAGCCCGCGCGACGTCCCGGTCTGGAAGGCCGAGCCCGGCCGCTACCGGCTCATCGCCGCCCGGGCGTGCCCCTGGGCGCACCGCTCGATCATCGTCCGCTCGCTCCTGGGCCTGGAGGACGCCATCTCGTGGGGGGCTCCCGGTCCCACGCACGACGCGCGCAGCTGGACGTTCGACCTCGACGAGGGCGGGCGCGACCCGGTCCTCGGCATCGAGCGCCTGCAGGAGGCCTACTTCGCCCGTGAGCCCGACTACCCCCGCGGCATCACGGTGCCGGCCATCGTCGAGGTCGAGTCGGGCAAGGTCGTCACCAACGACTTCCCGCAGATCACCCACGACCTGTCCTTCGAGTGGCGCGAGCACCAGCGCGCCGACGCCCCCGACCTGTGGCCCGCGGACGTCCGCGAGGAGATGGAGTCGGTGATGAGGCGCGTCTTCACCGAGGTCAACAACGGCGTCTACCGGTGTGGCTTCGCCGGCTCGCAGGAGGCGTACGACGACGCGTACGACCGGCTGTTCACCGCGCTCGACTGGCTCGAGGACCGGCTGGCCGAGCGCCGCTACCTGATGGGCGACGCCATCACCGAGGCCGACGTGCGGCTGTTCACCACCCTGGTGCGCTTCGACGCCGTCTACCACGGGCACTTCAAGTGCAACCGCAACAAGCTCACCGAGATGCCCCACCTGTGGGGCTACGCCCGCGACCTCTTCCAGACGCCCGGGTTCGGCGACGAGGTCGACTTCGACCAGATCAAGAAGCACTACTACGTGGTGCACACCGACATCAACCCGACGCAGATCGTGCCGGTCGGGCCCGACGAGTCGGGCTGGCTGACCCCGCACGGCCGCGGCTGACGGGCGCCTCCGACTTCGGTAGGCGCGGTCTGGTCCGGTCACCGGCGCCGGCTCCTCCGGTGACGGACCCGATTGGTGCTGTCCGGGCCCCGGCCGATACGTTGAGCCCCACCATGTGGTCGGGGTCACACACGCCCGCGACCACACTGTGAGCGTCGGCGTCCGGCGATCCCGAGACCGCCGCTGCCCGATTGTGAGGAGAGTGCGTTGTCCGATCCTGTGAGCTTCGGCCCCGACCTTGCGGAGGTCTTCGGACCGTCCCAGTCCGACGGTGGCGCCGACCTCGTCCAGCTGCTCACGCCCGAGGGCGAGCGCGTGCACCACCCCGAGTTCGACCACGACTTCTCCGCCGAGGAGCTGCGCGGGCTCTACCGCGACATGGTGCTGACCCGGCGCATCGACGTCGAGGCCACCGCGCTCCAGCGCCACGGCGAGCTCGGCATCTGGGCCCAGCTGCTCGGCCAGGAGGCCGCGCAGATCGGCGCCGGCCGCGCGCTGCGTCCCCAGGACTACGTCTTCCCGACCTACCGCGAGCACGGCGTGGCCTACTGCCGCGGCGTCGACCCGCTGCGGCTGCTCGGGCTGTTCCGCGGCGTCGACCAGGGCGGCTGGGACCCCAACGAGAACAACTTCGGCCTCTACACGATCGTCATCGGCGCGCAGACCCTCCACGCCACCGGCTACGCGATGGGCATGCAGCGCGACGGCGTCGTCGGCACCGGTGACCCCGAGCGCGACGCGGCGGTGATCGCCCACTTCGGCGACGGTGCGTCCTCCCAGGGCGACGTCAACGAGGCGTTCATCTTCGCCGCCTCCTACAACGCCCCCGTGGTGTTCTTCTGCCAGAACAACCAGTGGGCCATCTCCGAGCCGATCGAGCGCCAGACGCGCATCCCGCTCTACCAGCGCGCGCTGGGCTTCGGCTTCCCGGGCATCCGCGTCGACGGCAACGACGTGCTGGCGACGTACGCCGTCACCAAGGCCGCGCTGCAGCGGGCCCGCGAGGGCAACGGCCCGTCGTTCGTCGAGGCCTACACCTACCGGATGGGCGCGCACACCACCACCGACGACCCGACCCGCTACCGCCTCAACGACGAGCTCGAGCACTGGAAGCTCAAGGACCCGATCGAGCGGCTCAAGGTCTACCTGCGCCGCAACGGCCTGGTCGACCAGCAGTTCTTCGACGACCTCGACGCCGAGGCCAAGGAGCTGGGCCACCACCTCCGCGAGGGCTGCAAGGCGCTGCCCGACCCCAAGCCGCTCGACCAGTTCGACTACGTCTTCGCCGAGATGACCGACGAGATCGCCGCCCAGCGCGACCAGTTCGCCGCCTACCTCGCGTCGTTCGAGGGCTCTGCCGTAGGAGGGCACTCATGAGCACACAGAAGATCACCCTCGCCAAGGGCCTCAACATGGGCCTGCGCAAGGCGATGGAGGACGACGACAAGGTCCTGCTCATGGGCGAGGACGTCGGCAAGCTCGGCGGCGTCTTCCGCATCACCGACGGCCTGCAGAAGGACTTCGGCGAGGACCGCGTCATCGACAGCCCGCTCGCGGAGTCCGGCATCGTCGGCACCGCGGTCGGCATGGCGCTGCGCGGCTACCGCCCGGTCGTCGAGATCCAGTTCGACGGGTTCGTCTACCCCGCCTACGACCAGATCGTGTGCCAGGTCGCGAAGTACACCTACCGCTCGCAGGGCAAGGTGCGGATGCCGATCGTCATCCGCATCCCGTTCGGCGGCGGCATCGGTGCGGTCGAGCACCACTCCGAGAGCCCGGAGGCGCAGTTCGCGCACACGCCCGGGCTCAAGGTCGTCGCCTGCTCCAACCCGGTCGACGGCTACTGGATGATCCAGCAGGCCATCGCCCACGACGACCCGGTGATCTTCCTCGAGCCCAAGCGGCAGTACCACGCCGACAAGGCCGAGCTCGACGAGTCCGCGACCCCCGAGCCGCTGTTCACCTCCCGCGTCGTCCGCGCCGGGTCGGACGCGACGGTGCTGGCCTACGGCCCGACGGTGAAGACCGCGCTCAAGTGCGCCGAGGCCGCCGCGTCCGAGGGCCGCAGCCTCGAGGTGATCGACCTGCGCACGCTCTCGCCGCTCGACATGGGCCCGGTCTACGAGTCCGTACGCCGCACCGGCCGGTGCGTGGTCACCCACGAGGCCCACGTCAACCTCGGCATGGGTGCCGAGCTCGCGGCCCGGGTCACCGAGGAGTGCTTCTACTCCCTCGAGGCCCCGGTGCTCCGCGTCGGCGCGTTCGACATGCCCTACCCGCCCTCGCGGATCGAGGAGGAGTACCTCCCCGACCTCGACCGCGTGCTCGACGCCGTCGACCGCACCTTCGCGTACTGAGAGGAACGACGTGTCCGAATTCCTTCTCCCCGACGTCGGCGAGGGCCTGACCGAGGCCGAGATCGTGGCCTGGAAGGTCAACGTCGGCGACACCATCGAGATCAACGACGTGATCGTCGAGATCGAGACCGCCAAGTCGCTCGTCGAGCTCCCGTCGCCGTTCGAGGGCACCGTGCTGTCGCTCCTCGTGGCCGAGGGCGAGACCGTGCCGGTCGGCACGCCGATCATCGCGATCGGCGTCGAGGGCGAGGCGCCCGCGCCGTCCACCCCGGTGTCGTCGGGCGCCTCGGCGCCCGCCGAGCAGACCGAGTCCGACCCCTACCTGGGCATGGCCGAGAAGGCCGGCGCCAAGGAGGCCGACGCCGCCGAGATCGACCTGTCCAACCCGGCCGCGTCCGGCTCGATGGAGGGCGCGTCCCTCGTCGGCCGGATCAAGGCCGACCGGGGCCCGATGCGCCGCGCCCGCCGCGGCTCGGCGTCGCCGAGCACCGTCGCCGGCTCGCAGACCCAGATGCAGGTCCAGGGCGCGTTCGCCCCGGGCGGTGCGCAGTCCGACGAGGTGATGCCGGCCGACGAGACCCCGGTGCCCGCCGTCGACCAGCGCCCCGCGCCGGCCGCGGCGCCCGCCGAGGCGCTCGTCCCGCCGGCCGCGCAGGCCGCGCCCGGCGACGTACGCGCCCTCGCGAAGCCGCCGGTGCGCAAGCTCGCCAAGGACCTCGGCGTCGACCTGTCCCTGCTGGTCGGCTCCGGCCCGGCCGGGTCGATCACCCGCGACGACGTGCAGAGGGCCGCCAACGGCTCGGCTCCCGCCGCTGCGTCCTCCGTGCCCGCACCCACGGGCGCGCCGTCGTACGACGCGCCGCGCGAGCGCGAGACCCGCGAGCCGATCAAGGGCGTACGTAAGATGATGGCGGCGGCGATGAGCCGCTCCGCCTTCACCAGCCCGCACGTCACCGAGTGGGTCACCGTCGACGTGACCGCCGCGATGCAGCTCGTGGCTCGGCTCAAGGCGCGCCCGGAGTTCCGCGACACCCGGGTCAGCCCGCTCCTCGTGCTCGCCCGCGCCGCCGTCCTCGCGATCAAGCGCACCCCGGAGATCAACTCCTACTGGGACGACGACGCCCAGGAGGTCGTGTCCAAGCACTACGTCAACCTCGGCGTCGCGGCCGCCACCCCGCGTGGCCTGGTGGTGCCCAACGTCAAGGACGCCGACTCGCTCTCGATGGTCGAGCTGGCGCAGGCGCTCGGCGAGCTCACCGCCACCGCCCGCGAGGGGAAGACCCAGCCGGCCGAGATGGCCGGCGGCACCTTCACGATCACCAACGTCGGCGTCTTCGGCGTCGACGCCGGCACGCCGATCATCAACCCCGGCGAGTCGGCGATCCTCTGCTTCGGTGCGGTCAACAAGCGCCCGTGGGTCGACGAGGAGACCGGCGAGATCGTGGTCCGCGACGTCACCACGCTGGCGCTGTCCTTCGACCACCGCCACATCGACGGCGAGAAGGGCTCCCGCTTCCTCGCCGACGTCGCGGGGCTGATGCACGACCCCGGCACCGCCCTCCTCTTCTGACGCTCAACCGGGGTCGAGTGGGCTCGTCCTGACGTTCAACCGACGTCGAGTGGGCGCATCCTGACGTTCAATCGGGGTCGAGTGGGCTTGTCCTGACGTTCAACCGACGTCGAGTGGGCGCATCCTGACGTTCAACCGACGTCGAGTGGGCTTGTCCTGACGTTCAACCGACGTCGAGTGGGCGCATCCTGACGACAGGACGCGCCGACTCGAGCCTGTATCGCGGTCAGAACGAGCCCACTCGACGTGATTCGGCGGTCAGAACGAGCCGCCTCGACGTGTTTACGCGGTCAGGACGAGCCGCCTCGACGTGATTGGGCGGTCAGGACGAGCCGCCTCGAGCCTGTTTGTGCGTCACCGGGAGTGCCAGGCTGCGAGCACCTCGGCCTCGCGCTCGGCCGTCAGGGCGGTGACGGGGGAGTCGAGGCATGCCGGAGCCGTCTCCGAGGGCGGTCGCAGCCGGAGCCCGGCCGCCACGGCGGGGCCGGGGTCGTGGGCCAGCATCCCGGCGTACTCCGGTCGCGGCAGCCACAACGGCAGCGAGCCCTCGCCGGCCCACGGCACGACCCCCTGCTCCTCGAGGAACGACGAGTCGACCCAGGTGAGCGAGGGGCCCGGAGACCCGACGCCGGCCGCCACCTCGCTCAGGAGGTCGCCGAACGCCACCGGCTCGCCGACGGCGTCGTAGGTGCCGGTGGTGCGCGACTCGGCCAGCACCAGCAGCCACGCGGCGAGGTCGCGCACGTCGATCACCTGGACGACGTCCGTCGGCCGGCCGGGTGCCAGCACCTCGTCGCCGCGGGCGAGGCGCTGCGGCCAGTAGGCGAAGCGACCCGTCGGGTCGCCGGGGCCGACGATCAGCCCGGGCCGCGCGATCGCCCACGACGTGGCGCCCGCCTGCACGGCCTGCTCGCACGCGACCTTCATCCCGCCGTAGGCCTCCGCGTCGACCGCGAGGTCGACGTCCTCGTCGATCGGCGCGACCAGCGGCTCCATCGCCGGCGACGAGTTGTCCGCGTAGACGCTGATCGTCGAGACGAAGACCCAGTGGGCGTACGACGTCGCCGCCACCGCGCTGCGCACCTGCGAGGGCAGCCGCGCCACGTCGACCACGGCGTCCCAACCGCCGTCTGCCATCGCCGCCGGGGGAGCGTCGGCCCGGTCGTACGGCAGGTGCGTGGCGCCCTGCGGCACCGGCCCCGACGACCCACGACACGCGCAGGTGACGTCCCACCCCAGCGCCACGGCCAGGGTCGCGACCTCGCGGGACAGGTACCTGGTGCCGCCGAGCACGAGCAACTTCATGAGGTTCACCCCAGCGGGTGAGATACTGCGCACGCAAGCAGTTTCGCTGTCGGCGCAACCGCGTGCGCCCACCCCTCTGTCGTACGCGTCCGCGTGCGTGAACAATGCATGCCCTCGGATCGTGAGGAAGGAGCTGGCGGATGCCCCACAACGCCGCTGCGGCAGCCCCGGGCGAGCCCACGGCCTCGGCACTGCTGGCCCGTGCCCAGCAGGTCGCCGACGAGCTGGTGGGCGAGGCCCGCCGGGAGGCCGACGCGCTGACCGGGGACCTCGCCGTCCTGCGCGAGGAGCTGCGCCGGCTCACGGGCGAGGCGGAGGCCGACCGGGCCGAGGCGGGCCGCGTACGCCGGCAGGCGGAGGAGGTGCTCGCCGGAGCGTCGGAGGAGGCGGCGACCATCGTGGTCGACGCCAACGAGCAGGCCTCGCTGCTGATGTCGTCGGCCGAGAGCGCCCGCGACGAGCAGGTCGAGGCGGCACGGGCCGAGGGCGACGACGTCCTGGTCCGCGCCCGCGAGGCGGCCGGCGCGCTCCGCGCCGAGGCCGAGCACGTCCGCGACACCGCCACCGCCGCCCGCGACGAGCTCCTCGCCGGAGCCAGGGCCGAGGCCGAGTCGACGCTCGCCGCCGCCCAGGAGGCGGCCGCGCAGGTGCTCGAGGAGGCGCGCGCCGGTGGCCAGCAGCAGCTCGACACCGCCATGGCGGAGGCGGAGTCGCTGCGGGCGAGCGCCTCGACGGAGTCGGCCCGCATGCGCGACGAGGCCGCCCTGCACGTCGAGGAGATGCGCCGCACCACCGGCGCGGAGGTCGACCGCATGCGCCGATTGGCCGAGGAGACGCTCGCCGCGGCCCGCGCCGAGAGCGAGGACAAGCTCCGGCAGGCCGCCGAGCAGACCGACTGGGCGACCCGCACCGTCCGCTCGGTGCTCGACGGGGCGGCCGCCGAGGCCGACGCGATCCGCAAGGCGGGTCATGCGGAGATCGGCGAGCACACCCGCGTCGTACGCCGTCGCCTGCAGGGCGTGATGGCAGCGGTCGCCGGGCGGATGGCCCTCGAGCTCTCGGAGGCGAGGCGCCGTGCCGAGGAGATCACCCGTGCCGCGGGCCTGTCCGCCGCGGAGATGGAGAGCGAGGCCAAGTCGACGCTCGCCCGCGCCGAGGCCGATGCCGCCCGCATCGTCGCCGACGCCACCGACGACGCCGAGCGCGCCGTGGAGCGCCTCGAACGCCGGCGCGCCGAGGCCGAGGCGGGCGCCGCGAGCCTGCGCGCGCTGGTGGCCCAGGAGGTCACGCGCAGCCGTGCCGAGGCCGCCGAGGACCGGCGCCGCGCGCGCGAGGAGGCCAACGCGCTGGTCGCCGAGGCCCGCGCGGAGGCCGACCAGCTGCGCGAGGGCGCGCGTCGCGCGCTCGAGCGGGCCCGCACCGAGGTGGCCCAGCTCCAGTCGCGGCGCGATGGCATCGCGGCCGAGCTCGGCCAGCTCTCCGGAGTGATCGCAGCGCTGTCCGTCCCCGACCGCGGCGACGCCGCCCCCACCGACCCGTCCGCCCACCCCCCGAGCGAGCCCCCCTCGTCACCCCACCAGGAGAACCCGGATGCCTGAAGAGATGTTCACGACCGTGCGCCGCGGCTACGACCCGACCGAGGTGGAGCGAGCCGTCGGTCAGGCCCGCAACGAGGCGGCCGAGCTGCGCGAGCGCCTCGCCGCCGCCGAGCAGGCCGCCGAGCAGGCCCGCGCCGAGGCGGCCGCGTCTCGCGACGCGCTCGTCTCGCGGGAGTCGCAGGAGCCCGAGCTCCCGACCTTCGAGCACCTCGGCGAGCGCGTCGGTCAGATCCTGGCCCTCGCGGAGGCCGAGGCGGCCGAGATCCGTGACCGGGTGCTCGGCGAGGTCGAGACGCTGCGCAAGGAGGCCGAGCAGGAAGCAGGAGCGATGCGTGCCGACGCCGACCGCTACGCCGACGAGACCCGCCGCGACGCCGACGCCGAGGGCGCCCGGCTGCTCGCCGACGCCCGGAAGGCCGCCGACGGCGAACGCGACGCCGCCGAGCGCGACGCGTCCGCCCGGCGTGCCGAGGCCGAGGCGGTCTACGAGGACCAGCGGGCCAAGGCCGCCCAGGCCGCCGCCGACTTCGAGACCACCCTCGCCGAGCGCCGGCAGAAGGCGACCGCGGAGTTCCAGGCCCAGCAGGCGGCGACGCAGGCCGAGCTCGACGCGATGACCGCCCGCAACAAGGACACCGAGGCGACCCTCGAGCGCAGCCGCGCCGAGGCCGAGCAGCGGATCGCCCGCATGCTCGCCGAGGCGGAGGAGCGGGCCACGACGCTGGTGAGCGAGGCACGTGCCTCCGCCGACCGCGTACGCGTCGAGTCCGAGCGCGAGCTCGCCGCCGCCGCGCAGCGCCGCGACAGCATCAACGCCCAGCTCTCCAACGTGCGGCAGATGCTCGCCACCCTCACCGGCACCGTGCCCGGCGTGGCGCTGCCCGGCGACCTCCCCGCCGCGTCCCCGCACGGTGACCCGCTCGACGACGCCGCACAGGAGACCGACGACACCCCGGATGAGGCCGGCGAGGTCTCCGACCCGGCCACGGCCGACTCGGAGCAGGCGAGCGACGAGACGCCGGAGCGGTAGCCCGGCGGCTCAGACGTAGCGGCGCGCGCGGTCGGCCGCCGAGCCGGGACCGGACGCCAGGAGCGTGCCGAGCTCGTGCTCGAGCACGGCGCCGACCCGCCGGCAGAACTCCTCCGGCTCGTCGGCCGCGTCGGGCTTCTCCGCCACGATGCGGTCGACGACGCCCCGGCGGTGCAGGTCGATGGCCCGCACCTGCTGCGCGCGGGCCATCTCGGCGGCGTGGTCGCGGTCGCGGTGCACGATCGCCGACGCGCCCTCGGGCGGCAGCGGTGAGAGCCACGCGTGCTGCGCCGCGACGACGCGGTCGGCGGGCAGCAGTGCCAGCGCACCGCCGCCGTTGCCCTCGCCCAGCATCAGGCACAGTGTCGGCGCGTCGAGGGTGACGAGATCGGCCAGCGAGCGGGCGATCTCGCCGGCCAGCCCGCCGTTCTCGGCGTCGGCCGACAGCGCGGCGCCCTGCGTGTCGATGACGGTGACGAGCGGCAGCCCGAGCTCGGAGGCCAGCCGCATCCCGCGCCGGGCCTCGCGCAGCGCCTCGGGGCCCATCGGGTGGTCGGTGGTCTGACCGCGCCGGTCCTGGCCGAGGAGGACGCACGGCGCCTCGCCGAAGCGCGCCAGCGCGATCAGCAGCCCCGGGTCGCTCTCGCCCTGACCGGTGCCGTTGAGGGGTACGACGTCGCGCGCGGCGTAGCGCAGCAGCCGGCGCACGCCCGGCCGGTCGGGGCGCCGCGACCGGGTGACGCAGTCCCAGGCGTCGACGTCCGGCACGTCGTCCTGACCGGGGTCGGGCACCGCGGCGACGCCGTCGCGTGCCGCCATCAGGATCGTGAGCGCGCGGTCGAGGATCTCGGCGATCTCCTCCGGCGGGAGCACGGCGTCGACGATGCCGCGGGCGTAGAGGTTCTCCGCGGTCTGCACGCCCTCGGGGAACGGGCGCTCGTAGAGCGCCTCGTAGACCCGCGGGCCGAGGAAGCCGACGAGGGCGCCGGGCTCCGCGACGGTGACGTGGCCGAGCGAGCCCCACGACGCCATCACGCCGCCGGTGGTGGGGTGGCGCAGGTAGACGAGGTAGGGCAGCCCGGCGTCGCGGTGGGCGGCGATCGCCGCCGAGATCCGGACCATCTGCACGAACGCCGGGGTCCCCTCCTGCATCCGGGTGCCGCCGCTGACCGGGGCCGCGACCAGGGGCAGGCCCTCGCGGGTGGCACGCTCGATGCCGGCGACGATGCGGTCGGCCGCGTCCCGGCCGATCGACCCGGCCAGGAAGCCGAACTCGCCCACCAGCGCGGCGATCCGGCGCCCGCGCAGCCGCGCCTCGCCGGTCAGCACGGACTCGTCGACGCCCGACCTCTCCGCGGCCGCGGCGAGCTCGGCGGCGTACGCCTCGCTGAGGGGCCCGCGCGTCGGCGGGGTGTCCCAGGACGACCACGAGCCCTCGTCGAGCACCAGGTCGATCAGGTCGTGTGCGGAGAGGCGGCCCATGGGGCGAGGGTATTGCGCGCGGGTGCCGCTCAGCCCTGCGGGACCCCGCGCCCGGGCGTACGGGTGCCGGTGATCCACCGGTCGAAGAACGCCGACAGCTCGCGCCCGGTCTCGGCCTCCCAGTGGTCGTAGAGCTGCTCGCGCGACACCGACGTGTTGTCGTGGGCGGCCAGCCACGACCGGGCGACGGCGTAGAACTCCTCGTCGCCGAGGTCGACGCGCAGCTCGTTCCACATCAGCGCGGGCGTGTAGTAGATGTTGGAGCCGCCGAACTGGCGCGGGTCGTAGGCCCCGGGCGGTCCGTAGTCGTCGCGCAGCTGCTGGTCGATCAGGCGGGCGCCGCGCAGGCTCTCGCGCAGCGGGCGGATGTCGTGCTCGTCCTCGTAGGCCCACTGCAGCAGCATCGTCATGCCCTCGTTGAGCCAGACGTCGCGCCAGTCGGCGGGCGAGACCTGGTCGCCGTACCACTGGTGCACGATCTCGTGGGCGACGACCTCGGGCGAGAGCACGTAGTCGTTGTTGCCGAGCGTGACCATCGTCTGGGTCTCCATCGCGCTCTGCGAGTCGGTGACGACGAGGCCGAGGGCGTCGAAGGGGTAGTCGCCGAGCTTGGTCTCGATCCAGTCGACGGTGGCCGCGGCGGTCTGGATCGACGCGAGCGGACGCGTCATGCCGCGCGGCGTCCAGTAGTCGACCCGCAGCCCGCCCTCGGTGGTGGTGCTGCTGTGGGAGTAGTCGCCGATGGCGAGGGTGATGAGGTAGGACGACGCCGGCTCGGTGAGCTGCCACGAGGTGGTCGTGCCGTCGCCGTCCGTCGTGAGGTCGGTGAGCCGGCCGTTGGCGATCCCGGTCCAGCCGCGCGGCGCGTGCACGGTGATGTCGTAGAGAGCCTTGTCGGAGGGATGGTCGTTGACGGGGTAC
This sequence comes from Nocardioides sp. Z35_8, assembly GCF_059621125.1. Lineage (NCBI taxonomy): Bacteria > Bacillati > Actinomycetota > Actinomycetes > Propionibacteriales > Nocardioidaceae > Nocardioides > Nocardioides sp. Z35_8. The sequence continues at coordinate 634,952 of NZ_JCAQIE010000001.1, read as the reverse complement.
CACGTGAAGGCGCCGTGGGGCTCCTGCATCGTCCACACCTCGCCGGCGTCGGTGACGGTGAAGCCGGTGCTGGCGAAGTCGCCGCGGGTGGTGGGCGCCGGGATCGGGCGTGGCGTGCCGACGTAGTCGAGGGACAGCTCGTAGCGCTGGTCGGCCTCGATGGGCGCGTCCACGACGAGGTCCTTGCCCCGGCGGGAGAACGCGGCGGGCTCGCCGTCGAGGGTCAGCCGGCCGACGGTGAGCGGGCGCCCGAGGTCGAGCTGGAAGCGCGGCGCGGTGCGGGTGGCGCGGAACGTCACCGTGGCCGACGCGGTCAGGTGCTCGGCCTCGGGGTCCCAGTCGAGGTCGAGGTCGTAGTGCAGCGCGTCCACCCGCGGGTCGCCCACCGCGGGGTAGAGGCTGTCCTCACGAGGGGTCGACACCGCCACGTCGAGGTCGGGCTCCACCGGCTCGGCGACCTCCGGGTCCGAGACCGGCGCAGCCGTGGCATCGCCGTCCCCGACCGCGGCGGCCGGGGCGGGGTTGCTGAGCTCCTCGGGACCGGCGGCACCGCCGCCGGAGCACCCGGCCAGGACGGCGAGGGACAGGCCCGCCGCGAGCACCGCGCGGACGGGCCGGTGCCTCATCTCTCGCCCCGGAGCAGGGGGCGGGCGAGCTTGCGGCCGTGGTGGATCTGCGCCTTCACCGTGCCCAGCGGGGCGTCCACCAGCGCGGCGATCTCGTCGTAGGGCAGGCCGTAGACGTCGCGCAGCAGCAGCGGCTCGACGAACTGCGGGTGGTCCTTCTCGATGGTCTCCATCGCCTCGAGCAGGTCGAGGCGGGTGCCGGCGATCACGCTGGTCGTCCGCGGGTCGGGACGGTCGTGGGCGCCGTCCTCGAAGTCGGTCGGGGTGGCGAGGTTCTTGAGCCGTCGGTAGGTCGTGCGCGCGCTGTTGACCGACACGATGTGCAGCCAGGTGGTGAACCGCCCGCGCTCGCCCCACGAGCCGATCTTGGTGGCGACGTTGAGCATCGCCTCCTGGCACGCGTCCTCGGCGTCGCCGGAGTAGGGGAGCACCCCGCGGCAGATGTTGAGCACCCGCGGGCGCACGGCGGCGAGCAGCTGCTCGAGCCCGTCGCGGTCGCCGTCGCGGGCGCGACGAGCCAGCTCGTCGATGTCGTCCGGCGTCAACGCGTCGCCGTGGTCCCCGGAATAGCTCACGCCTGCACGATAATGCCCGGGTGTCCGCTCCCACTCGTCTCGGTCGCTACCCGGTGCGCCGCCGCATCGGGGCGGGAGCGTTCGCGACGGTCTGGCTGGCCTACGACGAGCACCTCGACTCGGCGGTGGCGATCAAGGTCCTCGCGGACAACTGGACCGGCGACCACCACATCCGCCAGCGCTTCCTCGAGGAGGGCCGCTTCCTCCGCAAGGTCGAGTCGCCCCACGTCGTGTCCGTCTACGACGCCGGCGAGCTCGACGACGGCCGCCCCTACCTGGTGATGGCGTACGCCGACCAGGGCACCCTCGACGACCGCCTCGACCTCGCGCCGCTGTCGCGCGCACAGGCGCTCTCGGTGATCACCCAGATCGGGCGCGGGCTCACCGCGCTGCACGACCGGGGCGTGCTGCACCGCGACGTCAAGCCCGGCAACGTCCTCTTCCGCACGGTCGACAGCGGCCGCTCCCCGCACATCGTGGCGATGCTCGGCGACCTCGGTCTCGGCAAGGCGATGGACATGTCCTCGCGGCTCACGATGGCCGGCGGCACCCCCTCCTACGTCGCGCCGGAGCAGGCGCTCGGCGAAGGGCTCGACGCGCGCGCCGACCAGTTCTCCCTCGCCGCCCTGACCTACCACCTCCTGGCCGGTCGCCGGCCCTACGCCCACGCGAGCCTGGCGGCCGCGGAGAACCCGACTCCGCCCGAGCCGCTGGGGATCGACAACCCGGCGGCGGACGCGGTCGTGCTCCGCGGCCTGGCCAAGGACCGCGACGACCGCTTCCCCGACGTCGCGTCGTTCACCGCGGCACTGGCGCAGGCACTCGGCGAGGAGCCCGGCGAGCTCGACGAGACGCCCGCTCCCTGGATCCCCGCCGACCCCGAGCTGACCCGCGCCTCGCGCCTGACCGGACAGGATGGGGCGACGACCGACGCCGACCCCGACCTCGACTCCGGCCCCGACTCCGGCCCCGACTCCGACCCCGCGCCGCGCCCGCGCCGCCGGTGGCCCTGGGTGGCGGCAGCGGCGCTGGCGCTGGTCGCCGGCACCGGCGCCGGGTGGACGCTGGAGCGCGAGACCACCTCGGAGCGCACCATCGAGGACGTCACCGGGACGATCGCCCTCACCGTCCCGAAGGCGTGGACCGCCCAGGTCGACCCCGAGCAGTGGACACCCGTCGACGGACGCGCCGAGCAGCCGTCGGTCGCGTCCGGCACCCGGGCGGGGTGGAACTCCGCCGACGACCCGGGCGAGGGCGTGTTCGTCGCGATCCTGCCCGGCGAGAAGCTGCCCTCGCGGGTGCCGGGCCACGCGGAGTGCCCGGTCGAGCGCGGTCCCTACTTCGACGAGAAGGACGACGAGACCATGACGGTGTTCTTCAGCGGGTGCCCGGGCGTCGACTTCATGGTCGAGCGGGTCATCCGGGTCAACCAGAACGAGCTCCTCTGGGTGCAGATCCGCAGCAACGACCAGCGCGTCGCCCGGCGGGTGCTCGACTCCGTGCAGGCGTTCGGAGTCTGAGCCGGGGGCTCAGCCGAGCTCGATCCCCGACCCCACCCGCGCGATCAGGTGCGCCATCCCGGGGTCGTCGGCCTTGCGGCCGGTGACCGCGATCTCCACCTGTGCGTTGTCGGATCCCGTGAGGTCGAGCCACCGCAGGTGGCCGTGGCGCAGGTGGTTGGCGGCGACGAAGCTGAAGTGCAGGCTGTCGCTGGTCTGCGCGATCACCTCGACGTTGCTCTCGTCCTCGCGGAGCTCGGCGAGGCGCCGGTCGAGCGTCCACTCGATCGATCGCCGGTTGCTCAGCACCTGCTCGACCCTCAGGACGTAGCCGAAGTCGGGCTGGCCGGACGGTCGCCACTGCCACTCGTTGAGCGAGTGCTCGAAGAACGACCACCCCTTCGGCACGGGCAGGGTCATCCGGAAGCTGCCCGTGCCCACCGACTGCCGCACCAGCGCGATGCCCGGCGCCAGCGGCGGCATGTCCGGGTCGGGCAGCAGCTCGGGGACGGGGTCGATCGGCAGGCTCGGCGAGGCGGCGACGGGTGACGCGGTGCCCCCGCCGGGCGGGTTCTCGCCGAGCGCCCACGACGCGCCGAAGCCGGCCGCCGCTCCGCCGGCGAGCACCACCACCAGGACCGCCGTCCCCCGCCAGCTCACGGGCCCAACCTAGTGGCCGGGACCGCTCAGCCGACAGGCCCGCCGCCGGCGCCCCGCATCCCGTCGCCCACCCGGCGGATCAGGTCCCGGGCGCCCGGGATGTCGCGCTCACGTCCGTGGACGACGATCTCCACGTCGGCCTGGCCGCTGGCGTCGAGGTCGAGCCAGCGCATGAAGCTGTAGCGGGCGTTGCCCTCGTTGCTGCGATAGGTGTATTCCAGCGTGTCCGCGCCACGGTCGAGGATCACCACGTCGTCCTGCTCGGCGCGCAGCCGCACCTCGCGGATGTTGATGGCGGCCTCGATGGTGATGTCCTGGCTGTCGATCTGCTCGATGCGCATCACGTAGGTGTTGTTGGACGTGCCGGGCTTCTTCCACTTCCACTCGTTGCTCGCGTTGGCGTTGGTGGTCCAGCCGACCGGCGCCGGGAAGGTGATCTCGAACTTGCCGGTGCCGAGCGTGGCCGGCCGCATCTCGATGCCCGGCTCCAGCCGGGGGTCGTCGGGGTCGTCGGCGAAGGGGCGCGGGGCCTCGACCGGCATGTCCGGCGCCCGGGCCGGCACCGGTGAGGCGACGCCCGTGCCGATGGAGTCGTCGCGGGCCTGCGCGGACGCCACGTAGCCGCCCCCGACGCCGAGCGCCAGGAGCGCGACCAACGCCATGAGCCCCCGCCACTCCACGCCGGTCATCATGTCAGCCGGGCGGGTGTCGCGCGCTCCGACGCACCTCCTACGGTGGCGCCATGCTGATCCGCGACACCCGCCTGGTCGCCCTCACCGAGACCGCGCCCGGGCCGGTCGACGTACGCCTCGACGGCGGCCGGGTGGTCGAGGTCGGCCGCGCGCTGCCGACCGGCGACGAGTCGACGTACGGGCCGACCTACGACGCGGGCGGGCGCTGGCTGATGCCCGGCCTCTGGGACCAGCACGTCCACCTCGGCCAGTGGACGCTCGCCTCGGCGCGGCTCGACCTCGCGCCGGCGCGCTCGGCCGAGGACGCCGTGGCGCTCGTGCGCGAGCGCCTGGAGCAGTGGCCGGACCTGCCGGTCATCGGGTGGGGGCACCGGCCGACGGCCTGGCCCGACAACCCCACCGTGTCCGACCTCGACGCGATCGGCACCGACCAGCCCATCGTCCTCATCGCCGGCGACGGCCATCACGGCTGGCTCAACACCATCGCGCTCCACGCCCTCGCCCTGCCGATCCGCGACAGCGTGGTGAGCGAGGCCGAGTGGTTCATGGCCTACGGCCGGCTGGCCTCGGTGCTGGGCCAGGACGGCACCGGGCCCGAGGCCTACCGGCGCTCGATGGAGGCCGCGGCCGCGATGGGGGTGGTGGGGCTGGTGGACCTGGAGTTCAGCGGCGGGGTGGGCGACTGGGTGGCCCGGTGGGCCGGGGGCGCCGACCTGCTGCGGATCCGCCACGCCTGCTACGCCGATGGCCTCGACGACGTGCTCTCCCGCGGCCTGCGCTCCGGTGACCCGCTCGACCGCGACCCCCGGCTGACGATGGGTCCGCTCAAGATCATCAGCGACGGCTCGCTCAACACCCGCACCGCCTGGTGCTGCGAGCCCTACGCGGAGAAGGCGGTCCCGGGCTTCGAGGAGGGTCAGCCCAATCAGTCGCCCGAGGAGCTGCGCGCGCTGCTGGCCCGAGCCGCCGCGGGCGGCCTCGAGGTGGCCGTGCACGCCATCGGCGACCGCGCGGTGACCGAGGCGCTGGCGGCGTTCGAGGAGACCGGTGCCCGCGGGAGCGTCGAGCACGTGCAGCTCACCACCCGCGACGACGTACGCCGGATGGCGCGCCTCGGCGTGCGCGCGAGCGTGCAGCCCGCCCACCTGCTCGACGACCGCGACGTGACCGACCGGCTGTGGCCCGGGCGGTCCGAGCGGTGCTTCCCGCTGCGCTGGATGCTCGACGACGGCGTCGAGGTGGTGCTGGGCTCCGACGCCCCGGTCTCCCCCCTCGACCCGTGGCTGGCGATCGCCAGCGCCGTGCACCGCTCCGGCGACGACCGCGAGCCGTGGCACCCCGAGCAGTCGATCACCGCCCGCGAGGCGCTGGCCGCGTCCACCGACGGCTGGGGCACGGTCGCCGTCGGTCACCCGGGCGACCTCGTGCTGCTCGACGCCGACCCGCTCGACGGGGCGTCCGACCGCGAGCACGCCCGGCGGCTGCGGGCCTTCGGCGACCACGTCGTCGCGACCTGGGTCGCCGGCGAGCCGGCGTACGCGCGCCCCTGACGCGGCGGGGTCTCCCGGCACGTCGTGGTGGATCCGAGCCACCGGGCGGCTCGGATCCACCAGGATCACGGTCTTCGCGAGGTCGGTGCCCTCAGGCCAGCGCCAGCGTCGCCTCGAGCACGAACGCCGGGTCCTCGAGCCGGTCGCCGTAGACCTCGCGGAGCTGGCCGACGCGATAGCGCACGGTCTGGGGGTGCACGAAGAGCTCCTCGGCGACCGCGTCGCGTCGCCCGTGGTGCACCAGCCAGCTGCGCAGGGTGTCGGTGAGCTTCTCGGCGGTCGACGGGCGCAGGTCGGCGAGTGGCGCGAGCACGCGGGCGCGCAGGTCGGCGCGCGCGGACGGGTCGGCTGTCAGCACCAGGGACGCGAGGTGGTCGTCGGAGTCGACGAGCCCGTGGACGCCGAGTGCCGTGCAACGCAGCGCCCGGCGGTGCGAGGCGACCGCGTCGAGCCAGGGCACGGCCGGGCCGACGACGGCGTCGGTGCCGCGGAGCGAGTGGAGCAGCGTGCGGCGGGAGGCGGCCGAGCCGGTCGTCGGCACGAGCAGCGCGGCGTACCCCTCCCGCAGGCCCGGGACGTCGTCGTTGGGGTGGAGCGTGCGCGGGTCGAGGGCGGTCAACGTGTGGGAGACCTGCGACTCGGGCAGCACGATTGCGGTGAGCGCGCCGGGCGGCTCCCAGTCGGCCCGCTCGGCGGCGGCGTTGACCGCGTCGGCCGGCGCGCCGGTGAGCAGCGCGCGCGCCAGCCGCTCGCGGTTGCGCTGGCGGACGCGCCCGCTGCTCTCGAGCTCGTCGGTGTGCCCGGCGACGGAGGCCGCGGACAGCTCGTCGATGTAGGCGAAGACCAGCTCGGCGAAGCTGGCGAGCTGGCCGGCGTCGACGCCCGCCTCCACCGCGACGTCGGCCATGTCGCGCCACGAGGCGCGCGCGCCGATGCGGTAGGCGGCCAGGAGCGCCTCCACGGTGCGCCCGCTGCGCGCCTCGCCGCGCCCGAGCTGGTAGGCGCCCTCGATCGCCGGGGCCTTGGGTGCCTCGGCGTCCTGGCGGGTGGCGAGGGTCAGGAAGCCACCCAGGGCGAGCTGCACGGCGTTGCGGATCACCTCGCCCATCCGCCCGCTCCACGCCCCGGCATAGCTCGGCACCTCGTCGACGATGGTGAGCACCGCACGGTCGGCGACCTCGGCCAGTCGCGAGCGCAGGGCCGCGGCCACCTCGGGGTCGAGCCCCACGACGGTGGGCACTTGTGTGGCCGGACGCACGGGGCGGGTCGCCATTGGCCCTCCTGAGGCGAGTCTTGTTCGCAGCGAACAAGAGCATAGCCCCGATTCACGTGCGAGGGGCAGGAAGCAGGGGCCGCGATCGGACACATTGGATGTCATGACCACGACTCTCGAACCGCCCGCACGCGGCGGCGCCCGGAGCCGTCGACTGGCCGACCAGCTCGTCCGCGTCGCCGAGGCGGCCACCACCCCCTACCTGCCGTCCGACTTCATGGACCTCTTCGCGCCCCTGCGCTCGGGTGCCGACCTGCGCGGGCGCATCGAGTCGATCCACCCCGAGACCGCCGACGCCGCCACCATCGTGATCCGCCCGGGCGCCGACTGGGCCGGGCACGTCCCGGGCCAGTACCTCCGCATCGGCATCGACGTCGACGGGGTACGCCAGTGGCGCGCCTACTCCCTCACCCACGGCCCGCGCGCCGACGGCCGCATCTCGATCACCGTCAAGGCCGTCCCCGACGGCCTGGTGAGCAACCACCTCGTGCACCGGGCGCGCCCCGGCACGCTGGTGCACCTCGAGCAGGCCGCCGGCGAGTTCGTCCTCCCGCCCGAGGGCGGCCGCTTCCTCATGGTCACCGCCGGCTCGGGCATCACGCCCGTGATCGGCATGCTGCGCAACCTCTTCCCGAGCACCGACGAGGGCGTGCTCCGCCCGGCCCGCAGCGAGGTCCACGACATCGTCGTGGTCCACGTCGCGCCGAGCCACCCCCACTCGATCTTCATCCGCGACCTCGAGGCGCTCCACGCCGCCGGCGCCATCCGCCTCGTCGCGCGCTACGACGACGAGCACGGCGTCCTCGACGTCGCCGACCTCGCCGCCCTGGTGCCCGACCTCGCCGAGCGTACGACGCTCGCCTGCGGGCCGGCGGGCCTGCTCGACGCCCTCGCCGCCCACCACGAGGCTGCCGGCCTGACGCTGACCACCGAGCAGTTCCGCACCGCCCGCGTCGAGCCCGGCGAGGGCGGCACGGTCACCTTCACCTCCGGCACGACCGTCGACGTCGACGGTGCCACGCCCATCCTCGACGCCGCCGAGGACGCCGGGATGCTGATGCCGAGCGGGTGCCGGATGGGCATCTGCATGGGCTGCGTGATCCCGCTGCGCGAGGGCAGCGTCCGCGACCTGCGCAACGGCGCGATCACCACCGCGGTGCCCGGCGAGACGGGCGACATCAAGGTGCAGACCTGCATCAACGCCGCCGCCGGCCCGTGCCACATCGACCACTGACCTGACCTCCCCGACACCCACCAGGAGATCGACATGACCACGATCCAGAAGAAGGCCGTGCTCGGCCAGACCAACCCGATCGCCCACCTCACCGAGGCCGACATCGAGCAGATCGGCATCGAGCTCGACGCCATCCGCCAGGACGTCCTCGACGACCGGGGCGCGAGCGACGCGGCCTACATCCGGCGCGTCATCGACACCCAGCGCAAGATCGAGCTCGGCTCGCGCGCCGTGCTGCTCTTCAGCGCGTTCCCGCCCGCCTGGGTGCTCGGCACGCTGGGCCTCAGCGTCTCGAAGATCCTCGACAACATGGAGATCGGGCACAACATCCTCCACGGCCAGTGGGACTGGATGCGCGACCCCAAGATCCACTCCTCGACCTGGGAGTGGGACATGGCCTCGCCCGCCGAGCAGTGGAAGCACAGCCACAACGAGCTGCACCACACCTACACCAACGTCATCGGCAAGGACAACGACCTCGGCTACGGCATCATGCGCGTCGACGAGGACCAGACCTGGGCGCCGGCGCACCTCGGCCAGCCGCTGTGGTGCTTCATCAACGCCGTGTTCTTCGAGTACGGCATCGCCGCCTACGACCTCGAGCTCGGCGCGGTGATCGCCAAGAAGCAGACCAAGGACCCCGACTTCCGTCGCCGCGCCAAGGCCGTGCTGGGCAAGATCCGCAAGCAGGCGACCAAGGACTACGTCGTCCACCCGGCGCTCTCGATCCCGACCGGCTCCTTCCTGCCGACGCTCGCGGCCAACTTCACCGCCAACGTGGTGCGCAACCTGTGGTCCAACTCCGTCATCCTCTGCGGCCACTTCCCCGAGGGCGTCGAGACCTTCGAGAAGCGCTCGATCGAGGGCGAGACCAAGGGCGAGTGGTACGTCCGCCAGATGCTCGGCAGCGCCAACATCTCAGGCTCCCCGCTCCTCCACCTGATGACCGGCAACCTGTCGCACCAGATCGAGCACCACCTCTTCCCCGACCTGCCGTCCAACCGCTACGCCGAGATCGCGCCCAAGGTGAAGGCCCTGTTCGACAAGTACGACCTCACCTACTGCTCGCGCCCGATGCCGACGCAGGTCGCCTCGGCCTGGCACAAGGTCATCCGCCTCTCGCTCCCCAACGGCTGGCTCGCCACGACCAACAAGAAGAACGCGCCGCAGCAGCTCGCGGTCCTCTACAAGATGGCCACCGGCGACCGTCGCACCCGCCGCCTGCTCGGCCGCAAGCTGGAGAGCGAGGCCCGCGCGGCCGCCTGAGCCGCCCGTCCGGCACCGGTCTTGTACCTCCGTGGAAGCGCGGATGTATCAGGACCGGGTCGAGCGCATCCTTGTTGTCGTGAGCATCGACATGGGGGAGTACGAGATGAGCACGAGCACCACCAAGGTGACGAGCACCACGGGCGTGTCGCGATGATCCGCATCGGGGCGGTGGGGGAGCCCGCCTACGACACGAGCGCCGAGACGCGCCCGCCAGTGCCTCGGCAGCGTGCCGCTGTGGTCGTGGGGGCCACGGCGCGCCAGCCGGTCGCCTGAACACCCGAGACCGACAGCACAGGGGGCTGACGGTCGAGAGCCGGGGGTCGAACGCCGGGCGGTCCACGGGCCGCCCGGCGCAACGACCCCCGGCTCTCGTGTCGAGTGGGCGCGTCCTGGCGCGGGATACGGGTCGAGTCGGCACGTCCTGACCCGCGAGGAGGGTCGAGTCGGCGCGTCCTGACCACAGAGGCGGGTCGAGTGGGCGCATCCTCACCACAGAGGACGCAGGATGCGCCGACTCGAGCACGGATCCGGCGCACGACGCGCCGACTCGACGCAGGTGTGGGCCACGACCGTGGCGAATCCCCGCGACACCGGTGACCCGATGTGGAAGTCTGGCCGCGTGCCAGCGCCCGAGGGATTCGACTACACGGTCCGCGGCCCGGAGGTCGTCATCACCCACCACGGCCGGCGGGCCACCGTGCTGCGCGGCCCGGCCGCGCAGCGGTTCCTCGACGACGTCGGGGACGACGGCGACGCGGGGGCGCAGGAGCTGATGGCGCGGGTCACCGGCAACTACCGCCGCGGCAACGAGCGGATGTCGCGCAACCACCCGCGCAACGCCGGCCGCTGACCCGTCCGGGTGGCACCCGGCGTCGTCCGGCGTCGTCCCGCTCCAGGACGTGCGGGATACGGGCCGCTGGTCTGGACCGTGTCCGGGAGACTTCCCGAAGGGTTGCCGCAGGCGGGGCTGCTCGCCGCCGATCCCTCCTAGGCTCCGGCCCGGGCTGTCCGAGGGGACAGCCGAGCGGTGACAGGAGGAGTCCCAACGATGAAGCACGACCGAGACAGCCGCCCGGTGGACCTCACCGGCCGCATCGAGTCGCTCGAGCACGTCACCGGCTGGCTGGTCGCCCGGCGGGAGTCCGAGGCCGCCGACGCAGACGTGATCCCGATCCGTGAGGCGTCCCGTGTCCGCGTGCCCGTGCCCCGGCGCTCGCGCGTCTACCTGCGCGGCGCCGGCGCACACGGCTCCTTCGCCGAGCTCACCCTCACCGCTCCCGTGCCGCGTCGTCCCGCCGACTGACGGTGTGAGCCACGCATCGGAGCAGCCCCGTTGCGCCTCCCGGGCGCGGGTGTCCGACTCACCTAGAGTCGCCCGGTGGTCTGGCTGGTCGGTGCTTTCCTCCTGCTGTGGATCGCGCTCGGACCGGGCGTCCTGCTCCTGGCCGCCGCCCTGCTCGCCGTGCCGCGCATCCGGTGGTGGGTCCAGGACCGCGTCCACGTCAGCCGTCGCGTCGCTCTCCGGTCGGCGGGCGCCCTCCTGGCCGTCGGCCTGGTGGTGGTGCTGGTCCCCGACGGATGGCTGCCGGTGCCGCCGGCACCCGGCGCCCTGGCCGGGCCGTCGTACGTCGGACGCCCGGCGTCCGCCCAGCCCCTTCCGGCCGAGGAGGTCCCGCAGCATCCGCACCGCAGCGCCGACGACCCGGCCGCCCGCCCGGGACCGCTGGGCCGCCAGCCCGAGGTGGACACCGCCTGGTACGGCCTGCAGCGGTGCGGCCGGCTCGAGCTCACCTCGACCGAGCACCTCGTGGGGCTGTGCGCGTCGGGCTCGGGCCGCAGCCTGCGGGTGATCGACCCCGAGACCCTGCGGCCGGTCGCCTCGCACGACGTCCCCGACGCCCCCGACGGCGCCGGTTGCGACGGCGAGGCGATCTACCTCGACGCCGCCGACCGCGCCGTGCTCGTCACCGGGGAGCGGCAGGTGCTCGCGGTGCGGACCGCGCGCGACGGCGAGCCCGACCTCGGGACCGACGCCACCTGGGACCTCAAGCCCTACGTCCCCTACGGCGACTGCCTCGTCACGGTCGCGCCCGACTGGTCGGGTCGCATCTGGTGGGCCTCGCACGCCGGCCTCGTCGGCACGCTCGACCCGGCCACCGGCCAGGTGGGCGTCGCCGACCTCGGCGAGCGGATCGGCCGCGACGTGGCCGTCGACCCGCGAGCGGCGTACGTCGTCACCGACGAGGCCGTCCACCGTCTCGTCGCCGGGGAGGACGGCACCCCGCAGCCCACCTGGCGCAGCGCGTACGACGGCGGCAACGGGTCGGAGCCGGTGCTGGTCGACGGTGGCGCGCTCGCCCTCACCGACGAGGTCGAGGAGCGGCTCGGTGTGCGGTTCGTCGCCCGCGACGACGGGCGCACCCTGTGCCGGCAGGAGGTCTTCGAGGCCGGCAAGGGCGCCACCGACAGTCCGCTCGCGGCCCTCGGATCCGGGGTCGCGGTGACCAACAACGCCGGCTACCGCTCGCCCCGCAGCACGCTGCTCGGCTTCACCACCCGGTCCGGGATCGCCCGGGTCGACCTGGCCGACGGCGCGTGCACGCTGCGCTGGACCAGCGACGTCGTCTCGCCCAGCTCCGGTGCGGTGGTCAGCCGCGCCACCGGCCTGCTCTACGCCTGGACCAAGCGGCCCTCACCAGCCGGCGTGAGCGCGTGGTACCTCACGGCCGTCGACGCCCACACCGGGCGCACCAAGTGGGGCGTGCGCACCGGCACGGGGCTGCTCGCCGGCAGCGACGGCTCGCGGATCACCCTCGGGCGCGACGGGTCGGCCTACGCCGGCACGATGTCGGGCATCGTCCGGGTGCACGACCGCCGCTAGGGCCAGGCGAGCCCGACCGTCGCCTCGCTCATCTCCCACAGCCGGCGCTGCGCGTCCTCGTCGCGGGCCAGCGGCGTGCAGCCGACGATGCGCGGCGCGCCGGCGGCCTCGCCGGGGCCACCCGGCCCGACGTACGTCCCACCGGGCAGCTCGGCCGTCGCTGCCATCAGCGTCGGCTGCGCCCCGGCCTCGGCGGACTGCGAGACCAGCTTGACGGCCCGGTCCAGGACGGATGCCCGCAGCCCGTGCGTCGTGCCGAGCTGACCGTTGACCGCGAGGTGGGTGCCGGCCAGGCCGGGGTGGGCGGCGAGCGCGCGCACGGGCAGGTCGGCCCGGCGCAGCCGGCGCTCGAGCTCGTGGGTGAAGAGCAGGTTGGCGAGCTTGGTCTGGCCGTAGACGCGCCACCGGCTGTAGCGCCGCGGCTCCCGGAGGTCGCCCACCGGCGCCGACCGGGCCACCCGGTGCATCTGCGAGGACAGCGTGACGACCCTGCCGTCGCCGGAGGCCGCCAGCTGGTCGAGCAGCAGCCCGGTGAGCAGGAACGGGCCGAAGTGGTTGGTCGCCATCTGCGACTCGAGCCCGTCGGCGGTGCGGCGCAGTGGCGGGGCCATCACACCGGCGTTGTTGACGAGCAGGTGAAGCGGGCCGAGATCGGCCGCCGCCTCGCCCGCGCGGCGCACCGACGCGAGGTCGGCGAGGTCGACGACCAACGACGGGGTCTCGGCGCCGGGCACCTCGGCGGCGATCGCGTCGGCCGCAGCACGCAGCTTGTCGGGCGTACGCCCGGCCAGCACCACCCGCGCGCCGTGGCGGGCGAGCTCGAGCGCGGTGTGGAAGCCGAGGCCGCCGATCGTCGGTCCGGTGACCAGCGCGGTGTGACCGCCCAGGTCGCCGATGTCGGCGCTGGACCAGGCGGTGCTCACGGCGTCACCGCCATGGAGGCCAGGACGCGCTCGCCCAGGGCGGCGTCGCCGGAGAGGCGTACGTCGACCCGGTCGGCCGCGCGTCGGCCGCCCGCCAGCAGCACGAAGCCCTCGCGGTCGGTCGCCAGGGTGAGGGCCGGCTCGCTGTCGCCGGGACCCGCGGGTCGCCCGCGACCGTCCTGGCCCACGACGACGGTCGCCGGCGGATGGCCGGACACCGCGAGGCGTACGACGGATCCGACCGGGGCCTGCGCCCGCTTGGCGACGACGTAGGGGAGGCTCTCCAGCAGGTAGTCGGTGGTGTGCACGGCGGGCGCGGAGTCGAGGTTGCCGGGCAGGTCCAGCGCCCGGCGGACGTCCTGCTCGTGCATCCACACGTCGAGGGGCCGGTTGCGCAGGAGCAGCTCGGTCGTCCAGCCGATGGCACCGAAGGCGCCCGGCGCCGGCGCGGACGGATCGGTGGGCGGGTCGGCCAGCAACCGGGCATGCCGCGCGGTCGCCGACTCGCGGATCTCGGTGATCAGCGCGTCGGGCGTGTGGTCGCGCCGGGCCAGCACGCCCTGCTCGGTGAAGCTCCCCATCGCCCCGCGGAGGTGGGCGGCATCGCCCACCTCCCCCTCGTCGTGGGGGCGGCCGGCCAGCAGTGCCTCGAGGTGGGCGGTGTGGGCGGCGACCGCGTGCACGTCCCAGCCGGGCAGGTCGGTCGGGGTGCGCCACCCGTCCTCGCCGATGCCTTCGAGCAGGCGGGTGAAGGAATCCACCGCCTCCCACCACACCGTGACGAGGGCGGCGAGGCGATCCTGGTCGGTCCGCGGGTCGCGCCGCACGTCGTCCATGGCGGACAGAGTAGGCGCTGGGAGGGTTTCACCGGAGCGACGGCGCTCGGCCGGACGCGCGCATCCGAGGGACGTGCCCCATGCGGCCGCGCGAGGAGTCCCGTCGCCATACTTCTCCCGATCATCGACCGCGCCGATCGGCGGCGCGAGTCCTTCGACGTGGGGGAGCTTCATGAACGCACGCCTGCGGCGGCCTGCCGCTGCACTGATCACGACCACGCTGGTGGCCGGCGTCCTTGGCCTCGCGCCCGCCGCGCACGCCGCCGACGGCACCATCTCGGGCATCGTCACAGGCTCGGACGGCCCGCTCGACGACGCCGGAGTCGACCTCTACGCCTTCGACGCCGACGATGCGCGCTGGAGCCTCGTCGCCGGCACCCACACCGATCAGGCCGGCGGCTACTCGATCGCAGTGGCGCCCGGCCAGTACCGCGTGCGCTTCGAGGACACGTACGCCGGACACGTCACGGAGTACTACGACGACGCGCGCCGTGTGGACGACGCGGACACCCTCACCGTGCCGAGCGGTGGCACCGTCGCGGCCAGCGCCCAGCTCGCTCCCGGCGCGCACATCACCGGCACCGTCACGGGTCCGGACGCAGACGCCGACCCGAGCGACATCGTGGCGGCCGCCTACGAGGTGGTCGAGGAGCACGGCTACGTCGCCTACGAGTGGGCCAAGACGGCCTTCGTCCAGGACGACGGCTCCTACGACATCGACGGGCTCGCGGCCGGCACCTACCGGGTGGAGTTCAGGGACAACGCGGACGTCGGCTCTCGCACCTACGCCACCGAGTACTACGACGACCAACCTTCCCTCGACGCCGCCGAGGACGTCGTCGTCGCCGAGGCGGCGACGGTCGCCGGGATCGACGCCGAGCTGTCGCCCGACGCCCAGGTCTCGGGACGGGTCACCGGCCCGACCGGGGCGGGCATCGAGGGCGCGTGGATCTCCGCGCTCGTCGAGGTCGGCGACGACTGGACCCCCGTGGGGAGCGGCCGCACCGGTACGGACGGCTCCTACGTGCTCGACGGACTCGCGGCGGGCACCTACCGCATCGAGCTCGGCGCCAACGTCGAGGGCACCTACGCCTACGAGTACTGGAACGACGAGGCTCGCCTGCGGAACGCCGACGACGTCGTCCTCGCTGCCGGCGGCGCACGAGCGGGCATCGACGCCAGGCTGGTGCCCGGCGAGCACGCTGCCGAGACGACCGTGACCAACACCGTCGCGCCGAGCATCAGCGGCGCACCCGTCGTGGGGTCCACGCTGACCGCGTCCATCGGCACCTGGACGCCGACCCCCACCGTGGTCTCCTACGAGTGGCTGCGCGACGACCAGCTCATCCAGGGTGCCGACGACTCCACGTACGTGCCGACCGCCGAGGACGTCGGGGCGCGGATCACGGTGCGGGTCACCGCCGGTGCCGCCGACCACCTCTCCGGCCGCGCCGAGTCGGCCCCGACGGCGCCCGTCACCGCCCCCGTCACGCCCGAGCCGACGCCCGAGCCGACGCCCGAGCCGACGCCGGTGCCGACGCCGGTGCCGACGCCGGTGCCGACGCCGCCCGTCGTCAGCGCCTCCGTGGCCCTCGCGGCGATCCTCGCGGGTGTCGACGTCAGCGGGAAGCCCAAGGTGGGCAAGACCCTCAAGCTGTCGGGCCTCGACAAGGTCTTCCGCGCGAGCACGCCGGTGACCTACAGGTTCCAGTGGCTGGCGGGCAAGAAGAAGATCAAGAAGGCCACCAGGTCCAGGCTCACGCTCACCCGGGCCATGAAGGGCACGAAGATCTCGGTGAAGGTGACCGCCAAGGCCGCCTCCACCACCAGGTCCGTCACGATCAAGGTCGGCAAGGTGCGCTGACCAGCTGAACCGCACGTGCGCGAGGGCCGGATCCCGCTCGGGGGTCCGGCCCTCGCCGCGTCCTGGCCGAGCACCCCGACGGGTCGGGGTCCACCGATCCGGCGCCGCCCGCCCCTACGCTTCCGGCAGCGCCCGGCCCCGAGCCGGGCGTGCCCGCACCCCGCGGGCCACCCTCACGAAGGAGTCGTCATGGGTATCGGAGTCGGCATCCTGCTGCTCGTCATCGGCCTGATCCTGCTGTTCGCCGTCAAGGAGTTCCCCGACTCGGTCCAGGAGGTCGTCGACCCGACCACCGTGGGCTGGATCCTGGTGATCGCCGGCGTCCTGGCGCTCGTGCTCGCGCTGGTCATGAACAACCAGCGGTCGAAGACCACCCACGTGGAGGAGCGCCGCGACGTGTGAGGCGGCGGCGTGCGGGACGCGGTCGGCTCAGAGCCAGCCGCGCTCCTGGGCGATCCGGGCCGCCTCGCTGCGGGTGGTCGCCCCGGTCTTGCCGATCGCGGCGGACAGGTGGTTGCGCACGGTGCCCTCCGAGAGGTGCACGCGCGCGGCGATCGCGGCCACCGGTGATCCGTCGAGGGCGTGGGTGAGCAGCTCGCGCTCGCGCCCGGTCAGCGGGCTCGGGCCGTCGACGAGCGACTCCGCGGCCAGGTCGGGGTCGACGACCCGCAGCCCGGCGTGGACCCGGCGCACGGCGTCGGCCAGCTGGCGCGACGGCGTGTCCTTGACGACGAACCCGGAGGCACCGGCCTCGATGGCGCGCCGGACGTAGCCCGGCCGGCCGAAGGTGGTGACGATCAGCGACCGCACGCCCGGCAGCTCGCGCCGCAGGGCCGCGGCGGCCTCGATGCCGTTGAGGCCGGGCATCTCGATGTCGAGCAGGCAGACCTCGGCCTCCGAGGCACGGGCGGCCTCGACCACCTCGTCGCCCCGGCCGACCTGGGCCACGACGTCGAGATCTGACTCGAGGTCGAGCAGCGCCGCCAGCGCACCGCGTACGAGCGCCTGGTCGTCGGCGAGCAGCAGCCGGATCACGGCAGCGCCACCTCGACGCGGGTGCCGGGGGTGGCCGGGCGGATGCTGAGGGTGCCGCCGGCGCCGCTGACCCGCTCGCGCATGCCGCGCAGTCCGTTGCCCTCGGCGCCGTCGCAGCCGGATCCGTCGTCGGTGACGGCGATGCCGTCGGGGCTCAGCTCGATGACCACGGTGCGCGCCTGCGCATGGCGCACGACGTTGGTGACCGCCTCGCGCAGCACCCAGGCCAGCAGCGCGCGGTGCCGTGGGTCGGTGTCGGCCACGGAGCCCTCGATCGTCGTGGCGACACCGGCGTCGGCCAGCACCAGGTGAGCGGCGGCCAGCTCGTCGTCGAGGTTGCCGGCGCGCAGCCCGCCGACGGTCGCCCGCACCTCGGCGAGCGCCTGGCGCGCCGTGCTCTGGATCGACTCCAGCTCCTGCTTGGCGCGGGCGGGGTCGAGGTCGATCAGCCGGGCGGCGAGCTCGGCCTTGACCGACAGCGCGGTGAGGGAGTGCCCGAGCACGTCGTGCACGTCGCGAGCCACCCGTTCGCGCTCGGCGACCACGGCGTGCTCGCCCAGGGCGCGGTAGGACAGCTCCTCGCGCTCGCCGAAGATGCGCAGCATGACGGCGCCGATCATGATCGGCCAGAGCACGAGGAAGAAGAAGGGTGGGAAGTCGTCGATCTGCAGCAACGACAGGAGCGGGAACGCCGCCCACAGGCCCACCGCCCACTTCCACCACGGGGTGGGCAGCTCGAGGGCCGAGAGGATCGCGAGGTAGGGCGTGAACGAGATGACGCCCATACCGATCACGGGCAGGGTGGCCAGGGCCATGGCCACCATCACGCCGAGGCACGCCCAGGTGTTCCAGCGCCAGGAGTAGCCCATCACGTTGGCGACGGCGAAAGCGGCGATGCACAGCCAGGCGGCCACCTTGACCGCGACCGGCACGTCGGCAGCCGCGACGGAGGTGACCGGGAAGACCAGGAAGACCAGCCAGATGGCCGCGAACGCCCAGCCCCACCTCTCCCAGGGGTTGGCCGGGAGCGTCGTGGTCGGCGCCGTGGTCATGTCCGCGCCCGGCTGCGGCGTACGCCCCACAGCGCGAGCAGCGCGAAGATCACGGTCCACGCGAGCACGTTAGCGATCGGCAGCCACAGCGGGTCGCGATCTCCCATCATCAGCCAGCCGTCGGTGACCGGGAATCGGGCGAGGGCGAGGTAGCCGTAGAAGGGGGTGAGCCGGCCCAGGTCGAGCATGACGCCGCTCATCGGCACGAAGACGTTGCCGAGGAAGGCCAGCACCACGACCATCCCCGACGCGATGCCGGAGGCGTTGGGACCGCGGAACAGCAGGCAGATCGCCAGGCCGTAGATCGCGAAGAGCGCCGAGCCGAGCCACACCACCGCGCCGGCCAGCACCCAGTCCGTCCAGTGGCCGCGGGCGCCGGTGGCGGCCCCGATCGCGAAGATCGCGACGACGGGGACGGCGGCCACCACCATCGCGACGGCTGCCTTGGCGACCACGAAGGCGACCGGGCGCATCGGGGTCAGCCCGAGCTGGCGTCCCCACCCCATCATCTGCTCGGTGGCGGCGCTGCCCGCGACGGTGGTCGTCGCGGTGACCGCGCCGTAGGCGGCCATCGAGATCATCACGACCATCGCGACGTTGCCGCTGCCGGCCGGGTCGTCGGAGCCGAGGCCGAAGACGAGGTACATGAACGTCGGCAGGCCGACGACGAAGAACATGCCGATCCGGTCGCGGAACTGACGCCGCAGGTCGAGGCGGGCGTAGGCGCGCATCTCGGGTCGCGGGGCGGGCCGTACGTCGTCCGCGGCGCGCGCGGGAAGGGTCGTGGCGGTCATCGGGTGGCTCCTTCGAGCTCGGGTGCGTCGGTCCCGCGCGACGGCTCGGCGGTGAGGGCGAGGAAGGCGGCCTCGAGGCTGGCGGCGGACTCCTCGACGTCGCTGACACCGAGGGGCGCCAGGGCCTCGCGCACCCGTGCCAGCCAGTCGGTGTCGATGCCGGCGCCGCCGACGACCTCCGGCGGGGGGCGGAAGGTCAGGGTGCGCCCGCCGTACGCCGCCCGCACGTCGGCGGTGGCGGCGTCGTGGACGATCCGGCCGTGGTTCATCAGGACCGTGCGCTCGGCGAACTCGTCGGCCTCGGCGAGGTAGTGGGTGGCGAAGACGATCGTGCGCCCGAGCGCGGCGTCGGCGCGCATCGCGTGCCAGAACTCCTGCCGCGCGCCGACGTCCATGCCGGTGGTCGGCTCGTCGAGGATGACCAGGTCGGGGTCGGGCAGCAGCGCCAGGGCGAACTTCAGCCGCTGCTGCTCGCCGCCGGAGCACGCCTCGACCCTGCGCGCGGCGATGCCGTCCAGCCGGGCCCGCCCGAGGACGACCGCGACGCGGTCGGAGCGGCCGTGCAGGGCGGCGATCGCGCGCACCGTCTCCTCGACGGTGAAGTCGTTGAGCAGGCCGCCGGTCTGCATGACCGCCGACACCCGCCCCTGGCGTACGGCGTGCGCGGGGGAGGTGCCGTAGACCTCCAAGGTGCCGGCGTCGGGCGTCGTCAGGCCGAGCAGCAGATCGACCGTCGTGGTCTTGCCGGCGCCGTTGGGGCCGAGGAAGGCGACGATCTCGCCGGGGTGGACCGTGAGGTCGACGTCGTCGACCGCGACGACCCGGGTGCCGTCGCTCGAGCGGAAGGCCTTGCGCAGCCCGGTGGCGTGGATGGCTGGGGTGCTCATGCGTCCACCCTGTCGGCCCGGGCGCGCCCGGCCCTCGCCCACGTGTCACGACCTCCCCGTGACACCTGTCATCCGTGGCGTTGGTCCATCAAGGTACGTAGACGAACCGGCACTTCCCTCGATGAGCTGAGCGAGGGAAGTGCCGGTTGAGCGACATACCTTGATGGACCGTCGGCGGGCCGGCGGCGGCCGCCGCCGCACGCCCGGTCAGGCGACGGTCAGAACGCCGCCTCGTCGAGGTCCATCAGCTCGAGGGTGGTGGCCTCGGCGATGGCGCGCTCGGCGCTGACCCGGGGCAGGTTGGTCTGCGCGAAGAACTGCGCGGCCGCGACCTTGCCCTCGTAGAACGCCTTGTCCTTCGCCGACACCTCACCGGCCAGCTTGTCCAGCGCGACCTCGGCCTGGCGCAGCAGCAGCCAGCCGCAGACGACGTCGCCGAGCGCCATCAGCAGGCGCGAGGTGTTGAGCCCGACCTTGTAGATGTTGCGCTGCTCCTCGGCCGACGACATCAGGTCGTTGATCATGTGGCCGACGATGGCGTTGGCGTCCTCGAGCGCCGTGGTGAGCAGCGCCCGCTCGTTCTTGAGGCGGCCGTTGCCGGCCTCGGAGGCGAGGAAGCCCTCGATCTCCTTGGCCAGGTGGCCCAGCGCCCGGCCCTGGTCCTTGACGATCTTGCGGAAGAAGAAGTCCTGGCCCTGGATCGCGGTGGTGCCCTCGTAGAGGGTGTCGATCTTGGCGTCGCGGACGTACTGCTCGATCGGGTACTCCTGCAGGAAGCCCGAGCCGCCGAACGTCTGCAGCGACTCGGTGCCCAGCAGCACCCACGAGCGCTCGGAGCCGTAGCCCTTGACGATCGGGAGGAGCAGGTCGTTGACCGCGGCGGCGAGGCGGGCCTCGTCGCTGTCGGCGGTGCCCGCGTGCTCGGCGAGCATCACCTCGTCCTGCCAGGTGGCGGTGTAGAGGACGAGGGCGCGCATCGCCTCGGCGAACGACTTCTGGGTCATCAGCGAGCGACGGACGTCGGGGTGGTGGGTGATCGTGACGCGCGGGGCGGTCTTGTCGGCGGCCTGGGTGAGGTCGGCGCCCTGGACGCGCTCCTTGGCGTAGTCGAGCGCGTTGAGGTAGCCGGTCGAGAGCGTCGCGATGGCCTTGGTGCCGACCAGCATGCGGGCGTTCTCGATGACCTGGAACATCTGGGCGATGCCGTCGTGCACCTCGCCGAGCAGCCAGCCCTTCGCCGGCTCGCCGCCACC
The DNA here is from genome assembly GCF_059621125.1 of Nocardioides sp. Z35_8. Classification (NCBI taxonomy): domain Bacteria; kingdom Bacillati; phylum Actinomycetota; class Actinomycetes; order Propionibacteriales; family Nocardioidaceae; genus Nocardioides; species Nocardioides sp. Z35_8. The sequence goes on along the minus strand of NZ_JCAQIE010000001.1, from coordinate 614,049 downwards.
GACCTGCGGGTCGCCGAAGGTCACCTCGCAGGTGTTGGAGACCTTGATGCCCATCTTGTGCTCGACGTTGGTGACGTAGACGCCGTTGCGCTCGCCCGTGAGCTCGCCGGTCTCGAGGTCGAAGTGCTGCTCGGGCATCCAGAAGAGCGAGAGGCCCTTGGTGCCCGGGCCGCCGACGCCCTCGACGCCCTCGGGGCGCGCGAGGACGAGGTGCATGATGTTCTCGCTCATGTCGTGGGTGGCGCTGGTGATGAAGCGCTTGACGCCGGTGATGTTCCACGAGCCGTCCTCGTTGGGGACGGCCTTGGCGCGGCCGGCGCCGACGTCGGAGCCCGCGTCGGGCTCGGTGAGCACCATCGTGCAGCCCCACCGCCGGTCGACCATGTACTGGGCGACGGCCTTGTCGCGGTCGTTGCCGTTGCGGTGGACCACGTTGGCGAACGCCGGCCCGGCGGCGTACATCCACACGGGGGCGTTGGCGCCGAGCACCATCTCGCCGAGGGCCCAGACCAGGGACGAGGGGGCCGGCGTGCCGCCCAGCTCCTCGTGGACCTGCAGGCGCCAGAACTCCGAGTCCATCCAGGCCTGGTAGCTCTGCTTGAACGACTCGGGCACCGGCGCGGTGTGGGTGGCGGGGTCGAAGACCGGCGGGTTGCGGTCGCTGTCCTCGTAGGACGAGGCGAGGTCCTCGCGGGAGAGCCGCTCGACCTCGCGCAGGATCTCGCGGGCGCTCTCGGCGTCGATCTCGCTGAAGGGTCCGGTGCCGAGGACCTCGTCGCGGCCGAGCATCTCGAAGAGGTTGAACTCGATGTCTCGGAGGTTGGTCTTGTAGTGGCTCACAGCTTCCACCTGTCAGGTCGCGGGATCGGGGGCGAGTGCCTACTCGCCAGTAACAAGATGATGCCTCGCCGGGCGGCGCCGCGCAACACGATCGGGCGAACGTCACGTTCGCCGAGCGCTCCGGGCGTGGTCGGGAAGGGCGACACGCCGCCGCGCCATGTCGATTTTGTCTATCACTCCATGTATGTCTAGTCTTTCACCTGACAAACCAGACCCGCTCGACCTGGCCCGCGACCGCGTCGCAGCCGTCCCCAGAACCGGAAGGAGCTGCGCATGCGCAAGCTCATCGTGCTCGGCGTCGTGGGCCTCATCGCCCAGCTCATCGACGGATCCCTGGGCATGGCCTACGGCGTGACGTCCTCGACGCTGCTCCTCGCGGCCGGTGTGGCACCGGCAGCGGCCTCGGCCGCCGTCCACTTCTCCGAGATCGGCACCTCGCTGGTGTCCGGCGCCTCGCACCACAAGCTGGGCAACGTCGACTGGCGCACGGTGTCGATCCTGGCGGTGCCCGGCTTCGTCGGCGCCTTCGCCGGCGCGACGCTCCTGTCCAACATGGACGCGGCGGTGGCCAAGCCGATCGTCGCGATCATCCTGCTCAGCCTCGGCTTCTACGTCGTCTACCGCTTCCTGCGCCTCGGCGGCGCCCGCCCGACGTTCAAGGGCCACCCCTCCGCGGCGTTCCTGGCCCCGATGGGCCTGGTCGCGGGCACGCTCGACGCCGTCGGCGGCGGCGGGTGGGGCCCGGTCGGCACCACCTCGCTGCTCTCCAGCGGTCGCCTCGAGCCCCGCAAGGTCGTCGGCTCGATCGACACCTCGGAGTTCGTCGTCGCGGTCGGCGGCTCGCTCGGCTTCCTCCTCGGGCTCGGCGCCGCCGGCATCAACTGGGGCTACGCCGGTGCCCTCCTCGCCGGTGGCGTGATCGCCGCGCCCGTCGCCGCGTGGCTGGTCAAGAAGCTCCCGGCCCGCGTGCTCGGCACCGCGGCGGGCGGCCTGATCATCCTGACCAACTCCAAGACGCTGCTCGACTCCATCGGCGCCCCGGGTGTCGCCACCGCCGTCACCGCCGCGGTCATCTTCGTCCTCTGGGTCTCCGCGATCGTCTGGGCCGTCAAGCAGGAGCGGCTGTCCAAGGCCGCACTGGCCGAGGAGGAGCTCCAGCCCACGACGGCCTGACCCGTCGATCGACGCACGCCGGCGCCCGTTCCCGGGCGGCCGGCGTACGTCCTCCGACGCCGCACGTCGGGCAAGCGCACTGTCTCTGCCGACATATCTGACAAACTGGGCATATGCGCGTCTCCGCCAAAGCCGACTACGCCCTCCGGGCCCTGATCGAGATCGCGGTGCGCGCCGACGGGACCGCCGTCAGCGCCGAGCAGCTCGGCAAGGCGCAGGGCATCCCCCACGGCTTCCTCCAGGCGATCCTGGCCGACCTGCGACGCGCCGACATCGTGGTGTCGCAGCGCGGCCAGTCCGGTGGGTGGCGCTTCGCCCGCAAACCCGAGTCGGTCACCGTCGCCGACGTCATCCGCGCGGTCGACGGCCCGCTGGTCTCGGTCTACGGCCTGCGCCCCGAGGCGGTGGAGTACGACGACAGCGCCAAGGTGCTGCAGCACGTGTGGATCGCCGCGCGCCACTCGCTGCGGATGGTCTTCGAGCAGGTCACCATCCAGCAGCTCGCCGACGGCACCCTCCCCGAGGGCGTCGCCGCACTGACCCGCGACGACGACGCCTGGCAGCCGCACTGACGGTCGGGCCCTGACGTACGCCCGACGCGGCCGGCTCAGTCGACCGCGCGCAGCCAGCTGATCAGCGGCCGCAGGGCGCGCCAGTCCTCGCGGACCCGGTCGACGAGACCGGCGCCGATGGCGTCGGCCTCGAAGCCGTAGGACCGCCCCACGAACAGCTGCTTGCGCCGCAGCAGGTGGATGCGCGGGTGGTCGGCGTCGTAGCCGCGGGGCGAGGTCTTGAGCTGGTCGCCGCCGACCTCGAAGCCCGCCCGCTCCAGGTTGCGCAGCAGCCGGTCGAGGGCAGGTCCGGTCGTGTCGTCGGCCATCGCGTCGCGGATCGCCGCGAGCGTCGGCCCGTCGGCGTCGTAGAAGCCGGCGCCGACGCGAGTGCCGCGCGGCGAGATCTCGACGTACCAGCCGGTGCGCGGTCCGGCCGCGACGAACGCGCCCTGGTGGGTCTTGTAGGGCGTCTTGTCCTTGGCGAACCGCACGTCGCGGTAGGGCCGGAACACCTTGGCGGTGCCGAACTCGGGCTCCAGGGCGGCCATCAGCGCCTTCATCGGCGCCTCCACCGACTCCTTGTAGACGTGCTTGTTGGCCTCCCAGAAGGACTTGGTGTTGTCCATCTCCAGGTCGTCGTAGAAGTCGAGCGCGGCGACGGGGAATCCGGTGAAGCTCACGCGGTGCGACGTTAGCCGACCGCGCACGTCCGCCCGCAGCCGAGGGGCGCGGTCAGGAGGAGATGTGGAGCGGATGACGAGATTCGAACTCGCGACATCGACGTCGGCGGAGCGTCGTGCTCGGCGCGCCCTCGCCCTGTAGGGGAAGGGGAGATGTGGAGCGGATGACGAGATTCGAACTCGCGACATCGACGTTCGCGGAGCGTCGCGCTCGGCGCGGTCTGTCGGCCGGGGAGGAGGAGATGTGGAGCGGATGACGAGATTCGAACTCGCGACATCGACGTTTCGCGGAGCGTCGCGCTCGGCGCGCGATCACGGGGGAGATATGGATGGAATGGAGCGGATGACGAGATTCGAACTCGCGACATCGACCTTGGGAAGGTCGCGCTCTACCAGCTGAGCTACATCCGCAGTGCCGTCCTGGGACAGCGGGCCAGATGCTACCGGACCGGGCTAGGCAGTGTCCGACCCGACCCGCGAGAGGGTGGGGTGCTTGGCTGTGACGCTGTCGCCGGACGAGCGCCCGGTGAGGCGCCGGTGCACCCAGGGCGCGAGGAACTCTCGGGTCCACTGGGCGTTGGCGGCCCAGGTCTCGCGGCGGCCGCGGACGGGCAGCGGCTCGACGGTGACCGGCTCCAAGCCGTGCTCCACGCCGATGGCCTCGAGGACGGCGTGCGCCATGTGGGTGTGGCCGGCGCTGTTGAGGTGCATCCGGTCGGTGTCCATGACGCTGCCGATCTCGATGTCGCGCATCCGCCACATGTCGACGATGGTCGCGCCGTGCCGGTCGGCGATCTCGCGCACCCACTCGTTGAAGATCGCCATCCGCCCGCGCACGGGTCCGTAGATGCCGCCGCTGCCGGGGTCGACCATGGTGAACATGACCACGCGGGCGCCCGTGGCGGCGAGCCTCGCGATCGCCTCGTCGTACGTCCGGGCGAGCGCGTCGATGTCGACGCGGGGTCGCAGCACGTCGTTGCCGCCGCCGTGGATGGTGACCAGGTCGGGCTCGAGGGTGAGGGCCACGTCGAGCTGCTCGTCGATGATGGCGCCGAGCTTGCGCCCACGGATCGCGAGGTTGGCGTAGCCGAAGTCGTCGGTCTGCCGGGCGAGCACCTCGGCGACCCGGTCGGCCCAACCGCGCAGGCCGTTGGGCCGGGTCGGGTCGGGGTCGCCGACGCCCTCGGTGAAGGAGTCGCCCAGGGCGACGTAGCGGTGGAAGGTCACCGAGCCATTGTGCGACCCCCTCCCCAGTGGCCGACGGGTGGCCTAGGGTCGGCCGGGTGCTGCTCTCCGATCGCGACATCACCGCTGAGATCGACGCCGGCCGGATCGCCCTGGAGCCGTGGGACCCGCAGATGATGCAGCCGTCGAGCGTCGACGTGCGCCTCGACCGCTTCTTCCGGGTCTTCGAGAACCACCGCTACCCCCACATCGACCCGGCGGCCGACCAGTCCGAGCTCACCCGCGAGGTCGAGCCGGAGGGCGAGGAGCCGTTCATCCTGCACCCGGGCGAGTTCGTGCTCGGCTCCACCTACGAGGTGGTCTCCCTCCCCCACGACATCGCCGCGAGGGTCGAGGGCAAGTCGTCGCTGGGCCGGCTCGGCCTGCTCACGCACGCGACGGCGGGCTTCGTCGACCCGGGCTTCTCGGGCCACGTGACGCTCGAGCTCGCCAACGTCGCCACGCTGCCGATCAAGCTCTACCCGGGCATGAAGATCGGGCAGTTCTGCTTCTTCCGGCTCTCCTCGCCGAGCGAGCACCCCTACGGCTCGGAGAAGTACGGCTCGCGCTACCAGGGCCAGCGCGGCCCGACGCCGAGCCGGTCGTTCCAGGGCTTCCACCGCACCTCGATCTGACGACCGTCCTCACCGCGCGGTCCGTGGCGTGGATTAGGACACACCTCCCTTGTCTTATTCGGGGGGCCTGGGGTTAGGCTGACCTAAGTTAGCCTTGCCTTACTGAGACACGGAGTCCTGATGAAGCGTTCCCTCGCCGCGCCCCTGGCCGCGTTCACCGTCCTGGCCGCAGCCCTCGCCGGCTGCAGCACCGGTTCCACCACCGACAGCGCGTCCGACGCGAAGCCGACGTCGACCACGAGCGTCGACGCGGATGCCTTCCCGGTGACCATCGAGCACGCGCTGGGGGAGACGACCATCGAGTCGGAGCCGACGCGGGTCGCGACGCTGGGCTGGACCGACCACGACCACGCGCTCGCGCTGGGTGTCGTCCCGGTCGGCGCCACCAAGATCACCTGGGGCGGCAACGACGCCGGCTCCACCGACTGGTTCGACGCGGCCATCGAGGAGGCGGGCGCCGAGGCCCCGGTGCGCTACGACGACGCCGACGGCGCGCCGGTCGACGAGATCGCCGAGCTCGCCCCCGACCTGATCCTGGCGACCAACTCGGGCATCACCGAGGCGGAGTACGCCAAGCTCTCCAAGATCGCTCCGGTCGTCGCCTACCCCGAGGCGCCCTGGACCACCGACTGGCAGACCTCGCTCGAGATGGTCGGCGAGGCCCTCGGCCGTACGGCGCTCGCCGACGAGGTCGCCGCCGACACCGAGGCCACCATCGAGCAGGCCGCCGAGGACAACCCCGAGCTGCAGGGTGCCGAGCTGATCTACGGCTACCTCGCGGCGACCGACCTGTCCACGGTCGGCATGTACGCCCCGGAGGACCCGCGGGTCTCCATCCTGCGCGACTTCGGGATGGTCGACGCGCCTGCCGTCGCCGACGCGATCAAGCCGGGCGAGTTCTACGGCACCGTGTCGGCGGAGAAGGCCGCCGACCTCGACTCCGACGTGTTCGTCACCTGGGTCGACTCGCCCGAGACCATCGAGACCATCGAGAACGACAAGCTGCTCGGCCAGATCCCCGCGATCGCGGAGGGCCACTGGTACGCCGAGTCCGACAAGCAGAACGCGATGGCCTCGACCAACCCCACGCCCCTCTCCATCCCGGTCATCGTGAGCGACTTCCTGCCCCACGTGGTCGAGGCGCTGAAGGGCTAGGGATGACCGCCCTCGTCCCGACGCGGGAGGACGTCCTCAGGCCCCCGGGCCGTGGACGACGTCCCGCGCTGCCGGTCAGCGTCGCGATCTCGGTCGTGGCGCTGGCCGGCGCCGGCGCGCTGTCGCTGCTGGTCGGGGCGCGGGCCGTGCCCGTCTCTGCGGTGTGGGACACCTCGCACCCCCTGCACGCGGTCGTCGAGGCGCGCCTGGACCGTACGCTGCTGGCACTCGCCGTCGGCGCCGCCCTCGGCCTCGCGGGCGCGCTGATGCAGGGGCTGACCCGCAACCCGCTGGCCGACCCGGGCATCCTCGGCGTCAACGCCGGCGCCACCTTCGCGATGGTCGTCGGGATGACGGCCTTCGGTGCGTCGGCGATGGGGCAGTTCCTGCCGCTCGCCTTCGTCGGCGCGGCCGTCGCCGCGGCCGCGGTCCACGGCATCGCCTCGATGGGCCGCGACGGCGCCACCCCGATGAAGCTCGCCATCACCGGCGCGGCGCTCAGCGCCGGCCTGGCCAGCTGGACCACCGGCCTGCTGCTGGCCGACCGCAAGACGATGGAGTCCTTCCGCTTCTGGCAGGTCGGCACGGTCGCCGGCCGCGGCACCGACGTGCTGGTGGCCGGTCTGCCGTTCCTGGTCGTCGGCGCGCTGCTCGCGCTCGCCGGCGCCCGCCTGCTCAACACCCTCGCGCTGGGCGACGACCTCGCCCGCGGTCTCGGTCGGCACACCACGCGCGACCGCCTCGTCATCGCGCTCGCGATCGTCCTGCTCGCCGGCACCGCGACCGCACTCGCCGGACCGATCGCGTTCGTCGGCCTCGTCGTGCCCCACGTCGTGCGCGCCCTCGTCGGCCCCGACCACCGCCGGCTGCTGCCGTTCTCCATGCTCGGCGGTGCCGTCCTCGTGGTCGTCGCCGACACCGTCGGTCGCGTCGTGCTGCCGCCGTCGGAGGTGCAGGTCGGCATCATGGCCGCGGTCGTGGGCGTGCCCGTCTTCATCGCCCTCATCCGCCGCACGGGGAGGGCCCTGTGACCGTGACCCTCGACCGCAGCCAGACCGCCGCGGAGGCAGCGCCCGACGCCGCCGACGTCGTACGACGCGCGCGCCGCGCCCCGGTGCGCCACCACCGCCGCCTGCTGGGCGGCCTGGTCGTCGTCCTGGTCGGTGCGTTCGCCGCCCGGGTGCTGCTGGGTGACTACACGGTGACGGTCCCCGACTTCGTCCGCATCCTCGGGGGCGAGCAGATCCCCGGCGCGACCTACATCGTGATGGAGTCCAAGCTGCCGCGCGCGGTGCTCGCGGTGCTCGTCGGCGCCGCCTTCGGCGTGGGCGGCGCGATCTTCCAGACCACGCTCCGCAACCCGCTCGCCAGCCCCGACATCGTCGGCATCAGCCTCGGGGCGAGCGCCGCGGCCGTGTCGGTCATCGCGCTGGCCGGCTGGTCGGGGTGGCCGGTGTCCGCCGCCGCGATCTCGGGCGCCCTGGCCGTCGCCCTCGTCGTGCGCGCCGTCGCCGGCGACCACGGCGGCTTCCGGCTGGTGCTGGCCGGCATCGGGATGGCCGCCGCCATGCAGTCGGTCATCCAATACGTCTTCACCCGCGTCGACGAGTACGACGTGCAGCTGGTGCTGCGCTGGCTGACCGGCAGCGTCAACGGGGTGGCCTGGCGGACCATCGGCCTGCTCGCCATCGCCCTCGCCGTGCTCCTGCCGGCGACGGCCTGGGCGGCCAGGTCGCTGCGCGCGAGCGAGCTCGGCGAGGACACGGCGGCCGGGCTCGGCGTGGGCCGTGGCCGCACCGACCTGCTGATGCTCCTCGGCGTGCTGCTCGTCGCCGTCGGCGTCGCGGCCGCCGGCCCGATCGCGTTCGTGGCGTTCCTGTCCGGCCCGATCGCCCGCGCCCTCAACCGGGGGCGTACGACGCTGCTCGCCGCCGGCCTGGTCGGCGCGGTGATCGTCCTGGTCGGCGACTACGCGGGCGCCTACGCGTTCCCCGACCTCAACCTGCCCGTGGGCGTCGTGACCGGCGCCTTCGGCGCGCCGTTCCTGCTCTGGCTGCTCGCCCGCGGCCGCACCGGAAGGAGGGCGGCATGACCGTCGCCGCTGCCCCGCACGTCCGTCTGGAGGCGAGCGACCTCACGCTCGGCTACACCGACACCGCCGTCGTGCGCGACCTCGACCTGCAGGTCCCGCACGGCCGGATCACCGTCATCGTCGGCGCCAACGCGTGCGGCAAGTCGACGCTGCTGCGCGGGCTCGCCCGGCTGCTCCGCCCCCGGTCGGGGTCGGTGCTGCTCGACGGCGAGGCCATCCACCGGCTCCCGACCAAGCAGGTCGCCCGCACGCTCGGGCTGCTGCCGCAGAACCCCGTCGCGCCCGAGGGCGTCACCGTCGCCGACCTGGTCGGACGCGGCCGTCACCCGCACCACGGGCCGTTCGGACGCTGGACCAGCGCCGACGACGAGGCCGTGGCCGAGGCGCTCACCCTCACCGACACCCTCGGCCTCGCCGACCGGGTCGTCGACGAGCTGTCCGGCGGCCAGCGCCAGCGGGTGTGGATCGCGATGGCGCTCGCGCAGGGCACTGACCTGCTGCTGCTCGACGAGCCCACGACCTACCTCGACGTCGCCCACCAGGTGGAGATGCTCGACCTCCTCGCCGAGCTCAACGCCCGCCGCGGCACCACGATCGTGATGGTGCTCCACGACCTCAACCTGTCGGCCCGCTACGCCGACCACCTGGTCGCGCTGCACACCGGCCGGATCGTCGCCGAGGGCGCGCCCCGCGAGGTCGTCACCGAGGAGGTCGTTCGCTCCGTCTTCGGTCTCGACAACCGGGTGATCGACGACCCGGTGTCGCACACGCCCCTCGTCGTGCCCGTCGGCCGGCACCAGCCCCGCCCCCGGCAGCCCTGCCCCGACGAGTTCAGCCACCCCGCCCAGCCCAGCCCGCTCAGCTCGCCCAGTCCGCACGTCCACCCCAGCCGGGAGACCCGATGACCGTGACCGCCTCCGTCCTGCCCCTGCTCTTCACCGAGGTCGAGGTCGTGGCCGTCGAGCGGCTCTCGCCCACCTTCGTCCGGGTCGAGCTCGGGGGCCCCGACCTCGCCGACTTCGGCGTCGACGGCCCGCGCTGGGACCAGCGGATCAAGCTGATCCTCCCCGATCCGGAGACCGGGGGCATCGCCTCGGCCGAGGGCGCCGACGAGGGCTGGTGGGCGACGTGGCTGGAGCGGCCCGCCTCCGAGCGCGGCCACATGCGCACCTACACGATCCGCGACGTGCGCGGCTCGGGCCCGCAGACGACGTTCGTCGTCGACATGGTGCTCCACCTCGAGGGCGACCTCGTCGGGCCCGGCTCGCTGTGGGCCTCGCGCGCGAGCGTCGGCGACCGGATCGTGATCCTCGCGCCGCGCCGCGGCTACCCCTACGGCGGGATCGAGTTCACCCCCGCCCCCGGTGCCGAGCTGCTGCTCGTGGCCGACGAGACCGCGGTGCCGGCCGTGTGCACCGTGCTCGAGCAGCTGCCGGCCGACGCCCGCGGCACCGCCTTCATGGAGGTGCCGTGCGCGGACGACGTGCAGGACGTTCGCGGTCCCGCGGGCGTCGAGGTCGTGTGGCTGGCCCGCGAGGGCGGCGAGCTCGGGGTCGGGCTGCACGACGCCGTGGTCGCCCACCTCGGCATCCCCGGGGCCGAGGTGGAGGTCGCCCCCGACGAGGTCGACCCCGACCTCTGGGAGACGCCCTACTACTCCTCCTCCGGCGAGGAGGTGCCGGGAGGCATCACCGGCGTGGGCGGCACCTACGCGTGGATCGCCGGCGAGTCGAGGATCGTCACCGGGCTGCGCCGGCACCTGGTCAAGGAGCTCGGCTTCGACCGCAGCCAGGTGGCCTTCATGGGCTACTGGCGCCGCGGCGTGGCCATGAAGGCCTGAGGTGACGCCCCGCCGCGGTGGGCAGCGGTGGATCAGCGGCGGTTGGTGCGGGGCGCGCGGGGGGAGTAGCGCACGCGCTCCGCGATGCGGTGGCGGGCGATCAGCTCGATGTCGGTGAACGAGTCGTGCATGGCCTTCTCCTTTCCGTTGGTCGGGGCTGGGACAGCGGGGCTCAGCTCGGGTGCAGGGTGACGTCGCCCGACGCGGTCGTGGCACGGACCTCGAGGTAGGGCTGGTCGGGGGCGGGCTCGCCCGTGCTCGGCAGCATCGAGGTGAGCCGGCCGCTCGCGGTCCGCACGTCGGTCCAGACGGGGGTCCCGTCGTCGACCCCGATGCGGACGTCGCCGCTGGCGGTCTTGGCCGTGACGCGGCCCGACGCCACCTGGGCGACGACCAGGTCGCCCGAACCGGTGGTGAAGACCGCCTCGCCGCCCAGCGACTGGACGTGGGCGTCCCCGGAGCCGGTCTTGACGGCGAGCCCGTCGGCGGAGTCGACGCGCACGTCGCCGCTGCCGGTGGTGACGACGAGGGCCGACTCCGCGCGGCGTACGACGATGTCGCCCGACCCCGAGCGCAGGTGCGCGTCGCCGAGGAGGTGCCCGGCGTGCAGGTCGCCCGACCCGGACTGGACGACGACGTCGCCCTCGACCACGTCGAGGGACACGTCGCCGGAGCCGCTGTCGACGCGCGTGTCGTCCAAGCGCCCCTCGGCGACGAGGTCGCTGCTGCCGACCTTGGCGCGCAGCCTGCTGGCGGTGGGCAGCTCCACGACGATCTCCGCGCGTGCGTCGCGGCCGAACAGGCCGCCGCTCGAGCGCGGAGGGACGATCGAGATGGCACTCCGCTCGCCGGCCTCGACGTGGTGGACGTCGAACTCCTCGGCCCGCTCGCCGATGATGCTCACGGTCGTCCGGGCGGTGGCGGTGGCGCTCACGCGGACCAGTCCGCGGGCGTTCTCGACGTGGAGGTCGATCGGCTCCGGGGTGTCGAAGGTGAGGTCGATCTGGTTGCGCATCGGGTCTCCAGAGGGTGTGGTCGTCCGCCGGGCCGGCCGGTGCCGGTCCGCTGGTCGCGAGGTGGGGGTGCGAGGTGGGACGGGCCGCTGGCCCGTCAGGTCAGAGCCAGCCGGTCATCCGGCGGTTGCCCTGCTTGCGGTGGCCCGCGAACGGGTCGTAGCCCACGAAGGGCACGCTGCTCAGGTCGATGTCGACGTTGATGGCGTGCTCGTTGGTCGCGCTGCGCACGAGGCCGACCATCCAGGTGTTGAGGCTCTGCCCGGCGGCTGCGGCCTTCTCCTCGGCGCGTGCCTTGACGGCCTCCGGGATGCGGAGGGTGATCCGGGCCAGGTCGCCGTCGTCCTCGTCGGGCGTCGCGGGCGGCGCGGGCGGCGGGGGCGGTGCGGGGATGGCGGCGGGCGGGGCGACCTCGACGACGAAGTCGAGCTCGCGACCCACCAGCCGGACGTCGACGCTGCCGTCCGGGAGCTCGGCGGTGATCTCCGCCGCGGCGTGGGAGATGGCCTCCATCAGCGCGAGCCGCGCGCTCGGGTCGAGCGCGTAGGCCAACCGCTCGGCCGCCTGCCGCAGCTCGTCGCTGCCCGCCTCCGCCGCGGCGACGAGGTCGCGGCGCAGGCCGTCGACGTAGGGGGTGATGTCCATGCGCACCACGATGACATCACGATGATGTCATGTCAAGGAGTATGCGATGTCACCGCGGCTTCGCGGTGACGCCATGATGCCGCGAGATCCGTCAGGTCACGCACGCGCGGCCCCGCCCGGCCCCGATGTGGCGGCGTGACGGCGTCAGCGTTCGCAGCGGCGCTCGCGCTCGGCGCGGCAGGAGTCGCGCCCACTCCCTCCGTCGGCGCGATCGCGCCCGCTCTCGCCCCGGAGCTCGTCCTCGCCGGACCTGCCCCTCAGCTCGTCGCGTCCCGCGCCGCCGTGGAGTCGGTCCGGGCCCTGCCGTCCGTCGAGCCGGTCGTTGCCCGTGCCGCCGCGAAGCACGTCGCGGCCCCGCGTGCCCCGGAGGTCGTCGTCGCCGCGGCCGCCGTCGACCCGCGCCTTCGGGAAGCGAGGGCAGAAGACGGTCTCGAACATGGACTCACTGTCAGGTTGGACCGTGTCCGCTCCGCCCCGACCGCGGACGGTGGCGTCGCACGCGCCGAACGTCAGGCTGTTGCCGTCCCGGGTGCCGGTGAGGACGACGCGGTGGGCGTACAACGAGGCGTTCTCGAAGTCGGTGACCGGGATCGTGCGCCGCGCCTCGGCGCCCGTGACGAGCCTGCCGCGCGCCAGGTCGAGGTCCAGCAGGCCGCTCTCGGTGGTGACGTAGAACCCGTCGTGGCCACGACCGCCCTCGATCGAGCTCCCGGCACGTGGTGCCTCGTCCGCCACGAGGGTGTCGTCCCCGGCGCCGAAGCTCGCGTCGACGGGGCCGGACGCCCGCGCGACGAGGGCCTCGTCGGCCGCGGTGCCGACGAACTGGAGGGGGGCGCCGCCGATCGTCCCGGTGTAGAACGTCTCCAGACCCGACCAGGTCGCGATGACCTGCTGGTCGACCACGAGGGTCCCCGAAGCGTTGTCGATCGTCGTGGCCCCGGATCGCGAGGTCGAGGGGAGGAGCTCGTCCACGCCGTCGCCACCGGCGATCGATCCACCGGGAGCCATCACGCCTGCATAGTCGAGTGCGTCGTCGCCGGCGCCCAGGTCGACGACGTCGGCGTTGGGCTCGCCGGGCACGCCGGTGTCCACCACGTCCCGTGCGTCGCCACCGATGATGACGTCGCGCGCGGTGTCAGCGGGGCCGGCAGCGACGACGTTCTCCCCGTCGCCTCCCTCGAAGCGGTCCGCTCCCTCGCCGAGCTCGGCCTGGACCGAGCCGCGCCAGGCCGTGCCGTCCACGAGGTCATCGCCGGCTCCCGCGTCGATCGTGGCGTGCCCGGACGGAGACATGCCCGTCAGGCAGATCACGTCGTCGCCGCCCACCGCCACGACGCGTGTCGCGCCGTTGGTGACGATGACGTCGCGACCCTCCGTGCCGGTGATGAGCTGCCCGGCCCCGACGAGGGTGGCAACCTCGCCCCGGCAGGTCTCGGCGGCGGCCGACGCGGCGGCGCCGGTCGGCCCGAGCAGGGTGAGCACCAGAAGGGCCGCGGCGGTCAGCGGCGTCGTACGACGCATGATGTCCTCCAGTGGTCGATGTCGTGGACCACTGGTGTGATGCCCGCGACGGTCAGCACGTTGCCACGGTCGCGCCCGCACCCGGCGCTCCCGCGCGGCGCGGCACGTGCCGGGTCGCTCTCCACGTCGCCCCAGTCGCCCTCCGGGTCCACCGCCTAAGCGGTCAGAGGTCGAAGAGCGAGCTCGATCCGCTGATGTCGACGTCGGTGCGTGGTGCTGGGCCGGCGTCGTCGGACGCGGGCTTCTGCGTCGGCGGTACGTCGTCGGCCCCGGATGCCGGCGCCTCGTCCTCGACGGGCTCGGCCTTCGGCGCGGGCTCGGCGGGGGCCGTCGGCTCGGGCTCGCTCGCCGCGGGCGGTGGGGCGGACGCCGGTGCCTCGACGTCGAAGAGCGAGCCGAGGCTCGACAGGTCGACGTCGGTGGCGGGCTCGGCCGTCGTGCCGCTGGTCGGAGCGGGTGACCCGACGGGCTCCGGCTCGGCGGCCGCTGCCTGCTCGGGCTCGGGCTCGGGGTCCGCGACCGCCTCCGCAGGAGCGGACTCGATGGCTGCCGGGGCGGGCTCGCTCGCCGGTGCCTCCACGTCGAAGAGCGAGCCGAGGTCCGACAGGTCTGTGTCCGTGGCCGGGGTGGACGCCGTACCGCTCGAGGTCGGCGCCCCGACCGGCTCGACCGGCTCGGTCGGCTCGCCACCGCTGGTCGCGGGGGACTCCGCGGCGGGCTCGGGCGCCGCGATGTCGAACAGCGAGCCTCCGCCGCCGAGGACGGTGGCGGGCGGCGCCGCGGCTGCCCTCCCGGCCGCCTTCTCGGGAGCCGGGGCGGGGGCTGCCGGCTCCTCCCCGGGCGCGCCCAGGTCGAAGAGCGACCCGCCGCCGAGGTCGGTGGACGGAGCCGGCTTCGAGGCGTCGGCCGGGGTGTCGAAGAGCGACGAGCCGCCGGACGCCGAGTCGGCCGGGGTGTCGAAGAGCGACGAGCCGCCGGACGCCGAGTCGGCCGGGGTGTCGAAGAGCGACGAGCCTCCGGACGCCTTGGCGGCCGGGCCGACGTCGGCGGTCTCGGCGACGGTGTCGTCGGTGAGGGTGACGTCGCCGGCCTCCGGCTCGTCCTTGGTGGCCACGTCGGAGGCCGTCGCGCCGGCTGCGGCAGCGGCGGGGGCAGCCGCGGGGACAGCGGCAGGGGACGACGCGGGGGCGGCCTTGGTCGCCTGCTCGCCCTTGACCGAGGCCAGCAGCATCTGCGCGACATCGAGGACCTCGACCCCCTCGCGGGCCTCGCCGTTCGCCTGCTGGGCCGTGAGCCCGTCGGAGAGCATGACCCGGCAGAACGGGCAGCCGACGGCGATCTGGTCGGCGCCGGTGCCGACGGCCTCCTTGGTGCGGTTGAGGTTGATCCGCTCGCCGAGGTTCTCCTCCATCCACATGCGCGCGCCACCGGCGCCGCAGCAGAAGGACTTCTCGGAGTGGCGCTCCATCTCGACGTACTCCGCGCCGGGCAGCACCTGGAGCAGCTCGCGCGGCGGCGAGTAGACCTGGTTGTGGCGACCGAGGTAGCACGGGTCGTGGTAGGTGATCGAGCGCTTCGCGGCGCCCGCGCCGTCCTTGACGGGGGTCAGCCTGCCCTCGCGCACGAGGCGGTTGAGCAGCTGGGTGTGGTGGACGACCTCGAGCTCGATGCCGAAGTCCTTGTACTCGTTCTTGAGCGTGTTGAAGCAGTGGGCGCAGGTCGAGACGACCTTCTTGACCTTGTACTCCTTGAACGTCTCGACGTTCTGCTGCGCGAGGCCCTGGAAGACGAACTCGTTGCCGGCACGCCGAGCGGGGTCGCCGGTGCAGGTCTCGCCGTTGCCGAGCACGCCGAAGGAGATGCCGGCCAGGTCGAGCAGCTCGGCGACCGCGCGGGTCGTCTTCTTCGCGCGGTCCTCGTACGCCCCGGCGCAGCCGACCCAGAACAGCCAGTCGACCGACTCGAGGGACTCCAGGTCCTCACCGACGACCGGCACGTCGAAGTCGAGGCCCTTGGCCCAGTCCATCCGCGCGGTGGCGGACATGTTCCACGGGTTGCCCTTGTTCTCCAGGCCCTTGAACAGCTGGTTGAGCTCGGCGGGGAAGTTGGACTCGACGAGCAGCTGGTAGCGCCGCATGTCCATGATGTGGTCGACGTGCTCGATGTCGACGGGGCACTGCTGGACGCACGCGCCGCACGACGTGCAGCTCCACAGCACGTCCTCGTCGATGACGAAGTCGCCGTCGGCGGGGTTGTAGAAGTAGTCGAGGACGTCGGTGCCGGCGCCAGCGGTCTCGCCCTTGGAGCCGACCCCGACGAGCTGGCGCTCGGCGTGCGCCTCCTCACCGTCGTGCTTGCCGTAGGCGTGGTCGCGCAGGCTCGTGATGAGCAGCTTGGGCGACAGCGGCTTCTCGGTGTTCCAGGCGGGGCACTGCGACTGGCAGCGACCGCACTCGGTGCAGGTCGTGAAGTCGAGAATGCCCTTCCACGAGAAGTCGTCGATCGAGCCCACGCCCAGCGTGGAGTCCTCGTCGAGGTCGTCGATGTCGTCGAGGGTGATCGCCTTGCCGTCGGACGTCAGCGGCTTCATGGCGCCGAGCGCCGTGCTGCCGTCGGCCTCGCGCTTGAACCAGATGTTGAACCAGGTCGTGAAGCGGTGCCAGGCGATGCCCATGGTGATGTTGCGGGCGATCACCATCAGCCAGACCATCGCCAGCGCGATCTTGAGCGTCGCGATGACGTAGATGAGGTTCTCGAGCGAGTCGACGGAGCTCGGGTAGAGCAGGTCGCCGAGCCACGACGAGAACGGGTAGTGGGCGCGGCCGGCCTCCTCGTCGAGGCGCCACTCCGCGGCGCGGACGAAGAGGATCGCCGAGCCCTCCAGCAGCGCGAGCGCCTCGACGAAGTAGGCCTGCCAGAAGGTCGAGCCGAAGAAGCGGCTCCGGCGGCCCTCGTTGCGGGGGTGGTGGCGCTGCCGGTAGACGATCAGGAAGACGATGCCGACCGTGCTCAGCGCGCCGATGAGCTCCATCAGCCACTCGAAGGGGTACCAGTGGCCGATGACGGGGTAGGCGAAGTCGGGCTTGAAGAGCTGGAAGTAGGCCGCCAGCACCGCGGTGCTGAGCAGCAGGAACCCCATGTAGACGAACCAGTGCATGATGCCGACCCAGTGCCACTGGAGCATCCGCGTGTGGAGGAACGTCTCCTTGAGCATCGTCGCGGTGCGACCGGCCGGGTTGTCGCTGCGGCCCGGCGCGGGCTGGCTCGCCCGGATCACGCCGAGCATCCGGCGTACGGCCGGGACCAGCATGGCGACCGCGGCGGCGGTCAGTGCGAACGAGACGACGATCGCGAACATCTGCATGGAGGGGTGCTCCTCGGTAGGGCGTAGAGGTCCGCAGCCTAGGCCGCCGCACCTGCCGACAGCCGCGCGCTACGGAGTGACACTGATCCTACCCGTTGGTAACTTGAGGTCGAGCGGCAGTGTGGCGGCCCTCCGGTGTACGACGACCCGTAGGCCGTGGCGCGGTTGCGCGACCGGCTCACCCACACCGGGGTTGACGCCCGCACCAGCCCAGCACCTGTGGGCTCCATCCGCGTCTGCTGGGCGCGGTGTCGCTCCGGCCGTCCTTGGCCACCCGCACCGCCGTCCGCCAGGCGCCGTGGTCATCGCCAGACGGGTAGGGGAGCTGGAGGCAGTCCCACAGGGAGGAGAGACCGACGACGAGCACGGCGTCACCGGGCCGCACGTTTCCGACCGGCATGAAGTCCTGGTCGTCGCGGCAGTGCACGCGGGTGCCGGGGTCGTCCCAGCCGCCACCGATCCGGAACTGCTGGTCGACGCGGAGGTCGGAGCGGCGCTTCGGTCCGGGCTTCCTCAGCCGCGCGTCGAGGCGACCCTCCGGCTCGGCGTCGCCGTCGACGTCGAACCAGACCGTGAGGTGGTGCCCGGGCCGGAACCCGCCGGGCACCTCGACCTCCACGTACTGGGTGGGGTTCTCCCAGGGGGCGCCGCGCAGCGTGACGCGCGCGATGTCCACGGACGGGCTCGAGGTCCGGCTGTCGTGGACCGTGACCCGCGGCGGCAGGACGTCCTCGGCCGCGGAGGCCGGCGGGAGCGCGGCGACGGCGAGCAGCAGCGCCATGACCGGGGCGGGAAGCAGGCGCGGGGAGGGGAGGCGAGCCGGCATCATTCGACGCTAGCACCGGCCGAGGGGCCTGGGGAGGGGCTGGGCGAGGGGCTTGTCGAGGCCCGACCGCTGACGCGTCTGGTCAGCCGGGTGGCGGTGTCGGTGACCGCAGCAGCGATCATCTCAGCGTCGGAGCCCGCGCCGCTGGGGAAGGTCACGGCCACCCCGGCCACGGGGTGTCCGTTGTGGTCGAGCACCGGCGCCGCGACGCTTCCCAGGCCGGGTGTCACCTCGCCGTCCTCCGTGGCATGCCCGCGCTGGCGGGTCTCCGACAGCACCGCCCGCAGCGCACTCAGGGAGGCGGGGCCCTTGCCGTGCCGGTCGACGAACGCCGTCCGGTCGGGGTAGAGCGCGCGCACCTGGCTGGCCGGCAGGGCCGCGAGCACCGCCCGGCCCGACGCGGTCAGGTGGGCGGGGAGTCGCACGCCGACGTCCGTGACCAGCGGTGCCCGGCCCGGCGCGCGCTCCTCGACGACGTAGAGCACGTCGCGGCCGTGGAGCACCGCCAGGTGGGCGCCGTGGCCGGTGTTGTCGACGAGCTCGGCGAGCGGTCGCCGGGCCAGCCGGGCCAGCGGCTCCTGGCGGGTGAACCCGCTGCCCACCTCGAAGGCGGCGACGCCGAGGCCGTAGCGGTGCTCGTCGGGCAGGTGCACGACGAAGCCCTCGTCGATCATCGTGTTGAGCAGGTGGTAGGCCGTGCTGCGCGGCAGGTCGCACGACCGCACGATCCGGTCGAGCGGGACCGGGTCGGCCTGGGTGGCCAGGAAGCGCAGGACCCGCAGGGCGCGCGTCGCGGCAGGGACCTGGCTCACCGCGGGGTCAGGACCGGTCGGAGCCCTTGGTGAACCAGCCGCCGCCGTCGCCCGACTCGATGGGCTTGCCCGGCATCTCCTGGGCGCCCGGGGTGCGGCGCGGGAGCAGCGGAGCCTGGCCGGCGGGCTGGTCGGCGGGCTGGTCGGTGGGCTCAGCGTCGACGTCGGCCGGAGCGGTGGGCTGCTGGTCGACCGTGCCGGGGACCTGCGGGGCGTAGTCGTCGGACCTGTGGTCGACACGCGGGTCCAGCCGATCGGCGGCGCGCACCTGCGACTCGTGCTGGGCCTCGGCCTGCTGGGCGGCCAGCCGGGCCTCGTGCGCCTCCGCCTCGGCCTGGTCGGCCCGGGCACGCGCCTCGTCGGCCTGCGCCTCGGCGGCGGCCGCGCGGTCCTGGGCGGGCGCGATGGTGGCCTGCGCCTGGCGCCCCGCCTGCTGACGGAGACTGTCGGCCCGCGCGATGTTGGCCTGTTTGTTCTTGCGCTGGACGACGAGGGCCGCGGCGGCGAGCACCACGACGAGGACGATGATGATGACGACGAGCGTGGTCACGAGACACCTCTCACGGAACAGGGGGGCCTCAGTCTGACAGTGCCCACGGCGTTGTCCAGCACCCCGCCCGTGGCGTCAGCCGATCGGTTCAGGCGGAGTGCGTCCCGCCGGTGGTGCCGTCGGTGCGGCGGGGGTCGTCGGTGTCCAGCACGGTGTCCGGGTCGTGCGTGGCGGTGTCGTGGGTGGCGGTGCCGTCGTCGTGCGTCGTCGTCCCGGGCGTGTAGTCGTCGGAGCGCGTGTCGACGTGGGGGTCGACCTCGTCGGCGGTGCGCAGCCGGTCCTCGTGCACCGCCTGCTGCTGGGTCGCGGCGACCTGCGCCTCGCGTGCCTTCGCCTGGGCGCGCTCGGCCTCGAGCCGCGCGCGCTCGGCCTCGGCCTCGGCCTCCTTGACGCGCACCTGCGTCTCGGGGATCTCGGTCGCGTGCTCGCGGGCCTCGGACCGCAGTCGTTCGGCCTGCGCGTGCTGCTGCTTCGTGCGCTGCTGGGTGACCAGCCAGGCGACGAGCGCCGCGACGACCAGCACCACGACCAGGACGATGATCCACGTCGTCGTATCCATCGGGGGACCTCCCTGCTCCGGCGGCCCGGGCGGCTCGCCACGGCGTCCACCGTGCCACAACGCCGGCGCGCCGGGTTCCCCCCGTTCGGGTGGGCGAATCGGTCTGGGATCCGAGACATCAGACGTACGCGGAGTGCTGGCGCAGGCTCGGCTCCGCGTGTTGCATGGGCGTCATGCAGACCATCCAGCCCATCGAGGTCGGGGTCGGTCCCGTCTCGTTCGAGCAGCTCGTGAGTGTCGCCCGCGACGGTGCGCCCGTCGTGCTCGGCGACGACGCGCTGGCCGCGATCGACCACGCCCGCGGAGTGGTCGAGGCGCTGGCCGACGCCGAGACCCCGACCTACGGCGTGAGCACCGGCTTCGGCGCGCTGGCCACCCGACACATCCCCACCGGGATGCGCGCCCAGCTGCAGCGATCGCTCGTGCGCTCGCACGCCGCCGGCTCCGGCCCCGAGGTGGAGCGCGAGGTGGTGCGCGCGCTCATGCTCCTGCGCCTCTCGACGCTCGCGACGGGACGCACCGGCGTACGCCGAGAGACCGCGCAGCTCATGGCGGACCTGCTCTCCCACGGGATCACCCCGGTGGTGCGCGAGTACGGCTCGCTGGGTTGCTCGGGCGACCTCGCGCCCCTGGCGCACTGCGCGCTCGCGCTGATGGGGGAGGGCGAGGTGCGCGACGCCTCCGGCGCGCTGCTGCCGGCGGCCGACGCGCTCGCCGCCGCCGGCCTCGAGCCGGTCGAGCTCGGGGCCAAGGAGGGGTTGGCCCTCATCAACGGCACCGACGGCATGCTCGGCATGCTCGTGCTGGCGATCACCGACCTGCGGATGCTGCTGCGCACCGCCGACGTGGCCGCCGCGATGAGCGTCGAGGCCCAGCTGGGCACCGACCGGGTCTTCGCCCCCGAGCTCCAGGCGATCCGCCCGCACCCGGGTCAGGCGCTGTCCGCGGCCAACCTCACCGCCCTGATGGCCGACTCCGCGATCGTGGCCTCCCACCGCACCGGGCCCGGCAACACGGTGGAGTGCAACCGGGTCCAGGACGCGTACTCGCTGCGGTGCTCGCCGCAGGTGCACGGCGCCGCCCGCGACACCGTCGAGCACGCCGCCACCGTCGCCGGTCGCGAGCTCGCCAGCGCGATCGACAACCCGGTGGTGGTCGGCGACCGGGTCGAGTCCAACGGCAACTTCCACGGCGCGCCCGTCGGCTATGTCCTCGACTTCCTGGCGATCGTCGCGGCCGACGTCGCCTCGATCAGCGAGCGCCGCACCGACCGGTTCCTCGACCGGGCGCGCAGCCACGGGCTGCCACCGTTCCTGGCCGACGACCCGGGCGTCGACAGCGGCCACATGATCGCGCAGTACACCCAGGCCTCGATCGTCTCCGAGCTCAAGCGGCTCGCGGTCCCCGCCTCGGTCGACTCCATCCCCTCCAGCGCGATGCAGGAGGACCACGTCTCGATGGGGTGGAACGCCGCCCGCAAGCTGCGTCGCGCCGTCGACGGGCTGTCGCGGGTCGTCGCCGTGGAGGTGCTCACCGCGGCCCGCGCCCTCGACCTCCGCGCGCCCCTCGAGCCGTCGCCCGCCACCGGTGCCGTCGTACGACGCCTGCGCGAGGCCGGCATCGCCGGCCCCGGCCCTGATCGCCACCTCTCGCCCGAGATCGAGGCGACGGTCGACCTCGTGCAGTCGGGCGAGGTGCTCGCCGCCGCGGAGACCGTGGTGGGAGCCCTGTCGTGACCGTCCGGTCGTCAGCCGGCGGAGGAGTCCTGGGCGATGAAGTCCTGGACCAGCCACAGCGAGAACAGCACCAGCCCGGGGTCGACCCGCTCGTGGTGCAGCGACACCCGGGCCGGCGTACGCCCCCGTCCGGTGGCCCGCACCTCGAGCAGGGCGGTGTCGCCGTCGGAGACCGAGTAGCGGGTGGTGACCAGCGCCTCGGAGCGCACCCGCAGCGGGCGGTCCCTCCATACGAGCTCGCCTCCGTGGGTCAGCAAACCCTTCTGCGCGAACCGGCCGACCGTCACCCCCGCGGTGTCGGTCGCCACGGCCGCCCTCCCCATCCGGCCCTGCGGGGCGGCGGTCAGCGGGGGCCCCTCGACGGGCACCAGCTCGCAGCTGCGCGACCACCAGCCGCCGCGCCGGATCGTCCCGACGCCGTCGAGGTCGTGACGACGACGGTCCCCGTCGGACCGCGTGAGGACCAGCTCGACCGCCATGCGCCCGACCGTAGTCCCGCCCATGCCCGCACGTCAGTCCCCAGGAGCATCCCGTGAGCACGAACCCCCGCCTGCCCATCCACGCCGCCACCGGCACCGAGCTGAGCGCCAAGTCGTGGCAGACCGAGGCGCCGTTGCGGATGCTGATGAACAACCTCGACCCCGACAACGCCGAGCGCCCCGAGGACCTCGTCGTCTACGGCGGCACGGGCAAGGCCGCGCGCAGCTGGGAGGCGTACGACGCCATCGTCGCGACCCTGCGCGACCTCGAGGACGACGAGACGCTGCTGGTGCAGTCGGGCAAGCCCGTCGGCGTGATGCGTACGCACACGTGGGCGCCGCGCGTGCTGATCGCCAACTCCAACCTCGTCGGCGACTGGGCCGACTGGGAGGAGTTCCGCCGCCTCGAGGACCTCGGGCTGACCATGTACGGCCAGATGACCGCGGGCTCGTGGATCTACATCGGCACCCAGGGGATCCTCCAAGGGACCTTCGAGACGTTCGCCGCGATCGCGGACAAGCGGTTCGGTGGCACCCTCGCCGGGACGATCACGGTCACCGCCGGCCTCGGCGGGATGGGCGGCGCGCAGCCGCTCGCCGTCACCATGAACGACGGCGTCGCCATCTGCGTCGAGTGCGACCAGCACCGGATCGACCGACGCCTCGAGACCCGCTACCTCGACGTCCAGGCGCGCGACCTCGACCACGCGATCGAGCTGGCGCTGGAGGCCCGCGACGATCGCCGCGCCCTGTCGATCGGGCTGCTCGGCAACGCCGCCGACGTGCTGCCCGAGCTGCTCGAGCGCCACCTCGACGGCTCGGTCCGCATCGACGTCGTCACCGACCAGACCTCGGCGCACGACCCGCTCTACTACCTGCCGTCCGGCACGGCGTACGACGACTGGGAGCGCGAGCGCACCGACGACCCGCGCGGGTTCACCAAGCGCAGCCAGGAGTCGATGGCGCGTCATGTGCGGGCGATGGTCGAGCTCCAGGACGCGGGCGCCGAGGTCTTCGACTACGGCAACTCGATCCGCGACGAGGCGCGCAAGGGCGGCTACGACCGGGCCTTCGCGTTCCCCGGCTTCGTGCCCGCCTACATCCGGCCGCTGTTCTGCGAGGGCAAGGGCCCGTTCCGCTGGGCCGCGCTGTCCGGCGACCCCGCGGACATCCACGCCACGGACCGGGCGATCAAGGAGCTCTTCCCCGCCGACGAGAAGCCGGAGTACGCCCGGCTGCACAAGTGGCTCGACATGGCGGCCGAGCGCGTGCAGTTCCAGGGACTGCCCGCGCGGATCTGCTGGCTGGGCTACGGCGACCGGGCGAAGGCCGGCCTGCGCTTCAACGAGATGGTCGCCAGCGGCGAGCTGAAGGCGCCGATCGTCATCGGCCGCGACCACCTCGACTGCGGGTCGGTGGCCTCGCCCTACCGCGAGACCGAGGCGATGCTCGACGGCTCCGACGCCATCGCCGACTGGGCGATCCTCAACGCGCTGGTCAACACCGCCTCCGGCGCCACCTGGGTGTCCTTCCACCACGGCGGCGGCGTCGGCATCGGCCGCTCGCTCCATGCCGGCCAGGTCACGGTCGCCGACGGCACCTCGCTCGCGGCCGAGAAGATCGAGCGGGTGCTCACCAACGACCCCGGCATGGGCGTGATCCGCCACGTCGACGCGGGCTACGACCGCGCCGTCGAGGTCGCCCACGAGCGCGGGGTTCGGGTCCCGATGCTCGGCTGACGCGCCGGGCTTGCCGGGGTGCGGGGCGTCCGCCCCGGCTCGAGCGGTCACGTCCCCGCTCAACCACCCGGATACGGGTGTCCCAGCGGGGACGAGGGTGTCCTAGTGGTCGTACGACGCGTCGGGTCGTCGTCTGCCCACGGCTACTCGTCGGTTGTGACCGACTCGAGGAGCTTGCGCGTCAGCATCAGCACGGCGCCGTCGAAGTCGTGGGTGCCGGCCTCGATCCCCTCGCCCAGCCGGTCGAACGTGACGGTCTGGAAGACCAGGTCGACCAGGGGTGCCAGCTCGACCGCGCGGTCGAAGTCGGCCTCGGGGAACGCGTCGCGCCACGGAAGTAGGACGGTGCGCACCCGGTCCTCTGCGTGGGTCCCGTCCGCCTCGGTGAGCCAGTGCGCGAGGTGGGTGCCGTCGAGGAAGGGGTGCGTGATGCAGCCGTCGCTCCAGTCGAAGACCCGCACGCCCGAGCCGTCGAAGGCGACGTTTCCCGAGTGCAGGTCGCCGTGGGCGAGGGTGTCGGGGAAGCCGCAGGCCCAGAGCTCGCGCACCCGCGTCTCGACGAGCGGGACCGCCTCGACGAGGGCGCCGCGCTCGTCCGTGGTCAGCGCGTCGAGCTCGCGGTTGGTCGCCAGTGCGCCGCGCCAGGCCGTCAGCGTCTCCTCCGCGCCTCGGCGAGGAGCGCCCGCCCCGCGCAGCTCGTCGAGCCAGTCCAGCGATGCGATCTGGGCAGCGGCCCACAGCGGCGCGAGCGTCATGGCGGCCTTTGTCGGCGCGCCGTCGTCGTCGACCCCCCGCAACGGCTCGGTCACGACCCAGCACCTCCTGTCCTCGATGGCGACCACCTCCGGGACCAGGTGTGGGAGGTGGGCGGCGAGCGTCGCCACGATGGCCGCCTCGGCCGCGAAGTGCGCGCAGCTGGCCTTGAACCACACGGGACCTCGGTCGGTCGGGACGACGTGGACCGCCGAGATGCTCCAGACGCGATGGGTCTGGAGCGAGCCGGTGCGCGACCGGCCGGTGTCCACCAGCGCGGCGTCGATCCAGGCCTCGACCTCGTCGGACCATCCGGGGCGATACCAGTCCGGCCGGTGTGCGGGCGGCGTGCCCCAGTGCTCACGGACCGCCCGCTCGACCTGGACGCGCACCTCCTCGCCGAGGTGGTCCGGGTCGGTCCAGTGCCCCCGCTCAGGTGCGCCGCTGCGCGCGCGGACGACGTGCAGGCGGTTGACCTCGTCGAGGACGACCGCCGGCGCGACGGGCACGGCGTCGGTGAGCAATCGGCTGGCGGTGGCCGTCGGGCTTGGCCCGCCTGCCTCCGGATCGTGGACGAAGCTCGGCAGCCGTCCGTCGTCGTCCACCCACACCCGCTCCCCGTCGGTGAGGGCGACGTGAATCGTGCGCGGCTGACGGGTCACCGCCGCATCGTGGCACGCGCGTCCTTCGCGGATCCCATGACATTCCCGCCCGGGTAGGTCAGGATCCCTCCATGGCATCGGGGGAGAGGAAGCCGGCGCGTGCGCGCGTCGTGCTCACGGACATCAGCTCGCGGGCGTGGGAGCACCCCGCCGACAAGGGCGCACTGGTCGCGCTGCGCAAGCTCAAGGGCTTCGACGTGCTGCTCAAGACCATGTCGGGCGTGTTCCGCGAGCGGGCCTGGCGGCTCACCCTGCTGGGCTCCGCGGTGCGCGTCGACGAGCGGCAGTTCGCCCGGCTGCACCGCCTGCTCGCCGAGGTGGGGCGCAGCCTCGACGTCGGCGACCTGCCGGAGATGTACGTCCAGGCCGACCCGACGCTCGGCGCCGTCACGGTCGGCATGGACCGGCCGATCATCGTGCTGTCGTCGGGCCTGGTGCACCACCTCGACGACGACGAGCTCCGCTTCGTCATCGGCCACGAGCTCGGCCACGCCGTCAGCGGGCACGCGGTCTACCGCACGCTGCTGGTGCGCCTGCTCGGGCTGGGCGGGCTGCTCAACGCCGTCCCCGGCGGCGCGCTGGGCATCCGGATGGTCACCGTCGGGCTGCTGGAGTGGTCGCGCAAGGCCGAGCTGTCGGCCGACCGCGCCGGCCTGCTCGCCAGCCAGGACCCGACGGCGGCGCTGCGCACCCACATGAAGCTCGCCAGCGGCGGCACCCTGGAGGAGCTCGACGTCACGTCGTTCCTCCAGCAGGGAGCGGAGTACGACGAGGGCGGCGACGTGCGCGAGTCGCTCATCAAGCTCTCGCTGCTCCAGCAGCAGAGCCACCCGTTCGCCGTCGTCCGGGCCACCGAGCTGCGCCGCTGGACCGACTCGGGCGCGTACACGACGATCCTCGCTGGCGACTACCCGCGCCGCACCGACGACGACACCGCGTCGGTGAGCGCGGCCGCGCAGGAGGCGGCCGCGAGCTACACCGCGACGTTCGAACGGACCCAGGACACCCTCGGCCGCCTGGTCCACGACCTCGCCGGCTGGATGGGCACCGCCAGCACCTGGCTCAACGACCGCTTCCGTCGCGGCGACCAGAGCGCCTGAGCCCACCCGTTCGGACGCGGGCGACGTCCGCCGTACGCACGAGCGGGCGGGCGGGCGGAGCAGCCCGAGACGCGGCAGGACCCCACACACCAGGGGTGTACGGGGTCCTCGCGGGGTGGCGGAGTGCTACCAGACCCGTCGGCTGGAGCCGCCGATCGGCACGAAGTTCAGCACCAGGCCGACCACGATCAAGATGATGCCGAGCGTGGTCAGGATGCTCTGGGGGAGCAGGAGCCCGAGGATGAGAAGGATCAGTCCGAGGACAATCATGGGGTGCCTCCTAGGTGTTGCGGCCGGCCCACGGTGGGCAGGGCGCCGACACTCTTGCGGGTCCGCAGCACGTTCGACAATTCCGCTCATCCCTGCGGGTGAGGCGATGTCAAGACCCTGTCCATCCTGTGGTGACCGCCCTCACTCGGTGCCGATCGCCTCGATGGCCTCGTGGATCGACAGCGTCCGGCGGGCCGACTCGACGTGGAGGTTCTCGATCATCCGGCCGTTGAGGGTCACCACGCCGGCGCCGGCGCCGGCCTCGAACGCGGCGATCAGCTCGCGCGCGTCCTCGACGGCCGCGGGGCTGGGTGCGAAGGCGCGGTTGGCCCCCTCGACCTGCCCGGGGTGGACGAGCGTCTTGCCGTCGAAGCCCATCTGTCGCCCCTGCTCGCACTCGGCGAGGAAGCCGTCGGCGTCCTTGACGTCGTTGTAGACGCCGTCGAGCACCGCGATGCCCGCGGCCCGTCCGGCCAGCAGCGCCGTGTGCAGGCTGGGCAGGATCGGGGCGCGGCCGGGGACGTGCTCGGCGTAGAGCTCCTTGACGAGGTCGTTGGTGCCGATCACGAAGGCGCCGAGGCGCTCGGAGGACCGGGCGATCGCGAGCGCGTCGAGGATCGCGACGGGCGTCTCGACCATCGCCCACAGCCGGGTGTGGTCGGGCGCGCCGGCCTTCTCCATCGCGGCCACCAGCCGGGCCACCTCCTCGGCGCTCTCCACCTTGGGGACGACGATCGCGTCGGGTCCGGCCTGGCTGGCCGCGGCGAGGTCGGCGTCGTGCCACTGGGTGCCGATCGCGTTGACGCGGATGGTGACGGTGCGCCGGCCGTAGTCGCCACTGGCGGCGGCCGCGGCGGCGGCCTCCCGGGCCGACTCCTTGGCGTCGGGCGAGACGGCGTCCTCCAGGTCGAGGATCAGGCCGTCGCAGGGGATCGTCCGCGCCTTCTCGAGCGCCCGCTGGTTGGAGCTGGGCATGTAGAGGACGCTGCGCAGGGGGGTGAAGTCAGTCATCTCAGGCCTCCTCGACCACGATCGCGTCGTACTGCTTCCTCAGCTCCGGGTCGATCGCGGCCAGCTCCTCGGCGAGGGCGACCATGACCTGGCACTGCTTCACCGAGGCGTCGTCCTCCATCTTGCCGTCGATCATCACCGCCCCGGTGCCGTCGCCCATCGCGGCGATGACGCGCCGCGCGTGCGCCACGTCCTCGACGCTGGGGGAGAAGACGCGGTGGGCGATCGCGATCTGCGCCGGGTGCAGGCTCCAGGCGCCGACGCAGCCGAGGAGGAACGCGTTGCGGAACTGGTCCTCGCAGCCGACCGTGTCCGCGATGTCGCCGAACGGCCCGTAGTAGGGGTAGATCCCGTGCATCGCGCACGCGTCGACCATCCGGGCGATCGTGTAGTGCCACAGGTCCTGCTGGTACGTCGCCCGCTCGGCGTCGTGCTGCGCCTTGCCGTCCGCGTCGCGCGGGGCGTCCTGGCGCACGAGGTAGCCCGGGTGGCCGCCGCCGACGCGGGTGGTCTTCATCCGGCGGTCGGCGGCGAGGTCGGCCGGCCCCAGGGACAGGCCCTGCATCCGCGGGCTGGCGCCGCAGATCTCCTCGATGTTCGCCACACCGCGCGCGGTCTCGAGGATCGCGTGGACGAGGATCGGGCGGTCGAGCCCGGCCTTCGCCTCGAGCTGGGCGAGCAGCCGGTCGACGTAGTGGATGTCCTCGGCGCCCTGGACCTTCGGCACCATGATGACGTCGAGCTTGTCGCCGATCGCGGGCACGAGGGTGGTCAGGTCGTCGAGCACCCAGGGGCTGTCGAGCGAGTTGATCCGCGTCCACAGCTGGGTGGGCCCGAAGTCGGTCGCCCGGGCGATGTCGACCAGTCCCCGGCGCGACTTCTCCTTGTTCTCCGCCTTGACGGCGTCCTCGAGGTTGCCGAGCAGCACGTCGACCGTGCCGACCATGCCGGGCACCTTGGCGGCCATTTTCTCGTTGCCCGGGTCGAAGAAGTGGATTGCGCGGCTCGGCCGGGCGGGGATCTCGCGCGGCGGCGCGGGCGCGCCGACGGCGAGCGGGGCGAAGAAGTCCTTGGCGGGGCGGGTCATGGGCGCAAACTACCGCTGCGCCGGAGCAGCCCGATATGACCCATGTCTCGCTGTCGGGCAGGGCGCGGGTCTCCCTCGACTCCTACGTGTGCGGCATCCAGCCGGTGTCCGACCCCGGTCGCAGGCCCAGCGACGACGGTCAGCGGGTGCGCCGGCGGCGCCACCACGACCGCTTCCGCGGCGGCGGCGCGGCAGCACGGGCCGCGGCCCGCTGCGCCTCGATGCGGGACGTCCGGCGCTCACCCCACGCCTCGACCTCCGCGTCGACGTCGCGCACGGCGGTGATCACCGGTGGACCGCCCTGCAGCTGACGGCGGGTCTCCACGACGCGGCGGTTGAAGTCGTCGAGCTCACGTCGTACCTCCCGCTCGATCGAGATCCCGTCGAGGCGTGCGTCGAGCCCGGCGTCCTCCTTGCGCAGCGCCAGGGCCGGCGGGAGGAGCGCGATGCTCTCGCGCTCGACGAGCTTCTTGACCCACC
Organism: Nocardioides sp. Z35_8; assembly: GCF_059621125.1. Classification (NCBI taxonomy): domain Bacteria; kingdom Bacillati; phylum Actinomycetota; class Actinomycetes; order Propionibacteriales; family Nocardioidaceae; genus Nocardioides; species Nocardioides sp. Z35_8. Next base: position 585,249 of record NZ_JCAQIE010000001.1, on the reverse strand, counting down.
AGTCGGGGTCGTGCTCGCCGCCGAGGTCCTCGATCGGCTTGCCCGTGCCCGGCAGGTCGTCGAACTCGCCGCGCTCCATCGCCTGGCGCACCTGCAGGTCGACCCACGTCGACTGCTGCGCGATCCGGGCGGCGGAGGCCGAGCGCCCCGTGCGGTCGTCGCGCTCGCGCTCGCGGCGTCTCGACCCGGGGTCCGCGACGTCGAAGTCGTCGTTCTCGGACATGCGTCGAGTCTACGGTCGCCGGTCACGCCGAGGCCCACGTCGACCGGTGGCCCCGGACCGTCCCGGTCCTCGAGGACAGCAGCCCGGCACCTCAGGTGGAGGCGGGGGGACCGGCGTGACCGCGAACGTGGTCGTCATGGTGATCCTCCTGTCCGACCCCCGTGTCGCCGCCGTGCCCGTGCGTGAGTCCGGTGAGCCCCTGGTCCGCCTCGACGCGTCGTTCGGGCCGGCCCGGGCGCGGGTCAGGCGCGGCCTGGCCGACCGGCTGGCCCACGCCCGGCGCGACCTGCCGCCCGGCATCGCGATCCGGGTCGTCGAGGGACACCGGTCGGTGGCCGACCAGCGCTCGATCGTCGCCGCCTACGCCACGGAGGTCCGCGCCGCCCATCCGGAGGCCGGCCCCGACGAGGTGCGGCGGCTCACCAGCCGCTTCGTCGCGCCGGTGGACGTCGCGCCGCACGTGGCCGGCGCGGCGGTGGACCTGACACTGGTCGACGCCTGCGGCGACGACCTCGACCTCGGCACGCCCATCGACGCGACGCCGGAGCAGTCCGACGGCGCCTGCTACTTCGCCGCGGCCGGCATCGGGGCCGACGCCCGCGCGCACCGCGACCTGCTGGCGCGCGTGCTCGGCGGCGCCGGACTGGTCAACTACCCCACCGAGTGGTGGCACTGGAGCTTCGGCGACCGCTACTGGGCGCTCGTCACCGGCGCGGGTGCCGCGACCTACGGCCCGGCCCGCGTCGGCGACGAGGCAGCCGCGTGAGCGCGCTGGCCGTGGCGCCCACCGCGGTCCCCTGCGCAGCGCCCACCCTGGACGTCGACCTGTCGGCCGTCGCCGCCAACACCCGCCTGATCGCCTCGCGCACCGCGGCCGAGGTGATGGCGGTGGTGAAGGCCGACGGCTTCGGGCACGGCGGGGCCGATGTGGCCCGCACGGCGCTGGCGCACGGGGCGACCTCGCTCGGTGTCACCAGCATCGAGGAGGCGCTCGCCCTGCGTACGGCCGGCCTGACCGCGCCCGTCCTCAGCTGGCTCAACCCGGTCGACGCCGCGTACGCCGACGCGCTGGCCGGTGAGGTCGAGCTCGCCGTGCCCTCGCGCGAGCACCTCGACGCCGTCGTCCTCGCCCAGCGGTCCGGGCCGCACCAGCGCTCGGCCCGCATCCACCTGCACCTCGACACCGGCATGGCCCGCGACGGTGCGGAGCCGGCGGCGTGGCCCGACCTGTGCCGTGCCGCCCGCCGGGCGGAGCGGGCGGGACTCGTCCGCGTGGTCGGGGTGATGGGACACCTCGGCTGCGCCGACGACCCGGCCGACGCGTGCAACGCGCTGGGCCGGCGGCGCTTCGCGTGGGGGGTGGAGACGGCCCGGGGCGCCGGGCTCCGCCCCGCCCGCCGCCACCTCGCGGCCACGGCGGCGACCCTGCTGGACGTCCGCAGCCACCACACGACGGTCCGCGTCGGCGCCGGCCTCGTCGGCATCGACCCCACCGGCACCACCCTCCTGCGCTCGGGGCTGACCCTCACCGCGCCGGTGGTCGGCGTCCGTCGCGTCCGCGCCGGCGCGGGCGTCGGCTACGGGCACAGCTGGATCGCGCCCGCGGCGACCCACCTGGCGCTGCTGCCGCTCGGCTACGCCGACGGGCTGCCGCGCGCAGCCTCCGGTCGGGCGGAGGTGCTGCTGCGCGGGCGTCGGCGACCCGTCGTCGGGCGGATCTCGATGGACCAGGTCGTCGTCGACCTCGGCGACGACCACGCCGAGCCCGGCGACGCCGCCACCGTGCTGGGCCCCGGCGACGCCGGCGAGCCGACCGTCGGCGACTGGGCCCGCTGGGCCGACACCCTCCCGCACGAGATCGTCACCGGGATCGGTCCCCGCGTGCGCCGCAGCGTCCGCCCCGCCGGCCCTGCCGCGCACTCCTCCTCACCCCGACTCAGGAGCATCCCGTGACCACCCCCGCCACCTCGCAGGGCGCCCGCACCCGGGTCGCCGTCGTCGGCGGCGGCCAGAGCTGCGAGCACGAGGTCTCCCTCGCCTCCGCCGCCGCGGTCGCCGCCGCCCTCGACCCGACGGCCTACGACGTCGTCCGGCTGACCATCGCACGCGACGGGCGCTGGGCCGGCGGCGATCGGGCCCTCGGCCTCGGCGAGGCCGTGACAGTGCTGCAGTCCTGCGCCGCCGTGCTGCCCGTGGTGCACGGCCCGCGCGGCGAGGACGGCTCGCTCGCCGCGCTCTGCGAGCTCGCCGGGGTCGCCTACGTCGGCTCCGGCGTCGGGGCCGGGGCGCTGGCGATGGACAAGTGGGCGACCAAGCTCGTCGCCGGGGCGCTCGGCATCGCGACCGCCCCCGGCGTGCTGCTCACCGCGGCCACCGCCACGTCGTACGCGTGGACCCACCCGGTCGTCGTCAAGCCCGTCGCGGCCGGCTCGAGCCACGGCGTGAGCCTGGTCGGCGACCCGTCCCGGCTGGCCGACGCGCTCGCTGCGGCGCTCGCCCTCGACGACCGCGTGCTCGTCGAGGACGTCGTCGCGGGCCGGGAGGTCGACGTTGCCGTCCTCGGCGGGCCCGACGGCACCCGCGTGGTGTCGCCGGCCTTGGAGGTCGTGGTCGACGGTTGGTTCGACTACGAGGCGAAGTACGCCGGCGGTGCCGACTTCCGCGTCCCCGCCGCGCTGTCGGACGCCGAGCGTTGCGCCCTCGAGGAGGCCGCCCTCGCGGTCTACGACGCCCTCGGCTGCGCCGGAGTGGCGAGGGTCGACTGCTTCGTGACCGGCGACGGCCCGGTGCTCAACGAGGTCAACACCATGCCCGGCTTCACCGAGCAGTCGCAGGTGCCGCGGATGTTCGCCGCAGCCGGGATGTCGTACGCCGACCTGCTCGACCGCCTCGTCCGCGACGTGCTCCCGGGGCGAGCCGTGTCGTGACCGTCCCCGGCATGGTTCGATTGCGCCGTCACGCGCCCAGTCAGCCGCCCAGTCACCTGCCAGGAGGACCCGCCATCGCCGCGCTCACCCCGGTGCCGCCGACGTCGCGGCGGACCGTGCCCGGCGCAGTGGTGCCATGAGCGGCCCGCCGAGCCCGCCCGTCGCCGATCGGCTGCGGGACTGGGCGCCGGACATCGCGATCGGCGCGGCCGTGCTGGTCCTCGGCCTGGTCGAGGCGACGACCGCCGAGCACCTCCTCTCCCCGCCCCAGTTCTCACCGCCCCGGAGGCTGCTCCTGATCGCCGTCGGCATGGCCGTCGCCGCGGGCCTGTGCCGGCGCGCGCCGGCGATCGCGTTGCTGCTGGTCTGGGGGCTCTGCGGTCTCCAGCTGCTCACCGGCACCGATGTGATGCTCGCCCAGCTCGCCATCGCGGTCGTGGCCTTCGGCACCGCGCGCTGGGGGTCGCTCCCGACGGTCTGGCTCAGCGCTCTCTCGATCCCCGCTGCAGGGCTGATCGTCTTCGTGCTGATCGCGGCACCCCAGCTCTCGGGACTGGTCGACCAGGTCGGCCTCGGGACGATCGTCTCGGAGGCCTACTCCTACGGCGACACCTGGCAGATCGGCGCGGCGGTGACCGGGATGTTGGTGCTCGGTGCCCCGTGGCTCGCCGGGCTGGCGCTGCGGTTCATGTCCCGGGCCAGGACGTCGGAGCTCTCGCAGGTCGCCGCCGAGGAGGACGCGGCCCGGGCGCACCGCGAGTCCGAGCAGGCCCGCGAGATCGCCCGGCTGCGCGAGGAGCAGGCCCGCCTGGCCCGCGACGTGCACGACGTGGTGGGCCACTCGCTCGCGGTGATCCTCGCCCAGGCCGAGTCGGCGCAGTACCTCGAGGACGCCGACACCGAGCGGCTGAAGCAGACGATGGCGACCATCGCCACGTCGGCGCGCACGTCGCTGCAGGACGTGAGGGAGGTGCTGACCACCACCCAGGGTGCCACCGCGCCGACGGGCAGCGCGAGCCTCGACAGCCTGGTCGACAACGTCCGTTCCAGCGGGCACGAGGTCGTCTCGAGCGTCGTCGGCCGACCGCAGCCGCTGCCGCCCGAGCTCGAGACCGTCGCCTACCGCGTCCTGCAGGAGATGCTGACCAACGCGATCAGGCACGGCCGCCGCGACAGCCCGGTGACGGTGGAGCGGCACTGGGAGGGCGAGCTGCGTCTCGAGGTCCGCAACGTCGTGGACCCCGCCGCCTCCGACGCCACCCAGCCGATCCGCACCGCGGCCCCGGACGCCCCGCCCGTCGCGGTCCCGGGTCAGGCGGCCGGCCAGGGCGTCGACGGCATGCGGCGCCGGCTGGAGGCGGTCGGCGGCCGGCTCGACGTACGCCGACGCGACGAGGCGGGCGGGCAGACGTTCACCGCGACGGCGTGGCTGCCCGTGCGGGTCACGACGTGATCCGGGTCGTGCTGGTCGACGACCAGGAGCTCTTCCGCGAGGGCGTGCGCACGATCATCGACGCCCAGGACGGCATGGAGGTCGTCGGCGTCGCCGGCGACGGCTTCGAGGCCGTCGCGGTCTGCGACGAGCTCCAGCCCGACGTGGTGCTGATGGACATCCGGATGCCGGAGATGGACGGCGTCGAGGCGACCCGCCAGCTGTGCGCGCCCGACCGGGTGTCGCGGCGCGAGCGCCCGCTGCGGGTGGTGGTGCTGACGACCTTCAACCTCGACGACCGCGCGGCGACGGCGATCCGCTACGGCGCCAGCGGCTTCCTGCTCAAGGACACGACCCCGCTGATGCTGCGCGACGCGATCCGCACGGTCCACGCCGGCAACGCGGTGCTCGCACCCGCCGACCTGTCCCTGCTCCTGCAGGGTCAGTTCGTCGCCCGGGCGCCGGCGCCGGCGGCCTACCTCGCCCTGACCGGGAAGGAGCGCGAGGTCTTCGCGGCCGTGGCACGTGGCTTGTCCAACACCGAGATCGCCGCGGAGATCTTCGCCTCGGAGTCGACGGTCAAGACCCACGTCGGCTCGGTGCTGCGCAAGCTGGCGCTGCGCGACCGGGTGCAGATCGTGGTGTTCGCGCACGAGCACGGCCTGGTCGGCCAGCGCTGACACCGGCCCGGGGGCCTCCTCGTCCCGGGTCGGCTGCGTGGCAGGCTGTCGCCCATGGCGATCCCGGTACTGCCCGACCGTGCCGCAGGAGTGCAGCTCCACGTGACCTCGCTGCCCGGCGGTCGGCTCGGCGAGCCGGCCCGCGACTTCGTGCGGTGGCTGGCCGCCGCCGGCCAGTCGGTGTGGCAGGTCCTGCCCCTCACCGTCCCCGACGCGCACGGGTCTCCGTACGCCTCCCCGTCCGCGTTCGCCACCTGGCCCGGGCTGCTCGAGCACCCGGACGCGCCGGTCGGCGACGACGAGGTGCAGGAGTTCGCCGAGGAGAACGCCTACTGGGCGGGGTCGTGGACGGCATACGGCGGCGACCTCGCCGACCAGGTGCGCTTCGACCGCGAGTGGCGGGCGCTGCGCTCGTTCGCCGCCGACCACGGGGTCCGGGTGCTGGGCGACGTCCCGATCTACGTCGCCGCCGGCAGCGCGGACGTGGCGACGTGGCCCGAGCTGTTCCGCCACGACGCCGTCGCCGGCGTACCGCCCGACGCGTTCACCGACACCGGCCAGCTGTGGGGCAACCCGCTCTACGACTGGACGGCGATGGCGGCCGACGGCTACCGATGGTGGGTGGAGCGGCTGCGCCGGAGCCTCGCGCTCCACGACCTCGTCCGGGTCGACCACTTCCGTGCCTTCGCGGCCTTCTGGGCCGTGCCGGCGGACCACGAGACGGCGGAGCACGGCAGCTGGCAGCCGGGCCCGGGACGGGCGGTCTTCGACGCCGCGTCCGCCGAGCTCGGGCCGCTGCCCGTCGTCGCCGAGGACCTCGGGGTCATCGACGCCCCCGTCGAGGCGCTCCGCGATGCGCTGGGCTTCCCGGGGATGGCGGTCCTGCAGTTCGGCTTCGACCCCGACAGCGACGACGGCACCCACGAGCCCCACAACCTGCGCCCCGACCAGGTCGTCTACACCGGCACCCACGACAACGACACCGTGGTGGGCTGGTGGGACACCCTGCCGGAACGCCGGCGGCACAAGGTCGAGCGTGCCTGGGCCGCGGCCGGCATCGACGACCCGGACCCCGCGTGGGCGATGATCCGCCTCGCCCACCACGCCCCCTGCGCGCTCGCCATGGTGCAGGCCCAGGACGTGCTGTCGCTGGGCGGCGAGGCCCGGATGAACACCCCCGGATCCGTGGCCACCTGGTCGTGGCGCCTCGAGCCCGGCATGCTCACCGACGACCTCGCCCGGCGCCTGCGCGAGGTGAGCGAGGAGTCCGGCCGCGTCCACTGAGTCCGGTCGCCGCTGCGGGCGACCCGGGGTCGGACAAGGGTCGATCCCTATGGTGTCGCGCGCCCCGGCGGCCCATGCTGGAGGCATGGAAAAGATCCGCGCCTCCCTCGCCCGCCAGGGCCTCGTCCGCTCGGCCGACCGCGGCATCCTGGGCGGTGTGTGCGCCGGGGTCGGTCGCCGATTCGGTCTGACGCCCTGGATCACGCGGCTGCTGTTCCTGGTGACGCTCGTGGTCATCCCGGGCAGCCAGTTCCTGGTCTATCCGCTGCTGTGGTTCCTCATGCCGAGCGAGGACAGCGTCGTCGCCGCGAAGAACCCCCCGCACCTCCCGCGCTGACCGTGGTCCGAGGCATCGCTGCCGACTGGCTCGATGTCCCGCAGCACAGCACCCGGCGGTTCGCCGCCGCGCGCGGGACGCCCTGGCGCCTGAGGCACCTACTGGAACGAGACGAACCGGACGTCGGGCAGCGCCCGACGCACCTGCTGGGGCCGCATCCGCGGTGAGTCCTCGTCGTAGAACAGCTTGAAGCCCATCGTGAACTTCCGCGGCACCGCGACGTTGTCGTACGTCACCAGCTTGTCCGCCGGGCTGCCGAAGCCGTCGACGTGCTGGACCATCGCCAGCCCCTCGCGGTGCCGGACCTTGCGGACGTCGGGGACCATCCCGGTCGTGAACTGGTGGATGACGAAGAGCTTCTCCGGCAGCGCGTTGTCGCGGGTCAGCCGCGACAGCCAGCCGGCGGTGCGGTTGATCTCGCGGGCGCCGACGGAGCCGATCTGCTGCCCGGGGAACTGATCGGGGCCGACCCGCCACTCGGGGTCGAGCGCCAGCCCGACCCACGGGTCCTTCAGCGCCCACTCCCACCGCTTGGCCGCGGTCAGGAAGTCGGTGCGACCGGGCTGGAGGTCGAGCAGCAGCAGCGCGCCGTTGCGATGGGCGGCGTCGATGTAGGACTGCACGTGACTGTGCAGGACGTCGTGGGCGTGGTCGCCGTCGGTGCCGGGGTGGTCGGCGCCGTCCGCGACCGTGACGATGAGCTCGTAGACCGGCAGCAGCCGCTCGCCGCGCTGCAGGAACGGCTTCCCCGCACGGGTAATCCTGCGGAACGCCTGGTCCGGACCCGACTCGCCCAGCACGCCCAGCGCCCCGGTCGCGGCCGTGCCGTAGTAGGCGGTGAGGAAGCGCTTCTTGGCGAAGATCGTCGTCCCGCCGCCGGGGAGGCGAGTGGTCGTGCGCGCATCGGTCGCAGCGGCCGTCGTGGACGCCGCCGGATCGTGCGTCGCCGCGGCGGGCGTGCCGCCCAGGAGCGGAAGGGTGAGCAGTGCCGTCGTGAGCGCGACCAGCCGCGCCCGAGTCCCCCGATTCATAAAGCAGGACCCTAGTGGCACGCAGCCTCGCGGGCCCTCCGCCGCGCTGCGGTGTCGGCGCGGCCTGACAGGCTGACCGCATGAGCGACGTGTGGGAGCTGGTGCGCCGTGAGCGCGAGGCGCTGATCGACGACCTGGCCGGACTGTCCGACGAGCAGTGGGAGACGCCGTCGCTGTGTGGCGGCTGGACGGTGCACGACGTCGCCGCCCACCTCGTCGACAACGCCCGGACCACCCGCGTCGGGATCGTGGTCGCGATGGTGCGGGCGCGCTTCGACTTCGACCGGCAGAACGACCAGGGCGTCGCGCGCGTGAAGGGGGCGACCCCCGCCGAGACGCTCCAGCGGCTGCGCGAGGTCGTCGGACGCACGTCGACGCCACCGGCCCCGCTCGACAGCCGCCTCGTCGAGGAGGTCGCGCACGGTGAGGACGTGCGGCGCCCGCTCGGCCTCACCCGCGCCTACCCCGAGGAGTCGGTGGTCCGGGCGCTGGCCCACCAGCTGAGGACGTCGGTGGGGCTCGGCGGTGGCAAGCAGCGGGCGGCCGATCTCCGGCTCGTCGCGAGCGACGCCGACTGGTCGCACGGCGAGGGCCCGGAGGTCCGTGGGCCGCTGGTGTCGCTGCTCCTGGCCGTCTCCGGGCGGGAGCAGGCGCTGGCCGACCTGACCGGCCCCGGCGTCGCCCGGCTCGGCAGCGCCCTCAGCGGGTGATCGGCGGCGCGGGGGCGTCGCCGAAGGCGTGCCTCGGGGCCGCCAGCAGGGCGAGCGCCGCCACGAACGCCGCACCGGCGCACACCGCCCACACGGTGAGATAGCCGCCGAACGGCGCCACCTGCTCGGAGGTCGCGTCGAGCGAGCCGGTCGCGGTCAGCGCGATCGCGAAGATCGCCGAGGCGATGGCGCCGCCGACGGTCTTGGTGCCGTTGGTCATGCCGGTCGCGATCCCGGTGCGCTCGGGCGGCGCGGCGGCGGCCGCCGCGGCCGGCAGCGCCGCGACCAGCGCCCCCGACCCGAGACCGGCGACGCCCATGTTGAGGAGCGCCTGCCACGTCTCGTCGTGGAAGGGCAGCCACAGCAGGTAGCCGACGCCCACGAGCAGGCAGGCGACCACGAGCGCGCGGCGCACGCCGCCGAGCAGTCGGGTGGTCAGCGGCAGCGTGAAGGCGCCGACCGCGAGCGTGACGACGTAGAGGCCGATGAGGGTGGAGACGAACGCCGGGTCGGCGCCGAGCCCGTAGCCACGCTCGACGGGGTCGGCCTGGGCGTAGGTCGACAGCGGGATCTGGCCGCCGAGCACCGGGATGCCGAACAGGAAGGCCGTCAGCTGCACGGGCCACTGGGCAGGGCTCGACAGCAGGCGCACGTCGACGATCGGCTCGGGGTGGCGCTGCTCGAAGCGCCAGAACGCGGCGAAGAGCAGCAGCGACAGCACGATCGTCGACCACCCGAGCAGCGACCCGGCGCCGTCGAGGCGCAGCCACACCAGGCCGCCCATCAGGACGCCGAGCGAGACCGTGACCAGCCCCAGGCCGGTCCAGTCGAGCCCGCCACCGGTGTCGTCGCCCGGCACCTGCTCGATGCCGACGAGGATCACGAAGAAGACCGCGGTGACCACGACGGCGGGCAGGGCGAGCAGGACGTTCATGTCGAGGGTGTCGACGAGCAGGCCGCTGCTCAGCGCGCCCACGATCACTGCCAGCTCGAGCGAGCCGACCAGGACGGCGGCGCCGCGGCGCGTCAGCAGCTCCTGGCGGCCGGAGTCGCGCGTGCGCCGGTGGATGATCGCGATCTCCAGCGGCAGCCAGACGACGTACGCACCCTGGACGGCCCAGCCGAGCAGGAAGCTGCCGAAGCCCGGGGCGAACGCCAGCCACCACGACCCGATCGCGGTCGCGGCGGTCGAGATGAGGAGCACCCGCTTGTGGCCGACGAGGTCGCCGAGCCGCGCGAGGAGCGGGATGCAGAGGGCGCTGACGATGAGCTGCGCCGCCTCGAACCAGTTGATGTCCCCCTCGCTGATGGAGAGGTGGTCGGCGATCTGCGGGTAGATGGGCGTGTAGTAGCCCTGCAGGATGCCGCTGGCGACCTCGACCAGCACCAGGAAGCCGACGACGCTGACCAGACCCTTGACCGCCGAGTGCGCGGCCGGGGCCTGGATCGGGCCGGGCGGGATCTCGGTGCTCATGCCGGAAGCTTCTCGACCAGCAGCCGGTACCAGCGGACGCCGTCGACGAGGTCGGCGACGCCGAGGTGCTCGTCGTAGGAGTGGATGGCCGCGCGCTGCGCCTTGGACATCCGGAACGGGGCGAAGCGGTAGACGCGGTCGCTGATCGCGGTGAAGTGTCGCGAGTCGGTGGCCGCCATCATCACGTAGGGCGTCGCGACCGCGTCGGGGAACACCTCGCCGATGCAGTCCTCGATGAGCTCGAAGGCCTCGTCCATCGGGGACACCGGCGACGGCTCGCCGGTCTCGACCACGTCGATGCGGATCGCGTCGTCGTCGATCACGCGGCGCACGTGCTCCACGACGCCCGCGACGGTGTCGCCGACCATGACCCGGATGTTGAGCCCGGCGCGGGCCGTCGAGGCGATGACGTTGAGGGCGGGGGAGCCGCTCAGGGTCGTGGTGGCGACGGTCGTGCGGGTCATCGCCGCGGCCTCCGGACCGGCGGCGACGAGCGCCCGGGTGATCACCGGCGCGAGCCGGTCGGCGCGGCCCAGCAGGGGACGCAGCGGCAGCGGGACGTGGGGTGCCAGGCGGCGCGCCAGCTCCAGCGTCGGGGCGGGCGCGGACGCCGGGAACGGGGACTTCTCGAGCCGCAGGATCGCCCGGGCGATGCGGGCGGTCGGGCCGTTGCGCGCCGGGGTCGAGGCGTGGCCGCCACGCCCCTCGGCCACCAGCTCGAGCGAGGTGGTGCCCTTCTCGGTCACGCCGATGACGCCCAGGGGCGCCTTCACGCCGGGGAAGGCGCCGCCCGCGATCGCCCCGCCCTCGTCGAGGACGAGCCACGGCGTCACGCCGCGCGTCCGCAGCACCTCGACGGCGTCGGCGGCCGCGGTGCCGCTGACCTCCTCGTCGCAGCCGAACGACAGCCACACGTCCTGGGCCGGCACGTGGTCGGCCTCGAGCAGCTGCTCGACGGCCTCGCAGACCGCCGCGACGCAGCCCTTGTCGTCGAGCGTGCCGCGCCCCCAGATCGCCGGTCCCGCGGGGGAGTCGTGGATCTCGCCGCCGAACGGGTCGTGCTGCCACGGGGCCTCCGCATCGACCGGCACGACGTCGAGGTGGGCCATCAGCACGACCGGGCGCTCCGCGCTCGCCCCGGCCCAGTGGAACAGCAGGCCGTGGGAGGCCACGCGGGTGAGGGACAGCCGATCGTGCAGCAGCGGGAACCGGGTGGCCAGCTCGGCGAGCAGCCGGTCGAAGGCGTCGGCGTCGACGCGCGCGGGGTCGCGGTCGGAGACGGTCGGGATGCGGACGAGCGCCTGCAGGGCGGCGACGACGCGGTCGGTCATGGGGTGACCGTAGTGCCCCATCGCCCGCGGTGGACCAGATCGCCCAGCCGCTCGCGACGCGCCGGCGACCCGGGCGCTCCCGCGTCGTCGTCCGCCCGGTGGCCGACGGTGATCGCGCCGACCGGTGCGTGGTCGTCGGGGATGCCGAACGCGTCGCGGAACGACGCCAGGTGCTCGCCGGGGATGCCGAAGAAGCAGGCGCCGAGACCCTCGTCGACCGCCGTCTGCAGCACCAGCAGAGACGCCATGCCCGCGTCGACCCACCAGTAGGGGACGGGCCAGCGCCCCTCGTCACGATCGGTCCACCCCTTGTCGGGCTGGGCGTAGCGGTCGAGGTAGGCGGCCTTGCTGGTCAGCGGCACGATGACGACCGGAGCGGTGCGCATCCCGTCGAGCCAGGGGTTGTGGTCGTCCGGGTCGGCCCCCGTCGCCGCCCAGAACAGGGCCACGTCCTCGGGGTTGTCGAGCACCAGGAACGCCCAGCCCTGGGTGAACCCGGCGTTGGGTGCGCGCTGGGCGTGCTCGAGCATCCGCTCGACGGCCGCCGGGTCGACGGGGCGCTCGGCGTAGCGGCGCACCATGCGCCGGCGGCGGACGACGTCGCGGAACTCCATGGGGGCAGGCTCTCACCCGCAGCGGTGGAGCGCTCCGCCCGCCGCTGCGTCTGGGATCCGAGACGAATCGCCGACGTCGTGCGTTGACCGCGTCCGGCGATCCCGGTGGACTGCTCGCATGGCAGCACCGTCGGACTTCGAGCAGATGTGGCGCGACCTCGCACCGGTCGGGCGCAGCGCGTCGTCGGGCGGCTACTTCCGTCAGCCCTGGACCTCCGCCGAGTCGGAGCTGCGGGCCTGGTTCGCCGAGGCGTGCGCCGCGCGCGGCCTCGCCGTCGAGACCGACGGCGTGGGCAACCAGGTCGCCTGGTGGGAGCCCGCCAGTGCGTCGACCGCGAGCGGCGTGCTGACCGGCTCCCACCTCGACTCGGTCCTCGACGGCGGGGCGTACGACGGCCCGCTGGGCGTGGTCTCGGCGCTGGCGGCCGTCGACGTGCTCCGCGAGCGCGGCTTCGTGCCGGAGCGGCCGCTCGGCCTCGGCGTGTTCGTCGAGGAGGAGGGCTCGCGCTTCGGCCGCGCCTGTCTCGGCTCCCGCCTGGTCACCGGGGCGACGACCTGGGACGAGGCGCGCGAGCTGCGCGACCGCGACGGGGTGCTGCTCGCCGACGCCGTCGCCGACGCCGGGCTGGACCCGTCGCAGGGGCTGCTGTCGCTTGACCGCGTGGGCACCTTCGTCGAGCTCCACGTCGAGCAGGGCCGTGACCTCGTCCACCGCGACGTCGCGGTCGGGCTGGCCAGCGAGATCTGGCCGCACGGGCGGTGGCGCTTCGACTTCGCCGGGCAGGCCAACCACGCCGGCACCACGCGGATGGAGGACCGCCACGACCCGATGCTGACCTACGCGATGACGGCGCTGGCCGCCAACAAGCAGGCCCGCCTCGCCGGGCAGCGGGCCACCTTCGGTCGCCTCGCGGTCGAGCCCAACGGCACCAACGCGATCCCCTCGCTGGTGACCGCCTGGCTCGACGCCCGCGCCTCGTCGGACGACGCGCTCGCCGAGCTGGTGGACGCCATCGGGCGGCAGGCGCACGACCGGGCCGACCGCGACGGCACGTCGCTGGACGTCACCGCCGAGTCGGTCTCCGGCGCCGTCGCCTTCGACCCCGACCTCGCCGCGCGCCTCACCGACCTCGGCGACTGGCCCGTCATCTCGACCCAGGCCGGCCACGACGCGGGGACCCTGTCCGACGCGGGCATCCCCACGGCCATGGTCTTCGTCCGCAACCCCACCGGGGTCTCGCACTCGCCCGACGAGCGCGCCGAGACCGCCGACTGCCTGGCCGGGGTCGAGGCGCTCGCCGACGTGCTGGCCGAGCTCACCGGGGCCCCCGCGTGACGGCCTACCTCCTCGAGCGCGCCTGGGTGGGCGACCGCTTCCTCGACGACGTGCTCGTCGAGGTCGAGGACGGCCGCTTCACCTCCGTGACCCCGGACGCCGACCCCCGCCGCGCCGTCCCCGTGCGGGGCCTCGTGGTGCCCGGCCTCGCCAACACCCACAGCCACGCGTTCCACCGGGCCCTGCGGGGGCGCACGCAGCGCGAGCGCGGCACGTTCTGGACCTGGCGCGACCAGATGTACGCCGTCGCCGCGCGGCTCGACCCCGACACCTACCTCGCCCTCGCCCGGGCGACGTTCCGCGAGATGGCCGCGGCGGGCATCACCTGCGTCGGGGAGTTCCACTACGTGCACCACCGACCCGACGGCGCCCGCTACGCCGACCCCAACGAGATGGGCCGGGCGCTGGTCGAGGCGGCGCGACAGGCGGGCGTGCGCATCACCCTGCTCGACACCCTCTACCTGTCGGCCGGCTTCGGTGCCGCACCACAGGGCGCCCAGCTGCGCTACAGCGACGACTCGGCCCGGGCGTGGGCCGAGCGGGTCGACGCGCTCGACGTCGACCCCCACGCCCGGGTCGGCGCCGCCGTCCACTCGGTGCGCGCCGTGCCCGACCACGCGCTCGGCACGGTCGCCGACTGGGTCGGCGGGCGGCCGTTCCACGTCCACCTGTCCGAGCAGGTCGCCGAGAACCAGGCCTGCCTGGAGGCCTACGGGCTCACCCCCGCACGCCTGCTCGACGAGCACGGGCTGCTGCGGCCCACCACGAGCGTCGTCCACGCCACCCACCTCACCGACGACGACGTCGCGCTGATCGGTCGCGCGGGGGCGTACGCCGCCTTCTGCCCGACCACCGAGCGCGACCTCGGCGACGGCATCGGCCCGTCGCGGCGCCTGCACGACGCGGGCGCCCGGCTGACCCTCGGCTCGGACAGCCACGCGGTGATCGACCTCTTCGAGGAGATGCGCGCCGTCGAGCTCGACGAGCGGCTCGCCACCCTGCGGCGCGGCCACTGGAGCGCCGACGAGCTGCTCGACGCCGCGACGGTGACCGGCCACGCGTCGCTCGGCTGGTCCGACGCCGGCGCGATCGCCGTGGGGCAGCGCGCCGACCTCGTCGTCGTCGACCCGGCCAGCCCGCGCACCGCCGGCGCCGGCCGCGACGAGGGCGCGGTCGTGTTCGCGGCGTCCGCCGAGGACGTGCAGCGCGTCATGGCCGACGGCCGGTGGATCGTCGAGGAAGGTGAGCGCTACGACATCGGCCTCGAGCTCGAGGCCGCCGTCGCCCGCATCTGGGGGGAGGACCGATGACGACCGGACCGCTCGCGAGCGTGATCACCGGGATCGGCGAGCTCGTCACCAACGACCCGGCCCGCGCCGCGCAGGGCGGCCTGCTCGGCCTCGTCCGCGACGCCGCCGTCGTGATCGAGGGCAGCCGGGTCGCCTGGGTCGGCCCCGCCGTCGAGGCGCCCGCCGCCGACGTGCGCGTCGACGCCGGCGGCCGCGCGGTCATCCCCGGCTTCGTCGACTCCCACAGCCACCTCGTCTTCGCCGGCGACCGCTCCGCCGACTTCGAGGCCCGGATGACCGGGGAGCCCTACGCGGCCGGCGGCATCCGCGCCACGGTCGCGAGGACCCGTGCCGCCACGGACGACCAGCTCACCTCGCACGTCGCCCGGCTCGTCGCCGAGATGCGCGCCCAGGGCACCACCTCCGTCGAGATCAAGAGCGGCTACGGGTTGTCGGTGCACGACGAGGCACGCAGTCTCGCGGTGGCCCGCCAGTTCACCGACGAGACCACGTTCCTCGGTGCCCACGTCGTCCCCGACGGCACCACCCCGGAGGACTACGTCGACCTCGTGACGGGCCCCATGCTCGCGGCGGCGGCACCGCACGCCCGGTGGATCGACGTGTTCTGCGAGGACGGCGCCTTCGACGTCGACCAGGCACGCGCCATCCTCACGGCGGGGTCCGACAGCGGCCTGCGCGGCCGGCTCCACGCCAACCAGCTGACCTACGGCGGGGGCGTCCGGCTGGCCTGCGAGCTGGGCCTGGCCGCCGTCGACCACTGCACCTTCCTGTCCGACGCCGACGTGTCCGCGCTCGCGGGGTCGGGCACCATCGCCACGCTGCTGCCCGGCGTGGAGTTCTCCACCCGGCAGCCCTATCCCGACGCCCGGCGCCTGCTCGACGCCGGCGTCCGCGTCGCGCTGGCCAGCGACTGCAACCCCGGGTCGTGCTTCACCTCCTCGATGGCGCTCTGCGTCGCGCTCGCCGTCCGGGAGATGCGGATGACCCCCGCGGAGGCGCTCCACGCCGCCACCGCCATGGGGGCCGCCGCCCTCGACCGCGACGACATCGGCGTGCTCGCCCCCGGCAGGGCCGCCGACCTGGTCCTGCTCGACGCGCCCTCCCACGTCCACCTGGCCTACCGCCCCGGCGTCCCGCTCGTCGCCGGGGTCTGGCAGGCCGGCCGCCCGGTGGTCGTCCCGCGGTAGGCCGGTGGCCCACCGGCTACCTCGGGCGGGCGTCGTACGCGCCGGGCGGGGCATCTGAGGTAGCCGGCCGGCCGCGGATAGGGCACGCACCCGATGCCGGGTGCTACCTCACGGGCGCAACCTCGACACATCGATCCAGACGGGATCGGGAGACGAGGAGAAGGACATGTTCGCCACCGACAGCTTCCTGAGCGCCGAGATCAACTACCGACACGACAGGATCCGCAAGGACTACGGCCGGCGCCGCTGGACCCGCGTCCGCGCCGACGACACCGGGAAGTGACCCGCACCGCGATCGACCCGCGAGTGTCGGACGGGCACGACACAATGGCGTCCGTGCCGGCCCTGCGGACCACCGATCTCATCGGACGCGATGCCGAGCTGGAGCAGCTGACCGCCCAGCTCGGCATCCGCGCGTCCGGGACCGGCCAGACGGTCCGGTCGATGCTCGTCGCCGGCGACGCGGGTGTGGGCAAGACCCGACTGCTGATGGCGCTGCGCGACGCCGCCCTCGACGCCGACTGGCAGGTCGTCGCCGGACACTGCCTCGACCTCGCCGACAGCTCCCTGCCCTACCTCCCCTTCTCCGAGATCCTCGGCGGGCTCGTCGCCGACCACCCCGACGTCACCGGCCGCGTCCTCGAGGCCCACCCCACCCTCGCCCGCCTCCAGCCCGGCCGGCGCATCCGCAGCGGCGAGAGCGCCTCGGGCGACCAGGCCCTCGACCGCGGCAACGTCTACGACGCGTTCGGCCACCTCCTCGCCGCCGCCGCCGAGCACGCCCCGGTCCTGGTGATCGTCGAGGACGCCCACTGGGCCGACGAGTCCACGCGCGACATGCTCAGCTATCTCTTCTCCCGCCCCGTCCCGGGCGTCGCCCTGGTCGTGTCCTACCGTGCCGACGACCTGCACCGCCGCCACCCGCTGCGTCGCCAGGTGGCGGAGTGGATGCGCCTGCGTGGCGTCGACCGCCTCCAGCTCGAGCCGCTCGCCGCCGACGCCGTACGCCTCCTCGTCCGCGCGCTGCACCCCTCGACGCTGTCTGAGGCGGAGTACACCTCCATCGTCGACCGCGCCGAGGGCAACCCGTTCTTCATCGAGGAGCTCGTCGACGCCGCGTGGTCCGGGCAGGTGCCCGGCGAGCTCGCCGACGTGCTGCTCGTCCACCTCGACCGCCTCGACGAGACGACGCGCCAGGTCGTGCGCATCGTGTCGGTCGCCGGCCGCCAGGTCAGCCACGGCCTGCTCGCCGCCGTCTCCGACCTCGACGCCGCCGCGCTCGAGGCCGCGCTGCGCGCCGCCGTCGACGCCCACGTGCTGATCGCCTCCCGCGGCGACACCTACGCCTTCCGCCACGCGCTGCTCGGCGAGGCCGTCTACGACGACCTGCTGCCGGGCGAGCGCATGCGGCTGCACGCCGACTTCGTCGCCGCCCTCGGCGAGGGCCGCGCGGTCGGCACGGCGGCCGAGCTCGCGCAGCACGCCCGCCGGGCCCACGACGTTCCCGTCGCCGTCCGCGCCTCGATCGAGGCGGGCGAGGAGGCGCTGGCCGTCGGCGGTCCGGCCGAGGCGGCCACCCACTTCCTCGACGCGCTCGAGCTCGTCGACACCTCCCGCGAGCCGGTGCCCGGGATCGACGACTTCGCCCTCGCCCGCCGCTGCGCCGAGGCGCTGATCGCCTCGGGCCGGGTCGCCAAAGCCGTCAAGGTGCTGCGCGCCCGGCTGGCCGCCCTGCCCGCCGAGGGCGCCGACGTCGACCGCGGCCAGCTGCTGACGGCGCTGGCCTCCGCGCTGCTGCTCACCGACAGCCCCGAGTCGCCCAGCGAGACCGCCGCCGAGGCCGTCGAGCTGCTGCGCACGGGGCCGCCCAAGCTGCTGGCCCGGGCCCTGCTGGTGCACGCCCAGACCCTGGTCGGCTGGCACGACGACCAGGCGCGGGCGGTCGCGCTGCCGGCCCTCGAGCTCGCCGAGCGCCACGACCTCGCCAGCCTGGCCGTCGAGCTCCACGCCACCGTCGCCGGCCTCGACCCCGAGGGTGGGTCCAGTGCGGTCGTCGGGTGGCGGGCGGCGGCCGACCGGGCGCGTCGTGCCGGCCTGATCGAGCCGGAGCTGCGGGCGCTCTACCTGCTCGGGCGCGCGCACCACGACGGCGGCGACCTCGCCGCGGCGGTCGAGGTCTATCGCGAGGTGATCGCCCGCAGCGAGGTCGGCGGTCTGACCTGGTCGCCCTACCCCGCCGAGGCGCGGCTGCTGCTCGCCGTCGTGCTCACCCACCAGGGCCTGCTCGACGAGGCGTGGGAGCTCCTCGACGTGAGCGGGCAGAGCCCGCCCATGGTCTCGGAGTGGGCCTACTTCGCGCACCAGATGTTCATCGTCATCGGCCTGCGTGGCAGATCCAAGGCCCAGGCGTTGGAGCGGCTGCGCGAGCACTGGACCACCGACGGGCTGACCGCGATCTCGTCGGCCGCGGCCGAGATCCTGCGCGCCGCCGCCGCCGGCGACGGGGCGCTCGCACTGTCGGTCTACGACGACGTCGTCACCGCGGTCGTGCCGCTGTGGCACGAGTGGTTCCAGGCCCGGCTGCGGCTCGCGACGCTGGCGCTCACCGCGTTCGCGGCCGCCGCCCATCGCCAGTCGGCCGACGAGCGCGAGTGCGCCGCGCGCGACGTCGAGCGGCTGGCGGCCGACGGCGGCCGGGTGATCGACTTCTACGCCCCCTACGACGACAGCCAGGGCCCCGAATACCGGATGTGGGTCGCGCGCCGCACCGCCGAGCACCTGCGGTGGCGCTGGCTGGCCCAGGTCGGCCCGCCATCGGCCGACGAGCTCGTGTCGGCCTGGCGCACGGCCGAGGAGGCCGCCGTGGCCTACGGCAGCGTCCCCGAGCTCGCCCAGACCCGGGTCCGGCTGGCCGGGGTGCTGCGCGCGGCCGGCGACGCCGACGGCGCCCGGCAGGTCGCCGACCTGGCGCGCGAGGTGGCCCGGGCGATCGGCGCCCAGCCGATGCTCGACGAGCTCACCGCGCAGGGCTCCACCGCCACCCCGGCCACCTCCGAGCACGCGGCGAGCCTGACGCCGCGGGAGGCGGAGGTCCTCGCCCTCGTCGCGGAGGGCAGGTCCAACGGCGAGATCGGCAAGCAGCTCTTCATCAGCACCAAGACCGTCTCGGTCCACGTCTCCCACATCCTTGCCAAGCTCGACGCCGCCTCGCGCACCGAGGCCGCGGCCGTCGCCCGGCGCCGGGGGTTGCTGTGACCCGACCGCGTGCCGGGCGTTTGCCCTCCGGCTCCGCCGGGTAGGCAGGGGGGACCCCGGCATCCCACCCGACACCCCACCCGACACGGAGCGAAACACATGCGAGCAGGTCGACGTCTCACCACCGCACTGGCAGCGGCGGGGGTGGTCCTGTCCACGGCGTTCGTCGCCGGTCCCGTCGCGGCCGCCCCCGACGCCGAGCGCCGCACTCCTCCCGACGTGGCGCTGACGACCCGCGACGTGCAGCCACTGCCCCCGCCGGCGCCGCTCGTGGTGGAGGCACCCGGCTCGGCACGCACGTCCTCCGCCCGCGCCGCGCGCAGGCCGCTCTTCGCCTTCTGGGGCAAGAAGTACAACCGCATCGACGGCTTCGGCTTCAGCACCGCCATCCGCGGCTCCGGCACCGGCGTCCAGGTCCAGGCGGCGTGGAAGACCTACCGGGGCGTCAAGCCCATCAAGCCCAAGAAGGTCTTCGTGCAGGCGCGGGTCGACGGAGGCAAGTGGCGCAAGGTCAGCGGGGCCCGCGGCAAGATCGGCCGCCAGCTCGTCACCGCCCGGATCCCGGCCCACGTGGTGCCCGCCGGTGTCCCCGCGCAGCAGGTCGACTACCGCCTCAAGACCAAGAAGATCACCAAGGGCCCGCGGCGCGCGCGCCGCAGCGTGGCCTCCAAGCCGGTGAGCGTCAGGTTCGAGAACCAGGCGATGTACACCGGTGACCAGGCGCGCTTCTACGCGCCCATCGCCTCGCTGTGCCCCAACGCCAACATCACGATCGACACCACCGGTATCACCGGGGACCGCACCGGCGTCTTCAGCTGGCAGCACGGCATCACCATGGACGCCGCCACTCTCGCGACGCTCACGGCCGAGCCGGAGATCAGCAAGCTCGGGATCGCGATCCACGAGTGCGCGCACATGAAGCAGTTCTACAACTGGGGCGGGACCCGGGAGGGCTGGGACGAGCTCGTGGCCCGCTCCGCCGAGGTGTTCGTCCCCGACGTCAACCCCGACCCCGCGGTGCCGACCGTCCCGATGGCACCCGACTGGGCGCCGCTCGAGCACGCCGCCGACTGCGCCAAGGAGCTCATCTCGCCCGAGCGCTACCGCACCTACGGCGGCTACTGCAACCCCACCGAGTACGCCGCGGCGGGCCTGCTCTGGCAGGACCAGCGCTACTGAGGACGAGACCCCGTCCACCGGGGTGTGGAACGGGAGGGACACCGAGCGCCAGACTCGACACAGACCCGGGACGGACCGACCGTCACGGTGCGACTGGGAGGAACCCATGACGACTCCTGACAACCCCCTCGGCGACGACGAGATGAGCACCGAGGGCGTCGACCCCACCGGCGTCGCGGCCGGTCCCGGGACGGATGCCGACGGCACCGACGCCGACGGCACCGACGGTGACTCGACCGATGCGACCGACGGCGACTCGACCGACGCCGACGGCGCGGACGCCGACGGCACCGACGGTGACTCGACCGATGCCACCGACGGCGACTCGACCGACGCCGACGGCACCGACGGGACCGCGCTCTGAGCGCTCTCGACCGCCTCACGGGCGACGCCCAGACCTTCCTCGACAAGGTCTGGGCGTCGTCCGTCCACGTCCACCGCACCGATCCGGCCTACGGCGCCGAGGTGCTCTCGCTCGCCGACGTCGACCATCTCCTGACCCAGACCGCGATCCGCACGCCGGCCGTGCGGGTCGCCCGCAACGGGTCGGTGCTGCCGGAGTCGTCCTTCACCCGCGGCGGCAGCCTCGCCGGCAGGCCGCTGACCGGGCTGGTCGACCCGGAGAAGTTGATGCGCCTGCACGACGAGGGCGCGACGATCGTGCTGCAGGGCCTCCAGCGCTACTGCTCGCCCGTCGGCGACCTCGTCGCCGAGCTCGAGCTCGAGCTCGGCCACCCCTGCCAGGCCAACGCCTACCTCACCCCGCCCGGGGCGCAGGGCTTCGCGGTCCACTCCGACTCCCACGACGTGTTCGTGGTGCAGACCCACGGCACGAAGAGGTGGGAGGTGCACGGCGAGGGCGGGCCCGGCGACCTGCTGCTCGAGCCGGGGGTGGTGGCCTACCTCCCGACCGGCACCCCCCACGCCGCGCGTGCGCAGGAGTCCGTCTCGCTCCACCTGACCATCGGCATCAACCAGCTGACCTGGCGGGCCCTCCTCGCCCGTGAGGTCGAGGGGCTGCTCGCCGACGTGCCCGACGACCACCTGCCCGCCGGCTACCTCAGCGACCCGGCCCGCCTGGCCGCGGGACTGTCGGGCCACCTCACGACCCTCGCCGACGCCGTCCGCCGGCTCGACCCCGCGGCGCTCGCCGCCGGACAGGCAGAGCGGTTCGTCAGCCACCGCGCGCCGCGCCTGGCGGGTGCCCTGCTCGACCGCGCGTCGCTGGCCACGATCGACGCTGACACCCGCCTGCGCCGCCGGCGCGGACATCCCTGCGTGCTGGTCGACGACGGTGGCACGGTCCGGGTGCTGATCGGCGACCGCGTCGTCCGGGTGCCGGCGCGGGTCCGTCCGGCCTTGGAGCACGTCGCCGCCCACGCGGAGCTGACGCCGGGCGACCTCGCCCCGCTCGACGCCGAGAGCGCGCTGGTGCTGTGCCGCCGGCTGGTCCGGGAAGGGCTGCTCGAGGTCGTGCGGTGACCGCCTTCCGGTGCGCCCCGGCCAGCCGCGAGCGCGGCGACCAGCTCGCCGGCACCGCCTCCACCGTGCGCAGCTTCCTGCTGGTCGAGCACCCCGGGCCGTGGGGCGCGGACGCGCTGCGCGACGCTCGGCTCCCCGACGGCGTCGGCGCCCACCTGCGGGAGCAGTCCCGGCGCCACCGCGTACGCGTGCTCCTGGTCCGCCGTCCCGGCCGCAGCGCCCCCGGCGGTCCGACCCGCGTCGTCGCCGCACGCGTCGCCGGCCCGGGCTCCTGGGCCGAGGCGGTCGACCTCGACCGCGTGCAGGACGTGCGCGACCTCGACCTGGCCGCCCTCGGCCGTGGGCAGAGCCTCGGCCTCCCACCCGAGCCGGCCCCGGTGCTCGCGGTCTGCACCCACGGACGCCACGACGCATGCTGCGCCGAGCGCGGCCGACCGGTCGCGCGGGCGCTCGCCGACGGCCCGCACGCCGACGCCGTGTGGGAGGTGTCCCACGTCGGGGGCGACCGGTTCGCCGGCAACCTCGTCGTGCTGCCGCGCGGGCTCTACTACGGCGACCTCGATGCCGGGTCCGCGCAGCGCGTCGCCGCTGCCACGGCGGCGGGCGAGGTGCTGCTCGAGCACCTCCGCGGCCGGTCCGACCTGCCGATGGCGGTCCAGGCGGCCGACGTGGCGCTGCGCCACGAGCACGGCCTCGTCGGCCTCGACGACGTGCGCCCGGGCGCCGTCCGCGTGGACGGCGACCTGACCACCGCCCGGTTCGAGGTGCGCGGGCACGAGCCGGTCGACGTCGTCGTGCGCCGGGTGCCGGGGGAGACGACCCACCGGCTCACCTGCTCGGCCCGCCGCGAGAGCGCCGTGCCGCGCCACGAGGTGGTCGAGGTCCGCGCCGTCTCCTGACGGACCCGCGCGGGCACGAGGCCGGACACGAGGCCGGGCACGTCGTGCGCAATGTCGGGTGCGCCGGCGCGCCGCGATCGGGGAGACTGGTCCCTCGTGACCTGGACCGACCGGCTCCGCTCGATGCGGATGGACGTGACCCCGCTGCGCGAGTCGCGCGACTTCCGGCTGCTGTTCACCGCCGGCAGCGTCTTCTACCTCGGGAGCATGGTCGCCTACGTCGCCGTGCCGTTCGCGATCTACGACCTCACCGGGTCCAACCTCCTCGTCGGCCTCGTGGGCCTGGTCGAGCTCGGGCCGCTGATCGTGTTCGGGCTCTACGGCGGCGCGCTGGCCGACCACGTCGACCGGCGCCGGCTGCTCGTGGTGACCGGGGTCGTCCAGGTCGTCCTGATGGGCGTGTTCGCCTGGAACGCGTTCTCCGCGCACCCCAGGGTCTGGCTGATCTTCGTCGTCGCCGCCCTCTACGCGGCCGCGAGCTCGGTGCAGCGCCCGTCGCGGGAGGCGCTCGAGCCGCGCACCGTGCGGCACGACCAGATCGCCGCCGCCAACGCGCTCAGCAGCTTCGCGATGCAGCTCGGCGTCCTGCTCGGACCGCTCATCGGCGGCCTGCTGATGGCCTACGTCGGCGTCGGCTGGTGCTTCGTGGCGGGCATGGCGGGCTACGCGGTCGCCACGGTGCTGTTCACGGCCATGCGGCCCTACCCGCACGCCGGCGAGACCACGCCGCCGAGCCTGCGCGGCGTCCACGAGGGCCTCACCTATGCGCTGCGCCGCCGCGACCTCCTCGGCACCTACGTCGTCGACATCGCCGCGATGATGCTGGCGATCCCGGTGGTGCTGTTCCCCGCCCTGGCGCACGAGGTGTTCGACCGGCCCGAGCTGCTGGGCCTGCTCTACTCGGCCGAGACCGTCGGAGCCCTGGTCGCCACCGCGCTCAGCGGATGGATCGGGCGGGTGCACCACCACGGCCGCGCGATCGTCATCGCCGCCAGCCTCTACGGCGGCTGCATCGCGCTCGCCGGGCTGATGCCGTCGTTCTGGCTGGCGTGCCTGTTCCTGGCGCTGGCCGGGGCGGCCGACATGGTCTCGGCGGTCTTCCGGTCGACGGTGTGGAACCAGACGATCCCCGACACCATGCGCGGGCGCCTCGCCGGCATCGAGATGCTGTCCTACTCGGTCGGTCCGATGGTCGGCGAGACGCGCGCCGGCTTCGTGGCGGACGCCTGGTCGGTGCGCGGGGCGATCGTGAGCGGCGGCGTGGCGTGCGTCGGCGGGGTCGTTCTGACCGCGGTGGCGCTGCGCGACTTCTGGTCCTACGACTCGCGCACCGACGAGCACGCCGTCGCCGAGCGCGAGCGCCGCGCGACGGACTCGGCGCAGCCGGACTAGCGGGCAGCCGCGGGCGATCCGACGCTCAGCCGAGCCGGTCCTCGAGGTCGCTCGCGGGCCGGCGCTGGGCGATGAGGCGCGGCCCGCCCTCCTCCGCGGCCCGCAGGTCGCGCGCCGCGCGGTTGGCCTGAGCCTGCTCGCGGTCGGCGGCGGCCTCGGCGTCGCGGGCCTCGGCCCGGGCGTCGTCGAGCTCGCGGTGCAGCGCCTGGACCTTCCCTGCCTGGGCGTCGATCTCCTCGTGGGGCGCCCCGGCGAGGAGGAGCCGCTCGAGGCTGTCGAGCGCCGACTGCTCGCGGCGCCTGAGCGCGTCGACGGTGCCGCGAGCCGCGTCCGCGCCGTCCGCGGCCTCGACGGCCTCCCGGGCCTCCTCGGCGGCCTCGCGGCGAAGCTCGCCGAAGGTGACCGCACGTGGGCCGGCGGCGACGACCTTCGCCTGGTCCTTGTCGGGATGCACCCCGGCATGCTCGGCGAGCGCCCGCACGAGCTCGCGGGCGCCCGCACGGCGGGCGTCACGCAGCTCCAGCTTGGTCTCGAAGCAGGCCTGGTAGGCCCTCCACTCGGCCTCCCACGCGTCGGCCTGCCGCTGGGTGGCGTCACCGGGCAGGGTGGCGACCGGGGGCCAGATGCGTTGCTCGCGCACCTCGAGGCCCGTGCTCACGGCGGAGGCGCGCAGCTCCTCGAGTCCCTCACGGTGGCGGCGCAGGACGTCGGCGTAGGCGTTGATCGCCCGGCCGAGGCCGCGCAGGTCGTCGCGGACGCCCGCCGACTCCTCGTGCCGGCGGGCGGCGCGGTCGCGGAGCGTGTCGGCGGCCTCTCCGGCGAAGACGTCCTCGGAGAGCGTCGAGGTGCGCGCGAAGGCGTCGACGGCGAGCTCGACCTTGGCCGACAGCCGGCGCACCGAGTCGCCGTAGGAGTCGACCTCGTCGGGATCGAGCCAGTGGTAGCGGCAGCCGATCGGGTCGCCGAACTGGAAGCGGTCCTCCTGGGTCTCGACCCGGTCGGTCACGATCCTGGTCATGGCGTGACCTGGTCGAGCCTCGCGGCGACGGCGGCGGCCTCCCCGACCATGAGGTCGAGCTCGTCGAAGTCGACGACGGAGTCGTCGATCGCGCCGGCGAGGGCGCGGCACCACTTCGCGACCTGCTCGGCGTCGTCGACCAGGGCGCGCACGCCCTCGACCACCAGGTCGCGCCACGGGAAGTCGTCGGCGGGGTGGTCGATGTCGCCCAGCGCGCCGCGCAACGCCTCCCGCGCGGAGTCGAGCTCCTCCTTGGCGCCCCGCAGCGCCCGCTGGTTGATCGCGATCGGCCTCATGGGGGCCTTGTGCCCTCCGGGCCGGTGTCGAAACCAGGAGTCGTGCTCCTGTGGGCTACGCGCTCATCCGGTCTGGACCGGCGGCCGGTAGGCCCGCAGCAGGCGCACCGTCCAGAGTGCCGTCAGCACGAGGTAGCCCCCCACCAGCACCGGGAACACCCACGAGGGAGCGCCGTCCCGGCCGGTGACGCCGACCCAGGTCGTGAGGACCAGCGCGGCCACGAGCAGGGCCCCGGTGAGCGCGGTGACGGCCTCCATGTCGTCCTGGAAGCGCACGGCGAACTCGGCGCGCCGCTCCGGGGCGAACCAGTAGTCCTTCGACGCCTGCGGCATGTTGACCCAGGTGCCGTCGCCGGCGGTCAGCGCCCGGGTCAGCGCCGGGATGCCGGCGAGCACGACGACGCCGACGACGACCCAGAACGCGAGCATCCCGGTGCGCGAGGACCACTCGTCCACCCGGCCGGCGGCGTCGAAGTGGGTGGGCACCCGGTCGGGCAGGACGACGGCGGCCCACGCCAGCGCCGCGACGTACGCCGCGCCGACCACGAGGAGGGCGCGGCGGCCGGCACCCCTCACACGTGCCCGCTCAGCTGGGCCATCCGCAGCTCGAGGCGACCGAGGAGGTCGCTGCACGCCTTCTCGGGCATGGGGGAGCGCTTGTCGCCGCCCTGGGAGCACACCGGCAGCACGTCGATCGACAGCCTGGCGCCGCCGGCCAGGGCGCGGAGCTCGTCGAGGCGCTCGGCGAAGGGGGAGCCGCTGCCGGGGGAGTAGTAGCGCACCGCCTCGTCGACGTCGTCGGGGAACAGGTCGGCCTTGGTGACCGCGACGACCAGCCAGGTCGGCCGGTCGCGTCGCACCGCCATGCTGGCGATGCGGTGGGCCGTGATGGCCCAGTCGTCGAGCTCGGCGGCGAGCTGCTCCTCGCGCGTGGCGAGCGCCGCGCCGGTGGTGCCGGCGGTGCGCCGCGGGGTGGCGTGGCCCCACGCGACCACGTGCAGCACCCCGTCGACCGGCTCGTCGTGGAAGACCTCGTCGAGGGCGCCGAGGCGGGTGGCGGCGTTCTCGCCGGGCACGACGCGGAAGCGGTAGCCGCGCAGCCGCGCGTTGCGGCGCGTACGACGCTCCATGACGGCCGAGCCCACCTCCGGGCCCCCCTCCGAGCCGCCCGACTCCGCGCTCGCGCGCCGGGAGAGGCGGTCGGCCAGGCGGGTCTTGCCCACGCCCGTCATGCCGGTCACGGCGACCGTGGGGTAGCGGTGGCGCAGCAGGCGGGAGGCGCGCTCCGGGGCAGAGGACAGCGCGGCCAGCGCTCCGCCCGCTAGGGTCGTGCCGATGGCGGCCTTGCCGTGTCGCAACGGTGACTGCATGTGCCCATCCTGTCCGACGCGGGGTGGCACGCCCACCGACGCACCGGCCGACTTGGCCGCGCACCCGCCCCTCCCGGACAATGGCCCCGCCGACAACGAGGCCCCGCACCCCGCGCGAAAGGTCCCTCCCCACCGACATGGACACCGAGAACCGCCCCGTCCTGACGGGGCTCATCGCCCTGGTCGGGGTCGCCGTGGTCATCGGCCTGCTCGGCGGGCTCGCGGTCCTCGTCGGGGTCAAGGTGACCGGCATCGGCGACGACACCGAGGCCAGCGGCGCGCCGAGCTCCTCGGCCACCTTCCGCCTGCCCAAGCCCACCGAGACCAGCACCGAGGCCGGCTCCGCCGAGGCGTCGGAGCCCAACCCGGGTGAGGAGTCGACCTCGGAGGCGCCCGCGGAGGGCATCTCGCTGACGGCCAACCAGCAGTCGGTGAGCCCCATGCAGCAGATCGACCTCACCGGCACCTACCCGGCCGGCGAGGGGGCGATCCTGCAGGTGCAGCGGATGGAGAACGGCACGTGGTCGGACTTCCCGGTGACGATGTCGGTCAGTGGCGGCACGTTCGCCACCTACGTCCAGACCAGCCGCACCGGGCCCAACAAGTTCCGCGTGGTCGACACGGACTCCGAGGTCGTGTCCAACGAGGTCACGGTGACGGTCGGCTGACCGGCACCGCGTTCGTCCGCGCGAGGTCCACCCTCCGCGTCCAGTAGCCCACCCACCCCGCCCCGGCCAGGCCCAGCACGCCGACCACCACGCTCGCCGCAGCCAGCGGCGCGACGGCGGCCACCGCGCTCACCAGCAGGGGACCGCCGGTGTTGCCGATGTCGCCGCACAGCCGCCACGCGCCTAGGAACTGCGACCGGCCGCCCTCCGGCGCGGCATCCGCCCCCAGCGTCATCACGATGCCCGACCCGAGGCCGTTGCCGCACGCGATGAGGGCCATGACGAGCGCGACCGTGAGCGCGCTCGTGGCCAGGGGGAGCAGGAGGCACGCGACGGCCATCGACAGCACCACCGGCACCGCGACCACCATCCGGCCCCGGGCGTCCATCAGCCAGCCGCCCGGCCACATGAACGCCACGTCGATGGCGGACGCCCCCGCGAAGATCAGCGACGTGGTGGACGCCGAGAGCCCGATGTGGTCGGCCCACAGCGGCAGCAGGCTGAGCCGCAGCGACCGACTGACGCCCAGGACCATGACGGCCGTGCCGAGGGTGGCCAGGAGCCGGCGGTGCGCGACGATGACCGACCACACGCCGACGTGGCCACGTGCCCGCTCCGCCGCTCGCTTCTCCTCGCCGAGGTCGGGCATCGTGGCGGCGAGGAGGGCCGCGAGGACCGACATCGCCGCACCGAGCCAGAAGACGCTGGTCAGGTCGGTGACCTCGATCAGGCCGGCGCCGATGAGCGGACCGACGAGCACGCCCACCCGGTGGGAGCCGCCGAGCAGCGACATCGCCCGGGCGCGGTGGGTCTCGGGGACCGCGTCGATCATGAAGCCCTGCCGGGCGATGAGGAAGAGCGTCCAGCACACGCCGCTGAGCAGCACCCCGACCGCGAGCCCGGCGACGGAGTCGGTGAGCGCGGCGAAGGCCATCGCCGCCGCGTCGAGGATCCCCGCGCCCACGAGGGCCCGGCGCTCGCCCACCCGGGCCACCAGCGCGCCCGACGGGAGGCTGGCCAGCAGCATGCCGACGCCGGTGAGGGCCACGATCGCGGCGGCGGTGGAGACGTCGGCACCGAGGTCGCGTGCCCGCAGCGCCAGCACCGGCATGATCGCGCCGTGGCCGATGGCGGAGACCATCGAGGGCCCGTAGGCCACCAGCCAGATGTCGCGGAAGCGGAACGCGACGTCCCCCGAGGTGCTCACGCGCACACGCTACGGCCCGCGGCCCTCGATGCGGACGACCCCGACGGGCGTGCTGGAGCGCACGGGCGCGCGGCCGTAGGCTCGCCCGGTGCCGACCGATCCCCTCGCCCCCGCTCCTGCCCCCATCACCCTTCCCGGCGACGGCGACTGGCTCGACTGGGTGACGCGGCGCTGCCACGACCAGCTCGAGGAGGCTCGCCGCCAGGTCGGGCTGGTCAAGGCCGGCTCGTCCGACGCCCCCGTCGTCCTCGTCGCGTGGAACAAGGCCGAGACCGCCCTCGCCAACGCCGAGGCCGTGGCGCTGTGGGCCGAGGTGCACCCCGACGCCGCGGTCCGCGACCGGGCCGACGACCTGGGCCAGGAGGTCCAGAAGTATGTCACCGAGCTCGGGCTCGACCGCGACCTCTACGCCGTCCTCGACCGGTTGGCGACGTCCTCCGACCTCACCGCCCTCGACGCCGACGCCCGCCGCGTCCTCGACCACACGCTGCGTGACTTCCGGCGCGCGGGCGTCGACCGTGACGACGCCACCCGCGACCGGCTCCGCGCGCTCAGCGAGCAGGCCGTGAAGCTGTCGCAGGACTTCGGGCGCACGATCCGCGACGACGTCCGCTCCATCCGGATCGCCCCGGAGCGGCTCGCCGGCCTGCCCGACGACTACCGCGCCGCCCACGCCCCCGACGACGACGGCCTGGTCACCCTCACCACCGATTACCCCGACCTGGTCCCCTTCCTCACCTTCGGCTCCGACGCCGAGGCCCGCCACGACCTCGCGCTCGCGCACAGCAACGTGGCCTGGCCGGCCAACGACCAGGTCCTGCAGGACCTGCTGGCCGTGCGTCGCGAGACCGCGCAGCTGCTCGGCTACGACTCGTGGCCCGACTACGACACCGAGGTGAAGATGATCGGGAGCGGCCAGGCCGTCGCCGACTTCATCGACCGGATCGGCGAGGCCGCCAAGGAGCGGGCGGGCCAGGAGGTCGCCGTCCTGCTCGAGCGCAAGCGCGTCGACGACCCCACCGCCGACACCGTGACCGGCTACGACTCGCGCTACTACTCCGAGATCGTGCGCCGCGAGCAGTACGACGTCGACGGGCAGGTCGTGCGCACCTACTTCGGTTTCGAGCAGGTGCGGCAGGGCCTGCTCGACGTGACCGGTCGGCTGTTCGGCCTGACCTGGACGCCGGTCGCCCGTGAGGAGGCCGGCACCTGGCACGAGGACGTCGCCAGCTATGACGTCGAGCTCGACGGCACCCGGATCGGGCGCATCCACCTCGACCTGCACCCACGCGAGGGCAAGTTCAAGCACGCCGCCCAGTTCGACCTCGTCAAGGGCATCGCCGGCGAGCAGCTGCCCGAGGGGGTCCTGGTGTGCAACTTCGCCCGCGGCCTGATGGAGCACGACGAGGTGGTCACGCTCTTCCACGAGTTCGGCCACCTGGTCCACCACGTCCTCGCCGGTCAGGGCGAGTGGGCCCGCTTCTCCGGCGTCGCCACGGAGTGGGACTTCGTCGAGGCGCCGAGCCAGATGCTCGAGGAGTGGGCGTGGGACGCCGACGTGCTCGCCACCTTCGCCCGCAACGAGGCCGGTGAGACGATCCCGGCCGAGCTGGTCGCGGCGATGCGCCGGGCCGACCACTTCGGCAAGGGCCTCTACGCCGTCCAGCAGATGTCGTACGCCGCTCGGTCCTACTGGTTCCACGCGGAGCGGCACGACGACCTCACCGCCTACGGCGACGAGCTGCAGCGCCGCTACTCGGTGATCCCGCCGCTCGAGGGCGCGCACATGCACTGCGCCTTCGGCCACCTCGACGGCTACTCCTCGGGCTACTACACCTACATGTGGTCGCTGGTGATCGCCAAGGACCTGTTCTCCGCCTTCGACCCCGACGACCTCTTCGCCGCCGACGTCGCCCACGCCTACCGCGACAAGGTGCTGGCGATGGGTGGGCGCAAGGACGCCGCCGACCTCGTCGCCGACTTCCTGGGCCGGCCCTACTCCTTCGACAGCTGGGCTGCCTGGCTCGCCGAGTGAGCCGGGCGACCGGGAGGGCCAGGACCGGCCCTCGCCTGCGGGGCGGCCTCAGCTCGTCGTCACCGAGGTGTCGTCGAGCACGAAGCTCGTCTGCAGCGACGCGTCCTCGCTCATCAGGAACCGCACGGTGACGGTCTTGCCGCGGTAGGCGAGCAGGCTGTGGGAGAACTGCGCGTAGCCCGCGCCGGCGCCCACGTTGGAGAAGGTGCGCAGGGTGGTCGTCGTGCCGGCGCTGATCACCTGCACCTTGAGGGTGTCGTACGCCGTCGAGCCGGACTCGGCGGTGTCGGTGCGGAGCCAGTAGGCCAGCGACGCCGCGGTGGCGGACGCCGGGATGCTCACCTGCTGGGAGACGTTCTCCGACGTCGTCCGCCCGTTGCCGCCCAGCCACGCCTTCCACGTCCCGGTGCGCGCCGGGCGCGAGGTGCTGCTGGTGATCGCTCCCGACGTGCCCGACCAGCCGCTCGCCCCGGACTCGAAACCGGGGTTGACGAGCAGGTTGGTGCCGGCGGGGGGAGTCGTCGGCGGCGGGGTGGTGGCGCCGTAGTCCTTGTCGGCGTGGAGCCACACCATGTGGCCGATCATGTCGAGGTTGCGGTCGAGCGCGGTGGTGTCGACGTTGGCCGTCGTGTCGCACGCGCGGTGGTAGCAGGGGTCGAACGCCCGCCCGGCGGTGCCGCCCCACTTCGACGCCTGCGCGGCGGTCTTGGTGGTCTCGCCGCCGGAGTACATGCCCGTCGTGGCGATGCCCTGGCTGCGGAACGACGCGTGGTCCGAGCGGCCCTGCACGTCGACGTACTCCCACGCGATGCCCTTGGACGTGTAGTACGCCGTCATCGCGTCGCGGGCGCCGTTGCCGGCCGGGTTGTCGTCGTAGACGAAGTAGCCGGGGTTGGGCGAGCCGACCATGTCGAAG
This sequence comes from Nocardioides sp. Z35_8, assembly GCF_059621125.1. Taxonomy (NCBI): domain Bacteria; kingdom Bacillati; phylum Actinomycetota; class Actinomycetes; order Propionibacteriales; family Nocardioidaceae; genus Nocardioides; species Nocardioides sp. Z35_8. Next base: position 553,656 of record NZ_JCAQIE010000001.1, on the reverse strand, counting down.
TTCATGTAGAGCTCGATGCGGTCCTTGTCGGCGGCCGGCAGGGTGCGCATGTAGTGGTTGCTGCCGAGCAGGCCCTGCTCCTCCGCGCCCCACCACGCGAACCGCAGGTGGTTGCGGGGGGTGTTGCCGCTCGCGGCCCAGGCGAGGGCGGCCTTGAGCACGGCGGCCGAGCCGGTGCCGTTGTCGTTGATGCCGGGGCCTGCGGCGACGCTGTCGAGGTGGGCGCCGGTCATCACCACGTGCTCGGGGTCGCCGCCCGGCCAGTCGGCCACGAGGTTGTAGGACGTCCCCGAGGAGGTCGAGACCTGCTGCACCTGCGTCGTGTAGCCGACGGCGTCGAGCCTGGCGCGCACCCAGTCGAGCGAGGCCTTGTAGCCGGGACGGCCGGTGGCGCGGTTGCCGCCGTTGGCGGTGGCGATCGACTGCAGCTGCTGGAGGTGGGCGGTGACGTTGGCGATGCTGAGGTCGGGCGACGGGGCCGCGACCGCGGGCGGGGTGCCGCCGACGAGCGCGCCGGCGACGAGGGCGGCGGTGGCCACGGCGGACAGGACGGGCGTACGGAGCGAGCGCATGGGATCTCCCGGGTGCTGGACAGGGGAACGGGGCGGGGCAGCGGTCGCTGCCCCGCCCCGTCACGGAGTGGCTGGCGTCAGGAGACGTTCAGCGCGGTGTCGTCGACCACGAAGCTGGTCTGGAGCGAGGCGTCCTCGGTCATCGTGAAGCGGATGGTGACCGTCCTGCCCTTGTAGGAGGTGAGGCTGTGCGAGTACTGCGTGTACGTCGTGCTGGTGCCCACGTTGGTGAAGGTGCGCACCGTGGTGGCCGTCGACCCGTCGACGACCTGCACCCGCATCCGGTCGTACGCCGTCGAGCCGCTCTCGGCGGTGTCGGTGCGGATCCAGTAGGACAGCGTGGCCGCCGTCGCGCTGGCCGGGATCGTCACCGTCTGGTTGATCGTCTCCGTGCTGGTCCGGCCGTTGCCGCCGAGCCAGGCCTTGAAGGAGCCGGTGCGGGCCGGACGGCTGGTGCTGGAGGTGATCACGCCGGTGTTGCCCGTCCAGCCGGTCGCGCCGGACTCGAAGCCCGGGTTGGCCAGGATGTTGCCGCCGGTCGTCGGGGGCGGTGTGGTGCCGCCACCGCAGGTCGGGTCGGCGGTCTGGGCGGGCACGTTGACCGCGTCCCAGGCGTTCTTGACGGCGTTGAACTGGGCGCACGTGCTGTCCAGGTTCTTCGCCGCGGTGAGGGTCCAGGTGCGGTACTTGAGGTAGTTCGACGAGCTGGTCTTCATCAGCATCGCGTTGTAGAGGACCTTGATGGCCGCCTGCTCGCCGATGCCGGTCGTCGAGGTGCCGTCGCACTTCGACACCCCGCCACGTGAGAGCAGGTAGAACCAGTGGTCGCCGGGGCCGGCGGCCGCGTGGACCTCGGCGGTGGGGATCGAGCTGGTGTAGCACGACGGGTCGCCGACGTTGGCCGGGTTGGAGCCGTCGCGGATCGGGCCCTGCCCGACGAGGTTGACCTCCTCGCCGACGGTGTGGTCGGGGGAGTCGTACGGCGCGGCCTGGCCGTCGTAGTACTCGGTGGCCGCGGCGAGCGCGTCGCCGATGAACTCCTGGGTGCCGCCGCCGGAGATGCCGCCGGGCGTCTTGTCGTCGACGCCGTGGCCGAACTCGTGCGCCACCACGTCCATCGCGGAGATCCAGGCGCCGGCCTGGTTCTTGCCGATCTGGACCTGCGTGCCGTCGTAGTAGGCGTTGATGTCGTTGAGCCCGACGCGGATCGGCACCCACCCGCCCGAGCCGTTCATCCCGTTGCGGCCCAGCCAGGACGACATCATCGCCTTCATCTGCTGGGCGGCGTAGAGCGCGTCGACGCAGCCGGTCTCGCGGTTGGTCGCGTTGCCGTTGCCCCACACGTCGTCGCTGCCGGTGAAGGTCGTGTTGGTGGCGGCGTCCTGGCAGCGCAGCGTGGTCGCCGTCGGGTCGGTCATCGAGTAGCTGCTGCCCGAGCCGCTGGTGGCGATGGGCAGGGGGTTGGGGCCGGAGTAGGCCGCCGTGCCGGTGCCGTGGGCGATCTGCTCGCGCGCCTCGAGGACGCTGCCGTCCTCGGCGTCGATCCAGACCTTCTGCCACGACACCTCGCCGGCGTCGGTGCCGCGCACCTCGACCTCGTAGGCGAGGCGGGTGCCGGCGTCGCGGTGCCAGACCACGAGCTCGGGCGCCGAGGCGTCGGCCACCTCGTCGAGTCGTCCCGTCGCGACGGCGCTCGCGCGCGCCGCGGGGACCGAGGCGGTGGTGTCGCTGATCGCGACGGGCGCCTCCTGGGCGACCGACGACCCGACCACCTGGCCGTCGGCGTCGGCGAGGACGACGAAGTCGCCCCCGACCACGCGCAGGCCCTCGTGGGTCCGCTCGTAGGCCATCGCGTAGATCCCGCTGTCGCCCTCGAACGTGCCGGTGCGGACGAAGGCGTCCGCTGCGGCTCGTTCGAGCGCGCGGGCGTGGCCCTTGACCCAGGCGGACGCCGCCTGCTGGGCCTCGAGACGGGGGTCGCCCGCCGCGGGGGAGGCGCCGGCCGAGGTGGCGGCCGGTGCCAGGAAGGACGCAGCGACGGCTGACGCTGCGATACCGGCCAGGAAGGCCGGACGGAGTGATTTCACTGGGATGTCCAATCGTGAGTTCGCGCCCGGCGGACGCGAGGGTGGATTGGGTGCTGCGGACCTCTGCACAAAGTCGCAATCGCCGACCACCCCGTCAATGAGCGCCGATCTGCGTGTTCGTGCAACGCGAGAACCTGCACCGTTCGGCCGATCGTCGGCGGAAGTGTCCGATAGTCGACGGCGGGCGACCGGTCACCGACCGGTGCGGGTCAGCGCGCCAGCACGGCCGGGCGCGTCGGGCGTACGTCCGCCAGCCGCGCGGCCACCGCGTCGCCGAACGCGCGGTGCCCGCCCGCGGTGAGATGGAGCCGGTCGTCGAGGTAGTCGAGGTCGAGGTCGCCGGTGGGGACGTAGGGCACGCCGTAGAGCGCGGCGAGCCGGGCCAGCTGCTCGTCCACCCTCGGCACGGCGCCCGCGCGCAGCGGAGCGCTCGCGGGGCCGACGACCACCACGTGGTGGCCTCGCAGGTCGGCCATCAGGGCGCGGAAGCCGCGGTCGATGGCGCGGGCGGGCTGGTCGTAGTCGTTGAGCCCGCCGGCGACGACGACGAGCTGTGGACGCACGCCCAACGCCGTCGGAGCGCGGTCGTGGAACGACACGCGGCCGCAGCCGCTGGCCCGGGCACTGAAGCCGGAGCCGGAGAAGCCGCGGACGTGCACCTCGCCGGGGAGGCGACTCGCCCACGACCCGACCGGGTCGTCCAGGCCGAGCCCGACGGACCACGAGTCGCCGATCACGAGCACGGGGGAGCCGTCGCCGGTCACGGCGCGCGCGCGCTCGCGGGACTCGACGCGGTGCTGCTGGCACCGGGACGGGCCGGCGCCGGCGACGTCGGCGACGTAGAACGCCAGGAGGGCGGCGAGCAGCAGCACGACTCCCGAGGCGCCGGCGACCCGGCGCGGGTTCCCCGCATGCAGCACAGGACAAGTGTGCGCCCCCAGCCCGGCGTCGCGCAGCGGAAAACCCCTGAGATTCCCCCGACTCCCGGCCTAGGGTGTCCACCCATGACGACGGACCCGCTGCTGGCGGCCTACGACGAGCAGCTGCGCACCGACGCCGAGATGGCCGGGGCGCAGGGCGTACGACGCGAGGGCCCGCTGTGGTGGGGGGTCTTCGAGCACGGCGGCTTCGTGTCCTACCGCGACCTCGGCGGTGTCGAGGGCGACGACCTCGACGCGCTGATCGCGCGCACCGTCGCCCACTACCGCGACGACACCGACGTGACGTCGTTCGAGTGGAAGTCGCGCGGCCACGATTGCCCGGCCGACCTCGGCGCGCGGCTCCTCGCCCACGGCCTCGCGGCCGAGCCGCGGGAGACCGTGATGATCGGCGAGGCGGCGCTGCTCGACGTCGCGGTGCCCCTCGCGGACACGGCCGAGGGCCCCGTCGTGCTTCGCCGGCTGGAGCCGGGACCGACCGCCGCCGCCGACGTCGTCCGGATGCTCGCCGCGCAGGAGTCGGTCTTCGGCAACGGCCGCGGCCCGTCGGCCGCCTCGACCCTGGCCGAGCTCGACGCCGGCCGCTCCGAGCTCTGGGTGGCCGAGGTCGGCGACCGGGTGGTGTGCACGGGCCGCCTCACCCCCGTCGAGGGCACCGAGTTCGCCGGGATCTGGGGCGGTGCGACCCTCCCCGAGCTCCGCGGCCGCGGGATCTACCGCGCCCTCGTCGCCGCCCGCGCCCGCTCCGCCGTCCAGCGCGGCATCCGCTACATCCACTCCGACTGCACCGACATGTCCCGCCCCATCCTCGAGCGCTCCGGCCTCCGCGCGGTCACCACCACCACGCCCTACGTCTGGTCCCGCTGACCCGAGGCGGCGCGTTCTGGCGCTGAATGGCGGTCGAGGCGGCGCGTCCTGGCGCTGAATCGTGGTCGAGGCGGCGCGTCGTGGCGCTGAATGGCGGTCGAGTCGGCGCGTCCTGCGCGTCAGCTGCCTGGCCACCACGTCAGGACGCGCCGGCTCGGCGGCGTATGCGGGTCAGGACGCGCCGGCTCGGCGGCGTATGCGGGTCAGGACGCGCCGGCTCAGGTCAGAGCGGCGTGTAGTCGATCTCGAGGAAGTCGGCGACCTCCGGCACCCACCGCTCCGCGACGAACGCGGTGTGGACCGGGTGCTCGGTGTAGCCGTCGTACGCCGCCTGGTCGGCGAACTCCATCGAGAAGCCGAAGGTGAAGTCGTTCTTCGCGCTGGTCTGGCGCAGCTGCTCGTACGCCGTGACGCCGGGGACGTCGGCGAGCGCCCGGGCGGCGGCCAGGAAGTCGGCCTCCTCCGCGGAGCCGGGGGCGTGGTGGAGCCGGAAGGCGACGGTGTGGCGGATCATGCGCGCAAGGCTAGAGCGATCCACGTCACATCACGAGTGCGCCGATCGGGGAACATCTGGGTGCGCCCTGCGTTGTACCCCATGAACAGACTTGAGTCAGATCGACTCAACTGTTTTGCCTCCTCCGTGGACCACACGGCAGGATGGCACGCAGACTCACCGTCATCCACACGCAGGAGGTAACACCATGGCTCGAGCGGTCGGCATCGACCTCGGCACGACCAACTCCGTCGTCGCCGTTCTGGAGGGTGGCGAGCCCACCGTCATCGCCAACGCCGAGGGTGCCCGGACGACCCCGTCCGTCGTCGCCTTCACCAAGTCCGGCGAGGTCCTCGTGGGCGAGGTCGCCAAGCGTCAGGCGGTCACCAACGTCGACCGCACCATCCGGTCCGTCAAGCGCCACATGGGCGAGGACTGGTCGGTCAAGATCGACGACAAGACCTTCACCCCGCAGCAGATCAGCGCCTTCGTGCTGCAGAAGCTCAAGCGGGACGCCGAGGCCTACCTCGGCGAGACTGTCACCGACGCGGTCATCACCGTGCCGGCCTACTTCTCCGACGCCCAGCGCCAGGCCACCAAGGAGGCCGGTGAGATCGCGGGCCTCAACGTCAGCCGCATCGTCAACGAGCCCACCGCGGCCGCGCTGGCCTACGGCCTCGACAAGGGCGAGGACCAGACCATCCTCGTCTTCGACCTCGGTGGCGGCACGTTCGACGTGTCCCTGCTCGAGATCGGCGAGGGCGTCGTCGAGGTCAAGGCGACCTCCGGTGACAACCACCTCGGCGGTGACGACTGGGACAACCGCATCGTCGAGTGGATGGTGAAGAAGTTCAAGGACGCCAACGGCGTCGACCTCGGGGCCGACAAGATCGCCAAGCAGCGCCTCCAGGAGGCCGCGGAGAAGGCGAAGATCGAGCTGTCGTCCTCCAGCGAGACCACGATCCACCTGCCCTACATCACCCACGGCGAGTCCGGCCCGCTCCACTTCGAGGAGAAGCTGACCCGCAGCGAGTTCCAGAAGCTGACGGCCGACCTGCTCGAGCGCACCAAGGCGCCGTTCCAGTCGGTGCTCAAGGACGGCGGCGTCGCGGTCAAGGACATCGACCACGTGGTGCTCGTGGGTGGCTCCACCCGCATGCCCGCCGTGGCCGAGGCGGTCAAGGACCTGCTCGGCGGCAAGGAGCCCAACAAGGGCGTCAACCCCGACGAGGTCGTGGCGCTCGGCGCCGCGCTCCAGGCCGGTGTGCTCAAGGGCGAGGTCAAGGACGTGCTGCTCCTCGACGTCACTCCGCTCTCCCTCGGCATCGAGACCAAGGGCGGCGTGATGACCACGCTCATCGAGCGCAACACCACCATCCCCACCAAGCGGTCGGAGATCTTCACCACCGCCGACGACAACCAGCCGTCGGTGGAGATCAAGGTCGCGCAGGGCGAGCGCCAGATGTGGTCGCAGAACCAGCCCCTCGGCAACTTCGAGCTGACCGGCCTCCCGCCGGCCCCCCGCGGTGTGCCGAAGATCGAGGTCACCTTCGACATCGACGCCAACGGCATCGTGCACGTCTCGGCCAAGGACCAGGCGTCCGGCCGTGAGCAGTCGATGACGATCTCCGGTGGCTCGGCGCTCAGCAAGGACGAGATCGACCGCATGGTCAAGGAGGCCGAGCAGTACGCCGAGGAGGACGCCCGGCGCCGCGAGGCCATCGAGGCCCGCAACCAGGGCGACCAGCTCGTCTACACGACCGAGAAGTTCCTCGCCGACAACGCCGACAAGCTCCCCGACGACGTGAAGACCGAGGTCCAGGCCGACGTCGACGCCCTCAAGGAGACCCTGGCCAAGGAGGACGCGTCCTCCGAGGAGATCACCGCGGGCATCACCAAGCTGGGCGAGTCCAGCCAGAAGATGGGTGCCGCGATGTACGCCGCCGCCGAGGCCGACCAGGCCGCCGCGGGCGGCACCACCGGGGCCACCGGTGAGTCCGACGACGACGTCGTCGACGCCGAGATCGTCGACGAGTCGACCGACGGCGCCGCCGAGGGTGAGTCCAAGTGACGCAGCGCCCCGACGAGCCCATGACGGGCACCGAGGCGACCGACCTCCCGGAGGGGGAGCCCACCGCGGCTCCCTCTCCGGAGGGCTCCGGCGGCTTCGGCGCCGCCGCGGGCGAGGCCCCCGCCCAGACCGAGGTCGAGGAGCAGGTCGCCGGTGACGCCGTCGCCGGTGACGCCCCCGGCACCGCCGAGGAGCGCCCCGACGGCCCGGACGACGCGGGCCAGGACGACGGGGAGTCGCTGAGGAAGGCGGTCGCCGACCTCACCAACGACCTCAAGCGCGTCCAGGCCGAGTACGCCAACTACCGCAAGCGGGTCGACCGCGACCGGCAGTTCGTCGCCGAGTCCGCGGCCTACAAGGCGCTGACCCCCGTGATCGAGGTCCTCGACACCATCGACCGTGCCCGCGAGCACGGCGAGCTCGAGGGTGGCCTCAAGGCGGTGGCCGACCAGCTCGAGCGGGTGGTCGCCGCGGCAGGCCTGGTGCGCTTCGGCGAGCCGGGTGACGCGTTCGACCCGACCATGCACGAGGCGCTGAGCAACATGGGCGCCGACCCTGCCGTCGAGGTGACGACCGTCAAGCACGTCGCCAAGGGCGGCTACCGGATGGGCGACCGCGTCGTGCGGGCCGCCCAGGTGCTCGTGGTCGAGCCCGCCGACGCCTGACCCGGCGCCGGCCGATGTCGCGATCGAGCACACGCACCGATGACCACGTCGAGGACGAAGGGAGGTTGATCCGTGGCTGACAACGAAGGTTTCCGCAACGACTGGGCGACCAAGGACTTCTACCAGGTCCTCGGCGTGGCCAAGGACGCCAGCGCGGCCGACATCAAGAAGGCCTACCGCAAGCTGGCGCGCGCCAACCACCCCGACTCCAACCCGGGCGACGAGGCCAAGCACGAGAAGTTCAAGGCCGTCGCCGAGGCCTACGACGTCATCGGCGACGAGGCCAAGCGCGCCAAGTACGACGAGTTCCGCGCGCTGCAGGCCCAGGGCGGGTTCGGCACCGGCATGGGCGGCGGCTTCGGCGGCGGTGGTGGCGGGTTCGGCGGGGGCGGCTTCAACCTCGACGACCTGCTCCGCGACAGGGCCGGCGCCGGCGGTGGGATCGGCGACATGTTCGGCGACCTCTTCGGCGGCGCCCAGCGCGGCCGTGGCCAGCAGCCGCGGCCGCGTCGGGGAGCCGACGTGGAGAGCTCGGCCACGATCGGGTTCACCGACGCGCTCGACGGCGTGACCGTCTCGCTCCGGCTCACCTCCGACTCGGCCTGTCCGACGTGCCAGGGCACCGGCGGCAAGCCGGGCACCCGGCCGCACATCTGCCCCGAGTGCGAGGGCGCGGGATTCGTCGTGTCCGGCACGGGCGGGGCGTTCTCCATCAACGAGACCTGCCCCGCCTGCGGCGGCCGTCAGCTGGTCTACGACGAGCCGTGCCCGACCTGCCACGGCAGCGGTCGCGGCACCTCCTCGCGCACGATCCAGGCCCGGATCCCGGCCGGCGTCAAGGACGGCGCCCGGATCCGGCTCAAGGGCAAGGGCGCGCCGGGCGAGAACGGCGGACCCGCCGGCGACCTGTTCGTCAAGGTCAAGGTCACGCCGCACCGCGTCTTCGGTCGCAAGGACGACAACCTCACCATCGACGTGCCCGTCTCGTTCGACGAGGCCGCCCTCGGTGCCGAGGTGAAGATCCCGACCCTCGGGGGCGCGCCGGTGACCCTCAAGATCCCGGCGGGCACGCCCAACGGACGCACCTTCCGGGTGCGCGGCAAGGGCGCCACCCGGCGCGACGGCAGCAAGGGCGACCTGTTGGCCACCGTCGAGGTCCAGGTCCCGGCCCACCTCGACCCGACCGCTCGCGAGGCCCTCGAGGCCTACCGGGCGGCGACCGCCGGCAAGCCGCTGCGAGCAGGGCTCTTCGACTCATGAGCGGGGCGCTCCACCCCCCTTCGCCCGACGCGGCGGTGTACGTCATCTCCGTGGCGGCCGAGCTCACCGGCCTGCACCCGCAGACGCTGCGCGCCTACGAGCGGATGGGGCTGATCCGGCCCGGCCGCACGGGGGGCGGTGGGCGCCGCTACTCCCACCGCGACATCGAGCGGCTGCGCGAGATCGCGGAGCTGACCCGGGCCGGCATCGGCATCGAGGGAGTGCGGCGGATCATGGACCTCGAGCGGCAGGTCGACGACCTCCGCGCCCGCAACGCCGAGCTCGACGGCGAGCTCGAGGCCCTGCGCCGCGGGCTGGCCTTGCGGGCAGCCGCCCGCTCGGACAACAAGCTCCCCGTGCGGCACCAGTCCGTCAGCCAGTCCCTCGTCGTCTGGCGCCGCGGGTCCTGACGTAGCTCCCGCCATCGACGTCGACGCGCCCCAGCAGGGGCACGACGCGTCGCCGGCCGACCGAGCGGCCTGGCTCGCGGCGCAACCGGCCCCCGGGTGTCGCGGCCTGCCGCTACTGTGCGCGGGGTGCGGCAGCGCAATCTCGAGACGGCGGACCGGTGCGCGTCACCGGTCGGCTTCTCCGGGGCTACCCCGGGGACCACCGGATCGTTCGGGCACGGCACCGCGCGCGACTCGCTGCGCTCCGCTGCAGGTCATCGCGCGCACGACGGGACAGGTCGGGCTGCGCTGCCGCACCCCCGTCCGGCCCACGGGTCGGCCGCCGGATGAGGTCCGACCTGGCGCGCGCCCTGGCGGCCGCCTTCCTCGCCGGTGAGTGGACCCATGAGGGCATGGTCGCGAGCGGGACGACCGTGCTGGGTCGCCGGGCGCGGTGGCTGCCGCCGCTCGTGCGCCAGACGCTCGCGCTCTACCCGCGCGCACCGCTCGACCGTCCCCGGGAGCTCGCCGCCAACCTCGCCTCGCGTCCCGCGGCGGCGAAGGCACAGCGCGCGGTCCCCCTGGTGCGACCGGTCGTCGCCACGCAGATGGCAGCCAACCGGTGGCGGCTGCCGGTGCTCGACGACCTCGCGGACGTGGCGTCGTTCGTGCGCCTCAGCGCCGCCGACCTCGACTGGTTCGCCGACCCGCGACACCTGGCGCGCAGCGCCTCCGAGGTCCGCCTCCAGCACTACCGCGTCAGCCACCGTGTCGCACCCAGCGGGGCGATCCGCGTGCTCGAGGCACCCAAGCCGCGACTCAAGGCCGTGCAGCGCCGGCTGCTCCACGAGATCGCCGCCCTCATCCCGCCGCACGACGCGGCCAGGGGCTTCCGGCCCGGGGGCTCGGTGCGGTCCTACGCCGCACCCCACGCCGACCGGAGCGTCGTCCTGCGGCTCGACCTCGAGGCGTTCTTCGCCAGCGTGACCGTCTCCCGCGTCTACGGCATCTGGCGCACCGCCGGCTACCCGGAGCCGGTCGCGCACTGCCTGGCCGGGCTCGTGACCAGCGTCCTGCCCCTCGCGCAGTGGCGGGCCGTCCCGCCGCCGGCCGACGACGGGCTGCTCGACGCCCACTGGCGCCTCGGCCGCCGCCTGGCCGCGCCGCACCTGCCGCAGGGTGCGCCCACGTCGCCGGCGATGGCCAACCTCGCGGCCTTCCGGCTCGACGTGCGCCTCACGGCGCTGGCCCGGTCGTGGGGCGGGCGCTACACGAGGTACGCCGACGACCTGGCGTTCTCCGGCGAGCGCGGGTGGGGCACCGGCACCTCGCGCCTGATCGACGCGATCGAGGCGATCGTCCGGGACGAGGGCTTCCGCCTCAACGCCCGCAAGACCGGCGTGATGCCACGCGCCGGCCGGCAGACGCTCGGCGGTCTGGTCGTCAACGAACGCCCGAAGGTCGCGCGCCACCAGGTCGACGTGCTGCGGGCGATCCTGCACAACTGCCACCGGCACGGTCCGAGCACGCAGAACCGCGACGACGTGCCGGCCTTCGAGGACCACCTGCGCGGCCGGATCGCCTGGGTGGCCCAGCACGACCCGGTGCGCGGACGCCGGCTGCAGGACGTCCACGACGCGATCGACTGGAGCCGGTGACCACCCTCGTCCGCTGCTGTCGGTGCGAGCGCGTAGGTTCATCACGTGAGTGAGCGAGCGACGACCAAGCGATGAGCAGGCGATGAGCAAGCGATGAGCAAGCGATGAGCAAGATGGACAACCTGCGTGCGATGCGCGAGGCGAAGTACGCCGAGGCGCAGAAGCGCTCGAGCTCCGCGCCGGCGCGCCCGAGGGCTGCGGCGCCCGTCGCGCCGCCTGCTGCGGCTGCGAGGACGCCGGCCAGGTCGGCAGCGCAGCCGGAGGTCGGGGCCGACCAGCCGGCGACCGAGGAGCTGTGCGGCCACCGCAACATGAGCGGGCGCACCTGCACCCGCGAGCAGGGCCACCCGCAGAAGAGCCACCGCTACTCCTGAGCCCGCTGCGCTCAGGCGCTGAGCGCCTCGGCCGGCACGCCGGTCGGGTGCGGCGCCGGCTCGCCGCGCAGCTCCGCGACCTGGGCCACCAGCGTGGCCATGACCTCGTCGGCGAGCCACCGCACCGTCGCCTCGTCGGCGATCGGGCCGTCGGCGACGCCCGCGAGGCGGCGTACGTCGATGGGCTCGCCGACCGCCACCCGCACGCGCGGGCGCAGCACCGTGTTGCGCAGCAGCCGCCGCACCACCCCGCTCGTGCCGACGACCTGGTGGGCGCCGACGAGCGCGACCGGCACGATCGGCGCCCCGGTGCGGAGCGCGAGCCTGACGGCACCGGTCTTGGACCGCTCGGGCCAGTGCTGCGGGTCGCGGCTGATCCGACCCTCGGAGAACAGGCCCACTGCCTCGCCGGCGGCGAGCGCCAGCGCCGCGGCGTCGAGCGAGCCGGCCGCCGCGTCGGTCCCGCGCAGCACCGGGATGAACCCCAGGCGGCGCACGAACGGCCCCACGAGACCGGAACGGAAGACCCCGCTGGTCGCCATCAGCCGCAGTGAGCGGCCGTGGCGGCGTCCGACGAGGGCCAGCAGGATCCCGTCGGCGAAGCTGGTGTGGTTGGCGACGACGATGAGCGGCCCGTCGGGGAGCCGGGTGTCGGGGAGGGCGCGCCGGGTGAGCTCGAGTCGGCTGACCACGGACACGATGGCGCCGAGGAGGCCGGCGGCGACGGCGTAGAGGAGAGCGGCGCGAAGGCCCGGGCGCTGCCAGGTGCTGGGGTCCATGCGCCGAGTGTCGAGCAGCCGCAGGGTGGCGCGCATGAGTACGCGCACCGGTCCTGCCGCCACCACGAAGGCAGTTCGCGACCGCCATCTGGGAGGCCGCGCTCAGCGCGGCGACCCGGTGGGCGAACTGCCTTCATGGTGTCCGGGAGCGGCTCGCTCAGCCGGGGATGTAGTCGAACGTGTCGGGGTTGGGGCCGGTGCGCCCGGGCTCCCCGCGGTCGAGCCCGGAGATCCGGGCCACCTCGTCGTCGGTGAGCGAGAAGTCGAAGATCTCGAAGTTCTCCCTCATCCGCTCGGGGTTGACCGACTTGGGGAAGACGATGTCGCCGCGCTCGACGTGCCAGCGCAGGGTGACCTGGGCGGCCGACCGGCCCTTCGCCTCCGCGATCTCGGTGATCACCGCGTCGTCGAGCACCGCGCCCTGCGCGATCGGCGACCACGCCTCGGTGGCGACGCCGTGGGAGGCGTTGGCGGCGCGGACCGCGTCGTTGGTGAAGTAGGGATGCACCTCGACCTGGTTGACGACGGGCACCACGCCGGTCTCGTCGACGATGCGCTGCAGGTGGGCGGGCTGGAAGTTGGACACGCCCACGGACGCGGCCCGCCCGTCCTCGACGAAGGACGCCATCGTGCGCCAGGTCGAGACGAAGTCCCCGTCGTAGCGCGTGGGCAGCGGCCAGTGGATGAGGAACAGGTCGATGCGGTCGAGGCCGAGGTCGGCGAGCGTCTTGTCGAACGCGCGCTCGGCCTCCGCGGGCTCGTGGAAGCCGTTGTTGAGCTTGGAGGTCACGAAGACCTCCTCGCGCGGCACGCCGGACGAGCGCAGCGCCTCACCCACCTCCTTCTCGTTGCCGTACATCTCGGCGGTGTCGATGTGGCGGTAGCCCACCTCGAGGGCGCGCGACACCGCCTCCGCCGTCTCGGCGGGGTCGATCTGGAACACGCCGAAGCCGAGCTGCGGGATGGACGTGCCGTCGTGGAGCTGGATACGGGGAACGGTCATGCCAGGCACAGCCCGTCCGGACCGGGAGGTATTCCGTCGCCCCGCTCAGGAGGGTGGGGCGAGGTCGGTGAAGCGGCGCAGCGACTCGTCCTCGTGGGCGAGCCGGCGCAGGCCGAGCAGGACGGGCTCGGCCAGGATGCTGCCGAGCAGCGCGTAGGTCACCGCCTCGTCGCGGTCGTCCTCCAGCACGCCGCCGACCTCGGCGCGGGCGACGTCGGCCATCGCCGCGGCGTAGCGGGCGAGCCCGTCGGCGGACAGCGGCTGGCCGGCGCGCGCCATCGCGTCGAGCGCCGCGGCGAGCGCCGTCGCGTGACGTCCGTCGACGTCGGCGCGCGAGTCTCGCGCGGCCAGGAGCGCCGCCACCGCCGCGCGGCTCTCCTCCGACGGCGGGATGTCGGGCTCGGGGGACAGCAGCTGGTGGGCGGCGGCGAGGGCCTCGTGCAGCGTGGTGCGGGAGTCGTCGAGCACGGCCAGCACCTGCCGCACCCGGTCGAGCCCGAAGCCGGCGACATCGACCAGCGCCCGGATCAGCCGCAGCCTCCTGACGTGCGCCATGTCGTACGCCGCGCGGGTCGCCCCGCGCGCCTCGCCCCGCGGGAGCAGCCGCTCGCGCAGGTAGAACTTCACGGTCGGCACGGGCACGCCGCTGCGCTCGGCCAGCTCGGCCATCCACATGGAACGTCCTCCTCAGGGGTTGCTTTGGAGACCATACTGTCCAATTATTGGAGAGTCGACTATCCAAAGGGGTCACCATGGAGCCTGCGTCCTACGTCCTGTCCGACGAGTCCCGGATCCTCGCCGGGATCCTGCTGCTCTCGCTGGTGACGGTCGAGACCGGCGGGCTCTACCTGCTGAGGCTCGCGCGCGGCGCGGTCGAGGTGACGCCGTTCCAGGAGAGGTTCGCCCGCGCCGGCCACGCGCACGCCGGGGTGCTGCTCGTCCTCGCCCTGGTGTGCCAGGTGCTCGCGGACTCGACGGCCCAGGCCGGGGCGCTCGACTGGCTCTCGCGCTCCGGCGTGGCCGTGTCCGCGCTGCTGATGCCCGCCGGCTTCTTCTTCTCCTCGATGGGCCCCGGCCGCACGCGACCCAACGGCCTGGTCGTGCTGGTGCTCGCCGGTGCGGCGCTCCTCGCGGTCAGCCTGACGAGCCTGGGCGTCGGCCTGCTGACCGCCTGAGGCGCCTCACGCCCGCCAGTGGCCCGGACGGGACAGCCCGCCGGGAAGGGTGGTCGCGACGTCGCCGAGCGCCGCGTTGACCTGGGGCTGGGTGAGGAACAGGGCGCTCGAGAGGTCGCAGCCCCGCACGTCGGCGTCGCGCAGGTCGGCGCCGAGGAGGTCGGCGTCGCGCAGGTCGGCGCCGTGGAGGTCCGCCCCGATCAGCAGGGCGCCCCGGAAGGTCGAGCCGCGGTGGTCGCCGGTGACCCGCTGCCCGGCCAGGTCGGCGCGCGTGTGGTCCCGCCCGGCGGGCCACGGTCGCCGTACGCGCGCACTGGCCTCGGCCAGCAGCCGCCCGACCCGGTCGTGGAGGGAGTCGAGGTCGGCGAGCAGGATCGTCTCCGGGTCGGCGCCGGTCAGGTCCTCGATCTCGGTGCGGACCGCGTCGGCGGCCGGGTCGGGCGAGCGCCGGGCGACCTCGACGAGGTGGGCGAGCATCTCGTGCAGCTGGCGCATCACCGTCAGCACCGCGCCCATCTCGGCCAGCCGGTGCGGCGGATTGCCGGGCTCGCGCCACGACACGCCTGCGTAGCTCACCTGCGAGACCTGCTGGCCCGCGCCGAAGCACTCGAAGACCGTGCAGCCCGGCCAGCCGTCCTCGCGCAGTGTCGCGTGGATGCGGCAGCCGTCGTCCTCGAGCAGGTTGAGACACGGGCGCCCGCCCGCCTTGTCGGCGCCGAAGCCGGCGTCGGCGGAGTAGGGCAGCAGGACGCAGCACAGTGCGAAGCAGCGCGAGCAGTCGGAGCTCAACCCGGGTGTCGCCACCCGGGGATCGTCGCACGCGCGTGGTGAGGGACCGGGAGGGTCCTCAGGCGCCGTACCACCCGTGCTGGATGGCGAACGCGTTGACCACGAGGAGGAAGACGAACAGCGCGCCGACCGCTCGGTTGTCGAAGATCAGCTTGCCCATAGCACCACCCTTGCCCGGTTGTTCGCAGAATGAAACAGGCGCTCGGTAAAGATTCTGGCCAGCCTGCCCGCAGGCGGTCGTATCGTGGATGCATGTCGACCCAGGCCCCGACCCCCGCGTCCCCGCTCAAGCTGCAGTTCCCGCAGTCGCTGGCGGTCTACGACGACTACGCCAAGGCGCAGAGGAGCGTGGACTTCCTCGCCGACGCCGACTTCCCGGTCGACCAGCTGATGATCGTGGGCACCGACCTCAAGCGGATCGAGCGCGTCACCGGGAGGCTGACCTGGTCGAAGATCGCCGTCGGCGGGATGCTGTCCGGGCTGTGGTTCGGCGTCTTCATCGGGCTGGTCTTCGCCCTGTTCACGACCGCCAACCTGTGGCAGGTGCTGCTCAGCACGGCGTTCATCGGTGCCACCTTCGGCCTGATCTGGGCCCTCATCGGCTACGCGTTCACGCGCGGGCGGCGCGACTTCTCCTCGGTGACGCAGGTGGTGGCGACGAAGTACGAGGTGCTGGTCGAGCACAAGCACGCCGCGCGGGCGCGCGAGCTGCTGGCCGGCCTGCCGGGCGCGCTGCCCGACCCGTTCGCCTGAGCCCCGGCGACCCGAACCCGGCCCGGACCGCTGCCCGAGCGGCAGCGGGCGGCAAAAAACTGAAGTTGAGGGGAATCGACTCAACTTCTGGCGCGTTGGGACTGACGGGACCACAGTGGTCACCACACGACGACGCAGACGGAGGAAGAGTTGAGCCAGTTCGGTGCCGACAAGTTCACCACCCGCAGCCGCGAGGTCATCGAGGCCGCCCAGCTCGCCGCGACCACCGGCGGCAACACCACCACCGAGCCCATCCACCTGCTCGTCGCCCTGCTGCGGCAGGAGGACGGCGCCACCCGCAGCCTCGTGCAGAAGGCGGGCGTCGACCCGGCCACGCTGCTCGCCCAGGCCGAGCGCGCGCAGCAGCAGCTGCCCCGCGCCACCGGCTCGACCGTGCAGCAGCCCAGCGCGTCGGCCGCCCTGACCCGGGTGCTCGCCACGGCCCTCGACCTGGCCGGCTCGATGAAGGACGAGTACGTCGCCACCGACCACCTGCTGGTCGCCACCGCGACCGTCGAGTCGAGCGCGCAGAAGGTGCTCACCGACGCCGGCCTGACGGAGTCCGGGCTGCGCGAGGCGATCACCGCCGTGCGCGGCAACCGGCGGGTGACCAGCGAGAGCGCCGAGGCGTCGTACGAGTCGCTCGAGAAGTACTCCGTCGACCTCACCCAGGCCGCCGAGGAGGGTCGCCTCGACCCCGTCATCGGCCGTGACGCCGAGATCCGCCGGGTGGTCCAGGTGCTCTCGCGGCGCACCAAGAACAACCCGGTGCTGATCGGTGAGCCCGGCGTCGGCAAGACCGCCGTCGTGGAGGGCCTCGCCCAGCGCGTGGTCGCCGGTGACGTGCCCGACTCCCTCAAGGGTCGCCGGGTGCTGGCCCTCGATCTCGCGGCGATGGTCGCAGGCGCGAAGTACCGCGGCGAGTTCGAGGAGCGGCTCAAGGCCGTGCTCGAGGAGATCAAGGACGCCGGCGGGCAGGTCATCACCTTCATCGACGAGCTGCACACCGTGGTCGGCGCGGGCGCCGGCGGCGACTCCGCGATGGACGCCGGCAACATGCTCAAGCCGATGCTGGCGCGCGGCGAGCTCCACATGATCGGCGCGACCACGCTCGACGAGTACCGCGAGCGGATCGAGAAGGACCCCGCACTGGAACGGCGCTTCCAGCAGGTCTTCGTCGGCGAGCCGAGCGTCGAGGACACCATCCAGATCCTGCGCGGCATCCAGGAGAAGTACGAGGCGCACCACGGCGTCCGGATCACCGACGCCGCGCTGGTCGCCGCGGCCACCCTGAGCGACCGCTACATCCCCGGGCGCCAGCTGCCCGACAAGGCGATCGACCTCATCGACGAGGCCGCCTCCCGGCTGCGCATGGAGCACGAGTCGAGCCCCGAGGAGATCGACGTGCTCCGCCGCCAGGTCGACCGGCTCAAGATGGAGCAGTTCGCGCTGCAGAAGGAGACCGACCCGGCCTCCGCGGAGCGGCTCGAGGTGCTGCGCAAGGACCTCGCCGACCGCGAGGAGGAGCTGCGCGGCCTCGAGGCCCGCTGGGAGCGCGAGCGCGACCAGCTCCAGGGCGAGGGTGAGCTGCGCCGTCAGCTCGACGCGCTCAAGATCGAGGCGGACAAGAAGCTGCGCGAGGGCGACCTCGCCGGCGCCTCGGAGATCCAGTACGGCCAGATCCCCGAGCTCGAGAAGCAGATCGCCGAGGTCGAGAGGGCCGAGGGCGCCGACATCGAGCCGCTGGTCGGCGAGGAGGTCGGTGCCGAGCAGATCGCCGACGTCGTCGAGGCCTGGACCGGCATCCCCACCGGCAAGATGCTGCAGGGCGAGACCGCCAAGCTCCTCGAGATGGAGTCGGTCATCGGCCAGCGCCTGATCGGCCAGCGCGAGGCGGTCACCGCGGTCAGCGACGCCGTACGCCGCTCGCGCGCCGGCATCGCCGACCCCAACCGGCCGACCGGGTCGTTCCTCTTCCTCGGCCCGACCGGCACCGGCAAGACCGAGCTGGCCAAGGCGCTGGCCGACTTCCTGTTCGACGACGAGCGGGCGATCGTGCGCATCGACATGAGCGAGTACAGCGAGAAGCACTCGGTCTCGCGGCTCGTCGGCGCCCCTCCCGGCTACGTCGGCTACGACGAGGGCGGCCAGCTGACCGAGGCGGTGCGGCGCCGGCCCTACAGCGTGGTGCTGCTCGACGAGGTCGAGAAGGCGCACCCCGAGGTGTTCGACATCCTCCTGCAGGTGCTCGACGACGGTCGGCTCACCGACGGCCAGGGTCGCACGGTCGACTTCCGCAACACCCTGCTGATCCTCACCTCCAACCTCGGCTCCCACTTCCTCGTGGACCCGCTGATGGAGCCGGAGGTGAAGAAGGAGTCGGTGATGGGCGTCGTGCGCGCGCACTTCAAGCCCGAGTTCCTCAACCGCCTCGACGAGGTCGTCATGTTCGACGCGCTCACCAAGGACGACCTGGCGCACATCGTCGACCTGCAGCTCGCGCTGCTGGAGAAGCGGTTGGCGGTGCGGCGGATCAGCATCTCGGTCACCGACGCCGCGCGCGCCTGGCTCGCCGAGACCGGCTACGACCCCGCCTACGGCGCCCGACCGCTGCGCCGGCTGATCCAGTCGGCGATCGGCGACCCGCTGGCCCGGATGCTGATCGCGGGCCAGGTCACCGACGGCGGCTCGGTCACCGTCGACGTGGGTGAGGACGGGCTCGTGCTCAGCTGACCCCCCGGGGGTCTCAGGGCGTGAGGCCGCGGAAGGCACCGCCGACGACCCCGTCGGTGCGCTGGTAGTCGCGCGCGGAGTCCATCAGGTTGTCGGAGGCGAGCGCGACCGCCTTCGACCCGGAGCGCAGGCTGTCGGACGCCGCGCCGAGCAGGGTCGTGACGGCCGCGGCGAAGACGGCCGCGCCGGGCACCTCGCCGAGGTCGGCCGCCTCGACCCGCACCCCGCGCACCGTCGACGACGCTGCGGACAGCTGGCCGCTCGGCTTGTCGAGGGCGTGGGAGGCCTCGCGCAGCGTGCCCGGCTGCACCTCGAAGTCCGCGGACAGGCCGAGCGCGGCAAGCGGGGTGACCGCGAGGTAGGGGTTGGCCCAGAGGTCGTCGTCGTCCGGCACGCCGGGGACCCAGCCCCAGTCGCTGCCGTCGTCGGAGTACTTCGCGGCTGTCGACTCGAAGGTCGTGACGAGGTTGCCGTCGACCTCCACGACCCCCTCCGCCATGGTGGGCAGCGGGTAGGGGTCGCTGCGCTCGCCCGAGTCGCGGTCCTGGACGACGAGGGAGCCGTCGTCGAAGCGGTTGGGAGAGGTGCTGAAGACGAACTCCCCGTCGCGCACGACCAGCCCCTGGGACTTGTCGGGGGTGTCGTGGACCTCCGGCTTGCCGCTGGCGTCCAGCACCGGCTGCCACCCGGACGGGCCCATCTCGTAGACGTGGAGCTTGTCGGCCCCGTAGTCGCCGAGGTAGAGCCTGCCGTCGTGGACGGCGGAGTAGGACCCTCCGGAGACGCCTTCCTGGACGCTGGTGGCGTTGACGCTGCCGCCGTTGCTCTGGCCCCGGATGTCCGACATCGAGTAGGTGTAGATCGTGCCCTTGTCGACGACGATGACCTGGTCGCCGTGCACGCTGACCCCGCCGGCGTGCGACGGTCCGGGAGCGGGCGGGTCGGCGTAGGGGTCGTGGACGCCAGCGAGGTCGACGTCGCCGATCTCCTGACCGGTGACGGAGTCGACCAGGGCCAGGGTGGACCTCCCGTCGGGGGTGTAGTAGCTCATCACGTAGGTGCCGGTGCGCGGGTCGTAGGCCAGCCCCTGCGGGATGAGCCCGCGATCGTCGCCGGTCGCGAGGGTGTTGGGGATGAGCGGACCGAAGGTGCTGCCGCTCTCCCCGGCCCACTCCTTGTTCTTCTCCAGCCCCTGCTCGACCCACTCGCGGGTCTCCTCGTCGAGGCTGTCGAGGTCGACGTCCTCCCCCTTGATCACCGCCGCCACCGCGGTCAGCTGCTGGCCGTAGGTGGCGCCCACCTCGACGAGCCGGGTGCGCACCACCATCGCGAGGAGCTGCTCGACGACGGGAACGAGGTCGCCGGGGCGGTTGCGCCAGAAGGAGATGTAGTGGTCGGCGTGCTGCACCGCGGTGCCGTACGCCGTCGCGGCGACGTCGAGGGCGCCGCGCGCCCGGGCGAGCGCGGAGCGGTTGACCGACACCCCGTTGGCGAGCTGCACGATGCGGGCCTGGAAGCCGACGGCGCCCGGCCCGCTCCAGTCGGTCGTGGCGGCCGCGTCGTGGATGCGGCCCCGGGCGTCGTCGAGGTCGTGCCCCACGTCGGCGAGGGTGTCCGAGGCGCCGGTGAGGGCGCTCCGGTCACCCGACACGATGCGCCGGTGGTCGATCTCCGGGTCGATCACGACCCACCTCCTGTCGGGTCGAGGTCGAGTGCCTCGTCGCCGGCGCCGACGGGGAAGAGGATGCGCTCGTCCGTGGTGCCGTCGACGGGGGTGCACCTGCCGTCGGGAACCCGGCAGGTGACCAGCGTCGAGGTGGTGCCGGGACCGATCTGCTGCCCCGTCGCCGGGCCGGAGATCGCGATCCCGACCACGGTCGAGTCGTCGAGCCACCACCGCAGGTCTCGCCGTGGCGTGCCGGTCCGGACCGGCACCGGGCGACCCTCCCGCGAGACGATCC
Organism: Nocardioides sp. Z35_8; assembly: GCF_059621125.1. Classification (NCBI taxonomy): domain Bacteria; kingdom Bacillati; phylum Actinomycetota; class Actinomycetes; order Propionibacteriales; family Nocardioidaceae; genus Nocardioides; species Nocardioides sp. Z35_8. The sequence goes on along the minus strand of NZ_JCAQIE010000001.1, from coordinate 533,089 downwards.
GGTCGTCCAGGCCACGGTCGTCGATCGACCACGCCCCGTCCGGGCTGACCGGGTCGGCGGGGCTGCGTGGAGCCTGGTCGGTCGGCGTCACCTCCCCGTCGGGGAGGGAGACGAGGACGTCGCCCAGCCCCTCGACGACCGCACTCCCGGCGTCGGCGAAGCGCACCCCGAGGTCGACCTCCGCGTAGTCGCGCGCCAGGTCGTCCTGCTCCGGGTCGCCCATCGCGTCGGCGGTCTCGACGACCCGCTCCCCGGAGGTGAGGTCCACGACCACCGCCGTGCCCCGGGGGTGCCCGCTGAAGCGGTCGGCGGGTCCCGAGGTGGCGTCGACGAAGCCCACGTAGCGCCCGTCGGGTGAGCTGCCGATGGACTCGACGTAGACCGTCAGCCCGGTGTCGCTCACCCCGTCGCGGTCGGCGAAGCGCAGGGGCCCGGTCCTCATGGAGCCGTGCTCGGTGGCGGCCGCGTCGCTCGCGGCAGGGGTGAAGTAGACGCCGTCACCGGCCACGACGTAGGTCGCCATCGGGCCGCCGACGTCGACGGTGGTGCCGTCGGAGAGGTGGACGACGCCGCCGGAGGCCCACACCAGGCCGCCGGCCTCGACGGGGTCGGAGCTCGTCGTCCACGCCGTGTCGTCGGGCGGCCCGCTGGTCCCCTTCCCCCCGGCACCTCCGCCGCCCGTGCCCTCGGTCCCGCGCTCGCCCTCGCCGGGGGTGTCGGAGCAGCCCGCGCCCAGCAGCAGTGCTGTGGCGAGCACTGCTGCGAGCGGCGTGCGCGTGCGGGGGCCGGTGGGCATGGGAGCAGTGTGCCCTCGCCGGGCCCGGACAAACCGGCGGCTCCCGCCGGGGCCTCGGCCAGGTCTCGGCGGGGTCTCGGCGGGGTCGCGGCCTGCTGGGGGATGCTGGTCCCGTGACGACCACCGATGACGTACCCCCGTGGTGGCGGCTGCGGGACACCCCCGTCCCGGGCGGGGTGCCCGACCTGGCGAAGGCGCTGCTGTGGACCGAGCTCGCCATCGTCCTGCTCCTCTCGCTCGGGCGCAGCGCGGTCTATTCGGTCGTCAGCATCGTCTCGGCGCTCACCGCCCCGGGTCCGCTGTCGTCGCAGGCGGCCAACCTCAACAACTCGCTGGCCCCCGACCGGCCGTGGCTCGACCTGACCTACCAGCTGCTGCGGATCGGCTTCGCGCTGGTGCCCGTCGCGCTGGCGGCCTACCTGCTGGTCCGCTCCGGCACCCGGCTGCGCGAGGTGTGGGCACGCGACGGCGGCTGGAGCACGTGGCGCGACTGGGGCCGCGGCGCCTGGCTGGCGGCCGGCGTCGGCTCGGTGGGCGTGGTGTTCTACCTCGCGACCTACGCGCTCGGCACCAACCTCACCGTCGTCGCGCAGTCGTTGCCGGGGGAGTGGTGGCGGGTGCCGGTGCTGGTGCTGGCCGCGGCGGAGAACGCCGTGCTCGAGGAGCTCGTGGTGCTCGGCTTCGTGCAGGTGCGGCTGCGCCAGATCGGCTTCGGCGACACCGCTGCCATCGGCCTCGCGGCCCTGCTGCGCGGCAGCTACCACCTCTACCAGGGCCTCGGCGGCTTCGTCGGCAACCTCGCGATGGGCCTGCTGTTCGGCTGGCTCTTCCGTCGCTGGGGCCGGGTGATGCCGTTCGTGGTCGCCCATACGCTGCTCGACGTGGGGGCGTTCGTGGGGTACGCCGTGCTCGCCGGGCGGGTCGACTGGCTGCCGACCCTGTGACCCGCCCGGCGAGGGGCGTTCATCGACGGATCTTGACCTTCTTGGAGGACCGCCGTGCCTTCTCGTAGCCCTTGGCCTTCGCGGTGACCTGCACGGAGATCTTCTTGCCGCGGTCCTTGGCGCGGACGCGGTAGGCGGCCTTCTTGGCGCCCTTGATCGCCTTGCCGTTGCGCAGCCACTGGTAGCGGACCTTGACGTTCTTCTTCGCCGGCTTGGGCTTCCAGCCCTTCACCTTGACCGAGAGGACCCGGCCGGCGCGCGGCACGCCACGGAGCTTGGGTCGCTTCGTGCGGAACGATGCCTTGCCGACCACGACCGGGGCCGAGACCGTCGCCACCGACGGGTAGAAGGGCGCGGAGCCCACGACCTGCACACTGAGGCTCTTGCCGATGTCGCGTCGCGACAGCGAGAAGGTGCTCGTGGTGGCACCCGGGACGGCGACGCCGTCGAGCAGCCACTGGTAGCCCAAGGTGACCGTCGGCGACCACGGCGTCGTGGTGGCCGTGGCCATGCCCTTGAAGCGCGGACTGCCGCCGACGGTGGTCACGCCCGGGTAGATCTGCGACTGGCGGTAGTTGGCCACGGCCGCGATCTGCTCGTTGATGGCCTGGGCGTTGTTGGCTGCGGCGGCGCCGGTGGTGCGGCCGCCGTAGGCCACGTTGGGGTTGGAGAAGTGGCTGATGCGGGGACAGGTCGGGCAGGCGGTCGGGTAGGCCATCACCGTGAGGAAGTTGCCCGGCACGTCGACGTAGCCGCGGGCGTACGGCTTGACGCCGCTCGGCGGGAAGGACGCGCTCGCGTCGTGGTCGGCGCTGAGGTTGTGGCCGATCTCGTGGGCGAAGGTGAGGTTGGCGGTGGCGCACTTGTCGGCCCACACGACCGTCCAGGCCGCGCGCTCGGGATCGTAGGCGGGGTTGCCGCCGCCGAGGGCCCCGAGGCCGCAGGCGCTGCCGGAGGGGTAGGGACCACCGAGCCACAGGCTGACCAGGTCGGCGTGCGTCTCCTCGCGCAGCGCCTGGGCCTCGTCGAACACGCCGTCGCCCGGCGTGCCGAGCGCGCGGTAGTTGGCGTCGAGCGAGGAGTAGGGCGCCGCGGCGACCTGCCGGGTGCCGACCAGCCGGAGCTGCGTGCCGATGCCCGAGGCGGCGAACGCCTGGTTGGTCTGGGTGATGCCGAGGGCGAACTGCGCTTGCATCGCGGCCTCCCCACCCGCCGACGCGGGCAGCGAGGCGGAGTAGACGATGGCGACGTCGACGGTCGACGGCTCGTCGGCGGCGACCGGCACATCGCCGCCGCGCCCGGCCGGGACCTTGGCGTGCGCGTGGTCGGCGTGGATCGCTGCCTGCTCGGCGGGACGCACGGCGTCGTCGTGGGCGTCGGACGGGGACGGCACCTCGGTGACCTCGTAGCCGCCGCCGGGGACGCTGCTCACCTCGAAGGTGCCGTCGGCGGCTGACGCCACCTGCATCCGGACGACGCCGTCGACCTCCACGGCGGTGAACGTGCCGGTGGTGCCCACGAGGGACCCGGTCCACGACGTGACGCCGTCGGCGGAGGTGCGGTCGCCGACGGCCGCGGTGATCGTGGTGTCGTCGAACACCGTCAGGCTGATGCGGTCACCGGCTCGTACGTCGTCGAGCGCGGCCGCGTCGACGTCGACGGGACGCGAGCGCTCGTCGGCTGCCGCCCGAGACTCTGCATCGGCCTGTCGGCCGCTGCCGGCGGGGCCGAGCAGCTCGACGGCTCGCTGGTCGTCGCCGCGGGACGCGCTGGCGGTGGTGGCGGGCACCATGGTGGCGGTCAGGGCAAGGGCGCACAGGCCGGCGACGCCGACGAGTGTCCTGCTGGTGCTCCTGCGGATGGGCACGGTGATGGGCACGGAGTCCCCCTCTCTGTCGGACCCTTCGTGCCCCGCGTGGCGCGCCGCAAACCCGCGCCGGGCGGGCTATTCGCCCGTCTCGACCTCCTCGCGCTGCTCCCGCTCGGCGACGACCGGGCGGCGCCGGCCGAGCATCCCGCCGGCCCAGAGCGCCCACAGCACGAGCACCGGCTGGAAGAACAGCCGCGCCAGCCGTGCGCGGTCGGTGTCGAGCCCGAACGCGTCGGTGCCCTCGACGTACTGCGCGATGTTGCCGGGGACGATCGCGACGAAGAAGGCGGCCAGCAGCGCGCCGACGGTGCGTCGGTGCCTGGGCAGCGCGACGAACGCGCCGCCCAGCGCGATCTCCACGACACCGGAGCCGAGCACGGTGAGGTCCTCGTCGACCGGGAACCAGTCGGGGACCTGCGCCTGGAACTCCTCGCGCTGCGTGGTCAGGTGCATCACCCCCGCGCCCACCATCGCCGAGCCGAGCAGGACGCGACCGAGGGTCTGTGCCTTCATGGCGCCACCCTAGGTCGGGGTGTGGATCGGGGGCCTACGAGTCGGGCGGGAGCAGCACGCCGGGGTTCATCAGGCCGGCCGGGTCGAGGGCCTGCTTGACCGCGCGCATCAGGTCGACCTCCACGTCCGACTTGTAGGACGCCGCCGCGACCGCCTTGGTGCGACCGAGGCCGTGCTCGGCGCTGATCGAGCCGTCCTCGCGAGCGACCGTGTCGTAGATCGTCGCGGTCAGGTCGGCGGCCGCGGCGCGCAGCGCGTCGTCGCTGCGACCGTCGGTCAGGGGGGCGTTGAGGTTGTAGTGCAGGTTGCCGTCGCCGACGTGGCCGTAGGTCACCGGCCGCACCCCGGGGCAGACCTCCTGCAGCAGCGGCGCCGTGGCCTCGGTCCACTCGGCGAGCCGGGCGATGGGCAGCGTGACGTCGTGCTTCAACGTGGCGCCCTCGACCTTCTGCACCTCCGAGATCCCTTCGCGCAGTGCCCAGAGCGCCGAGCGCTGGGCCGGGCTGCCGGCGATCGCCGCGTCGGACGCCACGCCGGCCTCGACCGCCGCGCCGAGCAGCGACTCGAGGGCCTCGTCGAGACCGTCGTCCACGGCGGACCCCGCGAGCTCCACCAGGACGTACCAGTCGCTCGGGGCGGCGAGGGGGTCGCTCGCACCGGGCAGGTGGGCGAGGACGAGGTCGATGGCCTGGCGGTTGGCGATCTCGAACGTCGACAGGTGCACCCCGGCGTGCTGCTGGGCGAAGGCGAGCAGTGACACCGCGGCGGCGACCGACGGCACCGCGACCCAGGCGGTGGCGCGGCGCGGCGTGGCGGGGAACAGCCGCAGCACCGCGCCGGTGATGACGCCCAGCGTGCCCTCCGAGCCCACGAACAGCTGCGTCAGGTCGTAGCCGGTGTTGTCCTTGCGCAGCCCGCGCAGCCCGTCCCACACCCGGCCGTCGGGCAGCACGACCTCGAGGCCGAGCACCAGCTCGCGGGTCATGCCGTAGCGCAGCACGGCCGTGCCGCCGGCGTTGGTGGCGAGGTTGCCGCCGATCGTGCAGCTGCCCTCCGAGCCCAGCGACATCGGGAACAGCCGTCCGGCCTCCGCGGCCGCGGCCCGCACGTCGGCGAGCACGACGCCGGCGTCGACGGTGATCGTCCCGGCCACCGGGTCGACGTCGCGCACGTCGCGCATCCGGCCGAGCGACAGCACGACCTGGCGGCCCGACCCGTCCGGCACCCCGCCGCCGACCAGCCCGGTGTTGCCGCCCTGCGGGACGACCGGCGTACGCGCCTCGTGGCAGGCGCGCAGCACCGCAGCCACCTCGTCGGTGGAGCCGGGGCGGACCACGGCGAGCGCGCTGCCGCGGTGCACGCCGGTCCAGTCGACGACGTAGGGCGCGACGTCGGCCTCGGCGCTCAGCACGTGCGCCTCGCCGACGGCGTCGCGCAGGCGATCGAGCAGGCGGTCGAGCAGGCGGTCGGGCAGGCGGGCGGGCAGGTCGGTCACGGGGTCTCCTCAGGGGGTGGGTCAGCCGAGCACGAGGGCGATGAGCAGCACCACGGGCAGCGAGGCCACGGTGGTGACCAGGATGGTCTCGCGGGAGACATCCTCGCCGACGCGGTAGCGGGTGGCGTGCAGGAAGATGTTCTGGGCGGTCGGCAGCGCCGCGGTGATCACCACGCCCAGCAGGGCGCGGCCGTCCAGCCCGAGGCCGGCGGCCACGGCCCAGGCGACGGCCGGCATGACGAGGAGCTTGAGCACGCTCGCCAGCAGCACCTCGCCGTTGTGGCCCGCCCGGCCGAGCGGTGGGCTCAGCCTCAGCGCGGCGCCGTACGACATCAGCAGCAGCGGGATCGCCGCGCCGCCGAGCAGCTCGAGCGGGTCGAGGACCACCTGCGGCAACGTCCACCCGGTGGCCGCCAGGACCACCCCGACCACGGCGGCGACGGTGAGCGGGTTGGTCACCAGCCGCCGGGCCACCGCGCGGACGCCGTTGCCGCGTCCGGTGATCCGGTCGAGGACGACCAGGGAGGGCGGCTGCACCAGCAGCATCTGCACCAGCAGCGCGGGCACCACCACGGTGATGTCGCCGACGACGTAGGCCGCGATGGCGATGCCGAGGTTGCCCGCGTTGACGTAGGACGACGACAGCGCGCCGATCAGCAGCGGGCCCGTGGAGAGCCGCCAGCGCAGCCGCGCCACCACGGCGTACGTCGCGAACACGACGCCCAGCGACACCGACGAGGCGACGAGGTTGATCGCCGCCGACTCCAGGTGCACCCGGCTGATGGTGACGAGCAGCAGCGCAGGGGAGGCGACGAAGAACGCGATCTCGCCGAGCGTGCGCTGCGAGCGCCGGTCGAGGACACCGGCGTGCGCGAGCCCGGCGCCGGCGGCGATCACGACCAGGATGGTCGCGAAGCCGGTCAGCAGGTCCATCGCTCCCCCGTCCGGTGCATCGTGCGATAGCCAGCCCGTCTTGGACGCGGCGACCGTGGCCCCGCAAGGATGGCGTGGTGACCTCCGACACCCAGCACCCGGTCCGCGTCGTCCAGCTCGGAGGGCTGATGCCCTTCGTGCGCGAGTGGCTCGCCGAGCGCTACGCCGCCCCGTCGCTCGCCGACCTGTCCGACCCCTCGGGCGTGCGCGTCGCGGTGGTCGGCGGCGGGGCGCGCGCCGGCGCGGCCGAGATGGACGCGCTCCCCGACCTCGGCGCGATCGTCAACTTCGGCGTCGGCTACGACAACGTGGACGTGGAGGAGGCGCGCCGCCGCGGCATCGTCGTGTCCAACACCCCCGACGTCCTCACCGACGCGGTGGCCGACCTCGCGGCCTTCCTCGTCGTCGACGTGCTGCGCGGGATCACGGCGGCCGACCGGTTCGTGCGCAGCGGGGCGTGGGCCCGGGGTGAGCGGATGCCGTTGACCCGCGACGTGCGCGGGGCCGTCGTCGGGGTGCTCGGCCTGGGGCGCATCGGCACGGCCGCCGCCGAGCGGCTGGAGGCCTTCGGCGCGGTCGTGCACTACCACTCGCGCAGTCCCAAGGACGTCGCGTGGACCTACCACGACAGCCCGGTCGCGCTCGCCCGTGCGAGCGACGTGCTGGTCGTGCTCACCCCGGGCGGTGCGGGCACGGACAAGCTGGTGGACGCCGACGTGCTCGACGCGCTCGGGCCCGAGGGCCACCTCGTCAACGTCGCCCGCGGCTCCGTCGTCGACGAGGAGGCGCTGGTCGCGGCGCTGGAGGACGGCCGGATCGCCGGCGCGGGGCTCGACGTCTTCGCCGACGAGCCGCACGTGCCCGAGGCGCTGCTCGCGCGCGACGACGTCGTGCTGCTGCCGCACGTCGGCAGCGCCACGGTCGAGACCCGCGAGGCGATGGCCCGGCTGGTGCTCGACAACGTCGCGGCGTTCCTGGAGCGCGGCGAGCTGGTGACCCCGGTCGGCTGAGCCGGCCCGCCTCATCGGTCCCTCAGCCGCGCGTGGTCCGGGGTGAGGGCGGCGACGCTCGGCGCTCCCATCATGCTCATCGCGCGGCGCATCTCCCCGGTGAGCAGGTCGAGCACGTGGCTCACGCCGCGCTGGCCGCCGACCATCAGGCCGTAGAGGTAGGCGCGCCCCACCAGCACCGCCGTGGCGCCGAGCGCGACGGCCGCGACGACGTCGCCCCCGGTGCGTACGCCCGAGTCGAGCAGCACCTCCGCCCGCCCGTCCACCGCGTCCACCACGTCGGGCAGCAGCTCGAGCGGCACGGGCGCGCGGTCGAGCTGGCGACCGCCGTGGTTGGACAGCACGATCGCGTGCGCGCCCGCGTCGACGGCGGTCACCGCGTCGCGCGCCGACTGCACGCCCTTGACCACGACGGGGCCGTCCCACTGCTCGCGCAGCCAGGCGATGTCGGCGGGCCGGATCTGCTGCTCGCGCAGCTCGTTGGACATGCCCCACCGGGCGTACGTCGAGCCCTCCGGGAAGGTGGCGAACCGCAGCGGCTCGGTGGTGAGGATGTCGGCGACCCAGCGCGGGTGGCGCGCCATCCCGCCCACCGTGCGCGCGGTGAGCTGGGGCGGGATCGCGAAGCCGTTGTGCTTGTCCTTGCGCTTCATGCCGGTCACGGTCGTGTCGATCGTCAGCATCAGCGCCTCGTAGCCCTGGGCGCGCGCCTCGTCGAGGTGCGCGCGGTTCACGGCGCGGTCCTTCATCAGGTAGGCCTGGAACCAGTTCCGCCCGCCCGGCGCCGCGTCCGCGACGTCGGTGATCGACGTGGTGGCGTAGGTCGAGAGCGTGTAGGGGAGCCCGGCCTGCGCGGCCGCCGCGGCCACCGCGCGCTCGCCGGTGTGGTGGCTGAGCCGGGTGTAGCCGGTGGGGGCGAGGACGATCGGCGCGGCCGTGGGACGGCCGAGGAGCGTGGTCGCGGTGTCGGGCTCGGCGACCTGCTCGAAGGAGGTCGGGCGCAGCTCGACACGGTCGAACGCGTCACGGTTGCGGCGCATGGCGTGCTCGCCGTCGGAGCCGCCCTCGACGTAGTCCCACACCGCTCCCGGCACCCGGCGGCGGGCCAACCGCTCGACGTCGTCGACCGACAGGCACCGCGCCAGCCGACGGCCCACGGCGGTCCGCTCGACCGGCCGCGGGTGGAGGAACGGCTCGAGGTCGTGCCACCGCGGGACCTGCCGGCTGCTGCGGACCTGCGTCATCGAGTGCTCCTGACCGTGGCTTGACGTACTTGTGTAATGAGTTGCACACTCATCATACAAGTTTGCGACGACCCGAGGAATCCCCATGACCCAGACCCCCACCGCCCCGGCCACCTCGTCGGCTGTTGCCACCGGGCCCGGCACCGGCGACCGCATCCGGAGCGTGACGCTGTCCCACGTCGTACTGCCGCTGCCCAACCCGGTCAGCGACGCCAAGGTGCTCACCGGCCGGCAGAAGCCGTTGACCGAGACGGTCATGCTCTTCGTCGAGCTCACGACCGAGCAGGGCTTCGAGGGCATGGGCTTCAGCTACAGCAAGCGCGCGGGCGGCAAGGCGCAGTACGCCCACCTCAAGGAGGTCGTCGAGGTCGCGATCGGCCAGGACCCCAGCGACATCGCCAAGATCTACGAGTCGCTGATGTGGGCCGGCGCCTCCGTCGGCCGCTCCGGCGTCGCGACCCAGGCCGTCGCCGCGCTCGACGTCGCGCTCTACGACCTCAAGGCCCGCCGGGCGGGGCTGCCGCTGGCCAAGCTGCTCGGCGCGCACCGGGACTCGTGCCGTGTCTACAACACCTCCGGCGGCTTCCTCCAGGCCTCCGTCGAGGAGATCAAGGAGAAGGCGACCGCCTCCCTCGCGTCCGGCATCGGCGGCATCAAGATCAAGGTCGGCCAGCCCGACTGGCGCGAGGACCTGCGCCGCGTCGCCGCGCTGCGCGAGCACCTCGGTGACGGCCCGCTCATGGTCGACGCCAACCAGCAGTGGGACCGCGCCCGCGCGCGCCGGATGTGCCGTGAGCTCGAGCAGTTCGACCTGATCTGGATCGAGGAGCCGCTCGACGCCTGGGACCACGTCGGCCACGCCGACCTGTCGCAGACCTTCGACACCCCGATCGCCACCGGCGAGATGCTGACCTCGGTCGACGAGCACATGGGCCTGGTCGACGCCGGCTACCGCGGCATCGTGCAGCCCGACGCCCCGCGCATCGGCGGCATCACGCCGTTCCTCCGCTTCGCCACCCTCGCCGCCCACCACCGCCTCGACCTGGCGCCGCACTACGCGATGGAGATCCACCTCCACCTCGCGGCGACGTACCCCACCGAGCCGTGGGTCGAGCACTTCGAGTGGCTCAACCCGCTGTTCGAGGAGCGCATCGAGATCCGCGACGGGCGGATCTTCGTGCCGGAGCGTCCGGGCCTCGGGTTCACCCTCACCGAGCGGATGCGCGAGCTCACGGTGGAGACCGCTACCTTCTCGGCATGAGCACCCTGTCGGCGAGCGTGGTCGCCGGCCTCAAGGACAAGATCCTGGCCGGCGACCTCGCTCCCGGGGCCAAGCTGCCGTCGGAGGCCGAGCTCATCGAGGAGTACGGCGTCTCGCGCACCGTCGTGCGGGAGGCGGTCACCCGGCTGCGGGCGGAGGGACTGGTCGAGACCCAGCAGGGGCGCGGGTCGTTCGTGCTCGCCGTGCCGGAGGCGTCGTCGTTCAGCGTCGAGTCGTCCGCGATCCGCTCGCAGGCCGACGTGCTGGCGATGCTCGACTTCCGCATCGGGGTGGAGAGCGAGGCGGCCGGTCTGGCCGCGCTGCACCACACGGCGGCCGACGTCGCCGCGATCGAGCAGGCGATGGCGGGCTTCACCCGCGCCGGCCACGTGGGCGCCGTCGAGGCCGACTTCGCCTTCCACCTCGCCATCGCGCGGGCGACGGGCAACCGGTTCTATGCCGACCTGCTCGGCTCGCTCGGGCCGATGATGATCATGCTGCCGCGCACCCGCCTCGCCGAGCCGTACTCGATGACCGACGCCACCCACGTCGAGCGCGTGCGGCGCGAGCACGACAACGTCGCCGCCGCGGTCCTCGCCGGCGACGTCGACACCGCCCGGGCCGCCATGCGGCTCCACCTCGGCAACACCCGCCGCCGCGTCACCTGACCCCTCCCGTGTCGAGTGGGCGCGTCCTGACGGCTGTGGTGGGTCGAGTGGGCGCATCCTGACGGCTGTCGTGGGTCGAGTGGGCGCGTCCTGACGGCTGTGGTGGGTCGAGTGGGCGCATCCTGACGACGGTGCGGCGTCCAGTCGGCGCATCCTCTCGACGGGAGGTGTCAGGACGCGCCGACTCGACCCGAGAAATGCGTCAGGACGCGCCGCCTCGGCGCCGCTTGCCGCGGGCGACCTCGGTGCCGAGTGCATCGAGCTTGTGCTCCCAGAACACGCGAAACTGCTCCACCCATGCATCCGCCTCGCGGAGGCCGGTCGGGTCGACGGCGTAGAGCCGGCGCGTGCCCTCGGCGCGGACGGTCGCGAAGCCGTGCTCGCGCAACACCTTGAGATGCTGGCTCACCGCCGGCTGGCTGATGCCGAACTCGCCACGGACGATCGCGGCCACCTCGCCGGCGCTGGTCTCGCCGGCGGCGAGCAGCTCGAGGATCCGACGGCGCACCGGGTCGCCGAGGACGTCGAACGCGTGCACCTCAGGCCGGGGGCTCGGCGCCGGTGTAGAACGCCGCGGTGCGCGCGGCCGCCGCGCGGGAGGCGGCCGGGTCGTCGGACGAGGCCGCGTCGGCCTCGCCCCACTCGGTCGCCGAACCACTCATGAACGCCAGCCCGTCGGCGGACGCGCCCCACCCCTCGACCTGCTCGTGGGCGATGGGCGTGCCGGTGGCGAGGTGCTCGGCCAGGCCCATCAGCCCGAGCTCCCAGCCGACGCCGACCGCGCCCGGTCCGTAGGTCGCCCAGTGCTCGCTCGCGCGTACGTCGGCGGCGTGCCGCAGGGTGAGCGTGGTGGTGTCGCCTGCCGTCTCGAGGTCGACGTCGACCCAGGTGGTCTGGTCGCCGAACTCCCAGCTGATCGCGAAGTGCTTCGGCTCGTCGCAGGCGGTGACCTCGCCGCCGGCGTTGCCCTCGACCTGGAAGCGCCCGCCGAGTCGCAGGTCGCCGGACACCGGGGCGAACCAGCGCGCGATGCGTTCGGGATCCGTGACGGCCTGCCAGAGGTCATCGATGTCGGTGGGGTAGGTGCGGGAGGCGACGACGACCTTCACGGGCGTCCCCTCATGGGTGCTGTCCTCGACGGCGCGGGTCACCGCGCCCAGATGCTTGGCAACGTCGAACATGGCCCGAGAGTTTCACTCACCAGTTATATAAGTCAAGGACTATTGAGTGGCGCGCGTCGGTGGTCCCCGGTCAGGATGCGACGGCTCGACCCCTGCTGGCGGTCAGGACGCGCCGACTCGACCCCGACCCGACCTCACCAGCGGGAGGTGTTGACCTCGAAGTCGGGCTGGATGGAGCGCATGTAAACGGTGTCCTCGCGGCGGCGTACGCCGCAGGACAGGTAGAGCTCGTGCAGCTCGCCGATCCGGTCGCGGTCGAGGGAGATCCCCAGCCCGGGGCCCGTCGGCACGGCCACCGACCCGTCGACGAACGGCAGGGCGTCGTCGGCGACGACGTCCTGGGTCTTCCACGGGTAGTGGGTGTCGCAGGCGTAGGTGAGGTTGGGGGTGGCCGCGGCCAGGTGGACCATCGCGGCGAGCGAGACGCCGAGGTGGCTGTTGCTGTGCATCGACAGCCCCATGTCCCAGACCTCGGTGATGCCGCCGAGCAGCGCCGACTTCCTCAGCCCGCCCCACAGGTGGTGGTCGGACAGCACGACCTGCACGGCGTCCTGGGCGATCGCGGGCGGCAGGTGCTCCATCGCGATGACGCACATGTTGGTCGCGAGCGGGACGTCCGTGCGGGCCGAGACGGCCGCCATGCCCTCGATGCCGGGGGTGGGGTCCTCGAGGTACTCCACGACACCGGCGAGCCGCTCGGCCACCTTGATCGAGGTCTCGACGGTCCACGCCCCGTTGGGGTCGAGCCGCAGCGGCATCGACGGGAACGCATCGCGCAGCGCCTCGATCGCCTCGCACTCGTCCTCGGGGGGCAGCACGCCCCCCTTGAGCTTGAGCGAGCCGAAGCCCCAGCCGTCGACCATCCGCCGCGCCTGCGCGACCAGCTGCGACGGCGTCAGCGCCTCGCCCCAGGCGTCGTCGGCGAAGCCCGGGTGGCCGGCCCACTTGTGGAAGAGGTAGCCGCTGAACGGGACGGTCTCGCGCACGGCGCCGCCCAGCAGCGAGCTCACCGGCACGCCGGCCTCGTGGCCCTGCAGGTCGAGGCAGGCGACCTCGAAGGGCGAGTAGACGGTGTCGACGGCCGAGTCGACGTCGAGCATGCCGCCGAACGACGCGCCGCCCCCGCCGGTCTCGCGGCCCAGCACGTCGGTGACGAGCCGGCGCAGTCCGTGGAGGTCGTACGGGTCGTGGCCGGGCAGCGCGGCCGCGACGGCCTCGAGCCGGCCCAGGTGGGTCTCGTCGGCGTAGGTCTCGCCGAGCCCGAGCAGGCCGGAGTCGGTGTGCAGCTCGACGATCGCGCGCAGGGCGTAGGGCTGGTGGACGCCGACCACGTTGAGCAGCGGCGGGTCCTCGAAGGCGACCGGGGTGACGACGACCCGGGAGACGCGGCTGTGGCTCACGCGGTCACCGGGGAGGCTTGACGGCCAGGATCGGCACGTCGAGGTCGAGGAGCAGGCGCTGGGCGTCGCTCCCGGTGACGAGCTTGCCCACCGGCGAGCGCCGGCGCAGGCCGATCACCACGAGGCGGGCGGACGCCGCCTCGGCGACCCGGGAGAAGGTCTCGACGATGTCGTCGCCGTGGTCGGAGTGGTCGACGCGGGCGGTGACGCCGGCCGCGGTGGCGCGCGCGACCAGCTCGTCGGCGGTGGCCTCGTCGATGAGCTCGCCGTCGACGGTGGTCCGTCGGCGCGGGCTGTTGAGGATCACCACCTCGTCGCCGTGGACGGTCGCCTCCTCGAGGCCGGCCTCGAGGGCCGCCTCGCCGGCAGGGGTGGGCACGTAGCCGATCACGATGGTCATCGCAGGGAGTCCTCTCGCTGGACGCTGTCGGGGGTGGACGCCGCGGGGGTGGTGCGGCGGAAGGCCTTCTTGATCAGCGGGAACGCGATGACCAGGACGACGAAGGCCAGGATCGTGCCGGAGATGGGACGGGTCACGAAGCCCGTCGCGTCGCCGTCGAAGATCAGCATCGAGCGGCGGAAGCTCGACTCGATGAGCGAGCCGAGGACGAACGCCAGCACCATCGGGCCGGGCTCGAAGCCGGTCTTCTTCATCAGGTAGCCGACGATGCCGAAGAAGATCATCAAGAAGATGTCGAAGACCGAGTTGCGGATCGTGTAGACGCCCAGGATCGTGATGAGCGCGGTGATCGGGGCGAGGATCGCCGGGCGCACCCGCAGGATCCGGACGAAGATGCCGACGAGCGGGATGCTGAGCAGCAGCAGGATCAGGTTGCCGATGTACATCGAGTTGACCACGCCCCAGAAGAGGTCGGGTCGCTCGTCGATGAGCTGCGGGCCCGGCGTCACGCCGACCACCAGCAGGGCGGCGTAGAGCATCGCCATCGAGGCGTTGGCCGGGATGCCGATCGTCAGCAGGGGGATGAACGACGACGTGGCGGCGGCGTTGTTGGCCGACTCCGGGCCGGCGACGCCCTCGATGGCACCGCGGCCGAAGCGCTCGGGCTGCTTGGCGACCCGCTTCTCCGCCGCGTACGCCGCCAGCGAGGCCATCACGGCGCCACCGCCGGGCAGCACGCCGAGGACGAAGCCGATGAGCGAGCCGCGGCCGATGGCGGGGCCGGCCTGCCGGAGGTCCTTGCGGGAGGGCCAGATGTTGGCGATGGCGGCCGGGACGTGCGGCTTGCCGTAGCGCTCCTCGAGGTTGTAGAGGATCTCGCCGACGCCGAAGAGGCCCATCGCGACGACGACGAAGTCGATGCCGTCCTCGAGGTTGAGGCTGCCGAACGTGTAGCGGTCGGCGCTGGTGAAGGTGTCGCTGCCGACGGTCGCCAGGAGCAGGCCGACCGCGGCGGCCGCGAGGGCCTTGACGGTGTTTCCGTTGCCGATGGTGGCGACCAGCAGCACGCCGAGCAGTGCCAGCGCGGCGTACTCCGGCGGGCCGAAGTCGAGCGCGAACTCCGCCACGAGCGGACCGAGCAGCGTCAGCCCGATGATCGAGATGGTCGCGCCGACGAACGAGCCGATCGCGGCGATGCCGAGCGCCGTGCCGGCCTTGCCCTGCTTGGCGAGCGCGAAGCCGTCGAAGACCGTCACCACCGAGCTGGCCTCGCCCGGGATCCGGAGTAGCACCGACGTGATGGTGCCGCCGTACTGGGCTCCGTAGTAGATGCCGGCGAGCATGATGATGGCCGCGACCGGGTCGTGCGCGCTGTAGACGACCGGCAGCAGGATGGCCATCGTGGCGGCGGGACCGAGTCCGGGGAGGACGCCGATCAGCATGCCGACGACGACGCCGATCAGGCAGTAGAGCAGGTTGCCGGGCTGGGTGACGACGCCGAAGCCGTCGAGGAAGGCGCTGAGGTCCATGGGGGGTTCTCTTCCTGCGCTCGGGTCAGAAGGCGATCAGGTGGGGCAGCGGGACCGACAGGCCGTAGAGGAAGAGCCCGTAGAACGCCGCGGTGGTGAGGACCGAGATGACGATCGTGCTGCGCCAGGACTCCCCGCCGAGGAAGCGGAGCCAGACGATGCTGAGCAGCACGGCCGGGATCTCGAAGCCGACGACGGGGAGCAGCACGCCGAGGCCGACGAACGTGGCGGCGCCGGCGAGGACGAGCAGGCTCGAGCGGGTGAACCGCTCGGTGTCGGTCAGCCGACGCGCCACGACCAGCAGCACCACGGCGAGGACCACGACGAGGAGCGAGACGATGAACGGCCACAGGCCGGGTCCGGGGCGCCGCAGCGAGCCGAGCCCGTAGCCGTGGGCGAGGAAGGCCGCGACGAGGCCGAGCACGAGCAGCGCGGCGGCCGAGACCACCTGGTAGGCCGGCCCGCCCGCGGGCGGGCGCTCCTCGGCGAGGTCCCGGGCGACCTCGGCCTGGATCTCGGCCAGGATGTCGCGCTCGTGCGCGTCGTCCTGCTCCGATCCGGGCGCCGGGCGGGGCTGGGTCTCGCTCATCGTGGTCTCGTCTCCGTGCGGTGAGGGGCGGGGGTCCCCTCGGTGGGGCGTCGGGGTGGTGCGGGCCGGTCCCGGGCGGCGCGGGCCGCGGCCCGTGGCCGGCCCGGGACCGGCCGGGATCAGTTGGCGTCGCCGAGGTTGATGCCGTACTCCTCGACGAGGTCGGCGTAGCGCTGCTTGTCCGCCTCGAGCTGCGCGACGACCTCGTCGCCGGGGAGCTCCATCGGGGTGAGGTTGTTCTGCGCGTTGAAGTCCTGGTACTCCTCGGTCTCGAACGTCGCCTGCATGGCCTCGGCGATGGCGTCCTTGACGTCCTGCGGCGTGCCCTTGGGGACGGTCATGAAGCGGTACTGCGTGACCTCCACCTCGAGGCCCGACTCCTGGGCGGTGGGGACGTCGGGCAGGAACTCGACGCGCTCGGGGCCGAAGACCACGATCGGGGTGAGCTTGCCGGAGCGGATGTTCTCGATGGCCTCGCCGATCTGGAGGCACGCGGTGTCGACCTGGTCGCCGAGCAGCGCGGTGAGGGCCGGGGCGCCGCCGTCGAAGGGGATCGCCTCCGCGGGGGTGTCGTTGACGTTGAAGGTGAGCGCGCAGGCGAGCTGGGCGCCGGTGCCGACACCGGTGGTGCCGTAGGTGACCTTGCCCTTCGCGTCGGCGAAGGAGTCGATCGAGTCGAAGCCCGACCCCTTGCTCGCGACGAGGACGTAGTCGTCGCGCGAGACGCCCTGGACGATGTCGAAGTCGTCGATGTTGGTGGCCTGGTCCTCCGGGACGGCCAGCGGGGTGATCGTGAACAGCGAGGCGTTCTGGACCGAGATGGTCGAGCCGTCCGGGTCGGCCTTGGCGACCTCCGCGGCCGCCAGCGCGCCGTTGGCGCCCTCGCGGTTGATGACGGGGAACGAGCCGCCGAGCTCCTCGGACAGCCCGCGCGAGATCTGGCGGCTGATCAGGTCGGAGGACCCGCCCGCCGACGCGCCGACCGGCATGTTGACCGCCCCGGTGGGGTAGTCGCCGCTGTCGCTGCCGCCACCGGCCGTCGTCTGGACCCCACCGCAGGCGGTCAGGGCGAGAGCGGTGCCGGCGGCGAGGGCTGCCAGGCTGAGGGTCTGCTTGCGCATGGAGGTGCTCCTTGTTCGGGATGTGACCACCGACACTAGGTTTGCGCGATGATGCCGGTCCAAGCCCAATTGGGCATGGACTGATACGCCCGGCGCATCGTACCCTCACCCGGTGATCACCCTCGACCAGGTCCGCTCCTTCGTCGCCGTGGCCGAGGAGCTGCACTTCGGCCGGGCCGCCGAGCGCCTCCAGATGACCCAGCCGCCGCTGTCGCGGCAGATCCAGAAGCTGGAGAAGTCGGTCGGCGCGCGCCTGCTCGAGCGTGACAACCGGCGCGTCGAGCTGACCGGCGCCGGGGCCGCGTTCCTCGACGAGGCGCACCGGCTGCTCAACCTCGTCGAGGGAGCCGGCGACCTCGCCCGCCGGGTCGACGCGGGCGCCGCCGGCGTCGTACGCCTGGGCTTCACCGCCGTGTCGGCCATCTCGATCCTGGGGCCGCTGCTGCGGCGGCTGACCGCCGAGCTGCCCGACGTGGAGGTGGTGCTGTCCGAGCGGGTCACCAACGCGCAGGTCGACGGCATCCGGCGCGGCGAGCTCGACGTCGGCCTGGCGCGCCCGCCGTTCGACACCGGGCTGCTGCGCTCGCGGGTGGTGCTGCGCGAGCCGTTCATGGCCGTCGTACCCGTGTCGCACCCGCTGGCCGAGGCGTCGCGGCCCCTGAGCGCGGGCGACTTCGAGGGTGAGACCGTCATCGGCTACAACCCCGACCAGTCGCGCTACTTCCACGAGCTGTCGGTGCGCTTCTTCGCCAATGCCCACCCGCGGGTCGACCAGCGCGTGCACCAGGTGCTGACCGCGATGCTCCTCGTCTCCGCCGAGCGGGGGGTCACCCTCGCGCCGGCGTCGGCCGCGTCCCTGCACGTCGACGGGGTGGTGTTCAAGGAGCTGGCCCCGCCCGGCGACGCGGGGGGTGGCGCCGACGCGGACCGGCCCGTCGAGCTGCACGCGATCTGGTCGCGGGAGCGGGTGACGCCGGTCGTCCGTCGCGTGCTGGAGGTCATGGCCGCCCACGGGTGAGCAGATGGCGTCAAGGAAACCCTGCACCCGCGGCCCCGCGCCGCCTAGAGTCGGAGTGCTGCAGGCGCCGAGGACAGCGACGACGGGGGGTGTGATGTCGGTCGAGCCGCGTCCGGGTCGGCGTGCCGCCGAGCCCGCCTGGGACGACGAGCAGACGCGCCAGCACCTCCAGGTGCTGGTCGAGGGCGTCGCCACGCTCGCCGGGTTCGCCCAGTCCTCCCTCACACTGCGCCGCGACGACCACTTCGAGGTCGTCGCTGCCGCCGGGGTCGAGGACGGCTTCGTCGGCACCCGGGTGCCGGTCGAGTCGATCGAGCGCGAGCTCGAGGACGCCGACGAGTGGGGGGTGTGGCGTTTCGTGCCGCACGACCGGGCGAGCGCGGAGTCCCTGGCCTACAGCCACATCCCCGACGTCACGCCGCTGGAGGGGGAGGACGCCTGGCACCCGCTCGACCTGCTCGCCGCCCCCGTCCACGACGACCAGGGACGGCTGCGCGGAGTGCTGTCGGTCGACATCCCCGACGACGGCCGGCTGCCCTCGCCGGCGAAGATGGAGGTGCTGACGAGGTACGCCGGGCTCGCGCGCACCCTCGTCCTGCTCGCGCTCGAGCGCGAGGAGCTCAGCCAGCAGGTGCGGATGGCGGCGCAGGCGCGCCAGATCGTGCGCCAGGCGCTCGGGGAGCCGACCCTCGAGCTCGTCCTCGAGGCGTGCCGGGCCGCGGTCGTGTCCTGCTTCGACGCCGTGGGCATGTGGCTGACGGCGTTCGACGCCGACGGCACGGGCTCCACCACGACGTCGTACGCCGTGGACGAGACCTACGACGTGCCGCCGTTCGACGACATCGACGACGTGGTGGTGGGGCTCGCGCGCACCTACTGGGCCGACCAGGTGGTGACGCCCTTCTCCCGCGACCACCTCGACCACCCCGGCCTGTCCCCTGAGGACGCCGGGCGGCTGCTCGGGTTCCTCGACGGCATCGGCATCGGGTCGGTGCTCTTCGTGCCGATGGGAGTGGGGCCCGAGTGCGTCGGCTTCCTCGTGCTGACCCGCGTCTCGGCCTCCCGTCCGTGGAGCGACGTCGAGGTCGAGGCGGCGCGCGACATCGGCCGCGACCTGGGCCTGGCCGTCGGCAAGGCGCGCCAGCTCGAGCTCGAGCGTGCCGTCGTCGACCGGCTGCGGCGCCTCGACAGCTATCGCGTCGAGGTGGTCAACACCCTCGGCCACGAGCTGCGCAACCCGCTCTTCTCGATGAGCGCCAACCTCGAGCTCCTCGACACCGACCGGCTCGACGAGGACGGGCGCCGGTCGGTGGCGGCCGCGACGCGCGGCGCGCGGCGGATGCGGGCCGTCATCGACGACATGCTGACGATGGCCCAGGTCTCCGACCCGCACCGCGAGTTCGACCCGATCCCGGTCGACCTGCGCCGCGTGGTGCACGACGTCTACGAGGAGTGCCACGCCGCCGCGTCCGCCGGAGGCGTCACGTGCGACGCCGACCTGCCCGACGAGCCGCTGCTGGTGCCCGGTGATGCCGAGGAGCTCCACCGCCTCCTCACCAACCTGGCCACCAACGCGATCAAGTACACCGATCCCGGCGGACGGGTCACCGTGCGCGTCGCGCGGCAGGACGACTCGGTCGTCGTCGCGGTCACCGACACGGGCATCGGCATCTCCGAGGCCGACCGCACGCAGCTGTTCCGCGAGTTCTTCCGCTCCACCAACCCCGCGGCGCTGGCGCGACCGGGCACCGGCCTCGGGCTCGCGATCGTGGCCCGGATCGCGGCCCGCCACGGCGGCACGGTCGACATCGACTCCGAGCGGGGGCGCGGCACCACGGCGACGGTGGTGCTCCCGGCCTGGGCCGGCGACGTCAGCCCGGAGCCAGCACCAGCGTCATGAAGCAGCTCAGCGGGTCGTCGGCGTAGGACGCGAAGGGCGGGCACGGCACGAACCCGGCCCGGGCGTAGAACCGGCGCGCGGGCGCGAAGAACTCCATGCTGCCCGTCTCGAGCGACACGCGCCCGACGCCCCGTGCCCGGGCGTCGGCCAGGGCGTGGGCCAGCAGCCGGCTCGCCACGCCAGTGCCGCGCACCCGCGGCTCGGTGCGCATGCTCTTGAGCTCCTCATGGCCGTCCTCGAGCGCCGCCAACGCGGCCGTGCCGACGATCGCCCCGTCGTCCGTGCCCACCCACAGGCGTACGCCGTCGCCCCGCAGGGCGGCCAGGTCGAGGGCGTGGCGGCTCTCCGGCGGCGCGGTGGGGGCGAGGTCGTCGAGGTGCGCCCGGAGGAACGCCGCCAGCCGGGGGTCGTCGAAGTCGGCGCGGGTGATCTCCACGGCGCCAGTCTGGTGGCCTCGTGTTTCGGCGACGTGACTCCCGCCGGCGGGTCCGCGCTGGCTCGGCCTGTCGGAGTCCCCGCTCGAGCGGGGACTCCGACACCTGGAGGCCGTTGCAAAGGCCTCCAGGTGTCAGACTCGCCCACCACGTCGGGCGCTGCCTGCTCAGTCGGGCGGACAGGTGGACCCGCTGCGGAATGGGTCGAGCGTGGCGATCGGCGTCAGGGCCGCGGGTTGTCCCGCCTCCACGGCCGGCTGTCGCGCTTGGCGCCCATCCCCGCGGCGCACCGTCGGCAGACCTCGCGGACCTCGTCGGCGTCGCGTCCCGTGGCCGGCTGGGCATCGACCCACTGCACGTGCGGGAAGCGGTGCAGCCGCGCCTTGCTCAACGGGACGCCGCAGAGCGTCTGGTTGGTCCCCCGCAGCCAGGCGTGGACGAGCCCGGCAGGGGCGCGGATGCCGTCGGGATCGGTCCAACGGTCGGTCGCCGCGACCGCCGCGTCCTTGGGTGACATGGCCTTCCGGTGCCCCGCATCGACCGTCGTATGCCGGGTACCGCGATGCCGACCAGGCAATGCAGGCAACCCGAGAGGACGGACGACCATGGGCGACGACCGACAGGCCGACCAGACCCGCCAGGACCCCACCGAGCTGCACGAGCAGCCCGACACCGAGGGCGAGCAGCTGCCGAAGCCCGGCGACGAGGACTCCGTCACCGGCGAGATGGGCGAGAAGCCCGACCACGGCGAGGAGACGTACGTCGGCCACGACCGCCTGCTCGACCAGGTCGCCGTGATCACCGGCGGCGACTCCGGCATCGGCCGCGCGGTCGCGCTCGCGTTCGCGCGCGAGGGCGCCGACGTGGTGATCGCCTACCTCGAGGGCGAGGACGAGGACGCGCGCGAGACCGGACGACTCGTCGAGGAGGCCGGACGCCGGGCGGTGCTCGTGCCGACCGACCTCGTGCGCGAGGAGGCGTGCCAGGCGCTCGTCGACACGGCCGTCTCCGAGCTCGGTCGCATCGACATCCTCGTCAACAACGCCGCCTACCAGATGGCGCAGCCCGGCGGCCTCGCCGACATCACGACCGAGCAGCTCGACCGGGTGATGAAGACCAACGTCTACGCGATGTTCTGGCTGTGCCGGATGGCGCTGCCGCACATGAGGTCCGGCGCGTCGATCATCAACACCTCGTCGGTGCAGTCGTCGTCCCCGTCGCCGGAGCTGCTCGACTACGCCAGCACGAAGGCGGCGATCGTCAACTTCACCCGCGGCCTGGCCCAGACGCTGGCCGAGAAGGGGATCCGCGTCAACTCCGTCGCCCCCGGGCCCATCTGGACGCCCCTCATCCCGGCGACCATGCCGCCGGAGAAGGTCGAGGTCTTCGGTCAGGACACGCCCCTCGGGCGCGCCGGGCAGCCCGCCGAGGTCGCCACGGCGTTCGTCTACCTCGCCTCACCGGAGTCGAGCTACATCACCGGCGAGGTCATCGCCGTGACGGGCGGGAAGCCGGTCACCATGTGACCGGCGGGGGTGGTGTCGCTGCCGCCGTCGTCGCGTTGTCGGAGTCCCCGCTCGAGCGGGGACTCCGACACCTGGAGGGGGTTGCAACGGCCTCCAGGTGTCGGACTCGCCCACCAGGTACGCCGTTATGTCAGACGCGGTCGGCCCGCGCCAGCACGCCACCCCGCGCCCCCGAAGCCGTCAGCCCGGCAGCAGGCGGGCGTAGCCCTCGCGGTAGGAGGGGTACGCCGGCGCCCAGCCGGTGGCGCGCAGCCGCGCGTCGGACAGTCGCTTGCCGTGGCCCCGGGCCGGGTCGGCCGGAGGCGGGGCGGGTGCGCCGAGGCGCTCGGCGAGGAACGCCGCCACGTCGCCGAGCTGGGCGGGCTCGTCGTCGGTGCCGAGGTAGAGGCGCTCGGGCGGAGCGGGCATCGTCAGCAGGTGCACCACGGCGGCCGCGGCGTCCTGGCGGTGGATGCGGTTGGTCCAGCGGTGCGGGTCGTCGATCCGCCCCTCGCGGACCTGGTCGAGCAGCCGCGTGCTGGCGCCGCCGTAGAGCCCGGACAGGCGCAGCACCGTCCCGTGCGGGATCCGCTCGTGGAAGGCCTCCTCGGCGGCCACGAGCATCCGCCCTGGGCCGTCGGCCGGGGCCGGGGGAGCGGTCTCGTCCTCGACCTCCGGGAGGTCGCGGCTGGCGTGCACCGCGGTCGAGGAGACCAGCACGGCCCGGTCGGGGGCCTCGGCCAGCGTGTCGAGCGCGCGCGCCATCCCCTCGACGTACGTCGCGCGGTAGGCCTCCTCGGTGCGCGGACGGGCGGTGAGGGCGACGACGACCAGGCTCGGGCGTACGCCGGACAGGTCGGGCGCCGCACGGGTGAGGTCGACCGAGCGGCCGACGAGAGGGGCGGGCACCCGCGAGGCGTCGCGCCGCAGGGCGAGCACCCCGTGCCCGAGCGCGGCCAGCCGGAGGCCGACCGTGGCGCCGAGGTCGCCGGCGCCGACGAGGAGGACGTCCGGGGTCACGGGGTCACGGTAACCGGCCGCACCATGCCACAGGAGCATCACTGGATTCAGAAACGGGCTTGGACAGGCATCGTCGGGCTTCCTAGGTTGGTGAACACCGCCACATCCGTGACCACGGAGCCACGGCCCGAACCGAAGGACGCAGCGTGACGAAGTACAGCCCCACCGAGCTCGCCGAGACCCTGGGCAGCGGACTGCTGTCCTTCCCGGTCACCCACTTCGACACCGACCTCACGTTCGACGAGCCGGCCTACCGCGAGCACCTCGAGTGGCTCAGCGGCTATCCGGTGGCCGGCCTGTTCGCCGCCGGCGGCACGGGTGAGGGCTTCTCCCTCAACGCCGAGGAGTCCGACCGCGTCGTGCGGGCCGCGATCGCCGGTGCCGGCGGCAAGGTGCCCGTCCTGGGCCCCGCCACCGGCTCGACCGTCAACGCGGTCGCCCAGGTCAAGGCGGCCCAGGAGGCCGGCGCCGACGGCATCCTGCTGATGCCGCCCTACCTCACCGAGGCCGGCCAGCGCGGCCTGGTCGAGCACATCAGCGCCGTGTGCGCCGCCACCGACCTCGGCGTCGTCTACTACTCCCGCGCCAACGCCGTGCTCGGCACCGACGCCCTCGAGCAGGCCTGCGCCCGCAACGACAACCTCGTCGGCTTCAAGGACGGCGTCGGCGCGATCGAGCAGATGACCCGCACCTACGCCCAGCTCGGCGACCGGCTGATCTACATCGGCGGCCTGCCCACGGCCGAGATGTTCGCCCTGCCCCTGCTCCAGCTCGGCGTGACGACCTACAGCTCGGCGATCTTCAACTTCGTGCCGGGCTTCGCGCTCGACTTCTACGACGCCGTGCGCCGCCAGGACCAGACGACGGTCTACGCCATGCTCAACGACTTCGTCATCCCCTACACCAAGATCCGCGACCGCGAGTCCGGCTACGCGGTGTCGATCGTCAAGGCCGGCCTCGCCGCCGTCGGTCGCCCGGCCGGTCCGGTCCGTCCGCCGCTCGCCGACCTCACCGACGCCGAGCGGGGCGAGCTGCAGACCCTCGTGGACAAGGTGGCAGGCTCCCAGGCCTGACCGCGGGTCTGCCCGGGCCCGACCGGCCACGACCACTCATCCCGATCCCGAAGGACACCATGACCGACAGCCCCACGATCACCGCCACCTCGATCATCGCCGGCGCCGACTCCGAGCACCCGGACGTCGCGGCCGCGACCACGGCCGCCGCGCACGCGTTCACGGCCTACCGCGCCACCACCCCGGAGGAGCGCGGGGCGTTCCTCGAGGCGGTGGCGAGCGAGATCGAGTCCGACAAGGACGCGATCATCGTGGAGGCGGTGCGCGAGAGCGGTCTGCCCGAGGGCCGCATCACCGGCGAGGTGGGCCGCACGACCGGCCAGCTGCGCCTCTTCGCGGGGGTCGTGCGTCAGGGTGACCACCTCGGCGTGCGCATCGACCCGGCGCTGCCGGAGCGTACGCCGCTGCCGCGCGCCGACATCCGCCAGCGGATGGTGCCGCTCGGCCCGGTCGCGGTGTTCGGCGCGAGCAACTTCCCGCTCGCCTTCTCGACCGCCGGCGGCGACACCGCGTCCGCCCTGGCGGCGGGGTGCCCGGTCGTGGTCAAGGGCCACCCGGCCCACCCGGTCACCGGGACGCTCGTCGCCCGCGCGATCACCCGCGCGGTCGAGCGGGCCGGCCTGCCCGCCGGCACGTTCTCCTTCGTGCTCGGCGGCATCGAGACCGGCCAGGAGCTCGTCACCGACCCGCGCATCGCCGCGGTGGGCTTCACCGGCTCGCGAGGCGGCGGCCTGGCCCTGGTCCGCGCCGCCGCGGAGCGCGAGGTGCCGATCCCCGTCTACGCCGAGATGTCGTCGATCAACCCGGTCGTGGTGCTGCCCGGCGCCCTCGAGGGCGACGTCGCCGCCCTCGCCGGGGCCTACGTCGGCAGCCTGACGCTCGGCTCCGGCCAGTTCTGCACCAACCCCGGCCTGCTCTTCCTGCCGTCCGGCGAGCGGGGCGACGCCTTCCTCCGCGCGGCCGGTGAGGCGGTGGGCGCGGCCACCGGCCAGCCGATGCTCACCCCGGGCATCGCCGAGGCGTACGCCAGCGGCACCGCCAGCCTGCGAGGCACCGAGGGCGTCCGGGTCGTGGGCGAGGGCTCCGCGGCGGGCGAGCACGCCCCCGCGCCGGGGGTCTACGAGGCTCCCGTCGAGCTGCTCGCGATCGACGACAGCACGGTGACCGACGAGGTCTTCGGCGCCGCCGGCGTCGTCGTGCGCTACGACGACGTGACGAGCCTGCTGCCCCGGCTCGAGGGCCTCGAGGGCCAGCTCACCGCGACGGTGCACGCCACCGACGCCGACGTCGACGACGCCCGCGCGCTGCTGCCCGTTCTCGAGCTGAAGGCCGGACGCGTGCTCTTCAACGGCTGGCCCACCGGCGTCGAGGTCGGTCACGCGATGGTCCACGGCGGCCCCTACCCCGCGACGTCCGACTCGCGCACCACCAGCGTGGGCAGCCTGGCCATCGAGCGCTTCCAGCGCCCGGTCGCCTACCAGGACGTGCCGGCCGCGCTGCTGCCCGCCGCGGTGCGCGACGACAACCCGTGGGGCCTGCGCCGCCGGATCGACGGTGACCTCGAGTGAGCACGATCGCCAGGGTCGAGGTCGTCCCGGTCGCCGGGCACGACTCCATGCTGCTCAACCTCAGCGGCGCGCACGGCCCGTTCTTCACCCGCAACATCGCGGTCGTCACCGACTCCGAGGGCCGCGAGGGCCTCGGCGAGGTGCCCGGTGGGGAGGCGATCCGGCAGACGATCGCCGACGCCGCCGACCTCCTCGTCGGCCAGCCCGTCGCGCGGTTCCGCACGCTGCTGCGCCGCGTCGCGGCGGCGTACGCCGACCGCGACGCCGGCGGCCGCGGCCAGCAGACCTTCGACCTCCGCACCACCATCCACGCGGTCACCGCGCTCGAGTCGGCGCTGCTCGACCTCTCCGGCCAGGCGCTCGGCGTCCCGGTCGCGGAGCTCCTCGGCGAGGGCCAGCAGCGCGACTCCGTGCCGATGCTGGGCTACCTGTTCTACGTCGGCGACCCCGACCGCACGGACCTGCCCTACCTGCGCGAGCACTCGTCGGGCGTCGACGACTGGGAGCGGCTCCGTCGCGAGGAGGCGATGACCCCGGAGGCCGTCGTACGGCTCGCCGAGGCCGCGCAGGCCCGCTACGGCTTCACCGACTTCAAGCTCAAGGGCGGCGTGCTGCCCGGCGAGGAGGAGGTCGCGGCGGTGACCGCGCTGCACGAGCGCTTCCCCGACGCGCGGATCACCCTCGACCCCAACGGCGGCTGGCTCCTCGAGGACGCCGTCCGGCTGCTCGCCGGCAAGGGCGACGTCCTGGCCTATGCGGAGGACCCGTGCGGCGCCGAGGGCGGCTACTCCGGGCGCGAGGTGATGGCGCAGTTCAAGCGCCGCACCGGCCTGCGCACGGCCACCAACATGGTCGCCACCGACTGGCGCCAGATGGCCGATGCGGTGCGCACCAACGCCGTCGACATCCCGCTCGCCGACCCGCACTTCTGGACGATGGCCGGCTCGGTGCGCGTCGCGCAGCTGTGCCACGACTTCGGCCTGACGTGGGGCTCGCACTCCAACAACCACTTCGACGTGTCGCTGGCGATGTTCACCCAGGTGGGGGCCGCGGCGCCCGGCGAGATCACCGCCCTCGACACGCACTGGATCTGGCAGGACGGCCAGGGCCTGACGACCGACCCGCTGCAGATCCGCGACGGGGCGATCGCCGTGCCTGACGCGCCCGGCCTGGGGGTCGCCCTCGACCGCGACCGGCTCGCCGAGGCCCACGAGCTCTACCTCGAGCACGGCCTCGGCGCCCGCGACGACGCCGTCGCCATGCAGTACCTCGTCGCGGACTGGGCGTTCGACCCCAAGCGTCCGTGCCTGGTCCGCTGACCCAGCGCTGACCGATCGAGCGCGACGCGAGCGGGTGTCCACGGCGCCCGCTCGCGTCGCGTGGCGGACGACCGTATGGGCGGGCGCGCGTCGGGCACTGTGAGGTCATGACGCAGCGATCCGACTCCGCCCCAGGGGAGCACACCAGCGAGGAGCGGGAGACCGCCCCCGAGCCCGACGCACCCGGCAAGCCCGACTCGCCCGACGACCTGGCCAAGCCCACGTGGGGCTACGTGCTGCGCAAGACGGTCCGCGAGTTCCTCGACGACCAGTGCACCGACGTCGCGGCGGCACTGACCTACTACTCCATCCTCGCCCTGTTCCCGGCCGCGATCGCGATGCTCTCGCTGGTCGGCCTCGTCGGCCAGCAGCAGAAGACGGTCGACACGCTCCTGCAGATCCTGAGCGACATCGGTGCCTCCTCGGCCGCCGACACCCTCGAGCCGACGCTGACCGAGCTCGCCGGCAACCAGGGCGCCGGTCTGGCGCTGGTGATCGGCCTCGCCACCGCCCTGTGGTCGGCCTCGGGCTACGTCGGCGCGTTCGGACGCGGCATGAACCGGATCTACGAGATCGACGAGGGCCGCCCGATCTGGAAGCTGCGCCCGACCGTCCTCCTCGTCACGCTGGTGACCGTCGTGCTCGCCGCCGTCGTCGCGGTCGGGCTGGTGCTGACCGGCCCGGCCGCGGAGGCGGTCGGCCGCGCGATCGGGTTGGAGTCGGCAGCGGTCACGGTGTGGAGCATCGCGAAGTGGCCGGTGCTTCTGGCGGTCGTCGTGCTCATCGTGGCGCTGCTCTACTACGCCACTCCCAACGTGAAGCAGCCGAAGCTCCGCTGGATCAGCATCGGCGCGGTCGTCGCGATCGTGGTGTGGGTGCTGGCGTCGGCGGCGTTCGGGTTCTACGTCGCCAACTTCTCCAGCTATGACAAGACCTACGGCTCGCTCGCCGGCGTCATCGCGTTCCTGCTGTGGCTGTGGATCACCAACCTGGCGCTGCTCTTCGGTGCCGAGCTCGACGCCGAGCTCGAGCGCGGACGACAGCTCCAAGCGGGCATCGCCGCGGAGGAGGTGCTGCAGCTGCCCCCGCGCGACACCCGCAAGTCGGACAAGGCCGCCGAGAAGGCGCGCAAGGACGTCGAGAAGGGCCGGCGGCTGCGCGAGTCGGGCGGCCGCCGCACCTAGCCCGTTGCCCGGCCCGTCGCCCGACCCGTCGCCGGGCCGGCTCCCTGCCCGCCGCGGGCCAGGAACGCGTCGACCTCGGCGGCGGTCGGTGCCGACTCGGGGCCGCGCCGGGTGACCTTGATCGCCGCGGCCGCGTTGGCCCGGCGGCAGCCCTCGACCCACGGCGTGCCGGCCACCACCTCGGCCAGGAGCGCGCCGGTGTGGGTGTCACCCGCGCCGTTGGTGTCGACCGGCTCCTGCGGGAAGCCCGGGACGTAGGTCGTCGCGCCGTCGACGTGCACGGCGCAGCCCGCCGGTCCGTCGCGGACGATGGCGACGGCGGCGCCCCGCAGCAGGGGAGCGATGGCGGCGGTGCGGCCGGTGAGGTCGCCCGGCGCCTCCGCCCCCACGGCGTGGAGCAGGTGCTCGGCCTCCTCGGCGTTGCTCGTCCAGACGTCGGTCACAGCGAGCATGGCGGCGCGCACCTCCTCCGACAGGCCGGCGAACGCGGCTCCCGGGTCGAGGACCACGACCACGTCGGGGTCCAGGGTCGGCAACCAGGCCAGCAGCGGGTCGCGCGTGCTGTCGAGGGCGAGCGAGAAGCCGGTGACGCACACCAGGTCGCCGGGACGCGGCTCGGAGGTGCCCAGCGACTCCACGCTGATCCGGCGCTCGGCGCCCAGGGTGGTCACGAACGTCCGCTCGGCGCTCGGCTCGAGCATCACCACGCAGATGCCGGTGTCGAGCCCGGCCACCGGGGGAGCGGAGGCGGTGATCCCCTCGGCGGCCAGCGCCGCCCGGACCAGGTCGCCGTGCGGGCCGGTGCCGTGGGCGCCGGCGTGCACGCACTCCGCGCCGAAGCGCGCCGCCGCCGCGAGCACCGTCACCGCGCCCCCGGCGTAGTCGGCGGTCGAGACGGCCATGACGTTCTGGCCACGTGCGGGGAGGTCGGGCACCTCCACGACCACGTCGACGAGCGCCTGACCGGTGTGGATGACCCGGCTCACGACCCGAGGACCTCGTCGGTCGTGGCCAGGGTGATCTGGGGCGGGTAGAGGTCCATCACGTGCAGGGCCGCGCGCTGGTTGTCGGCCGAGGACCCGGCGCAGCCGTCGGTGACGACGGTGACCGTGGCGCCGGCGTCGGCCGCGGCGAGCGCGGTCGACACCACGCAGCAGTCGGTGCTCACGCCGGTGAGGACGAGGTGGGGCACGGGGCCGGTGACGGCGGCGAGCTCGGGACCCCACTTGCCGAAGGTCGGCAACGAGACGACGACGTCGCCCAGGCCGTGCGCCTCCGGGACCAGGTCGAGCAGCGGGTCGTCGTCGGGGACGTCGGCGAACGGCCAGGCGTCGAGGTAGGCGCGCCAGCTGCCCTGCGGGTCGCGGGCAGGCACCCAGCGGGTGACGACGGTGCGCTCGCCCGCGGCGGCCGCGAGTCGTCGTACGGGCTCCACGATGTCGGGGAACATGGCCGAGCCCCACGGGCTCGCGGGGTCGGCGAAGATCCGCTGCGGGTCGATGACGACCAGCCAGGCGTCCGGGTGCATGCGGCCAGCCTGTCAGAGACCGGGGTCTGCGACAGGCATCAGCGGCCGCCGGTCCCCCGACCGGCAGCCGCTGATGGGCACGAGGGAAGCAGAGGGGATCTACTTCACCTCGGCACGCAGGACCGCGCGCAGCCCGAGGGCCAGCGGGATCCAGAGCCACACCAGGGTCGTCACGCCGAGCTGGGCCCACTGCTCGCCCGTCATCGAGTCGCTGTAGAGCGCCGAGGTGGCGTAGTTGACGTCGATCCACGCGCCGTTGTCGCGCCACCAGTCCTGGGTGGAGGCGAGCGCACTGCTGATCGTGGGGAGCAGGGCGGTGTAGACGAAGTAGCCGACGATCGCACCGGCGGAGCTGCGCAGCAGCACGGCGAGCATGAAGCCGATGCCCATGCCGATCACGTTGGCCAGCACGATCTGCCCGAACTCGGCGAGCGAGACGTTCCAGGTCGTGTCGACCCCGGCGATCGCGGTGCCCACGACGTTGCCCAGGGCGCCGACGGCCGCAGCCAGGAGCATCGACGCGACGGCGACGCCGAGGACGGCGACCGCCTTGGCGGCGATGACGCGTCCGCGGTGCGGGACCAGGGTGAAGGTCGTCAACCCGCTGCGCTGGCTCCACTCGCTGGTGAGCGCGAGGATGGCGACCACCGGCAGCAGGATGGACATCGGCGCGCCGATGGCCGACGCGAACGTCTCGTAGGTCAGCTCGGCGCGGGGGGCGAAGACCAGGACGGCGGCCGTGGCGAGCAGCGAGACGATGCCGATCCCGGCCACCAGCCAGAAGCCGGCGCGGGTGTCGAACATCTTGCGCAGCTCGACCGCCACGAGCCGGGTCGTCGGGATCGGGGTCGCGGCCCGCACAGATCGCCCGGCGACGCCGGCGACAGTGGGCGCAGTGAGGGTCGTGTCGGTCATGCTGCTGCTCCTTCGAGGGCGGTCTCGTCGCGCGAGGTCTGGGCGGTGAGCTGGAGGAACATCTCCTCCAGGCCGGCGCCGTCGGCGGGGCGCAGCTCGTGCAGCGCGACGCCGGCACGGTGCGCGGTCTCGCCCACGAGCTCGGGGTCGGCGTCGGCGCGCAGGCCGCCGTCGACGGGGGTGGTGACGACCGCCGCCTCGTGCAGGGCACGGGCCAGTCGGTCGACGTCGGCGGTGCGCACGAGCGTGCCGGCCGCGGCCAGCAGGTCGGCCTTCCTCCCCTCGGCGACGATGCGACCCTGGCCGATGACGACGAGGTCGTCGGCGATGACCTCGATCTCGTGCAGCAGGTGCGACGACAGCAGCACGGTGCCGCCGTCGTCGGCGAAGCCGCGCAGCAGGTCGCGCATCCACCGGATGCCGGCCGGGTCGAGGCCGTTGGCGGGCTCGTCGAGGATCAGCACCTGCGGGTCGCCGATGAGGGCGGTGGCGAGGCCGAGGCGCTGGCGCATGCCGAGGGAGTAGTTGCGGACGCGGCGCTGGGCCTCGTCGTCGGTCAGACCGACACGGGTGAGCGTCTCGGTGACGCGGGACCGGGGCAGACCCATCGTGTGGGCGGCGACCGCCAGGATCTCGCGTCCGGTGCGACCGGCGTGCTGGGCGGACGCGTCCAGCAGGACGCCGACCTCGAGGCCCGGGTTGGCCAGGTCGCGGTAGTCGTGCCCGGCGATGGTGGCTCGGCCGGCGCTGGGCCGGGTCAGGCCGACCATGATCCGCATGGTCGTGGACTTGCCGGCGCCGTTGGGGCCGAGGAAGCCGGTGACCCGGCCCGTCGCGGCCGTGAAGGAGACGTTGTCGACGGCCGTGAACCGGCCGTAGTGCTGGGTGAGGTGCTCGACGCTGATCATGGCTCCACCTTCGCGGCGCACCGACGTGCGGCGCATCGGGGACAGCGCCCCGCCGGTCCCTGAGCCCGACCCTGAGAAACCCCGTACCGCCGTCACGGGGTGCAGTGGGGGATGGCTGGGTCGCACTGGGACAATGACCGCGTGAGCCAGCCGACCAAGCAGCGCCCGCCCCAGGTCAGCCTGGCGTCTGGCATCGTCATGTTCTCCTCGCTGATGGTGCTGCTCACCGCCTGGGAGCGGGTCACCTCGCTCCGCTCCCTCGAGACGCAGGAGGCGATCCGCGACGTCCTCGCCGACGCGCCGTTCTCCTCGCTGGGCCTGACCGTGCCCGCCACCACCGAGCTGCTGCGGATCTCGTGCATGGTCGCCGCGGCGTGCGCCTGCGCGACCGCCATCCTCGGCTGGTACGTCCGGCGGCCCGACCGCTCGGCCCGCCTGTCGCTCACCCTGTTCGCGATCCCGGTCTTCGTGACCGGCATCCCCGCTGGCGGGCTGGCCGGCTCCTTCGTCGCCGCCGGCGCGGCGATGCTGTGGATGCAGCCCGCGCGCGAGTGGTTCGCCACCGGCCGGTGGACGCCGCCGGAGCCGGTGAAGGCGAAGGAGCGGGGCGGTGACGACGCCCGCCGCGACGCCTCGAGCCCGTCGCCCTGGGGCGGGGCCGGCGACACCGCGCCGCCCGAGGCAGGCGACGGCCCGCCCTCTTCCTCACCCGATTCCTCACCCGGTTCCTCACCCGACGTGCCGCCGCCGGCCAGTCGTCCCTTCGGCGAGCCGGCGCCCGCCCCGGCTCCCGTCCAGCAGCCCGTGGGCGCGCCCGCACAGTCGCCCTACGGCCAGCCCTACCCGCCCCAGCCGCACGCGCCGCAGCCCTCCGCGCCGCAGCCGCACCCGGCGTACGCCCACCCCACGCAGCGCGGCCCGATGCCCCACGCCGCCCGCCCCGGTCAGCGCCACCAGCCCAGCCCGGCGCGGCCCGGTGCGCTGGTGGCGGCGTTCGTGATCACCGTCGTCACGGCCGGCGGGCTGCTGTCGCTGTCACTGCTGTGGCTGGCCATCGCCGGGCTCTCGCCGGACTTCCTGCGCAGTGTCCTCGAGCAGCAGCAGCCCGAGGTGCTCGACGAGCAGATGACGATGGACCAGGTGCGCTCGTCGATGCTCGCGCTGGCCGGTGTGCTCGTCGTCTGGTCCTCCGCGTCACTCGTGCTGGCGGGGTTCGCGATGGCTCGCCGCGCCTGGGCCCGTCGCGGACTGATCGTCAGTGCCTCCTTCAGCGCCGGCGCCTGCCTCGCCCTCGTGCTCGCGACGCCGCTCGTCCTGGTCCCGGCGGCCGCCGCCGTGGCGACGGTGGTGTGCCTGCGACGCGTCGAGGTGCGGCGCTGGTTCTCCCCCGAGGCGCGCTGACCGAGGCGCTCCGCGGCCCCTCGCCGCCCGGACGTGGTGAGATAGAGCCATGAGCGACCCGGGACCCACGCACCAGCCCTACGGCCAGGACCCCTACGGCCAGCAGCCGTCCTACGGCCAGAGCCCCTACGGCCAGCAGCCGTCCTACGGACAGCCGCCGGCCGATCGGCGCCCCGGCACCGTCACCGCGGCGGCCTGGATCACCATCGTCTTCTCCACCCTCAGCGCCCTGCTCTTCGGCTTCACCGGGCTCGCCCTCCTGGTCGCGCGCGACGAGGTCATCAACGAGATGGAGCGGGTCCCGGAGTTCCAGGACGCCAACATCGACGCCGACACGGCCGTGGGTGTGCTGGTGGCCGTCATCGTGGGCCTGCTCGTGTGGGCGATCATCGCCGTCGTGCTCGCCGTGCTGGTGCTGCGGCGCTCCAACGTCGCCCGCATCCTGCTCGTGATCTCCAGCGCGGTCGTGGCCCTCCTGTCGCTGCTGGGCGTCTCCAGCGGTGGCTCTGTCGTCACCCTCGTCGCCGCGGCCGCCACGATCGTGCTGCTCTTCGTCGGCGGGGCCGGCGACTGGTTCGCCGGGACCCCGTCCCACCCCGGCGGGCCCGGTGGCTACGACCAGCAGTACCCCGGCTACGGCCAGTACGGGGGCGGCCAGTACGGCAGCGGCTCGACGCCGCCGAGCCCCTACGGCCAGCCCGGCCAGCAGTCCCCGCAGTACCCGCCGCCGAGCAGCGACCCCTACGGCCAGGGCGGTCAGGGCGACCCCTACGGCCAGCGGCCGGGCGACGAGGGCTCGGACGGCTCCGAGCACCCGCCGCGGGACTACCCGGGTCGCTGAGCGGCGTCAGCGCGACAGGTCGGCGGCCGCGAGCCGGCGTACGCCCTCGCTGATCACGTCGGGCTGCTTGCAGAACGCCCAGCGCACCAGCTGGCGTCCCGCCTCGGCGTCGTCGTAGAACGCCTGCGCCGGGATCGCGACGACGCCGGCGAGCTCGGGCAGCGCGAGGCAGAGGGCCCGCCCGTCCGGCCAGCCGAGGTGGCTCACGTCGGTCGTGGCGAAGTAGGTGCCCTCGGGCACCCGCGGCGCCAGCCCGGCCGCGGTGAGCCCGTCGCAGAGCAGGTCGCGGCGACGTTGCAGGTCTCGGGCGAGCTCGCGCGGCCAGTCGGGCTCGTGGTCGAGCGCGTGGGCGACGGCGGGCTGGAGGGGCGCGCCGGAGGTGAAGGTGAGCCACTGCTTGGCGGCCAGCACGGCCTGCACCAGGTGGGCGGGGCCGGTGGCCCAGCCGACCTTCCAGCCGGTGAGGCTGTAGGACTTCCCCACGCTCGACAGCGTCAGGGTGCGCTCCCCCATGCCGGGCAGGGTCGAGATCGGCACGTGCCCCTCGGCGGATCGGGCGTCGTCGAAGACCAGGTGCTCGTAGACCTCGTCGGTCACCACGATCACGTCGTGCTCGACGGCCAGGTCGGCGACCACCTGCAGCTCCTCGCGGGTGAGGACCGTGCCGGTGGGGTTGTGCGGGGTGTTGAGCAGCACCAGCCGGGTGTCGCGGGTGATCGCGGCCCGCAGCTCGTCGAGGTCGGGCCGGAAGTCCGGAGCCCGGAGGGTCACCGGTCGCCGCCGCGCACCGCACATCTCCAGCACGGCGACGTAGGAGTCGTAGTAGGGCTCCAGCACGACGACCTCGTCGCCCGGGTCGACGAGCGCCAGCAGCGTGGCGGCGATCGCCTCGGTGCACCCCGTCGTCACGACGACCTCCCGGTCGGGGTCGATGTCGAGTCCGTAGTGGCGCTGCTGGTGCCGCGCGATCGCGGCCCGGAGCTCGGGCACGCCGATCCCGGGGGCGTACTGGTTGGCGCCCGACCGCAGCGCCTCCTGGGCCGCGGCGATGACCGAGGCCGGACCGTCGACGTCGGGGAACCCCTGGCCGAGGTTGAGCGC
The DNA here is from genome assembly GCF_059621125.1 of Nocardioides sp. Z35_8. Lineage (NCBI taxonomy): Bacteria > Bacillati > Actinomycetota > Actinomycetes > Propionibacteriales > Nocardioidaceae > Nocardioides > Nocardioides sp. Z35_8. The sequence goes on along the minus strand of NZ_JCAQIE010000001.1, from coordinate 498,420 downwards.
ACCGGTGCGCACCGCGAGCGCCGACATCTCGCTGAACACGGTCGGCGGGACGGAGGCGAGTCGGCGGGCGATCATGCCCCGACGCTAGCGGCGACCCCGGGTGCGGCGTGGGGCGCGACGCGCCGCGCAGGCAGGTGGCCTGTCGGGGCCGGCGTGCGTCAGCGTCGGGGGGTGTGCCCGCGCTGCGCCGTGCACCGCAGGCGCGGCCGGGCGGCCGCCGGCGTCACGAAGCCGGTCGTGTAGGCCGCGACCACGAGCGCGACCCGGTCGCGCGCTCGGACCTTGCGCAGCAGCTGAGCCACGTGCGTCTTGACCGTCGGGACGGAGATGAACAGGTCGGCGGCGATCTCGGCGTTGGTCCGCCCCTGCGCGATGAGGCGCAGGACCTCGGTCTCGCGCGGTGAGAGCACAGCGCCCCACCCGGGTGGTGATTCGCGGCGTCGGTCGATGGCGGTGATGGTCATGGAGTCCCCCTCGGTGTGTCGACACCACCCTCGCCGGGGCGGGTGAGCGGCGCATCGTGCAATTGCGCCACGTCCGGCGCGGCCCGCCGCTAGCCTGCTCGCCATGAGGGAGCTCCTGGGGAGAGCAACCGAGCTGGAGTCGTTCGCCGAGCTGCTCGGTGGACCCGAGGGTGCGCTGCTCGTCCACGGCGAGGCCGGGGTGGGGAAGACCGCGCTCACCGCCCGTGCCCTCGCCGCCACCCCCCACCGCGTCGGCGGGGCCCTCGGCACCTTGGCGTGGCTGCCGTTCCTGTCCCTGCGACGGGCGCTCCCCGAGCTGCCCGACGAGACCTGGACCGGCGACCCCGACTACGTCGCGACGGCGGTCGAGGCCGCCATGGGGTCCTCGGTGCTGGTCGTCGAGGACGCCCAGTGGGCCGACCCCGCGACCTTGGAGGTGCTGGAGCAGCTGGTCGGCCGGGTCCGGCTCGTCGTCACCGCGCGGCGCGGCGACCCGGCGGCCGCCGAGGTCGTGACGCGGCTCGACAAGGCGGGCGCCGCCCGGCTCGACCTCGAGCCCTTGGGACGCGACGCCGCCCGGGCCCTGGTCGCGGCGGTCCGCGGCGGCCTCACCGACGCCGAGGTCGACGAGCTGGTGGAGCGCAGCGGCGGCAACCCGCTGTTCATCGAGGAGCTCGGCGTGGACGGGGGGACGGCCAGCCTGGAGCTCGCGCTGCTGGCGCGGTGCCGTGACCTGCCGGAGGCGCAGCTGGAGGGGGTCGCGCTGCTGGCGCTGGCGGGACGGCCGGTTCCGGCCACCGACGTGCCCGACGTGCCGGGCCTCCTCGACTCCGGGCTCGTGGTCGTCGATGCCGACGGCGGCGCCCGGATCCGGCACGCCCTCATCGGCGAGGTCATCGGCGACCTGGTGTCGTCGGAGCGGCGGGTGCGGTGCCACCGCACGCTCGCCCGGCTGAGCGACCACCCCGGTGATGTCGCGCACCACCTGCTCGCCGCCGGCGACCGGGGCGAGGCCCACGCCGCCGCCCTGCGTGCGGTGGAGCAGTCGGCCACCCCCGGGGAGAGGTGGCGCCACCTCGTCACCGCCGCCGAGTCGGCCGACGGGGACGACGCGACCGAGCTGCGGATCCGGGCCGCGGAGGCCGCGTGCACCGCCGCCGAGCCCGAGCGTGCCGGCCAGCTCCTCGAGGGCCTCGAGGTCGCCGGCCCCCACGGCGCCGCGCTCGCCCTGGCGAGGGCGACGCAGGCGTTCCAGATCGGCGACTGGGACCGCTACCCGGTCGAGATCGCCGCCGGTCGTGCCCTGGCGCGGCCCGGGTCCCGGGAGGAGGCGCAGCTGCTCAACCGGGAGGCGGCGGCGGCGCTGATCATGGACAACGACGCGCGTGCCGCGCTGGCGCTGGCCCGCGAGGCGATCGACCTCGCCGCGCGGTCGGGGACCAGCTCGGCCGGCGCCAAGGGCATGGCGGCGTCCGCGCTGGCAGACCTCGAGGAGCCGGGATGGCGCGAGCTCTTCGAGGAGTCGCTGGTCGAGGCCCGGGCGGAGGGCGACGCCTACCGCGAGCTCAGCGTCCTGCTCAACTACACGATCTCGCTGACCGCGGCCGGCGACCTCGACGAGGCCCTGGCGCAGGTCGATCGCCACCAGCGCCGGGCCCGCGAGCTGCGGCTGCTCAAGAAGGCGCACAACTCGGCCGTGACGGGGCTGGTGGTCGCGCTCTACCGCGGAGACCTGGCGTCCGTGGTCGAGGAGGGCTCCAGGATGCTCGCCGAGGCGCTCGCCCCCGGCGACCGCTACGACGTCATCTCCACCATCGGCTTCGCCCAGGCCGAGCTGGGGCACACCCGGGAGGCGCTCGCCGCCGCCGACGCGCTCAAGGACCGGGTCAGCCACCTGTCCAACCACCACGGCGTGCGCCTCCACGCGTTCGCGCTGGGCGGGCAGCCCGAGCGGGCCGTCGCCGAGTGGGAGCCCTTCACCTCGGCCGGCGGCAACGACACCTATGCCATCACCGGCGCGGCGCCGGTCGTCGCGTGGGCGGCGTACGACGGTGGGCTCCCCCCTCCGCCGCGCCCCGAGTCGCTGGCGGGCGGCCTGTTCGCCGGGACGGAGCCGGAGCTCGACGGGATCGACGCGCTCCGCTCCCAGCAGTACGACGCCGCCCGCGGCCACTTCGACCGAGCCGGTGAACTGCACGGCCAGCGGCGGTCCGCGGTCTGGATGTGTCGCTGGGCGGCGGCGGAGGCCACGCGGCTGGGCGGGGACACCGGCTCGGCCGAGGCCGAGCTGCGTGCCGTCCTCACCGCCGCCCGGGAGGATGGACTGGCGCCGTTGGTCGCCCGGTGCGAGAGGTCCCTCCGTGCCGCCGGCGTCCACCAGGGGGCCCGACGCACCGCCGAGGGTGCCCTGCTGAGCGCCCGCGAGCAGGAGGTCGTCGACCTCGTCGCGGAGGGCCTGACCGACCGGGAGATCGCCACCCGCCTCGCCCTGGCCCACCGCACCGTCCAGACCCACCTCGCCAGCGCCCGGAGGAAGCTCGGCGCCGACAACCGGAGCCACCTCGTCGCGATCCTGACCGGCTCGACGTGAAGCCGCTGGTCGTCGTCGAGGCCGGTCCGGACGCGGTCGAGGACGCACGCGGCGAGCTCGCGGCGCTGGGCTGGTCGGTCACCACCGAGCCGCGCGCGGGCGACGTGCTCGAGCTGACGGTCGACGACGAGGCCGCCGCCGTCGACGCCGTGCTCAGCGCGGTGGCGGGCCAGGGCCTGCTGGTCGAGGCGACCGCCGACCGGCCCGTCGTCGACCGGCTGTGCGACGACCTGCGTCGCCTGGGGCACCTCGACCACCGGGTCGCGCCCGGCGCCGTGCTCACCCAGGAGCAGCACGCGCTGCTCGCCCTGCTCGCCGGGGGCGAGTCGCTGGGCGCGGCCGCCGCGCGGCTCCACCTGTCCCGCCGGTCGGCCGACCGGCGGCTGGCCGGTGCCCGCGCGGTGCTCGGTGCCGGATCGACGCCCGCCGCGATCGCCGCCTGGCAGCGTCGCCTCGCGCGCCTGCCGCGTCCGGGCTGAACGACGCTCATCCTCGCGGACGAGGTGATCGCGCCCGTGGGCGGATGTGCGTCCGCGGCCGCGCAGGTGGGATGGGTCGACCAGACCCGAGGAGACACATGCGCATCCGACTGGCGGCCGTGGCCGCCCCACTGATCCTCGCGGCGGGGACGCTCACCCTGCCGCTGACGTCGCTGACGGCCGCGCACGCCGCGGTCCCGGGCGGCACCATCGCCTTCGTGCGCGACGCCAACATCTGGCTCGTCCGCGCCGACGGCACCGGCCTGCACCAGGTGACCCGCGACGGCACCGCCGACCACCCCTACGTGTCGCCGACCATGTCCGACGCGGGCGTCCTCGCCGCAGGGAAGGGCACCGAGATCCTGCGCCTGCAGCAGAACGGCGTGGTCCTCAACCGCATCGACCCGCCCGCCATGCTCAACTCGGTGGGCGCGCCCGTCGACGGGCCGCCGGTCGACGTCGCGATCTCCCCCGACGGCACCAGGATCGCCTACACGATGGCCAGCTACACCTGCCCGATCGGGGTCTCCTGCGGAGCCCGCACGGTGACCGGGGTGACGGCCGCCACCGGGCTCACCGGCCCGGAGATGACGTCGTACGAGCGGGAGCCGTCGTGGGTCAGCAACAGCCGACTCATGGTCCATGGCGGCTACGGGTCCCAGGTCAAGCTGCAGGACCAGGCCGGCGGCAGCCAGCACTGGTTCGACGACGGTGACATCTTCTCGTCGAGCACCGACCTCGGCGACGCCGCGCTCAGCCGCGACGGCACGCACCTGGCGGCCATCCGCAGCTACGGTCCCGACACCGAGATGATCTGGTACGCCGTCACCGGCGACCCGCGCACCGGCGCCATCGCCACGCTCCCGGACCCGACGCCCCGCTGCTCGGGAGCGCCCGGCGCGAGCCCCACCGACGCCCAGCTCCACGACCCGAGCTGGTCCCCCGACGGGGCCGCGTTCGCCGTCGGCGCCACCGAGGGGATCTGGGTGGTGACCCCCGCGCCCACGTGCGAGGCGAGCGGCATGAGCCTGATCGGTCCCGGCTCGGAGCCGTCGTGGTCGCCGGCCGCGATCGACCCGCCGCCGCTGCCCACCACGACCCCGCCCCCGACCCAGCCGCCCCCGCCGCCGCCCTCGGAGGGCGCAACGGGATCGTTCCGGCTGAAGGCCAAGCCCGTGCTCCAGGGCAAGGCCCGGGTGGGCAGGAGGCTCACGGCCACTGCCGGCACCTGGTCGCCCAAGCCCGCGAAGGTCCGCTACACCTGGCTCCGCAACGGCCGGGTGATCAAGGGGGCGACCAAGAAGACCTACCGGGTGGTGCGACGCGACCGGGGGACCCGGATCGCGATCAAGGTGACCGTCAGGGGCCCCGGCCTCGAGGCGGCCTCCGCGAAGTCGTCCGCGAGGCGAGTGCGGTGACCGCCGCGCACGACAGCACGACCGCACCGCCCCGTTGCGGCGCCACCCCACCCGTTCCATCCACGACAGCAGGAGGACCCATGACCGTCCGCAGCACCGTGAAGGCCGTGCTGGCCATGACCGCGTCGGCCGCGCTCGCCGGCAGCGTACTCGCCGCGCCCCCGGCGAGCGCCGCCACCGCGCCCGAGACCACGCTCGTGACCTACACGTGGTCCCACACGGCCCACCTGGCGGACTTCACCTTCCACTCCTCCGACCCTGCGGCGACCTTCGAGTGCAGCCTGACCGCACCGACCGAGCCGGCCTCGTGGACGGCGTGCACCTATCCCCGGAGCATCCAGTACGCCGACCTCGCCGTGGGTGACTACCTGTTCCGCGTCCGGGCCGTGGGCTCGGGGGGTGTCGACCCCACCCCGGCCTCACGCCAGTTCAACATCGGCGTCGACGACGTCCACCCCGTGACCACGCTGGCCACCACCGCGCGGACGACCTCTCGCGACGCCGTCTTCACCTTCGCCTCCTCCGAGCCCGGCACCTTCGAGTGCCGTCTCCGGACCAACAACCGGGGCTCCGACTACTACGAGCCGTGCAGCTCGCCCGTCGTCTACTCGGGCCTCGCCGACGCCCAGTACGAGTTCACGGTGCGTGCCATCGACCTGCACGGCGAGTACGACCGCAGGGGAGCCCAGCACACCTGGCTGCTGGACGCGACGCCGCCCGAGACGTCGTTCTCGGCCGGCACGATCGACGGCTCGGACGCCTCCTTCGGCTTCGGCAGCCCAGAGGGCTTGAGCCAGTGCGCGCTGACCGGTCCCTCCCAGGCCCACGACTGGCGCGCCTGCACCTCTCCGACGAAGTACGCCGGGCTCACGCCCGGCACCTACACGTGGCAGGTGCGCGCCCACGACCGCCACGGCAACGCCGATGCGACCCCCGGCACGCAGACCTGGCAGGTGGCCCCGACGACGGGGAAGGTGAGGGGCGCACGCACGGTCCGCCGCGGGGCCGTCGCGACGTTCAAGCTGTCCTCGCCCCACGCCGGTGCCCGGTTCTCCTGCAAGCTCGACAAGGGCGCCTGGACGTCGTGCAAGAAGACCCACCGGGTGCGCACGGGCAAGCTCAAGGCGTCGGCGCGCGGGACCAAGCACGTGCTCCTGGTCCGGGCCACGGTGGCCGGTGTCACCGACCCCACGCCGGTGCGGAAGGTGTTCCGCGTCCGCCGGTGACCACGGGACACCCAGACCCGCAGGCTCCCCCCGACCCCCGGGGGGGAGCCTGCGCTCGGACGACGACGACCCTTTGCGAGGATGCGACCCATGAACCCGGACGCGACCCCCGACGCCGCCCTCGCCGCCGACATCGACGCGGCCTGCCGCCTCACCGGGCAGTTCACCCTCCGCTCGGGGCAGGTGGCCGACACCTACTTCGACAAGTACCTCTTCGAGGCCCAGCCGGCCCTCCTCGAGCGGGTGGCCGCGCGGGTCGCCGACCTGCTGCCGGAGGGCACCGAGCTCCTCGGCGGCCTCGAGCTCGGCGGCATCCCCATCGCCACGATGGTGTCGGCCAGGACCGGCCTGCCGGCGCTGTTCGTGCGCAAGCAGGCCAAGGAGTACGGCACGGCCAAGCTCGCCGAGGGCCCGGACGTCGCCGGTCGCCGGGTGACGATCATCGAGGACGTGATCACGACCGGAGGCGCGGTCCGCGACGCCACCCACGCGCTGCGCGAGCTCGGCGCGGTCGTGGAGGTCGTCGTCTGCGCGATCGACCGCTCGCCTGCGGGGGAGAACCCCCTGGCCGACGTCGGGCTCGAGGTCCGGTCGGTGCTGACCCGCGCCGACCTCGACGCCGCCCGCGGCTGACGCCGTCCGACCGTCCCCGCCGGGAGGGTGGTCAGTCGAGGTCGCGGCCGGTGATGTCGCGGTCGGGCCCGCCGTCCTGCGGGCCGATCTCGGCACCGGGGGCGTTGGTGCGCTTGTGGCGCCACCATTCGTAGGCGACCGGGACCAGCGAGAACGCCAGGATCGCGATGATCAGCTTGTCGATGCTCTCGCCGAGCGCCGGGAACGCGTCGCCGAGGAAGAACCCGAGCAGGCAGATCGACACGACCCACAGGACAGCGCCGACGAGGCTCCACACGAAGAAGCGGCCCCGGTCCATCCGCGTCACGCCGGCCACGACGGTGATGTAGGTGCGCACGAAGGGCACGAAGCGGCCGATGACCAGGGCCTTGTTGCCGTGGCGGTCGAAGAACGCGGTCGTCTGGTCGAAGTACTTGCGCTTGATGATCCGGCCGTCGCGCTCGTAGAGCGGGGGACCGATGGCGCGGCCGATCTCGTAGCCCACCACGTTGCCGAGGAAGGCCGCGAGGGTCAGGGCGAGCACGGCGATGAGCAGCTCGACGCCCGTACCACCCGGGAACAGGTCGAGCTGGCCGGTGGCGATGAAGAGGCCGAGGGCGAACAGGAGCGTGTCGCCGGGCAGGATCGGGAAGAACAGCCCGCACTCGACGAAGACGATCAGCAGGCTGATCCAGAACAGCGCGGTGCCGAAGCGCTCGAGCAGCCAGTTGGGGTCCATCCAGTCGATGCCGAGCAGCATCGGCTGGACGCCCGCGGACAGGTCCCAGGACGACCCCGAGGACAGGATGGACTGCAGGTCCCACAACGCGCTCACCCGCGTCACCCTAGCCACGGGGTCCGCGGCCTCCGGCTTCGGCGTCGCTGCCTAGGGTGCTGCCATGCAGGACGAGGACCGGGCGCACGAGCGGGCGCCGTACGACCCGATGCCGCACGGTCCGCCCGAGGTCGGGGTGGGTCCGTGGGAGGGGCCGTGGCCCGAGGGGGAGCAGTGGGACCCCGACCTGCTCCGCGACGGCGATCGCCGCAACGTGGTCGACCGCTACCGCTACTGGACCCTCGAGGCGATCGTCGCCGACCTCGACACCCGGCGTCACGACTTCCACGTCGCCATCGAGAACTGGCAGCACGACTTCAACATCGGCACGATCGTGCGCACCGCCAACGCGTTCCTCGCCGCCGAGGTCCACATCGTCGGCAACCGTCGCTGGAACCGGCGCGGTGCGATGGTGACCGACCGCTACCAGCACGTGCGGCACCACCCCGACGCGGGGAGCCTCGCGGCCTACCTGCACTCCCTCCCCGCCGAGCGCGGCGGACCGGTGCGGCTGCTGGGCATCGACAACCTGCCGGGCTCGCTCCACCTCGAGACGATGGAGCTGCCCCGACGGGTGTGCTTCCTGTTCGGCCAGGAGGGGCCGGGGCTGTCCGAGGCGGCGCGCGAGGTGTGCGACGGCACCTTCTCCATCGCCCAGTTCGGCTCGACCCGCTCGATCAACGCCAGCGCGGCCGCCGCCATCGCGATGCACAGCTGGGTGCGGGAGTACGCCGACCTCGCCGGCGACGACGCCTGGCGCGGGTGACCCGCCGGCCGCCGGGTCGGGCGCGGTGGGGCGGACCCGGGCCCGGGATGTCCCCACGACACCCCGGACCCGTCCCCTCCCAAGGTCTGGCGAGCCGGTCCGGCGTCAAACCTAGGTCGGGGCCGCGGCCGCCGACCAGTCCCCGTGGGGGTGGAGCCGATCGGCCCGGGCCGGTCGTCACGAGGTGAGACGACCGGTCGGCCCGGATCGGACTCGCGGGTAGCCACTAGGGTTGGAGAGGCCTGCCTGACCGCTTCAGAGGAGATCTCCAGATGCCCATCGCCACGCCCGAGGTGTACGCCCAGATGCTGGATGCCGCGAAGGAGAGGTCCTTCGCCTACCCGGCCATCAACGTCTCGTCCTCGCAGACGCTCAACGCCGCGCTCAAGGGCTTCGCCGACGCCGGCTCCGACGGCATCATCCAGGTCTCGACCGGCGGCGCGGAGTACCTCTCCGGCCCGTCGGTCAAGGACATGGTCACCGGCTCGGTGGCGCTCGCCGCCTACGCCGCCGAGGTCGCGAAGAACTACCCGGTCAACATCGCGCTGCACACCGACCACTGCCCCGAGGGCAAGCTCGACGGCTTCGTCCGCCCGCTGCTCGACATCTCCGCCGAGCGCGTCGCCCGCGGCGAGGCGCCGCTGTTCCAGTCGCACATGTGGGACGGCTCCGCGGTGCCGCTGGAGGACAACCTCCGGATCGCCGAGGAGCTGCTCGCCAAGTGCGCGGCGGCCCACATCATCCTCGAGATCGAGGTCGGCGTCGTCGGCGGCGAGGAGGACGGCGTCGCCAACGAGATCAACGACCAGCTCTACACCACGCCCGAGGACGCCATCGCCACGATCAAGGCCCTCGGCTCCGGCGAGCGGGGCCGCTACCTGACCGCGCTGACCTTCGGCAACGTGCACGGCGTCTACAAGCCCGGCAACGTCAAGCTGCGCCCGGAGATCCTCAAGTCCGCCCAGGAGGCCGCCGCGTCCGAGCTCGGCCTCGGGGCCGACGCCCGCCCGTTCGACCTGGTCTTCCACGGCGGCTCGGGCTCGACCGCGCAGGAGATCAGCGACGCCGTGGACTTCGGCGTGGTGAAGATGAACGTCGACACCGACACCCAGTACGCCTTCACCCGCCCCGTGGCCGCGCACATGTTCAGCAACTACGACGGCGTGCTCAAGGTCGACGGCGAGGTCGGCAACAAGAAGGCCTACGACCCCCGCGCCTGGGGCAAGGCCGCCGAGGCCGGGATGGCCGCGCGCGTCGTCGAGGCCTGCGAGAACCTCCGCTCCGCCGGGACGTCGCTCGGCCGCTGAGCACCACCCCGCCCGCCGGCACGTCGTACGCCCGACGCGCCGGCGGGCGGTCGTGCGTCCACCCGGCTCAGCCGGCGTCGGCCCCGAGCATCCGCAGGACGTCGTCGGCGCACAGGCGTGGCACCGGGGCGACGAGGGCGTCGACCTGCGCGGCGAGCGTCCCTGACCCCGTGTCCGCGGCCTTCAGGGCACGCACCCGGTCGGCGCGCTCGGTGCCCGGTGCTCCCGGCATGAACCACACGCACCGCAGGCCGGCGCGGACCGCCGACTCCACGCCCACCGGTGAGTCCTCGATGGCGACCACCCGGGAGGCCGGCAGCCCCATCTCGTGCAGCGTGAGGACGTAGACGAGGGGGTCGGGCTTGCCCCGGGGGAGGTCGATGGCCGAGGTGCGGACCGGGATCGCCTCGCGCAGCCCGAGCACCTCGAGCGCCGCGTCGATGAACGGCAGCGCCGACGACGACGCCACGGCGAGCCGAATGCCGCGCCGATGCAGCGCGTGGGCCAGCTCGACGGCCTCCGGGATCGGGACGGGGGCGGCGGCGACGTCGGCGCAGACCCAGTCGATCACCGCCTGGACGACCTGACGGGTCTCGCCGGCGTCGAGCGCCGCATCGAGTCCGAGGTCGGCCAGGGTCGCGGCGACGGTGTCGGGCACCCGGCCGCCCTGGAACCGTGCCATGTCCTCCGGGCGGAGGTCGTGGGTGCCGTGGCCGTGCGCCTCGAGCACCTGCGCGAGGCCGAGTGAGAACCCGCGCGCCCACGAGGGCTCGGAGTCGATGAGGGTGCCGTCGAGGTCGAAGACCACGCCCGGCGGGTCGGTCAGCCGGCCCGTGGCCACGACCTCGCCCTCAGAGGAGCTCGTCGGCCGCTGCCGGGCTGGAGTCGCGGAGGAACGTCGCGCAGCGCTCCCACTCCTCGGTCTCGCCGATGGCGCGCGCGGCCAGGGCGAGGAGGGCGAGGGAGCGGAGGAACCCGCGGTTGGGCTCGTGCTCCCACGGCACCGGCCCGTGGCCCTTCCAGCCGTTGCGGCGCAGCTGGTCGAGCGAGCGGTGGTAGCCGACGCGGGCGTAGGCGTAGACCGTGACGTCGTCGGCGCCGGCGTCGCGGGCCTGCTGGGCCAGGGCGGCCCACGCGGTCGGCGACGCCGGGTGACGGCGTACGACGGCCGCCGGGGCGTCGCCGCCCGCGAGCTCGGCGTCGGCGGGGTCGGCGGGGAGGTGGGTGGGCGGGGGACCGGCCATCAGGTCGCCGCCGAAGGGTCCGGAGGTCATGGGGCAACCCTAGGACCGCCCCCGCCCCCGCCCGGGCGGGGCCTCTGCCTCGGGCTGGCCCTCGCCCTCGCCCTCGCCCAGGCTTCCCCCTCGGGCAGGCTTCCCCCTCGGGCAGGCTTCCCCCTTGGCTCAAGCGGGCTCGTCCCCGCTCAACACGTCGGATCCGACGTGTCCAGCGGGGACGCGGGTGTCCCAGCGGTGCCGGGCGCGCGGTCAGGCCGCGTGGCTCGCCGTGGTCCACAGGGCACCGTCGCGCCGCCGGGGGTGGTCGTCGGCAAACCGGCGCAGGTGGGGCGGGAGCTCCCGGCCGAACCGCGCCTCGGTGACGGCGTACTCCCGCCGGAGCCTGGCAAGCGCGCGGTCGCGCTGGCCGAAGCAGTCCGCCCACACGATGCTGGACACGCCGAGGCCCTCCGCGCTGATCGCGACCTGTCGCGCCCTCTCCTTCCACAGCACCTGCTCGGCGGGTTGTGTCGCGACGCCGCCCCGCTCGACCGGGACGAGCTTGAGCATGCCGTGGCACTCGAAGATGTGGCGTCCTACCCGGATGTCGCACCAGACGACTCGCCCGTCGGCCAGCCCGATGGCGAACTGCGTCTCGACCTCACCGATCTCGAGCTCGCGGACCAGCTGGCGGCCGAGGGTCTCCAGGACGCTCTCCGCCCCTGCGTCAGAGGCGGCGACGGCCGCACGGGCGCGCGCGATGTGGGGGTGGTTGCCCATCCGCGCGAGCTCTGCCGCCAGATCGGCGAGCGGCACGCCCTTCCCGCGGACCGCGTCGACGGCAACCAGTCCCGGCAGGAAGCCGTGCAGCCGGCCGATGTCGACGGCGGTGCGGGCGTACGACGTCACCAGCAGGCCGTCCACCACCTCGACGCACAGCGGCAGGAGGTCGCGGTGCCGGACGATCCCGCTGTTGGTGCGGTTGCCGCGCGCGCCCGTGTGGGTGAGGTGGGTGGCGGGGATCGGCGGCGCGAGCGTGTCGATCTCGAGGAAACGCGCCGCGGAGTCGTGGCTCAGGACCGCCTGCCGGCGCGCAACGAGCAGCGCCGCCCGGTCCTTGAACATCCAGCGCAGCCGCTGGTCTGCGTCCTCGACCAGCAGCCTCTCGCAGTAGACGCCGGTCCGGACCGCGATCCACGGACCGTCGGGACGGACGGCCGCGTCGATCTCACGCCGGGTGTAGCCCGCCCGGAGCGCCTGCTGGCGGGTGAACAGCCCGTCCTGACGTCGGGCACGTGCTCGCAACGAATCTCGCATGCGCTGACGATGGGCCGGCGCGACCGCTCACGCCACCGCCCCGGGCCGTGCCTGTGGACGGGCGGCCGAACGCGTCACCTGTGGAGGGCGTACGTCCTGGTGCCGGCACTCAGCATGCCTGGTCCCCGCTAGGACACCCGGATCCGTGGGGTTGAGCGGGGAAGTCACCGCTCGAGCCGTGCCGGCAACCGGCGCACGCGAGTCAGGCGCCGAGCAGCTGCCGCACCTTGGCGGGGCCGAGGGCGAGGACGAGGGTGGGCAGGCGGGGGCCGCGGTCGGCGTCGACCAGGAGGTTGTAGAGGAGGCGGAAGAAGTCCTTCTGGTCGGCCTTGACCTGGTCGGTGGGGGCGTCGTCGAAGCCCAGGCCCCGGGCGACCTTGGGCACGCCGTAGACCACCGAGGTGACCGCCTCGAGGTCGCCGTCGTCGGGCAGCCGGTCGAGGAAGATCCGCAGCCACAGCTGCTCGTCCTCGGTCAGCGAGCCGAGGCGCTCGGTGTCGGGCGTCTCGCGGACGGTGGTGCGCTCGTCGGCGGGCACGTGCTCGCGCGTCCACTGCATGGCCTTGGTCAGCCGGGGCTCGAGGTCGGCGACCGACTCGTGCGGGTAGCCCGACGACTCGACGATCCGGGAGATCAGCTCGGCCGACCCGGCGGTGACGTCGGCGACCGAGGACAGGGTGCGGAAGGGGACCACGACGGCGGGGGTGGGCAGGCGCCCGGCGGACGCCGTCTCGGAGGCGCGGTGCCACGCCAGGGTCGCGACGTCGGCCTTGGCGGGGTCGGCGGCCTTGCGGCCGAGCGCGTCCCACTCGTCGTAGAGCCGGACGACGGACGCGCCGAAGTCGATGTCGAAGGCCTGCGTCGGCGCGCGGCGGACGTAGAGCCAGCGCAGCATCGGTGCCTCGAGGATGCGCAGCGCGTCGGTCGCGGTCGGCACGCCACCGGCCGACGACGACATCTTCTGCACTCCGGCGAAGCCGACGAACGCGTAGATCACCCGGGCCGGCGCCCGCCAGTCGAAGATGGAGGACACGAGCTCCGTGCCGACGGTGTAGGACGAGCCGGGCGTCATGTGGTCGCGGCCGGCGGGCTCGAAGTCGACCTTCTCGAACGCCCAGCGCATCGGCCAGTCGACCTTCCACACCAGCTTGCCGTCGGTGTCGGTGGACAGGTCGGTCGTGCCCTCGAAGCCGCAGGAGGAGCAGGAGTAGGACAGCGTCGTGGTGGCGTCGTCGTAGGCCGTCGTGGTGACGGTGTCGCGCCCGCACTGGCGGCAGTAGGGGCGGTAGGGGAAGCGGGCGATCACCTCGGAGTCGGAGCCGGAGTCGGAGCCCGAGTCGGCACCGGCCGGCTCGCTGTCCTCGTTGGCGACGGAGTCGGCGAGGTCGGCGGCCTCCTGTGCGGTGGCGTCCTCGCCGGCGGTGACCTTCTTGGTGCGGTGCCGGGCGAGCACCGCCTCGATCTCGTCGCGGCGCGAGACCGCCTCCAGGACCTGCTCGCGGTAGGCGCCGGAGGTGTACATCTGCGTCTGGGAGATCTCCTCCATCTCGACCCCGAGGTCGCGCAGCGCCGCCTGCAACGGTGCCTTGAAGTGCGCGGCCCAGCTGTCGTGGCACTCCCACGGGTCGGGCACCGAGGTCAGCGGCCGGCCGATGTGGTCGGCCCACTCCGCAGGCACACCGGCCGGCACCTTGCGGAACCGGTCGAAGTCGTCCCACGAGTGCAGGTGGCGCACCGGGACGCCGCGACGCCTCAGCTCCTCGGCGACGAAGTGCGGGGTGATGAACTCGCGGAGGTTGCCCAGGTGGATGGGCCCGCTGGGGGAGGCGCCGGACGCCACGGTCACCAGGTTGCCCTCGCCGGCGTGGCGTACGGCGTCGTCCGCCGCACGCGTCACCCAGTCGACCGGTTCGCCGCCGCCTTGACGTCCACTTCGTGCCATGTGGCAAGGCTATCGGTGGCACGGCGGGGCCACCGACGCGCGCCACTCGGCGGCCGTCGGGCGACGCCGACGCGGCCTCTCGAGGACCCCGTCGTACGTCTGGCGCGCGCGAGCCGATGGGGCCCCCTCGTCCGCGAAAGGGCAACGGGACGGCCACCAGTAGTCGACGCAACATCCACAGATCGTCCACAAGGCGGGCATCGGTGGGCGCCGGAGCCGTCCCCCGTGGCGGCTCCGACGCCTTGCTCCGAGGAGCGGTGCGGCCGCACACCCCCGCGGCGGCCAGCGTGTCAAGTATGTGTTGGCCGGTCCGTGCCACGCGGGTCCAAACTGCCGTTGGCACTAAACTGCCACCATGCCCGGTGACCCGTCCTCCGTCCTCGTCGCGCTCGGTCTCGAGCGTCGTGCCGAGCAGCTCTACTTCCGGGTGGCGCCGGTCTCCGGTCACACGGTCGCCGGTGTCGCGCAGGTGGTGCAGGCGCGGCCCGACCAGCTGTTGCGCGACCTCGCCCCGCTCATCGAGCGCGGTCTCGTCGTGGTGGCCGACGACCGCGTCGTCGTGCCGTCCCTCGCGGAGGCGGTCTCCGAGCTGGTGCTGCGCGAGGCGCGAACGGCCGCGTCGTCGGCCGGCAAGCTGGCCGAGCTCTCCCTCGCGGTGCCCCACCTCGTCGCCGCCGCCGCCCGTCCTGAGCGGCACCACGTCTCCGACGTCCAGCCGCTCGACGGCGAGCTCAGCTCCGGCGGCGACCCGTTCGAGCTCCTGCAGGTCATGATGCGCACCAGCCGCGGCGACATGCTGTGGCTGCGGCCGGACGCCTGGGCGATGCCGCGCGAGTCGAGGGTCAGCGAGATGCTCGGCGAGGCGATGTCCACGGGGCGTCGCTCCCGCGCGATCTACCCGGCGCGCGCCCTGACCGAGGCACCCGACGCCCTCCGGGTGCGCGCGTCCCTGGGCGAGCAGGTGCGGATCCTCTCGGAGGTGCCCACGCGGATGTTCATCTTCGGCGACACCCATGCGGTGCTCCCCGAGCCGATCGGCTTCACCGACGATCCGCGGGTGCACGTCCGGCAGCGCTCGATCGTCGCCGCGCTGACCATGTGGTTCGAGTCGCTGTGGGCCCGCGCCGCCCCGATGCGCGAGGTCGAGGCGGGCAAGGTGAGTCCGGACGGGCGGCAGTTCCTGCTGGAGCAGCTGATGGCCGGCTCGACCGACGAGGTGATCGCCCGCAAGCTCGGCATCGGCCTGCGCACCGTCCGCCGTCGCGTCGCCGCCCTGATGACCGAGCTCGGCGTGGACACTCGCTTCCAGGCGGGGGTCGAGGCGGTGCGGCGGGGCTGGCTCTGAGCCGCCGGCGTCAGCGGGGCAGGATCATCGTGTAGGCGCCACGCTCGAGGCGCCAGCTGCGGGTGCGCTCCGGGCCGGAGATCTCCCCGTCGGCCGAGAGCCAGAACTCGTCGCCGCTGACCTTGACCGACTTGCCCCGCAGGGTGAGCACGTCGTCGCGCTCGTCGTGCTCGCCCTTGCGCAGCCGCAGGACGTAGCCCAGCTTGGCGCTCGGTCCGACCGCGCGGCTGACCATCACGTCGAGGAGGCCGTCCTCGGTGTCGGCGTCGGGGTTGACGTCGGTGCCACCGCCGACCTTGGCGCCGTTGCCGATGGCGACCATCAGCACGGGCCGGTCGACGTCGTTGACGACCTCTCCGTCGACCTCGACGTGCAGGCGCCAGGCGGGTGGGTCGAACGCCGAGAGCAGCGCCCCGATGGGGTAGCCGAGCTTGCCGAGGTTGGCCTTGCCCACCCCGACGGCGCCCAGCCGCGACTTCCACTTGTGGCCCTTGCGGCTGGCCTGCGCGCCGACGCCGACGTGCACGTTGTTGACCACGACGTTGCCGGTCTCGTCGACGATGAGGTCGACCGGGCGGGGCTCCCCGGAGAGCACCAGGCGCGCCGCGTCCTCGATGTCGAGCGGGATGTCGTTGCCGCGGGCGAAGTCGTTGCCGGTGCCCATCGGCAGCAGGGCGAGGGTCGCCTGGTCGAGCTCACGGCGCTTGTGGAGCGCGGTCACGACCGCGTGGAGGCTGCCGTCGCCGCCGGCCACCACGACCGTACGTCCGCCCGCACGGTGGAGCACGCCGTCGAGCTCGCCGGGGTTGGAGGTCTTGGCGACCTCGACCGACGCCTTGTCCCGCAGGGCGTCGAGGGCCTGTGCCAGCCGCGCCTCGTCGGAGGTGCCGGCCTCGGCGTTCGTGATGACGAGAAGGGATCGCACGACCGGACCCTAGCCGAGGGGTGCGGTAGCGTGGCGTCGCAAGAGCCCCGGCGCCTTGTGCCGGGGCTCGGTGCATTCCAGTGATGCCGAAGACAGAGGAGGGCTGAGATGCCCGCGATCGTCGTGCTCGGCGCCCAGTGGGGCGACGAGGGCAAGGGGAAGGCCACCGACCTGCTGGCCACCACGGACCCGATCGACTTCGTGGTCCGCACCAGCGGCGGTCACAACGCCGGCCACACCATCGTGATCGACGGCGAGAAGTACGCCACCCACCTGCTGCCCAGCGGCATCCTCACGCCCGGGGCCACCTCGGTCATCGCCAACGGCGTGGTGGTCTCGCCGGAGGCGCTCTTCCGCGAGCTCGACGGACTGCTCGACCGCGGGGTCGAGGTCGCCGACCTCAAGGTCAGCGCCAACGCCCACGTCATCGCGAGCTACCACGCCACCATCGACAAGGTGACCGAGCGGTTCCTCGGCAAGAACCAGATCGGCACCACCGGGCGCGGCATCGGACCCGCCTACGCCGACAAGATCAACCGCGTCGGCATCCGCATCGCCGACCTCTTCGACGAGAAGATCCTGCGGGAGAAGATCGAGGCCGCGCTCGACGTGCGCAACCACCTCCTCACCAAGGTCTACAACCGTCGCGCGATCGAGGTCGACGCCGTCGTCGAGGAGCTGCTCTCCTACGCCGACCGGCTCCGGCCGATGGTGTGCGACACCTCGCTGCTGCTCAACCAGGCGCTCGACGCCGGCCAGACGGTGCTCTTCGAGGGCGCCCAGGCCACGATGCTCGACGTCGACCACGGCACCTACCCGTTCGTCACCTCGTCCAACCCGGTCGCCGGTGGCGTGTGCGTCGGCGCCGGCATCGGCCCCACCCGCATCGACCGGGTGATCGGCGTGATCAAGGCCTACACGACCCGCGTCGGCTCCGGCCCCTTCCCGACCGAGCTCTTCGACGAGGACGGCATCCAGCTCCAGACCCTCGGTGGCGAGATCGGCGTCTCCACCGGTCGCACCCGCCGCTGCGGCTGGTACGACGCGGTCGTCGCGCGCTACGCCAGCCGGGTCAACGGCCTCACCGAGTTCTTCCTCACCAAGCTCGACATCCTCGGCTCGTGGGACCGGATCCCGGTCTGCGTGGCCTACGAGGTCGACGGTGAGCGCGTCGAGGAGATGCCGATGACGCAGACCGAGTTCCACCACGCGAAGCCGGTCTACGAGTTCTTCGACGGCTGGAACAGCGACATCTCCGGCTGCCGCTCCTTCGACGAGCTGCCCGCCAACGCGCAGCGCTACGTCGAGGCGCTCGAGGAGATCTCCGGCGCGAGGATCTGGGGCGTCGGGGTGGGTCCGGGTCGCGAGCAGACCCTGGTCGTGCACGGCTGACCCGACGCCCCGCGGGCGGAGGTCACTCGCGGGCGACGAGGCTCGCGGCCTCCCCCTCGCAGCCCGAGGTGGTGCAGGGCACCACGCCCCACTCCACCGGCTCCTGCAGGGAGTCGCCGTCGGAGACGTACACCTCGACGAGGGCGGTCCCGGCGTCGTCGTCGTAGGCGTGCAGGCGGACGACGTCCTGGTCACCGTCGCCGTCCACGTCGGAGGCGGCCACGTCGAGGTAGGGGAAGTCGGGACCGCCGCTGGTGGGCGCGACCAGCTCCTTCGGCGTGCCGAAGCCGCCGTTGACGAACCGCTGGACCGCGACCGTCGCGCCGTACTCGTCCTCGCCCCACCGGTCGGTGATCAGGTGCACCAGCTCGTCGGCGCCGTCGCCGTCGATGTCGGCGGCGGTGTAGTCGGCCACGCCGTAGCGCCCGTCCTCGATGCGGGTGGTCGGTGACTTGCGGAACCGCTCGCCCGTGCTGAGCAGCACCCGGAACCGGACGCCGACGGCGCCGCCGCCGTTGACCACCCGGGCGGCGAGGTCGTCGAGGCCGTCGCCGTCGAAGTCACCGATGGCGAACTGGTCGTCCTCGTTGGCGCGACCCCCGCGGGACGCGTACTCCACGGGCTCGTCGAAGCCGTCGCCGGCGGAGCGGGCGACCGAGACCACCATGAGCTTCTCGCCGCGGTTGCGGGTGAGCAGCAGGTCGTCGCGGCCGTCGCCGTCGAAGTCGCCCATGCCGTAGAAGCCGTAGTCGGTGCGCCACCGGAACGTCTGCTGCGACAGCTCCTCGACACCGTCGCCGGTGCCGCGCCAGACCGTCGCGGTGACCTCGGTGTCGTCGTCGCTCTCGACGACCTGCACCAGGTCTGGCCGGCCGTCGCCGTCGACGTCGCCGACCTTGGGCCGCTCGATCATCCCGGCGTCCTCGACCGCCTCGCCCAGCGCGGTGCCGTCGGAGGTGAGCAGCACGACCGGCAGGGCCTCGAGGCCGTCGCGCCACACCGAGCGGGCGGCCCGCACGTCGCCCAGCCCGTCGCCGTCCCAGTCGCCGGCGACCGGGTCCGCGATGGCGGCCGGGCCGTCGGTGGCAGCGTCGGGCGAGGCGTCGCCGTCGTCGTCTCCGTCGAACGACCGCACGGCGAGGGTGCCGCCGACCACCGCGACCAGGGCCAGCGCCGCGGCCGCCACCACGGCGGTCGTACGACGTCCGCGGGCGGGCGGTGCGGTGTCGCCCGCCTCCTCGAGCGGGGAGCGGCCCGGCTCGGGGGTCGCGCCGCCGGGGGAGAGCGCGGCCCGGGGCATCCTCGAGAGCGCCACCAGGTCGCTGCGCAGCTCGCCGGCCGAGGCGTGGCGCTCGGCCGGGTCCTTGGCCATGGCGCGCGCCAGGACGCGGTTGAGCTCGACCGTCGCCGCGTCGGTGCCGGGCAGCCGGGGCACCGGCTCGTTGACGTGGGCGACCGCCATCTCCACGTCGGAGCCGACGTAGGGGGCACGGCCCGTGACGCACGCGTGGAGCAGGCACCCGAGCGCGTAGACGTCGCTGGCGGGGGTGGCCGGGGCGCCGTGCGCCCGCTCGGGGGCGAGATAGGCCCAGCTGCCGGCCACGCCGCCGGCCCGGGTGAGCCCGTCGCCGCCGGTGGCGGCCTGGGCGATGCCGAAGTCGCCGAGGTAGACGAACGGCTCCGTGGCGTCGGGGTCGCGGACGAGCACGTTGGCGGGCTTGACGTCGCGGTGCACGATGCCGGCCGCGTGGGCGTCGTGCAGGGCCTCGGCGACCTGGGCGCAGATCGTCGCCGCGAGCTGGACCGGCACCGGGCCCCGCCGCTTGAGCTGGGTGCCGAGGTCGCCACCGGCGACGTACTGCATCGCGAGGAAGGGCGTGCCGTCGACGACGCCGTGGTCGAAGATCGTGGTGATGTGGGGGGAGTCGAGGCGGGCCAGCGTCTCGGCCTCGCGGTCGAACCGGGCGAGGAACTCCTCGTCGCCGGTGAGCTGCGGCGACATCACCTTGAGCGCCACCCGCCTCTGGAGCTTGGTGTCGAGGGCCAGGTGCACCACCCCCATCCCGCCCGCGCCGATCTGCCGCTCGATCTCGTACCGGCCGAACCTGTCCCCAGGACGCACGCGCACCCGACTCCTCTTTGTCTCGTCCGTCTCGTCAGCTGACCCACCGTGCCTGCCCGGTGGAGCCGAGCCCAAACCTCGCTAGGGTCGGCATCCGTGAAGACCCTCGTCATCGGGACCGGCGGGCGCGAGCACGCCCTCGCGCTCTCCCTCGCCGCCGACCCGGCCGTGACCGAGGTGCACGCCGCGCCGGGCAATCCTGGCATCGGCGAGGTCGCCGTCCTGCACCCGGCCGACCCGATGGACGGCACCGCCGTCGCCGACCTCGCCGTCTCCGTGGGCGCCGACCTCGTCGTCGTGGGCCCCGAGGCGCCGCTGGTCGCCGGGGTCGCCGACGCCGTGCGGGAGGCAGGGATCGCGGTCTTCGGACCCTCCCGCGCCGCCGCCCGGCTCGAGGGGTCGAAGTCCTTCTCCAAGGAGGTGATGGCCGCGGCCGGCGTGCCGACCGCCGGCTCGCGCACCTGCACGACCCCCGAGGAGGTCGCCGCGGCCCTCGACGCGTTCGGCGCTCCCCACGTCGTCAAGGACGACGCGCTGGCCGCCGGCAAGGGGGTGGTCGTCACCCTCGACCGCGACGAGGCGCTCGCGCACGCCGCGGGGTGCGAGCGCGTGGTGGTCGAGGAGTTCCTCGACGGCCCGGAGTTCTCCCTCTTCGTGGTCTGCGACGGCAGCGTCGGCCGGCCGCTGCTGCCCGCGCAGGACTTCAAGCGCATCTTCGACGGAGGACGCGGACCCAACACCGGCGGCATGGGCTCGTACGCACCGCTGCCCTGGCTGCCCGACGGCGTCGCCGACTCCGTGATGGCCGACGTCGTCGCGCCGACGCTGGCGGAGATGCGGCGTCGCGGCGCGCCGTTCGTCGGATGCCTCTACGTCGGCCTCGCCCTGACCGCCACCGGGCCGAAGGTCATCGAGTTCAACTGCCGCTTCGGCGACCCCGACGTGCAGCCGGTGCTCGCGCTGCTGACCTCGCCGCTCGGCGGCCTGCTCCGTGCCGCCGCGGTGGGCGACCTCGCGTCCGTGCCCCCGCCGACCTTCGCCGACGGCGCCTGCGTCTCGGTCGTGATGGCGAGCGCCGGCTACCCCGCGGGGTCCAGCGCCGGCGACGTCATCGTCGGCACCGAGACGCTCGCCGCCGAGGACGACGTCGACGTCATCCACGCCGGCACCGCCCGCACCGACGCCGGCCTGGTGACCGCAGGTGGGCGGGTGCTCGCCGTCCGGGCGACCGGCTCGGACGTCGCCGACGCGCGCGCCCGGGCGTACGAGGGCATCGCCTCGATCGGCTTCCCGGGCGCCCAGTGGCGACGCGACATCGCCGCCGAGCCGCTCGGCGTGGTCGAGGGCGCCGTCACCCGGGCCTGAACCCCGCGGGGCGGACGTCCCTCGCTCGGCGTCCCGGGCCGCGGATGGGAGGATGGCTGCCCGTGAGCGTCCCCAACGTCCTGGCCACCCGCTACGCCGGCGCCGATCTCGCCGAGATCTGGTCGCCCGAGCACAAGATCGTCCTCGAGCGGCAGCTGTGGGTCGCGGTGCTCAAGGCCCAGCGCGACCTCGGCGTCGCGGTCCCCGACGGCGTCGTCGAGGACTACGAGGCGGTCGTCGACACGGTCGACCTCGACTCGATCGCCGCCCGCGAGCGGGTCACCCGCCACGACGTCAAGGCGCGGATCGAGGAGTTCTCCGCGCTCGCCGGCCACGAGCACATCCACAAGGGGATGACCTCGCGCGACCTGACCGAGAACGTCGAGCAGCTGCAGGTGCGCCGCTCGCTCGAGGTGGTGCGCGACCGGGCCGTCGCCGCGCTCGTGCGCCTCGGCCGGCTCGCCGCGGAGCACGAGACGACGGTGATGGCCGGCCGCTCCCACAACGTCGCCGCCCAGGCGACCACGCTCGGCAAGCGCTTCGCCACCGTCGCCGACGAGATGCTGATCGCGGTCCAGCGCATCGAGGAGCTCCTCGCCCGCTACCCGCTCCGCGGCATCAAGGGCCCGATGGGCACCGCCCAGGACATGCTCGACCTGCTCGACGGAGACGCCGACCGGCTCGACGAGCTCGAGCGTCGCGTGGCCGGCCACCTCGGCTTCGACCACGTGCTGACCAGCGTCGGCCAGGTCTACCCCCGCTCGCTCGACTTCGACGTCGTCTCGGCGCTCGTGCAGCTGGTCAGCGGGCCGTCCAACCTCGCCACCACCGTGCGGCTGATGGCCGGGCACGAGCTGGTCACCGAGGGGTTCAAGGAGGGCCAGGTCGGCTCGTCGGCGATGCCCCACAAGATGAACACCCGCTCGTGCGAGCGGGTCAACGGCCTCGCGGTCGTCGTCCGCGGGCACCTGTCGATGGTCAGCGAGCTCGCCGGCGACCAGTGGAACGAGGGCGACGTCTCCTGCTCGGTGGTGCGCCGCGTCGCGCTCCCCGACGCATTCTTCGCCACCGACGGCCTCTTCCAGACCTTCCTCACCGTGCTCGACGAGTTCGGCGCGTTCCCCGCGGTGATCCAGCGCGAGCTCGACCGCTACCTGCCGTTCCTCACCACCACCAAGGTGCTGATGGCCGCGGTGCGCAACGGCGTGGGCCGCGAGGCGGCGCACGAGGCGATCAAGGAGGCCGCCGTCGGCACGGCACTCGCGATGCGCGCCGGGCAGGGCGACAACGACGTCTACGGCTTGCTCGCCGCCGACGAGCGGCTCGGCCTGACCCGCGAGCAGATCGACGCGCTCGTCGCCGACCCGATCGAGTTCACCGGCGCCGCCGTGGCCCAGACCCGTGCGGTCGTCGCCCGGATCGAGGCGCTCGCGGCCGCCCACCCGGACGCGGCGGCCTACGTGCCGGGCGCGATCCTCTGACACCACGCGGGCAGTGCGCGCTCCCGGCGCCGCACGCCACTCTCAGCGCGCCACCCGGGCGCCCGAACTGCCTGCACGGTGGCGCTCAGTCGCCGCGGCGCCAGGACAGCACGGCGGCGGCGAAGGCCGCCGACAGCACGACGAGCGCGGCCAGCAGTGCCGCGCGCGCGGCGACCGGGGCGGACGCGACCGTCCCGACCGCCTGGTAGACCGTCATCAGCAGCGCGGCGCCGAGCGCCGAGCCGATCCGCTGGCCGGTCTGGAGCGCTCCGCCGGCCGCTCCGCCCATCCGCGGCGGCACCTCGGCGAGGGTGAGGGTGAAGTTGGGGGAGATGACCCCGCCGCCCCCGATGCCCGCGAGGAACATCGCCGGCGCCAGCGTCCACCACAGCGTGTCGGTGGGCGAGGTCACCAGCCAGGCCGCGAGCGCGGTGCCGGTCATCATCACGCCCAGCGCGACCAGGGTCACCCGCCGGCCCAGGCGGCCGACCAGGTTGCCCGCGAGCGGCGAGGTGAGGGCGGAGCCGGCGGCGAACGGCGTCATCAGCAGCGCCGCCTGCAGCGGGGAGAACCCCTCGCCCTCCTGCAGGTGCACCGACAGCACCAGGAAGATGCCGGTGAAGCCGGTGAAGTAGAGGGTTCCGACCACCAGGCCGTTGGCGTAGCCGGGGAGCCCGCGCAGCAGCGACACGTCGAGCAGCGGCGGGCGCTCGAGTCGTACGGTCCGCGCCTCCCACCGCACGAACCCCCACGCGAGCGGCGGGAAGGCGACCAGCGCCAGCAGGGCGACCCCCGTCCCGCCCTCGAGGCTGATCAGCGGGTAGAGCACCGCCAGGACGGCCAGGCCGAGCAGGGCCGCGCCGACGACGTCGATGCGGGGATCCTCGGGCACGGCCTCCGGGCCTGCGCCGACGTCGTTGTCGGGCACCAGCCGGCGGATCAGCACCAGCGCGACCAGGCCGATGGGCACGTTGATGAGGAACAGCGAGCGCCAGCCCTCGTCCTCGCCGAGCAGGCCGATCAGCGCACCGCCGATGAGCGGGCCGGTCGCCGAGGCGACCGCGACGGTGAAGCCGAACATGCCGAAGGCGCGGCCCCGCTCGGCGCCGCGGAACAGCTGCTGGATGAGCCCGGAGTTCTGCGGGGTGAGCAGCCCGGCGCTGGCGCCCTGCACCAGCCGGGCCACGATGATGGCGGCGGCGTTGGGCGCCAACCCCACCGCGGCGCTGGAGACGATGAAGCCGACCAGCCCGATCGTCATCATCCGGCGGCGACCGTGCGCGTCGCCGAGGCGGCCGCCGGCGACCAGCGTCATGCCGAACGCCAGCGCGTAGCCCGAGACCACCCACTGGATGGTGGCGGCCGAGGTGTCGAGCCCGGCCCGGATCGACGGCACGGCCACGTTGACGATCGTGACGTCGAGCAGCGACATGAAGCCGACGACGAGGGACACCGCGAGGACCCGCCAGCGCCGCGGGTCGGGCTGGTACGCCTCCGCTTCGCCGGTGCCCGCCTCGGTCTGCTCGTCCTGGGTCATCCGCGCCAGCCTCTCACCCGCTCCCACGCGCCGGCGTCGCCCGACGGGGCGGGGCAGAGGAGGCAGGGAGAGCGGCAGGATGGGGGCATGAAGGCGGTCCAGGCGCGCGTGAGCGGCACGGTGCAGGGCGTCGGGTTCCGGTGGTACGCCCGGGAGCGCGCGCAGCAGCTCGGCGTCGCCGGCTGGGTGCGCAACGAGCTCGACGGGAGCGTCCTGCTGCACGCCGAGGGCGAGGACGACGTCGTCGACGCGCTCGTGGAGTGGTGCCGGCAGGGGCCGCCGTCCGCCCGGGTGCGCGACGTCGTGACGCGCGAGGCGGCGGCGAGCGGCGCGGCGACGTTCGAGGTGACCGGCTGAGGCGTGCGGGCGTGGCGGGGATCTCGTCGCCGCGGGCTTCGTCGCGCGTGTGCGGCGCCCCGAGACTGGGCCCTGTGAGCACCATGAGCACCCCACGGCGACCCGCATGACCGCCCCCGTCACCGTGTCGGTGACCCGCCACGTCGACCCCACGCGCACCACGGAGATGCAGGCGTGGGTGCAGGCCGGCACCACGCTCGCGGAGCGCTTCGACGGGTTCCTCGGCTCGGGCTGGGTGCGCCCGAGCGTGGACTCGAGCGACTGGCACATGCTCTACCGCTTCGCCGACAGCGAGTCCCTCGCCGCGTGGGAGGCCTCGCCGCAGCGCGCCTGGTGGCTCGAGGCGGCGCACGGGAGCGTGGAGGAGAAGCGGCGCGAGCGGCGTACGGGCATCGAGGGCTGGTTCGACGAGCCGACGACGGTCGAGGCGCTGAGCGCCGCTCCCGTGCCGCCGCCGCGCTGGAAGCAGATGGTGGTGATCTTCATGGTGTTCCTGCCGCTGAGCCTGACCGCCAACTTCGTCGCCTCCCGCGTGATCCCCGACTGGCCGCTGGTGCCGCGCGTGGTGCTGGTGACCACGGTGATGACGCCGCTGATGACCTACGTCTTCCTCCCGTGGATGACGCGCCGCATGAGCTGGTGGCTGCACCGCCGGTGACGGCTAGGCTCGGCGCGTGGCCGAGCCCGAGATCCCCGCAGCCCCCGCGATCGAGGGCACCACGCACCTGCACTCCGGCAAGGTCCGCGACCTCTACCGCATCGACTCCGGCGAGCACGAGGGTCGGCTGCTCATGGTGGCCAGCGACCGCATCTCGGCCTACGACTTCGTCCTCGACACCACCATCCCCGACAAGGGCGAGATCCTCACCCGGATGTCGCTGTGGTGGTTCGACCGGCTCTCCGGGCTGGTGGGCAACCACGTGGTGTCCACCGACGTGCCCGCCGCCGTCGCGGGCCGCGCCGTGGTCTGCGAGCAGCTCGACATGTTCCCGGTCGAGTGCGTGGCACGCGGCTACCTCACCGGGTCGGGGCTGCTCGACTACGCCCGCACCGGCGAGGTGTGCGGCATCGCGCTGCCCGCCGGCCTGCAGGACGGCAGCCGGCTGCCCGAGCCGATCTTCACCCCCGCGACCAAGGCCGACCTCGGCGACCACGACGAGAACGTCGACTACCGGGCCGTGGTCGAGGCGGTCGGCGACGACGCCGCCGCCGAGCTGCGGATGCTGACCATGGAGGTCTACCGCACGGCCCACGCCGTCGCGCAGGAGCGCGGCATCATCGTGGCCGACACCAAGCTGGAGTTCGGCCGACGGCCCGCCGCCGAGGGCGGCGCCACGATCCTCGCCGACGAGGTGCTCACGCCCGACAGCTCCCGCTTCTGGCCGGCCGACGCGTGGCAGCCCGGGCGCGCCCAGTCGTCGTACGACAAGCAGATCGTGCGCGACTGGCTCACCGGCGAGTCGGGCTGGGACCGCGCCTCCGGCGAGGCGCCGCCGCCGCTGCCGGAGGCGGTCGTGGAGCGCACCCGTGCCCGCTACGTCGAGGCCTACGAGCTGTTGACCGGGGAGTCGTTCTGACGACGCGCCGCTTCACCGCGACCGTCGAGGTCCCGCACTCGGCGGAGCAGGCGTTCGCCTACCTCGTCGACCCGCGGCGGCGTCCGGAGTGGCAGTCGAGCCTGCTCTCCACCGACGTGCCGGAGGACGAGGAGCCCCACCTCGGCCAGTCGTGGACCGAGCTGACGGTGGTCGGGGTGCGCCCGAGCCTGGTGGTCACCGCGTTCGTTCCGTTCCGGTGGTGGGCCGAGCGCGGCACCTGGCGCGGGGTCGAGGCGACGCTGCACCTGCGCTTCACCGGCACCCGCGAGGGATGTCGCGTCGTGGCCGAGGGAGAGGTCACCGGCGACGGCCTCTACGGCGTCGCTGCGCGCAGCTCGGGCCTGCTGGCGGGGCGCGCGATCGCGGCCGACCTGCGCACCGCCGGGCACCGCATCGCCCAGCTCTCGGGCGGGTGACGCGGCTCACGGGCGCTGAGTAGGTTGGCGCCATGGCCAACCTCTCCTCGCTCCTCGAAGGCACCGCCGCGGCCCACCCCGACCGCACGGCAGTGGTGCTGGGTGACACCCGGCTGACCTACGCCCAGGTCGACGCGGCCGCCAACCAGGTGGCCAACCTGCTGGTCTCGCGCGGCATCGAGCCCGGCGACAAGGTGGCGCTGAGCTGCCCCAACCTGCCGTGGTTCCCGATCGTCTACCACGGCATCCTCAAGGCCGGCGCGAGCGTCGTGCCGCTCAACGTGCTGCTCAAGGCGCGGGAGGTGGCGTACCACCTCGACGACTCGGACGCGACGGCCTACGTCTGCTTCCAGGGCACGCCCGAGCTGCCGATCGGCGCCGAGGGCCACGCCGGTTTCGAGCAGGCCGAGAGGTGCGAGCACTTCCTCCTGATCACCGCGGACCCGGCGGCCGCGTCGCCCATCGAGGGCGTCGAGACGCTGGGCCGGGCGCTGAAGGGGCAGTCGCCGGTCTTCGAGACCCGCCAGGTCGACGGCGACGACACCGCCGTCATCCTCTACACCTCGGGCACCACCGGCCAGCCCAAGGGCGCCGAGCTGACGCACCGCAACATGATCTCCAACGCGCTGGTCAGCGACGCGCTCTTCGGCGCCGACGCCGACCGCCCCGACACCCTCCTGTGCGTCCTGCCGCTCTTCCACTCCTTCGGCCAGACCGTGATCATGAACGCCGGGTTCGCCTTCGGCGGCACCGTGGTGCTGCTGCCGCGCTTCGAGCCCGGGCCGGCGCTCGCGCTGATGGAGCAGGAGGGCGTGACGTTCTTCGCCGGCGTCCCGACGATGTACTGGGGCCTCCTCGGTGCGCTCGACGGCTCGGGCGTCGACGTGACGACGATCGCCGACCACGTACGCGTGGCGGTCGCCGGCGGGTCGGCGCTACCGGTGGAGGTGCACAAGGAGTTCGAGCACCGCTTCGGCGTGACCATCCTCGAGGGCTACGGCCTCTCGGAGACCTCGCCGGTCGCGAGCTTCTCGGTGTGGGGCGAGCCGGTGCGCGTCGGGTCGATCGGCACGCCGATCCCCGGCGTCGAGATGAAGCTGATCAACCCCGTGCCTGGGGTGCGCGAGGACCTCGACGGCGACGACGTCGTGGGCGAGATCGCGATCAAGGGCCCCAACGTGATGAAGGGCTACCACGGGCGCACCGACGCGACGGCGGAGGCGATCGTGGACGGCTGGTTCCGCTCCGGCGACCTGGGCCGCAAGGACGCCGACGGCTGGTACTACATCGTCGACCGGTCCAAGGACATGATCATCCGCGGCGGCTACAACGTCTATCCCCGCGAGGTCGAGGAGGTGCTGCTGACGCACCCCGACGTCTCGCTCGCGGCCGTGATCGGCGTCCCCCACGAGAGCCACGGCGAGGAGATCAAGGCCGTCGTCATCCGCAAGGAGGGCGCCACGGTGACCGAGGACGAGCTCGTCGAATGGAGCAAGGAGCAGATGGCTGCCTACAAGTACCCCCGCATCGTCGAGTTCGTCGACGCCCTGCCGATGACGGCCACGGGCAAGATCCTGAAGCGGGAGCTCGCCTGATGCGCGCCCTCGGCATCGCCCTCGGCGTCCTCATGCTCATCACGGGCGCGATCTGGACCTTCCAGGGCCTGGGCTACCTCAAGGGCAGCGCGATGACCGACCAGAGCGTGTGGGCCATCATCGGCCCGCTCCTCGCCGGCCTGGGCGTCGCGTTGCTCATCGTGGCGCTCCGCCGCCAGGAGTGACGTACGCCGGTCTGCTCCCCGCCGTCGGTTCATCAAGGTATGTCGGCGAACCGGCAGTTCCCGCGGTGAATTGACGCAGGGAGGTGCGGGTTGGTCTGCATACCTTGATGAACCATCACGGCGCCGCGGGGCCGGACAGCCGCTCCTGGAGCGCGATCGCGTCGAACGGCGCGTGCACCTTGGCGTCGTTGTCGAAGTAGACGAACACCTCGCGACCGTCGGCCTCCCACCCGCGTACCTTCTGCTCCCAGCGGTCGAGGGCCTCGTCGGAGTAGCCGCTCGCGTAGAGCTCGGTGTCGCCGTGCAGGCGCACGTACACGACGTCGCTGGTCACCTCGTCGAACATCGGCCACGTGCCGGCGGAGTCGGCCACGACCATCCCGATCCCGTGCGCGCGCAGCAGCTCGCAGAACTCCGGCGTGCGGAACGACCGGTGCCGCACCTCGAGCACGTGGCGGAGCGGCCGGTCGACCGGGCACGCGGTGTCGGCGGGCTCCTTGAGCTTGTCGGGGTCATGGTGCGCAGCGGCGTACGACGACGCGGCGGCGGTGGTGCGCGGCAGCAGGTCGAAGAACGCGGCCAGGCGGTCGGGGTGGAAGCCGAGGTTGGGCGGCAGCTGCCACAGCAGCGGGCCCAGCCGCTCGCCGAGCGACAGCACGCCGGAGGCCAGGAAGGTGCCCAGCGGCGCCTCGACGTCGACCAGCTTCTTCATGTGGGTGACGAAGCGGGGTCCCTTGACGGCGAACACGAAGTCGTCGGGCACCTGCTCGCCCCATGCGTGCCAGCTCGAGGGGCGCTGCAGCGAGTAGAAGGAGCCGTTGACCTCCACGCTGCCCAGCCGCTCGCCGACGTAGGACAGCTCGAGGCGCTGGGGGAGCCCGGGCGGGTAGAAGTGCGTGCGCCAGCCGGCGTAGCGCCAGCCGGAGATGCCGATCCGTGCCATGTGAGCTCCTCTCGCGCGTCGCGCCGACACCCGTGGCGTACCCGCTCGGTCCACCGTCATGCCCGCCGGGTGCAGGTGCCCAGCGGATCACTAGAATCGACGGTGCCAGTCCACCTGTCTCCAGGAGCGCCCCCGTGGCCAGAGTCGTCGTCGACGTCATGCCCAAGCCCGAGATCCTCGACCCCCAGGGCAAGGCGGTGCTCGGTGCGCTTCCCCGCCTGGGCTTCGACCTCGTCACCGACGTCCGCCAGGGCAAGCGGTTCGAGCTGCAGGTCGAGGGCGAGATCACCGACGCGGTGCTCGCGGAGATCGAGCGCGTCGCCGGGACGCTGCTGTCCAACCCGGTGATCGAGGACTTCGAGGTCCACGTCGAGGAGCACTCCGTGGCCGAGGTCGCGCGCGGGGTCGGCCGATGAAGGTCGGCGTCGTCACCTTCCCCGGTTCGCTCGACGACGTCGACGCGCGTCGCGCCGTCACGATCGGCGGCAACGAGGCCGTCGCGCTGTGGCACGGCGACCACGACCTCAAGGCCGTCGACGCGGTCGTGCTGCCCGGCGGCTTCTCCTACGGCGACTACCTCCGCTGCGGCGCGATCTCCCGCTTCGCGCCGGTGATGACGTCCGTCATCGAGGCCGCGGGCCGGGGCATGCCGGTGCTCGGCATCTGCAACGGCTTCCAGATCCTCTGCGAGTCGCACCTGCTGCCCGGCGCGCTCATCCGCAACGACCACCGCAAGTTCGTCTGCCGCGAGCAGCGGCTGCGCATCGAGCGCGTCGACACCCCGTGGACCTCGGCCTACGCCGAGGGCGCCGAGGTCACGATCGTGCTCAAGAACGGCGAGGGCGGCTTCGTCGCCGACGATGACACCCTCGACCGGCTCGACGGCGACGGCCGGGTGGTCGCGCGCTACCTCGGCGACAACCCCAACGGCTCGCTGCGCGACATCGCCGGCATCTCCAACGAACGCGGCAACGTCGTCGGGCTCATGCCACACCCCGAGCACGCGGTCGAGGACCTCACCGGTCCGGGCACCGACGGGCTCGGCTTCTTCACCTCGCTCGCTGAAAAGGCATTCGCATGAACGACCAGCTCGCCCCCCGCAGGCTCTACCGCTACGTCGCACTCGCCGAGGCGATCACCTGGGCGCTGCTGCTGACGGGCATGTTCCTCAAGTACGTCACCGACACGACCGAGCTCGGTGTGCAGGTCTTCGGCATGGTCCACGGCGTGGTCTTCATCGCCTACTGCCTGGTCACCGTGCTGCTGGCGGTCGACCAGAAGTGGCCGCTCAGCCGGCTCGCGCTCGGCCTGGGCGCGGCGGTGCCGCCGTTCGCGACGGTGCCGTTCGAGCGCTACGCCGAGCGCGCCGGCCTGCTCAGCGACTCCTGGCGCCTGCGCGCCGAGTCGCCCGCCGGCATCGTCGAGCGGCTCACCTCCTGGCTGGTCCGTCGTCCCGCCCAGGGTGCCGCGGTGGGTCTCGTCGCGGTGCTCGGCCTGACCGGCGTCGCGCTCGTCATCGGCCCTCCGGTCTGACCCTGCCGCCCCGCCTTTCCTCGCGTTCGGCCGGGCTCAAGCGGTCACGTCCCCGCTCAACACGTCGGATCCGACGTGTTGAGCGGGTCTGTCACCGCTTGAGCAGCCGCGTCAGCGCCCCTGCTGGAGCTTGTTCCAGGTCTGGCGCGTGGCGACCCCGGAGACCCCGATCCGGAGCCGGGACTGGTAGGTCCGCACCGCGGCCTCGGTCTTGGCGTCGAACACGCCGGTGGCCCGGAAGCGTCCGGCCCCGGCCGCGTTGAGCGCCCGCTGGAGCCGGTGGACCGACTCGCCGGTGGAGCCGCGCTTGAGCGTCGTACGCGACCCGGCGGCGAGGAGGGCGGTCCAGTGCCGCTGGGTGAAGGTGTCGCTGGGGGCGAACCGGCGCGAGGCCTGCCAGGCGCGGGCGGCGGCGACGGTGGCGGCGTCGTACGAGCCGTCGACGGGGCCGGAGTAGGTGCCCCGCTCGGTGAGCAGGCACTGGAGCACCTTGACCCGCGTGGGCTTGGCCTTGCCGGGGGAGAGGGCGGGGTACTTCCAGTAGCCGAGCCGCGTGCCGGGGCAACGGCCCTCGGGCCGCGGCTGGGACCCGGCGCCCAGGTCGATGAAGTTGCTGTCGATGTTGATGGTCACCCCGCCCCACGTCTCGTCGTGGCCGCCGCGGTACTGCTTCATCCGCCCGCCTGGGCGCCAGCCATCCTCGGGGATGTAGGTCGTGGACGTGTTGGCGGCGCCGTCCCACCGGGCGATCCAGATGCGATCGGGGAGGGCGTACTGCCCCGGGCGCTGCGTCCGGGCGTCGTCGAGCATCTTGATGCCAGAGCTGGCGCTGGAGTAGAAGCCGGCGACGTAGCCGAGCGCCTTGATCCGGGTGACCCACCCGCTCGTGAAGACGAGCGCCGACTCGCGGCAGTGGGTGTTGGCGAGGTCGAACCCCTCGAGGTCGTACCAGAGGGTGCTGCCCGGGCCGATGCCGTACGCCGCCGCGTCGGCGGCGTTCTTGTCCGCCTCCGCCGCCCCCTGCGCGGCCGCCGCGGCGTATCCGCCGGCCGGGGCGGGGGAGATCCTGAAGTCGTCCTTGTAGCGCGGGAAGCGCGGCTGGCAGGACGCCTGGGGGCCGAGCGCGATGGGCAGCAGCCGCCAGCCGCGGGCGACCTGGGCGGCCACCCAGGTCGGGCTGAGGTGGGGCTGGGCACGACAGGCGCGGGAGTCGCCGGAGATGTAGATCCCCACGGCGGTGAACGGCGACTTCTTCCACCAGGTGTCCATGGCCGACTGGCTCGGCGCGACGCACTGGTCGAAGCCGTAGCCGGTGAAGTCGCCGGGCGTCGCGAGGGCGATCTGGCGCTGCGAGGCGAGCGCGCGCGCCTGAATCGGCTCCTCGGCCGTGGCCGGCGCCGTGCCGAGGAGTGGGGCGACGACCAGCAGCGCGAGGGCGGCGGTGGCGGTCCGGGCGAGGGTGCGGATGGGGCGGGGGCGGCGCATGGGTGACTCCAGCTGCGGGGAAGGGCGTGGCGCGGGCAGGCTACCCACGGAATCACACCTGTCACACCGGTAACAGACGTTCCATCGAAGTACAGCGCTGTAGTTCTCATCCCTGCCTGGCTGAGAACCGTCGGCCGCGGGAGGGAGCAGCCTCAGTCGGAGGTGGGGACGTCGTCGAGGAGGAAGTTGCCCTTGGCCTCCTCGGCCTCGACGAGCTCCTCGAACGCGAGCGCGATGTCCTCCTGGTGCTCGTCGATCATCGTCGCGAGGTGGCCCTGCAGGAGGGCGCCGTGGGGGGACTCGCCGGAGAACACCCGCTCCCAGGTGTCCTCGCCGCCGCGAATCTTCTCCACGAGCGTGCGCATGTCGTCGCCCAGCTCCCCCGACTCGGCCTGCTCCTCGAGCGCCTTCCTCTCCTCGTCGGTGAGCAGCGGGCGCGCGTCGAGCTCCTCGACGGTCGCCTGCAGGTCGGCCAGGCTCGAGGTGAGGTCGTCGCGGGCGGCGCTGATCGCGGCCAGGATCTCCTCCTGGCTCCGGGGGTCGGTGCTCATCGGGGTGCCCTCATGCGCGGGAGGCTACGCCGGCGCGGCGGGCGCCGCGACCACCGCGCGGTGCTTGCCGATCGTGGGCGTGGCGACCGTCTCGGGGTCGCGCACGATGCTGCTGGGCGCACCGCTCGACATCGGGCCGCCGGCAGTGGAGACCGGCGCCCGGTCGCCGTCGAAGAACCGCTTGACCGACGAGATGAGCGACTCGACCTGCTTGAGGATGTCGATGAGCTTCATCAACGTGCGGAAGGCCTTCATCACCGCCTGGAAGGCCTGGAACACCGCCTGCACCACGCGCGCCCAGCCGACACCGGGGATGCTCATCGTCGCGAGCGCGGCCGAGACGGTCTGCACCGCCGACTTCACGCACTGCACGACCGACAGCGCGGTCTGCCAGGCGTCGCGGCAGACCTGCACGACGGTCTGGCCCATCTGGATGAGCTGCCCGGCCTGGGTGTCGAGCGAGCCGACCCAGGTGCCGATCTGGGCGATGGCCGCGTCGGACGCCCCGCCCTGCCACGTCTGCGAGATGGTGCTCCCGCCGCTCTGCAGGTTGGCCGAGACGCCCCTCATCGACTGGCCCAGGGCGCCGAAGGACGATCCCTGGGTGGAGGCGCCGACCACGTCGCCACCGATCTTCTCGGCCAGCTCGGCGCGGATGTCGAAGCCGGTCAGCATGCGCACCAGGTCGCACACGGTGTCGTAGGGGAAGCCGAAGCTGACCTGCGGCAGGCTCGTCTCGGTCGCGGCGGCGCGCTTGATGGTGGTGTCGGCGACGTCCCAGAAGCTGCTCGACCCGTCGCGGCCGTCGACGCCCGACGCGCGGTGGCGGCGTACGACGCCGTCCTCGGTCAGCGTGAAGTCGCGGGCGGTGGCCCGCAGCGCCTCGGCGTGGTCGGCCATGCCGCGACCGTTGTCCTCCAGCGACTGGTGCACCGAGGGCAGCAAGGCGTTGTAGGCACCCATCATCGTCTCGAGGATCGGGCCGAAGTCGGTCTGCACGAGGCTGGCGCCGCCGTTGCGGGCGATCCCGCTGAGGTCGTCGCTGGCGCGCTGCACCTGCGCGGACCAGGCGTCGAGCTCGGAGAGGTCGACGGTCATGACGGCGTTCATCGCGGCTCCTGCAGGGCTGTGGGGTGGTGAGGCAGACGTTCCCCTGGCAGGCCGCCGCGAAACTCACCCGGCCGCCGGAACGTTCCGTCCACAGCCGGGGTCGGGGCGCGTTTTGGCCCCCAGCGGCGCGGGTACCTCGTCAGGGTGAGCGCACCCGGCAAGCGGTCCCTGATGCAGGTCGAGCCGGCCAGGCTGGTCGAGCTGGCGGGCTCCTCCGAGCGCATCCTCGACGCCATGAGGCACGACTGGGCCGTCGCGCTGCCCGAGCTGTCGGGTGCCTGCGCGGCGCTGGGTGACGCGACGGGCACCGCCAACCTCGCCGCGTCCTACGCCGACGCGCTGGCCGACGCCGACGAGGTGCTCGGCTCGCTGTCCGGTGCCCTCGAGGTCGGCGTCGCCGGACTGGTCGACGCCGCGCGCGACGCCACCCGGGCCGACGACGGCGTGGCCGCCGAGCTCGAGCGCGCAGCCCAGCTGCTGGGGGAGGGCCCGTTCGGCCTGATGCCCGGTCCGGGAGGTCGATGACCGTGCCGGCCCACCCGTGGGAGCTGCGCGCCGACGTCATGCCGCTCGAGGCCGCCGCCCAGCGGTGGGCCGAGGTCGGCGCCCTGGTGGCCCGCCGCGGGGACGAGCTGGTCGAGGCCGCGCGCCGCGCCACCGAGGGATGGGACGCGGCGGCCGCCGAGAGCTACGAGGAGCACCGCCGGCAGGTGCTCGCGCACCTCGACCACTTCACCACCCTGGCCGAGCGGATCGCCGACTCGCTGCGCGCGTCCGCGGGTCTCCTCGCCTCGTCGCAGAAGGAGCTCGACCAGGCGTGGACGACCGTCGCGGACGTCCCCCACGAGGTCGTCGGAGAATCGCGGCACCTGGTCTTCAGGCCCTCGGAGGACGAGGAGCGCGGCAGGGTCACCCGCGGCCAGGCCGAGGCCGCCGACATCCGGCGCCGACTGGCCGCTGCGCTCGACCAGGAGAGCGCCCGGCTTCGCGCGGCGCGCGCCGAGCTGGTGACGGTCCGCACCGAGCTGCTCCCGCTCACCGGCGGCAGCCTCCCGGTGTTCGACGGTGCGGGAGGGGAGGTGTCGGGTGTCGGCACCCTCGTCGCGACGCCGTCGACCTCCGTGCCCGGCTCCTCGCAGGCGGGGGCCGGGGGCGTCGCCGCCCTGCCGCCGCTGACCCCCGTCGCGGTGACGGTGCCCGACCTCACGGGCGTCTCCGCGGCCGCCCTCGCGCCGCTCGCGGCCAGCGGTGCTGCCACCGCTGCCGGACGGGGCAGGTCCGAACGCCCGCCGCTCGGCACGCCGCCCGTGGGCGCCATGGGCGGCGGCGCGATGGCCGCCCGCGCAGGCACGATGTCGCGCGGGATGGCGAGCGGGCGCGGCGGACCCGCCCGGATGCCGGGCCCCAAGCCGGAGAGGACCGCCGCCGAGGAGGCCGCGGCGCGCGCCGCCCGCGAGAAGGAGGCGTTGCGCGAGGCCAAGCGCGCGGCGCTGGAGCAGAAGCGCGCCGAGCGGGCCGCCCGCAAGGCAGAGCGCGCCGCCGCACGCGACGGCCAGCCCGCCGGCCGCTCGCGCGACGGCGCCCGCCGCGACGACGCCCAGGACGACGGCCAGGACGACGGCCAGGACGACGGCCGGGACGACGGCCGGGACGACGCGCACGACGACGCCGAGGGCCCGGAGCAGGACGAGGAGCTCGACGTCGAGCTCGACGTCGAGCTCGACGCCGCGGCCGACGGTCGGACGGGCCAGCCGGCCGCCGAGCGGAGGCAGGCCGTACGCGTCGTCCACGAGGCGGCTCCCGAGAGCGGTGCCGGGGCCGCGCGCCGGTAGATTGACGCCGTGCCCGACACGAGCGCCGCCCCGCTGCCCGCTGCCCCCGAGAAGGCCGGTCTCACGACGTCCGGCGCGACCGCCACCCTCGACACGGTTGCCCTCGCGGCCACCGACTCCGAGCGCGAGCAGCCATGGGCCGACCTGGGCCTCAAGGCCGACGAGTACGCCCGGATCCGCGAGATCCTCGGCCGGCGCCCGACGAGCTCCGAGCTGGCGATGTACAGCGTGATGTGGAGCGAGCACTGCTCCTACAAGTCCACCAAGGTGCACCTCAAGCAGTTCGGCGAGATCCCGCAGGAGACGCCCGTCGGCACGATGCTGGCCGGCATCGGCGAGAACGCCGGAGTGCTCGACATCGGTCAGGGGTACGCGGTGACCTTCAAGGTCGAGAGCCACAACCACCCGTCGTTCGTCGAGCCCTACCAGGGTGCGGCCACCGGTGTCGGCGGCATCGTGCGCGACATCCTCGCGATGGGCGCCCGCCCGGTCGCGGTGATGGATCCGCTGCGCTTCGGCCCGCTCGACGCCCCCGACACCGCCCGGGTGCTGCCCGGGATCGTGGCGGGTGTCGGCGGCTACGGCAACTGCCTCGGCCTGCCCAACATCGGCGGTGAGGCGGTCTTCGACGAGACCTACGCCGGCAACCCCCTGGTCAACGCGCTCTGCGTCGGCGTGCTCCGCCACGAGGACCTCCACCTCGCCAAGGCGTCGGGCGCCGGCAACCAGGTGGTGCTCTACGGGGCGCGCACCGGAGGCGACGGCATCGGAGGCGTCTCGGTGCTCGCCAGCGAGACGTTCGACGCGACCGGGCCCGCCAAGCGGCCGAGCGTGCAGGTCGGCGACCCCTTCATGGAGAAGCTGCTCATCGAGTGCACGCTCGAGCTCTTCGCCGCCGGGGTGATCGCCGGCATCCAGGACCTCGGCGGCGCCGGGCTCTCGTGCGCCACCTCCGAGCTGGCCTCGGCCGGCGACGGCGGCATGCACGTCGAGCTCGACCGCGTCCCCCTCCGCGACTCGACGCTCGCGCCGGAGGAGATCTTGATGAGCGAGTCGCAGGAGCGGATGATGGCGGTCGTCGAGCCCGCCGACGTCGAGGCGTTCATGGCGATCTGCGCGAAGTGGGACGTCGAGGCCGTCGTGATCGGCGAGGTGACCGACACCGGCCGCCTGCACATCGACTGGCACGGCGAGCGCGTGGTCGAC
This sequence comes from Nocardioides sp. Z35_8, assembly GCF_059621125.1. NCBI lineage: Bacteria > Bacillati > Actinomycetota > Actinomycetes > Propionibacteriales > Nocardioidaceae > Nocardioides > Nocardioides sp. Z35_8. Next base: position 461,269 of record NZ_JCAQIE010000001.1, on the reverse strand, counting down.
GTACCCCCGCGGTCGGTGGCCCACGACGGCCCGACCTACCAGCGGCCCTACGCCCGCCCCGCGTGGCAGGACGCGCTGCAGGCCGACGGCGCGGAGGCGCTGCCGAGGCCCTCGAGCGGCGACGACCTCCGCGCGACGCTGCTCAGGCTCGTGGCCTCGCCCAACCTGTGCGACAAGTCGTGGATCACCGACCAGTACGACCGCTACGTCCAGGGCAACACGGTGCTCGCGCAGCCGGCCGACTCCGGCATGGTGCGCGTCGACGCCGACACCAACCTCGGGGTCTCGGTCTCGACCGACTGCAACGGCCGCTTCGCCAAGCTCGACCCCTACACCGGTGCGCAGCTGGCCCTGGCGGAGTCCTACCGCAACGTCGCCACGGGCGGCGCGCGCCCGCTGGCGGTCTCCGACTGCCTCAACTTCGGCTCGCCCGAGGACCCCGCGGTGATGTGGCAGTTCGCCGAGGCCTGCCGCGGCCTCAAGGACGCCTGCCTCGAGCTCGGTATCCCGGTGACCGGCGGCAACGTCAGCCTCTACAACCAGACCGGCGAGACCGCGATCCTGCCCACGCCGGTCGTCGCGGTCCTCGGGGTCATCGACGACGTCACCCGGCGTACGCCCACCGGCTTCGGCGCGGCCGGCGAACGGGTCTTCCTGCTCGGCGAGACCCGCGAGGAGCTGTCCGGCTCCGAGTGGGCCCACGTCGTGCACGGCCACCTGGGCGGGATGCCGCCTGCGATCGACCTCGCCGCCGAGCAGGCGCTCGCCGCGCTGCTGCAGGACGCCGCCCGCGACGGTGTCGTCACCAGCGCCCACGACCTCTCCGACGGCGGCCTCGCCCAGGCGCTGGCCGAGTCGGCCTTCGCGCGCGACCTGGGGGTCTCGGTCTCGCTCGACGCTGTCGCCGCCGACGCGTTCGTGGCGCTGTTCTCCGAGTCGACCGCCCGCGCCCTGGTGACGGTGACCGACGAGCAGGCCGACGCCCTGGTCGCCCTGGCCCAGCGCCACGGGGTCCCCCTCGCGCCCCTCGGGCGCACCGGCGGCGACACGATCTCCGTCGAGGGGGTCTTCGACCTGCCCGTGGCCGAGGCCAAGGCCGCCTGGCGGGCCACGCTTCCCGCGGCCCTCGGCTCCTGACCCACCCACCCACCCACCAGCACCCGGCCCGGCGCGGCCGCGGGGGTAGGGAGGGAGAAGCTGGGGGTCAGCTCGAGCGGCGCATCGCGCGGACGCCCACCCAGAGGCCGAGGGCGGCGACGAGGGCCGCACCTGCGACACCCTGGCCGACGACGTCGGCGGGGAAGGTGCCCGCGAAGAGCGCGCGCACCGCGTCGACGACGTACGTCATCGGGTTGAGCTGCGAGACCACCTCGAGCCACCGGGGCGCGCCGTCCACCGGCAGCAGCACGCCGGCCGTGAGCAGCGCCGGGAACAGCAGCGTCTGCTGGACGGTCCAGAACATCCAGTCCTGTCCCTTCGAGGCGAGCGCGAGGGCGAACGACAGCGAGCCGACGCCGACGCTGAAGACCGACAGCACCAGCGCCGCCGCCAGCGCGCCCGCGAGGTGCAGGTCGAAGCTGAACGGTGTCACGACCGCGACGATGATCGCGACCTGCATCAGCATCGGCACGACCTCCTTGAGCGCCCGCCCGACCAGCAGCGCCGGGCGGCTGAGCGGGGAGACCAGCTGGCGCTCGTGCGAGCCGGACTGCATCTCCTCCATCAGGTTGGCCCCGGTGAACGAGGCACCCATCAGCGCGGTCATCGCGACGATGCCGGGCACGAACCACTGCAGCGCCGAGCCGTCGGCCATCTCCGGCAGGAGCGGTGCGAAGAGGCCCAGGAAGACCAGCGGCTGAATCATCGCGAAGACGACGGCCATAGGCTCGCGCCAGACCGGCCTGAGCTCGCGGTTCATCACGTTGACGGTGTCGGACAGGAACGCGCTCATGCCGCGACCTCGCTCTCGGTCTGGGCGGACGCGGCGTCCGCGCCGGGGGTGGACTGGGTCTCGCGCAGGCTGCGCCCGGTGAGGTCGAGGAAGACGTCGTCGAGGGTCGGTCGGGCGACCTCCACCCGCAGCGGCGCGACGCCGTCGGCGGCCAGGTCGGCGAGCAGGTCGCCGACCATGGCGGAGCCGTCCTTGACCCGCAGGTCCACGCCGTCGGCGCGGATCTCGACGCGGGCGTCGGGGACCCGTTCCAGCCGGGCGGCGGCCCGGGCCGAGTCGGCGGGCGACCCGAAGCCCAGGCGCACCAGGTCGCCGAGCCCGCTCTTGAGCCGGGCGGCGGTGTCGTCGGCGATCATCCGACCGTGGTCGACCACGATCACCCGGCCGGCGAGGGCGTCGGCCTCCTCGAGGTAGTGCGTGGTGAGCACGACGGTGCTGCCGCTCTCGGCGTGCAGGCGCCTCACGAGCTCCTGAAGGTTGGCCCGGTTCTGCGGGTCGAGCCCGGTGGAGGGCTCGTCGAGGAAGAGCACGCGGGGCAGGTGGACCAGCCCCATCGCGATGTCGAGCCGACGCCGCTGCCCGCCCGAGAGGGAGGAGACCTTGCGGTCGGCGACCGCGGCGAGGTCGAGCTCCTCGACGAGCTCCTCGGCCCGGCGACGGGCGTCGGCGCGCGAGAGGCCGTGCGCCCGGCCCTGGCTGACGAGCTCGTCGCGGCCGAGCTGGCGGTGCCCGGCGCCGTTGCCCTGGCCGACGAAGCCGATGGCGCGGCGTACGTCGCGCTGGGCGCTCACGACGTCGTGCCCGGCGACGCTCGCCGAGCCCGCGGTCGGGGCGATGAGCGTGGTGAGCATGCGGAGCGTGGTCGACTTGCCCGCCCCGTTGGGGCCGAGGAAGGCGACCAGCTCGCCCTGCACGATCTCGAGGTCGAGGGCCTGGACGGCCTCGACCGTGTGCTTGCGCGAGGTGAAGTGGCGCGTCAGGCCACGGGTCACGATCGCCGGTCCGGTGTGGTGGTGAGTCATGACACCACGCTAGGAACGCATGCGGCCAGTTGTTGTCCGCAATCGGACTAATCTGGATCCATGAGCACGAGCGAGCGGATGCTGCGGTTGCTGTCCCTGCTCCAGACCCACCGCTACTGGCCGGGCCCGGAGCTGTCCGAGCGGCTCGAGGTGAGCCCGCGGACCGTCCGGCGCGACGTCGACCGGCTGCGCGAGCTCGGTTACACCGTCGACGCGGTGCGCGGCGCCGCCGGCGGCTACCAGCTGCGCGCCGGCGCCTCACTGCCGCCCCTGCTGCTCGAGGACGAGGAGGCCGTCGCGATCGCCGTCGGCCTCCGCACGGCCGCGGTGGGCGCGGTGGGCGGGACCGACGACTGGTCGGTGCAGGCCCTCTCCAAGGTGCTGTCCCTGATGCCTCCGCGGCTGCGTCGGCAGATGGACGCGGTCGCCTCGCAGACCGAGACGCCGGGTCCGTGGGAGGGGGCGCCCGTCGTCGACGCGACCGTGCTCACCACCCTCGCCCAGGCCTGCCGCGACAGCGAGCTGCTGCACTTCGACTACGCCGCCCGCGAGGCCGAGGTGACCCACCGCCGCGTCGAGCCGTTGCGGCTGGTCTCGCTCGGTCGGCGGTGGTACCTCGTGGCCTACGACCGCGACCGCGGCGACTGGCGCAGCTTCCGGCTCGACCGGGTCACCGATCCCGAGCCCACCGGCCAGCGGTTCCGTCCGCGCGACCTGCCGGCCGAGGACGCGCTCGCCTTCGTGCAGCAGGGCATCCGGCGGATGCCCCAGCGCCACGCCGTACGCGCGCGGGTGGCGATGCCGGCCGACGACCTCGCCGCGCAGGTCGGGCGGTGGGGCACCGTCACCCCCGACGGCGAGGGCTGCGTGCTGGAGATGAACGTCGACGACCTGGGCTGGCCGGTCATGGTGCTGGCCGGCTGCGGCGCCGAGTTCACGGTCGAGTCGCCGGCCGACCTGGCCGAGCGGGTGGCCGAGGTGGGCGCCCGCTTCTCCCGCGCCGCCGGGGGGCGCTAGGCAGCACGGGCGGGCTTGCCCTCGAGGCCCACTCGGACGGCCGGGGCACCGATCGGATGGAGCGGCTCGAGGTGAGGAGCACCGCCAGCAGCGCGGTCGCGGCCACGAGCACCGTGATCGCCGTGGCGCCGCCGTGGTGCTCGAGCAGGTAGCCGCCGAGCAGCGGGGCCAGCGGCATCACCGACATCGAGACGAACTGGCTGGTCGACGACACCCGGCCCTGGAGGTGGTCGGGGGTCACGGCCATCCGGTAGGAGCTGATGCCGGCGTTGCCGACGGGGTTGAGCCGCAGCAGGAGGAAGGTGCAGGCGCAGGCGGTCCACACGCTCGACGACACCGCCAGCGGCACCAGGGGCAGGCAGCACATCCACCCGATCAGCACGGTCAGCCGGCCCGTCGGCATCCGGTGGATCAGGCTCGACGCGATCGCCGCGCCGAGGATGCCGCCGACCCCTGCGGCGGTGGAGACCTGGCCGATCTGCGCCGGCGACACGCCCGCCGGCAGCAGCGTCGCGCAGAGGCCGCCGAGGTAGGCCGCCTCGACGACCCCCGCGTCCTGCGCGCGCTGGCCCACCCGGTGCGCGGGCGGATCCTCGACGAGATCGAGGCGTCGGGGTCGGTACGCGCGGCCGACGTCGCCCGGGAGCTCGGCATCCCGGCCAACCAGGCGAGCTTCCACCTGCGCCAGCTCGCCAAGTACGGCCTGGTCGAGGAGGCGCCCGAGGAGGCCCGTGACCGGCCGGCGGGCCGTGCTGCTCGGGGCGAGCGCGGTCGGCGTGTCCGCCACCCTCGTCGGCTGTGGCGAAGAGTCGTCCGGCAGGGTGGACGACGTGCCCAGCGGACCCGAGCGGATCACCTACGGCCGCGACCCCAGCCAGTGGGTCGACCTCCACGTCCCGGCGGGCGAGGGCCGCGGACTGGTCGTCGTGATCCACGGTGGCTTCTGGAAGGCCCGGTACGGCGCCGACTACGGCGCCCCGTTGGCCGAGGACCTGGCAGCGCGCGGCTGGTCGGCGGCCAACGTCGAGTACCGCCGCGTCGGCAACGGCGGGGGCTTCCCCGAGACCCTCGACGACGTCCATGCGGCCATCGGCGCGGTCGCGGCCCACGCCCGCGGCCCCGTCGTCACGCTGGGCCATTCCGCGGGTGGCCACCTCGCCACGTGGGCGGGGGCGCGCACCCGCTTCGGGCGCTGGGCGAACGGCCCGGCACTGACCCACGTCGTGAGCCAGGCCGGGGTGCTCGACCTCCGCTCGGCGCTCGCGGACCGCCTCGGCGACGGAGCCGCGACGGCGTTCCTCGGCGATCCGGACGAGGCGGCCTACGAGCAGGCCGACCCGCTGGCCCAGGTGCCGCTCGACGTCCCGGTGTGGGCGGTGCACGCGCGCGACGACGACACCGTCCCGTTCAGCCAGGCCGAGGCCTACGTGGCGGCGGCGACCGCGGCAGGCGCCGAGGCGAGGCTCGTCGAGGTCACCGGCGGCCACTTCGGCGTCATCGACACCGACAGCGACGCGTGGGCCGCCTGTGTGCGGGTGCTCGACACCATCGGCTGACCTGCTCGGCGAGCACCATGCAGGCAGTTCGCGCCGCGCCGCCGCTGCGCCCCGCTCGGCACGGGGCGACCTCGCGCCAACTGCCTGCATGGTGGCCGTCTAGCCTCGGTCCGTGCCTGCCCGACTGAAGGTCCTCACGCCCGACCAGCTCGCCACGGCGGAGGCCGCGGGTGACACCCGGGCGCTCGTCAAGCACTACCTCGCGGTCCTCGAGGTGCGCGCCCCGGGCCGCTCCGTCGAGGTCCGGGTGCCGCCCTACGCCGCGGCCCAGGTCGTGCCCGGCGTGCGGCACACGCGCGGCACGCCGCCGGCGGTCGTCGAGACCGACGCCGACACCTGGCTGGCCGTGGCCACCGGGCGTACGACCTGGGCCGAGGCGCTCGACTCCGGCGCCGTGGCCGCGAGCGGCGAGCGGACCGACCTGTCGCCCTACCTCCCGCTGCGCGACTGACCCACCGGACCGGGCCGAAGGTCATGGCCGACGGGGGTGTGCACCCGCGCGCATTTCCGGTACGAAGGAGCATGGCTACCCTCACCGACGAGCAGGTCCAGGATCTCGACCTCTGGTTCCGCGCGGCCAACTACCTCTCCGTCGGGCAGATCTACCTGCTCGACAACCCGCTGCTCGAGCGCCCCCTCGAGCGAGAGGACATCAAGCCACGGCTGCTGGGCCACTGGGGCACCACCCCCGGGCTCAACCTCGTGTGGACGCACCTCAACCGGCTGATCCGCGAGCGCGACGTCGAGGCGATCATCCTGTGCGGGCCCGGCCACGGCGGCCCGGCTGCGGTGGCCAACGCCTGGCTCGAGGGCACCTACTCCGAGGTCTACCCGGCGATCGGTGAGGACCGCAGTGGGATGTCCCGGCTGTTCCGCCAGTTCTCCTTCCCCGGTGGCATCCCGAGCCACGTCGCCCCCGAGACGCCCGGCTCGATCCACGAGGGCGGCGAGCTCGGCTACGTGCTCTCCCACGCCTACGGCGCCGCGATGGACAACCCCGACCTCGTGGTGACCGCGGTGGTCGGCGACGGAGAGTTCGAGACCGGCCCGCTGGCGACGAGCTGGCACGGCAACAAGTTCGTCGACCCCGTCCATGACGGCGCGGTGCTGCCGATCCTGAGCCTCAACGGCTGGAAGATCGCCAACCCCACCGTCCCCGCGCGCATCCACCGCGACGAGCTCGAGAGCCTGCTGCGCGGCTTCGGTCACCACGTGATCACCGTCGAGGGCGACGATCCGGCCGACGTGCACCGCCAGATGGCCGCCGCGATGGACGAGGCGCACGACATGATCCGCGAGATCTGGCGCGCCGCCCGCGAGGACGGCGACGTCGAGCGGCGGCCGTGGCCGATGATCCTGCTCGTCACGCCGAAGGGCTGGACCGGTCCCCGGGAGGTCGACGGCAAGCAGGTCGAGGGCACCTGGCGGGCCCACCAGGTGCCGCTCGCCGGCACCCGCGAGAACGACGCCCACCGCGCGCAGCTCGAGGAGTGGCTGCGCTCCTACCGTCCCGACGAGCTCTTCGACTCCGAGGGCACGCCCGTCGAGGCGGTGCGCGCCCTGGCGCCGTCCGGCAACCGGAGGATGAGCGCCAACCCGCACGCCAACGGCGGACTGCTCAAGCGTCCGCTCCGCCTGCCCGACTGGCGTACGTCCGCCGTCGGGGTGGAGCGGCCTGGCGGGTCCATCCACGAGCCGACCCGCGTGCTCGGGCAGTGGCTCGTCGGCGTGGTGCGCGACAACGACACCAACTTCCGCATCTTCGGCCCTGACGAGACCGCATCCAACCGTCTCGACGCCGTCTACGAGGTCACCGACAAGGTCTGGGCTGCCGACATCCTCCCCGTCGACGAGCACCTCGCCCACTCCGGCCGCGTGCTGGAGATCCTCTCCGAGCACACCTGCCAGGGCTGGCTGGAGGGCTACCTGCTCACCGGCCGGCACGGGCTGTTCAGCTGCTACGAGGCGTTCATCCACATCGTCGACTCGATGCTCAACCAGCACGCGAAGTGGCTCAAGACCACCCGCGAGATCGAGTGGCGCCCGCGCATCGCGAGCCTCAACTACCTGCTGAGCTCGCACGTGTGGCGCCAGGACCACAACGGCTTCTCCCACCAGGACCCCGGCTTCATCGACCACGTGGTCAACAAGAAGGCCGAGGTCGTGCGCGTCTACCTGCCGCCGGACGCCAACACCCTGCTCTCGACGATGTCGCACTGCTTCGAGAGCGAGCACTACGTCAACGTCGTGGTCGCCGGCAAGCAGCCCACCTTCGACTGGCTCGACGCCGAGCAGGCCGACCTGCACTGCGCGCGCGGGCTCGGCATCTGGGACTGGGCCTCGAACGACGACGGCGAGCCCGACGTGGTCGTGGCGGCGGCGGGCGACGTGCCCACCGTCGAGGCGCTGGCCGCGGTCTCCCTCCTCCGCGAGCACCTCCCCGAGCTGCGCGTGCGCTTCGTCAACGTCGTCGACCTGATGCGGCTGCAGGATGAGCGCGAGCACCCGCACGGCCTGAGCGGGCGCGACTTCGACACGTTGTTCACCACCGACAAGCCGGTGATCTTCGCCTACCACGGCTATCCCTGGCTCATCCACCGGCTGACCTACCGGCGCACCAACCACGACAACATCCACGTCCGCGGCTACAAGGAGGAGGGCACGACCACCACGCCGTTCGACATGGTGATGATGAACGACACCGACCGCTACCACCTGGTCATGGACGTCATCGACCGCGTGCCCGGGCTCGGTCAGCGGGCCGCCTCCGTGCACCAGCTGATGGCCGACACCCGGCGCCGCGCCCGCCAGTGGACGCGCGAGCACGGCGACGACCTGCCCGAGGTGCGCGACTGGCGGTGGGATCCGGCCGCCGACCCGCGCCGGGGTGCCTCGCCGTCCACCACCGCCGAACCCGACACGAGCGCGGACAACCTCTAACGTGCACCCATGCACGTCAGTTCGCTCGGCTTCCGCACCGACCTCGCCCTCCTGACCGCCTCCGGCAGCACCGTGGAGGACCGCGGCACCCACCTCGTGGTCCGCACCCCGGCCAACCCGACCTACTACTGGGGCAACTTCCTGCTCCTCGCCGAGGCTCCCGTGCCCGGCGGCGAGCGGGAGGTGGTGGCGGCGTTCCGCACCGAGTTCCCCGAGGCGGGCCACGTCAGCATCGGCATCGACCGGCCCGACCTCACGCCCGAGGCGCGCGCGGCGTTCGAGGCTGCCGGGCTCGTGGTCGACGTCGCGTCGGTGCTCACCGCGACCGACCTCGTGGCCCCGCGCGAGGTGGACGAGGTGGGCGCCGAGGTCCGAGCGCTGCAGTCCGAGGAGGACTGGGAGAGCCGGGCGCGCCTGAGCTATGCGATCGAGGACCGCGACGACGAGGAGTCGCACCTGCGCTTCGCGCGCGGGCGCAACGTCCAGGAGCAGCTGCTCGCGACGGCCGGTCGGGGCGCGCGGTTCGGCGTCTTCGTCGACGGCGAGGTCGTCAGCACCGCAGCCGCCTTCACCACCGAGGAGGGCGTGGCCCGCTTCCAGAGCGTCGAGACGCACCCCGAGCACCGGCGCAAGGGCCTGGCCGCCGCGGCCGTCCATGCGGCGGGGCGGTACGCCCTCGACCGGCTCGGTGCTCGCACGCTGGTGATCGTCGCCGACGACGACGGGGAGGCCATCGGCGTCTACCGCCGCCTCGGCTTCGCCGACGTCGAGCGCCAGCTCATGCTCGAGCGACGCGCCGGCGGTCCCCGGACGGCGTAGCCGCCCGGCGAGTCGCCCGCCCTGCCTCGGGGGATCTCGTGCCGGGCGTGCATGTCGGAGTCCCCGCTCGAGCGGGGACTCCGACACTGGGAGGGGGTTGCAACGGCCTCCAGGTGTCGGACTGGGCCACCAAGTCGGCCGCCGCGGCCCTCGGCGGCGGCGGCAGCCACGCGTAGCGGTGCCGGCTCCCGCCCACGGCGTACGGCCCAACGCCACGGCCCCAACGCGCGCCCCCACCTCGCGGCGGGCGCGTCTTGCCGCCGTCTCGCAGCCGTCTTGTGACGGTTGACACGACCGACCCGGCGTGCTCCACTACCTGTACGTACAAGTTGTACGGACAACTTTCCCGAGGTGTGTGACCTGACATGACCGACGTCTCCCACGACCGCGAGCCCGACCGCGAGATCGTCCCGCTCTACCAGATGATGAACCGCATCCCCGGCGGGCTGATGCTGATCCCGCTGATCATCGGCTCGCTGCTGGGCACGTTCGCGATGGGCTTCCTGGAGATGGGCTCCTTCACGACCGCCCTGTTCCAGCAGAGCGCGCTGCCCCTGATCGCGCTGCTGATCTTCGCGACCGGCACCCAGGTCACGATCAAGACCAGCGGGCCGGTGCTCGCCACCGCGGGCGTCGTGCTGATCTTCAAGAGCATCATCCCCGCCACGCTGGTGATCCTGCTCGGGCAGCTCGTGGGCCTCGACGGCATCCTGGGCGTGTCGATCCTCGCCCTGCTCGTCGCCGTCGACAACAGCAACGGCGGCCTCTGGCTGGCGTTCACCGGTCGCTACGGCGACAAGCGTGACCGTGGCGCCTACATCGCCTCCGCGCTCAACGACGGCCCGTTCTTCTCGATGCTGTTCCTCGGCGCCTCCGGCCTGGCCGACATCCCCGTCTCGGCGATGGTCGCCGCGGTGATCCCGTTCCTGCTCGGCATGCTGGTCGGCAACCTCAACCCGCACTGGCGCGAGGTGCTGCGGCCCACCCCCGCCATCGTGATCCCGTTCTTCGCCCTGGCGCTGGGCACCGGCATCGACCTCAACAACATCGTCAAGGGCGGCCTCTCCGGCCTCGTCGTGGGTCTGGTGGTCGCGCCGTTCACCGGCCTGCTGGTCTACATCGGCTACCGCTTCGTGCTGCGCCGCGGCTACCGCTCCGGCATCGGCTTCGCCGCGGGCACCACCGCGGGCAACGCCATCGCGACCCCGGCGATCATCGGCATGGCCGACCCGTCGTTCCAGCCCTACGTGGAGACCGCGACCGCCCAGGTCGCCGCATCGGTCCTGGTGACCGCGATCCTGGCGCCGCTGCTCGCCTCCCTGGCCCTCAAGCGCGAGGGCGGCCTGCTCACCGAGGAGGAGATCGACCGGATCGACGAGATGGACCTCGGGGTCAAGGAACCCCAGTTGTGAAGGTCCTCATCCTCGCCGACGACCTGACAGGGGCGAGCGACACCGTCGTGTCGTTCGCCCGGTCCGGGTGGTCGTCGCTGCTGTCGCTCAGCGGCGGGTGGACGCGTACGCCCGACGAGGACGCCGTGGCCGTCACGCTGGACACGCGACGCGACCCGCGCGCCGCCGAGGTGACCGCCCAGGCCGTCGCCGACCTCGCGGGGGACCGGCTCTACCTCAAGATCGACTCCACCGTGCGGGGCACCGTCGCCGAGCAGGTACGCGGCGCGGTGCGCGGGCGGCGGCGCGCCCGGCCCGGGGCGTTCGCGGTGCTCTGCCCCGCCTACCCCGCCATGGGCCGCTCCGTCGAGGACGGCCACGTGCTCGTGGAGGGGCGGCCCGTGCACGAGGGCCCCGCCGGCTCCGACCCGGTCACCCCGGTGACCGAGTCCGAGCTCACGCGCCTCGTCCCCGGCTCCGTCCGCGCGACGGGGCACGACCTCGTCGCGGCCGTACGCGAGGCCGCCCGTGACCACGACGTCGTGGTCGTCGACGCGCGCGACCAGGCCGACCTCGACGCCCTCGCCGCCGCGATCGACGAGATCGGTCCCGACGCGATCCCCGTGGGCTCGGCAGGCCTTGCCATCGCCCTCGCCCGCACCTGGCAGGACGGCCCCGAGCCGCAGCGGCGCCCCGTCGCCATCGCGGCGGACGCGTCCGCGCTCGTCGTCGTCTCCTCCCTGCACGAGGCGGCCCGCAGGCAGGTCGAGGCGCTGCGCGCCGACGCCGAGCGCCTCGGCGTCGACCTGCTCGTCACCCCGTCGGAGCGCGAGGACGGCTCCGCGGTCCGTCAGGCGCGTGAGCTCGCCCGGCAGGCGGTCGACGCGCTCGCCGGGGGACGCCACGGCCTGCTGGTCCTCGTCGGCGGAGACGGCGCCGCCCAGACCCTCCTCGCCCTCGGTGCCACCGGCATCAACGTCGCCGACGCCCCCGTCGAGGGCGTGCCCGCCGGGACCCTCGTCGGCGGCCCGCACGACGGGCTGCCGATCGCGACCAAGGCCGGCGGCTTCGGCACCTCCTCGACCCTCGTCCAGCTGATCGACGCCGTACGCGTCACCCAAGGAGCCCCCTCATGAGCACGTCCACCAGCACCCCCGCCCCCACCCCGGGGGCCCTGCCCGTCCTCGGCCTCACCCTGGGCGACGTCGCCGGCATCGGCCCGGAGATCACCCTGCGCACGCTGCTCGAGCACCCCGACCTCCGCGAGGAGTGCGTCCCGGTCGTGGTGGGCGACGCCGGTGCCCTGCGCCGCGCCGCGCCGTACGTCGGCGTCGACCCCGACGTGATCGTCACCCTCGAACGCGCCGGAGACGCGACCAACGACCCCGGCCTCGTGGAGGTCGTGCAGATCGGCGAGCCGATGCCCGAGGTCCCGATCGGCGAGCTCAGCGCCGTGGCCGGCGACGGGTCCTACCGGTTCGTGGTGGCGGCGTGCGACCTCGCCAAGGCCGGCGAGATCGACGGCATCGTCACCGCGCCGCTCAACAAGGCGGCCATGCACGCGGGCGGCCACAAGTACCCCGGTCACACCGAGCTGCTCGCCGAGCAGTTCGGCGTCGACAACTTCTCCCTCGTCCTGTCGGCCGGCGACCTCTACTTCTTCCACCTCACCACCCACGTCTCGCTGCAGCAGGCGATCGCCGGCATCACGCCGCAGCGCACCGACGACGTGCTCGACCTGGTCTCGGCCTTCGCCGACGCCCTCGGGCGGCCCGGCACCCCCATCGGCGTCGCGGGGCTCAACCCCCACGCCGGCGAGAACCGGCTCTTCGGCGACGAGGACGCCGACGTCCTCGAGCCGGCCGTGCGCCGGGCCCAGGAGCGCGGCATCGCCGCCGTCGGCCCGCTGCCGGCCGACGCCCTGATCCCGCAGGCCGTCCAGGGCAAGTGGGAGCTCGTCGTGGTCTGCTACCACGACCAGGGCCACGCGCCGTTCAAGGCGGTCTACGGCGACGACGGCGTCAACATCACCGTGGGGCTGCCCGTCGTGCGCGTCTCGGTGGACCACGGCACCGCGTTCGACATCGCCGGCAAGGGGATCGCGCGCGAGGCCAGCCTCGTGCTGGCCGCCCGCCGCGCGGCCGCGCTCGCGCCGGGCTGGGACGCCGTGTGGCGCACCGCCCAGCGCGTCGAGGCCTGAGCCGCGACGCGGGTCGTCGCCGACCTAGGGTGGCACCCGTGACCGAGCGCCGCGTCCCCCTCCACGAGACGGTCGAGCGCGCGCTCCGCGAGCGCCTCGACAGCCGCGACCTCCGGCCGGGGGACCTGTTCCCCAGCGAGGCGGCGCTCCAGCAGGAGTTCGCCGTCTCGCGGTCGGTGGTGCGCCAGGCGCTCGCCAGCCTGGAGGCCGACGGGCTCGTCACGAAGGTGCAGGGCAAGGGCTCCGTGGTCGCCGAGCACCGCGAGGTGCGCCGCGACGTGCTGCGCTCTGGGCTCACGCTGCAGGCGGGGGACGGCGCCGTCACCACCCGCGTGACGTCCTACGGACTGGTCCCGCGCCCCGACCACCTCGTCTCCATCACCGGGGCGCAGGTCCTGGAGCTCGGCCGGGTCCGCGCAGTGGGTGGCGTGGTGCTCAGCTACATCCGCACCTGGCTGCCCGCAGACGTCGCCGACGCGATCAGCGCCGACGACCTGGTCGACGCCTCCCTGCACCGACTGCTGGCCGAGCGGCTCGGGCGCGAGGTGGCCGGCGGGCACAACCAGGTGCGCGCCGTGCCGGCCACCGAGTCGCTCGCCGAGCGGCTGCACGCGACCCCCGGCGCGCCGCTGCTGCTGCTCGAGGGCCGTAGCGTCGACCGGTCGGGAGTGGTGCTCGAGGAGTTCTCGACCTGGCACCGCGGCGACCTCGCGGCGTTCGACGTCGAGGCGGTGCCGCCGTCAGCGGGCCGCGAGGGTGCCGACGGGGAGCGGATCGAGCGGCTGACCCGGACCGCGCGCGAGCTCCTGGCCGAGCTCGAGACGCTGCGCTGAGAACCGCGTTGAGCGCCGTGCTGAGCGCCGTGCTGGGCGCCGTGCTGAGCGCCGTGCTCGGCGCCGTCCTGGGCGTCCTGTCGCGCGCCGTGCCCAGGCCATCGAGGGCGGCGGCCGGGCCGGTTAGGGTCGGCACATGACTGTCGACATCGCCGCCCGCCTCGCCGAGGTCATGCCCGGCCTCCGCCGTGACCTCGAGGACCTCGTCCGCATCCAGTCCGTCTCCGCCGACCCGGCCCGCGCCGGCGAGGTCGAGCGCAGCGCCGAGGCGACCCGCGACCTGTTCGCCGCCGAGGGCTTCGAGGCCGAGATCGTGCGCGCGTACGACGGCGCCCCGCCGGCCGTGATCGCGAAGAAGGCCGGCCCGGAGGGCGCCCCCACCGTGCTGCTCTACGCCCACCACGACGTCCAGCCCGAGAACGACCACGCCGACTGGGACTCCCCGCCGTGGGAGCCGACCGAGCGCGGCGACCGCCTCTACGCCCGCGGTGCCGCCGACGACAAGGCGGGCATCGCCGCCCACCTCGGCGCCGTGCGGATCCTCGGCGACGAGCTGCCGGTCAACCTGGTCATGTTCATCGAGGGCGAGGAGGAGGTCGGCTCCGACACGCTCGTCGACCTGCTCGAGGCCCACAAGGAGCGCCTGGCGGCCGACGTCATCGTCATCGCCGACTCCGGCAACTGGGACATCGGCGAGCCCGCCCTCACCACCAGCCTCCGCGGCCTGGTGCGGATGGACGTCGAGGTCCGCACGCTCACCCACGCCGTGCACAGCGGCATGTGGGGCGGGCTGGTGCCCGACTCCATCATGGCGCTGAGCCGGGTCATCGCGAGCCTCAACGACGACGCCGGCAACGTCGCCGTCGAAGGGCTGCACTCCGGCCCCGCCGCCGACGTGGAGTACCCCGAGGCGCGCCTGCGCGCCGAGTCCGGCGCCGCCGAGGGCATCGAGTGGATCGGCGAGGGCCCGGTCGTCGAGCGCCTCTGGACCAAGCCGTCGATCAGCATCACCGGCCTCGACGCGCCCAAGGTCGAGGGTGCCTCCAACACCCTCGTGCCCGCCGCCCGCTGCCGGATCAGCATGCGCATCGCCCCGGGTGACACCACCGCCAACGCCGTCGCGTGCCTCCAGGCCCACCTCGAGAAGCACACCCCGTGGGGCGCGACGCTGACCACCACCGTCGTCGACACCGGCGAGGCGACGCAGATCGACGCCAGCGGTCCGGCGTACGACGCCGCGCGTGCCGCGTTCGCCGAGGCCTGGGACGGCACCGCGCCGGTCGACATGGGCGTCGGCGGCTCGATCCCCTTCATCGCCGAGTTCCTCGAGGCGTTCCCGGAGGCGAGCGTGCTGGTCACCGGCGTCGAGGACCCCGACACCCGCGCCCACGGCGCCAACGAGGGCCTGCACCTCGCCGAGTTCGAGCGGGTCGTCAAGGCCGAGGCGCTGCTGCTGCGCAACCTCGGCGAGCTCCCGCGCGGCTGACCCCGCGTCCGGTCGGACGTACGGGCGGGCGCCACCCTGTCGGTTCATCAAGGTATGCAGGCCAACCCGCACTTCCCACGGTGTGCTGAGCGCGGGAAGTGCGGGTTCGTCGACATACCTTGATGAACCAGCGACGACTTGGAACCCGCGGGTTGGAACCAGCGGCGACCCGGGACCAGCGACCCCCGAAACGCCCGAGGCGCCCCCGGCGCGCGGGTGGCCCGCTGGTGCCCGTCGGTAGCGTGGCGGCCATGGCGACCTTCCGTGCCCGCGACCGCTCCTCGGCCGTGCTCCGCTCCCCCCGCAGCGAGGTGTGGGCGGCGCTCATCGACGCCGACCTCATCGCCCGGATCACCCCCTTCGTCACCTCCATCGACGTCGACGGTGACCGCTGGACCTGGCACATGGGCGTCATCCCGGTGGCGGGGCTGTCGGTGGCGCCGAAGTTCACCGAGGTGATGGACCTCCACCCGCAGGAGCGGATCGTCTTCACCCACGACCCCGACCATGCCCACGAGATGACCGCGGTGATGGGCAACTACCACCTCGCCGACCACCCCGACGGCGGCACCGAGGTCAGCATCGACCTCCAGATCGCCTGCCACCTGCCCCTGCCCGGCCTGGCCCGCCCGGCCGTCGAGCGGGTGATGGCCGGCGTCGTGAAGCACATGGGCACCGTCTTCTCGCGCAACCTGCTCAAGCACCTCGGCGAGACGCCGTGACACCCGCCGCAGCCAACCGTCGTACGCCCCGGGCGCGCCGTGCCGGTCGGCGACCGGGAGGCTGGCGGTGAGGGTCCTCGTCCTCGGCGCCACCGGCTACATCGGCTCGCGCCTGGTGCCGCACCTGCTCGAGCGCGGCCACGACGTCGCGGCCGCCTCGTCGTCGGTGCCGCGTCCCGACCGCTTCGGCTGGGACGACCGGGTGCGGGCGATCCGCTGCGACGTGACCGACGCCCTCGACGTGGCCGCGGCGCTGGAGGGGGTCGACGCCGTCGTCTACCTGGTCCACTCGCTCGACCGCAGCGACTTCACCGACCGCGACCGGGTGGGGGCCGAGACCGTGGCCGCCGCCGTGGCGGACGGGGGCGTACGTCGCCTGGTCTACCTCTCCGGCCTGGTGCCCGACGTGCCCGAGGCCGAGCTGTCGGCCCACCTCGCGTCGCGGCTGGAGGTCGAGCGGATCCTGCTCGGCGCGTGCGAGGGCGCGGTCGCGCTCCGCGCGGGAGTCGTGATCGGCGCCGGGTCGACGTCGTTCGAGATCGTGCGCCAGATCGCCACGCTCTTCCTCGTGCAACCGGTGCCCACCTGGATGCACCGCACGGTGCAGCCGGTGGCGGTCTCCGACGTGCTGCGCGCGATCACCGACGGGCTGGCCGACGACGGTCCCCGCGGGGCCGTCGACGTCGGCGGCCCGGACGTCGTCGCCTACCCCGACCTACTGCGCATCATCGGCGGCGGCGCCGGGCTGGCGCGGCTCCGGGTGCCGGCGCCCGTCGCCCCGACAGGGCTGGTCGGGCTCGGCGCCGCGCTCGTCACGACGGCGCCGTTCCACACCGTCACCGCGCTGGTGGAGTCGCTGCACCACGACATGGTCTGCCGTCGCGGCCACACCTGGGAGCCGCGCGACGGCAGCCCGCTGCTCGGCGTCGAGGAGGCCGTCGAGCGGGCGCTCGCACCGAGGTACGCCGGCCCGGAGGGCTCGCTCGCGTCCGACCCGGCGTGGGCGCGACCGCTGCCGCCGCTCGACGTCCTGCCCGTCCCGGCCTCCGCCCGGGCCGTCACCCGGCTGGCCCTGCACCGGGTCCGCTCGGTCCTGCCCGGCGGCTGACCCGCCCGACCCGCGGCGTCGGTGCGGTGCCCGAGGTGATCGCCCGTAGACTGCGAGCCGTGCCCCAGCGGACGAGCAAGCGGATGGGCGGCGACGGCCGTCTGACCACGGCGATCGACCCCCACGACCAGGGCCCGCAGGACGCCTGCGGCGTCTTCGGCGTCTGGGCCCCCGGCGAGGACGTCGCCAAGCTGACCTACTTCGGCCTCTACGCCCTCCAGCACCGCGGCCAGGAGTCGGCCGGCATCGCGGTGAGCAACGGGCGCCAGATCCTCGTCTACAAGGACATGGGGCTGGTCTCGCAGGTCTTCGACGAGTCCACGCTCGACTCGCTCAAGGGCCACATCGCCATCGGCCACTCGCGCTACTCCACCACCGGCGCCTCCACCTGGCACAACGCCCAGCCGACGTTCCGCCCCACCGGCGACGGCTCGATCGCGCTGGGCCACAACGGCAACCTGATCAACACCCACGAGCTGCGCGAGATGGTGGTCGGGCTGCCCGGTCCCGCAGGTGAGCTCGACATCAAGGGCGTCGAGGGCACGACCAACGACACCACCCTGGTGACCGCGCTGCTGGCCCACCACCTCGACACGACGCTCGAGGAGCGCGCGCTCGAGGTGCTGCCGCAGCTGCGCGGGGCGTTCAGCTTCGTGTGGATGAACGAGCACACCCTCTACGCGGCCCGCGACCCCCAGGGCATCCGCCCGCTCGTCCTCGGCCGGCTCGACCGCGGCTGGGTGGTCGCCAGCGAGGACGCCGCGCTCGCCACGATCGGCGCGAGCGTGGTCCGCGAGGTCGAGCCCGGCGAGATGATCGTCATCGACGAGAACGGCCTGCGCACGCGCACGTTCGCCGAGCCGGAGCGCAAGGGCTGCGTCTTCGAGTACGTCTACCTCGCCCGTCCCGACGCCACCATCAGCGGCCGCAACGTCCACGAGGCGCGCGTCGAGATGGGGCGCCGGCTGGCGCGCGAGTTCCCCGTCGACGCCGACCTCGTGATGCCCGTCCCCGAGTCCGGCACGCCGGCGGCGTCCGGCTACGCCGCCGAGTCCGGCATCCCGTTCGGCCAGGGCTTCGTCAAGAACGCCTACGTCGGCCGGACGTTCATCCAGCCGAGCCAGACGCTGCGCCAGCTCGGCATCCGGCTCAAGCTCAACGCCCTCGAGCACATGATCCGCGGCAAGCGCATCGTCGTCGTCGACGACTCGATCGTGCGCGGCAACACCCAGCGCGCGCAGGTGCGGATGCTCCGCGAGGCAGGCGCGCTGGAGGTGCACGTACGGATCTCCAGCCCGCCGGTGAAGTGGCCGTGCTTCTACGGCATCGACTTCGCCACCCGCGCCGAGCTGATCGCCAACGGCCTCGACGTCGACGAGATCGCGTCCAGCGTGGGCGCCGACAGCCTCGGCTACATCTCGCTCGAGGGGATGGTCGAGGCGACCGGCCAGCCGGCCGACCGGCTGTGCCAGGCCTGCTTCACCGGCGAGTACCCGATCGAGCTGCCCGACGAGAGCCTGCTCGGCAAGCACCTGCTCGAGGCGACGCTGCAGGCGCCCACGCTGGGTCGCGCCCTGCCGGTCCTCAACAACCCCTGATCCGGGCCCGGACCCGAGCCCGCCCCGCACGCCGCCAGCCGAGGAGCTCCGTGTGACCGACCAGACCAACGCCTACGAGGCCGCCGGGGTCTCCATCGACGCGGCCGACCGCGCGATCGACCTGATGAAGGGCTGGGTCGAGAAGGCACGCCGACCCGAGATGATCGGCGGCCTGGGCGGCTTCGCCGGCCTCTTCGACGCCTCCGCGCTCACCCGCTACGAGCGCCCCCTGCTGGCCACCTCCACCGACGGCGTCGGCACCAAGGTCGCCATCGCGCAGCTGATGGACGTGCACGACACCATCGGCTTCGACCTGGTCGGGATGGTCGTCGACGACCTCGTCGTGTGCGGCGCCGAGCCGCTCTTCATGACCGACTACATCGCCTGCGGGCGGGTCGTCCCGGAGCGGATCGCCGCCATCGTCAAGGGCATCGCGGAGGCCTGTGTCGTGGCCGGCTGCGCGCTCATCGGGGGCGAGACCGCCGAGCACCCCGGCCTGCTCGACCCCGACGACTACGACGTCGCGGGCGCCACGACCGGCGTCGTCGAGGCCAGCCGGCTGCTCGGCCCGGGCCGGGTCCGTCCCGGCGACGTCGTCATCGCCATGGAGGCGAGCGGTCTGCACTCCAACGGCTACTCCCTCGTGCGCCACGTCCTGCTCGAGAAGGCCGGGTGGACGGTCGAGCGCCAGGTCGACGACTTCGGTCGCACCCTCGGCGAGGAGCTGCTCGAGCCGACCCGCATCTACGCCAAGGCGTGCCTCGACCTCGCCGCCCGCACCGACACCCACGCGATGTCGCACATCACCGGTGGCGGTCTGGCGGCCAACCTCGAGCGGGTGCTCCCCGAGGAGCTGTCGGTGCGCATCGATCGGTCGACGTGGACGCCGCAGCCGGTCTTCGACGTCGTACGCCGGGTGGGGGAGGTGTCCCAGGCCGACCTCGAGGCCACCCTCAACTGCGGTGTCGGCATGGTGTCGCTCACCCCGGCCGAGTCGGTCGACACCGCCATCTCGGTGCTCGCCGGGCACGGCATCCGGGCCTGGGTCGCCGGCGAGGTGCGCAGCGACGACGTCGACGGCGGCCGCGTCCTGCTGGAGGGCCAGCACCCCGGCTGGTGAGTGATTCGGCACTTCGCGGACGAAAAGCCGGGTCTTGGTGTGCGGGAACACCCACCGCTCGGGTAGCGTTGACCCCACGATATGTAACCGATCAGACCGGGCGCGTCGGGCAGCTCTCCGACAGCCCCGGCCAAGTGTGCGAGGGGGTCGACCCTATGGGGCGCGGCCGAGCGAAGGCGAAGCAGACCAAGGTCGCGCGCGACCTGAAGTACCGGACTCACGAGACGGACTTCGGCGCGCTGGCGAAGGAGCTGCACGGAGAAGACACTCACCCCACGAGTGAGGTCGATGCCGACGATGACGAGTGGGTCGACTATGCCGACCCGCGTCGTCGCGCAGACTGACTGATCGCACCCGATCACGACCCTCGGGTCGTCCGGCGTACGAGCGCGCCCACGATCGGACCGGCTCCAGGACTGCCCGGCTACCCGGCTACCTGGCCGAGTCGGCGCGTCCTCACCCTCAAACAGTGTCGAGTCGGCGCATCCTCGCGCCTGAGCAGCATCGAGTCGGCGCATCCTCGCGCCTGAGCAGCATCGAGTCGGCGCATCATGGCCCGAGCGCGGTCAGGTCGCGCCGACTCGGCGTGCGTGGGCGGTCAGGATGCGCCGACTCGGCGTGCGTGGGCGGTCAGGATGCGCCGACTCGGCGTGCGAGCGAGCTCAGCGGAGGTGGATGCCGCGCAGCCGGCCGACCTCGCGCATGCGACGCTCGGCGAGCCGGTCGGCGGCCTCGGCGGTCGTGACGCCGTCGGTCTTGGCGAGCTCGAACACCGTGCGGGTCGTCTCGAAGATGCCGCTGGCGCGCTGCTGGGCACGCTCGAAGGAGAAGCCCTCGAGCTCGTCGGCGACCTGGATGACGCCGCCGGAGTTCACGCAGTAGTCGGGGGCGTAGAGGATGCCGCGCTCCTCCACCTGCTTCTCGATGCCGGGGTGCGCGAGCTGGTTGTTGGCCGCGCCGCAGATGATCGTGGCACGCAGCACGTCGAGCACCTCGTCGCTGATCGCGCCGCCCAGGGCGCAGGGGGCGTAGACGTCGATCTCGCTCGCGACGAGCTCGTCGGTCGACGCCACGGCCCGCACCTGCGGGAACTGCTCGCGGATCGCCTCGACGGAGGGAGCGTGCACGTCGGTGACGACCACGTGGGCGCCGTCCTCGACGAGGTGGCGTACGAGGTGGCGACCGACCTTGCCGACGCCGGCGATGCCGACGGTGCGGCCGGAGAGGGTGGGCTCGCCCCACGCCTGCTCGGCCGCGGCCCGCATGCCCTGGAAGGTGCCGAAGGCCGTCAGCACCGAGCTGTCGCCGGCGCCGCCGTGGGCGACGGTGCGCCCGGTGACGTAGTCGCACTCGCGCGCGATGTGGTCCATGTCGTCGCTGAACGTGCCCACGTCGCAGGCAGTGAGGTAGCGGCCGTCGAGGGACTGGACGAAGCGGCCGTAGGCCCGCAGCAGCGCCTCGGTCTTCAGCTCGGCCGGGTCGCCGATGATGACGGCCTTGCCGCCGCCGAGGTCGAGGCCGGCGAGGGCGTTCTTGTAGGACATCCCGCGCGAGAGGTTGAGGACGTCGACGATCGCCTCGTCGGTGCTGGCGTAGGGGTAGAACCGCGTCCCGCCGAGGCCCGGGCCCAGCGCGGTGGAGTGGATCGCGATGATGGCCCGCAGGCCGGTCGCGCGGTCGTTGCAGAAGACGACCTGCTCGTGCTCGACTCCGAGCTCGAAGACGTCGACGCCGGAACTGGGTACTCCAGACATTGCGGTGGGTCCTTTTCGTGGTGGGTGCGGCCGCGGGGTGTGCGGGCCAGTCGGCGCGGTCGAGGGGTGGTGACCGCCGTCACCGTCAGGGTATCCCCGCCGTCGGGGCACCCGCGCATCACACCGAGCGCATCACGACCAGGTCGCCGTGGGTGCCGTAGCCGAGCAGCCTGCCGCCCGCGGGACGGCCGTCGAAGGTCACCATGAGCCACCCGCCGTCGACGCACGCCAGGCTCGGCCACGGCAGGTTGGTCGGGTAGGGCGCGTCCAGGGCGCCGACCTCGGTCATGGTCAGGTCGTACGCCGGGAAGCGGGCGCGCAGCCCGCGCGCGGAGTCGCGGCCGTCGCTGGCGAGCACGCGCATCTCGCCACCGACCTCGACCAGCGTCGTGCCCTCGGTCGCGGTGCGGTCGGTGGCGGCGCCCAGCAGCCGCAGCCGGTCGAGCCCGGGCCCGCCCGCGAGCGCGGGGTGGAAGTCGAAGAAGCGGCGCGCACTGACGAAGCCCACCAGCCACTCGCCGTCGCGCCGGACGAGGTGGGGGTCCCACGTGGCGATGGAGCCGAGCCCGTCGACCGGCAGCGGGAGCTCGCGGGTGTCGAGCACGTGCGAGCCGCGCAGCAGGTCGGCGTCCGACTCGGCCACGGTCACCCGCAGGCCCGCGGGCCTACGACGTCCCGCACGCGTGGTCGGCGCCTCGAAGTCGCCCCACGTGCTGGTCGCGACGAGCCAGCCGTCGTCGCTGCGCACCAGGTGGGTCGCGTGGTCGCCGAACACCCCGGGCCGGTCGGGGCGACGGAAGAACAGGTCCGCGGAGTGCGAGACGTCCAAGGTGTCCGGGTCGAGGCGCCACACGCTCGTGTGGGCGGTGTCGAAGAAGCCCGGTCCCGCCGATGTGGCGCTCAGCCAGAGCGCCCCGTCCGCGCGGACCGGACCGCCGTCCTCGTCGGTGACGAACCGGGTGTCGCGCAGGCCGAGCTGGCCGAACCTGCCGGCGACGCCACCGCCCGGCGGCAGCTCCACGTGGAGCCCGGCGAGCGCCTGCTCGTCGCGGGTGTCCGTCACCTCGCGCAGGTCGTGGCGCGCGCGGGCCACCCAGCCGCCCGCCTCGCGGCTCCACGCCGTCAGGTGGGTGCCGGTGAGCGTCAGGCCGAGCCCTGTCGGCGACTCGGCGCGGTGGAACCGCCGGCTGCGGAGCGTGCCGGCTCCGGGGACCTCGAGCGACACCGACCCCCCGACGATCGAGGCCGCGAGCCGGTGCCCGCCCAGGTGGAACGCGAGCGGTCCGTCGACGTCGGCGGTCGTCGCGGCGACGTACGGCGCCACCGCGGGCATCGCGACCTCGCCCGAGCTGTCGGCCTCGACCAGCACCGACCCGGGGGCGATGAGGTCGAACGGACGGAGCCGACGGACGATCTCGAGGCGGGGGAGCACCGCACCATCGTGCCGGGCACACGGGTCGACACCGACGCCGGGACACGCAGAAGGGCCCCGGTCGGGACGTGACCGGGGCCCTCCTGTGCTTGTGGGCAGGGGCGGGGTCGAACCGCCGACCTATCACTTTTCAGGCGATCGCTCGTACCAACTGAGCTACCTGCCCAAGCGGGACGAGGATACATGAGGCCCGTGGGGGTGCGGGAATCGGCTCATTCCGGGGACGGCTGCGGGACGTAGGCCGGGACCTCGAGCCAGAACGACGACCCGGCGCCCGGGGACGACATCCCCGAGACCGCGCCGCCCTCCCGCTCGGCGATGGTGCGCGAGAGCGACAGGCCGAGCCCGCTGCCCGGGGTCGCGGGGGCGGCGAAGCGCACGAACGGCTCGAAGGCGTGCTCGAGCTGCTCGGACGTCAGCCCGGGGCCGTCGTCGCGCACGACGACGCGCACCATCGGGTGGCCGCTCTCGCCGAGGAGCTGCTCGGCGGACAGGTGCACGGTCCCGCCGGCGGGGTGGTGGTGCGCGATGGCGTTGCCCAGCAGGTTGGCCAGGATCTGGCGTACGGCGGACGGGTGGCCCCAAGCAGCCAGCCGCGGGTCGATCACCGCCTGCATGTCGACGTGGGCCGTGCGAGCGGGCGTGCGGTGCCAGTGCACGACGTCGGCCACCGCGTCGGACAGCCGCACCGCCTGACGCTCGACGTCGGCCGACATGGCGCGGCCCGCGCCGAGCAGGCTGTCGACGATGGTGAGCAGCCGGTCGCAGGAGCGGACGATCGCCGGGCCGTCGCGCTTCATCCCGTTAGCGACGTCGTCGGCTGTCCCGTGCTCGGCGTCGTCGAGGAGGGCCTCGGTGTAGCCGAGGACGGTCGCCAGCGGGGTACGCAGCTCGTGCCCGACCGCCCCGAAGAACTGCTGGTTGGCGGCCTGGGCCTCGGCGCGCGCCTCGATCGCCTCGGCGAGCGAGCGTCGAGCGTGCTCCAGGTTGAGCCGGGCGACGAGGGCTGCGTTGAGCAGGCGGAATTCCTGGATGACCTGGGGGGACCACTCACCAGCCTGTCCGCCGACGAGCGAGAGGCTCCCGAACATCACGCCTTCGGAGGTGAGGGTCGACGCGATGAGGCTCTGCACGCCTGCCCGCGTGAGCTCCTTGCGGTCCTGGGCGGCCTCTGGCGGGAGCAGGTCGCGGTCGGCGAGCACCACCATCCCCTGGCGTCCACGCTCGGAGAGCCACGGCATGCTGAGCGCTGCTTCGGGTCCGGCCCCGGGAGGAGGGAGCAGCGTTCGATCGGACTCCTGGCCGGTCCATTCCCGGACCCAGGCCCTGTCGCCGAGCCGGGTCCAGCCTGTCTGGTCCTCGGGGGTGAAGCTGGTGAGCACGACGGTCACGATCTCCACGCGCGGGTCGGAGAGAAGGTGCTCGGCAACCCGATCGATGCCGGCCGACAGGCCGCCGTCTCCGACCGCGATCGCGGCCGCCAGTCGAGCCGCGCCGTCCGTAACGGGCGCCTTCGCAGAGGTCCGCTGGAGGGCCTCGCGAGCTGCCATCAGGTCCCCTCCCTCCTTGCGGTGAACCTGCACGGTAGCGGGGCGATGCCACGGCTCTGGTCGACGACCACGGGTTGGCTCAGTGCGAGAGGGCGCGCGAGCCCCCACTCGGACAGGTGCGTGAGGACCGCCATCCCGAGGTGGCGCCCCGGGCACGCGTGGGGGCCCGCCCCGAAGGGCAGCCACGCGCCGGGACGCTGGGTCTCGTCCCGCCAGCGGTCGGGGGCGAACCCGGTCAGTCCGGAGGGCTCGCCCGGCACGAGCTCGGGAAGGCGGCCGAGCAGGAGCGGGCTCACCAGCACGACGGCGCCCGACGGGACGCGGTGGCCGTCGAGGTCGACCTCCCGGGTGGTGATGCGCGCCGTGATCCAGGTGGGTGGCGTCAGGCGCAGCGTCTCCCAGACCACGTGCGACGCGTCGACTTGCCGGGGGCCCTTCGACGGGTGGGCGGCGAGCCACGCGACCAGCCAGGCTCCTGCCGCGATGGGGACCTGGATCCCGGCGGCCAGCATCGTGGCCGCGAGCTGGGGAGGACCGTCGAGCCCGGGGACCACCGCCAGTGCGGCGTGGAGCGCCGAGCGGGCCTCGCCTTCGCGGCGTCGCGCCCGGCTCCACCGCCGCGGAGGCCTCCTGGCGGCGATCACCGGCGCCAGGGCGTCGATCCAGTCGAGCACCAGGTCGGCGACGAGGTCACGTCGGGTGACGTCGAGGGAGGGCAGCACCGCCGTCGTCGTGCAGCGCGCCACCGGGCGGCGCAGCAGCGCCATGGCGTCGTACGGCTCGTCGGGCGTCGAGCGGTCGTGCTCCGCCAGGGCGGCGTCCCACTCGGCGGCGAAGACGGCCAGCCCGCGAGCGACCCGGTCGGGGGTGACCGGGGGGAACGCCACGTGTCCCGAGCGGGTCTCGCCGCGGCTGGCCGACAGGTCGCCGCTGCGGGTGACGTCGCCGGGGAAGTCGAAGTCGGAGACGTCCGTGAGGACCTGGCGGGCCTGGTCGAGCGAGGTGGTGAGCCACGGTCCGTGACGCCCGAGGGCGACCACCCCGGAGCGTGGCGACGACAGGACAGCGCCGAGCCGGCCTCCTGCCGACTCGACGCTGTCCAGCTGTGTCACGGGGACGAGCGTTGGTCGCGCGTCCGAGCGTGTCAGCGGGCGCCGGGGCCGGGACGCCACAGGTAGTAGGACTGGATCTGCTGGGCAGCGCGCTTGGCCTCGATCGCGGTGCGGATGCGGTTCATCATGGTGTTCTCCAAGGTGGGGTGATGGTGTACGCCGGGGAGGCGCACGGGGCTCTGCGCGGGACTCCGTGCCCGTGGGGTGACAGGGGCGGGTCAGGACTCCAGGTCGCGCAGGGTCTCGGCGATCAGGTCGGTCAGCTGCTGGATCCGCAGCGGCTTCTGCATGACGGTCGTGATGCCGAGTTCTTGGAGGACCGCGCGGTTGTCGCCGGCCCAGGCGGAGATGACGACGACGCGCAGTCCGGGAGCCACGTCGGGGTGCTCGCGCAACCACCGCACCACCTCGACGCCGCTCATCCGGGGCATCGTCAGGTCGAGCAGCATGACCTCGAAGCGCTCGCGCTCCAAGGTCTCCACCGCGTCCTGGCCGTCGCATGCCGTGGACGCCACGTGGCCGGCTCGCTCGACCAGGCGGCAGAAGACGTCGCGGATGTCCTCGTTGTCATCGACGACGAGGAACCGCAGCTGCCGCTCGTTGCTCACGCGTCAAGATTAGTCAAACGGGTGGCAAGTGGTGGGGCGTCTGCCCAAATCTTGTCCGCGGAGCGGGCTGCGGACCCCTCCGCGGCGTCGACGGGTTGGGTGCCCGTCGCCGGCTGGCCCTATGCTGGGCGCTGCTCGACCGGGTCCGTCCCGGACGAGCTGGCCCCCATCGTCTAGCGGCCCAGGACCCCGCCCTTTCACGGCGGTAGCGCCGGTTCGAATCCGGTTGGGGGTGCCACCCGAGTCGGGGGTGGGCGCCGATTGGGTGCCGCCGGAGACCATGGGTTAGAGTTCCACCGCTTCACCAGTTCGACCAGTTGTCACCTGGCCCCGTAGCGCAGTTGGTTAGCGCGCCGCCCTGTCACGGCGGAGGCCGCGGGTTCGAGTCCCGTCGGGGTCGCCAACGCATGACCAGCAGGGTGAGCCACCAGGCTCACCCTGCTGGTCATTTCGGGCTTGGTCATCTCGGGCTTGGTCATCTCGGGCTTGGTCATCTCGGGCCTGGTCACCTCGGGCCTGGTCGTCGGTGGCTGGGCGCTTCGGCGGGGTGACCACGTTCTCGCGCGTTTCCCGGGCGACCCTAGGCTGACGCCATGCCGATCGACCTCGACGCCGACGCGTTCGACGCCATGGTGGAGCGGGCCCTCGACGGCCTCCCCGACGAGCTCGCCCGGCTCGTGGACAACGTGGTGGTCCTCGTCGAGCCGGAGGCGCCCCCGGACGACCCCGACCTCCTCGGGCTCTACGACGGGCTCGCCCTGACCGAGCGGCCGGCCAACCACTCCGGCATGCTCCCCGACCGGATCCTGCTGTTCCGCGGGCCGCTCCTCGACATGGCCGACACCGTCGATGACCTCGAGGACGAAGTGCGCATCACCGTCGTCCACGAGGTGGCCCACCACTTCGGCCTCGACGACCGGCGCCTGCACGAGCTGGGCTGGGGCTAGACCCGACCCGCACGCGGCGCTGGACCACCCGGGACCAGGGGTGCGGCGAGGAGCGAGGTCACCCGACCTGGCTGGCCGAGGACGACGTGATCGCGCGCGGGCTGCCGTCCCACGGCTGCGCGCTGGCGCCGTCGAGCTGGTGGACCAGCTCGCCGAGGAGCCAGTTGTGCAGAGCCCGCTGGCGGGGCGTGCGTGCGATGGACAGCAGCCGCTCGGCCCGGCAGAACGCGTCGGCGACGTCGAACATCTCGGTCATGGTGACGAAGATCGGCCCCGACTCGCGGACCATCGGGAACGCCAGGTCCACGCGCCTCAGCCCGCGCGCCTCGGCGGCGCGGACCTGCTCGACGTACGTCTCGGGGAACTGTCGCTCGAAGTTGGCGAACATCGAGGTCAGGTCGCCCGCCAGCGGGTAGTCGGACTGGTGCGAGAGCGACAGCAGGCGCAGCTCGCGGCGCAGCTCGTGGTACTGCCGGGTGAGGGCGGTGTAGAGGGGGAGGTCGACGCCGAGGAGACGGATGTCGACCGCGTCCTCGCTGGTGGGCTCGGCCCGGGCCGGGTCCTGGCGGTCGATGACCCACTCGACCGACCCGGTGTCGGTCATCTCCGGGGCCGGCTCGAACCAGACGATCTTGCCGTCGGACTCGATGGTCGCGCCCCACGCCTGGGCACACTGGGCCACGATGGAGAGGCCACGGCCGAAGGTGAGCAGGAGGTCGAGGTCGTCGCCCTCGACCGGTGCCGGCGGCACCGGCGGGCGGGGCGAGCCGTCGATCACCTCGATGCGCGGGTGGGAGGCCGTGCCACGCACCCGCACCCGGTAGGGGGCGGCGGCGTGCAGGAGGGCGTTGGCCACCAGCTCCGAGACGCCCAGCTCGGCGCACTCCACCAGGTCGTCACGCTCGAGCCGCAGGCAGATGTCCCCGACCCAGCGACGCGCGTCGGCCGCAGCGCGCGGCGAGGACGCAAGCGTCAACTCGGAGCTCAACGGCACTGGGACTCATTTCGGGCGGGGACGAGCAGTGGTGGACAGTCCAGTGGATCCATGATTGCCCAGGCACGCGTGGTTCAAACCTTGACGAACACCATAGTTTCTCGCACGGCTGGGTAGTGGGTGTGAGCAAGCAGACGCGCCAGGCGTTTCGCCAGCCGTGCGCGCCGAGCGAGAATGGCGTGATGGCGCGCGTCACGCCGCCGCACCTCACGACCCCAGGAGCTCCCATGACCTCGACCGCGACGCAGTCGGAACGCCACAAGGTCGTGGTGATCGGGTCGGGCTTCGGCGGGCTGTTCGGGACCAAGGCCCTGCGCAAGGCCGACGTCGACGTGACCGTCATCGCCAAGACCACCCACCACCTCTTCCAGCCGCTCCTCTACCAGGTCGCGACCGGCATCCTGTCCGCGGGCGAGATCGCCCCGCCGACCCGTGAGGTGCTCAGCGGCCAGCACAACGCCAGCGTGATCCTGGGCGAGGTGACGGCGATCGACCTGACCGCCCGCACGGTCACGTCCACGGTCCTCGGCCGCGACACGGTGACGTCGTACGACTCGCTGCTCGTGGCCGCCGGGGCCAGCCAGTCCTACTTCGGCAACGACCACTTCGCCGAGTTCGCTCCCGGCATGAAGAGCATCGACGACGCCCTCGAGCTGCGGGGCCGCATCTTCGGCGCCTTCGAGATGGCCGAGCTGGGTGCCAGGCGGGGCGACGACGTCGACCACCTGCTGACCTTCGTCGTCGTCGGCGCGGGACCGACCGGCGTGGAGATGGCCGGCCAGATCGCCGAGCTCGCCCACCGCACGCTGCGCAAGGACTTCCGCGCCATCAACACCCGCACCGCCCGCGTCGTGCTGATCGACGCCGCCGGGCAGGTGCTGCCGCCGTTCGGCAGCAAGCTGGGCGAGAAGACCAAGGCCGAGCTGGAGAAGCTCGGCGTCGAGGTGATGCTCGGCGCGATGGTGACCGACGTGGACGAGCGCGGCCTCGACGTGAAGTTCAAGGACGGCCGCGTCGAGCGGATCAGCTCCGTCGCCAAGATCTGGGCCGCCGGCGTGCAGGCCAACCCGCTGGGCAAGACCCTGTCGGAGCAGACCGGTGCCCCGCTGGACCGCGCAGGGCGGATCTCGGTCAACCCCGACCTGACCCTCCCCGGCCACCCCGAGGTGTTCGTCGTCGGCGACATGATCGCGCTCGACAACCTCCCCGGCGTCGCGCAGGTCGCGATCCAGGGCGCCAAGTACGCCGCCAAGGAGATCGCCAACCGGCTCGACGGCAAGGCCCCGCAGGCGCCGTTCAAGTACTTCGACAAGGGCTCGATGGCCATCATCAGCCGTTTCCGTGCCGTGGCGATGGTCGGCAAGCTCCGGCTCACCGGCGTGCTGGCGTGGCTGATGTGGCTCGGCGTGCACCTCGTCTACCTCACCGGCTTCAAGAACCAGGTCTCGGCGCTGATGCGCTGGGCGATCACCTTCGCGAGCAACCGCCGCTCGGAGCGCACGACCACCGAGCAGCAGATCTTCGCCCGTGCGGCGCTCGCGCGGCTGCGCGGCGGTGCGGCCGACCTGGTCTCCGACCCGGGCATCTACGACGCGACGCGCGCGATGATGCAGGAGACGCGGCGCCAGGAGCTCGAGGCATCCGCCGTCCGCGAGGCCGAGCTCACCGACTCGGGCGCGCGCGGCGTCCCGGCCGATCGCGTCGGCGGCGCCTGAGGGCGGACGCGGTCAGGCGCTCGACGGGGCCGCGGGATCGGACTCCGGGGCCGGCTCGCCCTTCGGCCGGCGGAGCTGGTGACCCGTCACGCGGGCGGCGACCACGAACGCGATGATCGCGATCGCGGCACCGGCCACGTCATCGGCGATGTGGTGCCAGCCGAAGTAGAGCGTGGCGATGACGGTCAGGACGAAGTTGACCCAGAAGATCCGCCGCACGATCTTGCTGCTCACCGTGTACTGCGCCATCAGCGCCCACAGCAGGGCGATCGCGGTGTGCAGGCTCGCGAACCCGGCGACGCCCTGGTAGTCGCCCTCGTGCCACAGGAAGCCCTGCCGCGTGTAGACCAGCGACTCCATGAGGTCGGAGGTGCCGTTGGGCGTGAGGTCGCTGGTCAGCCACGGGTACATGATCCCCGGCCCGAGGGTCGGCAGGAGGTAGTAGGACGCGGCGCCCAGCGTCCATGCGATGCCCTGCGCGGTGACGAACCACCAGCCGTGGCCGATGTTGCGCGACCAGACCAGCCAGACGGTGACCAGGATCGCGACGAGCGGGATGTAGGCGAGGTAGACCGCGGACAGCAGGTGCGCCGCGATGCCGGTGCCGAGGATGTCGTGGAGCAGGGTCGACGGGTCGTGGCCGAGGAGCAGGAAGCGGTCGAGGGCACGCAGCTCGCTGTCGAACTTCACCTCGCGCACCAGCGGGAGCAGCGACTTGAGGTTGCGGTAGGCGACGTAGACCACGTAGAAGCCCGAGATGCCGACGATGACGAGCTGCAGGCGGGCGCGGGTCCAGTGCGTACGCAGGCGGTCCCGGATCGCGGCGACGGTGCGGGCCGGGTCGAGGCGCCCCCGCCACAGCGCCTGGGGGAGCAGGTCGAGCACGATGGCCGCCGCGCACAGGACCGGCAGGCGCACCCACGACGGGCCGAGGAAGCTCCCCTCGGGGTCGGCGACGGGCCGGTCGAGCAGCATGCTCGTGGCGAACGTGACGATGCCGATCAGGATCGCGTTGGCCACCAGGAACGTGTAGGGCCGCGACGTCCACCGTCGCCGGCTGCCTGTCGGTGCGTCGAGGGCGGCGGGCGAAGGCGCGGGCATGTGACTCCGGTCGTGCTCAGGCTGGCGGATGCACCCATTGTCGCGGATTGGTCAAGCCCGGGCGCACCCGGGAGGCGGTTGTCCGCCACGCGACGCCGGGCGAGGATGACGGGATGCGAGCAGTGGTCTACTCCGAGAGCGGTGACACGTCGGTGCTCCGGCTGGTCGAGCGGACGGCCGAGGAGCCCGGCCCGGGCGAGGTCCGGGTGAGGATCGTGCGCGCCGGGGTCAACCCCACGGACTGGAAGTTCCGCGCCGGCGGCATGGGCGAGCTCGCGTTCCCCGAGATCGTGCCGGGCCAGGACGGCTCGGGAGTGGTCGACGCCGTAGGCCCCGGCGTCACCGCCTTCGCCGTGGGAGACCGGGTGTGGACGATCCTGGCCCAGCACACCCGGCCGGGCGGCACGGCACAGGAGCAGGTCGTGCTGCCGCTCGCCCACGTGGCACCGCTGCCCGAGGCCGCGTCGTACGACCTCGGCGCCTCCCTCGGCGTCCCCGCGGTCACCGCCCATCGCGCGCTGACGACCTCCGAGGACGGTCCCGACCGGCTCTCGCCCGGAGCGCTCGCGGGGATGACGGTGCTCGTCGCCGGCGGCGCCGGCGCGGTCGGCAACGCGGCGATCCAGCTGGCGCGCTGGGCCGGCGCGACGGTGGTCGCCACGGTGAGCAGCGACGCGAAGGCGTCGCTCGCGACGGCTGCCGGAGCGCACCACGTCGTCAACCACCGCGAGGACGATCTCGTCGGCTCCGTGCGTGCCCTGGTCCCTGCCGGCGTCGACCTGGTCGTCGAGGTGGCGCCCGCACCCAACCTGCGCCACGACCTCCGGGTGATCCGGCCCCGCGGCACGATCGCGATCTACGCCAACAACGGCGGCGACGAGCTGACCCTCAGCGTCCGCGAGACGTTCTCCACCAACGCCCGCTTCCAGTGGGTGCTGCTCTACACCGTCGGACCGGACGCCCTCCGGGCCGCGGCGGCGGACGTCACCGCCGCCCTCGCCGACGGTGCGTTGGGGGTCGGGGACGAGCACGGACTGCCCCTGCACCACTACCCGCTCGAGCGGACGGCCGACGCCCACGCCGCGGTCGAGGCCGGCGCGGTCGGCAAGGTGCTCATCGACGTCGTCGACGCCTGAGCGAGCCGCGCGTCGACCCGCGTTCGGTAGGCCCCGTCGGACTCGAACCGACAACCAACGGATTAAAAGTCCGCTGCTCTACCCATTGAGCTAGAGGCCCGGAGCGCGAGCCTCCGCGTCCGGCGAACCGTCCGACAGACCCACGCGTGGTGCGATCCTCTCAGAGCGCGCGGTCGTGGTGCCCGTCGGCCGCCCGCCGGGCGCGGTAGGCGCGCACCTTCATCACGTTGCCGCAGGGGTCGGTGCTGCACCAGCGCATCGCGTGGGTGGGGGTGGGGTCGTAGTAGATCCACCGGCAGTCATCGCGCTGGCACTCGCGCAGGTGCTCCCACTGCCCGGTCAGCATCGCCTCGTGGACGATCGCGACGGCGTCGCCGACGATCCGCTCGACCGCCGCCGGACGCGACGGGCGGGCCCGCCGCAGGCGCGCGGCGTGCTCGCCCACCTCGACCCGCACGGGATGGCGGCGGGCGACGTCGTTGAAGGCCGATCGGGTCGAGGGCGAGGGCCGGAGCAGCAGGTCGCGCACCACGTCGCGGAAGGCGCGGTAGGGCCTGAGGTCCGCGGTGGCCGGGAGGGGTGCGTAGGCCGAGCCGGCGCGGGCGAGGAAGCGGTTGAGGGAGCCGACGTCCTGGCCGTGGTCGATGCCATGGAACCGGTCGTCGGTGTTGAGGAGGTGGCGCACCTCCTCCAGCGCTCCCGGTGCCGGGCGATCGGTGTCCACTCAGCCCTCCCGCGTCTCGTCCTCGCGAAACCCCGTGACGAGGTGGTTACCATCATAACGTCTCGTGAGGTAACAGGTGGGGGATGGGCATGCTGGCTGCGCAGGTCGGGATCGACGTGCTGGGCCCCAGCGCGGCCCGGGTCGGCGACGTCCCGGTGGCCATGGGCGCGCGACGGCTGCGCAGCCTGCTGGCCCTGCTCGTGCTCGAGCGCGGCCGGCCGGTCGCCGTCGAGCGGATCATCGACGCCCTGTGGGAGGGCGCCCCTCCGCCCGGTGCCGCCAACACGCTGCAGGGCTACGTCGCCGGCCTGCGTCGCCTGCTCGAGCCCGGCCGGCGGCCACGGGCCGCCTCGTCGCTGCTCGTGCACGAGGCGAGCGGCTACCGGCTCGCCGTGCGCCCGGAGCAGATCGACGTCGAGCGGTTCCAGGCGGCCGTACGCTCCGCGCGGGAGCGGCTGCGCCGCCTGCCCGACCCGATGCGACCGGCGCTGCTCCCGGACCTCCCGGTCGGGCCGGGCGTCGAGGCCGCCGAGGCCCGGCGGGCGGAGCTCACCGCCGCGCTGCGGCTGTGGCGCGGCGACGCCTACGCCGACCTCGGCGAGCTGCCAGCGGCGGTCGCGGAGCGACACCGGCTCGAGCAGCTGCGCCTCGAGGCGCGGGTCGCCCGGGCCGTCATCGACCTGTCCCTCGACCGCCCGTCCAGCGCGGCCGCGGCGCTCGAGGACCTGGCCGGACGGCACCCCCTGCGCGAACGCCTCTGGGGGCTCTGGGCTGTCGCTCTCGTCCGCGACGGCCGTCAGGGGGAGGGGCTCGCGGTGCTGGCCACGCTGCGGAGCCGGCTCGCCGACGAGCTGGGCGTCGACCCCACGCCGGCGCTCGCCGCGATGCAGGCCGACGTCCTGCTCCACCACCCCGCCGTCCTCGGCCTCGACCGCGGCGTCGCCCGCGACGAGTCGCGGGCGCACCGTGCCGTGGTGGTCCTCGACGGCGGTGACGAGCAGGACCATCGCCTCGCGGACGAGCTGGTCCGCCGCGCGAGCGGGCCCCTCACCGTGCCGGGACGGGCGAGCGTCGGTGACGCCGGGGCGTGCACCCACGACGGGTGCTGCCGCCAGCCGGTCGTGGTGGTGGTCGTCGACGACGGTCCGGGGCAGCACCCGGGAGTCGGACGCCGCCCGGCGCACCGTGACCCCTCCGTTACCGACCCGGCCCAACGGTCACCGTTTCGTGACGATCACCGCCGTCGCGGGCGGACCTTCCCCGCCTAGCGTCCTGGAGAGGGCCGGGGAGACCCTTCTCCGGCCAGGTCGAGGAAGAAAGGTTGGACAGGATGAGGCGGAACAAGCCGCTCGCGCTCGTTGCCGGTGCTGCCCTGATCACCCTCGCCGCCTGCGGTGGCGGATCGTCGGACGACGGTGAGTCCGGGTCGGGGACCGAGAGGGACTTCAGCGAGCAGGGAGGTGGGACGAAGGACCCCGAGCGCCAGGGCCCCGCTGCCGAGGTCGAAGGAGCGTCGGCGGGCGGGACGATCACGGTCTACCTGCCTGGCGATCCCGGGCCCAACTCGCTCGACCCGACCGGTGGTTGGTCGGTGACCGGCAACTCCATCCAGCAGGCGCTCACGAGCCGCTCGCTGACCCAGTACATCCGTGACGAGAACGGCCAGCCCGTGCTGGTGCCCGACCTCGCCACCGACCTGGGCACCCCCAACGACGACTACACGGAGTGGACCTTCACCATCCGTGACGACGCGACGTGGGAGGACGGCAAGCCCGTCACGGCCGAGGAGGTCGCGTTCGGCATCTGCCGCTCGCTCGACTCCGAGGCGTTCCCGTCCGGTCCGGGCACCGAGTACTCCAAGACCTACTTCGCGGGTGCCGAGGACTA
The DNA here is from genome assembly GCF_059621125.1 of Nocardioides sp. Z35_8. NCBI lineage: Bacteria > Bacillati > Actinomycetota > Actinomycetes > Propionibacteriales > Nocardioidaceae > Nocardioides > Nocardioides sp. Z35_8. Next base: position 426,546 of record NZ_JCAQIE010000001.1, on the reverse strand, counting down.
CGCGGGTCCCTACACGGCCAAGGACCCGGACTGCAAGGAGTGGGACGGGATCGCGGTCGACGGCCAGGACATCACCATCTCGATGTCGCAGCCGTTCCCTGACATGGACTACTGGGGCGCGTTCATGGCGATGGGCCCCGCGCCCCTCGGCGACGCCTCCGAGCCGCCGAACTACGGCACCAAGCCGCTGTCCAACGGTCCCTACAAGATCGAGAGCTTCAAGCCCAACGAGGAGCTGGTCGTGGTGAAGAACGATCAGTGGGCCGCTGACTCCGACCCGGGTCGTCACCAGTACGCCGACGGGTTCGTCTTCAAGTTCAACCAGGACCAGGCCAAGGTCGACGAGATCATGCTCTCCGACAACGCCGACAGCCAGACGGCCGTGGCCACCGCGCTCGGCTCGGACAAGTACAACGACGCCAACGACCAGCTCGGTGACCGCCTGGTCCAGCAGACCTCGCAGTGCGTCTCCACGCTGACCCCGGACTACACCAAGATCCCCGAGCTCGAGGTCCGCAAGGCGCTGGCCTACGCCTACCCCTACGAGGACGTGTGGATCGCCAGCGGCGAGGTCCCCGGTGTCACCCGCGTCCCGGCCAACTCGCTGATGCCGCCCGGGATGGCCGGCAAGAAGGACTTCCAGGTCGACGGTGAGCAGATCACCTACGACCCGGAGAAGGCCAAGGCCCTCCTGGAGGAGGCCGGTGTCGAGACCCCCTACCCGATCACCATGATCTACTACGAGGTCGACCCGCTGGCCAAGGCGGCCCAGGACCAGACCACCAAGGGCTTCGAGGCCGCCGGCTTCTCGGTCAAGGCGATCCCGGTGCAGGAGTCGCCCTACAACATCTGGCTCGACCCCGACAACAAGGTCAACAAGAAGCTCAACTTCCGGGGCGTCAACTGGTGCTCGGACTGGCCGTCAGGCTCCACGGTCCTGCCCTCGCTCGCCCGGACCGGCGCGGTCTACAACACCGCCTACTTCTCCGAGGAGTCGGTCGACGAGGAGATGGACCGCATCAACACGCTGCCCCTCGACGAGCAGGCTGACGCGTGGGGTGCGCTGGACGAGAAGATCATGACGGAGTACTTCCCGATCATCCCGACCGCCTACCGCAACGACCTGTTCGTGTTCGGCACCAAGGTCGGCAATCCGACGGGCGATGGCTCGATCGGCGCGCCGAACTACAAGGACCTGTTCGTCATGCAGTGATCCTGGCGCGCGTGGATGGGGGTTCCCGGTCTCCGGGAGCCCCCATTCCACGTGTCGGCGCGTGTCGGCGCGCGTCAGCGCGTGGCGGTGCGGACGTCGGGGGAGGTGGTCCCGGGTGCCGGCTCGCCCGGACCGCCGCGCCAGTGCGGCAGCGGTGCGTCGCCCACGGCGACCGCGGTGGCGGCGTCGGCCAGCAGCCGGGTCGTGTCGAGGAGCGGCAGCGGGGAGACGGCGGGCGTGACCAGTGCCCCCAGCTCGGAGCAGCCGAGGACCACCGCCTGGCAGCGGTGCAGTCGCAGTCCGTCGATGAGCTCGAGCACGACGTCGCGCGAGCGCAGCGAGGTCCTCCCGTGCACGAGCTCGTCGAAGACGATGGAGTGCAAGGTCGTCTGGTCGGTCAGTGCGAGCGGCACGGCGGCGATGCCCATCGGCTCGAGCTCGTCGGCGTAGCGGCGCCACTCCAGCGTCCAGCGGGTGCCGAGCACGCCGACCCTGGCGTACCCGTGTCGCTGCGCCTCGGCGGCCACCACCGAGGCCGCGTGGAGTCCGGGCAGGGCGAGGTCGGCGCCGGGCTCGTCGAGCGGGGCGTACGCCGTGTCGTCGGGGCAGACGAAGAAGTGGGCGCCCGCCTCCCGCAGCCGGGTGGCGCCGAGCGCGAGCTGGGTGCGCACGGTGTCGGGGTCGTTGCGCTGCCACGCGTCGGCGCCGCCCGCCAGCGGCTGCCAGACCAGGCTCAGCTCCGGCTGCTGGTGGCCGTCCGGGTGGGAGGCGCTGACCTCGTCGATCCGGCGCAACATCTCGGCGGCGCTGTGCAGGCGCGGAGCGAGGACGCCGATGTGGAACACGGCTCAGCCCCCTCTCGTCCGGGCACACCCCAGACGTCCATCATGACTCGCGTCGCTGGGGTCCGACTGGGACGGACGTCCCGAGCGCCTACCGTGGCCCCGTGGACGCCCTCGTCGAGATCTGCCTGGAGGACGTCGGGGGCGCCGGGATCGCGGCCGCTGCGGGCGCGGACGCCGTGGAGGTGTGCGCCGGGCTGGCCGAGGGCGGCACCACTCCGACCCTCGGGTTCGTCCGGCACAGCGCGGCCTCGGCCGCCGGCCTGGACGTGCGGGTGCTGGTGCGCGCGCGACCCGGTGACTTCGTCCACTCCGCGGCCGAGGTCGACGTGATGGTGGCCGACATCGAGGCCACCCGCGCCGCGCTGGGGGAGTCGGTTCGCCTCGGGTTCGTCCTCGGCACGCTCGAGCCAGACGGCACCGTCGCCGCGGCGGCCGTACGCCGCCTGGTCGCGGCCTGCGGGGACGCACCGGTCACCTTCCACAAGGCCTTCGACTCCGTGCCCGACCGGCTGTCCGCGCTGGCGCTGCTCGCCGACCTCGGCATCACCCGAGTGCTCACGGCCGGTGGACCCGGGCCCGCGCTCGACCACCTGACCGAGCTCGCCGAGCTGGTCGGGCGGGGCGGCGACGAGGTCCGCATCGCCGTCGGCGGAGGCGTGCGCCCGGACAACGTGGCCCGCGTCGTCGCCGAGACCGGCGCCCGCGAGGTGCACCTGCGGGCGGCCGCGCCGGTCGCCCGCGCCGGGGTGTCGCCGGGCTACGACGAGGCTCCGCGCAGCGTGACGAGCGCCGCCGTGGTCGCGGAGGTGCTGTCAGCCCTGGGTCGCTGAGCCGGTGTCGCCGGGGAAGAGCTCGGCCTCCGCGAGGGGGTCGACGTCCGAGACGTCGTCGAGGGGGAAGATCGGGCGCCGGACCCGCCGGTGGCCGAGCCGCACGAGGTCCTGGTCGACCCCTCCCGGGGTGAGCGCGAGCATCCAGTCGGCGGCCAGGTCGAACAGCTCCGGCTCGAGGTAGCCGATCTTGACCACCACGATGTCGGCGCCCCGGGGGTCCAGGCCGAGCCGGGTGAAGTCGGACTCGAGGTGGTAGGGCCTGCGCCGGCGGGTCACGACCACGTCCACGGCGGGGGTGCGCACCACGACCTCGAGGTTGTCCTCGGACGGCACGACGGCGACCACCCGTCCCGACACCTCCACCGGCGGCTCGGGCCGCGCGTCGACGCGTGCTCCCACGGTGAGGCGTACGTCGGCCCCGACGCCGGCCTCCGCGGCCGCGAGCGCGCCGGTCGCGTCGGGGATGGAGGCGTAGATCGCGCGCTTGCCGCTCGCGAGCAGCCCTTCGCTCTCGAGCAGCCGGGCGAGCGTCCACGTGACGTCGCCGGCGCCGCCCGCGGTCGGGTTGTCGCCCGAGTCGGAGATGACATAGGGCGCCTCGGCGGAGGCGATCGCGGCCGCCAGCACCTCGGCCAGCGTGCCGGTCGGGGCGACGAAGCCGAACTCCTCGCGTCGCTCCCACAGCTCGCTCGCGAGTGCGCTCGCCTCGGCCATCGCCAGCGCGGCGTCGTCGCCGAGCACCATCACGACCGCGCCGTTGCGCGGCTCGTCGGCCCACGGGTAGCCGATCCAGATGCCGGCGTCGAGGATCCCGTCGAGCGCCTCGATCTCCGGCACGCGCGCGTAGAGGCTCGTCGCGGGCTCCTGGCGGGTGCTGGTCATCTCGCCCGGCAGGAGGATGGGCACGGGCACCCAGGCCTTCGCCGGGCGGCGGCGTCCCGACGGCAGCGCGAGGCGGTCGAGGAGGTTGCGCGCGGCGCGCTCCTTGGTCTCCTGCCAGTCCACGTGAGGTGCGGTCCGGTAGGTCGTCAGCAGGTCGACGGTCTCGGCGAGGGTGCGCGAGACGTTGCCGTGCAGGTCCATCCCGCTGCTGATGAGGCAGTCGGGGCCCACCACGGCCCGCACGGCCACCGCGAGGTCGCCCTCCATGTCGTCGAGGCCGACGACGCTCGCGGCGCCGTGCATGTCGAGGACGACGCCGTCGAGCGGCGCCTCGCCCACCGCGGCGACGATCCCGGCGAGGAGCTCGGCCTTGAGCTGGGCGTAGTCGTCGGCCGGGATCGCGCCGCCCGCGATGCTGCGGGCCTGCAGGATGCCGATCCACTCCGCCCGGTCGGCGAGCGCGCCGCCGGCCGCCCAGAACGGCCAGGCGTCGAGCACCTCGCGGCCGCGGCGGGGAGCGAGCATCGCAGCGGTGGTGAGAGCGGGGGAGAAGGTGGACGCCTCGAGGCTGATGCCGCAGACGGCCACGCGGGGGAGGTCCGGGAGGACCGCGTCGGTGGTCACCTCGCGATGGTGTCAGGGCGTGTCGAGGGGCCGGTCGGCAGGCCCGTTCGCCGGATGTTCGTCAACAGGTCCCTTCGGACCGGTGACGTCGCGGGATTTCTTGGTAGTGTCTGTCGTGCAACAGGTGCAAGTTCCAGCAGGTTGACGCCCGCGGAGTTTGTGATCCAACGGCGTTTCCCTCTTCGGGCCCTTCCAGCTTGTAAGTCGGAGCGACGTGTCACCGCACTTGCTGCGGGGCCGTCGAAGCGACGGCTTCTCGTTCCGATAAACAGGAGTACCGAGCACATGGCTCAAGGCACCGTGAAGTGGTTCAACGCCGAGAAGGGTTTCGGCTTCATCGCGCAGGAGGACGGCGGCGACGACGTGTTCGTGCACTACTCGGCCATCCAGTCCAACGGCTACAAGTCGCTGGACGAGAACCAGAAGGTCGAGTTCGACGTCACCCAGGGTCCCAAGGGCCCCCAGGCGGAGAACGTCCGTCCGCTCTGATCGGCTGACGCTGGACCTGTTCCAGATCTGATCCGACTCTGGCCCCTCCCCCTTAGCGGGGTGGGGCCAGAGCCGTTTTGCGGGCACACTTGACACATTCGGGTCATGTGCGGCGCCCGGGAGTCCGCCACACTTGTCACGAACACTAGAGTCGACGCGAGCCAGATGTGCCGTCAGGGGAGTCAGGAGGGTGACGGATGCACGACCAGTTCGACGTGACCCTCGAGGACGGTGACCTCCTCGGCGAGGTCGAGCTCACGACCACGCTGATCATCGCCGCCAGCGAGGCCGACGAGCACCTCTCGCAGGACGAGATCGACCGCATCCTCGGGGTCACCCCCCGCAAGCCGCAGGACTGAGCACCCCGCGCGGCGCGAGAGGCGGCGCAGCACTCCTCGCGCGTCGCGGTGGGTGTGAGACTACTGGCATGGAGTCCCGCGACGTGCGCGCTGCCGGAGCCGTGGTGACCCGCAAGGGTGGCGAGGTGCTGCTGGTGCACCGTCCCAAGTACGACGACTGGTCCTTCCCCAAGGGCAAGCTCGACCCCGGCGAGCACGCCGTCACCGCGGCCGTGCGCGAGGTCGCCGAGGAGACCGGCCTCGACGTGTGCCTCGGGCCCGCGCTGCCCCGGCAGCGCTACCGGATGTCCACCGGTCGATGGAAGTCCGTGGACTACTGGACCGCGCGGGCGGTGGGGAGCGACGACGTCGCCGGCTACCGCGCCAACGACGAGATCGACGCCGTGGAGTGGGTGGACCGGCAGGCCGCCCGCGACCGGCTGACCTACCCCTACGACCGCGACACCCTCGACGAGGCGCACCCGCTGCGGCGCCGCACCCGCCCGCTGGTCGTGCTGCGCCACGGCAAGGCCCGCGCGCGCGGCGGGTGGACGAAGGACGACCGGCTCCGCCCACTCGTCCAGCTCGGCGAGTCCCAGGCGCAGCGGCTCGTGCCCCTGCTCGCCGCCTTCGGCGTGACGGCCGTCCACTCCTCCTCCAGCACCCGCTGCGTGCAGACGGTGGCGCCGTACGCCGACGCGGCGGGCTGCCCCGTCGTGCTCCACGACGAGCTGAGCGAGGAGGACGCCACGGTCGAGGCCGTCGTGGACCTCGTCGACGCCCTCCTCGACGACGACGTCGACGGCGGGGGCGCGGTGCTCTGCACCCACCGGCCGGTGCTGCCGACCGTGCTCGACGCGCTCGAGGTGCCCGACGTCACCCTCGAGCCCGGCGCGATGCTCATCGCCCACCACCGCGAGGGCCGGGTCGTGGCGTCGCAGCTCGTGCAGCCCTGACGCCAACCGGTCCGGCCGAGTTCACCGCGCGTTCACCGTCGGCGCGGTGGTCGTTCTCCTGCGCTGCCTACCTTCTGGTCGTCAGCACCCCTCAGACCTCCAGCAGGAGCGACCGACGTGAACCGCACCTCCCTCCGCACGCTGCTCGCCCCCAGCGTCGCCGTGCTCACCCTCTCCCTGTCCCTGACCGCCTGCGGAGGCGGCAACTCCGCCGACGAGGCGGCCGCCGCCACCGGCGGGCCGGGGGACGGAGACTTCGCCGACCTCTCCGGTGAGCTCGCCATCGGCGGCGCCTCCTCGCAGGAGTCCGCGCAGAACGCCTGGATGGTCGGCTTCAGCGAGGTCGCGCCCGGCGTGACCGTGTCGTACGACCCCGTCGGCTCCGGCGGCGGCCGGGAGAACTTCATCTCCGGCGGCTTCCCGACCGCCGGCACCGACTCCTACCTCGACGACGAGGAGGGCGAGCTCAGCGCCGCGACCGAGAGGTGCGGCTCGGAGCCCATCACCATCCCCAACTACGTCTCGCCGATCGCGGTGGTCTACCACCTCGAGGGCGTCGACGAGCTCAACCTCTCGCCGGAGACGCTGGCCCGCATCTTCGCCGGCGACATCACCCGCTGGGACGACGAGGCCATCGTCGCGGACAACCCGGACGCCGACCTGCCGAGCGAGGACATCACCCCCGTCCACCGCTCCGACGAGTCGGGCACCACCGGCAACTTCACCCACTACCTGTCGACCGTGGCCGGCGACGCCTGGCCGCACGGCGAGGTCGAGCAGTGGCCCAACGAGGCCGGCGGCGAGAGCGGCAAGGGCACCTCGGGCGTCGTGCAGGTCGTCACCGACGCCCCCCACACCATCGGCTACGCCGACGCCAGCCAGGCCGGCGGCCTGGGCCAGGCCCACATCGGCGTCGGCGACGAGTTCGTCGCACCGAGCGCCGAGGCGGCCGCCAAGATCTTCGAGGTGTCGCCCCGGCTCGACGAGGACTCCGCGGTCAACATGGCCTACGAGCTCGACTACACGACCGAGGAGGCCGGGGTCTACCCGATCGTCCTGACGTCCTACATGGTCGCGTGCGAGTCCTACGACGACGAGGCGACCGCGTCCAACGTCAGGGCCTACCTCACCTACATCCTCAGCGACGAGGGCCAGGAGATGGGCCAGAGCGAGGCCGGCTCGGCGCCCCTCACCGCCACGGTGATCTCCGAGGCGCAGGCCATCGTCGACACCATCTCGGCAGGCTGAGCCGCCCACAGCACCGAGGCGTGGGTCGGGCCACCGGGCCCGACCCCGTCCGACACGTCGTCACCCCGGAGGAGCACAGTGACCACCGCGATCCAGGAGCCCGTCCCCGACTCGGGACAACGCGCCCGGACCACCCGCGTGGGGGACGCGGTCTTCAGCCGCACCGCGCTCGGAGCGGCCCTGCTCGTCGTCGGCATGCTCGCCGGCGTCGCCGTCTTCCTGGTGCTCCAGGGCCTGCCGGCGCTCGAGGCGTCCGGCGAGCAGGCCTACGGCAAGCCGAGCATCTGGTCGTACGTCGGCCCGCTGCTGTTCGGCACCGTCTTCTCGGCCGCGCTGGCCATGGTGATCGTGACGCCGCTGGCCATCGGGCTCGCGCTGGTGATCTCGCACTACGCGCCCCGGCGGCTGGCCAAGCCGGTCGGCTACCTCGTCGACCTGCTGGCGGCCGTCCCGTCGGTGGTCTTCGGCCTGTGGGGCATCGCGGTGCTGGCGCCGCGCCTGGTGCCGATCTACGACTGGCTCAACGACTGGCTCGGCTGGATCCCGCTCTTCGACGGACCGGTGTCGAGCTCGGGGCGGACCCTGCTCACCGCCTCCATCGTGCTGGCACTGATGGCGCTGCCGATCGTCACCGCCATCCTGCGTGAGATCTTCGCGCAGACGCCGACGATGCACGAGGAGGCCGCCCTCGCCCTCGGCGCGACCCGCTGGGAGATGATCCGACTGGCGGTGCTGCCCTACGCCCGGTCTGGGATCGTCGCCGCGCTGCTCCTCGGCCTGGGCCGCGCCCTCGGCGAGACGATGGCCGTGGCGATGGTGCTCTCGGCCACCGGCGCCATCATCAGCTTCGACGTCATCTCCTCGACCAACCCCAACACCATCGCGGCGAGTATCGCCAACAACTACGCGAACGCCGCCGGCCTCAAGATCAACGTGCTGATCTTCGCCGGCCTGGCCCTCTTCGTCCTGACGTTCGCCGTCAACTTCCTCGGCCGCTGGGTCGCGACGCGCGGGCAGGTGAAGGGATGAGCCTGACGACCGATCTCGACGACGGCCTCGACGACCTCGACAAGGGCCCCGACAAGGGTCCCGACAAGGGTCCCGACGGGGCGCGCCCGGTCGACCGGCTCGGCCCGCTCACCGGCGGCACGCTGCCCCGGGTCGCCCCGCTCCTCGTCGGCGTGTGCTCGCTCGCGCTGGGCGCGCTGGCGGTGCTGCTGGGCCTCGGCCCGATCGGCGGACTGCTGGTGGCGTGGGTGGCCCACACCGGCTGGCTCTACGGCTGGACGCGCGCCGTCGAGGGACCGCGCAAGGCCACCGACACGCTCCTGCGCACGTTCATGTGGACGGCGTTCGTGGTGGCCATGGCGCCGCTCGTCAGCCTGATGTGGACCGTGGTGGCGCGCGGTGCGCCCGTGCTGACGCCGCAGTTCCTCCACGACGACATGAGCGGCCGGGCGCTGCTCGGCGTCGGCGGGGGCATCTACCACGCGATCATGGGCACCATCCTGGTGACCGGCATCGCGGCGGTCATCGCCGTCCCGATCGGCCTGCTCACCGCGATCTACCTGGTGGAGTACGGCAAGGGCAACCGGCTGGCCAAGGTGATCACGTTCCTCGTCGACGTGATGACCGGCATCCCCTCGATCGTGGCTGGCCTCTTCGCGGTCGCGCTGTTCATCGTCGTCACCGGCGACCCGCTGCCCCGCCTGGGCATCGGCGGGTCGGTCGCGCTCGCGCTGCTCATGCTGCCGACGGTCATCCGCTCGGTCGAGGAGATGCTCAAGCTCGTGCCCGACGACCTGCGCGAGGCGTCGTACGCCCTCGGCGTGCCGCGGTGGCGGACGATCGTCAAGGTCGTGCTGCCGACGGCCGTCGCCGGCATCGTCACCGGCGTGACGCTGGCCATCGCCCGCGTCGCCGGCGAGACCGCGCCGCTGCTGCTGATCCTGGGCACCGCGCGGGTCGCCAACTGGAACCCCTTCGACGGGGCGGTGCAGACCCTGCCGGTCTACATCTTCCAGTCGCTCGGCCAGACGACGCACTTCAAGTACGGCGAGATCTGGACCGACCGCGTCTGGGGCGCCGCCCTGTTCCTCATCCTCATCGTCATGTCGCTCAACCTCCTCGCGAGGGTCGTCGGCAAGGCGTTCGCCCCCAAGACCGGCCGCTGAGCGGTCGGCCCTCGCAGCCCTCAAGGAGCTCCCCACCATGGCCAAGAGCATCGACGTGTCCGACCTCGACATCTACTACGGCGACTTCCTCGCCGTCGAGGGCGTCTCCATGCACATCAAGGCGCGCTCGGTGACCGCCTTCATCGGCCCGTCCGGCTGCGGCAAGTCCACCGTGCTGCGCTCGCTCAACCGGATGCACGAGGTCATCCCCGGCGCGCGGGTGGAGGGCAAGGTGACCGTCGACGGGCAGTCGCTCTACGACACCGCGGTCGACCCGGTCGCCGTACGCCGCCAGATCGGGATGGTCTTCCAGCGGCCCAACCCGTTCCCGACGATGTCGATCTACGAGAACGTGCTGGCCGGCAACCGGCTCAACTCCAAGAAGATGAGGAAGGCCGAGGCCGACGACATCGTCGAGCGCTCGCTCAAGGGCGCCAACCTCTGGAACGAGGTCAAGGACCGCCTCGACAAGCCCGGCATGGGCCTCTCCGGCGGCCAGCAGCAGCGCCTGTGCATCGCCCGCGCGATCGCCGTCGAGCCGCAGGTGCTGCTGATGGACGAGCCGTGCTCGGCCCTCGACCCGATCTCGACCGCCGCCATCGAGGACCTGATCCACCAGCTCAAGGCGGACTACACGATCGTGATCGTCACCCACAACATGCAGCAGGCGGCCCGCGTCTCCGACGAGACCGGCTTCTTCAACCTCAAGGCGGCCGGGAAGCCCGGTCACCTCGTGGAGTTCAACGCCACCCCCACGATGTTCGCCAACCCGGACAACGAGGCGACCGAGGCCTACATCTCCGGCCGCTTCGGCTGAGGCCGTGCCCGGGGCCCGGGGGAGTCAGCATGTCGGGTTCGCTAACACGCCGCCCCGACGGTCGATCAGGGCAGCAGGAAGAACGACTGTCCAGCGACCGTCTTCCACGAGCAACGCTTCTTCTTCTTCCCCTTGACGACCACCGTCCTGCACTTCTTGACCTGGCCCTTGACGTCCGTGCCCTTGTAGGGCTCGGGGACCGAGAAGGCGTCGGGGAAGAAGCGCACACGCTCCCCGTTGATCGAGTGGACGACGCTGTTGCGGCGCGAGAGCTTCACCGTGCCACGGCCCTTGCTCTTGAAGACGACCCGCTGGACCTTGGGCGCGGTGGCGTAGAAGTCGTAGTTGATGAAGTTGGGGTCATCTCCCGCAGCGAAGAGGGCCCCGGAATCCACGAGCACGTAGCCCTTGCGCAGCACGGAGTCGCCGTAGAGGCGCCGACAGTCCTCGGACACCGACGGCTCCGCGATAGTGGTGTGAGTGAACACGATCCGGGTGCAGAGTGCGGGCTCGTCGAGGAATCCGATCCCCGGTCCTACCTGTGCGTCGTAGGTGTAGGCACCGATGGCCCCCGAGGTCAGGGGGTAGAGCGCCGTGGGGTCCTGCGCCGGGAGTGCGGCGCGGGCGGGCGTGGCCATCCCTGCGGCGACAGCGATGGCGATGAGGGCGGTGACGGCTGTGGGCGGGCGCATGGTGTCTCCTCGGTCGGACGGGCGTGCCGACGACACCCTAGGGCCAGTTGCCCCGCGACGGTCGTAGGCCGGGGACCTTGCCGATCGGGACGCGTTCGTCGCTCGGCTGCGCGCGGCGTACGGCCCCGTCGGCCAACTGGCTCCATGTCCGGGGAGTGAGGGACGCAATGGGTGGCCGGGGACCGGTTTTCCGACCGGACCGTCCCTCACTACCACCACCACCCACCGCCCCCAGAGGGAGCAGCCAGAGAGGCGGCGTCAGGGGAGGAAGAGGTGAGCCACCCAGTAGCAGATCGCGGCGGCGAGGGCGGCGGCCGGGAAGGTCAGCACCCAGGCGGTGAGGATCGACTTCGCCACGCCCCAGCGGACGGCGGAGAGGCGCTTGGTGGCGCCGACGCCCATGACCGCGGAGGTGATCGTGTGGGTGGTCGAGATCGGGGCCTCGAAGACGTAGGACGTCGTGTAGAGCACCGACGCGGCGACCGACTCGGCGGCGAAGCCGCGCGGCGGGTCGAGGTGGATGATGCGGCGCCCGAGGGTGCGCATGATGCGCCAGCCGCCGGACCAGGTGCCGAGCGAGATCGCGCCGGCCGCGGCGAAGATCACCCACAGCGGGAGGCCGTCGGACTCGGCGACGTAGCCGCCGGTGAGCAGCGCCAGGAAGATGACGCCCATCGTCTTCTGGGCGTCCTGCAGGCCGTGGCCGAGCGCCATGGCGGCGGCCGAGACGGTCTGGGCGACCTTGAAGCCGCGGTTGGCGCGCCCGGGGTTGGCGTTGCGGAAGGCCCACATGATGCCGATCATCAGCGCGAAGCCGAGGCTGAACGCGACGAGCGGGGAGAGGAACATCGGGATGACGACCTTCTCCAGCACGATGGTCCAGTTGGCGCTCGCGCCGGCCGCGACGGCGGCGCCCACGAGGCCGCCGATGAGCGCGTGCGAGGACGACGACGGCAGGCCGTAGTACCAGGTGATCAGGTTCCAGGTGATCGCGCCGAGCAGGCCGCACATCACGATCACCAGGCCGTGGCTTCCCGGCCCCGGATCGATCGTGTCGGACACCGTGTGGGCGACCTTCTGGCCCAGGAAGGCTCCGACGAAGTTCATGACCGCCGCCATGGCGAGGGCCACCCGCGGCTTGAGGGCGCCCGTCGACACGGACGTCGCGATCGCGTTGGCCGCGTCGTGGAAGCCGTTGGTGTAGTCGAAAACCAGGGCGACGACGACGACCGCGATGATGATCCCGATCTCCATCAGGGTCAGGACTCCTTGACGGCGATCTGCTCCACGATGTTGGCGACCTTCTCGAACGCGTCGATCGCCCCCTCGAGGGACTCCACGATGTCCTTCAGCTTGAGCACCTCGAGGGCCTCGTACTCGCCGCTGAACAGGTTGGCCAGGATCCGGCGGTAGGACTTGTCACCGGTGTTCTCGAGACGGTTGATCTCGATCCAGTACTCGTCGAGCGAGCCCATCGACTCCAGCTGCGGCATCGCGGCGGCCGTGAGCTCGGCGCAGCGCTGCAGCACCTCGACCTGCTGGGTGGTCTCCGGCGGCAGGGAGGTGACCTCGTAGAGCAGGACCAGGTCGACGGCCTCGTCCATCATGTCCATCACGTCGTCGAGCGCCGAGGCGAGGGAGTAGATGTCCTCGCGGTCGAACGGGGTGACGAACGTGCTGTTGACCCGCCGGATGATCGAGTGGGTCGTCTCGTCGGCTGCGTGCTCGGCCTCGCGCATGCGCTGGGCGATCTCTGCCTTCGAGTTGCCGACCGACAGCATCTCGCTGAGGAGCTGGGATCCGAGGACGAGGTGGTTGGCGGCTTCGCTGAAGAGGTCGTAGAACGAACTGTCGACAGGGCGGAACTTCAGACGCACGGTGAACTCCGAACGGGGGGCGGATGAACCGTGGTTCATGCTAGGGGGTGATCGGGTCGAGAACGCAACCTCGGGCCGCCGTCGGGGGGCTGGTGTGACGCGGCGCTCAGCGCCGCCGGGCGCGCTGGCGCGCGATGAGCTCGTCCTGGAGGTGGCGCCGGCCACGGTGCAGCACCCACTCGCCGTCGGACCCGAGCTCCCATGCGGTCGTGTCGGGGTCGAGGGCGAGGTCGAGCAGGCTCCGGATGGCTTGGACGACGTGCGGGTCGCTGAGGCGTACGAGCACCTCGACGCGGCGATCGAGGTTGCGGTGCATCATGTCGGCCGAGCCGATCCAGGCCGCCGGCTCGCCGCCGTTGTCGAACCAGAAGATGCGGCTGTGCTCGAGGAACCGGCCCAGGATCGAGCGCACCCGCACGGTCTCGGACAGGCCGGGCACGCCGGGTCGCAGGGCGCAGATGCCGCGGATGAGCATCTCGACGCGTACGCCCGCCTGCGAGGCGAGGTAGAGCGCGTCGATCACCGCCTCGTCGACCACCGAGTTGGCCTTGAACCGGATGCCGGCGGGCCGGCCGGCCTGGTGGTGGGCGATCTCCTGGTGGATCTGCGCGATCAGGCCGTCGCGCACGCTGTGGGGCGCGACGAGCAGGTGGTCGTAGGTGCGGTTGCGGCTGATGCCCGACAGGTTGTTGAACAGCAGCGCGACGTCCTCGCCGATCTCGGGGTCGGCGGTCAGCAGGCCGAGGTCCTCGTAGAGCCGGGCGGTCTTGGGGTTGTAGTTGCCCGTGCCGAGGTGGACATAGCGCCGGATGCCCACGGGCTCGTCGCGGACGACCATCGACAGCTTGCAGTGCGTCTTGAGGCCGACGAGGCCGTAGACGACGTGGCAGCCGGCCTGCTCGAGCTTGCGCGCCCAGCGGATGTTGGCCTGCTCGTCGAAGCGGGCCTTGATCTCGACGACCACCAGGACCTGCTTGCCGGCCTCGGCGGCGTCGATGAGCGCCTCGATGATCGGGCTGTCACCGGACGTGCGGTAGAGCGTCTGCTTGATCGCCAGCACGTGCGGGTCGGCGGCCGCCTGCTCGAGGAAGCGCTGCACCGAGGTGGCGAAGGAGTCGTAGGGGTGGTGCAGCAGCACGTCGCGGCGCGACACCGCGTCGAACACGTCGACGGGGGAGGACGACTCGACCTCGGCCAGGCTCGGGTGGGTGGTGGGCAGGAACGCGGCGTACTTGAGGTCGTCGCGCGGCAGGTCGGCGATGGAGTGCAGTCCGGTGAGGTCGAGCGGGCCGGGCAGCGAGACCACCTCGCCGCGGCCGACCCCGAGCTCGGAGACGAGCAGGTCGAGGACCTTGGGGTCCATCGACTCCTCGACCTCGAGGCGCACGGGCGGGCCGAAGCGGCGCCGCTGCAGCTCCTTCTCCAACGCCTTGAGGAGGTTCTCCGCGTCGTCCTCCTCGACCTCGAGGTCCTCGTTGCGGGTGACCCGGAAGGTGTGCGAGCCGAGCACGTCCATGCCGGGGAACAGCTTCTTGAGGTGCTCGCCGATGACGTCCTCGATCGGCACGAAGCGCTGGTTGCCGAGCCCGACGAAGCGCCCGAAGGTCGGCGGCACCTTGACGCGCGCGAAGTGCTCGGTGCCGGTCTCGGGGTGGCGTACGACGACCGCGAGGTTGAGCGACAGCCCGGAGATGTAGGGGAACGGGTGGGCCGGGTCGACCGCGAGGGGGGTCAGGACGGGGAAGATCCGGTCCTTGAAGAGCTTCTTGCACACCTTCTGCTCGTCGCGGTCGAGCTCGGACCAGCGCAGGATCTCGATGCCCTGCGCGCCGAGCTCGGGGAGGAGGTCGCCGAGCGCGCGGGCGTGGCGCTCCATCAGCTGCCGGCTCTCGACCCACAGCCGCTCGAGCTGCTCGCGCGGCATCAACCCGCTGGCGGCCCGTACGGCGACGCCCGCGGCGATGCGGCGCTTGAGGCCGGCGACGCGGACCATGAAGAACTCGTCGAGGTTGCTGGCGAAGATCGCGAGGAAGCGGGCGCGCTCGAGCAGCGGCAGGGCGGGGTCCTCGGCGAGCTCGAGGACGCGCTGGTTGAAGCGCACCCAGGAGATCTCGCGGTCGATGAACCGGTCGTCGAACTTCTCCACGGCCTGGATCGCCTCGGCGTCGGGGCGGTAGGGCGGCTCGACGTCGAAGGTGTCGGTGGGGTGCCCGAACGGTTGGGTGACCGGTCCCTCCTCCGCCGAGGGGGACACAGCGCTGGTCAGGGTGGCCGGGTCGGACATGTCGCCAGTGTGGCACCGGAAGGTGAACGCCGGGTGAGGCTCGCGTCAGTAGACGAGCGCCTGGACGCCGTCGCCGAGGACCTGCTCGGCGAAGACGGCGGCTCCCGCGATCGTGACACCCTCGCGGAGGTCGCCGGCGACGATCCCCCGGCGGGCGGCGCACTGCGAGCAGACGGTGATCGTGCCTTTGGTGAGGACGGCGGCCATCAGCTGGTCGAGGGGCGTGGCGAGGTCGAGCTCGAACTCCTCGGCGCGGCCCGGCACGCCGAACCAGGCCGCGTCGCCGGTCAGCCAGAGGGAGACCTCGGCGCCGGACGCCGCGGCGGCCGCGGAGACCGTGAAGCCCTGGTTGAGGCGTTCGGGGTCCTCGGCACCGCAGGTGACCTTGACGACCAGTGGGCGAGGCATGCGCCCACACTAGAGTGAACCCATGCCCTTCGAGCTGCCGGACAACCTGCATCCCAACTGCGGCCCCGTCGCGTGGCTGCTCGGCACGTGGCACGGCAACGGCCACGGCGACTACCCGACGATCGAGCCGTTCCAGTTCGGCCAGGAGCTGATCTTCACCCACGACGGCCGCCCGTTCTTCCACTACATGTCGCGCTCGTGGATCGTCGACGAGCAGGGCGAGTTCGTCCGCGACGCGGCGATGGAGACCGGCTTCCTGCGGTGCCCCGAGCCGGGCAGGATCGAGCTGCTGCTCGCGCACAACATCGGCTTCACCGAGATCTGGTACGGCGCGGCCGAGGGCGGCAAGCTCGAGATGCACACCGCCGGCGTGTCCTACACCGAGACCGCCAAGGAGGTCACGGCCGGCTCGCGGATGTACGGCAACGTCGAGGGCGACCTGCTCTACGCCTACGACATGGCGGCCGTCGGCCAGGAGCTCCAGCCGCACCTCTGGGCGCGGCTGAAGAGGGCCTGAGCCCCCATGAGCGACGACCTCGCCACCCGGCTGCGCGAGCAGGGGCTGCGCCTCACCCCGCAGCGCGAGCTGATCCTGCACGCGGTCGAGGAGCTGCGCCACGCCACGCCCGACGAGGTGCTGGCCCACGTACGGGGGCAGGTCAGCTCGGTCAACGCCTCGACCGTCTACCGCACGCTCGAGGTGCTGGAGGAGCTCGGCCTGGTGCGCCACACGCACCTCAGCGACCGCGCCCCGACCTACCACTCCACCGGCGAGCACGAGCACGTCCACGTGGTGTGCCGCGGCTGCCACTCGGTGCGCTCCTACGACCCCGACATCGTGCGCCCGCTCGTCGCGGCGCTCGGGGCGGACGGCTTCTCCGTCGACGTCGGGCACCTCGCGATCTTCGGCACCTGCGCCGACTGCTCCGCCGCTGCCCCCTGAGTCTCTCGGAGACTCAAGGCCCCCGAGTCGGGCGCCTCGACGCCGCTGGGGACGCGGGCGGTCGCCGCGTAGGCTCGAGGCATGCAGTCCCCGCTCCTCTCCCTGCCCGGAGCCGTCGCCGGCGACGGGATCGACGCCCCCGTGGCGGCCCACTACGGCTCCTTCAACACCGAGCAGCGCAGCTTGGCGCGCGGCGACGGCTTCGTGGACCTGTCGCACCACGACGTCGTACGCATCGCCGGTCCCGACCGCCTGTCGTGGCTGCACAGCCTGACCACCCAGTTCTTCGAGGGCCTGGCACCGGGGGTCTGGACGCAGGCACTGGTGCTGAGCCCGCAGGGCCACGTCGAGCACGCCTTCACCGGCGTCGACGACGGGGAGGCGTTCGTCGCCCACACCGAGCCGGGCGCGGGCCCGGCCCTGGTCGAGTGGCTCGAGCGGATGAAGTTCATGACCCGCGTCGAGGTCTCGCTCGTCGACGACCTCGCCGTGATGTGGCGTCCGGCGGACGGCCCGTCACGACCGGGTGGCCGCTACGACCTCGTGCCCCGCGACCGGCTCGAGGCGTACGCCGAGGCGGCCGGGCCCGCCTGTGGGCTCTGGGCCTTCGAGGCGCTGTGCATCGAGCGCGGCGAGCCGCGGCTCGGGCTCGACACCGACCACCGCACCATCCCCAACGAGGTCGGCTGGATCGGCTCGGCGGTGCACCTCGACAAGGGCTGCTACCGCGGCCAGGAGACCGTCGCGCGGGTGCACACCCTCGGCCGCCCGCCCCGCCGGCTGGTGCTGCTCCACCTCGACGGCTCGGAGAACCGGCTGCCCCCCGCCGGGTCCGCGGTGTCGTACGACGGCCGCGACATCGGCTTCGTCGGCTCGAGCGCCCGCCACCACGAGCTCGGCCCGATCGCGCTCGCCCTGGTCAAGCGCAACGTCCCGGTCGACGCGACCCTGACGGTCGACGAGATGCCGGCCACCCAGGAGGTCGTCGTCGACCCCGAGGTCGGCCTGCACGTCCGCCCTCTCCGCTGAGGGTCGGGCATCCCCGGCGGAGGCCGGTCAGCCGCGGCGGTACTGCACGTGGGTGTCGGCCTCGGCGTGCCCGAACCCGAGGCGGGAGTAGAGGGCGACGGCGGGGGCGTTGTCGGACTCGACGTAGAGCAGCACCTCGTCGACCCCGGCGCCGGCGAGGTGGTGCAGCCCGGCCAGCGTGAGCGCCCGGCCGAGCCCACGCCCCTGCGCGGCGGGCGCGACCCCGACGACGTAGACCTCGCCGAGGCGCGCGTCGTGCTGCTTGGTCCAGTGGAAGCCGAGGACTCCCGACGCGTCCTCGGCGACGAGGAGCCCGGCCGGGTCGAACCACGGCTCGGCCATCCGGCGGGCGAGGTTGGCGGCGTCCATCGCCCCCTGCTCGGGGTGCTCGGCGAAGGCGGCGGCGTTGACCGCGACGACGTCGTCGGCGTCGCCGTCGCGATAGGACCGGATCTGCACCCCGTCAGGCAGGGACAGCGGCGGGAGCGGGTCGGCCGTCGGCCGGCGCATCACCCACAGGTCACGCACCCGCTCCCACCCGTGGCGCGCGGCGAGCCGGGCGGCGGCGGGGTGGTTGCCGTGCGACCACGCCGTCAGCGGGCCGTCGTACGACGACTCGGCGCGGGTGAGCAGCGCGGCGCCGAGCCCGCGGCGGCGGGCCGCCGGCCGGACCACCAGCGAGAGGTCGCCGGCGTGCAGGAGCGCGAAGGCGTCGTCCTCGGCGATCAGCGAGACCTCGCCGTCGGCGAGGGCGATCCGTGTCGCCTCGTCGAGCGGGTCGGCGCCGTCGGCGGCCGCGGCCGCCCGGGCGATGTCGTCGACCAGCGAGGCGGTGGCGTCCATGCCGACGACCCTAGTGGGGGCTCAGGACGAGCTGGCCGAGGTCTCCGTCGCGACCGCGTCGCGGCTCGGGACGACGAAGCGGTAGCCGACGTTGCGGACGGTGCCGATGTGGTGCTCGTGCTCGGTGCCGAGCTTGGCACGCAGCCGGCGCACGTGGACGTCGACGGTGCGGGTGCCGCCGAAGTAGTCGTAGCCCCAGACCTCCTGCAGCAGCTGCTCGCGGCTGAAGACTCGGCCGGGGTGCTGGGCGAGGTACTTGAGGAGCTCGAACTCCTTGTAGGTCAGGTCGAGGGAGCGCCCGCCGATGCGCGCGGTGTAGGTGGCGTCGTCGACGACGACCTCGCCGCGCCGGATCACGTGGGCGGCCGGGTCGTCGGGCGTGGCGGCGCTGGCGCGGCCGATCGCGAGCCGGATGCGCGCGTCGAGCTCGGCGGGACCGCAGGTGTGCAGCACGACGTCGTCCATGCCCCAGTCGTGGGCGACGACGGCGAGCCCGCCCTCGGTGACGACGAGCAGCACGGGCGCGTCGGAGCCGGTGGTGCGGATCAGCCGGCACAGGTCGCGCGCGGCGGCGAGGTCCTGGCGGCCGTCGACGAGCACGAGGTCGGCCTCCGGGGCGTCGAGGAGGGCGCTGCCCTGCGCCGGCACGATGCGCACCGAGTGGGCCAGGAGCGCGAGCCCCGGGAGCACCTCGGCGGAGGGCTGCAGCGCGCTCGTGAGCAGCAGCAGTGCGCTCATCGCGGACCTCCTCGGGCGCCGGCGGATCGGTCCGGCGGCAGCCGGAGCCACAGCCGGGGATGAGGAAGGATAGCCCGCATGGGCCCCTCGACGGATCTGCAGCGACGTGGTGAGACGACCGTGACCGTGCGCTACTGGGCGGGCGCCCGCGCGGCGGCGGGCACGGCGGAGGACGTGCTGGCGACCACCGGCGAGCTGACCCTGGCCGAGGTGGTGGCCCGCGTGCTGGAGCTGCACCCGGGCGAGCAGATGGCGCGCACGGTGGGGGTCTGCTCGGTGCTGGTGGGCGACCAGCCGGTCCGTTCGCAGGACCCCGACACGGTCGTCGTACGCCCGGGCACAGTGGTCGAGATGCTGCCTCCTTTTGCCGGAGGCTGAGTGCGCGCGGCGATTTTGCGATAGAACTTCCCTCGACAGGCGTCCACGGGGGATGGCCTGCGCTTCGGGCACGGATGTGCCGACTGATGTCCAAGGGGGACACAACTCAATGAGAAGCACACAAGGGGGAGCTTTCGCGCGCCTTCTCGCCGGTGGCACCGCCGCCGCGACGGCGTGCGCGGGCCTCGCGATCGGGCTGGCGACGCCTGCCCACGCGGCCGTCACGATCAGCGGCAGCACGATCGACGCCGCAGGCAACTACGTCGACGGCTTCATCTCGATCTACCACTACTCCGACCAGGACGGAGACGGCACGGTCGAGTCGTCCGAGTACGACTTCCTTCCGGGGGTCAGCACCCAGGGTGGTGCCTTCGACCTCAACCTCGAGGACGGCCTCTACAAGCTCCAGTTCTACCCCTCCTCCGGCACCGACGAGTACCGGAGCGAGTACTACCGGGACAAGGCCGACCTGGCGAGCGCCGACTTCGTCACGGTCGCGGGCGCCGCCCAGGTGCTCCCGGCGTGGACCATCGACTCCGCCGCGACGGTCACCGGCACGGTCGCGACGACCGACGGCCGCGCCGTGCGCAACGCGCGGGTCGAGGCCTACGCGGCCGATGACGGCATGTTCCTCGCCGGCGACCTGACCGACTCGTCCGGTGCCTTCCGCATCGGGGCGGACGAGGCCGTCAAGCTGCGCTTCTCGGGCTACGACTCGGTGACCGGCAAGGCGCTGGCCACCGAGTACTACTCCGACAAGTCCGACCTCGCCTCGGCCGACGCCGTCGCCCCGGGCGCCGTGCTCGGGACCATCACCCTGGCCCCCGGCGGCTCGATCTCGGGCCGTGTCACCAGTGAGGCCGGAGCTCCGCTCCACCGGGCGCTCGCCTGCACCGAGGACTACTGCGACTACACCGACGCCAACGGCGTCTACACCATCGAGGGCGTCCAGACCGGTGCCCACGTGGTGGAGTTCTCCGACCCGATCGACGAGTTCGCCGGCGAGTACTACAACAACGTCGCCGTCGACGAGTACGGCGACCCGGTCGGCTCCCCGGCGGTCGTGAACATCGCCCCCGGCCAGGCGGCCGCGGGCATCGACGCCGCCCTCGCGGCGAAGTCCAAGCCCGCTCCCACCGGGGTGGACATCAGCGGCACCGTCCGCGACCAGGTCGGCGGGCTCGGCGTGGGCTACAACGTCCTCGCGTACGACACCCCGGCCGACCCGCGTGACCGCAAGATCGTCGCGCGGACGATCTCCAACCGCGCCGGCGGCTACGCGTTCACCACGCTCGACCGCGTCGGCGGCGAGACCGAGTTCAAGATCGTCGTCGAGGGCGAGGCGGCCCGCGAGCGGAACGACTTCGCTCGCCGCACCATCTGGACCGGTCAGAAGTTCGGCTACGACACCGCCGCAGCGGTGACGGCCGCGCCGCAGGTCATCGACTTCGTGCAGCCGGTCGCCGGCGGCGTCGCTGGCGCCGTCACCAGCGAGGCCGGTGGCGCGCCGGAGGAGCCCTGGGTCGCGTTCGTCGACGCCGACGACAACTACGCCAGCTCCTACGCCGAGTTCCAGGCCAACGGCGCCTACGAGACCCGCAACCTCTGGCCGGGCGACTACACCGTCCAGTTCGGCGGCGCGCGTCACGTCCCCGAGTGGTGGAACGACGCTGTCGCCGGAGAGGCGAAGACCATCACGGTCAAGCCGGGCGAGGTGCTCACCGGCATCTCGGCCGCGCTCGCCAAGGACGTCAAGGCCGTCGAGCGCCCGAGCGTCACGGGCGACGCGTGGGTCGGCAAGACCATCCGCATGGACAAGGGCGTGTGGACGGCGATGGCCGGCACCCAGTTCACCTACGAGTGGCTGGTCAAGGGCACCGTGGTCGCGACCGGTCCGTCGCTCAAGATCACCAAGAAGCACCTGGGCGACAAGATCACCGGCCGCGTGACCAACGACGCCGGGTTCACCCAGGGTCAGGCGATCACCAAGGCGACCGCCAAGGTCGGCTACAAGCCGAAGGTCAAGGCGAAGGTCACCAAGAAGTCCGCGGCGATCACCCTCAAGGTCAAGCCCCTCAAGGCCAAGAAGGTCAAGGCCACGGTCACCGTCTTCAAGATCGTCGGCGTCAAGAAGAACGGCGACGACAAGCTCAAGAAGCTCGGCAAGGCCAAGATCAAGAAGGGCAAGGGTGTCGTCACCTTCAAGAAGCCGCTCGGCAAGGGCAAGCACAAGCTCGTCTTCACCGTGAAGGGCAAGGGCAAGGTCGGCTCCGGCGACATCCAGAAGAAGTACAAGATCAAGCGCTGATCCGACGCAGCACCTGCAGCACCCGCACCACGAGCGAGGCCCCGGGATCCGTCCCGGGGCCTCGCCCCGTCTCCGGGCCCGGAACAAATCCGGCGAGTGGCGTCGTTGGGCGGAGGTGAGCACCGGAGCCGGGATCGTCGTCGCCGCCGTCGTGCTGGCGCTCGGGGTCGGCCTGTGGCGCCTGGCCATGGACGGCCGGTTCCGCGAGACCCGCGCCGCGCGTCCCACCTCCCCCGCCGAGGGACGGACCGACGAGGGACAGGCCGCCGAGGGAGCCGCCGGTGCAGCCGCGGGTGCAGCCGCCCCGACGGAGGCGTTCGCCGGCGCCGAGGTGGTCACCGCGGTGGGCCGCGAGCTGGGGGAGCGCGCGACGTTGCTGCAGTTCTCCAGCGCCTTCTGCGCGCCGTGCCGCGCGACCCGCCGGGTGCTCGACGAGGTGAGCGGCCTGGTCGACGGCGTCGCCCACGTGGAGGTCGACGCCGAGCACCACCTCGAGGCGACCCGCGCCCTCGGGATCCTGCGCACGCCGACCACCGTGGTGCTCGACGCGTCGGGCGCGGAGGTCGTCCGGGCGAGCGGTGCGCCCACGCGCGACCAGGTGCTGACCGCCCTGGCCCGGGTCTGATCTCAGGATATGGATGCGTGGGTCACATGGTGAGACGAAGCGGAGCCCACAGCGTCGGACGGCCTAGTGTCGTCGTCATGTCCTCGACCATGCTCACCAAGCGCCGCGCAGTGGACCACTGCCGCGTGCACTCGGCGCTGTGTCGAATGTCGTAGCGGTCCCGCCGCCTCTCTGAGTCCTGTCGTCCAGCCGTCGTCGCTGGACCGTGCTCGGTCGGTGGGACCCGCGTGCCGGGCCCCGTCCCAGCGCGCCCGGCCCCGCCGCGCCGACCGACCACAGGAGAGACATGACCAGCACCACTGCGACGCCCCGTCCGGCGGGGTCCGCCCGCCCTGACGGGCTGATCGACCCACGCGGCCCGCAGCTCGCCGCCGCCGTGACCGCCGTCGTCCTGGCGAGCGTCCTGCTGCTCCCCACGCCGTACGCCGTCGCGCTGCTCGCCGTGCAGGCGGCGCTGTTCGCCGTGGGCGCCGTGCGCGGCGTGCAGGCCACGCCGTACGCATGGCTGTTCCGCCGGCTCGTGCGACCGCGCCTGGCCCCGCCCGCCGAGTGGGAGGCCCCCGAGCCGCCGCGCTTCGCCCAGGCCGTAGGCCTCGCGTTCGCGCTCGTCGGACTGGTCGGCTTCGCGGCCGGCGCCACCGTCCTCGCCCAGGCCGCCGTGGGGCTCGCCCTGGTGGCCGCCCTGCTCAACGCCGCCTTCGCCTTCTGCCTGGGATGCGAGGTCTACCTGCTCGTCCGCCGCTTCATCGCCACCGTCTGATCTCCACCCACATCTTCACCCACATCTTCACCGCCGCACACACCCAAGGAGCACATCACCCATGAGCCGCGAGAACTCGCTCGTCACCGCCCAGTGGGTCGAGGACAACCTCGACACCGACGGCGTCGTCCTCATCGAGGTCGACGAGGACACCACCGCCTACGACAAGGGCCACATCCGGGGCGCCATCAAGCTCGACTGGACCACCGACCTCCAGGACCAGGTCCGCCGTGACTTCGTCAACAAGGAGCAGTTCGAGGCGCTGCTGTCCGAGCGGGGCGTCTCCAACGACGACACCGTCGTGCTCTACGGCGGCAACAACAACTGGTTCGCCGCCTACGCCTACTGGTACTTCAAGCTCTACGGCCACCAGGACGTCAAGCTCCTCGACGGCGGCCGCAAGAAGTGGGAGCTCGACTCCCGCGAGCTGACCGACGACCTCCCCACCCGCGCCGCGACGACCTACACCGCCACCGAGCAGGACACCTCGATCCGTGCCTTCCGCGACGAGGTCGTCGCCGCGATCGGCACGCAGAACCTCGTCGACGTGCGCAGCCCCGACGAGTACGCCGGCCGGCTGCTCGCCCCGGCCCACCTGCCCCAGGAGCAGGCGCAGCGCGCCGGTCACATCCCGACCTCGGTCAACGTGCCGTGGAGCAAGAACGCCAACGACGACGGCACGTTCAAGTCCGACGAGGAGCTCGCCGCGCTCTACGACGAGGTCGGCTTCGACGCCGACAAGGACACCATCGCCCTGTGCCGCATCGGCGAGCGCTCCTCCCTGACGTGGTTCGTGCTGACCGAGCTGCTCGGGCGCAAGAACGTCAAGAACTACGACGGGTCGTGGACCGAGTACGGCTCGCTGGTCGGCGTGCCGGTCGCCCTCGGCGACGAGCCCGGGGAGGCCTGACATGTGCGGAGCGAAGCAGGGCGGGCTCTCCCTCGACGGGGTCAACGTCGCCAAGGAGGCCGTCATCCAGGGGCAGGTGCTGCGCAGCGGTGACGAGCCGGTCGCCAACGCCTACGTGCGCCTGCTCGACCGCAGCGGCGAGTTCACCGCCGAGGTGCCCACCTCGGCCACCGGGCACTTCCGCTTCTTCGCCGGCGACGGCGAGTGGACCCTGCGGACGCTGGCGCCCAAGGCCGAGCCCGTCGACACCCGCGTGGTGGCCGCGACCGGCTCGGTCGCCGAGGTCCAGGTGCTCGTCAGCGCCTGATCGCACCAGTGGTCCAGACCACCGGAGGACGCTCCGTGCCCCGAGCACGGAGCGTTCCCCTCATTTTCGCCACGGTTCGTCTCGACCCCGGACGGGCCGGTCGCCTCGGCCTTACGTTGGGATCTCGGGTCGTACGTCGCACACGGGCTGTGTCGTCAAGGGGGAGGTGTGGGGATGGTCGCTGAGACGACCCCTGGCCCGACACCCGTGCTCGCGACCGACGAGCTCTGGCGACTCACCATGGAGCACTCGCCGGTGGGCATGGCGATCGTGTCGCCGGCCGGCTGCTTCACGACCGCCAACGGCGCACTCTGCGACATGCTCGGCCACGACGCCGACGTGCTCGCGACCATGACGTTCCACGAGCTCACCCACCCCGACGACCTCGCGGTCGACCTCCGCCTGTTCGGGGAGGCGCTCGCCGGCAAGATCAGCTCCTACCGCATCACCAAGCGCTACGTCCGCGCCGACGGCAGCATCCTGGTCGGCGACCTGTCCGTCGCCCTCCTGCGCGACGCCTACGGCGCACCGGTCCACTTCATCGCGCAGGTGGCCGACCTCAGCGAGCGTCATGCCTTCGCCGAGCGCCTCGACGCCGCCGAGGCGGCCGCCGACGCCGACCGGCGCACCGCCCAGGCGGTCTTCGAGGGCGTCGCGGTGGGGCTGCTGCAGATCGACGCCGACGGGCGCTACCTCCTCACCAACACGCGGCTGCGGGAGTTCGTCGATCTCGCCTTCCCCGGCGGCCACCACGGCGTCGCCGGCCAGACCGGCCTCGCCTTCGGCATCGACGAGCAGCCCCTGGCCGCCCACGAGGTCCCGTCGGCGCGCGCCGCTCGCGGCGAGGAGTTCGACGACCTGCGCCTCTGGGTCGGCCACGACCCGCACACGCGGCGAGCCCTGTCGGTCTCGGCCCGCCGGGTGCTCGACCGCTCCGGGTCCCCCGCGGGCGCCGTGCTGGCCTACCACGACGTCACCGACCAGGTCCGGGCGATGGGCGTCAAGGACCAGTTCGTCTCCGCGATCTCCCACGAGCTGCGCACCCCGCTCACGGCGGCGCTGGCCTACCTCGAGCTGCTCGACGACTCGACCGATGTCACGCCCGAGGGCCGCGAGCAGGTGAGCGCCGCGCGGCGCAACATGCTCCGGCTCTCGCACCTGGTCGCCGACCTGCTCTTCACCACGCGCGTCTCGGCGGGCTCGCCGCTCGTCGACCCCTACCGTGTCGACCTGGCGCTGCTGCTGGCCGAGGCGGTCGACGCGGCGTCGTTGCACGCCGACGGCGTGGGCGTGCGGGTCGAGTGCCGGGTGCCGGAGACGCTGCCGGCGCTCGTCGACGGAATGCGCATGCGCCAGGTCTTCGACAACCTGCTCGACAACGCCGTCTCCTACAGCCGCCCGGGCGGTGTCGTGACCGTCGACCTCGGCGTCCGCGGGGAGCACACGGTGCTGACGGTCACCGACGAGGGCATCGGCATCGACGCCGACGAGGTGGAGGCGGTCTTCGACCGGTTCTACCGCGGCACCAACGCCGGTCGCCTGCACGTGCCCGGCACGGGGCTCGGTCTCACCATCGTCCGCAGCATCGTCGAGGCGCACGGCGGAGTGGTCTCGCTGGAGAGCACGCCCGGCGAGGGCACCAGCGTCTGCGCGCTGCTGCCGCGCTGAACCCCCGCCATCACGCGGGGGCGTCGTGCCTGCGACGCGGAACGAGAACGGCCCCCCGCGTGTGGGGCGCGGGGGACCAGGCGCCTCGGGGGGAAGCGCACCTTCTCTCGAACCGACGACGCGGGGGACGCCGTCGGGCGACATCTCGGCGGGGGGTTTGCCAAGTGTGTCTTGCCAGATCTTGCCAGAGAGGGGGCGCCCGCGCCGCGGTTTTGACACAATCGCCGCGAGCGTCCGTCTTCGCGGTGCCGCTCGGTCAGCCCACACCCCACAAGGAGCCACCCATGAAGACCTTCGCTCGCCTCGCCGTCGCCGCCACCGCCCTCGTCAGCATCGCCGGCATGGCGGCTCCCGCCACCGCCGCGCCTCGTGACGTGGAGATGCAGCGCAACATCTGGTGCTGCTGAGACTCGCTCTTACGACGCGGATTCGCGCGTGAGCGCAGGTGCGGTCGTACGAGTCCTGAGACCGGTCGAGGCCGCGGCGCGACGATAGGCGTCCGTCGCGGCCTCGACCAGGCCGACGCCCTCCAGCAGGGCGGCCAGGTCGAACCACAGCTGGGCCGCGCTGTTGTCCGCGCCGATGCTCGACAGCTTGAGGACCGCCGCTTGGTAGAGGCGCGCTGCCTCGTCGGTGTCGGCGCGCGCTGCACTGATCCGGCCTTCCAGGGCGAGCGCCTCGGCCTCGGCCAGCGGTGACTGGCCGTCCGACGTCGCGTGCACGTCGGACAACAGGCGGCGGCACTCGTCGTGGTCGTCGGTGAGGAACGCCGCGCGAGCCAATCCGAGCAGGGTCCAGGCCTTGTCCATCGGGGTGGCGCTGCTCCACTCCATCTCGGACACCGCCTGCTGCAGGTTGTTGCGCGCGTCGTCCACCGCGGGAGGCTCCAGCTCGAGCTGGAGGCGCCCGACCTCGGCGCGCAGACGAGCCAGGTTGCGGGCGTCCTGGCCTTCTCCCAGCAGGGCGAGGGCGCGCTCGGCGAGCGGGACGGCCGCGGTGATGTCGCCCCGGTTGGCCTGCATCACGCTGGCGTTCCAGTAGGCGGACGCACGGGCGCGTGGCGAGTCGAGGGTCTCGGCCTGCGTGATCGCCTTGGCGCAGAGTCGGACGGCGTGGGCCGTGTCGCCGCGCTCGAAGTAGGCCGCCGCCACCGTGACGGTGAGCTGGACGGCCTCGTCGCTCGCGGCGAGTCCGGCGGCGCGCAGCTGCGCGAGCACGTCCTCCCCGCAGGAGATCGCGCGGCCGAGGTCGCCGGTCTCCCGGTGGATGCGGCTGAGGGCGATGCCCGCCTTGATGCGGCTGACGCCGCTGACGGTGTCGTCCTCGAGGAGAGTCTCGAGCTCGATGATGGCGTCGTCCTCGCGTCCGCCGGCCTCCAACGAGCGGGCGTGGAGGAGCCTGGCGCGTTCGCGCATGCCGCTCCCGGGCACGTCGTCGACGCGGCTCAAGGCTGCGTCGAGGTGCTGGGCGGCTTCGGCCGGTTCGCCGGACTCGAGGGCGAGCTCGGCATAGTCCAGCGCCAGCCGGACCTCGTCAGGATCGCGCCCCGGCTCCACGGCGAGCAGCGAGTCGATCGACACGTCGAGCCGGCCGGCGAGCGAGGTCAGCGCCTTCACCGTCGGCTTGCGCGCGCCGGTCTCGAGGCGGGAGAGGTAGGCAACCGACATCGTGTCGCCGACCACCTCGCCCTGGGTCATGCCCTTGGCGAGGCGGATCGAGCGGAGGCGAAGCCCCAGTTCGTGAGCGTCGGCCCCGGCGAGCAGTTCGGCTTGACGTGCGTCCATTCGAACATTGTGCGGGTTGGGGGAGGGGAGTTGTTGAATTCTGGCAAAACACGTTCGCCGCCCGGGCCGGCGGGTCCGTCCGGGCCTGCGGACCCGACCAGGCGGCCCGTGCCGACGTCGAGCCCACCTGTACGCGGGCGCTGGCCCCGTCCATAAGGATGGGACTCATCAACAAGTGAGCCACAGCTCGCCCTACCAAGGTCCCATCTTCGTTCAACTTTGCACGAGCACGGCTCATCGCCGCTTAACGTTGCGACCGTCAGTCAGGGTTTGGCTGACGCTTTATCCGGGGGCTTGTCTCGGTGTGTTGTTCTAGCCATCCGCGGGGGATGCATGTCCGTAGTGAGTCGCGCGCCCGATGCTTCCCTGCCTCCGCCGAAGGCGTTGCATCGCTCGATCCCAACCGTCTCCCGTGAGGCTGACGGAGCCGCCGAGTGGCGTCGGCGCCACGCGCGGGCCCTGCTCCTCGGCGATCTGTTCGTCCTGGCGGTCGCACTCGGCATCGCCCAGGTGGTCCGCTTCGGCCCCTCGGCTGCGCCTGAGGTGGGAGGTCTGGGCGCGACCTACCCTGCGCTCGGGCTGGTCCTGGCGGTCGTCTGGTGGGCGTCGCTCCAGATCCACCAGTCGCGGAGCTCGCTCGTTGTCGGGCACGGGCCGGAGGAGTACCGGCGCGTGATCGTGGCGACCTTCCGGGTGTTCGCGGTGATGGCGATGCTCTCCCTGGCGCTGCAGATCGAGGCGTCGCGCATCTACCTGGCCACCGCGTTCCCACTGGGACTTGTCGGCCTGCTGCTCGAGCGCAAGCTTGCTCGCGTGGGGTTGCACCGCGCGCGTAGCCGCGGGGGTGCGACAACGAAGGTCCTCGTCGTCGGCGGCACGCGGTCTGCCGCGCAGCTCACCCGGTGGTTCGACCAGCACCCCACTGCCGGATATGCGGTGGGCGGCGTCTGGGTCCCGGACGTAGACGGTCCGATCGCAAGCCTGGAAGGTTTCGTCGGACACATCCCGCTGATGTCGGCCAGTCTCGACTTCGCCGAGGCTCTCGCCGTCTCGGAGGCCGGAGCGGTGGTGGTCACTGATACCGAGCACCTCGGTCACGACTCGTTGCGCAGCCTCAGCTGGCAGCTTGAGGGCACCGGGGTCGAGCTGATGATCTCCCCCAACGTGCTCGACGTGTCCTCCGCCCGGCTGCACCTCAACGACGTCTCGGGCATGCCGATGCTTCACCTGCGCGAGCCGCAGTACGCCGGCGCGGACCGATTCTTCAAGCGCGCTTTCGACTTCGTCGGTGCCGCCACGATCCTTCTGCTGCTGGCACCCGTCCTTCTCCTCACCGCGATCGCCATCAAGCTCGACTCGTCGGGACCGGTCTTCTACCGCCAGGAGCGGGTTGGTCGCCACCGCGCCCTGTTCCGGATGACCAAGTTCCGTTCGATGGCGGTCGACGCCGAGCAGCGTCTGGAAGGTCTGCGCGCTCTCAACGAGTCCGACGCCGTGCTGTTCAAGATGCGGCACGACCCGCGGATGACCCGCGTCGGACGGTTCATCCGCCGCTACTCGATCGACGAGCTCCCGCAGCTGCTCGACGTGCTGCGAGGCGAGATGAGTCTGGTCGGCCCGCGTCCGTCTCTCGCTGCCGAGGTGGAGCAGTACTCGGTCCAGATGGGCCGTCGGATGTACGTACGACCGGGCATGACCGGGCTCTGGCAGGTGTCCGGCCGGAGCGACCTCTCGTTCGACGAGGCCCAGCGCCTCGACCTCGCCTACGTGGACAACTGGTCCATCACCGGCGATCTCATGATCATGCTGCGCACCGTGCGCGCCGTCACTCGGGGACAAGGGGCCTACTGATGACCACGTTCGACACCGAATCCTTCGAAGCGACGGCGGGGTCCGATTCCAGGACGCTGCACGTCGCGATGATCGGCACGCGCGGCGTACCCGCGGCGTACGGCGGATTCGAGACCGCCGTGGAGGAGGTCGGACGTCGCTTGGTCGAGCGGGGGCACCGGGTGACGGTCTACTGCCGTAACGCCGACACCTCGATGAAGACGCACCTGGGCATGGAGCTCGTCCACCTCCCCGCCGTGAAGAGGCGCTCGCTCGAGACCTTGAGTCACACCGGCCTGTCTGTCCTTCACGCGATCAAGCAGCGACCCGATGCAGCCATCCTCTTCAACGCGGGCAATGCTCCGTTCATCGGGTGGCTGAAGGCCGCCGGCATCCCGACCGCGGTCCACATGGATGGTCTGGAGTGGAAGCGGGCCAAGTGGGCCGGCCTCGGTGCCAAGTACTACAAGCGGGCCGAGCGTGTGGCCGCCCGCTCGGGTCTCGCGCTCATCGCGGACGCGCAGGGAATTGCGGACTACCTCAAAGCCGAGTACGACCGAGAGAGCCACCTCATCGCCTACGGGGCGCCGATCATCGACCCCGGGGCGGACAGGCTGAGCGAGCTCGATCTCGCGCCCGGGCAGTACCACTTGGTGGTTGCGCGGATGGAGCCTGAGAACCACGTCGACGTGATCGTCGAGGGTTACGCGGGATCCGGCTCGGAGCTCCCTCTGGTGGTCGTGGGCACGGCTCCGTACGGGGACGAGTACATGTCCCGAGTCAAGGAGGTCGCAGGGCCGGCGGACGTGCGATTCCTCGGAGGTCTCTGGGATCAAGACCTGCTCAACCAGCTCTACGCCAACTGCCGCAGCTACCTTCATGGGCACTCGGTGGGCGGCACGAACCCGTCGCTCCTGCGGGCTATGGGGTGCGGTGCGCCCGTGACGGCCTACGACGTGGACTTCAACACCGAGGTAACGGCGGGTCATGCACGTTTCTTCGGGTCAGTTGAGGACGTTTCGGTTGCCATCAAGGCGGACGATCATGACGCCACCAGGTGTCGCATCCGTGGGGCTGCGGGCCGTGATCGCGCGCTGACCGCATATCGGTGGGATGACGTCGCCTCGTCGTACGAGGCGCTGCTGGTCCAAGTCGCCGGCAGGTGAGGTGACTGGCCGCTTGAGGTGTTCGGCTTGGTCATCGCGTAGCAGCGCGGCTGCTCCAGCGTTGGATGAACCCATGTCCGCGGCGACGGGCCGCTTGCGAGAGGGCGGCGGTGGCGTGCCTCGAAGTGCACCGAGCCAGAGCTCAAGCAGATGGAAGGTCGGCCACGAGTCTCCGGGTGATAGTGCTCGGCGAAGAGTCCTGTCGTCGACAAACGCCGCCGTGTTCCGCGCGATCCAGTGGGTGTCGAGCGGTAGGCCGAGCGACCGTCGCCGGCACGCCCACGGTTGTCAACTGGTCCCGCGCAAGTCCCGGTTCAGATCGGCCCAGTCGCCAGGGGATCACGACGAGGCAGCGGCCTGCGTCCTGGCACTCGTCATCGATCCGTCCGCACCCAACCTTCACAGTGATTAGCCGTCCTGAGCTGCGCCGGCTCGTTGACCCTCTCGGTCCGTCGAACCGGTCGATCGCCTCTTCGATTCCCACTCTCGCCCGGTGGCCGGCCTGGGGCCAAAACCGCCGAGCAGACCATCGCGCAATCCCGCTAGCGAGGCAGCAGCCTTGTCTCGACGGTGCGTCTCGATCGTCACGGCGAGAATGTTGGCAACGATGGTCTGCCTGAGAGTTCGTAGAAGCCACCGCGGCTCGTTCCGGCCGTAGCGACGAGCTAGGAGGAAGCGGTTCCTGTTCATGTAATACCGGCGGAATGCCCCATGGGATGTTGCTAAGGGAGCAAAGTTCCCTAACCTGAACACCGGCTCCGATGGTCCCCCTCCGAGCACATGCCCCATCTTGACGTCGCGGCATACGCCAACTTCGAGGCCGAACCGTCGTGCCCGAAGGCAGTACTCAGTGTCGACGCCATCAATGAACAGCGACTCATCAAAGAACCCCAGGGCGTTGATCGTCGCCGACTTCAGGGTCATGCCGCTCTGCAGAATCTCGGTGACGGCACCGTTACCGTCGCTCGTGTAATCGATGCCGGGCAAGGTTCCTGGACCCACCAGATCAAACTGGCCGGAGTCCAGGTGGCCGCCAAGGGCTGCCAACGAATCAGCGTCGAGCCGAGAGTCTTGGTCCAGAGTGGTGATCACCTCAGCCCCATGCTCGAGCGCGAAGGCCACGCCGACGTTCAGTGCGGAAGCGATCCCAGAATTGGCTTCGAGCCGAAGCAAAGCGGCTCCGTCGATTTCCGGAATAGGCACGTCCGAACCGTCATCCACCAGCACCACCTGCGCGACGGGGCGCAGGGTCTCGACGATCAGCCGGACAGCTTCGAGGTCGGCGCTATGCAGTGGTACTACAACCCAATGGGTTGCGCCGGACTCGACGGAAGAACGGGCTACTATGCGGGCACGGCGACGCCAATCTGGCACGTCGGAACACCCATACCAGCCGGCTTGTAGCCCTTTGAGCAAACGCCGCCGCGCTCGCACCTCGGTAGGGGCCTGACGACAAGCCGACACGAGCCCACCTCGAGAGCCGCCTTCGCGCAGGACGACCGCTCCCACGACAAGTACGTCACGTACCAACGCACGCGAGATCGACCCAGGGCGGTTGACGAGCCCGTGTCGCGCAAGTATCAGGAACCGATTCTGGACGCTCAGTCTGTTTGTGGTCGGGTTGGACCGATCGGTCCCAGGCGACCCTCGGTAATGCACACCAACCGCCTGATTGAGAACAAAACTACCGATTCCGAGCATTCGTGCCCGCAGCCCAAGCTCTGCATCCTCGCGATACGCGACAAAGCGCTCGTCGAAGAACTCACCGGTGGCAGCGGTGAGTCGCAGCCACGCGGACTTCGGGGCTACGAGCAGCGCGCCTGTTATCGCATCCACTCGATAATGGTTGGGGAGTCGTCCGAGTAGTTCGAGGTCTTCGTTCTGGAATAGATCGAGATGCCTCGCGTCGGGCGTCCAACGTATGCCGGCGCTGTCAATGACCGGCTGGTGCGTGGCTTGTTCGCGGCTTCCAAGCTGCAGCACTCCCGAAACAAGGTGGTGGTCGCCCAGCGCGGATGAGAAGTCTGCGAGATCGGTGAGGGCTCCAGTGGCCAACGTAACGTCGGGGTTCAGAATCACTACATGCGTCGCTCCTGATTCAAAACCCGCCTTCAAGGCCAGGTTGTGCCCGCCAGCGAAACCCAGGTTCGAGCCCGTTCCCAGCACCAAGCATCCTCCACGCAGTTGTTCGGGGACGAGTTCAAGTGCCTGCTCGGGGGTCAGGGTGGCGCAATTCCGCACGATCATCAATCCGTCTATGCGTTGCGCAGTGAGACTCTCGAGCGTCGCGGTCAGCAATGCGATGTCAGGCCTATATACGACAATGCTCGCAATAACGGAACTGGTTGGATTGCTGGGTCCTACTAGCCCATCAGAGGGTGTCACCTTGTCGCCCTTCTGCTGTGAGAGATGCCATCAGCAACGCCCGCGCGGACGGGTAGCACGCTGCTGAGTGCGTACAGGAGAGCGAACAGTACCAAGGCAGGAATCAAGTAGGTAGCGACCGTGGTGGCAACACCCGCGCCGAATACGCCGGCCCAAGTCGTTCCAAAAACTAGCGCAAAGAGCGCCCCGATCGGAGAGTCTGGAAGCATCTTGGCCGCCGCAACTGCGACAAAGGCGACTAGGCAGGAGAGCATGACGACGCCTACCGTACCCGCGAACAGGAATCCTTCGGCCGCCAACGGAACAGCAATCGCGCCTCCCGAGAAATCGAGTCCAGCATTGGATTTCAGGATATCTCCGATAAGTGGCTGGGGTCCTGGGAGATATGTCGCAAGGGCGGTGCTGAAGAGGTGGAGTCCAGCCAGTCGACTGTCGGGTGGCAAGTCAAGCACGACGCCCCCTGAGTACGGGTCGGCCGCGAGCCTCTGGACAGCGAGCTCGAAAAAGGACGCGTCGCCCCCAGCGTATCTGAGCGTGCCGAGTAGCCAAGCCCCCAGGACCGCCACCACGCCCCCAACCGCCAAGCGCAGATACGGCAACTTCCATGACCTGGTCAGCAGGCCCGCTCCGACGGCAACCAGAATCGCTTTAAGCAGTGCCGCGCGAGAGGCTGTCAGGCCGACGACCAGCACGCAAGCGACAATGAGAAGAAGTTTGGCGCGCCGCGTACTTGTCGTGCGAGTGATGCCAGACGCAACTGTTGCCCCGACGGCAATCGAGGCGCCAATATGGACGACTGCCAGCATCGCGCCAGCTCCGCTGCTCGCTTGCACTCGCGCTTGCTCTGCGTTGAACAGAAGAAGGGGCACACCTCTTCGCGAGAAAAAGAGCACAGCTGCAGAAACTGCAGCCGCTGTCGAGACGACTCCCAGCCAATTCATCGTTTGCACCCGTCGTGCGTGCCATAACGATGTGTCGAACTGACATACCTTGCCGGATAGGCATACAAGGATCATGAAGATGCCAAGCGAGAGCCACATCAGAGAAGCGGCCCTGTCGTGCGGCGAATATGAGGAGTACGGTACGGCGAATAGTCCCAATGCGGACGGGAGCACCCCGAGAACGAAGCACATCACGCGGGGGTCGTATAGTTTGGTCAGCCCCAAGTGAGTTGAGACGGACAAAACTGCGGTCACGATCCACAGTGCGCTCACCATAGGATGCGACTGAGGGACAGCGATCAATGTCGCAGAAAGCCCCGCATTCGCGATGAGAATGAGGGGTCCAACAGGTCTTGCGTCAGCACTCACGCGCCCTACCTTCACCTGCCTGCTAGATGACCGTAAGGCTACCACCGACTGCTCCGAAGGTCGTGAGAGCAGAACTTGAGCCGGGCGAGGCGACACGCTACCGCATCACTATTGCCTTGGGTCGGCAAATTCCTGCGGTGGGTGTCACGCTCGGACGCCATCACTCTCACTTCGATCGTCTCGATAGGGGCGCCGCGGAGAGGCATACGAAAGCGAAAGTGAGCTCGGCTGCGACCATGCCAAGTAGCGCTCCGTCGCTACCCAACGAAAGCACAAGAACCCAGCAACTGGGGAGTCCAATCGCCGCGCTCGCGATAGTGCCCACGAGTACACGTGACTGGTGACCGAGGGGGATTAGCCAGAGTCTGCCGATGCATGTGTTGATCGCGATGCCGAGGTAGATGGTCGCAATCAACGGTCCAGTCAGGGCAGAACTCAGCCGGTAGTTGAATAGTACCTGACTCAAGGCGGGTGCTATCAGCGCGAGGATGATGGCGAACAGGACAGACAGCGCAAGCATGTACTTGACAGACCGTCGGTATCTCTGCGCGCTGCCAGCGCCCATGAAAGCGTTGGCCATCGAGATGGTCGCCAGGTTGGCGTAGTTCACCAGTCGCTGTGATGCCGCGAACCCGAGGGAGCTGGCGGGGGCAATAACGTGGATAAGGGGAAGCAGTGCCGTCGAGTACAGCGAGTTGAGCAGAGCGATACCGACCCCTCGTGCATTCGATCGCAGTTCTGTCGAGAGTCTCCGGTTTGGGATCGAGATCGGCAATTGACGCAACTCGCGTCGATAGAATACCGGGTAGGCACACGCGACCGCTGTGAGGATCAGGAGGGGATAGACCACCGCCGGCGCTCCAACCAGAACGAAAACGCACGAGGCAATCGCCGCCGATGCCCTTGGGATCGAGTCGAAACGAATGAGCGACGACGGGATCCTGCGCCCACTGCACCACCAGCTCGGGCCAATTCCTTGCGTGGCGACAGCTAATACATTGATGCTAGCAAGAAGCGAATGGTCGCCGGCAGTTATCAGGAAGGCAGCGATGCTCGCTGGTGCCCAGGTCACGAACAGGACCGCGCCCCGTGTGCGCAGACTGCTACGAAGCTGCAGGGCTGCTTGGTCCGATGGCATTGATGCCACTCGTTGTGGTCCCGCCACGTCCCAGCCCCAAGTACTGATGATGGCTACGAAGCCGCCCAGCGCTTGGCCGATAGACAGAGCCAGGAACGCACCGCTGCCGTGTACGTGCGCGATTGCTACGGTGCACAGAAGGGGCGCTAGGCTGCCGATGAGCGTTGCGAGGAAGAAGCCCGAAACGTGCCTCACTGATTGACACTCCTGTGCGCACCGCTCTCGTGAGCGTTCAGATGGTTAAGAGCATCGGACCCATACTTCGAAGCGGACCAGGCGCCGCGTGGGCACTACCGTCCTGATCGAGCGCCCTCAGTGTGCTCGGCGACGTCAACTAGCGCTGTTGATCATGCCGGCGCCGACGGTGACCCCGGTGGCCTCGTCGATGAGGATGAACGAGCCCGTGGTGCGGTTCTTCGAGTAGGGGTCGCACAGCAGCGGCACGGTGGTGCGCAGCTGGACGCGGCCGATCTCGTTGAGCCCGAGCTCGCCGGCCTCCTGGTCGCGGTGCAGGGAGTTGACGTCGAGGCGGTACTGGATGTCCTTGACCATCGCACGGCCCGTGCGGGTGGTGTGCTTGATGGCGAGCTTCTGGCGCGGGCGCAGGGGCTCGTTGGTCATCCAGCAGATCATCGCGTCGATGTCCTGGCTGGGCTTGGGCGCGTTCTTGGGCCGGGCGATCATGTCGCCGCGCGAGACGTCGACATCGTCGTCGAGGTGGATGGTCACCGACATGGGCGGGAACGCCTCGGCGATCTCGGTGTCGAAGAGCTCGACCTTGGAGATGGTCGAGGTCATGCCGCTGGGCAGCACGACGATCTCGTCGCCCTTCTTGAGCACGCCACCGGCGACCTGGCCGGCGTAGCCGCGGAAGTCGTGGTAGGCGTCGGACTTGGGGCGGATGACGTACTGCACCGGGAAGCGGGTGTCGACCAGGTCGCGGTCGGAGGCGACGTGCACGTGCTCGAGGTGGTGCATCAGCGTCGGCCCGGAGTACCACGGGGTGTTCTCGGAGCGATTGACGACGTTGTCACCCTGCAGCGCCGAGATCGGGATGACCTCGAGGTCGGGGATGTTGAGCTTGGTCGCGAAGTTCGTGAACTCCTTGTGGATGTTCTCGTAGACCTCCTGCGACCAGTCGACGAGGTCCATCTTGTTGATCGCCAGCACGAGGTGCGGCACGCGCAGCAGCGAGAGCAGCACCGCGTGGCGGCGGGACTGCTCGGTCAGGCCCTGGCGGGCATCGACGAGCACCAGGCCCAGGTCGGCGGTCGAGGCGCCGGTGACCATGTTGCGGGTGTACTGGATGTGGCCGGGGGTGTCGGCGATGATGAACTTGCGCGCGGGCGTGGCGAAGTAGCGGTAGGCCACGTCGATGGTGATGCCCTGCTCGCGCTCGGAGCGCAGCCCGTCGGTCAGCAGCGCCAGGTCGGTGTAGTCGTAGCCCTTGGACTGGCTGGTCGACTCCACCGCCTCGAGCTGGTCCTCGAAGATCGACTTGGAGTCGAGGAGCAGGCGCCCGATGAGGGTGGACTTGCCGTCGTCGACCGAGCCGGCGGTCGCGAAGCGGAGCAGGTCCATCTCGCCCTGGGCGGCGGTGTGCGCGTCGGAGGTCTGGGGGGTGCTGGCCATCAGAAGTAGCCTTCCTTCTTGCGGTCTTCCATGGCTGCCTCGGAGAAGCGGTCGTCGCCTCGCGTGGCGCCTCGCTCCGTCACCCGGGCGATGGCGATCTCGTCGATGATGGCGGCGGTGTCGGTGGCCACCGACTCCACGCAGCCGGTCTGGGTGCGGTCACCCACGGTGCGGAAGCGCACCATCTTCTTCTCGACCGTCTCGCCGCGCTTGGGCTGGATCTCGGGGCCGATGGAGAGCAGCATGCCGTCGCGCTCGACGACCTCGCGCTCGTGGGCGAAGTAGATGGAGGGGATCGCGATCTGCTCACGGTGGATGTAGTGCCAGATGTCGAGCTCGGTCCAGTTGGACAGCGGGAAGATCCGCATGTGCTCACCGGCGTGGATGCGCCCGTTGTAGAGGCTCCACAGCTCGGGACGCTGCATCTTGGGGTCCCACTGGCCGAAGTCGTCGCGGTGGGAGTAGACGCGCTCCTTGGCGCGGGCCTTCTCCTCGTCCCGACGCCCGCCGCCGAACGCGGCGGTGAAGCCGTGCTCCTCGATCGCGCCGAGCAGCGTGCCGATCTGCATGCGGTTGCGGCTGGTCTTGCCGTCGTCGACCACGTGACCCGCGGCGATGGCCTCGTCGATCGTGGCCACGATCATCCGCGCACCCAGCCGCTCGACCCACGAGTCGCGGGTGGTCAGCACCTCCTCGAAGTCGAGGCCGGTGTCGACCTGCAGCAACGGGAACGGCAGCTTCGCCGGGAAGAACGCCTTCTCCGCCAGGCGGAGCATGACGATCGAGTCCTTGCCGCCGGAGAACATCAGGACCGGCTTCTCAAACTCGGCGGCGACCTCACGGAAGATGTGGATCGACTCTGCCTCGAGCTGGTCCAGCTGACTCAGCTGGTAGTCGACGTGGGTGTTGGTCATGGCGTTGCAGGGACCTCTCTAGGGACAGCAGCCATCATCGTAGCGACGGGCGGCGTGGGGGACGATTCGCACTGCCGGGCACGGTCGGACAGACTCGGAGGATGAGCCGCACTCCCCGACTCGTTCCCCGCTCCCGCACGCGGGGGCGCGCCCTGGTCGCCTGCTCCCTGGGCGTGGCGCTCGTCACCGCCGGCTGCTCCTCGAGCGGTGACGGCGAGGCCGCGCCGCCGTCCTACGAGCGGAGCGACGACGTGACGGCGGACGTACTGCCGCAGCTCGCGGCCAACGGCGAGGACGTCGAGGCCGCCGACGACGCGGCGTGGCTGGTCGACGCCACCGTCGCCGACGTCGACGAGGGGACGACCGTGACCCTCGTCGCCCGCACGGACGACGGCTGGACCGAGGTCGACGAGGAGGAGACCGACGCCACGGGGTGGGTCTCCCTGACCAGCCGCGCGTCCGGTGACCTGCACGTGGTGGTCGGGGAGGGCGAGGACGCGATCGGCGCCGAGGTCTCGACCGACGACGCCCCCGCGGCGACGTTCACCGACGACTTCGACGACGACTCCGTCGACGTCGAGGGCGCGACGTGGGTGACCCGCGACCAGGGCTACATCGGCGTACGCACCTGCTCGCGCGCCAGCTCGGACGCCGCCGAGGTGACCGACGGCGTGCTGCGGCTCAGCGTGCTCGAGGACCCGGACCGCAAGGGCGACGTGTGCACGTTGCCCGGGCGCCGCAAGAAGTTCCCCTACCGCCTCAACGGCCACGTCGGCACCGAGGGGACCGTGGGCTTCACCTACGGCTTCGCGGCCGCGCGCATCAAGACCCAGGCGGCTCGCGGTCAGCACGCGGCGTTCTGGATGCAGGCCGTCGGCGGGCAGCGCAGCGGGGGCCCCAAGAAGGGCGGCGCCGAGATCGACGTCATCGAGTACTTCGGCGGCGGCCACCCCGAGGGCGGCCTGACCAGCTTCACCTACTACCTCGACAAGGCCGGGAAGAAGCAGACCGTCGGTGGCTGGCTCCCGGACGCGAAGGAGCTCGGCGACGACTGGGCCGAGCAGTTCCACGTGTTCTCGCTGGAGTGGACGCCCGACGAGTACGTGTTCCGCATCGACGACCGGGTCACCCAGCGGCTCGAGGGGCCGACGGCCGGGCGCCCGGAGTTCCTCATCCTCAGCCTGCTGTCCTCCGACTACGAGCTGCCCCGCTTCGACGGCGAGCTGCCCGAGACGATGGAGGTCGACTGGGTGCGGGTCTGGGAGACCGGCCCGAAGCGGTAGTGCCCACGGGTCGGCGGCCTACGGCGAGTCGAGGACGAGCGTGACCGGGCCGTCGTTGACGCTCGCGACGCGCATGTCGGCGCCGAAGCGGCCGCGCTCGACGTGCGCGCCGAGCCGCTCGAGCTCGGCGCAGACGGCGTCGTAGAGCGGCTCGCTGACCGGGCCCGGCGCGGCGGCCTGCCAGGTGGGTCGGCGGCCCTTGCGCGCGTCGCCGTAGAGCGTGAACTGGCTGACCACCAGCACCGGCGCGCCGACGTCGCTGGCGCTCCGCTCGTCGCGCAGCAGGCGGAGGTCCCAGATCTTGCGCGCGACCCAGGCGACCTCGGCGGTCCCGTCGTCGTGCGTCACGCCGAGGTAGACCAGCAGCCCGGGTCGGTCGAGCTCGCCGACCACCTCGTCGTCGACCCGGACGCTGGCGGAGAGGACCCGCTGGATGACCGCACGCATGGTGCAAGGATGCCGCCATGCCTGCCTCACCCGCCGACCACCTGCTGATCACGGTCGCCCCCACCGGGGCCGAGACCGCCAAGGCCGACTGCCCGCAGCTCCCCACCACCCCGGAGGAGATCGCGCGCACCGCGGCCGAGTGCGAGGCCGCCGGCGCGGCGATGATCCACCTCCACGTGCGCGACTCCTCCCACCAGCCGACGCTCGACCAGGCGCTGCTGCGCGAGTGGGTCGCTGCGGTGCGCGAGTCGTCCTCGCTCGTCGTCCAGCTCTCCACCGGCGGCTCGGTGCACGACCCGCTCGACGAGCGGTTGACGGTGCTCGACGCCGAGCCCGACTCGTGCTCGCTGACGATGGGCACCACCAACTTCGGCGACGACGTCTTCCTCAACCCCTGGCCCTTCGTCCAGGACCTCTACCAGCTCGCCCTCGCGCGCGGGGTCGCCCCGGAGTTCGAGCTGTTCGACCTCGGCCAGGTGCACGCCCTCGGCCGGCTGATCCGGCAGTACGGCGTCCCGGCCGGTGGCAGGGTGCACGTCGACTTCGTCATGGGCGTGCCCGGCGGCATGCCCGGCACGGCCCCGGCGCTGGTCGCGGGCGTGGCCGCGCTGCCGCCGGAGGTCACGTCGTGGTCGGCCACCGGCATCGGCCGCTCGACCCTCGCGGTCGCGATGGCCTCGCTGTCGATGGGCGGGCACCTCCGCGTGGGCATGGAGGACGTGCTCACCATCAGCCGCGGCGTGCCGGTGGAGTCCAACGCCCAGCTCGTCGAGCGCGCGGTCGACCTCGGCCGGATCGCGCAGCGTACGCCGATGACGTCCGCCCAGTGCCGCGAGCTGCTCGGGCTCGCCTGAGCCGTCCGGGTCCTGCCGGCGGTCAGCGCCGGCGGCGCTTGCCGCCCCCGGCCGCGGCGGCGTCGTCGAGCGGGGCGTAGCCGTAGCCGTAGCCGTAGCCGCTGGAGGCGGCCTTGGCCGGCGTCTGGTTGACGACCACGCCGAGCGTGGTGGCGCCGACCGAGTCGAGGCGCTCGATGGCGGTCGACAGCTGGTCGCGGGTCGTCCGCCCGTGGCTGACCACGACGACCGCACCGTCGGCGCGGGTGGCGAGCAGCGCGGCGTCGGTCACCGGCAGCAGCGGCGGGGCGTCGAGGATCACGACGTCGTAGCGTGTGCGCAGCTCGAGCAGCAGCATCTCCATCGCCTGGGACTGCAGCAGCTCCGACGGGTTGGGCGGGATCTGGCCGCACACCATGACGTCGAGCGACGTGTCGGCGTACTGCTGCATGACGTCCTCGGCACTGACCTTGCCGATCAGGACGCTGGTGGTGCCGATGGCGTCGTCGAGCTCGAGCCGGTCGGCGATGAGCGGGCGGCGGAGGTCGCACTCGACGAGCGCCACCCGCTGGCCGGCCTGGGTGAGCGTGACCGCGAGGTTGACCGCGGTGGTGCTCTTGCCCTCGCCCGGCAGCGAGCTGGTGATCACGAAGACCTTCTGCTCCTTGTCGACGTCGACGTACTGCATGTTGGTGCGCAGCACGCGGAAGGCCTCGGCCCACGGCGTCGCGGTCGACAGCACCTCGTGGGGCGAGCGCTTGGCGTCGTTGTCCTGGAAGATGTTGCCGAGGACGGGGGCCGAGGTGATCTCGGCGACGTCGTCGGCGCCCTTCACGCTGGTGTCGAGGAGCTCGCGCGCCACGGCCAGGCCGACACCCAGGAGGAGCCCGAGGATGCCGGCGAGCGCCAGGTTGCGCAGCGGCTGCGGCGCGACGGGGGAGCGGGCGACCTGGGCGTCGTCGATGAGGGTCGCCTTGACGACGGCCGCGGTCTCGCCGCGGGGCGTCTCGAGCTCCTCCACGAGGAGCTGCAGCTGCTCGGCGTAGACCTGCGCGATGTCGCGGGCGCGCTCGGGGTCGGCGTCGACGGCCTCGATCTCGAGCAGCACCGTCTCCGGGACGGCCGAGGCGGTGACCTGCTCGCGCAGGTCCATCGCGTCGGTGTCGCCGAGCTCGGCGGCCACGCGCTCGGCGAGCTGGTTGCTGGTCACCAGGTCGGCGTAGGACGCCACGCGCTGGGTGGCGAAGAGGTTGCCGGTGTAGGCGCTGTTCTCGTCGGTCTGGCTTGTCGAGACGAAGATCCGGGTGGTGGAGGCATAGGTCGGGGTCACCGACCAGGTCCACACCGCGGCGACCGCCAGGACGATCAGAACACTCCCGAGAACCAGCCGCCACCGCCGTCGGACGGTGCGCCAGTAGTCCTGCAGCTCCACGCTTCACTTCCCCCTGTTGTCAACGAAACTTCGCAAAGAATAGGGGTGGTGTGGTCCTCGCCCGTCATCGTGGCGTGCAGCGGGGACGTCGCCTGCTCTACTCCCGGTCGACCTTCTTCATCCCCACGAGCCCGGGACGGTAGTCGGGGTCGTCGAGCTGGGCGATGGTCGGCGAGCCGAACATCGGGAGCCCCTGCTGCTTGCGCAGGAAGCCCCACACGATGGGAAGCACCACCAGGACGGCCAGGCCGATGCCGGCGATCAGCATGGGGTGGGTCTCCTCGACGCCGAGCGGGGCCCAGCCGGACTTGTCGAGCAGCGCGACGCCGCTCATCGTCAGCACGATGACGATGCCCCGGCGGATGAAGGACTGGGGCACGCGCGGGGCGAGGTGGGCGCCGATGATCGTGCCGGGCACCGAGCCGATGACGAGCGGGATCAGGATCCCCCAGTCGATGCCGTGGAGCGCGATGTTGGAGATCGCGGCCGCGAGCACGAGGGGCACCGCCTGGACCAGGTCGGTGCCGACGAGCTTCACCGCGGACAGGCCGGGGTAGAGCATCAGCAGGGCGATCATGATGACCGAGCCGGAGCCGACGCTGGTGATGCCCACCAGCAGTCCGCCCAGCATGCCGACCAGCAGCGTCGGGACCACGCGGATCGTCGGGTCGTCGTCGTGGACGTGGGTGCCCGAGCGGACCCGGAGCAGGTTGACGTAGAGGCGCAGGGCGTAGGTCGCCGCCGCCAGCAGGAGGGCGAAGCCGATGCTGATGATCAGCACGTGGTTGAGCTGCTCGGTGTCGTCGGTGAGCCACGCCACCAGGTGTGGCCCGAGCAGCGCCATCGGGATGGAGCCGATCATCAGCCACATGGCCAGGCGCATGTTGGGCGAGCCCTCGCGCTTGTGCACGATCGCGCCGCCGGTCTTGTAGACGGCCGCCGCGGTGAGGTCGGCGGTCACGACCGTGGCGGCCTCTCCCACGCCCAGGAACAGCAGGGCGGGGGTCATCAGGGCGCCGCCGCCCATGCCGGTCAGACCGACGACGACGCCGACGACGAAGCCGGCGACGAGGATCGAGAGGGCGGTGAGGGTCAGCAGCTCAGCCAT
The DNA here is from genome assembly GCF_059621125.1 of Nocardioides sp. Z35_8. Lineage (NCBI taxonomy): Bacteria > Bacillati > Actinomycetota > Actinomycetes > Propionibacteriales > Nocardioidaceae > Nocardioides > Nocardioides sp. Z35_8. The sequence continues at coordinate 383,095 of NZ_JCAQIE010000001.1, read as the reverse complement.
CGGAGCCTCCTGTGGCCAGCCGGGGGACGATCACGCTCAGCATTCTCGACATTGTGTCGGCCGCGGTGTCCGCCGCCGATCGCCCGCGCCGGTAGGGGTCGGCGATGTCGTGCTCGGGCCGCGCCGCCGTACGGCGGGCGCCGACGGCCGCGACCAGCTCGCGACCGGTGAGGTCGGGGTGCTCCTCCACCGCGGCGGCGAACTGGCCCACGGTGAAGACCTTGCGGAGGTGCTGGGGGAACTCCTCCAGGATGAAGCTGCGGTGGGTGGACTCCGCGGTCAGCACCAGGTCGGCCTCGGCCATGAGCGGCGCGGTGAGGCGGCGGCTCGCGAAGCCCGACGACGTGTCCTCGGCGAGGGTGGAGACCATGACGTCGTCCATCGCGTGGCTGTCGAAGCCGTGCGTGCCCGCGCTGGAGAACTCCACACCCGAGTCGGGCCCGGCCAGGCGGCGCGCGGTGAGCTCGAGGAAGGGCGAGCGGCAGATGTTGGCGGTGCACACGAAGAGCACCTTCAGCGGCTCACCCATCGGTGCCCCGCAGGTGGAGGTAGCCGGCCTCGTCGAGCGCGACCAGGACGTCGTCGAGCGCGTCCTCGACGGTGCGCCCGGTCGTGTCGACGCGCACGGCTGGGTCGTCGGGCTCCTCGTAGGGCGAGGAGATGCCGGTGAACTCGGGGATCTCGCCGGCACGGGCCTTGGCGTAGAGGCCCTTGCGGTCGCGGCGCTCGCACTCCTCGAGGGGGGTCGCGACGTGGACGAGGAAGAACGCGCCGCCGGCGGCCTCCACCATCTCGCGCACCTGGTCGCGGGTCTCGGCGAACGGGGCGATCGGCGAGCACACCGCGACGCCGCCGTGGCGGGCGATCTCGGCGGCGACCCAGCCGATGCGGCGGATGTTGGTCTCGCGGTCGGCCCGGCTGAAGGTGAGCCCGGCCGACAGGTTGCGGCGTACGACGTCGCCGTCGAGGCTGGTGACCGTGCGGCCGCCCTGCTCGAGCAGGAGGTCGACCAGCGCGCGGGCGAGCGTCGACTTGCCGCTGCCCGACAGCCCGGTGAAGAAGAGCACGAGGCCCTGCTCCTCGGGAGCCGGCTGGTCCTCGTCGACGATCGCGGCGACGGCGGCGGGGAGGTCGCCGGAGGTCTCGGCGAGGGCGTGGACCGGGTCGTCGCCGGCGTAGGTCTGCACCACCCGGGCGCCCAGGGCGTGGTCGGCCTCGGCGTCGCCGTGGGCCGGCAGCGGCACCGCGACGACCGCGGCGTCCGGCAGCAGGTCGGCCGCGGCGAGGGTGGCGCGGACCAGCGCGACGGGGGACAGGGGGGAGGTGCCGGTGCCCGACAGCGCCAGCAGCACCACGCGGCCGAGACCGCGCAGCTCGTCGAGGTCGGCCTCGCTCAGCGCATCGACGACCGGGACGAACGTCGCGCCGGCGTGCTGCTCGCGCACCTGCGCGGGGGTGAGGTGCAGCCGGCGGAAGGGGCCGTACTGGGCGTGCGTCAGCGGCTCCAGCGACCCGTCGGCCGCGACGCGGGCCAGTGGCAGGCCCTCGGGGTCGACCAGCTCGGCGTCGTCCACGCCGTCGGGCAGGTCGAGGGTGACCACGCTGTCCGGCTCGTTGAAACGGGTCAGCGGGGCGTAGGCGCCGGAGACCAGGAGCTCCAGGTCGTCGAGCTCTGTCGGCGTGGGGCAGTGCTGGATCACCCGCGCATCCTCTCAGAGCCGCGGTGAGTAGCCTGCGGGACATGTCGTCTGCCGCCTCCACCACCACGCCGGCCGGTCGGCCGGTCGTCGCCGAGATCGTCCGTTCGGGCTTCGTCGAGGGCCACCACTACGGCTCGATCGTCGCCCTCACCGCCGACGGCGCCGTCGACTGGTCGGTGGGCGCGGTCGACGTCCCCGTCCTCCCGCGCTCGAGCAACAAGCCGGTCCAGGCGCTCGCGATGGTCGAGCTCGGCCTCGACCTGCCCGACGAGCTCCTCGCACTCGCGTGCGCCTCGCACTCCGGGGAGGAGTTCCACGTCGAGGGCGTACGCCGCACGCTGGCGAGCGCGGGCCTCGACGAGTCGGCGCTCCGGACCCCGGCCGACTACCCGCTCGACGACGCGGCCCGGGAGGCCGTCGTACGCGCCGGGGGTGGACGGGCGCCGATCCTGATGAACTGCTCGGGCAAGCACGCCGCCATGCTCGCGACCTGCGTCCTGCGCGGCTGGGACACCGAGACCTACCTCGACCCGACCCACCCCCTGCAGGTGGCGATCGCCGACACCTTCGCCCGGCTCACCGGCGAGCCCATCGCGGCGGTCGCGGTCGACGGGTGCGGCGCGCCGCTGCTCTCCACGTCGCTGACCGGCCTGGCGAGGGCGTTCGCCGCACTGGCCACCGCGGACGACGGCCCGGCCCGCCGTGTCGCCGACGCGATCCGGCGCCACCCCGAGCACGTCAGCGGCACCACCCGCGACGAGCTCGCCCTGCACCGGGCGGTGCCGGGACTCATCGGCAAGGCCGGCGCCGAGTCCTGCTACGCCGTCGCCCTCCCCGACGGTCGTGCCTGGGCGCTCAAGACCGACGACGGCGCGGCGCGGGTGCGCCCCGTGCTGATGGCCGAGGCGCTGCGGCGCTCGGGGGTGCTCGACGAGGACGGGGTGGACGCCGCGGCGGTGCGCACGACCGGGCGCGTCGACCTCCTCGGCGGCGGGGTCCCGGTCGGGGAGATCCGCGCCGTCTTCTGAGGTCGAGCGGGGTCCGCCGGCACCGTTGCGAACAGACGGCTAGCGCCGACAAGCCGCATGGGTCGAGGACTCTGTGAGGGGACTCACCTCCATCGGGCTTGTTTCTGCTAACTCCTGTTAGCACACTGGAGGCATGGCGAAGGAGAAGAAGACCACGAGGGTCGCCTCGAAGACCGCCGCCACGACCGCGACCGCACGCAGGGCCACCAAGGCCACCACCACGGCCACCACGAAGGCCACCACCAAGACCAGCAAGGCGGTCGTCGACTCGATCGGCACGCTGGGTGACTACCTCCGCGAGCAGCGGGTCGGCGCCCAGCTGTCGCTGCGCCAGCTCGCCGACCAGGTGGGCGTGAGCAACCCCTACCTGAGCCAGATCGAGCGTGGCCTGCGCAAGCCGTCGGCCGAGGTGCTCCAGCAGCTCGCCCGGGCGCTGCGCGTCAGTGCCGAGCAGCTCTACGTCCGCGCGGGCATCGTCCATCCCGACCCGGGCCAGGCCGGATCGGTGGAGCTCGCGATCCTCGCCGACACGGCGCTGACGGAGCGGCAGAAGCACTCGCTCCTCGACGTCTACGCCTCGTTCCTCGCCCTCAACGAGCGCGACGCCGCCACCGCACCGACAGAAGTCCAGGCAGAAGTCCAGGCAGACGCACAGCCAGACGCACCGACACGGCCCGTCGACGAGACCGACGAGTCGTGAGCCCGCACACCACCGGCAGCACCCACCCCAAGGAGAGCCCCATGGCCACCACCAAGCGCGACCTCAAGAGCGAAGCCCTCAAGCCCGTCCTGGCCGGCGTCGGCGTCACCGACCTGGCCGTCGAGGCCGTCCGTGAGGCGGTGGCCGACGTGCAGAAGCGGGTCGCCGCCGTGCAGAAGGACGTCACCACCCGGGTCAGCGAGGTGCAGCGGACCGCGACCGACCCGCAGGCGCTGCGCAAGCAGGCCCAGGCGCGCCGCGCCGCCGTCGAGGCCCGCGTCGCCGAGCTGCAGGCCGAGGCCCTGGCCTACCCGGCCCGGGTGACCACCCAGGTCGCCGCGCAGGTCACCACGCTGGTCGACGGCAACGTCTCCGCGGCCAACGCCGCCTACGCCGACCTCGTCAAGCGCGGCGAGTCGCTCGTGGGCCGCATCCGCGGCCAGGAGTCGACCCGGGCCACCGTGTCGTCGGCGCGCACCACCGTCGCCAAGGCCAAGACCACCGCGACCCAGGCCAAGAAGGCCGCCGAGGCCACCACGGCTGCGGCCGACAAGACCGCTGCCACCAAGGTCGCCCCCACGCCCAGGCCGACCGCCAAGAAGGCGACGCGGAAGGCCGCGGCCAAGAAGGCCTCCGCGACCACCGCCCGCAAGAGCGCGGCGAAGAAGAGCGCCACCGCGCAGGCCAGCGCCAAGGCCACCGCGACCGCTGCCACCGCGACGGCGTCCAACGCGGCCAAGGCCGTCGTCGACGCGGCCGAGAAGGTCGGCGACTGAAGGGACCACCCCCACGAGCAGCTGCTGCTGTTCTGAGCCGAGGCCCCCGTCCGTCAGGGACGGGGGCCTCGTTCGTTCCGCAGGCGTGCCTCGGGCGTCTAGGCTGAGCGGGTGAACATCTACGCGTTCGAGAGCACGCTGATGCTGGTGGTGCTCCTCGCCCTGCTCGCGATCAAGGGTTTCGCGTTCATCAACTCCCTCACCTACTCCGCCGAGGCCTACGAGGCGGCCGGCAAGCTGACCAAGCCGGCGTGGTGCGCGATCACGGGGCTCGGCTTCGCGGCCCAGCTGATCCTCATCGGCTCCTCGCCGCTCGGGCTGATCCACCTCGTCTTCACGATCGCCTCGCTCGTCTACCTGGCCGACGTGCGCCCGGCGCTCGCCGAGGTCACCTCGCGCCGGTGAGACCCACGCCCGGTCTCGCCGCTCAGGTGGCGAGGTAGCGGTCGAGGGCGGCCATGGCGTCCTCGGGCTCGAAGCCGGTGGCACGGATCCTGGCGAGCGACATCGCCGAGTGGAGCGGACGCGGGGCGAAGGGCTTGCCCTGCGCGCGTACGCCGTCGGCGTAGGCCTCGGTGCTCGTGCCGGACACGTCGTCGGCGCTGCGGCCCGACCGCTCGAAGACCGCCTGGGCGATCTCGCGCCACGACATCGCCGGCCCGCCGTTGGAGACGTTGTAGGTGCCGAACGCGGCGTCGGAGTCGAGCAGGTGGCCGATGGCGCGCACGAGCTCGTCGGTGAACGTGAGCCGGCCCACCTGGTCGTCGACGACGCTGGGGGAGACGCCCTTCTCGGCGAGCGAGCGCATGGTGCGCACGAAGTTGTTGCCCTCGCCGATCACCCACGACGTGCGCAGCAGGTAGTGGCGCGGGGCCAGGCCCACCGCGAGGTCGCCGGCGGCCTTGGACTGGGCGTAGACGCCCAGCGGCGACAGCGGCTCGTCCTCGGTGTGGCCGGGGTCGAGCGGCGCGGTGCCGTCGAAGACGTACTCCGAGGACAGGTGCACCAGGGTGAAGCGGTGCTCGCGGGCGAGCCGGGCGAGCGTGGCGGGCCCGGTGGCGTTGGCGGCCCACGCGGCCACCCGGCCCTCGGTGGTCTCGGCCGCGTCGACTGCGGTGAAGGCCGCGGCGTTGATCACCACGGCGTAGTCGTGCCAGGGCCAGGCCGCGACGGCCTCGGCGTCGGTGAGGTCGAGCGCGGTGACGCCCTCGTCCTCGCGGAGGTCGACCCGGTCGGCGTCCGGGTGGGCGGCGTGCAGCGCCCGGCCCAGCTGGCCCAGCGCGCCCACGATGAGCGTCTTCTTGGGCGGGATCGCGGTCGAGGCGTCCAGCGCCGGGTTGTGCTGGTCCTTCTCGCTGATGATCGCCTCGGCCAACGGGATCGGCCACGGGATCGCGACCGTCGGGTCGTCAAGGGACAGCGCGGGGTAGGAGATGCCCGGGCGCCAGTGCTCGTTGACGAGGTAGGTGTAGGCCGTGGCGTCCTCGAGCACCTGGTAGCTGTTGCCGACGCCGCGCGGCACGAAGACCGCGACCGAGGTGTCCATCTCGAGCGTGAACGTCGCGCCGAAGGTGTCGCCCTCGCGCATGTCGACCCAGGCGCCGAAGATGCGGCCGGTGGCCAGCGAGACGAACTTGTCCCACGGCTCGGTGTGGATGCCGCGCGTCACGCCGCGGTCGCCGTTGAAGGAGACGTTGTTCTGGACCGGGCCGAAGTCGGGCAGCCCGATGGCGAGCATCTTCTCGCGCTGCCAGTTCTCCTTGAAGAACCCGCGCTCGTCGTCGCGCCGGTCGAGGCGGACGACGACGAGGCCCGGGATCGGGGTGGTCTCGAGGGAGGGGAGGGTCACTGGCCCTTCTCCGCGTACTTGGCCTCCGTGGCGTCCTTGTGGGGGCGCCACCACTCCTCGTGCGTGCGGTACCACTCGATGGTGTCGGCCAGGCCCGACTCGAAGTCCTGGAACTGCGGCGTCCAGCCGAGCTCGTGGCGCAGCTTGCCCGACTCGATCGCGTAGCGCATGTCGTGCCCGGCGCGGTCGTTGACGTGGTCGAAGGCGTCCTCGGCCTGGCCCATCAGCTTGAGGATCAGGCGGACGACCTCGAGGTTGTTCTTCTCGCCGTCGGCGCCGATCAGGTAGGTCTCTCCGATGCGGCCCTTCTCCAGGATCGTCAGCACGGCCGAGGAGTGGTCGTCGGCGTGGATCCAGTCGCGGACGTTCTCGCCCGACCCGTAGAGCTTGGGCCGGATCCCGTCGATCACGTTGGTGATCTGGCGCGGGATGAACTTCTCGATGTGCTGCCATGGGCCGTAGTTGTTGGAGCAGTTGGAGACCGTCGCGCGGACGCCGAAGCTGCGGACCCACGCGCGGACCAGGTGGTCGGAGCCGGCCTTCGAGGCGGAGTAGGGGGACGACGGGTTGTAGGGGGTGTCCTCGGTGAAGCGCTTGGGGTCGTCGAGCTCGAGGTCGCCGTAGACCTCGTCGGTCGAGACGTGGTGGAGCCGCTTGTCGTGCCGGCGCACGGCCTCGAGGATCGTGAAGGTGCCGAGGATGTTGGTGTGGACGAACGGGCTCGGGTCGTTGAGCGAGTTGTCGTTGTGCGACTCCGCCGCGTAGTGGACGACCGCGTCGTGGTCGGCGACCAGCGGGTCGACGACGTCGGCGTCGGCGATGTCACCGACGACGAGCCGCACCCGGTCCTCGGGCAGCCCGGCCAGCGACTCCTTGGAGGCGGCGTAGGTCAGCTTGTCGAGCACGGTCACCGTGAGGTCGGTGTGCTCGAGGAGGTGGTGCACGAAGTTCGATCCGATGAACCCCGCGCCTCCGGTCACGAGTAGGCGTTCCATGCGGCGGAGTCTAGGGGTGGGCGAGGACCTCGTACGACTCGACGCTCTCGAGCGCGTCGCTGCGATAGCGCGCCACCCGGCCGCCGGCGCTCGACCAGCCCTCGGGCAGCTCCGCGTCGACGGCGTAGCCGCGCGGGAAGCGCACCGTGACCCGCACGTCCTGGGGGTCGACCATGCCCTGGGGGTCGATGGCCAGCCGGTAGGCGAGCGCGCCGTCGCGGTCCACGGCGGCGGCGGGCACGACGTAGGTCACCGCGAGGGTGTGGCGCGCCTGCGGGGCGAACTCGATCTCCGGGCGGATGAAGTAGCGACCGTAGAAGCTGCGCGGCGAGACCTCGCGGGGCACGCCGTCGACCTGCACCGAGTCGAAGGTGGCGCCCTTCGGCAGGAACGGCGCGACGCTGAGGGTGTTCCAGCGGGTGAAGTAGCCCTCGCGGGGGTCGGGCAGCGGCTGGGCGTAGGGCGGGGAGTCGTTGTGGACCTCGATCTCCATCCGCACGCGGGCGCTGCCGTCCTCGCGGATCGCGACGTCGGTGCTCACGGTGCGTCGCTGCCAGTAGTCGGACTTGCTGGGCACCTTGTTCTGCGTGAAGACGCCGAGGTAGTCGTGCTCGGTGTCGGAGAGCCGGCCGGTCAGCCCGAGGTCGTCGACGACCGCCTGCTCGTCGGGGCTGCGGAGGTAGACGGCGAAGCGCCGCTGGTCGGCTGCCTCGCCGAGCACCCGGCCGGTGCCGACCGGGTCGTTGCCGGACAGGAGCCGGTCGACGAACACCGGGGCGAGGGCGCGGTTGACGGCCTTGCGCTGTGCGGGCTCGGGGTAGTCGTCGTAGCTGCCGATGAGCTTCTCGACGAGGTTGTCACCGGTGAGCGTGCCGAGGGCCGGCACCTCGAGGGGGCCCGAGACGTCCAGCAGCCGCGAGACGGCGACCACGTCGATGACGACGACGCCCGCCATCCGGCGCCCGCGCAGGCTGCGCCAGGCGTTGGCCAGCTCGTTGCCCGAGACCGCCCAGTCAGGCGCCATCGTGGCCAGCGCCGGCTTCACCTGCCCACGGTGCAGCGGGTTGCCCTTGACCTTGCGCCAGTAGCGGGGCTGGGCCGCGCCCGGGGCGGTCGAGAGGTCGAGCGTCTCGCCCATCGACAGGCGGCCGCGGTCGAGGTCGACGGTCACGAAGGTCTGCGGGGTGCCGCCGGAGTAGAGCATCTCGGCAGGGTTGAGCAACGCCACGAGGTACTGACGACTCGCATTGCGGCCGAGCATCGTGGGCAGGTGGGTGAGCAGCGGGTCGACGGCGTCGAGCCCGTCGGCCAGCGGGTCGACCTCGGCCCGGGCGTCGGCGGCTGCCTCGGCGAGCCGTTCGCCGACGAGCGGGCGCGTGTCGGCCACCGCGTCGAGCTCGGCCTGCGCGTCGGAGAGCCGGTCGCCGACCGCGCGCAGGTCGGCGATCACCGACTCGAGCACGTCGAGGTCGACGTTGCCGCCGTCGAGGAGGGTCGACTCCTCGCCGCGCACCTGCGGCAGGACGCGTACGCCGGTCTCGGCCACGCCGACGAGCTGGTCCAGCGCGTTGCCGAGGCGTCGCACGTCGCGCAGTGCGCCGCCGGCGACGGGCACCCGGCTCCACACGTCGCCGCCGACTCCCTGCACCGCCGCCTGGAGGTCGTCGGTCTCCGAGCGGGCTCGCTCGACGGCGGCGACGGCGTCGTCGATGTCGCCGGCGTCGAGGGCCTCCTTGGCCGCCGTCAGCTCGGCGCGGGCATCCTCGGCGTGCCCCGGCGCGGAGAGGAACGGGATGGCCAGCAGGGCCAGGCCCACCAGCACCAGGAGCAGCGCGCCCGCGACCGTCGCCGGCCGGATCATCCGCCGCGGGGCGGCGCGGCGGGAGGACGGCATGCGCGACATCGTGCCAAACCTGCGCCGGCCCTGGAGAATCCCGGCACCCGTCCCGTACGCCCTAGGGTGCAGCCATGCGCGGAATCATCCTGGCCGGTGGGACCGGCTCCCGACTGCACCCGATCACGCAGGGCATCAGCAAGCAGCTGGTGCCGGTCTACGACAAGCCGATGATCTACTACCCGCTCTCGACCCTGATGCTCGCCGGCATCCGTGACGTCCTGATCATCACCACGCCCCACGAGGCCGACGGCTTCCACCGGCTGCTCGGCGACGGCTCGCAGTTCGGCATCGACCTGACCTTCGCGGTGCAGCCCAGCCCCGACGGCCTCGCGCAGGCGTTCATCATCGGCGCCGACCACATCGGCGACGAGCGCTCCGCGCTGGTGCTCGGCGACAACATCTTCTACGGCTCCGGCCTCGGCCAGCAGCTGCTGCGCTTCTCCGAGCTCGACGGCGCCGCGGTCTTCGGCTACCACGTCGCCGACCCGCGGGCCTACGGCGTCGTGGAGTTCGACGACCAGGGCCGCGCGCTGTCGCTGGAGGAGAAGCCGGAGCACCCCAAGAGCGACTTCGCGGTGCCGGGGCTCTACTTCTACGACAACGACGTGGTCCAGTACGCCGCCGAGCTGAAGCCGTCTGCGCGCGGGGAGCTCGAGATCACCGACCTCAACCGCCGCTACCTCGAGGAGGGCCGCCTGCACGTCGAGGTGCTGCCCCGCGGCACCGCGTGGCTCGACACCGGCACGTTCGACTCGCTCAACGACGCCTCCAACTTCGTACGCACGATCGAGGGCCGGCAGGGCTTCAAGGTCGGCGCCCCCGAGGAGGTCGCCTGGCGGATGGGGTGGCTGTCCGACGACGAGCTCGCCGCCCGCGCCGAGCCGCTGCGCAAGAGCGGCTACGGCGAATACCTGCTCGGTCTGCTCCGGCACGGCTGATCGCGTTTCGACTCCCCGTCGTCGGGGGACATGACACCTAGTCGACGTGAGGAGGAGCGGGTGCCGGAGCCGACACGTCTGGAGTTCGCCCAGGGCCCTCGGGCCACGCGCGCGGTCGCCCTCGACCCGTTCTGGGCGACGGTCATGAGGCGCCACGGCGACGTGGACCTCGTGGTGCTGCCGCCCGAGCCGCCCCGTCGGGCCGACGTCCCGGCCGACGAGCCGGCGGTCGACCCGGTCGCCGCACGCGACGACCTGCGGGCCCGGATGGCCGCCCTGTGGGCGGCACTCGGCCTCGAGGGCGAGCCGGCCCACCTCGACGACACCTGGTTCGCCGGGTCCGAGCCGGGCACGCTGCGCTGGCAGGGCACCGCGACCTTCGACGACCTCGACCCGGTCGTCGCCTCGGCCGCGCTCGGGCGCGCGCAGCAGCTGCTCGCCGAGGCCGACGGCTGGCACGTGCTGGCCCCGCCCGACGGCATTCCCCGGGTGCTGGCCGGACGGCCGGGCCGCTTCGGGCGCGAGGACGTGCAGGTGCTCGTGCCGACGACCGCTCGCGTGGTGGTGCGGGTGCGCTCCGCGCTGGTCGTGGTGGGCGAGGACGCCGCCGCCGCGGCCGTCGGTGGTGATGCGGGATGAGCGACCAGCCGCTGGTCTGGCAGATGGAGTCCCTGCGCCGCGGCACCGAGGGGTGGGAGGCGCAGCAGGCCCTCATGGACACCTCGTCGCGCGAGCTGGGCGGCGCCTCGGCGTCCGCGCTCCCGCCGAGCGTCCAGGGCGCGGCCACGACGTTCCTGTCCCGGTGGGCCGGCTATGCCGGCGAGAGCGCCGCCATCGCGCAGGGGTTCGTGGGCGCGCTGCGCGCGACCTCCGACGACTACACGACCACCGACGACGCGACCGACCGGCAGTTCAGCGACCTCGACGCGCGGCTGGGCTCGCGGCGATGACGGTCACCATCGAGGTGCCGGCCTCCGTCCCGGCGCAGATCAAGAAGCCCGAGGGCGACGCGGGCGGCGCCGACGCCCTCGCCACCACCATCTACGCCGCGGCCGGTCGCTACGAGGAGTTCGCCGACAGGAGCCGCGAGCTGCAGGACCTCGGCAGCTGGGCCGGCGTCGCCTACGACGCCTACAAGGAGGCGTCGGGCGTGGCGTCCGGCGAGCACTCCGCGATGGCGACGACGGTGCGCCGGGTCGGGCGCGGCGTGACCGCGTTCGCCGACACGCTGCGCGACCTGCTCCGCGCCCACGAAGACCTCCTCGAGCGCAAGCGCTCGCTGGACGGGCGGCGCACCGCGCTGATCGCCGACATCGACGCCGCGACCGAGGTCACCGACGCCGAGATCGCCGCCTTCCGCGAGCGGGCGCGCGACCTGCGCGCCGACTACGCCGACCTGGTCGCCGACGACGACGACCTGCAGCGACGGGTGCGCGACAACGAGACGCTGCTGCGCCAGGTCTTCCAGGCCGCCGACTCGCTCCCGGAGTCGCTCTCCGCCGACGGGGGCGTCCCGCCGATGGCCGAGTCGGCGATGAACCGCCCCGGCGCCCCCGGCAGCGGCGCGACGCCCGAGGAGGTGCAGCGGTGGTGGGACGGCCTCAGCGAGGCCGAGCGGGAGGCGGTCATCGCGGCCTACCCCGAGCGCGTGGGCCAGGGCGACGGACTGCCCGCAGACGCCCGCGATCAGGCCAACCGCGTGCTGCTCGACGACGACCTCGCCCGCCTCGCGGCCAAGGACGACGACGGCACGATCTCGCCGCTCGAGCGCCGGGTGCTCGCCAACGCCGGCCAGGCGCGTGACGCGCTCGCCAACGCCGACGCCTACACCGATCCGCTCGACCCGGCGCTGCGTCCCGGCGGCACGCTGTGGCTCTACGACCCGGCCGCCTACGACGGCGACGGGCGGGTGGCGGTCGCCGTGGGCGACCTCGACCACGCCGACGACGTCGCGGTGTTCACCCCCGGCATCACCACCGACATGGGCGACACCACCGCTTACACCGACCGGATGATGAACCTCTACGAGTCGACGCGCTACAACGGCGACGGGTCGAGCGTCGCGACCATGTTCTGGCTCGGCTACGACGCACCCGACGGCCCCACCGACCCGGCCACGCTGAGCGAGGGGCGGGCCGAGGAGGGCGGGCGCAACCTCGCCGACGCCATCGACGGCCTGCGCGCCTCGCGACCCGACGACCCGGCCCACCTGACGGCCGTCGGCCACAGCTACGGCTCCACCACGACGGCGTACGCCACGCACGGCGACGCCTCCGACGTCGACGAGGTGGTGCTCATCGGCAGTCCCGGCGCGGGTCCGGCCGACCACGCCGACGACCTGGGGCCCGGGTCCGACCACGTCTACGTCGGCCGCGACAGCCGCGACCTCGTCGCCGTGCTGGGCGACGAGGGGTGGGTCGGCAAGCTCGGCCTCGGGCTCGGCACCGACCCGTCGTCGGAGGACTTCGGCGCCCAGCGGTTCGAGGCCGAGGACGTCGACCGCAGCTGGATCCGCAACACCGGTGACGCGCACAGCTCCTACCTCGACCCGGACACCGAGTCGCTCTACAACATCGGCCTGATCGTCGACGGGCACGGCGACCAAATCAACGAGGCCGCGCAGAGCTACGACCCGTGGTGGGGCCCGCCGCAGGACCCCGAGTGGGACCGCGACCCGACCGCGGGGCAGCCCGGCCGCTCCGACACGAGCCCCGACCGGTGAGGATGGGGCGCATGACGCTGCTCCCGCTCCGCCTGCTGCTGGCACTGACCCTCGCCGTCGGTCTGGGCTCCTGCGGCGATCCCGACCCCGAGCAGGCGGCCGACGACCTGGCGTCGATGAAGAGCGCGGTCGACTCCGAGGTGCGCGACATGGCGGGGGTGCTCTCCGACAGTGGGCTGAGCCTGGAGCGGGCCAAGGGTCGCGTCGAGAGCGAGGGCATGTCGACCTACCGCGCCGAGGACTACAAGGCGTCCGCGGTCGTCGTCGGGGAGGGTGCCGAGGGCGAGCAGGTCGACCGGGCGGCGACGGCGCTCGAGGAGGCGGGGTGGACGCGCACGGCCGATGGCCTCGATGCCTCCGAGCCGTGGGCCCAGCTCGAGCGCGACGACTTCCGCACCACGATCGGCTGGACCAAGGTGGGCGAGCGCGAGCTCGTGCTCAGCCTCGACCAGGAGGGCGAGGTCGAGGTGCCGAGCGACACCGACCCGGTCGAGCGCGACAACTCGGTGGACATCCCGCTCGACTGACGCCCTCGTCGAGTTGGCGCATCCTCGCGCCGAAATCTCGTCGAGTCGGCGCATCCTCGCGCCGACATCGCGTCGAGTCGGCGCATCCTCGCGCCGACTCGACGGTGTCAGGGGGCCAGGATGCGCCGACTCGACGGTCGGTCAGGCGAGGTCGGCCGCCACCATCCGTCGCACGATCTCAGCGAAGTCGACCGTCGGCGCCCACCCCAGCTCCTCGTGCGCCCGGCTCGCGTCGCCGACGAGCTCGGTCGGGTCGGCGGGGCGGAAGAACGCGGCGTCCTGGCGCACCAGCGGCTCCCAGTCGCCGATGCCGGCGGCGTCGAAGGCGGCAGCCACGAAGTCGCGCACCGAGTGGGCCGTGCCGGTCGCGACGACGTAGTCGCCGGGCTCGTCGGCACGGGCGGCGCGCACCATGGCGTCGACGTAGTCGGGCGCCCAGCCCCAGTCGCGGCGCACGTCGACGTTGCCGAGCACCAGCTCGTCGGCCTCGCCGCGGGCGATGGCGGCCACCGTCGAGGTGATCTTGCGGGTCACGAACCGCGGGTGCCGGCGCGGCGACTCGTGGTTGTAGAGGATCGCGCTCGAGACGTGCAGGTCGCGCTGGCGGTAGACGCGCGCGGACAGGTGGGCGTACGCCTTCGAGGCGCCGTAGGGGTTGACCGGCGCCACCGGGGTGTCCTCGGTCTGGGGCGAGTCGGCGGCCTCACCGAAGATCTCGGCGCTCGAGGCCTGCACCAGGCGTACGCCGTGCACCTGGCGCGCCGACTCCATCAGCGCGACCGCCGCCAGCCCGTTGACCTGCGCGGTGCGGTCGGGCTCGTCCCACGACTGGGCCACCGAGCTGATCGCGGCCAGGTTGTAGACCTCGCGCGGCGCGACCTCGCGCACCAGCCGTCGGGTGCCCTCGACGTCGGCCAGGTCGCCGGTGTGCAGCACCACCTCGGCCGGGCAGTGCTCCGGGTGGCCGTCGCCCGCCAGCGCCAGCGCGTGCACCTCGAGGCCCTCGGCCACCAGGCGTTCGGCGAGGTAGGTGCCGTCCTGCCCGCCGATGCCGGTGATGAGGGCGGCTGCGGTCACCAACCCGCCTTGGCGGCGGCGATGTCGGCGTCGACCATCATCGCCACCAGCTCGGCGAACGAGACGCTCGGCGTCCAGCCGAGCCTGTCCCTGGCCTTGCTGGCGTCGCCGATGAGCAGCTCGACCTCGGCCGGGCGCATGAAGCGGGGGTCCTGGGTGACGTAGCGGGCCCAGTCGTCGATGCCGACATGCGCGAAGGCGAGGTCGAGGAAGTCGCGGATCGACCAGGTCTCGCCCGTGGCGATGACGTAGTCGTCGGCGGTGTCCTGCTGGAGCATCCGCCACATCGCCTCGACGTAGTCGCCGGCGTAGCCCCAGTCGCGGCGGGCGTCGAGGTTGCCGAGGGCCATCGAGTCCTGCTGGCCCAGGTGGATCCGGGCGACCGCCTGGCTGATCTTGCGGGTCACGAACTCGGGGCCGCGGCGCGGAGACTCGTGGTTGAACAGGATGCCCGACGAGGCGTGCATGCCGTAGGACTCGCGGTAGTTGATCGTCATGTAGTGGCCGTAGACCTTGCTCACGCCGTAGGGCGAGCGCGGCCACAGCAGGGTGCGCTCCGACTGCGGGACCTCCTGCACCTTGCCGAACATCTCCGAGCTCGAGGCCTGGTAGAAGCGGATGGAGGACGGGTCGTCGCCCGCGTGGAGGCGCACCGCCTCGAGCATGTTGAGCACGCCCATGCCGGTGACGTCGCTGGTGACGAAGGCGTTTTCCCAGGAGTAGGCGACGAACGAGATCGCGCCGAGGTTGTAGACCTCGTCGGGCTCGGAGTCGCGCATCGCCCGCATCAGGCTGGACAGGTCGGTCAGGTCGCCGTGGTGCAGCGTGACGTCGGGGACGAGGTCCTCGACCAGGGCGCGGCGCGGATTGTTCTGGCCGCGGATCAGGCCGTGGACGTCGTAGCCCTTCTCGATCAGCAGCTCGGCGAGGTAGAGACCGTCCTGTCCGGTGATTCCGGTGATGAGAGCGCTCGGCACCCCGGCATTGTGTCAGCACGCTCCTCGTTAGGGTGGCGCCATGAAGATCCTCGTCAGCGGCGGTGCCGGCTACATCGGCTCGCACACCGTCGTCCAGCTCGTCGCTGCAGGTCACGACGTCGTCATCGTCGACAACTTCAGCAACGCCCATCCCACGGTGCTCGGTCGGATGGAGTCGCTCACCGGCACGGCGCTCACGCTGCACTCCTTCGACCTGTGCGACCGCGACAAGACCGAGCACCTCTTCGCGGCCGAGGCGTTCGACGCGGTGATCCACTTCGCCGGCTACAAGGCGGTGGGGGAGAGCGTCGAGAAGCCGCTCGACTACTACGAGAACAACCTCGGCTCGACGTTCTCGCTCGTGCGCGCGATGCAGCGCCACGGCGTGGACAAGCTGGTGTTCTCCTCCAGCGCGACCGTCTACGGCACCGACCAGGCCGGTGCCACCGAGGACCGCCCCACCTTCGCCACCAACCCCTACGGCTGGACCAAGGTGATGCAGGAGCAGATCCTGCGCGACGTCGCCGCGGCGGCACCGCAGATGCGCTTCGCCCTGCTGCGCTACTTCAACCCCGTCGGCGCCCACGAGTCGGGCACGATCGGCGAGGACCCCTCGGGCACCCCCAACAACCTGATGCCCTTCATCGCCCAGGTGGCGGTCGGCAAGCGCGACAAGCTGCTCGTCTTCGGCGACGACTACGACACCCCCGACGGCACCGGCGTGCGCGACTACATCCACGTCGAGGACCTCGCCGCCGGCCACGTCGCCGCCCTCGAGGCGCTCGCCACCACGAGCGACGGCGTCAACGTCTGGAACCTCGGCTCCGGCCACGGCACGAGCGTCCTGGAGCTGCTGCGCGCCTTCGAGCGGGCGGTCGGTCGCGAGCTGCCCCACGAGGTCGTCGCCCGGCGCCCCGGCGACGTCGCGGTCTCCTACGCCGACCCCTCCAAGGCCAACCGCGAGCTCGGCTGGAGCACGACGAAGTCGGTCGACGAGATGGCCGCCGACACGTGGCGCTGGCAGTCGCAGAACCCGCAGGGCTACACCGGCTGACCACCCTGCCGCGTGGCCGACTCGGCGCTCCGGGAAGGAGTCGTCGACCGCGACGTCCCGCAGGGTCGTGTGCCGGGCGGGGGTCGTCGACCTGCTCGACCGCGTGCTGGGGACGTGGTGGAGGCCGAGTCGTTCGCGCACCACTGGTCGAGGGTGGGGCTCCAGCGCGACGTCGACCGCTACACCGCGGCGGCGCGGGCGGGGCTCGTGGTGCTCCGGTTCTCCTGGCCAGACGTGATGCTCCGCCCGGACGACGTGCGCGCGTCGCTCGAGGACGTGGTCCGGTGGCGCGCCATGCAGGCGGTGGGGCGCCACGGGCTGGTCGCCTGAGCGTGCGGCGCACCCGCCGCGCGAACTGCCTGCAGGGTGGTGGTCAGCGGACCTCGAGCTCGGCCATCGCCCGCAGCACCACCCGCAGGTGCGCGACCTCGTGGACCCGGAGCAGGTGGGCGCCGCCCAGTGCGGCGAAGACGCCGTAGAACCCCTCGGCCTTGCGGAACTCGTCGCCGAACAGGTCGTAGGTGTGCGGCAGCGCGTTGCACGCGGGAACGCCGAGGGGGCGGAGGCGGAAGGTCTGGGCCAGCACCCGGGCCTGGTGGCGGGCGCGGGGGATCGGGTCGACGAGGTTGCCGTAGTAGAAGCCCATGCCGGGGTCGACGACGACCTTGTCCACCCCGAGCGAGCGGGCGTGCTCGAGCCGGGGCGCGAAGTGGTCGAGCAGCACCGGCATCGGATCTGAGTCGGGGGGCACGTCGTCGATGTCGCGCACGTTGGCCGTGGTGCCGAAGCACATGATCACGGCGGCGTCGTACTCCGCGGCGAGGGCGAGCATCCGGTCCTCGTGCTCGCGACCGGTCATGTTGAGGACCCGGGCACCGGCGTCGAGGCAGGCCCGGACCACCTCGGGCTCGTAGGTCTCGACCGAGACGACCGCCTCGGCCGCGAGCTGCTTCACGGCGGGCACGAGACCGGCGATCTGCTCGGCCGGCGTCACCCGCGCCGTGCCGGCGTTGCTCGACTCCGCGCCGAGGTCGATCACGGCGGCGCCCTGCGCGGCCTGGATGCGACCCATGCGCACGGCGTCGGCAGGGCTGGTGGCGACGCTCTCGCGGTAGGTGGAGTCGCGGGAGAGGTTGATGCAGCCCATCAGCGTGACGGCGCCGTCGCCGATCGACACCGGCCCTCTCGGACCGTCGAGGACGACCGGCGCCACGGGGCTGTCCCAGGCACCGGCGTGCTCGGCGTGCAGGGTGGCCAGGTCCGCAAGGGTGATCACCCTCGTCAGGGTAGGCGGCAGGATGAAGGCCGTGACCGAGCCCCTCGAGCTGCAGCGCCTGGCCGACCTGACCGACGACGAGCTGGCGGCCGCCTACACACCGCTCCGCGAGCCGTGGCTGCGGGTCAACTTCGTCAGCACCGTGGACGGCGCGGCCACCGGCTCCGACGGGCTCAGCGGCACGATCAACAACGCCGCCGACAAGCGGGTCTTCGACGCTCTGCGGCGACGGGCGCACTGCCTCGTGGTCGGGGCCGGCACCGTGCGCGAGGAGGAGTACGACGTCCCGCGGGTGCCGATCGTCGTCGTCAGCCGCTCGGCCGACGTGCCGCCGAGCCTGGCCGCGGCGCCGCCCGGGCGGGTGCTGATGGCGACCGTGGCCACCTCGGCCGGGCTGGAGCGGGCGCGCGAGCGGCTCGGCGACGACTGCGTGCTGGTGCTCGGGGAGGAGCAGATCGACCTGGCGGCGCTCAAGGCCGCGCTGGCCCAGCGGGGCTGGACCGAGCAGCTCTGCGAGGGCGGGCCGTCGCTCTTCGCCGACCTGCTGGCCGCGGGGGTGGTCGACGAGCTGTGCTGGACCGTGGTGCCGCAGCTGACCGGCGGCGACGCCGTACGCATCGCCGCCGGCGCAGAGGTCGATGTGCCCCTGCGCCCCACCCTGCTGCTGGAGCAGGACGGGACGTTGCTGGGGCGCTGGCTGGTGGAGTGAGCCTCAGCCGAGCGCTTCGAGCAGCGCCTGGGAGAAGGCCGGGATGTCGTCGGGGTTGCGGCTGGTGATGAGGTTGCCGTCGACGACGACCTCCTCGTCGACCCACTCGCCCCCGCCGTTGCGGATGTCGGTCTGCAGGCTCGGCCAGCTGGCGACCCGCTTGCCGCGCACGCGGTCGGCCTCGACGAGGGTCCACGCGGCGTGGCAGATGGCGGCGACGGGCTTGCCGGAGTCGACGAAGTCGCGGACGAAGGCGACCGCCTCCTCGTCCATGCGGAGGGCGTCGGGGTTGGCGACCCCTCCGGGCAGGACCAGCGCGTCGTAGTCGGCGACGGCCACGTCGGAGACGCGCCGGTCGACCCGCTGGGTGCTCGACTTGTCGAGGTGCTGGAAGAGCTGGACCTCGCCCTCGTCGGTGGAGAGCAGGTCGGCGGTGTGGCCGGCGTCGGTCGCGGCCTGCCACGGCGTGGTGAGCTCGACCTCCTCGACGCCTTCGGTCGCGGTCAGGAATGCGATGCGCTTGGACATGCCCTTCACGGTTGCTCGCGACGCGGGGGCGGACAACACACGTTGGGGTGGTCCGGGCGATCGCTCGGAATCGACGTCAGCCGATCGCGCCGGCGTCGTCCTTGGCCAGCGACCGGGAGATCACCATCCGCTGGATCTGGTTGGTGCCCTCGAAGATCTGCATGACCTTGGCCTCGCGCATGTAGCGCTCGACCGGGAAGTCGCGGGTGTAGCCGTAGCCGCCGAGCACCTGGACCGCGTCGGTGGTGACCGACATGGCGTTGTCGGTGGCGACGAGCTTGGCGATCGAGGCCTCGCGCGAGAACGGCACCCCCGCGTCGCGCAGGCGGGCGGCGTGCAGCACCGTGGCGCGTGCCGAGACGATCGCGGCCTCCATGTCGGCGAGCACGAAGGCGAGGCCCTGGTGGTCGATGATGCGCGTGCCGAAGGTCTCCCGCTCGCGGGCGTAGGCCACGGCCGCGTCGAGCGCACCCTGGGCGAGGCCGACCGCGACGGCGGCGATGCCGAGACGACCCGAGTCGAGGCCGGCCAGCGCGATGCGGAGTCCCTCGCCCTCGGCTCCGAGGCGGCGCGAGGCGTCGACGCGTACGCCGTCGAAGCGCATCGTGGCGGTCGCCGAGCCGGTGAGGCCCATCTTGCGCTCCGGGGGGTCGGCGCTGAGGCCCTCGGCGTCGGCGGGCACGAGGAAGCAGGAGATGCCGTTGCGGTCGTCGGAGGTGCGGGCCATCACCTTGTAGAAGTCGGCGTGCCCGCCGTGGGTGGTCCAGGCCTTGGCTCCGTTGATGACGTACGAGTCGCCGTCGCGTCGTGCCGTCGTACGCATCGCGGCGGGGTCGGAGCCGGCATGCGCCTCGGAGAGGCAGTAGGCGCCGAGCAGGTCGCCGCTGAGCATGTCGGGAAGCCACTCGGCGCGCTGCTCGTCGGTGCCGAAGTGCGCGAGGCCGAAGCACGACAGGGCGTGGACCGAGACCCCCACGCCGACCGACGACCACACGGCGCCGATCTCCTCGAGCACCTGGAGGTAGACCTCGTAGGGCTGCCCGCCCCCGCCCTGCTCCTCGGGATAGGGCAGCGACAGCAGGCCGGCCCGGCCGAGCATCGTGAAGACGTCGCGGGGGAACGTCTCGGTCGCCTCCGCCTCGGCCGCGCGAGGGGCGAGCTCCTTGGTCGCGATCTCGCGGGTCAGCGCGAGCAGGTCGCGGGACTCGTCGGTGGGCAGGTGGCGGCGAGCGGTCATGGAGCGGAGGCTACCCGCGCGTGGGGCGCCGTCCTCGGCCGGTCAGCGGCGGGGGTGCGCCCAGCGGTAGAGCGCGACCAGGCCCGGCAGGAACAGCACGAGCATCACGATGCCGGCGATCCACGAGCCCGGGCCGTCGCCGAAGAGCAGCAGGCCGCTGCCGCCGAGGATGAACGGCGCGGTGAACAGCCCGACCACCCAGAAGAGCAGCCGGGGCACGATGCTCTGCGAGCGGGCAGGCGGCGCGGCCACGAGCGGGTGGGGGACCGGCATGGCAGGAGCCTCAAGCCCCGCCATCACGTCCTCGAGGTCGCCGTAGGTGCGCGCAGCGAGGGCCAGGGAGGTGCGCTCGTCGAGCTCGGGGGCAGTGATGCGGCCCTCGCTGAAGGCGGCCGACAGCCGGCGGCACACCTGGTCCCGCTCGGCGTCGGAGACGAAGAGGGCGTCGCGCTCGGCGTCGGCCTGCTCCTGCAGGCGCCGCCACCGCGCGTAGGCGTCGTCGCCCGGAGCCGATGGGGTGTGGTGCGGCGGCATGCTCATGGGCGACAGGGTAGGGCCCGCGATGCGTGGGACGTCGCCTTCTCCGGGATCGTCGGGGAATGAGGCGCACCGTGCAGGGGTTGTCGCCAGGTGATGCCCTCCACGTCCGCACGCCCCGACGCCGAGGCCCCGGACGACTCCCGCCGGGTCTCGATGCTGCTGGGCCTGCTCTTCGGCCTGGCCGGCATGGGCTCGTCAAGCGCCGCGGTAGCGCTGGCCCTCCTCGGCGAGGACCTCGGTGTGAGCGCGGGGCTCGCCGCGTGGGTCATCAGCCTCTACGTCCTGATGCTGGCGGTCACCACCGCGCTCTACGGCCGGATCTCCGACCTCGTCGGCGTCCGGGGGCCGCTCCTGGCCGGCCTGGTGCTGATGTCGGTGGGGGCGCTGGTCGCCGCGCTCGCCCCGACGTTCGAGGTGCTCCTGGGCGCGCGGCTGCTGCAGGGCGCCGGCGCCGCCGCCGTGCCGACGCTGGGCGTCACCATCCTGTCCGCGAAGTACACCGGCGAGGTGCGCGGCCTGGCGTTCGGTCGCCTCGCCGGCGTCGCCGCCGCCGTCAGCTGCCTGGGCCCGCTGATCGGCGGCCTGGTGGAGGCGGCCTGGGGCTGGCGAGCGGTCATGGCCCTGCCCATCCTCGGGGCCCTCGTCGTGCCGCTGCTGTGGCGTGCGCTGCCGACCGGCGGGAGCGGGGCCCGCCTCGACGTCGTCGGCGCTGTCGTCGTGGCCCTCACCGCCGCCGGCATGGTGCTGCTCGTCCAGTCGCCGTCGGCGGGCCTGGTGGTGGCGGCGGTGGGCGCGACCCTGCTGGTCCTCGGCGTCCCCGCGGTCCGTGCCTCCGTACGTCGTCGCCCCGACGGCTTCCTGCCGGTCGAGGTGATCCGCAACGCCACCGTCGTGCGGAGCGCCGTGGCCGCCTCCGCGGTCCCCGCCTCGTGGTTCGCGATGCTCATCGCGGTGCCCGCCGTGCTGCTCGGGGAGGGCTGGCAGGCGTGGCAGGTCGGCCTGGCCATGGTGCCGAGCGCGGCAGTGGCGCTGCTCGTCCCGCAGGTCTCCGGTCCGATGCTCACCCGGATCGGGGCCGGGCGCTCGCTCGCCGTCGCCGCGCTGGTGGCCTCGGCCGCGCTGCTGGTCTCTGCGGCGGGAGCCCACTGGACGAGCGCCACCGTGCTGGTGGTCGGCATCGTCCTGGTGACGTTCGCCTTCGGCGTCGGCCAGCCCGCGTTGAGCGCGGTGGTCGGCGACGCCGTGCACGAGGAGGTGCGGGGCGTGGCGCTGGGCGTCTCGACGCTGCTGTTCCTCATCGGCGGCAGCGTCGGCTCGGCCGTCGTGGCCGGCGTGAGCGGACCGCTGGGCATGCCGCTCGGCCTGCTCCTGCTCGCGCTCCTGCCGTTGCTCGGGCTCGTCGTGCTGGCCCCGACCCTGCGGCCCGACCTGGTCGAGCCCGTCGTCACCGACTGACAGCGACCCGCGGCCGGGAGGACGGGCAGCCCGGCGCCTAGCGGGAGCGCTCGGCCAGGGCGACTGCCGCGCGCTGCACGACCGGCTGCTCCTCGGGGTCGCGGGCGGCGTCGCTCGGCACCGCCCCGCCCAGCAGCGCGGCCGGGGTGGTGAGCCAGATCCATGCCCGCCACGGGTCGACGCCCGCGGCGAGCAGCGGCTCGAGCACCGCCAGCAGCTCCTCGCGCACCTCGCCGGCGTCGTCGAGCTGGAAGGCCGGCACCAGCGTGCCGCCCTCGTGCTGGACGAGCAGCACACCGCGACGCTCGGCCGCCTTGTGCAGGGCGAAGCGCGCGGCGTTCTCCGAGATCCCGCGCCGGCGGGCCACGCCGGCGTAGTCGAGCCAGCCGCCGTCGAGGAGCGTCTGGCGCACCTCCGCGTCGCGGCGCAGCCGCACCAGCTCGACGGGTACGCCGTGCGCCGGGTCGTCGCCCACCGAGCGGAGGGCGCGGTCGAGCTCGGCGACGCGTTCGGCATCGAGCTCGTCGCCGCTCGCCGGGTCGCGCCAGCGCACCGCGCCGCCGTCGCGCTCGAACGTCGGCAGCCCGGCCGCGGCCAGCTGGCCACTCAGGCCGAGGCGGTCGAGCCAGGCCGCGAGCTCGGTCCCGAGGTCGGCCACCGCTTGACCTACTTGTTGGCCTTGCGGGCCCGCGACGCCGTCTTGGCGCGGGCGTTGGCGTCGAGCACGACCTTGCGGATGCGCACCTGCTCCGGCGTGACCTCGACGCACTCGTCCTCGCGGCAGAACTCCAGGCACTGCTCGAGCGAGAGCCGCTTCGGCGGGATCAGCTTCTCGAAGTTGTCGGAGGTGGCGGAGCGGATGTTGGTCTGCTGCTTCTCCTTGGTGATGTTGACGTCCATGTCGTCGGCGCGGGAGTTCTCGCCCACGATCATGCCCTCGTAGACCTCGGTGGCGGGCTCGACGAAGAGCACGCCGCGCTCCTGCAGCGACGTCATCGCGTACGCCGTCGCCGCGCCGGCGCGGTCGGCGACCAGCGAGCCGTTGTTGCGCGAGCGGATCTCACCGGCCCACGGGAAGTAGCCCTCGGAGATGTGGTGGGCGATGCCCGTGCCGCGGGTCTCGGTGAGGAACTCGGTGCGGAAGCCGATCAGGCCGCGGGAGGGGACGACGAAGTCCATCCGGACCCAGCCAGTGCCGTGGTTGGTCATGCCCTCCATGCGGCCCTTGCGGCTGGCCAGGAGCTCGGTGATGGTGCCGAGGTACTCCTCCGGGGCGTCGATGGTCAGCCGCTCGAAGGGCTCGTGGACCTTGCCGTCGATCTCGCGGGTGACCACCTGCGGCTTGCCGACGGTGAGCTCGAAGCCCTCGCGGCGCATCTGCTCGACGAGGATCGCCAGGGCGAGCTCGCCGCGGCCCTGGACCTCCCAGGCGTCGGGGCGCTCGGTCGGCAGGACGCGGAGCGAGACGTTGCCGACCAGCTCGGAGTCGAGCCGGTCCTTGACCAGGCGCGCGGTGACCTTGGAGCCCTTGACCTTGCCGACCAGCGGCGAGGTGTTGGTGCCGATCGTCATCGAGATCGCCGGCTCGTCGACGTGGATGAGCGGGAGCGCGACGGGGTTGTCGGAGTCGGCGAGGGTCTCGCCGATGGTGATGTCGGGGATGCCGGCGATGGCGACGATGTCGCCGGGGCCGGCGGACTCGCCCGGCTTGCGCTCGAGGCCCTCGGTCACCAGCAGCTCGGTGATGCGGACGTTCTTGACGGTGCCGTCGCGCTTCATCCACGCGACGGTCTGGCCCTTCTTCAGGGTGCCCTGGTGGACGCGCAGCAGCGCGAGGCGACCGAGGAACGGCGAGGAGTCGAGGTTGGTCACGTGGGCCTGCAGGGGCGCCTCGTCGTCGTACTGCGGGGCGGGGATGGTCTCGAGGATCGTCTTGAAGAGCGGCTCGAGGTCGGTGCCCTCGGGCATCGAGCCGTTCTCGGGCTGCTCGAGCGAGGCGATGCCGGCCTTGCCGGAGGCGTAGACGACGGGGAAGTCGAGCGCGTCCTGGCTGTGCGACTCGTCGAGGAGGTCCATGAAGAGCTCGTAGGACTCCTCGACGACCTCGGTGATGCGGGCGTCGCTGCGGTCGGTCTTGTTGACGACCAGGATCACCGGCATGTCGGCGTTGAGCGCCTTGCGGAGCACGAAGCGGGTCTGGGGGAGCGGACCCTCGGAGGCGTCGACGAGCAGCACGATGCCGTCGACCATCGACAGGCCGCGCTCGACCTCGCCACCGAAGTCGGCGTGGCCGGGGGTGTCGATGATGTTGATGACCATCGGCTGGCCGCCGCCGGCGGGACCGGCGTAGTGGACCGCGGTGTTCTTCGCGAGGATGGTGATGCCCTTCTCGCGCTCGAGGTCGCCGGAGTCCATGACGCGGTCGGCGACGCTCTCGGCCTGGTGCGCGGTGAACGCACCGGCCTGGCGGAGCATCGCGTCGACCAGCGTGGTCTTGCCGTGGTCGACGTGTGCGACGATCGCGACGTTGCGCAGGTCGGAGCGGGACTGGAGGGACATGCAGGGGCCTTCCGGGCGGTGATCGGGTGGCGACAGGCGGCTGAGCAGCCGCACGCGCGAAGGCGTGGATCGCGCGACAAGGCTACCGGCGGCACGGCCGAGGCGTTCAATTCCGACGCTCACCCCCCGGGTGGGGAGACAGTTCGCGCACGGCACGGCACCCACGCGGCGGCACGTCGAGTCCTTCCCCCTGTCGGTGGCGCGGGGTAGACAGGGGCGATGACCACGTCTCGGGCCGCGCGCTGCACCTTCATCCCACCCTGGCTCGTGGAGCGGGTCGACGGCCCCGAGCGCGCCGCCGCCGACGAGGCGCTGCGCCGCGAGCGGGCCGCCCGCAGCGGGGTCCGGCCGGAGCCCGCCCCGATCGGGGGCGCGGTCGCGACCGCGGCGTGGAC
The DNA here is from genome assembly GCF_059621125.1 of Nocardioides sp. Z35_8. Classification (NCBI taxonomy): domain Bacteria; kingdom Bacillati; phylum Actinomycetota; class Actinomycetes; order Propionibacteriales; family Nocardioidaceae; genus Nocardioides; species Nocardioides sp. Z35_8. The sequence goes on along the minus strand of NZ_JCAQIE010000001.1, from coordinate 358,156 downwards.
GGTGCACGACGCCGGGTCGAGCACCTCGCTGCCCGGCACCCCCGCCCGGAGCGCGGGCGAGCCCGCGACCGGTGACGTGGCGGTCGACGAGGCCGCCGCCGGCATCGAGGCGACGCTGCTGATGTTCCGCGACGACCTGGGGCGCGACTCCTACGACGGCGCGGGCGCCCCCGTCAGCCTGACCGTCCACTTCGGCTCGCGCTACAACAATGCGTTCTGGGACGGCATCCAGCTGGTCTTCGGCGACGGCGACGGCCGCGTGTTCGAGCGGTTCACCAAGCCCGTCGACGTCCTGGCCCACGAGTTCTCCCACGCCGTCGTCGAGCTCACCGCGGCACTGGCCTACGAGGGCCAGCCCGGCGCCCTCAACGAGTCGGTGGCCGACGCCTTCGCCTCCTGCCTCAAGCAGCGTCTCCTCGGCCAGGACGCGGCCGAGGGCGACTGGCTCATCGGCGAGGGCATCTTCCTGCCGCGCGTGCGGGCCCGGGCGCTGCGTGACCTGGCTGCTCCCGGCACCGCCTACGACGCCCCGGAGATCGGCGCCGACCCGCAGGTGGGCCACTTGGACGACTACGTCGAGACCACCGACGACAGCGGTGGCGTCCACCTCAACTCCGGCATCCCCAACAAGGCGTTCCAGCTCGCCGCCGTCGCGATCGGCGGCCGGGCCGTCGAGGGTGCCGGCCGCATCTGGTACGACGCACTCGTCGGCGGCGATGTCCCGTCTCGGGCCACCTTCGCGACCTTCGCCGCGGCCACCGTGGCCGCAGCCGGGGAGCACGCCGACGCGGTCCGCGAGGCGTGGGCCCGGGTCGGCGTCGAGCCGGCCCGCACCGGTGCCGCCGCATCCACCCAGCCCGAGCCCGGGCGCCAGCCCCAGCCGGGCGTCGCCGGGGGGCGGCTCCGCGTCGAGCGCAGCGGCGGCTTCGCCGGCCGCACCGAGGCGGCCGAGGTCGACCTCGACCCCGCTGACCCCGACCTCGGCCGGTTGGTGACCGAGGCGGTGCTGGGCGCGGCCACCGCTGACGGCCCGCCGCGGCCCGACATGTTCGTCTACACCTTCGCCGTCGACGACCGGGCGCCGGTGCGGGTGCCCGAGCACCTGCTGACCGCCAGCCAGGCCGAGCTGGCCAGCCGGGTCCTGCGCGCCGACGCCGGACGGGAGGGCTGAGCCGGTGCGGCTCACCGTCGTCGAGGGCGACATCACCACCCAGGAGGTCGATGCCGTCGTCAACGCCGCCAACCGCCGGATGCGCGGCGGCGGAGGCGTCGACGGGGCGATCCACGCCGCGGGCGGCCCGGAGGTGCTCGACGACTGCCGGCGACGCTTCCCCCACGGCCTCGCCACCGGCGCCGCCGGCTGGACCACCGCCGGCCGGATGCCCGCCCGCTGGGTGATCCACGTGGTCGGTCCCAACTGGAACGCCGGCGAGCGCGACCGGTCGCTGCTCGAGTCGTGCTACTCCGGAGCCCTCGCGGTGGCCGACGAGCTCGGAGCCCGCTCGGTGGCCTTCCCCCTCGTCAGTGCCGGGGTCTACGGGTGGCCGCGCGACGACGCGATCGCCGCCGCCGTCGACACGCTGCGCGCGACGCCGACCTCGGTGGAGGAGGCCCGGCTCGTGGCCTTCGGCGCGACGGCGTACGACGAGATCCGCGCCGTGCTGTCGAGCCGGCCGCCGGGCTGAGCGCCAGGCCGCCGGACCTCCCTCAGGGTGGCCGCGGAGCGGGGAGGGGTTCGCTAGGTTCGCGCCATGCCGCGACTGAGGCGCACGTTTCCCGACCAGCCCGGCTGGACCCGGCGCCGGGCGGGCAAGGGCTTCGTCTACCTCGACCAGCACGGCGAGCGCCTCGACCCCGACCAGGTCCAGCGCTGCAAGGACCTCGTCATCCCGCCGGCGTGGAAGGACGTGTGGATCACGCCCCACCCCCACGGCCACCTCCAGGCCGTCGGCACCGACGACGCCGGGCGCCGCCAATACCTCTACCACCCGCAGTGGCGGGCCAGCCGCGACGCGGCCAAGTTCGACCGGATCCTCCTGTTCGGCAAGGCGCTCTCCCGGGCCCGCGAGCGGGTGCTGGCCGACATCGGGGCCGAGGGCATGTCGCAGGAGCGGGCGTGCGCGGTCGCCGTGCGCCTGCTCGACCTCGGCTACTTCCGCATCGGCAACGACGTCTACACCGACACCAACGGCTCCTTCGGCCTCACCACCATGCGCAAGGAGCACGTCTCGCGCCACCGGGGCGGCATGCGCTTCTGCTTCACCGGCAAGTCGGGCGTCGAGCACTGCATCGACATCGACGACCCGTCAGCGGTGAGCGCCCTCGAGGTGATGCGTCGTCGCCGCGGTGGCGGTGACGAGCTCCTGGCCTGGAAGGACGGCCGCACCTGGCGCGACCTGTCCTCCTCCGACGTCAACGACTACATCCGTGGCTGCTTCGGCATCGAGGCGACCGCCAAGGACTTCCGCACCTGGCACGCCACGGTGATCGCGGCGGCCGTCCTCGCCGACTCCGACGAGCCGGGGGCGACGAAGGCGTCGCGCAAGCGGGCGGTGTCCGCGGCGATGAAGGAGGTCGCGGAGTTCCTGGGCAACACCCCGACCCTCGCCCGGACGGCCTACGTCGACCCGCGCGTGGTCGAGGCCTACGAGCGCGGCAGGACGATCACGGTGCGCGGGTCCTACGACACCGACGACGCGCGGCAGGCGGCGCTGGAGCGCGCCGTGCTCAAGCTGCTGGCGGCCTGAGCACGACGCGTCCGGCGCGGGACGTCAGCTGTGGGCGACGACGTGGTCGATCGCGGCGGTGAGCTTCTCCACGTCGGCCGGGTCGACCGCGGGGTACATCGCGATGCGGAGCTGGTTGCGCCCGAGCTTGCGGTAGGGCTCGGTGTCCACGATGCCGTTGGCACGCAGGGTGGCAGCGACGGCGGCCGCGTCGATCGAGTCGTCGAAGTCGATGGTGCCGATCACGAGCGAGCGGTCGGCCGGCTCGGCGACGTAGGGCGTGGTGTAGGACGTCCGCTCGGCCCATCCGTAGAGCGCGTCGGAGCTGGCGGTCGTGCGCTCGACCATCCCCTTCAGCCCACCCTGGCTGTTCATCCAGTCGAGCTGCTCGGCCATCAGGAAGAGGGTCGCGACCGACGGGGTGTTGTAGGTCTGGTTCTTCGAGGAGTTGTCGATCGCGGTCGGCAGGTCGAAGAACGGCGGGACGTAGCGCCCGCTCGCGGCGATCTCCTCGGCGCGGGCCAGGGCGCGCGGTGACATGAGGGCGATCCACAGGCCGCCGTCGGAGGCGAAGCACTTCTGCGGTGCGAAGTAGTAGGCGTCCACCTGGTCGAGGTCGACCGGCAGGCCGCCGGCGCCGGAGGTCGCGTCGACCAGCACGAGCGCGTCGTCGGCCGCCCCGGCCGGACGGCGGACGGGCGCCATCACGGCGGTGGAGGTCTCGTTGTGCGCCCAGGCGTAGGCGTCCACGCCCTCCTCGGCGACCGCGTCGGGACGCGAGCCGGGCTCGCTGGTGATGACCGTCGGGTCGGCCAGCCACGGTGCCTTCCTGGCCGACGTGGCGAACTTGGAGGAGAACTCACCGAAGGACAGGTGCTGGCTCTTCTCGCGGATCAGGCCGAAGCAGGCGATGTCCCAGAAGGCGGTCGCGCCGCCGTTGCCGAGCACCACCTCGTAGCCCTCGGGCAGGTCGAAGAGCGCGGCGAGGCCCTCGCGGACGCGGCCGACCGTCTTCTTCACCGGGGCCTGCCGGTGGGAGGTGCCCATCAGCGAGGAGCCGGTCGCGGCGAGCGCGTCGAGGTGGCTGGTCTGGATCTTGGACGGACCCGCGCCGAAGCGGCCATCGGCCGGGAGGAGCTCGGCGGGGATCTTCAGGGCGTCGGTCATGGGAAGCCTCACGTGTGGTGCGGAAGGACGGTCCTGACGACGCTGTCAGCGCGTCTATTGTGGCACCCGCTCGCACACGTCTCACGATCGGGGATCTCGATGGACCACGGCTCGCCGTCCTCCGGCCCTGCAGCGGCCGCGGCGACCGGGGCCGCGGCGTCCGGGCTGCGCATCGAGCGGCTCCCGATCACCCACCGCGACGCGCAGCTGCTGGTGGAGGCGGTCCAGGAGGAGTACGTCGCGCGCTACGGCGGTCGCGACGAGTCGCCGGTCGACCCGGCCGACTTCGAGGACCCGCTCGGGCAGTTCTTCGTCGGCTACCTCGACGGCGTCCCGGTCGCCACCGGCGCGTGGCGGCGCAGCTCGGTGACGGCGCTGGGCGCCGAGGTGAGCGCCGAGGTCAAGCGGATGTACGTCGTGCCCGCGGCCCAGCGGCGCGGCCTGGCGCGGCGGATGCTCGCGCACCTCGAGGCGACCGCCGCCGACGCCGGGATCGAGGTGCTCGTGCTGGAGACCGGGATCAAGCAGCCGGAGGCCATCGAGCTCTACCTGTCCTCGGGCTACGAGCCGATCCCCGGGTTCGGCCACTACTGCGGCTCCGAGCTCAGCCGCTGCTTCGGCCGGCGCATCTGACGTCCCGTCACCCCGGCAGCCGGACGCGCAGGAACGTCGGACGGTAGAGGCGCGGATCCTCCGTGATCCTCCGGGCGTCGACGTTGTTGTTGCTGTAGGACGCCACCACGGTCCCGGGCCGGGGGAACAGCTGCGGGTGCGCGAGCGGCATGTAGGTGATCGCGCCGGAGTCGGCGTCGACGGGCAGCGACGCGACCGGCGCCGTCCGGGTGAAGGGTCCGGTCGGACGGGGGGCGGTCCACAGCACCATCTGGTCGCCGAGGTCGCCGTCCAGCTTGCTCAGGGCGTACCAGCGCCCACCGCGGCGGAAGACGCTCAGCGTCTGCGACACGCCTCCGGCGGCAGGGATGAGCCGGGCCGCCTCGCCGGCGTCGCGCTGCCAGGCGCTGCCGTCCCAGAAGCGCCAGCGCGAGACGTCGAGCACGTCGTTGGGGCGCACGCGCGCGACCCGGAGGGAGAATCCGAAGACGCCCTCCTGGTCGGGGTTGGCGGTCCCGTAGAGGTAGAGCCACCGGTCGGCGACGGCCATCGCCGCCCCCCACTCCGGCGGGCTCCGCCGCGGGTCGTCGGGTCCGATGTCCTCGACCTCGATGAGCTGCGGCGTCGCGCCGTCGGCCACCACGAACACCGCCAGGGACGGCCCGAGGTTGGCGAAGTCGAACGAGCCGGCTCCGGTGGCGGCGACGCGCTGGGTCGAGACCAGCACGAGGTCGTAGCCGGGGCGGTGGGACACGGCGGTCGACATCGGCCAGTAGCCGACCCCGTCGCGGCGGTCGGGGATGAGCGCGCCCCGGGAGGGCGGGAGCACCACCGAGACGCAGTCGGCCTGCCAGAGCATCATCGAGTTGCGCACAAGTCGCGGTCCGTCGAAGGCCGGGGCACGCAGCGTGTCGCCGAAGACGACGAGGAACCGGCCGTCGCCGAGCTGGACGTCGGCCCCCACGTCGCCGCCCTGGAACGCCGGGACCCCCTGCAGGTCTGCGACCTGGGCGTTCAGCTGGGTCACGGTCGTGGGCCGGACGCCACGATCGACGCACGTGGTCCGGGTCGCCACGCTGGGCAGTGACGCGGCGCCGAGCACGTCGGCCGGCACGAAGGCGGTCACCAGTCCCAGCACCGCCGCCAGCGGCGCCACGGCACCCAGCACCCACAGCCGCCAGTGCCGCACCGGCATCGCCGCCCCTGGCTCCCGGGATCGCTCGCGCATCCGGTGGGCGAGCGCCAGCACGAGCAGGGCGACCGCCGCAGCGGCGGCGATCGCGAGCACGTGCTGGCGCGCTGCGGGCTCGACGCGGGCCACCTCCGCGAGCGCCCCCTGCGCCGCGCTGGTCGGCATCCACCCGGTCGCGGCCGCCCAGGAGGGGGGCAGCAGGTAGGGGTCGGTGGCGAACAGCAGCGACGTGGCGAGCACGAAGTGCGCCGCCGTGGCGGTGGCCAGCCCGACCACTCCTGCCAGCGCCTCGGCACCGAGGACGACCGCGCCCATCGTGAACACGTACAGCGCGCCGATGCCGATGACGGCCGGGTCGTCGCCGGGCAGCCGCGTCGCGGGGGCGAGCTGGAGCAGCGCGGCGCCGGTGACGGCGACCCCACCGAGGGCGACTACTGCCGGCAGCAGGCGCGACCGGTCGGACCCGCCGGCCCGGCCCCGCACCAGGGAGAGCACCAGCGCGACGCCGAGTCCCAGCACGCCCGCCAGCAGGACGAACCAGCGGACCCGCTCTGCGGCGTCCGAGTCCTCCACGGCGAGCTCCTCGACGGCGAAGGTCCGGTCCCTGGAGGCCGAGATGGTCTCGAGCCGGTCGGTGACCGCGTCGTTGAGCGCCGCGTCGGCCCGTGCGTTGACGAGCACGACGTCCCGGGTGGTGCGCAGGTCGACCAGCACGGCAGCGACGGCCGTGCCGTCGTGCACGGCGCTGCGGGCCTCGTCCTCGTCGTCGGTCCAGGTGGCGTCGAACGGCGCGGCCGCCATGGTGTCGGCGTCGTCGGCGAGCGACGACGCGACCACCGCCGGTGCGGCGACCAGCAGCGGGACCCGGTGCGGCTCCTGGGCATCGGCGCTCCGGGCGATCATCGCCAACGCGACCCCGTGGGCGAGCACCACGGCCAGGCACGTCACGGCGGTCGTACGACGCGCTCGCTGCCTCGATCCCACGTCGCCTGCCACGTCGCCCCATCCGCCGGTCGGCCAGGTGGGGGGATTCTCCCAGAGGCGGTGGGGTGCGGGAAGCGTCCCGGCCCGTCGGTGGGGTGCGGCTGGCCAGGATGGCGCCCCCGCCAAGGCGGACAGACTGCTGACGCTGAGAACGACCTTCCACGGGTCCCGCGGATCACTGGACACGTCTCGTCCCCGCTAGGACACCCGGATCCGGGCCGTTGAGCGGGGACGTCCCCGCTCAACCCCCGGCGCGCGCGTACGTCCCGGCGCCTCGATCCGGCTGAACGACGCCCGCGCGTCCGGCGACCACTGGACACGTCTCGTCCCCGCTAGGACACCCGGATCCGGGCCGTTGAGCGGGGACGCCCCCGCTCAACCCCACCCGCGCGCCACTGCGGAGCGTGCGCTGCCGCCACGCGACGTAGGCTCGTGCCGTGGACCGAGGCCTCATGCTCAACGACGCCGACTGCGGCTTCTGCATGCGCACGGCCCGCCTGGTGCCGCGGCTCGGCGTCGACGTCGACAGCTCGACCGTGCAGGCCGCCGACCTCGAGGAGCTCGGCGTCGACCCCGAGCGCGCCGTCGTCGAGATGCCCTACGTCCACCCCGACGGTCGCGTCGACTACGGCCACCGCGCGTTCGCCTCGATCCTGCGCACGGGGCCGCTGCCGGCCCGGCTCGCCGGGCGCCTGATCACCGCGCCGGGCGTCGACCCCGTGGCCCGCCGCGCCTACGCCTGGGTCGCCGCCCACCGGCACCGGCTGCCCGGCGGGACGCCCGCCTGCGAACTACAGCGGTGATGTTCTGACGAACCCCTGACGGCGGCGCGCGGGCGCGCCTACGGTCCCTGTGCCGGATGTGGTCACAGGGGAGGGTGGGACGTTTCGATGCAGTCATCAGCGGGGGTCGGCGCGCGGGTCGCGGCCACGGGCGTGCTGCTGCTCGGCCTGTTGCTGGGCCTGCTCGCAGGCGGTCCGGGAGCCTCGGCGCAGGAGCCCGCCAGCCGTCGCGGCACCGTCACGTCGTCGGCGCCGTTCCTGATGCCGATGGAGCCCTACTCGGGCTACCAGCCGCAGACCACCTGCCGACGCAAGCCGAAGGCGGGGGTGCTCATGCTCGCCGACTGGCTGGTCGCCCGCGGCGGCGGCTACGGCCCGATCAGCCGTTCGTGCGCCGGGTCGAGCCGCAGCGAGCACAAGGAGTCGCGGGCGTTCGACTGGCTGCTCGACGCCACCGACCCTGCCGAGGCCGCGCTCGCCGCCGCCCTGATCGACGAGGTCCTGGCGCCCGACGACACCGGCCAGCCGCACGCCCTGGCCCGCCGGATGGGGATCATGTACCTGATCTGGGACGACACGATGTACGCCTCCTACGACGGCTTCGTCGCCAAGCGCTACCTCAGCTCGGGCTGCCGCACGCGCCGCACCTGCTCGCCGACGCTGCGCCACCGCGACCACCTGCACGTCTCGCTGACGCGCAAGGGCGCCAAGGCCAGGACGTCGTGGTACGCCGCCCACGCGGCCACGCTGCCCTGACCGGCCCGCGACAGGGGGTCTCGACGCGGGCTCGCGTTGCGCACCGGCACTAGGGTCGGCGACATGGACATCGCCGGGCTGCGTGAGGAGTACGGCCGCGGCGGGCTCGACCTGCCCGACCTCGCCGACGACCCCCTCGAGATGTTCGGCAGCTGGATGCGCCAGGCGGTCGACGCGGGGCTGCACGAGCCCAACGCGATGGTGCTGGCGACCGCGTCGCCCGACGGCGGCCCGTCGAGCCGGATGGTGCTGCTCAAGGGCGTGGGCCCCGACGGGTTCGTCTTCTTCACCAACCGCTCCTCCCGCAAGGGCTCCGAGCTCGCCACCGACCCGCGCTGCGCGCTGCTCTTCCCGTGGCACCCGCTCGAGAGGCAGGTGCGCGTCGAGGGGACCGCGTCGGTGCTCGGCGACGACGAGGTCGCCGCCTACTTCCACACCCGGCCCCGTGGCGCCCGGCTCGGCGCGTGGGCGTCGCGCCAGTCGCGCCCCGTCGCCTCGCGCGCCGACCTCACGGCGGCCTACGCGCAGGCGCAGGAGCGCTTCGGAGACGACGCACCGATCCCGGTCCCGCCCGAGTGGGGCGGCTACCGCGTGGTGCCGGAGGCCGTGGAGTTCTGGCAGGGACGCCCCAGCCGGATGCACGACCGGCTCGTCTACCGCCGCGACGGTGCGGGCTGGACCGTGGAGCGGCTCGCCCCCTGAGCCGGGCCGTCCGAGGTCGCACGCGTCGGCCCTCGCTGCGTCGTCGGGCGTGGCCGCAAAGGCGTTGGTGGGCCGGTGGGCGCCGACCTATGCTGGCCGGGTGCGCTTCCGGGGGGTCCTCTCGCCGACGACCGCGACCGGCAGGGACTCCTGATGCTCCTCGCACTCGTACGCACCTACCTCCGCCCGTACGCCGCGCCGCTGGCCGCCGTGGTCGGGCTCCAGTTCGCCGGCACGCTGGCCGCGCTCTACCTGCCGAGCCTCAACGCCGACATCATCGACAACGGTGTCGTCACCGGCGACACCGGCTACATCGTGAGCCACGGCGGGCTGATGCTCGCCGTGTCGCTCGTCCAGGTCGCCTGCTCGATCACGGCGGTGTGGTTCTCGGCCCGCAACGCCATGGGCTTCGGCCGTGACCTGCGCGCCGCGATCTTCCACCGGGTGGGGTCGTTCTCGGCGCGCGAGGTGCAGCAGTTCGGGGCGCCCTCGCTGATCACCCGCGAGACCAACGACGTGCAGCAGGTGCAGATGCTGGTGCTGATGGGCGGCACGCTCATGGTGGCGGCGCCGATGATGATGGTCGGCGGCATCGTCATGGCCGCCCGCGAGGACCTCGGCCTGTCGTGGCTGGTGCTCGCCGTGGTGCCCGTGCTCGGCCTGTCCATCGGCCTCATCGTGCGCCAGATGGTGCCGAGCTTCCGGCTGATGCAGGAGCGCATCGACGAGGTCAACCGGCTGCTGCGCGAGCAGATCACGGGCGTGCGCGTGGTGCGCGCGTTCGTGCGCGAGAAGCACGAGACCGCCCGCTTCGCCGACGCCAACGCCCAGCTCACCGAGGTCGCGATCCGGGCCGGACGGTGGCAGGCGGCGATGTTCCCCACGGTGATGATCGTGGCCAACGTGGCGACCGTCGGGGTGCTGTGGTTCGGCGGGCACCGGGTCGAGGCGGGGCAGATGGAGGTCGGCGCGCTGACCGCCTACATCGCCTACCTCATGCAGATCGTGATGTCGGTGATGATGGCGATGTTCATGCTGATGATGGTGCCGCGCGCGGCGGTGTGCGCCGAGCGGATCACCGAGGTGCTCCACACCGACTCCTCCGTCGTCCCGCCCGCCGTCCCGGTCACCGCGCTGCCCGAGCGGCTGGGCCTCGAGCTCGACGGCGTGAGCTTCGCCTACCCCGGCGCCGACGAGCCCGTGCTCCGCGAGGTCTCGCTGCGCGCGGCCCCGGGTGAGACCGTGGCGATCGTCGGCTCGACCGGCGCCGGCAAGTCGACTCTGGTCAACCTGGTGCCGCGGCTGTTCGACGCCACCGGGGGAGCGGTGCGCGTGGGCGGGGTCGACGTGCGCGACCTCGACCTCGACACGCTGTGGTCGCGCCTCGGGCTGGTGCCGCAGAAGGCGTTCCTCTTCCGCGGCACCGTGGCCGACAACCTCCGCTACGGCAAGCCCGACGCGACGGACGCCGAGATGTGGGCGGCGCTCGAGATCGCCCAGGCGCGCGAGTTCGTCGAGGCCATGCCCGACGGCCTCCAGTCGGAGGTGGCCCAGGGCGGGTCCAGCCTCAGCGGCGGCCAGCGCCAGCGGATGGCGATCGCCCGCGCGGTGATCCGCCGGCCCGGGATCTACCTCTTCGACGACTCGTTCTCCGCGCTCGACCTGGCCACCGACGCCCGCCTGCGCGCGGCGTTGCGCCCGGCGACCCGCGACGCGACGGTGGTGATCGTCGCCCAGCGCGTGGCGACCATCCGGCACGCCGACCGGATCGTGGTGATGGAGGACGGCGCCGTGGTCGGCACCGGCACCCACGACGAGCTGCTCGAGACCTGCTCGACCTACGGCGAGATCGTCGCGTCGCAGCTGACCCCCGAGGAGGTGGCATGAGCACCCGCGAGCAGCCCGGCCCGACCACCGGGTCAGCCGACTCCCCGGCCGCCTCCGGCACGTTGAAGGAGACCGAGCGGATCCAGTCCAGCGGCCCCGGGCGCGGGCCGATGGGTGGCGGGATGATCGGGCAGAAGGCCGACACGTTCTGGCCCTCCCTCAGGCGGTTGCTCGCGCGGCTGCACCCCGCGCGCCACAAGGCGTACTCAGTCGTGGTGCTGACGCTGCTGAGCGTCATCGCCACCGCCGTCGGCCCGTGGATCCTCGGCCGGGCGACCGACCTGGTCTTCGCCGGACTGATCGGCAGGGACGTGCTGGGCTCCGGGGGCACCAAGGAGCAGGCCGTGGAGTCGCTGCGCGCCAGCGGCGAGGACGACCGCGCCGACATGGTCGCGTCGATGGACCTCACCGACGGCGTCGACTTCTCCGCGGTCGCCGACGTGCTGATGGTCGTGCTGGCGATCTACGTCGGCGCGTCGCTGCTGTCCTGGCTGGCCGGCTACCTGCTCAACGACGTCGTCCAGGGCACCGTGCTGCGGATGCGCTCGGAGGTCGAGGACAAGGTGCACCGGCTGCCGCTGGGCTACTTCGACAAGCAACCGCGCGGCGAGCTGCTCAGCCGCGTCACCAACGACATCGACAACATCAGCCAGACGCTGCAGCAGACGATGAGCCAGATGCTCAACTCGCTGCTGACCGTCTTCGCGGTGCTGGCGATGATGTTCTGGATCTCGCCGCTCCTGGCGATGGTCGCACTGGTCTCGGTGCCGATCTCGATGGCCGTCACGGGCGCGGTGATGAAGCGCTCGCAGGGCATGTTCATCCAGCAGTGGCGGCGCACCGGCACGCTCAACGCCCACATCGAGGAGACCTTCTCGGGCCACGCGATCGTCAAGGTCTTCGGTCGCCAGGCCGAGGCCGAGCGGGTCTTCGCCGAGCAGAACGAGGAGCTCTACCAGGCGTCCTACGGCGCGCAGTTCGTCAGCGGCCTGATCATGCCGATCATGATGTTCGTCGGCAACCTCAACTACGTCGTCATCGCGGTGCTCGGCGGGCTGCGGGTGGCCAGCGGCACGATGTCGCTGGGCGACGTGCAGGCGTTCATCCAGTACTCCCGCCAGTTCACCCAGCCGCTGACGCAGGTCGCCTCCATGCTCAACCTGCTGCAGTCGGGCGTCGCCTCGGCCGAGCGGGTCTTCGAGCTGCTCGACGCGCCCGAGGAGTCGCCGGACGCGTCCGGCCGCCCGGCCGAGCGCGGGCGGGGCGAGGTGCGCTTCGAGGACGTCTCCTTCTCCTACGACCCCGCGCGGCCGCTGATCGAGCACCTCTCGCTGGTCGCCGAGCCCGGTCACACCGTCGCCATCGTCGGCCCCACGGGCGCCGGCAAGACCACGATGGTCAACCTGGTGATGCGCTTCTACGACCCGCAGTCGGGGCGCATCCTCATCGACGGCGTGGACATCACCTCGATCCCGCGCGCAGTGCTGCGCAGCCGCATCGGCATGGTGCTGCAGGACACCTGGCTGTTCGCCGGCACCATCCGCGACAACATCGCCTACGGTCGGCCGGACGCCGGCGAGGAGCAGATCCTCGAGGCCGCCCGGGCCACCTTCGTCGACCGCTTCGTGCACTCGCTGCCCGAGGGCTACGACACCGTCATCGACGAGGACGGCTCCAACCTCTCGGCGGGCGAGCGGCAGCTGGTGACGATCGCGCGGGCGTTCCTCTCCGACCCGGCGCTGCTGATCCTCGACGAGGCGACGTCCTCCGTCGACACCCGCACCGAGCTGCTGCTGCAGCAGGCGATGGCCGCCCTGCGCTCCGACCGCACCTCGTTCGTCATCGCCCACCGGCTCTCCACCATCCGCGACGCCGACCTGATCCTCGTCATGGAGGACGGCTCGATCGTCGAGCAGGGCTCGCACGAGCAGCTGCTCGGGGCAGGCGGGGCCTACGCGCGGCTCTACCGCTCCCAGTTCGAGGGGGCGCCCGAGGCGGCGCCCGAGGACGTCGTGGGGTGAGCGGCTTAACCCGTTGAGCGGGCCCACCCGGCGACGTACGGTGGTCCTACACAGAAGGGAGGTGATCCGAGGAATGAGTTCTTTTCGGATGAGTGAGGTGGCTGCCAGCTAGGCAGCCCGCATCGCCGACAGCTGCCGGCGAATCCACTGCAGCCACCCGACCCGCAGGCTCCCGGTGTCATCCCCCGGGGCCCCTCCCCGAGGGGCAGCAGGCCTGCGGGTCGCTGCATGTCCGGGGCTGGTCGGGGCAGGTCGGTGAGGTCGGGGCAGGTCGGGGCAGGTCGGGGCAGGTCGAGTCGGCGCGTCCTGACGCCCGAACGACGTCGAGTCGGCGCGTCCTGACGCCGTCCTGGGGTGCGTACGCCGGGTTGGGGAACATCCGGGCCGCGACTATGGTTGTGCAAAACAACTATTGCTCTGAGCAACCGAAAAGGACCGTAGTGACCCAGGCTCCCCCCATCACCGCCGAGCAGAGCGGCGAGATGACGCACCGCGAGGTGCTCGAGGCCCTCAGCGGCCTGCTGCTCGCGATGTTCGTCGCGATGCTCTCCAGCACGATCGTCAGCAACGCCCTGCCGACCATCGTCGACGACCTCGAGGGCAGCCAGACCGGCTACACCTGGGTCGTCGTGGCCACCATGCTCGCGATGACGGCGACCACGCCGATCTGGGGCAAGTTCGCCGACCTGTTCAACAAGAAGACCCTGGTGCAGAGCGCGCTGGTGATCTTCTCGGTGGGGTCGCTGGCTGCCGGCTTCGCACCGTCGATGGAGGTCCTGATCGGGGCCCGCTTCGTCCAGGGCCTCGGCGTCGGCGGCCTGACCGCGCTGGTCCAGGTCGTGATCGCCACGATGGTCTCCCCGCGCGAGCGCGGCCGCTACAGCGGCTACATCGGCGCGGTCTTCGCCCTCGCCACGGTGAGCGGCCCGCTCGTCGGCGGTGTGCTCGTCGACACCATCGGCTGGCGCTGGTGCTTCTTCGCCGGACTGCCCGTGGCCCTGCTGGCCTTCGTCGTCCTCCAGCGCACCCTGCGCCTGCCCGTCGTCCTCAAGCGGGACGTCTCGATCGACTACCTCGGGGCGACCCTGCTGGTCGGCGGCGTGTCCATCCTGCTGGTCTGGGTCTCGCTCGGCGGCAACAACTTCGACTGGATCTCCTGGACCAGCGGCCTGATGATCGTCGCGTCCATCGTCGTGATCGGCCTCGCGATCCACGTCGAGGCCAACGTGGCGGCCGACCCGATGATCCCGCTGCGCCTGTTCCGCGAGCGCACCCTCACCCTCGCCACGGTCGCGTCGGTGCTGATCGGCGTCGCGATGTTCGGCTCGACGGTCTACCTGAGCCTCTACTTCCAGCGCGCCAAGGACATGAGCCCGACCGAGGCCGGCCTGATGTCGATCTGCATGGTCGGCGGGCTGCTCGTCTCGAGCATCGTGAGCGGGCGGATCATCTCCCACACCGGCATCTGGAAGCGCTGGCTCGTCGGCGGCATGGTGGCGGTCATCGCCGGCATCGCTCTGCTCGGCACGATCGACGCCTCCACCCCGCTGTGGCGCACCGGCCTCTTCATGGCCGTCCTGGGGCTGGGACTCGGCGCGACCATGCAGAACCTCGTCCTCGCCGTGCAGAACACCATCGCGCTCTCCGACATGGGAGCCGGCTCCTCCGTCGTCGCCTTCTTCCGCTCCCTGGGCGGCTCCGTCGGCATCGCCGCGCTCGGTGCCGTGCTCGCCCACCAGGTCGCCGCGGCCGTCGAGTCGGGGCTGACGAAGCTGCTCGCGATCCACCCGGAGTACGCCTCCGCGGTCTCGCACGACACCGGCAGCATCCCCGACGTCTCGGACCTGCCGGCTCCGGTGCGGGCGATCTTCGAGAGCGCGTTCGGCGACGCGACCGGCCACATCTTCCTGGTCGCCCTGCCGTTCGCGGTGGGGGCGCTGATCGCGGTGCTCTTCATCAAGGAGACCCCGCTGCGCACCTCGGTGATGCGCGAGGACGAGCTCCTGGCGCAGGAGCCCCGGTCATGAGCACGAGCGCGACGGCCACGAGGCAGGACGACCTGCGCTTCATCGAGGCCGAGGTCGGCATCCTGATCCGCCGGGTCAAGCGGGTGATGGCCGACCGGGCCCGGGAGGTCCACCCCGACCTGCACCCCATCACCTACTTCATCCTGAGCCACCTGGCCCAGCACGGCCCGCTCCGTGCCGCCGACCTGGCCGACGCGTACGGGATGGACAAGGGCGGCGTCAGCCGCCAGGTGCAGACGCTCGTCGACCTCGGCCTGGTCGAGCGCCAGCCCGCCGCCGACGACCGCCGCGCGATCCTGCTCGACGCGAGCGCGGAGGGCCGCCGGCGGCTCGAGGCGATGTTCCGGGCCCGCAGCGACCGCTTCGACGAGCGGCTCTCGGCCTGGAGCGACGAGGAGCTCGCCGCCTTCGGCGCCCAGCTGGCGGCCTACAACCGCGCCCTCGGCGACGACTGAGCGACCGACACGGCGCAGCCGTCAGCGCCGCAGCCAGACGGAGGCGTCCGCGGGGAGCCGGCCGTTGTCGACGGGCGCGCTGGCCACGAGCACCTCGCCGTCGGGGAGGTCGACGGCGGTGGAGCCGCAGTTGAGCACGACGGTGAGCGGCCCGCGGCGGAACGCGAGCACGTCGGGGGCGAGGTCGAGAAGCTCGACCTTCTCGCCGGCCGTCCACGCGAACTCGTGCCGCGCGGCCAGCACCCGGCGGTAGAACTCGAGGCTCGACCCCTCGGCGCCGGTCTGCGCCTCGACCGTCAGTCCCGCCCAGTCGGCAGGCTGCGGGATCCACGGCTGCCCGGTGCCGGGACCGAACTCGTACGGGGGCTCGCTCCCGCCCCACGGCATCGGGACGCGGCAGCCGTCGCGGCCGACCTCCCCGGTGCGCAGGTAGGCCGGGTCCTGCCGGTCCTCGGGGGCGACGTCGACCTGCTCGAGGCCGAGCTCCTCGCCCTGGTAGAGGTAGCACGAGCCGGGCAGGGCGAGCATCGCCAGCGTCGCCGCGTGCGCCCGGGCCAGGCCCCGCTCGCCGCCGCCGTAGCGGGTGGGGTGGCGTACGACGTCGTGGTTGCTGAGCACCC
Source organism: Nocardioides sp. Z35_8 (assembly GCF_059621125.1). Taxonomy (NCBI): domain Bacteria; kingdom Bacillati; phylum Actinomycetota; class Actinomycetes; order Propionibacteriales; family Nocardioidaceae; genus Nocardioides; species Nocardioides sp. Z35_8. The sequence continues at coordinate 342,225 of NZ_JCAQIE010000001.1, read as the reverse complement.
ACGTCGGCGAGGCGCCCGCCGGCTCGACCGCCGCGAGGGTCTCGGTGACGACCCGCGCGAAGTCGTCGGCCGACCAGTCGGCCAGCAGCCACGCGAAGTTGAAGGCCTGGTCGAGCTCGTCGGGACGCACGAACGCCGCCATCGACTCCGACGTCTGGGTCCACGCCTCCGCCACGGCCATCCGGTCGGGTCCGGCCTCGTCGAGCACGCGGTGCCAGGCGCGGTAGACGTCGTGCACCTCGGGCTGGTCCCACATCGGCTCGTCCTTGAGCTCGCGGGACACCATCGAGTGGTCGGTGTTGACCTGCCCCGAGCTCGGCCGCTCGCCCTCCCCGACCACCTGGTCGCGCAGGCTGGCCTCCTTGAACAGGCCGTGCGCGACGTCGACGCGGAAGCCGTCCACACCGCGGTCGAGCCAGAAGCGCAGGACGTCCTCGAACATGGCCGGGACCTCGGGGTTGCGCCAGTCGAGGTCGGGCTGGGAGGAGTCGAAGAGGTGGAGGTACCACTGGCCGTCCTCGACCTGGGTCCACGCCGGTCCGCCGAAGACCGACTGCCAGTTGTTGGGCGGGGTGCCATCGTCGCCGTCGCGGAAGAGGTAGCGCGCCCGCTCGGGGCTGCCGGGACCGGCGGCCAGCGCCGCCCGGAACCACTCGTGCTGGTCGGAGGTGTGGTTGGGCACGAGGTCGACGACCACGCGCAGGCCGAGCTCGTGGGCGCGCGCGATCAGGTCGTCGGCGTCGGAGAGCCGGCCGAACAGCGGGTCGACGTCGCGGTAGTCGGCGACGTCGTAGCCGTGGTCGTGCTGGGGCGAGGTGTAGAACGGCGTGATCCACAGCGCGTCGACGCCGAGGTCGGCGAGGTAGGGCAGGCGCGAGGTGATGCCGGGCAGGTCGCCGACGCCGTCGCCGTCGCTGTCGGCGAAGCTGCGGACGTAGACCTGGTAGATCACCGCGTTGCGCCACCAGTACGTCGTTGGATCGTTCACATCAGCCATGCGGGCATCTTCTCAAACGGCGCCAGCGGCTCCCCGGCCGTCGGGTGAGCGGCCGCCGAACTGCTGCGGGTCGACGGCGATCCAGGTGTGCTCGGCCGTGGCGACGACCCGGCCGTCGGCGTCGTGGAGGGTCGAGGCGGTGAACGTCTTGCGGCCGTCGCGACCGCGGCCCTCGCCGACGACGACGTGGGCCTCGCCGATGACCGGGAGGGCGTCGACCCGCGCGGTCATCCGGCCGAGCACCATCAGCCGCTCGGTGAGGTCGCCGGCCCAGCCGCCGATGCAGTCGAGCGCAGCCCAGGTCGCGGCCACGCTCGCGCGGGGGTGGTCGTCGACGTAGGTGTGCCAGTCCTCCTGGAGGCTCGGGTGGGGCGTCCACGGCGCGGCGACCCGACCGCCCTCGGGCTCCCCGCCGACCGGTCCGGGGAAGATCCGCAGCCCGTCGCCCTCCTCCCGGTCGGTGCCGCAGACGAAACAGGTGGGGAAGGGGTGGAACGTGAGACCGGGGTAGCCCGCCGTCGCCGCGGCGGCCACCGCGGGGTCGACCGGCTCGACGTCGGTGAGCGTGCGGTCGACGCGGTGGGCGGTCGCGACCGGCGCCTCGCCGTACGACGCGCTCGTGACGCCGGCGTCGGTCGAGACGCCGAGCGGGGTGTCGAGCGGCGGTGGCCGGCGCAGCGAGACCTCGATCGGCGGCCAGCTGCGGTTGTGGTCACCGGGCGCGTCGGTCTCGTCCAGCGCGGCGAGGGACCCGGCCGTCCAGCCCCCGTTGCCGGAGTCGGGCGGGCCGCAGAAGCGGCGGGGCACGATCAGCGCTGTCACCGGCCTCACTGTGCCACGACTCGTGTGCGTGCGGCGGTTGGGGGATGGGACACAATGAGCCCGTGAGCGACCTGATCGACACCACCGAGATGTACCTCCGCACGATCTACGAGCTCGTCGAGGAGGGCATCCCGCCGTTGCGTGCGCGCATCGCCGAGCGGCTTCACCAGTCGGGCCCGACGGTCTCGCAGACGGTGGCCCGGATGGAGCGCGACGGGCTGGTCACCGTGCAGGGCGACCGCCACCTCGAGCTCACCGAGGAGGGCAGGCGCCTGGCCACGCGGGTGATGCGCAAGCACCGGCTCGCCGAGCGGCTGCTCACCGACGTCATCGGCCTCGACTGGGAGCTCGTGCACGCCGAGGCGTGCCGCTGGGAGCACGTGATGTCGGAGACCGTCGAGCGTCGCCTGCTCGAGCTGCTCGACCACCCGACGGAGTCGCCCTACGGCAACCCGATCCCGGGCCTCGACGAGCTGGGCGACCGGGCCGGCGAGGACTTCATGGACAACGTGGAGCCGCTCTCCGGCGCTGCCGGTGCCGAGGACCAGCGCGTCCACGTCAAGCGGATCTCCGAGGAGATGCAGAAGGACGAGGAGCTGATGGGCCTGCTGCGCCGCGTCGGCGCGGTCCCGGGCAAGACCGTGACCATCGCCCGCACCGAGGAGGGCATCCTCATCGGCTCCGGGGGCGAGACCGCCGAGCTCGTGGTCGAGGCGGCCGAGCACATCTTCGTACGCCGCTAGGTGTCCTGATCGGCCACCCGCGCGGCCAGCTCGCCGAGGAACTCGCTGCACCCCACGTCGAGCTTGTACGACGCCAGCGCGTCGCCGCGGGTCAGGCCGCGGTTGACGATGACGACCGGCGTCCCTCCCTGGGCGGCACGCCGGACGAAGCGCAGCCCGCTCATCACGGTGAGCGACGAGCCGGCCACCAGCAGCGCACCGGCGCCGCCGAGACCCTCGACGGCGGCGTAGCAGCGTGCCACCCGGTCGGGCGGCACGTTCTCCCCGAAGAACACGACGTCGGGCTTGAGGGCGCCGCCGCACGGGCAGCGCGGCACCACGAAGTCGTGGGTGTGGTCGAGGTCGACGTCACCGTCGGGGCGCGACGCGACCCAGCCGTGCCGCTCCAGCCAGCCGGGGTTGAGCGCGTCGAGCTCGGCCTCCAGCGCCGCGCGCGAGGAGGTGGTGCGGCACGCCAGGCACACCACGTCGGCCACCCGTCCGTGCAGTGCCACCAGCCGACGTGACCCGGCGGCCTCGTGGAGGCCGTCGACGTTCTGGGTGATCAGCAGCTCGGGGTCGATCGCGGCGAGGGCGCGGTGCCCGGCGTTGGGCTGCGCCCGGCCGATCCGCTGCCAGCCGAGGTGGCTGCGCGCCCAGTAGCGCTGCTGGGCCTGCGGGGTGGCGACGAACTCCTGGTAGGTCATCGGCGCCCGCACCGGGGCGCCCGGACCGCGGTAGTCGGGGATGCCCGAGTCGGTGGAGAGTCCGGCGCCGGTCAGCACGACCAGGGGCCGCGAGCAGAGCAGGTCGAGGGCCTCCTCCTCGGCCGGGCCGGACGCGGGAAGGCTCACGCGTAGCGCGCCTGCGCCCGGGCACGGGCCTTGGCGGCCTCGACGTCGCGGTTCTTCGGCGGCGCGGTCGTGACGAGCTCGTCGAGGAGGTGCTCGGTGATGTGGGCGATCTCCCGCACCGCTGCGTGGAAGGCCGCCTCGTTGGCCTGCGACGGCTTCGTGGTGCCGGCCACCTTGCGGACGTACTGCAGGGCGGCCGCCGTCACCTCGTCACGGGTCGCCGGCGGCTCGAAGTTGTTGAGCGGGCGGATGTTGCGGCACATGCTGCGAGCCTACGACGCGCCGCGCGCGTGTCACAGGTCGAAGAACGTCACGTCGTCGCCGGTCACCAGCACGACCTCGCCGGACGCGAGCGGCACCAGGCGGACGGCGTCGACGTCCGTGCCGTGCTCCACCTCGACCATCCGGTTGTCCATCGAGCCGTCGGCCAGCGACAGGACCGAGACCCAGCCGGTCATCCCGACCCTGCCGCTGCGCGAGACGACCGTCAGCGCGACCCGCCGGTCCGGCAGCCAGGCGAACTGTCGCGGGTCGCCGCCGGCCGCGGCCCACGTGCCGTCGTCGTAGCGCACCACGTCGATCTGCCGCGGGTCGGTGAGGTCGGTGACGTCGAACAGCGCGGCCTGGGCGCCACGGGTGACGCCCCGCAGGGACGCGTCCTGGCCCATGCCGATGAGGCGGCGCTCGCCGAGCGGGTGGAGGTAGTCGGAGAAGCCGGGGATCTTGAGCTCGCCGAGCAGTCGCGGCTCCGTGGCGTCGGAGAGGTCGACGGCGTAGAGCGGGTCGGTCTGGCGGAAGGTCACCACGATCGCGAGGTCGTCGAACCAGCGCACGGACTTGATCTCCTCCCCGACACCGAGGCCGTCGACACGACCGTCCTCGACCAGGTCGGCACCCTCCTCGCGCAGGATGACGACCGAGTTGAAGTCGCCGGTCTCGCTGCTCGGCCCGAGCGCCACCCGCAGCGACCCGCCGACGGCGTCCATCGACCAACGGTCGGCGATGGTGCCCTCGACCTCGCCGGAGGCGACGTACGTCGTGTCGGTCCCCTCGAGCGCGAACGCGAACAGCGGGGTGGTGCCGTCGGGCATCGGCATGCCGCCGGGGCGGCAGTCCATGCAGTCAATCCAGCCCCACTGCGGGCTGGCCGCGGCCAGGTAGAAGCGGTCGGTGGAGAAGTAGGAGATGTCGGAGTCGGTGGCCACGGCGTCCGTGGTGAGGGTGGTTGGGTCGGCGGGGTCGAGGGCGAGCACGGTCGTGGTGCCGACGGCGACCTCGCTGTCCTCCGGTACGGCCACGTCCGCGCAGTCGACCACCGGGTCGCCGGCGACGGTGGGGAGCCAGTCGGCCAGCGTGGTGTCGCGCACCAGGGCCCGGTTGCGCATCCGGGCGCGCAGCTCGCCGAGCGTCCCCTCGGGCATCGCGAAGTCGAGCTGCGGGAGGCTGTTGTGCACCACCACGCGGACGACGTCGCCGTGCAGCCGCACCGCGGAGGCGCGGCCGCCGACGGTGGTGGCGTCGACCACGGCCGGCGCGGTCGGGTCGGCGAGGTCGACCGTGGTGATCGTCGTGGACGACGCGCCGGCCGACGTCCCGACCACCACGGCCCGGCCGTCCACGAGCAGCAGCTCGCCTCCCGGGTCGCCGACCCAGCCGTTGCTGCCGCGGGCGTCGTCGAGTCGCGTCGCCGACAGCAGGCTCGGCTCCTCGCCCGAGACGTCGTAGGCCAGCAGCTCTCCCTCGCGGAGCCGCACCAGCAGGCTGCCGGCCACCTTGACCACGTCGGACTCGTCGACGCCGGCCTCCTGGACGTTGGTGCCCGACTCCGCGCTGGTGCTCCGCGACGTGCTGACCGTCGAGCGAGCGCTTTCCGCGGCGTCGGCGGGCGCGGCCGCGTCGGCCCCGGACATCGCCTCGGAGTAGACCGTGTCGCCCCATCCGTAGGGGCCGACCTCGACGAGCGCGCGCTCGACGTAGCTGTCGAGCAGGTCGGCGCAGCTCGAGGCGACGGTGAGGTCGGCGTTGGCCAGCGTGATCGGGGGTGCGGCCGGGGGCCGGGCGCCGGGGTCGTCGCCCAGGGCGTAGCCGATGCCGAGTGCCGCGGCCAGACTGGTGACGACGGTGAGCGAGGTGACGATCCTTCGAGCGCGCATGGCGGTCGGACGGAGCATCCCGGGGCGGGGTTCCGCGTGGCACGATGGCGCGGTGAGCGCCCCCCTCGACAGCCGTCCCGACCGTGATCTCGACCTCGTGCTCTTCGGGGCCACCGGCTTCACCGGGGGCCTGACCGCCGACTACCTCGCCGCCGCGGCGCCGGCCGGACTGCGGTGGGCCATCGCCGGCCGCAATGCCGACAGGCTCGACGACGTACGCCGCCGGCTGGCCGCGGAGCGGGGCGTGGACGTCGAGGTGCTGGTCGCCGACTCCACCGACGCCGCCGCGCTGTCCGACGTCGCCCGACGCACCCGTGTCGTCGCCACCACGATCGGTCCCTACCTCCGGCACGGCGCCCCCCTCGTCGGCGCGTGCGCCGAGGCCGGCACCGACTACCTCGACCTCACCGGCGAGCCGGAGTTCGTCGACAGGATGTACCTCGAGCACCACCAGACCGCCGTACGCACGGGCGCACGGCTCGTGCACGCCTGCGGCTTCGACTCGATCCCACACGACCTGGGTGCCTACTTCACCGTGCAGCAGCTGCCGTCCGACGAGCCGATCACGCTGCGTGGCGTGGTCCGCTCCGGTGGCACCTTCTCCGGCGGCACCTTCCACTCCGCGCTCGACCAGTTCGCCCGGGCCACGCAGATGAAACAGGCCTACGCCGCCCGCCGGCGCGCCGAGGCGCGGCCCGAGGGGCGCTCGTCGCGTGCCGTGCGCGGACGGCCCCACCGTGACCCGGTCCTCGGCTACTGGCTCCTCCCGCTGCCCACCATCGACCCGATCGTCGTCGCGCGCACCGGGGCGGCGCTGGCGTCGTACGGCCCGGAGTTCCGCTACTCGCACTGGGCCGGCACCAAGACGCTGCCCTACGCCGTCGGCGGCGCCGTGGGTGTCGGCGCGCTGGGCCTGGCCGCGCAGGTCGGGCCCGTGCGCGAGCTCCTCAAGTCCAAGGTGCCGCAGGGCTCGGGGCCCTCATCGGAGAAGCGCGAGCGGTCCTGGTTCACCGTCGACTTCGTCGGCGAGGCAGGCGGACGCGCCGTCCGCACCCGGGTCTCCGGTGGCGACCCCGGCTACACCGAGACGGCCAAGATGCTCTCCGAGGCAGCGCTCTGCCTGGCCCTGGACGACAACCCGCGGACCGCCGGTCAGGTCACGCCCGCGCAGGCGATGGGCGACGCGCTGCTCATCCGGCTGCAGAAGGCCGGCATGCGCTTCGAGACGCTGTGAGGGCCGCCTCGCGCCGGGGGGCTCACGACCGTGGGTGAGGTCTTCGCGGGACGGTTCGAGCTGCTGGAGCCGATCGCCGACGGTGGCATGGGCTCGGTCTGGGTCGTCCGCGACCGACGCGACGGAGAGGTCTACGCCGGCAAGGTGCTGCGCCAGTCCGACTCGGCGTCGCTGGTGCGGTTCATGCGCGAGCAGGGCACCCGCATCCCGCACGACCACGTCGTCACGCCGTTGTCGTGGGCGGGGGAGGACGATCGCGTCCTGTTCACGATGCCGCTGGTGCGCGGGGGCTCGGTCGCGACCCTGATCGGCGACCACGGCCCGCTGCCGGCGACGTGGGTGCGCGAGCTGCTCGTGCAGCTGCTCACCGCGCTGGACGTCGTGCACGCGACCGGGATCGTGCACCGCGACGTCAAGCCGGCCAACCTGCTGCTCCGGGCGACCGGCACCGCGCGCCCCCACCTCCTGCTCACCGACTTCGGGATCTCGGCCCGGACCGACGACCCCCGGCTCACGCGGGCCAGCCAGGTGATCGGGTCGCCGGGCTACATGGCGCCCGAGCAGCTGGCCGGGGCGGACCCGTCCGTCGCCCAGGACGTCTACGCCGCGGGGATGGTCGGGCTGGAGATGCTGGCCGGCGTCCGCCCGCCCCACGCCACCGACGCCGTCGCCGCACTGGTCGTCGACCAGCCGGGCCTCCAGCCGCTCGCCGCGCTGCTCCTCGAGGCGGTCAGCTCCGACCCCGCCGCGCGACCGACCAGCGCCGCCGCGCTGCGCGAGCGGCTCGCCGCCCTCGACCTGTCGGGCGCCCCGGCGCCGGTGGAGCCGGTGGTCGTGCTCGACCAGCTGGCGGGAGTGCTCGGGGCCGAGACCCGCACCGCCGTGGCGACCGCAGCCAGCGGTCCGGGCAGCGGTCCGGCCAGCGGCACTGGCACGGGCTCTGGCAGCCAGTCACGCGGCGGGCCCGATGTCCCGGCCGACCGGCGCGGGCTGGCCGTGCTGCTGCTGGTGGTGGCCGCTGCCTGTCTGTGCGGCGCGGTCTGGCTGCTCCTGGGGTGACCGTCGCGCCGGCCGGGCCTGCATGGTGCCCTCAGCCGCGACGTCCTCGGAGCAGGTTGACCGCGACCGCCACGCACCCGAGCGCCACCGCGGCCAGGGCGCCGGCAGCGGCGAGGGTGCCGGCGGAGGGGGGCTCGGCCTCGTCCTTCGGCGCCGCCTGCCCGGAGTCGTCCGCCGGGTCGTCCGCGCCGTCGTCGGAGGGCTCGTCCGGCTCGGCCGGGGCACTGATCGGCGCGCCCAGCGGGGCGTCCGTGCCGGTCAGGAGCGCCTGCCCTTCGGCGTACTCCGGTGCGCCCGACTCCTCGCCGCGCACCTCGAGCTCGAGCCGGTAGGGCATCTCGTAGGACTCCCCGCGGTGGTCGGAGTCGGCTGCGAAGACGAGGTAGTAGTAGCCGGGCAGGCTGGTGCCCACGGTGACCGAGCTGACGCGGTTGTTGTAGCGGACCTCGGGGGTCTGCACGCCGAACACCCCTGAGGAGCTGGTGGCCGCGAACCCGTGGGTGTTGATCCCCTCCCCACTGATCGGCACGTTCCCGCGCATCGGGCTGTAGACCAGGAACGAGGCGAACGGGCCCTGGTGGCCGATCTGCTCGTGGAGCGCCGGGGAGGCGGGGGGAGTGCGCAGCCGCGCGCTGAGCTTCTGGCCGTAGGCCAGTTGCACCCGGAAGGCCTGCGTCTCGCCCGGCACGATGGTGCCCTTGTAGACGCCGTCGGTGAGGACCGGCGCGGTGGCGAAGGAGTCGCCGCCCGTCACCGCCTCCGGCGTGCCGGAGACGTCCGGCGGGTCCAGGACGATTCCGCTCCAGGAGCCCTCCTCGGCGAGCGACGTGCCGTCCGCCGGTGGCTCCTCGACCACCTGGAGGCTGAACGGCGACTGTCCGCGACCCATGTTGCTGAGCGAGCGGGACACCATGATCAGCACCTCGTCGGAGGTCACACAGTCCTCGTTGCTCTGGGGCTCGCCCACGGCGACCTCGGCCCCGAGGAGCTCGGCGGAGTTGACGTTCTTGAAGCTGTTGTCGATGCCGCAGGAGTCCCCGAGCGGCGTGCTGGTCTCGAGCTGCACGGTGTCCCACTCGTCGGGGTCGCCGCCGAGGCTGGACAGGCCGACCCGGACGGTCGAGCCGGGCATCGTGCGCGTGTAGGAGAACCAGCGCTCGGAGTCCTGCGGCGTCGTGCCCACCTTGTCGCTCCACAGCCCGGCCTCGATCGGAGTGGGGTCGTCGGAGCCGCCGCCGGCCAGCGGCGTGCCGTCGAGCGCGAAGGGACGCACGGCACGGTCGGCCGCCGTCTCCAGGCTGGCGACGATCTCGTCGGCGTCGTCGGCGTCGTAGTAGGTGCCGTTGCCCTTCGCCGCGACGCACCGCAGCTGGGCGCGGGCCTTGGCGTCGACGCTCAGCCCCACGACGTCGATCTGGAGGTCGATCCCCTGCTGGGCGAGCTCGCCCGCCACGACGCAGGGGTCGGGCTCGCAGGTGGCGATGCCGTCGGAGACCAGCACGATGGACCGGGTCGACTCGCCACCGATGTCGCCGGCCGCCTGGCGCAGGGCGTACCCGATCGGCGTCTCGCCGTAGGGCTCGTACGACTCCAGCGCCGCCCGCAGCTCGTCGCGGTTGTCGGTGCCGGGGTCGACGATGAGCTGCGAGTCGGTGCAGGCGCCCTTCTGGTCGCGGGAGAACACCGTGGCGCCGTAGACCCGCAGTCCGACGTAGGCCTCGTCGGGCAGCCCGTCGACGACGGTGCCGAGCGCCTGCCGAGCGGCGTCGATCTTGGTGGTCCCGCCGCCCGCCGGCTCCGCCATGGACCCCGAGGCGTCGAGGACCAGGACCATCCGCGCGTAGTCGGTCTCGGGCGCGGCATCGGGCTCGGTGTCGGCGGCGTCGCTCGCCGGCGGGTCGGTCTCGCCGCTCGTGGCGCCGGCCGGGCTGCTCGCGCCCATCGCGGCGACGAGGACCAGCATGGTCAGTGCGGCGAGGGCGGCGAGCGCCGTCGTCGCGTGGTGGGGGATCGTCCGGATCCGGTGGGTCATGGGGCACCTCCTGCGACGGTCCTACCCGGCGTTAGCAATCGCAAACATAACATGTGCGTGCGTTATCATCGGGCCATGGTCGGGCAGTCGCAGAGCCGTCGGCGCCAGCAGGAGCTCTACGGCGCCGCGATCGGCGACGTCCTCGACCGGGTCACCGCGGCGCTCGGGCTCAGCCAGGCGGCCGTCGCGCGCACGATCGGCGTGAGCGCGCCCATGCTCTCGCAGCTGGCGAGCGGGCGGCGCACCACCATCGGCAACCCGCTGGCGGTCCAGCGGCTGAGCGCGCTCGTCGAGCTGGCCGACGAGGTCGGGTCCGGGCTGGCCCACAGCCAGGTCGCTGTGCGCCTGGAGGAGATCCGCCAGCAGGACTCCACCACCCTGACCGGCGCTGCCGCGCGCCCGCCGGCCGAGCCGACGACCGCCGAGCTGCTGCGCACCGTGGCCTCCGGCCAGGACCTGCTGCGGGCGGCCGGCCTGCTCGCCGCCGAGCACCCGGCGCTCGCCGAGCTCATCCGCGTGCACGGCACCGGCTCGCCGGAGGAGGTGCGGGCCCACCTCGACGGGTTGACCCGGATCACCCGGCGCCCGTCCGGCCCGGAGGAATAGCGCCCGCTCGCGCCGGGTTGACGGTCACTGACACACACCGCGGCCGCGACGACGCATGCCGCGACCGCAGACCCGGAGGACGCCGCACGTGACCACGACCGCCCAGCCGACACCTCCCGACCTCGGGACCGCGTCGCCCCACGGGCACGGCCGCCTGATCGGGCTGCTCGTCGCGTCCGCCTTCGTGGTGATCCTCAACGAGACGATCATGAGCGTCGCGCTGCCCGACCTGATGCGCGAGTTCGACGTGCAGGCCACGACGGCTCAGTGGCTCACCACGGCCTTCCTGCTCACCATGGCCGTGGTCATCCCGATCACCGGCTGGCTGCTGACGCGCTTCCCTCTGCGCACCGTTTTCGTGGCGGCGATGGCGTCGTTCAGCACCGGCACGCTGGTGGCCGCCCTGGCGCCGGTCTTCCCGATGCTGGTGGCCGGCCGCGTCGTCCAGGCCGTCGGCACCGCCCTGATGATGCCGCTGCTCATCACCACGATCCTCAACGTCGTCGACGAGCGCCGGCGCGGCCAGACGATGGGCACGATCTCGATCGTCATCTCCGTCGCCCCGGCCATCGGCCCGACCATCTCCGGGATCGTCCTCGACCAGCTGTCGTGGCGCTGGATGTTCTGGATCGTGCTGCCGATCGCGCTGCTCTCGCTGGCCCTCGGCGCGGCCTGGGTGCGCAACGTGACCGAGCCGCGCGACGTGCCCGTCGACGTCCTCTCCGTCGTGCTGTCCGCGCTCGCGTTCGGGGGGCTGATCTACGGCCTGAGCAGCATCGGCGAGAGCGCGACCGGCCACACCCCCGTGCCCGTGTGGCTGCCGCTGGTGCTCGGCGGCCTGGCGCTCGTCACCTTCGTCGCCCGTCAGCTGCGGCTGCGCGACCGGGCGCTGCTCGACCTGCGTGCCTTCCGGGTGCGCGCGTTCAGCGTCGCCGTGCTGCTGGTCGCGGTCAGCATGATGGCGCTCTTCGGCACGCTGATCCTGATTCCCCTCTACCTGCAGAACGTGCTGGGCCTGTCGGTGCTCAACACCGGCCTGCTCCTCCTCCCCGGCGGCCTCACCATGGGGCTGCTCGCCCCGATCGTCGGGCGCCTGTTCGACCGGGTCGGCCCCCGGCCGCTGGTCGCGCCGGGCGCCGCGCTCGTCAGCGCCGCGCTGTGGGGGATGACGACCCTGGACGCCGGGACCGGGCAGGCCACCGTCGTCGGACTCCACGTGCTGATGAGCGTGGGGCTCGCGTTGATGTTCACCCCGCTCCTCACCTCCGCGCTGGGCTCGCTGCCGCCGCAGCTCTACTCCCACGGCAGCGCGATCGTCTCGACGCTCCAGCAGGTCGCGGGCGCTGCCGGCACCGCGCTCTTCGTCACCGTGATGACCCGCGTGACGGTCGCCCGGACCGAGGAGGGTGCCGCCCTGGTCGAGGCGACCGCCGACGGCGTCCACGCGGCGCTCATGTACGGCGGCGTCATCTCCGCCGCGGCGGTGCTCGTCGCCCTGCTCGTGCGGCGCCCGGGCGAGCCCGCGGCGCACTGAGCCGGGGGCGCGCTCAGCCGGCGTAGCGCCCGGGGCTGGTCCCGAACTCCCGGGTGAAGGCGGCGGTGAACGCGGACACGCTCGTGTAGCCCACCCGGTGCGCCGTCTCGGTGACCGACAGGTGGCGCAGCATGGCGGCCGCGGCCCGCAACCGGGTCGTCGTACGCCAGGCGGTGAAGGTGGTGCCGAACTCGCGCTCGAAGTGGCGCTGCAGCGTCTTGCCGCTCACGTGCAGCCGGGCCGCCCAGGCCGTGAGGCTGGTGCCGTCCGCCGGGTCGCGCAGCAGGGCCTGCGCAACGGTGTGCGCCGGGCCGGCGCCGCCGTCGACGTGGCCCAGGTGCACGGCCCGGCACCCGGCGAGCGCCTCGAGGACGTCGTGCCGCGCCCGGAGTCCGTCCTGCTCCTCGACGCCGGGGCGCGCGATCTCGAGGAGCCGCCCGCCCACCTCGGCCTCGGGCGCGAGCACCCCTGCCTCGAGCGCGCTCAGCGAGGCCGGCGCCTGGCGGACGCACACCCGCAGGACCGTCTGCCGGCCGAGCCCGTGGACCTCGGCCACGACGCCCCGGCGCACCCACAGCATCTCGGCGGAGGAGAGGAAGCGCGAGGTGTCGCCCCGGTGCACGGCGAGGATGCCGTCGGGCGACCAGAAGAGCTGGTGCACGAAGTCGTCGCGGTCGGGTGGGAAGTCGGGCACGGCGGCCTGCGGGGGATAGCGCAGGACCAGCACGCCGGTGGGCGGCCCGAGGCCGTAGCCGTACTCCTCCACCGCGATGGCGCCGGCCGCCGTCGCGGTGGGAGCGCCCCACGGCGGGTGTCCGATCGACGACACCATCTGTCTCCTTCACGACAACCTCGCAGGATTGGTAAGGCTACCCTTAGTTCACCGTGGGTCCGGCTCGGGCCCCCACGAGCGCGCCCCGCGGCAGGCGGTGCGCCGCGACCGCCGCCGCCAGCCGGCGGCCACCGACCCCCCGACCCACCCGAGGAACCCCCATGCGCCGCCACAGCCCCGCCCGTCGCGCCACCGTGCTCGCCGGTGCCGCCGCCCTCTCCCTCGTCCTCGCCGCGTGCGGCGGCGAGGACGGTGCGGCCGAGTCCGAGGACGGGCCCGACACCGTCACCTTCTCGGCCGACAACGGCGAGATCGAGATCCCGGCCGACCCCGAGCGCGTCGTCGCCACCGGCTACGCCGTGCCGGTGCTCCTCGAGGTCGACGCGCCGCTCGTCGGCATCTCGGAGTGGGGTCGCGGCACCGCGCTCATGACCGAGGAGGACCTGGCGACCTACGAGGAGACCCCGAAGGTGATGGGGGAGAGCGCCGACTCGATCAACTACGACGCGGTCGCGGCGGCCGAGCCCGACGTGATCATCCTCGGCGTGCCGCTGCCGGTGCTCGGCGACGTCAACATGGAGCGGCTCGAGACGATCGCGCCCGTCGTGGTCCTCGGCCCGGGCCGCCCCGACGACTGGAAGGACCTCGGGGCCCGCCAGAGCGAGGCCGCGGGCGCGTCGGAGCAGTACGCGGAGAACCAGGAGGCCTACGAGGCGCGCGCCGCCGAGCTCACGGACAAGTACGCCGACGTGCTCGAGGGCCTCGACTTCGGCCACGTCGGCTCCTACGGAGACGTCACCGCCGGTCAGTTCCACCGCGAGTTCGCCGGGTCGTGGGGCACCAACATCGCCACCGACATCGGCGTCACCTACTACGGCGAGGTGAAGGACCCCAGCGACGGCGGCTCGGCCGAGGTCAGCGAGTACCCCTCCATCGAGGAGCTGCCCGACAGCCTCGGCGACGCCGACGTGATCACCTACAGCGTCCAGGGCGACGGCACCCCGGTGGAGGCCGTGCAGTACGTCCTGGACTCCCCGCTCTGGAAGAACCTCCCGGCCGTCGAGGACGGCATGGCGGTCGGCGTGCGCCACACCGAGGCCGCCACCTACGCCTCGGCGATGCAGACCCTCGACGCCCTCGACGCGGCCTTCGAGGAGGCGTTCGCCGAGGAGCTCGAGTGACCGCGATCGACCGCTCGCACCCCGGCCCACGGGTGCGCGCCCACCAGCTCGACGGGCGCGGGACCCGCCGCGTGGGCTATCCGATCGGCATCCGCACCGCCACGGTGGTCGCCCGCACCCAGGTCACCCCCCACATGCTGCGCCTCACGGTGGCGTCCCCGGCCGTCAAGCACGTGGTGACCCACGCCTGCGACGACCACGTCGGCATCGTGTTCCCGCTGCCCGACGGCACCCGCAACGACCCCGTCCACGACCCCGAGCGGCAGATGCTCGACTGGCGGTCCCCCCAGCCGCCCATGCGCAAGTACACGATCCGGCGCCTCGACACCGAGACCGGCGAGCTGGACCTCGACGTCGTGCTCCACCCCGGCGGCCTGGCCTCCGCGTGGGCCTCGCAGGCCGAGGTCGGCGCCGAGGTCGTGCTGGCCGGACCGCCCGGCGCGCTCGCCTTCCCCCACACCTACGACCACTACGTGTTCGCCGTCGACACCACCGCGATCCCCGCGCTCGCACGCTGGCTCGACGAGGGCGACTGGCTCGAGGAGCGCGGCGTCTCCGTCCAGGTCGTCGTCGACCACGACCACCCGGACGAGACGCGATACCCGCTGCGCCAGCGGCCGGGCGTGCACGTGGAGTGGCTCCCCCGCGCGGGCGGGTCGCGGCTGGCCGAGGTGGTCACCGGACTCGACCTCGGCGGCCACGACCCCGCCGACGTCTTCCTCTTCGCCGCCGGCGAGGCCGGCGACATCAAGCCGCTGCGGCGCTGGGCGAAGGACCGCGGGGTCGACGCGCTCGTGACCGGCTACTGGAAGCGCGGCGCCACCGAGCACGACGACCACGACGAGCACGATCACGACGACCACGATCACGACGAGGAGTGAGCGCGAGACAGGGCGCTCCGGCGTACGCGCTCGCCGCCGGCCTGCTGCTGCTCGGCGCGGCGGTGATGCTCAGCCTGACGGTCGGCCAGGGCGCGGTCACCGTGGCGGAGGCCTACCGCGCCGTCGTCGACCACGACCCGGGCGACAACGCGCACATCACGGTCCTCGACGTACGCCTGCCGCGCGCGCTGCTCGCCGTCCTGGTGGGCGCCGCACTGGCCGTCTCCGGGGCCCTGGTGCAGACCCTCACCCGCAACCCGCTCGCCGAGCCCGGCCTGCTGGGGGTCACGGGCGGCGCCTCCTTCGCGGTGGTCGTAGCGACGCGCCTCGGCGCCTCCGGGCAGGCGGTCACGCTGGTGCTGGCCTTCGTGGGCGCGGCGCTGGCGGCGGCGCTCGTCTACGCCGTGGGCCGGTCCGATCCGCTGCGCCTGGTGCTGGCCGGGGTCGCCCTGACGGCGGTGCTGGCAGGGCTGTCGATCGGCATCCGGCTCACCGACCCCGCCACCTTCGACGTCTACCGCTTCTGGTCGGTCGGCTCCCTCGCCGGTCGCGAGCAGGCGCCGCTGCTCGTCCCCTGTCTCGTGCTGGTCGTCGCGCTGACGGCCGCCCTGCTGCTGGGCCGGTCGCTGAGCGCGGTGACGCTGGGTGACGACGTCGCCCACGGGCTCGGGGCGTCCGTCGTGCGGACCCGGGTGCTCACCCTGCTCGTGGCCACGGTGCTGGCCGCGACCGCCACGGCCGTCGCCGGGCCGATCGTGTTCGTCGGCCTCATCGTGCCGCACGCGGTCCGCCGGCTCGCGGGTGCCTCGATCGGCTGGCTGATCGGCCTGTGCGTGGTCTTCGGCCCGCTCCTGATGGTGCTCTCCGACGTGCTGGCGAGGGTGCTGCTGGCGACCGGGGAGGTGCCGGTCGCGATCGTGACCGCGGTCATCGGCGGCCCGGTGCTCATCTGGGTCGTCCGGCGCTACGGGGCGGTGGGCGTGTGAGGAGCGTGTCGATCCCGCTCGGGTCCGGGCAGGTGCTCCGCGTGGACCGACGCACGTCGTACGTGTCGGCGGGCCTGGTGGTCGCCGCGCTCGCCGTCGCCTTCGCGGCCCTCTGCTTCGGCGACGGGTGGGACAGCCCCACCGACGTCGTCGACGCGCTGCGGGGCACCGGCCCGGTCCGGATCCCGGTGACCGAGTGGCGGATGCCCCGGGTGCTGGCCGCCCTGGTCTTCGGTGCGGCCCTCGGACTGGCGGGCGCGGTCTTCCAGAACCTGACCCGCAACCCGCTCGGGTCGCCGGACGTGATCGGCCTCGATGCCGGCGCCTACACCGGGGTGCTGCTCGTCTTCACCCTCACCACGGCCACGGAGCTTGTCATCACGTCCGCGGCGGTCGGCGGGGGGTTGGCCGCGGCGCTGGTGGTCTACCTCCTCTCGACGGGCACCGGCTTCTCCGGCGTGCGCCTGGTCGTGATCGGGATCGCGGTGCAGGCCGTCCTCACGGCCGTCAACTCGTGGATCATCCTGCGCGCGGAGCTCGACCTCGCGATCGCGGCCAGCGTGTGGCAGGCCGGATCGTTGAACGGCCTGGACTGGTCCGACGTCGACCTGCCGGTCGTCGTGATCGCCGCCCTCGGCGTGCTGCTCGCCCTGCTCGCCCGTCCGATGCACCAGCTCGCGCTCGGCGACGACGTGGCCGTCGCGTCCGGGACCGACGTACGACGACTCCGCCTGCTGCTCGTGCTGGTGGGCGTCGGGCTCTCGGCGACCGTCACCGCGATGGCCGGCCCCATCGCGTTCATCGCGCTCGCCGCTCCGCAGATCGGGCGCCGCCTGGCGCGCGCGGCGGGGGTGCCGTTGCTGCCCGCCGCCCTCACGGGGGCGTTCCTGCTCGCCGCCTCCGACCTGCTTGCCCAGTGGATCCTCGCCCCGCAGGCCCTGCCGGTGGGCGTGGTGACCACCGGGGTGGGCGGGCTCTACCTGTTGTGGTTGCTGACGAAGGAGATCCGCTCGTGACACGCCTGCAGGCCCGCGGCCTCACCCTCGGCTACGGCGACCGCCTGGTCGTCGACGCCCTCGACCTCGCGGTCCCGCACCACGCGTTCACCGCGGTGGTGGGCCCCAATGCGTGCGGCAAGTCGACGCTGCTGCGGGCCCTCGTGCGGCTGCTCCCCGCCCGCTCCGGCACCGTCGAGCTCGACGGCCGGGCGGTCAAGGACTGGAGGAGCAAGGACCTCGCGCGCGAGGTCGGGTTCCTGCCGCAGGCCACCGTCGCCCCGGAGGGCATCCGGGTGGAGGCCCTCGTGCGGCGCGGGCGCTACGCGCACCAGTCGGTGCTGGGGGCCTGGCGGCCCGCCGACGACGAGGCGGTCCGCCGGGCCATGGACGCGGCGGGGGTGGCGACGCTCGCGGACCGGCCGGTCGCGGAGCTCTCCGGAGGGCAGCGCCAGCGGGTGTGGGTCGCGATGGTGCTGGCCCAGGAGACGCCCTACCTGCTCCTCGACGAGCCGACCACCTTCCTCGACATCGCCCACCAGTACGACCTGCTGCGCCTGTTGCGCCGGCTCGTCGACGAGGGACGCACCGTCGTCGTGGTCCTCCACGACCTCAACCAGGCCTGCCGCTTCGCCGACCACGTCGTCGCGATGCGCGACGGCCGGATCGTGGCGAGCGGGGCGCCGTCGGAGGTCGTGACCGCCGACCTGGTGCACGACGTGTTCGACATGGACTGCGTGGTCGTGCCGGACCCGGTGACCGCGACGCCGATGGTCGTGCCCGCGCGCTGAGTCGCCTGGGTGTCACACGGGGGTGCTCGGCGGCGTCTTGATGTCGACCGACCACCTCAGGAGGGTGACATGACCGGAACGACCCGTATCCCCGCCGCAGAGATCTCCGGAGTGAAGGGCTTGCTGATCAAGCGCCTCGCCAGGAGGACGTTGGGTCAGGTGCCGAGCTCGATCGGCGTCCTCTGGAACAACCCGAGGGTGCTGATGGACATGGCCGGCGTCGGACGCAAGGTCAAGAAGTGGGACACCTGCGACGCCCAGCTCACGTCGTTCGCGCACATGGCCGTCGCCTCGATGGTCGGCTGCACGTGGTGCCTGGACTTCCACTACTTCGAGGCCGACAACAGGAGCCTCGACACGGCCAAGGCGCGGGAGCTGCCGCGTTGGCGCGAGTCGGACGCCTTCACCCCGCTCGAGCGCGAGGTGCTCGCCTACGCCGAGGCCATGACGGCGACCGAGCCGACCGTGACCGACGCGATGGTCGCCTCGCTGCGGGAGCAGCTCGGTGATCCCGGGCTGATCGAGCTCACGGCGGTGATCGCGTTCGCGAACGCCACGACGCGCTCCAACGTCGCGCTCGGGATCGAGTCCGACGGCTTCGCCGAGGCGTGCGGTCTGGAGCCGCTGGCCCCGCGCGCCGCCGTAGGGTGACGACCGTGCCGGAGGACCCGTTCGTCACCCACCGCGGCCTGCTCTTCACCGTCGCCTACGAGATGCTCGGATCGGCCTCGGCGGCCGAGGACGTCGTCCAGGAGACCTGGATCCGCTGGGACGCCATCGGCGCGGATGCCCGCTCCGAGGTCAGGGATCCGCGGGCGTTCCTGGTGCGGATGGTCACGCGCAAGGCGCTCGACCGCCTCCGGGCCGACGCGCGACGGCGTGAGGAGTACGTCGGCGAGTGGCTGCCCGAGCCGCTGCTGACGGCACCGGACGTCGCCGACGACGTCGAGCTGGCCGAGAGCGTCTCCTTCGCCATGCTCACCGTGCTCGAGACGCTGACCCCGACCGAGCGCGCCGTCTTCGTCCTGCACGAGGTGTTCGACGTGCCCTACGGCGAGATCGCGGAGGCGGTCGACAAGTCGGCCGCGGCAGTGCGCCAGATCGGCCACCGGGCTCGGGAGCACGTCGCGGCCAGGCGACCGCGGATGGAGGTGAGCCGCAGTGAGCAGGAGCAGGTCGTCGGTCGGTTCCTCGCGGCGGTCGCCGGCGGCGACCTGCAGGGCCTGCTCGACGTCCTCGCCCCCGACGTGGTGCTGGTGGCGGACGGCGGCGGGATCGCCCAGGCGATCGCCCATCCGGTCCCAGGCGCGAAGAAGGTGGCGAACCTGCTGCGGGCGTTCCCCAAGCTCGGGGCGGGTGCCACCGTCGTGCCGGTCCTGCTCAACGGGTCCCCGGGCGTCAGGATCGTCGGACTCGAGGACGGTCACGACACGGCCGTCATGTTCGTCGTCGACGACCGGCGGATCACCCGGATCTACGCCGTCCGCAACCCCGCGAAGCTCAGCCGGATCGACGTCGAGGCGACGCTCACCCGCTAGGTGCGTCGACCGATCGATCCGTGCCGTCCAGGTCAACCTGATGGCCAGGTACATCTAGGTCCGTTCGGCGCGTCGTCGCTCCATGAGGGCATCGACGCCGTCCAGGGAGCACTCGAGACCGAACCCGAAGGCGTCGTCGCCGCCGAACTCACCGTGTCTGGCCGCCTGTGCCGCGGCGCCCACCCTGACCGCGAGAGGGTACGCCGCGACGTCGACCACAGGTGCGAGGGACGGAAGCAGGGACCCCCCGCCCAACGACTCGTCGCTGCCGGCGAGCAGGCCACGCGCCGTCGGGGACACAGACGGTGCCCTAGTCCGCCCCCAGTGAACCCGGCCAGGTCGGCGCGGAGGACATGGAAGGGCTGCCCGTCGCGGTCGAGCATCCTGGCGGCGGCCATACCCGTGTCGGTGACGGTCTCGACGAACGAGCGCGCGGACAGCCGGCCGCCTGTCGCAAGGCCGGTGTGGATGAGTCGGTAGAGGGACCGGTCGAACTCATCGACAGAGAAGCCGGTCCGGTCCTGGTCCGCCTCGGTCAGCCGCGCCGGCGCAGGCTCCCCGGCTGGGTCCGGCTCAAGGAGCCAGGGCCACTCGCTCACGTCTGCGAGGAAGAGCCGCAGAGCAGGCGCACGGTCGTATAGCCACCTGCCGATGCGCTTGGCCTCAGCCAGTTCGGCTCGCAGCGCGTCAACGTCAACCGCGTCCGCTGCGGCGGGCTGGCCGTTGGGGTCGTTGTCGGGTCCGTCGGCGGTGGTCATGTCCGGACGCTCGCCGCGACCGCGGACATCGGCGTGTGGAGAACCGGTTGAGAGGGGCGGCGTGCCCGAGAGTGATGGCTTCGGGGTCGTCTCCGCCGGTGTGGCGCACCAGTTG
The DNA here is from genome assembly GCF_059621125.1 of Nocardioides sp. Z35_8. NCBI lineage: Bacteria > Bacillati > Actinomycetota > Actinomycetes > Propionibacteriales > Nocardioidaceae > Nocardioides > Nocardioides sp. Z35_8. The sequence continues at coordinate 322,135 of NZ_JCAQIE010000001.1, read as the reverse complement.
GACAACGGTGCCAGCACTGGACCACGGCGCCAGCACCCGCTCGCGCGGCGACGACCCGACAGAGGCGTTCGCGAGCACGCGGCAGCCCGGCTGTCCTTCCTTCGGGTGGAGTACTGCGGGCGTAGAGCGCGTCTGCTCTCCAGCATGGGTGGACGGGTCGTTCGAGCCGCTGCGGCGGCGGTGCTCGCTGCTGGGTCGGTGGCTGTGACCGCTGGATCGCCGGCGTCGGCCACGACGGGCACGGTGACCGTGCCGAACTCGGTGTACTACGACTTCCGGTGCATCGACGTGCCGTACACGTATGCGTACACGCTGCGCCCCGGCTACGAGCTCGAGGATGCGCACCTGGAGGTCATTGCCCCTGACGGCCTGGAGGCCGGTCGTGACAGCGTCACGTCGACGGCGGTAAGCGGGAGCAGCGAGGTGCAGATCTGCAGCGGTGAGCCTGGCGCCTACGCGGGGACCGTCGACGTGCTCGCGTGCACGCCGAACATCACCGACTGCTACGAGTTCGTGATGACGGTCCGCGACGAACGGCCGACCGGGTACTTCCCCACCAGCGGTGCGACGGTTCGGTTGCAGCCCAGTACCGGTCGGGTGCGTGGCGCCACCTCACGCGCGGCGCGGTGTACCTGGACACGCGGCGAGCGGGGCGAGCGGTCGTGAAGGTGACGATGAAGCAGAACCGCGGCCGGTTCCGGGCAGTCATGCGGAAGACGAGTTCGCTCAAAGGGTCGAGGTCGCGCACCATCAAGGTGAGCTGACGCTCTCAGCCCTTGTCACAGTCGGTTCTCGCCGTCCGCTGGGCGCACCAAGGCGGCTGACACCCACGACTGCGACATGTGCACCTCGGAACCCGTGCCAGTCGAGTACGACTCCACGCGCACCACCCACGCCTCCCAGCCGCGTCGATCAGAGTGCCGCCAAGCGAGCAGGACGCCAGGCGCCGGCACCGACCACCTGCCCGTCAGGTCCACCCACACGTGGAACGGCGGCTGACGAGGCACCGCTCAAGAATAGAACAGGTGTTCGATCACGGCTGGCACGCAACCGAATGCCGCGGGAGATTTCACACCAAGAGACGACGCAGCCGTTTGCCACGAACTCACACGGCCCAATCCGTGCCAACCCGTATCCATGAGTCCGCAAGGACGAAACGGCTCTCACCTGCGCCTGTGGCGCTGACCTGCATGTTTCCTGTGGTGCCCCAGGCAAGAGTCGAACTTGCGACCTTTCGCTTAGGAGGCGGCTGCTCTATCCACTGAGCTACTGGGGCGGGCCATGTGCACATTCGTGTCGAAGAATGCGTCCACTGCTGGCGGACATCTTGTCAGCCCTCGCTTGATGAGACGAATGCGCCCCGCTGACGGGTTCTCGCGGCTCACCGCTGGGACCCAGGGGGTTGTCGGGGCAGCACGACTACCCAGGACATGGACGCTTTCGACGACGAGCCGCCCGACGACCATCGGCGGGAGGCTGGCAGTCGCCCGGCCCGACCCGCCCTCGTCACTCGGTGGCGGCCTCCAAGAGCTGGGTCTCGGCCTTCAGCACGTCGATCACCCCGGTGAGCCATCGTTCGATGGCGGCGACCTCCTCGGGACTGAACGTGGAGCTCAGGGCGTGGATGCGCTCGGAGATTCGAGAGGTGGATGGCCGCATGGTGACTTCGTAGCCGCCGGCGAGCTCCACCAGCACCGATCGGCCGTCCGCCTCGTTTCGTCGTCGTGAGACGTATCCCGCAGCCTCGAGGCTCGACACCAGCTTGGTGATGGCCGGGTTGCTGAGCCCCGTCCGCGACGCCAAGTCACTGGGGCTCACTCCTTCGGGATGCTGTGCGACCACGTCGAGCAGCTTGTGCTCGCTGTTCGTGATCCCCAGGCGTCGCGCGATCGCCTCGTGGAACATGATCACGCGCAGGCTCAGGTCGGACCCGAGCTGGTCGCCGGTGCTCACCATCTCTCCTTACTTCACTTTCGTGAAACAAATGCTACCGTCCCAGCATGGCGCCCATCGTCGCGCACCCCGCTCCGAGCGCGGCACCGCGGCCATTCGTCTCGGCTCTCATCCGCACCTACGCGGCCATGCTTGTCGTAGCCGCCCCGCTCCTCGCGCTCCTGCTGACCCCCGGCCTCATGCGCAGCCGCGTCGCTTGGTTCGGGGGCAGCTCATGGATCGGCATCGTCGGCTTCGAGGTGCTCTCGCTGCTCGCCGTCCTGGCGTCGGTCGTCGTGTCGGCTGCCGTGGCCGGCGCGGCAGGTCGGTGGCGTCCCCGCACGGCGTGGGCCAGGTCCCGCGACCTGCGTCGGCGGCGACCCGGGAGGTGGTGGCGGCTCGCAGGCGAGGCGTTCGGATGGTTCCTCGCCTCACAGCTGGTGGGCGGCTACCTCGCCTGGCTGGCGCCCTACATCTGGCGGGACCCCGCGGGCGGGTGGGTGCTGGACTACACCAATTACGCGATGCAGGCGATCGGCATGTATCTCGTCATCTGCTTCGCGGCGGCGTGGTTCGGCACCCGCATGCGCCAGGACGTGCTCACGGTCGAGTCGGGCCCCGAGAACCGTGCCTGATCCCGTGAGGCTCGCCGGCTCGCCTCATGCCGGTTGCGTCATACGGGCGGGCGTGTCGGCTCGCTCCGGGCCAGCCGGGTGGCGTGGTGGGTGCGCGTGCACCACCGCCGGGCCGGAGGGCGTCACGGAGGCCCGGAAAGTTGCGGAAGTGAAGTAGATTCCGTCTCGATCAGTCCCTCCACCCCTTCGAAGGTGAGCCCGTGTCCGACGAGTCGCGTCCGGAGCCTCCCTCGGGTGCGCCCAAACGCCGGGGCAAGGCCCCGCGCAAGCACACGGTCGGCCGCGTCATCCTCATCAGCGCGGTGGTGCTGGCACTGGTCACGGGCCTGAGCACGGTCTACTTCATCCGCCACCTCAACGGCAACATCGAAGGGCTCTCGCTCGACGCCCTCGGCGACGACCGTCCCGAGGAGGTCTACACGGGCAACGGCGAGCCCCTCGACATCCTCGTGATGGGCTCGGACTCCCGCGACTGCGAGGGCTGCGGCCTCGACTCGGAGGGCGGCGGCGGCTCCGACACCACTATCCTGGTGCACCTGTCCGCGGACCGCTCCCGGGCGTACGCCGTGTCGATCCCGCGCGACTCGATCGTCGACCGGCCCGAGCAGGGCTGCGACTCCCCGGCCCAGACCGACGTGATCTGGAACGCCGCCTACGCCGTCGGTGGGCCGGTGTGCACGCTCGCGCAGGTCGAGCAGATGACCGGCATCCGCGTCGAGCACTTCGTGGTGGTCGACTTCGCCAGCTTCGGCGACATGGTCGACGCCGTCGGCGGGGTGCCGGTGTGCGTGCCCGAGGACCTCGTCGACAAGCCGCACCAGATCTTCGTGCCCAAGGGCAACCCGTCGGTCCTCACCGGCGACGAGGCCCTCGACTACGTCCGCGCGCGCTACGTCGGCGAGCTGGTCCAGCAGAACGACATCTCGCGCATCCGGCGCCAGCAGGAGTTCATCGGCGCCCTCGTGCGCGAGGTGATGTCGGCGGGCACGCTGACCCGCCTCGACAAGGTCGTGCGCTTCCTCGACGCCGCGACCAAGTCGCTGCAGACCGACGAGGAGTTCGCCTCGGTGACCCGCCTGGGCAAGGTCGCGATGCAGGTGCAGAACATCGGTCTCGACCAGGTCAAGTTCGTCACGCTCCCGACCGAGTACTACGCCAGCGACTCCGAGTTCCGCGGCAAGGTCTACTGGACGCCGGCGGCCGACCGCATCTGGGAGCTGCTCAACCAGGACAAGGTGCTGCCGCCGAAGCTCATCAAGGGCACCTCCGTCAGCGCCGAGGGGCCCCCCGGGGCGTCGACGACGTCGCCCGGCGGCGAGACACCGTCCGGGACCCCCGAGTCGGAGAGCCCCGAGTCGGAGAGCCCCGAGTCGGAGAGCCCCGAGTCGGAGACCCCGGAGTCGGAGACCCCGGACAGCGCGACCGAGACCACCGCGCCCGAGCCCCCCGCCACGACGAAGCCCGACCCCATCCCGGGTGTCTGCGCCTAGGCCCGAGCCCGCCGTGCATCCCGACGACGACTTCGACCACCAGACCGGCGGCGCTGCCGCCGGCGGCTCGAGCCCGGCGCCCGAGCCGGAGTGGAAGCGTCGCCGACGCCTCGCGGCGGTCTTCGGTGAGGGCCCGCCCGAGCAGACGAGCGACGACCGCGACCCCCGCGAGGACCGCCCGGGCAAGGGTGATGACTGGTATCGCGCCGAGGTGCCGCCCCACCACGGCTGAGGGCGCGCCGCCTCGTGCGGGGCGAGGGGGACGGTGGGTCAGACCGCGCCGCCGCGGGCGCGGATCAGGTCGCGGATCTCCTCGAGCAGGGCGACGTCGGGCGCGGCCCCGGCCTCCTCGCTGGGGAAGAAACGCTCGCGGGCCTTGGTGTAGGGCAGCACGATGAAGAAGTAGACGACCGCGCCCATGATCAGGAACGAGATGAGCGCGTTGAGGAAGGCGCCGAAGGTGCCGGTCTCGGTGCTGAAGAAGCCGTCGGTGTCGGGGAGCAGGCCGGTGAGCCACTCGGTGAAGGTGGTGACCACCGCTGAGAAGGCGAGCGCCATGATCAGGCCGGTGGCGATCTCGATCAGGTTGCCCTTGAGGATGAATGCCTTGAAGCCGCTCATGCCGGATCTCCCTCTGCTGAGGCCGCGGGTAGGGCCGCTGACGGGTGGATGCTCTCCACGCTAGCCCTCCCAGGACACCGTGAGGAACTGGGTGAGCGCGGCGCCTGCGATCCGCACGGCCTCCTCGGCGCTCGCGCCGACGACCACCAGTGCCCCGCCCGAGCCTCCCGCCGGACCGTCGGGCAGGCCCCTCGGCGTCGCCAGGACCGTGACGTCGCCGGCGACCAGGGTCGCCTCGCCGGTGCCCGGCTCGGTCGCCAGCACGTCCACCTCGTCGCCGGCGCGCAGCAGCGCGGCCATGCCCGCGTCGGGCAGGCGCACCGGCACGATCGTCTGGCCGGGCTGCGCGCGCGCCAGCCCGGGACCGACGAGGCGTACGTCGGTCACCACCTCGCCGCGGCCGATGGGCGCCGCCAGCACCCGTCCGGCCGCCGCGCTCGCCGCGCCGGCCGGGGCGAGGCCGGCGGGATAGGCACGCACGGCGAGGTCGTCGGCACCCAGCCGGGTGCCCGAGGGGAGCTCGCGCGCGGCGACGAGCACCTCGACCGTCTCGGGTGGCGGCGGCGCCCACGTGCGCACCGCCGCCAGGGCGGCGACGGCCGTGAGCGTCGCGGCGATCAGCCGACGGCGGCGCCGCAGCTGGTGGCGTACGGCGCGCAGCCGGCGACGTGCCGGCGGGAGTCCCGGGAACATGCTCCGACGCTAGGCCGGAACGCCCGGATCGCGCCGGGCCTGTCCACAGGGGTCAGTCGGAGGACGAGGACGACGACGTCGTCGACGACGTGGACGTGGACGACGTGGAGGACGCGGGCGATCCGGACGACGTGGTCTTCGAGGACGCGGAGTCGGACGCGCCCGAGGAGCCGGACGGGCTCGACGACGCCGCGGTGGTCGAGGCGGACCCGTCGGTGCGGCTGTCGGTGCGGCTGTCGGTGCGGTAGAAGCCGGAGCCCTTGAACACCACGCCCACGGCGTTGTAGAGCTTGCGCAGCCGGCCCTGGCACTCGGGGCAGACGGTCAGCGCGTCCTCGCTGAAGCTCTGGAACTGCTCGAAGGAGTGGCCGCACTCGGTGCAGGCGTACTGGTAGGTCGGCATGTGTGGGTCCTCTGACAGCGACGGGGTGGAGCGACGGTGGTGCGGTGATCGGCCGGGCCGGCGCGACGCGCTGGCACTCGGGCCCTTCGACTGCCAATGGTACGGCACAATGGCCCGGACATGAGCGAGCCTGCACCCCCCACCGACCCGACGGCCGCCACGGAGCCGTCCCCCGAGCCGGCCCGGCGTTCGCGCTGGCAGTCCTTCCGCCGCGCCCCGAGGGCGGTGCGCTGGACGGCGTGGACGGCGCTCGGCCTGGTGGTGCTGCTCGTGGCGCTCGCGGCCGTCACGGTGGTCGTCGTACGCCGCCCGCTGCCGCAGGCCGATGGCGAGATCGAGGTGCCCGGCCTGTCGGCCTCCGTCGAGGTGCTGCGCGACGAGCACGGCATCGCGCAGGTCTACGCCGACACCGACGCCGACCTGATGTTCGCCCAGGGGTTCGTGCACGCCCAGGAGCGCTTCTTCGAGATGGACTTCCGGCGCCACGTCACCGCTGGCCGGCTCTCGGAGATCTTCGGCCCCGACACGCTCGAGACCGACAGGCTCATCCGCACGATGGGCTGGCGCAGGGTCGCCGAGCGGGAGTGGGCCCTGCTCGAGCCGGCCACCCGTGACGCGCTCAGCTCCTACGCCGCCGGTGTCAACGCCTACATCGGCGACCGCCGCCCGTCCCAGCTCGCGGCGGAGTACAGCGTGCTCGGCCTCACCGGCCTCGACTACACCCCCGCCGAGTGGGACCCGATCGACTCGCTCGCCTGGCTCAAGGCGATGGCGTGGGACCTGCGCGGCAACATGGAGGCCGAGGTAGACCGGGTGCTGCTCTCCCTCGACCACACCGCGGAGGAGGTCGCCGCCCTCTGGCCCGACTACCCCTTCGACGAGCACCCGCCGATCGTCAGCGGCGGCGGCGTCGTCGACGGGGTCTTCGAGCAGAACGCGTCGGGCAACGCGACCCGCAACCCGCGCCGCCCGGCCTACCCGCCGGCCGTCGTCGACGCGCTCGAGCGGGTCCGCGACCGGCTCGACGCGATGCCCGCGCTCATGGGCAAGGGGCGCGGCATCGGCAGCAACTCGTGGGTGGTCGACGGCGAGCACAGCGCCACCGGCATGCCGATCCTGGCCAACGACCCGCACCTCGGCATCAGCCAGCCCGGCGTCTGGATGCAGATGGGCCTGCACTGCCGCGAGGAGGCCGCCGACTGCACGCTCGACACCTCGGGGTTCACCTTCTCCGGCGTGCCGGGCGTCATCATCGGCCACAACGCCGACATCGCCTGGGGCTTCACCAACCTCGGTCCCGACGTCACCGACCTGTTCCTGGAGCAGACCGAGGGCGACGACCGCTACGTCCGCGACGGCGCCACGGTGCCGCTGCAGGTGCGCACCGAGACCATCGGGGTGCGCGGTGAGGACGACGTCGAGCTGCGGGTGCGCGAGACGGTGCACGGTCCGCTGATCAGCGACGTGTCCTCGGAGTTCGCGACGGTGGGCGCCAACGCGCCGACCGACGAGCCGGGCGACCGGGGGAGCGGCTACGCCGTCGCGCTGGCCTGGACCGCCCTCGACCCCGCCCCCACCGCTGACGCGATCCTCGCCCTCAACCGCGCCTCCGACTGGGACGAGTTCCGGGCGGCCGCCGCCGACTTCGCGGTCCCCGCGCAGAACCTCGTCTACGCCGACCGCGAGGGCCACATCGGCTACCAGTCCCCGGGCCGCATCCCGATCCGGCGCGGCGGCAACGACGGCACCATGCCGGTGGAGGGCTGGATCAGCGCCAACGACTGGACCGGCGACTACATCCCCTTCGACGGCCTGCCCAGCGTGCTCGACCCCGAGGAGGGCTACCTCGTCACGGCCAACCAGGCCGTCATCGACGAGCGCTACCCCTACCTGCTGACGAAGGACTGGGACTACGGCTACCGCTCGACGCGGATCCGCGAGGTGCTCGAGACCGAGGGCGAGCTCTCCGTCTCGGAGATGGCCGACCTGCAGCTCGACTCGGCCAACCCGATGGCCGAGACGCTCGTGCCCTACCTCCTCGACGTCGAGCGCCTGCCCTCGCCCTACTACCGCAATGCGCAGAACCTGCTGCGCGACTGGGACTTCACCTCCCCGGCCGACAGCGCGCCCGCCGCCTACTTCAACGTCGTGTGGCGCACGATCCTCGAGCGGACCTTCCACGACGACCTGCGCCAGCGCACGTGGCCCGACGGCGGCGACCGCTGGTTCCGCGTGGTGAGCGACATGCTCACCGAGCCTGCCGGGCCGTGGTGGGACGACGCCCGCACCGACGACCGGGTCGAGACGCGTGACGACATCCTGCGCGCGGCGCTCATCGAGGCCCGCGACGAGATGACCCGGCGCCAGTCGCGCGACCCCCGGCTGTGGGAGTGGGGCCGCCTGCACCGGATGAACCTCCGCCACGCCACCCTGGGTGACTCCGGCGTCGGGCCGGTCGAGCGGTTCTTCAACCGCGACGGCTGGGAGGTCGGCGGCGGGTCGTCCATCGTCGACGCCACGTCGTGGAACGCCGTCGACGGCTTCGAGGTCACGGCCGCCCCGTCGATGCGCATGGTCGTCTCGCTCGCCGACTGGGACGACTCCCGGTGGATCAACCTCACCGGCGTCTCCGGCCACCCGACCTCGTCGCACTACACCGACCAGACCGAGCTCTACGTCGACGGCCAGACCCTGCCGTGGGCGTGGAGCCGCGAGGCCGTAGAGACCGCGACCGAGCACCGGCTGACGCTCGTCCCCGCGGCCGACTGACGCCCGCGCGCGCCGGGACGGCTCACCGGGTGAGTCGGACGACCCCGCTCGACGTCAGCGCGAAGCCCACCGGGACGTCGTGGGGGTCGGTCGGCACCGCGAGCCCCACCTCGTCGTCGTGGAGCAGCACCGCGACGGGCGTGCCCGCCGGCACCCGCGCCAGCGCGCGGTCGTAGGAGCCGCCGCCGCGCCCGAGGCGGTCGCCCGTCGGGGACACGGCGAGCCCCGGCACGATCACGACGTCGGCGGTGCGCACGCCGTCGACGCCGAGCCGTGGCCCGGCCGGCTCGTAGAGGCCGCGGGCGGCCCTGACGAGGCCGTGCTCCCCGGTGTGGACGGCCCAGTCGAGGTCGTTGTCGGGCCGCAGCACGGGCAGCAGCACCCGGGTGCCGGCGGCCAGGAGTGCGTCGAGCAGGTGCCCGGTGCCGGGCTCGCTCCCCACCGAGACGTACGCCGCGACGGTGCCGGCGTGCCGGACCGGCTCCCACGACCGCGCGACCTCCGCGACGGAGGCCGCGAACGCGGCGCAGGCCTCGAGCGGACGACGCCGCCGGGCCGCCAGGACCTGGTCGCGAAGGGCGGTCTTGGCCGCCGAGTGTCCTGCTCCCACACCCGCAGCCTACGATCGATCCATGGCAAGCAAGGGCAGTGCGCAGGGCCTCCAGCTCGCGCGCCAGAAGATGCGCGACGCCGGCGTCGACGAGGTCGCGATCGACACGTTCGCGCACTACTACCGGCTCCTCGAGCACGGCGAGACCGGGATGATCCCCGAGGCCTCGATCGAGCCCCTCGACATGGAGTCGCTGGACGACGTCGAGGTCCCCGAGGAGGTCGGCGCCGAGGCCATCCGCAGGACGGCGGTCATCAAGCTCAACGGCGGGCTCGGCACCTCGATGGGGATGGACCGCGCCAAGTCGCTGCTGTGCGTGCGCCGCGGCCTGAGCTTCCTCGACATCATCGCCCGGCAGGTGCTGCACCTCCGCAAGGAGCACGACGCCACGCTGCCGCTGATGTTCATGAACTCCTTCCGCACCTCCGCCGACACGATGGCGGCGCTGGCGCGCTACGAGGACCTGCCGGTCGACGGCCTGCCGCTGGAGTTCCTGCAGAACAAGGAGCCCAAGCTGCTGGCCGCCGACCTGATGCCCGCGGCCTACCCCAAGGATCCCGACCTCGAGTGGTGCCCGCCCGGCCACGGCGACATCTACACCGCGCTGCGCGGCACCGGGCTGCTGGCCCGGCTGCTCGACGCCGGCTACCGCCACGTCTTCGTCTCCAACTCCGACAACCTCGGAGCCGTGCCGGACGCCCGGGTGGCGGGCTGGTTCGCGCAGAGCGGAGCGCCGTTCGCGATCGAGGCGGTGCGGCGTACGCCGTCGGACCGCAAGGGCGGCCACTTCGCGCGCCGCAAGGCCGACGGACGCATCGTGCTGCGCGAGTCGGCCCAGACGCTCGACGCCGACAGGGAGGCGCTGGCCGACCTGAGCCGGCACCAGTACTGCTCCACCAACAACCTGTGGTTCGACCTGCAGGCGATGGTGGAGGCGCTCGACGCGCGTGGCGGCATCCTGGGCCTGCCCCTGATCAAGAACGTCAAGCACCTCGACCCGGCCGACCCCTCCACGCCGGAGGTCATCCAGATCGAGACCGCGATGGGCGCCGCGATCGAGGTGTTCGAGGGGGCCCGCACCATCGAGGTGGGTCGCGACCGCTTCGTGCCGGTCAAGACGACCGACGACCTGCTGGTCCTGCGCTCCGACGTCTACGACCTGCGTCGCGACTACGTGCTCGACCAGGCGGGTGAGCAGGTGCCCTTCGTCTCCCTCGACGGAGACTTCTACAAGCTCGTGCGCGACTTCGACAAGCGCTTCCCCGAGGGCGCGCCGTCGCTGCGCGAGGCGGGGTCGTTCACGGTCGAGGGCGACTGGACCTTCGGCCCCGGCGTCCGTGTCGTCGGCGACGTGTCGCTCGCGGCCCCGGCCGCCCAGCGGGTCGAGGCCGGCGCGGTGCTCGGCGAGCAGCCGGATGGCACCCGGCCCGACGACCAGGACAGCGATGGCTGACCTGCTGCCCGTCGCCGACTACGTCGAGCGCATCCTGGCCACGGTCTCCCCACTTCCCGCGTTCCCGCAGCCGCTGATGGAGGCGCTCGGCCTGGCGCTGGCCGAGGACGTGGTCGCCCCGATCTCGCTGCCGAGCTTCGACAACTCCTCGATGGACGGCTACGCCGTGGTCGCCGAGGACGTCGCCGGCGCGAGCCAGGACGCTCCCGTCACGCTCCCCGTCGTCGGCGAGATCGGCGCCGGGCGGTCCTCGATCCTGGCGATCTCGCCCGGCTCGGCGGTGAAGATCATGACCGGCGCACCGGTGCCGGCCGGCGCCACGGCGGTGGTGCCCTACGAGTGGACCGACCGCGGCGTCGCGTCCGTGCGCATCACCCGCGCGGCGGCTCCGGGCCAGCACATCCGGCCGACCGGCGACGACATCGCCGAGGGCGACATGCTGCTGGAGGAGGGCACCGTCCTGGGGCCGCGCCACCTCGGGATGCTCGCCGCCGTCGGTCGTTCCACGGTGCGTACGCGCCCGCGTCCGCGGGTGGTCGTGATCTCCACCGGCTCCGAGCTGCGCGACCCCGGCACCCCGCTCGGTCGCGACTCGATCTACGACGGCAACTCCTACCTGCTCGCCGCGGCGGCGCGCGCCGCCGGCGCCATCGCCTACCGGGTCGGGATCGTCCCCGACGAGGCGCACGCCTTCACCGAGGCGCTCAGCGACCAGCTCGTCCGCGCCGACCTCGTCGTCACCAGCGGTGGCGTGAGCGAGGGCGACTTCGACGTCGTCAAGGAGTCGCTGTCGCACCACGGGTCGATGTGGTTCGGAGGCGTGGGCATGCAGCCCGGCAAGCCCCAGGGCTTCGGCACGGTCGGCGAGGACGACACCCCGGTCTTCACCCTCCCCGGCAACCCGGTCTCCTCCTACGTCTCCTTCGAGATGTTCGTGCTGCCGGCGATCCGCCGGATGATGGGCAAGCTGCCCTACGTCCGCCCCGCCGGCCGCGCCCGCCTGACCCACGGGCTGTCCTCCCCGGACGGCAAGGTGCAGCTGGTGCGCGGGCTCTACGAGACCGACCGCGGAGGCGCCTTCGTCTCACCCGTCGGCGGCCACGGCTCGCACCTGATCGGCGACCTCGCGGCTGCCAACTGCCTCATCGAGGTGCCGGCCGCCACGACCGCGATCCCGGCCGGCGAGATGGTCGCCATCCGCCGCCTCGACGAGGAGTTCTGATGGACGACCCGCGGCTGACCCACGTCGACGAGCACGGCGCCGCCCGCATGGTCGACGTCGGCGACAAGCCCGTCACGACGCGTACGGCGTCGGCGAGCGGCCGCGTGCTCGTCAGCCCGGCCGTGGTCGAGCTGCTGCGTGGCGAGGGCGTGCCCAAGGGCGACGCGCTGGCAGTGGCCCGGATCGCCGGGATCATGGGGGCCAAGCAGACCCCCGCGCTCGTCCCGCTGTGCCACCCGCTCGCGATCTCCGGTGTCACCGTCGACCTCGAGGTGGCCGACGACGCGGTCGAGATCACCGCGACCGTGCGCACCACCGACCGCACCGGCGTCGAGATGGAGGCCCTCACCGCCGTCTCGGTGGCGGCCCTCACCGTCGTCGACATGGTCAAGGCCGTCGACAAGGCCGCGACGATCACCGACATCCGCGTCGAGACCAAGACCGGTGGCCGGTCGGGCTCGTGGACCCGGTGACGCGGTGGCAGCGGTGAGCCTCCCGGCCGCGGTCGTCGTCGCGTCCAACCGCGCCGCGGCGGGCGCCTACGCCGACGAGACCGGTCCGGTGATCGTCGCGTGGCTGCGCGAGCAGGGCTTCGACTGCGGCGAGCCGGCGGTCGTGCCCGACGGCGACCCGGTCCGCGACGCCATCGCCGCGGCCGTCGCGGCCGGGGCCCGCCTGGTCCTCACGACCGGCGGCACCGGACTCACCCCCACCGACCGCACCCCCGAGGCCACGGCGCCGCTGCTCGACCGCGAGGTGCCCGGGATCGCCGAGGCGATCCGCGCCGCGGGCGTGGCCCAGGGCGTACCGGCCGCGATGCTGTCCCGCGGCCTCGCCGGCATCGCCGGGCAGTGCCTCGTCATCAACCTCCCGGGCTCGCGCGGCGGCGTGAAGGACGGGCTCGGCGTGCTGGAGCCCGTCGTGCGCCACGCCGTCGAGCAGGTCGTGGGGAGCGACCACTGAGCGCCCCGGGCTGGCCCGCCCGCCTGGAGTCGGAGGGGATCGTCGTGCGCTCGCTGCGCCGGAGCGACGCCGACGACTGGCAGGCCGTGCGCGCCCGCAACCACGACTGGCTGCGCCCGTGGGACGCGACCGTCCCGCCGGGCTCCGCGCCGCGCCCCTCGTCCTACAAGGTCGTCACCCGCACCCTCCTCCACCAGGCCCGGCAGGGCCTGTGCCTGCCGTTCGTGATCGAGGTCGACGGCCGATTCTCCGGTCAGGTGACGGTCAGCAACGTCGCTCGCGGCTCGGCGCAGTGGGGCTCCATCGGCTACTGGGTCTCCGCCGACGTCGCGGGCCGGGGAGTGGCGCCGCGTGCGGTCGGCATGGTGATCGACCACTGCCTCGGTCCGGTGCGCCTGCACCGGCTCGAGATCTGCATCCGGCCCGAGAACACCAACTCGCTGCGCGTGGTGGAGAAGCTGGGGCTGCACCAGGTGGGCTACGCCCCGCGGTTCCTCCACATCGACGGGGACTGGCGCGACCACCGGATCTTCGCGATCACCGCCGAGGAGGCGCCGGAGGGTGTGCTCGCGCGGCTCGGAACACACCAGTCACACCAGTAGTTCTGCGACACACCACTTGACATCCGTCCCGGTCGCGCTCCACGCTCATACGCTTCGACCGTGGACCTGAGCGCTCTCATCTTCGTCGCCCTTGCCGTGGCGTGGGCCGTCTACCTGATCCCCAAGGCTCTCAAGCACCACGACGAGGTGGTGCGCAGCCGCTCGGTCGAGAAGTTCTCCCACACCATGCGCGTCCTGGCCCGCCGTGAGCCCGTCGACCGCCGCAACGCCCGGCTGGTCGTCTCGCCGATCCGCACCGGGCTGCGGCCGCCGGTCGAGACCAAGGCCCGCACCCAGGCCTTCCCCGACGCCGACGCGGCGTCCGCGGTCGTGTCGACCTCGATCACCACCGAGGTGACGCGCGAGGTCACCGCCACTTCGTCCCCCTCCTCTTCCTCCGCGGCCGTCCCCGGTCGTACGTCCTCGCGCCGACCGTCACCGGCCGCCGAGCGGGCGTCCGCACGCCGCGCCGCCAAGCGCCGCCGCAACGTGCTCGCCGTCGTGCTGCTCGCCAACCTCGTCGTCATCGGGCTGGCCGCAGCCCGCGTCGTCGCCTGGCCGTGGGTCGCGGTCCCGGCCGGCGTCCTCGTCGCCTGGCTGGTCGCCTGCCGGGTCTCGGTGCGCGCCGAGCGGCGCCAGCGCGCCGCCCGCTCCGCCCTCGAGGTCGGCGTGCCGCCGGTCGTCGAGGAGGAGCTCGACGCCACGGGTGAGATCTCGGTGACGCCGCCCTCGCCGCGCACGCCCGACGTGACCGTCGAGACCGTCGAGCCTGCCGAGGCGGGGGACACCCCCGCCGCGGCGGACGCCCCGGCCGTGCTCACCGGTGAGGTGCCGGTCGTCGGCGGCTGGGACATGGTGCCCACCACGCTGCCGACCTACGTCGGCAAGCCGGCGGTGCAGCGGCGCACCGTCTCCACGATCGACCTCGACTCCACCGGCGTGTGGTCCAGCGGCCACCACGACGGCGACTCCGCCCTGGCCCGCTCCGCCGAGCAGTCCGAGAAGTCGGCCCGCGACGCCGCCGAGACCCGCCGCGCCAGCGGCGCCTGACCCCTCCCTGACCCCTCCCGGCCCCGTCCCACCCCCATCCCACCCGGACGTCATGGGAATCCCGGTCCCGACCGGGCGCCCGCATGACGTCCCGCCGGGGGGATTGGGTGGGCGCCGACGCGCTCGTGTATCTTTGCGACGCGCCGTGAGGCGTTTGGGGCTGTGGCGCAGTTGGTAGCGCGTCTCGTTCGCAATGAGAAGGTCAGGGGTTCGAATCCCCTCAGCTCCACCACGTACGCACAGCACCGCCCGTCACCTGCCCGCACAGGTGGCGGGCGGTCCTGCGTCTGCGGCGGGGTCAGGTCCCCAGGGCGGTGAAGCTCACCGCGGTCGCGAGGAGGAGCTGGTCGTCCGCGACGGCCTGGCGAGTCAGGAGCATCGCCGCGGCACCGCTCTCGCCGTCTCGCAGCGCGGCGTGGAGGTGCGTCATCACCTCGGCGGTCGCGTGGTCGTGCACCTTGACCAGGCTCGAGACGACGCCGGCACTGCCCATCGCCAGCAGGCTCACGCTGAGGCCGAGCAGCTCGTCGGCGCCGACGGGCTGCATGTCGCCGGTCTCGCACGCCGAGAGCACCACCCGGTGCGGCGGGCGGGCGAGCCGTTCGAGGTCGTGGACCATCAGCGGACCGTCGGCGAGCTCGATGGAGGAGAACAGCGGGTTGTCCTTGCGGAAGCTGCCGTGCGCCGCGATGTGGACGAGCGCGGCGCCGTCGATGCCGGCCAGGCAGGCCTGGACCGTCGCGGTGTCGCCGGCCAGGTGGGCGGCGTCCGGGTCGTGGCGTCGGAGGGTCTCGACCTCGGCGCCCCCGGAGGCCAGCCCCGGGCCGACGATGAAGCTGCGCCGGTCGCTGGCCGGACGTCGGCGCGACGCGCGCAGCCACAGCCGCGCCGACGGCGTGCTCGACACGGCCCGGTCGGTCAGCGCCGGGAGCAGCGCCCAGGGGAGGCGCTGGAGCTGGTTGGGGGCCGAGACCAGCACGGGCCCCGAGCCGGGCACCGCCTGGTCGCCGAGCAGCGCGGCCTGGAGGCGGGCGCCGGCCTGGGCCAGTGCGACCGACTGCCCCCGCCCGGCCCGGGTGAGCAGGAACCGGGCGTACTCCTGGGCCTGCACCGCCTTGGCGAGGTCGCCGACGTGCACGAGCCGGGCGCGCCCGCGGTGTGCCACCACTGCGTGGAGGTCGCCGTCGAGGGTGAACAGCTCGACGAGCGTCGTGTCGTGCTCGGCCAGGGTGTCGAGCAGCTCGGACACCTCGGTGCGCGCACCGTCCGCACCGGCCGGGTCGTGGGCACCCGACGCCCGTCCGCTGCGCAGCAGGTGCCTCTCGCGGATGCGGCGCTCCAGCTCGGCGATGCGGCGCTCGAGGTGCGCGGTGGGCTGTCCGGCGTCGCGGGCGGAGTTGGCCTGCTGGGTCTGCGACCGCAGGGCGGCCAGGTCACGGGCGGTGTCGTCGTCGCGGTGCACGACGCTCGGCGCGTCCACGACGGTGCCCCGCCAGCGCTCGGTCCAGTGCAGCACCTGGCGCGGACGGCCCGCGGCCAGTGCCGAGCGGAGGCCGAGCGTGGCCAGCTCCTGCCCGCGCGCGGAGGCGAGGGCGCGCAGCTCGTCGCTCCCCAGCAGGCTCTGGTGCTCCGCGATGGCCGAGAGCCCCCGCTCGCAGGCGCGCAGGGTGGCCGCGGTGCGCCCGGCAGCCATCTGCCGGCGGGCCGTGGCGAGCCATCCGAGCGCCCGGGTCAGGGCCGCGTCGTGCCGCTTCGCACGTTCGGCCTCGCGCAGCAGCTCGTCGGCGAGGCCGGGCTCGGCGTCCCCGACGATGGTGGCCGCCAGGAGCAGCACCTGGACGTGCTCGGGGATGCGCAGGCGCCGTGACCGCTCGACCAACGCGAGGGCGTCTCGCCGCAGCGCCGGCGACGTGCGTCGGCTGCGAGCGTGCCGGGCGGTGAGGGCCACCAGCTGCACGCGTGCGGCGAACCACTCGCGTCCCTGGTGGGTGAGGATCCGCGCGGCGCGAGACGCAGTCGACTCCGCACGGTCGTGGTCGCCGGCGGCGAGCGCGACGCGGGCCTGGACGCTGAGCAGGTCGGCCTGCTCCTTGGCAGGCCACGATCCCTCCTCGAGCGCCGACGCGACGCTCTCGCGCGCCTCCGGCAGCAGCCCGGCGGTGAGGTAGGCGGTGCTGCGGTCGATGACGAGGTCGGCTGTCGTCGCGCCCGTCTTGGCGAACGCCTCGGCGGCCTCGCCCAGCAGGGCGAACGCGCGGGGCAGGTCGCCGGCGAGGTAGGCGACGTAGCTGTGGTTCTGGACGGTGACGGCGTGGGTGAAGTCGTCGCCGAGCTCGGTGCTGATGCGTCCGGCCAGGGCGAAGTGCCGGTCGGCGGCCTCGAGGGCGCCGCGGAACAGGCACGCGTAGCCCAGCAGGTTGAGCGCCCGTGCGTGCCACACCTGGTCGCCCTCGGCCGCGAACCGCTCGACGGCCCTGGTCATGTCGGCGGCGCCCTCGTCGAAGCGGCCCTGCGCCGTGATGTAGACCCACCCGCGCCGCGTCAGCGCAGTCGCGCGCTCCGTGCCGCGAAGGACCGCGATGGCCGCGTCGAGGTGCTCGAGGCCCTCCCGGGTCCGTCCGGCCGTGGCGAGGGTGCCGCCGAGCGTGGCCTGGACGTCGGCCCGGCGCGTGCGGCTGCCCGCCTCCTCGGCAAGGCGCATCGCGGTGCGCAGCTCGCGCAGCGCCCGCGGCAGGTCGCCCTGCTCACGGTGCGCGATGCCGAGGACCTGACGGGCGTAGGACAGGGTGATCGGGTCGCTGCTGCTGCGCACCAGGTCGTGGGCGCGCGCCCGTGCGCCGGCGAGGTCGACGAACATCCCGCGCAGGAGCTCGGCCGCCTCGTCCTGCGACTGCTTGGCGCGCACGGACCGGTCGGTCAACGGGCCCCCTCTCGCGGGTGCACCCCCGATGCGCGCCCCCACCGGGATCCTACTGACGTACGCCGCTCCCCAGGCACGCTCGGCGCCACGTGGACGCGCCGGTGCGCGCAGGCCGTTCCGCGCGGTGAAATCCGACCGCGGCAAACCGTCCTCGCCGCCCCCGAGTGGGTCTAGTGTCCGAGCATGGCTCACGACCACGAGATCAAGGACGACGCCCGTCGCAAGCTGACCGACCAAGTGCTGAACTTCCATGAGGCCAACGGCGATGCCGTGGCGTGGAACACCGAGGCTCCCGCTGACTTCACCTTCCTCTTCGACCCCGATCACCTGCTGGTGCGCGCGAGCGCCGTGGAGGCGTTCGAGCGGGCCGTCGCGGCCACCAAGGACGAGCTGCTCGACGGTGAGCTCACGCGGGCCGAGGAGTCGGTCCAGGGCCGGCTGACCCGCTACCGGCTCCCACCCCGCCGCGCCGGGCTGTCGCTTCCCGACGTCGTGACCGAGCTGCGGCGCATCGGCGACTTCCCGCCGGGCGACGTGACCCTCGACCACTGGATCCACGTCGCGCCGGGAGGCGGCACCCTCTGCCCGGCGATCGAGCCGGAGGAGACGGGCCTGAAGGAGCCGTGGCCGGGGCAGTGCGAGTCCCGCAGGCGCAAGCGCAAGCCGGTGCGGGTCTCGGTGGTCGACTCCGGCTGGCACCCGCCGGCCGCGACGGACCCGCGCACCCCGTGGCTGGCGGACGTCGAGGGCGACGACGAGCTCAACGGGCCCGACCTTCGCGAGTACGCCGGGCACGGCACGTTCATCGCGGGCATCATCCGCTGCCTCGCCCCCCACACCGACATCTACGTCGAGGGGTTCTGCATCGGCGGCGCCGGCGGCGGGGGCATCCTCGAGTCGCGGATCGTCGACCAGCTCGAGGAGGCCCTCGCCCGCGACCCGAAGGTCATCAACCTCTCCGCGGGCTGCCGCACCCACGACGACCTCCCCTCCCTCGCCTTCGAGGTCTTCTACGAGACCCTGCTCAAGGAGCGCGACTGCGTGCTCGTCGCGGCCGCGGGCAACGACGCGTCGCCCGCCCCGTTCTGGCCGGCCGCAGCCCCGTGGGCGATCGGCGTCGGGTCGCTCGACCATGACGGCCGCGTCTCGAGCTACTCCAACTACGGCGTCTCCGCCGACGTCTACGCCCTGGGACGCAACATCGTCAACGCGTTCCCCGACGGCACCTTCACCTGCGAGGAGACGCCCAGCAAGGGCGACGTCCGGGTCTTCAACACCGGCATGGCGCGGTGGTCCGGCACGTCGTTCTCCGCGCCCGTGGTCGCCGGCCTGATCGCCCGGGAGATCTACGCGTCGGGCTCGTCGGCCGCCGACGCCGCAGAGGCCGTGCTGGCGACCAGCGCGTACATGTCCGACCCTGCCGTGGGGCCGCTCCAGGGGTTGCGCCAGCCCTACGACGCCTGAGCCGTACTGCTCGCACACCTCGGTCGTTCGGGTGGCGACACGATCGGCGCCTCCCACGCTGGGCCTGCCCCGAGCCTTCAGGGCGGGCCAGCCAAGACACCCTCGTCCCCGCTAGGACACCCGGATCCGGGTGGTTGAGCGGACATGTGACCGCTTGAGTCGGGGCGCGGACGCCGAGGCCCCCCGCTGCCCCGGCTCAGGCCGAGTCGCCCGTGGGCCCGAAGCGCTCCACCCGGATCGACGCGGGGGCGAGGCCGCACGCGACGAGCAGCTTCTCGGCGTACGCCGCGAACCGGGCCGAGCCGCACACGAAGCCGAGCTCGACGCCGTCCAGCAGCGGGGTGAGCTCCTCGACCGTGAACGGTCCGGCGGGCCGGCCGTCCACGTCGGCGCGGGTCCAGGCCATCGTGGCGCCGTGACGCTCGAGCTCGGCGGCATAGGGGAGCTCCTCACGGCTGCGGCCCACCGCGGCGATGCGCAGCAGGTCGGTGCGGCCCAGCCGTCGTGCCGTGCGCGCCATCGCCACGGCGGGCACCACCCCGGTGCCGCCGACGAGGCACAGGACGGGGGTCTCGGTGTCCCAGACGAACCAGCGGCCGATCGGCCCGCGCAGCTCGAGCACGTCGCCCACCTCGGCGACGTCGGCGAGGAACTCCGAGACCTCGCCGTCCGGCTGCCGCTCGATGAGCAGCTCGAGGAGCGGGTCGTCGGTGTCGGAGGCCAGGGAGTACGACCGCTGGGCCGTGTAGCCGTCGGGGGCACGCAGCCGCACCAGGTAGTGCTGCCCGGGCAGGTGGCGGGGCCGGCCCTCGACGTGCATCCGCAGCCGCACCGTGGTCGGGGTCGGCATGTCCTTGGCGATGATGCGGCCGTCGGTCCAGGCCGCCAGGGGCGCCGGGGCCACGTCAGTCGCCCTGGTAGCGCTGCTCGAGCCACGGGTCGCCGCGGTCGTGGTAGCCGTTCTGCTCCCAGAAGCCCGGCCGGTCCTCGGCCATCAGCTCGAGCCGGGAGAGCCACTTGGCGGACTTCCAGAAGTAGAGGTGCGGCACGAGCAGCCGCAGCGGCCCACCGTGCTGGCGGGGGAGCGGCTCGCCGTCGAAGCTCCACACCACCCACGCCTTGCCGCCGGTGACGTCGGCGAGCGGCAGGTTGGTGGTGTAGCCGGTGATCGAGTGCGCCATCACGTAGCCGGCCGAGCCCTCGGGCGCCGCGACGTCGAGGAGGTCGTCCACGCTGACGCCGCTGAAGGTGGTGTCGAACTTCGACCAGGTGGTGACGCAGTGGATGTCGCCGAAGAACGTCGACCCGGGGAAGGCGTGCAGCTCCGACCAGCTCCACGTGTGCGGCGACGCCACCAGCCCGTCGACGCTCAGCGTCCACGTCTCCGCCGGCTGCTGCGGGGTGGCCTCGGCGCTCAGCACCGGCCACGACGACCCGGTGTCGTACTGCCCCGGTGGCAGGCGGCCGTGCTGCGGCTCGGGACGACGGCGGTGGAAGCCTCGGGTGATGGGCATGGTCTGCTCCAGAGGGATCAGGGGACTCGTCCGACAGTCTGCCGCCGCGGCGCCGGTCGTGGGACCCCGTGGGGCGGACTACCGTCTGAGCGTGACCGACTACCAGCGGATCCTCGTGGTCAGCACGCAGGCCGGCGCCGACGAGCTCGCGCGCGTGCGGTCCGGGCTCGGCTCCTCCGCGACCGTCGTCACCGCCCCGACGGTCGAGGGCAAGCGCGTGGTCCAGGCGCTCGGACGCCCCGCCCATCCCGAGGTGCTGCTCGCGCCGGTGCGCTTCCCCGGCGTGGACCGCGGGCACCGGCTCGACGAGGTCGTACGCCGCCACGCGGTCGCCGACCGCTTCCGCGACGTGGTCGTGGTGGCCGACCCGGCGACGATCACGCTCCTGCTGCGGGTGCTGGCCCCCGACCAGCTGCCGGCGTCCGGACCCGTCACCGAGGTCGGCCTGCCGCGTGGCGCGCGCCCGGTGCCGCTGCTCTGGGCGGCCGTCGCCGGCGTGGGGCTCGCGGTGCTGGCCGGGCTGTTGTCGGCCGTCCTGTCGTTCTGGGTGCTGCCCGCCGTCGTCGGGGTCGCCGGCCTGGTGCTGCTGGCGGTGCCCGGTCGGCGGTGGGTCGGGGAGGCGGCGCTGATCGCCGTCGTCGTCTCGCTGGTGGTCTCGCTGTTCGCGATCGTCGGGTCGACGAGGTTCCCGGGCGCCTGGTGACCGACCTGGTGACGACCTGGTGACGACCTGGTGACGACCTGCGGCGTCAGCCCTTGCGCTGGCCGAAGAGCAGTCCGCGACGCATCGAGCGACGCGGCCGCGGGATCGCGGGGGCGGGCCACCACTCGACACAGACGTAGCCGGCGCGGTTGAAGCCCTCGCGGTAGACGAAGTTGTCGCCGCACCCGCACACCCAGCGCTCGCCGAGCTCGTGGTCGTCGCCCCTGGGCGCTCCCTCGGTCTGCAGGCAGACATGAATCATCGTCGAGTCCATCGCAACGCCCCCTCCTCGCGTCGACACCCGGCAGCAGCCCGGGTCGGCCCATCGTCATCGGACGCGAGCGCAAAGAGAATGGGCACGCGCGGAAGTGCGGACCATCTTGAGACAACCGCGACAATTCGTGCCGGGTTCGGGGGGAGCGGGCGGGCGTCAGATCCAGCGCAGGAACCAGATGCGGGCGTTCCACTCCGACTTCGTCAGCAGCGCGTCGGTCCAGATCGGCCAGAACCACGCGAACGCGATCAGGGCGAGCACCGTGTAGCTGCCGGCCACCACCACGCCGAACGTGCGGCGCGGGGTCGGGACGTCGGAGGTGCCGATGAGGTGGCCCATCGCGAGCACGATCGAGAGCACCAGGAAGGGCAGGGCGGTGATCGCGTAGAAGAAGAAGATGGGCCGGTCGTCGTAGGCGAACCACGGCAGCCAGGTGCTGGCGAGGCCGGCGACGGCCACCCCGTGTCGCCAGTCGCGGGCGCCGATCCACAGCAGCAGCGAGGCGACCATGGCCAGGCAGCCGCCCCACCAGATCACCGGGTTGCCGATCAGCAGGACCTGCCGGATGCAGCTCGAGCCGGACGGTGCCTCGCACCCCTGCGATCCCGGCTGGATGTCGGTCTGGGCGTCGACGCCGACCGGACGGCCGATCACCAGCCAGGTCGACGGCTTGGAGGCGTAGACGTGGGAGGAGTCGTCGAGGAAGTGGCTGTGGAACGTGTAGACGTCCCGGTGGTAGGACCACAGCGAGCGCAGCGACTGGGCCACCTCGCCCAGCCCTTCCGCGTCGGGCTCGCTCGCGGTGGGCCACGGCTCGCCGCCGCCGTAGGACGTGTACTGCGTGTTGCTGAAGGCCTCCTCGTAGGCGTCGGCATGGATCAGCCAGCCCGTCCACGACGCGACGTACGTCGCCAGCGCGACGCCGACGAGGGCGACGAACGCCGGGATGCCGTCGAGGACGACCGAGCGCAGCAGCGGTCGGCGCTGGCCGAACGCGCGGCGGGCGCCGGCGCTCCACAGCCACGCGAGCAGACCGAAGACGGCCAGGCCGTAGACGGCCGACCACTTGGTGCCGCAGGCGAGCCCGAACGCGACGCCTCCGGCGACCAGCCACGGGCGCCACCAGAAGAGACCGCGACGGCCGCCGCCGGACGCCAGCCGGTCGCGCAGCCACTGGCGGTCCGCGACCACGCAGTGCACGCCGCAGAGGGTGAAGAACGCGAGGAAGATGTCGAGCAGCGCCAGCCGCGACAGCACGAGCTGCAGGCCGTCGATCGAGAGCAGCAGCCCGCCGACGAGACCCAGCACAGTGGAGCCGGTGACGCGACGGACGAACCGGCACATCAGCAGCACCATGAGCGCGCCCACCACCGCCGACGCCGTGCGCCAGCCGGTGGGGTCCATCCCGAAGACCTTGATCCCCGCGGCGATCAGCCACTTGCCGACCTCGGGGTGCACGATCATCGACGGTCCGTCCTCGAACAAACCGGTGAGGCTGCCGTTGAGGATCGTCTTGTCGGCGT
This sequence comes from Nocardioides sp. Z35_8, assembly GCF_059621125.1. Taxonomy (NCBI): domain Bacteria; kingdom Bacillati; phylum Actinomycetota; class Actinomycetes; order Propionibacteriales; family Nocardioidaceae; genus Nocardioides; species Nocardioides sp. Z35_8. The sequence continues at coordinate 299,294 of NZ_JCAQIE010000001.1, read as the reverse complement.
CCTCGACGTAGTCGCGCACGTAGCCGTGGTTGAGCAGCGACCACGCGTCCTTGGCGTAGTAGGTCTCGTCGAAGGCGAACGCGTGGGGCGTGCCGAGGTGCCAGCGCCGCAGGAAGAAGGCGAGGGCGGCCAGGCAGAGCGCGCCCGCCCACCCGAGCACCGGGTCCTCCGATCGCCAGCGCGGTCGATTGCGCTCGGCCGCTGTCGGAGTCACGCGAGGCACTCTAGCCAGACCCGCGCGAGGCCACGGGCGTACGCACGGCCGGGCGCGGCCGCGTCGTCGCCGACCGCGGCGGAGCCGGGAGCCGGACCCCCGCGGCGAACATCTACGGTGAACCCATGAGCACCCCCCGACGTTCTTCTCCTCCGCTCCGCTCCTCCGAACAACGCCGCGGGGACCCCGCTTGACTGGCGTCCTGGTCCTCGCGGGCACCCCGATCGGGCAGGCCGGCGACGCGCCACCGCGGCTGGCGGAGGAGCTGTCCGGCGCCGACGTGGTCGCCGCCGAGGACACCCGGCGGCTCAAGCGGCTCTGCGCCGACCTGGGCATCACGCTGCGCGGGCGGGTGGTGTCCTACTTCGAGGGCAACGAGCAGGCGCGCACGCCCGTGCTGCTGGAGGCGCTGCTCGCCGGCGAGCGGGTCGTGCTGGTGACCGATGCCGGGATGCCCAGCGTCTCCGACCCCGGCTACCGGCTGGTCGCGGCCGCGGTCGAGCACGATGTGCGCGTCACGGCGGTGCCGGGGCCGAGCGCGGTGCTCACCGCGCTCGCCGTCAGCGGCCTCCCGGTCGACCGGTTCTGCTTCGAGGGCTTCCTGCCCCGCAAGGCCGGGGAGCGCGGGCGTCGCCTGGCCGCCCTGGCCGCCGAGGAGCGGACCATGGTCTTCTTCGAGGCGCCGCACCGCACCGAGGCCGCGTTGGCGGCGATGGCCGACGCGCTGGGCGACGACCGCCCGGCCGCGGTGTGCCGCGAGCTCACCAAGACGCACGAGGAGGTGCGCCGGGGGCCGCTGGCCGAGCTGGCCGCCTGGGCCGCCGACGGCGTCCGCGGCGAGGTGACGATCGTGGTGGAGGGCTCCAGCGGCGCCCCCGCCGTCGACACCGACCCGGGCTCGATCCGCTCGGCCGTGGCGGGCCTGGAGGCGTCCGGCTCGACCCGCAAGGAGGCGATCGCCGAGGTCGCCCGTCGGGCCGGGCTGCCCAAGCGGGAGGTGTACGACGTTGTCCACCGGTGACCAGGCATCGGAGCAGGGGCCGACCCGCAGCCGCGCCGCCACCGAGGAGAGGTCGGGAGCCCGGCGCGACCGCGAGCGCCCGCCTGCGCCGGAGCCGCTGCCGCACCCCGTCGTCGACAACCACTGCCACCTCGACATCGCCGACGGCGACTGGCTCGACACCGGCGACGCGATCGCGGCGGCGGCGGCCGTCGGCGTGCCGCGGATCGTGCAGATCGGCTGTGACCTGCCGGGCGCCCGCTGGGCGGTGGCCGCGGCGGCCGAGCACGACGCCCTGGTCGCCGGCGTGGCGCTGCACCCCAACGAGGCGCCCCGGCTCGCCGAGGCCGGGCGGCTGGAGGAGGCGCTGGACGAGATCGAGCGGCTCGCGCAGTCGCACGCGAAGGTGCGCGCCATCGGCGAGACCGGGCTCGACACGTTCCGCACGGGCGAGGAGGGCCGCACCGCCCAGGAGGAGAGCTTCCGCCGCCACATCGACCTCGCCAAGCGGCTCGACAAGACGCTGGTCATCCACGACCGCGACGCCCACGACGACGTGCTCCGCGTCCTCGACGAGGAGGGTGCCCCCGAGCGCTGGGTGATGCACTGCTTCTCCGGCGACGCCTCTTTCGCGCGCCGGTGCCTCGACCGCGGGGCCCACCTCAGCTTCGCCGGCACGGTGACGTTCAAGAACGCCGCCCCCCTGCGCGAGGCGCTGGCGATCACGCCCGTCGACCGGGTGCTGGTGGAGACGGACGCGCCCTACCTGACCCCGACGCCGTGGCGCGGACGACCCAACGCGTCCTACCTGGTGCCGCACACCGTGCGGGCGATGGCCGAGGTGCTGCAGGCCGACCTGGAGCACCTCTGCCGGGCGATCGACGCCACCACCGAGGTGGCCTTCGGGGGACCCTGGTAGCCGGTCCGTCGACGGGCGGGCGTGCCCTCCCCGCGGGTGGACGTGGGGAGGGTCTCCCCAGAAATCCGCCCTCAGGAGTTTGCGTCGTCGCCCGTCATCGTTATCGTCTTGTGATTGTTGGCCGGGATCGGGAGCGATGTCCGGCAGCAGGAGGACCGGTTCGGGCCGGTCCTGCGAGACCCCCGCTCGCACGTCGCGCGACTCCCACGGCTCTTCCCGTGGATGCCGCGCACGCTCGGCCGGGGGGTGCTGCCCCCGAGGCCCGGACAGAACGACGTTCGGAGAATCGTGCGCTCTCGTCTCGCGCAGCTCAGCAGGTCCAAGACCGTCCTGGCGACCCTCGGGGCGCTCGTCGTGGCAGCCGTCGGAGGAACGACGGTCGGCTACGCCGCCCTCACCAAGGACGTGACCCTCACCCTCGACGGGGACCCTCGGCAGGTCAGCGCCATCGGCGGCACCGTCGGCGACGTCCTCGAGGCCGAGGGTGTCGAGCTCACCGACAAGGACCTGGTCGCTCCAGCGCTCGACGAGCCGGTCAGCGACGGCTCGGCCATCGCCGTGCAGTTCGGGCGACCGCTCGAGCTCTCGGTCGACGGCACGGCGCACACCTACTGGGTCAACTCGACCGACGTGGCCAGTGCCCTCGGTGAGATCGGGCGCCGCTTCGCCGGCGCCGACCTGTCGGCCAGCCGCAGCTCGGCGATCGGTCGCGACGGCCTCGCCCTCGAGGTCGTCACCCCCAAGGTGGTGCACCTCAAGCTGGGCGGCAAGCAGCTGAAGAAGCGCAAGCTGGCCGCGATGACGGTCGCCGACGTGCTCGACGACGCCGGCTTCGACGTCGACCGGCACGACAAGGTGCGTCCCTCGCTGACCACCGAGATCGCCGACGGCGACAAGATCGTCGTCACCGACATCCGGGTGGTGACCAGGAAGGTCGCCCGCGAGGTGGTCGAGGCCCCGGTCGTCGAGCGCGAGGACTCCTCGATGCTGGAGGGCAAGCAGGAGGTCGTGCGCGCCGGTCGCGACGGCGTCCGCAACGTCACCTACCGCCTGCGCTTCGTCAACGGCGAGCTCCGGGCCCGCACGGTCGTCAAGGCCGACGTGAAGGTGAAGGCCCAGCCGCGGGTCGTCCGGGTCGGCACCAAGGAGGAGCCCGAGGAGCTGGCCGCCAACTTCGCCGGCGGCAGCACCGTGTGGGACTCGCTCGCGCAGTGCGAGTCGGGCGGCAACTGGGCCATCAACACCGGCAACGGCTACTACGGCGGCCTCCAGTTCAACCTCGGCACCTGGCGCGCCTACGGCGGCACCGGCTACCCGCACCAGGCCTCCCGCGAGACCCAGATCGCGGTCGCGACGCGCCTGCGCGACGCCACCGGCGGCTACGGCTCGTGGCCGTCCTGCTCGGCCAAGCTGGGCCTGCCGCGCTGATCGGGGACCCCCCACTAGGCTTCGCGATCATGACCACGAACCCGGCCGGCCCGAGGCTCCTCGGGCCGGCCGAGGTGCGTCAGCTGGCCGCGGAGCTCGACCTGCGCCCCACCAAGCAGCGCGGCCAGAACTTCGTCATCGACGCCAACACCGTGCGCCGGATCGTGCGCGAGTCCGCCATCACCGCCGACGACGTCGTCGTCGAGGTCGGCCCGGGCCTGGGCTCGCTCACGCTGGCCCTGCTCGCGGTCGCCCGCCGGGTGATCGCCATCGAGGTCGATCCGCTCCTCGCAGGGCGGCTGCCCGCCACCATCGCGGCGTACGCCCCCGACCAGGCCGACCGCTTCGAGGTCGTGCTGGCCGACGCGATGCGCGTGGAGTCGGTGCCCGGGCCGCCGCCGACCGCGCTGGTGGCCAACCTGCCCTACAACGTCTCGGTGCCCGTCCTGCTCCACCTCCTCACCCTGCTGCCCTCGCTGGAGCGCGGCCTGGTGATGGTGCAGGCCGAGGTCGCCGACCGCCTCGCCGCGCCACCGGGGTCGAAGACCTACGGCGTGCCGAGCGTCAAGGCCGCCTGGTTCGCCGACGTGCGCCGTGCGGGCACGATCGGCCGCAACGTCTTCTGGCCCGCCCCCAACGTCGACTCCGGGCTCGTCGCCTGGACCCGGCAGGACCCGCCGCGCACGACGGCCACCCGCGAGGAGGTCTTCGCCGTCGTCGACGCCGCCTTCGCCCAGCGGCGCAAGCAGGTGCGCGCCGCGCTGCGCGGGCTGGCGGGCTCGGCCGAGGCGGCGACCGCCGCGCTCGAGGCGGCCGGCGTCGACCCCACCGCGCGCGGCGAGGTGCTCGACGTGGGCGACTTCGCCCGGATCGCCGAAGGGCTGGCGGCCACCCGGGACCGGGCGGCGGAGTGAGCACCACCGTCCGGGCGGCCGCGAAGATCAACCTCCACCTCGGCGTCGGCGCGCCCCGCGAGGACGGCTTCCACCCGCTCGACACCGTCTACCAGGCGATCTCGCTCTACGACGACGTCACGGTCTCCACCGCCAGCTCCACCCCCAACTCCACCCCCAACTCCACGGTCAGCTCCACCGTCGCCGAGGACTCGCTGTCCGTCTCCGGCTCGTCGTACGTCGACGTGGCCGGGGTGCCGACCGACGCCACCAACATCGCGCTGCGGGCGCTCGACGAGGCGCGGTGCGGGGGCGCCCACCTCGTGGAGATCGCCAAGCAGATCCCGGTCGCGGGCGGCATGGCCGGCGGCTCCGCCGACGCGGCGGCGGCCCTGCTCGCGCACGACCGGCTGCACGACCTGCGCCAGCCCGACGACGTGCTGCTGGCGCAGGCCGCCCGTCTCGGCAGCGACGTCCCGTTCTCGCTCGTGGGAGGAACGGCGCGCGGCCGTGGCCGCGGCGAGGTCGTCGAGCCGATCGTCGACCACGGCACCTGGTGGTGGGTCGTCGTCCCGGCCGCGGTCGGCCTCTCCACGCCGGAGGTCTACCGCCACTTCGACCGGCTCCACCCCGACGCGCCGGCGCAGCCCGCCGAGCCGACCGAGCTCCTGGCCGCCCTGGCCAGCGGCGAGCCCGTCCGGCTGGCGCGCGCGCTGCACAACGACCTGCAGGAGGCGGCCGTCGACCTGCGCCCCGAGCTGGGCGACCTGATCGACCGCGGCGAGGCCGGCGGCGCCCTGCGCGGCATGGTCAGCGGCTCGGGCCCCACGTGCGTCTTCCTCTGCGACTCGCAGGAGGGCTCGGCGGAGGTGCTCGCCGCGCTGTCGGCGTCGTACGACGTGGTGCTGAGCGCCGTCGGACCCGTCGCGGGCGCGCACGTCGTCGACACGCACCAGGTCGGGACGGGCCCGCGGTAGGTCAGGGATGGGGTCTTGACCCGATGGCGCGAACCGCTGCGGGCGGGGAAGCATGTCGCTATGGTGTGCGCAACGTCGACGACGTCGCACTGATCGCCTGGGGGAGGCATCGTGACCGTGTTCCTTGTCGTGGGCGGCGTCGGCGTGCTGCTGCTGCTCGTGACGCTCGTCCTCGGCGACGTCCTCGACGGCGCCCTCGAGGGCCTCAGCGCGGGACTCTTCTCGACCGAGGCCCTCGCCGGCTTCCTCGGCGCCCTCGGCTTCGGCGGCGCGATCGCCCTCGAGACCACCGGGTCGACCTCGCTCGCGGTCGTCGTCGGCCTCGTGCTCGGCGTCCTGCTCGGCTGGCTCGCCGCCCGGGCGTCACGGTTCCTCCACGGCGACGGCGAGGGCGACTCGGTGCGCACCTCCGACATGCTCGAGCGGATCGGCCAAGTGGTCAGCGCGATCCCCGAGGGGGGCTTCGGTGTCGTCTCGCTGACGGTCGGCGGCCACCTCACCCGCCTCAACGCCCGCTCGAGCGTCGCCCTGCCGGCCGGCACGCAGGTCAGCGTCACCCAGGTCATCTCGCCCACGGCCGTCCAGGTCGAGCCGCTCTTCCTTCCCTGAAGCCAGCCCTTCTCGTCTCGCACCACCCCACCTCACGCCCTCCTAGGAGCCCTGCCCATGTTCGGACTGTCCCCGGTGATCACCGCGGTGATCGGCCTCGTCGTCCTCCTCGTGCTGCTGGCGCTGCTGGTCACCACGCGCTACAAGGTGGCCGGGCCCAACGAGTCGTTCATCGTCACCGGACGCAAGGGCAAGGGGGAGGTGCGCAACCCGGAGACGGGTGAGATCTCGACCGACCTGTCGGGCCAGAAGGTCGTCATGGGCGGGGGCGTGTTCGTCATCCCCTTCGTGCAGCGCCTCGCGACGCTCGACCTGTCCTCGCGCCGGATCTCGGTGCAGATCCGCGGCGCGGTGTCCGGACAGGGCATCAAGCTCAACCTCGACGGAGTCGCGCTGGTCAAGGTCGGTGGCAACGAGGACTCGATCCGCGCCGCGGGCCAGCGCTTCCTCAGCCAGCAGGGCGAGATCGAGACCTTCACCCAGGAGGTCCTCGCCGGCGCGCTGCGCTCGATCGTCGGCTCCATGTCGGTCGAGCAGATCATCCGCGACCGCGCCGCCTTCGCCCAGCGCGTCGCCGAGGAGTCCGAGTCCTCGCTCACCGGCCAGGGCCTGGTGCTCGACACCTTCCAGATCCAGGACATCACCGACGACGGCTCCTACCTCGCCGACCTCGGTCGTCCCGAGGCCGCCAAGCTCAACCAGCTCGCCTCCATCGCCGAGGCCAACGCCCGCCAGGCGGCCGAGCAGGCGCGCATCGCCGCCGAGCAGGAGATCGCGGTCACCCAGCGCGCCCTCGCGCTCAAGAACGCCGAGATCAAGGCCGAGACCGACGCCGCCAACGCCCAGGCAGCGGCCGCCGGGCCGCTCGCCCAGGCCGACCGCGACCAGGCCGTGCTGCTCGAGCAGGAGAAGGTCGCGGTCCACCAGGCGGCGCTCAAGGAGCGCCAGCTCGACACCGAGGTCCGCAAGCCCGCCGACGCCGAGCGCTACCGCGTCGAGACCGAGGCGCAGGGCCGTCGCGCCTCCGCCATCCTCGAGGCCGAGGCCCGCAAGGCGTCGTCGATCGCCAACGCCGAGGCCGAGGCCGAGAAGGCCCGCCTGACCGGTGAGGGCGAGAAGTCGCGTCGCTCGGCGCTCGCCGAGGCCGAGGCCATCGAGGGTGCCAAGCGCGGTGAGGCCGAGAAGGCCCGTCGCGTCGCCGAGGCCGACGCGCTCCGTGCCGAGGGTGAGGCCCAGGCCGCCACCATCCTCGCCGCCGGCCAGGCCGAGGCCGAGGCCATGGACAAGAAGGCCGCCGCCTTCGCCGGCTACAACGAGGCCGCCGTGCTCCAGATGCTCATCGAGGTGATGCCCAAGGTGGCCGCCGAGCTGGCTCGCCCGATGGGCAACATCGACAAGCTGACGGTCATCTCGGCCGACGGCGCCGGCGAGCTGCCCAAGCAGGTGACCAACAACCTCGTGCAGACCATGGAGATGCTCAAGGCCACCACCGGCCTCGACGTCGAGTCGCTGATACAGAAGTACTCCGGCACCAACGGCTCGGCCACGCCGACCCTGGGCGAGGGGTCCTCCGCGGCCGGCGGCCAGTCGGACTCCTGACGCCGTCGGGCGTTCCCCTCACGCAGCGCCCGTGAGGGGGGCGTGCGCCGATCCGTGCCGAGCGGGGTGCACCTGAGAGGATCGCCCGGACATGGCGAACCTGATCAACCTCGAGCGCGTCTCGAAGTCCTACGGCGTACGGCCCCTGCTCGACGACGTCTCCCTCGGTATCTCGGTGGGCGAGCGCGTCGGCGTCGTCGGCCGCAACGGTGACGGCAAGACGACCCTGCTCGAGGTGATGACGGGCCTCGAGGAGCCCGACTCCGGACGCGTCTCGCGCACCCGTGGCATCGAGATCGGCTACCTCCACCAGGGCGACGAGCTCGTCGACACCCACACCGTCCGCGAGGCGGTGCTCGGTGGCCGGCAGGACCACGAGTGGGCCGCCGACGCCACCACCCGCGAGGTCGTCGAGGAGCTGCTGGCGGGCGTCACCCTCGACCGCGCCGTGGTCGGCCTGTCCGGCGGCGAGCGCCGTCGGTGCGCCCTGGCCGCCCTGCTGCTCTCGCGCCACGACCTGATCGTGCTCGACGAGCCGACCAACCACCTCGACGTCGAGGCCGTCGCCTGGCTCGCCGCGCACCTCGTCCAGCTCCCGTCCGCGCTGATCGTCGTGACCCACGACCGGTGGTTCCTCGACGCCGTCTGCCAGACCACGTGGGAGGTCCACGACGGCGCGGTCGACGCCTACGAGGGCGGCTACGCGGCCTACGTGCTGGCCAAGGCGGAGCGCCAGCGGCAGGCGGCAGCCACCGAGACGCGGCGGCTCAACCTCGCCCGCAAGGAGCTCGCCTGGCTGCGCCGCGGCGCCCCCGCGCGTACGTCGAAGCCCAAGTTCCGCATCGAGGCCGCCAACGCGCTCATCGACGACGTGCCCCCGCCGCGCGACCGCATCGAGCTGCAGCGCTTCGCCAGCCAGCGGCTGGGCAAGGACGTCATCGACATCGAGGACGTCGACCTGTCCCGCGGCGACCGGCGCCTGCTCGAGCACGCCACGTGGCGCATCGGTCCCGGCGACCGGGTGGGCATCGTGGGCGTCAACGGCGCGGGCAAGACCTCGCTGCTCTCGCTGATCTCCGGCACCCTCGCCCCCGACGTGGGCCGGGTCAAGCACGGCCGCACGGTGCAGATGCAGCACCTCACCCAGGCGCTCGACGAGATCGACCCCGACGCGCGGGTGCTGCCGACGGTGGAGTCGATCCGCCGCGTCAGCAAGACCCTCGACGGCCAGGAGGTCACCGCCACCTCGCTGCTCGAGCGCTTCGGCTTCACCGGCGACCGGCTGACCGCCCGCCTGGGCGACCTGTCGGGTGGCGAGCGGCGACGCTTCCAGCTGCTCAAGCTGCTGCTCAGCGAGCCCAACGTGCTGCTCCTCGACGAGCCGACCAACGACCTCGACATCGACACCCTCAACGTCCTCGAGGACTTCCTCGACTCCTGGCCCGGCACGCTCGTCGTCGTCTCCCACGACCGCTACTTCCTCGAGCGGGTCACCGACTCGATCTGGGCCCTGCTCGGCGACGGCCAGGTCTCGATGCTGCCCCGGGGGGTCGAGGAGTACCTCGAGCGCCGCGCGGCCCTCCCGGCGGCCCCGTCGGCCGGGCCGTCCACCGCTGCGTCCTCCGCTGCGTCCTCTGCTGGGTCCTCGTCAGCACCCGCCGGTACGCCCTCGCCCGACGTCGCTGCCAGGGCCCGGCCCGGCTCGGCCGAGGACCGCGCCGCCCGCAAGGTGCTGGCCCGGGTCGAGAAGCAGCTCGAGCGCATCGCCGAGCGGGAGGCCGAGCTCCACGCCGAGATGGAGGCCAACCTGTCCGACTACGACCTCCTCGCCCGCGTCGGCGCCCAGCTCGGCGAGCTCGCCGCCGAGAAGGAGGAGCTGGAGCTGGAGTGGCTCGAGGCCTCCGAGGTCGTGGAGTAGCCGGGTCCGGGCCCTCCTGTCGAAGTCCCCGCTCGAGCGGGGACTCCGACACCTGGAGGCGGTTGCAACCCCCTCCAGGTGTCAGACTTCCCCACCAGGTCAGCTGAAGGGCGCGAGCAGCGAGCGCAGCAGAGCGGCGAGCTCGGTGCGGTCGCGGTCGGACAGGTCCGACATCAGGTCGGCCTCGGCCGCCAGCAGCGCCTCGAACGCCCCGTCGACGGCGGCCTTGCCGTCGGCGGTCAGCCGCACGAGCACGCCGCGCCGGTCGTGCGGGTCGGGGAGCCGCTCCACCAGGCCGCGGCCGGCGAGCCGGTCGACCCGGTTGGTCATCGTGCCGCTGGTCACGAGCGTCTCGCGCAGCAGCCTGCCGGGGGAGAGCTCGTAGGGCTGGCCGGCGCGGCGCAGCGCGGCCAGCACGTCGAACTCCCACGACTCGATGCCGTGGGCGGTGAAGGCGTCGCGGCGGGCCAGGTCGAGGTGGCGGGCCAGCCGGCTGATGCGCGAGAAGACCTCGACGGGCGCGAGGTCCAGGTCGCCGCGCTCGCGGCCCCAGGCCTCGACCAGGTCGTCCACCTCGTCACGCATGGAGGACATCGTGCCAGATCGGTCGAGAATCTTGACATCGAGACTGTTCGGGCGAGAGGGTGAACTATCTCGACATCAAGATATGTTACGGACGAGATCCGCCGGGTATGGGACGGTCGGACGGGCGACCCGTTCGCCACTGGACGCCCGGCGTTCGAGCGAGGAGGACACACGACATGAGCCACAGCTGGGACCCCGACCGCTACCTGGCGTACGCCGACGAGCGCGGGAGGCCGTTCGTCGACCTGCTCGCGCGGGTGCCCGCGGAGAACCCCCATGTCGTGGTCGACCTCGGCTGCGGGCCGGGCAACCTCACCGCCCTGCTGGCCGACCGGTGGACCGGCGCCCGCGTCATCGGCGTCGACAGCAGCCCCGAGATGATCGCCGCCGCCCGCGCCCTCGACGGCATCGAGTGGGAGGTCGGCGACCTCCGCGACTGGGCCCAGCCCGACCCGCTGGCCCTGCGCGAGCCGATCGACGTGCTCGTCTCCAACGCCACGCTCCAGTGGATCCCCGACCACCTCGAGCTCCTTCCGGGCCTGCTCGACCGCGTGCAGCCCGGGGGGTGGCTCGCGTTCCAGGTGCCGGGCAACTTCGACGAGCCCAGCCACACCATGCGCGCCGACCTCGCCGCGCGATCGCCGTACGCGGAGCACGTGCGCGGGGTGCGGGTGCCGGCCAGCCACGACCCCGACGACTACGCCCGGGTGCTGCTCGACCGCGGCTGCGAGGTCGACGTGTGGGAGACGACCTACCTCCACGTCCTCACCGGCCCGGACCCCGTCTTCGACTGGGTCTCGGGCACCGGAGCCAGGCCGACGCTGCTGGCGCTGCCCGACGACCTGCGCTCGCACTTCGAGGACGAGTTCAAGGCGCTGCTGCGCGCGGCCTACCCCGCCGACGACTCCGGCCGCGTCATCCTGCCGTTCCGCCGGATCTTCGTGGTCGCGCGCAAGGCTCCGGGGGTGCTGGTCTGATGCGGCTGCACCACGTGCAGGTCGCCTGCCCGCCCGGAGGGGAGGAGGCGGCGCGTCGGTTCTACGCCGACGCGCTCGGCATGAGCGAGGTCGACAAGCCGGCCGACCTCGTCGCCCGCGGCGGCTGCTGGTTCCGGGCGTACGACGACGCGGGCGCGGTGGCGGCCGAGCTGCACGTCGGCGTCGAGGACCCGTTCGCGCCGGCGCGCAAGGCGCACCCGGCCTTCGTCGTCGACGACCTGGCCGAGGTCTCCGCACGGCTGCAGGGGCTCGGCTTCGAGGTCGACGAGCGGGAGCGCGACTCGTTCCCCGGCCACGTCCGCCTCCACACCCGCGACGGTCACGGCAACCGCGTCGAGGTGCTCCAGCGCCGCTGAGCCGATGTCCCCGGGATCGGGCCACCTCCGCCGATCCGCGGACGCACGGCGCTGGCGGGCGCACTCAGGTGGCTAGGCCAGTGGCTTGGCCTCGGCCGTCGACTCGCCCACCATGCTGACCTCGAGGACCTTCTTCTCACCGACGAACTTGTGCTGCAGCCAGGTGGCCAGCCACGTCAGCAGCAGGTTGACGACCACGTAGATCGCCGTGATGACGATGATCGTCGGGACGTGGTTGCCGAAGCTCTGGTAGATCGGCTTGGCGATCCGGGTGAGGCCGAGGCCGGCCACGGCGTAGCCGAGGCTGGTGTCCTTGAGGGCCACCACCATCTGGCTGATGATCGCGGGGATCATGATCTTGACCGCCTGCGGCAGCAGCACGATCGTCATGACCTGCGTCTTGCGCATGCCGATGGCGTACGCCGCCTCCGCCTGACCCCTCGGCACGGCGTTGATGCCGGCGCGGAAGACCTCGGCGAGCACGGCGCCGTTGTAGAGGGTGAGCGCGAGCACGACCGACCAGTAGGTGCGGCGGCTGAGCTCGTCCATGCCGCCGAAGATCGCGTAGAAGCAGAAGATCATCAGCATGATGACCGGCACCGCGCGGAAGAACTCCACGACGAGCCAGCACGGCCAGCGCACCCAGCCGTGGTCCGACAGCTTGCCCACGCCGAACAGCACGCCGAACACGACGGCGCCGATGACGGCGCTGAAGGCCATCTGGAGGGTGATCAGCAGGCCGTCGACCAGGATCGCCTCGATGTAGCGCGGGGTGAGGAACGGCTCCCACTTGTCGTACTCGAGCTGGCCGGTGGCCTGCAGGCGCCACACGACGAAGGCGAGGGCGGCGACGACGCCGACGCCGGCGATGATGCTGTAGGTGCGGTGCCGCGCGCGGGTGGCGGGCCCAGGGGCGTCGAAGAGGACTCCGGTGCTCATGTCAGGCCACCTTCCAACGGCGCTCGAGCATCGTCGAGACCAGGGAGATGATCTCGACGAGGATGACGTAGCCGATCGCGAAGGCGATGAAGATGCCCCAGCGCTGGTCGGCGTAGTCGTTGGTGAAGCCCTTCATCCGGCCGACTGCCTCGATCACGCCGAAGACTCCGGCGACCGAGGTGTTCTTGAGCAGGGCGATGAGGGTGCTGGCCAGCGGCGGCACCGAGGCTCGGATCGCCTGGGGCAGCACGACCTGGGACATCACGCCGGTGAACGGCAGGCCGATCGCGCGGGCCGCCTCGGCCTGCCCGAGGGGCACCGCGTTGACGCCGGAGCGGATGGCCTCGCACACGAAGGCCGCCGTGTAGAGGCTGAGGGAGGCGACCGCGGCGCTGAAGAACGAGGTGAAGTCGAAGGGGCCGATGTGGATGTCGACCCAGGTGAAGCGGAGGGCGTCGAAGATCTTGCCGGCGCCGAGCTGGAAGAACAGGAAGATCATGACCAGCGGGGTGTTGCGCACGAGCGTGACGTAGGCCGTGCCGAAGATGCGCAGCACCGAGACCGGGCCGACCCGCATGGCGGCGAGCAGCGTGCCGAGCGCGAGCGAGAGCACGGCGGAGACCAGGAAGAGGAAGATCGTGTAGCCGAAGGCCCTCAGCACCAGGTCGAAGTTGTCCAGGACGGCGTTCACGCCACTCCTCTCTCGGTCGGGCCCGGCCTCAGCTCGGGGCCCGGTGGGAGACACGGCCCCGGGCCCGCCGAGGACGGCAGGCCCGGGATCCGGTCAAGTGGGTACTACTCGCAGGAGTCCATCTCCGGCAGCTCGGGCACCTCGACGCCCGAGGGGCCGAGGGTGGCGTTGAACGCCTCCTCGTACGTGCCGTCGTCGTAGGCCTCGGTGATCGTGTCGACGATCCACTGGCACATCTCGGGGTAGTCCTGGGAGTAGCCGACGCCGATGCGCTCCTCGGAGAACTCCTCGCCGACGACCTTGAGCTCGCCCTCGTTCTGCGCGGCGTAGCCGGCGAGGATCGTGCCGTCGGTCGTCATCGCCTCGACGGTGCCGTCGAGGACCTTCTCGACGCACTCGGAGTAGGTGTCGAAGCCGACCGGCTTGGCGCCCTCGGCCTCGATGTTGTCGAGCGAGGTGGACCCGGTGACCGAGCACACCTCCTTGCCCTTGACGTCGGCGACGTCGTCGATGTCGCTGTCGGCCTTCACCAGCAGCTGCTGGCCGGTGACGAGGTAGGGGCCGGCCTGGCCGACGACCTGGCGGCGCTCGTCGGTGATGGAGTACGACGCCAGCACGAGGTCGACGGTGTTGTCCTCCAGGAAGGGCTCACGGTTGTCGGAGATCGTCTCGACCCACTCGACGTCGGTCTCCGGGTCGATGCCGAGGCTCGCGGCGAGCACCTTCGCCATCTCCACGTCGAACCCGGTGGGCACGTCGGAGGCGGCGTCCTTGAAGCCGAGGCCGGGCTGGTCGTACTTGACGCCGATCTTGATCTTGCCGTCCTCGGCAAGCTCCTTCATCCGGGTGCCGTCGTCGAAGTTGTCGGCCGCGTTCTCGGTCACCTCGACCTCGGCGCTCTCGGTGTCCTCGCCGGCGTCGCCGCAGGCGGCCAGCGACAGGGCGAGTCCCGCCGTGGCGATGACCGCCTTCGTCCTGATGAATCTCATGCGTTGTTCTCCTTTGGTTCGCGGCCCCGAGGCCGTCGGTGGGTTCCGGGTGGGGAGCTGCGGGGGGAGGGGCGGGGAAGGGCGGGGAAGGCCTCAGTGCTTGAGGATCTTGCCCAGGAAGTCCTTGGCGCGGTCCGAGCGCGGGTGGATGAAGAACTCCTCGGGGGTGTTCTCCTCCACGATCGCGCCGTCGGCCATGAACACGACGCGGTCGGCGGCCGTGCGGGCGAAGCCCATCTCGTGGGTGACGACGATCATCGTCATGCCCTGCTCGGCGAGGTCGACCATGACGTCGAGGACCTCCTTGATCATCTCCGGGTCGAGCGCGGAGGTCGGCTCGTCGAAGAGCATCACCTTCGGCTCCATGGCCAGGGCGCGGGCGATGGCCACGCGCTGCTGCTGGCCGCCGGAGAGCTGGGCGGGGTACTTGTTGGCCTGGTGGTCGACGCCGACCCGCTCGAGCAGCTCGCGGGCCTTCTGCTCGGCCGCGGCCCGGCTCATGCCGCGCACCTTGATCGGCCCGAGGGTGACGTTCTCGAGGATCGTCTTGTGGGCGAAGAGGTTGAAGCTCTGGAAGACCATGCCGACCTCGGCCCGCAGTGCGGCGAGCGCCTTGCCCTCCTGGGGCAGGTCCAAGCCGTCGAGGGTGATCGTGCCCTCGTCGATGGTCTCGAGCCGGTTGATCGTGCGGCACAGGGTGGACTTGCCGGACCCGGACGGGCCGATCACGACGACCACCTCGCCGCGCGTCACGGTGAGGTCGATGTCGCGGAGTGCGTGGAGCTGCCCGAAGTACTTCTGGACGCCGTTCAGCACGACGAGGGGCTCGCCCCGGCCGGCGCTGACGGTGGCCGTTTGCTGCGCGGTCATGGGGGCAACCTATCGGCAGGTGGCCCGCGCGGACCATCAGGCATGGCCCCCGGGGACCATCACAGAGTGGTGACGATTCCCGCGTCGGGGTCCCACCGGCGCAGCGACGACAGGGTCACCACCACGTCCTCGTGGCCCAGCACGCCGACCGCGCGGCCCACGTCGGCTCGTGCCATCCGCCGCGCCAGCGTGAGGTGGGGGAGCCACCCGACGTGCTGGACGTCACGCACCCGCGAGCGCAGGTCGAGCACGGCGCGCACCAGCGCGTCCGGCACGTCGAGGACCCGGACCAGCGAGACCCGGCTGCCGCCGAGGAGGGCGAGCCCCGAGGCGCGGACCTCCACCGGCAGCAACGGCCCGAGGAGGTCGTTGGCCCGCTGCTCGTCGTCCCCGCCGAGCGCCGGGGCCGCGACGACCGTCACGTGCGGGCTGTTGGTCGACCCGCGGTGGTCGAGCTGCGACGGCAGCCCGGCGTCGCGCAGCGCCTGCCAGTCCCGGCGTACGGCCTCGCGACCGGTCTCGTCCGGCAGCAGCTCGAGCGCGTGCATGCGGGGCATGCCGCGAGCCTAGGCACGGTGCCGCGGCGGGCGCGGGGTCCTCGTCGCGATTGCCCCCGCCCCCGCGCGCCGCCGTACCCTTGAACGGTCATGAGCACCGTCGCAGAGACCCCCGCACGCACCTACGAGGTCAAGACCCACGGGTGCCAGATGAACGTCCACGACTCCGAGCGGCTCAGCGGCCTGCTCGAGGACGCGGGCTACGTCCGCGCCGCGGCGGACGAGCAGGCCGACGTCGTCGTCTTCAACACGTGCGCGGTGCGCGAGAACGCCGACAACAAGCTCTACGGCAACCTCGGTCACCTCGCCCCGGTCAAGGCCGCCAGGCCGGGCATGCAGATCGCCGTCGGTGGCTGCCTGGCGCAGAAGGACCGCGACACCATCACCCAGCGGGCGCCGTGGGTCGACGTCGTCTTCGGCACCCACAACATCGGCTCGCTGCCGGTGCTGCTCGAGCGGGCCAGGGTGGCCGAGGAGGCGCAGGTCGAGATCCTCGAGTCGCTGTCGGTCTTCCCCTCGACGCTGCCCACCAAGCGCGAGTCGGCGTACGCCGCCTGGGTGTCGATCTCGGTCGGGTGCAACAACACGTGCACCTTCTGCATCGTCCCCGCCCTGCGCGGCAAGGAGAAGGACCGCCGCCCCGGCGAGGTCCTCGCCGAGGTCGAGGCGCTGGTCGCGGAGGGCGTCACCGAGATCACCCTGCTGGGCCAGAACGTCAACGCCTACGGCGTGGAGTTCGGCGACCGCCAGGCGTTCTCCAAGCTGCTGCGCGCCTGCGGCTCGATCGAGGGGCTCGAGCGGGTGCGCTTCACCTCGCCGCACCCGGCGGAGTTCACCGACGACGTCATCGAGGCGATGGCCGAGACGCCCAACGTGATGCCGTCGCTGCACATGCCGCTGCAGTCGGGCTCCGACAAGGTGCTGCGCGACATGCGCCGCTCCTACCGCCAGTCGAAGTACCTCGGCATCATCGAGCGCGTGCGCGCCGCGATCCCCGACGCCGCGATCACCACCGACATCATCGTGGGCTTCCCCGGCGAGACCGAGGAGGACTTCCGGGCCACCCTCGACGTGGTCCGCGCCGCTCGCTTCTCCGCCGCCTTCACCTTCCAGTACTCCAAGCGCCCCGGCACCCCGGCCGCCGTGCTCGAGGACCAGGTGCCGCCGGACGTCGTCAAGGACCGCTACCAGCGCCTGATCGAGGTGGTCGAGGAGGTCGCCTGGGCCGAGAGCAAGGCGATCGTGGGCCGCACCGTCGAGCTGATGGTCGCCGAGGGCGAGGGCCGCAAGGACGTCGCGACCAAGCGCCTGTCCGGTCGCGCCCGCGACAACCGGCTCGTCCACTTCGCCGCCGACTTCTCGGCCGTGCCCGACGACTCCGTCCGCCCCGGCGACATGGTGGAGGTCGAGATCACCTACGCCGCGCCCCACCACCTCGTCGCCGACGGTCCGATCCGCTCCGTGCGCCGCACCCGCGCCGGCGACGCCTGGGAGCGGCGTACGTCCGCCCCCGCGGCTCCCGCCTCCGTCGGGCTCGGCATGCCCGCGGTCGGCGTCCCCGCCCCGCTTCCCCCCGCTCCCGCCTGCGGCTGAGCCCGCCCGCCGCTCGCCCGCCCGCTTGTCGTCTGGTCGTCTGTCGGCTGTCGTCTGTCGGAGTCTCCGCTCGAGCGGGGACTTCGACAGGAGCGTGGAGCATCCGAGCCACCAGGTGACCCGGATCCTCCACGATCGCCTCATCCACAGATCGGGCGGAGGGGGTCGCGCCGAGGAGCGCGGTCGTCGAGCGTGGTCGGGTGTTCGATCTGGACTCCCTGCTCGCCTCCCAGGACGGGGTCGTCTCCCGCGCGCAGGCACTGGGCGCGGGCCTGCTGCCGCACGACCTGCGCCGGATGGTGCGCCGCCGCGAGCTGGCGCCGCTGCACCCCGGCGTGTACGTCGCCCACACCGGCGACCCCGTGTGGGTCCAGCGGGCCTGGGGCGCGGTGCTCGCCTGCGCGAGTCCGCGCGGCGTCGCGGGCGTCGAGCTCGGCGCGGCGCTGGCGGGTGTCTCAGCGATGCGGGCGGCGGACGGCCCCGGGCGTCCGGACGGCGACGCCGGCCCGATCCACGTCGTGGTCCCGCGCAGCCGACGGGTGGTCGCGCCGGAGGGGGTACGCGTCACGCGCACCTTCCTGCTCCGCGACCGGGTCGGCTGGAACCTCGGACCGCCTCGACTGCGCTACGAGGAGGCGGCGCTCGACGTCGCACTGGGCACGGTCGGCGATCTCGCGGCGGTCGGAGCGGTCGCCCGCGCGGTGCAGGGTCGCCACACCACGGCTGTACGCCTGCAGCACGCCCTCGCCCACCGCGCTCGGGCCCCGCGCCGCGACTTCCTTGACGCCGTCCTGCGCGACGTGGCCGACGGGTCGTGCTCGGTCCTGGAGCACGCCTTCGTCACCCGCGTCGAACGTCCCCACGGGCTGCCGCGCGCCGAGCGACAGCAGCGCGCCGGCACCGTCACGGGCGTGGTCTATCGCGACGCGTCCTATGGCCTGCGCCTGCTCGAACTCGACGGACGCCTGTGGCACGACACCGCCGAGCAGCGCGACCGCGACTTCGAGCGCGACCTGGACGCGGCCGTCGAGGGGCGCGACACCGTACGCCTCACGTGGGGGCAGGTCGTCGGCCGGCCGTGCTCGACCGCGGCCAAGGTCTCGGCGCTGCTGGAGCGGGATGGATGGCCGCCGGCCAGGTCGTGCGGCGGTGGATGTGCGCTCGAGCGGGCGGCATGAGCGCGGTGCCTGTCTGTCGAGGTCTGTCGAGGTCTGTCGGAGTCCCCGCTCGAGCGGGGACTCCGACAGGAGCGTGGAGGATCCGAGCCACCAGGTGACTCGGATCCTCCACGATGTGGTCAGGCGGGGGGCTCGGGGGACCCGTCCTCGGCCTGCTGGCCGGCGGTGGGCTCCCCGGAGGCCTCCTCACGCGGGGTGTCGGACTCCTTGTCCTCCGCCTCGCCCTCGGGCGCCTGCGGCTTCTCGTCGGGCTCGGCGATCTCGTCGGGCAGCACGTCGTCCACGGCCGGGTTCTCGTCCGGGTCCAGGTCGCGCGCGAGGCCCGCGTCGGCGGGGTCCTCCTGCAGCGCGTCGATCCCACCGGGGACCAGCTGCGGCTCCTCGGAGTACGGCTCGGGCATCGGGCTCAGTTGTTCGTCGGTCATCGATTCCCTCCCTGTCATCCGGGTGATCCTGCCTCGCCCGTCCCGCCCGGGCCACCCCCGGGCGGAGGGGCGTCCCACCCGAAGGTGAGGTAGCCGACCCCGGAGAACAGGTGCGCCAGCGCGTGCGCCTCGTGCGGCACCATCGGCTCGGGCAGGTCGTCGAGGCGGCACCAGCGCTGCTCGGCGCACTTCTCCGGCTCGACGATGCGCGGCTCGCCGGTCCACGACCGCGACGTGAAGAACCAGTCCACCCGCTCCTCGATCGCCGGCCCGAACTGGCTGCGCTGCATGGTCAGCACGAAGTCGAGCTCGAGGTCGGTGATGCCGAGCTCCTCGAGCGCCTCGCGCCGGGCGGCGTCGTACGCCGTCTCGCCGGGCTCGACGTGGCCCGCGGCGCCCGCCGCCCAGTGGCCGGGCATGTAGGGCACCGGCCCGCGCCGCTGGAGCAGCACCTCCGTCCCGCCGGACGACTCGCGGAGCAGGTAGACGTAGGACGCCGGGACGAGGGCGAAGTGGTCGCTCACCCGCCCACCGTAGGGCGCTGCGACAATCGGCTCATGCCCCGTCCTGTCGTCGCCGTCGTGGGGGCCACGGCCTCGGGCAAGACCGGGCTCAGCCTCGACCTCGCGGAGAGGCTCGGGGGAGAGGTGGTCAACACCGACGCGATGCAGGTCTACCGCGGGATGGACGTCGGCACCGCCAAGCTGCCCGAGTCGGAGCGGCGCGGCATCCCGCACCACCTGCTCGACCTCTACGAGGTCACCGAGCCGGCGACCGTCGCGCTGTTCCAGGGCTGGGCGCGCGAGGCGATCGCCGAGATCCGCGGTCGCGACGCCACCCCGGTGCTGGTGGGTGGGTCGGCGCTCTACACCCGCGCGATCCTCGACCGCTTCGAGTTCCCCGGCACCGACGACTCGCTGCGCCGCGAGCTCGAGGCCGAGCTCGAGCGCGTGGGCAGCCACGCGCTGCACCAGCGGCTGGCGGGGGTCGACCCGGAGGCGGCCGCGCAGATCCTGCCCGACAACGGGCGCCGCGTCGTACGCGCGCTCGAGGTCGTCGCGCTCACCGGCCGCCCGTTCAGCGCCAGCCTCCCACGGCTGGAGTACGTCGACCCGCTGACGGTGCAGGTGGGCGTCGACATCGACCGGCCGACTCTCGACGAGCGGATCGCCCACCGCGTCGAGGAGATGTTCGCCGGAGGGCTCGTCGAGGAGGTCGAGGCGCTGCTCGAGCGCGGCCTCGCCGAGGCCCGCACCGCCTCACGGGCCATCGGCTACCGGGAGGTGATGGGCTACCTCGCCGGCGACCGCAGCCTCGACCGGGCGATCGAGCAGACGATCGTCGCGACCCGGCGCTTCGCCCGCCGCCAGGACGCCTGGTTCCGCAAGGACCCGCGCATCGTGTGGGTCGCCCACGACGACCCCGACCGCGTCGAGAAGGCGGTCGGGGCGGTCGAGGCCCTGCTGGGCTGAGCTCGCCCGGGGCGCGGTGTCGGCGGGCGGTGCCATGGTGGTCCGATGGCGACCATCTACTACACCGGCTGCACGCTCGACGGCTTCATCGCGGCCGACGACCACTCGCTCGACTGGCTCACCTCGCGCGACATCGACGAGGAGGGGCCGATGGCCTATCCCGGCTTCCGCGAGCGCCTCGGCGCGTGCGTGATGGGGGCGTCGACCTGGCAGTGGATCCTCGACCACGACGACGACCCGTGGGGACCGCTGCCGACGTGGGTGCTGACCCACCGCACCTTCCCGGAGGCGCCGCCGAGCGTCCGCTTCGACCGCGACGACGTGCGTCGTGTGCACGCCGCGATGACCGAGGCCGCCGCCGGCAAGGACCTCTGGGTGGTGGGCGGCGGCGACCTGGTCGGTCAGTTCCACGACGCCGGGCTGCTCGACGAGGTGTGGCTGCAGTACGCCCCGGTGACCCTCGGCGGCGGCGCGCCCGTGCTGCCCCGCCACGTCGAGCTCCGGCTCGAGGAGGTCGGTCGCAACCGCGACTTCCTGTGCGGGCGCTACACCGTCGTGGGCTGACGTCGGCACGCACCCGGTGGGGTGTGGGACAAGCCGCACCGGCGGGGGCAGGGTTGGGGCCAACGACTCCCGAGAGGAACCCATGCCCCACCTCGCTCGTCGCGTCACCGCCACCTTCTCTGCCGCCAGCGGACTGGCGGTCGCCGCGTCGCTCGTCGCCTCGCCGGTGCCCGCGCAGCCGGCGGCCCAGGCGCCCTCCACCGCGCCGGCGCCGACCTCCGAGCTCCGACCGACGGTCAAGGACCCCACGGCCGTCGGCAAGGGCGGCGCGATCAGCACGGTCGACCCCGAGGCGAGCGCGGCCGGGCTCAAGGTGCTCAAGGCGGGCGGCAACGCGGTCGATGCCGCCGTGGCCGCGGCGGCGACGCTCGGCGTGACCGAGCCCTACAGCGCGGGCATCGGCGGCGGCGGCTACTTCGTGCACTACGACGCCAAGTCGGGCAAGGTCCGCACGCTCGACGGTCGCGAGACGGCTCCGCGCAAGATGCCGCAGGACGCCTTCATCGACCCTGCCACGGGCAAGCCCTACACCTTCACCCCCGACCTCGTCACGAGCGGCGCGAGCGTCGGCACCCCCGGCACCCTGGCGACCTGGGACAAGGCCCTCGCCAACTGGGGCACCCTCTCCCTGGCCGAGGCGCTCGCGCCCGCCACCAAGGTCGCGCGCCGCGGCTTCAAGGTCGACGAGACCTTCCGCCAGCAGACCCTCGACAACGAGGTGCGCTTCGCGGCGTTCCGCGACACCAAGAAGCTGTTCCTGCCCAAGGGCGACGCACCCAGGGTCGGCTCGGTGTTCCGCAACCCCGACCTCGCCGACACCTACGACCTGATCGCCCAGCGCGGCCCGAAGGCGTTCTACCGCGGCCGCCTGGCCCGCCTGATGGCCGACGTGGTCCGCAAGCCGCGCACCACCAAGCGCACCGAGCTCCCCGTGCCGGCCGGCTGGCTGACGGCCCGCGACCTGCGCGACTACCAGGTCCGCTCGCAGCGCGCGACCCGCACGACCTACCGCGGCCACGAGGTCTACGGCATGGCGCCGTCGTCCTCCGGCGGCACCACCGTCGGCGAGGCGCTCAACATCCTCGAGCGCTACGACCTCTCCGCGATGACGGCCGAGCAGGCCCTCCACCACTACCTCGAGGCCAGCGCGCTGGCCTTCGCCGACCGCGGCAAGCACGTCGGCGACCCCGCCTACGTCGACGTCCCGGTCAAGCGCCTGCTCGACGACCGGTTCGCCGCCGAGCGTGCCTGCGCGCTCGACCCCGCGAAGGCCGCCACCAAGCCGGTCGCCGCCGGTGACGTGACGTCCTACGACGGCGTGTGCTCGCCGTCGTCGGCCAAGGGCACGACCGACGCCGACACCGAGAACATCTCCACCACCAACCTCACGGTCGCCGACCGGTGGGGCAACGTCGTGGAGTACACCCTCACCATCGAGCAGACCGGCGGCTCGGGCATGGTCGTGCCCGGCCACGGCTTCCTGCTCAACAACGAGCTCACCGACTTCTCGACCGTCTACGACGCCGCCGACCCCAACCGCATCCAGCCCGGCAAGCGCCCGCGGAGCTCGATGTCGCCCACGATCGTGCTCAAGGACGGCAAGCCGTTCCTGGCGCTCGGCTCGCCCGGCGGATCGACGATCATCACGACCGTCCTGCAGATGCTGGTCAACCGGATCGACCTCGGCATGACCATCGAGGAGGCCATCGCCGCGCCGCGCGCCGCCCAGCGCAACACCGCCAGCGTCACGGCCGAGCCGGAGTTCATCGCGGCCTACGGCCCGGCGCTCACGGCCCTGGGCCACACCTTGGCGCCCGCCGGTGACGCGTTCACCAGCGCCGCCGAGATCGGGGCGGCGACGGCGATCGAGTTCGGCTCCGGCAAGCGGATGACGGCGGTCGCCGAGCCCAGCCGTCGCGGCAAGGGGTCGGCCAAGGTGGTCGACCCGCGCTGAGGCTCGTCCCGCCTGCCACACTGGCGGCGTGAGCTACCCCTTCCTCAAGGGACACGGCACCGAGAACGACTTCGTGGTGCTGCCCGACCCCGACGGCACGGTCCACGGCGACGCCGACGGCGAGATGGACGCCGCGCGCGTACGCGCCCTCTGCGACCGTCGCGCCGGCATCGGCGGCGACGGGGTGCTGCGGGCGGTGCGCCGCGACGGCGGGTGGTTCATGGACTACCGCAACGCCGACGGGTCGGTCAGCGAGATGTGCGGCAACGGGGTGCGCGTCTTCGCCCGCTACCTCCACGACGTCGAGGGCGAGCCGTTCCCGATGCGGATCCTCACCCGTGCCGGCGTCAAGGCCGTCGACCGGTCCGGCGACGAGCTGACCGTCGACATGGGCGCCCCCGAGGTGCTGGGGGAGACGAGCGTGTCGGTGATGGGCCGGACGTGGCCCGCGCGTCACGTCTCGATGGGCAACCCCCACGCGGTGGCCTCCGTGGACAACCTGGCCGAGCCGGGCCCGCTCATCGAGCCGCCCGAGCACGACGACGCGGTCTTCCCCGAAGGCGTCAATGTCGAGTTCGTCGTGCGCCGCGGGGAGCACCACGTCACGATGCGCGTCCACGAGCGCGGCTCGGGGGAGACCCGCTCGTGCGGCACCGGCGCCTGTGCGGTGGCGGTCGCCACGGCGCTGGCCGACGATGCCCCGCGCGGCACCACCTACCGCGTCGACGTGCCCGGCGGCACCCTCCACGTCGTGTGGACCGAGGACGACCGCGTGCTGATGACCGGCCCCGCGGTGCTAGTCGCCCGCGGCGAGACCGACCTCTGAGTCGACGCCCGGCCCGTCGCAGCCGCCTCCGGGCCCCGCACCCGACTGGCATAGCATCCGGCGCATGGACATCACCGGATCCTCCGCCATCGTCACCGGCGGCGCGAGCGGCATCGGTGCCGCCGTCGCCCGGGCCCTCGCCGCGCGGGGCGCCGTGGTCGTCGTCGCCGACCTCAACGCCGAGAAGGGCGAGGCGCTCGCCGCGGAGATCGGTGGCGTCTTCGCCCCGGTCGACGTGACCAGGACCGACCAGGTCGCCGCCGCCGTCGAGGCCGCCGCCGAGATCGCCCCGCTGCGCGCGTGCGTCAACTCCGCCGGCATCGGCTGGGCGCAGCGCACCATCGGCCGCGACGGGCTCCTCGAGCAGGCCCACGACCTCGACGCGTTCCGCCGGGTCGTCGAGATCAACCTGATCGGCACCTTCGACATGACCCGCCAGGCCGCGACGGTGATGAGCCGCAACGAGCCCGACGCCGACGGCCAGCGCGGCGCCATCGTCAACCTCGCCTCGGTCGCCGCCTTCGACGGCCAGATCGGCCAGGCGTCCTACTCCGCCTCGAAGGGCGGCGTGGTCGGCATGACGCTCCCGGTCGCCCGCGACCTCTCCGCGGCCGGCATCCGGCTCAACACGGTGGCGCCCGGCCTGATCGACACCCCGATCTACGACGCCTTCCCCGAGCCCGAGGAGTTCAAGGCCAACCTGGGGCGCAACGTGCTCTTCCCCAAGCGCCTGGGTCGGGCCGAGGAGCTCGCCGGCATGGTCGTGGAGTGCCTGACCAACTCCTACATGAACGGCGAGACGATCCGCGTCGACGGCGGCATCCGGATGCCCCCCAAGTGATGCCGGCCCGCTGACCGGGCCGCTGTCCGGCCTCTGACCGGGCCGCTGTCTGGCCCGCTGACCGACCCACTGACGCCCGGCTCCGGCTGGTCCAGACCGACGGCCCCGATTCGGCCGATCGCCGCCGCGGCGGCCCGCGATGGAGGATCGTGCTGGACGGAACGTCCAGGACAGCCTGTGGGGGGCTCACGATGACCAACCTGATCGAGCCGCGCCCGGCGACAGCCGGCGTGGACAGCGACGACAGCGAGCTCGCCTCGCTCGTACGCCGATGGGTGGGCGCGCGCCGTGGAGGCGCACCGCGCTCCGTCCCACCGCCGGCACGCGCGCCCGCCGCGGAGTCGCTGCGTCCCGCCGTCCCGGCCCCGCCCGCGGCGCGGGTCCTCCCGCGCCGGCCCGCCGGGCCCGACCCGGTGCAGGCGCGCCGGCTGGCCGTGCTCATCGACGCGCGCCGCATCCCCGAGGAGGTCGCCGCCGGGCTGCTGCAGCGGCTCGAGGGCCGCGGCTCGGTCACCGTGTGCCGCGCCTACGCCGACTGGAGCCGCTCCGACCTCGGCTCGTGGGTCGAGCACCTGCGCCGCCAGGGGCTGCACTCGTTCCACCAGCTCGCCGACGACGACGACCAGGCCCGGGTGGCGCTGGCCATCGACGCCGTCGACATCGCCCGCGAGTCCGCCGTCGACGAGGTGGTCGTCGCGGGCGACATGACCTCGATGCTCCCCCTGCTCCAGCGCCTGCACGCCGCCGGCGTCAGGGTCGTGGTGGCCGGGCCGCCGCACACGCCCTCCGACGTACGCGCCGCCTGCGACGAGTTCGTCGACGTGGGCACCCTCACCGGGCCGGCTCCCGCCGCCTCGGCCGGGCGGCACCGCGCCTGAGGCCCACCCCGCCGTCAGCCCTGCGCGAAACCGTTCGCGCAGGTGAGGCGGTGCGACCTAGGCTGGACGGCATATGACGAACGCACCTGACTTCAACCTGCGCGACGCGCTCGACGCCACCCGCGCCTGGGACGACGAGACCATCGAGCTCGACGACGAGCTGCTCGCCGACGACGTCGAGTCCGGCTATGCCGACGACGCGTCGTCCGACGCCTGGGACGAGCCCGACCCCGAGGAGCTCACCGTCGGCGCGCAGGAGCTCGCCGAGCGCCACGCGCTGCGCCGCGTGGCCAGCCTGCGCACCGAGCTCGAGGACATCACCGAGGTCGAGTATCGCCAGCTGCGCCTGGAGAAGGTCGTGCTCGTCGGCGTGTGGACCGAGGGCAGCGTCACCGACGCGGAGAACTCCATGGCCGAGCTCGCGGCGCTCGCCGAGACGGCCGGCTCCGAGGTGCTCGAGGCCGTGTTC
This sequence comes from Nocardioides sp. Z35_8, assembly GCF_059621125.1. Classification (NCBI taxonomy): domain Bacteria; kingdom Bacillati; phylum Actinomycetota; class Actinomycetes; order Propionibacteriales; family Nocardioidaceae; genus Nocardioides; species Nocardioides sp. Z35_8. The sequence continues at coordinate 273,552 of NZ_JCAQIE010000001.1, read as the reverse complement.
CAGCGCCGCCAGAAGCCCGACCCCGCCACCTACATCGGCCGCGGCAAGGTCGAGGCGATCCGCGAGATCGTCGAGGCCACCGGCGCCGACACCGTGATCTGCGACGGCGAGCTGGCCCCCAGCCAGCTGCGCAACCTCGAGGACAAGATCAAGGTCAAGGTGGTCGACCGCACCGCCCTGATCCTCGACATCTTCGCCCAGCACGCCAAGAGCAAGGAGGGCCAGGCGCAGGTCGAGCTGGCCCAGCTGCAGTACATGAAGCAGCGCCTGCGCGGCTGGGGCGGCAACCTGTCGCGCCAGGCCGGTGGCCGCGCTGCCGGCGGTGACGGCATCGGCGGCCGCGGCCCCGGTGAGACCAAGATCGAGACCGACCGGCGCCGCATCAACACCAAGATCGCCAAGCTGCGCCGCGAGCTCAAGGAGATGCGCGGCACCCGCGAGGTCAAGCGCCAGTCGCGCCGCCGCAACCACGTGCCCAGCGTCGCGATCGCCGGCTACACCAACGCCGGCAAGTCGTCGCTGCTCAACCGGCTGACCGACGCGGGGGTGCTGGTGGAGGACGCGCTCTTCGCGACCCTCGACCCCACCACGCGGCGTACGACGACCTCCGACGGCCGCATCTACACGATGTCCGACACCGTCGGGTTCGTCCGCCACCTGCCGCACGGCCTGGTCGAGGCGTTCCGCTCGACGCTGGAGGAGGTCGCCGACGCCGACCTGCTGCTCCACGTGGTCGACGGCTCGCACCCCGACCCCGAGGGCCAGATCGCGGCGGTGCGCGAGGTGCTCGCCGAGATCGGGGCGACCAAGGTCCCCGAGATCATCGTGATCAACAAGGCCGACGCGGCCGACCCGCTGGTGATCGGCCGGCTGCGGTCGCGCGAGCCGCACAGCGTCGTGGTGAGCGCCAAGACCGGTGAGGGCATGGAGGAGGCGCTGCGCGCCGTCGAGTCCGAGCTGCCGCGCCCGCAGGTCGAGTTCGACGTGCTGCTGCCCTACGAGCGCGGCGACCTGGTCAACCGGATCCACCAGGAGGCCGAGATCGGCTCGATGGAGCACACCGGTGACGGCACGCTCGTGGTCGGCCGGGCCAACGCCGACCTCGCCGGCGAGCTCGCCGCGTACGCCCGCTGAGCTCGTCAGCGGGCGCACGCGGCGCGGACCTCAGTCCTTGAGCCGGCCGCGTCGGCAGACGTCGCCGACGCCGACGACCTCGCCCCGGTCGACGACGACCTCACGCGTGCCGAGCACGCGGTCGCGACGGTCGGTGCAGGAGACGACCCACGCCTCCTTGACGCCGGTGTCGATCGGCGGGTCGGGGCTCTCGAACGTCACCTGCCCGGTCCAGTCGTGGGCGGCGTCGCCTCCCGCGTAGTTGTCGGCCACGAGGGTGTAGGTGCCCGGCTGCGGGTCGGGGACCCGGATCACCTCGGGGTTGCCGAGCGTCGCGCCCGAGCCCACCGGCGTGCCGTCGGGCCCGATGAGCGTGAAGTCCCAGTCGTAGGCCTCGGCGTCGTCCGACGGCCAGCCGACGGTCACCACCGCATAGCCGTTGTCGGCCGCGGGCAGGCCCTGCACCTCGAACGTCGTGGTCTCGCTGCTGCCGACCGCCGGGACGCCGGCGGGGTTGACGAGCGTGACCGGCGCCTGCGGCGGCGCCTCGGGGTAGCGGCCGTAGCGGCCCGCGACCAGCGGGCGCGTCGACGGGTTGACGTCCAGGACGAACCGGCCGCCGCGGTCGGTGGCGTACTCGGTGACGAGCGTGTCCTCGTAGAGGATGGGCTCGCCGACCGTGCCGTCGATCTGGATCACCGGCGAGGTCGGCGACACGACGTGCTTGGACACCGTGATCGTGCGCCCGGCCGGGGCCGTGCCGCGGATGCGGGAGTGCAGCGCGTCGTCGGCCGCCGCCTCCGCGGCGAGCCAGTAGGCCTCCCGGTTGCCGCCGAGCCCGGCGCTGTCCGCGGGGGCCTGGCCGAGGTACTCCCCGACGACGGCCTCCTCGTAGGCGGGGTGGAAGCCCTCGTCGCCGATCTCGATCGTGTAGCCGAGGCCGCCGGTGATCCAGTAGCTCCAGTCCTCCGTCGAGCCCGAGGTGTCGTAGAGCTGGTACGACGCCTGGCTGGTGTAGGCGTTCTGCGCCGCCATCGCGTCGCCGAGCGCCTTGAGCTCCGGCTCGTCCGGCGCCAGGCCGGTGGCCGCGATGGCCGGCGGGCGGAGCACCAGGTTGCTGTAGGTGTGGTTGGAGATCATGACCGTGACCGAGCGCTTCGAGATCAGCTTGCGCACGGCGTCCGACTCGGGCTCGCTGCCCGGCCCGTCACCGCGGAAGGTGTCGCTCGACCAGGTGGGGCTCGCGCCGCCGCCTCCCCAGAAGCCGGGGTAGTTGCGGTTGAGGTCGGTGCCCCGGAGCCGGCCGGCGGGGTTGTCGTCGCACGTCCCGGTCCGGTACTGCGCGGGCGTGGCCGCCGAGATCGAGCAGTTCTTGCGCTTCATCTCGTAGTCGAAGGTGCTGAAGTCGCCGAGCGGCGCCGCGCCTCGCGAGATCTTGAACCCGTCGACGTTCACGATCGGCACGACGATCACGCGCGAGTCCTCCAGCACGCGGCGGGCCCGGTCGCGGACGTCGCGGTCGCGGGCGTAGTAGGACTGCAGCAGGTCGAAGGCGAACTCCATCGTGTGCTCGGCGCTGGGCCACTCGCGGGCGTGGTGGGCGCCCATGAGGAGGAAGACGGGCTTGCCGTCGCGGACGTCGGTGGCGCCGACGCTGATCTCCAGGCCGCGGATGCGCTCGCCGAGCACCGTCGGGTTCTCGAGGGTGAGCGGCTTGGTGAGCGTGGGGTAGAGCCGGGCGAGCCGGGCCATGTCGCGCTGGTAGTCGTCGTAGGTGCGGTACGACGTCCGGCCGCTGGGCAGGGCCGAGGTCTCGACGCGGGCGTCGTAGGCCCGGTCGGCCTGGCGGTTGGCGCGCGTGAGCGCCTCGAGGTCGTCGACGGTGACCGTCCAGGTGAAGCCCGCGTCGCGCAGCGCCTCGGCGTCCTTGTCGTCGTGCAGGACGACCTCGATGCCCCGCTCGGTGGCGTGCTCGGTGACGTCGAGGCCCAGGGCGATCACCTCGTTGCGATCCTCGACCTCCGGCGCCCGGACCATCACGATCATGGTGGTGTCGTCGGACGCGGTGCGGGCGACCTCCCGGCGCCCGTCGTCGCGATCCGGCGCTCCCGCCCCGCTCGCCACCCCTGCCCCTGCGGCCAACCCTGCTGCCACCAGCGCGCCGACGGCCGCCAGCCGTACGCCACTGGTCGTTCTCCTGCGTGTGGACATGTGCCCTCCCGAGAGCGCGGCCGTGGATCGGCCGCAGTCTGACCACACAACACCCGTGCGGCGACCCCTGTCGAGAGGGCTCGGAACCTTCGTCCGGGGCCGCGCGTTGACCCCTCCGGGCCCTGATTGGGGCGTTCGAAGTCTCGTGGTGGAGGATGTCGCGCATGTCACGAGGTGTCTGGATCCGCTTCATCCTGGTGCTCGGCCTCCTGGCCGGGTGCGCGGCGCTCGCCATCAACGTCAAGCCCAACCTGGGTCTCGACCTCCGGGGCGGCGCGCAGTTCGTCTTCGAGGCGGAGGGCACCGAGCAGACCCCCGCCAACGCCGAGAACGTCGACAAGACGCTGCAGGTCCTCCGCGGGCGCGTCGACGCCCTCGGTGTCGCCGAGTCCACCCTCGTGCGCCAGGGCGACAACCGCATCCTCGTCGAGCTGCCGGGCGTCACCAACGACGAGGAGGCCCAGGAGGCCGAGGAGCGCATCGGCACCACGGCCAAGCTGACGATCCACGAGGTCATCGCGACCGCGCAGCCCGACGCCAAGCCCAGCAAGAAGAAGAACCTCGTCCTGCCCTCCGACCAGGGCGACACGCTCGAGGTCGGTCCGACGGTCATCCAGGGCGAGGAGATCAGCGGCGCCAGCGCCGTGCAGCGCGACCAGAGCGTCGAGTGGGTGGTGGCCATCGACTTCAGCGGCCCCGGCGGGCGCACCTGGGCCGACATCACCGGCAAGGCCGCCTGCAACCCGGCCGGCGACCCCAAGCGCCGCATCGCGATCGTGCTCGACGGCGAGATCATCTCCTCGCCCGAGGTCAACACCGACGTCGGTTGCGACGTCGGCATCCGCGGCGGCTCCACCGACATCACCGGCAACTTCACCTCCACCGAGGCCAAGGACCTGGCCGCGCTGATCGAGGGCGGCGCGCTGCCCCTCGAGCTCAAGGCGATCTCCGACCGCCTCGTCGGACCGTCCCTCGGTGCCGCGGCGATCGACGCCTCGATCGAGGCCGGCATCATCGGCATCGCGCTGACCGGCCTGTTCATCATCTTCGTCTACCGGCTCGTCGGCTTCGCCGCGACGCTCGCGCTGGCGTCGTACGCGCTGCTCGCCTACGCCATGCTCGTCGGGCTCGGCTCGACGCTGACGCTGCCCGGCCTCGCGGGATTCGTGCTCGCCATCGGCATGGCGATCGACGCCAACGTGCTCGTCTTCGAGAGAGCCAGGGAGGAGTACCAGGCCTATCCCTCGGCAGGGCTCAGGCGGGCGCTCCAGGTGGGCTTCAACAAGGCGTGGAGCGCGATCATCGACTCCAACATCACCACGCTCCTCGCCGCGGGCCTGCTGTTCTTCCTCGGCTCGGGCCCGATCAAGGGCTTCGGTGTCACGCTCTCGATCGGTGTCATCGCCTCGATGGTCTCGGCGCTGATCATCGCCCGGGTGCTGTGCGACGTCGCCGTCTCCAACAAGGCCGTCGGGCGTCACCCGGCCGTCAGCGGGCTGGGCTCGGTCGGCAAGGTCCGCGAGTGGCTGGACCGCAAGAACCCCCAGCTGATGAAGCGCCGCAACACCTGGCTCGGCATCTCCGCGGCCGCGCTCGTGCTCGCCGTCACCGGCATCGTCACCCAGGGGCTCAACCTCGGCGTCGAGTTCACCGGCGGCCGGCAGCTCGACTACTCGGTCAGCAAGGACCTCACGGTCGACCAGGCGCGCGAGGCCGTCGCCGAGGCCGGCTTCCCGGAGGCCGTCGTCCAGTCCGCCGACACGGCCGACTTCACCGTCCGCACCGGCTCGATCTCCAACGAGGAGGAGCAGCGGATCGAGGCCGAGCTCGCGAAGGTCGGCGGCACGGTCGACAAGGTCGACGACCAGCAGATCGGCGCCTCGCTCGGTGAGCAGCTGCGCAACAACGCGCTCATCGCCTTCGGCGTCGCGTTCCTCGCCCAGCTGCTCTACCTCGCCATCCGCTTCAAGTGGACCTTCGGCGTCGCGGCGGTGCTCGCGATGGCCCACGACGTGATCCTCGTGGTCGGGCTCTTCGCGTGGCTCCAGAAGCCCATCGACGGCATCTTCCTGGCCGCGGCGATGACCATCGTCGGTCTGTCCGTCAACGACACCGTCGTCGTCTTCGACCGCATCCGAGAACGGTGGTGGGGCTCCAAGCCCGACGACAAGTTCATCGACATCTCCAACAAGGCGGCCGTCGAGACGATCCCCCGCACGGTCAACACCGGCCTCGGCTCGATGTTCATCCTGGCCGCGCTCGTCTTCCTCGGCGGCGACTCGCTGCAGGACTTCGCCATCGCGCTGCTCGTCGGCCTCGTCGTCGGCACCTTCTCCTCCGTCGTGGTCGCCACCCCGCTGCTGACCTACTTCAACGAGAAGTGGCCCATGAGCCGGGTGAAGAAGGAGAAGGTCGAGCGGGCCCGCGAGGACTCCGGCGCGGTCGTCTGACCCGCCGGGCGCCTGGGCGCCTCTCTCCGCTCTTCTCGTACGGTCGGAGTCCCCGCTCGAGCGGGGACTCCGACACTTCGAGGCGGTTGCAACCCCCTCCAGGTGTCGGACTTCCCCTCCAGGTCGAGGGTCGGCGCGCCTGGACGGCCGTCCGGATAACCGGGACCGGCTGGGCGGGACGGCGTACGCTTGCCCCATGTTGTGGATCCTGCTGATCGTCGTCCTGGGCGTGGTCGCCTACCGCTTCCGGTTCAAGATCCTGGCCAAGGTGCTGGGCCAGCCCGAGCGTCGCATCGAGCGTCAGATCGGGCGCAAGAAGAACTACTGAGCGGCTCTGTGGACGGCGTACGACGGAGCGTCGGCGCCGCCACGTAGGGTGCTCTGGTGCCTGAGACCGCCACCGCCCCCGCGCCCGTCAGCGAGGTGCTGAGCACCGCGGTCGCCGCGCTCGGCGGCCAGCAGCGCGACGGGCAGGTGCAGATGGCCACCGAGGTGGCCGAGGCGATGGAGGAGGGCCGCCACCTCCTCGTGCAGGCCGGCACCGGCACCGGCAAGTCGCTGGGCTACCTCGTCCCGGCGATGCTCCACGACAAGCGCGTCGTGGTGGCCACCGCGACCCTCGCCCTCCAGCACCAGCTCGTCGAGCGCGACCTGCCCCGCCTGGTCGAGGCGGTCAAGGACGTGCCCGGGCTCGACACGTCCTACGCGGTGCTCAAGGGGCGCTCCAACTACGCCTGCCTCCACCGCATCCGCGCCGGCGTCCCCGACGACCAGGGCACGCTCGTCGACGTGCCCACCGGCTCGCTGGCCGAGAAGGTGCTCGAGCTGCGCGCGTGGGCGGAGGAGGAGTCGGAGCAGGGCGGCAGCGGCGAGCGCGACAACGCTCCGCGGCACACCGACCGCGAGTGGCGCCAGGTCTCGGTCAACCACCGCGAGTGCCTGGGCGCCAGCAAGTGCCCGTTCGGCGCGGAGTGCTTCGCCGAGCTCGCCCGCGAGAAGGCGCACCGCAGCCACCTGATCGTCACCAACCACTCCCTCCTCGCGATCGATGCGATCGAGGACGTGCCGATGATCCCCGACTACGACACCGTCGTCATCGACGAGGCCCACGAGCTCACCGCGCGGGTGACCCAGGCGGCCACCGACGAGCTCGCGGTGCCCGACATCGAGCGCGCCGCCCGCCGCGCCAGCCGGTGGACCGACTCCGCCGACGGCGACCCGGGCGGCGACCTCGAGGACGCCGCGCAGCAGCTCGCCGAGGCCTTCGAGGCGACGCCCCCCGGCCGCATCGACCAGATGTCGACCCAGCTCTCCGACGCACTGGTGCTCGTCCGCGACGCTGCCCGCGCCTGCCTGTCGGCGTTCCCGCGCGAGTCCGGCGGCGAGGGCGAGGGCGACGCCGGCCGCACCCAGGCCAAGGGCATGGTGCAGGAGGTCTTCGTCAACGCCGAGCGGATGGCCGCCGGCTCGCAGGCCGACGTGCTGTGGCTCGGCGAGGCGCGCGACCGCTTCCCGGCCCGGCTCCACGTCGCCCCGCTCCAGGTCTGGGGCCCGATGCGCGACAAGCTGCTGAGCGACAAGACGGTCGTCTTCACCAGCGCGACCCTGATGCTGGGCGGCGAGTTCGGCGCCGTCGCCACCTCGCTCGGCCTCAAGCCCACCGAGCGCGTCGACTCGCAGGTCGCCCTCGCCGACCCCGACACGGCACTGCCGTGGAAGGGCATCGACGTCGGGTCGCCCTTCGACTACGGCCAGCAGTCCATCCTCTACGTCGCCCGCCACCTGCCCCAGCCCGGACGCGACGGGCTCGGGCCTGCGCAGCTCGACGAGATCTGCGAGCTCGTCGACGCCCTCGACGGCCGCACGCTCGGCCTGTTCTCCTCCCGTCGTGCCGCCGAGACCGCCGCCGAGGCCGTGCGCGCGCGGCTGCCCCACCTCACGACGCTCGCCCAGGGCGACGCCCAGCTGCCCGAGCTCGCCAAGCAGTTCGTCGACGACCCCCACACGATCCTGTTCGGCACGCTGTCGCTGTGGCAGGGCCTCGACGTGCCGGGCGACACCTGCCAGCTGGTGATCATCGACCGCATCCCCTTCCCGCGCCCCGACGACCCGCTCATGTCGGCGCGCCAGCGGGCCGCAGACCAAGCCGGGGGCAACGGCTTCATGCAGGTCGCCGCCACCCACGCCGCGCTGCTCCTCGCGCAGGGCGCCGGGCGGTTGATCCGCACCACGTCCGACCGCGGGGTGGTCGCCGTGCTCGACCCGCGCCTGGAGACCGCGCGCTACGGCCGGTTCCTCAAGGCCTCCCTGCCGCCGATGTGGTCGACCACCGATCCCGCGCTCGTACGGCAGGCGCTCAAGCGGCTCGGGCAGTCCTAGGCCCCTGGTCCCGCTTGTTGCGGTTTGCCGTCAGGACGGTCGGTCGACCCTTGACGCGGGCACCATGTCGGCAGTTCGGCCGGGGACGGGCCACCGTCACGCTCGGCACCGGGGTGCCGGGCATGCGAACTGCCTTCATGGTGGTCGCCGCCCAGGGGGCTCACGCCGGCGGCTCGTAGCCGAACACCTGGTAGTCGCGGGCGTACATCCGCCCGACCAGCTCGCCCAGCTCGGGCGACACCCGCCGGTCGCGGCCACCCGGCGCCGTCTGGTTCTTCGGCGCGGTCGGCACCGCCGGGGCGCCGATGCGCTCGCACACCTCGGCGAAGTCGCGGTCGAACGTCTCGAGCCGGCCGACGAAGTCGACCCGGTTGAGGTCGATCATCCGGCTCTGCAGCGTCAGGTGCTGGTCGGTGCCCGGGACGGCCGCCAGGTCGTGGCCCGCGGTCCAGCGGGCGAACTCCTCGATCGCCTGCATCCGCTCGTGGGTGGCCGGGTCGAAGCCGTAGTAGTTGTGGTCGACGACCTTGTCCTGCCACGCCGAGACGAAGCGGTCGAGCGGGTCACGCACGAAGGCGAAGGTGAAGTAGTCGGCGAAGCTGGCCAGGGGATAGCGCACCCGCATCGCGTGGTCGACGTCCATGCTCACGCCGTGGGTCTCGCAGTGGTGGCGGATCGTGCGGGTGGCGACCTTGGCCACGCGATACCAGACGAACCGGTGGCTGTGGCTGATGGTGAGGTTGTACGCGAGCGGGCTGAGCCACGCGGACGCCTCGGCCGCGCCCGCCAGCCGCTCGACCTCCTCCTGCGCCTCCGGCGTCAACCGCCGCCGGTTGCCCGGGCGGGTGCGGAAGAGCCCCGGAGGGGGAGGGTGGGGGCCGGAGGATGACATCGGCGCGAGGCTACACCGGCGCCGCGCCCTGCCCGGGCGCGCTCAGCCCAGCGGGATGCGCCCGCGCAGCGACTCCGGGTCGGCCACCGGCTGCTTCGCCGTCTCGGCGATCACCTCGCGGGCCCGGTCGACGCTGTCCCAGACGTTCCACAGCAGCACGCCGCGCACCAGCCCGGACCGGAGGTAGTAGACGACGCCGGTGCCGATCTCGCCGTCCTTCCAGTCCTCCACCAGGTCGAGGTCGCTGCTGGTCTCGCCGACGGCCTCGTAGCCGAAGTCCAGGATGTCGGACCAGAAGAAGGGCGTGTAGCCGTACGCCTCGTCGGCGCCCGCCATCGCCCTGCCGGCGTGCTCGCCGGACTTCTCGGCCTGGTCGACGTGCTCGACGCGTCGGCGCCCCAGCAGCGCGTCGGGGTAGGACGCCACGTCGCCGGCGGCGTAGACGTCGGGGTCGCTCGTGCGCAGGTGCTCGTCGACCACGACGCCGTCCTCGACCTCGAGGCCGGCGGACTCGGCGAGGCCGGTGCGCGGCAGCACCCCGACTCCGATGACGGCCGCGTCGGCCGCGACGTCGGTGCCGTCGGCGAGGCGGATGCGGACGCCGCCGTCGTGCTCGGTGCCGCGCTCGATCGAGCCGTGCACGAGCCGCACGCCGCGGTCGGCGAGCGCCTTGGTCACCGTGGCCGCCAGCGCGGTCGGGAACATCTGCTCCTGCACGTCCTCGCGGTCGAGCACGAGCGTCACCTCGACGCCGTTCTGCACCAGGGCGGAGGTGATCTCCGAGCCGATGTAGCCGCCACCGACGACGACGACGTGGCTGCCCTCGGTCGCGATCGTCCGCAGCCGCTGGTAGTCGGCGGCGGTGCGGTAGTAGACGACCCGCGGGCCCGGGTCGACGGGGAGCTGGCGGGGCTCGGCACCGGTGGCCAGCAGCAGCTTGCCGTAGCCGACGGTGCTCCCGTCGGCGAGGCGTACGACATGGGCGCCGGGGTCGATCTCCGTCACGGTCGTGTCGGTGGCGAGGTCGACCGCGTCGTCGTCGTCGAGGTCGCCGGCCAGCGACGCCCCCTCGAGCGTCTCGTCGTCCTTGAGCCAGAGGTCCTTCGACAGCGCCGGTCGGTAGACGGGCTTGTCGGGCTCGGAGCCGATGACGGCGATGCGGCCGCTCTCGTCACGCGAGCGGATGCCCTTCGCGGCGCTCGCCGCAGCGACCCCCGCACCGACGATGACGTAGTCATAGGACTGCTCGAGGTGGCTCATGGAGCCATCGTGCCCGCCGGGCCCTGAGGTGCACCGGTCCGCGTCAGGACGCGTGCCGGTGGTAGACCTTGTTGGCGATCCGCCAGACGCCGTCGACCCGCACCAGGACGAACATGTCGGTGAAGACGGACTCCCCGTGGCGCAGCGTCATGGTCGCCGTGGCGACGGTCCCTTCGACGCACACCTGGTCGACGGTCCTGCTCCGGTCCGCCTCGTCGGGCGCCGGCGTGCCGTCGAACAACGCGCAGTAGTCGTCCATCGACCAGGAGGTGAAGGTGCCCTCACGCAGCCCTTCGACGTGCGCGGTGGGCAGGAACGCGGTGCGGAACCACGACGGGTCCCCCGTAGCGTGCCCGCGGACATAGGCGTGCAGCGGCGCCCGCACGTCGTCGATGCCGGTCACGACGTGGCCGTCCGGGTGGAGGCGGAGAGCGCCACGGCCGACACGTCGTCGGATCCGGTCAACCGACCCGTCGTGACGAGGCGGGAGAGCCGGTCGAGCGGGGCCGAGGGTCCTCCCGCAGCTGCGAGGAGCCCGAGGTCCTTGACGAGCGCGTCGACGGTGAAGTGCGCGGTCTGGTCGGGGCGCTCGAGGCGAGGGCGGAGCGATCCCACGGTGTCGCCGAGCCGCCCGAGGGCCAGCACGTCGAGCGCCGCGGTGAGCGGGAGCCCGAGCGCCGCTGCGCCGGCCAGGCAGTCGCGCACGGAGAGCAGCGCGGCGGCCAGCGACGCGTTGGCGACCAGCTTGGCGGCCGCGGCCTCGCGCGGGGTGGCGAACCGGCTCACGCCGCCCAGCACCGGTGTCAGTGCCTTGACCGCTTCCTCGACGTCGGCAGCCGGTCCGCCCGCCAGGAGGCGCAGGGTGCGGGCCCGGACCGCCGGCACGGAGCCGACGACGGGCGCGTGGACGTATCGGCCGCCCGCCGAGGACACGATCGACGCCAGCGCGTCGGCCTCGTCGACTCCGACCGTGCTCGTGACGACGACCAGTCGCCCGGCGAGGTGCTCGGCGACCTGGGCGAGCACCGCGCGACAGGCAGGCCCGTCGTAGACGGCGAGCACGACCGGCCCCGGGCGCGCCAACGCCTCCGGGGCCGTGCCGGCCGTCCCGCCGCCGCCTCTGCTCCACGACGCGACCCGTGCGCCCGCGGAGGCAAGGGTCTCTGCCATCGCCCGGCCCATCCGCCCGAGCCCCAGCACCACCACGTGTTCGTTCATGCCTACGACCATGGAACCGGCAGCGGCCTGCGACAAGCGGAGGTGTCGCATCGCTCCATGCGGTCTGCGCATACTTCTCTGCATGGCGTTGACGGCGTGGCGGACCTTCGTGGCGGTGTGCGAGGCCGGCTCCTTCACGGCCGCGGCCGACGAGCTCGGCTACACCCAGTCGGCGATCTCGCGCCAGGTGGCGAGCCTGGAGCACGACCTCGGCGAGGCCCTGCTCGAGCGCCTGCCGCGCGGGGTCCGGCCGACGGCCGCAGGGCAAGCGCTGCTGCCGCACGCGCGCCTGCTGGTGGGTGAGGCGGCCCGGGCGAGGGACGCCGTACGTCGCGCCCGCGCTGGCGACGCGGTGCCGCTCACCCTCGGCGCCGTGCCCTCCGCCTCCGTGGACCTCGTGCCCCGCACGCTGCGGTCGCTCCCGGCCGAGGGTCCGCGGGTGGCGCTGCGCTCGGACGGCTCGGCCCGGCTGCACGAGCGGGTGCGCACGGGCGACGTGGACGTCGCGGTGGTCACCGACTATCCACCCGGCCTGCCCACGGACCCCGAGGTGCGACGTACGAGACTGCTCGAGGACGAGATGTGCGTCGTCCTGGCCGCGGGGCACGCCCTGGCCGCCGGCCGCCGGCGCGTGCGGCTCACGTCGTTCGCCGACGAGATCTGGGCCGAGGACCACCCCGGCTCGGGCAGCCTGCTCGAGCGGGCCGCGGGCCGGGTCGGGTTCGAGCCCAGGGTCGAGCTGGTGGCGGGCGACCTGCTCGGCAAGGTGGCACTCGTCGCGGCCGGGCTCGCCGTCGCCCTCGTGCCGGCGATGCTGGTGCCGGGCCTGCCGGCGGGCGTCGCCGTACGCCGTCTGGTCGCGCCACCGACCCGCACCGTCTACGCGCTGAGCCGCGAGCGTCGTCCGCGGCCCGGCGTGCAGGAGCTGACGGCGGCGCTGGTCGCCGCCGCGTCCGGCTCCGCGCGGTAGGTCAGAGGCTGCGCAGGACCGCCGTCACCACGCCGAGGATCGTCGCGTCGTCGCCGGGGATCGGGTCGTAGGCGTCGTTGTGGGGGAGCAGCCACACGTGGCCGTCCTTGCGCTGGAACGTCTTGACGGTCGCCTCGCCGTCGATCAGCGCGGCGACGATCTGGCCGTTGGTGGCGGTCTGCTCCTGGCGGATCACGACGTAGTCGCCGTTGCAGATCGCCGCGTCGACCATCGAGTCGCCGGAGACCTCGAGGAGGAAGAGGGTGCCGTCGCCGACGAGCTGCTTGGGCAGCGGGAAGACGTCGGTGACCTGCTCCTCGGCGAGGATCGGGCCACCGGCGGCGATGCGGCCGACGACCGGGATGTTGATCGCCGTCGGCATCGCGTCGCCGATGCCGGTCTCGTCGATCGAGGTCTCCTCGCCGCTCGACATGCTGCGACGGGCGGCCATCACCTCGGGGAGGAACACCTCGAGGGCGCGGGGACGGTTGGGGTCGCGCTTGAGGAAGCCCTTGCCCTCGAGCACGCGCAGCTGGTGGGCGACGCTCGAGGACGACGTGAGGCCGACGGCCTGGCCGATCTCGCGCATCGACGGCGGGTAGCCCTTGGTCTCGATGGAGTCCTTGATCGTGGCGAGCACCCGCTGCTGGCGCGGGGTCAGGCCGGTGGCGTCCGGGGGTCCGTCGGGCATCTCGATGACGTTCTTGTCGTCCTGCTTGGCCATGCGTCCTCCAGTGCGGTTGCCCCCTCCGTCCACGGCTGGTCAGGGAGGAGCTGGTGCGCCCACCGTAGACCGCCCGGCAGGTCAGGATCAAACACCTGTTCGAAGCCGCGTGTCGCTAGGGTCCCGCCATGACGACACGCTCCTCGCGACCCTCCTCGGCACGCTCCTCGACCGGGACCCCCACCGTGAGCGTCGTGACGGGTGGTGCGCGTGGGATCGGTCGCGGCATCGCCGAGCTGATGATCGCCCGCGGCCACCGGGTCCTGATCGGCGACCTCGACGGCGCCGCGGCGACCGCCACCGCCGACGAGATCGGCGCGGTCGCCGGCCTGGCCCAGGACGTACGCGACCCTGCGTCGCACCGGCTCGTGGCGGAGGAGGCGGCTCGCCACGGCGAGCTGACCGCGTGGTTCAACAACGCCGGCGTCGGCGACGACGGCACGCTCGCCGAGCTGGCGGAGGAGCAGGTGCGCCGCTTGGTCGAGGTCAACCTGCTCGGCACGATGTGGGGCACCCGCGCGGCGCTCGCGGCGTTCGGCCCAGCGGGTGGCGACGTCGTCAACGTGGCCTCGCTCGCGGGCCTCGGCCCGGTGCCGGGATACAGCGTGTACGCGGCCACGAAGGCCGCGGTCGTCTCGCTGTCGACGTCCGTCAACGCCGAGTCGCCGCGCGGGGTGCGGGTCCACGCCCTGTGCCCCGACGGGGTCGACACCGCGATGCTCGCCGCGCAGGACCCCGACGGCCTGGGGTCGCAGCTGGTCTACTCGGGAGGCCCGATCCTGGCCGTGGCGGACGTCGCGGCGGCCGCGGTCGAGCTCGTCGGGTCGAGCCGGGTGGTGCGTGCCGTGCCGGGGTGGCGCGGGGGAGTCGTGCGCGGCTCGGCGCTCGCTCCCGGGCTGATGCAGCACGCGGCCGGGCTCTTCGCCGCGCAGGGCCGGCGCGCCATGAAGCGCCGCTGACGTCTCCACCTGGGGAAGCCCCGAACATTTGTTCGACGAGGTGCTTGCGTCGTTCGAACACGTGCTCTACCGTCGTACACATGTTCGATCGAACGTCTGATCGACCACCGGTGGCCGAGGCCACTGTCGGTGGGCCCGACTAGACATTCGCTCGACAGAGACGACCGGCTGATTCTTCCCCAGGAGGCCACCATGAGCACCCTCAGCCTTTCCCCCGCTTTCGCCCCGGCTGCTGCCCAGCGCCGCTCCACCGTGCGGCTGACCCGCCGTGGCCGGCTCGTGGTCTTCCTGACCTCGCTGTTCCTCGCCCTCGCCGTGGCGTTCGTCCTCGCCGGCGGCGCGGTCGGCACTGGCGAGGCCGGCCAGCCCGCCCCGACCCAGATCGTCCAGGTGGCGCCCGGCGACACCCTGTGGGGGATCGCCAGCGACATCGCCACCGACGGCGACGTCCGCGCGGTGATGACCGAGATCGAGCGGCTCAACGCCCTCGAGTCCGCCGGCCTCGCGGCCGGCCAGAAGCTCCGCGTCCCGGTCGTCTCCGACTGACGCGCGAGGCCTCCATCAGCCGCTTCGACCCCGGCTGGTGGACCAGGGGAAGGCGAGGGGCGGGCCCACGGGCCCGCCCCTCGGCGCATTCCCATCCCGGCCCCGCTGGGGCGTCGTCCACAGGTTTCGTCGCCGGGGTGGTTGCGGGGGCGCGGGAATGGGTAGTTTCAGCGTGCTGATGTCGTTCTCGGGAGGCACTTCATGCACCTGCGCCGCGCACTCGCCCTCACCCTCGCCGTCCCGCTCCTCGTGGCCGGGTGCTCCGACGAACCCGCCCCCGAGCCCCAGATCCCCGATCCCACCAGCTCCTCGCCGACCCCGACACCCACGGAGACCGAGACGGTCGCCGTCGAGAGTCCGGAGGACTTCATTCGGAGGTGGGTTGAGGTGAGCAACTCGATGCAGAACTCGGGCGATACCTCGGAGTACCTCCGCCTGTCGGCCGGGTGCAAAGCCTGCTCGCAGGTGGCCGATCGGGTTCGGAGCGCCTTTGACGCCGGCGGTTTCGTGAGGACCGAGGGTTGGTCCGTTGAAGACGTGGCCGACAAGTCCGGAGGCGATTCACGTCCGGTCTTTGACGTGCGCGTGACATCAGCGCCCACTGTGATCAAAGAGAATGCGAATGCCCGGGAGCAGGAGTATTCGGGCGGGGACCTGGTCTACCGATTCCGTCTCAATGCGACGTCGCCGTGGAGGGTCGTGCGACTCACGCAGGTGCCGTCGTGATCGGTGCTCGGGTGATCTACGTCGTCGTGATCGTGCTGGCCGCGCAGAGCGCCATCTGGTCGCCGACGGCTGCGCAGGCGGATGGGCAAACCTGCTACGAGACAGCCGACCTCTACTCGGTTGAGGTCGTATGCGAGTACACGGGTCAGACCCTCCAAGCGGCGCAAGAGGCCGAGCCGAAGTCGACGTGGCTGGTCTATCAGTTGTGTAAGGACGGAACTTCGGGCGGGGTGGAAGCTTGTTCAAATCCCCGGGCCTGCACGGTCGATGGTCGTACGGGAACGTTGTACGCGGTGTTTCGAGACGGGACTAGGGTGGGCACGGCCTGTTTGACGGCGGACGAGGCGGCGGACGTTGACGACCCTCCAATTCGCACACTTGTGATCCGAGCGTTTGACGAACTGGACTGGTCCCCATCGGCACTGTCGGTCCAGCCGCCGAACGGGAAGACGCTTGTCAACCTGGAGACCAACTTCTTCACCACCAACACGCAAGCGTCAAGCATTCCGGTGCAGTTGCAGGGATCCAACGTGGTCGTCACCGCCAGGCCGGTCGCCTACCGTTGGAACTTCGGCGACGGCACCTCCGAGACGACGACCAGCCCAGGGGCGCCGTACCCAAGTCTCGACGTGGCCCACGTCTACGAGCAGGTCGAACAGGTCGCTGTCAGCGTTGACACCCAGTACGGGGCTGCCAGCTTCACGGTCGACGGCGGCCCCCCTGAGACCATTCCGTCCACCATCTGGGTCACCGGCGCCAGCGAGGACCTCGAGGTCGTCGAGGCACTCCCGCAGCTCGTCCTGCGATGACCCACCGCATGGTCGTGCGGGCGCTGGCGGGTGCCGCAATCGCGATGAGCCTCGCGTCGTGCGGCAGTGCAGCCAAGGAGCCTGCGCCCGTACCTCCCAGGACGAGCGACGGTCCCCAGTCTGGTCATGGGAAGCCACAGGAACGGCGGCCCGTTGACTCTGCCTACTTCGCGCGGGACCGGTCGAACCCACGAGCCTTCATCCGTCGGTGGGAAGTAGCCAGCGACGAGATGCAGGTGACGGGAAGGACGTCGCACTACGCGTCCATGACCTCTGAATGTGACCCCTGCGATGGTTTCGTGGAGGCGGTCGAACGTGCCTTCGAGGGCGGTGGCTCCGTCGACTTCCCGGGCTCGACCATCATCCGTATCACCAAGGTGCGCGGTTCTGACGCGACCTACCTCGTCACAAAGGACGTCCCTCGTACGGTCGTCCGGCACGGGGACGGGCGACGTGAGGAGTTCCCGGGTGGCCGCACCACCCTTCGGGTCGTCCTCGAGCCGTTCCGCAAGTGGTGGGTGGTGGGTCATTACTGGATCGAGCCAAGCTGATCAGGCGTAGATCGACGTGCACTTGCGTCGGCACGCAAGCAAGACTGCGAGTCGGCCTCATGCGCCGCGCCCGATGCCGCGATCGGGGAGGGCGGGACGCACGGCCCGTCGCCCGTCCCACGATCGTGGACGTTCCGAGCCAGTGGGCGGCTCGGATCCTCCACGGTCAGCGAGCGGCGCGCTTCCCGCCGACGGGGCGCGGGGGAGCGTCGTCCGGAGGGGGTGGCGCCTCGGTGATCCCGAGGGTCCGCATCAGCCGGGCGACGAGCATCAGCCCCGCGAACAGGCAGGCGATCGCGCCGAGGCAGGCCAGCGCCATGAACAGCCAGGCCGAGCCGCCGGAGGAGCTGCGCGCCGCCGTGCCGAAGTCGATGGCGGCGTAGACGAGGTAGCCCCACGCCACCACGCACAGGGTGATCGCGGCGCCGAGGACGAGGGCGGTCCGGTCGAGGGTCCGCGGGGGCCGCGCGCCTCTCCGCGCACCTGCTCGCTTCCCCGCTGTGGACACCCCGTCATTGTGGCGGATGGGGCCTCATGGGGCAGGGGTTCGACGAGTTTGGCGCCGACCGACACGCCGTCCAGGACCGCCCCCCGAGGTGCGGTGCCGCGCACTGACCTGCGGTTTTGTCGAGCGGGCGAAATACCTCGGGCGAGGATTCGCGTTCGCTTGCCAGGCGTTGTGGTCGGGGCGTACGGTTACCACTACATCTAGTACTTACACCGCTGTAGTTATCCACATCTGGTGCACAGGCCAGAGGGCGAACCACACAGCCCGAGGCTAGTTGTCCACAGGAACATCCCCAGCCGACACCCCGTTATGTGGGTGTATGACGCGCGCCCGCCGCTCGAGAGGAGGACCGCCGTGCACTGTCCCAACTGCAAGAACGAGGACACCAAGGTCCTCGACTCCCGGGTGGCCGACGACGGCGCCTCGATCCGCCGGCGGCGTACGTGTGCCGCGTGCGACCGCCGCTTCACCACGGTCGAGAAGATGCAGCTCACGGTGCTCAAGCGCTCCGGCGCGACCGAGCCGTTCAACCGCGACAAGGCGATCGCCGGCGTCCGGAAGGCCTGCAAGGGCCGCCCGGTCACCGATGCCCAGCTCGCCTGCCTCGGCCAGGAGGTCGAGGACGCCCTGCGCCTGAGCGGTCAGGCCGAGTTCGACGCCAACGACGTCGGCCTCGCGATCCTGGCCCCGCTGCGGGCGCTCGACGAGGTGGCCTACCTGCGCTTCGCGAGCGTCTACCGCGCGTTCGAGTCGGTCGACGACTTCGACGCCGAGATCAAGATGCTGCGGCTCGAGCGAGCCGCCGACGATCAGCCCGTGCAGGCCGGCTGACCCCCCAGACGGGCCCGGCAGGTAGTGGGGAAGCTGCCTGCCGGGCCTCACCAAACCCCCCGCGAGTCGACTCGCGCACGCACCACCACCCGCACCATCCATATACGAGGGACAGAGGAACTCCATGACCGAGACGGTGAGCACCCGCGCCAAGGCGAGGGGCAAGGGCCTGAAGATGGAGCGCGTCTTCAGCACCGAGGGCACGCACCCCTACGACGCCATCACGTGGGAGCGTCGCGACGTCCTCCAGCAGAACTGGAAGACCGGCGAGACCGTCTTCGAGCAGCGCGGCGTGGAGTTCCCCGACTTCTGGTCGGTCAACGCCTCGACGATCGTCACCACCAAGTACTTCCGCGGCGCCGTCGGCTCCGACGTCCGCGAGTGGAGCCTCAAGCAGCTCATCGACCGGGTCGTGAAGACCTACACCAAGGCCGGCATCGACAACGGCTACTTCGCCACCGACGCCGACGCCGAGATCTTCGAGCACGAGCTGACCTGGCTGCTGGTCAACCAGTACTTCTCCTTCAACTCGCCCGTCTGGTTCAACGTCGGCACCCCGTCGCCGCAGCAGGTCTCGGCCTGCTTCATCCTCTCGGTCGACGACTCGATGGACTCGATCCTCAACTGGTACAAGGAGGAGGGGTTCATCTTCAAGGGCGGCTCCGGCGCCGGCCTCAACCTCTCCCGCATCCGCTCCTCCAAGGAGCTGCTCTCCTCCGGCGGTACGGCGTCCGGTCCCGTCTCCTTCATGCGCGGCGCCGACGCGTCCGCGGGCACCATCAAGTCGGGCGGCGCGACGCGTCGTGCGGCCAAGATGGTCGTCCTCGACGTCGACCACCCCGACATCGAGGAGTTCGTGATGACGAAGGCGCGCGAGGAGGACAAGATCCGCGCGCTGCGCGACGCCGGCTTCGACATGGACCTGGGTGGCGCCGACATCACCTCCGTGCAGTACCAGAACGCCAACAACTCCGTGCGCGTCAGCGACGAGTTCATGCGCGCCGTCGAGGACGGCACCGAGTTCGGCCTGCGCTCGCGCGGCACCGGCGAGGTCATCGAGACCGTCGACGCCCGCGACCTGTTCCGCAAGATCAGCCAGGCCGCGTGGGAGTGCGCCGACCCGGGCCTGCAGTACGACGACACGATCAACGACTGGCACACCAACCCCGAGACCGGCCGCATCACCGCGTCCAACCCGTGCTCGGAGTACATGTCGCTCGACAACTCCTCGTGCAACCTCGCCTCGCTCAACCTGCTGAAGTTCCTCAAGGACGACGACACCTTCGACGCCGCGCTCTTCGCCAAGGCCGTCGAGTTCATCATCACCGCGATGGACATCTCGATCTGCTTCGCCGACTTCCCGACCGAGGCGATCGGCAAGACCACCGTCGACTACCGCCAGCTCGGCATCGGCTACGCCAACCTCGGCGCGCTGCTGATGGCGATGGGCCTGGGCTACGACTCCGAGGGCGGCCGCTCGATGGCCGCCGCGATCACCTCGCTCATGACCGGCACGTCCTACAAGCGCAGCGCCGAGCTCGCCGGGATCGTCGGCCCCTACGCCGGCTACGCCCGCAACGCCGAGGCCCACAAGCGCGTGATGCGCAAGCACCAGGCGGCCAACGACGTCGTACGCGTGCTGCACACCGAGGACGGCCGGGTGCACAAGCTGGCCACCAAGGCGTGGGCCGACGTGATCAAGGTCGGTGAGAAGTTCGGCTTCCGCAACGCGCAGGCGTCCGTCCTCGCGCCCACCGGCACCATCGGCTTCATGATGGACTGCGACACCACCGGCATCGAGCCCGACTTCTCGCTCGTGAAGTTCAAGAAGCTCGTCGGCGGCGGCTCCATGCAGATCGTCAACCAGACGATCCCGCGGGCCCTGAAGAAGATGGGCTACCAGGCCGAGCAGATCGAGGCGATCGTCGCCTACATCGCCGAGCACGGGCACGTCGTCGACGCCCCCGGCCTCAAGACCGAGCACTACGAGATCTTCGACACCGCGATGGGCGCCCGCTCGCTCAAGCCGATGGGCCACGTCCGGATGATGGCGGCCTGCCAGCCGTTCCTCTCCGGTGCGATCTCCAAGACGGTCAACCTGCCCGAGAACGCCACGGTCGAGGAGATCGAGGACGTCTACCTGCAGTCGTGGAAGCTCGGCCTCAAGGCGACCGCGATCTACCGCGACAACTGCAAGGTCGGCCAGCCGCTGTCCGACGGTGGCGGCAAGGCCAAGAAGGACGCCGCCGACAAGGCCGCGGCCTCCGCCGAGGTCGAGACCAAGGTCGTGGAGAAGGTCGTCTACGCCCCGGTCCGCAAGCGCCTGCCCAAGTCGCGCGTCTCCCGCACGACGTCGTTCACCGTGGGTGGTGCCGAGGGCTACATGACCTCCGGCGCCCACGACGACGGCCAGCTCGGCGAGGTCTTCCTCAAGCTCGGCAAGCAGGGCTCGACCCTCGCCGGCGTGATGGACGCCTTCTCGATCGCGGTGTCGATCGGCCTGCAGTACGGCGTCCCGCTGGAGACCTACGTCTCGAAGTTCACCAACCTGCGCTTCGAGCCCGCCGGCCTCACCGACGACCCCGACGTGCGGATGTCGCAGTCGATCATGGACTACATCTTCCGTCGCCTCGCCCTGGACTACCTGTCCTTCGAGGAGCGCTCGATGCTCGGCATCTACTCCGCCGAGGAGCGCCAGCGCCACCTCGAGACCGGCTCCTACGAGCCGCTCGTGGAGGAGACGGGCTCGGCCTCCGAGCTCACGTCGCCCGCGTCCTCCTCGGCGTCCGCGGACGTCGTCGAGGTCCAGGACCTCGAGACCAAGGACACCCACGGCGCCGAGGCCCGCGAGGTCCCGGCCCGGGTCACGACCGGCGAGGCGAAGACGACCGCCGAGCTCTTCGAGAAGCTCACCGGCACCGCCGTCGACTCGCCGCTCTGCATGACCTGCGGCACCAAGATGCGCCCCGCCGGCTCGTGCTACGTGTGCGAGGGCTGCGGGTCCACTAGCGGCTGCAGCTGATATCGAATCTCGTGAGTTCTGCACCGAGTATCACGAGGTTTCTGCACTAGTGACACAACCCGAAGGGCCTGCTTCCAAGCGGAGGTAGGCCCTTCGGGCTCGGGGGTGATGGCCCCTGGATCTTCTGACCCCTGTCATCGACCGCTTCTCACCCACGGCCCGACGGCGGTCGCGTACCGTGCCTCACGCAGGTTGCCTAGTCGGATCGCGTCATGGCACGCGCTGGGTCTGGTACCGGTGTGAATGACAAATAGGGGGACCAGCAGTGAGCGGCAAAGAGATGGCCTCGAAGGCACTGACGAAGGCGTTGACCTTCCAGTCGCCGATGGCGCGGAAGAACTTCGAACGACTCCGTCGGGTCCATCCCGACGACTCCCCACAGGACCTCGCCAGTCGCGTGAACACGCACTACCTTGGCACGGTGACGGCCTCCGGGGCCGTGTCCGGCGGAGCGGGTGTGATACCCGGTGCGGGGCTACCAGCAGCGGGTCTCGACATCATCGCGTTCACTGAGGCGTCAGTCCTTTACGTGCTCACTCTCGCCGAGATTCACGGACTGCACCCCGAGGACATCGAACGCCGCCGTCTGCTTGTCCAGACCGTTCTCATTGGCGAGTCCGCCGTCACGGTACTGAACAAGGGGGCCGGGCGTACCGTCCCCTACTGGGGCAAGCAGATCGTGGAACGGATTCCCATGTCTGCGGTCAACGCAGCGAACAAGGTCCTTGGTCCGCGCTTCATCACCAAGTACGGAACCAAGCAAGGTGTACTGGTCTTGAGCAAGCAGGTCCCGTTTGGGATCGGTGCCGGTATCGGTGCTGGCGCGAACCACCTGGTCGGGCGTGCGATCGTCAAGACAGCAAAGCGGGTCTTCGGCCCACCGCCGACGGAGTTCACCTCCCTGCCCGGTGCTGATACCACCGACGCCGAGATCATCGACGTCGACTGGGTCATGGACGGTGACGACGCGCTCGGCGATGGGCAGGATGTGACGGCTTAGCACCGGTGCTGGACCCACGGGCGTGACACATGGCTGCGCCATCGTGGTCCCGAGATAAGTGATGGGCCGGTCACCCGTATGGGGTGACCGGCCCTTAGGTCGGATGGACCGACTGGGGAGTAGTCCCGCAAGGCAGGCGGCTTAGGGTGGCGCGCGGTGGACGACAGGACGACCGTTGAGGCACCTGGGCTCGTTTGGGTGAAGGACCCGGTGAACCGGTCGACGGGCGTACCGAACGGGGACCTCCCCAAAAGTCGCCATCACGACGACTGCATGCACTGGTATCGCGACGCGTCTGGCGGTTTGTTGGGGCCTGCGCCCTATCGGGCGAGTGAGCAACTGATGCAAGAACTGCCGCCGTGCCAGACATGCGCCACCTCTGTCCGGGGCTCGCAGGTCGGGAGCGCGTCGTGAGGTGGGTGGTGGGGTCAGCCTCGAGGTCATGATGCGCGCCGATCCGAGGTACGTCGACTATCCGCCGTTGCCCTACGAGGACGAGATCAGCCGCCAGGACGACGGTAGCCGTCGCCGTCGCCGTTGACCTCTGCCGGAGGAGTCCTCGAAGGTGGTCCCGCTTGCGCGCCGGACAGTATGGTCAAACGACATCGCGCGGCTGGACCCGACCCTGACCATCGTCGCGGTCTAAGGCCCACGTGGTCGCCGAGTTCGGCACGCGCACTGGGTCAGGACCAGTGGCGTCGCATGACCGTGGTCGCAGCGAACGGGTCCTCGCCCGACACCGCGGTCGCGACGCCGGCTCCCTCCGGCTTCGCGGTGGCGAGCAGCCGGCCCTCGCCGACCCACCTGCGCCAGGCGTCGAGGTAGCAGCGGGCGTTGGTGGCGTTGCGGCCGAGGACGGTCGGGACCGGATGCCAGGCCTCGCTGGTGGCGCGGGCGGCACGCAACGCTGAACGCGCGCCCCGGCGCGTACGGATCGCGCGGTCTGGCAGGTGCGCGTCGGTGTAGCGCGACACGAGGTAGCGCGGGGCGCCGACCGGGGCGATCGCCTCGTCGAACGCGGCTGTGAACACCTCGGCGTCGTCCTCGGTGCCGACGAGGCGGAAGCGGTACTCCCCGCCCGGGTGGACGTCGACCGCGAGCGCCGACGCGCCGATGGTCGTCAGCCCGGCCGCCACAAGGCCGTCCGCGACTGCCGCCGCGACCGCCTCCAGCGGTGGGACGCCCGCCGTCAGGGCGAGCTGTTCTCGCACCCACGAGGCGAGGTCGTCCGCGTGCGAGCGAGCGGTCACGGCGCTCCGGCCGAGAGTCGCGAGCCCGCCCACTGCGCCGGCCACGAGCGCCCACTCGCCGACGGTGAGGGAGGCGGCGCCGACACCGGCAGCCGCCGCGCCCAGCGCGAGGGACGTACGCCAGCTCGTCGCGGGGACCGGGGCCTCGGTCGTCATGCCGTCCGAGGTCAGCCGCCACGACGGAGGGACCGGCGTGAGGGTGACGACCTCGTCGGGTGGCGCGAGGTCGACGGCGGGGCGGCGTACGCGCAGCGACGCGAGCGTGACGTCCTGGTAGGGCTCACCCACCTTCCAGGCCTCGCGGATGGCGTCTCGCGCGGAGGCAGCCATCAGCATCCGTGCGTTGAGGGCGTCGAACGAGTCGACGGGTGGCGGGGTGAAGGGGGAGAAGGACGCGTCGATGTGGGCGACCCCGTCGACGATGTCGCCGTCGGCGTCGATGCCGTGGAACCCCTGGTGCTTGCGCACCAGCCGGGACCAGTCGTTGTCGCCCCTGGGGTGTGACTCCGAGACGCACACGACGGTCCAGTTGGTGGCGACCTTGTCCGGCCAGGTCGGGTCGGTGCGCAGCGCCCGGCCGCGTGTCTGGACGACGGCCGTGAGGGTGGTGGCGGTGGTCAGGTCGACGAGCGAGGAGACGCCGCGGGCGTTCCACCCCTCGCCGAGGAGACCGCGGGTGCCGACGAGGACCTGGGTCCGGCCGGACTCGAAGAACGCGGTGACGTGGCCGACCCAGGCGCGCGAGGTCCATCCGGACGCGCACGTCGCGACCGGGCCATCCGCGGTCTCGACGTGCAGGCGCGAGGCCAGGTCGGGGTCGCGGTCGGTGACGAAGGCGACGAGGTCGCGCAGCGTCGCCTCGGAGGCGGCGACGACGGAGCCGGTGACCAGCATCGGGTGCAGGAGGGCGGTGCTCGGGTCTGCGAGCAGGGCCTCCAGCGCCGCGATCGCCGACCCGGCCTCGGCGTCGAGGACCCCGTCCAGGGTCAACGGCACGGTCGCGGTCGCGCGCTCGTGGTCGCACAGCACCAGCACCCGGGTCCGCTCGCCGATCGCGGCGTGCTCGGACGCGATGATCTGGACGGCGGCGCCGGGCTTGGCGTACGACCTGGCCAGCACGCGGTCGACGGTGGAGCGCCCGCGTCGTACGCCGCGACGCGTCCACTGGTAGCCCACCGACGGCAACGCGGCCCTCACCACCGCGAGCACCTCGGCGTCGGCCGGGTCGGCGGACTCGGCGACGTGGTGAAGCAGCCAGTCGCCGAGGAGCCGGACCCAGTCCTCGGCCGACGGGGCGTGCCGGTGCCCCTCCCGCAGCCGGGCGCCGGGGGGCAGGGCGAGCAGGCCCGCGTGGTGCATGCGCAGAGCGGCGTCGCACAGATCGGGCTCGCGCTCGGCGAGCGCCGCCCAGGTGGTCGTGGCGGGGACGGGCTCGACGAACCGGGCGGTGAGCCACTCGTAGAAACCGACCGACCCGAAGCGCGGGGTGGTGAGCAGGGTGGTGAGCTCGGTGAAGCGCAGCGCCTCGCCGGTCAGCCAGTCCTCCTCGGTGGCCGTAGGGGTGGTCAGCCACACGAGCTCGTCGAACGGCGCGAGGTGGCCCTCCTTCACCACCGCGGGCACCGAGACGCGGTAGCGGATCTCTCCGAAGAGCCGGTCGACGAGGGCGCGCTGCTCGCCGGCGAGGCTCTCGGGCGGTGTCGCGGTCAGCGCGAGGACGTGCGCGCGACCGATGGCGTCGAGCAGCTCGGCGAGGAGCCGCCCCCACACCTCGAGCAGGTGGTGGCACTCGTCGAGGACGAGCACCAGGCGTGGCTGGGTGCGGATCCGCTCGAAGAGGGCGATGCCGTTGGGGTGCAGCCGGTCGACGACCGGGGTCGTGGAGTCCACGTCGTCGGCGGCCTCGGAGTCGAAGACGGCCAGGGACTGGTAGGTCAGGCAGGTCAGCGGGCTGAGGAGGGACTTGTCGTCGCTCGCGTCGAGCCCCAACGTCTGGGCCTCGGCGATCCACTGGGACTGGATGGCGGTGTTGGGGGCCAGCACGACGGCGCGGGTGTCGGGGTGTGCCCGGAGCTCGCCCGAGACGGCCTCGAGTCCGACGCGCGTCTTGCCTGCGCCGGGCGGCAGGACGACCCATGCGCGTGGGTGATCCGCGTCGGCCCATGCGCGGGTGAGAGCCTCGAGCGCTTCACGTTGGTGGATGCGCAGCGGCGGCACGGCGGACGTGTCCGGATCGGGCACCGTGGACGCCTCCTGGTCGGCTCGGGGGACTCACCTGGCGAGCCGCCGTGCGCTGCAGGTGTGTCGGTGAATGCTGCCACGCGGCCGCGACCTCCACCGTCTCGGAGAGGCGGGCGCCAGCCGCCAGGCCACGGACGCCCGCGAGTGGTGTGAGTCAGAGGTGGCGCGGCAGCTCGTCGGCAGCGAGCTGCTCGAGGTGCGTCGCCGCGTCGTGGATGGCGGACTCGGTGCTCGGCGCGCGGTCGACGACGGCGTAGGCCGCGTCGATGCCCGCCGCCGCGAGGGCGGATGGGGTCAGGTGGTTGACCCCGCAGACGGCGACCACCCGGGCGCCGGCGGCCCGCGCGAGCCGGGCCACGCCGATCGGCGCCTTGCCGCGCAGCGACTGCTCGTCGAGAGCGCCCTCGCCGACGACGACGAGGTCTGCGCCCGCCAGGGTCTGCTCGAAGCCGACCATCTCGAGCACGAGGTCGATCCCGGGCCGGAGCGTGGCGCCGAGCACGGCCATCGCGGCGAACCCGACGCCGCCCGCTGCTCCGGCGCCGGGGGAGTCGCGGACGTCGCGGACGTCGCGGCCGGTCGCGGCCGACACCAGGTCGGCGAGGCGGCCCAGGTGCGCGTCGAGCTCGGCCACCTGCGCCTCGTTCGCGCCCTTCTGCGGCCCGTAGATCGCCGCTGCGCCGTGCGGGCCGGTGAGCGGGTTGTCGACGTCGCACGCCACCACCACCTCGACCTCGCGCAGCCGCGGGTGGAGCCCGCCGAGGTCGACGGCCGCCAGCGCGGCGAGGGCGCCGCCGCCGTCGCCGATCTCGGCACCCGACGGGTCGAGGAGTCGCGCGCCGAGGGACTGGAGCAGGCCGGCCCCGCCGTCGGTGCAGGCGCTGCCGCCGACGCCGAGCACGATGCGTCGCACGCCCGCGTCGAGCGCCGCCGCGATGAGCTCGCCCGTGCCGCGGCTGGTGGCGGTCATCGGCTCCAACCGCCCGCCGGGCAGTCGCACCAGCCCCGACACGTCGGCCATCTCCACGATCGCAGTGCCCGCGAGGTGTGCCCACGCAGTGTCGACCGGCTCGCCGGTCGGCCCGCTCGCGCGGACGGCGACCCTCTCGTAGCCAGCCGCGACGGCGGCGTCGAGCGTCCCGTCGCCACCGTCGGCGACCGGGGAGACCGCCACCTCGACGTCGCCGGCGACGCCCGCCAGCCCGCGCTCGAGCGCGGCCGCGACCTCGGTCGCGGTGAGCGAGCCCTTGAACTTGTCGGGGGCGAGGAGGACGCGGGTCATGGCGCCAACCTAGGGCGTGCGTCGGCGCGTCCGGCACGCGGATCCCACGCGTCGTTCTGCGGCGACGCGCGCGCCGACGACATACGATCGCGCGCATGCAGCCCAGCCCACCCGCAGGTCCCTACGGCGGCGAGCACATGCGGCCCGGCCCGCCCGCCGTCCACCACAGCCGCAAGCCGCTGCGATGGCTGTGGGTGTTCCCCGCCTTCTCGATGGGCCTGCTGGCCGTGGTGCCGCTGATCGCCATCGCGACCAAGTCGAGGACCCGGCAGGCATGGACGTGGGCCGGCGGCCTGGGCGCCTCGTGGCTCGTGGGCTTCATGCTCGTCGCCGCCGACGACTCCGACGGCCTGGCCTCCGACATCGGCCTCACGCTCTACTTCGCTGCCTGGATCGGCTCCGTCGTCTACGCGCTCGTCATGGGAGGGAGGGTCGCGGGGCCTGCCCAGGTGAGCTATGTGCCGGTGGCTGCGCCCCTTCCGTCGTACGACCCCAACGCGGCCGCGGTGGCCCTCGTGCAGGCCGAGCGCGCCAAGCGCGAGGAGGCGCGCGCCCTCGCGAGGCGCGATCCCGCCATGGCCCGCGACCTGCGGATCGGTCGGCCCGACCTGCCCCGGCAGTACGACGACGGCGGGCTGGTCGACGTCAACAGTGCGCCCGCCGAGGTCCTGCAGCAGTTGCTCGGGCTCACCCCCGACCAGGCCACGGGCGTCGTCGAGTCACGCCAGCAGCTGAGCAGGTTCGAGCACCCCGAGGACCTGATGACCCTCGCCGGCCTCGAGCCCACCACCTTCGACAGCGTGCGGGACCGCATCATCCTGCTGTGAACGAGGTGAGCAGCTGACGGTGGGTGGACGGAGCTCAGCGCACCTCGCGGGCGAGCCGGGCGACCGCCTCGGCCACCCGCCGCCCGAACATGACCGCGTCGTTGTGGTCGGCCCCCTCGAACACGACGCGCTCGACGAGGGCCGGCGCGCCGTCGGCGACCCGCGCGCTGAGCTCGGTCGGCACCACGCTGTCGCGGTCGCCGTAGATCACGGTGACGGGGACGTCGCTGGCGGCCAGGGGCTCCAGCACGGGGAACCGGTCGCGGAGCAGCGTGCGCACAGGCAGCCACGGGTAGTGGTGGCGACCGACGTCCGCGAGCTCGGTGAACGGCGACCGCAGCACGATGCCGGCCGGACGGTGCCGCTGCTGCAGGCCTGCGACCACGCCGGTGCCCAGCGACTCACCGAAGAAGAGCGTGCGGTCGAGCGGATGGCCGAGGTCGCCCAGGGCTCGCACCGCGGCGTCGGCATCGGCGGCCAGTCCCTTCTCGCTCGGCCTGCCGGGGTTGGCGCCGTAGCCGCGGTAGTCGACCAGAAGCACGCTGAATCCACGATCGCTCAGCTGCCGCGCGAGACCGGCGCGTCCGGCGCGGTTGCCACCGTTGCCCGGCGCCACCAGCACCGCCATCCCGGTGTCGCTCGCGGCGTCGGCCGCGACGTACCACGCACCCAGCTCGAGCCCGTCGGACGTCTGCAGGGTGACGTCACGGGCGCCGGGGAGCACCTCGTCCGCAGGCGGCACGTCGCTCGCGTCGGGGAAGTAGATCAGCTGCCGCTGCAGTCCCCAGACGGCCGCCAGGGCCAGCCCGCCGACGAGCAGCACGACCACGACCGCCATGAGGATCCTCCTGCCGAGACGACGGGTCATCGGGTCAGAGCCCGCTGAGGTCGGGCGGCACGTCGACCGAGTGGGCCTGCAGCACCTCGAGGGGCACGACGTCGAGCGCGCGCTCGGACGTGGCCGACAGCACGACGGGGGCGGCCACCCCGGCGTCGTACGCCTGGAGCCAGCGGACGGCGACGACACACCACCGGTCGCCCGGGACGAGACCGGGGAAGTGCCACTCGGGACGCGGGGTGGACAGGTCGTTGCCGACCGCGGCCTGGTGGGCCAGGAACTCCTCGGTCATCACCGCGCAGACGGCGTGCAGGCCGACGTCCTGCGGGCCGACCGTGCAGGTGCCGTCGCGGTGGAAGCCCGTGACCGGGTCGGTGCCGCAGGGGTCGAGCTCGCCGCCGAGGACGTTGCGCTCCGTCATGGGGTGATCATCGCGCCTGCCACCTGACGGGCGCCCGGGGCGGGGCCGGTGGTTGGGTTGCGCCATGAGTGGTGAGCAGCTGCGCGAGCGCGAGATCACGGCCGCGACGTCCCTGACCCTGCCCGACGGCCGACTCAACCGCGAGGCCGTCGGCTGGACCCGGACCCCGCTGATCACCACCGACGGGATCGGGCGCGGCCGGGTGGGGCGCGGGCGCAACAAGCGCTGGGAGTACTGGGGGGTCACCACGCCCACCCATGTGGTCGCGCTCGTCGTCTCCGACATCGACTACGCCGCCGTGCACAGCATCTGGGTGCTCGACCGCCGCACCGGCGAGGAGGTCGCGCACGACGCCATCGGCGTGCTGGGACGCAGCGCGACCCTGCCCGGGACCCTCGGCCGCGGACCGGCCCGGGCGCGCACCAGGAAGGTGAGCATCGACCTCGACGAGGTCGACGGCGGCACCCGGCTGCGCGCGGAGGGGAGCCGGGTGCGCGTCGACGTCACCGCCGAGCGCCCGCCCGGGCACGAGAGCCTGGGCGTCGTCGTGCCGTGGTCGGACCGGCTCTTCCAGTACACGGTCAAGGACGTCGCGCGTCCGGTCGTCGGCACGGTGTGGGTCGACGGCCAGGAGTACGCCGTCCCGGCGGGTGAGTCGTGGGCGGTGCTCGACCACGGGCGCGGGCGCTGGCCCTACGCGATGCACTGGAACTGGGGAGCCGGCTCGGGACGCACCGACGGACGCGTGGTCGGCCTCCAGGTCGGCGCGAGGTGGACCGACGGCACCGGCATGTGCGAGAACGCGCTGGTCGTCGACGACCGCCTGACCAAGATCAGCGAGGAGCTCGACTGGCGCTACGACACCGACGACTGGATGGCGCCCTGGCGGGTGGCCGGCGAGGCCGCCGACCTGACCTTCACGCCGTTCCACCTCAAGCGCTCGGTCACCGACCTCAAGGTCTTCTCCTCGCGCACGCACCAGTGCTTCGGCCACTGGTCGGGGCGCGTGCGTGACGAGGCGGGGGAGTGGATCCGCGTCGACGACCTGGTCGGCTGGGCCGAGGACGTCCGCAACCGCTGGTGAGGGCGGCGGGTCAGGCGCCTCGCGCCGCCTTCTTCGCCGCCGCCTCGTCGCGCCGCTCCACGAAGCGGGTCGCCTCCCCGTCGAGCGCGGCGACGGCCGCGGCCAGCTCGTCGCGGGCCGCCTCGCCGTCGGCGTCCAGGTCGGTCAGCTCCCACACCCCCCACTGCCGCAGGAGCGGCGTGACGATGTCGTCGTGGTGGATGCGCAGGTCGTAGATGCCGGCCTTGGCCATCTGCACGGCCTTGCGGGAGAAGCCCGGGATGACGCTGCCGGGCATCTCGAACCCGACGACCTCCTCGGTGATCGCGCGCATGGTCTGGCTGGGCGTGAGCTCGAGGGCGGCGGTGACGAGGTTGCGGTAGAAGATCATGTGGAGGTTCTCGTCCTTGGCCACGCGGGCGAGCAGCCGGTCGGCGATCGGCTCCTCGGTGTAGCGGCCGGTGTTGCGGTGCGAGACCCGGGTGGCGAGCTCCTGGAAGGACACGTAGGCGCACACGTTGAGCAGCGCCTTGTCCATCGCCTCGTAGCCGGTCTCCATCGTCTCCATCCGCGCGCGCTCGAGCTCGACGGGGTCGACGCCGCGGGTGACGAGGAGGTAGTCGCGGATGCAGAACGCGTGGCGTCCCTCCTCGGCCGTCCACCGGTTGACCCAGGTGCCCCAGGCGCTGTCGCGGCCGAAGGCGCGGTCGATCTCGCGGTGGTAGCTCGGCAGATTGTCCTCGGTGAGCAGGTTGACCTCGAGGGCCGTGCGGGCGACGGGGGAGAGCTGCGACTGCGCCACCTCCCACGGGTCGCCGCCGAGGTCGGCGAAGTCGCGGCCCAGGCTCCACGGGACGTACTCGTGGGGCATCCACTCGTCGGCCATCGACAGGTGCCGGTTGAGGTTGTCCTCCACCACCGGCTCGAGCTCGGTCAGCAGCTGGGTGCTCTCGAGTGCGGCCATGCCATCTCCTCGTGGGGCTCCTCGTGGGGCTCCTCGTCGGGCGGACGCGAGGACGGACGGCCTCACCCTCCCTGCCTACACCCGCGGGGGTCCGCTGGATAGGGCGGACGAGCCGGTGGCGGGGATTACTCATCTGAGTTACTTTTTATCCATGCAGGTAACTTCCCGCTCGGTCACGTCGGAGGCCCGTCGGGCGCAGGTGCTCGAGGCGACGATCGCCGTCGTCGCCGAGGAGGGCTTCGCCCGCGCGTCGTTCGCGCGGATCGCCGAGCGCGCCGGCCTCTCCAGCACCCGGCTGATCAGCTATCACTTCGCGGGCAAGGACGAGCTGGTCGCCGCGCTGGTCGAGCACGTGGTCGCCGGCATCGGCGCGTACGTCGGCCCGCTGGTCATGCGGCAGGACACGGCCCGCGGCCGGCTGCGGGCCTACATCGAGGGCGTCGTCGGCTACGCCGACACCCACCGAGCGCCGATGGCCGCGCTGCTCCAGGTGGTCATGTCCGGCGCGTGGGGCCAGGGCGCGGCCGGGCCGAGCGACGTCAGCCACCTCGAGCAGATCCTGCGAGACGGCCAGGAGCGGGGGGAGATGCGCGGCTTCGACCCGCACGTCGTCGCGAGCACGGTCCAGCGCGCGGTCGAGGCCGTCCCGTTCCAGCTGCAGGCCGACCCCGACCTCGACTGCGCCGCGTACGCCGCCGAGCTGGTCGAGCTCTTCGACCGCGCCACCCGGGCCGACCCGTGACGCTCCTCCGGCCGCTGCTCGGCATCGTCGGCTCGACCGCGCTCTACTACCTGATGCGCCAGGCCGGCGTCAGCGTCTACGCCGCCCTCGTGGCCGGCGCGGTGCTGTCCCTCGTGCCGGCCAGCATCGCGATGCTGCGCGGCCACCGCCCCAGCGGGCTCGAGGCGTTCTTCACCGTCCTGCTCTTCGCGAGCTTCGCGATCTCGTTGCTTCCCGGCGACGAGCGGTTCCTCCTCGCCAAGGACGCGCTCGTCACCGGCGGCGTCGGCTTCTGGTTCCTCGCCAGCCTGTGGTGGGCCGAGCGCCCGCTCGCCTACCAGTTCGCCAGGCCCATGGTCGAGGGCCGCCTCGGCTGGCCGCGCGACTGGGAGGGACTGTGGGAGCGCGAGCCCTGGTTCCGCCGGATGTGGCGCACCTCGAGCACGCTGTGGGCGGCCGGCACCCTGCTCGACGCGGTCGCCCGGGTGGTGATGGCCTACACGCTCCCGGCCGACGCGGTGCCCGGGCTCAACCTCGCGATGTACCTCGCCACGGCCGTGGTGCTCAACGTCGTGACGGCCGTCGTCTACGTCCGGGCGGGCGCGGTGGGGCGAGGGCGCCGGGGGCGGGCGACGACGGGCTGAGCGCGCCCGGTCGCCGCACACGTACTGGGCTGTCCACACAGGGCGGTAGGAAGGCGTGCGCCTGGCCGGGAGCATCGGCGTTGTGACGCCCCGCCGGGGCCCGACCAGAGGAGTGCGCATGTTTCGAGGCTTCGCCACCATCAGCTTCGCCGCCGACGACCTGGGTGCAGCGAGCGCCTGGTACGCCGAGCTGCTCGGCGTGCAGCCCTACTACTCGTTCCCGCCAGCTCCGGCGGAGCCGGCCTACGTGGAGTTCCGGGTGGGCGACGACGAGGACGAGCTGGGGATCATCGACCGCAGGTACGCCCCGGGCTCTGCCGGGGACGGGCCGGGCGGCGCGGTGATGTTCTGGCACGTCGACGACCTCCCCGGCACCCTCGCCACCCTCCTCCGGATGGGCGCCGTCGAGCACGAGCCGCTCACCGAGCGCGAGGCCGGCTTCGCGACCGCCTCGGTGGTCGACCCGTTCGGCAACGTGCTGGGCGTGATGCACAACCCGCACTACCTCGAGGTGCTGGCGCGACGCGACCCGTGACGGACCCGGGGTGCGTGGCCTGGGACCGAACGACGTGCGCAGTGTGCGCAACTCAGTTGCGCAGACCTCTTGATTGTGATGGCCGTCACAGTCGAGGATGAGCCGCAGCCCCGACCGTTGGACCCCGGACCCTGGAGGCTCTCGATGGACCTGCAACTGCTTCTCGCCCTCGTGCTCGGCATCGGGACGATCATCTTCCTGGTCCTGCGTACCAGGATCGACGCCTTCGTCGCGCTGCTGATCGCCGCGCTGGTGACCGGGTTCGTGGCCGGCTCGCCGGCGCTCGACACGATCACCTCGATGACCACGGGCTTCGGCAACACCCTCGCCTCGATCGGCATCGTGATCGGTCTGGGCGTCGCGATCGGCAAGATCCTCGAGGTGTCCGGAGCCGCTGACACGCTGGCCAAGACCTTCGTCAAGGCGCTGGGACGCGGCCGCGAGCACTGGGCCATGGCGGGCACCGGTGCGGTCGTCTCGATCCCGGTGTTCTGCGACTCGGGCTACGTCATCATGAACCCGCTCGCGCGCTCGATCGCCCGCCGGATCAACGGTCGCTACGTCACCCTGGCGCTGGCGCTCGGATGCGGGATGACCCTGACGCACCACCTCGTGCCGCCGACGCCCGGACCGCTGGGGGTGGCCGGCATCCTCGGGGCCGACCTCGGCGGGCTGATCCTGGCCGGCCTCGTCTTCACGATCCTCCTGCTGCCGATCGTCGTGCTCTATGCCGCGTGGATGGGACCCAAGCTCGAGAGCGAGCTCAACGAGGGGGTCCGTGAGGCGGTCTACGGCCGGGTCTCGGCCCACGCCTCGCCGCGCTCGGGCGGCACCTCGACGACCACCGTGGACGGCCAGGGGGACGGTGCCGATAGCCCGATGGTGGACGAGGCTCCCGTGCACCAGCTCGGTGAGCCGCCGGAGGGCGGGAAGCCGCACACCATCTCGTTCGGTCTGGCTGCCCTCCCGCTGCTCGTGCCCCTGCTGCTGATCGTGCTCAACACGGTGGCCGCCGCCGTCGACCGCAACAGCCAGGGTGCGCTCGGCCCCGACGACGAGTACACGCCCTCTGCCTGGGCCGAGGTGCTGGCGTTCATCGGCAATCCCGTCGTCGCGCTGATCATCGGCATCGTGCTCGCCGTCTACGTCCTGCTCCCGCGCTGGACCCCGCGCAAGCAGGTCCACAACTGGATGGCGGAGGCCGCGGCGTCCGCCGGCCTGATCATCCTGATCACCGGCGCCGGCGGCGCCCTCGGCCAGGTGCTCCGCGACTCCGGCGTGGGTGACGCGCTGGCGGAGGCGATCGCCGACCTCAGCCTGCCGGGCGTGCTCGTGCCCTACCTCATCGCGAGCCTGGTCCGGGTCGCCCAGGGCTCCGGCACGGTCGCGATGATCACCGCGGCGTCGGTGAGTGCCCCGCTCGTGGTGGGCCTGGACCTGTCCCCGCTCGCCGCAGCGCTGGCGTGCTGCGCCGGGTCGATGGTGTTCAGCTACTTCAACGACTCCTACTTCTGGGTCGTCACCAGGTTCACCGGCCTCGAGGGCACCGCGGCCCTGCGCGGCTGGTCCGGCATCACGACCGCCGTCTGGCTCGGCTCGCTGCCGCTGGTGCTCGTCGCGGGCGCGGTCCTGTGACATGGCAGGAGTGCTCGTCATTGCCGACGACCTGACCGGGGCGAACGCCTGCGCGGCCGGATTCGCCCGGGCCGGGTTCCGCGCCGCCACCGCGAGTGCCGGCGAGCACGCGGACGTCGTCGCCGAGATGGTGTCGCGCTTCGACGCCGTCGTGGCCACCACCGACAGCCGCCACCTCGACCCGGCCAGGGCGCGCGAGCGCGTCGGCCGGGTGGTCCGCGCCGGCTGGCCGGCCCGGTTGGTCTGCAACCGCATCGACACCACCCTGCGCGGCAACGTCGGTGCGACCACGCGCGAGGTGCTCGAGCGCGTCCGCGAGCTGACCGGCGCGCACGTCGCGGTGCTCTGCGCGCCGGCCCACCCCGAAGCGTCCCGGCAGACCATCGGCGCAATGCAGCTGCTCGACGGGCGGCGGCTCGAGGACACCGAGGTGGCGCGCGACGCCCGCAGCCCCGTGCGTACGTCGAGCGTCGTCGCGCTGCTCGCCGACCAGGCCGACCTCCGCGTGGTCGCGGTGCGCCTCGAGGACGTCACCGGCGACCTCGACGCGCTCGCCGGCACGATCCGCCGGCACCTCGACGAGGGGGCGGAGGTGATCGTCGCCGACGCCACGACGACCGACCACCTCGACCGGGTCGCCACGGCGGCGGTCGCCGCGACCGCCGGCACGGACACGGTCTGGACGACCACCGACCCGGGACCGGCGTCCGTGGCGCTCGCCCGGGCGATGGGGCTGGCCGACGACGTCCCCGGCGCGCCGCTGCTCTGCCTCTCCGGGTCCGCCACCGAGCTGACCCGGCTCCAGCTGCGCCAGCTCGTCACCGAGCGCGGCGCCCGCGCCCTGCGTACGCCCGGGGTGCGCGCCGTTCCCGACGTCGACGCGACCGCCGAGCTGCTCGCCGACGCGCTGGCCGTGGCTGGCGCCGGCGGCATCGTCGTGCTCGCCACCGTCCTCGACGAGTCGGACCTGTGGTCGCCGACGCCGGAGGAGGCGACGCAGATCCCGCTCGCCCTGGCCCGCGCGGCCCGCCGTGCGCTGGAGTCGCACCGCGTGGACGGCGTCTTCACCACCGGGGGCGACGTGACCGCCGCCCTCCTCGCCGAGCTGGGGTCGCACGGCCTCGAGGTCGCCGACGAGGTGGAGCCGCTGGCGGTCTCCGGCTCGTTGGTCGGCGGGCAGTGGGACGGTATGCAGGTGGTGACCAAGGGCGGCCTCATCGGCGACGCCGGCACCACGGTCGCCTGCCTCGACCACCTCCGCACGCAGGTCGACGCCCACCGCCGACAGGTCAGCGCGGCCGAGTCGCGCGAGCGCCGCTGACGCCGCAGCACCCCCGATCCGCACAGCAGGCCCGCAGAGAAGGAGAGCCATCATGACCCGACACGTACTCGCCCTGACCCTCGGCGACCCGGTGGGCATCGGCCCGGAGATCACCGCGAAGACCCTCGTCGACCAGGCCGGCGCGAGCGACCACCACGGTGTGGCCGTGGGCGACCCCGCCGCGCTGCGTCGCGGCGCGGAGGCGATGGGGCTCGACGTCGAGGTGCGGGTCGTCGACGCGTTCGACGTCGAGCCCGTCGAGGGCGTCATCGACTGCTACGACACCGGCGTGCTGGGCGACGACGTGCCCGAGTGGGGCGTCGTCGACAAGCGCGCCGGCCTCGCGGCCGTGAAGTCGATCGAGGTCGCCACCCAGGCCGCGATGGACCGCAAGGTCGCCGGCATCGTCACCGGCCCGATCAACAAGGAGGCGATCTGGGCGGCGGGCTCGGAGCACCTCGGGCACACCGAGATGCTCGGCGCGCTGACCGGCGTGACCAAGCAGGACACCATGTTCGTGGTGCGCAACGACGCAGCCGGCGGGCACCACCTGCGGATCTTCTTCACGACCCGGCACGTGTCGCTGCGCAAGGCGCTCGACCAGATCACCCGCGAGTCGGTGGGGGAGTCGATCGTCAAGGCCCACACCGCGCTGAAGGTCTTCGGCGTCGAGGAGCCCCGCCTGGCGATCGCCGCGATCAACCCGCACGGCGGCGAGAACGGGGCCTTCGGCGACGAGGAGATCGTCCACCTGGCGCCGGCCGTCGAGGACGCGCGGGCCAACGGGATCGAGGTGTCCGGCCCCGTCCCCGCCGACTCGGTCTTCCACCAGGGTCTCGTCGGCAGGTATGACGGCGTCCTGTCGCACTTCCACGACCAGGGCCACATCCCCGCCAAGACCTTTGACTTCGACGGCACGATCTCGGTGACGGTGGGGCTGCCGATCCTGCGGACCTCGGTCGACCACGGCACCGCCTTCGACATCGCCGGCACCGGCAAGGCCGGGCACGGCACGATGCTCTCGGCCTACCTGGCAGCGGTCGACTACGCGCCCTACGTCGACAACATCCGATCGACCTACGGCTCCTGAGCACAGGCGCCCGGCAGGAGGACCGTGGCTCGCGACACCCGAGTGCGACGCGCGACGCAAGAGCGCCACGACGCGGTGGTCGCCCTCGTCCGCGAGGGCGTGGACAGCGTCGAGGTGCTGGCCGAGCGGCTCGGCGTCTCCGCCTCGACGGTCCGCCGCGACCTCGCGACCCTGCAGCGCGACGGACGGCTCGCCCGGACGTACGGCGGTGCGCTGGCGCGCGACGTGTTCCACGAGCGGTCCTTCCTCGAGAGCGAGCGCCTCAACCTCGCCGCCAAGTCGGCCATCGCCGCGACGGCGGTCGAGCTGGTGCCGGCCGGGGGGACGGTGTTCGTCGACGCCGGGACCACCTGCCTGGCGCTCGCGCAGCTGCTGGTGGACCGCGGCCCGCTGACGGTGGTCACGCGCGGCCTCGAGGCCGCGCTGCTGCTGTCGCGGGCCGAGGGCGTCGACGTGGTGGTCGTCGGCGGACGCGTGCAGCCGCTCAGCCACGGCGTTCTCGGCCCGCTGTCGGCGTTGGCGCTGGACCGCTACCAGTTCGACGTGGCCTTCCTGGGCGCCGATGCCGTCGACCCGCTGCGGGGGCTGGGGGAGCCGACCGTCGACGAGACGTGGATCAAGGAGCGTGCCGCGGCGGTCGCCGACCAGGTCGTGCTGCTGGCCGATGCGTCCAAGCTGGGGCAGCCAGCGCCGACCTGGCTGCCGGTCGAGCCGTCGTGGACCGTGGTGATCGACGCCTCCGCGTCGGACGCGGCGATCGCCCAGCTCCGCGAGCGCGGGGTGCAGGTGCTGATCGCGTGACGTCTCGCGCCACGAGTCCTCCGCAGGCAGCACGACCTCAGTAAAATGTGATATCACTTTGCCATCACATTCTGACGGAGGGTGCACATGAGCGGTGAGCAGCAGGTCAAGGACGCCGGACACGTCGACGAGTCGGAGGGCGGGACCCCCGCCGGCCGGCCGGTCGGGCACGAGGGGACGCGGGTGGACGTCACCGAGCGTGTGGCGTGGTCGGTCGACGGCTTCGCGGGCCTAGCGGTCTCGCTGGCGCTGATCGGGCTCGGCTGCTGGTTGGTCGTGCTCGGCATCATCGACGCCGACGCCGGGCGCGGCGGCATCGGCCAGATCCTCGGCGGATCGACCGTGGTGCTCCTCGGGCTGGTGCTCTCAGCGTCGCTGACGATCGTGGCGCCGGGACAGACCCGGGTCGTGCAGTTCTTCGGCCGCTACGTCGGCACGGTGCGCAAGCCGGGCCTGCGGATGCTCGTGCCCCTCACCACGCGCCGCAACGTCTCGGTGCGCGTGCACAACTTCGAGACCCACGAGCTCAAGGTCAACGACGCCGACGGCAACCCGATCAACATCGCCTCGATCGTCGTGTGGCAGGTCGCCGACACGGCCCGGGCCACCTTCGCGGTCGAGGACTACGAGGACTTCGTGGCGGTGCAGGCCGAGTCCGCGCTGCGCCACGTGGCGATGAGCCACCCCTACGACCACGCCGCCAACGAGGTGACCCTGCGCGGCGACACCGAGATCATCTCCGGCGAGCTGGCCGCCGAGGTCGCCGCCCGCATCGCGCTGGCCGGCCTCGAGGTCATCGAGGTGCGCATCTCCGCCCTCGCCTACGCCCCCGAGATCGCCCAGGCGATGCTCCAGCGCCAGCAGGCGTCGGCCGTGATCGCCGCGCGCGAGAAGATCGTCGAGGGCGCGGTCGGCATGGTGGAGAGCGCGCTCGCCCAGCTCGAGAAGAAGGACATCGTCGACCTCGACGCCGAGCGCAAGGCGGCCATGGTGTCCAACCTGCTGGTGGTGCTCTGCTCGGAGCGGGGCACGACACCCGTCGTCAACGCCGGGTCGCTCTACACCTGAGCGGGCCCGGCCATGGGCGAGGAGACGGAGCCGGCGGCTCCCCGACGGGGTCCGGAGCGCAAGCCCGTGCTGGTGCGCCTGGACCCCGCCGTGCACGCCGCCCTCCAACGGTGGGCGGCCGACGAGCTGCGCAGCGTCAACGCCCAGATCGAGATCGTGATCCGCGACGCGCTCCGGGCCGCCGGCCGGGCGCCGCGCGACGCCGGCCCGGTGCCCAGGCGCGGCCGCCCACCCGCCACCCGGGACGAGTGACCGCGGGGTCCGTCACGGACGCCGCGGTCACGGCCCGTCGAGCCGGACGACCAGGTCGGCGGCGTCGCGGGTGGCCGTCACCCGCTGGGCGTTGGGCTCGTCCACGCGCGTGACCCACGACCGCGCGGCCCCCGGGGACTTGCCGTACCGCTCGTGGCGGCGCACCAGCCGCTCGCGTCGTACGCCGGGGTCGAGGTCGACGTACCACGCCTCGGCGAGCAGGGGGCGGACCCGGTCCCACCCCCCGTCGGGCAGCAGGAGGTAGTTGCCCTCGGTCACGACGAGCCGCGCGGTCGGCTCGATCGCGATCGCCGCCGCGACGGGCTGCTCCAGGTCGCGCTCGAAGCCGGGGACGTAGAGGGTGCGGTCGGGCTCGCCGTGGAGCCGGCGCAGGGCGGCGACGTAGCCGTCGACGTCGAACGTGTCGGGCGCGCCCTTGCGGTCGCGCCGCCCGAGCCGGTCGAGCTGGACGTCGGCGAGGTGGAAGCCGTCCATCGGCAGGTGGGCGACGGCGTCGTGGCCGAGGTCGTCGGCCAGTCGCGCCAGCAGCCGCTCGGCGAGCGTCGACTTGCCCGCGCCCGGCGGGCCGACGATGCCGAGCACCGCGCGACCCGGCCGGTCGAGGAGGCGCGCGGCGCGCCCGACCAGCGCAGAGAGGGTGGGGTATCCCGGCGGCGTGCGCCGGTCGGGGTCCGCCGCGTGGTCCATGCCGCGAGCGTAGGGGTGAGCGCGTCCATCGCGGGAGGTCGGCGCTGCCGACGGCGTGCTCGCGCGAGACGACGACGTCGAGGTCGTCGCCCGCGGCAGCCGGGGCTCCACGGGGACGCCGATGACCCGCGACCGGCTGCTCCCCGAGCTCGCCGAGCCGCGGGTGCTGCGCACCCGCGCCGATCAACCGCCGCACGCGTGACGTTCGGCCCTCCCCGAGCTCGCCCGCGGTCCCTAGCGTGGGGGCGAGGAGGAAGGGGGCCGTGGTGACCGACGACGTGCTGGTGGTGGACTCGC
This sequence comes from Nocardioides sp. Z35_8, assembly GCF_059621125.1. Classification (NCBI taxonomy): domain Bacteria; kingdom Bacillati; phylum Actinomycetota; class Actinomycetes; order Propionibacteriales; family Nocardioidaceae; genus Nocardioides; species Nocardioides sp. Z35_8. Next base: position 233,425 of record NZ_JCAQIE010000001.1, on the reverse strand, counting down.
TGGTCCGCCGGTTCGGGGACCTGACGGCGGTCGACGACGTCTCGTTCCGCATCGCGCCGGGCGAGACCTACGGCCTGCTCGGGCCCAACGGGGCGGGCAAGACCACGACGATCTCGATGGTGGCCGGCCTCATCGCGGCGGACCACGGCACCGTGACCGTCGCCGGCGAGCGGATGACCCCGCGGACCACCGACCCCAAGCGGCACGTCGGGCTGGTGCCGCAGGAGCTCGCGATCTACCCCGACCTGACGGGTCGCGAGAACCTCATGCTCTTCGGCCGGTTGCAGGGCCTGCGCGGTGCGGCGTTGAAGGCGCGCGTCGACGAGGTGCTCGACCTGATCGGCCTGGCCGACCGGGCCAAGGACCGCAGCAAGCACTACAGCGGCGGCATGAAGCGCCGACTCAACATCGGCGTCGGCCTGCTCAACCGGCCGACCCTGCTGATCCTCGACGAGCCCACCGTGGGCGTCGACCCGCAGTCGCGCAACGCGATCCTGGAGTCGGTGGAGGCACTGTCGGTGGAGGGCATGGCCGTGCTCTACACGACGCACTACATGGAGGAGGCCGAACGGCTCTGCGACCGCATCGGCATCATCGACGCCGGCCGCCTGGAGGCCGAGGGCACGCGCGACGAGCTCATCCGGCTCATCGGCGGTGTCGACACGATCCGGCTCGGCGCCAGCAGCGGTGACCTGGCGGACGCCGCCGAGGAGCTGCGCCGCATCCCGGGCGTCGAGCGCGTCGAGGCCGACCGGAGCGCGGCGACGCTGACCGTCAAGGACGCCTCGACACTCGTCGCGCCGGTCGTCGGCACGGCGGCGGCGCACGGCGTCACGCTGGCCGACGTGGAGATCTCCCGGCCCGACCTCGAGTCCGTCTTCCTCCACCTCACCGGCAAGGGCCTGCGGGACTGACGATGCGCCAGCTCCTCGTCCTCACCGGTGCCGACCTGCTCCAGCGGCTGCGCGACCGGTCGGTCCTGATCTTCGCGCTGGTCGTGCCGCTGGCGTTGATGACGGTCTTCAACCTGGTCTTCGGCGCCGCCGAGGACGTCGACCTCGCCCCGGTCACCGTCGCGGTCAGCGCTCCCGCGGCCGACGACGTCGCTCAGGTGCTGGTCGGCGTGGTCCGCTCGCTCGACGACGCCGACGAGCTCGACGTCACCGTCGTCGAGACCGACGACGAGACGGCCCGGCGGCAGGTCGAGGACGGGGACGCCGGGCTGGCACTGCTCGTCCCCGAGGGCTTCGGGCAGGCGGCCGGGGACGGGACGCCCGTCACCGTCGCCGCCGTGCGCGGCGACGAGGCCGGGGTCGAGACCGACATCGTGCTGTCGGTGGTCGACGGGGCGCTGCAGCAGCTGGCTGGCGGCGCGGCCACCACCCGCGCGGCCCTGGCCGAGGGCGTGCCGCAGGACCAGGTCGCCGCGCTGGTGGAGGAGGCCACGGCCGACGCGCCGGCGTACGACCTCGTGCGCGGCGAGGCGTCCGACGAGCAGCTCGGCGCGGGTGCGGCGCTGGTCGCGGGGCAGGCCGGGCTCTTCCTGCTCTTCACCGTGAGCTTCGGCGTCAGCGGGCTGCTGGTCGACCGCGAGGCGGGCACGCTGGCCCGGCTGCGCTCGATGCCGATCCCGCGGTGGGTGGTGATCGCGTCCAAGGCGCTGGTCAGCTTCGTGCTCGGCGTCGTGTCGACGAGCATCCTGCTGGCGCTGGGCGGCTACCTCTTCGACGCCCACTTCGGCTCGGTCCCGGCCGTCGCCCTGCTCGTGCTCTGCGCGGCCGCGGCCGGGACGTCCGTGATGTTCCTGGTCGTCCGGGTCGCCCGCACCACCGAGCAGGCGGGCATCGCGACCTCGATCGTCGCGCTGGTGCTGGGCATCGGGGGCGGCGCCTTCTTCCCGGTCGGCGCGAGCGGCCCCCTCTCGCGGGTGCTCGACCTCAACCCGGTGTCGGCGCTGCTGCGCGGGCTCGGCACCACCTCCGCCGGCGGAGGCATCGGCGACCTCGGCGCGCCGGTGGCCGTCATGCTGGGCTTCACCGTCGCGATGCTCGTCGTCTCGCGGCTGGTCCCCGACCGGGGAGCGCTGTCATGAGGAACGCCCTCACCGTGGCCGGCGCCGAGCTCCGGCTCTTCCTGCGCGACCGCTCCAACCTCTTCTTCGTCTTCGTGTTCCCCCTGCTGCTGGTGCTGATGATCGGCCTGCAGTTCGGCGAGGACGCGACCGCGGGTCGCGTGGCGGTCAGCGGCCCGGACTCGTCGCTGCGCTCAGCGCTGGTCGAGCAGCTCGAGACCCAGGACGTCGTGGTCAGCGACGACGCCGCGTGGGACGAGGCGCTCGCGCTGCTCGCCCGCGGCCGGCTCGACGCCGCCGTGCGCGTCGACGGTGACGCGGGGACGGCGTACGACGCCGGCGGGCCCGTGACGCTGGAGGTCGTGCGCGGCTCCTCGGGCACCGCCCAGGTCGTCGAGCAGGACGTGCGGACCGCCGTCGAGGCGCTGCGATCGAGACGTGGGCAGCAGCTCGCCCTGGAGGCCGCCGGGGTGCCGGCCGATCGGGTCGCCGCAGCGCTCGCAGCCGCCGAGCGCGAGGTCGGCCCCCCGCGCCTCGAGGTGACGAGCGTCGACCGGGTCAGCGAGGAGTTCGACGCGATGGGCCAGTTCGAGTTCGGTGCCGCGGGGCAGCTGCTGCTCTTCGTCTTCCTGGCCTGCCTCGGCGGGTCGGCCACCCTCATCCAGGCCCGTCGGCTCGGTGTCGTGTCGCGGATGCTGGCCGGGCCCGTGACGCCCGGTGAGCTCATCGCCGGCCAGGTGCTCGGCCGGTGGGCGATCGGCCTGTTCCAGGGCGGCTACCTGATGCTCGCGACCAGCCTCATCTTCGGCGTGGCCTGGGGCAGCCTGCCGGTCGCCCTGCTCGTGCTGGTGCTCTTCAGCCTCGTCGCGGCGGGGGCCGCGATCCTGCTGGGCACCCTGCTGGAGAACGAGGGGGCGGCCAACGGCGCCGGCATCGGGATCGGGCTGGTCCTCGCGGCACTGGGCGGGTCGATGTTCCCGCTCGAGCTCTTCCCCGACACGATGCGCACCATCTCGCGCTTCACCCCGCACGCGTGGGCCTACGAGGCGCTCGCCGACGTCCAGCGCCGCGGCGCCGGCCTGGTCGACGTGCTGCCGGAGCTCGCCGTGCTGGCGGGGATGGGGGTCCTGCTGGGCGCCCTCGGTGCCTGGTCGCTGCGGCGCAGCCTGGCCCGCGCGATGTGACGGGCTCGGCCCGCCGGCACACCCCGACGGACGGTTGACCGCCTCACTACCGTGGTCCGCATGACTGACGAGGTGAAGCAGGCAGCCACCGAGGCCGCGCAGCGAGTGGTCGACGAGGTCTCCTCCTGGCAGTACAGCGCCGAGGACAGCACCATCGCCGAGCAGCTCGACGAGGGGCTCGCCAAGGCGCAGGTCTCGCTCAGCGCAGACGAGCGCACGCGCATCCTCACCGAGATCGACGCCATGAAGGACGAGCAGTCCTCGGCCCCCCAGGTCCGGTCCGCGACCCCGGTGGAGTGACGTCATGGACGTGCGAGGAGTGCTCACCGAGGGCTTCGGCCGGATCACCGAGATCTACGACGGGATCGCCGACGGCCTCGATGACGAGACGCTGCACCACCGCCCCGACGGGGTCGGCAACCCCATCGGCTGGCTGCTGTGGCACCTGGCCCGGGTGCAGGACGACCACATCGCCGACCTCGCTGGGGAGCGGCAGGTCTGGGAGCGGTTCCAGGACCGCTTCGGCCTGCCCAACGGCACCGACGACGTGGGCTACGGCCACACCAGCGAGCAGGTCGACGCCCTGCGCATCGAGGACCCGGCCCTGCTCGTGGACTACCACCACGAGGTGACGCTCGCGACCGCGCGCTACCTGCAGACCGTCGACGAGGCCGAGCTCGAGCGGGAGGTCGACCAGCGGTGGGACCCGCCGGTCACCGCGGGCGTACGCCTGATCAGCATCGAGGCCGACTGCCTCCAGCACCTGGGGCAGGCGGCCTACGTGAAGGGACTTCTCGGGTCGCGCTCCTCCTGACACAGGGGGGAGGTCGGGGTCAGCCCCTAACCCGATTAAGGTAGTCGAGTTAGTCGCCAAATCCGAAAGGACATCGCCATGCCCTCCTCCCACCGACCGATCAGCATCGACCGCCGGAGCTTCATGGGGTTGGTGGGCGCCGCCGGCATCGCGTACGCCGCCAGCTCCTGCGCCGGGCCCGGCTCGACGTCCGGTGGTGGTGGCACGGCTCCCTCTGGTGGATCGGCCACCGACACCATCTCGTTCGCCCACTGGCGCGCCGAGGACCAGCAGGTCTTCGACTCGATCATCACCGGCTTCGCCGATGCCAACGCCGACGCCGGGGTCACGCAGGACATCTCGCCGTCGCAGGACTACCAGTCCAGCGCGATCCAGCGGTTGCGCGGCGGCGAGGTCGGCGACGCGTTCACCGCCTTCCGGGGCGCGCAGTTCGAGGACATGGTCTCCGCCGGTCTCTTCGCCGAGCTCGGCGGCCAGGACTTCGTCTCCCGCTACAGCGACCGCTTCACCCCCGTGGGCCAGAAGGACGGCACCCAGTACGGCCTGCCCTACCAGGTCGTGTTCCTGATGCCGATCTACAACGTCGACCTCTTCGAGAAGGCCGGAGTCTCCGAGCTGCCGCAGGACTGGGACGGCTTCCTGGCACTCTGCGAGCAGCTGCGCTCGGCCGACGTCACCCCGATCGCCTGGCCCGGCGGCGACGCCGGCAACGCCGCGCAGCTGTTCAACGCGATGACCATGAACAACGCGCCGTCCGACGACTTCGGCACGAAGATCGAGTCCGGCGACTACAAGTGCACCGACGACTGGTTCCTCAAGACGCTCGGTCAGTACGCCGAGCTGGCGCCCTACATGCAGAAGAACGCCACGGGGAGCGCACCCGAGCCGCTGCAGCAGCTCTTCACCGAGCAGAAGGCCGCCATGCTGGCCACCGGGAGCTACCACATCGCCGCCACCCGGGCGCTGGGCGCGGAGTTCGCGATGGACCTCATCGCCCCGATCACCACGTCGGCCGGCGAGGCGCGCTACGAGGGGGTGCACAACGCCACGTTCATCCTCGGCGTCAACGGCAGCTCCGACAAGCAGGAGACCGCCGTCGCGTGGCTCGAGCACCTCTCCGACCCCGAGGTGGCCGGCGAGTACGCCAACGGCACCGCCCAGCACGTGACGGTCGAGGGGGTCGACTACACCAACCCCGACCTCAAGCGGATCGAGCCCTGGCTGTCGAGGAACACCGCCCTCGCCCCGCGCTACCAGTTCCTCGACCTCGACGTGGAGGCCGCGGTCGAGGCGGCGTGCGTCGCCGTCGTGGGCGGCCAGTCGCCGGAGCAGGCGGCCGAGGAGGCACAGAAGATCGTCGACGAGCAGATCGGATGAGGAAGCCCGACGGGCCCGGGCGACCACACCCGGCGCTCTACCTCTTCCCCCTGCCCGCCGTCGCCCTCTACGTCGTCTTCTTCGTCATCCCGACGGTGCAGGCGGTGCAGTACGCCACCACCGACTGGGACGGCTTCAGCCCCGACTTCGAGCGCGTCGGCGCCGACAACCTGGTCAAGCTGGCGACGGGCGGCGACTCGCTCTTCACCACCGCGCTGACCAACAACCTCAAGTTCCTGCTGGTCGTGGTCGTGCTCCAGACGCTGCTCTCGCTCGGTCTGGCGCTGATGCTGCTGCGCACCACCAAGGCGTCGGTGTTCCTGCGCTCGGTCTACTTCCTGCCCACCATCCTGTCCTCGGTGTCGGTCGCCTTCATCTGGCGCTTCGTCTACGACCCCAACGTCGGACCGGTCAACCAGGCCCTCGGCGCCGTGGGGCTCGACCAGCTGCAGTCGGGCTTCCTGGGCAACCCCGACCAGGCGATCTACTGGGTGGCGATGACCCAGGTGTGGGCCCACGCGGGCCAGCTGATGGTCATCTTCATCGCCGGGCTGCAGCAGATCCCCGAGGACCTCTACGAGGCCGCCCGCCTCGACGGAGCCGGTCGCTGGCACCAGTTCCGGCACGTCACCTGGCCGCTCGTGGCGCCGACCACGACGATCGTCGTCGCCTACACCACGATCCAGTCGTTCAAGGCCTTCGACCTGATCCTCGGCCTCGGCGGCAACCCGCCGCGCCGCTCCCTCGACATCTTGTCGACGCGCATCTACACGACGTTCACCAACGCCGAGTTCGGCTACGCCGCGGCCGAGTCGCTGATCTTCATGGCCATCATCCTCGCCGTGACGTTCCTGCAGCGCCGTGCGCTCAAGCTCACCCAGAGGGGAGCGTGAGGACCCGGTGACCGCCACCCTGGGCCGCCGGGCGCTGCTCGGCTTCTACGCCCTGCTCATCCTCCTGCCGCTCTCGCTGGTCCTCACCGGCAGCTTCAAGACCACCCCCGAGCTCTTCGACTCGCCGTTCGGCGTGCCGGGCTCGCTGAGCCTCGACAACTACCGCACGGTGCTGGGCGACCAGGCGATGTCCACCGCGCTGCGCAACAGTGCCCTCGTCACCGCGGGCGGCGTCGCCCTCACGCTGCTGCTCGCGATCCTCGCGGCGTACGGCGTCGCGCGCATCCCCGGCTGGCGCGGGTGGGCGATCCACGGCTTCCTGGTGCTGGGGATGGCCGTGCCGGCGCAGGCCAACATGATCCCGCAGTACGTCCTCTTCGACCAGCTCGGCCTGCTCAACAGCCTCCTCGGACTGGTGCTGATCGAGACGGTCGTGTGCCTGCCCGTGGCGGTCTTCATCCTCGCCGGCTTCATGCGCACGCTGCCGCCGGAGCTCTACGAGGCCTCGGCCCTCGACGGAGCGGGGCCCTGGCGCACCCTGTGGTCCATCGTGCTGCCGCTGTCGCTGCCGTCGATCGCGGCGACCGCGATCTTCCTGGTCGTGATCCAGTGGAACGACCTGCTCTACCCGCTGCTGTTCATCCAGACGCCGGAGAAGCGCACCCTGCCGCTCGCCCTGCTCGACTTCCAGGGCGAGTTCCTCACCAACTACCCGCTGCTCTTCACCGGCGTGCTGGTCGCCTCGGCGCCCCTGGTGGTGGCCTACGTCTTCCTCCAGCGCTACTTCGTCGCCGGGCTGACCGCCGGCTCGGTGCGCGGCTGACGTCCCCTCCACCGTCGGCTCCGGAGCCGACGACGCGGCGCCGAGCGAGCGGGTGTCGTGAGCGATCATGACGGCATCTTGAGGACGTGGATGGGCCCGGATGCGGGTCGGCGAGGCATACTTAGGGGTGATGACCTCTCAGAGCGGCCGACGGCCCAAGCACCTCCCCAGCAGCCCCTTCAAGCCTGCGGTCGAGCCCGTGGTCGAGGTGTTCGCGGTCGGTGACCGCGTCACCCACGACCTCTACGGGCTCGGGCAGGTCACCCACCTCGACAGCCACGCGGTGACCGTCGACTTCGGGTCGAAGTCGGTGCGGATCGCGCACCCCTACCCCAAGCTGCACCACCTCTGAGGCCGTTCGGGCTCGGCGGCCCCGCGCACTGACGTCCCACGGGCGTCGGCGGCAGGCAGCGACCCCGGGCGGGCGAGACCCTCGCGGTCGCCGGGGCCGAGCTGCGTCCTCGGCGCGCGTGAGTGCGTGCCACCATGGCCGCATGCCGGCCGAGCTCGTCGTACGCCAGGCCGGGTTCGCGCCGGTCAAGGGCATGCGCCACCTGTCCCTCCCGGCGATCGACCTCGACGCGCACGGCGCCCTGGGTGACCGCTCGCTCTGTCTCGTCGACGTGGACCGCGCGCGGGTCCTCAGGACGGTGCAGCACCCGTCGCTGATCGGTGTCGTCGCGCGCGTCGCCGACGACCTCCTCGACCTCACGCTCCCCACGGGCGAGTCGCTCTCCGCTCCCGTCGTCCCCAGCGGCCGCAGCGTCACGTGCGACTACTGGGGCCGGCAGGTCCTCCTCGAGCTCACCGAAGGTCCCCACGCCGAGCTCCTGTCCGACTCGCTCGCCGTGCGTGTGCGCCTCGCGGCCGCGCCGCGCGGGGGAGTCGTGTTCGGCGAGCCGCTCACCGTCGTCGGCACCGCCTCGTTGCGTGACCTCGCCGGCCGGGTCGGGCACGCCGGGCTCGTCGCCGAGGCGGCGCGCTTCCGGTCGACGCTCGTCGTCGAGACCGAGGAGCCCTACGTCGAGGACTCGTGGACAGGACGGGAGCTGGTCGTGGGTGGCGCGACCGTGCGGATAGGCGGCCCGGTGCCACGGTGTGCCGTCGTCGACCACCACCCGGTGACAGGGGAGCGGGACGTGCGGCTGCTGAAGGCGCTGGCGCGCGAGCGTCCGGTCAACGGTGCCGGCGAGCCGATGCTGGGGGTCTACGCGGGCTGCGTGCGCCCGGGCCGGGTCGTCACCGGCTGACCTGTCGCTGGGGCGGCGTCGAGCTGGTCGAGCACGCCCTCGAGTGAGCCGTCAGTGACCGACGCGCCGGTCGGCCTGGCGCGGCACCACGGGCCCACGGTCGATGTCGGCGAGCTCTCGGCGAGCGAGGTCGAGGGCGCCGAGGAGGGCCCCCAGGGCGTCGATGGTGTCGTGCGCGGCGGTGTCCCACCGGTCCCAGTGCGAGCCCCGGTGGAGGGCCGCACCGCCCTGCCACGCCACGACGAGCCTGTCGACGCTGAGCTCTGCGTCGCGTCGTCGCGCGTCGATCTCGGCGACGCGGGCGGCCAGGCGCGAGGAGTCGGCCGACGGCTTGGGACGGTGGTGGTGGTGCAGGTGGCCCGAGATGATCATTGCGGGTCGTTACCCACCCGGTCCCCCCGGTTACACCCCACTTGACGACACCTAGACGGAACCGTGACGCACCCTTGCCCAACAGCGAGCCTGCCCACGGCCCGCCCGAGGTCCTACTCTGGACCGACCCACCGCCCACCGCCCACCTCGGAGGACCACGTGGACACCATGACCCCTGCCTACGGCGCGGGCACGCTGCTGACGATCGCCGCCCTCGCCGTCGCCGTGCTCCTGCTCCTGATCATCGTCCTGCGCATGCACGCCTTCGTGGCGCTGGTGCTGGTCAGCCTGGGCACCGCGGTCGCGGCCGGCGTGCCCCTGGCGGACGTGCCGGCGATATCGATCGCCGCCTTCGGCAGCACGCTCGGCAACGTCGCCCTGCTCGTCGGGCTGGGCGTGATGATCGGGCGGATCCTCGAGGTGACGGGTGGCGCGCAGGTGCTGGCCGACACGTTGGTCAGTCGCTTCGGGGAGAAGCGCGCCCCGCTCGCCCTGGGCGTCGCCGCCCTGTTGTTCGGCATGCCGATCTTCTTCGACGCCGGGCTCGTGGTGTTCCTCCCGATCATCTTCTCGGTCGCGAAGCGGTTCGGCGGCTCGGTGCTGATGTACGCCCTCCCGGCCGCGGGAGCGTTCGCCGCGATGCACGCGATCGTGCCGCCCCACCCGGGCCCGGTCACCGCTGCCACCGAGATCGACGCCAGCATCGGTCTGACCCTGCTGGTCGGTGTCGTGGTGGCGGTCGTCGCCTGGATCGTCGGCGTCTACGTCGTGACCACCGCTTGGCTCGGCAAGGTGGACGTCCCGATCGACGACTCGGTGCTCACCGGCGGCCGCGAGGCCGACACCGCCAACCCACCCGGCTTCGCGCACGTGCTCGGCATCCTGCTGCTGCCGGTGCTCCTCATCGCCGCCAACACGATCCTCACCACGCTGCGCACCAACGGCTCGATCGCGGAGGACGGTGCGTTCGTCGACGCGCTGATCTTCATCGGGCAGACCCCGGTGGCGCTGCTCATCGCGCTTCTCGTCGCCACCTACACCCTGGCCGTGCGCCGCTACTCGCGCGGCGAGACCGAGCACCTGCTCAACGAGTCGCTCGGCCCGATCTGCGCGATCATCCTCATCACCGGCGCGGGCGGGATGTTCGGCGGCGTGCTGCGCTACAGCGGCATCGGCGAGGCGCTGTCGGACTCGCTCGCCGACATCGGGCTGCCGCTGATCGTGTCGGCGTTCGTGATCGCCACCATCCTGCGTGTCGCCCAGGGCTCGGCCACGGTCGCCCTGACCACGACCGCGGGGCTGATCTCGGCCGGCGTCGCCGACGCCGACCCGTCGTCGCTGCAGCTCGTGGCACTCGTGCTGGCGATCGCCGCGGGCGCCACCGTCCTGTCCCACGTCAACGACTCGGGCTTCTGGCTGGTCGGCCGCTTCTTCGGGATGGACGTGCGGACCACGCTGAAGACGTGGACGGTGCTCGAGACCACGCTCGGCGTGAGCATCTTCGTGCTCGCCCTCGGCATCTGGGCCCTCGGATGACGGCCGCCGACCAGCCGCCCCTCCACCTCGTCTTCATGGGCGTCTCCGGGTCCGGGAAGTCGACGATCGGCCGGGCGGTGCAGGAGCGACTGGGCTGGGAGTTCGCCGAGGGCGACGACTTCCACCCCCCGGAGAACGTCGCCAAGATGCGTGAGGGGATCGCGCTGGCCGACGCCGACCGCTGGGGATGGCTGGAGTCGCTGGCGGCGTGGACCGCCGAGCGCGACGCCCGCGGCGAGCCGACGATCATCGCCTGCAGCGCACTGCGCCGGGCCTACCGCGACGTGCTGCGGCGCGGCGGCGAGGGCACCTTCTTCGTGCACTGCACCGGCAACAAGCACATGCTGCTCGAGCGGATGAACGCCCGTGACCACTTCATGCCGCCGAGCCTGCTGGAGTCGCAGCTCGACACCCTCGAGCCGCTGCAGCCCGACGAGCACGGGATGGACGTCGACCCCGCGCTGCCGGTCGACCGGCTCGCCGCGATGGTGCTGGCGAGGCTCGACCTGGCCTGACCACGGCGGGGCCGCTCAGCCGACCCGTCGCGCGCGGAGCACGGAGTCGCGCACCGTCATCTGCTCGCCCGACTCGGGGTGTGCCTGGGTGCGGGTGCGGGTCTCGCACGTCTCGACCACGAAGCCGTCCGGAAGGCCCGGCAGCAGCGACTCGGGGGTGAAGAGGAACGAGCGGTGCCCGTGCCTCATGCCGGTGGCCAGGTCGCCGGGGTGGTGCCCGACGACCAGCAGCGTGCCGCCCGGCGCGACGGCGGCGGCGAGGCGTCGTACGAGCTCGGGCATCGCGCCGTCGGGCAGGTGCATGAACTGCGAGGACACCAGGTCCCACGTCTCGCCGGCCGGGTCGAAGGTGCGTACGTCGACGCGGCGGGTGCCGATCCGCTCGCCGACGCCGGCCTGCTGGGCGTGCTCGGAGGTGCGGGCCAGTGCGGCGTCTGCGAAGTCGACCGCGGTGACGTCCCACCCCTGCTCGGCCAGCCAGACGGCGTCGCCGCCCTCGCCGCACCCGACGTCGAGCGCCCGGCCCGGCGTCAGCGACGCGGCCTCGGCCGCCAGCTGGGCGTTGACCCGGCCGCTCCACACGCGCTCGCCCGAGTAGCGGCCCTCCCACGCCGGCCGCTCGAACATCTCGGCCCGCTGCGCCTCGACGGCGCGAGCCGCATCGGCGGCCGCGAGCTCGCCGTTGATCCATGCGCCGACGCGGGTGCCGTGGGCCGCCGAGGCTATCAGCGTCACCGAGACGTCGGTGGCGTTGCCGGCGGCGAAGACGCCGGGAACCGTGGTGGCGCCGGTGGGCTCCACGGCGATCACGGACCCGATGACGGCGCCGCCCATCTCGACGGGCTGCGGCTCGATGCCGAGCGGGGCGAGGTGGTCGGCGCGCACGTGCGGGCGCACCGCCACCACGATCGCCTCCCGCTCGAGCACCGAGCCGTCGGCCAGGCGCAGCCCGACGAGCCGATCGCCGTCGGTGACGACCTCCTGCGGCGTGCCGTGCTCGACCCGCACGCCGATCGCACCCAGCCGCTCGAGCTCGTCGTCCGGCAGCTCGACGCCGTCGTGCACGACCACGACGACGTCGTCGGAGAGCTGGCGGAACAGCAGGGCCTGGTGGCCGGCCATCGGCGAGGTCGCGAGGATCGCCAGCGGCCGGTCGCGGACCTCCCAGCCGTGGCAGTAGGGGCAGTGCAGCACGTCGCGGCCCCACCGCTGCGCCAGTCCGGGCACGTCGGGGAGCTCGTCGAGCGTCCCTCCCGTGACCAGCACCCGGCGGGCGCCGTAGCGCCGTCCGCCCTCGGTGGTGACCAGGAAGGCGTCGGCCTCGCCGGACACGCCGACCACGCGGTCGGCGAGCACCTCGACGCCGTAGGCCGCGACCTCGGCGCGGCCGTCCTCGAGCAGCTCCAGTGGCGCGACGCCCTCGCGCCCCAGGTAGTTGTGGGCGTGGGCGGCGGTGGCGTTGCGCGGCTCGCCCGCGTCGACGACCAGGACGGACCGCCTCGACCGGCCCAGCGCCATCGCGCCGCTCAGGCCGGCGGCGCCGCCGCCGACGACCACCACGTCGTACGTCTCGTTCTCGCTCATGCTGCGAGCATGCGCTCGCCGTGTCTGATTGACAAACATCCTTGCCGAAGTGGCAAAGTGGCGTCGTGAGCGACGAGGAGGTGCTGCGGGGCGTGGGCACCCGGCTGCGCCAGCTGCGGCTCGAGCGCGAGGCGACCCTGAGCGACCTCGCGGAGGAGACCGGCATCTCGGTGAGCACGCTGTCGCGGCTCGAGTCGGGCCAGCGCAAGCCCACCCTCGAGCTGCTGCTGCCGCTCGCGCGCGCCCACCGCGTCGCGCTCGACGAGCTGGTGGACGCGCCCGAGACCGGTGACCCGCGCATCCGCTCGAAGCCCGTCGTGCGCCACGGCCGCACATTCATCTCACTCACCCGCCGACCCGGCGGGCTGCAGTCGTTCAAGATGGTGTTGCCGGTCGAGCGCGACCCCCGCCCGACCCTGCAGACCCACGAGGGCTACGAGTGGCTCTACGTCCTCAGCGGCCGGGTGCGCCTGGTGCTCGGCACCCGCGACATGCTGCTCGAGCCCGGCGAGGTGGTGGAGTTCGACACCCGTACGCCCCACTGGATCGGCAACCCCGGCCCGACGCCGGCTGAGGTGCTCGCGATCTTCGGGCCGCAGGGCGAGCGGATGCACGTCCGCTCCTGAGAGGTGGGGCGGCGCCGCGGAGCTCGGTCGGATGTGCCGGGGCCTCGCCGCGGCTGTCGGTAGGGTGCCTCGCGAGGCGACCGGGAGCGGCCGCCGACCACCATCTCGAACGCCGGGGGAACGATGCGCAGCGAGCTCTTCGACCAGACCAACCAGGAGAACGCGACCACGGAGCGCTTCAGCCTGCACCACCGCAAGACGCTGCGGGCGGTGCTGGGCGAGCCGGTGCTGGCCGCCAAGGGCTCGATGGTCGCCTACCAGGGGCAGGTGACCTTCGAGCACAAGTCGGCCGGGTCGCTCGGCAAGATGATGCGCCGGCTGGTGACGACCGAGGACACGCCGCTGATGACAGTGTCGGGACAGGGCGAGGTGTTCTTCGCCGACAGCGCCAAGGACATCTTCCTGGTGCACCTGGAGGGCGACGGGCTCTCGGTCAACGGCACCTCGCTGCTCGCGATGGACGCCACGCTCGACTACGACGTCCATCGCGTCAAGGGTGCCGGGATGATGAGTGGCGGGATGTTCAACACGCTCATCCAGGGTGCGGGCACCGTCGCGCTGACCAGCGACGGGCAGCCGCTGATCCTCGACTGCTCGCAGTCCCCGACCTACGTCGACGTCAACGCCGCGGTGTGCTGGTCCGCCAGCCTGGTCCCGCAGGTCGTCAGCTCGATGAACGTGCGCTCACTGGTGCGCGGCGGCACGGGCGAGGCGTTCCAGTACGCCTTCCAGGGCCCGGGCTTCGTCGTCGTCCAGCCCTCGGAGGGCCCGGTCGTCCCGCCCCACAACCACGGCTCCGGCGGCTGACGCGCCCCACGCCGCGGACGGGATCGCCGCACCGGGCCGCGGGCGCCCGCCGTTGACGGGTGAGGAAAGGGTTGCGGTTCTCCTGCCGCTGGGCGAGGATCTGGCCGGTCGTCGCGGTGCATCTCGGACGCGTCGACCGGGTCGGTGAGGCTCCACCACGGTGCGTCTCGCGATCCCGGTCGACGGTGGACGGGCCGTGCCTCTCACGGCTCCCATACACCCCCGCGACCCTGGTTCTGCGAAAACGCCACGGAATGTCGCCGAACTCCTTAGGTTGAGCCTGCGCCGGTCATGCCGGTGCGTTCTCGACTTCGACGTAGGGCTCACACAGGCGAGGCACACATGACTCAGGACGCAGCCCAGACCCGGAAGGGTGTGGGCCACTCGGTCGCCGGTTGGCCGCTCGGCCGGAAGATGGCCCTGGCCCTCGCGATCCCGCTGCTGCTCGCGGCCCTGCTCAGCGGCCTGCGGGTCACCGGCGACTACGGCGACTCGCGTCAGGCTGCGCGCAGCGCGCAGCAGGTGACCGTCATCCAGCCCGCGATCGACTACCTCACCGCGTCCGAGACCGCGATGGTGGCCGCACAGTCCGACAGCGCTGCCAGCCAGGGCGACCTGATCGACTCCATCAGCGACATCTCCGAGAACGCCGAGGCGCTGGTGCGCGCCCGTGACGAGGCCGACCTCGACGAGCTGCAGGCCGCCCACGTCAACGCCCTGCTCGACCTCAGCCAGGCGATGCGCGGCGAGGGTGCCGAGACGCTCGGCCCGGCCACCTGGATCGCGCTCGTCCGGCAGCTCGAGTCCAGCGTCTCGCAGCTCATCACCAGCGTGAACGCCGCGCAGGAGACGCCCGAGCCGCGCCTCGAGCAGCTCTCGCAGGCGATGAGCGGGCGGCTGTCCCTCGCGCTGCAGCAGGGCCTGCTCGCGACCACGTTGTCCCAGTCGAGCTCGCAGGAGCTCTTCTCCGAGATCGGCGTCGAGGCCGCGGCCATCGACCGTCTCGCCGGGTCGGTGGAGGGCGTGAAGGACCAGACCGCCCTCCTCCGCACGCAGAACACCCGCCACGCCGGCCAGATCCGCGACGACGCCGCCACCGACCTCGACGGCCGTGACGCGTACGCCCCCTACGACGCGATCACCGAGAGCCTCGTCAGCGGGGTCACCGCGACCCTCGACGACGCGGCCGGAGCCGCGCAGCGCAACGCGTTCGTCGGCGCCGTGCTCACCCTCCTGGCCCTCGCCGCGGCGATCGCGCTCGCGTTCTTCATCGCCCACAGCCTCCTCGACCCGATCGGCAGGGTCCGCGACGGTGCGCTGGCCGTGGCCCGCCACCGCCTTCCCGACGCCGTCTCCCGCATCCGCGCCGGCCAGGAGCCCGAGCCGATCCGGCCCATCGACGTCCACACCGACGAGGAGGTCGGCCAGGTCGCCCGGGCGGTCGACGACCTCCACCGCCAGGCCATCCACCTCGCGTCCGGCGAGGCCCAGCTCCGCCAGACCGTCAACGCCATGTTCGTCACGCTCTCGCGCCGCTCGACCTCCCTGGTCAACCAGCAGCTCGCGCAGATCGAGCGCCTCGAGCACGACGAGGAGGACCCCAAGCGCCTCGAGTCGCTGTTCCGACTCGACCACCTCGCCTCGCGGATGCGGCGCACGGCCGACTCGCTGCTGATCCTGGCGGACGCCCCCAACCGGGCCGCCGGGCAGTTCAGCCTGACCGTCGGCGAGGCGCTGCAGGCGGCGACCTCCGGCGTGCAGGACTACCAGCGCGTGCAGATCCTCTCCAACCTCGGCACCCGCGTGGGCGACGAGGCCGCCGCCGACGTCGTCCACCTCCTCACCGAGCTGGTCGACAACGCGCTGAGCTTCTCGCCTCCGGCAGAGCCCGTCAGGCTGGCCGCCAAGGAGAGCCCCGACGGGGTGAGCATCACGATCACCGACGCCGGCCTGGGCGTGCCGCCCGCCGAGCTCGAGCAGCTCAACAACGACCTGCAGCACGGCGCCGAGGCCACCCCCGACACCGCCCGCCGCATGGGCCTGTTCGTGGTGTCCCGCCTCGCCGAGCGTCACGGCATCCGGACCCACCTGGCCCGCAACCCGGGCGGCGGCATGACGGCCACCGTCCACCTCCCGCTGTCGATCCTGCCCGACCTGGCACCGGCGGGCGCCCCGGCGCCCACGGCCGAGGCGAGCAGCACCGCCCCCTCGCCGAGGGTCGGCGCCGACCTCGTCGGCGCCGCGGCCGGCGACGCCCCGGTCCTGTCCAAGCGCGAGGCGCGCAACCGGGCCCGCGCTGAGAAGGCCGAGGCCAAGGCCGCCGAGCGCGCCGCCGCCGCCGAGGCCAAGGCCGCAGCCAGGGCCGCCAGGGCCGAGGCCGACCTGGAGCCCGTCGCGACGGGTACGACGTCCGCTGGGACCGACGCCGCTGCCACCCCGGCGCCCACTCCCGCTGCCGCCCCCGCTGCCAGCCCAGCGCCTGCTCCCACCCCCGCCCCGGCTGCGTCCGCCCCGGCTGCGTCCGCCTCGTCCGAGCCGACCCCCGACCGACCGCCGCTCGGCACCCTGCTCCCGCGCCGCGCCCCCGGCGCCAACATGCCGCTCACCGGCGCGGACGCGTTCACGCCGCCTGAGACCTCGGGCGCCACCGGACCGCTCTTCGGCAAGCGTCCCGAGCCCTCCGGCGTGAAGCCCGACGCGGCCGCCGCCGGGAGCTCCCCCGCCGAGCGCGCCGAGCGTGTCGCGCGCGTCGTCCCGATCACCGCCCTCGCCTCGCGCCAGCGGGCGCAGGCCGAGCAGGCGGCGCACTTCGAGGCGCCGGCGGCGTCCTCCGCGGACACCTCCGCGCAGGACGAGACCTCCGCCGACATCGCGGGCGAGCAACCGGTCGAGCAGCCCCGGGCGCACGACCCGCTGTCCGACCCGCTCCCCGCCGGCGCGTTCGACGACCCGTTCGCCCCCGAGCGGTCCGACCCTGGGCCGTCCGCCGCCGAGCCGTTCGCGGCCGACCCTGCCCCCGTCGAGCCGTACTCGGCCGACCCGTTCGCCGCAGAGCCGTTCGCGGCCGAGCCCACCCCCGCCGAGCCCTACTCGGCCGACCCGGCACCCGCTGCTCTGGTCGAGCACCACCGCGAGGTGGAGGTCGACGCGGACGACCCGCTCGGCCTGGGCACGCCCGCCCGGCGGCAGCCGGTCGCGGAGCCGGAGCCCGAGCCGGTGGCGCCCTACGACGCGGCCGCGCTCCTCACCGAGGGCGCCGACCACCGCGCCAACGGGCACCGAGCCGACGGCCACACCGCCGACGGCCACCCGACCGGCGGCGGCCTCGGCCTGCCGACCCGCGGCGCCGAGCCGGCCCGATCCGGCGGCGAGTCGCCCATCTTCAAGTCGATGCGCTCGGGCTGGCTGGCCGGTGACGGCGAGGGCGAGTGGCACCAGACCGAGGTCGACCGCGGCTGGGAGCTCGCCGAGCAGGTCACCGAGCCGGCTCCGGTCGCCGAGTCGACACCCGCCGGCCTTCCGCGACGCGCACCCGGCGAGCGCCTCGTCCCCGGAAGCGTGACGCCTCCCACGGCCGCCAAGACGCGCGACCCCGAAGCGATCCGCCGGCGCCTCCAGGCACACACCGCGGGAGTCTCCCGCGGGCGACGCGCAGCCCAGAGTTCCACCCAGCACACGGAAGCAGGACCCTCATGACTCACGACACCTCCGCTGCCCCCGCCGCCAGCACGGCTGGTGACGACCGAGACCTCGACTGGGTGATGTCGCGATTCGTCGACGACGTGCCCGACGCGGCGCACGCGATCCTCGTGTCCGCCGACGGTCTCCTGATGGCCTCCAGCACCAGCATCCCGGGCGAGCGCGCCGAGCAGGTCGCGGCCGTCTCGTCGGGCCTCGCCAGCCTTGCGGTGGGCGCGGCCCGGCTCTTCGAGGGCGGGTCGGTGATGCAGACCATCGTCGAGATGGAGATGGGCTTCCTGATGCTGATGAGCGTCGGCGACGGGTCCAACCTCACCGTGCTGACGACCGAGCAGGCCGACATCGGCCAGGTGGGCTACGAGATGGCCCTGCTGGTGGACCGCGTGGGACGTACCGTCGAGGCCCAGGCCCGCGTCGGTACGGGCGGCTGAGCGGGCTCGTGCCGTGACGCCTCCAGACGACCCGGACGCCGAGGGCTACCGCCCCCGGTTGATCCGGTCCTACACCCTCACCGCAGGCAGGACGGCCGCCAAGGTCGAGCTGGCCATGGAGGCCACGCTCCGCCTGCAGGCAGGGGTGGAGGCCCCGGTGCTGTCACCGTCGGCTGCGCAGGTCCTCGAGGTCTGCGACCGGCGCTCCGTGGCCGAGGTGTCGGCTCTGACCAAGATGCCGATCGGCGTCACCCGGGTGCTGCTGGGCGACCTGATCGAGCAGGGCCTGGTCCGCATCCAGGCCACCATCACCGACAGCACGTCGACAGATGAGCGTCTCGAGCTCATCGAAAGGACCCTCCGTGGACTTCGAAACTACTAAGGCACAGCGGGCGGCTGCGTCGACGAAGATCGTCATCGCCGGCGGCTTCGGGGTCGGCAAGTCGACGCTCGTCGGCGCGGTCTCGGAGATCGACCCGCTGCGCACCGAGGCACTCGTCACCAACGAGTCGGAGGGCGTCGACGACCTCGCCGCGGTGCCCACCAAGGCCACCACGACCGTCGCGATGGACTTCGGCCGCCTGACCCTGGCCGAGGACCTCGTCCTCTACCTGTTCGGCACGCCGGGGCAGCGCCGCTTCTGGTTCATGTGGGACGACCTGTGCCGCGGCGCGATCGGCGCGATCGTGCTGGTCGACGTGGCTCGCCTCGACGAGTCGTTCTCCCCGCTCGACTACTTCGAGTCCAAGGGCATCCCGTTCATCGTGGCCGTCAACGAGTTCGACGGCGTCCCGCGCTACCCCACCGAGGAGATCGCCGCGGCGCTGGCCCTGCCCGCGGACGTGCCGATCATCAGCCTCGACGCCCGCGACCGCGAGCAGGCCAAGGGCGCGCTCGTGAAGATCACCGAATACGCCCTCATGCGACTGCGCGAGTCGCTCACCGTGAATGCGAACTGACGCCATGACCCGCAGCATGACCCGCACCATGACCCGCACCCCTCGACGCGCCGGCCCCGCCCGCACCGCGCTCGCCGCCCTGTCGTCGGTGGCCCTGATGGCCACCCTGAGTGCCTGCGGCGGCAGCGCCAACGCCGACGAGGCCGACGCGCTGAGCGACGTGTCGCTGGTCTTCAGCGGCGCGCTCACCGTCTGCAGCGACATGCCCTACGCGCCCTTCGAGTACGAGAAGGACGGCAAGCCCACCGGCTTCGACATCGACCTGGTCCGCAAGGTCGCCGACGAGCTCGACGCCGAGCTCGACGTGATCGACGTGTCGTTCGACGACATCACCTCGGGCACCTCGCTCAACAACGACGTGTGCGACCTCGCCATCTCGGCGATGACGATCACCGGCGAGCGCGCCCGCGTGCTCGACTTCTCCAGCCCCTACTTCGACGCCAAGCAGGCACTCATCACGCCGCGCGGCTCCGGGCTCGACTCGCTCCCCGAGCTCGCCGGCATGCAGGTCGGCGCGCAGAAGGAGACCACCGGCGAGACCTACCTCAAGGACTTCGCCCCGGACTCCACCCAGATCGTCACCTTCGACGACGCGGCCGGCCTCGAGGCGGCGCTCGCAGCGGGCTCGCTCGACGCGGCGATGCTCGACAACACGGTGTCCGGACAGTTCGTCACCTCCAACCGCAGGCTCAAGCTCGCCCGCGAGTTCGAGACGGGCGAGCAGTACGGCATGGCGGTGAAGAAGGACGGCAACATCCCGCTGCTGCGCACGATCAACCGCACGCTCGCCGAGCTCCGCGAGGACGGCACCTACGACGAGATCTACGCCACCTACTTCAGCTGACGGCTCCGGCTGGTCGCTGCCCGCTCAGCCCTCGGGGGTGGTGAGCTTCTCCAGCCGGGCGCGCAGCAGCGGCACGCGGTGGCTGTTGCCCTCGAGGGTGACGTACTGCTCGCCGAAGATCGCGAGCAGCGCGTCGTCGAGGCGGCGCACCGCGCCGGCGGGGTAGCGGTAGCCCATCCGGCGGATCACCGCGTCGGCGTCGACGGACGTGAGCAGGTCGTCGAGGTCGTCGACACTGTCGATGCCGAGCTCGGCGAGCAGGCCGGCGATCCAGTCGTAGTGGTCGGTGTGCGACCAGCCGGCGTCGCTGTAGTGCCCGGCGAGGAAGGTCGCGAGCTCCTGGCCGACGATGTGGTCGGCGTCGGCCTCGGCGGTGCTGCCGGGCGCGGCCGCCTGGATCCGCTCGCGGATCGTCGCGAACTCGCGGTCGGCCAGCTCGATCAGGCCGGCGGCCAGCGTGAAGCGGCGGTCGAGGTCGGCGGCGGCGTCCTCGGGCACGTTGCCCTTGTAGCGGATGTCGTGCTCGAACTCGGCCCACGCGTGCTGGAGCACCGTGCGCACCTGGACACTGGCGCGCTCGCCGACGAGCTCGGGGTGCTCCTCGGCCGCGTCGGTGCGCACGAGGAGGTGCCGGCTGGCGTAGCCGAAGCGGCCCGCGCGCGCGGTCTCCTCGCCCAGGTCGCGGTCGTCGAGGATGGTGAGCTCGTCGTCGAGCAGCTCCGCGACGGCCGCGACGTCGCTGTGGACGTAGGTGATCACCCGGACGCCGATCTGGTCGGTCACCTGCTCCAGCGGGTCGGGATAGACCAGCCGGCCGTCCAGCGCCCGGTTGGCCTTGGCCGCGAACGACGCGACGCTCTTGGTCCGCCCGGTGACGCTCAGGTAGTCGATGCCCGCGTCGTCGAGCAGGGTGCGGATCAGCGTCACCCACCCGGCGGTCGCCGCGGCCAGCTGCGGCTGTCGGGCGGCGTAGGCGCGCACGGCCTCGCGTACCGGCTCGGCCTGGGTCTCGGGGCCACTCATGGCGCCAAGCCTGCCAGTGCAGGCGCCACGGCGTCGACGCGGCGTCCCGCGTGCGAGCCTGCCGGGGGAGCGGGACCCGCGTCGATATCGTCGGAGGACCATGACAACCTCACCGCGTCGCTCGGGCGCCCGCACCCGGTCCGCCTCCGCCCTCCTCGCCGCCCTGGCCCTCTCGGCGTCGCTCGCCGCCTGCGGGTCCGACGACGAGACCGCGACCGACCCGGCCGGCGCCTCGAGCACCCCCAGCCCGTCCGAGCCCACGACGTCCCCGTCGGAGTCGCCGTCGGAGTCACCGTCCGAGCCCCCGTCGGAGTCGCCCTACGTGCCGGCCGGCGCCGAGCCCATCGACGTCGTGGGGTCCGCCGGGGTCACCGAGGCCGTCGTCATCGGCGCGACGGAGGGCGGAGGGTCGCCCTCGACGATGGCGTTCGCGCTCGACACCGACCGGGCCGTCGCCGACTTCGTCGCCGACCTCGCTGCGGGCCTGCCGGACCAGGTGGCGGCCGTCGCGGCCGACCTCCGCGACCGCTCGCCCGACGCGACGCCCTACGGGGCGGTGGTGTCGACCGGGTGCGAGCCGCCACGCAGCGTCGCCATCGACGCGGGCGAGGCCGGCTTCCAGGTCGTGCCGGCCCTGCCGAAGAGCACCGTCCAGTGCTTGGCCCCGGTCACCTACGTCGTGCTGTTCGCAGCCCCCGACGCCTGAGCCCCCGAAGCGGGGCGGACACCGGACGCCGGCACTGCGCCGGCGTCAGGGGGTGGGCGGGGTGACCGGCGGCGTCGTGGGGGGCGGCGTGACGGTGGGGGTCGGCGTGGGGGTCGGCGTGGGGGTCGGCGTCACGGTCGGCGGCGGCAGGATCGGCACGACCGGCGGCAGGTCGCCGTGGTAGACCACGCCGAACCCGTTGGGCACGAGCCGCTCTGAGCCGTCGGAGGGCTCGTTGACGATCCCGAACGCTCCACTGCCGGTGCGGCTGTACATGGCCGAGGAGCCGCCGCCGTCCAGGTTGATGGCGTTCTCCGCGCCGAGCGCGGTCATGATGTCGGCGAGCTCGACCATCGTGTAGCCGCGGCTCACCGCGGAGCGCCCGTCGACCACGAGGATCAGCAGCCGGCGGCCGTCGGCGTCGATGCCGACCGCCGTGCGGGGGTGGGCGATCGTGTTGTTGACGACCGTGCGCACGCCGTTGACGAGCAGGGGGCGGTCACCGCTGATCGCGACGGTCGGCCGGCCGCCGACGATGCGCTGCGACAGGGTGATCTTCTTGCCGCGCTTGAGGTTCTTCAGCTTGCCGGCGGCACTGCCGGTGCCGATCAGCACGCGCTCCTTGCGGTGGATCTTGCGGCCGCTGGAGAGCTTGGGCCGGTTGGAGATGACCCGGTTGTTGCGCAGGACCACCTCGCGCGCCCGCTTCTTGCCCGAGGTGACCTGGTAGCCCTCGGTGCGGTTCCAGGCGGAGGTGAACACGCCGATCTGGCCCGGCGGGATGCTCGGGTGGTTGATGCCGCTGACCGTCCAGGCGCGGCGCTGACGGATCGTGTACTCCAGGCTCAGCGGGCTGACGTGCGGCCCGGAGTCGTCGAACCACAGGGACGAGTTGACCCCGGGGATCCACCCCTCGCGCGAGCCGGTGAGGACGCCCTCCTCGCGGTCGATCGAGACCCCGAGCGGGGCGTCGGTGCGGCCGATGTCGAAGAAGTCGCCGTTGACCGCGGCGAGCGCGTCGTTCCACCCGCCGAGCTGGCTGACCTTCTTGCGGCTGGTGACGAACGTGGGGGAGAGCTCCTCGAAGGACAGGTTGGGCGCGTCGAGGTTGACGGTGACCAGGTTCATCCGCACCTGCCCGACCGGCTGGCGCCCGTCGACCTGGTCCCACTCCCGCAGCACCACGCCGGGCGCGATCTCGTAGCTGACGTCGTTCTTCACCTGGACGGCTCGCCCGCGGGCGTTGACCGGCGGGCCGACGACGATGCCGGGCTTGCCGTCGGAGGTCTGGTTGCGCCCCCGGTAGCCGTCGGCGGCACCGGACGTCAGGCCCCGGCCGTCGACGCCGTCGCGGTCGTCGGCCACCGACGGTCCGGCGCCCACGTTGAGCGCGAGCCCGGCGACGAGCACGCCGGCCGTGGCGAGCGTCAGCGCGCGCGCGCGGGCGGGCGCGGGACGGCGGGCGGACGAGTGGGAGCGGCGCGAGGAGGAAGGCACGCGTTCCAGAGTAAAGGACGTCGTGGGGCCGGTGGGACAATTGTGATGTGCGGGTCGGTCGTGCGCGGCGGGGGCTCCGGGCCACCGCCTAGGCTGGCGCGCGTGCCCGTCGAGCCCGCGCCCCGTCCCGGCGCCGCGTGCACCCTCCACGTCGGTGACAACCTCGACGTGCTGCCCCGGCTCCCGGCGGGGTCCGTCGACGTGGTCTACGCCGACCCGCCCTACAACACGGGCAACGACTTCGCCTACGCCGACCGCTTCCGCGACGACTCCCACGCCGACCCGTACGCAGGACGCCACGCGGCCTGGACGGCGATGATGCATCCGCGCCTCGTGGCCGTCCGCGAGGTGCTGGCCCGGCACGGCGCGGTGTTCGTCAGCATCGACGACAACGAGGTCGCCCATCTGCGGCTGCTGATGGACGAGATCTTCGGGGAGGCCAACTTCCTCGCCCAGGTCGTGGTCAACCTCAACCCCAAGGGCCGCCAGCTCGGCCGGGGGTTCGCGACCAGCCACGAGTACGTCCTGGCGTACGCCCGCCACCTGCCCGACTGCCTGGTCGACGGCACCAGCGCCGAGGCCGTGGACGAGGCCGACTTCCCGCTCACCGCGCCCGACGGGCGCCGGTTCCGCTACCTCCCGCTGCGCAACACCAACAAGAAGTTCAACCCGGTGAGCACGCCGACCCTCCACTACCCGCTCCACGGCGACCCCGTGACCGGGCGGGTGTCGGTGGCGGAGTTCGACGGCAGCAGGGAGCTGACGCCCGTCTTCGGCGACGGTCGGCCGGCGGTGTGGCGGTGGTCGAGGCCTCGGGTCGAGGAGCGTCCCGACGACCTGGAGTGCCGGGTGATCCGCGGCCGTGCCGGCGAGCGCGCCGACATCTTCCAGCGCGACTGGCTGCACCGCGACGGTGGGCGCCGCAAGAAGCTGCGCACGATCTGGCTGGCCGAGGAGATCGGCTCGACGGACACGGCGGTCGCCGAGCTCAAGGCGCTGGTCGGCCACGTCTTCGAGTCGCCCAAGCCCACCGGCCTCGTGCGCCGGATCCTCTCCACGCTGCCCGACGACGTCGTCGTGCTCGACCCGTTCGCCGGCAGCGGCACCACCGGTCACGCGGTCGCGCTGGCCAACGCCGCCGACGGGGGCACCCGTCGCTGCGTCAGCATCAACTCCGCCGAGCCGACCCGGGAGGGCTCCAACGCCCGGCTCGCCGGCCTCGACACCGTCGCCGACATCACCCGTGCGCGGCTGGCCGCCGTCGCCGAGCAGGTCGGCGGCGGCCTCGACGTCGTCGGCTAGGCATCACGCCCAGGCATCACACCCGGAATCACAACCACGCATCACACCTGGACGCCGGCGGCCTTCTCGAGGGCCGCCAGCTCCTCGTCGAGGTGCTGCAGGAGCACCTGCAGGCGGGGGACCGTGCGCCGGCACCCGGTGAGGCCGAAGCACATCTTCTCGTCGTAGGAGGTGCAGGTGATGTTGAGCGCCATCCCGTTGATCGGGATCGACAGCGGGTAGGTGCCGGTGAGCCGGGCGCCGTTCCAGTAGTGGGTGGTGCGTGGGCCGGGGACGTTGCTGACGATGAGGTTGTAGGGCGGGCGCACGACACCCTGCATCCGCAGGAGCGGCCCGAGGATGGCCGGCGCCTGCCCGATCGCGCTCATCGCGAGGATCTGGGTCGGCGTCATCGCCGACAGGCTGGCCTTGCCGTCGGTCATCGAGCGGTGGATCGCCGCGAGACGGTCGGCCGGGTCGGGCAGGTGGGTGCCGAGCTGCACCATCACCGAGCCGACCGCGTTGCCGCCGCCGCCCGCCGTGAGCTTCGCCTGCTTGGCGCTGAGCGCGACCGGCACCATCGAGATCAGTGTCGTGTCGGGAAGGGCGTCGAGCTCGATCAGGTAGGTCCGCATCGCGCCGCTGACCATCGCCAGCACCACGTCGTTGATCGTCGTGCCGGTGGCCCGGCCGACCGCACGCAGCCGCTCGACGGGCCAGTCCTGGGCGGCGAAGCGGCGCGAGCCGGTGATGCCCTGGTTGAGGATGGTGCGCGGGGCGTGGAGCGAGAGCGCCGAGGTCTCGTTGCGCACGCTCCTGGTCAGGGTGCGGAGCAGCGCTCCGGGCATCCCGGCGGCCTCCGCCGCGATCGCCAGGGTGGAGCGCACCGTGGCCGCGGTGAGGTCCGACAGCGACGCCTCGGAGGTGCCGTCGGGCTCCTCGTGCGCTGGGCCCGGCGGGCGCGGCCGCACCGCCCACGGCGCCGGCATGTCGCGCTCGTCGGGGTCGGTCGACAGCACGCTCGCCATCAGCCGCATCGCGGAGAGGCCGTCGACGAGCGAGTGGTGGGTCTTGGTGTACATCGCGACCCGACCGTCGTGCAGGCCCTCGATGACGTGCGCCTCCCACAGCGGCCGCTCCCAGGCCAGGCGGGTGCCGTGCAGCCGTGAGCACAGGTCGAGCAGCTCGCGGACGCGTCCCGGCTTGGGCAGGGCGCTGTGCCGGACGTGGTGATCGATGTCGAACTGCTGGTCGGGCACCCACACCAGCTGACCCGCCGTTCGCGCGGAGCGGTGCGGGTGCTTGAGGAACAGCGGCGCGACCTGCTCGACGTCGCGCATCTTCTCGTACATCTCGCGGACGTAGCCGCGGCCCGCCCCCGCGGGCTTCTCGAAGAGCTGGAGGCCGCCGACGTGCATCAGCATGTTGCGGTTCTCGGCGAGCAGGAAGCCGGTCGCCGTCGGGTCGATCACGTCCGCCACGTGCTGCTCCTCCGTCTCGGCCACCCCTCCTCGCGGGGCGAGGAGGTCCGGGCATCCTCTCGCCCCCCGCCCGGTGCCACAAGGGCATCAGGTCCTGGGTGGCTCAGGCCTTCAGCGAGTGGGCCAGCTCGGCGACGAGGGCGTCGACCACCGCGACGAGGTCGCCGCCGGACTCGTGCGCCACCGCCCGCTGGCGCTGGTAGGACGCACCGCGGACGGGGATGTCGGCGACGGCGCGCAGCTCGGCCTCGCAGCCGAGCCGTCGGGCGACGGGGGTGAGGCGTTCGAGCAGGTCGGAGAGGTCCTCGGTGACCAGCCGCTCGCGGTTGTGGTCGTCGACGATGACGATGGCGTCGAGGCCGTAGCGCGCGGCCCGCCACTTGTTCTCCTGCACCTGCCACGGCGGCAGGGTCGGCAGCCTTTCGCCGGCGGTGAGCCGGGAGTCGAGGTCGACGACGAGGCAGTGCACCAGCGCCGTGAGGGCGCCGAGCTCCTGCAGGTCGGACATCCCGTCGCACACGCGGTGCTCGAGCGTGCCCAGGTGGGGGGCAGGTCGCAGGTCCCACCGCACGTCCGACATCGAGTCGATGATCCCGGTGGTCGTCTGGTCGGCGATGCACTTCTCGAACTCGGCCCACGTCTCGAACGCGAACGGCAGGCCGGCGGTCGGGAGCTGCTGGAACATCAGCGCCCGGTTGGACGCGTAGCCGGTGTCCTGGCCCGCCCAGATCGGCGAGCTCGCCGACAGCGCCAGCAGGTGGGGGTAGGTGGTGAGCATCGACTCCAGCACCGGCATCACCCGGTCGCGCTCGGGCATCCCGACGTGCACGTGCACGCCCCAGATCAGCATCTGGCGACCCCACCACTGCGTGCGGTTGATCAGCTCGGCGTAGCGGTGGCCCTCGGTGAGCTGCTGGTGCGACCAGTCGGCGAAGGGGTGGGAGCCGGCGCCGAGGAGGTCGACTCCGAGCTCGGCCGCGGCGGGGGCGACGACCGCGAGCGTCCCGCGGAGGTCGGCGACGGCCTCCTCGACGGTGTCGCAGACGCCGGTGACGACCTCGATCGTGTTGCGCAACAGCTCCTTGTGGAGCCGCTCGGGCCGGTCGAGCCGGCCGCCGGCGAGCTCGTGGAGCTCGGACGCGACGCTGACGAGGTCGCGGCTGGCCCGGTCGACCAGCGCGAGCTCCCACTCCACCCCGAGCGTCGGCTCCGGCGACGCGTGGAAGTCGATGCGCATGCGGCGAGTCTAGGTAGGCGACCGGCGGTGAGGCTCACCCCTCCGACCGGTGCCGGCCCGGGTTTGCCACCATGGACGGATGGACCGCGAGGACGGACGCACGCGCACGCCGGGGGACCCCGACCCCGACCACGACGCCGAGCACGATCCCGACCACGATCCCGACCACGACGCGGCGCGCGCCGCGGCGGAGCAGCGCACCCTCGACAACCTGACGATCGACCTCTGCCTGCGGATCGGCGAGATGCTGCTGTCCTCGGGTGCGGGCGCGGCCGACGTCATGGCGACGATGCGCTCGGTGGCCGACCACCTCGGTCTGCGCTCGGCCGAGCTCGACGTCACCTTCACCGCCCTGTCGATGAGCCACCAGCGCTCGGGCGACGACGTACCGACGCTGATGATGCGCCACGTGCAACGGCGAGTCATCGACTACGAGCACCTCACCGCCGTCGACCACCTGGTGCGCGACATCCTCACCGACCGGGCCGACGTCTACCTCGCGCGCTCGCGGATGGCCACGATCGTCTCGCTGGGCCACGCCTTCCCGCGCTGGGCGGTCACCCTGGCGTGGATGGTGATGGCCGCCGCGGTCGGCATCTTCCTCGGCGGCGGGCCGGTCGTGGCGGTGGTCGCCGCGGTGGCGGCGGCCCTGATCGACCGGGTGCAGATCGTGCTCGCCCGGCGCCGGCTGCCGTTCTTCTACCAACAGGTCGCCGGCGGCGCGATCGCGACGGTCCTCGCCGCAGTGGTCGCGGCAGGCCCGGTCGAGGTCGACCCGTCC
Source organism: Nocardioides sp. Z35_8 (assembly GCF_059621125.1). NCBI lineage: Bacteria > Bacillati > Actinomycetota > Actinomycetes > Propionibacteriales > Nocardioidaceae > Nocardioides > Nocardioides sp. Z35_8. Next base: position 205,634 of record NZ_JCAQIE010000001.1, on the reverse strand, counting down.
GTGGTCGTGACGGCCAACATCATCCTGCTGCTGGCCGGGATCGGCCTGATGGGCGCCGTGCAGGACGCGCTCACCGGCTTCTACCTCACCTCGAGCGCCCGGCTGATCGAGGCGATGATGGCGACCGCCGGCATCATCGCCGGCGTCGCGATGGGCATCTCGCTCGCCGGGGGCGTGGGCCTCGAGCTCGGGCAGCTGGTGCCGGGGAAGGTCGAGCTGGCCGACCTGCCCGCGGTGCTCGGCGGCGCCGCCGTGTCGGCGGCGGCGTTCAGCGTCGCGTCGTACGCGCCCCGCCGCGCCGTGGTGCCGATCGCGCTGATCACAGCGGGGGCGGCGGCGGTATCGCAGGGCGTCACGGCGGCCGGGTTCGGGCGCGCGGCAGCCGCCGCGGCCTGCGCCTTCTTCATCGGTCTGGTCGCCTACGCGGTGGCGGGGCGGGTGCGGATCCCCCCGCTGGTGGTCGCAGTGCCGGCGATCGTGCCCTTCCTCCCCGGCCTGTCGATCTACCGAGGCCTGACCTTCCTCGCCGAGGGCGGGCCCTTCATCTCGCGGGGCATCCTGGCGCTGATGACGGCGCTCTCGGTCGCGATCGCGCTGGCGTCCGGGGTGATCCTGGGCGAGTACGTCGCGCAGCCGCTCAAGCGGGAGGCGCGCCGCCTGGAGAGCCGGCTGTCCGGGCCGCGGCTCGTCGGACCGTTCCGGGCGCTGTCGCGCGCAGAGCGGCGCGCGCTCAGGAGGAAGTCAGGCGACTGAGCTCGGCGAGCCACCGCCGGTGCGCGCCGTCGTACGGTGCGCGGCCGGTGCGGACGTCGACGACCAGCGCGTCGCACGAGGCCTGCGCGCGGGCAACCACGTCGGCGGGGTAGCCGTAGCGCACCTGGTGCTCGGCGAACTCGTCCTCGTCGTCGACGAACACCTCACCCGGACCGGCCGGGGCGACGGCCCACGGTGCGCTGTCCACGGGTGGAAGCGGGTCGGGGAGGCGGATGACGTCGAGGTCGAGGTCGACCGCTCGGAGCACGTCGCGGTCCCACGCGGGGGGCGTGGTGACGTCGATGTAGAGGTCGCACCAGATCCCCGGTGCCTGGAAGGTCGCGAGGTGCCACCCCTCGGGCTGCACGAGCGTCACGGAGTCGACGGCGGCGTGGAACTCGTGGCCCGGGCGATGGTTGTGCGTGCCGGCGGGGAAGCCCAGCCACTCCCCGTGCTCGTCGGCCCCGAGGTAGGTGCCGACCAGCTGCCAGTGCGGCCGGTCGCCCCACTTGGTCATCTCGCAGCGGATCGTGGTCCCGGGCTCCATACGCCCATCCCTATCAGGTCGAGTGGGCGCGACCTGGCGCGCCTACGGGGTCGAGTGGGCGCGTTCTCGCGCGCCTACCGGGTCGAGTCGGCGCGTCCTCGCAGGTAGACGGGGTCGAGTGGGCGCGTTCTCACACATAGACGGGGTCGAGTGGGCGCATCCTCGCCGACTCCCGGTCAGGATGAGCCGGCTCGACGGTGATGAGCGGTCAGGATGCGCCGGCTCGACGGTGATGAGCGGTCAGGATGCGCCAGCTCGACGGTGCAGGCGGGCGACGACGTCCTGGTAGCGCGCGCCGAGGAGCCGGGCGGCGTGGTGGATGACGTGGGCGTCGAGGCCGACGAGCACCCGCGGCTTCCCGGCGAGCGCGCCGGCGAGGATGATCTCGGCGGCGCGGTCGGGCGACATCCGCGCGAGCCTGTCGTCGAACAGCGCGTCGATGCGGGCGCCGTCGAGGCCGGCGGCCTTGCGGCCGTGGCGGCTGATGCCGGTGCGGATGCCGCCGGGGTGGACGCAGGTCACGGTGACGGGGTGCCCGGCGATGAGCATCTCCTCGCGGATCGCCTCGGTGAGCCCGCGCACGGCGTACTTGGTGGCGTTGTAGGCCGACTGCCCGGGGGCGGAGACGAGGCCGAAGAGCGAGGAGATGTTGACCAGGGCGCCGTTGCCGCTCGCGATGAGGTGGGGCAGGAACTCCTTGGACCCGTGGACCACCCCGGAGAAGTTGACGCCGACGATCCAGTCGAGGTCGTCGTAGGTCAGGTCGGTGAAGTCGCCGGTCGCGGTCACGCCGGCGTTGTTGACGACGAGGTCGACCCGCCCGAGCCGTTCGACGACCGCGGACGCCCACGCCGCGACCGCGGCACGGTCGGAGACGTCGACGAGGTCGTGGCACACGGTGGTCGCACCGGCCTCCCGGACGAGCCCCACGGTCTCGGCGAGCCGCCCGGCGTCCCAGTCGGCGAGGGCGAGGAGTGCACCCGCCCGGGCGCAGCGCAGCGCGAGCGCGCGGCCGATCCCGGATCCGGCGCCGGTGATGACGACGACCTTGTCGGCGACGGTGCTGAGGCTCACCCCGCCACCGTAACCGGCGTCTACGCCGGCACGGTCGGGAGCGCCACGGTGATCGTGGTGTCGCCCGGGCGGCTGGCGAGCGCCACCGTGCCGCCGTGGGCGCGGACGATCGCCTCGACCAGCGAGAGCCCGAGCCCGGCCCCGCCGCGGCTGCGGGCCGCGTCCCCGCGGGTGAAGCGCTCGAACGCGTGGGGCGCGAGGTCCGGCGCGAAGCCCGGGCCGTCGTCGTGGACGGAGAAGCCGCTCGCGCTCCCGGTGACGGTCACGGTCGTGCCGGGCGGGGTGTAGCGGCTGGCGTTGGTCAGCAGGTTGGTGATGACCTGGTGCAGGCGGGCGGCGTCGCCCTCCACGACGAGGGGCGCGTCCGGCAGCGACAGCCGCCAGTGGTGCTCGGGGTCGACCACGCGCGCGTCGTCGACGGCCTCGAGCAGCAGCCGCGAGAGGTCCACCGGCTCGCGCTGGAGCGGACGCCCCGCGTCGAGCCGGGCGAGCAGGAGCAGGTCCTCGACGAGGGCGGTCATCCGCGCCGACTCGTTCTCGACCTTGGTCAGCGCCGCGGGCATCGTCTCCGGGCGCCGCCGGGCGAGCTCGGTGTAGCCGGCGATGGTCGCGAGCGGCGTGCGCAGCTCGTGCGAGGCGTCGGCCACGAACTGCCGCACCTGCTGCTCGCTGCGGTAGCGCCGGTCGAGCGAGTCCTCGACGTGGTCGAGCATCGCGTTGAGCGCCGAGCCGACCTGTCCGACCTCGGTGCGCTCGTCGGTGAGCCGCGCCGGCACCCGCTCGGCCATCTCGATCTCCCCGGACGCCAGCGGCAGCTCGGCGACCCGGCGGGCGGTGGCCGAGACCTCGCGCAACGACGCGAGCTGGCGGCGTACGACGACCGTCCCCACCGCCGCGGCGGCCACCACGCCGAGGAGGGTGGCGAGCAGCTCGAGGCGGACGAGGTCGCCGACGGTGTCGTCGACGTCGGCGAGGGGGAGCCCGGCGACCACCCGGCCGCCCGGGACCTCCCTGACGCCGACGCGGTAGCGGCCGAGGTCCGGGACGTAGACGGTGCGGAGCTCGGGGCCGTCGCCGTCGGCACGGACGTCGGCGAGCACGTCGAGCTGGTCGTCGCTGAGCGCGGTCGCGGCGCCCCAGCTGTCCTCGTCCTGCTCGGACAGCACCAGACCCGACGCGGTGCCGTCGTCAGGGACGACGGCCTGGATGGAGCCGAACTGCTGGCCCGGGCCGAAGCCCTCCTCGCCGCGACCCGGCCCGCGGCCGGGACCGTCCGAGCCGCGGATGGTCCGCTCGAGGGCCACCCGGACGTCGCCGTCGAGCTGGCTGTCGAGGTTGCGCTGCATCGCCAGCGTGGTCACGGTGCCGATGACGGCCGCGGTCAGCGCGACGAGCAGCACCACCACCGCGACCAGCCGCGCGGTGAGCGTGACGGGCCGGTGGAGCGGGCGCCTCACGACGCCGGCTTCAGGACGTAGCCGGCTCCGCGCATCGTGTGGATCATCGGGGGTCGGCCGGCGTCGATCTTCTTGCGCAGGTAGGAGATGTAGAGCTCGACGACGTTGGCCTGGCCGCCGAAGTCGTAGTGCCACACCCGGTCGAGGATCTGCGCCTTGCTCAGCACCCGTCGCGGGTTGCGCATGAGGAAGCGCAGCAGCTCGAACTCGGTCGCGGTCAGGTGGATCTCGTCGCCGCCGCGGTGCACCTCGTGGCTGTCCTCGTCGAGGGTGAGGTCGCCGACCACCAGCACGTTGCCCGCGTCGGCCTGCGCCGCGGTGCCGCCGCGGCGGATCAGTCCGCGCAGCCGGGCCACGACCTCCTCGAGCGAGAAGGGCTTGGTGACGTAGTCGTCGCCGCCGGCGGTCAGGCCGGCGACCCGGTCCTCGACGGCGTCCTTGGCGGTGAGGAAGAGCACCGGCACGTCGTTGCCGTCCGCGCGCAGGCGGCGGAGCACCTCGAGGCCGTCGAAGTCGGGGAGCATGATGTCGAGCACCACGGCGTCGGGGTGGAACTCGCGCGCGGTGGCCACCGCCTCGCTGCCGGTGTGCGCCATCCGCAGGTCCCAGCCCTCGTAGCGCAGGGCCATCGCGAGGAGCTCGGCGATGTTGACCTCGTCGTCGACGACGAGGACGCGCACGGGCGAGCCATCGGGTCGGGTGAGCTGTTGCACGAGACCATCGTGCCTCCGTTTCCTGTGGGACCGCTGTGTCCTTCCTGTCAGCGCGCCGAGTTGAGCCGCGGTCGACGAGCTCGCCGTCGGCCTCCAGGCGCCTGCCGAAGTCGTCCACGAACGCCATGTGGGCGTCGACCTCCTCGGGGGCCCACTGGTCGATCGGGACGTCGGTCACGGCCACCGGGGCGCCGCGATGGTGCTGGAGGTGCAGGTACTTCGGCAGGATCGGTCTCCTGGTCAGGTGCGGCCCATTGTCGCCGCGTCCACCCCGGGGACGGAGCCGCCGCGGCGCCCTCGACGTCGACGGGCCGACCGGGTCCGAGATCTCTGAGCGGCCGCAGGGGCTGGGCACAGGTGCGCCACAGGTGTGCGCCGCACGCTGGTCACATGACGAACGAGAACCTGGGCCGGCAGCCCGACGAGACGCAGCCCATGCGTCCTGCTGGCGCCGCCCCCGACCCCACACCGCACCCCGACCCGGGGGCACCCACGGCCGGTCCCGCGACCGGTCCCGCGACCGGTCCCACGACCGACTCCCCCACCGACCCCACTCCTGATGCCATGACCAACTCCCAGAACGAGCCCATGACCAACGCACAGCACGACCCCACGACCACCGCACCCGCCGACCCCGGCCCCAGCCCCGTCCCCGGCTCGGAGGGCAAGCGCGGGATGCGTGAGCGCCTGCGCGGGATGCGCCCCTCCAACGGCGGCCGCGGCCGCCGCTTCGGCACGGGTGCGCTCGCCGGGACCGCGATCGCCGGCCTCATCGTCGGTGGCCTCGGCGGGGTCGCCGTGAGCGCCTCGGCCGACGACGACCTCGGCCCCGGCGACTCGGGCTGGATCGAGCGCCACGACCAGGGCGGCCCCGGCTACCAGGGCGGCCCCGGCTACCAGGGCGAGCCCGGCGACCAGGGCGAGCCCGGCTACCAGGGCGGCCCCGGCTACCAGGGCGAGCGCGAGGACGACGAGCGCCACTTCGGTCACGAGCGCGACTTCGGCGATCACGAGCACGGTGACCGCTACTTCGGTGACCGCGACTTCGGCGAGCGCGACGACGAGCGCGACGACGAGCGCGGCGGGCCGAGCTTCGGCGGCCCCGGAGCGCCCGACGGCGAGATGCCGTCCCCGCCCGAGGGCGACGCCCCGGACGCCGAGGACGACTCGGAGTCCTGACCCGCTCCGCAACGGGCGCCACCGCCTCCGCACGGGTTGCCACCGTGGGCGAGAATGGCGCCCGTTGTGAAGATCACCTACCCGGCCGAGCTCCCGGTCTCCGCGCGCCGCGACGACATCGCCGCCGCCATCCGCGACCACCAGGTGGTGATCGTCGCGGGCGAGACCGGCTCGGGCAAGACCACCCAGCTGCCCAAGATCTGCCTCGAGCTCGGCCGGGGGCTCGGGGCGGCGGAGGGCGGCAGGCTGATCGGCCACACCCAGCCGCGGCGCATCGCGGCCCGCTCCGTCGCCGAGCGGATCGCCGAGGAGCTCGGCACCGAGCTCGGCGACGTCGTGGGCTACCAGGTCCGCTTCACCGACCGCACCAGCCGCGCCAGCCGGGTCAAGCTGATGACCGACGGCATCCTGCTCGCCGAGCTGCAGCGCGACCGCGACCTGCGCAAGTACGACACGATCATCATCGACGAGGCCCACGAGCGCAGCCTCAACATCGACTTCCTGCTCGGCTACCTCAAGCGCCTGCTGCCGCGCCGGCCCGACCTCAAGGTGATCATCACCAGCGCGACGATCGACGTCGACCGCTTCGCCGAGCACTTCCGCGCCCCCGTGGTCGAGGTGTCGGGGCGTACGTACCCCGTCGAGGTCCGCTACCGACCGCTGCTGGAGCTGCCGGAGAACGACGACGACGGCGAGCCGGTCCAGCGTGACCAGACCGAGGCGATCCTCGACGCCGTCCGCGAGCTCTCGGCCGAGGGACCGGGCGACGTGCTGGTGTTCCTGCCCGGCGAGCGCGAGATCCGCGACACCGCCGACGCCTTCTCCGCCCTCGGCAGCGACCGGCTCGAGATCGTCCCGCTCTACTCCCGGCTCAGCGCGGCCGACCAGCACAGGGTCTTCTCCAGCCACCCCTCCACCGTGCGGCGCGTCGTCCTGGCCACCAACGTCGCCGAGACGTCGCTGACGGTGCCGGGCATCCGCTACGTCGTCGACACCGGCGTCGCGCGGATCAGCCGCTACTCGGTGCGCACCAAGGTGCAGCGCCTGCCCATCGAGCCGATCAGCCGGGCCTCGGCCAACCAGCGCTCCGGCCGCTGCGGGCGCGTGTCCGAGGGCATCGCGATCCGGCTCTACTCCGAGGAGGACCTCGAGGCCCGCCCCGAGTTCACCGACCCGGAGATCCTGCGGACCAACCTCGCGAGCGTGATCCTCCAGATGGCCTCGCTGCGCCTCGGCGACATCGCGAGGTTCCCCTTCGTCGAGCCGCCCGACCGCCGCAACATCAAGGCCGGCACCGACCTGCTCGAGGAGCTCGGCGCGATCTCGACCGCCGCCGACCCCGGACGTCAGGAGAGTCCGCGGTCCGGACCGCAGAGGTCCATGACGTCCCGGCCGGGGGTACGCCTGACGCAGGTCGGCCGGCGGCTGGCCCGGCTCCCGATCGACCCGCGGCTGGGCCGGATGATCCTCGAGGCCGAGCGCCTCGGCTGCCTGCGCGACGTGCTGGTGATCGCCGCGGCGCTGTCCATCCAGGACCCGCGCGAGCGGCCCGAGGAGCAGCGGGCGCACGCCGACCAGCTGCACGCCCGCTTCACGCACGAGTCCAGCGACTTCCTCACCTGGCTCAACCTCTGGCGCCACCTCAAGCAGCAGCAGCGCGAGCTGTCCTCCAGCGCGTTCCGCCGGATGTGCAAGCGCGAGCACCTCAACTACCTGCGCATCCGCGAGTGGCAGGACTACGAGTCGCAGCTGCGCCAGGTGTGCAAGGAGATGAAGCTCGACCTCGGCCGCACCGGCAGCAGCGAGGGCGGAGCGGCCTACGACGAGGACGGCATCCACCAGGCGCTGCTCTCCGGCCTGCTGAGCCACGTCGGCGCGCTCGAGGAGCGGGAGAAGTCGCGGCCGGGGGAGCGGCGCCCGATGCGGGAGTACGTCGGCGCGCGCAACGCCCGCTTCGCGATCTTCCCCGGCAGCGTGCTGAAGGGGCGCAACCCCGACTTCCTGATGAGCGCCGAGCTGGTGGAGACCTCGCGCCTGTGGGCGCGCCAGAACGCCGCCATCAAGGCCGAGTGGGCCGAGCGGATCGGCGCCCACCTGGTCAAGCGCACCTACTCCGAGCCGCACTGGTCGCGCAAGCGCGCCGCCGTGATGGCGCGCGAGCGGGTCACGTTGTACGGCGTCCCGCTGGTGGCCGACCGCCTCGTGTCCTACGGCAAGGTCGACCCGCCGCTCGCGCGCGAGCTCTTCATCCGCCACGCCCTCGTCCAGCGCGAGTGGGACTCCCGCCATCGCTTCCTCGCCGAGAACTCCCGCCTGCTCGAGGAGGCGGAGGAGCTCGAGCACCGGGCGCGGCGCCGCGACATCGTCGTCGACGAGGAGACGCTGTTCGAGTTCTACGACGCGCGCGTCGGCGCCGACGTCGTCAGCGGCCAGCACTTCGACCAGTGGTGGAAGCGGGCGCGGCAGAAGCAGCCCGACCTGCTCACGTTCGACCCCGAGATGCTCACGCACGACACCGCCGGCGAGGTGCGCGCGCACGACTTCCCGACGCAGTGGCACGACAGCGACGAGGCGGGGCTGACCTTCCCGATCAGCTACCACTTCGAGCCCGGCGCCGCCGACGACGGGCTCACCATCGACGTCCCCGTCGCCACCCTCAACCGCATCGACGCCGACGACTTCTCGTGGCTGGTGCCGGGGCTGCGCGAGGAGCTGGTCACCGAGCTGATCCGCTCGCTGCCCAAGAGCCTCCGTGTCGCGATGGTGCCCGCGCCCAACACCGCGCGCGAGTTCCTCGCCGCGACGCCGCCGGGCGCCGAGCCGCTCCTCGACGCGCTCGAGCGGTTCGCCCGCAGCACCCGCAGCCTGGTCATCCCCCGCGAGGCGTGGGACTGGTCGAAGGTGCCGGCCCACCTCCGCCCGACCTACCGGGTGGTGACCGACGAGGGGGCCGAGGCGGCCCGCGGCAAGGACCTCGACGCGCTCAAGGAGCCGCTGCGACCGACGTTCGAGCAGGCGATGGCCGACGTGGCGTCCGACTCCGGCGTGAGCGCCACCGGCCGCACGACGTGGACGTTCGGCACGGTCGAGGAGTCCTTCGTGCAGCGTCGCGCCGGCCACGAGGTGCGCGGCTTCCCCGCGCTCGTCGACGAGGGCCCGACGGTGGGCCTCCGGGTGCTCGCGACGGCCGAGGAGGCCGCCGCGCACCACCGGTTGGGCGTACGACGCCTGGTGCTCCTCGCGCTCGGGCCTGCCGACCCCGTCGACGACGTGCTCGCCGCCGCCGGGCTCGACCAGCGCGCCAAGCTCGCGCTGGTCGGCTCGCCCTACCCGTCGGTGGCCGACCTCCTCGACGACCTGCGCGCCGGCATCGTCGGCGAGGTCGTCGACCGGCACCCGACGGTGCGCGACGAGGCGGCGTACGACGCCGTGGTGGCGGACGCCCGCGACGCCGTCGCCTCCGGCCTCGGCCCGGCGGTGCACGAGGTGATGCGGGTGCTGGAGGCCTGGCGCACCACCGACCGGGCGATCTCCGGGCGCGCCGACCTGATCACCCTGCCGGCCCTCACCGACATGCGCGCGCAGGTCGAGCGGCTGATGGCCCCCGGCTTCATCGGGGAGGCGGGGGTGCGCCGGCTGCGCGACTACCCGCGCTACCTCGCCGCCGTGACCCACCGGCGCGAGCGCCTCGACGGCCAGGTCGCCCGCGACCGCCAGCTGATGGACCAGGTGTCCGGGCTGCAGGAGGCGTGGCTGCACGCCGTCGCGGCGCTGCCCGAGGGCCAGCCGATGCCCCAGCGCCTCCGGGAGGCCCGCTGGCTGCTCGAGGAGTACCGCGTGTCCCTGTTCGCCCAGCAGCTCGGCACGGCCACCAAGGTCAGCGACCAGCGCATCCGCAAGGTGATGGGAACGGCTGGCTGAGCCGTTCCGGGCCGTTCTAGGCTGGCCCGGTGACCGGTCGCCAGCACCACCGCCCGATGACCCCCGGCGACGCCTTCTTCGCCGACATCGCCGGGGGCGCCGACCCCGCGCAGCTGCGCGAGGCGGGCGACCTCGCCGCGACCGTGCTGGTGCGCGGCGCGCGCCGGTCCGCCGATCCCGCGCTTGCCGAGCGGGTGGTCCACCTCGCCGACACCGAGGGCCTCGAGACGCTCGCCGAGGTGTGGTCGGGGGCGCCCGCCGACACGCTTGCCGGGAGCCTGTGGCGGCTGTTCCTGCTGCGCTCGTGGGTGCACGCCGACCCCGACCGGGTGGCCGACGACTACGAGGCGGGCCAGCGCCGCGTCGACGTGGCGCGGGTGGTCGCCGGCGTGGCCGACCCTCCCGGCCCCGACGAGCTGCGCCGGATGGTGGACGAGGTCCTGCGCGGGATCACCCGCGGCGACTTCGCGGTCACCCTGTTCCGCGCGGCCGCCTTCGCGCGCATCGTCGCCGCCGGCCGCGCCGCCCTCGGCAGCGCCTCGCACGAGGAGATCACCCGCATGCTCGCGCTGTCGGAGCAGCTGGAGGCCGCTGGTCAGGTGGAAATCCGCGGCAGCCTCGCCTGAGGCGTTAAAATGTCCCTGAGTGCGTCGGGCCGTGGCAGCCCCGGGTCCCGAAATAAGCCGCTACGAGCGGCCACGCGCCGTGAGGCGCTCCCGGTCCGGCGCACTCATCTGCTCCGCAGGCCTAGGCTCGGGTCATGAGCCTCCGCAGCCGTGTCGCCGGCCTGCTGTCCCGCGTCGGGTCCCCCTCGTCCACGGCGCCCCCTGTGCCGTCGGCGCCCACTTCGCCGGGCGAGGGCACCTACGCGCCCGAGCGTGACGGCGAGCCAGACCCGGGTGAGGTGGTGTGGGCATGGGTGCCCTACGAGGACGACGCGAGCCGCGGCAAGGACCGGCCCGTGCTCGTCATCGACACCGCCGGGGAGGAGCACGACGGCTGGGTGGGGCTGATGCTGAGCAGCCAGGACCACGACCGTGACGCCGCCGACGAGGCCAGGTGGGGGCGCCACTGGATGGACGTCGGCACCGGTGGGTGGGACTCCCGGGGCCGGCCCAGCGAGGTGCGCCTCGACCGGCTGATCCACCTCGAGCGGGGCGGCGTACGACGCGAGGGCGCCGCGCTCGACGAGACGATCTTCACTGCCGTGCTGGCGGCCCGCCGTGGCCTGTCCCGATAGGGTTTCGCCGTGTCCCGGACCCCTTCCCTGCGTCGCTGTGCCCTGCTCGCCACGGCCCTCGCGGTCGCGCTGACGACGGCCGCCTGCACCGGGGAGGACGAGCCCGAGCCGCGCCCGACCCCCTCGGCGGGGCAGTCCGGCAATCCGACCAAGACGGCCGCGAAGCCCCGCGAGGTCACCTTCGGCGCCTACGGCAGCGAGGAGGAGGTGGCGGCGTTCCAGAGCGTCGTCGACTCCTTCAACGCCTCCTCCACCGACCGCCGGGTCGTCCTCGAGTCGTGGCCCGACCACGAGGCCGCCGTGGCCGACGTGCTGGCCGGTGACGCGCCCGACGTGTTCCTCACCTCGCGCATCGACCTCGACCAGCTCGTCGAGGCAGGTGCGCTCCAGCCCGTGAGCCTGCTGCTCGACGAGCGCGGCGTCGACTTCGGCGACCGGTTCTCGCGCGACGCCGTCGACGCCTTCGCGATGGACGACGAGCTGCAGTGCATGGCCTACTCGGTCTCCCCGATGGTCATCTACTACAACACCCGCCTCGTCGACTTCGACAAGATGGAGCGCCGCGGCCTCGACGTCCCCAGCACCAACGACGAGGGGGTGCGCGAGCGCTGGACGCTCGCCGAGTTCGGCGCGGCCGCGCAGTTCGCCAGCCGGCGCGGTGACCGGCGCGGCGTGTGGATCGACCCGACCCTGCAGGGTCTCGCGCCGTTCATCTACTCCGGCGACGGGAAGGTCTTCAACGACGACAGCGAGCCCACCTCGCTCGCCTTCGCCGACGACTCCACCCGCGAGGCGCTGAGCCAGACGCTGGCCATCCTGCGTGACCCCACGATCACGCCGACCAACGCCCAGCTGGCGCGCGCGACGCCCGTCAAGCTGTTCAAGCGCGGAGAGCTCGCGATGGTCGCCGGCTTCCGCAACCTCGTGCCGGAGATGCGTGAGGCCGAGGACCTCGACTTCGACGTGCTGCCGATGCCGGTCATCGACACCCGCGCGACCGTCGGCGACATCAGCGGCCTGTGCCTGTCCGCCGACTCCGACGTGACGGGCGACGCGGCCGACTTCATCGCCTACGCCGTGTCCGACGCGGCGATCGCCACGGTCGCCGCGACGGGCTTCATCGTGCCGGCCAACACCTCGGTCGCCGCGTCGCCGGAGTTCCTGGCGCCCGGCGAGGAGCCGGCCAACGCGGAGGTCTACAACACCAGCATCCGCTACATGGTGGTGCCGCCGTTCATCGACCGGCGTGAGGAGCTCGAGGAGGCGGTCACCCCCCTCCTCGACCGGCTCGTGACCGCGCCCGGTGTGCTCGACCTCGACGCGACGACCGAGCAGATCGACCTGGTCTCGCAGACGGTGCTCGCGCCGGAGGACGAGGAGTCGGAGTCGCCGGAGCCGACGGAGACCCCGACCGAGGAGTAGGCCAGGGGAGCAGGAGCGGCCTCCTACTCCCCGGGTGCCGCCCCGGGGTGCTCGGGATCCTGCTCGGCTCCGAGGATGGCGCCCACCAGCGCCCCGGTGACCAGCTCGGCCTGCCACGGCCGGGCGCCGTAGGACGCCAGCTGGGCACGGACCTGCTGGGCGAGCTCGGCCGGCTCGCGGGTCCCCGGGGGCGCCCACATCAGGCGCCGGAGGTAGTCGGGGGTGAGCAGGTTCTCCACCGGCAGGTGGTGCGCCTCTGCCAGGTTGAGCATCGCCTCGCGCGCGGCCTTGAAGCGTCGGTCGGCGACCGGGTCGCGATCGGCCCAGGTGCGGGGATGGGGCGGTCCGTCGCCGCGGGGTGCGCGGGTGGGCAGCTCGCTCTCGTCCATCTGACGGACCCGTTGCAGCGCGTCGACCCAGGTGGCGGCGTAGCGGCTCGCGCCTCGGCCGTGGAAGCCGGGGGTGGCCAGCAGCGCCCGGCGGTCGGACGGCATCGCGGTGGCGGCGGCCACGATCGCCGCGTCGGGCAGGATCCGCCCCGGCGTCACGTCGCGCTCGGCGGCGATGGCGTCGCGGGCCTCCCAGAGGGCGCGGGCCGCACCGAGGGCGCGACGCCCGCGCAGCCGGTGCACCCCGGACGTACGCCGCCACGCCTCGACACGCACGGCAGGCTCGAAGCCCAGCAGGTGGTCGAACTCCTGGCGCGCCCACTCGGCCTTGCCGGCGCGCTCCAGCTCGGTGGCCATGTGGTCGCGCAGCTCGACGAGCACCTCCACGTCGAGCGCGGCGTACTCCAGCCACGGCTCGGGCAGCGGGCGCGTCGACCAGTCGGCCGCGGAGTGCTCCTTGCGCATCCGCTGGCCCAGCACGGTCTCGACGAGCGTGGCGAGGCCGACGCGGGGGTAGCCGAGGAGGCGGCCGGCGAGCTCGGTGTCGAAGAGGCTGGTCGGGGTGAGGCCGACCTCGCGCAGGCAGGGGAGGTCCTGGGTGGCGGCGTGGAGGATCCACTCGGTGCCCTCGAGGGCCTCCTGGAGCGGGGCGAGCGTGGTCATCCCGATCGGGTCGACGAGCCAGGTGCCGGCGCCCGCGCGGCGCAGCTGGATGAGGTAGGCGCGGTTGGAGTAGCGGTAGCCGGACGCTCGCTCGGCATCGATGGCCACCGGTCCGGTCGCCGCGGCCAGCGCAGCGGACGCCTCCAGCAGGCCGGCATCGGTGTCGACGACCGCGGGCAGGCCGTCGCGCAGCTCGAGGAGCGGGGCGGGCGGTGCCGCCGGCGCCTCGGGCTCGTCGGCGGAGGTGGCCGCGGGGATGGCCTCGGGGGTGACCTCGGCGGGGGTGGTCTGGGGCTCGTCGGCCATCGGGTCAGGTGCCACGCTGGCCGCGTCGGCTGGGGATGGCGGTGACGCCCTCCGGCACGGGCGGCAGCCCGACCGCAGTGCACATCAGCTCGCCCCAGGCCTCGACGTGCGCCGTCATGTCGAGGTCGCCGTCGTCGACCTCGGGCGTCCACGACGCGCGGATCTCGACCTGGGCGGTGCGCGCGTCCTCGGCCATGCCCCCGAAGCTCTCGCTGGTGACGCAGGTGACCGTGCCCGAGGCGGCGTGGTGGCGGGCCCCGTGTGCGTCCAGGGCCTCCACCAGCCACGACCAGCCGACCGCGGCCAGCATCGGGTCGGCGCCGAGCTCGGGGTCGATGTCGGCGCGGGCGTAGGCCACGCATCGGAAGGTGCCGTCCCAGGCGTCGTTGCCGGCCGGGTCGTGGAGCAGGATCAGGCGGCCGGTGCCCAGGTCCTCCTCGTCGACGGTGATGTCGGCGCTGAGGGCCGACGACCAGGGCGCGATGCGCTGGGGCGCCGGCATCTCCTCGCAGAAGACCTCCGGGCGCAGCGACGCCCGACGCATCGACTCCACGGCCGAGCGGAACTCCGCGGGCCCAGCCGCGGCAGCATTGCCCGGGTGGGTCTCGTGACGGGCCACCATGTGGCCAGAGTAGGCCAGCGCCGGCCCTCGCCGATGTGCCGCCACGCCGCCTCACCTGCGAGAATTCAGGGGTGACCGACGCCCCCCGCACGCCCCATCCCGGACTGGCCCGGAGCCCGTTCCTCGCGGCCGCGCGCGGAGAGGTGCCGTCCCACACCCCGGTCTGGTACATGCGACAGGCGGGCCGGTCGCTGCCGGAGTACCTCAAGGTGCGCGAGGGCATCGGGATGCTCGAGTCGTGCATGGACGCCGACCTCGTCACCGAGATCACCCTGCAGCCCGTGCGCCGCTACGGCGTGGACGCCGCCATCTTCTTCTCCGACATCGTGCTGCCGCTCAAGGCGGTGGGGGTCGACCTCGACATCAAGGCCGGCATCGGCCCCGTCGTGGCGTCGCCGGTGCGCACCCTCGCCGACGTCGAGGCCATCCCCGACCTGACTCCCGAGCACGTGCCCTCCATCGTGCAGGCCGTCGGCCAGCTCGTCGCCGAGCTCGGCGCGACGCCGCTCATCGGGTTCGCCGGAGCGCCCTTCACCGTCGCCTCCTACCTCGTCGAGGGCGGTCCGTCGAAGGAGCACGCCAAGACCAAGGCGATGATGTTCGGCGCCCCCGACGTGTGGGACGCGCTGATGAGCAAGATCGCCGGCATCGCCGCGACCTACCTCCGCATCCAGGTGCAGGCCGGCGCGTCGGCGGTGCAGCTCTTCGACTCGTGGGCCGGCGCCCTCACCCCGACCGACTACCGCGACTCGGCGATGCCCTACTCCCGGCGGGTGCTCGCCGCGGCGGGCGAGCTCGGCGTGCCGCGGATCCACTTCGGTGTCGGCACGGGAAGCCTGCTCGGCCTGATGGCGGAGGCCGGCGCCGACGTGGTCGGTGTCGACTGGCGTACGCCCCTGGAGCAGGCGATCCCGCTCGTGGGCGACCGCGCCGTGCAGGGCAACCTCGACCCGACCCTGGTCTTCGCGCCGACCGAGGTGATGACCGCCCGGGCCGCCGAGGTCGTCGAGGCGGGTCGCCGGGCCAAGGGCCACATCTTCAACCTCGGCCACGGGGTGATCCCCTCCACCGACCCCGGTCAGCTCACGGCGCTGACAGACTTCGTGCACGGCTGCTGATCGGCGTCACCGGGGTCAGGTCCGCGGCGGGCGCGGCCACCGCCGACTCCCGGTAGGCCCGGGCCTGTCGCACCAGCGCGCGCTGCAGGTCGCGCAGCGGCTCGGGCACCCGATCGGCCCGGCGGCGCACCATCAGCAGCGTCACGGTGGTCTGGTCGGTCTCGATCGGCCGGGTGGTGAGCACGCCGGCCCGCACGAGCGGATCGGCGACGATGGAGAAGTCGGGCAGGACGGAGATCCCGAGCCCCGCGGCCACCATGGCCTTGCCCATCTCGGCGCCGTCGGTGGCGTACGTCGTGCCGGGCAGCGAGCCGCCGAACAGGCGATGGGCGTAGCGATGCATCACGAAGCCCGGCCGCATCAGGACGTGCGGCTCCGCACGCAGGTCGTCGACGGTGACCCGGCTCCGGGCCGTCAGCGGGTGCGCCACGGGCAGGCAGGCGACCGGGGTGCCGTCGAGGAGGCGGTCGGCGACGAGCGTGGGCGGCACCTCGTCGCCGGGGAGCACGTTGACCAGGCCGAGGTCGAGCGACCCCTCGGCCAGTCCCTGGTGGATGTCGACCTGGCGCCCGTGGACCACCTCCACGCCTCCCGACCCGTGGCGCGCGTGGAGGTCGCGCAGCGCCGGGGCGAGCAGGCTGGACGAGGCGGTGTTGACCGTGCCGATGCGGAGGTCGCGCCGGCGCACCGACTGCTGGCCGGCGGCCTGGCGCAGCCGGTCGACCGCCTCGAGGACCTCCGTCATGTTCTGCAGCAGGTCGAGCCCTTGCCGGCTGATCCGCGAGCCGGTGCGGCGCCGGTCGAGCAGGGTGGTGCCCAGCTCCTTCTCCAGCTTGGTCACCGCCTCGCTCAGGGCCGGCTGGGAGATGTGCATGGCCTCGCTCGCGCGCCGCAGCGAGCCGTGCTCGGTCACCGCGGCGAGGTACTCCAGCTGTTCGATCCGCACGTGTGCTCCTGCCGTGTGCCGGGACGGGGCCCGAGGGTCTGGTGAAGGGGGGAGGGGTGACGGGGAAGGGGAGGGCCTGCGGCCCGCCCGGCAGAACCTGCCACCGGGGCGTGGTCGGGTGCCGCCGTCCTTCCGTAAAGTCTAGTGAATAACTAGACAAAACGCGAGGACGCGGTCCCGGCGCGCCGGCCCGGGGCGGGAGGGCGGGCTGCTACTTTGTCTACAAGATCGATAGAGATAATGACATCGGGTTCGGACGTTCCGCGCCGGCGCGCACCCCGCGAAAGGATCGACATGTTGTTCCACTGGTTCCTCCCCACCAACGGCGGTGACGGCCGGCAGGTCGTCAGTGGCGGCCACGGCGTCTCGCACGGCTCCGGAGGTCGGCCCGCCAGCGTGGCCTACCTCGGCCAGATCGCCCGCAGCGCCGAGCAGCTGGGCTTCGAGGCCGCGCTCACCCCGACCGGCGCCTGGTGCGAGGACGCCTGGCTGACCACCGCGATGCTCGCCCCGCTCACGGAGCGGCTGAAGTTCCTGGTGGCCTTCCGGCCGGGGATGACCTCGCCCACCCTGGCCGCCCAGATGGCCGCCACCTTCCAGCGACTGTCGGGCGGCCGGCTGATGCTCAACGTCGTCACGGGCGGCGAGTCGCAGGAGCAGCGCGCCTACGGAGACTTCCTCGACAAGGACGCCCGCTACGAGCGGTCCGACGAGTTCCTCGAGATCGTGCGGCGGCTGTGGACCGGCGACCGGGTCACCTTCGCCGGACGCCACCTCCGCGTCGAGCAGGCGCAGCTCCAGCAGCTGCCCGACCCGATCCCCGAGGTCTACTTCGGCGGGTCGTCGCCGGCCGCGGGTCTCGTCGCCGCCCGCCACGCCGACGTCTACCTCACGTGGGGCGAGCCGCCGGCCGCGGTGGCGAGGAAGATCGCGTGGATCCGCGAGCTCGCCGAGAGGCAGGGCCGCGAGATGCGCTTCGGCATCCGGATGCACACCATCAACCGCGACACCTCCGAGGAGGCGTGGGCCGAGGCGGACCGGCTCATCGAGGGCATCGACGACGCCGAGATCCGCCGCGTCCAGGAGGGCCTCAAGAAGTCGGAGTCGGTCGGCCAGCAGAACATGCTGGCCCTCAACAACGGCTCGCGCGACGGCCTGGAGATCCACCCCAACGTGTGGGCCGGCGTCGGCCTCGTCCGCGGCGGGGCGGGCACGGCGCTCGTCGGCAGCCACGAGGAGGTCGCCGACCGGATCGAGGAGTACGCCGCACTCGGGATCGAGGAGTTCGTGCTCTCCGCCTACCCCCACCTCGAGGGCGCCTACCACTTCGGCGAGGGCGTGCTGCCCGTGCTGGAGCGGCGCGGCCTCTGGGCCGCCCCCGCGCCGGTGGCGGCCCGCGCGTCGGTGCCCCTCGGCGCGCACCGGGCGGCGTCGTGAGCGCCCGGGTCGCCGTGGTCGTCGGCAACCCCACGCCGCGCTCGCGCACCCACGCGTCGGCGCTCGCCGTCGCCGACCGGCTCGGCGGCGCCGACCTGGTGGTCGACCTGGCCGACCACGCGTCCGAGATCTTCGACCCCGCGGCGGGGCGGGTCGCCGACCTGGTCGAGGCCGTGGCAGGCAGCCTGGTGGTGGTCGTCGCCAGCCCCACCTACAAGGCGACCTACACCGGCCTCCTGAAGGCCTTCCTCGACCGCTTCCCTCACCAGGGACTGAGCGGCGTGACCGCGATCCCCCTGATGCTCGGCGCGTCCCCGGCCCACTCGCTCGCGACCGAGCACTCCCTCCGCCCGCTCCTCGTCGAGCTCGGCGCGTCGGTGCCGACCCGCGGCCTCTACGTCCTCGACTCCGAGCACGACCGTCCCGAGACCTACGACGCCTGGTTCGCGGCCGCGCACCAGCTCCTGCCCACGCTCCCCGCCCCGACCGCCCACGCCCTGGAAGCGAGCCCCGCATGACGGCGTCCACCAGCTCCTGCCCTGCACCCGTCCCCGCCCTCGACCAGCGCACGCTGCGCGACGCCTTCGGGGCCTTCCCGTCCGGGGTCGTCGCCGTCGCGGCGTCGGTCAAGGGCAGCCTCGCCGGCATCGCCGCGTCGTCGTTCACCTCGGTGAGCATCGACCCACCGCTGGTCTCGTTCTCGATCGCGACGACGAGCTCGACCTGGCCGCAGCTGCGTGAGGCCGGTCGCCTCGGCATCAGCGTGCTGGCCGACCACCACGACGCGGTGTGCCGCCAGCTCGCCGGACCGCGCGAGGAGCGCTTCGCCGGCCTGCCCTTCCGGGTCACCGGCGACGGGGCCGTGCTGCTCGACGAGGCGGTCGCGACCTACGACTGCTCGCTGCACGAGGAGGTCGTGGCCGGCGATCACGTGATCGTGCTCCTCGAGGTGCACGAGGTCGGCGCCGGGGACGGCGAGCACCCCCTCGTCTTCCACCGCTCGGCCTTCGCCAAGCTGCACCGCGACGACCTCGACCCCGCCCGCCTCGACGGCCGGATCAACGGCGCCGAGGTGGATCGCGGCGCCCGCGCCGACGCGGGGAGCGACGCGGCCTGAGGCCGGGAATCGCGAGGTTCGGCTGCACGCGAGCGCCTGAGGCAGGCGTATGGTCGAGAGCGGTAGGGGGTCCGTCGCCACCGGCGCCGGGGGGCCCGAGTCTCGTGGAGCCGGAGCAGCCCCGGGACGTCTCGGCGTCCCGGACGGAGGGAGCCCCGTGCCCATTCCAGCCGCAGACCCGGACGAGCGGGGCCGACCCGGGCGGCGTGCCGGCGCCTCGTGGAACGGCGCGCTGCCGCGCGGCCTGATCGTGCTGCTCGGCCTGGCCGCGGCGTTCGTGGTGATCTCCGGCATGCGCGCCTCGTCGAGCCTGATCGGGTCCGCCTTCCTCGCCCTGGTCCTCACGATCGCCGTGCATCCACTCCGGGTGTGGCTCGACCGTCACCTGTGGGGATGGCTGGCGACCGCACTGTGTGTGCTGCTGGTCGCCGTCCTCGCGATCGGCCTGGCGGCGTCGATCGTGGTGGCCGTCGCCAGGTTCGCGACCCTGTTGCCGCAGTACAAGGACGACTTCAACCAGGCGCTCTCCGACGCGATGGGGGTCCTCGAACGGGTGGGTGTCTCGACCGAGCAGATCCGCCACGTCCTCGACGGCCTCGACCTGGGCAAGTTCCTGGGCCTGGCCACCGACGCCCTGTCGGACGTCTACGGCCTGGTCTCCGGCCTGGTCTTCATGCTCGCGCTGGTGCTGTTCATGACCGCCGACGGCAGGTCCTTCGGGCACCAGCTCGACGCCGTGGCCACGGACCGGCCCGACCTGGTCGCCGCTCTGCGCAACTTCGCCCACGACACGCGTCGCTACCTCCTGGTCTCCACGGCGTTCGGCCTCCTCGCGGCCGTCCTCGACACCATCGCCCTGACCCTCCTCGACCTCCCCGCGCCGCTGGTGTGGGGACTGCTGGCCTTCCTGACCAGCTACATCCCGCACATCGGCTTCGTCATCGGACTGGTGCCGCCGGCCGTCCTCGCCCTGCTCGAGGGTGGCCCGAGCCTGTTCGTGACGGTGGTGGCGGTCTACCTGGCGGTCAACTTCGTGATCGGCTCGGTGATCCACCCCCGCGTCGTCGGCAACTCGGTCGGGCTGACCTCCACCCTGACGTTCCTCTCCCTGCTCTTCTGGGCCGGGGTGATCGGGCCCGTCGGCGCCATCCTGGCCGTCCCGCTCTCGATCCTCGTCCGCTCGCTCCTCGTCGACGCCGACCCGGCCAGCAGGTGGTTGTCCCCGCTGGTCGCCAACCGGGATCCCGCCTAGTGGCCGGGCGCAGCCGCCGCCCCCGGTGGGTCTACGGCGAGGGCGACGACCCCGACTACAGCGCGAGCCTCGCCAACGAACGGACCTTCCTGGCCTGGATCCGCACCGCGCTGGCCCTGCTCGCCGGCGGGGTCGCCCTCGACGTGGTCGACCTCTCCATCCCCGCGGGCGCCCAGCGCGCCATCGCCCTCGCCCTGATCGTCCTCGCCCTGGTCGCCGCGGCGCTGACCTGGCTGCGGTGGGGGCTGGCCGAGCGGTCGATGCGCCGTGGCGCGTCGCTGCCGCCCCTCGGGTTCGGGGCGCTGCTCACGCTGGTGATCGTCGGGGTGTGCGCCGTCCTGCTCGCCCTGTTGTGGTGACGGGTCGTGAGGGTGAGGCCGACGCCATGACGAGCACGGAGCATCCCGGCGACGAGACGCCTCGTCGCGCCAGGCGCAAGGAGGACGACATCAAGACCACCCTGGCGTGGGAGCGCACGGCGATGGCCCTGCTGGTGGTGGCCGTCGCCACCGCCCGCCACACCTGGTCGCTCCTGGGGCCGGCCGCCCTGGTCCCGGTCGCCGGGTTGACCGTGCTCACGCTGTGGGTCCTGGCCGAGGGGTGGCGCCGCTACGGCGCCGACCGCCGCGACCGCCGCCACTACCGCGCGATCGGCGGGCCGACCCTCGTGCTCGCCGCGACGACCGCACTGGCCGCCGCCACCGAGCTGGTCCACATGGTCGCCCGGTGACCGGGGTCAGGACCGCTTCGCCGACGCCCTCCGCGTGGTCGTCCTCACCGTCGCCTTCACGGTGGGGGTCTCGGGCTCCCTCTCCGCCGCCTTCTCAGGAGCCTTCTCGGCGGCCTTCTCAGCGGCCTTCTCAGGGGCCTTCTCGCTCGTCGGCGCCGCCGCCGACTTCTTCGCCGCCGACTTCTTCGCCGCCGACCTCCGGCCGACCGGCTTCTGGGCCGGCTTCTGGGCCGTCTTCTGCGTCGTCTTCTGCGTCGCCGGCTTGTGGCCCTTGAGCCGGACCAGCATCGCGTTGCCCGTGCCCGAGGTCTCCAGATAGGGCTGAGCGGTGACGAGGGTGCTCAACCTCGCCCCGGGACCGGCGAAGTTGCGCGCGTCGAACGACGGGTGGGTGCGGATCAGCTGGTTGCCCAGCGCCGGCAGCAGCGCCCAGCCGTCGTCGTCGGAGACGGCGTTGACCGCCCGGGTGAGCGCGCTCTGCAGGTTGATCGAG
The DNA here is from genome assembly GCF_059621125.1 of Nocardioides sp. Z35_8. Lineage (NCBI taxonomy): Bacteria > Bacillati > Actinomycetota > Actinomycetes > Propionibacteriales > Nocardioidaceae > Nocardioides > Nocardioides sp. Z35_8. The sequence continues at coordinate 184,255 of NZ_JCAQIE010000001.1, read as the reverse complement.
GGGGTGGTCGCCCCGGCCGTGTCGTCGGTGTCGGCATCGACGGCGGTGTCGTCGTCGCTGTCGTCCGTCTGGTCGGCGACGACGGCCAGGTCGATGAACTTGTCGCACGCGTTGCGCAGCGACTCCGGAGCCTTGCTCTCGCCGAGCACGTAGACCCACTTGCCCGACTCGCGGAGGCGGTGGGCGAGGCTGGTGAAGTCGCTGTCGCTGGTGACCAGCGCGAACGCCTCCACGTTGCCGTCGTAGAGCAGGTCCATCGCGTCGATCACGAGCGCGAGGTCGGTCGAGTTCTTCCCCGACGTGTAGGCGTTCTGGTGCATCGCCCGCAGGCCGAGGCTGTTGAGCTTGCGCGACCACTGCGTGAGGTGGGCGTTGGTCCAGTCGCCGTAGACCCGCCGGATCGTGGGGTTGCCGTACTTGGCGACCTCGCTGAGCACCTCGTTGGCGTAGGACGGCCGCGTGTTGTCGGCGTCGATCATCACGGCGATCCGGTCGGCTGCTGGGGAGGAGTCCATGCCCGCAGCCTAGGTCCCCGCACGGGCGGGGGAGCGCTCTGGCAGGCTGGAGGCGTGAGGCGTGACGCTGTGGTGGTGGGTGGCGGGATCGCCGGGCTGGTGGCCGCGCGAGGGCTCGCCGCCACCGGACGCGACGTGTTGCTCCTCGAGGGCTCGCCGCAGGTCGGCGGCAAGCTGCGGACCGGCGAGGTGGCCGGACTGCGGGTCGACGTCGGTGCCGAGGCGATGCTCGCCCGCCGTCTCGAGGGGCTCGCGCTCGCCGAGGAGGTCGGCACGCAGGTCGTGCACCCGACGCCGGCGACGTCGGCGGTCTGGTCGCGCGGGGCCCTGCGCACCATGCCCCGCTCGCTGATGGGTGTCCCGTTCGACCTCGACCAGCTCGCGGCCAGCGGGGTCCTCAGCCCCGAGGGGCTGGCCCGGGCGAGCGCCGAGGCCGACGTCCCCGTCACGTCCGACGACGTCTCCGTGGGCGACCTGGTGGCCGCCCGCCTCGGCGACGAGCTCGTCGACCGGCTCGTCGAGCCGCTCCTCGGCGGGGTCTACGCCGGCCACGCGCGCCGCATCTCCGCGGCCGCCGCCGTGCCCCAGCTGCTCGCGATGGCCCGCCGCGGCCGCCTGCTCGACCAGGCCGCCTCGGTGCCCGCCTCCGTCGCGCCCGTCTTCGCGGCGCTGCCGGGCGGGATGGGCCGGCTGCCCGGCCTCGTCGTCGACGGCGGCCGCTTCGAGGCGCGCACCTCGGCCACCGTCCGCGCGCTGCAGCGCACGCCGACGGGCTGGGCGCTCACGGTCGGGCCCACCACGAGCGCCGAGACCGTCGAGGCCGACGCCGTCGTCCTGGCCACCCCGGCCGCGCCCACCGCCCGCCTGCTCGGCGACGTTCTCCCCGACGCCGCGGCGGAGCTGGGGACGATCGAGGCGGCCAGCGTCGCCGTGGTCACGCTGGCCTTCCGGTCCCGGGACGTGCCCGAGGCGCTCTTCGACCGCTCCGGCTTCCTCGTGCCGCCCGTCGAGCGCCGCGCGATCAAGGCCTCGACCTTCTCCTTCGCCAAGTGGGCGTGGGTGCGCGACCTCGACCCCGACGTGGTGGTGCTCCGCACCTCGCTCGGGCGCCACCGCCAGGAGGCCACCCTCCAGGCCGGCGACGGCGACCTCGTGCGGGTCTCCCTCGCCGACCTGGCGACGATCGCCGGCATCACCGCGCGCCCCGTCGACACCCACGTGCAGCGGTGGGGCGGCGCGCTGCCGCAGTACGCCGTCGGGCACCTCGACCGGGTGGCGCGGATCCGCGCCTCGGTGGCGGGGGCTCCGGGGCTGGCGGTGTGCGGGGCGGCGTACGACGGCGTCGGCATCCCCGCGGTGATCGGGTCGGCCCGGCAGGCCGTGGCCTCGGTCACACGGGCAGAATGAGGTCATGAGCACCGAGTCGACCGAGACGCAGACCAACGCCGCCCGCACGCGGGATCTCAACGACACGATCCGCTACACGATGTGGTCGGTCTTCAAGCTGCGCGACGTCCTGGGCGACGCCGACCGCGCGGCCGAGGCGACCGACGTCCAGGCCCTCTTCGAGGTGCTCGCCGAGCAGGACGTCGTGGTGCGCGGGCTCTACGACGTCAGCGGCCTGCGCGCCGACGCCGACCTGATGGTCTGGTGGCACGCCGCCGACTCCCAGCAGCTGCAGGGCGCCTACAACGCGTTCCGACGCACCTCCTTCGGCAGCCGCCTCGAGCCGGTGTGGTCGCAGATGGCGCTGCACCGTCCGGCGGAGTTCAACAAGTCGCACATCCCAGCGTTCCTCGCCGACGAGGAGCCGCGCGCGCACGTGTGCGTCTACCCGTTCGTGCGGTCCTACGAGTGGTACCTCCTCGAGGACTCCGAGCGTCGTCGCATGCTCTCCCAGCACGGCCAGCAGGCGCGCGGCTACGCCGACGTGCGGGCCAACACCGTCGCGTCCTTCGCGCTCGGCGACTACGAGTGGATGCTCGCCTTCGAGGCCGACGAGCTGCACCGGATCGTCGACCTGATGCGCGAGCTGCGCGCGTCCGACGCGCGTCGCCACGTGCGCGAGGAGGTGCCGTTCTACACCGGCGCCCGCGTGACGCCGGCCGAGCTGCTCGAGCGCCTGCCCTGAGCCCGGAACGGCCCGGGACGCAGTAGCGTCGGAGGATCATGAGGATCCTCACCGCTGCTGCCGTGCTGACCGTCCTGGGTGCCGCCACCGCCTGCTCGACCGAGGCCGAGATGCGGGCCGTCGACTCCGCCGGCTCGGGCGAGCCGTCCGCGTCGTCCGACGGGCCGCCGACGCCGGTGCCCGACGGGGAGGTGCGCACCCGCGGGCTGGTGACCGTGCTCGACTCCGGTGGCGGGCCCGAGCTCTGCCTGGGTGCGGTCGCCGAGTCCTACCCGCCGCAGTGCGGCGGCCCCACGCTGGAGGGCTTCGAGTGGGGTGACGTCGGTGCCGAGGAGGCCGGCGGGGTGACCTGGGGCCAGTACGCCGTCACCGGCACCTTCGACGGCACGACGTTCACCGTCACCGAGGCGACCCCGGCGGCGCTCTACGACCCGATGGGCGACGTCGAGGCCGGCGCCGGCGGCCTGGAGCCGGCCTGCGACGACGCCACCACGACCGACCCGGACAAGGCCACTCCCGAGGACATGGACGCCACCCTCGCCGCCGCCTCCGCGCTGCCGACGTACGCCAGCGCATGGCTGAGCAACGGCACGATCAGCGTCGCGGTCACCGGCGACGCCGCAGCCGCCGAGGCCGAGCTGCGCAAGACGTGGGGCGGGCTGCTCTGCGTGACCACCGTCGAGCGCACCGACGCCGACCTCAACGCCATCAGCCAGGAGCTCCAGGCCGCGCTCGGCGAGCAGCTGCTCACGAGTGGGTCGACCGCTCCCGACTCGCTCGACGCGGACGTCGTCTTCGACGACGGCTCGATCCAGGCGTGGGCGGACGAGACCTACGGCGAGGGCCTGGTGACGGTCACCTCGGCGCTGCAGCAGGTCGACTGAGGCTACTTCTTGTCGTTGAGCGTGATGCTGATCGAGTTGATGCAGTAGCGGTCGCCGGTGGGCGTGCCGAAGCCGTCGGGGAAGACGTGACCCAGGTGCGAGCCGCAGGTCGCGCAGCGGACCTCGACGCGCTTCATGCCGTGGGAGTCGTCCTCGATGTACTCCACCGTGTCGGTCATCGGCTGGTAGAAGCTCGGCCACCCGCACCCGGAGTGGAACTTGGTGTCGCTGGCGAACAGCTCCGACCCGCAGGCCTTGCACGAGTAGGTGCCCTCGGTCTCGGTGTCGGTGTACTCGCCGGTGAACGCGCGCTCCGTGCCCGCCTGGCGCAGCACGGCGTACTCCTCGGGGGTGAGCTCCTCGCGCCACTGCTCGTCGGTCTTCTGCACGTCGTAGGCCATGTGGCGAGTCTACGGAGGCGATCCAGCCGGCGGCCCGGCTAGGGTCGGCCCATGGCGAAGGCGTCGGAGGCGTACGTCCGGGCGGGGGAGCGCGAGGTCAGGATCTCCTCGCCGGACCGGGTGATCTACGAGGCGACCGACCGCACGCCGGCGGTCACCAAGCTGATGGTCGCGGAGTACTTCACGAGCGTCGAGGAGGGCCTGATGCGGGCCCTGCGGGACCGGCCGACGGCGCTGGAGCGGTGGACGTCCGGCGTGCGGCCGGGCATGAAGCTGGCGACCGGACCCCAGGACCGCGATGCCGACGCGTTCTACCAGAAGCGGGTGCCCAAGGGCGCGCCCGACTACCTCGAGTCCGTCGCGATCACCTTCCCCTCCGGGCGCACGGCCGAGGAGATCTGTCCGACCGAGATCGCGGTGCCCGTCTGGTGCGCGCAGATGGGCGCGCTGACCTTCCACCCGTGGCCGGTGCGGCGCGACGACGTCGACCACCCCGACGAGCTGCGCATCGACCTCGACCCCCAGCCCGGCACGACGTTCGCCGACGCGGTGCGGGTCGCCGGGGTGGCCCGCGAGCTGCTCGCCGACCTCGGCATGACGGGCTACGCCAAGACCTCGGGCAACCGCGGCATCCACGTCTACGTCCGCATCGAGCCGCGGTGGGAGTTCGCCGAGGTGCGGCACGCCGCGATCGCGTTCGGCCGCGAGCTGGAGAAGCGCGACGACGGCGTGACCACCGCGTGGTGGAAGGAGGAGCGCGGCGAGCGGATCTTCGTCGACTTCAACCAGAACACGCGCGACCGCACCATCGCCTCGGCCTACTCGCTGCGTCCCCTGCCCGGCGCCCCGGTCTCCACGCCGCTGGCGTGGGACGAGCTGGCCTCACTCACCTCGCCGGCCGACCTCAACCTCTTCTCGGTGCCCTCGCGCCTCGCCGTCGACGGCGACCCGTGGGCGTCGATCGACGACGTGCACCACTCGCTCCAGCCGCTGCTCGAGCTGTGGGAGGAGCACCCGGTCGAGCTCAACTTCCCGCCCGACCACCCCAAGATGCCCGGCGAGCCGCCGCGGGTGCAGCCGTCGAAGAAGGTCGAGTCGCACTGGGACGCCGACGGCAACCGGATCGCCGACTGAGGGCGCTCACACCCTCTCTGCCGGGGCGCGGAGCGCGAGCCCGATGAGGGCCAGCACGATGCCGAGCACGAACGCCATCGCCGAGACCCCGAAGGCGACGACCGACGTGAACAAGGACGCCTGCAGGAACGCCGAGTCCATGGCGACCTCCCGGTTGGGGTCCTCGCGGTCGAGCTCGGCGTAGGTCTTGCCGCCCGTCATCTCCAGGGTGTGCTTGTCGATGACGTCGGCCTGGCAGTAGGCCGACAGGGGGCCGTTGACCCCGTCTCCCGCGGCACACGAGGCGTCGTCGGACACGGTGATCCTCTGGTCGGCCAACGTCGTGGAGACCACGATCCAGACCACGACCCCGGCGATCGCCATGACGACCCCGACCACGATGGATGTCAACGCTGCAACCTTGCGCATGAGCCTGCTCCCTCCTGCCCGGCCGGCGCGCGGCGCCGACGGCGCGTACGTCTGCACGCCTGTCCAGCGTGACCCCGGGGGAGACAGGGCGCAACCCGGTGGCTAGGACCTCTCCCACGGCGCGGGGATCGGGAAGTAGCGCTCCAGGAAGTCGTGCAGCAGCCCGTCGGCGCGCTCCTCGTCGAAGGCGGCGAGCAGGTTGTCGGCGATGCAGAAGAAGTCGCGGTCGCGCTTGAGCATCTGGCCGAGCTGGGCCGGGAGTTGTTGGTGGCCCAGGTCGACGTAGCCGTGGCGGGCGCCGGCCCGGTACGCCTGGCCGGTGATCAGGCCGTAGCTCTGGGCGAAGGACGACAGCAGCGAGAGGTCGCTCGCCGAGCGGAACGGCGCGTGCGTGGTGCGCTCGACCTCGTCGGGGAAGCGGGCCGCGATCTCCTCCAGCGTCGTACGCCGCTGCGGGTGCGGGCTGTGCATCATCGTGTGCGTCAGCGCCACCCCGAAGGCGTCGCCGAGCACGCGACGGTTGTTGTGCGCCGCCGAGAGGTAGGGCCGGTCGTCGGTGCCGGGGAGGCCGACGGCGCGGTGGTCGGCGACGAACGCGGCGTACTGGCCGCCGGGGGAGAAGAAGTGCTCGGGGCGCCGCGGGCGGCCCAGGAAGACGTCGTCGTTGACGTAGACGAAGTGGTCGGCGAGGTCGGCCACGGCGTGGAGGCGGGTCTCGATCGCGTGCGAGCTGAACGTCGGCAGTGCCGACGCGGGCAGGATCTCGCGGTGGTCGACGACCCGCACCCGGTCGTGACCCGTGTCGAGCCACGACGGCACCTGCCCGGCGGTCACGAGGTGGATGCGCCGCACCCACGGCGCGAAGAGGTGGATGCTGCGCATCGAGTAGCGCAGCTCGTCGCGGCTGCGGTAGCGCGACGCGCCGCCGGCGCGGGCGCTCGGGGTGCCGCCGAGCTCGCGGATCCGCTCGTCGCGGGCGGCGAGCCAGGCCTCGTCGTCGCCGTCGACCCAGGTGTAGACGACGTCGACGTCGAAGCGGCAGTCGTCGACGGTGGGCAGCGCCATCACCTCGAGCGTCGGCACCTCAACGCCCTCGACGGTCGTCGTGGTGCGCGGGGTGCCGGCCGGCACGCGGTCGCCGTAGCGGTTGGGTCCGGGCGCGAGCAGGTCGCCGTCGGGCGCCTCCTCCCAGAACTGCACGCCGACCTCGACGCCCTCGGCCAGGAGTCCGTCGTGGCCGCCGCGCATCGGCCACGGCTCGAGGAACAGCGTGGCGGTGCGGGTGCGGGCGAGCTCGTCGGCCATGACCGCGACCGTGCCCCGGCGCTCGGGCCAGCCGCGCTCGGCCGGGTCGCGCACCGACAGCCAGTCGGGCAACGACCCCGCGGCCAAGGCGGCGAGGAACGCGCCGCGCCGCGAGGACGGGACGACGACCACCGGGTGGGGATCGAGGCCGCGCGCCGGCACCACGAACCAGCCCTCGCCGGCGGCGTCCGCGGCCGCGGTCAGCGCCCGCAGCGCCGTCGTACGCGCCTGCGCGGGGGTGACGCCGGCCGCGCCCGAGGTCTCGGGGAGGTCGCCGAGCGGGCCGGGTCGCAGGCCGTGCAGCACCCGTCGCGGTGCCAGCGGGTCGGCGCGGCGGGCGACGGCGGTGCGGAACGTCTCGACCCACCGGCGTGCCAGCACCTGCCCGTCCCAGGAGCGCGAGCGCTCGAGGGCGGCGGCGCCGAGTCGGCCGCGGAGGTCGTCGTCGGCGGCGATCCGCAGCATGGCGGCAGCCAGCGCGGCCTTGGAGGCCGGCGGCACGAGGAGTCCGTCGACGTCGTGGGTGATCATCTCGCGCGGGCCCGACGGGCAGTCGTAGGTCACGGGGGGCACCCCGGCCGACATCGCCTCCTGCAGGACGAGCGGGTAGCCCTCCCCGCGCGAGGCGAGCACGGCCACGCTGGCCCGCGCCCACTCGGCGGCGAGGTCGTCGGTCGAGCCGGGCAGGCGTACGCGGTCCTCGAGGCCGAGCTTGCGCACCTGGGCGGCGAGGTTGTCCGCGCGCGGCCCGTCGCCCCAGATGGTGAGGGTCCAGCCCGGCAGCTGCTCGTGGACGCGCCAGAAGGCGTCGACGACGTGCTCGAACTGCTTCTCCGGCGCGAGCCGGCCGGCGGTGACGAACGTCCCCTGGTCGAGCGGGGAGCGGGGCTGGGGGTGTGCGGGTAGCGGGTTGGGGATCACCTGCAGCTCGGGCGCGGCCCCGCCGAGCCGGCCGGCGAGCCAGCGCGACATCGACTCGGTCAGGGAGACGACCACGTCGGCGCGCGGGGCGAACTGCAGCAGCGCGCCGAGGTCGTTGACCCGGCTCGACGACGCCCGGTGCTCCTGGTGCACCAGCGCCACGTCGGCGGGCGCGAGCTGGGCCACCGCGGCCAGCAGCTCGGGGGTCGTGGTGACGAGGACGTCGGCGTCGATGCCGGCAAGCGCCTCACGCATCGTGGCGTCGGTCAGGGCGTTGTAGAGCGCGTCCCAGCTGCGGGGCACGATCGTCGACTCGCGCTGGGCCAGCTCGGCGGGGTGGTCGCCGGAGACGGCGACCGGGCGCTCGGGGCGTACGTCGACGAGGTAGGTGACCTCGAGCCCGTCGACCAGCGGATAGTGGGTCGCGTCGCCGCTGCGCGTGACGCTCAGGATGCGGACCCGGTGGCCCTCGCCGAGGCTCAGGAGGGCGTTGGCCTGCTCGATGCCGGAGCGGGCGGTGCCGCCCATGCCGTCGGCGTTGAAGAGGACGTAGACGACGTCGAGCGGGCCGTCGCGGCGCGCGCGGCGCATCGCGGAGCGCACCTTGCCGCCGAGCCTGTCGGTGAGTGCCACGTGTCGTCAGTCCCGTTCTCGAGGTGGGCGGCGGAGGGTCGCGACGATCCTAGAGGCCGCCCCGGTGGGCGGGCAGGGAGCGTGCGTCCGGCCGATAGGGTGACGCCATGCCGACGTCCCCTGTCCAGCCGGACGCCCTCTCGCACGCGCAGCCCGACACGCAGCCGGGCACCCCGCTGGTGCTGGTCTCCGGGTCCGGTCGCAGCGGCACGAGCTCGCTCGCCGGCACGCTGAAGCGGCTGGGCCTCCACGTGCCGCAGCCCGAGGTGGAGGCGTCCGAGACCAACCCGCGCGGGTTCTACGAGCCGCAGTGGGTCATCGACTTCCACAAGCGGCACCTCAAGGAGCTCGCGCTCTTCAACATCGACAGCCGCCCCGCGGCCGTCGACATCGTCGCCCGCTACGTCGAGACCGGCGTCCCGACCGGCGAGCTGCACGAGTGGCTCGCCGGCCAGCTCGCCGAGCGCCAGCCCGGCGACCAGGTCGTGGTGAAGGACCCCCACGCGTTCTGGTTCGCGCAGGTGTGGGAGGTCGTCAGCGCCGAGCTCGGCGCCGACCTGCGCTGGCTCACCGCGCTGCGGCACCCGGCCGAGGTGGTCGGCTCGCGCGACATCGCCTACCTCTCCAGCCAGCCCGACGAGCTGCGGCTGACCAAGGAGACGTCCAACGTCGCCGGGTGGGTGCACGCCGCGCTGCTCACCGAGCAGGCCGGCCGCGGCTCCAAGCGGGCGTTCGTGAAGTACGTCGACCTGCTGGCCGACTGGCGCGCGGCGCTCGCACCGGCGCAGCAGCAGCTCGAGCTCGCCTTCGACACCGACCTGTCGGCGCCCGCCTCCGAGCGCGAGCACCACCCGGTCGACGACTTCATCGAGCCGTCGATGCGCAAGTCGCAGCTCACCTGGGACGACGTGCGCACCCCCGACTGGCTGCGCGACATGGCCGAGGAGGTCTGGCAGCTGCTCGGCGTGCTCACCACCACCCCGCACGACCCCGACACGCTGGCCGCGCTCGACACGATCCACGCCGACTACAACGCCCGCTACGCCGACGCCGTCGCACTCACGTTCGACCACACCAAGGCCGAGTCGACGCTCGCCGCGCGCCAGGCGCGCGAGGCCCAGCGGGCCACCGTGCAGCAGCTGCGACGCGACCTCGAGCAGGCCCGCCGCGGCCAGCAGGCAGTCGTCGGCGGCCGCGAGGCGGCCGCCATCCTGCGCCGCGCCGTCGTACGCCGCGTCACCCGCCGCTGAAGGTCGAGGCGGCGCGTTCTGACAGCGGTTGGAGGTCGAGGCGGCGCGTTCTGACAACGGTTGGAGGTCGAGGCGGCGCGTTCTGACAACGGGAAGCCGTCGAGTCGGCCTGTCCTGACGGGCGTCTCGTCAGGATGCGCCGACTCGTCGCTGTTCGGGTGTCAGGATGCGCCGACTCGACGTTGTTCGGGGGTCAGGATGCGCCGACTCGGCTAGAGGCCGCTGACGCCCTCGCCGGAGCCGGAGGACTGCTCGTCGAAGTTCTCGTACTCGATGAGGTGGAGGACGGGTACGCCGAGCTTGCGGCGGGCGCGGGAGGTCCAGTCGACGTGGAAGAACTCGGCCACCACGTGGGGGCGGGTCAAGATGATGGCCTCCCGCGCGTCGACGGAGCGGACCAGCGCGGCGAGCGCGTCGACCGGCGGCTCGGAGGTGATCTTGCCGTGGGCGGTGCCGCCGGCGTCGCGCAGCGCCACGAGGGTCTGCTGGAGGTCGGAGGACGACTGCTCCTCGCACTCGCGGCGCAGCGCCTCGATGTCGACGTCGTTCATCGCCAGGGCCGGCGCGGCCATCAGGTCGCCCGCGCCGAGCGTGCCCAGCGAGGCCTCGATGCGCGCCGCGGCGTCCTCGAGCGGCAGCAGCACGTGGTAGACGACGGGGTCCTCGATCTCGGCGTGGAGCGACCGCACGCGCTTCGCGTCGCCCGGCGTGATCGCCTGCTCGACGAGGAGCACGACGTCGTAGCTGCCCCTGCCGTCGTGGATCGAGTCGTCGGTGGTGGGGTGGTCGGTGTGCTCGGTCATGACTCGCCTCCGGGTCGGGTGCTGAGGATCCTAGTGAGGTCGTAGCCGGCGGGCTCCTCGAGCTGGGAGTAGTCGCAGCTCTGGGGGTCGCGGTCGGGTCGCCACCTCACGAAGTGGGCGGTGTGGCGGAAGCGGCGGCCCTCCATGTGGTCGTACTTCACCTCCAGCACCCGCTCGGGTCGCAGGGCGGTGAAGCCGAGGTCCTTGCCGGCGCTCCACCGGCTCTGGGTGCCGGGGACGCGGTCGGGGTTGGCGGTGAGGAACTCGTTCCACCGGCCCCACGGGTGCTCGGCGATGTCGCACACGAGCGGCTGGAGCTCGTGCCACAGCTCGGCGCGCCGAGCGGCGGTGAAGCTGGCCGAGACGCCGATGTGCTGCAGCTCGCCGGCGTCGTCGTGGAGGCCGAGCAGCAGCGACCCGATCAGCGGCTGCTCCGGCGTGGACGTCTTGTGCTCGCGGTAGCCGGCGAGGACGACGTCGGCGGTGCGCTCGTGCTTGATCTTGAGCATGGTGCGCTTGTTGGGCTCGTACGCCGCCCCGAGCGGCTTGGCGACCACGCCGTCGAGCCCCGCGCCCTCGAACTCCTCGAACCACCGCTCGGCCTCGCCGGGGTCCTCGGTGGTGCGGGTGAGGAAGCACGGCCCGGTGCCGTCGAGGTCGCCGAGCGCCTCCACGAGGGCGGCGCGGCGCTCGGCGAACGGCCGATGCACGTACGACTCGTCGCCGAGCGCGAGCAGGTCGAAGGCGACGAAGCCGGCGGGCGTCTCGACGGCGAGCTTGTCGACCCGGCTCGCGGCGGGGTGGATGCGCTCCTGCAGGGCCTCGAACTCCAACCGCCAGCCGCCGGCGCCCTCGAGTCCGACGAAGATCTCGCCGTCGAGCACGACGCGCTCGGGCAGCTGACGGCGCACGGCTTCCACGAGCTCGGGGAAGTAGCGCGTGAGCGGCTTGGTGTTGCGGCTGGCGAGCTCGACCTCGTCGCGGTCCTTGAAGACCAGGCAGCGGAATCCGTCCCACTTGGGCTCGAAGCTCAGGCCGCCGTGCTTCGCCGGGTCGGGCACGCCGCTCACGCTCTTGGCGAGCATCGGCTGCACCGGCGGCATCACGGGGAGGTCCACACAGCGAGCCTAGTGGGACGCCGCCCGGCCGCGGCGGCTACTCGTCGCCGCTGATGGAGAACGAGCGGAGGCGGTCGCCGGCGAACCACACGCCGGCGGCGGTCACCACCACGCTGGCGATGATCGCGTAGGGCAGGTTGGCCGGGTCGGGCAGCTCGGAGGAGATCTCGTGCCCGATGCGCAGGCCCCACTGGCCGATGCTGAGCCAGGCGATGCCGCTGAACAGGTTGCCCAGCAGGCTCTCCCAGATCAGCACGAACATCAGCGACGCGATGACGGCGTGCCGGGTCACCGCGGAGATCGCGAGGAAGAGCGCGGAGTACGCCGTCCCGGCGACGGCCGCAGCGACGAACAGCGCGAGCGCCCGGGTGCTGTCGCCGGTGATGAGCGCGGCGACCAGGATCGGCAGCGCCCCGGCCGTCAAGGTGGCGCCGAGCGCGACGATCCACTTGCTGAACGCGACGCCGTGACGGTTCACCGGCTTGGCGAGGAGGTAGACGATCGAGCCGTCGTCGACCTCCGGGCCGAGCACCGAGGAGGAGGCCAGGATCGCGACGAGGGGCAGCACGAGCGGGTAGCCGAGGTTGGGCAGGATCTGGTAGGCGGCGTCGCCGTCGACGAGTGCGGTCACCAGCACGACGAGCCCGATCAGCAGGATCGGGAACGCGAGCAGGAGGTAGAAGCGGCGGCGCCCCAGCAGCGCCTGCAGCGCGAGCTTGGCAATCGTCCCGTTCATGAGGGGTCCTTGATCATCGGGCCACCAGGTAGGCGAAGACGCTCTCCAGCGACTCGTCGCTGGGGGAGAGCTCGAACAGGGTCACGTCGTGCTGCCGGGCCAGGCCGGGCAGCTCCACCGCGAAGCTGCCCAGGTCGTCGACCTGGACGTCGAGGTGGTCGTCGCCGAGGCGCACCGCGCGCACCGACTCCTGCGCCATCAGCGCGGCGGCGAGGGTGCGGTTGTCGCTCGACTGGACGGCGTAGCGCACCGGCCGGTCGACCATCAGCCGGCGGATCGCGCCGAAGTCGCCGGATGCGGCGTGCCGGCCGGAGACGACGACCTCGATGTGCCGGGCGAGCCGCTCGACCTCCTCGAGGATGTGCGAGCTGAAGAGGACGGTGCGGCCCTCGTCGCCGAGGCGACGCAGCAGCTCCATGAGGTGCATCCGCTGCCGCGGGTCGACGCCGTTGAACGGCTCGTCGAGCAGCAGCACGGCCGGGTCGTGGACGAGCGCCGCGGCGATCTTGATGCGCTGCCGCATGCCCTTGGAGTAGGTGTCGAGGCGCCGGCTCGCCGGCTCGACCATGTCGACGACCTCGAGGATGCGCTCGGTGGCGCCGCCCGGGTCGGGGATCCGGTGGAGGTCGGCGTTGGCCCGGACGAACTGGCGTCCGGTGAGGTAGCCGAAGCTGAGCTCGCGCTCGGGGACCAGGCCGATGTGCCGGTAGGTCTCGGTGTTGCGCCACACCGGCCGGCCGTCGAGGGTGACGCGGCCCGCAGACGGGGCGAGGAAGCCCGACATCATCGCCATCAGCGTGGTCTTGCCGGCACCGTTGGGGCCGAGCAGGCCCGTCACGCCGGGGCCGATGGACAGCGACACGTCGTTGACCGCGACCACGTTGCCGAACCAGCGCGAGGCCGACTCGAGGACCAGGGTGCTCATCGCGAGCCCACCTTCCGGAAGCGCGCGACCAGCCCGAGCAGGCAGGCGGCGACGAGCAGCACGGCCACGATGGCGTACGCCGGGACCCAGGCGCCGGTGACGTCGACCGGCGTCTCGACGCCGGCGTCCCACGCGTTGGCCAGGCCGTTGACCAGCGACCACGGGGAGACCAGCCCGACGCCGACCGAGGCCGCCTCGCTGTCGCCCTCGTAGTAGGCGATGTTCTGCATCACCGTCACGATGCCGGTCAGCACGATCAGCGCCATCACCGAGCCGACGACGGCGAAGCCGCGGCGCAGGGAGATCGACGAGATCAGGCCGCTGACCCCGGCGATCATCATCGCCAGCAGGACCTGGAGCACGAGCGCCTTGAGGAGCGCCGTCGTCTGGTCGCTCTTGTCGAGCCCGGCGAGCATCGCGCCGGCGTAGAGCACGACGGTGGGGATCGCGGTGAAGAGCAGGACGGCGACGGTCAGGGAGAGCCACCGCACCAGCGCGAAGACCGCCGCGGGGAGCGGGCGGGCGAGGTAGAGCACGATCGAGCGGTGGCGCAGGTCGCGGGAGAACAGCACCGGCGCCTGGGAGGCGGCGAACAGGCTCACCAGCAGCTGCGTCTGGTTGGTGTAGTCGGCGTAGGACACCGGAAGGTCGCCCAGGCCGGTGAGGACCACCACGCCGACCACGATCGTGGCCGGCAGCAGCGACATCGCCAGCAACAGGAACGGCATCACCTTGGACTTGCCCGACCGGCCGAGCCCGTAGGCGTGGCGCAGTCCGGTGGCGAAGAGGGTGCGCGCGATGGCGGGGGTGCCCTCGCGCACGCCCTCGTAGTGGCGGTAGCCGAGGTCGTGGATGACGCCGGAGCGTCCCGGGCCGGAGGGCTCAGACACGGGTGCCTCCTTCGAGGAAGACGTCCTCGAGGTGGTGCCGGTCGGGCTGGAGCCGCATCAGGCCCAGGCCGAGGTCGGCGGCGACGTCGCGGACCAGGTCGTGGACGGCCGTGCCCTCGGCGAGCTCCGGCGGGGGCGGGTCGACCGCGACCATCGTGCCGCGCGGGCGGCAGGTGAGCCCGCGCTGGGCGAGGGCCTCACCGAGCCGGTCGCGCTCGCTCTCGGTGCCGACCACCTCGACCAGCAGGCTCCCGGTGCGCTCCAGGAACTCACCGGTGGCGCTGCTGCGCAGCAGGTGGCCGCCGTCGAGGACGATGACGTGGTCGCTGACCTGCTCGAGCTCGCCGAGCAGGTGGGATGTGACGAGGACGGCGATGCCGAAGTCGTTGCCGATGCGCCGCACCAGGCGCAGCATGTCGGTGCGTGCCGCCGGGTCGAGGCCGTTGGTGGGCTCGTCGAGGAAGACCAGCCGCGGGTCGTGGGCCAGTGCCTGGGCGAGCTTGGCGCGCTGCTTCATGCCCGTGGAGTAGCCGCCCATGGGCCGGTAGCGCTCCTCGTCGAGGCCCACGTGGCGCAGCACGTCGGCCGACCGCTCGCGGGCCGCGGAGGCGCCCAGTCCCGACATCCTCGCCATGTGTACGACGAAGTCGCTGGCGCTCACGTCGGGCGGCAGGCAGTCGTGCTCGGGCATGTAGCCCACGAGCCGCCTGATCTCCTGGCTGTCCTGCTCGATGTCGTGGCCGAGCACGTGGGCGTGGCCGCCCGTCGGCTCGAGCAGGCCGAGCAGGATCTTGATGAGCGTCGACTTGCCGGCGCCGTTGGCGCCGACCAGCCCGGTCACGCCCTCGCCGACGTCGACGGTGAGGTCGGTCAGCGCATGCACCGTCCCGTAGTGCTTGGTGAGGCCCGCGGTCGAGATGACCGGCGGGCGTCTGAGAATCTCCCCCGTCACGACGGCCACGCTAGCGGGCCGGGACCCCACGCCGCACCCGGACGGGCCGGGATCGGCGTGGAGGTCTCGTGAAGACCGCCCGAGGCGGGCCCTAGGCTTGGGCGCCTATCCCCGGTTGGTCTGCCGGGTCTCGGCAGTCCCGCCCGAGGCGGGCCCTAGGCTTGGGCGCCTATCCCCGGTTGGTCTGCCGGCAGGGCCCGCCTGACTTTGAATCAGGACTAGCGACGTAGGTTCGACTCCTACCCGGGGAGCGAAACTCGCTGGCGCCGCGGCCCGGCACCCCGGCAGGGTCGCGGTGATGCCCACCGCGACGACGTACGACGACCTGCTGGCCTGGGTGCGCCGTCTGGTGCCCGCCACCGGCCGGATCCCGGTCGTCGGCATCAGCGGTCACGGCGGTGCGGGCAAGTCGACCTTGGCGCTCCGGCTGGCCGCCGACCTCGGTCTGCGGGAGGCGCAGGTGGTGGCGACCGACTGGTGCAAGGCGGCCACGTGCGGCCGCGACGCCGGGATGTGGGAGCAGCACGACTGGGCGCTGGTCGAGTCGGTCGTGCACGACGCACGGCGGGGCCGCGAGCGGCTGAGGTTCGACTACCGCTGGTCGTCGGGGGAGACGGGCGTCGTGGACGAGCCGATGCCGGCCGTCCTGCTCGTGGAGGGCATCCGGCTGTTCGGCGACCGCACGCGCGACTGGTTCGACCTGGCCGTCTGGATCGACCTCGACCCCGCCACCGCCGGCGCCCGCGCGAAGGTGCGCAACGCCGCGCAGGGCGACGGCCGCGACGAGCTCGACCTCTGGGACACGAAGTGGATCCCGGAGGGGCACGCCTACGAGCGGGTGGAGCGGCCGGCGGAGCGCGCGGACGTGGTGATCGCCGCGGCTGGCCCCTAGGTCCTGTGGCGCCGCGGCCTCGCGGTGAGGACGCCGATGGCGACGAGCACGATCCCGACCAGCAGGACCAGCCCGGCGAGCACGAGCACCACTGCCGCCGATTCGTCGAGGCCGGAGACCTTGACGCCGGTGGCCACCCGGGCCGACACACCGGCCGAGCCGTCCTCGTTCATCACCACGACGGTCCAGTCGCCGCCGGCGAGCTCCCAGGTGAGCGTCGCATCGGCGCCGCTCGCTTTCGCCGCCCAGAAGGTTTCCTGGGCCGGAGGCGAGGCGGGGGCGTCGCCGCGCGTGGTCCTGAGCTCGGCGTGGTCGTCGTGGACGTCCTCGAGCGTGGCGTGCTCCACCCCCGAGAGGTAGCGCCGCACGTCGGCCGTCGGGGCGACACCGACGAACAGCGGCGTGCCGGAGACCGATTCAGCACTGACGCGAACGTCGCCGACCACCCCGTCAGGCAGGTCTGACGCCACGTCTCCCAGGTCGAGGCGGGCGCCCGGGGAGATGACGGCGTGGGTGGCGCTGTCCACGTCGATGCGCGGACTGGTGAGGAAGCCGTCGTCCTCGGCCAGCCCGACGGCGGCCACGATCAACGCGCCGGCCGCGAGCATGAGGCTCATCAGGACCAGGAACGAGCCGACCACGACGGAGAGGACCTTGGCGACCGTCCAGCGCGACGGCGTCGTGGACGACGGTCGCGAGACGTGCGCCGGGGCCGGATCGATCGAGGCGCCCACGCCATCAAACGCGTCCGGTGCACCGGCCACGGTGCTCTCGTGGCCGCCCATGTCGAGCCGGAAGGGCGGGTACTGGTCGGTCATCAGCGACGTGTAGGCCGACACCCGCATGACCCACCTGTTGAGGCCGACGACCAGGTCGAAGATCGACGGCGGGTAGCGCCCGGTGAAGAGCAGGGCGACGGCGGCGATCAGCACGAGCGTGGCGATCAGGCCGAGGCCGGCCCAGACCGCGTCGGAGGAGTCGTCGACGCCGGCCACGGCGTAGCCCGTGGCACCGGTGAAGATGCCCACGACGAGATAGTGGGGGAACGCGAGCAGCCACTTCACGAGCACGAGTCCGCGTGAGAGCCGCTCGGGGTAGTCGATCTCGAGGTGCGCGGGGTAGTCGGGCACGTCTGCCAGCCGGAACGGCGGGTAGCGGTCGGTGCCCAGGACGCTGGTCGCGTAGTAGCCCACCCGCCAGTTCCAGCGCATGATCCCGACGTTGAGGTCGAAGACGGAGCGCGGGTAGCGGCCGGTGATGAGGATGGCGAAGAACGCGACGACGCTCAGCACCCCGAACGCGATCCACAAGAACGCCAGCACGATGAGGTGGGGGATCGCGAGCAGCCACTTGACGAGCCACAGGCCACGGCTGAGCCCGGGGTCGAGGTCGGCGTCGACGTGGACGGGATAGGAGTGGACGGGATAGGACGGCACGGGAGAGGTCGGGACGGGAGGGTCGCCCTGCTCCGGCGAGGTGGTCATGGCGGTCTCCTGCCGTTGCGGGGTTCCGGGGACACGGGCGGTGGCCCGACTGGCCGCAGGTCGGCCCCCACGGTCTCGCTGCGTGGCGGGCGGTGGCAGGGTCGGACGGCCCGTGCCGTGGGCGACCCGGGACCCGGGACCCTTCCGGGAAGGCGCGCCCTGACCCACACTCGAGGCGAGACCTGAGGAGGCCTGTGATGAGCCACGCCCCGATGCCCCGCCCGCCCGAGCCCTCGACCGCCCGCGTCGTCGAGGTCCGGGTCGCCCCCGTCCCGCTCGATCGGCTGACCCCGCTGCTCGCGCCCGAGCGCGTGGGCGAGCTCGGGCGCCACGTCGCCGCGGTGCGCCGCCTGCTCGGCGGTCGCACCGTGTGGAACATCAACTCGACGGCGCGCGGCGGGGGCGTGGCGGAGATGCTGCACGGGCTGGTGGCGTACGCCGCCGGCGCCGGGCTCACCGTGCGGTGGCTCACCGTGGGTGGCGGTCCGGAGTTCTTCGCCGTCACCAAGCGCCTGCACAACCGGCTGCACGGCTCGCCCGGTGACGGGGGCGCGCTCGACGCCGCCGCGCGGGCGACGTACGACGCGACGCTTGCCGCGCAGGAGCAGCAGGTGCTCGACCTGGTGCAACCGGGCGACGTGGTGCTGCTCCACGACCCGCAGACCGCCGGGCTCGCGCAGGTGCTGCGCCGGAGGGGCGTCTGGGTCGTCTGGCGCTGCCACGTCGGGGTCGACGAGCACGACCAGTGGACCCGCGAGGCGTGGGCCTTCCTGCGTGACCTCGTCGAGCCGGCGCACGCCTGCGTCTTCTCGCGCGAGCAGTTCGCCCCCGACTGGGTCGACCGGCGCTGGATGCGCATCATCCCGCCGTCGCTCGACCCGTTCAGCCCCAAGAACGTCGGCCTCGGCGCTGAGGAGATCGACGCGCTGGTGCACCGCGAGGAGATGGTGGTCGAGGGTGGGCCGGTGCCGTCCCGCGACGCGCGGGTCGTGCTCCAGGTCAGCCGATGGGACCGGCTCAAGGACATGGGCGGCGTGCTGGACGCCTTCTCCCGGCACCTCGACGCGCTCCCGTCCGACGTGCACCTCGTGCTCGCCGGACCGGAGACGACCGGCGTGGCCGACGACCCGGAGGCGGTCGAGGTGCTCGCCGCGTGCCGCGAGCAGTGGCAATCGCTGCCGGCGGCGGCGCGTGAGCGCAGCCATCTCCTCTCGGTGCCGATGGACGACCTCGACGAGAACGCGCGCACCATCAACGCGCTGCAGCGGTGGGCGACCGTGGGGATCCAGAAGAGCCTCGCCGAGGGGTTCGGCCTGACCGTCACCGAGCCGATGTGGAAGGGCCGGCCCGTGGTGGCGTCCGCGGTCGGCGGCATCCGCGACCAGGTGGAGGACGGCGTGTGCGGCCTGCTGCTCGACGACCCGCGAGACGGCGAGGCGCTGGTCGGCGCCCTGGCCTCGCTGCTCGCCGACCCCGAACGGTGCGAGCGGATGGGGCGTGCTGCCCACCTGCGGGTGCGCGACCACTACCTGGCCGACCGCCACCTCATCCAGTACGCCGAGCTGTTCGGGGAGCTGCTCGAGGCGGGCGAGGCGTAGGCGGCGGTTTCCCGGGGTGGCCGCGAGCGGTGACAGACTGCGGGCATGGACAACCTCACCGTCATCGTCCTCGCCGCCGGCGGCGGCACCCGCATGAAGTCGAAGACCATGAAGGTGCTGCACCCGATCGGAGGCCGCTCGATGATCGGCCACGTCCTGCACGCGGTGCAGGCGGTGGAGCCGACCGAGGTCGTCGCGGTCGTCGGCCACCAGCGTGAGCAGGTCGGGCCGCACATCACCGCGCTGCTGCCCTCGGCGGTGCTGGCCGTGCAGGAGACGCAGGAGGGCACCGGGCACGCCGTCCGGGTCGCGATGGACGCGCTCGGCACCACCTCGGGCACGGTCATCGTCGCGGCCGGCGACACCCCGCTGCTGGAGGGTGACACGCTCCGGGCGTTCGCCGAGGAGCATCACGCCGCCCAGCGCGCGGTCAGCATCCTGAGCGGCCTGGTCGCCGATCCCTTCGGCTACGGACGCATCGTGCGCAACGACGAGGGCGACGTCGAGGCGATCGTGGAGGAGAAGGACGCGACGCCCGAGCAGCGCGAGATCCACGAGGTCAGCTCCGGGATCCTGGCGTTCGACGCGGAGTTCCTGCTGTCGGCGCTGGAGCGGATCACCAACGACAACGCCAAGGGCGAGTACTACCTCACCGACGCTGTGGCCATCGCGCGCGAGGACGGGCTCACCGTCGGCGCCCACCTCATCGCCGACGTCGCGCAGACCGCGGGCGCCAACGACCGCGCCCAGCTGGCCGACCTCGGCCGCGAGCTCAACCGTCGCATCGTCACCCGCTGGATGAAGGAGGGCGTCAGTGTCATGGACCCCGCGACGACGTGGATCGAGGCCGACGTGGTGATCGAGCCGGACGTCACGATCCTGCCCGGCACCCAGCTCCTCGGCGCGACGGTGGTCCGCGAGGACGCGGTGGTCGGCCCCGACACGACGCTCAAGGACTGCGAGATCGGCGCCGGGGCGCGCGTCGTACGCGCCCACGGCGAGCTCGCGATCGTCGAGGACCGCGCCACGGTCGGTCCGTTCGCCTACCTGCGACCCGGCACGCGGCTCGGGATCGGCGGCAAGATCGGCGCGTTCGTGGAGGCCAAGAACGCCTCCATCGGCGACGGGGCCAAGGTGCCGCACCTGTCCTACGTCGGCGACGCCGAGATCGGCGAGGGGACCAACATCGGGGCCGGCACGATCTTCGCCAACTACGACGGTGTGGCCAAGCACCGCACGGTCATCGGCCGCCACGCCCGGACCGGCTCCAACAACACCTTCGTCGCGCCGGTCGAGGTCGGCGACGGCGCGGGCACCGCGGGCGGCGCGGTCGTACGCAACGACGTGCCGCCGGGGGCGCTGGCGATCAGCAGCGGCCAGCAGCGCAATCTCGAGGGCTGGGCCGAGGCCAAGCGCGCGGGCACGGCCCAGGCCGAGGCCGCCCGCACCGCTCGCGAGCGGCTCGAGCAGCCCGAGGAGTGACCCCGGGGTTGGTGGTGGGACGGATGTGGGTCAGACTTGACCAGCACCTCCGAACGAGCCTTCCCCCGAGGCCGACCAGGACAGCGAGGAGTCGCGTCGCGTGACCGGAATGAAGCGGACCACCGAGAAGAACCTCATGGTCTTCAGCGGCCGGGCGCACCCCGACCTCGCACACGAGGTCGCCGACCTCCTCGAGACCGGGCTCGTCCCGCAGAGTGCCTACGAGTTCGCCAACGGCGAGCTCTACGTGCGCTACGAGGAGTCCGTGCGGGGGTGCCACGCCTTCGTGATCCAGAGCCACACCGCTCCGATCAACGAGTGGATCATGGAGCACCTGATCATGGTCGACGCGCTCAAGCGCGCCTCGGCCAAGCGGATCACCGTGGTGATGCCCTTCTACGGCTATGCCCGTCAGGACAAGAAGCACCGCGGCCGTGAGCCGATCTCGGCGCGACTGGTCGCCGACCTGTTCAAGACCGCCGGCGCCGACCGGCTGATCACCGTCGACCTGCACGCCGACCAGATCCAGGGCTTCTTCGACGGCCCCGTCGACCACCTGATGGCGCTGCCGATCCTCACCGACTACGTCAAGGAGAAGTACGGCGACCAGCAGCTCGCCGTGGTCTCCCCGGACGCCGGCCGGATCAAGGTCGCCGAGCGATGGTCGGCGCGCCTGGGCGGGGCGCCGCTGGCGTTCATCCACAAGTCGCGCCGCATCGACGTCGCCAACGAGGTCGTCGCCAACCGCGTCGTCGGCGAGGTCAAGGACAAGATCTGCGTCCTGACCGACGACATGATCGACACCGGCGGCACGATCGTGAAGGCCGCCGAGGCGTGCATGGCCGAGGGCGCCGCCGGCGTGGTCATCGCCGCGACCCACCCGATCCTCTCCGACCCGGCGGTCGACCGGCTCAAGAACTGCTCGGCGATGGAGATCGTGGTCACCGACACCCTCCCCATCCCGTCCGAGAAGCAGTTCGACAAGCTGACCACGCTCTCGATCGCCCCGCTCATCGCCCGCGCCATCCGCGAGGTGTTCGAGGACGGGTCGGTCACGTCGATGTTCGACGGCCACGCCTGACCGACCGCGCGGCGGACCACCGCGCGGCCGGGTCGCTCAGAGCGTCCGGTCGAGGTCGTCGAGCGCGTCGTTCCACGACCGCGCGAGCACCGTCGGCACGTCGCCCTCGAGGGCGACGGCGACCGCGGCGCGCAGCTCGCGACGTACGTCGAGGGACAGCGGCAGGAGCGGGAACGCGTCGCCGATGACGTCGCCCATCGCCTGGCCCGAGCGCCGGGCCAGCGCCAGGCCGTCGGAGACGTAGCGAGCGAGGTAGGGACGCACGAGGTCGGCCTGCTCCCAGCCCCAGAACCCGGCGCCGACGGCGTCGAACTCGTGGCTGCCCAGCTCGCCCCCCATCAGCTGCGCCCAGGCGGCGGCCTTGGCCTCCGGCGTCGGCACGGCGGCTCGGGCGGTGAGGGCGGCGTGGTGGCCGGCGACCGACCTGTCGCGCTGCTCCTCCGGGGCGATCCACGAGTCGTCGCCCAGCTCGGCGAGGCGCTGGACCGCCGCCCACCGCACGGTGGGGTCGACGCCGTCGCGGCCCAGCCACGCGACGAGCAGGTCGCGGTCGGCGCTGAGCCGGGCCAGCACCCGCGACGCACCCGGGGCGAGCGACGGGTCGGCGCCGTCGACCGCACCGCGGGCGATGTCGGCGACCACCGCCAGGTGGCCGGCCACCTCGCCCGGCTCGGCGTAGCGGCGCACGACCGACTGGAGCGCGCGCATCACGCCCTCGAAGACGAGGGGGTGCCGCTCCGGACGCAGGTGCCGCTCGGCCAGCCCGAGCAGCTCGCCGACGCCGATGACCTGCGACTCGCACAGGTCGACCGCGGTCCACCACAGCACCGCGCGGGTCAGCTGCGACTCGACCGACGACAGCCCGGCGGTGATCGCGGCCCAGGACTGCTCGTCGGGCCGGACGACCGCGAAGGTCTCGTCGCCGGAGTTGGGCACGACGACCCGCCCGGCGAACTCCTCGAGCCGCACCGGCCCGGCCCCGAGGTGCACGTCGCGGGAGTCCACGAGCCGCATCGCGTCGTCGTACGCCGAGACGGTGAGGCGGTGCGGTCGCGAGCCCGCGCGGGTCAGGACCGGCACGCCCTCGTCGTCGCGGCTCACCCGCAGGGTGTCGAAGCCGGTGGTGCGCAGCCAGGCCGCCGCCCACGCCCGGACGTCCTTGTCGGTGGCCGCGTCGAGCGAGTCGAGAAAGTCGGCCAGGTCGGCGTTGTCGAAGGCGTGCGCGGTGAGGTGGCGGTTGACGCCGGCGAGGAAGTCCTCCTCGCCGAGCCAGTGGCCGAGCTGGGCGAGCGCCGAGTTGCCCTTGGCGTAGGTGATCATGTCGAAGTTGGCGAAGGCCGTGTCGACGTCGACGATCTTGTCGGTGTCCTCGGCGATCGGGTGCGTCGAGCGCCGCCGGTCGGCGCGGTAGCCGGCCGGCTTGCGGGTGATCGCGGCCGACGTCCAGGCGTCGGTGTAGCCCGCCGCCACGCCCGCGACGTCGTAGCCCATGAAGTCGGCGAACGACTCGTTGAGCCACGAGTCCTCCCACCACCGCATCGTCACCAGGTCGCCGAACCACATGTGGGCCATCTCGTGGGCGATCGTCGAGGCCAGCCACTGGCGCTCGAGCTCGGTGGGCGTGCCCTGGGTGAGCGCCTGGTCGCGGAAGACCACGCAGCCGGGGAACTCCATCGCGCCCCAGTTGAGCCCGGGGGCGAAGACCTGCTGGTAGTCGGCGTAGGGGTAGTCGGGCTCGAAGATCGTCGTGTAGTGCTGGAAGCACGCGCTGGTGATGCGACGCAGCTCGTCGGCGTCGCGGCGCAGCTCGCGCTCCTGCGAGGCCCGGGCGTGCCAGCCGAACGGCAGCGTCCCGCCCGGCGCCGGGGCGTAGGGCTCGTCCCACGTGACCGAGACCCACGGTCCGCCGACGAGGGTGAAGAGGTAGGAGGAGAACGGCGGCGTGGTGCCGAAGCGCCAGGTGTCGGCGCCCTCGCCGCTCGCGCGGTCCTCCAGCGGGCCGTTGGCCAGCACCGTCCAGTGCGACGGCGCCGTGACGCCCACCGTGAAGGTCGACTTGATGTCGGGCTGGTCGAAGCAGGGCACGACCTTCTGGGCGATGTCCATCGAGGTGTGCGCGCAGACGTAGCGCTCGCCGTCGGCCGGGTCGACGGTCACGGTCATGCCGTCGCCGTCGGTGACGTAGGGCATCCGCGCGGTGACCCGCACGGTGTTGGTCGCGGCGAGGTCGGTCAGCGCGATCCGCCCGTCGGCGTACGGCGCGGGGGACCCGTCGAGCGTCACCGCCGTGGCGCCGTTGAGCTCGAGGAACGTCGACGCCCCGGGCTGGGTGCAGCCGAACGAGATCGTCGCCTCGACGCCGAAGTCCTCGGTGGAGGTCAGGTCGAGGTGGACCTCGGTGTGGACGTCGGTCAGCAGCACGGCGCGCTCGCGCGCCTCGGGGAGCAGAAGGGGCACCGGGCCACCCTAGTGAGCCCGCCGGAGGCGACCGCGATTCGACCCGGCCGCGGGCCGGGGTCTAGAGTTCTGGGGTTGCCTCGGCGAGGGAGCCCGCACGACCCGGACTCCGTGATCGACTGGGCCGGTCCCTTGCGCCGCGCCTCCGATCCGGAGCGCGGCGTTCGTCGTCTCCGGCCCCGAGGCCCACCGACCACGCACTCGCACGACCAGCCCACGACGTACGGAGAACACCATGTCTGCCCCCGAGAAGATCGCCGCCGAGGCGCGCACCGAGTTCGGCAAGGGCGCCGCCCGCCGCATCCGCCGCGAGGACAAGATCCCCGCCGTCATCTACGGCCACGGCAACGACCCGATCCACGTCATCCTGCCCGGCCACCAGACGATGATGGCTCTCAAGCACGGTGGCGCCAACGCGCTGCTGGCCCTCGAGGTCGACGGCTCCGAGCAGCTCGCCCTGACCAAGGACGTCCAGATCGACCCGATCCGCCGCGTCATCGAGCACGTCGACTTCGTGGCCGTGCGCCGCGGCGAGAAGGTCACCGTCGACGTCCCGATCCACGTCATCGGCGACGCCGCCCCCGACACCCTGGTCGTCAACGAGAACGCCGTGCTCTCCGTCGAGGCCGAGGCCACCCACATCCCCGAGTTCTTCGAGGTCTCGGTCGAGGGCGCCGCCATCGGCACCCAGATCCTCGCCAAGGACCTCGACCTGCCGTCGGGCACCACCCTGCTCGCCGACGAGGACCTGCTCATCGTCAACGTGACCCAGCAGATCTCCGCCGAGGCCCTCGAGGCCGAGCTGGAGGAGGCCGAGGCCGACGCCGGCATCGAGCACGACGCCCCGCAGTCCGACGACGACTCTGCGTCCGGCGACGACGCCGCCGAGGGCTCCGACTCCGAGTGACCAAGGGGCGCGTCCTCGCGCCCAGACCCCGTCGAGTCGGCGCATCCTGACGCACGTCGCGTGCAGGATGCGCCGACTCGGCGCCATTTCGGCGTCAGGATGCGCCGCCTCGACTGATTGGATGGGACCGTGAGCGACGCCCCGACCTCGGACGTCTGGCTGGTCGTCGGGCTCGGCAACCCCGGCCCGGCCTATGCCGGGCACCGCCACAACATCGGCTACCTCGTCACCGACGAGCTCGCCTCCCGGATGGGCGCGAAGTTCCGCGCGCACAAGACGGGCCGCGCCGACGTCGTCGAGGGCCGCCTCGGGCTCGGCGGCCCGCGGGTCGTGCTCGCCCGCGGCCGCGGCTACATGAACGAGTCCGGCGGCCCGGTCAAGGCGCTCGCGACCTTCTACAAGGTCGCCCCCGACCACATCATCGCGATCCACGACGAGCTCGACATCGCCTTCGGCACCCTGCGGGTCAAGCTCGGTGGCGGCGACAACGGCCACAACGGGCTGAAGTCGATGCGCTCCTCGCTGGGCACCGGCGACTTCTACCGGGTGCGGGCCGGGATCGGCCGCCCGCCCGGGCGCCAGGACGTCGCCGACTTCGTGCTGTCCAACTACTCGACCGTCGAGCGCAAGGAGCTGCCGTTCCAGGTCTCCGACGCCGCCGACGCGGTCGAGTCGCTGATCACCGACGGCCTCGAGAAGACCCAGCAGCGCTTCAACTCCTGACCGCACCGTCCCCCGTTTGGGGCATGAGGTCGCGCCCGCGAGCGCCTAGCGTCGACGGGACGGACGGGGGAGTGCGATGGCGCCAGGGCCGACCGGCCGGCCGGCGGGCCGGCGTACGCGGCTGCGCCGCCCGGCGGCGGTGGTCGCGCTGCTCGTGGTGCTCGCCGTCGCGGCCGCGGCGTGCGTCAACCTCAGCCTCACCAGCCGGATGGGCCGCATCGACGGCGCGTTCGACGGGCTGTCCGGGCGCCCGGCGCCGGCGGCCGGCGACACGATCCTCCTGGTCGGCACCCGCCCGGGCGGCACGCAGGACGTGACGTGGCTGCCCGGCGAGCAGTCCGTCGAGTCGATGATGCTCGTGGAGGTGCCCGCCGACGGCCGTAGCGCGCTCGTCGAGTCGGTGTCCGTCCGCGCGGACGCGCCGGTCGTGGACGGGCCGAGCGCCGTGGTCGCGGCGGTGGAGTCGTCGACCGGGCGGCGGGTCGACCACCTGGTGGCGATCGACTGGCAGACCTTCGCCGAGCTGGCGGGCGACAACGACGTCGACGCGACCTACCGCTACGGGTCGGCCCCGGGCGTGCAGCACGACTACCTGCGACTGGTCCTGGAGGGGACCCTGCACGCCGAGCTGCGCAAGCAGCCCCACCTGCTCTACCGCGCCCTGCGCACGACGGCGACCGGCGTGGCGGTCGACGACACCTGGTCGGTGCTCGAGCTCGACCTCCTGGTGCTCCAGCTGCGCGACCTGCGCTCGGCCGACATCCGCTTCGCGGACGCGACGGGGTAGGGCTCCCCAAAATGGGCGAAAGCCCCCGTGGGCGCTCCTCCGGGGCGAGCGCCTTGCCCAAGATCTGAGGGTGCCGCCGATCGGTCGGCACGCGACGTGGGGGAGTGGGAATGGCCCTGGCCAGTGTCGTCATCCCGGCGCACAACGAGGCAGCGACGATCGGCCGCAACCTGGCCGCGTTGCGCGGCGGGACACGCGGCGGCGACCTCGACGTGGTCGTGGTCTGCAACGGCTGCACCGACCGCACGGCCGAGGTGGCCCGGGCGGCCGACCCGCAGGCCCGCGTGATCGAGATCGCGCAGCCGTCCAAGGCCGAGGCCGTCCGGGTCGGCAACGCCGCCACCGACGTCTTCCCGCGCATCCACCTCGACGCCGACATCGAGCTCGGCGGCGTCGCGGCGCTCCGGCTCCTGGAGCCGATCGCCCGCGACGAGGTGCTGGCCACTGCGCCGCGCCGCGCCGTGCCGCGCACGGGCTGCTCGCCCTGGGTGCGGTGGTACTACGACGTGTGGGAGGCGCTGCCGCAGGTGCGGACCGGCCTGTTCGGTCGTGGGGTCGTGGTGCTCTCCGAGGAGGCCCAGGCGCGCGTGGGCGCGCTGCCGCGGATGATGGGCGACGACCTCGCCATGTCCGACTCGTTCGGCGACCACGAGCGCCGCGTCGTGCCCGGTGCCGTCGCCGTGGTCCACCCGCCTCGCACCGTGCGCGACCTGGTCCGCCGTCGGGTGCGGGTCGCGACGGGCAACGCCCAGGCCGAGCAGCTCGGCGTACGCCGTCCCGCCTCGCGCACGAGCCCGCGCACCCTGCTCGGCCTGGCCGCCGAGCGGCCGGGGCTCGCCCTCCGGCTCCCGGTGTTCGTGGCCGTCCACGTCGCCGCCCGGCTCGGTGCCCGACGGGCGCTGAGGGACGGGGACTTCACCACCTGGCAACGAGACGAGAGCTCCCGCACATGACCTCACTGTCCAGCGCGCGTGCCCGCTCCCGCGCCCACTCCCGCGACCGCGCCCACGTCGCGCCCACCGCGACCGTCGAGGACGGCGCCCGCGTCGGTCGCGGCGCCCAGGTGTGGGACCAGACCGTCGTCCGAGAGGGGGCGCAGGTCGGCGACGGAACGATCCTGGGCCGCGGCGTCTACGTCGGCCCGGGCGCCCGGATCGGCGAGCGGTGCAAGGTGCAGAACCAGGCCCTGGTCTACGAGCCGGCCGTGCTCGGGGACGGGGTGTTCATCGGCCCCGCGGTGGTGCTCACCAACGACACCTACCCGCGCGCGGTGACGACCGACGGCCGGCGCAAGGGCGCCGAGGACTGGGAGCCCGTCGGGGTCACCATCGGCGAGGGCGCGTCCGTCGGGGCGCGCGCCGTGTGCGTGGCCCCGGTGCGGATCGGCCGGTGGGCCAGCGTCGGCGCCGGCGCGGTCGTGACGCGCGACGTCCCCGACCACGGGCTCGTGGTGGGCATGCCCGCACGACGCATCGGATGGGTGGGCCGCAGCGGCGTCCCGCTGGTCTTCGACAACCGCGACCGGTGGATCTGCCCGGTCACCGGAGAGGTCTACGTGGAGGCCGACGGCCGACTGGAGGAAGCACGATGAGCATCCGCACACCCGGCCCCCTGGGCATCGCCGTCATCGGCGCCGGCTACTGGGGCCCCAACCTGGTCCGCAACTTCGGGGCGTCCCCCGACTGGAGCCTCGAGGCGGTCTGCGACCTCGACCTCGAGCGGGCGCGCCGGGTCGCCGGCCCGCACGTCGAGGTCACCGACAGCCTGGAGCGGGTGCTCGACGACCCGCGCATCCACGCCGTCGCGATCGCCACCCCGGCCCGTACGCACCACGGGCTCGCGCTGCAGGCGCTCAGCGCGGGCAAGCACGTGCTCGTGGAGAAGCCGCTCGCGGACAGCGTCTCGCGCGGCCGCACCATGGTCGACCTGGCGGATGCCCAGGGCCTGACCCTGATGACCGACCACACCTACTGCTACACGCCGGCCGTGCAGCGGATGCGCGACCTCGTCGGCAGTGGCGAGCTCGGCCAGGTGCACTTCGTCGACTCGGTGCGGATCAACCTGGGGCTGGTGCAGCCCGACATCGACGTGCTGTGGGACCTGGCCCCGCACGACCTCGCCATCCTCGACTTCGTGCTGCCCGGAGGGCTGCCCACGACGGGCATCGGCGCGACCGGAGCCGACCCCATCGGCGCCGGCCGCGCCTGTGTCGGCCACCTGACGCTGCCGCTGCCCGACGACGGGCTCGCGCACGTGCACGTCAACTGGCTCAGCCCCACCAAGATCCGCCAGATGGTGATCGGCGGGTCGCGGCGCACGCTGGTCTGGGACGACCTCAACCCCCAGCAGCGGCTCAGCATCTACGACCGCGGCGTCGACCTCGCCCGCACCTCGGTGGCCGGCGCCGACCGCACCGCCTCGACCGTGTCCTACCGGCTGGGCGACACCTGGTCGCCGGCGCTGCCCGAGCGCGAGGCTCTCGGGGCGATGGTGACCGAGTTCGCCACCGCGATCCACGAGGGCCGCCCGGCGGTGACCGACGGCCGCGCCGGGCTGCGGGTCCTCGAGGTGCTCGAGCAGGCCTCGCACCGGCTGGCCGAGCGGTCCGGGACGGCGTACGACGCCGGGTCGGCGGCCCCGCCGGGCCCACCGGCGCCCCGCCTGAGCGTGCTGGAGGCGGCGCGATGACGGCCCTCGCAGGAGCGACCGCGCTGGTGACCGGCGGCGCCGGCACCATCGGCTCGACGCTCGTCGACCAGCTCTTCGATGCGGGGGTCGCCCAGGTGCGGGTGCTCGACAACTTCGTCCGCGGCCGGGAGGCCAACCTCCAGGCTGCCCTCGGGCGCGGCGACGCCGACCTGGTGCTGGTGCGCGGCGACATCCGCGACCGCGACCTCGTGCACGACCTGACCAGCGGCTGCGACCTGGTCTTCCACCAGGCCGCCATCCGGATCACGCAGTGCGCCGAGGAGCCGCGGCTGGCGCTGGAGGTGCTGGTCGACGGCACCTTCAACGTCGTCGAGGCCGCGGCGTCCGTGCCGGGCGTCGACAAGCTCGTCGCGGCGTCGTCGGCGTCGGTCTACGGCCTCGCGGAGCGCTTCCCGACGCCGGAGGACCAGCACCCCTACGACAACGACACGTTCTACGGTGCCGCCAAGACCTTCAACGAGGGCATGCTGCGCAGCTTCCGGGCGATGCACGGGCTCGACTACGTCGGGCTGCGCTACTTCAACGTCTACGGACCGCGCATGGACGTCCACGGCCTCTACACCGAGGTGCTGGTGCGGTGGATGGAGCGCATCGACGACGGCCTCCCGCCGCTCATCTTCGGCGACGGTCGCCAGACGATGGACTTCGTCTTCACCACCGACATCGCCCGGGCCAACGTGCTGGCGGCGTCCTCCGACGTCGTCGAGGGCGTCTACAACGTCGCCCGCGGCGAGGAGACCAGCCTGCTGGGGCTCGCGCAGACGCTGCTGCGCGTGATGGGCTCCGAGCTGCCCGTCGAGCACGGCCCGGAGCGGGGCGTCAACGGAGTCGTCCGCCGCCTCGCCGACACCTCCGCCGCCCGGCGCGACCTCGGCTTCACGGCCACCACCGGGCTCGAGGACGGACTGCGGCAGCTGGTCGAGTGGTGGCGTCCCCAGCGCGAGCAGATCGCCGCCGGACGCTCCGTGGCGGTGGCCCGATGAGCCTCGAGCAGGAGCTCACGCGCATCAACGTGATGCAGCCGTGGCTCGGCGAGGAGGAGGTGGCCGCCGTCTCGGAGGTGCTGCGCTCCGGCTGGGTGGCCCAGGGCCCGCGCGTCGCGGCCTTCGAGACGGCGTTCGCCGAGGCGCAGGGCGTCGCGCACGCCGTGGCGCTGAGCAACTGCACGACCGCCCTGCACCTGGCGCTCGTCGTCGCCGGGGTCGGTCCCGGCGACGAGGTCGTGGTGCCGTCGTTCTCCTTCGTCGCCACCGCCAACGCGCCGACCTACGTCGGCGCCACCCCGGTCTTCGCCGACGTCGACCCCGACACGGGCAACCTGACGCCCGCCACGATCGCCACGGCGGTCACCCCGCGCACGCGCGCGGTGATCGCCGTGGACCAGGGCGGCGTGCCGCTCGACCTCCTGGCCATCCGCGCCTGGTGCGACCCGCTCGGGATCACGGTCGTCGAGGACGCCGCCTGCGCGGCCGGGTCCACGGCCCACGGTCGACCGGTGGGCGCCGGCGCCGAGCTCGCGACCTGGTCGTTCCACCCGCGCAAGCTCCTCACGACGGGGGAGGGCGGGATGCTCACCACCTCCCGGGCCGACTGGGCGGCCCGCGCCCGGCGCCTGCGCGAGCACGCCATGAGTGTCTCCGCCGCCGAGCGCCACGCCAGCGTGCTGGCGCCTCCGGAGAGCTTCGACGAGGTCGGCTTCAACTACCGGATGACCGACCTCCAGGCCGCGGTCGGGCTGGTCCAGCTGCGCCGGCTCCCCGAGATGGTGGCCCGGCGCCGCGAGCTCGCCGCGAGGTACGCCGAGGCGGTCACCGTGCTGCCCGGGATGCGGCTCGTGGGCGACCCGGCATGGGGCACCACCAACTTCCAGTCCTGCTGGCTCGAGGTCCTGCCCGACCACCCGCTGGACCGCGAGCAGATGATGGAGCACCTCGCCGCGGCCGGCATCTCGGCGCGCCGCGGCATCATGGCGGCCCACCGCCAGCCCGCGCACGGCGAGCGGGGGCACGCGCCGCTGCCGGTCACCGAGCGCCTCACCGACCGCACGCTGGTGCTGCCGTTGTTCCACCAGATGAGCGACGCCGAGCACCAGCGGGTGTGCGACGCCCTCGGGACGGCGCGGCGGCCGTGACCGGGCTGGTGCTGGTCGGCGCCAGCGGCCTGGCGCGCGAGGCGACCGCGGTCGCCGTGCTCCTGCAGCACGACGGGCCGCTCCACGTCGTCGACGACGACCCGCTCAGGTGGGGCACCCTCCACGGCCTGGTGCCGGTGCTGGGCGGGGTCGACCTGGTCACCGAGCTCGTCGACCACGAGGTGGTCCTGGCGCTCGGCAAGGGCCGCCTGCGCCGCCGCATCGCCACGCGCCTGGCCATGGTCGGTCTCGACCCGGCCCGCTACGGCACCCTGCTCCACCCGCGCCTGGTGCTGCCCGGCAGCTGCCACGTCGGCGCCGGCACGATCGCCCTCGACGGCGTGGTGCTCACCGCGGACGTCGAGGTCGGCCAGCACGTCGTCCTCATGCCGCACGTCACGCTGACCCACGGCTGCACCGTGGCCGACTACGCCACCCTGTGCGCCGGGGTGTCCCTCGGCGGCGGCGTCGAGGTGGGCGAGGCGTCCTACCTCGGCATGAACGCCTCCGTGCGCGAAGGCGTGCGCATCGGCGCCGACGCGACCGTCGGGATGGGGTCGGTGGTCCTCGAGGACGTCCCCGCAGGACAGACCTGGGTGGGAGTGCCCGCCCGACCGATCCGGACAGGAGTCCGCACATGAGCAACGTCCCCTTCGTCGACCTCGCCGCCCAGCACGCGGAGATCGCCGCCGAGGTGGAGGCGGGCCTCGCGGCCGTCTTCGCCGCGACCGCCTTCGTCGACGGCCCGCCCGTCGCCGACTTCGAGCACCAGTACGCCGAGTTCGTCGGCGTCGACCACTGCGTCGGGGTCGCCAACGGCACCGACGCCCTCGAGCTCGCGCTCCGTGCCGCCGGTGTGCGTCCGGGCGGCGAGGTGGTCATCCCCGCCAACACGTTCATCGCCACCGCGGAGGCCGTCTCGCGCATCGGTGCGCTGCCCGTCCTGGTGGACTGCGACGACGAGCGGCTGCTCATCGACCCCGACCTGGTCGCGGACGCGATCACCGACCGGACGCAGGCCGTGGTGGCCGTCCACCTCTTCGGCCAGCTCGCGCCGATCCAGCGGCTGGCGGAGGTCTGCGACGCAGCCGGCGTGCCCCTCGTCGAGGACGCCGCCCAGTCCCAGGGCGCGCGGGTCGACGGGCGCGGCTCGGGCGGGCTCGGCACGGTCGCCGCCACCAGCTTCTATCCCGGCAAGAACCTCGGGGCTGCGGGCGACGCCGGCGCGGTGACCACCGACGACGCGACGATCGCGGCGGAGGTGCGCCGCCTGCGCAACCACGGCTCCTCGACCCGCTACGTCCACGACGTGATCGGCATGAACTCCCGGCTCGACACGGTGCAGGCGGTCTACCTGCGCGCCAAGCTCGACCGGCTGGAGAAGTGGAACGAGCTCCGGGTGCGGGCGGCCGCCCGCTACGACGCGCTCCTCGCCGACGTGCCCGGCGTACGCCGCCCGCTGCTCGGAGCGGAGGGCCAGCACGTCTGGCACCTCTACGTCGTGCGGGTCGCCGAGCGCGACCGGGTGCTGGCCGAGCTCGGCCGGGCGGGCGTCGGCGCGGGCGTCCACTACCCCTACCCCGTGCACCTGACCGGCGCCTACGCCCACCTGGGCCTCGGCCCGGGGACCGCGCGGGTGGCGGAGCGGGCGGCGGGGGAGATCCTGTCGCTGCCGATGCACCCGCACCTCAGCGAGGACCAGCAGGAGCGGGTCGTCGCGGTGCTGGCCGACGCCGTCGCCGGGATCCGCGGATGACCACCCTGCTCGTCGCCAACGACGGTGGGCACGTGATGCAGCTGCACACCCTGCGACCGCGCCTCGGCGTGGGCGACGACGTGGTGTGGGTGACGCCCCGCACGGCCCAGACCGAGTCGCTGCTCGCGGGGGAGCGGGTCCACTGGGCGCTGCCGTGCCCGCCGCGCGACACCCGCGCGCTGGCGCGCAACGCCGTCGCGTGCCGACGGCTCTTCAGCGACCACGACGTGTCGCTGGTCGTGAGCACCGGCGCCGCGCTGGCCCTCGCCCTGCTGCCGCAGGCGCGGCTGCGCGGGATCGAGACGGTCTACATCGAGAGCGCCACCCGGCTGGACGCGCCGTCGGTGTCGGGTCGAGTGCTCGCGCTGGTGCCCGGCATCAGGACCTTCAGCCAGTCGACCTCGCTCACCCGCGGCCACTGGCAGTACCTCGCCTCGCCGTGGGAGCTCTACGAGACCATGCCCACCGAGGAGCGGGCGGTGCGCTCGATGGTGGTCAGCCTCGGCACGCAGGAGGGCTACGGCTTCCGGCGGCTGCTCGACCGGCTCGTGGCCCTGGTGCCGCCCGGCGCCGAGGTGCTGTGGCAGACCGGGGGCACCGACGTCACCGGTCTCGGGATCGACGCGCGCGAACGCGTGCCGTCGGCCGAGATGGCCGCCGCCATCCGCGCCGCCGACGTCGTGGTCGCGCACGCCGGCACCGGGATCGCGCTGATGGCGCTGGAGAACGGCCGGTGCCCGGTGCTGGTGCCCCGCCGCGCGATGCACGGCGAGCACGTCGACGACCACCAGCTGACCATCGCGCTCGAGCTGGCCCTGCGCGACCTGTGCATCTCGCGCGATGCCGACAGCCTCAAGGCGCGCGACCTGGTGGCGGCTGCCAGCCGCACGGTGACCAAGGTGCCCGACCCGCCGCCGCTGCGCATCCGCGCGACGCGGGAGGCGGTCGCCGCCGGCCTCTGACGCGTCTGTGAAATTGGGGATATCGACCGCTCCGCTGCCCGCTCGGGGTGCCGCGTGGACAGGATCTGACCGTGGGGCGCCGCGTCGCGGGCCATGAAGGGTGGAGAGATGGCCAGCACTGCTGGGAATCGCACGTGGGGTCTCGGGCGAGCGTGGACGTGGAAGGTGGCAGTGCTCGCGCTGGTCGCGGCACTGAATGCGATGGTGGGACCGGCCCTGCTGGGTGGTCCGTCGGCGGCCAGTGCCGCGGACCCCTGCGGCCCGTCGGGCAACAAGATCGCCTGTGAGAACGCCAAGACGGGCACCGACGCCGAGGTCTGGGACATCGACGGGGCCGGCTCGGACTCCATCCAGGGCTTCTCGACCGACATCTCGGTCAACGTCGGCCAGAGGATCGACTTCAAGATCAAGACGCCGGCGACGTCCTACTCCATCGGGATCTACCGGATCGGCTACTACCAGGGCTACGGCGCTCGCTACATCACCTCGGTCAGCCCCAGCGCGTCCCTTCCCCAGGACCAGCCCAACTGCATCAAGGACGGCACCACCGAGCTGTACGACTGCGGCAACTGGGCGGTGTCGGCGTCGTGGAACGTGCCGTCGACGGCCGTGTCCGGCGTCTACGTCGCCCTGCTCAAGCGCTCCAACGGCGACCGCAGCCACATCACGTTCATCGTGCGAGACGACGCCAGCACCTCCGACGTCGTGTTCCAGACCTCCGACCCGACGTGGCAGGCCTACAACACCTACGGCGGCTCGGACTTCTACCAGGGCGGCGCCAACGGTCGCGCGTACCAGCTCTCCTACAACCGCCCGATGATGACGCGCGGCGACAACGGCGGGCGCGACTTCTTCTTCTCCAACGAGTACCCGATGGTGCGCTTCCTGGAGCAGAACGGCTACGACGTCAGCTACATCGCCGGTGTCGACACCGACCGCAGGGGCCACCTGCTCACCAACCACGAGGTCTTCCTGTCCGTGGGTCACGACGAGTACTGGAGCGGCGCCCAGCGCGCCAACGTGGAAGCGGCGCGTGCGGCCGGTGTCCACCTGCAGTTCCTCAGCGGCAACGAGGTCTACTGGCGCACCCGCTACGCGCCGTCCGCCGACGTCAGCCACACGCCCTACCGCACCCTCGTCTCCTACAAGGAGACCTGGGCCAACGCCAAGATCGATCCGTCCCCCCAGTCCACCGGCACCTGGCGCGACCCCCGGCTCGCGCCGAGCAGCCAGGGCGGTGGACGGCCGGAGAACGCGCTCACCGGCACGGCGTACCTCTCGAACTTCAGCGAGCTCCCGATCACGGTGAGCTCGGAGGAGGGCAAGCTGCGCATGTGGCGCAACACGTCCCTGGCGACACTGCCGGCCGGTACCAGGGCCGCACTGTCCGACGCGACCATCGGCTACGAGTCCAACGAGGACCTCGACAACGGGCACCGGCCCGCGGGACTGATCCGGATGTCGACCACGGTCGGCGACGTGCCCCAGATCCTCCAGGACTTCGGCAACACCACGGCGCCCGGGAAGACCGAGCACCACATCACGCTCTACAAGGCGCCCAGCGGCGCGCTCGTGTTCAGCGCCGGCACGATCCAATGGTCGTGGGGGCTCGACGACACCCACGACCGGGTCGGGGGACCGCAGGACGCCCGGATGAGGCAGTTCCAGGTCAACCTGTTCGCCGACATGGGCGTCCAGCCCTCGACCCTGGCCCCCGGGCTGGTGCCCGCCACCAGGAGCACCGACACCACGGCACCCACGGTGGCGATCACCGCTCCGGCCACCACCGTCCAGCAGCACAACGGCGCGTCGGTGACCATCACCGGCACCGCCGGCGACGTCGGGGGCCGGGTCGCAGGCGTGGAGGTGTCCCTCGACGCCGGGGAGACCTGGCACGCCGCCACGGGCACGACGTCCTGGTCCTACACGACCCTGCAACGCGGGGTCGGCGCGGTCAGCGTGCGGGCGCGGGCGATGGACGACAGCGCCAACATCGGCGCCGCCGTCACCCGCTCCTACACCGCCAAGTGCCCGTGCAGCGTCTTCGGTCAGTCCATGCCCGACACGCCCGCGGTCGACGACGCCTCGTCGGCCGAGGTCGGCCTGCGCTTCGTCGCCGGGGGCGACGGCTTCATCACGGGCGTGCGCTTCTACAAGGGTGCCGGCAACACCGGGACACACGTCGGGTCCCTGTGGGGCGCCACGGGTGAGCGGCTCGCCTCGGTCACCTTCACCGGTGAGACGGCGTCAGGCTGGCAGCAGGCGAGCTTCTCCGCGCCGGTGGCAGTCGCGGCCGGCCAGACCTACGTCGTCTCCTACACGGTGCCCAACGGGCACTACGCGGTCCAGGCCGACGCCTTCGCGGCCGCGCCGCTCGACACCGGGGCCCTGCTCGTCGAGGGCGGCTTCGGCGCGGCGTCGGCGGGCGTGTTCGGCCCCGCCGGCTCCTTCCCCAACCAGTCCTACCGAGGCAGCAACTACTACGTGGACGTGCTCTTCAACACCGAGGACGCGTCGCCCCTGATGGCGACCAACCAGCTCCCGGTGGCCGGCGCGTCGAGCGTGCCCACCACGTCGACGGTGACGGCACGCTTCACGAAGCCGTTGACCGCGGGCAGCGCCGGCCTGGTGCTGAAGGACTCCAACAACGCCACCGTCGCGGGTGCCACGACCTACGACGCCTCGACCCGCACGGTGACCTTCACGCCGAGCCAGCCGCTGGCCGGCTTCGTGAGCTACACCGCCACCGTCTCCGGCGCCGACACCCAGGGCAGCCTGGTGACGGCCGGCAGGACCTGGTCGTTCCGCACCGCCAGGCCCGCGGCCGCGGTGGGGGTCTGCCCGTGCACGCTCTTCGACGAGACCGAGGTGCCGACGGTGCTCCAGGCCACCGACGGGTCGCCGCTCACGGTGGGCACGCGTTTCACCACCACGCAGAACGGCGTGATCACCGGCGTCCGCTTCTACAAGTCGCAGGCCAACACCGGCAGTCACGTCGGCACGCTGTGGAGCTCAGCCGGGGCGGTGCTCGCGTCGGGCACCTTCGCCGGTGAGTCGACGGTCGGCTGGCAGGAGCTGACGTTCACGCAGCCCGTGCCGGTCGCGCAGTCGACCGAGTACGTCGTGTCCTACCACTCGCCGACCGGCCTGTTCTCCCACACGACCAACGGCTTCCTCGCCGAGAACCACTCCCGCGGACCGCTTGCGGTCACCGGCACGTCGGGTTCCTACGCCTACGGCACCGGCTTCCCGGGGTCGAGCTCGTCGAACAACTACTACGTGGATCCCGTCTTCGCCTATCCCGAGCCGTCGATCTCGGTCACGTCGCAGGACCCGGCCGACGGAGCGACGGGGGTCAGCCGCGGGAGCGTCGTCTCGGTCCGGACGTCCGCGGCGGTCGCCAACGGCTACACCTTCGTGCTGAGCCAGTCGGGCAGCACGATCGCCGGCACGACCACGTCCAACGCCGACCGCACCAAGCTGACGTTCACACCGACCCAGCCGCTGCCGAAGGATGTGCTCGTCACGGCGTCCCTCACCGGCGTGGTGTCCGACGAGGGCGCGACGCTCCCGGCTCAGCAGTGGACCTTCCGCACGTCCGGTGACGACGACGTGGCCCGCCCCCAGAGCCTCTTCGGGGACCTCGTGCCCCAGGTGCAGGCCGCGGACGACAGCTCGACGGTCGAGGTCGGCACCCGGTTCGTCCCGGCCGCGGACGGCAAGGTGACCGCCATCCGGTTCTTCAAGGGAGCAGGCAACGGCGGCACGCACACCGGCTCGATCTGGAGCGCCACCGGCACGCGGCTCGCGACGGTGACGTTCACCAACGAGACGGCGACCGGGTGGCAGACGGCCACGCTGGCGACGCCCCTCAACGTGACCGAGGGCCAGGAGTACGTCGTCTCCTACCTCGCGCCGCAGGGTCGCTACTCCATGTCGCCGCAGTTCTTCGCCACCGCGTGGGTCGAGGGTGACGTCACTGCGCCGGCGGCCAACAACGGTCGCTACGTCTACGGCGGCGGCTACCCGGCCTACAGCTACAACGCCACCAACTACTTCGTGGACGTGGTCTACCGGCGGGGCGTCCCGACGATCACCACGACCGGCCGATCGCCGTCCTCCGGGGCGACCGAGGTCGCCACCTCGGTGTCGCCGAGCATGACGTTCTCGGCCCAGGTGTCGCCTGGCTGGTCCTTCACGGTCAAGGACGGCGCGACGACCGTGCCGGGCACCGCCACGCTGTCGGGCGACGGCAGGTCGCTGACGTTCGTGCCCAGCGGGGGACTACCGCCGGGCAGGACCTTGACCGCGACGGTCTCCGGGGTGGTCTCGACCCGTGGTGCGGTCCTGGCCGACCAGACGTGGTCGTTCACGACGAAGGCGTCGGCCACCGCGGTGGCCAGCCTGATCGGCCCCGCGACGCCCGCCACCCTGTCGTCGGGCGAGTCGAGCGACATCGAGCTGGGCATGGCGTTCACGACCAGCAAGGCCGGGACGGCCACGGCGATCAGGTTCTACAAGGGACCCGGCAACACCGGGACCCACACCGGGTCGATCTGGAACGCCGCGGGCACTCGCCTCGCGACGGTGACGTTCACCAACGAGACCGCCAGCGGCTGGCAGACCGCCGCCCTGGCGACGCCGCTGGCGCTGACGCCGGGAGAGACCTACGTCGTCTCCTACTACGCACCCAACGGCAACTTCTCCTACACCGGAGCCTTCTTCGCCAGTGCCGTCACCTCCGGGCCGCTGACCGCGGCGACGACCCAGAACGGGCGCTACGTGTACGGATGGGGAGGTGGGTTCCCGGTGTCGTCGTGGAACGCCACCAACTACTTCGTCGACCTGGAGTTCGAGTACGCGGTGCCGTAGGGCGAGACCGCGCGGACGGCCCGGGTGCGGGCCGGGCATGCAGGGGACCAGGGGGACCGGCGGCTTTGGCCGACGCAGGGGGAAGACGTGACGTGAGTGGGGACACTGTGAGCAGGACTCGGGGACGGCAGGTCCTCGACGGGCGCGCTCCGGAGTCGGGGCGCGGCCTCGAGGCGCGCGTGCGGTCGGGCGCGGCGTGGGGAGTCGTCAACAACCTGACGATCCGCTTCGCCAACATCGCAGTGATGGTGGTCGTGGTCCGCCTCGTCTCACCTGAGCAGTTCGGGGTGTTCGCCGCGGCGCTGACGGTGTCGGTGGTCGTGAGCGGCTTCGCCGACTGGGGAGTCGCGGCCTACCTCGTGCGCGGCGACGTCGACCCCGACGAGGTGGGTCCGACCGTCACCGCGATCGCCATCCTCAGCGGTGTCGTCCTGGCGGTCCTGGTCAGCCTCTCCGCGCCGCGGCTGGCGGACATGTTCGGGGCGCCCACCGCGGTCGAGGAGATCCGGGTGATGTCCCTCGTCCTCGTCGTCGGCGGCGTGATCGCCGTGCCCACGGCCCTGCTCGCGCGCGAGTTCCAGCAGGGCCGGCTCTTCGCCGCGACCGTCGCGGGCTTCGTCCCCTCGAGCATCCTGCTCGTCGTCCTTGCCACGCAGGGTGCCGGCGCGATGGCGTTCGCCTGGTCGCGGGTCGCGGCCATCGTCTTCCAGGGGGCCTTCATCCTGGTCGCGGTGGCCCGGGTCTACCGACCGCGGATCACCTCGCGCCACCTGCGCCACGTCTTCGCCTTCGGGCTCCCGCTCGCGGGTGCCAACCTGGTCAA
The DNA here is from genome assembly GCF_059621125.1 of Nocardioides sp. Z35_8. Taxonomy (NCBI): domain Bacteria; kingdom Bacillati; phylum Actinomycetota; class Actinomycetes; order Propionibacteriales; family Nocardioidaceae; genus Nocardioides; species Nocardioides sp. Z35_8. The sequence goes on along the minus strand of NZ_JCAQIE010000001.1, from coordinate 144,585 downwards.
CTACGCCCTCGTCAACGCCGACTACGCCTTGGTCGGACACCAGTTCGGCGCTGCCTTCCTCGGCGTCTACATGCTCGCGTTCAACGTGTCCTCCTGGGCGACCGCCGTCCTCAGCGGTGCGATCAACGGCGTCGCGATGCCCGGCTTCTCGCGGGTGTGGGGCGACCGCCAGCAGCTCTCCTCCGCGCTCGGCCGCTCCACCCGGGCGGTCTGCCTGGTCGCCTTCGTCATCGCCGCGATGACCTACGTGCTCGCCGAGCCGCTCATCCGGGTGCTCTACGGCGCGACGTGGGACGAAGCGGCGCCGGTGCTGGAGATCCTCGCGGTCTACGGCGGCTGCTTCGCCCTCGTCTCCCTGCTCTCCAACCTGCTCGTCGGTGCCGGGCGCACGTCGCGGGCGCTGGTGATCCAGGTGGCCTGGCTCGTTGCCCTGTTCCCCGCGATGGCGATCGGGGCGCGGATGGACGGGCTCCATGGCGTCGCCTGGGCCCACGTGGCCGTCGTGCTCCTCGTCGTGCTGCCCGCCTACGGGCTCGCGGTGTCGCCGCTCGTCGACGGGCTGGCCGGCATCCTGGGCCGCGCGATCGTCCTGCCGCTGGCCTGCGCAGGACTGGCGGCGGTCGCCGCCGCCCTCGCCATGCGCACGGTCGAGAGCCCCCACGGGCAGCTGCTGGTCGGTGCCGCGGCCGGCGGCGCGGTCTACACCGCGGTCGCGGGCCGTGCGCTCCTCGACCTCGCCCGGTCCGGACGCGGCGGAGGGGGCGCGTGAACGCCGGACCTCGAGCCACCACGGTGCCCGTGGCGAAGCCGCGTCTGCTCTTCTTCCGCTGGGTCCGCCCGGGGCTGGCGCCGTTCGTCCACGACCAGCTCGCCGAGCAGATCCGCGGCCTCTCGTTGCACTTCGACGTGACCCTGGTCGACCAGGACGGCGACTTCGACGCCCTGTGCGACCAGCACCGGCCCGACCTCGTCCTCTTCGAGTCCGGCGTCTACGTCGGACCGCGCCGGCTGACCCGCCTCGACACCCACGCAGACGTTCCGCGGATCGGCTTCCTCAACTCGGACGCGTTCGACCCGGTGCGGGGAGTGTTCCTCGCCGACATGGCCGACTGGGGCGTGGAGACCTACTTCACCGTCTCGGTGGCGATGGGCGCCTACACCCCCGAGATCGCCGATCGGCTCTTCTACTGGCCCAACTGGGTCGACCCGCAGGTCCACCGCGACCACGGCCTGCCCAAGGTCGTGCCGGTGCTGCTCACCGGGAGCCAGGCGCGGCACTACCCGTGGCGCAACCGCGTCAACAAGGTGCTCGCCCAGCACTACCCCGTCCTCTCCACGCCGCACTTCGGGTGGACCGACTCGGCCGGCACGCGGTCGATGCCGGTGGGCGAGGCGTACTCGCGCCTGATCAACTCCGCCTCGTTCGCCCCGAGCTGCGGCAACTTCACGCAGGACTTCGTGCGCAAGCACCTCGAGATCCCTGCCTCGGCCACCTGCCTGATCGCCCAGGACACCCCCGCCATGCACGCGGCGGGCTACGTCGACATGGTCAACTGCGTCCTGGCCGACGAGGACGACGTGCTCGACAAGGTGCACCACCTCGTCACCCACCCCGACGAGCTGGCCGCGGTGACGGTCGCCGGGCGGCGTCTCGTCCTCGAGCGGCACACCGCCGACCAGCGTCGGCAGCTTCGCGACTGGTACGACCTGGCCACGAGCACCGGCTCGACCGCCGCGCTGGTCCAGGACCACCCCTTCGCGCCGGTGCGGTCGGCCTCCTCGAACCCCTCGACGGGCATGTCCACGGCTCCGGGGTCGACGGCCGAGGACCGCGTCTACCTGCGCCAGGGCTGGGCTGCGGTCGAGCGGAGGCGCTACCAGGAGGCCGAGCGCGCGTTCACCGGCGCCGCCAGCTTCCAGTACGTCCCCGAGGCGGTCGTCGGCACGGCCACGGCCCAGCTGCTCGACGGCCGGGCCGCCGATGCGCTGTCATCGGTCACGCAGCTGCTCGAGCGGGTCGACGGGCTCTACGAGCCCACCAGCCCCGACCCGGTCCAGTGGGCGGTGCTCATCTGGGCCCGCCTGTGCCTCGGCGACCTCGCGGGCGCTCGGGTGGCGGCGGCGGAGCACCCGGGCCTGGGCCACACCGAGCTCGACCGGACCCGCGCCGTCGTCGCGGACCTCACCGGCATGGCGGTGCCCCCCGCGCCCATCGGTCGTCCGTCTCCCAACCCGCTGCCTCCGCTCTCGTGGACGCACTGGCTCGACCGCCTCGCCACGATGCTCCGGGCGAACGACCAGGCCGAGGCCGCGGCCGAGGTCGCCGCCCTCGCGAGGGACCTGGAGCCGCGACGGGGCGCGACACCCCAGCGGACGGTGGGCGTCGCCCCGCTCGCCCCGGCCCCCGTGCGCCGACCGTCGACCGCCGTGCCGGCGTCGGTGGCCGGCACGGTCGGGGCCGCGGTGCGTCGCGCCGCCACGGGCCTGCGAGGCGTCGCGGCGCAGGCGACCGAGCGGGTGCGCGAGAGCGCCCGACGTCGGGTCGGGCACGACTGGCTGGAGTCGCTGACCGATGTGGTGGAGCGCGAGGCGCTCGACACGGTGCTCGTCTTCGGCGCCTCCCGCCTGAGCCTGCGGGAACGGTCCATGCGGCTGGCAGCGGCGCGCAACCCCCGCCTGCCGCGGGTCGCCGACGTGGCCGCCAGCCGGGACGAGCCGACCGGCACCGGCCCCGACGCTGCCGACCAGCGGACCCTCGTGCACGTGGGCCGGCACGCGGTGATCACCCCGGCCGTGGGCGACGCTGCCCACCGGGCGCGCATCGTGATCCTCGAGGACGCGTTGCGCAGCCCCGTCACCCGCCTGGCCGAGCAGCTCACGTGGAGCGGTCGGTTCGAGCTCATCGCTGCGTCCCGCGACCGTGGCGGCTACTACATCTTCCGCCACCAGTTGGGGGTCAGCGACCGAAAGCCGCGATCCGCCAGTCCCGGTAGCGGCTGGACCAGTCATGCGCGGACCTGAAGGCGGCGAGCTCCTCCGCGGAGGGGCGAGGCATCTCACACGCGGTGAGCACCGCCGGGGCCAGCGGCGTGCCCTCCTCGACCAGGAGGCACCGATCGGAGACGCCACGCATCGGCTCGAGGTCGGTGGCGACGACCCGCGCTCCGGAGGCCAGGTACTCGTAGAGCTTCAGTGGGCTCATGGCCTCCGACATCGGCGTACGCCGGTGGGGGATGAGGCAGACCGTGGCCCGCGCCATCAGCTCGAGGACGACCGGGCGCGGCTCAGGCGGCATCACGTGCACGTTGGGCACCTCGGCGAGACGGGCGAAGCGCGGCGGGTCCTGGAGCGGGCCGACCAGCACGACCTGCCAGTCGGGGAGGTCGAGGGCCAGGCGGCGCACGGCCTCGACGTCGACCCGCTCCTGCAGCGCTCCGACATACAGGGCGACGGGTCCGTCCAGCTCCTCGAACCAGCCAGGAACGGCAGCGCCCCCCGGCTCGTGGTCCATGCCGTTGATGCCGTTGGGCACGACGCTGCCACGGGGCGACCCGACTCGGTCCACGATGGCGCGCGTGACGCCGATGACGTTGACCTCCCGCTCGGCCATCAGCTCGTAGCCGTGGGCGACGAGGTCGGTCAGGTGCGCGTGGTTCGGGTAGGTCAGCCAGTCGTCCCAGCCGTAGTAGACGACGTCGCTCCAGTGCCGGTCGTCCGCGACCGCCGCGAGCAGCGGGTGGCAGCTCACCAGCACGGGACGCTCCTGCCCCAGGCGCCGGCTCGCCGCGGCGAGCCAGTGGTCGAGACGACGGTAGGTCGCGAGCGACGACTCGACGGACGGGGAGTCCTGACGCCGCCACCTCCGAGGCTGGACCAGATGGCGTCTGGGTCGGTCGGGGAGGAGCTCCGCCGCCTGCCCGCGGCCACGAAGCCGCTCGAGATGGCTACGCAGCGGGTTGGCCACGACGACGCTGTCCAGCGAGGTGTCGTCGAGGAGATGCACCGCGAGGCGGTCCGGGGACCAGGCGAACTGCCGGGTCAGGCCGTCCGCCCACGTGTGGTAGGCGAGCGCAAGGGTCACCTCAGTGGGGTGAGCACGTTGCGGTGGGGTCACGGTGTTGGCTCGCGATCGCTAGCTGCGGACCTGGCCCTCCGCAGGATAGTGGCGGCATCTGCCGAGTCGGGGCGAATGCGCCGACCCGAGGGCCACTCGTCGTTAGCATCGAATTGTTCACGCCCCGAGGAGAGCGGCTCGTATGGACTTCATTGACGGTCTGATGGTGTTGCGGCGTCGATGGTGGATCGTCCTCATCGGGCTCGGGCTGGTCGCGGCGGGTGTGATGGTGGTCCGCTCGCTGGTCCCGGTCCAGCACCAGGCCTCCGGGTTGATGCTCTTCCTCCTCCCGCCTGACGCGCCGGGGGACAACACGAGGGTCAACCCCTACCTGAACCTGCCGGCGGGCCTGACGACGACCGCCTCGCTGATCGGCTCGGAAGCGGTCTCCGACGATGTCGCCGCGTCGCTCGCAGCCGAGGGATACGACGCCGTCTACTCCGTGGCGCTCGTCCCCGACACCGGACCCCTGCTCACGATCACCTCGACCGACACCGACTCCGCCGTCGCCGTGGCGACCCGTGACGCGGTGATGAGCTGGATCGACAAGAGGCTGGTCGACATCCAGGTCAGTGTGGACGCACCGCGTTCGCAGCTGATGAGGACCAACAAGACCAGCGTCACGACGACCGCAGAGGTGCTGTCGGGGAGCCGGCTCCGTGCGATGGCGGGAGCCGCCGCTGGCGGCTTGGTCCTCCTTCTGGTGGCCGTGTTCGTGATCGATCGTCTCCTGACCCGGCGACAGCGTCGCGCGGCGCGTGCCGAGCACGAGCCCGGCTCCGGGCCGAGCGGTCCCGACGATGATCCGATCCGGACGGCCGCGGTGGTGGACGAGGACGGTGCCGACGACGCGGTGCAGCACCATCCGGTCGACGACCCGGCACCCGAGGCGGTGGAGCACCCACCTGCCACCATTCCCGATCCTGCCGACGCCACCGGCACCGCTCACCCGCCGTCGCGGCCCGGGAGGTCGGGGCGTGGCAAGAAGCAGACGCGGCCGAGGGGCGGACGGTGACGCGTGGCGACCCGACCGCACCTGCTCGTCGGCACGGATCCCGTCGTTGCTGATGTGACGGGGGCTCGCCGCACGCTCCCGGCAGTCCACTTCCTGTGCGCGTACGTCGTGCTCCTGCTGGGGCTGCCGTCCGTGCTGATCTTCGCCCCCCTGGGATCGCCCGGGACTCCGGCGAACATCTGGGGTCTGGGCATCCTGTTGTGGTGGGTGCTGGCGACCCTGGGGGGACAGAATCACGTCAGCGGACTCACCTGGTACCGGGTGGTCGTCGGTGCGTTCGCCGGCACCGTGCTGATGAGCTACGCCTCTGCCATGGCCCATGGGTGGTACTCGCCGGGCCACCTTCGCCGGGGCATCAGCGACTGGACGCTCATGGTCCCCTCGGTCACCGAGCTCGCGGACGTCCAGGTGAGCGCTGCCGACCGCGGGCTGGTCGCGGTGTTCGCCTGGGTGGGGATCACGCTCCTCGCCGCAGAGGGCCTGAGGACCTGGCAGGAGCTCGAGCGGGTGATCACCTGGCTCGCGGCGCTGGGCGCCTTCATGGCCGTGCTGGGTCTGGTCCAGTACCTCACGGGTTTCAGCATCACCTCGCTCTACGTCATCCCCGGGCTCAGTGCGAACTCCGAGTTCGGCAGCGTGGCCTCCCGGTCGGTGGTCAACCGGGTGTCCGCGACGGCCGCGCACCCGATCGAGTTCGGGGTGATCATGGCCGCCCTGCTGCCGCTGTCGCTGCACCGCACCGTGTACGAGTGGGGCAATCGTTGGGCCCTGACGCCGACCATCCTGATCGCGGTGAGCGCGGGACTGTCGGTGTCCCGATCGGCGGTCGTGTCCACGATCGTGGCGCTCGTCGTGATCCTGGTCGGCTGGCCCAACAAGTGGAGGATCCGCGCACTGGTGCTGCTCCCGTTCGCGATCGTGGCCATGCGTGGGGCCTTCCCAGGACTGCTGGGCACCATCTACGCCCTCTTCGCCAACCTCGGCAACGACCCGAGCATCTCTGGACGGACCACCGACTACGACGCGGTGTCCCTCCTCTGGAGCCAGGGCCCGGTTCTCGGTCGCGGCTTCTTCACGTTCGTGCCGCAGTTCTACAGGATCCTCGACAACATGTACCTGCTCCTGCTCCTCGAGCTGGGGATCGTGGGACTCCTCTGCACGATCGTGCTCTTCGTGACCGGCTTCCTCTCGGCTCGCGCGGCGCGCTCGCGCGCGCCCGACGAACGCTCGCGACACCTCGGGCTGTGCCTGTCGGCGTCCCTGCTGGGCCTGTTCGTCGCCCTCGGCACCTTCGATGCCCTCGTCTTCTCCATGACGGCAGGCGCCCTGTTCCTGCTGCTCGGCCTGTCGGCCGCCGCGTGGCGGCTCAGCCGCCAGCAACGGACGGCTGCCCATGACGGCCGGTGACCCGATCGATGACGAGGTCGTCGTCGTCGTCGTCACCTACAACAGCGCGAGCCTGGTGGCCGACCTCCTGGCGTCGTTGCCGACGGGCATGGGCGACGTGCCCTGGCGTCTGGCCGTGGCCGACAACGACTCCCACGACGGCTCACTGGAGGTCGTGCGCGAGCTGGCGCCCGCCGCGGTGCTCGTGCCCGTGGGGCGCAACGCCGGCTACGCCGCCGGGATCAACGCGGCCGTGGCCGCCACCGGGGTCGGTCGCGCCGTCCTCGTGCTCAACCCCGACGTACGCCTCATGCCGGGGTGCGTGCCGGCCCTGCTGGAAGCGCTGGCGCTGCCCGGCACGGGCGTCGCGGTGCCGCGGCTCCTCGACGGGCAGGGGGGCCTGGTCCCGTCCATGCGCCGGGAGCCGACCATCGCACGGGCGCTGACCGACGCGCTGCTGGGGGCCACCCGGGCCGGTGGCCTGGGTGCCCTCGGGGAGGTGGTGACCGACCCGTCGGCCTACGACCGTCCCGCGACGACCGAGTGGGCCGAGGGCTCGACCCAGCTGATCAGTGCCGAGTGCTGGGCGGCGTGTGGCGAGTGGGACGAAGGCTTCTTCCTCTACTCCGAGGAGACCGACTACCACCTGCGGGCTCGAGACCGCGGTTATCTCACCCGGTACGTCCCCTCGGCGACGGCGGTCCACCTCGGCGGTGACTCCACGACGTCACCACGACTGTGGTCGATGCTCGTGGCCAACCGGCTCCGGCTCTTCGCGCGTCGCAACGGCCCTGTCCGCACAGCCGCCTACTGGCTGGTGCTGCTCGCCCGGGAGACCAGCCGGGGCGTCCTCGGCAAGCAGACGTCGCGCGCGGCGGTCCGCGCCTTGCTGTCGCCGCCGACCCTGCGGGCCGCCCGAGGACCCGAGTGGGGCGCGTGACCGCGTCGATCAGCGCAGTCGTTTGGCGAGGCCGACGGCCTCGAGCCTGACCCGCTGGCCGAAGGGCTGGGGCGTGAGGATCTCCCGGCGGACCGAGTGGGGTGTGTCGTGCGAGCGGACGCTGAACCGGGGCTGGAGCCAGGCGCTGTCCGTGGACCACCGGCGGTCGCTCGACGCGACGGACGCGTAGCCGAGCCTCCGCAGGTGACCGAGCGTGCGGCGGTCGTAGCGTCCGAGCGGGAGCGCGGCCCGGTCGACCTGCTGCCCGGCGGCCTCGGTGAGGATCGCCCGTGCCTCGACGAGCTCACGGCGCACCCCGGCCGGCAGGAGGCCGCGCCACGGGCGGTGGTCCATGCCGTGCGAGCCGATGGTCATGCCGGCGCGCGACAGCTCGCGGACGTCGCCGCGCGCCAGGCTGCCCGGCCGGTCGAGGCGGGCGGCCAGGACGTAGAAGGTGGCGGTGAGGCCGCGCTCCACGAGCGCGGGCAGGCCGATCTCCAGGTCCGACGCGTTGCCGTCGTCGAAGCTGAGCCGCACCCGAGGGTCGCCGGCGACCTCGTCGAGCACGCGCTGGTAGGTGTCGGCGGTGATCCAGTAGGGCTCCTCGCCGTCCTCGAGGTCGCGCGCCGGGCGACCGATCCCGTGGAAGCAGAGGTGGACGACCCGGGCAGCCGATCCTCGGCGCATGACGCTTCCCCCCTCACCCACCGCGAGCAGGTGCCCGCGCACCTCCAGTCGAGCGTGGCGCCGGGATCGCGGAGGGACTTCCCGGTCCTACATCCCATGAGTTGGGTATGCGCGTCCGCTACGGCGCATCCGCGGTCCGGACGGATCTAGCGTGATCGCCATCGGTCCCGATCGGGGCTCGGTGTGGGGAAGCGCCGCGGGTGGGATCAGCACGCGGGCGCTCGAGCTCGAGGAGGCCAGCGTGGGGGTGCACGTCGAGCCAATCACGTCTCGTGACCTTCCCGACGTCGGCCGGTTCCTACACCAGCACCTCAACGCCCGCGTCGCGCCCCAGCAGTGGGTCGAGGCGCTCGCGGTGCCGTGGCTGGTGGACCAGCCCAACCATGGCTACCACCTCCGCCAGGACGGACAGGTCGTCGGCGCCTACCTCGCCTACTACTCCGACCGGGTCGTCGGCGGCTCGGTCGAACGGTTCTGCAACCTCGGAGCATGGTGTGTCCTCGAGGGTCACCGGCACCGCGGCACGCGCCTCCTGACCCGGCTGCTCGCGCAGGAGGGCTACCACTTCACCGACTTCTCGCCGAGTGGCAACGTCGTGCCGCTCAACCGCAAGCTGCACTTCGCCGACCTCGACACCACGACCGACCTGGTCCCCAACCTGCCGGCCACGCCCCGGAACGGGGTCCGCGTCTCGAGCGACGCCCAGGATCTCCTCGAGACGCTGACGCCCGCGGAGCTCGACCGCTACCGCGACCACGTGCGCGCAGCCGCTGCCAAGCACCTCCTCGTCAGCACGCCCCGCGAGCACTGTCACGTGGTCTTCCGCCACGACCGGCGCAAGAACGTGCGCGCGTTCGGGACGATCCTCCATGTCAGCAACCCGGACCTGTTCCGCACGGCCGCCGGCCAGGTCGCCGGCCACCTGCTCACCAGGCACCGGATCCCGATGACCCTGGTGGAGCATCGGGTCGCCGGCGGCAGCGTGCGCCGCGGGCGGCAGCTGGCCCGGCCCCGTCCCAAGATGTTCCGCAGCCCGACCCTGGCGCCGGAGCACATCGACTACCTCTACAGCGAGCTGACATGCCTCGCGTGGTGAGGGACGGGATCGGTGCAGTGACTGCCCAGCCCGCCACCGCTCTCCCCGCCCCGGCGGCGGCCGCGGCACCCTCGAAGGAGCCGGCTCCCGCCGTGCGGCCGAGCGCCCGGGTCTCGCAAGGACCGGACCTGCTGGTGGGAGGAGTGCCCGTACGCCGCCTCGCCGACCGCATCGGCAGCACACCGTTCTTCGCCTACGACCGGGCCATGCTGACGGACCGCATCGCCGCACTCCGGGCCGCTCTCCCCGCCGACCTCGAGATCAGCTACGCCGTCAAGGCGAACCCCATGCCTGCCCTGGTGCAGCACCTCAGCCGAATCGTCGACTCCCTCGACGTCGCCTCAGGTGCCGAGATGCGGCTCGCCCTCGACACGCCGGCCGCGCCGGAGACGGTCAGCTTCGCCGGGCCGGGCAAGTCCGTCGAGGAGCTGTCCCAGGCGGTTGCCGCAGGGGTCGTCATCGAGATCGAGTCGCGGCTCGAAGCCGAGCGGATCACCGCCGTCGCCGCGCGGATGGGGATCCGGCCGGTCGTGGCCATCCGGGTCAACCCCGACTTCGAGGTGAAGGGCTCCGGGATGCGGATGGGTGGCGGCCCCCAGCAGTTCGGGGTGGACGCCGAGGACGTACCGAGCCTGGTCCGCGAGCTCGAGGTCCGGGACCTCGACCTGCGCGGCTTCCACGTCTTCGCCGGGTCGCAGAACCTCCATGCGGACATCCTCATGAAGGCGCAGCGCGAGACGGTCGACCTGGTCATGCGGATGGCCGAGGCCATGTCGGCGACGCCGACCTACTTCAACCTGGGCGGCGGCTTCGGCATCCCGTACTACGGCAAGGAGCAGCCGCTCGACCTCGGTGCGATGGGCGACAACCTCCAGCAGCTGATGCGCGACCGGCTGCGACCGGCCTTCCCGGACGCCCGCGTCCTGCTCGAGCTCGGCCGATACATCGTCGGCGAGGCCGGGGTCTACGTGACCCGCGTCGTCGACCGGAAGGTCTCCCGCGGCACCACGTTCCTGGTGGTGGACGGCGGCATGCACCACCAGCTGGCGGCGTCCGGCAACTTCGGCCAGGTGATCCGGCGCAACTACCCGATCGCAGTGGGGACGCGGATGGACCAGGCCGCTTCGGAGACCGTCCAGGTGGTCGGGTGCCTCTGCACGCCGCTGGACCTGCTCGGCGACAAGGTCGACCTGCCGGTGAGCGAGGTCGGCGACCTGGTCGTCCTCTTCCAGGCCGGGGCCTACGGGCTCACCGCAAGCCCTACCCAGTTCCTCAGCCACGCCGCACCGCTGGAGGTGCTGGTGTGAACCCTCGAAAGGTGACGAGATGACCGACATGATGCTCACCCGGACGGCCGACGTGCTGGCCGGCATGCTCGCCGAGCTGCTCGGCGGCAGCCCCTCCGACTACCCGCCCGACACCGAGCTGTTCGGCTCGTTGCCGCAGCTCGACTCGCTCGCCCTGGTCGAGCTGATCACCGCGATCGAGGACCGATTCGAGTTCGAGCTCGACGAGGAGGACATCACCGCCGAGGTGTTCGGCACGGTCGACTCGCTCGCGCGGCACATCGACACCTGCACCTCCTGAGGCATGGTCGAGCTGCACGGCCTCGTGCGAGCCGCCGCGGCGGGCGCCGCACCGCCGACGGTGTCGGACCGCAGGAAGGTGCGCCCGCTGTCCGAGGTCCTCGAGGGCGCCGAGCACCTGGCGGCGCGCATCCGGTCCCTGTCGGTCCGCGAACGCCCGGTCGTGGTCGCGCGGCTGCCGGCATCGGTCGACGCGGTGGAGGTGCTCCTCGCCGCCGTTGCCGGCGACCTCACCTTCTGCTTCGTCGACCCCTCCGCGGCCCCGGAGCGGGTCTCGGCCATCGAGGCGGCTCTCGACCCGGACGTGGTGGTCGACTCGGAGGGGCTCACCGGTCGCACTCCGACCAGCGACGGCCCCGCTTCGGGAGGCTACGTCGCGACCTCCTCCGGCTCCACTGGCGGAGCTCCCAAGGGCGTGCTCTCCACGTGGTCGTGTCTTGCCGAGTTCGCGCCCCACGGCGCGGCCGCACTCCGGCTCGGGCCGGGCGACCGGCTCGCCGAGCCCTCGCATCCCGCCTATGACCTGTCGATGACCAACTGGCTCCTGGCCCTGGCCAGCGGTGCCTCTCTCGTCGTGTCGAGCGCGCTGGGTGACCGGATGCGTCCGCTGGCGTTCCTCACCCGGGCACGTGCCACCCACGTCCGCGTGGCGCCGCGCTTCATCGACCTGGCCCGAGCGGAGCGGGTCGGCTCGGCGAACCCCGTCTCGCTCCGGGTGTGGGGGTCGGGTGGCGACCGTCTCTCGCACGGCCAGGCCGAGCACGTCTTCGGCTTCGGTGTGCCCACGCTGGTCAACACCTACGGGACCAGCGAGACGGCCGGTTTCGCCAGCGCCGCGGCGTTCGACCGGTCGGATCACCTGACGTCGCGACATGGCTCGGTGTCCATCGGTCGAGGGAGGGTCGGACCGTGGCGGACCGCCATGGTCCAGGAGGGCGACGGCGACGACGTGACGGAGATGCTCGCCGTCCGGTCGCCGCACCTGGGTGAGGGGTATCTGCTGGGCGGTCCCTCGAACGACCTCGGTGGTGATCCCCTCTATCCGCGGTGGGAGACGGGCCGGGTGGTGACGGGCGACCTGGGCTGCACGGCGGGCGACGACCTGGTCTGCCTGGGGCGGTCCGGACGGCTGGTCAAGCGCAGCGGGGTGTTCGTCAACCTCGACGACGTCGACCGGGTGCTGCGCGAGACCACCGGGATGGACGCCATCACCGTCGCGATCCGCACCGGCGAGCTGGTGACCCTGGCGGTGCCGGCAGGAGACGGTGACGTGGACGAGGAACGGGTCGGCGACCTGCTCGCCGCCCACATGTCTCCCGACTCCCGCCCCGACGTGCTGGTGCGCGTCGACGGGATACCGCGGCTGGCCAACGGCAAGACCGACCACGCCGGCGCGCTGCGGCTGGCTGAGGTCGCGGCCGCGGGTTCTTGATGAACTCGCGGAACGATCTGATACCAAATTCTGGCTAAATCACTGATTCCGCCACACTCCTGGGTCTGGTGTGACGTATGTGTTCCGTTTGATGGTGTGCGGCTTTGTCGCGGTCACGGGGTGTGCCTTACTGGCCGGACGGGGATGGTCCACGTTGTCGCACGGAAAGTTGCTTCATGTTCCGACACGAACGTCAGCACGCCCGCACCCGATCTGAGGCCTTGGCGCTCGCAGCTGTCGCTGCACTCGTCGCGGCACTCGTTGCGGCGGTGACCGTCGAGGCCACGCCGTCGCCGGCGGTCCCCGGCACGGAGCCCCGGGCCGTGGCACCCGTCACTCTGTTCGGTGCCAAGGCGCCGACCAAGGTCGCGAAGGACCCGGACGCCAGGTCGGTGGAGCTGGGACTGCGGTTCAAGGTCCTCCGCAAGGGAAAGATCGCCGGCTCGCGTGTCTACAAGATCGCCCAGGGCGCCGGGACGACCCCGAGGCGTGCCTCGCTCTGGAACGCCGACGGCGAGCGACTCGCCACGGCCCGCATCGCTCCCCGTCGCGGCCCCGGCTGGGTGGACGTGGAGTTCCCGCGCAAGGTCGTCGTCAAGCCCGGCACCATCTACACGGTCTCGGTCTTCGCGCCGAAGGGTCGCTACGCCGTGACCAAGGGCGGACTCAAGAAGCAGCGGTCCAACGACTACCTCCGCACGGTGCGCAAGGCAAGCAGCGTCTATCGCTACGGCGCGAAGTCCACGTTCCCGACGCGCAGCCACCGTCACTCCAACTACTGGGTCGACGTCCTGTTCAGCCCGACGACCACCGGGGAGACGACGCCCACGCCCACGCCTTCGCCGACGCCGACTCCCACCAGCACGGGCTGGCCCGACGCCACCAACACGGGCGTGCCGGCGGGCACGGCGCTGACCACCTACACCGGGCCGATGACCATCACCCAGGCCGGCGCGGTGATCGACGCCAAGACCATCGCCGGCAGCCTCACCGTCGCCGCGCCCAACGTCACCGTCTCGCGCTCCTCCATCGTGGGCACCGTGGGCGTCGCCTCCGGGGGCAGCCTCACCATCAAGGACACGATGATCGACGCCGGCAACAAGGAGGGCACCGGTCTCGGCGAGACCGACTTCGTCGCCGAACGCGTGCACATCGTCGGTGGCAACCGATCGATCAACTGCGCTGAGGACTGCACGGTCAAGGACTCCTACGTCCACGGCCAGTTCAAGGACCTCTCGGGCTACTACCACGAGTCCGGGATCCGCATGGGGATGAACTCCCAGATCCTCCACAACACGATCGCCTGCGACGCCCCCGACGTCCCGCCGGAGGCGGGTTGCTCGGCCCCGCTGACGGGCTACGGCGACTTCGGTCCGGTCCAGAACAACCTCATCCAGAACAACCTGTTCAAGGCGACCCCGGCGTGGTTCTGCGCCTACGGCGGCTCCTCGGCCGGCAAGCCCTACTCCGGCCAGGCCCGCAACATCCGGTTCATCGACAACGTGTTCGAGCGCGGCACGACCGGCAAGTGTGGACGCGGTGGTCCAATCACCGACTTCGACCGCAACGCACCCGGCAACGAGTGGACGGGCAACACCTACGACGACGGGGCGGTAGCCCGACCCTGAGCCCGTCCGACCGCCTCCACCTCTGCGTGCTCCTGCCCAGGATTGGGCAGGAGCACGCGGCGATCCAGCCCTAGGCTGGCGGCATGCAGCCCGGGGTCCTCTGCGTGTCGCGCGGTGTTGCCGCCCCCACTGCCGGCGAGGTGCGCGAGGCGCTCGCGGTGGCGCGCATCGGCGAGGCGGACCTCCAGGAGACGGGTGGCCTGCTCGTCGCGACGTGGGGCGGCCTCCGCCTCGACGGCACCGGCTACGCCGCGCTCGCCCGCGTGGCACGACGGCGCGAGCGCCAGCTCACCGACGCCGACGTCGTCCGCCTGCTCGAGGCCGAGGACCTCGCGGGTCTCGCCGAGATCCTGCCCCCCTTCGGTGCCTTCCGCCGGATCTCGGACGACGAGGCGGTGGCCGTCACCGACGCGCTCGGGTTCCGCCACCTCTACCACGCGCAGTGGGACGGCTGCGCAGCGCTGAGCACGTCGGCTCGCGTCCTGGGGTCGCTGGGGGGGCACGGCGTGGACCGGGAAGCGCTCGCCGTCCAGAGCCTGCTCGGTTGGCAGGTCGGTCAGGGCACCTTGTACGCCGGGGTCACCAAGCTCGCCCCCGGCCACCTCGTACGCCTCCGTTCCGGGCGAGTCGAGCTCGAGGACGGCCGGCCGGCCCCGATCGCGCCCCTGGACCTCGACGATGGGGTGGCCGCTGCCACCGACATGCTGCGCACCCACCTCACGGCCTATGTCACCGATCATCCCGACGCGACGCTGCAGCTCACGGGTGGCCAGGACTCCCGGATCCTCCTCAGCGCGGTCCCGCCGGAGCTGCGCCGCGGGCTGCGCGCCATGACGCTGGGCGTGCCGGGCTCGCCCGACGCCGCGATCGCTGGGGAGATCGCCGCCCGCACAGGGCTCCGGCACCAGGTCGAGAAGCTGGAGAGCCTCGACGGCCTGAGCGCCGAGGAGGCCCACGCGTTGGCGGTCGAGGCGAGCCTGAGACTCGAGGAGATGGCCGATCCGCTCGCGCTGGCGGCTCTGACCGTGGTCGAGCAAGGCTTCGACCAGGGGCACCGCATCGCAGGGCTGGGGGGAGAGGTGGCCCGCGGCTTCTACTACCTGGGGCCCTCGCGGAGCACGGCAGTGACGCGTGCGCGGGTGGCCCGCCTGGCCGGGTGGCGGATGTTCGCCAACGAGGGCATCGATCCCGAGGCCCTGGTGTCACCGCTGCGCGAGGCCGCCGAGGACGTGGCCGTCGACCGGATCCACCGACTGATGTCCGCCACCGGCAAGGAATGGCTCGCCGCCACCGACGACTTCTACCTCGAGCAGCGCATGCAGCGCTGGGCTGGGGTCACCGACACCGCGGTGTGCACGGACCGGTCCGTGGCCAACCCGATGCTGGACGACCGATTCATCGCCATCGCCCAGGCCATGTCGCCGGCGAGCAAGCGGCGGTCGGTGTTCCTCGCCCGTCTCCAGATGTCCCTCGACCCCGAGCTCGGCAGGGTGCCTCTCGACGGCCGGCCACCGCCGGAGGCGTTCGCCAGACCCGGGCTCGCCACCACGGCGCGAGCCGCGCGGACGGTGTCCCGCAGGGCTGTCGCCAAGGCGCGACAGCGCCTGTCGAGCACCACCCGGCCGCCCGCCGGCGGCGTGGTGCTGGCCAGGCGCGTGGTGGAGCACTGGCGCCGACATCCCGATCTGCTCGACGCCGCCCGCGAGCACCAGGTGCTCGACGACGCCTGGCTCGACCGGCTGGTCGGCGGCGAGATGGACCCGGCGCCCAGCACCGTGGCGTACGTCCTCAACCTCTCCACGCTGCCGCCTGCCTCCGGCTGCTAACGCACGACGGTGGCCGACCACGCCTGCTCGATGAGCAGGCGCGGAGTCGCGTCCGGGGTCGTGTCGACCGCCCAGGTGTCGGTCACGCCGGGCTCGTCGGTGCGCGGCATCCCGTAGAGGATCGTGTCGTCGTCGAGCCACTCGACCTGGTCGTCGAGCCCGCGCGGCCCCTCGACGAGCAGCGTCCGCTCGCCCGTGGCGAGGTCCTGGACCGCGACCTGCCACACGACCCGGCTGCCCGGGTCGACGTCGACCTTGAACGCCACCCGGGTGCCGTCGGGGGAGATCGAGGGGCACTCGGCGTCGGACGAGACCGAGGTCAGGGTGCGCTCGGCGAGGTCGCCCTCGACCAGCCACGTGCGCCCACCCGTCGCGACGGTCGCGTAGAACGTCTCGTCGTCGGCGAAGGTCACCCCCCACACGTTGCGGTCGACCGGGTTGACCCGGCGGCCGTCGACCACGAGCTGGAAGTCCTCCAGGTTGCCCCACCGCTCGTCGCCGTCGACCGCGTGCACCTCGGTGGCGGTGGAGAAGCCGGTCGACATGTAGGAGTGCCCGGCCACGAAGACGGTGGAGGCCACGAGCGTCCCGTCGGGACTGAGCCGCGTGCGGCTCGGGATGCCGGGCAGGTCCTCGCGCCCGACCTCCCGCCAGTCCGCGTCGAACGTGCGCGCCTCGAAGGACGTCGTGACGCCGGGGTCGGTGACCAGGCAGGACGCGCCGGTGCTGCGCGCCGCGACGCGGTCGCACGAGACGTCGGTGAACGCCCGGGGTCCGTCGGGGTCGTCGAGCGGCACGACCGCCACGACGCCGTACTCGCTGTCGGTGCCGGTGTGGCGGAAGACGATCCGCGGTCCCGTGGTCACCGACGTGATCGGCGCCTGCTCGGCGTCGGGCTCGGCCGCGCGCTCGGCGCGCACCTCTCGCCGCTCGACCACGACATAGCCGGTCGCGGCGACCGCGAGGAGCACCGTCAGGGCGACGAACGCCAGCACGCGCGCGCGGACGCTCACGAGGTGACCGCCGCGCCGTCCAGTCGCGCGACGCGGGTGGCGGCGGCGAGGACGGCCACGGTGAGCAGCGCCGCGACGGTCGCCATGGCGCCTGCGGGGCCGAGCAGCAGCCACAGCACGCCGAAGCCGGCCGAGGCGAGCATCCGGGCCAGGGCCACCACGGTCTGGGCCGCGGCGATGCCGCTGGTGCGGGCCTGCACGGGCACGAGCCGCCCGGCGATCGCGGCGATGACGCCGTCGGTCGCGGCGTAGAACGTGCCCAGCAGGACCAGCGTGCCGACGGTGGCGGCGGCGGTCGAGGTCGGGAGCACGGCGCACAGGTAGGCCCCGACGAGGGCCAGGTGTCCCACGACCAGGGTGCGGGCCCGCCCGACCCGGTCGGCCAGGCGCCCGATCGGCACGGCGAGCAGCAGGTAGGCCACGTTGGTGCCGACGTAGAACAGGGGGAACCAGGTGACGTTGATGCCGCCGTGGTCGAGCAGGGCGAGGTAGATGAACCCGTCGCCCACCGTCAGCAGGCCCAGCACCGCGGCGACCGCGAGCAGCGGACGCAGCCGCGGGTCGGTCAGGTCGCGCCATCGGAAGGGCGGCGGCGTGGGCCCGGTCGGGGCCGCGTCGCGCCGGGCGCGCACGTCGGGGCCGAGCAGCCCCAGCAGCGCCACGCCGGCCAGGGCGAACGCGAGGGAGACCACGAGCACCACCGAGTAGCCGTCGGGCACGAGCACCAGCAGGCCGAACGCGATCAGCGGGCCGAGGGCCGCGCCGATCGTGTCGAGCATCCGGTGCACGCCGAAGGCCCGCGCGAGGTGCTCGGTCGGGGCCGCGGTGCTGATCATCGCGTCGCGCGGAGCGGTGCGGATCCCCTTGCCGATCCGGTCGGCGGTCACGACGGCCGCGATCCCGGCCGCCCCGCTGGCGAAGAGCAGGAACACGCGAGCCACCGCCGAGAGGCCGTAGCCCAGGAACGCCACCCACTTGGGACGGTCGGAGGCATCGGCCAGCCACCCGCCCCCGAGGCGCACGAGCGCGCTGACGCCCTGGTAGAGGCCGTCGATGACCCCGTACGCCACGGGCGTGAGGCCGACGACGACCGTGAGGTAGAGCGGGAGGATCGCCGAGACCGACTCCGACGACACGTCGGTCAGCAGCGAGACGATCCCCAGCGTGACGACGACCCGGCCGACCGGCGGCCGGGTGGTGGCGGTGCCGGTCGTGGTGCCGGTCGTGGTGCCGGTCGTGGTCGCGCCGGCCGCCGGCCGGTCGCGGAGCGAGATGTACACCGGCTCATCCGCGCCCGGCGCGCAGCGAGGCGTGGAGCGAGTACGTCGCCCCCGACCCGCGCGGGGTCACCGTCACGGTCACGATGCTGCCGCCGCGCCGGAAGGCGGCCGCCTGCGAGCCGGCGACGGCCGGCGGCGCGGCCGTCTCGACCAGACCCCGGCGAGCGAGGCGGGTGCGGTAGGCGAGGAGCACCTGGGACGCGGACAGCGCGGTCGACGCGACCAGCCCGACCTGGAGGCGGTCGCCCGAGGGCGAGACGCTGCTGCTCTGCACCGCCGCGGAGCGGGTGGGGCGCAGGGCGGCCGGGAACCGTCGCACCAGGCGTCCCCGCGCGCTCGCCGCCCGCGGGAGGGGCGACGTCACGAGCGGCGCGGGGTCGGCCGGCGGGAGGAGCTCGGCGAGGCCGGTGACCGGAGCCTCGGGCGCCGGCGGCCCCTCGGTCCCGGGGCTCGCGCCGTCGCCGTCGCCATCTCCGGGCGGGTCGGGTGCCTCGTCGCCGGCGTCGCCGGCGACGCTGCTGTCGCTGTCGCCGGTCGTGGCAGCCCCCGAGCCGCCCGGCCCTCCGCCCGACTCCCCGTCTGCGTTCCTGTCTGCCTCCCCGTCCGCCGTGCCAGCGGACGGCGAAGGCGAGCCGGCCGAGCCCGTCGCGGCCGGGGACGAGCCGGGCGCGTCGTCGGGAGACGCCGCATCGGCGCCGCAGCCGCCGAGGACGAGGACGAGGCAGGCTGCGACGCCGAGCCCGGCGTTGCGCGATCGTCTGGTGTTCATGGACTGGCGACCCCCACGGTCGTTGGTGGAACGAAAGGTCGCGTGATCAGTAGGCGCCGCGGTGCCCGAGCACGGCGCTCACGGTGCGGACGAGGATCGAGAGGTCGAGGCGCAGCGACCAGTTCTCGACGTACTTCAGGTCGAGGCGCACCGACTCCGCCCAGGTGAGGTCGGAGCGACCCGACACCTGCCACAGGCCCGTCACTCCCGGCTTGACCACGAGCCGGCGCCGGGGGTCGACGTCGTACTGGGCGACCTCGCACGGCAGCGCCGGACGGGGACCGACCAGCGACATGTCACCCCGCACGACGTTCCACAGCTGGGGCAGCTCGTCGAGGGAGTAGCGGCGCAGCCGGCTGCCCAGCCGGGTGATCCGCGGGTCGTGGGCGATCTTGAACAGGACGCCGTCCTTCTCGTTGTCGTCGGCCAGCCCGGTCCGCACCGACTCGGCGTCGACCCCCATCGAGCGCAGCTTGAGCATCGTGAACGGCACGCCGTCGCGCCCGATGCGCTCCTGGCGGAAGAACGCCGGTCCCGGCGTCTCGCGGCGGATCGCCACGGCCAGGACCGCGATCAGCGGCAGGGCGAGGACGAGGGCGACGAGGGCGAGCGTGCGCTCGACGAGGTCCTTGAGCACCCGGCGCGGGCCGTGCAGCGCCGGCTTGCCGACGTGGAGCACGTCGAGGCCCGCTGTCGACATGACGCGGGTGCGCTGCGGCTCGACGTCGAGGAGGCCCGTGCCCAGGAAGAGCTCGGTGCCGATCTTGCCCAGTGACCAGTGCAGTCGTCGCACCTCGACGGGTGACAGGCGCGCTCCGGGCAGCACCACGAGCGCGTCGGCGCGGTGGTCGTCCGCGGCCGCCGAGGACGACTCGAGGCCGACGTAGACGGGCACGTCGCCCTCGATCGGTGTCGCCGAGGCCCGGGTCAGGCAGGCGGCGACCACCTCGTGGGTGCCGCTCGCCCGCAGCTGCGCCGCGGCCTCACGGACCGCGCGCGGCTTGCCCGCGAGCACGACGCGGGGCCGGGAGCGTCCGGGGCCGACGAACGGGACGGCACTGGCGACGGTGAGTCCCGCGACGAGCACGCCCAGGGACGCGGGGTGGGCGTCGCCGAGCCACGGCGACGCCGCCAGCGCGAGGACGGCGGTGCGACCGCCGGCGCCGAGCACCACGGCGAGCCGCTCGGACCGCGCGTGGCCCAGGGCCTGGTGGCGGTAGCGGCCCGACATCGCGAGCGCGGCCGGCCACACGGCCGCGATGCCCAGGGCGGCGCCCAGCCCGACCCTGCCCAGGGCCGACCAGCCGACCGCGAGGGCCACACCGAGTGCCAGGTCCAGGGCCGGCGCCGGCCACGAGCGATGCCTCGACGCCCGACGGAGGACCGTCTCGACGACTGGCTCCGCGACCGGGGCCGCCAGGGGCGGCACCATGGCGATGCTGCGCGGGCGGGGGACCGGCCTCGCCAGCACGCCTCCGTCCGGTGTGACCACGTCGGACACGACCTGCGTCATGCTCACCATCCCCCTCCGGGACACCGCCCAAGGCACCCCGTTTGCTGACCTTCCCGTGAGCCTAGGAAGGACCGCCGCCGGGGGCATGCCGCAAATGAGCGAAAGCGGTGCGCGCCCGGGAGATACCCATTCGGAGGGATGGGCACCGCGCCGGGGCCGGCCCTACTCTCGAGGAGGTGCACCAGCACTGGTTCGCATCTCTCGGGCCAGCCCCGCACTGGCCACTCCGGTGGCCGCTGGCGTGACGCGGAACCCCACGCTTCGTCACCTGGAACCGAGCGAACCAGTGGCGGCGGCCGAGGTCCCCCTCCTCGGCCGCCGCAACCGCGCGCACGGGGGGTCTGCTGGGTCAGGCGCCGAGCTTCCAGCCGACCTGGTTGGCCATGCCCACGGCCGCCAGCTGCGAGGAGACCTCGAGCTTGCCGAGGATCGACTTGACCTGCGTACGGACCGTGGCCTCCGACACCACGCTGTCCTGGGCGATCGAGCGCACCGTACGGCCCTCGATGAGGGCCCCCAGCACCTGCCGCTCGCGCGGGGTGAGCAGGTCGAGGCGGCGGCGTACGTCGTCGTGCACCTGGCGGTCGCGCGCCCAGGCCTCGAGGAGCGACTCGAGCTCCTCGCGGGTGACGACCGGCAACCCCTGGTGCAGTCGTCGCACGGTCGCGAGCGCCTGCTGCAGCGCGCCGCTCTTGGAGAGCACCTTGCGCGCCCCCAGCCGCATGCACGCACCCCACCGGCCGATGTCGTCCGACGCGGTCAGCACGACCACGTTGGCGTTGGCCCGGGCGAGCGGCGCCACGAGGTTCATCCCGTCGCCGAACCGCCCCAGGTCGAGGTCGAGCAGGACCGTGCGGGCGTTGGCCCGCAGGGCCAGCGATCTCAGCGTCGCCATCGAGCCGCCCTCCTCGGGGGGCTCGAGGCGGCGTACGTCGTAGCCCTCCAGCGACAGGGCGAGCTCGAGCGACTCCGCGAACAGCACGTGGTCGTCGATGATCAGCACGCGGTGCTCACCGCGAGATGCGCCCGGCACGGTCGTCCTCCATCCTCAGGTCCGTGGTCAGGCCCTTGGTCAGGTCCTTGGTCAGGTCCTTGGTCAGGTCCTTGGCCAGTTCGTTCGCCAGCCCGTTCTCGGCCGAGCCGCGAGCCGCGGGCAGCGAGATCACGAACGACGACCCGGCGCCCTCGCGCTCGGCGAGCCGCAGCGACCCGCCGGCCTCGGTCATCAGCCGCTGCGCGACGTTGAGGCCGATGCCCTCGCCACGCGAGTCGTTGCCGCGGCGACCCCAGTCGAAGATCTGTGGACGCTGCTCGAGGGGGATCCCGCGGCCGAAGTCGGTCACGGTGATGTCGACGGTGTCCTCGTCGCGGCGCGTGACCTCCACGACGCTGGCGTCGGTGCCGCCGTGCTTGACGGCGTTGTCGACGAGGATGTTGAGCACCTCGGCGAGGGCGTCGAAGCGCGCTCGGACGACCTCGGACGTCGCGTGCAGCTCGACGCGGCGGCCCTTGAGCCGCTGGAGGTCGAGGATCTGGGCCAGCGCGTCGTCGAGGCGCAGGTCGGCGGTCGAGTCGCCGGCGCCGGTCAGCATCCGCTCCATCCGGTCGAGCTCGCGGCGCACCGAGGCCCACAGGCGCTCGCGGGTCTGCGGAGAGATGTCCGCCCGGTCGAGCAGGGCCGACCCGGAGACCAGGCCCGCGACCGTGCTCCGCAGCTCGTGGAGCCGCTCGCGCTGCTCGCGGGTGGAGTCGACGAGCACGTGCTCGAAGGAGTCGAGGCGGCGCCGCTCGTCCTCCAGGCTGCGGCGCAGCCGCGCCCAGGCGATCCCGAGCCAGGCGGCGCCGATGGCGGTGCGCGCCGCCCACAGGGCGGCGTCGAGGGCACCGCCGGCGAGCCCGGCCGGCGGGACCAGCTGGCCTGCGACGACCACGCCGACCGTGGCCAGCAGCAGCAGGCGCAGTGCAGTGGACGCGACCCGCTGCTGGAGCACCAGGACGGCGGCGAGCAGGTGCGTGGCGATCAGCACGCCGATGAGCAGCTGCATCGCCGGCGACGACGGCTGCATCCGCGGGAACTGCAGCAGCAGGTGACCCGCGGCGACGAGCCCGAGGCCCAGCCCGATGACGAACGTCTCGTCGACCACCCGCCGCACCCGCTCGGGTGCCAGGAGCGGCACCACGACGCCGAGCATGCCGACGAGCGCGGCGACGAGCAGGGCGAGGTGCATGCTCGACCCGTGCGGCGGCGGTTCGTGGAGCGCGATCAGCGTGACGGCGAGCGCCTGGCCGGCGACGAGCGCCCCGGTCGCCACGATCCACCCGGCCACCGCCCCGGCGTGCCTGCGCCAGGTGACCATGGCTGCGCACCCGGCTGCGGCGACGAAGACGCCGCTGACGACGCCTTCCCCGAGCGTCGGCACCGTCGTCGCCGACGGCGGTGCCCACCACGGGTGGTCCGACCCCGATCCGATCCAGACCAGCACCAGGAACGAGGCGAGCCCCGTGATCCCCATGCGGACCCAGTGACGCAGATCCCCCCTGCAGAACCCCAACATCGTGCTCCCCCTGCGATACGACTTCGGTCCACGCCGATCGATCACGGTGGGCGTTCCCGGCGCCCTGCGAGATCGACGTGGTTGGTGTGTGAGTGCACTCCCTCCACGAGAGTGCGACTGTGGCGCGAGGGGGTCCGACGATTGTGTGAGCCCTCCCCCATATCGGGCAACGCCGGTCTGGTCCGCCGTTCGCAGGAGTCCTGCAGGCTTCGTCAAGGAGCCGTTCAGGTCGCCGTCAGGGCGGATCCAGCGGGCATGGATTTCCCTTCAAGCGGGTAGGCGTCACCCACGCTGCTTCCCGCCTCCCCAATTCGGTGCACGTTGGGTGGCGAGGGACCTTTCCTCGTCCCGGCCCGGACAGGCTGGGAGGCGCGACCAGCGCGAGGGAGGCGTACATGAGCGTGGCGGGTCCGGTGTGGGTGCTGTCCCCGCACCTCTTGGTGGCGCAGGCGATCACCGCCGCGCTCGGCTCCGTCGGTGTGCCTGCACGCACCCGCCGGTGGGAGTCCGTGGACGGAGAGGCGACCTCCGACGACTCCGAGGAGCTCGGTCCAGCGGTGTTCGTCGCCGTGGTGGACGGTCTTGACAATCCGGAGGTCGTCGCCCATGTCGAGGCGCTGGCGCGCCGACGAGCCGGTCGGGTCGTGGTGGTGACCTCCGCCGAGGCCTCCGTGCGATGGGGTGGACTCCTGGCCGATGACACCGTCGACGTGGTGACCGTGTCGACCTCGGTGACCCAGCTCGCCGACGTCGTACGGCGACTCGTGGCCGGCGACTCGGCGATGGACCCGGACAGGCGGGCGGTGCTCCGCGCCGCCTACGCCCACGACCTCGACCGGCGCCGGCAGGCACGCGCCCAGCTCGAGACGCTCTCGCCCCAGCAGCGGCGCGTCCTCGAGCTCCTCGCGTCCGGGCGGCGGGTGGCCGAGGTGGGCGTCGAGATGGGGGTCGCGGAGGGCACCGTCCGCAGCCACGTCAAGGCGCTGCGCGCCAAGCTGGGCGTGTCGACGCAACTCAAGGCCGTGGCGACGTTCCACCAGGCCTACCAGTCGTACCCGGGCTCGAACGCGGGCTCGGAGCGCGAGCCGGAGTCGGGCTCGGACTCGGACTCCGGCTCGGACTCGGGGGAGGTGCCGCGAGCCGAGCCGGCCGCCGAGCCCCGAGCGGCGGGGGAGGTGCGCGTCACGGTCGAGGCGGTGCCGGACCCTCGGCGGGGGACTGCGGACCGGGCGCCCCCGGCCCTGGTGCTCCTCCGTCGCTAGGCTTCGGTCCATGACCTCACCCCACGTCGAGCACCGCTCCGCCCCCCTCGCCGCGGGGGCCGCAGCATGATCGACCCCGCCACGCTCGACGACCACGCCTTCGCCGCCTGGGCGGCCGAGCGCGCCGGCTCGGTGCTGCTCGACGTGCGCGCCGGCGCGGCGGCCGAAGGGCTGGAGGGCAAGGCGCTCAAGGACGCCGGCGACGCCGCGGCCCAGGCCGAGCTCGACCGCGTCCTCACCCTGCACCGACCGGACGACGCGGTGCTGTCGGAGGAGGCGGCCGACGACAAGTCGCGCCTCACCGCGCGTCGCGTCTGGATCATCGACCCGCTCGACGGCACCCGGGAGTTCTCCGAGCCGCCCCGCGACGACTGGGCGGTCCACGTGGCGCTGTGGGAGGACGGCGACCTCGTCGCGGGCGCGGTCGCCCAGCCCGCGCTGGGGGAGACGTTCAGCACCGGCAGGCCCAGCGTGGTGCCCCCGCGCACGTCGCAGCGTCCCCGCATCGCGGTCTCCCGCAGCCGCCCGCCCGCCTTCGTCGAGGCGCTGGCCGCCGAGCTCGACGCCGAGCTGGTGCCGATGGGCAGCGCCGGCGTGAAGGTGATGAGCGTGGTGCGTGACATCGCCGACGCCTACGTCCACGCCGGTGGGCAGTACCAGTGGGACAACGCCGCCCCGGTCGCCGTCGCGCGGGCGGCCGGCCTGCACTGCAGCCGCGTCGACGGCTCGCCGCTGGTCTACAACGCCGACGACACCTCGCTGCCCGACCTGATCGTGTGCCGCCCCGAGCTGGCCGACGAGATCGTCGACTTCGTCCGCCGCCACGGCACCGACTGACCCGCTGCCTCGGGTCGAGGGGGTCGATCGGATCGAGGGCGTCAGTGCACCAGCTTGAGCCCGACGATGCACCCGACCAGCCCGGCCAGCAGCAGGGCCTTGACCACCGAGAACGACTCGGTGCCGGTGAGCATCGCCACGACCACGGTCAGCACGGCGCCGATGCCCACCCACACGGCGTACGACGTGCCGACCGGCAGGGTGCGCATGGCGTAGCCCAGGCCGGCCATGCTCATCGCGAGCGCGACGAGGAAGGTCGCGGTGGGCAGCGGACGGGTGAGCCCCTCGGAGCGGCCGAGCGCGGTGGCCCACACCGCCTCCAGGACGCCGGACAGGACGAGCACCAACCAGGCCATGGCCATCTCCTCGACGGCCGTCTTGTCGCTGTCCGGGTACGGCTCCCTCGTCCGGTCGCCCGCGGTCGGGGCACGGCCCACGGTGTCACGCCGGGGCGAGGCGGGCAACTCACCCCGAAAGCCGGTTGCGGGAGGTCGCGCCCATTGCCAGTGTGGGCGCCCATGACCTCCTTCGTCTCGCACACGACCGTCGACTGTCACGACGCCTACGAGCTCTCCACCTGGTGGAAGGCGCTGCTCGGCTACGTCGACGTGGCCGACGACCCCAACGAGCCGGGCCACGAGGAGTGCATGATCCTCGACCCCGACACCGGCCACAGCATCCTGTTCCTCGAGGTGCCCGACGCCGACCTGCCCCCCAAGCGGACCCACTTCGACCTGCGCCCGCGCACCGGCACCCGCGACGACGAGATCGAGCGGGTCCGTGGCCTCGGCGCCACCGAGGTCGCCGACCACCGCGGCGAGTGGGGGCCTGGCACCGGATGGGTGGTGTTCGCCGACCCGGAGGGCAACGAGTTCTGCATCCTGCGCTCGCAGGCGGAGGCGGACGCCGCGCCACCCCCGCCTGCGTGAGCGACCAGGCTCAGGTGGCCAGCGCGTAGGCCGCGCAACCGATCATCTCCATGCTCACCGTCAGCCGGTCCATGCTGATGTTCTTGTCGATGGTGTCCTCGGGCGAGTGGTAGGGCGGCTCGAGCAGGGCCGGCGTCGCCTCGCCACGCCAGGAGAAGTTGGCCGAGGCGATGCCGACCTCCTGGAACGACTGGTGGTCGCTGGCCCCGCGCTGGGTCACCGGCGAGATCTGCGGCTCGTAGCCCAGCCGTCGCGAGGCGGCGGTGATCTGGTCGGTGGTCGCGTTGCCGGCGCCCGAGAACGACAGCTGCCAGTAGCGGGTGGCGGGGCTCCAGCTGGTGCCGACCATGTCGTTCTGGAACACGCCGCGGATGCGTCCGCGGTCGGTCGCCGAGAGCTGGGCGACGTGGTGGCGCGAGCCGATGAGGCCCTGCTCCTCCGAGCCCCACAGCGCGAGGCGGATCGTGGCGTCGACCTTGGGCAGCTTGCGCAGCACCCGGGCGAGCTCGAGCGTGAGCACGGTGCCCGAGCCGTCGTCGTTGGCTCCGGGGGCGCCGATCACCGAGTCGTAGTGAGCGGAGATGTAGACGAGCGGGCCGCCGGCGCGGGCGCGACCGGGGATGTCGGCGAGGACGTTGTTGCTGGTCAGGCCGCGGTGCGAGGTCGTGCGGATCGTCAGGCGCAGCGGGCGCACCGCGAGCTCCTCGCGCAGCAGCCGCTTCTGCACCTGCGCGACGCCCAGCACGGGGATCGTCGCGACGGGCGTCCACGGCGGGGCGCTCGACCCCGTCGTGGGCACCAGCCGCGGCGAGGAGGCGGAGGCGCGGCGGGGATACTCCAGGTCGGCGGGCAGGAGGATCACGGCCGCCGCGCCGCGTCGCTGGGCCTCGAGCACGAAGGCCGCGCGCAGCTCGACGCGAGTGGCGGGGGTGGCGTCCTGGGCGTCGTCGGCCAGCACGACCGCGCCGGTGATCGCCGCCGGGTCGGCGGGCCACGCGGGTGCGGTCGCCGCCTTCACGTCGACCACGCGGCCGGTGACCGGGGCGCGGTCGAGGCCGGCGTCGGGGGACGCGCCGGCCTGCCAGCTGATGTCGTCGGCCAGCTGGCGGTCGGGGTCGCCGATGTCGGCGAGGAACTTGTCGGCGACGGCGAACGGCTCGAGGCGTACGTCGCGGCAGCCGGCGCTGCGCAGCGAGGTGAGGGCGAACTCGGCGGCGGCCCGCTCCGAGGCGGTGCCGCCGATCCGCGGGCCGATGCGCTCGGAGAGCACCCGCAGGTCGGACAGCGCGCGGGAGGGGCGGATGCCCTTGACGACGAGGCGGTCACGGACGGCGAGGGAGGGGCCGCGCACCGCTCCGGGGCGGGTGGCGTCGGCGGCCCAGGCGGGCTGACCCGCGGCGACGATCGCGACGCCTCCGGCGGCGCCGGCGAGGAGCTTGCGCCGCGTCAGCGCCGCGGCGGGCTGGCCGGACGGGGTGGGCTGGGTGGGCTGGGTGGGCAGGCTGGACTGGTCTGATCCCGAGAAGTGGTTCATGGAAGGCGAACCTATGTGTTCGACAGTCGAACGGTAAAGGCACGATCCACGATCCGCGCCCGACGGCGCGGCACGGGGGTCAGGAGACCCAGGTGCGCCAGCGGAAGCTCGCCGGGAGGTAGGCGGCGTCGCCCTTGGTCTGGAACGACCAGAACCACGTCCCCTTGCGACGGGGGAGGTCCAGGCGGTACCTGCCGCGGTCGTCGGTCCGGATGACCCGGTAGCGCGTGTAGCCGGAGTACTGCTTGCGCGAGACCTTGACGACGATCTTCTTCTGCACGTAGCGGGGCCGGACCTTGCCCGTGATCGCGAACCCGCCGGAGGGGCGGGTGATGGACCGGGCGACCTGGACGGTGAACTCGTCCGACTCGCTGGAGGTGTAGCCGTCGTCCTGGGAGGAACCTGCCTTGTCGCCGTCGTAGGCGACCTTGTAGGAGGTGTTCATCCGCGGCCTGACGCCGGTGAAGTCGAGCAGGGGCGAGGAGTTCGTCGCGATCTCGCGCCACTCGTCGGACGTGGCCCGCTTGGCGAGGAGCGTCGTCGTGCCGTCGGTCGGCGCGGAGCCCGACTCGCTGTCGACGTCGACGTCGACGTCGATGACGATGACGTCCCCGAAATCGATCACCGTCTCGCTCGGCACGGCGACGGTCGTCGTCGACTCCGGGTCAGCGGCGGTGGCGGGGGCGGCGACGGCGGTCATCGTGCCGACCAGCGCTCCTGCGACGAGGAGTCGGGCGGTGCCGCGGTGGGAGGACATGGTGGCGCCCCTCGATGGTTCGGGATGGGCCGTGAGCCAGCGCCGCCCTCGGCGGGCGACGCTGGCTCACGTGGTGAAGCAGTGCGGTCAGGCCCGCTCGGCGGCGCTGCGCGCGAGAGGAGCCCGATAGCTGTAGGTGTACCAGACCTCACTGTAGGCGAGGAACTTCGAGTTCCCCGGCACGGTGATCTTGAAGTAGAGCCGCTTGCCGCGCTTGGCAGCAGGCAGGCGGACCTGGAACTTGCTCTTCTTGTCGGTCTTGACCGTCTTGAACTTCTTGTACTTCTTGCCCTTCTTGATCTGGATCTTGACCTTGCTCTTCTTGTAGTCCGGCTTGACCTTGCCCTTGATGGTGAGGCGGGCCTTGGCCTTGTCGATGGTGACGTTGCGCGCGACGCCGACGGTGAAGGGCGCGGACTCCGCGGCCGCGTAGTTGTTCTGGTAGGTCGAGGTGGCGGCGTAGCCGTTGTAGACGACCTTGTACTGGGTGTTGGCGGCCGGCTTGACGTCGTAGAACGAGCTCGACGCGTAGGTGCCGGTGGCGACGGGCACCCACGCGGCCGCGCCGGCCTCGAGGGCGTAGAGGGTCGAGTTGCCGTAGCTGACGCTGCGGCCGTCGGAGCCGGTGACGGTCACGCTGACGGACAGGTCATCGCCGTACTCGACGGCGTCCGTGCTGGGCGTGGCGGTGACCGTGGCGGTCAGGTTCTCGGTCGCGCTGCTGGGTGCGGCGACGGCGATGGGCGCGAGGCCGAGAAGGCCGGCCGTGACCGTGCCTGCGATGAGACGAGTGATGCGCATGTCCCCGTGTGTTCCTCTCAGGTGAAAGTGCTGACACGCCCGGCAACGCCGGGCGTTGACGTGCTTGCTACCCGTGGGGCGTACGGGACAAACCCCTCTCCCCGTCCGCGTGTCCGGCAGCCCCCGTAGACTTTCATCCTCCCCCCTCTCGGACCACAGGGGGGCTCTTCCGCGTGCTCTCGAAGGGATCTCCGGTGTCGTCCACGCCCCTCGCCGCCGTCGCCCGGCGCGTCGTCGCTGCTCCCACGCTGGGCGGAGCACTGGCCGACGCCGGGGTGCAGTCCGCGCTCGACCTGACCGGCCCCGCGGCGGTGCGGCCGTTCGTGGTGCACGGGCTGGTGGAGCGCGGGCGCACGGTGCTCGCCGTCACGGCGACCTCGCGCGAGGCCGAGGACCTCGTCGAGGAGCTGGCCGACCTCGTCGACCCCGCCTCCGTGGCCTACTACCCGAGCTGGGAGACGCTGCCCCACGAGCGGCTGAGCCCCCGCAGCGACACCGTCGGACGCCGCCTCGCCGTGCTGCGGCGCCTGCGCCACCCGGGCTCCGACGTCGCCAACGGCCCGCTCAAGGTCGTCGTGGCCCCCATCCGCAGCCTGCTCCAGCCGCAGGTCGCCGGCCTCGCCGACATCGAGCCGGTCGAGCTGGCGCCGGGCGACAACCGTCCGCTGGAGGAGGTCGTGCGCGGCCTGGCCGACGCGGCCTACTCGCGGGTCGACATGGTCGAGCGGCGCGGCGAGTTCGCGGTGCGCGGCGGCATCGTCGACGTCTTCCCGCCCACCGAGGAGCACCCGCTGCGGGTGGAGTTCTGGGGCGACGACGTCGAGGACATCCGCGCCTTCTCCGTCGCCGACCAGCGCACCCTCGAGACCGTCGAGCGGCTGTGGGCGCCGCCGTGCCGCGAGCTGCTGCTGACCGACGACGTACGCCGGCGCGCCGCCGAGCTCGGCCAGGCGCACCCCCAGCTGGTCGAGCTCACCGACAAGATGGCCGCCGGCATCGCGGTGGAGGGCATGGAGTCGCTGGCGCCCGCGCTGGTCGACTCGATGGAGCTGCTCGTCGACCTGATGCCGGCCGACACCACGGTCCTCGTGCTCGACCCCGAGCGCGCCCGCACCCGCGCCCACGACCTGGTGGCGACCAGCGAGGAGTTCCTCGGCGCCTCGTGGGCCGCGGCCGCCGGCGGTGGCACGGCGCCGATCGACCTCGGCGCGGCCTCCTACCGCGAGGTCGCCGACGTCCGGCTGCACGCGCTCGGGCTGGGCCACGCGTGGTGGACGGTGAGCCCTTTCGGGATCGACACCGACGACGTGGTGCCCGACGCCGCGACCGCCGGGGTGCCGAGCCGCACCCTGCCGGTGCATCCCGCCGAGGCCTACCGCGGCGACCTCCAGCAGGCGGTCGACGACATCCGCGGCTGGGTGAGCGACGACGTCGACGTCGTCGTGGTGCACGCCGGCCACGGCCCGGCGCAGCGGTTCGTCGAGCTGCTCGGCGAGAACGACATCGCGGCCCGCCTCGTCGAGGAGGAGGAGACGGCGGGGCCCCACGTGGTCACCGTGACGTGCGGCCACCTCGTGCACGGCATCGTCGACGACGAGGCGCGCGTCGCGGTCCTCACCGGCGACGACCTGTCCGGGCAGAAGGCCTCGACGCGCGACATGCGCAAGATGCCGGCGCGGCGCAAGAAGCAGATCGACCCGCTCGAGCTCAAGGCCGGCGACTACGTCGTCCACGAGCAGCACGGCGTGGGCCGCTTCGTGGAGATGAGGCAGCGCGAGATCAGCGGCGCGGTGCGCGAGTACCTCGTCCTGGAGTACGGCCCCAGCAAGCGCGGCGGCCCCAACGACATGCTCTACGTCCCGGCCGACACCCTCGACCAGGTCACCCGCTACGTCGGCGGGGAGAACCCCAGTCTCGACCGCCTCGGCGGGGGCGACTGGACCAAGCGCAAGAACAAGGCGCGCCGTGCGGTCCGGGAGATCGCCGCCGAGCTGATCAAGCTCTATGCCGCCCGCCAGGCCACCAAGGGCTACGCCTTCGGGCCCGACACCCCGTGGCAGCGCGAGCTCGAGGACGCCTTCCCGTTCACCGAGACCGCCGACCAGCTGACGACGGTCGAGGAGGTGAAGGCCGACATGCGCCGTGTCGTGCCGATGGACCGCCTGGTCTGCGGCGACGTGGGATACGGCAAGACCGAGATCGCGGTCCGCGCGGCGTTCAAGGCGGTGCAGGACGGCAAGCAGGTCGCGGTCCTGGTGCCCACGACCCTGCTCGTCACCCAGCACCTGTCGACGTTCTCGGAGCGGATGAGCGGCTTCCCGGTCGAGATCCGCGCCCTCTCGCGCTTCCAGACCGACAAGGAGGCCAAGGAGGTCGCCGCGGGCCTCGCCGACGGCTCGATCGACATCGTCGTGGGCACCCACCGCCTGCTCAACCCCGACATCGTGGTCAAGGACCTCGGGCTGATCATCGTCGACGAGGAGCAGCGCTTCGGCGTCGAGCACAAGGAGCAGATGAAGCGGATGCGCACGTCGGTCGACGTGCTGTCGATGAGCGCGACGCCGATCCCGCGCACGCTGGAGATGGCGGTGACCGGCATCCGCGAGATGTCCACGATCACCACCCCGCCGGAGGAGCGGCACCCGGTGCTCACCTACGTCGGCGCCTACGAGGACCGCCAGGTCGTCGCGGCCGTGCGGCGCGAGCTGCTGCGCGAGGGGCAGGTCTTCTACATCCACAACCGGGTGCAGTCGATCGAGAAGGCGGCAGCCCGCATCCGCGAGCTGGTGCCGGAGGCGCGGGTCGCGACCGCGCACGGCCAGATGAACGAGCGCCAGCTCGAGCAGGTCATGCTCGACTTCTGGGAGAAGCGCTTCGACGTGCTCGTCTGCACCACGCTGGTGGAGTCGGGCCTCGACGTGTCCAACGCCAACACGATGATCATCGAGCGTGCCGACACCCTCGGCCTGTCCCAGCTGCACCAGCTGCGCGGCCGGGTCGGCCGCTCGCGCGAGCGCGCCTACGCCTACTTCCTCTATCCCGCCGAGAAGCCGATGACCGAGACCGCCCACGAGCGGCTCGCCACCCTGGCCCAGCACTCCGACCTCGGCGGCGGCATGGCCATCGCGATGAAGGACCTCGAGATCCGCGGCGCGGGCAACCTGCTCGGCGGTGAGCAGTCGGGCCACATCGCCGACGTCGGCTTCGACCTCTACGTCCGGCTGGTCGGCGAGGCGGTCGCCGACTTCAAGGGCGGGGGCGAGGAGGAGCTCGCCGAGGTGCGCATCGAGCTGCCGGTCGACGCCCACCTGCCCCACGACTACATCCCCAGCGAGCGCCTGCGGCTCGAGATCTACAAGCGGCTGGCCGAGGTGCGCACCGACGCCGACGTCGACGAGGTGCGCGCCGAGCTGGTCGACCGCTACGGCACCCCGCCGGAGGTGGTCGAGTCGCTGCTCGTCGTGGCCCGGTTCCGGGCGCGCTGCCGCCAGGTCGGCGTCCGCGAGGTCACGGTGGCCGGCAAGTACGTCCGGTTCGCGCCGGTCGACCTGCCCGAGTCGCGCGTCGTACGACTCCAGCGGCTCTACCCCCGCAGCGTCGTCAAGGCCCCCGTCAGCACGATCCTCGTGCCGCGCCCGCAGGGCACCGGGTTCCCCGTGCGTCCGGTGGCGGGCGTGGCCCTGCTTGAATGGGCCCGAGGCGTGATCGACGAGGTCGTCGCCCCGCCCGCGCCCGCGGCCAGCGGCGCCGCCCCCGCAGCATCGACCAAGGAGTGACCCCGTGAGCAAGACCCGCCTGATGACGGCCGCGACGACGGCCCTCGCAGGACTGCTGCTGACCGGCTGCGGCGGGATCAGCCCTGGCGTGGCCGTGCAGGTCGGCGACGAGGAGATCACGACCCGCGAGGTCGACCGGGTGACGGCCAACTACTGCACCGCGGTGGGCGACCTCGACACCGAGGTGCCGATGGGCTTCGTGCGCCAGTACGTCGTGCAGCTGCTGACCCTGCGCGCGCAGGTGTCGCAGATCGCGGACGAGTACGGCGTCGAGCCGGGCTCGGGCTACTACAACGACGTCGCGCAGCGCCAGGGCACGGCCGCCACCAAGCCCGAGGAGGTCCGCGACGACTTCGTCGAGCTGGCGTCCGCCTCGGCGTACGCCCAGGACGTCCTCGAGCAGGTCGGGCGCGAGGTCCTCGAGGACGAGGGCACCGAGGACCCGTCCGTCGAGCAGGCGACGGACGCCGGCATCGAGGTCTTCAACGCGTGGCCCGAGACCCACGACCTCGAGATCGACCCGCGCTACGGCCTGCGCAGCGTCGACGGGGTGCTCTCGCCGGTCGACACCAACACCTCCGTGGCGGTGGGCGACTTCGCGAAGTCGGGGCTCGCGACCGAGCCCGACCCGGCCTTCGCCTCGTCGCTGCCGGTCAACCAGCGCTGCGGCTGAGGCCATGACGGGCGGCGCTCCCCAGGGCACCGACGGCGCCGAGGGCTCCGCGCTGGAGGCCTTCGCCGACCAGATGCGGGTGCTCCAGCGCGAGTGCCCCTGGAAGCGCGAGCAGACCCACGCCTCGCTGATCCCCTACGTGCGCGAGGAGGCCGAGGAGGTCGTCGAGGCGATCGAGTCGGGCGACCCGGCCGCGCTGTGCGACGAGCTCGGCGACCTGCTGCTGCAGGTGGTGATCCACGCGGTGATGGCCGAGGAGGCCGGCGAGTTCACCCTCGACGACGTGGCTCGCGGGGTGATCGCCAAGATGGAGCGCCGCAACCCGCACGTCTTCGGCGACGCCGTCGCGACCGACACCGCCGAGGTGATGCGCCTCTACAACGCCGCGAAGGCGGCTGAGAGGGCCGAGAAGGCCGAGTAGGCCAGTCAGGGCGCGGTGGTGAGCCGGCGGGCCACGAGGCGGCCGGCGACCCCGATGGCCAGGACCGCCAGCCCGGCCAGGACCGAGCCGAGGGGGAGCGCGGCGGCCATCGCGACGCAGCCGGCCATCCCGGCCACCTGCAGGGCGCGCGGCCAGCGGCGGTGCTCGGCGGGCTGGCGCAGGGCCGCGAGGTTGGCGACGGCGTAGTAGACGAGCACGCCGAACGACGAGAAGCCGATCGCGCCGCGCAGGTCGACGAGCAGCACCAGGGCGACCACGGCGGCACCGATGACGACCTGCGCCGTGTCGGGGACCCGGTGTCGCGGGTCGACGGACGCCAGGTGGCCGGGCAGGTCGCGCGGCGGTGGCGTCGGCGACCGGCACCGCGGACGTGACCAGGGCGGCGCCGAGGACGTGCACCAGCGCCAGGGCGACCAGCAGGTAGAGCACGACGGCGGTGCCCAGCGCGACGAGGATGGCCCGGCGGGGTCCTCGGCGCAGAGCGTAGGCACCCCCGGCCGACGCCGGCCACCCGTTCGGACGCCCCGGCGACGTCGGGGTCGGGCGCGACTAGGCTGGCGGTCGAGCACGACGTTCACCTACCGACGTTCCCCTACCGACGTTCCCCAGGAGTCCTCCATGTCGATCATCGCTGCTGTCGGTGCCCGTGAGATCCTCGACTCGCGCGGCAACCCCACCGTCGAGGTGGAGGTGCTGCTCGAGGACGGTGCGTTCGGTCGGGCGGCCGTGCCCAGCGGGGCGTCGACCGGCGCCTTCGAGGCGGTGGAGCTGCGCGACGGTGGCAAGCGCTACCTCGGCAAGGGCGTGCAGAAGGCCGTCACCGGTGTCCTCGACACCATCTCCGGGGCGATCGTCGGGCTCGACGCCGACGACCAGCGCCTCGTCGACCAGACGATGCTCGACCTCGACGGCACGGCCAACAAGGCCAACCTCGGCGCCAACGCGATCCTCGGCGTCTCCCTCGCGACCGCCAAGGCCGCCGCGGAGTCGGCCGGGCTGGCGCTGTTCCGCTACGTCGGCGGCCCCAACGCGCACCTGCTGCCGGTGCCGATGATGAACATCCTCAACGGTGGCGCCCACGCCGACTCCAACGTCGACGTCCAGGAGTTCATGATCGCGCCGATCGGCGCGCCGACCTTCCGCGAGGCGCTGCAGCACGGCGCGGAGGTCTACCACGCACTCAAGTCGGTGCTGAAGAAGAAGGGCCTGTCCACCGGGCTCGGCGACGAGGGCGGCTTCGCGCCCGACCTGGCGAGCAACCGCGCCGCGCTCGACCTGATCGCCGAGGCGGTCAAGGCCGCCGGCTTCACCCTCGGCAAGGACATCGCCCTCGCGATGGACGTCGCGGCCAGCGAGTTCCACGACAAGGGCTCCTACACGTTCGAGGGCAAGAAGACGACCACGGACGCGATGGTCGACTACTACGCCGACCTCGTCGCCGCCTATCCGATCGTCTCCATCGAGGACCCGCTCGACGAGGAGGACTGGGACGGCTGGAAGGCGATCACCGAGGCCCTGGGCACCCGGACGCAGCTGGTCGGCGACGACCTCTTCGTGACCAACGTGGAGCGCCTGCAGCGAGGCATCGACGGCGGCCAGGCCAACGCGATGCTGGTGAAGGTCAACCAGATCGGCTCGCTCAGCGAGACCCTCGACGCGGTCGAGCTCGCCCACCGCGCGGGCTTCAGCAACATGATGAGCCACCGCTCGGGCGAGACCGAGGACACCACGATCGCCGACCTGGCGGTGGCCACCAACTGCGGCCAGATCAAGACCGGTGCGCCGGCCCGCTCCGACCGCGTCGCCAAGTACAACCAGCTGCTCCGCATCGAGGACGAGCTGGGTGACGCGGCTCGCTACGCCGGCCGGGGTGCCTTCCCGCGATTCGGCGGCTGAAGCAGGCACACTGGGCGCCATGCCTTCCCAGCGCCGTACGCCTCGGGGCGGGCCCGGCGGCCGCAACGGGTCGCGCGGACCGAGGCAGGGCAACAGCACGCGCCCCGGGTCCCGCGGCTCGCGCCCGCGCGGCGCGGCGACGCGGCCGACGTCCGCCCGCTCGGGCGAGCCGGCTGGTGGCGCCGCGCGTCCGGGCCCGGCGCGGCCTACGGCGCGGCGTCCCCGCTTCACCGGCCGCGCGGCGGTGCTGGTGCTCGTGCTGGCGGTGCTGACCGTGTCCTACGCGTCCTCGCTGCGGGCCTACCTGCAACAGCGCTCCCACATCGGCGACCTCAAGGCGCAGATCGCCGAGCGGGAGGCCAGCATCGACGACCTCGAGCGCGAGAAGAAGCGCTGGGACGACCCGGCCTACGTCAAGGCCCAGGCCCGCGCCCGGTTCGGCTACCTGATGCCCGGCGAGGCCGGCTTCGAGGTGACCGGGCCCGACGGCAGGCCGCTCGAGGCGCAGGCCTCCCTCAACGACCCCGACGACGTGATCAAGACGGTGCCCACGGCCTGGTGGACGACCGCCTGGGAGTCCATGGAGCTCGCCGGCAACCCGCCCCCGCCCGAGCAGCGCCCGGCCGACCTGGTCGACGGCACCACCGACGGAACGAAGCAGTGAGCGACGACGCGCCGACCCCCTCGCCCGAGCAGCGCATCGACCCGGCCGACGAGGCGGCCATCCGCGCCCAGCTCAAGCGCCGCCCCCGCGGCATCGACTCGGTGGGCCACCGGTGCCCCTGCGGCAACCCCGACGTGGTGACCACCGAGCCGCGGCTGCCCAACGGCACGCCCTTTCCCACCACCTTCTACCTCACCTGCCCGCGGGCGGCCTCGCGCATCGGCACCCTCGAGGGCTCGGGCCTGATGAAGGAGATGCAGGCGCGCCTCGGCACCGACGAGGAGCTGGCCGCTGCCTACCGCCGGGCGCACGAGCGCTACCTCGAGGCCCGCGCCGAGGTCGCCGAGCGGGCCGGGCTCGACGTGCCCGAGATCGAGGGGATCACCGCGGGCGGCATGCCCGACCGGGTCAAGTGCCTGCACGTGCTCGCCGCGCAGTCGCTGGCGATGGGTCGCGGGGTCAACCCCCTCGGCGACGAGGTCGTCGACCTCCTCGGCGACTGGTGGTCGGCCGGGCCCTGCGTGAGCGCCGACT
The DNA here is from genome assembly GCF_059621125.1 of Nocardioides sp. Z35_8. Classification (NCBI taxonomy): domain Bacteria; kingdom Bacillati; phylum Actinomycetota; class Actinomycetes; order Propionibacteriales; family Nocardioidaceae; genus Nocardioides; species Nocardioides sp. Z35_8. Next base: position 107,640 of record NZ_JCAQIE010000001.1, on the reverse strand, counting down.
GACGCGAGCCGCCGGACGCCCCGATCCGGGGCGGCACAATGACGCCATGACCGATCCCGGGCTCGTCGCCGCCGTCGACTGCGGCACCAACTCGATCAAGCTGCTCGTCGGACGCGTGCTCGACGGCGGCCGGCTCGACGTGGTGCTGCGCGAGTCGCGCGTCGTACGCCTCGGGCAGGACGTGGACCGCACAGGCGTGCTGGCCGACGAGGCCCTGGCTCGCACGCTCGCCGCCATCGACGACCTGGCCGCGATGGTCCGCGGCCAGGGCGTGGCCCCGGAGCGGGTGCGCTTCTGCGCCACGTCGGCCACCCGCGACGCCGCCAACGCGGGCGTGTTCGCCGACGGCGTGCGCGCGCGGCTGGGTGTCGAGCCGGAGGTGCTGTCGGGCGACGAGGAGGCCGCGCTGGTCTACGCCGGCGCGATCGCCGCCCAGGACCCGGTGCCGCCGGCGCCCGTGCTCGTCGTCGACATCGGCGGCGGGTCCAGCGAGCTCGTGCTGGGCGGGGGCGAGGAGCGACAGGCGGTGTCGATGGACATCGGCTCGGTGCGCCTGCACGAGCGCCACCTCCACAGCGACCCCCCGACCGCGGCCGAGGTCGCCGCCTGCGTCGCCGACGTCGACCGGCACCTCGACGACTGCGGCGTCCCGCTCCAGCGGGCGCGCACGGTCATCGGCACCTCGGGCACCATCAAGACGATCGCGTGCGGCGTGCTCGGCCTGGCGGGCTACGACCGCGACGGCTTCGACGGGGCGGTGCTGCCCAACGCCACGACGACCTCGTTCGTCGACGACCTGGTGGCGATGACGGTGGCCGAGCGGCGCACGCTGCCCTACATGCATCCCGGTCGTGCCGACGTGATCGGCGCCGGTGCGCTGATCTGGAGCCGGATCCTCGACCGGGTGCCGGTGACCGAGCACGTCGTGTCCGAGGCCGACATCCTCCACGGCATGGCGGCGGCGATCGGGCGATGAGCGAGCCGGTGCTCCTGCCGCACCCCGTCGTGAGCGGCGCGTTCTCCAGCCCGGTCGCGCCCGGCACCGGATGGCCCGACGACCCCGCCGCCCCCGACACCCCGGTCGCGCGCGACGCCGACGACGTACGCCGTCTCGCGAGCGACGTGCCGCTGGCCGAGCTCGACGCCCGGGTGAGCGTCTGCTCCGCGTGCCCGCGCCTGGTCGCCTGGCGCGAGGACGTCGCGGTGGCGAAGCGGGCCTCGTTCGCCGACCAGCCCTACTGGGGGCGGCCCATCCCCGGCTGGGGCGACCCGGAGCCCGCGCTCCTGGTCGTCGGCCTGGCCCCCGCGGCCAACGGCGGCAACCGCACCGGACGGATCTTCACCGGCGACCCCAGCGCCGACTGGCTCTTCGCCAGCCTGCACCGCACCGGGTGGGCCGCGCAGCCGACGAGCGAGCACGCCGGCGACGGGCAGCGGCTGCTGGGCGCCCGGATGGTCGCGACCGTGCGCTGCGCACCGCCGGACAACAAGCCCACCGCGGTCGAGCGCGACACCTGCGCGCCGTGGATCGCCGCGGAGCTGGCGCTGCTGCCGACGGTGCGGGTGGTGGTGGCGCTCGGTGGCTTCGGGTGGGACGGCGCGGTGCGCTCGCTCGTCGCGGCCGGTGCGCCGGCGCCGGCGCAGCGCCCGCGGTTCGGCCACGGTGCCGAGGTGGTGCTGGGCGGCGTGACCCTCCTCGGCTGCTACCACCCCTCGCCCCACAACACCTACACCCGCCGGCTCACCCGCGAGATGACCGACGAGGTCTTCGAGCGTGCCCGCGAGCTGACCGACGCCGCCGGCTGAGAGGATGCGCGGCGTGACCCTCCACGCCATCACCGTCCTCGGCCACGACCGCCCCGGCATCATCGCCGAGACCACCGGCAGGCTCGCCGGGCTGGGCCTCAACCTCGAGGACTCGACGATGACCCTGCTGCGCGGCCACTTCGCGATGATGCTGGTCTGCGAGGGCTCGGCGCCCGACGCCGAGATCGAGCAGGCGCTCGCGCCGCTCACCGCCGACGGCAGCCTGACCGTGACGGTCCGCGAGGTCCCCACCGAGCACCGGGCGGCCGGCGACGGCACGTCGTGGGTGCTGTCGGTCCACGGCGGCGACCGGCCCGGCATCGTGTCTGCCGTCGTCGCGGTCATCGCGGGCGTCGGGGGCAACATCACCGACCTCACCACCCGGCTGGCCGGCGACCTCTACCTGCTCGTCGCCGAGGTCGACCTCCCGTCCGGCGCCGACGCCAGCGCCGTGGAGCGCGAGCTCTCCCGGGTCGCGGCCGACCTCGGTGTGGGGGTCACCCTCCGCGCCGCCGACACCGACGAGCTCTGAGCACGCGAGCGATGGTCGTCAACACCCGGGTCCTGGAGTGGACCGAGACCGACCTCGGCGTGGCCGGGGAGCTCCGCGAGGTCGTCCGCGCGCCCGCCGCCGTGCTGTCGACGGTCGGCGAGCGGGTCGACCCGACCTCGCCCGACGTCGTCCGGCTCGCGGCCGACCTGGTCGCCACCATGCGGGTCTCGCCCGGCTGCGTCGGCCTGGCCGCGCCGCAGGTGGGGGTGGGCGCCAAGGTGTTCTGCGTCGACGTGTCCGCGCACCCCAAGACCCGGGCGCACCACGGCACCTTCGTGCTCTGCAACGCCGAGGTCGTCTCGGGCAGCCGCAACGAGAAGGCCCGCGAGGGGTGCATGTCGGTGCCGGACCTCACCGGCGACGTCAAGCGCGCCAGCCGGGTCGTCGTACGCGGGCAGCTGCCGGGCACCGGCGAGGAGGTCGAGATCGAGGCCGAGGCGTTCGAGGCGCGGGCGCTGCAGCACGAGATCGACCACTGCGACGGGCTGCTCTTCCTCGACCGCGCGGCCGGCGCGCACGCCGTCTACGCTCGCAAGACCTACCTCTGACCTGGCTCCAGGTCGCCGCCCCGGTATCCCAACCGGTAGAGGAAGCGGTCTTAAAAACCGCACAGTCTGGGTTCGAACCCCAGCCGGGGCACCACCAGGTCGCGATCGGGCTCCAGGTCGTGCCTGCGGCGGATCACCGGCGGAAGCGGAGCCAGACCAGCGCGGCGACGTACGCCAGTCCGCCGATGGCGCCGAGGGTGACGTAGGGCTGTCCGTCCCGCCCGAGGGCGACCTCCACGACGAATCCCACCAGGACCGCGACGAGGACGACCATCCCGCTGACGAGGGACGCGTCGCGGTCGATGCTGTTGATGCGTTCGTCCCGGCGATCGAGCAGTCCCTCGACGGTCTCGCTGCGCATGCTGAGCAACCAGGCCCCGACGGCCACCGCCGTCATCAGGGCCAGGCCGCCCCACGCGAAGGCCGTGTCGCCGCCCATGAGGCCTGCGACGAGGTAGGCCACACCGATCGCGACTGCGACGGTCGGGATCGCCCAGCGCCTGCGCTGCGTGACGTCAGTCGTCGTCATGGAAGAGCTCCTCTACTGCGGTGTCGAAGAATCGGGCGAGGCTGACGGCCAACGGGAGGGACGGGAGGTAGCGCCCCGTCTCGATCGAGATGATGGTCTGACGCGAGACGCCCATCGCCTCCGCGAGCTGGGCCTGCGACAGGCCGCGCTCGAGCCGTACCTCGCGGATGGTGTTGCGCACGACGTAAAGGGTGCTTGACATGACCAGAGTTGTCAAGGTCGCTTGACATCGCGCGCCAACCTGAGAAGTTGCTGTGAGGGGAACACCGCGGTCCGTGCCCGCGTTTCAACCGATGTCACCCCGGCTAGAGTGGCGTGACACCACAGGCGTCGTCACCGCGACGGCGCCCACCCTCCGGAAGCTCCGGGGGCGGCCTCCAAGGAGAGACCATGAAGAGCAACAACCCTGTTTTCGCCCGTTCCGAGGAGTTCAACCGCGCCTCGTCGAACGCCTACGGCAACCAGACCCACGCCGGCGGCGGCTCCGCCTACCCCGGCTACGGCGACGCCGGCACCGACCCGTCGACGTGGGGCACCGGCGCGCCCGGTCAGGTCGACCAGGGCCGGATGACCGTTGACTCGGTGGTGCAGAAGACCGCCATGTCGGTGGGCCTCGTCTTCGTGACGGCGTTCCTCACCTGGTGGTGGATCGGCGACATGGTCACGACCGACTCGTTCGGCCGCACCGTGGCCGACAGCGACGCACTGGGTCAGGCCAGCCTGCTGGCCATGCTCGGCGCGGGCGGCGCGTTCCTGCTGTCGCTGGTCAACAGCTTCAAGCGCGTGATCAGCCCCGCCCTGGTCCTGGCCTTCGCTGCCGCCGAGGGTGTCGCCCTCGGTGCGATCAGCAAGGTGTTCGACGCCCAGTTCGGTGACGGCATCGTCACCCAGGCCGTGCTCGGCACCTTCGCCGCCTTCATCGGCACGCTGGCCGCCTACAAGTTCTTCGACATCAAGGTCGGCGCCAAGTTCCGCACCTTCGTGGTCGCGGGCATGCTCGGCATGGTCGGCCTCGGCCTGCTGTCCCTGGTGCTCAGCCTCTTCGGCGTCCAGACCGGCCTGTTCGGCTTCGGCACCCTGGGCCTGGTCATGTCGATCGTCGGCCTGACGCTCGGTGTCTTCATGCTGATCCTCGACTTCGACTTCGTGGAGAACGGCGTCGCCGCCGGCCTCCCCGAGCGCGAGTCGTGGCGCGCGGCCTTCGGCCTGACCGTCAGCCTGGTCTGGATCTACACCAACCTGCTCCGGATCCTCGCGATCCTGCGTGGCGACTGATCCGCTGAGCCGCACCACCTGAACCACACACCACGGCCCGCCCGAGCACAGCTCGGGCGGGCCGCGGTGCGTCCGGAGGCTCAGTCCTGGCCGGCGGAGCTGCTGCCGGCTCAGCTGCTGGCGGGGGAGGTGCCGGCGGGGGAGACCCCGGCGGTGTCCTCCTCCTCGTGCTCGCCCGGCGACTCCGCGTCGGGGGTGGGGCGGCGCCGGCGGTGCCGCAGCTCGACCCAGCGACCGCGCAGGCCGCGCTGGGTGCCGCCGACCTCGGTGCCGTCGACCTCCGTGCCGGGCGTGCGCGCGGCACGCACGGCCGCGGCCGCGACCGGGAGGATGCCCTCGCGACGCCGCGGCTCGGGCATCGCCTCGTCCTCGGGCAGCAGGTCGAGGGCGGCCAGGCACGAGGGGACCAGCACCGACGCGAGCTGCTTGTAGCCGTCGGCCGAGGGGTGGAACCGGTCGGGACCGAAGAGCACCGCGGGAGCCGCGTCGAACTCCGGGCCGAGGATGTCGCCGAGCGAGACGGACCTGCCGCCGTTCTCCACGACCGTGATGGTCTGCGCTGCCGCGAGGCGCCGCGACCACTCGCGTGCGATCTGCTTGAGCGGCGGCGGGATGGGGCGGATGGTGCCGAGGTCGGGACAGGTGCCGACGACGACCACGATGCCCGCCTCGCGCAGGCGGCGTACGCCCTCCGCGAGGTGGCGCACCGACGCGGACGGCAGCACGGTGTTGGTGACGTCGTTGGCGCCGATGAGCACGACGGCGAGGTCGGGGTGGGTGCCGATCGCGGCGTCGACCTGCTCGCCCAGCGCGCTCGACTGGGCGCCCACCACGGCGAACGAGCGCAGGTGGACCCGGCGGTCGGCCTGGGCGGCGACGCCGGTGGCCAGGTGGGCGCCGGTCGTGTCCTCGACCCGCTCGACGCCGTAGCCGGCAGCGGCCGAGTCGCCCAGCAGGGCGATGCGGATCGCCGGCCCGGGACGGCCGCGGCCGTACCAGCCGGTGGCGTCGGGCGGGATGTCGGTCGCGTTGCCGATGATCCGCCGCGCGAACTTCGCCTCGGCGACCAGGACCCCGTAGAGCCCGGCGCCGAGCACGGACAGCCCGCCACCGCCCAGGGCGGCGGCCGATGCCAGCTTGCGTGCTGCTCCTGTTGCCCCCACACCCTGATGCTACGCAACGGCAGTGACGGTCTCGGGCGAACGGCGGGCTAGATTGGCCGGGTGCAGTACGTGAACTCGCTCCTCGACCTCATCGGCAACACTCCGCTCGTCCGGCTCGGCCGGACCATCGACCTCCCCGAGGGCGCGGCCGCCCCCCTGGTGCTGGCGAAGGTGGAGTACCTCAACCCGGGCGGCTCGGTGAAGGACCGCATCGCATCCCGGATGATCGAGGCCGCCGAGGCGTCGGGGGAGCTTCAGCCGGGCGGCACGATCGTCGAGCCGACCTCGGGCAACACCGGCGTCGGGCTGGCGATGGTGGCCCAGCAGAAGGGCTACCACTGCATCTTCGTGTGCCCCGACAAGGTCAGCGAGGACAAGCGCAACGTGCTCAAGGCCTACGGCGCCGAGGTCGTGGTGTGCCCGACCGCCGTCGCGCCCGAGCACCCCGACTCCTACTACAACGTCAGCGACCGCCTCGCCTCCCAGCCCGGGGCGTGGAAGCCCGACCAGTACTCCAACCCCCACAACCCGCGCTCGCACTACGAGACCACCGGCCCGGAGATCTGGGAGCAGACCGACGGCCGGATCACCCACTTCGTGACCGGCATGGGCACCGGCGGCACGATCAGCGGGGTGGGGCGCTACCTCAAGGAGCAGAACCCCGACATCCAGGTCGTCGGCGCCGACCCGGCCGGGTCGGTCTACTCCGGCGGCACCGGCCGTCCCTACCTCGTCGAGGGCGTGGGCGAGGACTTCTGGCCCGACACCTACGACCGGGGCGTGGCCGACCGCGTCATCGAGGTCTCCGACGCCGACTCGTTCGCCTTCACCCGGCGCCTGGCCCGTGAGGAGGCCATGCTCGTCGGCGGGTCCGCCGGCATGGCCGCCTTCGCCGCCCGCCAGGTCGCCCACGAGCTGGCCGCCGAGGGGCGCACCGACGCCGTGGTCGTGGTGCTGCTGCCCGACTCGGGCCGCGGCTACCTCACCAAGGTCTTCAACGACGACTGGCTCGGCCAGTACGGCTTCGCCACCGGCGCGCAGGCCGACCACCGCACCGTCGGCGAGGTGCTGCACGGCAAGGCCGGACGGCTGCCCGACCTGGTGCACACCCACCCCGGCGAGACGATCGCCGAGGCCGTCCACATCCTGCAGGAGTACGGCGTCAGCCAGATGCCCGTCGTCCGGGCCGAGCCGCCGATCGTGGCCGCCGAGGTCGCCGGATCGGTCTCCGAGCGCACCCTCCTCGACGCGCTCTTCACCGGCAACGCCAAGCTGACCGACCAGGTCGAGGACCACATGTCGGAGGCGCTGCCGACCATCGGCTCGACCGAGGCCGCCGCCGACGCCGTCAAGCTCCTCGAGCACGCCGACGCGGTGCTGGTGCAGGAGGACGGCAAGCCCATCGGCGTGCTGACCCGCCAGGACCTGCTCACGTTCGTGGCCTCCTCGTGAGGCGGCTCGCTGCCACCGTGCTGTCCGTCGCGTGCCTCGGCGCGCTGGGCGCGTGCGGCGACGACGTCGACACCGGCACCGACCCGGTCGAGGTCGAGGTCGGCGAGGCCTTCACCTGGAACGGCTTCAGCGTCGAGGAGGGCTGGAAGCTCACCGGCGTCAAGCGGTCGACGGGCGCTGAGGAGGTGACCACCCCCGAGGTGAGGGGCACGATCACCAACGCCTCGGACGAGGAGCGGGCAGCGCTCTTCGAGATGGTGTTCTCCGCCGACGGGGCGCCGGTCGCGACCCTCAACTGCTCGGCCGCCACCATGGAGCCCGACCAGTCGCAGGAGTTCGTCTGCCCCGGCCTGAGCGCCACCATGCCCGAGGACTACGACGCCGTCGTCGTGCAGGAGTTCAGCCGAGACACCACCTCCAGCTGACGTGGGGGCTCGACATGGGTGACCTCTCCGCCGAGGTCGTCCTCTTCCTGGTGCTGGCGGCGCTGGTCGCCGGGTTCGTCGACGCCGTCGTCGGCGGCGGTGGCCTGGTGCAGCTGCCCGCCCTGCTGGTGGGCCTGCCGGGCGCGTCCGTGGTGCAGATCGCGGCCACCAACAAGCTGGCGTCGTTCTGCGGCACGTCGATCAGCGCAGCGACGTACGTGCGGCGCATCCGGCCCGACCCGCGCACGTTCCTGCCGCTGATGCTGGCAGCCGGCCTCGGGTCGGCGGGCGGGGCGCTGGTGGCCTCGATGCTGCCGCGCAGCGCCTTCGACCCGATCATCCTCGTGGTGCTGGTGGTCGTCGGCGGCTACGTCCTGATGCGCCCCAGCGTCGGCGAGCTGACCCGGCTGCGCTTCCAGCAGGGCCGACACCTCGCCGTCGTGGCCCTGACCGGCCTGACCATCGGGTTCTACGACGGCGCCATCGGCCCCGGCACCGGCTCGTTCCTGGTGTTCGCGCTGGTCGGGCTGCTGGGCTACAACTTCCTCGAGGCGTCCGCCAAGGCCAAGCTCGCCAACTGGGCGACCAACCTGGCCGCGTTGGCCGTCTTCATCCCCCAGGGCGCGGTCATCTGGGACCTCGCGCTGGTCATGGCGGCTGCCAACGTGACCGGCGGCTACTGCGGCGCCCGGCTGGCGATGGCGCGCGGCGCGCGCTTCGTCCGGGCGTTCTTCCTCGTCGTGGTGTCGGGGTTCGTCGTGCGACTCGGCGGACAGCTGCTCGGCTGGTGGTGACGGGATCGGCGGGTGCGCCCGGTAGCCTCCATCAGGTGGGAGCGGTCTCGGCAGTCGACGGGTTCCAACGCCGTCATCCCGTGCTGGGCTTCCCGATCGCCGTCGTCTACAAGTTCTTCGACGACCAGGGCCCCTACCTCGCGGCCGCGCTGACCTACTACGCCTTCATCGCGATCTTCCCGCTGATGCTGCTCGGCACCTCGATCCTCGGCCTGGTCCTGCGCAACGAGCCGCAGTGGCAGGAGGCGATCCTCAACTCCGCGCTCTCGCAGTTCCCGATCATCGGCGACGAGCTCGGCCGGCCCGAGGGGCTGCAGGGCTCGGTCACCGGTGTCGTCGTCGGTGGGCTCGCCGCGCTCTACGGCGCGATGGGGCTCGGCCAGGCGCTGCAGAACACCCAGCACGTCGCCTGGTCGGTGCCGCGCAACAGCCGTCCCAACCCGTTCTACGCCCGGGTCAAGACGCTGCTGCTGCTCCTGACCGCCGGCCTCTCGCTGCTCGCGGTGACGATCGTGTCGACCATCGCCAGCACCACCGACCTGTTCACCGAGGTCATCGGCGGCGCGGTGAAGGGGCTGCTCCCGCTGCTCACCGTGCTGCTGGTCGGCACCGGGTTGACCTACCTCTTCCGCTTCGCCGCCACCGGCCAGCACTCGTTCTGGCGGGCGGCGCCGGGAGGGTTCACCCTCGCGGTGATGTGGCAGCTGCTCCAGATCGGCGGCGCGGCCTACGTCGACCGCACGCTGGTCAACACCACCTCGATGACCAAGACGTTCGGCCTCGTCCTCGGCCTGATCGGCTTCCTGTGGATCGGCGCGGTGATGGCCGTGCTGGCCACCGAGATCAACGTGGTGCTCTCGCGCCGGCTGTGGCCGCGGGCCCTGCTCACGCCGTTCACCGACAACGTCGAGCTCACCGATGCCGACCGCACGGCCTACGCCCTCTACGCGGGCATGCAGCGGCACAAGGGGTTCGAGGAGGTGGTGGTGCGCTGGAAGCCCGGCCCCGCCGAGAGTCCCGCCGAGAGTCCCGCCGCCGAGCCCGACACGACCGACGAGCCGTCGCAACGCCCGGCGTGACGTCCTACCTCACGATCGCGCGCGACGCGAGCGCGATGGTGGAGGACCGCGGCTCGCGCTTCCTGTGCACGCTGCGCCGGGTGTCCACCGAGGACGAGGCCCGCGCGCTCGTGGCCGCCCTGCGCCGCGAGCACTGGGACGCGCGCCACCACTGCTCGGCGTTCGTGCTCGGTCCGGACGCCGCCGTCCAGCGCTCCTCCGACGACGGCGAGCCGGCGGGCACGGCGGGCGCCCCGATGCTGGAGGTGCTCCGCGGGGCCGGGCTGAGCGACGTCGCGGCGGTGGTGACCCGGTGGTTCGGCGGCACGCTGCTGGGCGCGGGCGGCCTGGTCCGGGCGTATGGCGACGCCGTGCGGGGTGCGGTGGCCGAGGCGGGGGTGCTGCGCCGCTCGCTGCTGACCGAGCTGGCGGTCGACCTCGACCACGCCGACGCGGGCCGCGTGGAGGGGGAGCTGCGCGCACGGGGCGTCGCGGTCCTCGACGCGACGTACGACGCGCAGGTGCGGCTGCTGCTGGCCGCCCCGCCCGGTGAGGTCGCGCGCCTCGACGAGCTCGTCGCCGCGGCCACGGGCGGCCGGGTGCGCCCGGTCGCGGTGGGGGAGCGGTGGGTCGACGTCAGCGCGTGACGTCCCGGTCGATCAGCGAGTCGCTGCGGTGGGGTCGCCGAGCCACGCGGCCTCGAGCAACGCCGTCAGGCTGGCGGTGTCGGTCGGACCCGGGTGGTTCTGGATCAGCCGGGTGACCCCGCTGGCCATGTCGGCGAACCGCGGCAGGTCGGCGCGCTCGACGCCGATGTCGGCCAGGCTGGCGGGGATGCCGATGTCTGCCAGGAGCTGGACGAGCCAGGGCACGAACGCGTCCGCGGCCTCGCTCTCCGAGGAGCCGTCCACCTCCAGTCCGCACACCCTCGACAAGGTGGCCAGCCGGTCGCCGATCACCTCGCGCGCCGCGACCAGGGCGTAGGGCAGCAGCAGTCCCACTCCGAGGCCGTGCGGCGTGTGGGTGGCTGCGCCGATCGGGTACTGCAGGGCGTGCGGGGCGCCATTGCCTGCGTGCGAGAACGCCAGCCCGGCGAGCACGGACCCGTAGGACATGTCCGCCCGGGCCACCACGTCGTTGCCGTCGCGGACGGCGCGGCGCAGGCTGCGGGCGATGCGCTCGGCGCCCTGGAGCGCGTAGTGGTCGGTGATCGGGTTGCGGCCGAGGAAGACCTGCTCCACCAGGTCGCGCGGTTCGTGGGCACGGGGGGCGGCGATGTAGCTCTCGACCGCGTGGCAGAACGCGTCGATGCCGGAGTACGCCGTGGCGGTCGCGGGGCACGAGTAGGTGAGCTCGGGGTCGACGACGGCGAAGTCGGGCACGATGTGGACGCTCGAGACACCGACCTTCAGCTCGCGCTCGGGGTCGGTCAGCACGGACACGGGGGTGAGCTCGGAGCCCGTGCCGGATGTCGTGGGCACGGCCACGAGGGGCATCGTCGGTCCGGGCACCCGGGACTCGCCGTAGTAGTCGCGCGGCGCTCCGCCGTAGCGGTGGATGACCCCGACGATCTTGGCGAGGTCGATGACCGTGCCGCCACCGATGGCGAGCAGCACGTCCGCGTCGACCTGGGCAGCGGCGGCCACCGCGAGGTCGACGTCCGTGAGGGGCACGTCGGGCGTCGCGTCGGCGAAGACCGCCACCGTGGCGACCCTGGCCTGCACGGCGGCGATCAGCTCGGCCACCCGCGGCTGGGCGAGGAGGACGCGGTCGGTCACGATGAGGACGCGCGAGCCGCACTCGGCCACCACCCGCGGGACGTTCTCCGCGACTCCCTCGCCCACCATCAGCTGGCGTGGTCCACGAACGGTCTCGAGCATGTCAGTGCCTTTCGGAGAGGTCGGCTGCGATCTGTTGGGCGGTCGCCCAGGTCCCCTGGGCGACCGGGACGCCGGCAGCGAGGTTGGCGGCGCGGGTGGCCCGGGCCCGGTCGCCGGGGACGAGGACCCGGTCGTGCCCCGGCGCCGGCGTGGTCTGCCGGAGCGTGGCGAGGTAGTCGGCGACCGGAGCGGTGCCGGACCCGAAGACCGCCGGGTCCATGGCGATGAAGAGGTCGCCCTTGGTGGACGGATCGGTCGGGTCGAGGGTCCCGCGCACGTCCTGGCCGAGCGCCGTGCGGGTCAGGGTCGCGACCAGCACCTCGAGCATGACGCCGAGGGCGTAGCCCTTCGGGCCCCCGAACGGACTGATCGCCCCGTCGACCGCGGCGGCGGCGTCCGTGGTCGGCACGCCGTCGGCGTCGACAGCGTCCCCGGGCGCCAGCGGCAGGCCGCGGGCGGCGTGGTCGAGGACCTTGCCGCGCGACACCTGGCCGGTCGCCATGTCGAGGACGAGCGGGTCCTCGCCCGGCACCGGCACCGCGACGGCGAGCGGGTTGGTGCCGACCAGTGCCTGGGTCCCGCCCCACGGGTGGACCAGGGCCTCGCTGGTGGTCAGCGCGATGCCGACGACTCCTGCCGCGGCCATCGCCTCGACGTAGGGCGCAAGCATGCCCAGGTGGTTGGCGTTGCGGACGGCGGCGACCGCCACCCCGCTCTCGGCGACCCTGCCGAGCAGCTCCTCGGTGGCGCGCCGGGCGATCGGCGGACCGAGCCCGCCGTCACCGTCGACGACGAGGACCGACTCCGTGACCCAGGTGCTCGTGGGCCGGGCGTCCGCCCGTGCGGCACCGCTGCGCAGCCGTTGGGCGAGCATGTCGAGGCGGCGGAGGCCGTGGGAGGCGTGGCCGCGGAGGTCGCCCTCCAGCAGCAGCTCCGCCTGCTCGCGCGCCGCCGCCTCCGGCACCCCGAGGGCGGTGAGGACGCGCGTGGACACGTCGCGGTGCTCGCTGACGGGCACCCGGAGCAGGTCGGTCACGGCAGGTCGACCGCCGCGTAGGTGACCTCGAGGTACTCGAGGATGCCCTCGTGCGACCCCTCCTTGCCGATCCCGGACTGCTTCACGCCGCCGAAGGGGGCCGACGGGTCCGAGATCAGGCCCCGGTTGATGCCGAGCATCCCGGTCTCCAGGCCCTCGGTGAAGCGGAGCGCGCGCTGGAGGTCCCGGGTGAAGACGTAGCCGACCAGGCCGTGCTCGGTGTCGTTGGCCTTCGCCATCACCTCGTCGTCGGAGGTGAAGGAGATGATCGGCGCCACCGGGCCGAAGATCTCCTCCTCCAGCAGCCGGGCGTCCTCGGGGACGTCGACCAGGACCGTCGGCGGGTAGAAGTACCCCGGGCCGTCCGGGCGCTCGCCGCCCACCAGGACCTTGGCGCCGCGCTCGACGGCGTCGGTGACGAGGCCGTCGATCTTGGTGACCGAGGCCTCGTCGATCAGCGCCCCGACGTCCGTGCCGTCCTCGAGCCCGTGGCCCATCGACAGCGCGCCCATCCGCTCGGTGAAGCGCGCCGTGAACTCCTCGCGCACCGGCTCCTCGACGTAGATGCGGTTGGCCGCGATGCACGACTCGCCGATGTTGCGCATCTTGGCCACCATCGCGCCGTCCACCGCCACGTCGAGATCGGCGTCGGCGCACACGATCAGGGCCGCGTTGCCGCCGAGCTCCATGGAGGTCCGCAGCACGTTGTCGGCCGCCTGACGCAGCAGCAGGCGGCCGACCTCGGTCGAGCCGGTGAACGAGACCTTGCGGGTCCGCCGATCGGCGAGGAGCGCCGAGACGACCTCGCCGGAACGCTCGGTCGTCACCACGTTGACGACGCCCGGAGGGACGCCGACCTCCTCCATGATGCGGGCGAGGAGCAGCATCGTGAGGGGCGTCTGCCCAGCAGGCTTGGTGATCGTCGTGCAGCCAGCGGCCAACGCCGGAGCGATCTTGCGCGCCCCCATGGCCAGGGGGAAGTTCCAGGGTGTCACGAAGACACACGGGCCGACCGGCTTCGGCACGGTGAGGATGCGGTAGCCCCCGGCGGGAGCGGTGCTGTAGCGGCCCTCCACGCGCACCGCCTCCTCGGCGAACCAGCGGAAGAACTCCGCGCCGTAGGCCACCTCGCCACGGGCCTCGGCGAGCGGCTTGCCCATCTCGAGCGTGATGAGCCGGGCGATCTCCTCGGTCCGGTCGGTCAGGGCCTGGTAGGTCGCGGTCAGCAGCTCCGAGCGCTTGCGCGGCGGTGTCGCTGCCCAGGCCGCCATCGCCTCCGTCGCGGCATCGAGGGCGGCGAGGCCGTCCTCGGGGCCTGCGTCCGGGACCTCGGCGATGATCGCGCCCGTGGCCGGGTCCTCGACGTCGAACGTCGCCCCGTCGGCGGCGTCGCGCCAGGTGTCGCCGATCCGGAGCCGCCGGTGCTCGGCGGCCAGGACGTTCATGGGGTCACTCATTGCCGTCTCCTGTGAGGTGCTGGTGGTGTGCGTGGGTGCCCGGGTGGTGTCACCCGGGGCAGGGCAGGACTGGGGATGCGGGTCACACGACCTTGCCGGGGTTGAGGAGGCCGAGCGGGTCGAACGCTTCCTTGACCCGCCGCTGCAGGCGCAGCCCGACGCTGCCGATCTCCTGCTCGAGCCACGGCCTCTTCAAGGTCCCGACGCCGTGCTCGCCGGTGATGGTCCCCCCGAGCTCGAGCGCGAGCTGCATGATCGCGCCGAACGCGGCCTCGGCCCGGGCTGCGGACGCGGCATCGCCGCGGTCGAAGACCACGTGGGGGTGCATGTTGACGTCACCGATGTGTCCGGGGCACAGGATCCGGACGTCGTGCTCGGCGGCGATCCCGGCGATGCCGTCGAGCAGGTCGACGAGCCTGGCCCGCGGCACGGCGACGTCGTCGACGAAGCTCGCCCCGACGTGCTCGACCGCGGGGTTGATCATCCGGCGCGCGGCGAGCAGCATCTCCGACTCCTCCGCGTCGCTCGCGACGGCGACGTCGGTGGCGCCGAGCCGCTCGCACAGCTCGCCCATGGCCGTGACGTCGTCGGCGGCCAGCGGCCCGCGGTCGGACTGCAGCAGCAGCATGGCCTGCGCCGACTCCGACAGGCCCATGTCCCGGTAGGCCTGGATGGCGGCGATGGAGGGGCCGTCGAGGAACTCGAGCAGGGAGGGCCGGATGCCCGACGACATGATCTGCATGGCGGCCTCGAGCGCAGGTGGCACCGCGTCGAAGAGCGCGACCATCGTCAGCGCGTCCTCGGGAGCCGGTCGCAGCGACACGGTGGCCTGGGTGATCACGCCGAGCGTCCCCTCCGAGCCCACCAGCAGCTTGGTCAGCTCGTAGCCGGCCACACCCTTCACCGTGCGCCGGCCCGTGCGGATGACCTCACCGTCGGCGAGCACGACCTCGAGGCCGCGCACGAAGTCGCCGGTGACGCCGTACTTCACGCAGCACAGGCCGCCGGCGTTCGTGGCGATGTTGCCGCCGATCGTCGACTCCTCCCACGACGACGGGTCGGGCGGGTAGTAGAGCCCGGCGTCGAGGGCAGCACGCGACAGGACCGCGTTGACGACACCGGGCTCGACGACGGCGACCTGGTCGAGCGGGTCGATCTCGACGATCGCGTCCATCCGGGCCAGCGAGAGCAACAGGCAGCCGTCCACGGCGTTCGCGCCACCGGAGAGGCCGGTGCGCGCTCCCTGCGGGACGACGGGCACGCGGTGTCGGGTCGCCCACCGCATGACGACCTGCACCTGCTCGGTCGTCCGTGGCCGCACCAGGGCCAGCGGCGTCCCGGCCGGGCACAGGTCCGCGCGGTCGCGGCGATGGTTCTCGACGGTCACCGGTTCGACGACCACCACGTCGGCGGGCAGCGCCGCCATCAGCTCGTCGAGCGCCGCGCCGCTCATCGGGCGTCGTCCCACGGAAGGGCGAGGAGGTACTCGTCTCGCAGCCGCTGGTAGATCCGGCCGTTCTCGCGCAGGCCCTCGACCTTCTCCTCGTCGAGCTCGCCGCGCACCTTGGCCGGGACACCCGCGAGGAGGGACCGCGGAGGTGTCTCCCGGCCCTCGAGCACGACTGCTCCCGCGGCGAGGAGCGACTCGGAGCCGACCCGCGCCCCGTTGAGCACCCGCGAGCCCATGCCGACCACGACGTCCTCGCCGATCGAGCATCCGTGCAGCACGACGCCGTGGCCGACCGAGGTGTTGCGGCCCACGGAGAGGTGCAACCCGTCGTCGGTGTGGAGGACGGAGTTGTCCTGGATGTTGGCGTCCGGTCCGACCTCGATCGTGCCCTCCTCCGCGCGGAGGACGGAGCCGAACCAGATGCTGGCTCCGGCGCGCACCGTCACGCGGCCCACGAGCACCGCGGTGGGCGCGATCCAGGCGCCCGGCTCGACCACGGGCGCCACGCCGCGCAGCGTCACCAGCAGCGGACCGCCCCTCATGCGCGGGTCCCGGTGACGGCGGGGGCGGTGGGGTGCTCGACGAGGTCGGGGGCCAGCTCGGCCAGCAGCCGCAGGACGAGCTCGGCCCGGCGGACCCGCTCCCGGCCCAGGTCCACCGCCACGCGGGCGAGGTGTGCCCCGACGGGGTAGATGTGGGGGGCGTTGCGCACCCCCAGCTTGAGGTAGACCGGCGCGGCCACCCGCACGACCTCGGCCACCTCGTACATCCGGACGCTGCCGCCCTGGTCGTCGGGGACCTCGAGGTACATGTCGATGGGTGCGGTCGTCGCCGCCCGGATCTCGGCGAGCTGCGCGATGGTGAGGTCGGTGGACACGTTGAGGCTCGTGGCGCCCGCCCGCTCGTAGAGCGCCGCCGTGGGTCCGTTGCCCAGCGGCATCAGCACCGAGGTCTTGAGGACCAGGTCGGCCGGGAGGTCGCCGGCGGCCTTCATCCGGCCGAGCAGCTCGAGGACGCCGAGGTCACCGACGAGCAGGCTGCGCACGCCCAGGTCGCAGGCGCGGACGGCGTCGGCCAGCGAGGCGCCGACCGCCGCGTTGCCGCGGGCGGCGCCACCGACGGCGGCCGAGACCTTGGCCTGCGCGCCGGTGTCCCAGGCGCCGCGCGGACCGAGGAAGAGGCAGACCTCGACGTCGTGGTCGCGGGCGAGCTCCACCATCGCGGTGATCTCATCGTCGGTGAGCATCATGATGCCGCTGCCCTGGGAGATGCGGTCGATGGGGACCCCGCGGGTGGTGGCCTCCTCCAGCACCGCCGCCATCACGGCCGGCCCTTCACAGCTCGGGATCTCGATGCGGTACCGGCGCCCGTCGGGGAACCGGCCCGCCGACTCCGGCTCGCCGGTCACCACCGGGTGCCCGAGGCCGGCCACCAGCGTCCTGATCTGGTCCAAGGTCATGCGTTGCTCCCTGAGGGGTCGTCGAGCTCGATCGTGGCGGCGCCGGTCGTCGTGATGTCGCCGTCGCCGTTGCGTGTCCAGAGCGAGAGCTCGACCGTGGAGCCCTCCCGCCGAGTCACTTCGCCGCCGCAGGCCACCGCCTGGTCGCGGAAGTCCATCCCGCGGTAGGAGACCTCGAACGAGGTGACCCGGCCCCGGCCTGCGAACCAGTCGTCGACGAGCTGTCCGAGCCATGCCGCCTTCAGCAGCCCGTGGACGGACAGCTCGGGGTGGCCGCGCTCGTGCGCGAAGGGCAGGTCGTAGTGCATCTCGTAGAAGTCACCGCTGGACCCGGCGTACTGGACGAGGGTGCGCAGCGAGGCGGTGTGGGCGCGTTCGAAGCGCTCGGGCGTGGCGTCGGTCATCGGCGGATCCTCGTCCCGATGTGGCGGACGGCGACCGTGTCGTCCGGGCGGACGAACTCGGTCTCGAAGGTGAGCACGGCCAACGTCCCGCTGCGGCCGTGCTTCTCGCTCACGGCCGTGAAGGTCAGGCGAGAGCGCAGCTCGTCCCCGAGGGTGAGCCGCGGCCCGGCGTACTCGAAGCGGTCACCGCCGTTGATCCAGCCGAGCCCGTAGGCCTCGGCCGCCGGCATCGGCGGGGGCTCGGACAGGAAGCAGGCGCAGATCGTCAACGGGACGTCGGTGCCTTGTGGGTCCAGGCCGAGGGTGCGGCGGTAGTCGGCGAGGTGTCGTCGTTCGATCACGTCGACGCGCTGGGGACCCTGCCAGCCCACGGCCTCGCGGAGCCGGGTCAGCGCGGGACTGTCCGTGTCCGCCCCCGCGGGCCTGCCGGCCGCCATCACGCGCCCTGCCCGGGAGCGTCGTCCGGCGTGTCCTGAGCGTCCTGAGCGGACGACTCCAGCTGCGCGCGGACCTCTGCGAACCAGGCCTCCGACTGGGGCGAGTTGCCGCCGAGGTGCTCCTCGGCATCGAGGAGGAAGGTGCGCTGGCCGTGGTCGCGGAGCACCTCGAGCAACCCGTCGCGGTCCCCGGCCACCGCGAGGTCGAGCAGGGGTCGGTGTCGGACGGCATCCTCCGCGATGGACTCCAGGCCGGACCGCGCGCGCCGGTTCATCGCCATGCAGAGCTGCATCTGCAACGACAGGGACCGGTAGGTCTCCTCGATCCGACTGTGGCCCGCCAGCCCCACGAGGGCGAGGTGGAACGCGAACGCGTGCCTGGTGTGCTCCTCCTGGTCGACGCCGGTGGTGGCCTCGAGGTCGGCGTAGGCGGCGCGCAGCCGGTCCAGACGGCTCTGCTCCACCACGGGGACGCCGAGCTGGACGGCGAGCGTCTCGAGCTCGGCGCGCAGGGTGTAGATCTCGTAGATGTCGTGGGCCGTGAGCGGCCTGACGATCGCACCGCGCCGGGGCGCCTGCACGATCAGACCCTCCTGCTCGAGCACGGACATCGCCTCCCGCAGGGGCGAGCGACTGACGCCCAGCTGGGCGGTCAGGGTGTTCTCCGGGAGTCGGTCGCCGGGCAGCAGCTCACCGCTGAGGATCATGGAGCGGAGCGCCTCGGCGGCGAGCACGGACATCGTGGGTGGCGCGGCGATGCGCCGTTCGGCGCCCGCAGGTTCCTGGTGTGGACTCATGACTCACCCTCTCGCACGATCCGGTCGGCACGGCGGTTCGACCGTGTGCCGCAGCCCGGCCGCGACGGTCGCGGCAGTGCGGCATTTCACATGAATTCCCTTGTGATGCTTGCCACAGCGGCTGATGTTCTGTAGACAGTATTCCGTCGCGGGTCGACAAGGCAAGGCCTCTCGCGGGCCGGGTCGGACACCCGGACGCCAGGATTCCGCCGCTTCCAGAAGAGATCGGACAGCCGATGACCACCCCCGCATCACCACCCACCACGAAGGGATCCGGGCCGCTCGACGGCATCGTGGTCCTCGAGGTGGGGGCATTCATGGCTGCCCCGTTCGCCACGATGCACCTCGCCGACCTCGGTGCCCGGGTGCTGAAGGTGGAGAACCCGGCCACGGGCGGCGACCCGGTGCGTGCCACCGGCCCCTTCGTCGCCGGTGAGAGCTCCCCGTTCGCCCGGCTCAACCGCAACAAGGAGTCGGTCGGCCTCGACCTGAAGCATCCCGACGGGCTGGCGGCGTTCCGCCGGCTGGTCGAGGGCGCGGACGTCCTGGTGGAGAACCTGCGGCCGGGCACGATGCAGCGGCTCGGTCTCGGCTACGACGAGCTGCGACAGCTCAACCCGCGCCTCATCTATGCCTCCGCCTCGGGCTGGGGGCAGGACGGACCCCTGGCCATGCTGCCGGGGCTCGACATCATGGCGCAGGCCCGCGGCGGGCTGATGAGCATCACCGGGACCGCCGACGGTGACCCGGTGAAGATCGGGGTCCCGATCTGCGACCTCGTCTGCGCGATGTACGTCTCGATGGCCGTGCTCGCCGCCCTCCGGCAGCGCGACATCGACGGCGAGGGCCAGCACCTCGACGTCTCGCTCCTCGAGGCCGGCGTCTCGTTCGCGATCTGGGAGGCGGGCAAGTACTTCGCGACCGGCGAGGTCGGCGCCCCGCTGGGGTCGGCCCACCAGAGCACCGCCCCCTACCAGGCCGTACGCACGTCCGACGGCCACGTCACGGTCGGCGCGGTCACTCCCAAGACCTGGGACGCCTTCTGCCGCGCACTCGACCTCGGCGCGCTGCTCGAGGACGAGCGCTACGCGAGCGCGTCCGACCGGCACGCCCACCGACCCACCCTCATCCCGTCCATCGAGGCCGTCACCGCCACCCTCGCCACCGACGAGGTCATCGAGCGGCTCGACGCGGCGGGCGTGCCCTGCGCGCCGATCGCGAACTACGAGCAGGTCTTCAACGACGACCACCTCAACCAGCGCGGCTACTTCTGGGACGCCGAGCACCCGGTCATGGGATCGGTCCGGCAGCTCGGGTCACCCATGCGGATGTCCCGGACGCCGGCACGGCGCGACAACGCCGGGCCCCTCCTGGGCCAGGACACCCGCGCCGCGCTCGAGGAGGTGGGGGGGTTCTCGGCCAGCGAGGTCACCGCACTGGCCGAGGCGGGCGTGGTCGTCGACCCCATGCGCCCCGGCCCCCCGCCGCACCGCCCGGCCGGCTCGCCGCAGCCGCCGACCGACTGATGCCCCACACGCACCGACCTTCCCGCACCAACGCCCAGACCCACACGAGGAGAACGACCCGATGACAGAGCTTGCCCCCGGCACCGAAGGCGTCCTGGTGCGCACCGTCGAGATGCAGCACACCACCCGGCGCGGCCGCTTCGACATCTTCTCCACCCCCAACCTGGTGCTCCTCCTCGAGGAGGCCGCGATCGAGGCGCTCGCGCCCTACCTGCGCGACGACCAGGCCAGCGTGGGCACCAAGGTCGAGGTCGCACACACCGCGGCCACGCTGCTCGGGCAGAAGGTGACGGCGACAGCCACTGTCACCGAGGTCGACCGCCGTCGCGTCGTCTTCTCGATCAAGGTCGTCGACGACCTCGAGGAGATCGGCACGGGGACGCACGAGCGCTTCATCGTCGACGTGCCCGGTTTCGAGGACCGGCTCGCGCAGAAGTCCACCCGACTCGGCTGAACAACACCCCACCCTCTCAGCGTCACCCATTGAAGGAGCTCCACGTGAAGCGCACCATCCGTACGACCTTTGCGGCCGCCGCCGTGCTCAGCCTGCTCACCGCCTGCGGCGGAGGCGGCGCCAGTGACGCCGACGGGGAGTTCACCCTCGACGGAGACGTCACCATGCTCATCCCGTTCGCCGCCGGCGGCGGCAGCGACCTCGCCGGCCGGGCCACGGCCGCCGCCATGGAGGCGGCCAACGACGACCTCAACATCAACGTGGAGAACCGCGACGGAGGCTCGGGCGCCGTCGGGTACGCCCAGCTCCAGGGTCAGTCCGGCAACGAGCAGTACCTCCTCGCCTCGGAGACCGCGCTGCTCGCGCTGCCGCTCAGCGGCGTCGTCAAGTGGACCTACGAGGACTTCACCCCGATCATGAAGATCGCCGACGACTTCACGCTGATGGTGACCCGTGCAGACGCTCCCTACGAGACCTGCGCCGATGTCGTCGACGCGGCCAAGAGCGACCGGATCGTGGCCGGGATCAGCGGGGCCACCGGCCTCGACAACGTCGTGTTCACCCTGACCGAGCAGCAGACCGACGTCGAGTTCGACCGGGTCTCGTTCGAGTCCGGCGGAGAGCTCACCGCCGCGCTGCTGGGCAAGCAGATCGACATCGCCTCCCTCAACCCGGGCGAGGTGATCGGGCAGCTCGAGTCCGGCGACATCAAGGCCCTGTGCGCCTACGCCGACGAGCGCTACGAGTACGACGAGCTGAAGGACATCCCGACCGCGAGCGAGCAGGGCATCGACGTGTCGTTCGCGCAGTTCCGCGGCGTGCTCGCCCCGGGGGACATCAGTGACGCGGCCAAGGACTACTGGGTCGAGCAGATGGAGGCGGCCATCGAGACCGACGAGTACACCACCTACATCGAGGACAACTTCCTCCAGGCCAACGCCGCCGGTGGCGACGAGTTCTCCACCTACCTCGAGGAGAACAGCTCCCAGCTGGCAGAGGTCATGGGCGAGTGAGCGCTCCAGCACGCCGGATCGCGGTCGAGGAGGCCGTCGCGTACGGCTTCCTCACCGCGATCGGCGGCTACGCCACGTTGACCGCGTTCGACTACCCCGCCTTCACCGAGGGCAACCGGATCGGACCGGGCCTCCTGCCGGCCGTCTTCGGCGGTCTCATCACGCTGATCTCGGCCGGGCTGCTCGTCTCGACGTTGACCGGACACCGGACTCGGCACGACCACGGCCTGGCCGAGGTCGCCCAGTCGGTGGCTCCGGACAGCCTTCCCGCGTCCGGGCCGGCAGCCGACACCGGGTCCGACGTCGAGAGTGCCGACAGTGGCGTCGACATCTTCGGTCGGACGGCGGCGCAACGGATGCGACAGCTGCAGATCGTGACCGTGGCGTTGGTGGTCGCACTCCTGCTCGTCCCCGTGGTCGGCCTCCTGGGCGCCCTGGGGCTGTTCAGCCTCTTCGCCTCGATCGTGGTCGAGCGCCGTCCCTGGCTCTCGTCGGTCATCATCTCGGCGGTGTCCGTGCTGGTGATCTACCTCGTGTTCTCGGTCGTCCTCAACGTTCCCCTCCCAGCCGGCGCTATCGGGATAGGTGGTTAGCAGATGCTCGACAACCTCATGCTGGGCTTCCAGACGGCGCTGACCCCCGAGAACCTGCTCTGGTGCTTCGTCGGGGTCTTCATGGGCACCGTGATCGGCGTCCTCCCCGGACTGGGATCCACCACGGGCGTCGCCGTGCTGCTGCCCCTGACTCTCGCCTTCGAGCCGGTCACGGCGGTGATCATGCTCGCCGGCATCTACTACGGCTCGCAGTACGGCGGCACCATCACGTCCGTCCTCATCTCCACACCGGGCGAGGCGGCGAGCGTGGTGACCACGCTCGACGGCTACCAGATGGCGAAACAGGGACGCGCCGGAGCAGCGCTGGCCATCGCGGCCATCGGCTCGTTCGTCGCGGCGATCATCTCGCTCGTGCTGCTCATCCTGCTGGCTCCGCCGTTCGCCCAGTGGGCGTTGAAGTTCGGCCCGCCGGAGATGATGGCCGTGATGGTCCTCGGCCTCGCGACGATCATCAGCTTCGCCGGCGACAACCGCCTGCTCGGCCTGCTCATGGCGCTCGTCGGACTCCTCATCGCCTGCGTCGGCGTCGACACCGGCAGCGGCACCGCCCGCTACACGTTCGACTCCATCTACCTGCTCTCGGGCATCCCGTTCGTGGAGGTGATGATCGGTCTCTTCGCGGTCGGCGAGGTGTTGAACCAGATCCATGAAGGAGCCGCGCGGCCCATCCGGGCGGGCTTCAGGGAGCTGATGATCACGAAGGCCGACCTGCTGCGGTCCCGTGGCGCCATCCTCCGCGGCAGCTTCCTTGGCTTCGCGTTCGGCGTCCTGCCGGGTGCCGGCTCGACGCTCGCCTCGTTCATGGCCTACGGCATCGAGAAGAACGTGTCGAAGAACAAGGCCGAGTTCGGCAAGGGCGCGATCGAGGGCGTCGCCGCCCCTGAGGCCGCCAACAACGCCGCGGCGAACGCCAACTTCGTGCCGACGCTGACCCTCGGCATCCCCGGCGGTGCCACGACTGCCGTGCTGCTCGGTGCGTTCCTGATGAACGGCATCCGGCCCGGGCCGCTGCTCTTCGACGAGCAGCCCGAGCTGGTGTGGGGCCTGATCGCCTCGTTCTTCATCGGCAACGTGATCCTGCTGCTGCTCAACCTGCCCCTGGCGCCGGTCTTCGCGCAGATCCTGCGCGTGCCCTACGGGTACATGTACCCGCTGATCCTGCTCACCAGCTTCATCGGCGCGTACTCCGTCACCAACAGCATGTTCAGCGTCTGGGTCGTGCTGATCTTCGGGATCGTCGGCTACTTCATGAAGCGGCTGGACCTG
Source organism: Nocardioides sp. Z35_8 (assembly GCF_059621125.1). Classification (NCBI taxonomy): domain Bacteria; kingdom Bacillati; phylum Actinomycetota; class Actinomycetes; order Propionibacteriales; family Nocardioidaceae; genus Nocardioides; species Nocardioides sp. Z35_8. Next base: position 84,244 of record NZ_JCAQIE010000001.1, on the reverse strand, counting down.
CCGATGGCGCCGCTGGTGCTCGGCCTGGTGCTCGGCCCGCTGTTCGAGAAGGCGCTGGTGCAGACCTCCGCCATGGGTGACGGCAGCCTCGCCATCATCTTCGAGCGGCCGATCGTCATGGTCGTCCTCGGCCTGGCACTGCTCCAGGTGGTCGCGCCGGCCATCTTCTCCCGTCTGCTCCGTGGCCGCCGCGCGGCGGCCACCGAATCCGTCCAGTGACCCCGGAGGTACCCCCCGACATGAACGACGCCCCGCAGCTGCTCGTCGAGCAGGACGGCCCCGTCCTCACCGTCACGTTCAACCGCCCGCGCCAGCGCAACGCGATGACGTGGGAGATGTACGAAGGACTGTTCGACGCGTGCGAGCGCGCCGACGCCGACGCCGAGATCAGGGTCATGGTGCTGCGCAGCAGCAGCGACAAGGCCTTCATCGCCGGCACCGACATCAGCCAGTTCGCCGACTTCACCGAGGGTGAGCAGGGCGTCGCCTACGAGGAGAAGATCGCTCGCATCACCAACCGGCTGGAGGACGTGGACGTCCCGACCGTGGCGGCCATCCAGGGCTTCTGCGTCGGTGGTGGCCTCGGCCTGGCGAGCGTCTGCGACCTCCGGATCGCCACCCCCTCGGCGCGGTTCGGGCTGCCCATCGCCCGGACGCTCGGCAACTGCCTGTCGATGAACAACTACTCGATCCTGATCCAGCAGGTGGGTCCGTCGGTGGCCCTCGACCTGTTGCTGCGGGCGCGGCTGCTCACGGGCGAGGAGGCGCACGCCTCGGGATTCGTGGCCGAGCTGTGCGGCGAGGACGAGCTGTCCTCTGCGACCGACGGCGTGGTGCAGACCCTGCTCGGTCACGCCCCGATCTCGATGTGGGCGGCCAAGGAGGCGGTCCGCCGGTTCCGCCGGATGACCATCCCGGAGGGCGACGACATCGTCGCGCGCGCCTTCGCCAGCGAGGACTTCCGCCGTGCCGTCGCGGCCTTCGCCGCCAAGGAGCAGGTCGAGTGGCAGGGCCGATGACGACCGAGGTCGCCGGCCCGCTGGCCGGCACCGTGGTGCTCGACCTGTCCCGGGCGCTCGCCGGTCCACATGCGGCGATGATGCTCGCCGACATGGGGGCCCGGGTGATCAAGGTGGAGACGGCGACCGGTGACGACTCCCGAGGCTGGGGGCCGCCGTTCGTCGGGCCGGAGGACGACCCGGTGTCGACCTACTACCTCTCGGCCAACCGCAACAAGGAGTCCGTCCGCCTCGACCTCAAGACCCCGACCGACAGCGCGACGCTGGCGGCGTTGGTGGCCAAGGCCGACGTGCTCATCGAGAACTTCCGTCCCGGCGTGCTCGACCGGCTCGGGTTCCCGGTCACCCGCCTGGCCGAGATCAACCCACGACTCGTCGTGCTGTCCATCAGCGGGTTCGGGCACGACGGTCCGGAGGGTGGCCGCGCGGGCTACGACCAGATCGCCCAGGGTGAGGGCGGGCTCATGTCCCTCACCGGGCCGGACCCGCAGCACCCCACCAAGGTCGGCGTACCCATCGCGGACCTGCTGGCCGGGATGAACGGCGCGTTCGGCGTCGCGACCGCCCTCGCCGCGCGGGAGCGGACCGGACGCGGCACCGTGGTCCGGACCTCGCTGCTGGCGGCCATCGTGAGCGTCCATGCCTTCCAGGGGACCCGGTGGACCGTGGCGGGTGAGGTGCCGCAGGCCAGTGGCAACCACCACCCGGCGATCGCGCCGTACGGGTCGTTCCGGGCGGCCGACGGCATGATCCAGGCCGCTGTCGGCAACGACCAGCAGTGGCGCGTGTTCGCGGGCTGCCTCGGCCTGGACCCGGACGACCCGCGCTTCACCACCTCGCGGCTCCGCGTCGACCACCGCCCGGAGCTGATCGAGGCGATCGAGGAACGGCTCGCCACAGCGCCGGCGGACACCTGGCTGGCCCGCCTCGACGAAGCGGGCGTCCCGGCGGGCCGGATCCGCACGATCGACCAGGTCTACGAATGGGACCAGACGATCAGCCAGGGCCTGGTGGTCGAGGTGGACCACCCCACGCTCGGACCCGTCCGGCTGCCCGGGCCCCCGCTCCGCTTCGAGAGCCCCGAGGGGGAGCCGGCGGGCCGGACCAGCCACAGCCCGCCCCCGCTGCTCGGCGAGCACGACGACGCGATCCGCGCCTGGGCCGCCGAGAGCTCCTCGGTCGGCCAGTGACGGACGGACCTCTCCCATGCACCTGATCCGCTACGCCGAGCGCGCCACGTGGCGCGAGCGCGTCGGCGTCCTCGTCGACGACGACGTGCTGCCGCTGCCCGACGTCTCGGGCTTCGCCGAGCTGCTCCGGCGCCCGGTGGCCGAGATCCAGAGCCTGGTCACCCGACCGCCGGCCGGCGAGGCCTGCTCGCGTGACGACGTCCTGCTGCTCCCGCCGGTCGACGGCCGCATGGAGGTGTGGGCCGCGGGGGTGACCTACGAGCGCTCGATGGATGCCCGGATCGAGGAGACCACCGCGTCCCAGGACGTCTACGCGCGGGTCTACGACGCCGAGCGGCCGGAGCTGTTCTTCAAGGCCCCCGGCTGGCGCACGGTCACCGACGGTGAGCCGATCGGCGTCCGGCCCGACGCCACTCTCACCGTGCCCGAGCCCGAGCTCGCGATGCTCGTCACGGCCGGCGGCGAGATCCTGGGCTACACGATCTGTGACGACGTCTCGTCGCGCGACATCGAGGGCGACAACCCGCTCTACCTGCCGCAGGCGAAGATGTATGACGGCTCGTGCGCGATCGGGGCGCTCGTCCGGCCGGCCTGGGAGGTGCCCGATGCCCACGCGCTGGGGATCCGCCTCGTCGTCCGGCGAGACGGCCGCACGCTGCTGGACGAACGCACGAGCACCGCGCGCATGCACCGTCGGCTCGACGACCTGGTCCTCCACCTGGGCCGGGCCCTCGCGCTCCCGGACGGGGCGGTGCTCGCGACCGGCACCGGCATCGTCCCGGACCTCGACTTCACGCTCCGTCCCGGGGACCTCGTCGAGATCACGATCGACGAGATCGGCACCCTCAGCAACCCGACGGCCCCGTCCTCCACGATCCAGTGGCTCTCGTCGGCCGCCGACGACCCCTCACGCAGGGAGGCGCTGAGCCGCACCGGACGTGGTGGCGACGACGCTTCTCGGATGCACTGAACGCTTGACGACACGCGACGCACGATGACCGAGGAGACCAGCATGACCATGGCCCCGCCTTTCGGCACGACCGGCGCTGCCTCGGCGCAGGCGCCCCTGGCCCCGGGGGAGGACGCCGCGCAGGCAGCCGTGCTGCGCTCGATCTCGCAGCGCGTGCTGTGGCTCTCCGCCGCCATCGTCGACGCGGCCAACCGCGGTCGGCCCAACAGCAGCGGCGTGAAGGTCGGCGGGCACCAGTCATCCTCGGCGTCCATCGTCGACATCATGGTCGCGCTGTGGTTCCACACCCTCGGTCCCGCCGACCGGGTCTCGGTGAAGCCCCACGCCTCCCCGGTCCTGCACGCCATCAACTACCTGCTCGGCGACCTCGACCCGGCCTACCTGACGACGCTGCGGTCGAAGGGCGGCCTGCAGAGCTACCCGAGCCGGCTCAAGGACCCCGACACCGTCGACTTCTCGACCGGATCGGTCGGCATCGGCGCCACCGCCGCGTTGTGGGCGGCCGTGTCCCATCGCTACGCGCGCTCACACTTCCCGGACACGCCCGCGGCAGGCCGCTTCGTCAGCCTCCTCGGGGACGCGGAGCTCGATGAGGGCGCCATCTGGGAGGCCGTCGCCGACCCCCAGGTCGCCTCGCTCGGAGAGCTGCTGTGGGTCGTCGACCTCAACCGCCAGTCGCTCGACCGGATCGTGCCCGACATCCAGATCGAGCGGTTGCACGGCATGTTCGCCGCCGCCGGGTGGCAGGTCGTCACCCTGAAGTGGGGTCGGTTCATCTCCGAGCTCTTCGAGCGTCCCGGGGGACAGGAGCTGCGACAGCGACTCGAGGCGATGCCGAACGAGGAGTACCAGCGGATGCTGCGCGTCCCGGACACCGGCGTCGCCGAGCGCATCCTCGCCGCGCAGGAGTCGCCGGCACTGCGCGACCTCGTCGAGAGCCTGAGCCCCGAGGACCTCGCTCACGCCGTCCGAGATCTCGGCGGGCACGACCTGTCGCTGCTCGTCGACACGTTCGACGGTGCCGACGACCACCGCCCCACGGTGGTCTTCGCCTACACGATCAAGGGCCGCGGGCTGGCGACCGAGGGCCACCCCAACAACCACTCCGCCCTGCTGACCGAGCCGCAGATGCGGCAGCTCGCCGAGGCCTGCGGCACCGACCTCGCCGACCCCTGGGCGACCTTCCCCAGCACCTCCGACGCCGGCCGCCTGTGCGCCCGGCGTGCCGACGAGCTGCGCCGCCCCGCGCTGGCCAGCACCCCCGCGATCGCTGTGCCGACCTCGCTGGGGCACCCGCACCGCAAGCCGGTCTCCACCCAGGCGGCGCTGGGACGCCTGCTCGCCGACCTCGTCCGCGACGCCCCCGACGTCGCCGCCCGGATGGTGACCTGCAGCCCGGACGTCGCCTCGTCCACCAACCTGGGCGGGTGGATCAACAAGACCGGCGTGTGGTCCGTGCGGGAGCGCCATGACTGGTTCGCCGACGACCGCGAGCGCGTGCTGCGGTGGTCCGAGAGCGAGGCCGGACAGCACATCGAGCTCGGCATCGCGGAAGTGAACCTCGTCGGACTCCTCGGCGAGCTGGGCACCACGTGGTCGCGCTGGGGCGAGCGACTCATCCCGATCGCCACGATCTACGACCCCTTCGTCAGCCGCGCGCTCGAGCCGTGGTCCTACGGGATCTATGCCGGCGGGCAGTCCATCCTCGTCGGCACTCCCTCGGGAGTCACGCTCGCGCCGGAGGGCGGGGCGCACCAGTCCATCACCACGCCTTCCATCGGCCTGGAGCAGCCCGGCTGCATCGCCTGGGAGCCGGCGTTCGCCTCCGACCTGGAGTGGACGTTCCTCCACGCCGCCAGCCGGGTCGGCATCCCCGGCGGGACCTCGTCCTACTTCCGCCTCTCCACCAGGCCGCTCGACCCGGCGCTCGCCCGGCTGCCCGAGGAGCCGTCGCTCCTCGAGCGCCGCCGACGCCAGGCCATCGCGGGCGGCTACCGCCTCAGCGCGCACCCCGCCGGTCGCGACGACGTCACCCTGGTGGGCGTGGGTGCGATGATGCCCGAGGTCATCGCGGCAGCCGAGGTGCTGGCCGACAGTGGGGTCACCGCCGGCCTCGTGTGCCTGACCAGTCCGGACCTGGTCTTCAGGTCCTTCCAGCAGCACGGTGTCCGCGAGGCGGGCGACGGCGACATCGTCGGGGAGATCTTCCCGGCGCACGCCCCGGCACCGCTGGTCACGGTCCAGGACGGCCACCCCCACACCCTGTCGTTCCTCGCCGGGGTGCGTGGCGACCGCATCCGTTGCCTGGGTGTGACGGACTTCGGCCAGTCGAGCAGCCTGGCCGAGGCGTACGCCCTGCACCAGATCGACACGTCGGACATCGTGGACGCGGCCCTCGGCATCGTCGGCAGGTAGGGCCGACGCGGCGTCGCCTCCGCAGCTCGCCGCCCCCGCCGTGGTCGGCGTCAGCGCGTGACGTCCCGGTCGACCTCGCCGTCGACGTAGCACCACCGGCCGGCCCGGCGCTCGAACCGGCTCACCTCGTGCACCTGCCCGCCCTCGTAGGTCGCGACGAACTCGACGGTGTCGCCCTCGGCGGCCACGACCCGCAGGCCGGTCCACCGCGTGCCGGGGTCGGGACGGACGTCGTCGGGGCGGGTGCGCGGGTGCCAGGTGCGGAAGAGGTGGTCGGCGTCGCCGGTGACGAAGGCGGTGTAGCGCGAGCGCATGAGCTGCTCCGGCGTCGCCGCCTGGGCGACGTTGGCGAGCAGCGGACCGCAGCAGGCGTCGTAGGTCGCTCCGGACCCGCAGGGGCAGGGGGTGGACAGCACGCCGCGAGGATATCGACATCGTTTGACTTGCGGTGTAATCATGTAATGCATGAAGAACGATGAGAGCCGTCGCGGTCGCCGCGGCGGGTGGCAGGTCGCGGACCTGCCGGACGCCTCCGACGCGTCCGAGTGGTTCCACGGGCGGCTGCCCGAGGCATGGTTCAGCGCGGTCGACGTCACCGTCGACCGCGAGGAGGTCCTCGTCGTCGGCACCCTGTCCGGTGCCGACGACCTCAGCGGTGCCGAGGCGGAGGGCCGCATCGGCCGCTTCCGCGCCGAGACGAAGGAAGAGCGCATCGAGATCGCGCGCGAGGCCCAGGCCCGCTACCAGCGCAAGGTGTCGTGGGGGGTGCGGATCGGCGACACCGAGGCGCTCTTCACCCACGTCGCCGCGCCGGTGATGACCCGGCTGCGCCAGCCGGAGCGGCGCGTGCTCGACACGCTCGTCGACGCCGGCGTCGCCCGGTCCCGCTCCGACGCGCTCGCGTGGTCGGTGCGGCTCGTCGGCGAGCACGCCGAGGAGTGGCTCGAGCAGCTGCGCGACGCGATGGCCGAGGTCGACAAGCTGCGCGGCGAGGGACCGGTGCTCTGAGCGGCCGCTAGGGTCGCGTGCCATGACGATCGAGCGGCCCGACCCGCCCTTCAGCGCCGACGAGACCACGATGCTGCGGTCCTTCCTCGACCACTTCCGCGCCACGGTCCGGCTGCAGGCCAGCGGGCTCACCGACGCGCAGCTCGACCAGGCGCTGGCGCCGAGCGACCTGACCCTGGGTGGGATGCTCAAGCACCTGGCCTACGTCGAGGACTGGTGGCTCTCCTACCACCTCGCGGCCAACGAGCCGGCTCCGCCGTGGGACACCGCCCCGTGGGGCGACGACCCCGACTGGGACTGGCACAGCGCGGCCGGCCAGACCCACGCCGAGCTCGACGGACTGCTCGCCGCGGCCATCCGGCGCTCCGACGCCTGTCTCGACGCCGCGCTCACGGCTGACCCCGACCCGGGCCGCCCCGTCGCCCGCCGGCGCCCGCCCGAGAAGGGCGAGACCGTCACGATCCGCTGGGTCCTCGTGCACATGGTCGAGGAGTACGCCCGCCACGCCGGCCACGCCGACCTCATCCGCCAGTCGATCGACGGCGCGACCGACGTATGAGCGTGCCCACCGGCGTCCGCGAGGCCACCGACGCAGACTGGGCCGCGATCTGGCCGATCTGGCGTGAGGTCGTCGAGGCCGGCGAGACCTATGCCTACCCGCTCGGCGCCACCTCCGAGCAGGCGCGGGGCTGGTGGTTCGACGGCAGCCGGGTGACCGTCCTCGAGGAGGGCGATCGCGTGCTCGGATCCGCCAAGATGGGCCCGAACCGCCCGGGGCGCGGCGCGCACGTCGGCACCGCGTCCTTCATGGTGGACGCGGCGGCCCGCGGCCGCGGCATCGGGCGGCGGCTCGCCGACGACATGGTGGCCTGGCACCGCGGGCAGGGCTTCGCCGGCATCCAGTTCAACGCGGTCGTCGAGACCAACGTGGCCGCCGTCCGCCTGTGGCAGCAGCTCGGCTTCGAGGTCGTGGGCACGGTGCCGCGTGCCTTCGACAGTGCCCGCCACGGCAGGGTCGGCCTCCACGTGATGTACCTCGACCTGGCCCGGCCCCACGTGTCATCGCGTCCCTGAGACGCCGCGGACCTCGGCGTCGGGGGAGACCCGCACCGGGGTGCCGTCGACGTCGACCGAGTTGCCGGTGACCTCGATCGCGCGTCCGGCCTCGACGTCGATGCCGTTCGCAGGGCCGGTGACCCGGTTGCCGGCGATCAGCACGTCGGTGGCGACGCCGGCGCCCCGGCCGTCGGTGCCCTCGTCCTCGGTCACCACGATCGCCCAGAAGGCGGCGTCGCCCCCGGCGACGGAGTTGTCGCGCACGACCGTCCCGGGTGCGTTGCGCAGCTCGATGCCCACCGCGGAGCCGCGGCTGCCGACGATGTCATTGTCCTCGACGAGGGTGTCCGGGGTGCCGAGGATGACGAGCACCCCCTGGAGGTTGCCCACCAGCCTGTTGTCGTGGACCCAGTTGCCCTCACCGCTCGCGTCGTGCCGGTGCTTCTCGCCTCCGGAGTTGCCCAGTGCCACCGCGGCGGCGGGGACGTCGGTGACCGTGTTGTCGCGGATCTCGTTGAGGTACTCGCCCTCGCCGTGCAGGTCGATCGCGTCCAGCACACCGCCGTCGATGGTGTTGCCCGCGATCAGGTTGTTGTGCGTGGGGAACTGCAGCAGGATGCCGTGCCGCAGGTGCGTGCCGTCCAGGTGGTTGTCCACCACCACGTTGTGCCGTGAGTCGTCTCCGGCGTCGGGGTCGCGCTGGTCGGCCATGCCCTCCACGGCGATGCCGTAGCCCGACCCGCCCGGGCCGACGCTGGTGGCGTCGGCGACCCGGCAGCCGGTCACCGTCACCTCGCGGGTGCCCTTGAGGGTGATGCCGTGGCGCTGGAACAGCTCCACGGAGACGTCCTCGACCAGGATCCGTCGGCTGCCGTCGCCGATCTGCACGCCATACATGGGCCCACCTCCCGGGCCCTCGTCGTCGGGGTCGGTGCCGAGCGCCCCGGTGTGCTCGGAGCTGATGGTGAGACCCGCGACGGCGGCGTCGTGCACGCCCATCGCACGGACGACGGCGCTGTCGTCCTCGCCGTCGAGCGACGTGCGCAGCACGGTGGCGCCCTGCCCGGCCCCGCGCAGCCGCACGCCGTCGGGGAGCAGCAGGTTGGCCTCCGCGTCGTCGGGGTCGGTCGACCGCAGGTCGTAGACCCCGGCGGGGAGGACGACCTCGTCGCCCGCCCTTGCGGTGGCCAGCGCCTCCCGGATGGCCGGGGCGTCGTCACCGGTGCCCGGCTCCGGGTCGGCGTCCAGCTCCGTGACGTCGTACGACGATCCGGTCGGCGGGTCCGGCACCGGGACGTCGACGGGCGTCCCGTCGGTGGCGACCAGCCCGGCCCGCGGACCCGTCGGGGAGCCGGTGGTCGCCTCGGGCGTCGGGCGCGTGGGTGCGGGAGCGTCCCCGGTGCAGGCGCTCAGGGTGAGCACGAGCAGCCCCAGGACGATCCCGCACCGGCGACGCATCGGCACAGCCGGCCCAGCTCGTTCCCGCTCGTCGCCGGCCTCTGCGACTACCTCCTCCTGGCCTTCTTGACCCGGATCACGAGCGTCCGGGTGGCTCGCTGCGAGACCTCGGACCCGAGGTAGACGAGCTTGACCTTGCGCTTGCCCGCCTTGAGCCGCGAGATCCTGACCTTCGCGATTCCGCGTCGGTCGAGGGTGGCGCGCCCGATCACGCCCCCGCCCTGCCGGACGCGGACCTTGCCTGCGGCGGGCTGTCCGCCCGAGACGACGGCGAACGTGATGCGCGCCCGGGTCTTCGTCGTCACCCGCTTCGGGCGCACGGTCGGCTTCTTGATCCGCGAGGGAGCCTTGGTGCTCGAGGGGGTGGTGGCCAGGTCGCGGAGATCCACCGTCCGTCGCAGCGGGAGATCCTCGGACGAGCCGCCGACGAAGATCGTGAAGTCGCCGTCCGGCGTCCTCCACTCGCCGTCCGCCCACAGCTTGAGGTCGTCGGGATCGTCGGGCACGTAGTAGGAGAACGGGTGGTTGGACGCCCTGGCGTCCAGGACCACCGTGACGCGGTTGCTCTCACCGGGGGCGAGGCTGACCTTCTGGAACTCGACGAGGCGGTTGAAGTTCTCCCGGGCCTCACGTGGCAGCCTCAGATAGACCTGCGAGGCCTCCTTGCCGGCGACGTCGCCGGTGTTGGTCACGGTGTAGCTGACCCTCAGACCGGTCGTACGCCGGTCCTGGCGGATCTTGGCCACGTCGAGGTTGCTGTAGCCGAAGGTCGTGTAGGACAGCCCGTAGCCGAAGGGGAACAGCGGCTGGGTGCCGGTCGCCTGGTACCACCGGTAGCCCATCTTGAGCCCTTCGGTGTAGCGGACCACCCGCTGCGGCGCCCCGGGGATCGGGTCGCGACCGATGCCGCCGTCGACTCCCGTGTCCTCCTGGTAGCCCGGGTACTGCTCCTTGGTCTGGTAGGCCGCCTCGCGGTCGGTCCGCCCGAAGGTCACCGGGAGCTTGCCGGAGAAGTTGGTGACCCCGAAGAGCGCGTCGGCCACGACGTTGCCGTCCTCCTGGCCCGGGTACCACGCCTCCACCAGGGTGTCGACCTTGTTGATCCAGGGCATGTTCACCTGCCCCTGGGTCTTCAGCACCATCACCGTGTCGGGGACCGCGTCGAGCATGCGGGGGATCAGCTCCTGCTGGTCGGTGCCCTGCACCGTGGGCAGGTCCAGGTCGGGGATCTCGTTGCCGGCACCCGAGACGTTGCCGCCCGGGTTCTCGTCCTGGTAGTTGCTGTTCTTGTCCCACGTCTCGCGGGCGACGTCGCCGACCATCAGGATGGTCACGTCGGACCTCTGGGCCAGGGCGATGGCGTTGCCGATGTTGGTGGCGTTGTTGTAGGTGACCGTGGCGTCTCCGGCGCCGAGGCTGCGCAGCGTGTTCTGCAGGCCCTCCTGGGGCGTGACCTCGTACGGCGCGTTGACGGAGATGTTGCGCGTCCGGTCACCGCTGCGCGGCGGCAGGGTCGCCTCGCCGGCGAACCACTTGGGGCCGATCAGCGCCACCGAGTCGATCGCCCTGGCGTCGAGCGGCAGCTGCTTGCGCTCGTTGCGCAGGAGCACCAGGCTCTCCGCGGCAGCGTCCTTGGCGACCTGCGCGTGCGGACCACCCTTGGCGAGCTCGTCCTGGAGCTGGTCCCAGCCGAAGGACGTGGCCGGGTCGTCGAAGTCGCCGAACTGGAACATCTTGATGTAGCGGTCTCGGAGCATGTCGTCGATGTCGGCCTCGGTGACCTGGCCGGCGGCGATCGCTGCCTTCACCAGGTCGGGCGCGTACCACTCGGGTGCCTCGTCGACCTCGACGTCGGTGCCGGCGAGGATCGAGGGCACCGTGCTCTGCTGGGCGCGCCGGTCGGAGAACACGTAGCCGTCGAAGCCCCAGTCGTCACGCAGGGTCTGGCGCAGCAGGGGCGCGCTCTCGCAGTTGTAGCTGAAGTTGACGTAGCCGTAGGCGCACATCACGGAAGCGACCTTGGCGTCCTTGACGGCCATCTCGAACGGCAGCAGGTAGAGCTCGTGCATCGCCCGTGAGGGGACCCGGATCGCCGCGGTCCACCGCTCGAACTGGAACTCGGAGTCGTTGGCGACGAAGTGCTTGGCGGTCGCCTGGCTCACCCCGCGCGCCTGGATGCCGCTGATGATCTTCGACGCGAGCACGCCGGTCAGGTAGGGGTCCTCGCTGAAGAACTCGTTGTTGCGCCCGCCGTAGGGCGTGCGGATCAGGTTGAGCACCGGTCCCCACAGCACCTGGTGGGCCCAGGCCCGCAGCTCCAGGTCGAGCACCTGGCCCCAACGGTCTCCGAGGGGTCGGCTGAACGTCGCCGCCGACGAGATCTGGGCGGGCAGTGCCGTCGCGGTCGGCTCCGGGAGGCAGTCGCCCCCGCGGATGCCGGTGCCGCCGTTGGCCATCCGGAAGTCGGGGATCGCCAGCTCCGGGATGCCCTCGATGTGGCGGCCGATCTGGGTGAAGTCGCACCCCTTGCCGTTGTCCGGGACGCCGTCGTCGAGGTCGTCGTTGTAGAAGGGCTGGTTGAAGATCTGCTGGAGCTTCTGGTCGAGCGTCATCGCGTCCAGCAGCAGCTCGGTGCGCTGCGTCGGTGAGAGCGCGGTGTTCATCCAGGGGAGGTCCGCCTGTCCCGCAGCCGACCGTTGGATGCCGAGGGTGGCCCCCGTGGTCACGACCACGAGGGCGAGCGCGGAAAGCGCGCTGATGAGTGTCTTCTTCATGAGCTACGTCCCCGATCGTTGGCGTGACGTGGATCACTCAGCATGCGCCCGCGCTGGAGGGACAACAAGGACGCCCCCGCAGCGTCCGGCACGGTCCGGAGGAGACCGTCCGTGACCTCAGGAAGACAGTGGGAAACTGGGCATCACGGGCGCAGGAGTACGCAGGCCGAGGCTGCCTCAACCACTCGCGGGGGGATCTTGTCGAGGTGGGTCGCCCCGGCGCTCACGGGTCCGGCCAGCGTACGTCTGTGTGGTCCGCGCCGCGCATCTGGTGGAATGTCCGCATGTCCGAGCCGATCCGCGTCTTCCTCCTCGACGACCACGACGTCGTCCGTGAGGGTCTGAAGTTCCTCCTCGAGCAGCAGGAGGACATCGTCGTCGTGGGCCAGTCCGCGACCGCGACCGAGGCGACCGCGCGGATCCCCGCCCTGCGGCCCGACGTCGCCGTGCTCGACGCCCGGCTGCCCGACGGGTCGGGCATCGAGGTGTGCCGGGCCGTGCGGGCGGTCGACCCGTCGATCAACGCCCTCATCCTCACGTCCTACGACGACGACGAGGCGCTCTTCGCCGCCATCATGGCGGGCGCGTCCGGCTACGTCCTCAAGGAGATCCGCAGCTCCGACCTGGTCACCGCCGTGCGCCACGTCGCCTCGGGCCGGTCCCTCATCGACCCGGCCATGACCGCGACCGTGCTGGAGCGGATCCGCAAGGGCCCCGACACCCCCGACGAGCTGAGCTCGCTGACCGACCAGGAGCGCATCCTGCTGGGCCACATCGCCGAGGGCCTGACCAACCGGCAGATCGCCGAGCAGATGTTCCTGGCCGAGAAGACGGTCAAGAACTACGTCTCCAGCATCCTGTCCAAGCTGGGCCTCGAGCGGCGGACGCAGGCCGCCGTGCTGGCCTCCAAGCTCCTCGGTGGCGCCACGCCCTGAGGTCCCTGGGTGGTGGGGACCTTGGTCCCGGCCGATCATGGACGTCCTCCCCTCCACGCGACCCCGCCCCTCGGCGGACAGTAGAGGTACCGGAAGACATCCGGAATCGTGAACCGAGGAGGAGATGACGATGAGCGTCATCCACCGCCAGCACCACATCAGCACCGAGGGCGTCACCACCTCCGAGACCGAGGAGGTCACCCGCCCGGGCTTCGCCCGCGCCCTCGCCGTCCTGCGGATCGCCTTCGGAGTGACCTTCCTGTGGGCCTTCCTCGACAAGACCTTCGCCCTGGGCTTCCACACCGGCTACGACCAGGCAGGCAACCTCGACCGCTTCGGCCCCGCCGCCTGGATCAACGGCGGCAGCCCCACCGAGGGATTCCTGTCCTTCGCCGTCCCGGCCGACAACCCCTTCCACGGGTTCTTCACCTCCCTGGCCGGACACGCCTGGGTCGACTGGCTCTTCATGGCCGGCCTGCTCGGCATCGGCCTGGCCCTGCTGCTCGGGATCGGGATGCGCATCGGCACCGCCGCAGGCGCCCTGATGTACGCCTTCATGTACGCCGCGTCGCTCCCGCTGGAGAACAACCCCATCGTCGACGATCACCTCATCGGCGTCATCGTGATGGTCGTCCTCGCCCTCGGCGCGGCCGGCATGACCTGGGGCCTGGGCCGCTGGTGGAGCAACACCGCACTGGTCCGCAGGTTCCCCATCCTCCGCTGACACCCACCCACACCACACAACCCGGACCCGGCGCCCACGGCGCCGGGTCCTCTCGCGTGTGGGTCACTGCAGCGGCACGCGCCACACCAGCAGCGTGCCGCGCTCGCCGACGCGGGACAGCTCCAGCGTGCCGCCGAGGTCGGCCGCGCGGCGGCGCGCGTTGCGCAGGCCGCTCTCGATCATCTCGTCCGGCAGGCCGACGCCGTCGTCGGTCACCCGCAGCTCGAGGCGGTCTCCCGCGACGACCACGTCGACCTCGGCGGCATCGGCCAGGGCGTGCCGGGCGACGTTGGAGACCGCCTCGCGGAGCACGGCGACGAGCTGGGAGCCGATCTCCGGCGGGACGGCCGTGTCGACGGGCCCGGACGTGCGGACCACCGGGGTGAAGCCCAGCACCGGGACGTACTCCTTGACGAGCTTGCGGATCGCGGCGCGCAGCGAGTCGCCGCGCCGGTCCTGGAGCTCGAAGATGGTGCCGCGGATCGCCTTGATCGTGTCGTCGAGGTCGGCCACCGACTTGTCCAGCCGCTCGGCGATCGCGCTGCCGCCGTTCATCGCCGCGATGCCCTGCAGCTGCAGGCCGGTCGCGAAGAGGCGCTGGATGACGATGTCGTGCAGGTCGCGGGCGATCCGCTCGCGGTCGGAGATCAGCGCCAGCTCCTGACGGTCGGCGAGCGCCTGGGTGCGGTCGAGGGACAGCGCCAGCTGGTCGGCGAACCCGGCGAAGAGGTCACGCTCCTGCACGTCGAGCAGGCTCGAGCCGGGCTCGGCGACCGCGACGAGCGCAGCGACGGGGGCGAGGTGGGAGCGCAGGGGCACGACGACGAGGGGCACGCCGTCGGCGCCGGTCGTCACGACCGCGGCGCTGCTGCCGGGCTCGACGGCCGCCCGCGCGGCGGACATCATGTCGGTGATCCGGTCGGCATCGGCCGTGGCGTCGGGCGCGAGGCTGATCGAGTCGTGCTCGGGGTCGAGCGAGGAGAGCAGCGCCACCGCCCGCGCGCGGGAGACCTGGCGTGCGGTCGAGACGATCTGCGGCAGCACGGCGTCGAGGTCCACGGGCGGCTGGAGGAGCTCGGCGAGCTCGGCCGAGGCCTCCAGCCACTGCCGGCGACGCTCGCTGACGGCGAACGAGCGTGCGTTGCTGATGACGTAGCCGGCGGTGCGGGCGAGCTCCTCGACGAGCCGCTCGTCGGCCTCGGTGAAGGGGCCGCTGCCGGCCTTCTCGGTGAGGTAGAGGTTGCCGAACACGGTGCCCCGGATGCGCAGGGGCATGCCGAGGAACGTCTTCATCGGTGGGTGGTCGGGTGGGAAGCCGACCGACGCGGGGTGGGCGCTCAGGTCGGCCAGCCGCAGGCCCGAGGGGTCCTCGATGATCACCCCCAGGATCCCGCGTCCGCGGGGCAGGTCGCCGATCAGGGCGCGGGTGCGCTCGTCGATGCCCGTGGTGATGAACTCGGCCAGGTCGCCGTCGCTGCTGAGGACGCCGAGCGCACCGTAGCGGGCACCGGTCAGCGCGGTCGCCGCCTCGATGATGCGGGTGAGCACGCTCGTGAGGTCGAGGTCGCTGGAGATGGCCGTGACGGCCTCGAGCAGCGAGCGGGCGTCGTCGCCGAGGTCGGAGGAGGGTGGGGTGGGGGTCACGGGCCCCAGTCTGCCGTCAGGCGAGCCGGCGTACCGGCAGGTGCTGCCACGGGTCCCATCCGTCGCCGAGCTGGCGGCCCGTCACCTCGGTCCACGCGATCCGGACGATGAGGTTGCGCTGGCCGGTGGCCCACGGGCGCGGCTGCCACGACCGGGCGATCTCCGCGAGCTCGTCCTGGTCGTCGACGAATCGTCCGCGTCCGCGCACCACCACGCTCCAGCCCCGCTTGAGCTCGTAGTCGAACTGGTCGACCTCGAAGCACAGCTGGGCGTCACGACCGTAGGTGCCGAGCAGGCTGTAGGCCGTGGTGCGGATCAGGATGGACTCGTGGTCCACGGCGTAGTTGACCGGCAGGATGTGCGGCCCGGTCGGAGTCGTGACCGCGACCCGGCCTGCGACGCCGGCAGTGAGCAGGCGGGTGCAGTCCTCCCGGGACAGGTCGTGCGTGGTGTGCATGGGTCCTCCTTCGGCTCGACTCCCAGCCTCGCCCGGCCGGGTCGTCCTCAGCAGGGCCGAAGGTCCCGCGCGTCAGGGTCCGGAGTTGGTGATCAGCGCGCCGGTCGTCGGCTGGTAGGGGTTGAGGCCCTTGTCGATCGCGTACTGCCGCAGGTAGCCCTCGCGGCCGAGCACCTTGATCCGCTCGGCGATCTTCGCCGCCTCGGCGCGCTCGACCTCGACCTGCGCCTGCGCCGCCTTCACCTGCGCCGCGGCCTCGGCCTCCTTGGCCTTCGCCCGCGCGACCGCCTCCTGCTGGGCGACCAGGGCCGCCTTCACCGACTCCGGCGGGACCGGCTTCTGCAGGGTGATGGCGAAGTTGGTGAAGAACTCCTCGTCGCCGTCGATCTGGCGCCCGACGAGGTCGGGCATCTGCTCGAGGACGTCCTGCTCCCACTGCGCCTTGACGTTGGGGTCGGTGTAGAGCTCGGTGTAGGTGTAGTTCTGGCTGGCGCGGTCGATCGCGGTCTCCAGGGGCCGGCTGATGTAGACGCTGAGCATCGCCAGCCACCCCGCCGAGCCGTTGCCGTCGGAGGAGTCCATGTAGGCGGCGTAGCGGTTGCCGATGAGGTCGTGGAACTTCTGCAGGGTCCGGCAGTCGGTGTTGAGCAGGAACGCGGCGACGCCGTCGACCGACATCTCGATGCCGTCCTTGCTCACGAACGTCACCGCAGCGCGGTCGCCCTGCTGGCCGAAGACGTAGTTGCGCTGCGAGGACGGGTAGGAGTAGTGCTTGTCGCCCGGTCCGTGCCAGGCCCGCTGCGAGCTCTCCACGCAGTCCTGGAACCGGCGGGGGGTGAAGGCGCCGTCGCTGTAGTGCAGCGCCACCTGGTCGGGGCCGGTCGAGACGGTGGTCGGCCGCACGACGACGAGCACCGCGAGCAGGACGGCGACGACCAGCCCGAGGCCCAGCAGGACCTTGCCGGCGCGGCCGACACGCTGGGAGACGGGGGCGATGGAGGGCATGGCGGTCCTTGGGTGCGGTGGGTGGGCGATGGGCGGGCGGTGCGTGCGTGGGTGGGTGGGCGAGCCGGGGCTCAGGCGCCCGGGCCGGGCAGGCCGCGGCCCTTGCGGTGCCGCTGGGCGATCTCGTCGATGACGATGGTGGACAGCTCGGGGGAGACGTCGCGGTGCTGCCAGGCGAGCTCGCGCAGCTGCTCGATGAACGCGTCGCGCTCGGCGAGCTCGGCCGGGTCGGTGGCGAGCGGCGCGGCGGGCGCCGACGTACGACCGAGCCAGTAGGCCACCGGCACGGCCACGACGACCAGCAGGACGAGCAGCGTGACCGCGGGCATGGCGGCATCCTGCCCTGTCGCGACCGGTTCGACCCTCGGTACGCGCCGGTCGGGGGAGCTTCTTCCGGGCGTCTTCGAGCGCACTCGACGTTGACGGACCTGCGTAGCGTGGAGGACGTGACGCACGCAGCCCAGCAGACCAACCAGCACCCCGAGCCCAGCACCCTCGGCCAGCTCCGCGAGAGCGGCCACCGGCTCAAGCCGCTGCGCCAGGAGCTGCGCGACAACCTGCTCGCGCGGCTGCGCGCCGGCGAGGACCCGTGGCCCGGGCTGCACGGCTTCGACGACACGGTGATCCCACAGGTCGAGCGGGCGCTGCTGGCCGGTCATGACATGGTGCTGCTCGGTGAGCGCGGCCAGGGCAAGACCCGGCTGCTGCGCTCGCTGGTGGCGCTGCTCGACGAGTGGACACCCGTGATCTCCGGGTCCGAGCTGGGCGAGCACCCCTACGAGCCGGTCACGGTGACGTCCCAGCAGGCGGTCGCGACCTACGGTGACGACCTGCGCATCTCGTGGCGTCACCGCGACGAGAGGTATGCCGAGAAGCTGGCGACGCCGGATACGTCGGTGGCGGACCTGATCGGCGACGTCGACCCGATGAAGGTCGCCGAGGGACGCCACCTCGGCGACCCCGAGACGATCCACTTCGGCCTGATCCCGCGCAGCCACCGTGGGATCGTGGCGATCAACGAGCTGCCCGACCTCGCCGAGCGGATCCAGGTCGCGATGCTCAACGTGATGGAGGAGCGCGACATCCAGATCCGCGGCTACGTCCTCCGGCTGCCGCTCGACGTGCTGGTGGTCGCCAGCGCCAACCCCGAGGACTACACCAACCGCGGACGCATCATCACCCCGCTCAAGGACCGCTTCGGCGCCGAGATCCGCACCCACTACCCGCGGCAGGTGGAGGAGGAGATCGCTGTCATCGAGCAGGAGGCCGACCTCGTCGCCGCCGTCCCGCCCTACCTCCTCGAGGTGCTGGCACGGTTCACCCGCCACCTGCGCGACTCGCAGTCGGTCGACCAGCGCTCCGGGGTCAGTGCGCGCTTCGCGATCGCGGGCGCCGAGACCATCGCCGCCGCGGCCCTGCACCGCGCCACCACGCAGGGCGAGGACGAGGCCGTGGCTCGCGTCGTCGATCTCGAGACGGCGGTCGACGTGCTCGGCGGCAAGATCGAGTTCGAGACCGGCGAGGAGGGCCGGGAGACCGAGATCCTCACCCACCTGCTCCGCACCGCGGTCGCCGAGACGGTGCGCGCCCACCTCGCCGGCATCGACCTGCGCCTGCTCGTCGAGGCCATCGAGGAGGGGGCGATGGTCAGCACCGGCGCCCGGGTGGGGGCGCGCGACTTCCTCGCCGGTCTCCCCGTGCTGGGGGAGTCCGACCTCTACGACGCGGTGTGCGACCGGCTGGGGGCCACCAACGACGGCGAGCGCGCCGCCGCGATCGAGCTGGCGCTCGAGGGCCTCTACCTCGCGCGCAAGATCGGCAAGGACACCGAGGCCGGGGAGACCGTCTATGGGTGAGGCGGCCGGCGAGACGCGGGGCGACGGGGTCATCACCCACGTCATCACCCACGACATCAGGCTGCGCCCCGGCACGACGGCCGACATCCCCGCCTTCCGCGCCCTCGGCGAGGCGGTCGTGCCGGCGACCTACGGCCCGATCGACGCGGCGTACGCCCAGCGGATGCTCGACGAGTGGTGGGTGCCTGAGGTCTTCGAGCGGTCGCTGGCGCGCAACGCGCACCTCGTCGCCGAGGTCGACGGCCAGGTCGTCGCGATGGCCGCGTTCGGCCGGCTCTCGCAGTCGCACCGGGACTTCCCCCACGTCACCGGCGACCGCGAGGTGATGTGGAAGCTCTACGTCCACCCCGACCACCAGGGTCGCGGCATCGGCGGCCGCCTGCTGGCCGAGGTCGAGGCGATGGTCGAGGGCGACGTGCTGTGGCTCGAGGTCGTCGACGGCAACCAGCAGGCCCACGACTTCTACCGCGCCCACGGCTTCACCGAGGTCGAGCGGGTCACCGACCGCGACTGGCCCGACGACGTGTGGCTCCGCAAGGAGCTGGGCAGGGGACCGCGGTGAGCCGCTTCCGCAAGTACGACGGCGGCGACCCGCTGGCCCCGCCGGTCGACCTGGCCGAGGCGCTCGACGCCATCGGCCAGGACGTGATGGCCGGCTACTCGCCCGAACGGGCGATGCGTGAGTTCCTGCGCCGCGGCGGCACCGACCGGGCCGGGCTCGACGAGCTCGCCCGGAAGGTGGCCGAGCGTCGGCGCGAGATCCTGCAGCGCAACGACCTCGACGGCACGATGCGCGAGGTGCGCGAGCTCCTCGACCGGGCGGTCCTCGCCGAGCGCGGCCAGCTGGCGCGCGACATCACCATGGACGACGGCGACCGGGCCTTCCGCGAGCTCATGCTCGACAACCTGCCGACCTCCACGCCGGCGGCGGTGAGCGAGCTGTCGTCGTACGACTGGCAGTCGTCGGAGGCGCGCGAGGCCTACGAGGAGATCAAGGACCTGCTCGGTCGCGAGCTGCTCGACCAGCGCTTCGCGGGCATGAAGCAGGCGCTCGAGGGCGCCACCGACGACGACCGGGCAGCGGTCAACGAGATGCTCTCCGACCTCAACGACCTGCTCGAGAAGCACGCCGCGGACGGCGTCACCGACGACGAGTTCCGCGACTTCATGGACAAGCACGGCGACTTCTTCCCCGACGACCCACAGGACATGGACGAGCTGCTCGACTCCCTCGCCCAGCGGGCCGCGGCGGCGCAGCGGATGCTCAACTCGATGACGCCCGAGCAGCGCCAGGAGCTGATGGAGCTCTCGCAGCAGGCCTTCGGCTCGCCGCAGCTGATGGAGCAGCTGGCGCGGATGGACGCCAACCTCCAGGCGTTGCGCCCCGGCGAGGACTGGTCGGGCTCGGAGAGCTTCGAGGGCGAGGAGGGGATGGGCCTCGGCGACGGCACCGGCGCGCTGCAGGACCTCGCCCAGCTCGACGCGCTCGCCGACCAGCTCGCCCAGTCGCACCACGGCGCGCGGATGGACGACGTCGACCTCGACGCGCTGGCCCAGCAGCTCGGTCCCGACGCGGCGGTGGCCGCCAGGACGCTGCAGGAGCTCGAGCGCGCGCTGCGTGACAGCGGCTACCTCAAGCGCGGCTCCGACGGCGAGCTGCGGCTCTCGCCCAAGGCGATGCGCCAGCTCGGCAAGGCGCTCCTGCGCGACGTGGCCGAGCGGATGAGCGGGCGCTCCGGCGCCCGCGAGACGCGCACGACCGGCCTGGCCGGCGAGCCGTCGGGCGCGTCGCGGCGCTGGGAGTTCGGCGACACCGAGCCGTGGGACGTGCCGCGCACCATCACCAACGCGGTGCTGCGTGACGGAGGCTCGTCGCCCGTGCGGATCCAGGTCGACGACATCGAGGTGGTCGAGACCGAGGCGCGCACCCAGGCGGCGGTCGTGCTGCTGGTCGACACGTCGTTCTCGATGGCGATGGACGGGCGATGGGTGCCGATGAAGCGCACCGCGCTGGCGCTGCACCAGCTCATCCGCTCCCGCTTCCGCGGCGACGACCTCCAGCTGATCGCGTTCGGCCGGCACGCCCAGGTCATGGAGATCGAGGAGCTCACCGCCCTCGACGCCCGCTGGGACAAGGGCACCAACCTCCACCACGGGCTGCTGCTCGCCAACCGGTTCTTCCGCAAGCACCCCAATGCCCAGCCGGTGCTCCTCGTCGTCACCGACGGCGAGCCGACCGCCCACCTCGAGCCCGACGGCGAGGTGTGGTTCTCCTACCCGCCCCACCCCCTGACGATCGCCCACTCGGTGCGCGAGCTCGACGCCGCCGCCCGGCTGGGCGCCCAGGTGACGTTCTTCCGCCTCGGCGAGGACCCCGGACTGGCGCGCTTCATCGACTCGATGGCGCGCCGGGTGGACGGCCGGATGGTCAGCCCCGAGCTCGACGACCTCGGGGCCGCGGTGGTCGGGTCCTACCTGGGCTCGCGGGCTCCCGGGTCGTCCTACCGCGAGCAGTTCGGCGAGTGGTACGGCGGCGGGCGGGGCTTCTGGGTCTAGCCGCCCGCGGCCTCCAGCATCCGCAGCAGCTCGGCGCCCATCTGCTCGATGACCGCCTGCAGGGCCTTGGCCGGACGCACCATGACGGTGAAGTCGACGATCTGCCCGGCGTCGTCCCAGGTGATGATGTCGACGCCGGAGACCTGCAGGCCGCCGACGTCGGTGCGGAACTGGAGCACCGCGGAGTCCGCGCCGAGCCACTCCCGCTCGTAGGTCAGTCCCGGACCCAGCACGGTGAACGCGGCCGTGAGGTAGCCGACGACCGTGTCGCGACCCTCCTGGGGCGTGTGCACCGCCGGACTGCGGAAGACCGCGTCCTCGGCGATGAGGCCGGGGAGCCCGGCGGGGTCGCGACTCTCGACGACGGCGTGCCAACGGGCGAGGGCGGCGGCGGCATCCATGCGCGTCATGGTGCCACCCGGTCACGCGATCCGGGCCGATCGCGCGGCGTCAGTCGTCGAAGCCCGGCAGCGACTCCTCGAGGATCTCGCGGAAGGGCGCCGTGGCGCCGAGCTGGCTGAGCAGGCCGATCGCGCCGAGCCAGGTGCGGTGGATGAGCAGGTAGGACGACGGCAGGTTGAGCCGGGTGGCCAGCGAGAAGGACTCGGCCTGGGAGTCGTTGATCCGCTCGAACTGCTCGCGCATCCAGTCGCGGGTGAACGCGAAGCGCTCCTGCGCCGCGGGCTCCACGAACGGCCCGAGGTAGTCGAGCAGCATCGCCGGGTCGACCTCGATCCCGTCCTTGATGAACCCCTCCTCGCGCAGCCCCGCGACGAGCGACGCCTCGTCGGAGTCGAGCGCGATGCGGATGAGCCGGCCCATCGCCTCGGGGAGCTGGCCCTGGGGGAGTCGGGCGACGGCGCCGAAGTCGAGCACACCGAGCCGGCCGAGTCCGCCGTCGGGAGCCGGGATCACGCGGAAGTTGCCCGGGTGCGGGTCGGCGTGGAGCATGCCGGTGCGCTGCGGTCCCTCGAAGAGGAAGCGCACGAAGAGCTCGCCGTAGTGGTCGCGCTCCTCCTGCGTGCCCACGCGGATGACGTGGGCGAGGGAGTGGGCGGAGTCGAGCCACTCGGTCACCAGCACCTCGGTGCCCACGGCGACCACGGCCGGCACCACGATGTCGGGGTCGTCGGCGAACGCGTCGGCGTAGGCCGCCTGCGCCTGCGCCTCGAGCTCGTAGTCGAGCTCGTCGGCGGCACGCTCCTGGAGCTCGGCGACCAGCGGCTTGACGTCGATGCCGGGGAAGACGGGCGCGACGCCGCGCGCCACGCGGGCGATCTGGCGCAGGTCGGACATGAGCGCCTCGCCGGCGCCGGGATACTGCACCTTCACCGCGACGTCGATGTCGTCGTCGTCCGGGTCGTCGCGCCAGCGACCGCGGTGCACCTGTCCGATCGAGGCCGCCGCCGTGGGTGCGCCGTCGAGCCAGACGAGGCGGTCGGACCAGTCGGGGCCCAGGTTGGTGGTGAGCTGTTCGCGCACGGTCGCGGTGGGCATGGGCGGCGCCGAGTCCTGGAGCGCGGTGAGGTGCTCGCGGTAGGGCGCGGCGACGTCCTCGGGCAGGGCCGACTCCAGCACGCTGAGCGCCTGGCCGAACTTCATCGCCCCGCCCTTGAGCTCGCCCAGTGTGCGGAACAGCTGCTCGGCCGTGCGCTGCTGCACCTCGGTGAGCACCGCGTCGGCCGACTTGCCCCCGAGCCGCTTGCCCAACCCCATCGCCTGGCGGCCGGCATACCCGAGGGGGAGTGCGGCGAGGCGGGCCGTGCGGGCGGCGGCCTTGCGGGGGAGGTCGGTCATTCCCCCATTGTCCCCGGCCGCGCAATCGCGTTGCGCCGTGACCTGCCGCCGGTCCGCTCGTTGACACAGGTGACGAGAGCGCGACCCGTCAGGAGGAAGCCACCGCGGCAGGGGGGCGGTGGCGGAGTGCGGGCGAGGGCCGTGGGGTCCCCCGCCCGCACCCCACCTTTCCGCCCCGGGACGGCCGGACTGCTGGCAGGGTGGGGCGATGGAGATCGACTTCGCCGGCGAGGTGGTCGAGTGGCGCGGCCCTGCGCCGTACGTGTTCGCGGCCCTGCCTCCGGACGCGGCCGGGCTCGTCGACGAGGTGAAGGCCGACGTCGTCTACTGGGGCGTGGTCCCCGTCCGCGCCCGGATCGGCGACACCGGCTTCGCCACCGCGATGTTCCCGCGAGAGGGCACGTGGTTCCTGCCGCTGAAGGTGGCCGTCCGCCGCGCCGAGGGCATTGAGCTGGGGGAGGTCGTCGAGGTGCGGCTGCAGGTCGGCCGCGACTGAGCCGCGGCCGCGGGGGTGCCGCCGGGGCGCCGGGGCACGTAGCCTCGATCGGGTGCAGCGACTCGTGCTCGGCGTCGTCGTGGCGGTGCTGGCCACCCTGGTCGCACCCGCCCCTGCCCAGGCCCGGAAGGATCGCAGCGACGCGATCCCGTACGGCGTGATTCCCTACTCGGGCGTGCTGATCGGCGTCAGCGAGCCCTCGCTCGTCGACCATCGCGTCCGCGTGAAGTTCAGGCGGGTCGGTGGGCGGGGGCAGCGCCATGTGCGGGTGGGCGAGCGGCACAAGCTGCCGGGCACCTTCCGGTGGAGTCGCTACCGCTACACCGACGTCGTCGAGCTCGGCGTCGGCGAGAAGTTCATCTTCACCACCGAGGGCGCGCTGCCCTGCGCGCCGGCCAGGGATCCGCTCGGGATCGTGGTCGAGATGAAGGTCAAGATCCCCGGCAAGCCCTGGCCGAGCTGGCGGGTCTACAGGCGTGCGGACCACCTCCTCCACGACTGCGCGGTGTCGTCCTCGTGATCTCGGACCGGCGCTCAGCCGGCCGGGCTCACCGAGCCCCACGCGGGGCGCACCCGTCCCTCCTCACCGATCCGACCGTCGCCTGGTGACGACGCTGCTCTCGCCTGCCGCGGCCTGTGCGGGTCCCGGCTCGTGCCTAGCGTCGTGGGCTCGAGCAGCTGAGCGGAGGAGCGTGAGGTGGAACGACTAGCGCGAGCGTGTGCGCGCCGACGGTTCGTGGTGCTGGCCGCGTGGGTGGTCCTGGTGGTGGCGGTGTCGGTGCTCTCGGGAGCGGTGGCCGGGGAGACCAGCGACGACTACGCCCTGGCGGGCTCGGAGAGCGAGCGTGCCGCCCAGATCCTGCAGGAGGCCGGGTTCGACGTGGGTGCCGGGACGCAGGCGCAGCTGGTGTTCCGCGTCGACCGGGCGGACGACGACGGCCTGCGCGCCCAGGTCGAGGCGGTCGCCGACCGGGTCCGGGACGAGGTCCCCGAGGCGCGGGTGGTCAGCCCGTACGAGCCGGAGGGGAACCGCCAGCTCTCGCCGGACCGGTCGATCGGCTACGTCGCCGTCGACCTCCCCCGCATGGACGCGGCGGAGCTCGCCGACGTGCAGGAGACCCTCTCGGGCATCCGCGAGACCTCACCCGACCTGCGCCTCGAGGTCGGCGGGATCGCGGTCGAGCAGGAGGCCGAGGGCGGCCCGCCGAGCGAGCTGATCGGCATCCTCGCCGCCGTGGTCATCCTGCTGTTCGCCTTCGGCTCCGTCATCGCCATGGGCCTGCCCATCCTGGTGGGCGTCATCGGAGCGGCGAGCGGCATCGCGGCCGTCGGCATCGGAGCGCGGTGGGTGGACATGCCGAGCTTCGCGGCACCGGTGAGCGCCATGATCGCGATCGGGGTGGGCATCGACTACGCGCTCCTCGTCGTGACGCGCTACCGCGAGGCGCTCGCCGGCGGCGAGGAGCCGGCCGAGGCCGTCGTGTCGGCGCAGGCCACCGCCGGCCGGTCGGTGCTCTTCGCCGGGGTCACCGTCGTGATCGCGTCCCTGGGCCTGGTGCTGATGGGCCTCGAGCTCATCACCGGGGTGGCGCTGGGCATCGCGGTCTCCGTGCTCCTGACGATGCTGGCCGCCGTGACGCTGCTGCCGGCGATGCTGGCCGTCGTCGGGCGCCGCATCGACAGGTATTCGATCCATCTCCGCAGGCGGGGTGGCGCAGCGGCGGACGGAGCGGCCGACGGAGCGATCGCGCGGAGGTGGAGCCGGCGGATGCAGCGCCACCCGCTGCCGTGGGCGTTGGCGTCCAGCGCCGTGTTGCTGGTGATGAGCATCCCGGTCCTCGACATGCGCCTCGGCTTCTCCGACGCCGGCACCAAGCCGCCGAGCGACACCGCCCGGCGTGCCTACGACCTGATGGCGGAAGGGTTCGGCGCGGGCTCCAGCGGCCCCCTGGTCGTCGCGGTCCGGACCGGCGAGGGGTCCGGGCCTGCGGTCCTCGACCAGCTGCAGGAGGAGCTGGCAGGCACGCCCGGCGTCGCCGCCGTCAGCCCCCCGGCGGTGGGGGAGGGCGGGGACGTGGCGGTGCTCCAGGTCGTCCCCGGGACGGGACCGCGAGACGAGCGCACCACCGACCTGGTCCACCGCCTGCGGGAGGACGTCGTCCCCTCGATCGTCGCCGGGGAGGACGTGGAGGTCGCCATCGGCGGCACGACAGCGGCGGCCGTCGACTTCGCCGACTACACCGCCGAGCGCCTCCCGGTGTTCCTCGCCGTGGTGCTCGGTCTCGCGATGGTGCTCCTGGTGGCGGTGTTCCGCGGGATCGCGGTCGCCGTGAAGGCCGTCGTCGTGAACCTCCTGTCGATCGGCGCTGCCTTCGGGGCGACGGTCGCGGTCTTCCAGTGGGGCTGGGGGGTGGACCTGCTCGACCTGGGGGCCAGCGCGCCGGTGGAGGCCTGGGCACCGATGATGCTGATCGCCATCGTGTTCGGCCTCTCCATGGACTACGAGGTGTTCCTCCTCTCGCGCATCAAGGAGGAGCGTCACCGCACCGGCGACAGCTCCGCAGCGGTCGTGGAGGGCCTGGCCCGCACGGCACGGGTGATCACGGCTGCTGCTGCGATCATGATCTGCGTCTTCGGCAGCTTCGTCCTCGGCAGCAGCAGGGAGCTGCAGCTGTTCGGCTTCGGGCTGGCCTTCGCCGTCCTCGTCGACGCGACCCTCGTGCGGATGGTGCTCGTGCCCTCGGTGATGCAGCTGCTGGGCGACCGGGCCTGGTGGCTGCCGCGACCGCTCGACCGCGTGCTGCCCACGCTCGACATCGAGCCGCCAGAGCCCCGGCAGGGGGAGCCGGCATGACCGGCGTCCCCGTGCCCGAGGTGCGCCCTCAGTCGACGGTCGGGTCGACCAGGCCCGCGCGGTGCGCGAGCACGACGAGCTGGGCCCGGTCGCGCGCGCCGAGCTTGGTCATCAGCCGGCTCACGTAGGTGCGGGCGGTCTCCGGGCTGAGGAACAGGGCGCGCCCGATCTCCTCGTTTGACAGGCCCAGGCCGACGTGGGTGAGGATCTCGAGGTCGCGCTCGGTCAGGCCCGCCAGCTGCTCCTCGCGGCTGCGCCTCGTCGGGAGCCGCGCGATCCGGTCCATCATCTGCCGCAGCACGCCGGGCGCCATGTCCGCCTCGCCGGCCGCCGCCCTCCGGACGGCGCGCCGCAGGTCCTCGGCGTCGATGTCCTTGAGCAGGTAGCCGTCGGCCCCGGCGGCGAGCGCCTCCACGACGTCGTCGTCCTCGTCGAACGTCGTCAGGACCAGCACGGCCGCGCTCTTGAGGGACGGGTCCCTCCGGATCTCCCTGATCGCCTCGTGGCCGTTCATCGTGGGCATCTGGAGGTCCATCAAGAACACGTCGGGGGAGTGCTCGCGCCCGAGGGCGAGGGCCTCTCGCCCGTTGCGGGCCTGTGCCACCACGGTCAGGTCGTCGGCCACGTCGAGGATGGCCCGAAGCCCTTCGCGCAGCAGTCGCTGGTCGTCGACCAGGAGCACCTTGATCACGTCGCCGCCTCCCAGGGGATCGTGGCGTGGACGCGCCAGCCGCTGCTCGCGGTGTCGACGGTCAGGACGCCGCCCAGGTCCGCGACCCGCTCGCGCATGCCGCTCAGCCCGTGTCCCAGCTCGACCGGCGCGGTCCGGTGGCCGGCGCCGTCGTCGCAGATGCTCACGTCCACCATGTGCGAGCCCGCGCAGGAGACGCGGACCTCGATGCGGCGGCCGGAGGAGTGCTTCAGCGCGTTGGTGATCCCCTCCTGGGCGAGGCGGTAGATCGCCGCGCCGACGGGCACCGGCACGGCGACGTCCGGCACGTCGACGCGTACGTCGTAGCCGGCGGCGCGCGGTGCCTCGGCGAGGTGACGGATGTCCTCCAGGCCCGGCCCGGCCAGGCTGGCGTCCTGCTCGCGCAGCACCCGGACCGTCCGTCGCAGGTGCGACAGGGCCTCCGAGACCGCCGTCCTGACCATCGTGAGGCTCTGGTCCCTGCGCTCGGGTCCCACGTCGCGCTCGAGGGCCAGCCCCGCGTAGATCGACGCGACCGTCAGCGAGTGACCGATCGAGTCGTGCAGGTCGCGGGCCAGCGTGAGGCGGTCGTCGCGCTTCGTCACCTCCGCGTCGAGGTGGCGCTGACGCGCCAGCAGTCGGGTCACCTGGTCGCGCCTCAGGCGCAGCTGGCGGGTGGTGCGCAGGCTGTGGCCGAGGGCGATCACCGCGGCCATGAGCGCGACGTGGGACGCGAGCTCGTAGGCGAGGACGTAGGCCAGGTTCTGGTTCGAGGCGACCCGGTAGCCGGTGGACCCGAGCAGGGTCACGGCGCCGGTCGCCACCGCGGCCCGCGTGTGCCCCATCTCGGCCGCGGAGAAGAGGGCGGCCGCGACCGGCACGGCGACGCCCATGGCGGGGAATCCGGCCGCGTGATAGCTGAAGTAGCCGATCGTCGTCAGCACCAGCACGAGCAGCGGGTGGGCCCGCCGGATCAGCATGAGCAGCCCGAGGCCCACCGTCCACACGTAGGCCAACGGGTTGATCGGTCCCGTGAATCTGCCGCCCTGCCCCGAGGTGACGATCGTGGCCAGGATGACGATCACCCCGACGGCGAGCAGCACGTCGACCTTGCGGGCGTTCACCTCGCACCGTCCATTGCTCGATGCTAGGACGACATCGCGTCGCGCGGCGTCGCTCGCAGGCGACTCTCTCGATGGACACGAGCGGACGGGTGTCGCCTCCCGTCGATGGGCGCCCGTCCTCGGCGTTCCTACGGTGGGGACGTGAAACCATCCCCCGCCTCACCAGCGGTCGGACGCCTCGCGCGGGCCGAGCGGAGCGCGGCCGTCGACCTCGTCGCCCGAGCGATGGTCGACAACCCGCTGCACGTGGCCGCCTACGGCGACGACCCGGACGTGCGCCTCGTCGCGCACCGCAGGCTCGTCGGCGGCGCCATCGGTGTGATGGACGCGCTGGAGGTCCTGGCGCTGAGGTCCCGCGGCCGGGTCGTGGGGGTCGCCGGGATGGTCCCGGCCGGTCGCTGCCGGCCCACGGCGCGACAACGGCTCCGGCTGCTGCCGGTCCTGGCGAGGCTGGGACCCCGGGCCGGACGTCGGGTGGCGGGCTGGCTCGGGGAGTGGTCCCGGCACGACCTGCGCGAGCCGCACGTGCACGTCGGTCCCGTCGCCGTGCATCCGGACCTGCAGGGACGCGGGCTCGGCACCCGCCTCATGGCGGCCGTCTGCGCGGAGCTCGACTCCTCGGGGCTGCCGGGCTACCTGGAGACCGACAAGGCCGCCAACGTGCCCTTCTACGAGGGCTGCGGCTTCGAGGTGGTGGGTTCGGCCCCGGTCATCGGGGTCGAGAACTGGTTCATGCGTCGCCCCTCCGCGGCGCCGGTCCAGACCGCCTGACCTCCCGGGGGCAACCTCGGGGCCGGACCGTGCGTCTCCCTCTCGTCCCGCCCGGGCACCTGACATGAGAACGGACACCCCCATGCGTACGACCCTCCTGAGCACCGCGGCCCTGGCGGTCGTCGCCCTCACCCTCAGCCCGCTCGCCCCGGCCGGCGCCGCGGTGATCGACGTCACCGACCCCGCCGACCTCGGCCACGGCGTCGACCTCCGCGCGGTGCGGGTCGAGCACAAGGCGCGCAACATCGTCGTGACGACCACCCACGCCAACCTGCGCAAGACCTGGCGCAGCGGCTCCTCGGGATCGGTCTTCCTCGACACCGACCCCGCCGATCCGGGGCCCGAGTACGTCTTCGCCAGCGGCTACTTCGACGGCACCGACTACCAGCTGCTGTCGGTCGACGGCTTCGCCGCCAAGAAGTGGGGCGAGCCGGTCGAGGGCAGCTACCGGCTGCGCATCGACTACGACCGCGAGCAGGTGCGGATGCGGGTCGCCCGCGCGGCGCTCGGCTCGCCGGATCAGGTCCGCGTCGCCGTGCACGTGGCAGGGACGCGCCCCGACGGCTCGAACGCCGGCACGGACTGGCTCGGCGAGCCGCGCAGCTTCACCGACTGGGTCGCTCGGTAGCCGGCGCTACGTGACGACGCGGACCTCCTGGGGCCAGCCGCACCCCTCGGCGATCTTGCCGGCCCACAGCTTGGCCGCATCGATGTCGGGCACGTCGACGATGGTGATCCCCCCGAGGTATTCCGTGCTCTCGGTGTAGGGCCCGTCGGTGATGGTGATGGTGCCGCTGGTGGCGTCGGCAGTGAACGCCTCGGCCATGTCCTCCTCGAGGCCGCCGGCGAAGACCAGGACCCCGGCGTCCTTCATCTCCTCGATGACCGCCTTGCTCGGCGCCACCCGGCCCTGGAACCACTCGGCAGGGTGGTCGCCCACCCAGTGCTGCTGGAAGTAGATGGCGTACTTCGTCATGTCGATCCTCCTCCTGCGGCCGCCCCGTGCGGCCGGTCACCACTCTGACGGACGAGCAGGGCCGAAATCGACAGGCGTCAGTCCGCCAGGAGGGCGAAGGTGGCGAGCGCGTGCACCAGCGTCCTCCCCTCCTGCTCGACGTCGGCCTCGCAGACGGTGAGGCTGTCCCCCCGCTTGCGCACCCGGGCGGTGACTTCGAGGGGTCCGGGCCTGCCGGGACGCAGGTAGGTGAGGGTGAGCTGACTGGTGGCGGGGGTCTCGCCGTCGACGGCGCTCCGGATCGCGGCGCCCATCGTCGCGTCGACCAGGGTGGCGAGCATGCCGCCGTGGACCGTGCCGGCCGCGTTGAGGTGCCGCTCGTCCGCCTCCACCGTGAGCGTCGAGCGTCCGTCCGTCGCCTCGGGGGTGTCTGCGCCGATCGTCGCCAGGAAGTCGTGCTGGGTGTGGGTCACGTGTCGCCGTACCCCTGACCCGGCGCTTGATCCCCGCCCCCCGCGCGCGCGGGCGCCGGGCTCAGTGGTCGTGGTCGGCGCCTCCGAGCTCGACCGGGTCGTCGTCGCCCGGCTCCACCACGACGAACTGGCCCATCATGCCGTCGTCCTCGTGCAGGAGCAGGTGGCAGTGGAACATGTAGGGGCGGGTGGGGTCGGCGTAGTCGTCGAAGCGCATGATCAGGTCGTAGGTGCGCAGCGGCTCGAGGTAGACGGTGTCCTTGAGCCCGGCCAGCTCCGGTGGCGGCGGTGAGCCGTCGATCGCGAGCACCTGGAACTGCACATCGTGCACGTGGAAGTTGTGGGGGAACAGGTTGCGGCTGTGCACGCTCCAGACCTCGACGGCGCCGAGGTGGGCGGTCACGTCGACGCGATCCATCTCCATCTGCCGGCCGTTGATGTCACGACCCTCGAGCTCGAACGTGCGCCGGACGTCGGCACTCGACTCCTCCAGCCGTTCGATCGCGGCCAGGGTGCCGGGGACGAAGACCCCGGCGTGGGGCCGGGCGGCCACCCGGAACTCCACGAGGTCGGCCTCGTCCTCGGCCCCGAACGCCTGGGGGGCGGCGACGTCGCCGAGCTCGGCCCCGAACGTGCGCAGGTGCACGGTCTCCCCGGCCTCGAAGGTGACCACCAGCTCGGCCCGCTCGCCCGGCGAGAGCCGGACGGTCTCCACCGCGACGGGCGCCTCGAGCAGGCCGCCGTCGGAGGCGACCAGCTGCACGGTGCGCCGGTCCGACATGCCGATGTCGTAGGTGCGGGCGGTCGACCCGTTGAGCAGCCGCAGCCGGGTCCGGGCGGCGGAGACGGTGAAGGTGGCGCCCGCGACGCCGTTGGCGAGCATGAGGTTGCCGAGCAGGCCGATCTCGTTGCCCCCGTCGTCGAAGACGAGGCGTCCGTCGACATCGATCAACTTGTCCTGCACGATGATCGGGACGTCGTCGACCCCGTACGTGCTGGGCAGCGCGGGGCCCTCAGCGCCCGCGTCGTCGAGGACGAACAGCCCGGCGAGACCGCGGTAGACGTGCTCCTCGGTCTCCCCGTGGGGGTGCGGGTGGTACCACAGGGTGGCGGGGGCCTGCCGGACCTGCCAGGACGGGCTCCACGTCCCGCCGCCGGCGGCGATCGGCTGGTGCGGGCCCCCGTCCATCTCCGCCGGCAGGTGCATGCCGTGCCAGTGGACGGTCGTCTCGACGTCGAGCTCGTTCACCACGTCCACCCGCACGTCCTCGCCGACGGCCGCCCGGAGCGTCGGCCCGAGGTAGCTGCCGTTGAAGCCCCACGTCGGGGTCCGCACGCCCGGGCGGAACTCGTGGGTGCCCTGCTGGATCGTCAGCGAGAAGACGCGCGTCCCGTCCTCCAGCCGGGAGTCGGCCAGGGGTGGGATCGGGAGCGGGGTGTCGAACTCGACGGGCGGCTCCCAGACGTCCGGTCCGCCGCACGCGCTGGCGAGGGTCGTCACCGCGAACGCCGCGAGCCCGGCCTCGAGCAGCCGCCGGCGGGTCAGGCGGACCGGCCGCCGGCCGGGGAGGCGAGGGGGACGGGACGGGCTGGGGCGGTGTGGACGCGACATCTCCTCGAGGCTAGGGACGACCGCGCCCGCGGCCATGCGGGCCGGGGCGACACCTGCCTCGCTCCCGGGCGACTGTCCAACCGCGGGTCCCGTACGCGTCGCGTCCCGGCGTCCGTGGTCACGCTCTGCGGGGACTCCGCCGCCCGCTCCCGCTCCGTAGCGTCGCCCCATGAGCCCTGCACCCACTCCCTCGCGCTCCGCGCTCGTCGTCGGGGCGGGCGTCGGCGGACTGACGGCGGCCGTCGCCCTGGCCGCCCGCGGCTGGCACGTGCGCGTGGAGGACGTGCGCGACACCGTGGACTCCCGCGGGGCCGCGCTGGGCCTCTGGCCGGCGGCCTGGCGTGGCCTCGAGGACGTGCACGTCACGCCCGGACTCGGCGAGGCCCACCCCTACCGGGGCGCCACCATCCGCTCGGTGGACGGGCGGGTCATGGGCCACCTGCCGCTCGGGCGCATCGAGAAGAGGGCCGGCGCGCCCGTGCGCCTGGTGACGCGGCCGGCGCTGATGGCCGAGCTCGTGTCCCGCGCCCGGGCCGCAGGTGTCGACCTCGCCCTCGGGACGGCGTTCGGCGGACCCGACCGGATCGCCGGCCACGACGTGGTGATCGGGGCCGACGGCATCAACAGCGTCGTACGTGGTCACGTGGCGGGTGTCGTGCGCCCGCGTAGCCTGGGAGCCGAGGTGTGGCGGGGGTCCTGCGACGGCACCGTCGGGCACTGGGGCGAGATCTGGGGGCGCGGGATGTTCGCCGGCGTCACGCCGGCCGGGACCGGCCGGACCAACTGGTACGTGCCCGTCGCCGACAGCGCGCCCGTGTCCTCCTTCCGCGACCTGCAGGACCGGCTCGCCGGGTGGCCGGCAGAGATCAGGGACGCCGTCGCCCGGACCGACCCGCCCGCCCTGCTGCGGCACCCGCTCCACGACCTGCCGCCCCTGCCGGCCTACTCGCGCGGCCGGCTCGTCCTGGTCGGCGACGCCGCGCACGCGATGGCGCCCAGCCTGGGCCAGGGCGCGTGCCAGGCCGTCCTCGACGCCCTGACCCTGGCCAGGCTCCTCGACGAGGACGACGTGGTCCCGGCGCTCGTGCGCTACGACCGGGTGCAGCGGCCCGTCGGCGAGCGGCTCGTGCGCCGGTCCAGGCGGCTGCTGGCGCTCCAGCTGTCGCCGCGGTGGTCACCGGTGCGCGACCTCGCGCTCCGCGTCACGGCCCCGGTGAGTTCGCGCTGGGCGTGACGGCGGGGTCGATCCACGGCGTCACGTCCGTCCTCCCCAGTGGATGGTCCGGGTCGGTGCGCCCTCCCTACGGTGCCGTGATGGATGACCAGCACCTCCACACCCACGATGACGAAGGAGCACGATGATGCGCGCGACCTACCGGATCCTGTCCGCCGCCCTCCTCGGGTCGGTGGCCGTCCAGATCTTCCTTGCCGGGCGCGGGATCGGCACCGGCTCGTTCGCGCCCCACCGGGGGTTCGCCTACGGCGTCCTGGTGCTCGCGCTGGTGACGACGGTGGCGGGGCTGGTGGCCCGGGCGCCCCGGCGCGCGGTGTCGTGCACCGCCGGCGCGTTCGCCCTGATGTTCCTGCAGCCGGTGCTCGTCCACCTGGGCAAGTCGGCGGGAGCCGACGCCGGCGGCGGCCTCTTCTTCGGGCTGCACGCCCTCAACGCCGTGGTGATGGTGTCCCTGCTCGTCGTCGCCCTGCGCCAGCCGTCGCCCCGGCGGCGGCCGACCGAGGAGGAGACGGCTCGGGCGCGGGAGGGTGCCGCGTCGTAGCCACTTGTCAGGCGTCGTCCTCCCGACGGGGGCCGGGCGGGAGCCGCCAGAAGTCCCCGCCGAGTCCCCGCTCGTCCAGCAGGGCCTGCTGGTGCTCGCGTGTGGGCCGCCGGAAGTCGGGGTCGAGCCGGTCGGCGTACCAGTCGCGGGCGAGGTCCCACACCGTGACGGCGGACACGACCCGTCCGCGGCCCGGTGCGTGGGCCGCCGTCCACCGGTCGGCGTGGTCGCGCGAGCAGAACATCCGGATCGCCGAGCACGTCGCGACGACGTCGTCCCACCACTCGGGCGCCGGTCGCGGGAAGCGGACCACGAGGTGGTCCGGGGGAGGGGTGGCCGGGCCGGCCGGGACGGACAGGGAGGCGGAGCAGTGCGGGCAGGTCGTGTCGACGCGTACGTCGAGGCCGAGGGCGGCACTGATCCCGAAGGAGTCCCACGCACATCCGCCCCACCACCGTCGGTCGTCCCCCTCGCCGAGGGGGGTGACGACGAACCCCATCGGGGAGGCGGCGAACGGGTGCGCCATCCGGATGGAGTCGCCGGCCCCGTCCAGGACCAGCAGGTGGGCGTCCGCGAGGTCGCCGAGCAGCTCTCGCACCTGCCCGGGCGGCGCAGCGGTGCTGCGGGCGAGCTCGGCAAGCGTCGGGGCGCGCCCCTCCCGCGCGAACGCCTCGAGCGCGAGCAGGCGCAGGCGGCGGCCCTCGGCGCTGCTCATCGGGTCGGGTCGACGGTGCTGCTCCATGGACGGTCCTGCGCTTTCGTCGTCGTTGCCGGTCTCACGAGCCGACCCCGCCGACGCTAGGTCGTCCGCACGACTCCCGGAGTCGTCGTGGGGCGACCTGCGCGTCGCAGCCGCGCGTCCCTGTGCCGCGTCGGGACCCGACAGCCCTCGGCATTCGTCGTTCCGGGGTGAGGCCGCTCCAGTACGTTCCGGGCATGAGAGCGATCGTCCAGAGCGGCTACGGATCTGTCGACGACCTCACCCTGGGCGAGGTGCCGGTGCCGGAGCCGGCCCCGGACGAGGTGTTGGTCAGGGTCCGGGCGGCGTCGGTGCACCCGGACGTGTGGCACGTCGTGGCCGGCCGACCCGCGGTGCTCCGCCTCATGGGCTCCGGGATCAGGACCCCTCGCGAGCAGGTGCCGGGGACCGACGTCGCCGGGGTGGTGGAGGCCGTGGGCAGCGCGGTGACCCGGTTCGAGCCGGGCGACGAGGTCTTCGGAGAGACCGTTCGCGGTGTCCAGTGGCGCAACGGCGGGGCGTTCGCCGAGTACGCCACCGCCCCTGAGGAGGGGGTGGCGCTCAAGCCGTCCAGCGTCAGCTTCGAGGAGGCGGCCGCCGTGCCGACCGCCGGCCTCATCGCGCTGAGCAACCTGCCCCGACGTCGGGTGCCGGCCGGGTCGAGAGTCCTGGTCAACGGCGCCGCGGGAGGCGTCGGCGCGATGGCCGTGCAGCTCGCCAAGGTGTACGGCGCCCACGTCACCGGGGTCGACCACACGAGCAAGCTCGCCCTCGTGGGCTCCCTCGGCGCGGACCGGGTCATCGACTACACGTCCGAGGACTTCACGCGTAGCGGCGAGCGGTGGGACCTCGTCCTCGACGTGCCCGGAAACCACTCCTTCCGGGAGATCCGCCGCGCACTCGACCCGCGAGGCAGCTACGTCCTGATCGCGCACGACGCGTTCGGGGCGACCGGGCACCGCTGGCTCGGCAGCATCCCGCGCGTGCTCGGACTGGTGGCACGCTCGGCGGTGTCCCCCCAGCTGCGCGGCGGGTCCTTCGCAGCACCCGACAAGAGGGCGCTGATGGGCACGCTCGCGGGCTACCTGGAGGCGGGCCAGCTGCGGGTGGTGGTGGACCGGACCTTCCCCCTGGACCAGGCGGCCCGAGCGATGCGCCACCTCATGTCCGGCCAGCCGGTGGGACGAGTCGTCCTCCGCATCGACGACTGAGGCACGGCGTCGATCGCCGCAGCTGCTCCTCAGGCGGTCTCGGGGAACTTCACGCCCGTGTTGGCGTGGCAGCGGTAGCCGAAGGGGTTCTTGGCCAGGTACTGCTGGTGGGGGTCCTCGGCGTAGTAGTACGGCGTCTCGCTGGCGGGGCGGATCTCGGTGGTGATCTCGCCCAGGCGGCGGCGGGCGAGCTCGTCGCCGTACACGTTGGTCAGCTCGCGGGCGGTCTGCTCCTGCTCGGGGGTGGTCCAGTAGATCGCCGAGCGGTACTGGGTGCCGACGTCGTTGCCCTGGCGCATGCCCTGGGTCGGGTCGTGGATCTCGAAGAACCTCTTCAGCAGGTCGGCGTAGGAGACGACGGAGGGGTCGAAGACGACGCGGATCGCCTCGGTGTGGCCGGTCTGTCCGCTGCAGACCTCCTCGTAGGTCGGGTGGGGGGTGCTGCCGCCGGCGTAGCCGACCGACGTCGACCAGACGCCGGGAATCTGCCAGTAGACCTCCTCCGCGCCCCAGAAGCAGCCGAGGCCGAGGATCGCGACCTCGTGCCCCTCGGGGACCTCGTCGCTGACGACGGGGGTGTGCAGCACCACGTGCTCGCCCAGGGTCCAGGGCTGCTGCTCACGCCCCGGGAGCGCCTGGTCGGGGGTGGGGAGGGTGGTGGGCTTGCCGAATCCGAACATGGCTCCAGTGTCGCTCGCGAGGCAAGGGCCGCGCTGTGGCAGGCGGCGCGTACGTGGTTCTACGCGGTCTAGACGTCGTGCTGTCCCCGATGTGCCCTCCCGCGCCGGGGGAGGACCGTGAGGTCTCCCAGCTCATCCTGCGCAAGGGAGATCCCTGATGTCCTCACGTCGATCAGTCAAGCAGCTCCTCGTGGGCGCCCTCGTCGGTGTCGTGGTCGGGGGCGGCCTCATGGTCGTCACTCCGGCCGGCGCCGAGGTCAGCAGCGCGGTCGCCACGCAGTGGAAGAAGGTCTGGAAGAAGGAGCTGCGGCCGATGGCCGACAAGCGCTACCGCACCAAGAAGCAGAGCGACGCGGCCTACCAGCCGAAGGGCTCCTACGAGCCCGCCGGCTCGGGCTACTCCAAGGGTGAGAGCGACGCCAGGTACGCCGGCGCCGGGTCGTCCTACACGAAGGCGGAGAGCGACGCGCGGTACGCCGCGGCGCCCGGCCTCCTCCGCGGCGTCTACCTGCACCAGGTCGCGCCGGGCACGACCCTGCTGAGTCAGTCCGTCGACTTCGGCTTCACCCTCGCCACTCCGCCGGAGGCGCACTACATCGGAGTCGGGGCCCCGGTGCCGGCAGGCTGCTCGGGATCCGTGGCGGCCCCCAACGCGGCGCCCGGCCACCTGTGCGTCTTCGAGAGCGGCTCGGCCAACGTGGGCGGGAAGGACGTCTTCAACCCGGGGACCGTGACCGCTGGGTCCGCCGCCTACGGGGCGACGATCGTCGGCTCGCAGACGAACAGCGCCACCACGGCGTGGTTCCGCGGGACCTGGGCGATGCGCCCGGGCTCGCCCGTCGTGAGCGCGGGCTTCGCTGCGTCGGCGCCCGCAGCGGTGAACCGCGGCGTCGAGGGCGACGCCGCGGCTCCCTGAACGACCAGCAGGACGGCACCACACCCAGCTCCGCAGTCCCCGGGCGGGGCCCCATCCCCGCGCGGGGACTACGCTCGCCGGGTGACCCAGGAACGCGCCAACAAGGCCGGGTTCGAGACGCGTGCGATCCACGCCGGCTACGAGCCCGACGCGATGACGGGGGCGGTCAACCCGCCCATCTACGCCAGCAGCACCTACAAGCAGGACGGCGTCGGAGGACTGCGCGGCGGCTACGAGTACAGCCGCTCCGCCAACCCCACGCGTACGGCACTCGAGGGCGCGCTCGCGGCCGTCGAGGACGGCGAGCGGGGCTTCGCCTTCGCCTCCGGCCTCGCCGCGGAGGACGCGATCATCCGGGCGCTGACCCGGCCCGGCGACCACGTCGTCATCCCCGACGACGCCTACGGCGGCACCCACCGGCTGTTCGACAAGGTCGCCAAGGTGTGGGGCACCGACCACAGCTCGGCGTCGGTCGCCGACACCGAGGCCGTGGCCGCGGCGATCGAGCCCGGCCGCACCAAGCTGGTGTGGGTGGAGACCCCCACCAACCCGATGCTCACCGTCGGCGACATCGAGGCGCTCGCGCGGGTCGCCCACGACTCCGGCGCGCTGCTGGTGGTCGACAACACCTTCGCCTCGCCCTACCTCCAGCAGCCCCTGACGCTGGGCGCCGACGTGGTGGTGCACTCCACGACCAAGTACGTCGGCGGGCACAGCGACGTCGTCGGGGGAGCGGTGGTGGTGCGCGACCTCGAGCTCGCCGAGAAGATCGGCTTCCACCAGAACGCCATGGGTGCGGTGGCCGGCCCCTTCGACGCGTTCCTCACCCACCGCGGCCTCAAGACCCTCGGCGTGCGGATGGACCGCCACTGCGACAACGCGGAGCGGATCGTCGACTTCCTCGACGGCGACGAGCGCGTCGACCAGGTGATCTATCCCGGTCTCGCCGCGCACCCCGGCCACGAGGTCGCGGCCCGCCAGATGAGGCGCTTCGGCGGGATGGTCTCCTTCCGCGTCGCCGGCGGCGTCGAGCGGGCCCTGGCGGTCTGCGAGCGCGCCGAGGTGTTCACCCTCGGGGAGTCCCTCGGCGGCGTCGAGTCGCTCATCGAGCACCCCGGGAGGATGACCCACGCCAGCGTCGCGGGCACCGACCTCGAGGTGCCCGACGACCTGGTGCGGCTGAGCGTCGGCATCGAGAGCGTCGCCGACCTGCTCGCCGACCTCGACCGCGCCCTGGGCTGAGGCGTGCCCCCTCCCGTCGCGGCGGAGACCCGCGTCGTCTGCGTCGACTTCGGGTCGACCTTCACCAAGGCGGCGCTGGTCGACGCCGCGACGGGGGAGCTGCTCGCGACCGCGAGCCACCCCACCACCCTCCCCGACGCCGGGGGTGACGGCGACGTCCTCGACGGCTACGACGCCTGCCTGGCGGCGCTGGCCGAGCAGGACCCCGGTGCCATCGATGCCGACGTCCTCGCCTGCTCGTCGGCCGGCGGCGGGCTGCGGATCGCCGTTGTGGGCAACGAGGAGCTGGTCACCGCGGAGGCGGGCCGGCGGGTCGCCCTCTCCAGCGGCGGCAAGGTCGTGCTCGTCCTGCACGGCGGCCTCGACGCCACCGGGCTCGAGCGGCTCCGGGCCGCCGAGCCCGACGTCGTCCTGCTGGTCGGCGGCACCGACGGCGGCAACGCCGAGGTGCTGGAGGGCGACGCCCGGTTCCTGTCCGACGTCCCGTGGCCGGGACCGGTCGTGGTGGCCGGCAACGTCGAGTCGCAGCCGGTGGTCGCCGAGCTGCTCGCCGCCTCCGGAACGCCCCACGTCCTCGCCGACAACGTCGTGCCGCGCATCGGGGTCCTGGCTCCCGACGGCGCGCGCCGGGCCATCCGCGAGATCTTCCTCAGCCACGTCATCGGCGGCAAGCACCTCAGCAGCCGCACCGACGCGCGCGGGCGCACCTTCACCGACATGGTGCGCGGCGCCACGCCCGACGTCGTGCTCACCGGCGTCGAGCTGCTCGCGCGCGGCCTCGACGACGAGCACCCGGGCGCCGGCGACGTCGTGGTCGTCGACGTGGGCGGCGCGACCACCGACGTCCACAGCGTCGTCGAGCTCGACCCGGAGGACAGCGGCCTGGCCCGCGAGGTCGTCGCGACCACCCCGGTGACCCGCACGGTCGAGGGCGACCTCGGCATGCGCTGGTCGGCGATCTCGACGGTCGAGGCGGCCGGCCGCGACGACCTGCACGAAGCCGCCGTACGCCGTCGCGAGCGCCCCGACCTCCTGCCCGACAGCGACGCCGAGCAGGAGGCCGACCTCGCCATCGCCGCGGCCGCGGTCCGGATCGCGCTCGAGCGGCACGCGGGGCGGAGCAAGGTCGTGGTGAGCCCCGAGGGCCGGGTGGTCGAGCGCAGCGGGAAGGACCTCCGCGAGGTCGACCTGCTCGTCGGCTCGGGCGGGGTGCTGCGCCACGGCGGGCCCGATGCGGTACGGCGCGTGCTGGTGCCGGCCACCGGGGACGCCTTCGAGGGCGGCTGGCAGCTGCCCCGCGCGCCGCGCGTCGTCGTCGACCACGACTACGTCCTCGCGGCCGCCGGTCTGCTCGCCGCGGACCACCCGGTCGCGGCACACCGACTGTTGGGTGGTCTCAGGGCCACGGGGGGATCGGTAGCGTGAGCGACGTGAGCGATCACGGCAGGCCCGCGTCCGACGTCCCCGGCGACACCGAGGTCGAGTCGGGGCGACGCCGCTTCTTCGCCGCGCTGGCTCGCGAGGAGGACGGTCTCGCCGAGCGCATCGTCAGCCAGTGGGCGCAGGGACGCGCCGAGCGCCGGTCCGAGCCCGCCTTCACCACCGGGCCGTCCAACTTCAGCCGCGCCCAGGTGCCGTGGGGGCTCGACCTGGCCGCGGCGTGGTCCTGGCGCCTCATCGTCATCGTGGTCGCCGGTCTCGGCCTGCTCTGGACGATGCGCTACTTCGCCGTGATCACCCTGCCGATCGCGATCGCGCTGCTGTTCGCGGCGATGGCGTCGCCGCTCGTCGTGTGGCTGCGGCGGGTCGGGGTGCCACGTGGGCTCGCGACGGGCATGGTCATGATCGTCGGGATCGGCACCGTCGCCCTGCTGCTCACCTTCGTCGGCCAGCAGGTCGCGCAGGGCGCGAGTGACCTCGCCGACTCGGTCGTCACCGGCCTCGGCCAGGTCCGCGACTGGCTGCGCACCGGGCCCCTCAACGTCTCCGACTCCCAGCTCGACGGCTACATCAAGCAGGTGCAGTCCGCCGTCTCCGGAAGCACCGGCGCCGACGGCGTGGTCACCCGCGCCACCGAGGTCGGCACGGCACTCGGACACGTGGTCGCGGGCTTGTTCATCGTGCTGTTCTCCACCTACTTCTTCCTCGCCGACGGCGAGCGCATCTGGTCGTGGCTGGTCCGCCTCGCCCCGCGGGCCGCGCGCGAGCGCGTCGACGCCTCGGGACGGGTCGCCTGGGTGTCGCTGACGCAGTTCGTGCGGGCCACGGTGCTGGTGGCGCTCGCCGACGCCATCGGCATCATGATCGTGGCCTACTTCCTGCAGGTGCCCTTCGTCGTGGCCATCGGCGTACTCGTCTTCCTCGGCGCGTTCGTGCCGATGATCGGCGCCACCGTGGCCGGCACCGTCGCCGTGCTCGTCGCGCTGGTCGACCAGGGCCCGTGGACGGCGCTGCTGATGCTCGGCGGCGTGATCCTGGTGCAGCAGGTGGAGGGCCACGTCCTGCAGCCGTTCCTGATGGGCCGCTTCGTCTCGCTGCACCCGCTCGGAGTGATCGTGGCGATCGGGTGCGGGGTGCTGGTGGCTGGCGTCGCCGGCGCGCTCATCGCCGTCCCCCTCGCCGCGGCCGGCAACGCCGTCGCCCAGCACCTCGCGTCCTACACCGAGATCGGCGAGGAGGACCACGACGAGGCGCTCGACCAGGACATCGGGCCACCGCCGACGGAGGCCGACGACGTCCCCGACGACGACAGCCCGCTCGCCGGCCCCGAAGCGCCCGACTCCGACGAGAAGGACCCGTCATGACGGCCCCGCAGGTCTCCCTCGCCGACATCGTCGCCGCGCGCGAGCTGCTCGACGGCGTCACCGTGACCACGCCCATGGAGGAGTCACGCTGGCTCTCCGCCCTGGTCGGCGGCCCGGTCTCGCTGAAGTGCGAGAACCTCCAGCGCACGGGCTCGTTCAAGTCACGAGGGGCCTACGTTCGGATGGCCCGCCTGTCCCCGGAGGAGCGGGCCAACGGCGTCGTCGCGGCCTCCGCCGGCAACCACGCCCAAGGCGTGGCGCTCGCCGCCGCGAAGCTCGGCATCCCCGCAACCGTCTTCATGCCGGAGGGCGCACCGATCCCCAAGGAGAACGCGACCCGCGGCTACGGCGCCGACGTGGTGTTCCACGGTCGCTACCTCGAGGACTCGCTCGTCGCGGCCCGCCGGTTCGCCGAGGAGACCGGGGCGGTGCTCATCCACCCCTTCGACCACGTCGACATCGTGGCCGGGCAGGGCACCCTCGGGCTCGAGGTGCTCGAGCAGGCGCCCGACGTACGCACCGTGCTGGTGCCGACCGGGGGCGGCGGCCTGCTGGCCGGGGTCGCGATCGCGATCAAGGCGCTGCGACCCGACGTGCGGGTGGTGGGGGTGCAGGCCGAGGGCGCGGCCGCCTACCCCGGGTCGCTCGCGGCCGGGTGCCCGGTGCCGCTGGGGTCGATGAGCACGATGGCGGACGGCATCGCCGTCGGGATGCCGGGCGACATCACCTTCGCGGCCGTGCGCGACCACGTCGATGAGGTCGTCACGGTCTCCGAGGAGTCGCTCTCGCGCGCGCTGCTCGCGCTGGTCGAGCGGGCCAAGCAGGTCGTGGAGCCGGCGGGTGCGGCCGCCGTCGCGGCGCTGCTCGACCACCCGGCCGGCTTCGAGACGCCCGCGGTGGCGGTGCTCTCGGGCGGCAACATCGACCCGCTCCTGCTCGGCAAGGTGATCCGCCACGGCCTCGCCTCGGCCGGGCGCTACCTCTACCTGCGCGTGTGCATCCCCGACCTCCCGGGCGGGCTGGCGTCCCTGCTCTCCGAGGTGGGCGCCGAGGGGGCCAACGTGCTCGAGGTCGCGCACGAGCGGCTCTCGCCCTCGCTGCACCTCAACGAGGTGGAGGTGCGCATCCAGCTCGAGACCCGCGGCGAGCCGCACGCCGCGCTCCTGGTGCAACGGCTGCGCGAGCGCGGCTACCGCGTCGACTCCTGAGCGGGCCGGTCAGGCCTTGTAGGGCTCCGCGTCTTTCCTCGGCGTGGGTCGGTCGGAGTCCCCGCTCGAGCGGGGACTCCGACACCTGGAGGCGGTTGCAACCCCCTCCAGGTGTCGGACTACCCCACGGAGCTGGCCGGAGCACGTGCGGAGCGCAGCAGCAACGACCGCAGTGCGGCCGGGCCGCGGCAGCGGGCACCACGGGAGTACGCGCCACCGCCCGCCTCGGTGCGCCGGGGTGGCGGGCGGTGGCGACGCGCTCAGGCCTTGTAGGGCTCCGCGTCCACGATCGTGACGCTGAGCTCCTTGCCGTTGGGCGCGGTGTAGGTGACCTCGTCGCCCCGCGAGCGGCCGTTGATCGCCGCGCCCATCGCGGACTGCGGGGAGTAGACGTCGAGCTCGTCGCCCTCGCTGAGGTTCTCGCGAGCACCGAGGAGGAACTTCTCGTGGTCGCCGCCACCGAAGTCGACGGTGACGACCATGCCGGGCTCGACCACGCCGTCGTTGGGCGGGGTCTCGCCGACCTCGGCCTTGCGCAGCATGTCCTCGAGCTGGCGGATGCGGGCCTCCTGCTTGCCCTGCTCGTCCTTGGCGGCGTGGTAGCCGCCGTTCTCCTTGAGGTCACCCTCGTCGCGGGCGGCCGAGATGCGCTCGATGATCTCCTGGCGCTTGGGTCCCTTGAGGTCCTCGAGCTCGGCCTGCAGCTTGTCGTAGGCCTCCTGGGTCAGCCAGATGGTGCCCTGGTCGGTCATGTCGGTGCTCCTGCTCACGTGGTAACTGGACGAGGGTGTGCCTCAGCCGCCCTGCATGGGGTCGGTGTGTTGGGTCTTCCGTCCGATCGGAGTGGGCGCGGCGACGGACGTCGGCCAGCGCACCCGGACGGGCAGAACGCTCAGGTTAGCAAGACTGGCGCAAAAGTGCAGGCCGACGGTCAGCGCGGCCGGGGCTGGCCGGGCGCGGTGCAGCCGAGCTTCTCGACCGACGTCGCCCGGCGCTCGGTGCGGATCACGACCTCGTTGACGCCGTCGACGGGGGTGAAGGCCAGCTCGCCGACGGCCGTCTTGTCCTCCGCGAGCGCGCGCACGCGGCAGCTCGCCTGCACGCCGTCCTCGAGCTCGACGTCGACGCGGGCCCGCACCTCGTGGTCGTCGGTCACCTCGAAGGTGACGACGTCTGAGCGGACGTCGGGGCTGCCGTGGAACCACGCCGCCCACCCCAGCCAGGTGAGCCCGACGACCGCCAGGACGACCGTCAGCGCGATGGCCACGGGTCGTCCCCAGCGGGCCGGCGCGCCATAGCGATCGCTGAGGTCGGTGAGGTCGGTGGTCACGCACAGAAGGGTAAGTCCCCCCTCCTAGACTCCTCGCATGGCCCAGCCCCCCGCAGACCGGCACCCCCGCGAGACGCCCCGCGCCGGTCTCCGACTCATGCACGTGCACGCCCACCCCGACGACGAGTCGAGCAAGGGCGCGGCGTCCACGGCGAAGTACGTCGCAGAGGGTGTCGACGTCCACGTCGTCACCTGCACCGGCGGCGAGCGCGGCTCGGTGCTCAACGCCAAGATGGACCGCCCCGAGGTCTGGGACAACATCACGGAGATCCGTCGCGAGGAGATGCACCGCGCCCGCGACATCCTCGGCATCCGGCAGGACTGGCTCGGCTTCGTCGACTCCGGCTGGCCAGAGGGCGACCCGCCGCCGCCCCTGCCCGAGGGCTGCTTCGCCCTGGTGCCGCTGGAGGAGGCGACCGAGCGGCTGGTGCGCCTGATCCGCGAGTTCCGCCCCCACGTGCTGACGACCTACGACGAGCGCGGCGGCTACCCGCACCCCGACCACATCCGCTGCCACGAGGTCTCGGTGG
The DNA here is from genome assembly GCF_059621125.1 of Nocardioides sp. Z35_8. Taxonomy (NCBI): domain Bacteria; kingdom Bacillati; phylum Actinomycetota; class Actinomycetes; order Propionibacteriales; family Nocardioidaceae; genus Nocardioides; species Nocardioides sp. Z35_8. The sequence continues at coordinate 39,969 of NZ_JCAQIE010000001.1, read as the reverse complement.
CCGCCCACCGCGCGGCCGGCGACCCTGACCGGTTCCCCGACGCGGGGGAGCCGTGGCAGCCGATGAAGCTCTACTACCACCACGGCTGGAGCTGGGCGAAGACCAACGCCCTGCACGAGGCGATGCTCGCCCACGACCTCGAGTCGCCCTACGCCGAGCGGCTGGCCACGTGGAAGCGCGAGCCCGACTGGGACGACCGCATCACCACGCGGGTGCCGTGCGGCGACTACTTCGGCGTGCGTGACCAGGCCCTGCTCGCCCACGCCACCCAGATCGACCCCGACGGCATGTGGTTCGCGATCCCGCGCGAGATCCAGCAGAAGGTCTGGCCCACCGAGGACTACGAGCTGGTCGAGTCGACGGTCGAGACCTCGCTGCCGGAGGACGACCTGTTCGCGGGGATCCCGACACCCGCTCCCTAGGGGGGAGGTGGGACACTGGGGGCATGCTCGACCTGCTGATCGTCCTCCTCGAAGACCCCACCCCCGAGCCGACCGAGGTCAAGGCCGGCCCGCTGGGCTTCGCGGTGTGGATCTTCATGATCCTCGCGGTCGTCGTCATCGCGTTCAGCCTGGTCAAGCAGCTGCGCAAGGCGCAGGCGGCCAAGGACGCCGGCGTCTACGGCGACGAGCCCGCGCAGCGCGACGCGACGGACTCCTCCGCCGCCACCGACGAGCGCTGACCCACCCGGCCGCTCACCCCTGCCGCCGACCCGACCGTCGGCTCGGCAGCCACCAGTTCCACCGCCCGAGCAGGGTCATCGTCGACGGCAGCAGCAGGCCGCGTACGACGGTCACGTCGAGGAGCACGGCCACGCTCATGCCCACGCCGATCTCCTTGACCGCGACGAGCTCGCCCATCGCGAAGCCAAGGAAGACGATGCCGATCGCGACGGCGGCCAGTGTGACGACCGGGCCCGAGGCCGTGATGCCCTCCAGCACCGCGCGGTCGTTGACCGTGCGCGGGTCGACGGGCCGAGCGCGGCGGCGCGTCGGACGCTCCCCGGCGGCGGCGTCCCACGCCTCGCGGATCCGGGCGACCAGGAACACGTGGTAGTCCATGGACAGCCCGAACGCGAACATGAACAGCAGCAGCGGGGTGGTGACGTCGAGGGCGCCCCACGGCTCGAAGCCGAGCACGGAGGAGCCCCACCCCCACTGGAAGACCGCGACGACCACGCCGAGGGTCGCGCACAGCGAGAGCAGGTTGAGCAGCACCGCCTTGACCGGCACGACCACCGAGCGGGTGAGCAGCCCGAGCAGGAGCGCCGTGAGCAGCACGACCACGGCGACGGCCAGCGGCGCGCGCTCGGCGAGGGCGTCGCGGGTGTCGACGAGCTCAGCGGTCGGACCGCCCACCAGGACGTCCGAGCCGAGGTCGGCGGCGCGCAGCCGCCGGACCAGGTCCTGGGCGAGGGGCCCGTCGTAGTCGCCGGCCCCGTCGGGCTCCGGCTCCACGACCAGCCGGCTGAGGTCGCCGGGCACGGGGTCGAGCAGCATCACGTCGGCCACGCCCGGCAGGCCGACGATGCGCGCCATCGCGTCGGCCGTCTCCTGGGACGTGTAGGGCGCGTCGACCAGCACCGTGACCGGTGTCGCGACCTGCTCGGGGAAGCCGCGCTCGATCGCCGACTGGACCTGCCGCGGCTCGCTGTCCGCGGGCAGTGAGCGGGCGTCGGAGTTGCGCAGGTCGAGCGACAGCAGGGGTGTGCTGAGCAGGAGCAGCAGGGCCGTGGCGCCCAGCAGGACCGGCCACGGTCGGGCCAGCGCGAGCCGGGCCAGCCGCGGCAGGAGCGCGTGCGCGCTCGGGGTCCCGCCGAGCACCCGGCGGGGCGCCGGGGCGGCGATCCAGGGGTGGGCGACCGCGACCAGCGCGGGGGCGAGGGTGAGCCCGGCCAGGGTCGCCGCCGCGACGGCGACGAGACCGCCGACGGCCATGGGGGAGAGCACCGGATCGCCGACCAGCAGCAGGCCCGCCAGCGCCGTGCCGACCGTCAGGCCCGAGACGAGCACGGTGCGTCCTGCCGTGGCCAGGGTGGTGCCGAGCAGGTCGGCGGCGCCCGTGCGTCCCGGCGCCGCGGCCCGCTCCTCGCGGAAGCGTCCGAGCACCAGCAGGGCGTAGTCGACGGCCAGTCCGAGGCCCAGCAGCGTGACGACGTTGACGGCGTACTCGCTCACCGCGCTGACCCGCGCCAGGCCGGCGAGCGCCAGCAACGAGACGGCGACCCCGCCGAGCGCGGTGACCACGGGGAGCAGGCCGGCCACGAGACCGCCCAGGACGAGCGCCAGCACGACGAGCAGCACGAGCACCGCGACGCCCTCGCCCCGCGCGGCGTCCCGGATCGCCTGCTCGGCGAAGGCCTCCTCGGCCAGCAGTGGGCCGCCCACGAGCACCTCCGGCACGGCGACCTTCCGCAGCGTGTCCTCCACCCGCTGGACCGCCGCCCGGGCCCGCTCGTCGTCGACCGTGGGATCGATCTCCACGGTGACGACCGTGCCGGTGCGGTCGGGCGCCACCAGGTCCTGGGCCCCGGTGGTCCACGGGTCGCGCACCTCGACGACGTCGGGCAGGTCGCGCACGTCGTGCAGGACGCGGCTGGCCTGGTCGATGAGGTCGATGCCGTAGATGTCCGCCCCGGACAGCACGGCGACCACGAGCTCGCCCTCCGGGTCGTCGGCCGCGAGCCGCCGCTCCAGCTGCGCCGACTCGGCCTCGGCGCGCAGCGGGTCGGGGGTCCGCGCGAGGTCGAAGACCGATCCCCCGAGGACCGCGCCCGCGACGGCCAGGGCCGCCCACGCCGCGAGGACGACACGTCGCCACCGGTGGAGCAGCCGTCCGAGGTCCGCGAGCACGAGCGCGACTGTAGCCACCCGCCGCGCTTCTGACGATTGCCGGTCAAAAGTTGTTCACAAGGCGTCGGATGCGCCCTAGGGTGAGCCACGTCACAGCTCTCCCGGCGTGCGTCGTGCCGTCGGGCTCCCAGGAGGTCCCGGTGTCGAAGTCCGTCGTGCTCCACCCGCGCTCGCGCGCCGCCCGCACCGGCTCACGTCGCCGTTCCCGCTGGGGCGCCGGCGCCCTGGCCGTCACCGTGGCGGCCGGCCTCACGGCCGCGATGCCGAGCGCGTCGGCGGTGCCCCCGGGCGACGAGGCGGGGGTGACCATGCGTGCCTTCCAGCTCGGCCAGTCGATCTCCGAGCTGTGCACGCTCAAGTCGGGGCAGACCCCCAACGTCGACCAGCTCGAGCCGGTCGTCGACTGGGCGAGCCCGGCCGACTTCGGGGGCCTCGAGGACAACTTCGTCGTCGAGGTGCTGGCCAACCTCTCCATCGAGGAGGCGGGGACCTACGAGTTCCGGCTGGTCAGCGACGACGGCTCGCGGCTCACCATCGGCGACCAGGTCGTCGTCGACCACGACGGTCTGCACGGCGACACGGCCAAGGACGGCTCGATCACCCTGGGCGCCGGGGCCCACCCGCTGCGGATCGACTACTTCGAGGCCGGCGGCGGCGAGCGCCTGACGCTGTCGTGGCGCAAGCCCGGCGAGCCGGGCTTCACGGTCGTTCCCACCTCCGCCCTCAGCACCGAGGCCAACGTGACGCGGGTGACGGCCCCCGGCTTCAAGTACTGCGAGGGCCAGAGCGACTCCGCCGGCGACGGGCTCCAGCTCGACGGCCTCAACCCCGCCTACGACCTCGTCGACCTGCGCCCCGCCGGCTTCGAGCCGCAGGTCACCGGCCTGGAGTGGGACGGCGACGACCTGCTCGTCCTCACGTGGGGCGGCAACGGCAACGACCAGGGCAACGTCGAGCTCGGCGAGCTCTGGCGCCTCGAGGGGGTCGAGGACGCGACCTCCCCGGCCGACGTCACCCGCACCCGGATCGCCGGCGAGCTCAAGGAGCCGCAGGGCATCGCGGTCGTCGACGGCGAGATCTACGTCTCGGAGAAGACCGGCCTGGTCAGGCTCACCGGCGAGGACCCCCAGGGCGTCTTCCAGACCCGGGACGAGATCGCGGACTACCCGTTCGACGGCAACTTCCACGAGTTCGGCTTCGGGATGCTCTACCACGACGGCAAGTTCCACGTGAACCTGTCGGTGTCGATCAACCTCGGCGGCGCGACCACGGTGCCCCAGGGCTCCCACGACCGCGGCACCCACATCACCATCGACAGGGAGACCGGCGCGATCGACGTCGTCGCCGGTGGCCTCCGCACCCCGCACGGCATGGGCTGGGGTGCCGACGGCGAGATCTTCGTGACCGACAACCAGGGCGGCTGGCTGCCCGCGTCCAAGCTGCTGGAGATCAAGCCGGGCGAGTTCTACAACCACTACACCACCGAGCCGGACGGCAGCCCGGGTCGCTTCGACGACCAGCCGGTGACCAAGCCGGTGCTGTGGATGCCGCAGAACGAGATCGCCAACTCCCCGAGCACCCCCATCGTCGTGGAGGAGGGCCCCTACGCCGGCCAGATGTTCATCGGCGACGTGACGTACGGCGGCCTGCAGCGCGCCGACCTGGAGAAGGTGGACGGCCGCCACCAGGGCGCGCTGTTCCGGATGACCCAGGGACTCGAGGCCGGCGTCAGCCGCGTCCTCGCCGCCCCGGGTGGCTCACTCATCGTCGGAGGCCTCGGCGCCGGCGGCAACTGGGGCCAGACCGGCAAGCTGCGCTACGGCCTGCAGAAGCTCGACCTGAGCGGTGACGTGCCCTTCGACATGGCGTCGATGGACGTCGTCGAGGGCGGCTTCGAGATCACCTACACCGAGCCGCTGTCGGCGCAGACCCTGACCGACCTGGCGTCGAAGTACCAGCTCGAGCAGTGGCGCTACCGCGCCACGGCGCAGTACGGCGGCCCCAAGCTCGACGAGGAGAGCCTCGAGGTCACCAGCGCGACGGCCAGCGACGACGGCCGCACGGTCACCCTCCAGGTCGAGGGCATGAAGCCCGACCGCGTCGTGCACCTGCGCTCGCCCCGGCCCTTCGACTCGGCCTCGGGTCAGACGTTGTGGAGCACCGAGGCCTGGTACACGCTCAACAGCTACCCCGGCTACGTCGAGCCGCCGCCGACGCCCGCCCCGTTCGGCCTCTACGAGCTCGAGGACGGCGAGCTGTACGGCTCTGCCCGGATCGACACCGAGCACGCCGGCTACAGCGGCAGCGGCTTCGTCGCCGGGATGGGCGAGGACGGCGCCGGCTCCGAGGTGCAGGTGGTCGTCGACGAGTCCGGCGCGTACGACCTCACGCTCGGCTACGCCAACGGGCCCAACCCGTTCGAGGGCGACAAGACGCTGAGCCTCTACGTCGGTGGGGAGCGCACCGAGCTCACCCTGCCCTCGACGGGCACGTGGAAGACCTGGGGGTCGATCACCCGGCGCATCGAGCTCCCGGCCGGGCCGACGAGCCTCCGGGTGGTCCGCGACCCGGGCGACGACGGGCACGTCAACCTCGACTACGTCCAGGTCCTCGAGCCCACGACGCGGCGCTACGAGGCCGAGACCGCGGGGAGGTCCGGCGGTGCCAATGTGCAGACCGAGCACGCCGGGTTCAGCGGCACCGGCTACGTCGGCGGGCTCGAGACGCCCGGGGCGAGCGTCACGTTCACCGTCGACGCCGCCGAGGCGGGGGAGCACGCCCTCACCTTGGGCTACGCCAACGGCCCGCACCCCTCGCCGGGCCTCACCAAGACGTTGGAGCTGTCCGTCAACGACGGTCCGGTCGAGGCGGTCACCTTCGCCAACACCGGCGCCTGGAGCGCCTGGAGCACGTCGACGGACACCGTCGAGCTCGACGAGGGCGCCAACACGCTGTCCTACACCGTCCCCGCCGCGGGCGGTCCGACCGACGGTCGCGTCAACCTCGACTACCTCGACATCGGACTGCCAGGCGAGGTCTGCGACCCCGAGGCCGAGGTCGCGTCGGACGACGAGTTCGACGGCGACCGGCTCGACGCCTGCCGCTGGACCACGATCCGCAACCGCACCCCCGGCGGGCTCGAGGTCTCCGGTGGCCGGCTCAGGATCAACGCCCAGGCCGGCGACCTGTCCGGTGGCGCCGTCGACGCCAGGAACGTGGTGCTGCAGGACGCGCCTGCCGACGGACCGTGGGCCGCCACCACGCAGCTCACGATGACGGGCACCGACGACTACCTCCAGGGCGGCCTCGTCGCGTGGACCGACGCCGACAACTACGCCAAGGTCGTGGCGATGGAGACGCCCGACGGCGACTGGGTGCTCGAGCTGGGCCGCCGGATCAACGGCGAGATGGTCTACACCAACGCCGACCTCCCCGGCGGGACCGCTCCCGAGGACCTGCAGCTGCAGCTGGTCTCGACCGGCAGCGCGATCCAGGCGCGGTGGTCGACCGACCAGGGCGCCACCTGGTCGTCGATGGGCGCCGGCTACCCGGCCACCGGTCTCGTCGACCCCGACATCGGCGTCGCCGCCTACAACGGCACCGGCAGCCAGGTCGGCGAGTTCGACTGGTTCCGCGTGAGCGGCGACCCGGTCGTCGAGCCGGACACCTGCGCGCCCACGACGGCCGACCCCGGCTACCGGATGCTCTTCGACGGCACCGCCGAGAGCCTCGAGGACTGGAACATGGCCGGCCCCGGGCTGTTCACCCGCGAGGCCGACTGCTCGCTGAAGACCAACGGCGGGATGGGGCTGCTGTGGCACTCGGAGCCGTTGGAGGGTGACTACTCCCTCCAGCTCGACTGGAAGCTGACCAAGGACGACAACGGCGGTGTGTTCGTCGGGTTCCCCGATCCCGGCAACGACCCGTGGGTCGCGGTCGACAACGGCTACGAGATCCAGATCGACGCCTCCGACCTGCCCGACCGCACGACCGGCGCCGTCTACACGTTCCAGGGCGCCAACGCCCAGCGGGACTCGGCGCTCAAGGGCCTCAACGAGTGGAACCACTACGAGATCCGGGTCGAGGGCAAGCGGATCCGCGTCTACCTCAACGACGTGCTCGTCAACGACTTCACCAGCCCCGAGGCGGAGGACAACCGCCTGACGTGGCCCAGCTACTTCGGGCTGCAGAACCACGGCGGCGGCGAGAACGTCTTCTACCGCGACGTGCAGGTCAAGGAGCTCGCCGACCCGGAGAACGTGCCGTCGACGGTGAGCGTCTTGGCGCCCGCGCAGGTCGAGACCGGCGCGAAGGCGCGGGTCGAGGTCGCGGTGACCTCGGCCGCGCCGGAGGCCCCGACCGGCGAGGTGGTGCTGTCCGTCAACGGCAGCGACCTGCCGCCCGCGCAGCTCAAGGAGGGGAAGGCGACCATCGAGGTCGGCCCCTTCCAGGCCGCGGGCACCGTCGAGCTGGTGGCGTCCTACGCCGGTGACCTGGCGGTCGACGCCGGGCGCGGCAGCACCCGGCTCGAGGTGGTACGGCCGACCCCGCCCGTCGTCCCGCCCGTCGTCCCGCCCTCGGTCGATCCCGTGGTCGCGGTGAAGAAGGGCGGCAAGGTCGACGCGACGCGCGACCGTCGCCGGGCCAGGATGGTGCTGAGCTGCGGGTCGGCTCCCTGCGAGGTCAAGGTCGTGCTGCGCACCCGCGGCGCGACGGGCACGCGCCTCGGCGCCGGCGCGTTCGACCTGGACGCGCGGGAGAAGGGCACCGTCACCCTCCGGCTCACCCAGCGGGCGCGTGCGCTCCTGGGCAAGAAGGCGACGGTGAAGGCCGTGCTCGTGGTCCGGCACGAGGACGGCTCCACGCAGCGCGTGAAGGTGCGCCTGACGCGGTGAGCGTGCCGGGTGGTCGGGCGCGGATCAGCGCCTGACCACCCGCACCAGGCAGTCGCGCGCCGTGCGGCGATCCTCCCCGCGGTGGGCCTCCGCCGTTGTCACCTCGCGGTCGACCCGCTCGGCGCGCAGGACCTGGACGTCGGAGCCGGCGAGGTCGGCCACGACGTCCTCCGCCGTCATCAGCACCGACGGGTCCTGCGGCCCACCGGTCCCCTCGGTGAGGTTGGTCGAGTCGTGGGCGACGAGGAGGAACGTCCCGCCGGGCCGCAGCATGGTGACCGCGTTGCGCACCGCCCGGCGGCGGTCGGCCGCCGGGAGCTGGAGGTAGGCCACGACCACCAGGTCGACCGGGGCGGGCGGCTGCCAGGTGGTGGCGTCGGCGCAGACCCACGTCACGTCGAGGCCCTCGGCCAGCCGGGCGCCCTTGTCGAGGGCGACCTGCGAGAAGTCCACCGCGGTCGCCGACCACCCGCGGCTCGCCAGCCAGATCGCGTTGCGCCCCTCACCCGCCGCCAGGTCGACGGCCGTGCCGGGTGGCAGGTCGGCGAGCTCGGCCGCCACGAGCCGGTTGGGCTCGCGTGACCACACCAGCTCGCTGGCCGCGTACCGCTCGTCCCACGCCTGTGCGTCCATGGGGTCAGCGTAGATCCGTCGGGCCTCTCGTCTTCTGCGGCCGCCACGTGAAGCACCCGGTCAGCGAGCGACCGTGGTCGCCACCCGCAGCACCCGCGCCTCCTCCGGGCCCAGCACCGGCAGCGCCACCCCCGCCTCCTGTAGCGCCCTGCCGGGCAGCTCGACACCATCGGGCGCCCAGGCGTCGGTGAGGTCCGCCCCACCGGGCGGTGGCGGGAGCTGCTCGGTGAGGCGGTAGATGCGGGCAGGGTCCAGGCCGGTCGGCCGCAGCGGCGCGAGGTGCTGGGTGGCGGTCGCGCCGACGGTGGCCACGACGTACCACGCCTCCGAGCGATCGGCGGCGACCACGCCCGTCACCATCACCGACGGGTCGGGGTGGTCGGGGTGCACGAGCGTGCCGGTGCCGATCAGCGGGCGGACCTGCTTGTGCAACGAGATCCAGGACCGGAGCTCGGCGAGCCCGGCGTCGTCCACGCGGGTGAGGTCCCACTCGACACCGAAGGAGTGGAGGAGCGCGGTGGCCGCCCGGTAGCGCAGCGCGTGCGTACGCCCGGTGGTGTGCGAGATCGGCCCGCCCACGTGTGAGCCCATCAGCTCCGGCGGCACCAGGAGCGAGGTCCACCGCTGCAGGTGTTGGCGTTCGAGCGGGTCGATGGTGTCGCTCGGCCAGATGCGGTCGGCGCGCGTCAGCACCTCGGCGTCGACCCGGGCGCCGCCGGACGAGCAGGACTCGATCTCCAGGGCCGGATGTGCCTCACGCAGCTCGTCGAGCAGCCGATAGGCCGCCACGGTCTGTCCGTGCACGGCGGGACGGCCCTCGTGGGTGGCGTCGGTGAGGTCGCGGTTGTGGTCCCACTTGAGGTAGGCGATGTCAAGCTCGTCGAGCAGGGCCAGGAGGGCGGCGCGGAGGTCCGCGTAGGCCGCGTCGTCCTGCAGGTCGAGCACCTGCTGGTGGCGCCACTCGGGCGGTGGCGTCGAGCGGCCGCGCAGCACTCGCTCCGGGTGGGCCTGGGCCACTCGGGAGTCGAGGTTGACCATCTCCGGCTCGACCCACAGACCGAACTCCATCCCCGCCCCGGTGACGTGCTCGACCAGCGGCCCGAGCCCGTGGGGCCACACCGCCGGGTCGACGCTCCAGTCCCCGAGCGCGGCGGTGTCGTCGCGACGTCCGAGGAACCAGCCGTCGTCGAGGACGAAGCGTTCGACGCCGACCGACGCGGCCACGTCGGCCAGCTCGGTGAGCCGGCCCAACGACTGGTCGAAGTAGACCGCCTCCCAGGTGTTGGCGATGACCGGCCGCTCGCCGCGGGCTCGCGGCGTGACGGCGCGGAGGTGGGCGTGGAGCCGGTGGCTGAGCGGGTCCAGTCCAGCACCGGACCACGAGGCGAGGAGGCGGGGGGAGTGGTAGGTCTCACTCGGCGCGAGGACCACCTCGCCGGGGCTGAGCAGCTCGCCGCCCCCGAGCAGGCACTCGCCTTCGGGGGTGCGCTCGGCGTACGTCGTGTGGTTGCCGCTCCAGGCCGTGTGCACCGCCCACACCTCCCCGCGACTGAACGAGAAGCCGGGTGTGCCGGCGACCATCAGCAGCGTCGCGTCGTGCCCGGTGCGCCCGCGACGGCCGTCGCGGCGGTGCGTGCCCTGGACCCAGGGGTGCCGTTGTGGCGTGCGTTCCCGGCACCAGCGGCCGGTGAGGTCGAGGAGCTCGCCGGCGCGGGCCGGCACGGGCAGGGACGTCAGCACCGACGCCAGGTGGAGATCGCCGTCGGCGGTGTTGGTGACGCTCGTGCGGGCGTGCAGCAGGCCGGCGTCGTCGAGGACCAGGTCGACCATCACCGACCACCCAGCCTCGTCGTCGGTGGAGGTGCAGACGAGCCGCCCGTCGGCGAGGCCCACGTCCCAGGCGACCAGGCTCGGAGCGGCGGCCGTCGCGCTGCCCCCGACGCGGTGCCCGCTCAGGCCGGGGGTGCCGGAGAAGCCGCGCGTGCCGTCGGGCACCAGTCCGGTGCGGCGCGGCAGGTCGTACGACGATCGCGGGACGCCCGGCGCGCCGGCCGCCACCAGCGCGGACAGGGCGGCGGCGTCGAGATCGCCCAGGGCGGTGCCCCAGTGCAGAACGGCCGGAATGCCTCCGGCGTCGCGGCCGACCACGACGCTGACGCCGCCACGGCTGAGGTGGACCGGGCCGTCGCCGGGCTGATCGGTGGGTGGGAAGTCGTCGCTCATCGGTGGCCGGCTTCCAGGTCGTCGGGTTGGTCGGGGTCGGCCGGGTCCACGACGACGACCTCCGCCACGTGGTCGGCGAGGGCGCCGCTGGCGTGGGCGGAGAGGCCGGAGTCGGTGACGAGCACGGCCGCCTCGGACAGGGCCGCCATGCTGCTGAGTCCCACCACGCCCCACTTGCTGGAGTCGGCGAGCACGATGAGCCGGCGCGAGCGCTCGATCATGGCGCGGTTGGTCTCCGACTCCAGCAGGTTGGGCGTGCTGAAGCCGGCCCGGACGTCCATGCCGTGCACCCCCATGAAGAACGCGTCGACGTGGAGGCTGCGCAGCGAGGAGACCGCGACGGGACCGACCAGGGCGTCGGAGGGTGTGCGGAGGCCGCCGGTGAGCAGCACCGACGTGGTCGCCTCTCCGGTGCGGTGCAGGACGTCGGCGACCCACACCGAGTTGGTGACGACGGTGAGGTCGGGGACGCGCGCGATGTGATCGGTGAGGACGTGCGTGGTGGTGCCGGCCGACACGGCGATCGCCATCCCCGGGTTGACCAGGCCGGCCGCGGCGGCCGCGATGGCCTCCTTCTCGCTGCGGCGCTGCACCGACTTGGCGGCGAACCCGGGCTCCGCCGACGAGGGCTCGGCCACCGCCAGGGCACCGCCGTGCACCTTCTCCAGCAGGCCGTCGCGGTGCAGCGCGACGAGGTCGCGCCGGACCGTCATGTCGGAGACCCCGAGGAGCTCGACGAGGTCGGTGACGCGCACCGTCCCGTCGCGGCTCAGCTCGGCGAGTATGCGTCCGCGGCGCTGCGCAGCCAGCATCAGGCGCCTCGTTCCCGTGCGGTGGTGTCCTCCCGCACGACGGCGACCCCTCCGGCGGGCACCACGAGGCTGCCCGCGACCGGTGTGCCGGTCAGCAGCTCGACGCCGTGCACCGGGACGTCTGCCCGGTCGGGGCCGTGGTTGAGCACGAACAGCCACTGCGCGTGGTCGCCGACGCGCCGGGTCACCTCGACCATCGGGCCGGCGCCGGGCAGGCGCTCGATCCCGGTCTCGGTGACCAGCCGCTCGACCAGGCGATCGGTGCCGTCGGCGTCCAGGCGGGTCGCGACGTACCAGGCCGAGCCGGCGCCGACCTCTCGCCGGGTCACCGCGGGCAGGCCGGCCGCTGGACCGCCGAGGTGGGTGGCGACGGCCTCGGCCCCGACCAGCTCGAGGTCCTCCGCCCAGGTGTCGGCGGTGACCGTCCCGGTCCCGAGACCCTCCACCTGCACCGTCTCGCCCGACAGCAAGGGGAGGAACTCGGTCGTACGCACGCCGAGCAGGTCACGGAACGCGCCGGGGTAGCCCCCCAGGCGGATGTGGTCGTTCTCGTCGACGATGCCGCTGAAGTAGGTGATCACCACGGTGGCGCCGGCCTCGGCGGTGGCCGCGATCGCGGCGGCGTGCTCGGCGGAGACGAGGTAGAGGGTCGGCACGACCACGAGGCGGTAGCCCGACAGGTCGGTGCTCGGGTGGACGACGTCGACACCCACGCCGTACGCCGACAGGGCCCGGTGGAGGTCCTCGGCCCGGTCGCGGTAGCTGACGTCGACGCTGGGGTGGGAGTCCAGCTGGCAGCCCCACCACGCCTCGTAGTCGAACAGGATCGCGGTCTCGTTGCGCGGGGTGCTCCCGGCGGCCTCCTCGATCGCATCGAGGACGCGCGAGAGCTCAACGACCTCCCGCCACTGCCGGGTGTCGGTGCCCGCGTGCGGGAGCAGGCCGGAGTGGAACTTCTCCGCTCCCGCCCGCGAGGCCCGCCACTGGAAGAACAGCACGGCGTCGGCACCGTGCGCGACGTGGGCGAGGCTGTTGCGGATCATCTCGCCCGGTCGCTTGGCCCGGTTGCGCGGCTGCCAGTTGACCGCGCTCGTGGAGTGCTCCATCAGCAGCCACGGCCGTCCGTGCGCGGTGCCCCGGGTGAGGTCGGCGCTGAAGGCCAGCTCGCGGTGGCCGCCCTCCTCGGCGGCGATGAGGTAGTGGTCGTTGGAGACGACGTCGAGCTCGCGGCCCCACCGCAGGTAGTCCATCTCCATGGTCTGACGCATCACCATGAAGTTGGTGGTGACCGGGACGCCGGGGGAGAGGCGATGGAGCACGTCGCGCTCGACGACGAAGTTGTCGAGGAGCTGGTCGGAGGAGAAGCGCAGGAAGTCCAGCTGTTGCGTCGGGTTGGCGTGGGCCGGGGCCAGCCGCGGAGGCAGCACCTGCTCGAAGTCGTCGTAGCGCTGGGACCAGAACGCCGTACCCCAGGCGTCGTTGAGGCGGGCCACGTCGTCGGCGTAGCGCTGCCGCAGCCACGTGCGGAACGCCGCCGCGCTGACGTCGCAGTAGCAGCGGGCGTTGTGGCAGCCGAGCTCGTTCGAGACGTGCCACAGCGCCAGCGCCGGATGGTCGTGGTAGCGCTCGGCCAGGGCCGTGCAGAGGGCGACTGCGTGCTCGCGGTAGACGGGCGAGCTCGGGCAGAAGGCCTGTCGTCCGCCGGGGAACAGGGTCCGGCCGTCGTGGGTCACCGGGAGCATCTCGGGGTGCCGGTGCGTCAGCCACGGCGGGGGCGACGCGGTGGCCGTCGCCAGGTCCACCGCGATCCCGGCGGCGTGCTGCGCGTCCATCTGCTCGTCGAGCCAGGCGAAGTCCCACGTGTCGGGGCTCGGCTGCAGCCAGGCCCACGAGAACACGCCGAGGGTGACCAGGTCGACCCCGGCCTCCCGCATCAGGCTGCGGTCCTCCTCGTGGGCGGCCACGGGCCACTGCTCGGGGTTGTAGTCGCCGCCGAATGCGAGTGGGGGCAGGGGTGTCGGCATGCGGCTACTGTGACGAGGCTCACGCGGCGAAGTCAACGTCCGTCGGGGTGGATATCGGTTCGGAAATGTTCGAAGCAGTCCGAATCGGACGGACTTCGGGGTTGACGGTGCTGTGTCGCTCGTCACATGCTGTGGCTCCTTGTTGGGTATTGTCTCGAGGAGGCCGTCGTGTCCCGCACCCCGTCCAGCGCCGTACCCCGTTCCGCCGTCGCCACCATGACCGCCACCCGGCGCTCGATCCTGCGCGGTCTGGCGCTCAGCGGCCTCGCGGTCGGTGGGGCCAGTGCGCTCGCCGCCTGTGGCGGCGACGACTCCGGGCCGTCGAGCGGCTCGGGTGCCACGGTCAAGTTCGGCATCAACGAGGCCGAGGGCGTGGGCCCGGCCTACGACCGGCTCGCGGCCATGGCCGAGGCGTACACCAAGGAGACCGACACCAAGGTCAGCCTCAACGCGGTCGACCACAACACGTTCCAGGAGAGCATCAACACTTACCTGCAGGGCACCCCCGACGACGTCTTCACCTGGTTCGCCGGGTTCCGCATGGCGCAGTTCGCCGAGAACGGGTTGATCACCGACCTCAGCGACCAGTGGCCCATCGACGGGCTCAACGACTCGTTCAAACAGGCGGCGACGGCGCCCGACGGCAAGCAGTACTTCGTCCCCGTGCAGTACTACCCGTGGGCGGTCTTCTACCGGAAGTCGGTCTTCGACAAGAACGGCTGGGCACCGCCGGAGACCAACGACGACTTCATGGCGCTCATGGAGGACATGCAGGGCAAGGGCGTCACCCCGTTCGCGTTCGGCGACAAGGACGGCTGGCCCGCGATGGGGACCTTCGACATCCTCAACATGCGGCTCAACGGCTTCGACTTCCACATGAGCCTGATGGCCGGTGACGAGGCGTGGGACGGTGACGAGGTCAAGCAGGTCTTCGAGACCTGGCGCACGCTGCTGCCCTACCACCAGGCCGACCCGCTCGGCAGGACCTGGCAGGAGGCGGCCACCGCCATGGGCAAGGGCGAGTGCGGGATGTACCTCCTCGGCACGTTCGTCGTGGACGCCCTCGGCGAGAACGGCGAGGACCTCGACTTCTTCACCTTCCCCGAGCTCGACGCCTCGATCGGCTCGGATGCCCTCGACGCCCCCATCGACGGCTTCTGCGTCGCCTCCGCCGGCAAGAACCAGGAGGCAGGAAAGGCGATGGCGAAGTGGCTTGGCAGTGCCGCCGCCGCGGACGCGGCCAACAGCAACGCTGACGCGCCGTTCATCGCTGCCAACGAGGGCGCGAGCACCTCGACCTACAGCGACCTGCAGAAGAAGTCCGCGGAGGTTGTGGGAGCCGCGGCCAACATCGCGCAGTTCATGGACCGCGACACCAACGCCGACTTCGCCAACACGGTGATGATCCCCTCGATCCAGGCCTTCCTGAAGGACCCGGACGACATCGACGGGGTGACGGCCAGCATCCAGGAGCAAGCCACGTCGATCTTCGGCTGAGTCATGACCCACATCGACGAGGCGCCGCCGCCGGCGCAGGCTGGGGCCGGGGCGCCACCCCGGGGCCGGGAGAAGAAGCTCCGCGGCACGGACAGGGCGACCGTCCTCGTGATGGTGACGATCCCGCTGCTCCTCGTCGTGCTGCTGGTGTGGGTGCCGGCCCTGCTGTCGGTCGTGCTGTCCTTCGGGAAGTGGAACGGCTTCGGCGATCTCGACACGATCGAGTGGGTCGGCGTCCAGAACTACCACGACATCTTCACCATCTACCCCGCGTTCTGGCCGGCGATCCGGCACAACCTGATCTGGCTGGGCTTCCTGTTCGTCTTCCCGACGATCCTCGGCATGGTGCTCGCGGTGGTCCTCGACCGGGAGATGAAGGGAAGCCGGTTCTACCAGACGGCGTTCTACATGCCCGTGGTGCTGTCGCTGGCCCTGATCGGGTTCATCTGGCAGCTCTTCTACTCGCGCGACCAGGGCCTGATCAACCAGGTCTTCAACAGCCAGGTCGACTGGTACGGCGACCCCGACATCAACCTGTGGGCCGTGCTGGTCGCCACCGCATGGCGACACACCGGCTACATCATGCTCATCTACCTCGCGGGCCTGAAGGGAGTCGACGCCAGCCTGCGTGAGGCGGCCGCGGTCGACGGCGCCGGCGAGGTGAAGACCTTCTTCCACGTCATCTTCCCGGTCATGCGTCCGATCAACCTGGTCGTGGTGGTCATCGTGGTCATCGAGTCGCTGCGCGCCTTCGACCTCGTCTGGGTGATCAACAAGGGCCGCAACGGGCTGGAGGTCATCGGCGCCCTCGTCGCGCAGAACGTCGTCGGCGAGGCGACGCGCTACGGCTTCGGCTCGGCGCTCGCGGTGATCATGATGGTCATCTCCTCGGTGTTCATCACCCTCTACCTGCGGACCGTCTTCCGCGAGGAGCGCTCCCGATGACCTACGAGACCCCGGTCGCCACCGCGCCCACCCCGCTCGGGTCCGTGCCGGCCCGCACGGAGGGTGGGGTGTTCAGCAAGCGCCGCGGTGCCGTGGCGACGGTCATCGTCGCCGTCCTGGCCCTCGTGTGGCTGTTCCCGCTGCTCTGGGCGCTCATCAACTCGTTCCGGGAGTACGAGTACACGCAGGCCAACGGCTACCTGTCCTTCGGGGGGTGGACCACCAGCAACTACGAGCAGGCGTGGGAGCAGGGCAACTTCGGGCGGCACATGCGCAACTCGCTCCTCATCACCGTCCCGGCGGTGGTCCTGACGTTGTGGCTCTCGTCGATGGTGGCCTTCGTGCTGGCCCGGTTCAGCTATCGTTTCAACCTCGCGATGCTGGGCGTCTTCCTCGCCGCCAACCTGCTCCCGCCGCAGGCGTTGCTCATCCCCGTGTTCCGAATGTTCCGCGAGATCCCGCTGCCCTACTTCATGAGCGACTCGGAGTCGATGCTCAACAGCTTCTGGGCGCTCATCCTCGTCAACACCGCCTTCCAGCTCGGCTTCTGCACGTTCGTGCTGAGCAACTACATGAAGACGCTGCCCCACGAGATCTACGAGTCGGCCGAGCTCGACGGGGCGAGCGTGTGGCGGCAGTACTGGCAGCTGACGATGCCCCTCGTCCGTCCCGCGCTCGCCGCGCTGGCCACCTTGCAGGTCACCTGGGTCTACAACGAGTTCTTCTGGGCGACCGTGCTCATCCAGCAGGGCGACAAACTGCCCGTGACGTCGGCGCTCAACAACCTGCGCGGGCAGTTCTTCACCGACACCAACCTGGTCGCGGCGGGGTCGATCATCGTCGCCCTGCCGGTGCTGGTGGTCTTCTTCGCGCTCCAGAAGCAGTTCGTGTCCGGGCTGACGCTGGGTTCCACCAAGGGCTGACCACCCTCCGACGGTTCATCAAGGTATGTCGCTGGACCTGCACCTCCCATGGTGAGCTCGCCGAGGGAAGTGCGGGTTGGGCTGCATACCTTGATGAACCGTCAGCACGGGTCAGCGGGTCAGCGGCGCACCCAGGCGCCGGACCGCATCACCCGGACCACCTCGAGCCCGGCGTCGAGGACCACGAGGTCGGCGCGGCGGCCGGGCGCGAGGGCGCCCACGTCGCCGAGCCCCCACGCGGCGGCCGGGACGGTGCTGGCCGCGCGTACGACGTCGACCAGCGGCAGGTCCGCGGTCCGGACGGCGAACCGCACCGCTGCGTCCATGGTGAGCGTCGAGCCGGCGATCGCGCCGTCGCCCGTGCTGTCGGCCAGTCGGGCGATGCCGTCGCGCACCTCGATGTCCATCGGGCCGAGGCGGTAGTCGCCGTCGGGTGCCCCCGCCGCCGCCATCGCGTCCGTGACGAGGATGCAGCGCCCGGGCGCCGCCGCGAAGGCGGCGCGCAGCACGGCGGGGTGCAGGTGGACCCCGTCGGCGATCAGCTCGACGGCGGCGGTCGAGTCGAGGAGCGCCCCGGCGGCCCCGGGCTCGCGGTGGTGGAGCGCTCGCATGGCGTTGAAGAGGTGCGTCCCGACACGTGCACCCGCGTCGAGCGCGGCGCGCGCCTGGTCGTACGTCGCGTCGGTGTGCCCGATCGCGACCACCACCCCCGCCGCGTCCAGCCGGCGCACGGCGTCGAGCCCGCCGGGCAGCTCGGGGGCGAGGGTGACCATCCGGACGGCTCCGTCGCCGGCGCCCAGCAGCGCCTCCACCGCGGCGGGGTCGGGGTGCGCGAGGGCGCCGGGCTGGTGGGCGCCCGAGCGTCGCGGGCTGAGCCAGGGGCCCTCGAGGTGGATCCCCGCGAGCCGGCCGGCCCTGACCACCCCGGCGAGCTCGCGTACGGCGGCCGCCATCCGGTCGGTGGTGTCGGTGACCAGGCTGGCGGCCATCGAGGTGGTGCCGTGGGCGAGGTGGGCGGCTGCGACGACCTCGGCGGCGTCGGGCGTGCCCGCGTCGAACGACGCGCCGCCCCCGCCGTGCACGTGGATGTCCACGAAGCCGGGCGCGACGGTGACGTCGCCGAGGGCGACGTCGGGGGAGCGGGGCGGCGGGCCCTCGCCCACCTCGACGATCCTCGCCCCCTCCAGGAGCAGCCACCCCGGCGCGAGGACCCGCGCCGGGGTGACCACCTGGGCTGCGCTGACGATCACGTCAGGCCTTGTTGTCCTGCACGAGGATCGACCCGCCGCTGGCGGGGTCCGTGTCGTCCTCGCGCCCCGGCGTCTTGAGGTTCCACTTGCGGATGACGAAGCGGAAGCCGAAGTAGTAGACGGCCGCGTAGGCCAGACCGATCGGGATGATCAGCAGTGGCCTGGTCGCGATGTTGAAGTTGAGCACGTAGTCGAACAGGCCGGCCGAGAAGCCGAAGCCGTCCTTGATCCCGAGGGCGTTCACGAGAGCCATCGACGTGCCCGTGAGAAGGGCGTGGATGACGTAGAGCGGGAACGCGACGAACATGAACGCGAACTCGAGCGGCTCCGTGACGCCGGTGAGGAACGCGGTCAGCGCGGCGGACAGCATGATGCCGCCGACGAGCTTCTTGTTCTCCGGGCGCGCCTCGTGCCAGATCGCCAGCGCGGCGGCCGGGAGGGCGAACATCATGATCGGGAAGAAGCCGGTCATGAACGCACCGGCGGTGGGGTCGCCGGCGAGGAAGCGCGCGATGTCACCGTGGTAGACCTCGCCGTTGGCGGAGTACTCGCCGAAGATGAACCACGGCGGGTTGTTGAGGATGTGGTGCAGGCCGAGCGGGATGAGCAGCCGGTTGAGGGTGCCGTAGACGAACCCGCCGAGCACGGCGTTGTCGGTCACCCACTCGCCGAGGCCGGTGATGCCGGCGTCGAAGGCGGGGTAGACGAAGCTCATCAGGACCGAGACGACCAGCATCGCGAACGCGGTGATGATCGGCACGAAGCGGCGCCCGCCGAAGAACGCGAGGTAGGGCGGCAGGGTGATCCGGTGGTAGCGCTGCCACAGCCACGCGCTGACGAGGCCGGAGACGATACCGCCCAGCACCCCGTAGTTGATCAGCTCGTCGCCCTCGAGGATGACCGGCGACATCGCGTCGCCGACGCCCTTGAAGACGAGGTAGCCGACGACCGCCGCGAGCGCCGTCGAGCCGTCGGACTTGCGGGCCATGCCGATCGCGATGCCGACGGCGAAGAGCAGCGGCAGGTTGGCGAACAGGGCGTTGCCGGCGGCTCCGATGACCGCGGCGACGTTGTCCCAGCCCAGGCCGTCGGCCCCGAGCAGGTCGGGCTGCCCCAGCCGGAGCAGCAGGGCTGCCACGGGGAGGGCGGCGATCGGGAGCATCAGGCTGCGCCCGAACCTCTGGACCGGCGCGAGGTTCCACCTGCGCTTGTCCGACGTGGTGCCGCTCGACGCGGCTTCCTGGGTGGTCATCAGGATCGTTCCCTTCTCGTGGTGCTGTCGGTGGTGCTGTCGGTGCTGCTCGCGCGTGGATCCGCGCGGAGGCTCATGTGGACCTGGTAGTGGTCTCCGCGGTAGCGCGAGACGACGTGCTCGACGGGGCGCCCGGCGGCGCTGGAGACGCGACGGAAGACCAGGAGCGGGGTGTGGACGGGGGCCTCGAGGCGACGCGCGGTGGCCCCCTCGGCGCTCTCGCCCCACACGGTCTGCTCCGCGTTGTCGATGACGAGGCCGTAGCGCTCGGCGAAGAGGGTGTAGAGCGAGCCGGTGAGGTCGGCGGTGTCGAGGCCGGGCAGGAGGTCGGTGGGATACCACCCCTGCTCGATCGCCATCGGGCGCCCGTCGGCCAGGCGCACGCGGTCGATGCGCCATGCCGTGCCCCTCTCACCCAGCTGCAGTGAGCCCACCACGTCACCGGGCGGCCGCTCCTCGTCGACGAGCATCAGGCGCGTCGAGGGCACCAGCCCGCGACGGCGCATGTCCTCGGAGAACGACGCCAGGTGGAGGTGGCTCTCCACGCGCGGCGCGGCGACGAAGGTGCCCTTGCCCTGGATCCGGCGGAGCAGCCCGCCGGCCACCAGGCTCTCGATCGCCCTGCGGACGGTCGCCCGCGAGACGTCGTAGGTCGCCATCAGCTCGCGCTCGGACGGGATGGCCGTGTCAGGGCCGAGCTCGCGGGTCGCCAGGTCGGCCAGCACGTCGCTCAGCTGGGCGTGCTTGGGCCGGGGGCCGTCGTCGATCCTGCGGGCCATCTCCACCTCTCGACGCCGGGCGCCTGCATTGGTACGGTCTGGTCCGTACCAGTTGGGAGGATGGGTCCCGGCGCCCCCGTTGTCAAGGACCGCTCATGAGCACAGCACCGACGCGCATGGCCGCCGAGATCGCCGAGCAGCCGGCGGCTGCGGCGCGCACCCTCGAGCACCTCGTGCCGCTCCAGCCCCGCCTGCGCGAGCTCGCGGAGGACAGGCGCCGCGTGCTCCTCGTCGCGCGCGGGTCCAGCGACAACGCCGCGATCTACGGCCGCTACCTCCTCGAGGTCGCCGCCGCGGTGCCGGCGGCGCTGGCGGCCCCCAGCGTGGCCACCCACTACCGCTCGCGGCTCGACCTCTCGGACTGCCTGGTCGTCTCGGTCTCGCAGTCGGGCGCCACCGCCGAGATCGTCGAGACCCAGGACTGGGCCCGGTCGTGCGGGGCCGCGACCGTCGCCATCACCAACGTCGACGGGTCACCGCTCGCCGACGCCGCCGACCTCAGCCTGGTCACCCGCGCCGGCCCCGAGACGGCGGTGCCCGCCACCAAGACCTACCTGACCCAGCTCGTGGCGCTCGCCCTGCTGGCCGACGCCCTCGCACCGGACCACGCGCTGGCCGACGGCCTGGCCCACGTCCCCGAAGCGGTGGCCCGGCTGCTCGAGTCCGACGTGGCCGCGGCCGCCGAGACTCTCGCCGCCGCCGAGCAGGTCGTCGTCTCCGGTCGCGGGCTCCTGCTGGGCACCGCCCTGGAGACGGCGTTGAAGATGGAGGAGACCTGCCTGCGGCCGGTGCGGGGCTACTCCTACGCCGACCTGCGCCACGGTCCCATCTCGGTGGTGCGGGAGGGGCTGCTGGCCGTGCTGGTGGGCTCGGCGAGCGGCCCGCTGGCCGAGCCGATGGCCGACCTCGTCCGCGATCTCCGCGAGCGGGGCGCGCGTGTCCTGGGCATCGGCGGGACGCCGACGTTCGCCGACCTGTGCGACCTGCACCTCGCCGGGCCCGACCTGCCCGAGACGCTCGAGCCGATCGCGTCCATCGTCCCGGCGCAGATGATGGTCGAGCAGACGGCCCGCCGGCTCGGCCTCGACCCCGACAATCCCCGCGGACTCCGCAAGCTCACCCGGACCGACCGCTGACCCCGACCCACCCACCGAAGGACATCCACATGAGCAGCAAGGCAGAGAAGATCCTGGCCGGCCTCGGCGGCGCCGACAACGTCGTCGAGATCGAGGCGTGCATCACCCGGCTCCGCACCGAGGTCAAGGACGGGTCGCTCGTCGACCAGCCCGCCCTCAAGGCCGCCGGAGCCCACGGTGTGATGGCCAGCGGCACCGTCGTCCAGGTCGTCGTCGGGCCCGAGGCCGACAACCTCGCCGACGACATCGAGGACCTGATGTGAGCGGTGGGTCCGTGCAGGTGCTGGCCCCCTGTCCGGGGCGGGTGGTCGCGATCGCCGAGGTGCCCGACGCGGTGTTCGCCGAGGAGATGGTCGGCCCCGGGATCGCCATCGAGCCGGCCATCGAGCCCGACGGCGGACCCACGACGGTCGTCTCGCCGATCGCCGGGACCGCCGTGAAGGTGCTCCCGCACGCGTTCGTCGTGCTCGGCGACGGCGTCGGCGTGCTGGTGCACCTCGGCATCAACACCGTCCGTCTCGAGGGCGAGGGCTTCGACGTCCTCGCCGCGCAGGGGAGCGAGGTGGCCGCGGGCGACCCGATGATCGCCTGGGACCCCTCGTCGCTTCCCGCCAGCGCGGGAGGGCAGGACGTCTCGCCGGTCGTCCCGGTCGTCCTGATGGACGCGGCGAAGGGCTCGGTCACCAGTGAGGCGATCGGCACCTCGGTCGCGGCGGGCGACCTCCTCTTCGTGGCTCCATGACCGGCTCCACGACCGGCTCCACGACCGGCTCCACGACCGGCTCCGCCCTCTCGGGCTTCCTGCTCGACCTCGACGGGACCCTCGTCGACTCCGAGTCGCTGCACCGGGCGTCGTACGAGGCGTGGTTCGCCCACCGCGGCTGGGAGCTGCCCGACCTGGCCATGTTCACGGGGCGGCGCGCCGAGGACGTCTTCGCCGTCGAGCCCGGTCCCTGGTCGGGGCACGACCCCGTGGCGCTGGCCCGGGAGGTGGTGCCGTTCGTGCCGGACGAGCCGCCCACGCCGGTGCTCGGTGCCCGCGACCTGCTCCTGGGCGCCCGCGCCACCGGTGTGCCGCTGGCGATCGTCACCTCGGCCGGTCCTGACTGGGTCGAGCGCTCGCTGCGCGCGATGGCGCTGGACCTCGACAGCGTCGACGTCGTCGTCACCTCCCGCGACGTCGCCGACGGCAAGCCGCACCCGGCCGGCTACGCCCTGGCCTGCGAGCGGCTCCACATCGATCCGGCCCACGCCCTCGCAGCCGAGGACTCGCCGGCCGGGGTGCGCGCGGCGCGCGGCGCCGGCGTACGCCGCGTGGTGGGCGTCGCGACCACCCACCTCGCGGCCCGGCTCGAGGATGCGGGCGCCACCGAGGTGCACGACGACCTGCGTCCACTGCTGGGGCTCGTCGCCCGCGGCTGAGGCACCCGCGCCCGGCCGCGGTTCAGCGGTCGCCCCGGTCGCCCACGGTCCGCGCGTGCGGGCGGCCCGGGTCGTCGAGGGCGGGCGCGACCTCTCCCGCGCGCAGCGCCTCGAGCTGCGCGCAGACGGCCGTGCCGTAGAAGAACGCGACCGACGACAGCAGCGCCCACAGCAGCAGGGCGAAGACGCCGGCGAGCGGGCCGTAGACGCTGCCGAAGGACCCGCTCAGCGAGACGTACGCCGCCAGCCCGGCCGTGGCGACCGCGCTCAGCACGACCGCGATGCCCGACCCCAGCGCGAGCCAGGTGAGGCCCGGCTGCCGGCGGCGCGGCGCGTGGTCGAGGAGCACGGCGATCGCGACCACGAGCAGTGCGATGCCGACCGGCCAGCGCAGCACGTTCCACCAGTCGATCGTGCGATCGGACCAGCCGTAGCTGTCGGCCATCGCGTCGCCGAAGGCGCCACCGCCGACGAGCATCACGAAGCCGATGCCGACCGGTGCGGCGAGCACGGCCGTCAGCACCGCCGCGCGGCCGTACTTGGCGAGCGCCGGGCGGTCGCGCCGGATGCCGTAGATGCGGTTGGCGCCGCGCTCGACCTGGGCCATCGCCGTGGTCATCGACACGAGCGCGAACCCCAGGCCGAGGAACAGCGCGATCTCGCCGGCCAGCTCGGAGGCGTCCGACCCGTCCACCGCCGAGGCGAGCGCGTCGCCCTCGCCGGCGCCGGGGGAGATCGAGTCGACGACGTGGGCCACGACCGCAGCGGGCCGCTCCTCGTCGAGGTCGGCGGCCAGGCCGGTCAGGGCCAGCAGGAAGGGAACGACGGCGAGGCACGCCTGCAGCGCGAGGGCCCGGGAGTTGGTGAACCCGTCGCCGTAGCGGAACCGCACGAACGACTCCACCGCGATCCGGCGCAGCCCGTGCTCGCGCGCGAGGTGCCACGCGTCGAGGGCGTCGAGCTCGTCACCGTCCATCTCCGTGGTGACGGGCACGGTGCGCGCGGTGGTCATGCGCCGCACCCTAGGTGGCCACCCGCGGGGCGACCCTGTCGGCCCGGAACAGGTCGAAGAAATCGTTATCGACAACGATTGACACCACGGACGCGCCTCGGGCACGCTGCTCGGGTGTGATCCACGTCATAGGCGGCGGGGTCGGAGAGGATCGATCGAGATGCGGAAGCAGACACGAGTCGCAGCGCTGGCCCTGCTGTGCGCCGGGACCACCCTGACGGCCTGCGGCGCCGACGACAGCACCGCAGACGGGGACGACAACACCATCACGTGGTGGCACAACTCCAACAACGAGCCGGGCAAGGGCTTCTACGAGAAGGTCGCGTCCGACTTCGAGGACGACAACCCGGGCGTCACCGTCGAGGTCACGGCGATGGCCCACGAGGACATGGTCGACAAGCTCGCCGCCGCCTTCCAGAGCGGCGACCTCCCCGACGTCTACATGGAGCGCGGCGGCGGGGAGCTCGCCGCCCACGTCGACGCGGGCCTCACCCGTGACCTGACCGAGGACGCCGCCGAGGAGATCGAGGCCATCGGCGGCTCGGTCGCCGGGTGGCAGGTCGACGGCCGCACCTACGCGCTTCCCTTCTCCCTCGGCGTGGTCGGCGTCTGGTACGACACCGAGCAGTTCAAGGAGGCCGGCGTCACGCCGCCCACCACCATGGCGGAGTGGGAGCAGGCCAACGACGACCTCAAGGCCGCCGGCATGACGCCCCTCTCCCTCGGCGCCGGCGACAAGTGGCCGGCCGCCCACTACTGGTACTACGCGGCCGTGCGCACCTGCAGCGAGGACGTCCTGACCCAGGCGGTCGCCGACCTCGACTTCTCCGACCCCTGCTTCGTCGAGGCCGGCGAGGTGGTCGAGGACATCGTCGCCACCGAGCCGTTCAACAAGGGCTTCCTGGCGACGCCGGCGCAGGAGGGGGCCAACTCGGCGTCCGGCCTGCTCGCCACCGGCAAGGTCGCCAGCGAGATGCAGGGCCACTGGGAGCCCGGCGTCATGCAGGGCCTCACCGACAGCGGCGAGGGGCTCGGCGACCGGACCGGCTGGTTCCCGTTCCCCGCGGTCGAGGGTGGTGCCGGCGACCCGGCCGCGGCCCTCGGCGGCGGTGACGCGTGGGCCGTCGCGGAGGGGGCGCCCGACACGGCCGTCGACCTGGTCACCCACCTGCTCAGCGAGGACGTGCAGCGTGAGTTCGCCGAGAACGACATGGGCCTGCCGACGGTGCCCTCCGCGACCGACGCGGTCAGCGACCCGGTCCTCGCGGACCTGATCGAGGTCCGCGACAGCGCGCCCTACGTCCAGCTCTACTTCGACACGGCGTTCGGCGAGTCCGTGGGCGGTGCGATGAACGACGCGATCGCGCTCATGTTCGCCGGCAAGGCCACGCCGCAGGACGTCGTCGACGCCATGCAGCAGGCCGCCGACGACCAGGGCTGAGCGGGAAGCCGGCCAGGAAGATTCCGTGACCCTGCCTCCACTGACCGCCGCCCCCGATCTGGGGACCGGCGACCCCGCCCCGGGGGATCGGGCCGAGATGGTGCGGTCGGCCCGCCCCCGGGGCGGGACCCGACCCACCGCGCGCCAGCGGCTGGAGATCGTGGTCTTCGTCCTGCCCGCCCTGGTGCTGCTCGGCCTGTTCGTCGCGTGGCCGGTGCTCTCGGCGGTGCGCATGTCGCTCTACCGGTGGCGCGGGTTCGGGCCGATGGACGACTTCGTCGGCCTGGCCAACTACCGCCGGGTGCTGACCGACGACGTGTTCACCCAGGCGGTGACCCACAACCTGGTGATCGTCGTGCTCAGCATCGCCATCCAGCTGCCGCTGGGCCTCGGCGTCGCGCTGCTGCTCAACCGGCGGATGCGAGGGCGCGGGGTGGTGCGCACGCTCATCTTCGTCCCCTACGTCGTCGCCGAGGTCATCGCCGGCGTCATCTGGTTCCAGCTGATGATCCCCGACACCGGGGTCGTCGACGGACTGCTCGGCGGGGTCGGCGTCGTCCCGCCGGAGCAGGGCTTCCTCGGCACCCCGGGGCTGGCGTTGTGGGCCGTCATGGCCGTGCTCACGTGGAAGTACCTCGGGCTGGCGATCCTGCTCCTCCTCGCCGGGCTCCAGTCGGTGCCGGAGGAGGTCTACGAGGCGGCGCAGCTCGACGGCGCGTCGTGGTGGCAGACCCAGTGGCGCGTGGTCGTTCCGCTGCTCGGCCCGACCATCCGCACCTGGTGCTTCCTGTCGATGATCGGCTCCCTCCAGCTCTTCGACATGGTCTGGGTGCTGACCGGCGGCGGCCCGGCCAACGCCACCACGACCATGGCGACCTACCTCGTCACCCAGGGCACCCAGCGCGGCAACTACGGCATCGCCGGGGCCGCCTCCGTCGTGCTCTTCGTCATCGGCGTGGCCATGGCCGCGCTCTACCAGCGTCTCGTGCTGCGGCGCGACACCCGAGACCTGAGGTGAGCACCGTGACGTCTCCCAGCGCAGCCCTTCGTGCTGCCCCTCGTGCTGCTGCCCCCCGGGCGGCTCCCCGGTCCATCGGCCGCGCCAACCCCGCCGTCTACGTGATCGCGCTCGCCGTCGTGGCGGTGAGCGTCGGCCCGGTCGTCTACGGCGCGCTCAACGGCTTCCGGTCCAACGAGCAGATCGCCAGCGACCCCGCCGGGCTGCCGAGCCCGTGGCGCCTCGACAACTACACCGCGGTGCTCACCAACCCCGACTTCTGGCGCTACGCCACCAACTCGCTGGTGGTGGCGGCCCTGACCACCCTCGTCGCGGTCGGGGCGGGAGTGATGGCGGCCTACCCGCTGGCGCGCTACGAGTTCCGGCTGCGCGAGCCGCTGTTCATGGTGTTCGTGCTCGGCCTGCTCTTCCCCCTCGCCACCGCGATCATCCCGCTCTCGATCCTGATCAGCCGCGACCTCCAGCTGTCCAACACCTGGTGGGGCGTGGCCCTGCCGCAGGCGGCGTTCGCGCTGCCGGTGACCGTCGTGATCCTGCGCCCCTTCCTGATGGCGCTGCCGCGCGAGCTCGAGGAGGCGGCCCTGATCGACGGCGCCTCACGGGTCGGCGTGTTCTGGCGGATCGCGCTGCCGCTCAGCCTGCCCGCCCTGGTCACCGTCGGCGTGCTGGCCTTCGTCGGGTCCTGGAACTCCTACCTGCTGCCGCTGCTCCTGCTGCAGGGCGAGATGCGTACGCTCCCGCTCGGCGTCGCCGACTACTCCACCCAGTACTCCGCCGACACGGCCGGCGTGCTCGCGTTCACGACCGTGGCGACCCTGCCCGCACTCATACTCTTCCTGGCCCTCCAGGGTCGGATCGTCAACGGGCTGCAGGGTGCGGTGAAGGGCTGATGAGGATGGTGGAGATGACCGGGCAGCGGACCGCCCGCCGGGTGACCATGCAGCAGGTCGCCGCCGAGGCGGGGGTGTCGGTCTCGACCGTGTCGAAGGTGATCAACGGCCGCTACGGCATCTCCGCGGTGACCGCCGCCCACGTGAGCGGCGTGATCGAGCGGCTCGGCTACGAGACCAGCCTCGTCGCGCGCAGCCTGCGCAACCAGCGCACCCACGTGGTCGGCGTGCTGGTCGCCGACTTCGAGCCCTTCAGCACCGAGGTCCTCAAGGGAGCGGCCGACGCCATCCGGGGCTCCGGCTTCGAGCTCGTCGCCTACTCCGCCGGTGGTCGGGTCGACGAGCACGTCGGGTGGGAGCGTCGCTACCTCTCCCGGCTGATGGGCACCCTGGTCGACGGGGCGGTGCTGGTGACGCCGACGGTCACCGACGTCGACGCCGACGGGCCCGTCGTCGCCATCGACCCGCACACCGGCAGCACCACCATCCCGACGGTGACCGCCCACAACCTGCAGGGCGCCAGCGCGGGCGTACGCCACCTCCTCGAGCTCGGGCACACCCGCATCGGCATGGTCACGGGCCGCGCCGACCTGGTCTCGGCACAGCTGCGCGAGCAGGGCTTCCGCGACGCGCTCGGCGAGGCAGGCGTCCCGGTCGACGAGTCGCTGGTCGTGCGCGGCGCGTTCGAGACCGACGTGGCCCGCGAGGTCGCGCACCAGCTGCTCGGGCGCAGCGACCGGCCCACGGCGGTCTTCGCCGCCAACGACCAGATGGCCCTCGCGGTGCTCGACGTCGCCCGCGAGCTCGGCATCGACGTGCCCGGCGACCTGTCGCTCGTGGGCTTCGACAACATCCCCGAGTCGGCGCTGTCGGAGCCGCCGCTGACCACGGTCGCCCAGCCCATCCGCGAGATGGGACGCGACGCCGTCTCCATGCTCCTCGGGCTGATCGAGGGCCGCGAGCCCGCAGACCCCCACCACACGCTGGGCACCGAGCTGGTGCTGCGGCGTTCCACCCGAGCCCCCGGAGGTGTCGCCCCGTGACCGCCCCGCTCTCCCCGACCGACCCGCACGAGCCATGGCGCGACCCGACCGTGGGCATCGACGACCGGGTCGACGACCTGGTGGCCCGGATGACGCCCGCCGAGAAGGTCGCCCAGCTCTCCGGGGTGTGGCTCCTCGCCGCCGACGCCGGCGAGATGGCGCCGATGCTGCACGAGTCGGGTCCCGACCTGGCGTGGGAGGACATCGTCGCCGACGGCCTCGGCCAGCTGACCCGGCCGTTCGGGACCGCGCCCGTCGAGGTCGAGCACGGGCTCCGCACGCTCGCCGAGCGGCAGGACCAGGTGCGGGCGGCCAACCGCTTCGCCATCCCGGCGCAGGTGCACGAGGAGTGCCTGACCGGGCTCAACGCCTGGGGCGCCACGATCTACCCGACGCCGCTCAGCTGGGCGGCGGCGTTCGACCCCGACCTCGTCGAGCGGATGGGGGCGCAGATCGGCACGCTGATGGCGCGGCTGGGCATCCACCAGGGCCTGGCGCCGGTGCTCGACGTCACCCGCGACCTCCGTTGGGGCCGCGTCGAGGAGACGATGGGGGAGGACCCCTACCTCGTCGGGACGATGGCCTCGGCCTACGTGCGCGGCGTGCAGTCCGCCGGCGTGGTGGCCACCCTCAAGCACTTCCTCGGCTACTCCGCGTCCCGCGGCGGGCGCAACCTCGCCCCCGTCGGCATGGGCACCCGCGAGCTCCACGACGTGATGCTGCCGCCGTTCGAGATGGCCCTGCGCGCGGGCGCCCGCTCGGTGATGAACGCCTACACCGACATCGACGGCATCCCGTCGGCGGCCGACCCGGCCCTGCTCACCACGCTGCTGCGCGACCAGCTCGGCTTCGAGGGCACGCTGGCCGCCGACTACTTCTCCGTGGCGTTCCTGCACACCCTGCACCGGATGGCCGCCGACCTCGGAGAGGCGGCCGGCCTCGCGCTGGACGCCGGCATCGACGTCGAGCTGCCGACGGTCGACGCCTACGGCGCCCCGCTGCTGGAGGCGCTCGCCGACGGCCGCGTCGACGAGAAGGTCGTCGACCGCGCCCTGCGGCGCGTGCTGCGGCAGAAGTGCGAGCTCGGGCTCCTCGACGCCGACTGGGAGCCGGCCCCGGCGCGTCCGGTCGACCTCGACCCCCCGGAGGCCCGCGCTCTCGCGCGCGACATGGCGCGGCGCTCTGTCGTACTGCTGGCCAACGACGGCACGCTCCCGCTCGCCGAGGGCACCCGGGTCGCGCTGGTCGGGCCCAACGCCGACACCGGCGAGGCGATGCTGGGCTGCTACTCCTTCCCGATGCACGTGCTGGCGCACCACCCGGGCACCGAGGTGGGCCTTGCGATCCCGACCCTGCGCGACGTGCTCGCCGGGTCCTACGACGTCGTGCACGTGCGCGGCTGCGCGGTGGGGGTGGCGCGCCTCGTCGACGACGAGCCGGACGACCCCGAGGCCGCCCTCGAGGCGGCGGTGGCCGCGGCGCGCGACGCCGACGTGTGCGTCGCGGTGCTCGGCGACCGGGCCGGGCTCTTCGGCAACGGCACCTCGGGCGAGGGCTGCGACGCGGCCGACCTGCACCTGCCCGGGCGGCAGGAGGAGCTGCTGGGCCGGCTGCTGGAGACCGGCACGCCCGTCGTCGCCGTCCTGCTCGTCGGGCGGCCCTACGACCTCAGCGCGTATGCCGACCGGCTCGCCGGCGTCGTGTGCGGGTTCTTCCTGGGCGAGGAGGGCGCGACGGCGGTCGCCGAGGTGCTCTCGGGCCGCACCAACCCGTCCGGGCGGCTGCCCGTGAGCTTCCCCGGCGCCGGCTCCGTCCAGCCGTCGACCTACCTCGGCTCGCCCCTCGCGCACCGCACCGAGGTCACCACCCTCGACCCGACGCCCCTGTTCCCCTTCGGGCACGGCCTCGCCTACGCGCGGGCGACCTGGCGCGGCGTGGAGCTGCTGTCGGGGCCGACCTGGCCCACCGACGGCGTGGCCGAGGTGCGCGTCGAGCTGGCCAACGAGACCGACCGCGAGGTCTCGGAGGTCGTGCAGGTCTACCTCCACGACTGCGCCGCCTCCGTGGTGCGCCCGGTCCAGCGCCTGGTGGCGGCGGTCCGGGTCGACCTGGCACCCGGCGCACGTCGCCGACTCGACCTGCGGCTGCACGCCGACCTCACGTCGTTCACCGGCCGTGACCACGTCCGGCTCGTCGAGCCCGGAGCGGTCGAGCTGCGGGTCGGTCGCTCCAGCGCCGACCACGAGGCGGTCCTGGCGCTGAGCCTGGTCGGCTCCGAGCGGACGGTCGGTCCCGACCGCGTGCTCGAGCCCGAGGTCGTCGAGGTCGTCGAGGTCGACGTGGCACCGTGAGCGACGGGTTCGTGCCGGGCGGGGCCACCGCGCCGACGGCCGTCCCGGTCGAGGCGGCGCGGGGCACCGGCCGGGTGGCCGCGCTGACCTTCGACGACGGCCCGGACCCCCGCCAGACCGGCCGCCTGCTCGACGTGCTCGCCGAGCTGGGCGTCACGGCCACCTTCTGTGTCGTCGGGCAGCGCGTACGTGCCCCCGGAGGGGCCGAGCTGCTGCGCCGCATCGTGGCCGAGGGACACGCGCTGGGCAACCACTCGCTCGACTACGCCGACCTCGGGTCGGCCACCGAGGAGGAGGCCGCCGCCGTGCTGCTGGCCACCCTCCGCATCATCCGTGAGGCGCTGGGCGACCCGGACGCGGCGGTGCCCTGGTATCGCGCGCCCAACGGCTCGTTCGGCCGCACCGGGCAGGTGGCTGCGTCGCTCGGGATGCAGCCGCTCGGGCTGGGCAACGTCATCCACGACTGGGACGACTGCGACGATCGCAGCGTGGCCACCCTGGCGGACCACCTGCGCGCCGCGATCGCCCCGGGCGCCGTCGTCCTGGCCCACGACGGCGGTGGCGACCGGGCCACGACCGTCGACGCCGTCGCCCTCGTCGTCGCCGAGAAGGTCGCCGACGGATTCCACTTCACCCTGCCGCGTGGCGGCGCCGAGGAGCACCCGTGACCACCTCCGACCCCGCCCGCATCAACTGGGCGGGCAACGTCACCTACCGCGCCCGCGAGCTGGTCGCGCCCGGCAGCACCTCCGAGCTGCAGGAGGTGGTCGCGGCGGCCGCGGCCGATGGGATGCGGGTGCGTGCCCTGGGCTCGCGCCACTCGTTCTCGACGGTCGCCGACACCGACGGACTCCACGTCAGCGCCCGCGACCTCGGGCTGCCGGTGGAGGTCGAGGACGGCCCCGACGGGCCGGTCGCGGTGGTGCCGGCCGCGGCGACCTACGCCGAGGTCGCGCCGGTGCTGCACGCCGCGGGCCGCGCGCTCCACACCATGGGGTCGCTGCCCCACATCAGCGTGGCCGGCGCCTGCGCCACCAGCACCCACGGGTCCGGCGACGACAACGGCTCCCTGGCGACCGCGGTCACCGCGCTCGAGCTGGTCACGTCCGCCGGCGAGCTCGTCCGCATCGGGGCCGACGACCCCGACCTGCGCGGGGCCGTGGTCTCGCTCGGCGCGCTCGGCGTGGTGACCCGGCTGTGGCTGCGGACCGAGCCCACCTACGACGTCCGTCAGCGGGTCTGGGCCGACCTTCCCGCAGCCGAGGTGGCCGAGCAGCTGCCGGCCGTGCTGGCCAGCGGCGACAGCGTCAGCGTGTTCACCGACCTGTCCGACCCGGAGCGGGTCACCTCGGTGTGGGTCAAGGAGCGCCTCGACAGCCCTCGCGCGCTCGCGCCGTGCCTGGCCTCGCGCGCCCCGGCCGACCGTGAGCTGCACCCGGTGCCGGGGGTCGACCCGCTCGCGACGTCGCCGCAGCAGGGCGTGCCCGGTCCGTGGCACGAGCGGCTGCCGCACTTCCGGGCCGCGCACCTGCCGAGCGTGGGGGAGGAGCTGCAGAGCGAGCTCTTCCTGCCGAGGGCCGCTGCACCCCACCTGCTGCCGACGATGACGGCCATCGCCCCGCTGGTCGCCCCGGCCCTCCTCGTCCACGAGATCCGCTCGATCGCCGCCGACGACCTGTGGCTGAGCCCGTTCCGTGGCCGCGACACGGTCGCCGCGCACTTCACGTGGCGCCCCGACGCGGCGCTGGTGCGCCCCGCACTGCGTGCGGTGGAGGACGCGCTCGCGCCGTGGGAGCCGCGCGCCCACTGGGGCAAGATCACGGCCACCCCGGCGCTGCGCGACCCCGGCGGCGCCTACGACCGCGCTGGGTTCGAGGCGCTGCGTGCGCGCCTCGACCCCGCCGGAGCGTTCCGCAACGACCTGCTCGACCCCTGACGCCTGTCGGTCGGCAGCGCCACACTGGGGCCATGGGCACTCGGGAGCGCTGGGGACAGGTCGCGGTGCAGCCGCGCAGGTTCTACGACGGCGGCACCCTGCCGACGCCGACCGGGCCCGGCGAGCCGCCCGATCCGGGCTCCGACCCCCGCATCGTGCTCGAGCGCCACTCCGACGAGGGGGTCGAGACGTTCGCGCTGGCGCGACGCCTGGCCTACCGCGACCGCCACCTCGGCGAGCTGCTCGTGCCGGCGCGCCCCGACTTCCGCACCGACCTGACGTCCGTGCCCGCCCTCTTCACCTGGCTGGTGCCCAAGACGGGCGCCCACCTGCCGGCCGCGCTGCTCCACGACGCCCTCGTGGCGGGTCGCGACGACCCGACGTCCTACGTCTCCACGGAGGGCCACGTGGTCGACCGGGTCGAGGCCGACCGGGTCTTCCGCGACGCGATGGCCGACACCGGCACGGGCGTCGTCCGGCGCTGGATCGTGTGGTCGGCGGTGACCGTGGCCACCGTCTTCATGGGTCGCGCGGTGCCCTGGTCGACGGCTCGGCACTGGTCCTACCGGGTGGCCGCCGCCCTCACGATCGCCGTCATCGTCTCCCTCGGCTACAGCGCCACGAGCGACCTGCTCGACCGCTCGTGGTGGGGCGCGGTCGACCTGCCGTGGATGGGGGAGCGGCCGTGGTGGGTCGAGCTCGCGGGCGGTTTCGCCGGGGCCGTGGTGCTGCCGCTGGCGCTGAGCCTGCTCTGGGGACGGCTGCGGACGGCGGGCGCGATCGCCGGGATGATGCTGGCGGTGCTGCTCCACGTCACCGTCGCCCTGGCCGCCATCGCGGCGACCTACCAGACGGCGGAGTGGCTGGCGCGCCGCTCGCCGGTGGCGGCCTGGGCCCTGGCGGGGGCCGTCACCGGCGCCGCGCTGGTGCTGTTCGCGCTGCTCAACCTCGGCTGAGCACGACCCGGGACTCGGCCTGGGTCGCGCTCAGCGCAGCGAGTAGGTGGCGAGCGCCACACCGACGTAGTGCGCGGCGAACGCCAGGACGGTGAACGAGTGGAACACCTCGTGGAACCCGAACCAGTGCGGCGAGGGGTTGGGCCGCTTGAGGCCGTAGACCAGGCCGCCCAGCGTGTAGAGGACGCCGCCGACGGCCACCAGCACGAGCGTCGCGACCGCGACGCCGCTGCTGAACCGGTCGGCGCCCTCCATGAACTGGGGGATGAAGAAGACCGCGGCCCAGCCGAGCGCGATGTACATCGGCGTGTAGAGCCAGCGGGGCGCGTCGGTCCAGAACACGCGGAACACCACGCCGGCCACGGCCGCGCACCACACCACGACGAGCAGTGTCGTGCGGGCGGTGCCGTCGAGGAACAGCAGCGCGTAGGGCGTGTAGGTGCCGGCGATGAGCACGAAGATGTTGGCGTGGTCGAAGCGCCGCAGGAAGGCCCACGTGCGCGGCGACCAGGTGCCGCGGTGGTAGATCGCGGAGACGGTGAAGACGAGGAGGGCGGACAGGGCGAACGCCGCCGATCCGATGCGGGTCGAGGCGGTCGGAGACATCGCCACGAGCACGATGCCGGCGGCGCCGGCGATCGGAGCGGTCGCGGCGTGCAGCCAGCCGCGCAGGCGCGGCTTGATCTCGGCCATCTTGTCGGCCATCACCTCGCCGGCACGGTCCACGGCGTGCTCGACGCGGTCGCGGGGGGTCATGGCGGGGTGGTCCATACGGAAAAACTACCCCGTAGGGCGAGAGGCGCGCAGTCGTCGGCGACAAGCGCCGGCACACCCGGCGTTACGATCGGTTCGTGATCAACGTGAAGGACGTCGTGCGACGGGTGCTCTACCCGGCCTACGAGTCCCGGGTGGTGAAGCGCCTGCCCCACGACCAGATCCCGCAGCACGTCGGCGTGATGCTCGACGGCAACCGGCGATGGGCCAAGGCGGTCGGTCTCGACACGGCCGAGGGCTACCAGGCCGGCGCCGACAACATCCGTCCCCTCCTGGTCTGGTGCGAGGAGGTCGGGGTGAAGGTGGTCACGCTCTGGCTGCTCTCGAGCGACAACCTCACCAACCGTCCCGCCGAGCAGCTCACCGGCCTGCTCACGATCATCGAGGGCGCGGTCGAGTCGCTGGCCGAGGCACGCCGTTGGCGGATCCACCCGGTCGGTGCCCTCGACCTGCTGCCGCCCGAGACAGCCGCGAAGCTCAAGGCGGCGGAGGAGGCGACCCGCGACATCGACGGGCTGCTGGTCAACGTCGCCGTGGGCTACGGCGGGCGCCGCGAGATCGCCGACGCGGTCCGCGCGCTGCTCTCCGACCACGCCACCAAGGGCACCTCGCTCGAGGAGCTGGCCGACAGCATCGACGTCGAGCACATCGCCGAGCACCTCTACACCAAGGGCCAGCCCGACCCCGACCTGGTGATCCGCACCTCGGGCGAGCAGCGCCTCGGCGGCTTCCTGCTCTGGCAGTCGGCCAACTCGGAGTTCTACTTCTGCGAGGCGCTCTGGCCCGACTTCCGCCGGGTCGACTTCCTGCGCGCGATCCGCGCGTACGCCGCCCGCGAGCGCCGCTTCGGCGGCTGACCGCGGCCCCCGGCCGTTGCCTCGTCGTGACCTCGCGTTCGGGCGTGTCGACCCGGATCGCGGTGTGACCAAGCGTACTTTCGCGATATCGGCAGGTGGGGAAGCCTGCTGTACCGGGAGGCACACCGTGGGCACTCAGAGGGGAGCTCTCCGGTCCGTTGAATGACATCGGGCCGGGCGAGGAGTGCGCGCGCCGACCCGCAGCAAGGGGTTAGTCGTGGCCAGCAGCAAGACCTCACCCAGCACCACCCGCCGCACCTACGTCCTGGACACGAGCGTCCTTCTCGCCGACCCGGCCGCGACCAAGCGCTTCGCCGAGCACGAGGTGGTGCTGCCAGTGGTCGTCATCACCGAGCTGGAGGGCAAGCGCCACCACCCGGAGCTGGGGTTCTTCGCCCGCTCCGCGCTGCGGGCCCTCGACGAGCTGCGCATCGTCAACGGGCGCCTCGACCAGCCGGTGCCCGTCGGCACCGAGGGCGGCACGCTCCGCGTCGAGCTCAACCACACCGACGCCGACTCGCTGCCGTCCGGGTTCAGGCTCGGCGACAACGACACCCGCATCCTCGCCGTCGCGCGCAACCTCGCCGACGAGGGGCACCGGGTCACCCTGGTCAGCAAGGACCTCCCGCTGCGGATCAAGGCCTCGGCCGTCGGGCTCGACGCCGAGGAGTACCGCGCCGAGGCCGTCAGCAGCTCCGACACCGGCTACACCGGCATGGCCGAGCTCGAGGTGCCCGCGGGCGACCTCGACGAGCTCTACGAGGACGGGGTGATCGACCTCGCCGAGGCGCGCGACCTGCCCTGCCACAACGGCCTCGTCCTGCTCTCCGAGCGCGGCACGGCGCTGGGCCGCGTCGGTGCGGACAAGCGCGTGCACCTCGTGCGCGGCGACCGCGACGCCTTCGGGATCCACGGGCGTTCGGCCGAGCAGCGGGTGGCGCTGGAGATGCTGCTCGACCCCGAGGTCGGCATCGTCTCCCTCGGCGGGCGCGCCGGCACGGGCAAGTCCGCGATGGCGCTGTGCGCGGGCCTCGAGGCCGTGATGGAGCGTCGCCAGCACACCAAGGTCGTCGTCTTCCGGCCGCTGTTCGCCGTCGGCGGCCAGGAGCTCGGCTACCTGCCGGGCTCGGAGGGGGAGAAGATGTCGCCCTGGGCGCAGGCCGTCTTCGACACCCTCGGCGCGCTGGTCTCGCGCGAGGTCGTCGACGAGGTGATGGACCGCGGGATGCTCGAGGTGCTCCCGCTGACCCACATCCGCGGCCGTTCGCTCCACGACGCCTTCGTCATCGTCGACGAGGCCCAGTCGCTCGAGCGCAACGTGCTGCTCACCGTGCTCTCGCGCATCGGCGCCAACTCCAAGGTCGTGCTCACCCACGACGTGGCCCAGCGCGACAACCTGCGGGTGGGGCGCCACGACGGCATCGTGGCGGTCGTGGAGAAGCTCAAGGGCCACCCGCTGTTCGCCCACGTCACGCTGACCCGATCGGAGCGTTCGCCCATCGCCGCCCTGGTCACCGAGATGCTGGAGGACGTCACCCTCTGACCTCGCGCTGTGGCGGAGAAGACACCGGTGTGCCGGTGCTGGTGTGACCCCTGAGGTCAGGCGTGTCTCATGTGACGAAAGGGACAGCACCGGATGTGGCGTTTGGTTTGCACGGCTCCTGAGGCTCCTGCATGGTGGCTCGTGACCGCTTCGTGACCTGGGCCGTTGGGCCCGGGTCCGCGCGGTCGCTCCACGCCCGGCTCCACCGGGGCGTGGCACCCCGTCGTCTACCCCGTGAGCCCCCGTGTCGAAGTCCGACAAGCACGTCCCGAAGCACCGCGCGCCCGGCCGGCACAAGTCCGTGCGCGCCCCGCGTCGACCCCTGCGCACCAGCGTGGCGCTGACCGGCCTGGCCGTCGCCGTGACCGGCATGAGCGTCACCGGCGGTCTCGCGCTCGATGAGCCGCGCGTGCCCTCTCCGATCGCCGCCGACCCGGCGAGCTCGGCGGCCGGCGCGTCCGGTGCCACCGGCACGACCGCCGGCACGGCTGCTGGCACCACCACCGCTGGCGGCACCACCGACGGTGCCGAGACGGTCGCCGACACCGAGTCGAGCGCCGGTGAGCTCGAGCGGCGCTCCTCGCGGGCCGTCGTCTCGCGCGCGGCCCGCCGCACCGACCGCGTCAAGGCCACCGCGCTCGAGATGTCCGGTGGTGCGGCGGTGACGCGCTCGGAGAAGCTGTCCGACGGCGACCCGCGCGACATCGCCCGCGCCCTGCTGCCGGCCTACGGCTTCTCCGCCGACCAGTTCTCGTGCCTGGACTCGCTCTACGTCAGCGAGTCCAACTGGCGCGTCGACGCCGACAACCCGACGTCCTCGGCCTACGGCATCCCGCAGGCCCTCACGCAGCTGCACGACCTGCCCGACGACTACATGACCTCCGCCGAGGCGCAGATCCGCTGGGGGCTCGACTACATCCGCGACACCTACGGCACCCCCTGCAGCGCGTGGAGCTTCAAGCAGGCCAACGGCTGGTACTGATCCCCCGTTCGATTGACTCCAGCCGCCGGTTCCACCATCCGGGGTGCTCTGCTGCCTGCTGCCGCAGCCTGGCGTACTCGCGAGGCGTGGCCCACCGCAGCACGGGCGCCACCGCGAGTGCCGTCACAGCGCCCCACCGCCACTTGCTACGGTTCTCCAGAGTCCCGCGACCCCGGCGACAGCCGGCGCCTGGAGGATCACGTTGTAGGGCCGACGACTGGCCCCTCGAGCCCTTCGTGCTCGGTCAACCACGGCAGGCCGGCGCGCCACCTGCGAGGCCAGCTGCTGCAGTGCCCGACGACCGCTGCGAGGAAGAAGCCGTTCGCGATCGCGTACGTACGGTCACCGCGCGGGCTCACGAGCCGACCGGCGGGCACGTACGCGGCAGCGGCGGAGAGCGCGAACGTCCCGGCAGCCGCTCGTACGCCGACATGTGGCGCCAGCGGCACCGCGACGCCCGCCACGAGCTCGTAGCAGACGTGACCGGCGATCGCGACGATGCCGAGGCGGGTCCAGTGACGTTCAGCCATCCGGTCCCGTACCCCAAGACGCCGGCCGGCACGAGCACCTCACGGCCGGCGGCTGCACTCGACGTCCTGACATGCCCTGGCCGGGGGCGGCTCATGCCGATGTGAGGACGCGTTCTCGCGGCGTCGGGCATGACAGTCTGCGGCCATGGCACACGAGACAGGGCGCGACACGATCGCCGACCCGTCCGTTGTGACGACGCGCGACGAGTTCGGATGGTTCGTGGAGGAGGTGCTCCGCGACTATGTCGATGCGGGACGCGTCGAGTGGGAGAACTCGACCGTCGAACGCCTTCTGGATGCGTTGACCGCCTTCTCAACCGCTCCGGTGGAGACCGATGTGGACTACGACCAAGAGGCACCCTCAGGGCGTCTGTTCGCCGAGATGGTCCGCGCGGCCACTGGCTACGAGTAGGCACCCGCATCTGCCGCGACCCGTGCGTCCGCTCACGTCGATGAGTCCGTCTCCCAGGCCGCTGTTGCAGTCGCGTGGTCACCGTTGACCTGCTGCGCGTGAAGTCCCCGGGCGCAGCCGTCTCGGGTCTCATGACGACGGGACTGCTGAGCGATGGCTGGCACTCGCTCCTACACCGGCTGGCACTCCTCTTCCTGGCGGTTGCCTTCTTGGTCGCCGGTTGGTGGCAGCTGAGACCGGGCGTACGCGCTGAGTTCCTGCGGCGGCCCAAGTCCACGGACGACCCCGACTGGCTTCGTCGAACGTCCGCTCATGCCGCCTGAATCCACACCGATGTCCTGACGCCGATGCGCCAGAATGTGACCATGGGTTGGCGGGGAGTAGTGCGGACTGACAACGGTCACCGCCTGACTCCGAGATGGGTCACGCGTAGCCGCTTGCCTGACATGCTTCCGGGCGTTCTGTGGCGCCGTGGAGTCGTTCTTTTCGGTGGTCGATTGCACTTCTGCGTGGGCAACCTTGAAGCCGCGCATCGAACCATCGAGTGGAAGGGCTACGACTGGCTCGTCGGGCACCGGCCCTACGACGGGCCTCATCGCGAACGTGAGCCCAACCGCTTCGATGACCCTGACTCTTACGAAGACCTCGGCTGACGGAGAACGTCCGGGGTCTGCCGCTGACATGCGCGGATCTGCCGATGAGCGGTTGACGGTGCCATGCTGCGTCCATGGATGAGCCCCCAGGTCCCAAGCCGCTTATCAGTGGTCGCGGCATGTTGCGGATCGAGGACTTCTGCCGAAGCACCGGTCTCGCCCGGGCCACAGTGGAGGAACTAATGCGCGCCGGGCGTCTCGACGGGGTGCTGTGGACGCCTGAGGAACCGAGCCACCCGGTCGGGATCTTTGACGATGTACTGCCCTCGTCGGAGGCACTCGCCGCCCTGGGGCTGCAGGCAAGTGATGACTACGATCCCGATGCCCTCCGATCGTTCGAGATGACCGACGACGAAGATGCTGAGGGCGGCGCGTAGTCACTACATCACTTGCCCAGACGCCCGGATCTGCCGCGATGAGCGTGCGGATCTGCCGAGATGAGGGCGCCGGGCGAGCGGGGTGGCCGCCAGCGTTCGCGTCCCCAGGTGCAGTGGGGCGCGTTCGATGCGCCAAGAGCTCGGCACGATCCCGTCGGGGCTGCGCTCGCGTCGTAGAACGGCTTGCCGACCTAGAGTTCGACGCATGACCGCTGCCCTGAGTTGGCGTCTGTTGCGTCAACATGAGTTGACTATCACGGGAGAAGTCAACTACGGTTGACCGCATGACAGAGGTCGATCTTGCCCGCATTCACCGAGAACGCTGATCCGCTCCAAGCCCTGCGCGATACAACCGCGCTGCGCCGCCGACTGGAGGGACAGGAGGAAGTCCTGGTGCACCGCGCTCGGGTGTCAGGGACCACGTGGACGCAGATCGCTGAAGCGCTCGGTGTGACGAAGCAGGCCGTTCACAAAAAGTACGGCGGCCGACGCCTGTTCGGGCGGACGGAGGCATGACGGTGACGAACTCGCTCCTCGATGATCTGGCGGGA
>NZ_JCAQIE010000011.1:0-1006 GCF_059621125.1 Nocardioides sp. Z35_8 | reverse complement strand
AAGTACGGCGGCCGACGCCTGTTCGGGCGGACGGAGGCATGACGGTGACGAACTCGCTCCTCGATGATCTGGCGGGACGATCAGCGGAACGCCTCGGCGCCACACAGCGGGGGGTCGTCATGGTGGGGGCGTTACACCACGGGCAGTCGGCAGTGCACGGCGCAGATCCCGGCACGCAGTTCGAGATCGGTTCCGTCACCAAGACGTTCACCGCCCTTGCGTTGGCCCGGCTCGTCGTGCGCGGTGTCGTGGAACTTGACCAACCGCTGAACGACCTTCTGCCGCGCGACATCACGGCCCCAGAACGCGGCGGCGAGGTCATCAGGCTGGGGCACCTGGCCTCCCACACTTCTGGCCTTCCAGGCCTGCCCAAAGGACTCCTGGCGCGGGGGCTCTTCCGATCAGATCCCTACGCCGGATGCACCGGCGAGTTCCTGATGGACGGACTGCGGCGCACCCGTTTGCGATCGGTGCCCGGTGTCCGCGTTCACTACTCCAACCTCGGTGCCGGCTTACTGGGACTTGTTCTGGCACGCCACATCGGTACCGACTACGACACCCTCATTCAGGGCGAGATCTGCCGGCCCCTGGGCATGAGCGATACCCGCGTGGTGCTCGACGCCGAAGGGACGGCCCGACTGGCAACCGGCCACTCCCGCCTGGGACGCCCACGCCCACCTTGGCACCTTGGCGCCCTCGCCGGCGCCGGTGGTCTGCACTCCACTGTGCCCGATCTGCTCAAGTTCGCGCGTGCTCACCTCGGTTCAGCACCTGACGAGCTCGCGGAAGCCATCGCTCTCAACCGGGCCACTTCCCACCGCATCAACGCGAGAGCTGCGATCCATCCCGGCTGGATCGCAGCCACCCCGCCCCGCAGCGAGCATCGAGTCATGTTCCACAACGGCGGCACCGGCGGCTACCGCAGCCTGCTGGCCATCGCTCCTGAACACCACGCCGCGGTCGTCATCCTCAACGCCAACAACCGATCCGTGGACCGTCCCGGCCT
>NZ_JCAQIE010000010.1:0-1220 GCF_059621125.1 Nocardioides sp. Z35_8 | reverse complement strand
GGTGCTCTCAAGGGGTCAGCG
The DNA here is from genome assembly GCF_059621125.1 of Nocardioides sp. Z35_8. NCBI lineage: Bacteria > Bacillati > Actinomycetota > Actinomycetes > Propionibacteriales > Nocardioidaceae > Nocardioides > Nocardioides sp. Z35_8. Next base: position 1,199 of record NZ_JCAQIE010000010.1, on the reverse strand, counting down.
CAACACTTCCTTAACTCGAGGAGGTTGCGGTGGGACGTGGTGACTACGAGAAGCTGACGCCAGAGACGATCGACGCGCTGTGGGCGAGGCTGCGTGAGGGGCAGGCAGCGAAGCCGACAGCTCGGCAACTGGGTCTGTCACCGAGCACGGTGCGTACCTACCTGCTGCGCTGGGGTGGGGTCAGACCCGATCCTCGGCGTCGATCACGTTGTCGTCTGTCGATGGCGGAGCGCGAGGAGATCTCTCGGGGCTTGGCGGCCCAGGAGTCGATCCGAGCCATCGCGACTCGATTGGGTCGAGCGCCCTCGACGGTTAGCCGAGAGGTCAACACCAACGGCGGGCCCAGGCGATACAGAGCAGCCAGAGCCGATCGTGAGGCGTGGTCGCGTGCGACCCGTCCCAAGGCGTGCAAGCTGGCTCTGAACCCGGTGCTGGCTGGCATCGTGGCCGAGAAGCTTCAGCGACGATGGTCACCCCAGCAGATCGCAGGCTGGCTCAAGTCCACCTACCCCGACGACCCGGAGATGCACGTGTCCCACGAGAGCATCTACCGCACCCTGTTCGTCCAGTCCCGCGGCGCGCTGCGCAAAGAACTGACCGCTCACCTGCGCACCGGGCGGGTGATCCGGCGACCCAAGGGAGTTCGGTTGCCCGACGGTCGTGGCGGCCGGCCCAACACGCTGCACATCTCCGAGCGACCGGCCGAGGTAGAGGACCGGGCGGTACCCGGCCACTGGGAAGGCGACCTGGTGTTCGGCAAAGGGATGAGCCCCGTTGCCACCTTGGTGGAGCGCTCGACCCGGTTCCTGATGCTGGTCGCGCTACCTGGTGGCAATCACAAGGCTGACGCGGTCGCCGATGCGCTGGCTGCCGCAGTCACGACGCTGCCGCAGCAACTGACGAAGTCCCTGACCTGGGACCTCGGCCACGAGATGGCCCAACACCAGCGGTTCACCGTCGCCACCGGTGTGCAGGTCTACTTCTGCGATCCGAAGTCGCCGTGGCAGCGTGGCAGCAACGAGAACACCAACGGACTTCTGCGTCAGTACCTGCCCCGCCGGGTCGACTTCCGCACCTTGACCCAAGACGACTTCGATGCCATCGCTCAAGAGCTCAACGAACGCCCTCGACAGACCCTCGGCTTCAAGACACCATCACAAGCACTAGCCGAGGTGTTGCGCTGACCGCCTGAACCCGCA